>NC_017583.1 GCF_000184345.1 Spirochaeta thermophila DSM 6578 | reverse complement strand
TAAAACAAACGTAAGTATACCACAAAAACGGTGCTTTGTAGAGATCCAAGACGAACGAAAAGGCATTGTTTTTCCTATTCCATTGTATAAAAAGTAAATATAAGAAACTCATGGAATTTCGAGCGCATGGTGAGCTGAATTCACACGAAGGGTGCGGGAAATTCGAAGAAAATCTTCTTTTTTTCCACATTTTTTCCACATTATTGTTATTGCTTTATCGGTCTATACTTGTAGACCTGTTGATATTGGACTCGGGAGCGCGTATACTGGGGCCATCTTCTTCTTACCAAGGATGCTCCATGAGTTATACCGCAGAACAGATACAGGTCCTCAGAGGACTCGAGCCGGTGCGAAAGAGGCCTGGGATGTATATCGGGTCCACCGGGGAAGAGGGGCTCCACCACCTCGTGTACGAGGTGGTGGACAACAGTATCGATGAAGCGCTCGCCGGTGTCTGCTCCAGGATAGAGGTGGTGATCGAGCCCGGGAACGTGGTCACGGTCACGGACGATGGTCGGGGTATTCCGGTGGATCTCCATCCCGAGGAAAAGGTGAGCGCCCTTGAGCTCGTGATGACCCGGCTCCATGCGGGGGGGAAGTTCGACAAGAAGACCTACAAGGTTTCCGGCGGGCTGCACGGAGTGGGTGTCTCGGTGGTGAACGCGCTTTCCGAGTGGTGCGAGGTGGAGGTACACAGGGACGGAAAGATCCATGTGCAGCGGTATCAGAGGGGGGTCCCCCTCGGGCCGGTGGAGGTGAGGGGTCGGACCGATCGTACGGGCACCACCACCCGATTCAAGCCCGACGCTGAGATCTTCGAGACCACTGAATTCAGTTTCGACATCCTCTCACAGCGGTTGCGTGAGCTTGCCTTCCTCAACAAGGGGATCGAGATCGTCATACGGGATCTCAGGACGAAGAGGGTGAAGGAACACGTCTTCAAGTATGAGGGCGGGTTGAGGGAATTCGTCGCCTACCTGAACAAGAACCGGACCTCGCTGCAGAAGGAACCGATCTACTTCGAGGGCGCGAGAGACCACGTGGAAATCGAGTGCGCCATCGAGTACAACGATTCGTACACCGAGACATTCTTCTCCTTCGTCAACAACATCAACACGAAGGAGGGGGGTACGCACGTGGTGGGTTTCAGGTCCGCCCTCACCAGGTGTCTCAATGACCTCTTCAAGCAGTCGAAGTTCGCAAAGAAGCTCGATGACACCCTCTCCGGTGACGATGTGAGAGAGGGGCTCACCGCGGTCCTCTCCATCAAGGTGCCCGAGCCGCAGTTCGAGGGACAGACCAAGACGAAGCTCGGCAATTCGGATGTGAAAGGGATCGTGGAATCGTTCGTGTACGAGCAGTTGCAGGCCCACTTCGCGAGGCACCCGAAGGATGGCGAGGCTATTCTGGAGAAGGTGGTGCAGGCCGCGAGGGCCAGGATCGCGGCGAGGAAGGCGAGGGAGCTTGCGAGACGGAAGAGCGTGCTGGAGAGCATGGATCTCCCGGGAAAGCTCGCCGACTGTATCGAGAAGGATCCCGCAAAGTGTGAGATCTTCATCGTCGAGGGCGATTCTGCCGGGGGGAGCGCGAAACAGGGGAGGGACAGGGAGTTCCAGGCCATCCTTCCCCTCTGGGGGAAGATGCTCAATGTGGAGAAGACGAGGATGGAGAAGGTCCTCACCAACGACAAGCTCTATCCCATCATCGCCTCTCTGGGGACCGGTATCGGGACCGAGTTCGACATCAGCAGACTCCGCTATCACAAGGTCATCATCATGGCCGATGCCGATGTGGACGGTTCCCATATCCGGACCCTCCTCCTCACATTCTTCTACCGGTACATGAAGGAACTCGTGGAGAGGGGGCATGTGTACATCGCCATGCCACCCCTCTACAAGGTATGGGTGAAGAACGAAGTTGAGTATGCGTATACCGACGAGGAGAGGGACAGGATATTGGAGAGATTTGCCAAGAAATACAAGAAGGACGAAATAAACGTACAGCGGTACAAGGGGCTGGGGGAGATGAATCCGGAGCAACTGTGGGAGACCACCATGAATCCTGCCACCCGGAACATCATACAGATCCGGGTGGAGGATGCGGTGGAGGCCGAGGAGGTCTTCACCACCCTGATGGGTGATCAGGTGGCTCCGAGGCGCAAGTTCATCGAGGAAAACGCCCTGTTCGTTACCAACCTCGATGTGTGAGATCCCCTGAAATCGGGATGAAGACTTTATCTTTACGAGGAGTGTTCCGTGGCTGATCTGAAAGGGAAGGTCGTTCCTGTTCCCATAGAAGAGGAGATCAAGGAATCCTATCTCAATTATGCGATGTCGGTCATCGTGAGCCGGGCTCTTCCCGACGTGAGGGACGGGCTCAAGCCGGTGCAGAGGCGCATCCTCTATGCGATGTACGAGATGGGACTCAGACACGACAGACCGTTCAAGAAGAGCGGTCGTATCGTTGGTGACGTGCTCGGTAAGTACCATCCTCATGGGGACCAGAGTATCTACGATGCCCTCGTGAGGCTTGCCCAAGAGTTCTCCATGAGGTACCCGATGGTCATCGGCCAAGGGAATTTCGGATCGATAGACGGCGATCCCCCTGCGGCGATGAGGTATACGGAGGCGAAGCTCCACAAGATCGCCGAGGAGATGCTCAGGGACATCAACAAGGAGACGGTGGACTTCGTTCCCAATTACGACGAGAGCCTGAAAGAGCCCGCCGTGCTCCCTGCGGCCGTGCCCTACCTGTTGATCAATGGAGCGAGCGGGATCGCCGTGGGGATGGCCACCAACATACCTCCCCACAACCTCGGCGAGGTGAGCAGGGCGATCGCCGCGGTGATAGACAACCCCGAGATCCCGCCCAAGGACCTCCTCCGCTACGTGAAGGGGCCCGATTTCCCCACGGGAGGCATCATCTTCGGGAAGAAGGGGATACGGAGTGCGTACCTCACGGGAAAGGGCGGGGTGGTGGTACGGGCCCGCCTTTCGCTCGAGACCCTCAGATCGGGGAGGGAAGCGATCGTGGTCACCGAGATCCCCTATGCGGTGAACAAGTCGAGTCTCCTCGAGCGCGTGGCTTCCCTGGTGAGGGACAAGAAGATAGAGGGGATATCGGAGATCCGGGACGAGTCCGACAGGAATGGGCTCAGGATCGTCTTCGAGCTCAAGAGAGGGGTGATCCCCAAAGTGGTGATCAACCGGCTCTTCTCCATGACCCCGCTCCAGACCACCTTTCACGTGAATGCCCTGGCCCTCGTGGGAGGAAAACCGCAGACCCTCACCTTGAAGGAGATCATCCAGCATTTCATCTCCCACAGGAAGGAGGTGGTGACCAGGAGGGCGCAGTACGATCTCCGGAAGGCGGAGGAACGGGCTCATATCCTGGAGGGGCTCAAGATCGCACTCGACAATATCGACGAGGTGATCGCGATCATCAAGAAATCGCGAACGGTGGACAGCGCCCGGAACAATCTCATGCGTCGATTCGGGCTTTCCGAGCGTCAGGCACAGGCGATCCTCGATATGCGGCTTCAGAAGCTCACGAGCCTCGAGACGAGAAAGATCATTGAAGAGCTGGAGGCCACGCTCAAGCTCATAGAAGAGCTCAAGGAGCTCCTCGGGAGCGAGAGGAAGATACTGGAGGTGGTGAAGAATGAGACGCTCGAGCTCGCGAAAGGATACGGCGACGAGCGGCGGACCGAGATCGTGGCGGAGGAGGCGGAGGATCTCGATATCGAAGACCTCATCCAGAAGGAGGACATGGTGGTCCTCGTCTCCCGTGATGGTTTGATCAAAAGGATGCCGGTGAGTGCCTACAGGCGTCAGGGGAGGGGGGGCAAAGGGCTCATGGGTGGAAAGCTGAGTGGGGACGACGTGGTGTCCCACCTCTTCGTGGCCTCCACGCATGATTACATCCTGTTTCTCTCCAATGAAGGCAAGGCCTACTATCTCAAGGTGCATGAGATTCCCGAAGGGTCGAGGGTCTCGCAGGGGAAGAGCATCAGGAGTCTCGTCCAGTTGTCGCCTGATGAGCAGGTGAGTGCGGTGGTCTCGGTGGAGACCTTCGAGGAGGAGCGTGAGGTATTCATGATCACCGCGAAGGGGCTCGCCAAGAGGCTTCCGGTGCCGGCCCTCTCGAACGCACGGACGCGGGGGGTGATCGCGATAGGGCTCGAGAAGGGGGATTATCTGGTAGACGCCTTTCTCACGGAAGGAAAGGGGGAGGTGATGATCGTGACCAGGAGGGGGCACGGGTTGCGTTGCAAGGAGGAGGAGTTCAGGAGCATGGGGAGGGCGGCAAGGGGTGTGACGGCCGTGAAGCTGGAACCCGGGGACGAGGTGTGCGGGGCGGTCCCGGTGGAAGAGGGGAAGGATCTCCTCCTCGTGACGTCCGGAGGATACGGGAAACGGGTGGGGTTTTCCCAGTTCACGGCGCACGGGAGGGGTACGAAGGGACAGATCGTCTATAAGGTGTCGGCTCGGACCGGAGAACTCGCGGCGGTGCTGTCGGTCGAGGCCAAGGATGATGTGATGATCGTGACGGCTCAGGGAAACATCATCAAGCTCGCGGTGAAGGATATCTCCGTGCTCGGGAGACAGGCGGCGGGCGTGAAGGTGGTGAATCTCGAGAAACCGGACTATGTGGTCTCTGTGGACAGGGTGGCAAGGGAGAAATGATCCGCCGGGAGCGGTGGGAAACGGGGGACTGTTTCACGTGAAACAGTCCCCCTTGTTTTTGGTCTGGTGAAGAGTCTTACTGTGTGGGATGGGAGAGGAAAAACGCTTCAAGGGCTTTTTCGTATTCGACCAGCAGGGCCTTTTTCTCCGTCTCCGGGAGGAAGGATGATCGGAGGGCGCATCGGTTGATCTCCGAGAAGTCATTGAAATCGAGACCGAATGCGGCTGCCGCCTTCATGTAATCGTCGGTGAGATCGGTGTCCTGGATGAAGGGATCGTCGGAGTTCAGGGTGACGGGAACCCCTCTTTTGTAGAGTCTTCCGAAGGGGTGGGTCCCGGGATCCGTCCAGGCGCCGGTCTGGTAGTTGGATGTGATGCATTGCTCGAGGGCGATGAAGTGTTCCTTCAGATAGTCCTGGAGCGATTCGTCGTGGATCGCGGAGGTGCCGTGTCCGATCCTGTCCGCACCGAGCGTCTTGATCGCCTTCCAGATCTCCTCCGGAGGTGTCACCTCTCCCGCATGGATGGTGCTCTTGTAGCGGCCGTCCTTCTTGATGCGCCGAAAGAAGTCCGTGAAGAGTTCGGGTCCGTAGTGAAGCTCGTCACCTGCGAGGTCTATGCCCACGATCTCCGGGATGTCGAGCTCCCGGATCTTCTCGTAGAGTTCGAGCATCTGGTATTGGTCCTGTTTGTTTCGATTGAAGGTGATGAGGTAACGGATGTGGAATCCGGCCTCTTTGGCCGCGGTGTTGCCCGCCTCTATGACGAGTCTGGTCACCTCCTGCCGATCGAAGTCGTTGTTGAGGGCGAAGTGTTCGGGGGAGAATCGAAGTTCGATGTAGAATATGCCGTCCCGGGCGATTTCCTTCACCGAGTGATAGGTGATCTCCTCGACGTCCTCCAGTGACCTGTACCAGTCGGTCCGGAACTTGGAGAGGAAGGTGAGGAAGTCGGGTTCGGAATCCCTGGGGAACTGGGCGGCCTTCTTGAATTCCTCGTAATCCGAGGGGACCTCGAGGCCGTTTCTCAGGGCGATGGCGTGAAGGGCCTTCCCTGAGAAGGTTCCCTCCAGGTGTCGATGGAGTTCCACTTTTGGAAAGGCTGCAAACACTGGCTTCGGAAGATGTGACATGTCCATGGCAGGCCCTTTCTTCTGGTTCTTGTATCGGCAGGGCGGGGTATAAGGTATAGGTTTACACCGCTTCCACCGAGGAGATTTCGGGGAGTTTTCTCTTGAGATACGCTTCCACCCCCTGTTTGAGGGTGATCTGGGACATGGGGCAGCCGTGACATGCTCCGGTGAGGCGGACTTTCACCACCCCCTGCTCCGTCACCTCCAGGAGCTGGATGTCCCCGCCGTCGGCCTTGAGTGCCGGTCGGATCTCGTTGATCACCTTTTCGACGTCCGTTTTGGTCATCTCGTCGTGTCCTCCGTGGCATGTGTCGTTATATACAAATGTAGCGAGTCCGGACGGACCTATCAAGGTGAGGGGGCGACTCTTTCATTTTCTCTTTCTCTGGGATATACTTTCCGCATGGTGGTGGTGTTCGCGAACCAGAAGGGTGGAGTGGGAAAGACCACAACGGCGGTGAACCTCGGAGCCTATCTCGCCGAGATGGGAAAGCGGGTGCTCCTCGTGGACTTCGATCCCCAGGCGAATCTCTCGAGCAGTGTGGGGGCCCGGGGAAAGCTCCCCACCATCTACGAGGTGTTGAGGGGAGATGCGGAGATCTCCCGGGCGATCCATGCGACGCCGGTGGATCGTCTCGAGGTGATCCCCTCCACCATCCACCTCACCGGAGCGAATGTGGAACTGGTCGATGTGGAGGGGAGGGAGTTCCTGTTGAAGAAAGCCCTTTCCGAGGTGAAGGCTTCGTATGACTATGTGTTCATCGACTCTCCTCCCTCTCTGGGGGTGCTCACCGTGAACGGGCTCGTGGCGGCGGAGACGGTCTACATTCCGCTCCAGTGCGAGTACTTCGCCCTCGAGGGGCTCTCTCTCCTCCTCTCCACGGTGGATCGGGTGAGACAGCGCTTCAATCCCTCTCTCACGATAGGGGGTATCATCTTCACCATGTTCGATTCGCGTACCAGGCTCGCACATGAGGTGGTGGAGAATGTGGTGGGCCATTTCGGCCGCAAGGTGTTCAGGACGATCATTCCGCGCAACGTGCGTCTGTCCGAGGCGCCCTCGCATGGGCTTCCCATAAATCTCTATGATCCGGGGAGCATCGGGGCGAAGAGCTACAAGAAACTCGCAGAGGAGGTGCTGTCCCGTGGCTAAGCGAGGACTGGGCAAGGGGATCGACGCCTTGTTGGGGGGAGGGCTCGATTTTTCCGAAGAGGAGGGTTCGCTCCGGGAGGTGGAGGTGGAGCGTCTGGTCCCTCAGGAGGGACAGCCGCGGAAGCACTTCGACGAGGCGGCGCTCGAGGATCTGGCGAGGTCGATCAAAGAAAAGGGGGTGCTCCAGCCGCTCCTCGTGGAGGAGCTTCCCGGGGGGAAGTTCAGGATCGTGGCAGGGGAGCGGCGATACAGGGCGGCGAAGCTCGCAGGGCGTACGACCGTACCGGTGATCGTCCGTTCCTTCACTGAGCAGGAGCGTCTGGAGATCGCCCTCATAGAGAACATCCAGCGGGAGGATCTGACCCCCATCGAGGAGGCACAAGCCTACCGTGCCCTCATGGAGCACGCAGGCCTCACGCAGGAGCAACTCGCAGAGCGGTTGGGAAAGAGCAGGCCCGTGATCGCCAATGCCCTCAGGTTGCTCCAGCTTCCCGAGGAGATGCAGCGGGCGCTCGACGAGCGGACGATCACGCCCGGGCATGCGAGGGCCATCCTCTCCGTGCCGGATGATGAGGGCCGAAGGCGCTTGTTCTCCCAGATCGTGAAGGAGGGGCTCTCGGTGCGTGAGGCGGAGCGTCGGGCTGCGAGGGTTGCGGGGGATGCCGCGGGTCGGAAGACGCCGGCGGATGAGCGCGCGAGGGATCCCTTTCTCAGGGATTTGGAGGATCGGTGTATCGAGCGCTTGGGGACCAAGGTGCGGATCAAGGGTTCGCTCGAGCGGGGGGTGGTGGAGATCGCCTATTTCTCCAAGGACGACCTGGAACGGCTGATCGAGGTGCTCCTCGGCGGGGAGTGAGGACGGTTCTGTCTGAGGGGTGTTGACAGGAGGGGTTTTGTGGCGTATACTTTGTATTGCAAAGTCGTTTTGTGATGCAAAGTGGAGGCGGTATGGACAGGGAGCTCGAACAGTACCTCGAGGACATCAAGGAGATAAAGCGTATCCTCACGGAGCGGGAGGGGTATCCTCTGGTGGAGGCCTGGGCCTTCTTCTTGTGGGGTCTCCTCGTGTTTCTGGGGACGTTCCTCTCGTGGTGGGTGGGGCGTCTCGGCTGGTCGGAGCAGGAGTGTTTCCTGGGGGTGTGGCTTCCCCTCGTTGTGGTGGGTGCGGTGGGTGAGACGGTCTCCTGGGTTCGTCAGAGCAGACGCTTCGGCATGGTGCTCTTCTCTCCCCGGATGGTGCGCCTCATGCTCGCGGCGGTGGGGGTGATGGTGGTGTGCGGGGCCCTCGTCTATGCCCTCCTCGATACGGGAAGGGATGTGCCGGGGCTTTACGTGATGGTGGGGTCGCTCCCACTCCTGTTCTATGGGCTCATGAGCTATCCGGAGCTCTTCATTCCTGCGATGGGGTTGCTCTTCGTGGGTGTGTTCCTTTGGATAGGGGGGTGGTCCTCGTCGTGGCTCTACCTGGCGGGCGGTGTGATGGTGGGGCTTTTCTATGTGGGTTCGGGTGTGGCGTTCCGGTTCTGGGAGAGGAGGTTCGAGCAGGATGCTCTACACCCAGTTTGATCAGGTGTTCTTCGAGCGGACGAGGCTTTCTCTCATCACCATTCTCTACAGGGACGGGAGGGCTTCGTTCCTCGGTCTCAAGAGGGCCCTCGGGCTGACCGACGGCGCACTGTATTCTCATCTCGAGAAGCTCGTGACGGCGGGTTACGTGGGGAAGGAGAAGGAATTGGTGGGGGATGGGGTGCAGACCGTCTACTTTCTCACGGAAAAAGGAAGGCGGGAGTTCCAACGGTACCTCTCGTTCGTTGAGGAGGTTCTCTCGCAGAGATCTACTTTGGATGGAGGTGATCGATGAGACGAATGATGGTACTGCTCTGGTTCGTGGGGGTGGCGGTGCTGGCTGCACAGGAGAGGGGAGCGGACGAGCTCCTCAGGGAGATGGAGCGAGTGATCGCCCCCTCGGAGTACCATGCGGTCTTCTCGCTCGAGACCGACTATCCGGACAGAAGGGATCCGGCGCCCATGGTCTTCGAGGCGTGGTACAAGGAGGGGGTGGGGACGCTGATGGAGATCATGGAGCCTGCCCGGTCGAAGGGGCTCCGCTTCCTCCAGAAGGAGGGGGCGTTGTGGATGTTCAATCCACACGCGGGGTCGCGGCGACCGGTGCGGCTCTCTGCTACGGCCTCGTTCCAGGGGAGCCTCTTCTCCAATCACGATGTGAGCGATCCTCAGTACTCGGACGACTATACTGCCGTGCTCTCGGGGACGGAACGGGTGGAGCATCCCGAGCTGGGGATCGTGGAGGCGTATGTGGTGGATGCGAAGGCGGCGCACAGAGGTGCCCCCTACGGGAGGCTACGGGTCTGGATCGTGAAGGAGGGGTCCATCCCCTGGAAGATGGAGTTCTACTCCAAGTCGGGGTTTCTGCTTAAGGTGTTGTGGTTCTCGGGGCTCAAGGATGTGGCGGGGAGGGTGCGGCCGACGCTGTGGCGCGTGGAGTCCCTGGAGCAGGAGGGGGCCTACTCGGTGGTGGAGGTGCGCACCATGGAGGCGGTGGAGGGGCTTCCGGACGAGCGGTTTTCGCTCGCTGCACTCACGAGATAGGAGGTGCGGTATGAGACGATGGGTGGTGCTGTGGTCCCTGGCCGGGGGGCTCCTCTGGGGACAGGTGGTCTCCGGTTCGTTCGAGGGGGTGTTCGGGTATGTGCGGGTGCGGGAGTGGGCGGAGGACTGGATGGGTGAAGAGTGGTTGGAGAAGGGGATGGAGGGGAGGGTGAGGGTGGAGCTTGGGGATGAGGGGGGAAGGGGGGTGGTGCTGGTGGGTGTGGAGGGGGAGGCGGATGATGAGGGGGTGTGGGACGGGGGGGTGCTGCTCTACGAGGGGTATGTGGAGCAGGGGGTGGGGGAGTGGGGTGCGGTCCGCGTGGGGAGGCAGGTGGTTCCGCTCGGGGTGTGCTACGGGGTGCATCCCGTGGATGGGCTCCACCGGTGGCGGGGTGAGGATGCGGTGGGGGTGGATGGGGTGGGGACGCGGTGGGCGGTGGGGGACAGGGTGTGGGGGTCGGGGTTCGTGGGGGTGAGGGAGGGGGATGGAGTGGGGGGACGGCTCGTGTGGGCGGGGATGGTGGATGGGTGGGTGGGGGATGCGGCGGAGGTGGGGGTGAGTGTGGTGTGGAGGGAGGATGAGGTGGAGCGGCCGGGGGGATGGGTGAGTGTGGGGATCGGCGAGGTGGTGGGGGCGGCGGAAGTGGCGTGGGAGGGGGTGGAGGGTGCGTGGCTGGGGGCGGGGTCGGTGGAGTGGGTGAGGGGGGAGGAGTGGGGGACGGTGAGCGTGGTGGGTGAGGGGGTGTGGCAGGAGGAGGGAGTGCTGGGGGAGTACGGGGAGGGGTGGAGCGTGCAGGGGGAGGTGGGGATGGAGGTGGAGGAGTGGGGGTGGGTGAAGGGAGGGGCGGTGTGGGCGGCCGGTGATGGGAGCGGGATGGGGTGGGTGGAGGTGGGGGTGAGGCCCGGGGCGCGAGGGCGGGTGTCGGGTGGGGTGGAGGACTGGGTACGGGTGGGATGGGTGTGGGGAGGAGAGGACTCGTGGTACGGGAGACACCCCGAGGCGTTGCGTCTCGAGTGCGGGATGCGTATCCACTTCTAGATGCAGGAGGTTTCCACATGGCGCTCGTAGAGCTTTACGAGGTGCACAAGGACTATCACCTTGGAAGGACGGTGGTGCATGCACTGAGGGGAGTGACTCTGGAGATCGCCCAGGGGGAGTTCGTGGCCCTGATGGGTCCCTCCGGATGCGGGAAGACCACCCTTCTCAACATCGTGGGGTGTATCGATAGACCCACCTCGGGACGTGTGTTGTTTGACGGCACCGACGTGGCGGGGCTCTCGGACGACGAGGAGGCTCGGATGAGGAGGGAGCACATAGGATTCATCTTTCAGAGTTTCAACCTCATACCGGTGCTCACCGTGGCGGAGAACGTGGAGATCCCCCTCGTGCTCGAGAGACGGCCGAGGGATGAGAGGAAGAGGAGGGTCGAGGAGCTCCTCGCCCTCGTGGGACTTTCCGAGTACGCCTCCCACCGGCCGGACGAGCTTTCTGGGGGACAGCGGCAGCGGGTGGCGATCGCCAGGGCGCTCGTCCACAACCCCCGTCTCGTCATCGCAGACGAGCCCACGGCCAATCTCGATTCCGAGACCGGAAAGGGGATTCTCGAAGAGATGCGTCGTCTTAACCGGGAGGAGGGGGTGACCTTCATCTTTTCGACGCATGACCACGAGGTCATGCGGTTCGCGGAAAGGGTCGTTCACCTGAAGGACGGGAGGATCCATGATGTTCCTTAAGATGGCGGCGCTCTCGCTCCTGCGGCACAAGAGGCGCACCGTGCTCATCGTCGCGGCGGTGGCCATCGCTGTGGCCGCCCTCCAGGTGTTGGGGGGAATGCTGGAAGGAATGCGGGTGAGGTTCTTCGCCTCTCTCACCGAGGAGACCGGACATCTGCAGATGACCGGGAAAGGGTACCGGGAATCGCTCAATCCGTATGATCTTTCGATCCTCGTGTCTCCGGATATCATGCCCGCTCTTGAGAGGAAGGCGGGTGTGGTTCGGGCCGAGGCTATGATCCGTTTTGGGGCTGTGCTCATCGGTAGCGAGGGAAGGCACGTGATGGTGGAAGGGGTGGGGCTCGATCCCGGCACAGGGTTCTATCCTCGGGTGAGGGAAGACCTGGAGGGACGTTTCCTCTCCAGGAAGACCGGGGTGGTGATCTCCAGGCGGATGGCCCGTCTTTTGTGGGTGGGGCGGGGGGACGAGGTCTTCCTCCTCTCCGAAGGGCCGCTCGGTGAGCCGTACTATCTCGCCTTCGTGGTGGAGGGGCTCTTCTCCACGGACTCCACCTCCTTTGACGAGCGGATGGTCTTCGTTTCGCGGGAGGCGGCCCAGGAACTCCTTGGGATCTCCGAGGTGACCGAGATTCGTGTGGTCTGCGACAGTCCTGAGCATGCGGATGCTGTGAAGGCCGAGATTGCTCCCTTGTTGGAGCAGTGGGGTGCCGAGGTGTGGACCTGGAAGGAACTCCAGGGATCACTCGTGGTCTTCATCACGCTCTTCGATATCTTCGTGCTTTTCATGAACCTCACGGTACTGGTGGTAGGGGCCTCCCTTGTGGTCAACGCGGTACTCATGAATGCCTTCGACAGGATACGCGAGTTCGGCACGCTCAGGGCCATAGGCCTCACCAGGAGGGGGCTCGTGGGGATCATCGCTCTCGAGGGGCTCTTCTACGGGATTACCGGGACGTTCCTCGGGATGGGAGTCGGTGTGCCCGTGGTACTCTACTTTGCTGCACATCCCATCTCGTCCATGGAGGGGCTCTCCGAAGTCCTCGTCGGGGGGAGCTATACCTTCGCCCTCACCGCTCAGAATGCGGCCCTCGACATGGCGAGTGGCCTGCTTCTCGCCGTGCTCTCGGCCCTCTATGCAGCAGGTGTGGTGGCGAGGAAGGGCGTGTACGAAGCCCTCACACACGTATAGGAGGGGATCATGTACCTCATGTGGCTCGGCTACCGGAATGTGCTTCGAAACAGGAGGAGGAGCATCCTCATGCTCTTCGGTCTCTCCATTGGGACCGCCCTTCTCATCTTCGGGATGGGGTGGGTGAGGGGCTACTTCACCACCGTATACAGGAATATCATCGATTTCGACACCGGACACATCCAGGTCTACCATCCCACCTTCCTGGAGGAGGAGGTGCGCACCCCCTTGGAGTATTCGATCGAGGACTACCACGAGTGGAGATCTCGCCTCGCATCTCTCCCCGGAGTGGCGGTGACGGCGGGGAGGATCGAAGTCCCTGCACGGCTCTCATGGAGGGGGAGGCAGGTGTACGTGCGCCTGAGGGGGATAGACCCCCCGGAGGAGGCCCGCCTCACTACCATAGAGGGGGCAGTGGTGGAGGGAGCCTTCCTCGAGGGAGTATCCGGTCTCCTTCTGGGAAAGGAGCTTGCGGATCGACTCGGTGTGGGTGTGGGGGATCCCATCGCAGTGAGGGTGATGGACCGTTATGGGGTGGAGAACGTGGATGTGTTTCCGGTGCAGGGGCTGTTCTCCTTCGGGTATCCGGTCATGGACAGGAACATGGCCTTCATGGATCTCGAGAGCCTCCAGCGACTCCTGGATATAGGGGATGGCGTCACGCACCTGGTGATCCGGCTCGAATCTTCCCTCCCGCTCGAGAAGGGATTCCTGCTCGTGTCCTCTACCCTGGAGGGGACTCCCTATCGTGCCTATCGCTGGGAGGAGTTCGCCAAGGCCCTTGTGGCCGCGGTACAGGCGGATTCCGGATCCTTTGTGGTGTTCCTTGTGATCCTCTTCATCCTCACAGGGGCGAATATCCTCAATTCGTTTTCCATGTCGGTGTACGAACGAACGAGAG
This sequence comes from Spirochaeta thermophila DSM 6578, assembly GCF_000184345.1. Taxonomy (NCBI): domain Bacteria; kingdom Pseudomonadati; phylum Spirochaetota; class Spirochaetia; order Winmispirales; family Winmispiraceae; genus Winmispira; species Winmispira thermophila. The sequence goes on along the minus strand of NC_017583.1, from coordinate 2,546,818 downwards.
AGTTTGCCACGCTCAGGGCCATTGGGATGCGGCGGGCTACGCTCCAGGGTATGATCCTGTCGGAGGCGTCGGTGCTTGCGGTTGCAGGGACGATTCTGGGATGGATCCTGAGTGCCGGGGTGGTCTGGTACCTCAGCACGCAGGGGCTCGATGTTTCGAAGTATCTTCCCTCGGATCTTCCCATGCCGTTCGGTACCCGGTTCTATGGGGACTACAGGTGGTATGATTTCCTCATCGCAGGAGGATTCACCTTCCTCCTTTCATGGTTGGCCGCCGTGCTCCCCTCTCGTCGGGCTTCTCGTTTGGTGATCGCCGAGGCGCTTCGTGAGGTGAGATGATGCGGGCGTGGAACCGAGGGGGAAAAAGGAGTATAGTTAAGGGTATGAGACGGTGGTTGGTCTTTTTCCTCCTCTGCGGAGGGGTGTTGTGGGGGGGGGAGCCCGAGAGGAGCCTCGACCTATGGATGGGGCTCTCCTCCTCTCTCGCGTATTTCCCCTTCATCAAAGAAGATGCTCGCTCCTTGGTGCCGATCGCCTTTTCCTCCCTGGACTTCGGTGGCGACCTCGAGGTAGGGCTCTCCTCTTGGTTCGGAAGCTATGCGAGGGCCCGCGTGGGGCTCTATCCGCTGCTCCCCTTCTACGAGATGAGTCCACTGTGGATCCAATCTTCCTTGGGAGTCCGATTCCAGCTCTGGAAAGTGCTCGCCCTCGATCTGGGAGCAGGATTCCGCTTCCACCACAACCAGGGGATCTTTTCCGGGGTGGTCGGTGAAGCGGCCCTCATGTGGCGGAACATCTCCCTCGAGCTCGTGGGGGTCTGGCAGGAGACGCCGTATCTCTCGCTGGGGATGAGATATACATTTCAAGACATAATAAGGTTTTAGATGTTGTCCTGTTTCGATGGGGCATGTTGACAAGGTGGGGACGATTCACTATAGTTATATACCACGTCGAGGAGAGGTGTCCGAGCGGTTTAAGGAGGCGGTCTTGAAAACCGTTGAGCCGTAAGGCTCCGTGGGTTCGAATCCCACCCTCTCCGGTTGTGGGAAAATGTGGAGAGGTGCGAGAGTGGTCGAATCGGGCTCCCTGCTAAGGAGTTGTACCCTTAACCGGGTACCGAGGGTTCGAATCCCTCCCTCTCCGCCTATCGTTTCACATATGTGCCCATAGCTCAGCTGGATAGAGCGTTAGATTGCGGATCTAAAGGTCAGAGGTTCGAGTCCTCTTGGGCACATATGTCTTTTTGATCTGGAGAGGTGCGAGAGTGGTTGAATCGGGCGGACTCGAAATCCGTTGTACCGCGCTGCGGTACCGAGGGTTCGAATCCCTCCCTCTCCGGACCGGCTGCCGTGAGGCAGCCGTTTTTTTCTCACCGTGTGGAAAACTTGGGGAAAGCGGGGATACATCGAGGGAATTTCCTGTGGACTCCTCGTATACTCTCTCCTTGATCTTCCCCTGCAAGTTGGGTATAGTGAGTTTCCGTGGAGAGATGACCGAGTGGCCGAAGGTGCACGCTTGGAAAGCGTGTGTACCCTAACCGGGTACCGGGGGTTCGAATCCCCCTCTCTCCGCCTACCTGTCAGGCCCTGTATGACGTGAGCGCTCCGAACCCCGTCAGGTCCGGGAGGAAGCAGCGGTAGGAGCTGCTCCCGTGTGTACGGTACGCCTGGCAGGTTTTTTTTGCCTCCTTCACTTTCCCCGCCCTTTTCTTTTACGATAGGGGAAACGAGTGGGGAGTATACGCGGATGATCCACGAACACGTCCTGTTCCACCTCGCCGTGATCCTGGTGCTCGCGAAGTACGGATCGGCTCTCTTCGTGAGGCTCAAACTCCCTCCTGTTCTCGGCATGCTCCTCGCGGGTCTCCTCCTCGGTCCCTCGGGGCTCCATCTCCTGGAGGCCGATGTGGCCATACAGTGGTTGGCGAGGCTCGGTGTGATCTTCCTGCTTTTCGCCGCAGGACTCGAGACCGATCTCGATCAGATGCGCCAGCAGGGAAGGATCTCCGTGCTCGTGGCCCTGGGGGGGGTGTTGCTCCCTTTCCTGGCCGGCATGGGGCTCGAATTCGCCTACGGGGCTTCCTCGGCGAAGGCGGCGGTGATGGGGACCATGCTCACGGCCACGAGCGTGAGTGTGACGGTGATGGCCCTCATCGATCTCAAACGGCTCCGTTCTCCCGAGGGGACCACCATCCTTTCCGCCGCGGTGATCGACGACGTGATCGGGTTCCTCCTCCTCACCTTTTCGTTCGCCATCTATGGAGGGGGGGAGCACATCCTCTGGGTGATCGCGAAGGTGGTCCTCTATTTCGGGGTCACCTTTCTGGTGGGGAGCTTCCTCTTCCGGCCCTTCATGGAACTCTCCAGGAGGATTCACATCGAGAAGGCGGTCGTTTCCATGGGGATCGCCCTGTGCTTCATCTTCGCCTGGGCGGCGGAACAGGTGGGTGTCGCGGAGATCACGGGTGCCTATCTCGCCGGACTCTATCTCAGTCAGACCGAGTTCAGGCGCACCATCCTCGAGGGAATCGAGGATCTCGGACAGAGCTTCTTCGTCTCGATATTCTTCATCACCATAGGGCTCGAGACCTACATCGAGGGGATCTCGGGCGATCCGGTCTACATCGTGCTCCTCGCCTCCATCGCCCTCTTCACCAAGCTCATAGGGGCTGGAAGCGGTGCGCTCCTGGGGGGATTCTCCCCGATCCAGGCCCTACGCGTGGGGGTGGGGATGATCCCCAGAGGGGAGGTGGCCCTCATCGTGGCCTCCATGGCCATGGACAGGGGGATCTTCTCCCACGTGGAGTTCTCGCTCACCGTGCTGGTGGTGGTGATCACTGCACTCATACCCCCGCCGGTCCTCAAACTCTCGTATCGGGGCTCGGCATGAGATTGAATTTTTTTCTCCCAGGAGGGAAAATGAAACCTCGAAGGAGGGGGCCATGTATGTGATCGACTATCTCAAGCCCGAGGGGATCTTCCTCAACATGAAGGCCTACAAGAAGAAGGAGGAACTCTTCAAAATACTGGTGCGCAGAGCGTGCGAAGTGGGTCTCGTGCCGGGAGAGATGGAGGAGCCGGTGCTGAACGAGCTCCTCGCGAGAGAGGCGCAGAGCACCACGGGAATAGGAGAGGGAATCGCCATCCCCCATTGCAAGATGGAGGGACTCCCCCATGCGGTCATCATCGCAGCCACCATACCCGAGGGGATGAAGTACGGGAGCGTGGATGGAAAACCGGTCCGTCTCCTCTTCAGCTTTCTCTTTCCTGCGGATCAGGGGACCCAGTATCTCCAAGTGCTCGCGAAACTCTCCCGCATCCTCAAGGAGGAGGCCCTCAGAAACAGGCTGATCCTCTCCTCTTCCCCGGAGGAGTTCCGTAACATCCTCGCGCAGGCTGATGTGGTTCCCCTCGTGAAGGAGGGGAAGGCGGCGAAAATCGTCTTCCTCCTCTGTATCAACGAGGAAGGGAAGGAGCAGGAAGTCTCTTCCAGTCTGGTGGAGGTGGGGGCTCAAACGACCGTGATCCTGGAGACAGAGACCCTTCAGAAGAAGCTCCTCTACGACATACCCATCTTCGCGGGGGTGAAGTTCTTCCACTCCCGTACTCCTTATTCCAAGACCTACATGGGGATACTCTCCAGTGTGGAACAGGCCGACTATCTCGCAGACCTCCTCAAGAAACAGGGGATAGATCTCACCAGCCCGGGCTCCGGATTCCTGGTGGCCTTCGAAGCGGGAAAGGTGATAGGAGGGATCCCGGAGGAACTCGATGTGTAGGGGAGGTGTTCATGTCCTTTGAGGTGACCGCCAACAGGCGAAGGCCGCAGACGTTCAAGGATCTCAAGGGCCAGGAGTTCGTGGTCTCCACCCTCACCAATGCGTTGAAGGCGGGGCGTGTGGCTCACGCGTACCTCTTCTCGGGACCTCGCGGGGTGGGAAAGACGTCCGCAGCCAGGATACTGGCGAAGGCTCTCAACTGTGAGCAGGGCGTGACTCCCGAACCGTGCGGGACGTGCACCAGCTGCAAAGAGATCTCCCAGGGTACCGCCATCGATGTGATCGAGATCGATGGTGCTTCCAACACGTCGGTGAACGACGTCAGGGTGATACGTGAGGAGGTCCTCTTCGCCCCCGGCAAGGCGCGCTACAAGGTGTACATCATCGACGAGGTGCACATGCTCTCCAACAGCGCCTTCAACGCCCTCCTCAAGACCATAGAAGAGCCGCCTCCCTACGTGGTCTTCATCTTCGCGACCACCGAACTCCAGAGGGTGCCTGCAACCATCCGATCGAGGTGTCAGCAGTATCATTTCCGGCTCATCTCTCCAGAGGTGATAGCGAGCCTCCTCAGAGAGGCGGCCTCGGAGATGCAGGTGGAGGTCGAGGAGGAGGCTCTTTCCTGGATCGCAAAGGAAGCCGACGGATCCTTGCGCGATGCCTACACCCTCTTCGACCAGGTGGTCTCCTTTTCCGAGGGGAGGCTGTCGTACGCCCTCATCCAGGAGAAGCTGGGTCTCGTGGGGTTCGAACGCCTCCAGGCAGTGGTCGAGGCCTGTGTGAGGGAAGAGGTGAAAGGCGCTCTCGATCTCGTCCATGAAATCCTGATGTCCGGGGTGTCGGTCGAGCAGTGCGTGGTGGATCTTGCCGAGTACTTTCGGGCGCTCACCCTGGTTGAGGCCGGCATCGAACGGGAGAGCATTCTGGGGGTCGCACCCTCGCGGTTCTCGAAATCGGTGCGTACGGCCTTTTCTCCCGCCCAGCTCGAGCGGGCGATGGAACTGATCCTGGAGACGTATCGCAACATACGATATTCCCTCAACCAGCGGTATGATCTCGAACTCCTCGTCTCCCGACTCGCCCACCTTCGCAGGTGGGTCTCTTCCGAGGATCTGGTCTCGAGACTCGAACGCCTGCGGGCGGGGCTCGTCGGAGGAGCGGTTCAGGCCTCTCCTCCTCCCCAGGGTGCGCCGGATTCCCGAGAGGAGGGTGCGGAACCCCGGTCCCCTGGAGAGATCAGGGAAGCGGTGCTCGCAAGGGCCCGCGCCCACTCCCCCACGCTCCAGGCGGCTCTTTCACAGGGGCAGTGGCGGATCCAGGGACGACGGGTGGAGATCCTGTTCTCTTCCAAGGCTCCCCTCGCCCTTTGCGAGGAACAGGTGGATGTCATAAAGAGATTGTTCGAGGAAGTGGCGGGGAGGGGTGTGGAGTGTGTCCTGGGACGGATACGAGAACAGGAGGACAGGAGCCCGGGGGAAGAACCTCAGATCGAGGAGCCGGTTGAACAGGTTCGGCGTATATTCAAAGGCGAGATCGTGAAGTGAGGAGTGAGTATGAACCCCTTTGATGTGCTGAAGCAGCTCCAGGACCTTCCGGAGCGGATGCAACGTATTCAGGAGACCCTCACCGAGCTTCGGGTGACCGGATCGGCCGGGGGAGGAATGGTGGAGGTGGAGGTGGGGGGTGATTTTTCCGTGCACCGTGTGAAGATCGATCCCGAAGCCGTGGATCCGAACGACGTGGCGCTTCTCGAGGACCTGGTGAAGGCCGCGCTCACCAATGCCCTGGGGAAACTCCGTACTGAGCTCGTTGGCAAGCTCCAGTCCGGGATCTTCCCTCCTCTCCTGGGGGGAGCATGAACTCCCTCGAGGTGCTCATCGGCCATCTCTCCCGTCTCCCGGGGGTGGGGAAGAAGAGTGCGAGCAGGATCGCCCATTGGTTGCTCAAGGCGGACAGGGCGTTCGTACAAGCCCTGGGTCGGCTCATCATGGAGCTCCCGGATCGCGTGAAGCGGTGCAGCCGGTGTGGCATGTACTCGGATGCGACTCTCTGCGAGATATGTAGTGACCCGGCACGTGACCATAGGACCATATGTGTGGTGGAACAGCCCTCTGATGTGTGGGCGATCGAAGCGACGCATACGTACAGGGGCCTCTATCACGTCCTGCACGGCGCCATCGCCCCCCTGGAGGGGGTTCGCCCCGAGGATCTCACCATCGATGCCCTCGTGAGACGCCTCGAGAGGGAACCGGTGGAAGAGGTGATCATCGCCACCAATCCCACGGTGGAGGGCGATACCACCGCCCTCTATCTCGTCAGGCTCCTCAAGGACTGGGGGGGGAAGGTCTCCCGTCTCGCACTGGGACTCCCGGTGGGTGGTGACCTCGAGTACGCCGACAGGGTCACGCTCGCGCGGGCGCTTGAGGGCCGTCAGCGCATTTCCTCCGGGGAGGGGGACGGATGAGGATCTTGTTCATAGGGGGAACAGGGAACATCTCTTCCGCCTGCGTGAGGGAGGCGCTCGGAAAGGGGGTGGAGACATGGATCCTCGTTCGGGGCTCGTCTGACCGCCTTGTGCCGGAGGGAGCCCGCGTACTCCTTGGGGACATCACGGACAAGGATTCGATACGGGATCTCCTCCGGCCCTATTCCTTCGATGTAGTGGTGGACTGGGTGGCCTATACGCCTCGCGATGTGGAGCGGGATCTCGAGCTCTTCGAGGGGAGGACGCAGCGGTACGTCTTCATAAGCTCTGCCTCCGTGTATCGGAGACCTGCACCCGGGGTGTTCCATCGGGAGAGCGACCCCCGCGGGAACCCCTTCTGGGACTACGCGAGGGAAAAGATCCGGGGAGAGGACCTCCTCCTCGAGGCGGCACCTTCCCGGGGGATCCAGCCGCTCATCGTGCGGCCCTCCCACACCATAGGGGAGGGATGGATTCCCACATCGTTCGGGTCGCGCGACTTTACGGTGCCCGCGCGTATCCTTCGCGGAAAGCCGATCGTGATCCACGATGATGGGCTCGCCCTCTGGACGCTCACCCATGCCGAGGACTTCGCGAGGGCCTTCGTCCCTCTCATCCTCAAACCCTCACTCCGTCATGCGGCCTATCACATCACCTCTCCCTTCGCCTATACCTGGGAGGAGATACACGAGCGGCTCGCGGAGGCCCTCGGAAAGCGCTCCCGGGTGGTCTACGTCCCCTCACGCCACATCGCCCGCCTCCTTCCCAGACAGGGGGCGAGTCTCATGGGGGACAAGCGGTACACCACCCTCTTCGATACCTCCCGTCTCAGGGAGGAGGTGCCCGACGTGCAATTCCGCATCCCTCTCGAGGAGATGATCTCCCGGTCGCTCGCGTGGTACGAGAGGCATCCGGAGAAGCAATGCATCGACTCCCGTCTGGATGAGGCTATCGACAGGCTCGTCGCCCTCCAGGATCGGGTGGAGTCCCTGTGGAAAGAGGGAGAGGGTGTCAGATCTGAAGGGTGAGAGTCACTGCTGCGGCGTCGTTCCGTGAGAGATGGGTGATGGTCGCGTCGAAGTGGATGGAGACGGCTTCGCATTCCTGCTTGAGCGACTGTATGTAGAATCCCGTCATGTCGATGGAGCCGAAGGGGATGTCCCCGCCCGAGGCGAGGTACTGCTCGAGGCTCTGCTCGGTGAGGGCCGCCTTGGTGTCGTGGAGGGACTCCTGGGTGAGGTGCGCCCGGTACTCCCGGTTGTACACCGAGATCTGAAACCGTACCGCAGACCCCTGCCGCGCCTCCACGGTCTTGAAGAGCCACATGACGTAGAGCTTCTGCTCCTCCTTCGACATGTGGGTGAGGACCATGTTGCGAAGCTTTTGATCGAAGAAGATCTGATCTATCTTGATTCCCGGGATGTTCTTTCTCGTGGCGAAGGAGTAGATGTTGGCGTTCTCGGTGTTCATGATGAGTTCGATGAGGGTGGCTCCGAGGAAGTCCCCGATCTTCGACCGTCTCACGTATTGGAGAATGAGATCGGAGACGGCGGTGTAGAGGCTCTTGTCGTCCCTGTCCTTGATGAAGGCGAAGAGATACCAGGTGAAGGGGGCCTGGTGGAGGAAGAATTCCCTCGCCACCTCTTTCTGGAGGGCGGCTTCCGGTGTCTCCGCCCCTTGCTCCTTCTCGACCGCGAAGTAGACCGGGGCGAGGAGGATGCCCTGGATCCTTTGGAACACCTCCCCATGGCTTTGGAGGAGCTGTTTCTGCGCAGCCTCGCTCACCACGGTGTTCTCGGTGATGGCCTTCTGCGGATTGGTCCTGTTCCAGTGGGCCACCATCCGGGACTTGAGGAGGACCCTCTTGAGGTCCTCGTTGAATCGTTCCTGGAGGAGGGCCCTGAAGAGCATGCGGTTGAGGGTGAGGATGTCGTCACGTCGGGAAAGGATATCGCTGTCCGAGGCCTCTATGCCGTCCACATAGTGTTTGGAGAGGAGCTGGGAGAGTGTCTGGGCATTGATCCCGTTCACCACGAGCCCGAAGGTTTCTCGTGTGTCGGCGAAGCGGATCTTCTGGAGGGGGCGTCTGTTCTGGAGAAAGAGGTTCACCCCCTCCGGACTGAGCGCGATCTTGAGTGGGATCTGAATCACACTTTTTTCGGATGGACTCTTCATCCCCTACCTTCTATATGGAAGCCATCTTCTGTATCTCTTCTATTGTAATCCCTCTATGTCGTTTTGGGAAGGTCTTGAGGACGGCGACGGCGTTCCGCTTTTCGTTGTAGACCATGCCTCCGTTCCAGTACTCGATGGCGGCGAAGAGGGCGTTCCCTCCGTCCATCTCGTCGCTCTCCTCGGTGCGAAAGGAGATATACTTCTCCAGGGTGTCGAAGTCCTGGCGGAGAAAGGCCTCGGTACGGATCCTGTGGAACTCGTTCCACTTTTCGAGGTTCTTGAACCCTTCGCCTTCATCCTCCACGATGAGGTGGGCGAGTTCCGGAGTGAACCGGTACCATACCTTCACCTTCTTGTTGATGTCGCCTTTGTTGCCGTGTTTGATGGCGTTGATGATGAGTTCGCTGATCTGCTGTTCGAGGAGGTTTACCTCGCGGATCTCGGGAGGGGCCTTCTGTACGATGAGGAGCGTGAAGTAGCGCACCTGTCTCAGATCGCTGGGGAATTCCTTGTAGAACATGCCTTTCCGGTCGAAGAGCGGACTGTTCTCGTCCACCACGAGCTGTCTGATCTCATAGTCCTTGTCTTCCATGGTCGATCCTCCTTCCTGGTTACATCTTCTGGATGGCTTCCTCGTCGGAGTTGGCGATGGGCAGGTATCCGATGAGCTTTGTGAGCTCTATCACCCTCCGGACGGAGCCGTTCACGTGGGTGAGGAAGAACTTTCTCCCCGCCTTCTTGAAGAGTGAGTTCGTATAGATGAGGACACCCACCCCACGGCTGTCGATATAGGGGACCTTGTTCATGTTGAGTATCATCTTCTGAGCCCCGGCGTTGAAGAGCCTGTCGATCTCCTGTTTGAGGGTGACGCAGCTGAAGACGTCGAGGTCACCCTCCAATTCGACGATGTACACATCGCCTTTCGTGTTCGTCTGTACCTTCATGTTCACCCCTCTCAAAGAGTATAGACGGATGAAAGTGTCATTCCACTTTCATCAGCAGGAACGTCTGGTCGTCGTGCTGCTTCGCCCTCCCCACGAAGGAGGAGAGGTCTTCCCTCACCTCCCTGGCGATCTCGTCGAGCGGTTTCTCCACGTTCCGGAGGAGTACCCGGAGGAACCGTTCCAGACCGTATTGTTCCCCTTCCATGTTCATGGCCTCGGTGATCCCGTCGGTGTAGAGGACCACTATGTCCTCTTTCTCGAGGGGGATGTGTTTTTTCTCATAGACCGTGTTGGGTTCTATGCCGATGGGAAGGCCTCTGGTGTCCACCCGGATCACCTTGCGTGCGGAGGGCCGCAGGATGAGCAGGGGGTGGTGGGCCGCGTTGGTGTACTCGAGGGTGCGGTTCTGTGCATCGTAGACGGCATAGGAGACAGTGGCGTAGTGGTCCATGCTGATCCGGCCGAAGAGACCTCGGTTGAGCCAGGTGATGGTTACGGCCGGATCCCGCTGCGGGGTGGCGATGAGGTGGAGGATCGAGTGGATCATCACCATGATGAGGGCAGCCGGGACGCCCTTGCCCGCGACGTCACACATGAAGAGCCCCAGTTTGTGCTCGTTGAGCGCGAAGATGTCGTAGTAGTCGCCGCTCACACCGTGGAGGGGAACGGAATACACGTTGAGGGAGACGCCCGGCATGGATGGCATGGATTGGGGGATGAGCTTCTGCTGGATCTCCGCGGCGATGTTCACCTCCCTCTCCATCTCGCGCTTCTCGATGAGTTCCAGGTAGGTGTACACCATGTCGATCATGAGTGATGCGTAGTCGGCGAATGTCTGGATGTGGGTGAAGTCGTTCTGAGTGAAGTAGCGGTTTCTCCTCCGCTTGGAGACCGAGAGGACGCCGAAGACCCTGTTGCTCGCAATGAGTGGAACCGAGATATAGGAGCTTATGTAGAGCAGGTCGTCGCCCCGGTTGTACTTGAGTCTCTCGTCCTGGGCCGAGTTGCGGATGAAGACGGGTTTCACCTCCCGGACGGTCTCTGCGAGCACGTTGTCACCCGCGATGGGAACCGGTTGGGATCTGAAGTACTCCTCGAAGGCACTCGATTTGGTCTTCACCATGGACGGTACGGGGAACGGAGGCGGGTAGAATCCCGAGACTGCACGCACTCTCAGGGACGAGGGGTCGTATTCGTCTACGATGAGGATGGCTGCGCCGTCGGCGTCGGTGTTTTGCATGGCTGATTCGGCCACGTATTGGAGGATCTCGTCCATGTTGAGCTCGGAGCGGGCTACGGTGGACACGCGACGCATGAAATCGAAAAGTCGCTCGATATCGGCGGTGAGGGCATCCACGTTGTGTTCCTGCTGGGAGAGGTAACGGTGGATGTAGTAGGAATAGAGGACGCCGAGGAAGAGAAGGGGGAAGAGGGGGATGTACTGGCCCACCCGTGTGGTGGAGTACCCGAAGAGAGAGAAGAGGAGCGGGGGGAGGCCGAAGACAGGGAGTGCGACGGGCCTGATCGCGATGATGTCCTCGGCCCCTTCGGTATTGTGTATGGTGATCTGGGAATACTCGACCATGAAGTAGATGGCGAGGAGGAGGAGGGGGACGACGGCGGTGAAGAACAGAAGGGGCTGGATGCCCGATATCTCGAGGACGGCGAGGAGGAGACCGAGGGTGAAGCCGACGGTGAAGACGGGGATATCGGCTTTACGGGGTCCGGAGTAGGCCCTGATCCAACGGACGAGGAGGAGAAAGGAGAGAAGGTCCACGAGGAGATTGATGCTCTGCCAGGGGAGGAACAGGATGAGGATGTCCCTCAGGAGGAAGAGGGCAGGGATGAGCAGGAGGGGCCTGAGGGCCCGATCGGGTATCCGTCTCGTCCAGTAGAACGAAAAGGCAAGGAGTATGATCTCGATGAAGATACGGAGCGTGTAGCCTGTTCCCAACATTACATTTCTCTTTCCAGCGGTCCAGCGGTGTCCTTATAGTCTAAAGAAGTATATGCTCATATACGGAACGCTGTCAATGAAGTTTTTCATGAACAGGGACACGGTGGTCGTGTGGGGGAGGGGGGGAACGTGCCGCTGAGTACGGCGCCTCCGCTTGGGGGGAGAAGTGTGAGGATCCGTACCGGTACGGGGCGGCCTCCCCTGAAACCAGGGGGTCGGGGGCGGAAGTCTCTTTTCGGGGACCTTGTGGGCTCCGGCCCTGGTAAGACTGAGGGTTTCGTGTCATAGTTATATACAGAAGGAGACGGTCATGCAACGATCGGTAGTATTGGTGGGGCTGGGGGCGCTGCTCTTGGCCGGATGTGTGACGGTGCCCTACACCCCGGATGAGGATGCGGTCTCCCGGGTCGTGGCGCTCATCGACGGGCACGACGTGGGGGCACTCATGGAGGTTTCGAGGGTCCCGTTCCTCTTCGAGTCGGAGATCCTCCTCCGGCCTGCGGACGTGGAGGGCCTCTGGAGGGGGTTCGCCGATGCAGGAGTGGTGATAGGTTCCTTTCGGATAAAGGAGGTGTTCCGCGTGTATGAGCGGAGGCCCGAATGGTCGGGGGTGGATATGGAGGTGGCGGCGTTCTTCTCACGGTACACCGACAGGGACACCACGTGTGTGATCCTTGAGACGGTCTACGGAGAGATCGCCTTTCTCCTTGGCCGCCCTGTACGGGGGGTGCCTCAGATCCTCGGGATGAGGGGCCCTGCGCTATGAAGCGGATTCTGGTCCTGGTCTGGCTTCTGTGTGGTCCTGTGCTCTTGGCTCAGGAGCTCACCGCGGTCTATGTGGAGGGCTGGGTGGACAAGAAGACGCGCGCGGGGACCCTGGAGGAGCTCTTCCTGGGGGATGTGCTTGGTGCCGGGGAGGGGGTGGTGACGGGTGCCGATGGATTCGCGGAGCTCGAGATGGAGGGGGGGACGGCGGTGAGGGTGGGGCCCAACTCGGTTTTCATGGTGGAGGAGATGCCGGCAGAGGAGGGGACGACCACGGGGTTCGCGGCGCTCGTGGGAGAGGTGGGGTACAAGTTCGGCGCGTTCACCGGGGCCGAGCCGCCGGTGCGGACCCAGAGCGCGGTGGCGGGGGTGAGGGGGACGGAGTTCGTGGTGTACGCGGGAGAGGACGGGAGTTCGGTGATCGCGGTGAGCAAGGGGGTGGTGGAGGTGGAGGCGCAGGGCGAACGGGTGGTGCTCCAGGAGGGGGAGGCGGTGGAGGTGCCGTTCGGTGCACCACCTTCCGAGAAGTTCTCCTATCACGGGAAGCCGCTCGATTTCTCGACGTGGAACGCAGAGCGGCTCGAGGCGATACTCGCCGATCCGGTAGGGGCGCTCCGGCGGGTGAGGGACCAGATCGCCTCTTTCATGGACAAGGCGGATCTGCTCGAGGAGGAGCAGGAGCGGATCAGGGCCGAGGTGGAGGCCCTCGGAGAGGAGTACGAGAGGATCAAGCAGGAGCAGGGGCTCGATGCGGCGCAGGCCTTTCGACGGGAGCGGATCGATCCTCTCACGGTGCAGGCGGCCTACCTTGGGTTCAACTACCGGTACTACGCCCTCTCGGCCCTGTCGATGAGGCGGTTCGTGGTGGCGCGGCTCTACGTGCCCCTGCGGACGAGGGCCTTTGCGGGGGGTGGGGCGGAGTGGGAGGCCTTCCTCGAGGCCTACCGGGCGTTCCTCGCCTTCTTCGAGGAGCGGGTGGTGCCGTACCTGGTGGAGGCGGATATCTAGCGGGCCGTCCGACCTGCGCATCTCTCGACGGAGGTGACGACGATGAAGGGACGATACCTCATACTCGGCGTGCTGATCCTCGCGATCCTCGGCGTGTTCGCCGGATGCGACCTCTTCGGAGGGATCTCGATAGAGGAGCGGGTGGCGATGTTCTTCGATGATGTGAACGATCATCCGGATGAGGTCTACACGAACTTCCACCCCGACGCCGATGCCTACGATGCGGTGAAGGATTATGAGAATACGCTGGGGCAGGTCCTCCCCTCGGGGCAGGGGTATACGTATCGGGATCTTTCGGTGGATGGGGATGTGGCGACCGCGGGGGTGTACGGCGGCTCGGGCTCGTATGAGTACACCGGGGAAGAGATTCGCTTCGGGATGAAGAAGGAGGGGCCCGACTGGTTCGTCTGGACGGTGACGTTCAAGGGATCCACGTACTGATGGTGCTCCTCTCCTCCTCCCGGGATGTCTTCCTGAACCTCGCGTACGAGCAGTACCTTCTCAGGGCGGGGAAGGAGGGGGTGCTTTTCCTCTACGTGAACGACCCGGCGGTGGTGGTGGGAAGGTTCCAGATCCCGTGGGCCGAGTGCCGGCCCGGGAGGCTGGAGGAGAGGGGGGTGGTGCTCGCGCGGAGGGATTCCGGGGGGGGGGCGGTCTTCCACGACGGGGGGAACCTGAACCTGGCGTGGGTGGGGCGGGCCGGGGAGCGGGGAGGGCTCGCGCGGTTTCTCGTGGGGGTGCTGGAGGGGATGGGGGTGCGGGTGGGGGTGGGGGAGCGGGGGGATCTGTGGCTCGAGGACGGGCGCAAGGTCTCCGGCGCGGCCTTCCGGATCACGGGGGGATGGAAGCTGGAGCACCACACCCTCCTGGTGGAGACGGATCCCGTGTGTGTGGAGGAGGCGCTTCGGCCGGTGCCGGGGAGGTTCGAGGGGAAGGGGGTGGGGTCGCGACGGGCGCGGGTGGGGAGGATAGGGGAGGTGGCGGGGTGCGGGCTGGTGGGGGTGCGGGAGAGGGTGGCTGCGTCCTGGGGAGGGGAGGTGCGGTGGGTGGGAGAGGAGGAGATGTGGATGGCGTGTGGGGAGGAGGTGGCGCGGCTTTCGAGCAGGGAGTGGGTGCTGGGGAAGTCGCCGGGGTTCGTGTGGGAGTGGGGGGGGATGCGGGTGCGTGTGGAGGGGGGGAGGGTGGTGGAGGGGGTGCCGGGGATGGAGGGGGAGTGGTTCGCGCCGGAGCGGGTGATGGGGGCGGTGGGGCTTGAGGAGACGGAGGCCGGCGGTGTAGGGTTCGGGAGGGAACGACGTTTCGAGAGGAGGGATCCATGAGTATCCATATAGGAGCGAAGGAAGGCGAGATCGCGGATGTGGTCCTCCTTCCCGGCGATCCGCTCAGGGCCCAGGAGATTGCCCAGCGGTTTCTCCACGACCCTGTGTGCTACAACAGGGTTCGGAACATGCTCGGCTTCACCGGTACCTGGAGAGGGATGAGGGTCTCGGTCCAGGGCACGGGGATGGGTATCCCCTCGATCTCCATCTATGTGGAGGAGCTCATCAGGGAGTATGGGGCCAAGATCCTCATGCGTGTGGGTACGTGTGGAAGCCTCCAGCGAGATGTGGGCCTCTACCACCTGGTGCTCGCACAGAGCGCCTCCTCCGATTCGAATGTGAATAGACGCCGGTTCCGCGGTCTCGACTTCGCGCCGTGGGCGGACTTCGATCTCCTTTCGACGGCTTTCCAGGTGGCACGGGAGAGAGGACTTCCCGTGCACGTGGGAGGTGTCATTTCCTCGGATACCTTCTATCAGCCCGATCCCGAGGAGTGGAAGCTGTGGGCACGGTACGGGGTCATGGCCGTAGAGATGGAGGCCTCCGGGCTCTACACCATCGCACTCAGGGAGGGGGTGAAGGCCCTCACCCTCCTCACGGTGAGCGACAGCCTCGTCACCGGAGAGCTCACGTCCGCTGAGGAACGGGAGAAGGGCATGCTCTCCATGGTGGAGGTGGCCCTCGAAACCGCCTCTCGGGTGAGAGAGGCCCTTTGACGGGCCTCTCGATCTCTTTTCCTAGATCTTGTCGATGAGGATGGAACACTTCCCCGAAGGGATGGGGAGGGTCTTCCTCTTCTTCCCCAAAATGTCGATGGTGAAGTAGTAGAGCTTCTCGGATTCGAGCCTCACTTCCCAGCCCATGTTGTTCTTGTTCGTGAGGATGGTGATGTAGTTTCTCTTGAGTGACAGGTTCTCGATGCCCATGATCTCCAGGGCAGGGATGATCCAGTCCACGGTTTTGCGCGGAAGGCTGATGGAGAGCCCTATCACGTTCTCGATCATGAGCGTGATGGTGGCGAGGGCGACATAGGGGAGGAAGTTCTTCCTCGGAAACTCGGGATGTCCCTCCCAGATGGCGGGTCCCTCTTTCGTGGGTTTGTAGGCCTCCCAGAGATCTCCTCTCGTCTTCTCGTCGGGGTAGAGGGTGTCGAGGATGAAGTAGAGATGGCGGAACGCCGCCTCCCGGGCGAGTTCGTAATGTTTGTAGAGTTCCAGCCCCTTGATCACCATGAAGGTGAAGCACGGGTAGACCGAACCACAGGGGCCGTTTCCCTCTTCCGAGAAGAGGGGATCGGAAGCGGAGATGGTGGGGAAGGGGTTGGGAGTGCCGAATTCCTTGGGGTCCCTGAGGTAGGAGATGAGTCGCTCGGCCCTCCCCTCGTTGGGGATCTGGGCCAGAAGGGTCCAGAAGGCGCCGAGGGTACGGTGGGGCAGCTGCCGCTGATCCTTGTCGAGGTCGTAGTAGAACCCCGTCTCCTCGTCCCACATGAGGTTGTTGATACGGGTTTTGAGTGCGAAGTAGTGCTTCCTGTAGAAAAAACTGAGTTCTTTGTCGTTGAGCAGGTCCCCCAGTTCCGCCATGTACCACGCGTTGAGGGCTGCGAGGGCGTTGAAGTCCACCGGGTAGTAGGCCTCTTTCCTGGAGGGGGTGGGAATCATCGTGGCGGAGAGGGGGGCGTGGTAGAGGCCTGAGTCGTCCTTGCAGGTGGCCTCGAGCCAGGTGAAGTACTTCTGGAGATAGGGCATCACCTCCTTGATTCGCTTCTTGTTCCCTATTTTGTGGTAGAGGTTGTGCTCGGTCCAGGCGAGGAGGGGTGGGGCGAGACCCTCGGGGTTGTCCGGTGTGAGAAAGGGGGCCCCTTCCTCCACATCGTAGTATGCCCTGATGGCGCCGTTCTCCTCCTGCTTGCGGTAGAGGTTGTCCATCTGGGGATGGGCCGGGTACTCGTTGTTGCTGTAGACCAGGAAGAAGGTGGAGAGGGCCGATTCGAAGAGGCTGAGCAGGTCGGCCTCGGGGTGGATGAAGAACTTCTTTGCCCACCCGTTCTGTCCCTGCTTCCAGAAGTCTGCAATGAGGGCCCATGTCTGGTTGTAGAGATCCACCAGGTCCTGATCGTAGAGGTGTACCTGAGGAAACTTGGAGTCTATCACTGCTGCTCCTGTGGTGGAAAGTAATGACGCACTATTGTATCATTTCCCCTGGATTCGTCAATTGATGTCGTGGTTGTTTATAGTGAAAACATAATGAATTATCCGGTTTCTGTCAATTTGGGGTGCATCGGTGAGCCTTGACGGATCCCCGAGTCGTATGTAAAAGTCTTTGCTGTTATGCAGAGAAAAGAACTCGAGATCACCGCCGAACTCGCCGCTCTCGAGCTTTCCGAGGAGGAGTTCTCCCGTCTCCAGGAAGAAGTGGAGCAGATGCTCCGTTATTTCGAAACGATGGATGAGTTGGAAGTGGAAGATGTGCCCCCGACCACCCACGCATTCATTCGAAAGAACAGACTCCGGAAGGACGTGTCCATTCCGTGGGAGAACCGTGATGTCCTCCTCGAGAACGCACCAGAGGTGGAGGACCGGTTCATCGTCATCCCGAATGTGCTGTAGGGGGCGACATGAAGGAGTATCACATGGATCTTCTTGACGGGGGAGCGAAAGAGGAGACATACCTCTCGAAGCTTAGGGAGAGGAACGAGGAGATAGGGGCGTTTCTCTCCCTCGATGCGGCGCGGGGGAAGGCCCTTTCGTCGGGGGACGGCGTGCTTCGTGGTCTCCCCTTCGGGGTGAAGGACAACATCGCGGTGGAGGGGTTTCCTCTCACGTGTGCGTCCCGGATGCTCCAGGACCTGGTGAGTCCCTATACCGCGACCGCGGTGAGTCGGCTTCTCGAGCAGGGAGCCGTGGTGGTGGGCAAGACGAACCTGGACGAGTTCGGTATGGGGTCTTCCTGCGACATGTCGGCCCTTGGGAGGACCAACAACCCCTGGGATCTCTCGAGGGCGGCGGGAGGTTCTTCCGGAGGAAGTGCTGCCGCGGTCTCCGCAGGGATGGTACCCTTCGCCCTGGGCTCGGACACCGGAGGTTCGGTGCGTCAGCCGGCGGCGTTCTGCGGGGTATATGGCCTCAAGCCCACCTACGGTGTGGTATCCCGTTTCGGTCTCGTGGCCTACGCTTCTTCCCTCGAGGTGATCGGGGCCGTGGCCATGGATCTCGACCTCCTGGAGACGGTCTTCGAGGTGATGAGGGGTGAGGACGAAAGGGATCACTCCTCTCTTGATCCGGAGGAGGACGACTGTGAGGTGAGGCGGATCGCCGTGCTCACCGGAGATCTGGGACTCGAAGCACCGGTGGCCCGGGCGTACGAGAGGGCCCAGGAGGTGCTCAAGGATCTGGGGTTCCAGCTCGTGGAGGTCGTCCTCCCTGAACTCGAATATGCCGTGCCCGCCTACTACACCATCGCGACGGCGGAGGCGAGCGCGAACCTGGCGCGGTACACCGGTATCCGTTACGGACACCGACCGATGTGGTCGGAGAACCCCCAGGAGCTCATGCGCAAGGCGAGGAGCGAGGGGTTCGGCCCCGAGGTGAAGCTCCGCATCCTCCTGGGGACCTTCGTCCTTCGCTCGGGTTTCCAGGATCGGTACTACCACAAAGCGCAGCGGGTGCGCACCCTCATACGGAGGAGCCTCGAGCAGGTGTTCTCCTCCGCGGATGTCTTGCTCATGCCGGTCTTCCCTACGCTCCCGTTTCCCCACGGAGAGGGAGGGCTCTCCTCCTTCCAGCAGAAGATGGCGGACCGTTTCACCACCACCGCGAACCTCGCAGGTGTGCCTGCGCTCGCAGTGCCCGTGGGAAGAGAGGAGGGCCTTCCCGTGGGCGTCCAGGTGATGGCCCCGCCGTTCGGGGAGCAGCGTCTCTTCCAGGTGGCACGTGCGTATCGCCGTGTGTACACTCCGGAACACCCCGTCGCCTATCCCCCGTTATGGAGTTGAGCCGTGTATCAGGCGTATATCGGTCTTGAGATCCACATACAGCTTCTCACGAAAAGCAAGGTCTTCTGCTCCTGCAGAGCACAGTTCGGTGATGAGCCGAATACGAACGTGTGTCCGGTGTGTATGGGATATCCCGGGGTCCTGCCCGCCCTCAACGAAGAGGCGGTGAGGATGGGGTATGTGGTGGCCCGCGCCCTCAACTGTACTTTGAGCAGGCGTACGGTCTTCGCGAGGAAGAACTACTTCTATCCCGACATGCCGAAGAACTACCAGATCTCACAGTACGACGATCCGATCGGTCGGGATGGGTATATCGACATCGAGATCGGGGGGAGGATCAAGCGGGTGCGTGTCCACGAGGTGCATCTGGAGGAGGATGCGGGTAAGATGATCCACGTGGGGGACGCCTCCTTGTGCGACGACAACCGAGCGGGCACACCGCTCCTCGAGATCGTGACCGAGCCCGATATGGAGAGCGGGGAGGAGGCGGAGGCGCTCATCCAGGAATTCCGGCGTATGGTCCGCTACCTGGGCGTGTGCGATGGGAACATGGAGGAAGGATCGCTCAGATGCGACGCCAACGTCTCCGTGAACGAGGCGGGCAAGGGGCTCGGCACCAAGGTGGAGATAAAGAACCTCAATTCCAGCAGGTTCGTGCGCCTGGCGCTCGACCACGAGATCGAGCGCCAGAAGGCCCTCCTCGAAGAGGGAAGGCAGGTGGTGCAGGAGACCAGGCTCTGGAACGAGAACCGGGATGTCACGGAATCCATGCGGACCAAGGAGAGCGCCCACGATTACAGGTATTTCCCCGAGCCCGATCTTCCTCCGTTCGTGCCGGACGAGGCCTTTTTCGCTCGGGTGGAGGCCTCGCTCGTGGAGCTTCCGCTGGCTCGGAAGCAGCGGTTCCTCTCGGACTACGGGATTTCGGTGCAGCAGGCCGACTTCCTCATAGAGGAGAAGGCTCGGGCCGATTTCTTCGAGGAGGCCGTGCGCCGAGGGGTCGCTCCTTCGACTGCCGCTGCATGGCTCGCCGGGGACGTGGCCAAGCTCCTCAACCGTTACAGGGTGGAGCTCGATGCCTCCCCGCTCACCATGGACCGTTTCGTCCTGCTCATGGAACTCCTTCAGAAGGGCGAGATCCATGGGAGGATCGCCAAGCAGGTCCTCTCGGCGGTATTCGAAGAGGACAAGGACCCTTCCCGGATCATCGAGGAGAAGGGTTGGAGGCAACTCTCCGAGGAGGAGCTCGTGAAGGTGGTGGACGAAGTCATCACCGCTCACCCCAAGGCGGTGGAACAGGTGAAGGGAGGGGAGGAGAAGCCCGTCGGTTTCCTCATGGGTCAGGTGATGGCCCGTACCGCGGGAAGGGCCCACCCCGAGAAGACGCGCGAGGTGCTCCTCTCTCGGATCCGAGGAGGTGAGGGATGAGGGTGCTCGCAGCACGGATCGCCTCGCATACGGGGAAGGATGTGGTGGTGAAGGGGTGGGTGCACAGGATCAGGGAGCTGGGGGGTATCTCCTTCATCATACTGCGAGATCGCAGCGGGGAAGTGCAGCTCGTCCTCGAGGGATCTGCAGACCTCACGCTCGAGTCGGTGATCTCCGTGAAGGGAAGGGTTGAGGCGAACGAGAAGGCCCCCGGTGGGGCCGAGATCCACGTGGGTGAGATTGAGGTCCTCGCCCGGGCGGAACCCGATCTTCCCATCCCCATCAATCAGGATCCTTCCCAGCTCTCCCTCGACGCCCTGCTCGATCACAGGATGCTCTCCCTCCGTATCCCCAAGATCCGCACCATATTCACCCTTCAGGCGGGCCTCGTACAGTATTTCGCAGATTACCTCAGGTCCCAGGGGTTCTCGGAGATAAAGACGAGCAAGCTCATCGCCACGGGGACCGAAGGGGGGACCGGGCTGTTCGAGGTGAACTACTTCGACCGAAAGGTGTACCTCGCCCAGTCCCCCCAGTTCTACAAACAAGCCATGGTGGCCTCCGGGATGGAGCGGGTCTTCGAGATAGGGATGGCCTACCGGGCGGAGAAACACGACACGCCCCGCCACCTCAACGAGTACGTCTCGCTCGACGTGGAGATGGCCTTCATAGAGACCGAGCACGATCTCATGGACCTGGAGGAGGGTATCCTCGCCTACATGTTCGAGAAGGTGAAGAGCGAGCACGAGGAGGTGCTCAGGCTCTGGGATGCCACGGTGCCGGATCCCGAGAGGGTGAAGGACATCCCCCGCATCTCGTACGACGAGGGCAAGAAGATCGCGTCCGAGCGTGCGGGGAGGAAGATCTTCGAGATCAACCCCGAGGCCGAACGTCTCCTCTGCGAGTGGGCCCATGAAAAGGCCGGGATAGAGGCGGTCTTCGTCTACGGTTTTCCCCGGAGGGCCCGGCCGTTCTATACCTATCCGGAGGGACGGAGTTCCACCAGGAGTTTCGACCTCCTCTTCAGGGGGCTCGAGATCACCACGGGCGGAAGACGGATCCACGAGTACTCCATGCTCAAGGAGACACTGCCGCTCTTCGGTCTCACCGAGGAGGGGCTCGGGGGTTATGTGGAAATCTTCAAGTACGGGTGTCCACCTCACGGTGGATTCGCCATAGGACTCGAGCGTCTCACCCAGAAGATCCTGGGGCTTCAGAACGTGCGGGAGGCCTCTCTCTTTCCCCGGGACAGGCGAAGGGTGTCCCCCTGAGGGCGGGACTCTCGAGCTCGAAGAGGGGGGAGGCGTTCCCCCCTCTTCTCATTCTTCTCGAACCGCCCGTGTGAGACTCTCCAGCACCTGGGTGAGGTCTCCCAGGTTGAGCGGAAGGACGAGAGATGTCTCCTTGCGGGCGAGTTGTGAGAGCTCTTCCACGTATTGCTGGGAGATCTGGAGGAGCACCGCATCCTCTCCCCCTTCCCGGGTAACGGCCCCTGCGAGGGAGCGGATGCTCTCGGCGGTGGCTTTAGCGAGGGCGCGGATCTCCACCGCCTTCCCGTCCGCTTCGTTGATCCGGGCCTGCTTTTCCCCCTCGCTCTTCTGGATGAGTTCCTCCATCACACCGAGCGAATGGTTGATACGGGATTCCATCTCCCCTTCGCTCTGGGCCACGACCGCCCGCTTCTCGCGTTCCGCCTTCATCTGGATCTCCATTGCTTCCAGGATGCTCTGCGGTACATGGATGTTCTGGATCTCGTAGCGTACGATCTGGACGCCCCATGGTTCCGTCGCGTCGGAGATGCCCCGCACGATGGCGGCGTTGATGGCCTCGCGCTCCTCGAATGTCTTGTCGAGTTCGAGCTGGCCTATGACGGAGCGCATGGTGGTCTGGGCGAGCTGGATGGTGGCGTAGTGATAGTCTTCTATGCCGTAGCTCGCCTTCACCGGGTCCATGAGTTTGAGATAGAGGACTCCGTCTATCTCTATCCGCACGTTGTCCCTCGTGATCGCGGGCTGTTTCGGGACGTCGATTACCTGTTCCTTGAGGGTGTGGACGTATTTCACCCGTTCCATGAACGGTACGAGGAGGTGGATGCCGGCTCCGAGAGTGCGGGAATATTTGCCCAGGCGTTCCACTACCAGCACGGTCTGGGCCGGGACGATGCGGATCGATCTGAGGATCTGGACCAGAAGCACCAGGAGGATGATCGCGCTCATGATCCAGAGGGGGATGAGTTCGGGTATGAGGAGTGGATTCATCGTTCACCTCCTTGAGACTTCCCCGAGGCAGCCTCTTCCATCACCTGGAGGAGCGATCTCACCTGCGAGAGGTCGAAGGGAAGTACGGAGATCCGTGCCTCCGAGAGGATGTCGCCGAGCCTGGTGAGGAACTGTTGCGTGATCTTGAGTTTCACCGCCTTTCTTCCTCCGGGTTCGGAGATGGCCTTCCCCACCTCGGTGAGGCTCTCCGCCGTGGCCCGGGCGATCGTCTCCACCGCATAGGCCTCTCCCTCGGCGGTGTTTATCTTCGCCTGTTTCTCCCCCTTCGAGAGATTGATGGCACTCTCGCGCTCACCCCGTGCGAGGTTGATCCTCGCTTCCTTTTCTCCTTCGCTCGTGAGGATCTGCGCACGCTTCTTTCTCTCCGCCTGGACCTGTCGTTCCATGGCCTCGAGCACCGTGACGGGTGGGAGGATGTCACGTATCTCGTAACGCGTCACCTTCACGCCCCAGGGGTCGGAGGCCTCGTCCACGGCCTTCACGATGGCGGTGTTGATGCGCTCCCGTTCGGAGAACGTGTTGTCCAGATCGATCTTTCCGATCTCGGACCTCATGGTGGTCTTCGCGAGCTGGATGGATGCATACCGGTAGTCGTCGATGCCGTAGCTCGCCTTCACCGGATCGACCACCTTGAGGTAGAGCACGCCGTCCACGGTGACCTGCACGTTGTCCCTCGTGATGCAGACCTGCGGTTCCACGTCGAGGACCTGCTCCTTGAGCGTATGACGGTAGGCCACCCGTTGGATGAAGGGGACCACGAAATGGAGTCCCGCACCCATGGTCTTGCGGTACTTCCCCAGCTGCTCCACCACCCATGCCTCCTGTTCCGGGACGATGCGGATGAGCCTGAAGAAAATGATGAAGGCGAGCCACAGGATGAAGAGGCTCACGAGATAGGTGAGAAAGACGTTCATCGCCACCTCCTTGTCGGTTCGTATTCCGGAGGATCAGTCTTCCTCCACGTCGTCGTCCTGGCGGGTGACCGCGAACCTCAGTCCCTCCTGCTCGAGGATGAGGACCCTGGTCCCCGGCGGGATGGGTTCCTCGTCGTAGGTGACGGCCTCCCATGTGGTACCCTGGAATCGGATCCTCCCCGGCCTTTCCGGGGAGATCTCTTCGGTCACGAGGGCGGTGCGGCCCACGGATTCGGGGGTCTGGCGGTCGAGGAGTTCTCCCCCGAAAAGGGGGGTGAGGAACCTTCTGAGGAGCGCGAACGAGAGGAATGAGGATGCGACCCAGAGGACGACCTGGAAGAGGATGTCGTTGGCGAGGCCGGGGAAGATGAGGCAGAGCACCCCTGTGAAGACCGCCCCTGTGCCGAAGAAGAACACCACGAACCCTGGTATCCAGAACTCGAGGAGGGAGAGGAGGATACCCCCCAGGATCCAGAGAAGAGGAAGGTATCTCATACGTTCACTATACTTCCTCCCTTCGACTTCCGCAACGGATATAGTGCACTTTTCGGGAGAAACGGGTATGCTGGAAGGGGAGGAACGATGGAAAAGGGATCTCCGGTGGCTGTATTGGATATAGGGACCATCGCGCTTCGGCTTGTGGTCGCCCAGCTCTTTCCAAAGGGTGAGTTCAGGATCCTCGATCGGGCGGTACGCAACTGTCCTCTGGGTAAGGATGTGTTCGAAACGGGGAGGATCGGGCAGGAGACGATGCTCGCCGCGCTCCAGATACTCAAGGACTTCTGCGAGCTGCTCTCGGGGTGGGGCATCCCGCCCCAGGATGTGCGGGTGATCGCCACGAGTGCCTTGCGGGAGGCCCGTAACAGCGACGCCTTCGTGGAGCGGGTGGAGCGGGAGTTGGGTCTCAGGATCAAAGTGGTGGAAGGGATCGAACAGGGCCACCTCACGTACCTCGCGGTACAGAAGGGTCTCTCCCGAATCAAGGAGTTCGCTCGGACCAACGCCCTCATCCTGGAGGTGGGAGGGGGCTCCACGGAGATCATGGTCTTCAAGCGTGGGAAGATGGTCTCTTCACATTCCCTCAACCTGGGTACCGTCCGATTGCTCAAGCAGGTGCCGGGTACGCTCAGGGAGTGGTCGAGGCTCGAGCATTTCGTGAGGGAGGCGATCCTCGGCATCTGGGAGCTCCTCAACTCCGAGCTTCCCCTCGAGAGGATCGCCACCTATGTGGCGGTGGGTGGGGATCCTCGTTTCGTCGCTTCCCGGGTGGGGAGGCGGGAAAAACTGCCTTTCTGGCGTATCTCAAAAGAGGGATTCCTCACCTTTCTCCACGATCTCAAGGATCTCTCTCCAGAGGATTGCGTGAGAAAGTTCAGCCTCTCGTTCGCCGAGGCGGAGAACCTCCTCCCGGCCCTCCTCATCCACAGGGAGTTCCTCCTGAGCACGGCCGCGGACGAACTCATCGTTCCGGACGTGAGTATCAGGGAGGGGGTCCTGGTGGGGATGGCTCTCGGTTCGGAGGTGGAGAGGGAACAGGAGTTCTATCCTCAGATCATCGCCTCGGCGGAGAACCTCGCCCGGAAGTTCTCGTCCGATCTCTCCCATGCCCTGTTCGTGAGGGATCTCGCCCTCACGCTCTTCGACGCCCTTTCCTCCCTCCACGGTATGGATTCCCACGACAGGCTCGTACTGGAGGTGGCGGCCATCCTCCACGACGTGGGAAGGTTCGTCCATCCGGAGCGTCACGAAGTGCACGGGGCGTACCTGGTGAGGAACAGCGATCTGTTCGGGTTCTCCAAGGGGGAGCTCGAAGTGGCAGCCAGGGTGATAGAGCTCCACAGAGGGGCGTGGGTGGAGAGGATACGGGAGATCTCCGACCCCGCTGTGCGGTTCCGGGTGAAGAAGCTGGCTTCTCTCCTCAGGGTGGCGGATGCTCTCGACAGGAGTCACCGGCAGAGGTTCGTCCCGGCCGGTGTCGAGGTGACCGAGAGAGAGGTCCTCGTCCGCAGTGAGAGCGGTGCCGGCGGGGAAGGGGAGGCTCTCGCGTTGCGGGAGAAGGGCGACCTCTTCGAGGAGGTATGGGGAAGGAGGATCAGGCTGGTATGAACCAGAGGTTTTTCCACAGGGACTTGAGCTGGGTGGAGTTCAACGCGCGGGTCCTGGCAGAGGGGCTTCGCGAGGACGTCCCCCTCTTGGAGCGGGTGAAGTTCCTCGCGATCACCGGTTCGAACTTCGACGAGTTCTTCCAGGTCCGGGTGGCGACCTTGAGGAAGCAGCGGCGGAGGGGGGACAGGAGTACCTGCCCCTCGGGGATCCGTCCCTCCGAGGCGATCGACAGGATCCACCGCAGGGTCCGCGAGCTGCTCAGGTCGGCCTACGAGGGGTTCGAGCAGAGGATCCTGCCGCAGCTCGAGGCGGAGGGGATCCCGAGGATTCCCAGGTCGGAGTTCGACGAGGAGGTGAAGGGATTCTTTCTCCGCGAGGTGTTCCCGCTTCTCACTCCGGTGAGCCTGGAGGGTGCGTTTCCCTTCCTGCATCCCGAGCGTTTCTGGATCCTCGGGTGCGGTGATGAGGGGAGAAAGGTGCTGGTGGAGATCCCTCCGATGCTCCCTCCTGTGGTGTTCTTCCCCGGACCGGGGGGGAGGGTGCGCTGGACCTTCTTGGAAGAGATGATCGAGGCCTTCCTCCCGGATCTCGTGCCCGGGGTGAGGGATGTCATGGTCTTTCGGGTGCTCAGGGATGCGGATCTCTCGGTGGACGAAGAGCGGGACGAGGATTTCCTCAGGGCCATGGAGGAGGTGCTCGAGGATAGGGCCTCGAGCCGGGCGGTGGCCCTCTTCGTGAGGGAGGGGGCGGACCGTCTCGCCGAGGCGGTGCGGGAGGAGTTGGAACTCGAGGAAGACGCGGTGTTCCGGACAGGGGTGCCGCTGGCCCTTTCGTCGTTGTTCGCGCTCTACGAAGGGATCGATCGGGCGGATCTCAAGGATCCTCCCTGGCCGCCTGTGATGCCGGCGGGCTACGAGGAGGAGCGATCGATCCTGGAGGTCCTGGACGATCGGGATCTCCTCCTTCACCATCCCTACGAATCCTTCTATCCGGTCATCCGCCTCCTTGAGGAGGCGGCAGAAGATCCCGAGGTCCTCGTCGTGAAGATCGTTCTCTACAGGACGGCGAAGGATTCAAGGATCGTGGCGGCCCTGGAGAGGGCCGCCAGAAAGGGGAAGCAGGTGGTGGTCCTCCTGGAGCTCAAAGCCCGGTTCGACGAGGCGAGGAACATCGAGTGGGCGAAGAGGCTGGAACGGGCGGGAGCCATCGTACTCTACGGTATTTCACATCTCAAGGTACACGCCAAGGCTCTCATGGTGATACGAAAGGATGGGAAGGGGATTCGGCGTTACGTTCACGTCTCTACGGGGAACTACAACGAGCGGACGGCCCAGTTGTACTCCGACATCGGGTTCATGACTTCCCGAGAGGATCTCGCGGCCGAGATCGCCCATTTCTTCAACATGGTGACGGGGTATACCAATATCACCTCCCTCCAGAAGCTGGCGGTCGCTCCTCACACACTCAAGCCCAGACTGATCTCTCTCATCGAGCGTGAGATACATCGCGTCCGCGATGGAGAGAGCGGCCGCATCATGGCGAAGATGAACGCACTCGCCGATCCCGATGTCATCGAGGCCCTCTATCGGGCGTCTCAGGAGGGAGTGGAGGTGCTCCTCAACGTGAGGGGGGTATGTATGCTCGTACCCGGAGTGCCGGGTTTGAGCGAGCGGATCAGAGTGGTGAGCATTGTGGACAGGTTCCTGGAACATTCCCGCATCTACTACTTCGAGAACGGGGGAGAGCCCGATCTCTTCATCGCAAGTGCCGACTGGATGCCGAGAAACCTCGAGCGGCGGGTGGAACTCATGATCCCCGTCGAGAGTCCGGGGCTCAAGAGGAAGGTGATACGTATCCTCACCACCTATTTCGCCGACACCACCCACTCCTATCTGCTTACGCCCCAGGGGTCGTATACCCGGGTGACGGGGCCCGAGCCGGTGCGGGCCCAAGAGGTGCTCTACCGGCTCTCTCAGAGGGAGGATGTCTCGTTCTCCTCGTACGAGGAGGAGGGTCGGTTCAGAGTGAGGAAAAAGAGGTGAGAGATCAGCTCTCCAGGTAGGTCTTGAGTTGGGTGTAGGCGATCTCTTTTTCTTTCACGCCCGTGCTCTTGACGGCCTTTCGGATGACGGTCTCCCATTCCTCCCTGGGGAGCTCCTGCTTCATCTCCTCGATACAGGCGAAGATGTCCGGATTGTTCGGAATGTTGTAGATCATCTCCTCATCGTAGAAGAAGAGCGAGGCGAGTCGTTTGATGTACTCTCCCACCACATTCCCCTTCTTCTTCTGCTGCTTTCGGGCGAGACTCTCTTGTTTCTTCTGGGCCCGCCGCAACTCCCGTTCCATCTTCTCTATCTCGTTCATCTTCATGTCGCACCCCCTCGCTGTGATGGGACCTCTACGCTGTATCGTTTACATTACTATGATACTCATGGAGGTGGCAAGGTGGTCGGCAGGAAACCCGTTCCATGCTATGGTACGCGGATATGAAGTGGAGAGCAGCACGTGGAGTACTGAAACGGCTCAGTCCTCACCCCTTCTTCATGAGGAGGGTGTGGATGCTCGCCTTTCCCATCGCCATCCAGAACCTCCTCTTCTCGGTGCTCAACATGGTCGATACGTTCATGATCGGCCAGCTCGGTACCGAGGAAGTGGCGGGTGTGGCCCTCGCCAACCAGTGGTACTTCGTCTTCTTCCTTTTCGTCTTCGCGATAGGATCGGGTGCCGCGATCTTCACCGCGCAGTTGTGGGGTAAGGGTGATGTGGAGGGGGTTCGCCGTTTCGCCGGTATCGCCCTGATCTTCGCTCTCTTCATCGGGGCGGTCTTTTCGATCGTGGCCCTCCTCTTCCCCTCCTTGATCCTCAGGGTCTTCACCGACGACGGCGAGGTGATCGCCCTGGGGCTTTCCTATTTCAGGTGGATTTGGATCTCGTATCCCTTCACCGCCTTCTCCTTCCTCTACGGTATCGTGTTGCGGTCCACAGGAGAGGTGGCGCTTCCCTTCCAGGCCTCCACCATCGCCCTGGCGATGAATACCGTGGGGAACTATCTCCTCATCTTCGGTCCCGGGCCTTTCCCCAGGCTCGGCGTGGAAGGGGCGGCGATCGCGACCGTGATCGCCCGCATCTTCGAGGCGGGGTATGTCCTGATCGCGGTATACCTCCGGCGTACCGTGCTCGCCGCCAGGCTCCGCAGCCTCCTCTCCTTCTCGGGGAGGGAGGTGCGAGACTACCTCGAGAGGGCCCTGCCCGTGGTGGGCAGCGAGGTGGGGTGGGCACTGGGTGTTTCGGCCTACCAGGCGGTCTTCGCCCGGGTGAGCACCGAGGCGGTGGCGGCCTATACCCTCGCCAACACGCTCTTCAACTTCGCGGTGGTGGTCTTCGTGGGGACGAGCAATGCGTGCAGCATCATGATAGGGAACGTCCTGGGGAAGGGGCGGGTCCGGAGGGCGCAGGAGTATGCGGTGAGTTTCTCCCTCTGGGCGGTGCTCCTGGGTGCGCTCTCGGGGCTCTTCCTGATCGCTGGATCCTTCCTCTTTCCCTCCTTCTTCAGGATATCCCCGCTCGCAAAGGAGTTCCTCCGCGCTTCGCTGGTGGTGGTGGGGGTGGCGATGCCCTGGAAGATCTTCAACTGGCACGCCACGGTGGGGATCTTCCGCAGCGGGGGCGACACCTTCTTCGGGATGCTCCTCGAACTCGGCGGGGTGTGGGGAGTGGGGGTGCCGATCGCGGTGTGTTCGGGGCTCCTCGCCGGTCTTCCCTTCCCCGTGGTGCTCTCTCTGGTGCAGCTGGAGGAGGTGGTGAAGGCTCTCGCCGGTGTGGTGAGGATACGAAGGGCGAAGTGGATACGGATGGTGCGGGGGGTGCCTGCCGGTGAGGTCCTCATCTCTCCGGAGGGGGTCTCCTCATGAGTCCTCCTGCCCGGTGAATGCGTACGTGTAGCGGTAGCCGTAGCGGAAGGTGCGGGCCGAGGGGAGGGGACGCAGGAGGGTGAGGAAGCGCTCGGTGCGTGGGGGGATGGTGATGCTGAGCTTCCTTGGGGTGGTGGCCTCCATGCCCGAGAGCACGAGCTCCACCTCCACCCGTGCCGGTCGGTCGAATCCGTTGCCCACGTACACCACCACGGTGTCGTCGATCTGCTCGGTGCGGAAGACGATTCTCTCCACGGGTTCGACGGGAGCCTCGTGGTCCTTGAAGTCCTCGTTGCTGAGGAGCCTTCCCAGGACCACGGGGAAGGCAGGGCCGCCGGGGTGGAAGGCATAGTAGTACGAGCCTTCCTCGGGGATCACGGCGGTTCCGTCGTAATTGAGGAACCTGATGGGTATGGAGGTGAGCCCTTCTGTGGTGGGTATGCGCACGTCGAAGTGGAGGTGGGGACCCGAGCTCTGACCGGTGTTGCCGCTGTAGCCTATGAGCTGGCCGGCCTCGACGCGGTCGCCCGGTTCCACGAGTGCACCGTCCTTCCTGAGGTGGACGTAGTTCCCGAAGGTGCCGTCCTCGTGGTAGATGAGGATGTAGTTTGCGTCGTCCCCATAGGAGGCCGAGGTGCCTCCCACAGAGGAGTCCTCCTTCACGTAGGCCGTCACGCCTCCCCGTGCTGCGTAGACCGGTGTGCCTTCATCCATGGCGAAGTCGACCGCATACTCGTTCTCGCCGCGGTGGGTGAAGGCGCCGTGGAAGGCCTGGTCCACACGGTGCTTCGTTCCGTGGGCGAAGGGGAAGAGGTAGAGGTGGTTCTCGTCGGGGTGTACGGCGTGTATGTCTCCCGGAAGGGTCTTCCATCTGATCCTCACGCGGCGGCCTTCCTCGGGTTGTATCGTGAGGATGGGGAGGGGGCCATCCCTTGGGCCGAGGACCGCGGTGAAGGGGATGTCGCCGTCCATGCTCCCGCCGCTGAGCTCCGAGAGGACGAAGGTCCCCGGGATGGGGAGAGGGTTGCGGGCCTCCACCACGATGAGTCCGTCGTCCCGCTGGGTGAACTGGACGATGAGGAAGTCCTCTGCCGCGAGGAGGGAGGAACAGAGGAGGAGGAATGCGAGGACGGGTTTCATTATATAAGAGGATACTCCCACGGGGCCCTCGGGGGCAAGCTTCTGTGGACAGATGATGCGGGGGTGGTGCATACTTACTCGTATGATCCCTCTCCTCCTTTTGGGAGTGCTCCTCTTCGGACCCCTGTGGGGGGGCGAGGAGTCCTCCCGGTCCGTCCCGACGTCCGTCCATTCGAGCGAGGGGGGATGGGTGCTGCTCACCTTCGCCGGGGACCTCATGGCACACAACGTGAACTACCGGATGGAGGACTACGATGCCATCTATGAGGACGTGGCCCCCCTCCTCCGGCGGGACGATCTCTCGTTCGTGAATCTGGAGACCGTGGTGAGGGGATCGGCCCCTCCTTCCAGCTTCCCCCGGTTTTCGGTGGACCCTGCCTACGTGGAGGCGGCGGTGCGGGCGGGATTCGACGTCTTCTCTCTCGCAAACAATCACACGTGCGATCAGGGGGAGGAGGGGGTGAGGAGTACGTTGAAGGAGATGGCGCGCCTCTCGTCGCGGTATGGGATCCACTACAATGGTGCGGTCACCCGGAGGGAGGATCGCTTCACCGTAACCCGGATGGAGGTGAAGGGGGTACGGATCGGGTTCCTGGCGGTCTCGGAGTTCATGAACGAGATCGAGGGCAGCGGGCTCGTGAACCTGGTGTATTTCCCCCACGAGGGACGCAGGAGGGCCTTCCTCGACTTCCTCTCCAGGGTGACCCCGCAGTACGATTTCTTCGTGCTCTCGGTGCATGGGGGCGAGGAGTACCGTCGGGTCCCGCTCGAGGTGAAGCGGGCCTTCTTCCGTGAGGCGGTGTCGCGTGGGGTGGATGTGGTGTGGTCCCACCACCCGCACGTACTCCAGCCGTGGGAATGGATCCGCACGCCGGAGGGGCGGCGGGCCCTCGTCCTCTACTCGTTGGGGAACTTCGTCTCCGGTCAGACCTGGCGGCTGGGGCCTTCCGACTGGGAGGAGGAGCGGGCCTACACCGGTGAGTCGGTGCTCTTCCAGGTGAGGGTCCGCAAAGAGGGGGAGCGGGTCGTGATGGTGCCGGGGCAGGTGGTTCCGGTGGTGAATGTGGTGAGGAAGGAGGGTGAGAGGAGGGGTGTGTATGTGGTGAGGGCCTTTTCCGTGCTCACCGGGAGGGTGGAGGTGGATCCCCCCTGGGAGGAGTACTTCAGGAGGCGATACCGGATGTTCCGGGCGTGGGTGGTGGGATGGGGGCTCGATCCCGTACGGGGAGGAAGTCTTCCCTCGAGTGGGGCTTTTCGATAAGGTGAGAGTCCACAGCGACTATCATGGAGGGACGTATGGCACACTGTGTGGTACCTGAGGCCGAGGAGATCCTCGACAAGCCGTTTCCCGTGCTGGACAGGGGGTTCGTACGACTGGTGGACTACATGGGGAGCGACGAGCGGATCGTCCAGGCGGCGCGGGTCTCCTACGGGAAGGGGACCAAGTCGTACAGGGAGGACAAGGCGCTCATCGACTATCTCCTGAGGAACGAGCATACCTCTCCGTTCGAGCAGGTGGTGTTCACGTTTCATGCGAAGATGCCCATATTCGTGGCCCGACAGTGGGTGCGCCACAGGACCGCCCGGATCAACGAGATCTCGGGTCGGTACAGCGTGCTCCAGGAGGAGTTCTACGTACCGTCGCCTGAGGTGCTTGCTCCTCAAAGCGCGAGCAACAAGCAGGGGAGGGAGGAGGCTCCGTTTCCTCCCGAGGTGGCGGAAGAGATCCGCAAGGAGATGGCCGCGTTTCAGGAGGATGCCTACAGGAGATACGAGGGATTGCTCGAACGAGGGGTGGCACGGGAGCTGGCGCGGATCAACCTCCCCTTGAGTCTCTACACGGAGTGGTACTGGCAGATGGATCTCCACAATCTGTTCCGTTTCCTCTGGTTGAGGCTCGATCCGCACGCCCAGTACGAGATCAGGGAGTACGCGAAGGTGATCCTGGAGATCGTGCGCAGGGTGTGTCCGCTCGCGGTGGCCTCGTTCGAGGAGCACGTGAGGGGTGCGGTGCGCTTCTCTGCGAAGGAGTGGCGGTTCCTCTCCTCCCGGATGGAGCTTCCCGAGGAACCGCCGGAGGGGTTTTCGGGGAAGGAATGGGAGCGGTTCAAGGTGAAATTGCGTGAAGGGAGGCAGGTATGAAGAGGATACTGCTCTGCAGACACGCGAAGGCCGAGAATGCCCGTCCCGGGGTGGACGACCGGGAGCGGGTGCTCGAGGACCGGGGGGTTCAGGATGCGGTCCGGGTTGCCGCGTTGCTTGCGGAGGAGCCGGTGGAGCGGGTGTACGCATCGAGTGCGCCTCGGGCAGCGGAGACGGCGAGGTTGCTGTTCCCCGGGCGGGAGGTGGAGTATGTGGATGCCCTCTATCCTGGTTCGGGAGAGGGATACCTCCGGTTCATACGGGGGCTTCCGGATGAGTATGGATACGTGGCGCTCGTAGGGCACAACCCGGCGATGGAGGAGTGTGTGAGGTTCCTCGTGGGGCGTGAGGTGGTGCTCAAGACTTCGTGGTGTGCGTTGGTGGTCTGTGAGGTTGAGGGGTGGAGGGAGTGCGACGGGAAGAGGAAGGGACGTCTGGCGTGGGTGGCGATGCCCGAGGGGTTACGTGGATCGTCGGATGGGGGATGAGAGGTCGGAGACCGTGTAGGTGGTGAGGGACTGGCGGAGCCAGGAGAGCTTGGTGCGGTAGGAGAGCGACTCCATCTCCACCTTCTTGTCGTGGGGGAGGAAGGAGACGAGGTACTCGAGGTAGGCGATGAGTGAGGAGAGGCGTGTGGGGTCTTCGGAGGGTGGAGCGGGGGGTGGGGGTTCGGAAGGGGTGCGGGGTTCCGGCTGGGATGGGGTGGAGGGGGGAGGGAGGGGGGAGGCGTGGTCGGAGGGTGTCGGGGGCGGGGTGGGGGGAGCGGCGGGAGCGAGGGGGGGGGTGTATGGGGGCGGAGGAGGTGTGGGGGGTGCTTGGGCGGGCGGTGCCTGCGTGGGCGGTGTCTGGGTGGGTGGTGCCTGGGTGGGTGGTGCCTGGGTGGGTGGTGCCTGGGTGAGTGGTGCCTGGGTGGGTGGTGTCTGGGTGAGTGGTGTCTGGGTGAGTGGTGTCTGGGTGGGTGGTGTCTGGGTGGGTGGTGTCTGGGTGGGTGGTGTCGGAGGAAGGGGCTGTGGTGACGGAGGGGTGACGGGTGGGGAAGGCGGGACGGCCGTGGAGGGAGGGGGGGTGTGGGGGTGGGGGAGATGGCCTGGGCAGGGGTGGGGTGCAGGGGTGGGGAAAGAGGGGGCTGCGGTGGAGGCGGGGGGACGGGGCCGCTCGAGGATCCGGTCGAGGGGGACGTGCCGGGGAAAGGCTCTGCTGAGGTGTCGGCGAGATCGAGGAGGGTGGGGCCTTCCTCGTCGAGGAGGTGTACATAGGGAGCGATGTTCTCCTCCTCGGGTCCTTCGGATTCTTCTTCCGGTTCGGGTTCCTCTTCCACGACCACTTCCTCGAAGTCGAGGAGGGTGGGGGCTTCTTCCTCTTCAGAGGCTTCGACCTCCCATTCGGTCTCGCTCAACCGAACGAGATCGGTGAGCTTCCTGAGGTTGTGCTCCCATGTGGATCTGTCGTGATCCCCAAAGGACTGGATCGTTTCTTCGTAGAGTTCGAGGCTCCTGTTGAGTCCGGTGAGGTCCTCGGGCGTCGCCCTGCTGCCCTGGATGCCCACCAGCGTGTCGATGAGGTCGATGGCCCGTTCCCTCTGTCCTGCTCGCTGGTAGAGTCTCGCACAGGCGGTGAGCACGTCGGGATCCGAGGGGGTCTCCTCCCTCATCTTCTCCAGCAGGGGGAAGGCTTCTTCGATGTTCCCCAGTTCGAGATGGATCTCTCCGAGGAGGAGACGGGCGTTGCGATCCTCGGGGTGTGAGGAGAGGTATTCGTTGAGGCGGGTGAGGGCGGCGCGGTATTCCTTGCGGTCTTTGAGCGTCTTGATGAGGTCGAGGAGGTAGTCCTCCCGGTGGGTGAGCCGTCGGTAGTGCTCGAAATAGGTGTGTGCGCGGTCCTCCTTCCCGTGGAGGAAGGAGATGATACCCAGGAGACGGGGTATCCTGGGGTCGTCGGCTCCCTTTTCTTCGAGGAGGCGCAGTTCCTCTTCGGCCCTGTCGTAGTCTCCTTTGCGGAAGAGGGCCTCTGCATAGGAGACTCTGAGTTGGTCGAGGCCGGGGAATTCGAGGAGCAGGAGGGAGAGTTCCTGTTCCACGTCGAAGAAAGCCTCCTGTGAGGTGAGGAGGTGGAGGATGTTGTGGAGTGCGCGCTCATAGCCCGGCTGGATTCTGAGTGCCTGTACGAACCAGTCGAAGGCCTCCCTGTAGCGGCCGAGGAGGGCCAGGATGCTTCCCATGTTGTTGGCCGCCGCTGCATGGAGCGGGTCGAGGGTGAGTGCTTCCCTGAAGCATGCGAGGGCGGCCTCGTGATGCCCCCTCGATTGTTCCACGATGCCCAGGTTGTTGAGGGCTTCCACCCATCCGGGTCGTTTCTGGAGGGCTCGGTGGAGGGATGCACGGGCCTCTTCGTATCGACCTTCTCTCTGATAGAGCACGCCAAGGTTGTAGAGAAGCGTGGGATGATCGGGATCCGCCGTGAGCCCCTTCTCGAGGACGGCGACGGCCTTGCCGAGGGCTCCTCTCTGTTGATAGAGGGTGGCGAGGTTGTTGTAGGCCGAGACCAGATGGGGATCGTGTTCGAGGGCCTTCCGATAGGCTGCCTCCGCTTCTTCGAAGAGGCCCGCGTCCTTGCAGGCGTTGGCGAGGTTGTAGAGGATGTCCGGTCTGTCGGGGTCCGCGGCGAGGGCCTTTCTGAAATACTCGATCGCCTTGCGATGGTCGCCTTCCTTGCGGTAGATGACGCCAAGATTGTTGAGGGCCTCCGCCTCTTCCCCACCCAGCTCGAGCGCCTTCGAGAAGGCCTCCTTCGCCTCTTCGTTGCGATCCTGTCGGAGGGCGATCATGCCGGAAAGGAGGTGGACTCCGCTGCTCAGGGGTACCTCATGGAGGAGTTCGTGGACCAGCTTCGAGGCGGTCTCGAGGTCTCCGAGGTGGTAGGCGTTCCGGGCCTTCCTGAGGCGCTCTTCCTGGGCCTTCATGTGCAATGTGGGCTCCGACATCTAGAATCCTCCTGCGCGCACTCCGATCTCGTACGAGAACTCGCTCTCATGGGGAGGTACGCTTCGGTCATAGGTGGTGATCGAGAAGTAGTACATCCTCCCCGGCCTGAGCCCGGTGATAGTGTACTCGGTGACATTCCCCGCGTCTATGGGAACCTCGTGGGATTCGTCTTCCCTGCCGAAGTAGAACCCCGGTCTCGTCCCGTAGTAGATACGATAACCTGCCACGTCCTCTTCCCTCACGGGGCTCCAGAACAGACGCACGCCCCCTTCCACGGGTTCTCCTCCCAGCTTTGCCGGTGGCGGCGGGGGGATGTCCGGCTCGTAGTGAATGTGTATGGCGCGGAGGTGCGGGAGTCGGATGGGATCGTCGGAAAAGAGTGTCACGGAGAACTGGATGAACCGGGTCTCCGTCTTCACGTCTCGGGAGGAGAGTGGTCTCCATGGGCTATCCTGCAGCTCGTGCGGCCCCTGTGCGGTTCGGTAGCGAAGGCCCACGGCCGTTCCTTCCGGGGTGTCGGCTTCCACTTCTATGTGGGTGACGAGGGACCCATGAAAACCGAGATCTACAGGGACGGTGGTGAAAGAGCCTTCGAGGTGACGGGTGGGAAAGAAGGGCGAGGGGCCGACGGCGCGGGGGAGGACGGCCACCGCGTCGAGGAAACCCGTGAAGCCCTCACCCATACGGATCGGCTCCTGGGAGATCTCCCCGAGAGAGAGCTGGAATGGAGGGGTCTCTTCGTCTCGGGAAGGGGTGGCGTGAGTGACGGCTTCGATCCTTCCATCTATGAGGAGGATGAGGATCCCTGTGGCGGGATCGTAGGTGATCTGAACGAAGTACCACCGGTCGGGAAGGAGTATGGACCTGGAGGTGAGCGAGAGTGAGTGGAGGGATCCGTCGGGATCCCTGAAGACATTGATGAAGCTCCATCCGATATGCCGTTCTTCCATCCGGCAGACGATCTGCTGGGGGATCCCCCGGGAGGCGTCGAGTCCCGTCCAGTTGAAGAGGACCCCTTGGTCCTGGAAAAAGGCGGTCTTCACCCAGAACTGGATGGTGGAGGGACCCCACTCCTTTCCCGGGGAGAAGATCGTCTCCTTCCTGGTGAAGATCCGGAGACTCTTGCCCTGCTCCACGGCGAGGGCGTACGTTCCCTCGGGTGCGAAGACCTCCCGGGGCGTGAGGTCGGTCCTGACCTCGAAGTGACCGGTGATGTCCTCGACCACGCCGTTTTCGAAGGAGAGAAACAGGTGGGCGTCCTCCGGGGGAGCCTCACGGGTGGAGAGCGTCACTCCTGTGACGCGTACCTGTCCTTGGATCTCAGCGGTGGTGAGTTCCACCCGGTGTGCTTCCCCCAGGAGGGTGTTCCACGGCATCGCTTCCGATCCGAGACGGAGGATCTCTTCCATGCCCCACGTCTCGGCGGCTGCACCGAGAAGCCCCACCGACAGAAAGAGTACGCTTCTTATTCTCATCGTTCCTTGCTACATTATATATCGGAATGGATGGCGAAAGCTACAAAGGGTTTGGGGATATCCTTCGACAGGTGGAGGCGGCTCCTTCTTCTCCCGGGGTCTACCTCATGAGAGACGAGGAGGGGAAGGTCATCTACGTGGGCAAGGCGAAGGTGCTCAGGAACCGCCTGCGCTCCTACATCTCGGGGACCAAGGATCGCAAGACCACCCACCTCATGCGGCGGGTGAGGAGCATCGAGTGGATCGTCACCGATACGGAGTACGACGCCCTGCTGCTCGAGAACACGCTCATCAAGAAGTACCAACCGAAGTATAACATTGACCTCAAGGACGGGAAGAGCTATCCCGTCATACGTCTCACGGCCGAGGATTTCCCTCGGGTCTTCAGGACCAGGAAGATCGTCCACGACGGGTCACGCTATTTCGGTCCGTACGGGAACGCCCATCTCCTCGATCTCTATCTCGATTTCATCGATCGGTTCTTCCCCTTGAGGAAGTGTCGGGGGCCTCTCAGGAAGCGGGCCCATCCCTGTCTCTACTACCACATCGGACGGTGCCCTGCGCCCTGTGTGGACAAGATCTCCCGGGAGGATTACCTCGCGAGGGTGGAGGACGTGGCCCGCCTCCTCTCGGGAGAGGTGGAGGATCTCCAGACCTCCCTCAAGGGGCGCATGGAGGAAGCGGCCTCACGCCTCGCCTACGAGACCGCGGCGCGCTATCGGGACGCGCTCCAGGCCGTGGAGGAGATCCTCAAGAACGAGCAGAAGGTGGTGGATTTCGCTCGCGAGAAGAGGGACTATGCCGCCTATGTGAGGGAGGAGCCGTATGCGTGCTTCGTGGTCTTCAAGATGCGGGACGGAAAGCTGGTGGGACGGGATGCCTACGTCACCCACGCCTTCGACGAGGACGACGAGGATTTCTCGAACTTCCTCGTGCGGTACTATGACGCGGACATAGCCCTTCCGGAGGAACTCCACCTCTTCCAGGGGACACAGGAAGAGATACTCGCTCCCTACCTCGCCGGGAAGTTCGGGATCAGGCTCATAAGGGAAGGGGAGGGGCATCCCATCCTCAACCTGGTGGTACAGAACGCCCGTGAGGAGCTCGCACGACACCTCAAGATCAAGGGGAATCCCGAGGCCGTGCTCGCGCTCCAGGAAGCGCTCGAATTGCCTGTCCCTCCGGTGAGAATCGAGGGGTTCGACATCGCCCATCTCCAGGGGACCTTCCCCTATGCCTCGATGGTGCAGTTCCTGGGCGGTGTGCCGCACAAGTCCGAATACCGGCTCTTTCGCGTGAAGACCCTTCAGGGTCTCGTCGATGACTACGAGGCCCTCCGGGAGGTGACTGCCCGTCGGTACACCCGTCTCAAGAACGAACGCAAACCCCTGCCCGATCTCATCCTCATAGACGGAGGGAAGGGCCAGGTGAACGCCGTGAGGGAGGTGCTCGATGCCCTCGGCCTATCCCATATTCCGCTGGTGGGGCTCGCCAAGCAGCGGGAGGAGATCTTTTTCCCGCACGCCTCTGCCCCTCTCCTCCTGGAGGAACGCAGTCCCGCTCTCAGGCTCCTACAGTACGTGAGGGACGAGGCCCACCGGTTCGCCACGACGGCCCACGCGAGGGCACGGGCCGTGAAGATCGATGGATCCATCCTCGAGACGGTGGAAGGTATAGGGAAGAAGCGGGCTGTACGGCTCCTCACGCACTACGGTTCGCTCGATGCGATCGCCCGAGCCGAGGCGGAGGAGATAAAGGAGGTGGCGGGCTGCCCGGAGCATGTCGCCTTACGGGTGAAGGAGGCCCTTCTCAGGCTGGTCGAGCAGCGCGGGGATGCCGTACGATCCGATGGAGCGTGAGCGTGAAGATGAGAGGATGGAGCTCCCGGCGGTGGAGCCTCACCTGTTCATCGCATGAGACGAGTTCCACGATGGCACGTTGGGTCTCCTCGAGGGTGTAGTTGCGGAGAGCGGTCTCCATGGTCCTCTTGAAGCCCATTCCTCTTATCCCTGCTTCCCTGAGGGCCTCCTCACGTCCGTAGCGTTCCTTGAGGAGCCTCATGACCATGAGGAGCCTCTTGAACTGCCAGAGGAGGCCCCCTATGATCTGGTGTACGGCCTCGGCCTGAGAGAGGAGGGCCGAGGTGCACTCCAAGGCTGCTTCGAGGTCGCGTCGTGCGAGGTGCGCGAAGAGGGTGAAGACGTTCTCCTCTCTGGAATGGAAGAGGAACCGCTCTATATTCTTCTCGGTGATGGTGTGGCCTTCGGGAAAGAAGAAGGCGAGGCGGGAGGCCTCTTCGATAAGGGCCGAAGAGACGGGGGAGACCATTTGCAGGAAGAGTTCGACCGCGTCGGGCTCTATGGAGCGGCCCGATCGCCTGAGTGTCTGATGGATCATGCGTGCCTTCTGATCCTCCCTCAGTTCCCAGAAGACTTCTCTGGTATGGTGCGAGGCGAGTTTCTCGAGGCGTTGCGGAAGGCGTATCTCGTCGGAGAGGATCACGAGGGTGGAAGAGGGGGAAGGGTTCTGTGCATAGAGCCCCAGGAGATTCTGATCCTGGGTGGAGAGACGTTCGGCGTTGTGGATGAGAAGCAGGGTATGCTCACCAAAGAGGGAGGCGTTCTGGAGGCGAGGGAGCACATCGCTGAAGGTGTCCTCGAATGCGTAGAGGTGTTCCTCCTCGATAGCCCCGTGTGTCTTCGTGAGATCCTGTTTCAAGGTTTGAAGATATTCCTCTTTCAGGCCCGTCTCCGGTCCGAGAAGGAAGAAGATGTGTTCCTTTTTACTCATACGTCCTCACAATGCTGACCAGCTTGCCGAGGATCTTCACCTGGGTGGTATAGATGGGTGGGTAAGAGGGGTGGGAGGATTCGAGGCGTATCCTGTGTTTCTCCTTGAAGAACCTCTTGAGGGTGGCGTTCTCCTCCAGCAGGGCCACCACGATCTCGCCATCCACGGCCCAGTCCTGTTCCCTTATGATGGCGAGGTCCCCCTTGAGGATGCCGGCCCCCTCCATGCTCTCTCCCTTCACCCTGAGCACGAAGAAACGCCCTCCTCCGCGTGGGAGGAAGGATTCCGGAACCACCACCTCTCCCTCTATGTGCTCCTCGGCGAGAAGGGGTTTCCCCGCGGCCACTTCTCCCACGAGAGGGAGATACACCACGGGAGGGGGGTCTTCCTCCACGATCTCGAGGGCCCTCGATTTATGGGGGCTGTGACGGATGTAGCCTTTTTCCTTGAGGGCGTTGAGGACGTCGTAGATGGCACGCACATTCACGGAGAAGTGTCGTGCGATCTCCCGATACGAGGGGACATAGCCGTGCAGCTCCCTGAACCGCTGGATGAAGGAGAGAACCTCCTTCTGTCGAGTCGTCAGCTGTTCCTTCATTTCGGTATCTTTATCCCGAATTTCTTGATCTTGGAATGGAGGTTGCTCGGATAGATCCCCAGGCTCGCAGCGGTCCTGGAGATGTTGTAGTCGTGTTCCTCGAGTTTCTTCTCTATGAGTCGCTTCTCGAATGCATCCCTGGCTTCGCCCAGCGGGAGGTGGGAGTACTCATCGAGGACGGTGCTGTGGGTACGGGCATGGAGCGCTTCTCCGAGGAACTCCTTTATCGTCTCGGGTGAGATCTCCGCCTCGTCCGAGAGGATGCAGAGCCGTTCCACGAAGTTCTTGAGCTCCCTGATGTTCCCGGGCCAGGGGTATTCTTTGAGCATGGTGAGACCTTCCCGGGATATCCTCTTGGGCGTCTCTCCCGGTGGGGTGAACTTCTTGAGGAAGTAGTCGATCAGGGTAGGGATGTCTTCCACCCGCTCTCTCAATGGAGGCACGTAGATGGGAATGACGTTGAGCCGGTAGTAGAGATCCTCTCTGAATCGCCCGGACTTGACCTCTCCCTCGAGGTCCTTGTTCGTGGCGGCGATGAGACGTACGTCGACCGTGATGACCCGTTCGCCTCCGATCCGGGTGAATTGGAGTTCCTGCAGGACGCGAAGGACCTTCGCCTGGGCGCTCAGGGACATGTCCGCCACCTCGTCCAAGAACAGGGTCCCGTTGTGCGCGAGTTCGAACTTGCCGCGTCTGGAGGAGAGGGCGCCGGTGAAGGCCCCTTTTTCGTGTCCGAAGAGTTCGCTCTCGAGGAGGGTGTCGGGGATGGCGGCACAGTTCACCTCCACGAAGGGCCCCGAAGCCCTCCTGCTCCGCCGGTGGATCTCTCGGGCCACCAGCTCCTTGCCCGTGCCGTTCTCACCCAGGATGAGGATCCTCGAATCCGAGGCCGCGCTCTGGGCGATCCGTTCCCTGATCACCTGCATGGCGGGCGAGGTTCCGATCATCTCGTCTTCCTGGTAGAGCCTCTGCCTGAGCCGCGTGTTTTCGTTCTGGAGCTCCCTCAGCCTGAGGGCGTTCCGCACCACGGTGAGGACCTTCTCCAGACTCAGAGGTTTCTCGAGAAAATCGAAGGCCCCTTGCTTCACCGCCCTCACGGCAGTCTCGATGGTCCCGTGACCCGAGATGATGACGATCTCCACGGATGGGTCTTTTGCCCTGAGCTCTTCCAGGATTTCCATCCCCCCGCGGTGGGGGAGCCAGAGGTCGAGGAGTACCACGTCCACGGGATATCGGTCCATGAGACGGAGACCTTCGATCCCGTCTTCGGCAGTGAAGACAGTATACCCCTCGTCCGTGAGGATGTCCTCCAAGGCGAGGCGTATGTTCTCTTCGTCGTCGATGACAAGGATGTGTGCGTCGTTCATGGCTCTACCGGAAGCTCGATATAGAAGGTGCTCCCTTTCCCCACCTCTGAAGTGAACCAGATTTTTCCATTATGATCCAGTACGATGCGCTGCACGATGGCGAGTCCCAGCCCTGTGCCCTGCCGTTTGGTGGTGTAGTAGGGGAGAAAGACGAGCCTCTGTTGATCCTCGGGTATCCCGTGGCCCTCGTCTCGGATCTCGATGGTGGCGTAGGATCTCCCGTCGCGTGAGGTACGGAGGAGGCGGACGGTGATGGTCTGCTCCTTCCCTGCTCCGGCATCGATGGCGTTCTGGATGAGGTTGCCGAGTGCCTGCTTGAGGTGCTCCTCGTCGGCCTGGATGACGATATCCTCGGGCGTGTCGAGATGAAACCGGTAGGGAGTCTCCGGCGCATCGTAGGAGGAGAGGATGTGGGAGAGGAGTGACCGCAGGTTGCAAGGTGTCAGGGTCGGTTCGCGGAGACGGGAGAAGTCCCGGAACTCCTCGAGAAGTCTCGTGAGACGGTTCACCTCGTGGAGGATGATCTGGGTGCTCTGATCGAGGACACGCTGGAGGGCCTCGTCCTCCACCCCCTCGGCCTTGCGTCTGATGCGTTCGGCGGCGAGGCGTATGGGCGTGAGGGGGTTCTTGATCTCGTGTGCGAGTTGCTGAGCGATGTCCTGCCAGGTGGCGATCTTCTCGGCTTGGAGGAGCTTCTCCCTGTTCCGTTCGAGTTCGGTGAGCATGGTGGCGAACGCCCGTATGAGGAAGGCGATCTCGCTCCTGGGGGTGAACGTGGGGCGGAAGGAGAGTTCGCCCGCTGCGATCCTACGCATGTCGTGTTCCAACTGGATGAGCGGCTTGAGGAAGTCGTCGCTGAGGAGGAACCCGAGGAGGAGGGCGAGAAAGACGAGGGGAAGGGCGAAGAATCCGTAGAAGAGGGTGAGGGAGAGGAGGAAGGGGCCCTGGTAGCGATCGAGGAGGAGGAAGCGGTCGCGGAGCTCGGTGAGGCGGTTCGATTGATCCACGTACCAGGGAGGCATCGAGAGGCTGATGACGGCGAGGTAGACGGTGGAGTCTCTCTCGAAGACCCGACGTACGCGGAGGACGGTGAGACCTTCGATCGATTCTCTCGTCACAGGGCTGGTGAGGTTCTCCTCCTCTTCCGGACTGGAAAGGAGGAGGGAGGGCTCTCCTGCCCAGAAGACTCTTCTCCCCTCCTGTATGATTTCAAAGGAGGAGATCTCCTGATACAGCGAACGGAGAAGACGCCAGGTTTTCTCCGGTTCGTCCTGCTGGAGGGATTCGAGATAGAGAGGATGGTTGTTCACCCTGCCGAGGAGTTCCACCCGTTCCGTGTAGTACGAGACCGCGAAGTTCACCCCCGACTGGAGAGCCTCGGTGACCCCCATCTGGAACCATCCTCCGATCACCTCCCTGATCACGTTGATGGCGAGGAGTCCCTGAGGCACACTCGCAACGAGCGTGAGGAACGAAAAGAGGAGGATGAGCCTGAGCTTGAGGAATATCCCGGGCTTCCTGGCACGGACTTCCTGAAGGGCCTTCACCACATAGGCGCCGAGGACGACCAGCACGGCGAGAAAGAAGGCCAGCCCCGAGAGGAGGAGGAAGGTTCCGGCGGGCCCCGTGGAGAAGGGGATGCGGGTGATGGCTCTGTGGGCGAGGAGGAACATGAGGACGACCATGAGCAGGTAGGTGAGGATGAGACTCACGAGGGTGCGACGGGAGAAGAAGAATCCGGGTATCCTCACGGCAGAGCCCCTGAAGGCACGGTGGTGTCATAAGCTGCGAGATCCCTTCTCCTCAGTTGCGAAGGGATGATGGTGAAAGGTGGACTGAGCGCCACTCTCTCGACATCCACGCGGATGAGTGCACCACCCCCCGTGAGGAGGGAGCGGGGAATCGAGAAGCGGAAGGCATCCCGGAGAAAGAGCTCCTCCGATGGATACGACGTCCTCCGCCCGTCCCCGGTCTCCACCACCCATTCTCCCTCGGGGAGCATCCTGAGCCTCCTCTCCTCGGCCCAAAGGGTGGAGGGGAGGAAGGGAAGCGGCCATCGAGTGGTACGGAGTCTGAGGATCATCTTCGATGAGAAGCCCTTCTCGAGGAGAGAGAGAATGTACCGTCGCTCTTCAAGGGGCAGTTCACATACGAGCACACCACCTTCCTCTCGAAGGAGGAGGCTGGGTGTGGACGGATGGCTACATGCCGAAAGGAGGATGAGTACTCCCAGAGAGAGGGATAGCCACTTCATTCTTCCTCGAATTTCTTGTCGAAGAGCTCCGCCAATGCCTTCACGGCCTCCTCCTCGTCCTCGCCGTCGGCGATGATCCGGAGTTTCGTGTTGTACCCCGCTCCCAACGTGATGATTCCCATGATGGATTTCGCGTTCACGCGTTCACTGTCTTTCTCGAGGAAGATCTGAGAGGAGAACTTGTTCGCCGTATTCACCAGCAGGGTGGCAGGTCGTGCATGGATTCCTGCCCTGTTCTTGATCACCACTTCTCTTTCCGTCATTGCTCCTACCGCTAGTGTTATTCCATATGGTTCTTGTGCAAATATATGGTACGGACGTTTTCACTTTCAAGCCACTTCATCACCTGCTCGTTGAACTCGCGGGAGGAGTGGACGCCCATCTGTTTCAGGCGTTCATTCATGGCCGCGGTCTCGATGAGGATGGGAATGTTTCTCCCCGGTTTTATGGGTATCTCCACGCAGGGCACCTTCACCCCCAGGATGTCCCGGGTTTTTTCCTGGGATCCGAGCCTGTCGTACTCCTTCTCGGGGTCCCACTGTTCAAGATGTACCACCAGCTGGATCCTCTTCTCGTCCCGGATGGCCCCTACTCCGAACAGATGCGTCACGTTGATGATGCCCAGGCCCCTGATCTCCATGTGGTGTCCGAGAAGCCTGTTCGCACTCGTGCCCAGGAGGTAGTTTCCTGCCACACACCGGATCTCGACGGCATCGTCGGCGACGAGCCTGTGACCGCGCTCGAGCAGTTCCAGGGCCGCCTCACTCTTCCCCACCCCGCTCTCCCCGAGGAGGAGCACGCCGATGCCGAAGACCTCGATGAGTACTCCGTGTACCACCTCTCTGGGGGCGAAGATGTTGTTGAGTACCCTGAGGATACGGGAGGTGAAGGTGGCGGAGGGGAGCTGGGTCTGGAGCACCGGGCAGCCGCTCTCCTCTGCGATGGAGACGAAAAACTCGGGGGGGGTGAGGCCATGGGTGAAGATGACGCAGGGGATCTCGTAGGAGAAGATCTTCCTCACATTCTCGTAGCGGCCTTCCTCTTCGAGCTTCCTGAGATAGGCGTGTTCACCCCTGCCGAAGATCTGGATTCGTTTGTAGGCGAAGCTCTCGAAGAATC
Source organism: Spirochaeta thermophila DSM 6578 (assembly GCF_000184345.1). NCBI lineage: Bacteria > Pseudomonadati > Spirochaetota > Spirochaetia > Winmispirales > Winmispiraceae > Winmispira > Winmispira thermophila. The sequence continues at coordinate 2,501,911 of NC_017583.1, read as the reverse complement.
CGCTCAGGGCGAGTCCCGGCCGGTTGATGTTGGGGACCTCGATGACCCGGATGAGCCCCTTTCGTCCTGCAATGCACTTGAGCTCAAGGACGTCGTGCTCTTTGAGCTCCTGGCTCAGGAGGTCCAGGACGGTGAACTTCTGTTTCATTCCTTCTCCGGTTTTTCGACATGGTGATCCTGGATCTTGCTCTTCTCCTTGGCTATCTTGTAGTCGAGTTTGTCGAAGAGTTTGTCTATGGCCTCTATGAGATCCTTCGCCTCTTCTTTGAGGTGGAACAGTTCACCCCAATGGGTATGGACGTTGACCTCGGCGGTGAACGAGGTGTTTTCCTTGGTGAGGGTGAGATGAAGGTCCTCGATGAATCTTTCCCCGTACGAGATCTTTCTGAACTTCTTTTCGAGGTACTCTCTGGTGGGATCCTTCAGGTCGAAATGGACGGCTTTGATGTCAGTTCTCATGTAACCTCCTCAATGTGTTCCGCTCGAACGAGGAGCGGATGTTGAGTTCCTTCCGGTACTTTGCCACGGTCCTTCTGGCGATGGGGATTCCCCTCTTGTTGAGGAGTTCCGCGAGTTTCTTGTCGGAGAGCGGCCTGCCGGTCTTCTTCGTCTCTTCCTCGATGATCTCCTTGATGATGTGCTTTACCGCTTCTTTGGAGTATCGTGAACCGCTCGATCCAGCGCCGCTCACCGAGTTGGTGAAGAAGTACTTGAGCTCGTAGATACCCCATTCCGTCTGCACGTACTTGTTGGTGGTGATGCGGGAGACCGTGGCCTCGTGAAGCTCCACTGTCTCCGCCACATCCTTGAGGGTGAGGGGGACGAGATACTGCGGGCCTCGGATGAAGAAATCGCGCTGGAACTCCACGATGGCACGGGCGACCCTGAGGAGGGTGTGATTCCTGTGATGGATGCTCTGGATGAACATCTGGGCTTCCCGGACCTGCTGTTTCACGAAACGTTGTACGTCTTTTTTGTCGTTCTCTTTCTGCATCTCCCGGAAGAAGGGGTTCACCCCCAGGACCGGGATCTCCTCTTCGTTGAGGAGGATCACGAGATGGCCGTCCTTCACCTTCACCTCGAGGTCGGGGATGACGTAGTGAGGTCTCGAGGAGGAGTAGAGCGAGCCCGGGAAGGGGGTGAGGGTTTTGAGGAACTCCACGACCGAGAGGACGTCCTCCTCTTCCATTCCCAGGGCCTTCGCGATCTCCTTCGTCTTGCCCTTTTCGAGGAGAGGCAGATAGCGGGAGATGATCTCCTCTGTATGGGGGGGGGCGTCTTCCCGTTGTCGGGCCTGGACGAGGAGGGATTCCACGGAGTCCTTCACGCATGTGCCCGGTGGATCGAAGCTCTGGATGAGAGGGATGAGCTTCTCTATGAGGTGCCGCTCCCGTTCGTCCTGAGCGAAGATGAAAGGGTCCTCCCTGTGAAAACCGTGATCGTCCAGGTTCTGTATGAGAAGCTCCCCCAGGCGTATCTCCTCCGCAGTGAGTCCCGGGTGGAGTCGGAGTTGCCAGAGGAGGTGCTCGTGGAGGCTCTCCCCCCGTGCAACGGCCCCCTCGAGGAATCTGCGTTTCGCATCCTCGTCGTCCGACCCCCTTGCGTAGGAGAAGCCAGGATCGGATGAGTTCTCGAAATATTCGTAGACCTCGGGAGGCTCCTGAGCGGTATCGAGCGAGATCGTCCCCCGCTCCTCGAGGATTTCGAGTGCGGGGTTCTTTTCCACTTCCTCCTGGATCTTGAGTTTGAGGTCCGCAAGGGGGAGATGGAGAAGCTGGATGCTCTGGATCATCTGAGGGGCGAGCTTGAGTCTCTGGGTCTGTGAGAGTATGGGCTTCTGGGTTTGCAAGGTGCCTCCCTTTTTCATTATTGGACCCGCCCGGTGCTTTGTCAACGGGGACGGGATCAGAGCTGGAAGTGTTCTCCCAGGTAGATACGACGGGCGATCTCGTTGTTCACGAGCTCTTCCCGGGACCCCTGCACGAGGATCTCCCCCAGGTTGATGATGTAGGACCGGTGGGTGATCTCGAGGGTGTCCCGTACGTTGTGATCGGTGATGAGTATGCCTATCCCCTTCTTTGAGAGCTGCGCGATGATCTGCTTGATCTCGTAGACGGCGATTGGATCTATCCCTGCGAAGGGTTCGTCGAGGAGGAGGAAGGCGGGCCTGATCGCAAGGGCCCGTGCGATCTCGGTCCTTCGCCTCTCTCCCCCCGAGAGGGTGTAGGCCTTCTGCTTCCGGATGTGGGTGATCCCCATCTCCGCAAGGAGTTCCTCGAGGGTCCTCTGTTTCTCCTCCCGGGTGAGGTCCTTCCTCGTCTCGAGGATGGCCCACACGTTCTCCTCGACTGTGAGGCGGCGAAAGATCGAGGGTTCCTGGGGGAGGTAGGAGATGCCCAGGCGTGCTCTCTTGTACATGGGGAGGCGGGAGATGTCGTGGAAGTCGAAGTAGACCCTCCCCTCGGTGGGGGTGAGGAATCCCACCACCATGTAGAAGATGGTGGTCTTGCCCGCCCCGTTTGGTCCCAGGAGGCCGACGACTTCCCCGGTGCGCATCTCGAAGGAAACGTCCTTCACCACGGTTTTCTTGCCGAAGCGCTTGACGAGACCATCCACGCCCAGGACGTGCTCACTCATGGGGTTCCTGTGCCTCCTCTTCCTCCTGAAGGATGGTTCCTTCTATCCTGCCTTCCATCTCCACCTCGTCGGTGTCGAGGTGGACGATGACCCGGGTGGCTCTGTACTCGTCGTGCTTCTTGTAGAGAACCGGAGAGCCCGAGAGGGTGAGGATCTCCTTGTCCCTGTCGTAGTGAGCGAACTCTCCCCTTCCGGTGATGTCCTCTTTGAATATCCGCACCCCGATCTGTATGAAGGCCTGTTGAGAGCGTTCGTCATAGTCCAGGATATGAGCCCGGATCACGGTGTTGTTCTTCTTGTCTTCGAGGAGGATGTTGCCCTCGATGTGCGTCTTCTCCGTCTCCCTGTCGTGGAACAGTCGTTCTGCCTGTATGTAGAGGCCGTCCTCGGGGTTCTGGAAGACTATTCCCCCGGTGCAGAGGACGTAGCGGAAATCGGGTCCGGAGAGCTCTATGGTCTCTGCCGTCATGATGCGGGCTCCGGAGACGACCTTTGCGTTGCCCTTGAGTATGGTCTTCTCCTTGCCCCGGGCGAGGGTGGCCGAGAGGGTGTCCGCGGAGAACGAGAACTCCTCGCCGACGAGGACCGAGACGGCGAGACACAGGAGACACATCACGGACCGCATGGTGGGGCCCCTACTCACCGTCCTCCTCCTGGGTGTACGTGCCTTGTGGATTGCCGGTGAACCGGAGGGAGAGGGTCCCGGCGTCCGCGGAGAAACCCGTGCCTCTGAGCCTGTAGTCCTCTCCCTGGATCTCCACCTCCACGCCAGGTGGGGCCGAGATCGAACGTTCCTTCTTCTTCCAGGTGAAGTCCGATCCCCGGATGGTGATGTCTTCCGTCCTGTCCTGTACCTCAACCTCCCCTTCGGTCTCGATGTCCTCGGTGTCCCGGTGGAACCGCGCGTGCGCAGCCCGGGCCTGTCTCACGACATTTCCCTCCCTGTCGAACTCCTGGAACAGGACCCCAGTGACCGCGAGGATCTGTGCGTCCCGATACTCTTCGGCCTTCTCCGCGGTCACGGAGAGGAGGAGCGCTCCGTCCTGTACCACACGGTGGGAAAGGTGTTCTATGGTCATGTTCGGGTATTCCCGGGTGCTCGGTTCCCACATGGCCTCCTCGTAGTTGAAGCTGCAGGAGAGAAGAAGGCCTGTGAGGAGGAGTGCGATCCGGATCCTCATTCGAAGAGCTCTTTCTGTTTCTTGGAGTGTTTGTAGTCGAGGGCCGCCCGGATGAAGCTCGAGAAGAGCGGGTGAGGGGCGAGGGGTTTGGACTTGAACTCCGGATGGAACTGGACTCCGATCCCCCAGGGATGTCCTTCCCATTCCACACCCTCCACCAGGTTGTTCGCCCTGTAGACCGCGGCGATGCGCATCCCCGAGGAGGAGAACTGCTCGCGATATTGATTGGAGAACTCGTAGCGGTGGCGGTGACGTTCCTGGATGGTCTCGACTCCGTAGAGAGATCTGAGGAGACTTCCAGGCATGAGTTCGGCCTCGTAGGCCCCCAGACGCATGGTGCCGCCCATCATGGTGATGTCCACTTGCTCCTCGAGGAGGCTCACCACCGGATGTGGGGTGGTGGGGGTGAACTCCGTGCTGTCGGCGTCTTTGAGCCCCAGGACGTTCCGGGCGAACTCTATCACCATGACCTGCATCCCGAGACAGATCCCGAGGTAGGGTATGTTCCTGGTGCGTGCATATTCGGCCGCCCTGATCATCCCCTCTATTCCCCGTTGTCCGAATCCCCCGGGCACGATGATGGCGTCCACGTCCTTGAAGGCGTTGTCGAGATCTTCGGTCTTTTCCAGGCTCTCGGCGTCGATCTTCTTGAGTACGACCCGCACCTCGTTTGCGACCCCACCGTGGTAGAGCGCCTCGTCCACCGACTTGTAGGCATCGCCCAGCTCGATGTACTTGCCCACGAATCCGATGGTCACGCTCTCCTTGGCGTTCACGAGGATGTCCACCACCTGTTCCCAGGCCGAGAGGTCGGGGGTCTTCACAGGGATGTCGAGTTTCTCCAGGATGATGGTATCGAGGTCCTGTTTGTGGAAACTGAGGGGGATCTCATAGATCGTGTGGGGCACGTCGTAGGCGGAGATCACGGCCCTGGGTTCCACGTTCGTGAACAGGGAGATCTTCTTCCTGAGGGGTTCATCGAGGGGCATGGGGGCGCGGCAGAGGAGGATGTCGGGTTGGATCCCGAGGCCGAGGAGTTCCTTCACCGAGTGCTGGGTGGGTTTGGTCTTGAGTTCGCCGCCCGAGACGAGGGGTACGAGGGTGAGGTGTACCGAGAGGGCGTTGCGATGTCCCTTCTCGTGTATGATCTGTCGTACGGCCTCCAGGAAGGGGAAGGATTCGATGTCGCCCACCGTGCCGCCTATCTCCACGATGGTCACGTCCACCCCTTCTTCGTCGCCTATGGCCTTGATGCGGTGTTTGATCCTGTCGGTGATGTGAGGAATCACCTGGACCGTCCGCCCGAGGAAACGGCCTTCCCTCTCCATCTGGATGACGTCCATGTAGATCTGACCGGTAGTGATGGAGTTCGCCCGGGAAAGGGGTGAGTTGGTGAACCGTGCGTAGTTGCCCAGGTCGAGATCGGTCTCGGCACCGTCGTCCGTGACGTAGACCTCGCCGTGCTGGTAGGGGCTCATGGTGCCTGCATCGACGTTCAGGTAGGGATCTATCTTTATCATGCGCACGGTGAGGCCCTGAAGTTCGAGTAGGGAGCCGATGGATGCTGCGGCGATACCTTTCCCCAGGCTCGAACACACGCCGCCGGTGACGAAGATGTATTTTCCCATATGAACTCCATGTGAAGAGGGGTCTTCCTGTAACTATTTCACACTCCGGTTTTTCGTGTCAATCGTTTGCTTGACACGGCATCATGCCTGTTCCTAGACTGTAAGGAGACGAGGTGATGAATGGCTTTCCTCTCGGAGGACCTGTTCGAGAAATTCAGGACGCTCGTGTACGAGGCGAGCGGGATATCCTTCACCGAGACCAATCGAGCCGTGCTCGAGAGCAGGGTGAAGGACAGGCTGCGCACGAGGGGGATCTCCACGCCCGAGGAGTACTACAGGGAGGTCTCCTCGAGCGAGGAGGAGCTCCGGGAGTTCCTGGATGTGGTGACCACCAATCTCACCCGCTTCTTCCGCAACCAGGGTCACTGGGAGACCTTCAGGCATGCGGTGATCCCCGATCTGGTGGAGCGGAAGCGGGCGCAGGGGGTGCGTTCCTTGTTGGTCTGGAGCGCGGGGTGTTCCACAGGGGAGGAGCCGTATACCATCGCCATGGTCCTCAGCGAGCACCTTCCTCCGGGGTTTTCATTCCTCGTGGTGGGATCGGATATAAGTCTGTCCTCTCTGCTGGTGGCGAAGGAGGGGTTCTACACGGATGCGAGGGTGGAGGGCGTGCCTGAGCACTACCTGGCCAAGTATTTCGAGAAGAAAGAGAACGGCTACAGGGTGCGCGACGAGCTGCGAACCCGCGTCCAGTTCGATTACCACAATCTCAAGCACCAGAGTGATCTCAGGGATGTGGACGTGGTCTTCTGTCGCAATGTGCTCATCTACTTCGACGAGGCGGCGCAGAAGGCGACGATCCAGGGCCTCTGGAACGTGATGGCCCCGTATTCCTACCTGTTCATCGGGCACTCGGAGTCCCTCTTCGGTATGAACACGGGCTTCGAGTTCGTGAAGACGGAGTGGGGGACGGTGTACAGGAAGAATGTGACCCAGTAGGAGGGGAGATGCAGGATCCGATCCGTGTGCTCATCGTGGACGACTCGGCGCTCATGCGGACCATGGTTTCGCGCATCCTGGAGGAGGCCCCGGACATGGAGGTGGTGGGCACTGCGATGCACGGGGGGTTCGCCCTGGAGAAGATCCCCCGACTCGACCCCGACGTGATCGTCCTCGACCTGGAGATGCCGAAGGTGGACGGGCTCGACTTTCTTCGAGAACGGAGGGAGCGCGGTATCGACATACCGGTGATCATCCTCTCCTCCCGGGCCAAGCGGGGAGCCCGCATCACCATGGAGGCGCTCTCCCTGGGGGCGAGCGATTTCATCACCAAGCCCTCGGGTGCGATCTCCCCGGACGTGCACCTGGTGGCGGATACCCTGAGGGAAATGATCAGGGGCTACGGGAGGAGGTACCGCCTTCTCAAGGGGCCGGCACGGGAGAGGGGTGGGAAGAGGGACCTGCCTCCGGCGGCGAAGGAGCGGCCTGAAGGTCCCGTCCTGCAGTCGCCCGGGAGATCCGCCCCGGTGCTTCCCCCGCAGGTCGTCGTCCCTCCCCGGAGGGTCGTCCCGCTCAGGAGGCCGGGGGTGCCGGAGGTGGTGGCCATCGGGGTCTCGACCGGAGGGCCGAGCGCCCTCAGGTCCCTCCTCGGTGCCCTCGGAGAGGGTTTCCCTCTTCCCCTCCTCATCGTCCAGCACATGCCCCCCGGGTTCACCAAGGAGTTCGCGGAGAGTCTCAATCGGATGTGCGCACTCACGGTGAAGGAGGCCGAGGAGGGTGACGAGGTGAGGAGGGGGATGGTCTTCATCGCGCCGGGGGACTTCCACATGATGGTGGAGGAGGAGGGGGGACGGAAGGTCGTCAGGCTCCTGGATGCCCCGCCGGTGAACGGACACAGGCCTTCGGTGGATGTGCTCTTCGAATCGGTGGCGAGGGTCTATGGAAACCGGAGCATCGCGGTGATCATGACGGGGATGGGGAGGGACGGTGCCCGTATGCTGGGCGAGGTCTTCCGGCAAGGAGGGATCACCATCGGCCAGGATGAGGAGACCTGTGTGGTGTACGGCATGCCACGGGCCGCTCACGAGATGGGGGTGCTCCACCTCCAGCTGCCCTTGGGGGAGATTCCCCTCGTGCTGGAGAAGCTGGCCCGTCAGAGTGCCTCGTCCGGAGGGGATGTCTCCGATTCCTCTTCCTCGTCCTGAAGGTGGGGGGGCGGGGGGCAAGGGATGTTGAGGCGTTCGAAGGAGACGGCCTTGCCGTTCTCGTCGGTTTCGAGAAGGACGCCGCAGAGTGCGAGGCCGTCCCAGGAGGTTTTCCCCTTCTGGGGGAGGGCGGTGAGGAACCGCCGTATCTCGGGCTGAGGATCAAGGCCTTGGACGCTCATCTGACTTCCGGTCCGTCCGGCGTCGCAGATCACGGCGGTGCCGCCCGGGAGGATGCGTTCGTCGGCGGTCTGGACGCGTGAGTTGGTGCCGAAGACCCCCGAGACCATGCCGTCGGCCATGAAGAACATGGTGTACTTCTCGGCTGTGGTGTGCGCGTGGAAGTCCACGATGATGTGGGGCGTGCTCTCCTTGAGCCGGGAGACGAGGGAGGGGAGGTAGGTGTAGGGGTTGCTTCCGTGGATCCTCGGGAATCCTGACTGTCCGATGAGGTTGATCACCCCCAGGGTTTTCCCTCCCTTGTGATAGGTGCGATACCCCCTCCCGGGTGCTGCGGGAGGGAAGTTCGCGGGCCTGAGGAGGTAGGAGCTCTTGGCGATGTGAGGGACCATGTCCTTCTTGAAGTAGATCCAGTCTCCCGAGGTGAGGACGTCGATCCCGAGCTTGTGGAGGTAGATGGAGTGGTTCTTCCCTATGCCCCATCCTCCGGTGGTCCCGTCGGCGTTCGCCACGATGAAGTCGGGGCTGAAGCGTTCCTTGAGTTCGGGGAGCAGGGTCTTCACGGTGTAGACCCCTTCCTTGCCCACGATCTCGCCGATGAAGAGTATTCTCATGAGGCCCCCTCCTCCGGAATGTGGCAAGCTTACAGGGGGAGGCGATCAAGATCAAGGCGCTTCCTTTTTATGGCTCGCTGTAGTATCATATCACCACACGGCAATGTTCCTAAAGGAGTGAAACCATGGGAGAAAAAGGCAAGGAAATCAGTCGGGTCGATGTGAACGAGCTCCTCGAGCTCCTCAATGCGGCGCTCGCCGAGGAGTGGCTCGCCTACTACCAGTACTGGGTGGGGGCCAGGGTGATGGAAGGTCCCATGCGGAGTGAGGTGGAGCCCGAACTGCTCACCCACGCGACCGAGGAATTGGGTCATGCGGAGCTCCTGGCGGGGAGGATCATCCAGCTCGGGGGAACTCCGTTGCTCTCGCCCTTCGAGTGGCAGAAGGTGGCGGGTTGTGACTACGCGGTTCCTTCCGATCCTTACATCGAGGAGATCCTCTCACAGAACCTCGAGGGGGAGCGGTGCGCGATCCGTCGCTACGAGCAGATCGCGGACTTCACCAACGGGAAGGATCACACCACCTACCAGATGGCGGTGCAGATCCTGAACGACGAGCTGGAGCACGAGCAGGATATCGAGGATTGGCTCAGGGACATCGAGCGGATGAAGGAGGAGCTGAAGAAGCTGAGGCTCTGACAGGGGGGACTGTAACATCGAGTGTTGAAAAAGGCGGGGAAAAAGATAAGGGGTATCTCCCACCCACCAACATCACACCTAAGGAGGAGATACCCCATGAAGCGCGGCAAGACACGCGCATTGACTGAAACACAGTATACCCTCTCTGCTCTGATGAAGCAAGTAGAGGCCCAACTCCGGGAGGAGGTGCGCCACACCTACAAGACGTACCTGGAACACCTCCTTGAGACGCTGAGAGAGGAGGCAGTAGGACGACCACGATATGCACGAGGGGAGGCTGAGAAGGCACCGTACTACCGGTACGGCTACAGGAAATGGAAGACCGTGCAGACCCCCTGGGGGCCGATCGAGGATGTACGCGTGCCCCGCATCCGCACCGGCGGGGGGAAGGAGGTGAAGCTGGTCGCCTATGAGCAGAGGCTCGTGGCCCTCGCCGAGCAGCTCCTTCTCGGGTATGTGGGAGGGATGAGCGCGCGGACGTGGGCCATCCTGTTACGGGAGCTGGGGATAGGCGAGGCTCACCCGCAGACACTCCTGCGGCTCATAAAGCGTCTTCGTGAGGAGAAGGAGCAGTGGCGGAGGAGGTCCCTTAGAGGAGTGAAGGCCCTTGTGCTGGATGGAGTGTGGGCAAAGAGGCGTGGGAGGGGTCAGAAGAAGCTGGTTGTCCTGAGTGCCGTGGGGGTGAAGGAGGACGGATCTCATGAGCTCCTCGACTGGGTCGTTGCGGAGCAGGAGGACCAGGCGAGCTACGAGCGACTCCTTACCAGGCTCTATGAGCGAGGGCTTCATGAGGTGGAGCTGGTGGTGGCCGATGAGGCTGAGGGGATCCGGCAGGCCGTGGAGACGGTGTATCCTGAGGCGAAGAAGCAGGTATGCCTCTGGCACCTGCAGGGTACGCTTGAGCAGAAGCTCCTGCAGGACATGGGGGAACGGAAGGGGAAGAACGCAGACCTCCAGAAGGAGAGGCGAGCTTTTCGAGCGGAGTACTGGAAGCTCTTTGAGGCAGGAGGGAAGGAGGACGCAGCACGTGCGTTGGAGGCATTCGTGAAGAAGTGGGCGGCGAAGGCTCCCCGGATGACGGCCTCCCTCCTGTGGCGGAAGGACCGGCTTTTCTCCTATCTGGAGTTACCCTATGAGTGGAAGGAGAAGGTGAGGACGAGCAACCTTGCGGAGAACATGTTTCGGCACATGAGAAGCTTTCTGCGGAGGTATCCTGGGTATATGAGTCGTGCCCATGCGGATGAGATGGTAGGCCTCTACGTGGTGGGCATGCAGGTGATACAAGAGGTGGGGAGACGCACCCCTACGGGCTCCAGCTCAATTTCAACACTCCTCCTTGACAGTGCCCTGACAGGGGGGCTGATTGACACCTGGGCGGGATTGTCGCATAATAGCATCCGCTGCATGCCCAGGTGGCGGAACTGGTAGACGCGCTAGATTCAGGATCTAGTGGGTGTAAACCCGTGGGGGTTCAAATCCCCCTCTGGGCAGACCCGTCCTCGAACGGACGGGTTTTTTCGTGCACGGAGGGAAAAAACGCTGCCCGGGGGGGCAGCGTCCTGGATCAGTTGCCGGGATGGATGGCTTCTGCGGGGCACACCTCTGCGCAGGAGCCGCAGTCGGTGCACTTGTCGGGGTCGATCACGTAGGGGTTCCCTTCGCTGATCGCCTCCACCGGGCATTCGGGAAGGCAGGTCCCGCAGGCCACGCAGTCATCGGTGATGACGTATGCCATGATCGCCTCCTGTGGGAGTGATATCAGGGTGACTATACTCCAACCGGAGGGAAGGATCAATGGAGAGGCGTTGATCGGTCCCCCCGGTGTGCGGTAGGCTCTGGGTATGGCACGGGTGAGGTTTCTTCATGCGGCGGACGTGCACGTGGCCCTCAGGGAGCGCGAGTACTGTCTCGAGGTGGTGGATGAAGTGGCCGAGGTGGCGAAGGATGCGGGTGTGGATTTCGTCGTGGTGCCGGGTGATCTCTTCGATTCCTTCGAGGATATGGCGGCCCTCTGGGGTGAGGTCTGGAGGAGGTTGTGCGGGGTGGGGGTGCCGGTCTACTACTGTGTGGGGAACCATGAGTTCCTCAAGAAGGGTGCGCACGAGTTCTCGGAGTTCTCCACGCCCGAGGGGCTCTTCTGGTCGTTCGATGGAGTGGGGGTATGGGAGGGGGAGGGATACGAGGTGGTGGGGGTGCCCTACCGGCGGGAGGGGTACGAGGGGGGTGGGGGGCTCGCACGGAAGAGGGGGGTGAGGGTGGTGATGGCCCACGGTACGGTCCAGGATGCCTTCTGGTTCTCGAGCGAGGAGGATCCTGCGATCCTCGATCCGGTGTTCCTGAGGGATTTCGAGCCTGACTATGTGGCGCTGGGGCACATTCACCGGGAGTGTGAGGTGCGGTTCGGGGATGTGGTCTTCAGGTATGCGGGGTCGGCGCGGGTGTGGAGGGAGGGGGAAGAGGGGCCTCGGAGGGTGCTCGTGGTCGAGGCGGGCGAAGGGGGGGTGCGGGTGGAGTCTGTGGCGCTGGAACGGGCGGGTCGGTTTCGGGTTACTGAGGTGGTCTTCGGGGTGGAGCGGGTTGAGGAGGAGGAGGGGTTCTGGGACGGTGTGGGGCCGTACGATCGGGTGCATGTGGTGCTCAGGGGGGTGGTGGATGGGTTGGATCGGGTGGAGTCCTGGAAACGGGGGCTCCTCGAGAGATATGGCGACAGGGTGCGTACGATCACCTTCGAGGAGGAGGTGGCGGCCTTGAGGGTTCTCTCTTCCCATCGGTTCGTACAGATGTTCCTGGAGGAGATGGAGCGGTCCCGAGGGGGGTGTGAGGAGCGGGTCTGGAGGGATGCCCTCCGCCTCGGGCTTCTGCGGATACGAGAGGAGATCGAGCGATGAGGCTCAGGGGGATAAGGCTGATCGGGTTCGGAAAGTTCTCGGAGGTACGGTTCGAGCTGGGGCCGGTGACGGTGTTCCACGGGCCCAACGAGGCGGGGAAGTCCACGGTGTGCGATGCGCTCTACGATCTCATCGCCTCGGGCAGGAAGGATCTCGACCGCTATGGGAGGGCGGGGGAGCGGAGGGTGGAGGGGGAGTGGGTGGGAGAGGAGTGGCATGTTCCCGCTTCTCTGTTCTCCGAGGTGTTTGCGATACGTTCCGGCAGGGTGGAGGTGGATTTCTCGAGTCAGCGGGGGGCGGCCCAGTTCATCCAGGAGCAGCTGTTCGCAGGGGGGGTGAACCTGGAACGGTTGATCTCGGAGGTGGAGAAGGCGGGGAGGGAGGAGGGGCGCGAGACGGTGCAGATGAGGGAACGGAGGGAGGTGAGGGCGCGACTCGCCGAGGTGGATGCGCAGATCCGGAGGTGGGAGGAGCGGCTTTCGGGGAGGGAGGTGGTGTGGGGGGAGCTCCGGCGTAGGGAGGAGCGGCTTGGGGCGCTTGAGCGGGAGCGGCGCGGGGTGGAGGAGCGTGAACGGGAGCTGGATCGGCGGATTCAGGAGCAGGAGGAGTGGCGCCGGTTGAGGGAGCTGGAACAGGCGTGGGAGAGGGTGCGGCGGGTGAGGGAGATCAAGGAGGAGGTGGGACGGTTGAGGGTGGTGTGTGGTGAGGGTGTCCGGCAGGAGGGGGAGGCCTTGCGGCGTGAGTGGGATGCGTGCAGGGAGGAGGTGCGACGGCTGGGTGAGGAGGTGGAGCTCCGAAGGGTGGATCTCCGCAGGGCCGAGGAGGTGTTGGCGGGGGTGGAGGAGAGGGTGAGGGGGCGCGAGGAGAAGGAGAGGGTGTTGGTGACGGGGGAGGGATGGCGCCGGAGGGGGATGTGGATGATGGTGGCGGGGGGAGTGGGTATGTGTGTGGGGGTGGGGATGGCAGGATGGCTGGGATGGGTGGGTGCGGGGGTGGGGGTGGCGGTGGCGGGGCTCGGGGGGATGGTGGTGGGGTTGGTGTGGCGGGTGCGGGGTACGGGGATGGTGCGGCGGGTGGTGGGTGAGGGGAGGTTGAGGGAGGCCTGGGCACGGTGGAGGGCCGAGGGGGAGGGGGTGCGGCGTGAGTGGGAGGTGTGGAGGGAGGAGGTGCGACGGCTGGGTGAGGAGGTGGGAGGGGTGGAGAGGGGGTGGGTGGAGGCGCGGAGGAGGGAGGAGGAGGCCGGCCGGCGGTTGCGGGAGTGGCTGGGGCGGGTGGGGGTTCGCACCTGGGAGGAGTACGGCGCAGAGGTGGCGCGGTATCGGGAGGTGGTGCGTAGTCTTGAGGCCGAGGAGGGCTGGGTGAGGAGGGCGATGGAGCGGAGCGGAAAGACCTCCCTGGTGGATTTGGAACGGTATATCGCCATGGAGAGGGATGGCTGTAGGCTCAGGCTCCGGGGGGAGGAGCTCACGGAGGAGGAGCGGATCGTCCTCCGGAACGAACGGGAAGATCTCCGGAAGGTTCGAGAGGGGCTCGATCGTGAGTACGAGCATGTCCTCGAAGAGGTGGCGAGGCTCAAGGGGCGGATGGGGAACTACAGTGAGGCCATGGAAGAGCTCTTCCGTCTGAGGGGGGAGCGGGAACGTCTCATCCGGGAGCTCTCCCGTCTGGAGGCCGAGAAATCCGCCTACGCCCTTCTCACGGAGGTGTTCTCCCGTCTTCGTGAGCGGATGGCGGAGGACTTCGCCGGGCTCGTTTCCAGGGTGAGGCCCTACTACGAGATGATCACCGGGGGTGGGGAACGGGAGGTGATGCTCGACGCGGTCTCTCTGAAGGGGATCCGGGCCATGGACGCCCAGGGAATACCGAGGGAGTTGCCTCAGCTCTCAAAGGGGACCATGGGGGCCTTCTATCTCGGTTGTCGGCTCGCCATGGCCGAACTCTCTGAGACACCGGGGGTGATCGTGCTCGACGAGGCCTTCGAGTCCCTGGACCCTTCTCGGAGACGGGGTGCGGTTCGGGCGCTCCATCGTCTGGTGGACAAGGGATGGCAGATCTGCCTCTTCACGAGCTTCCCTGATGTGGTTTCCGTGGTGAGAGAGGAATTCCCGAATGCACGGATCCACGATCTCGGGGGTGATCATGCGTAGATCCATGGGAATCGGTGACTGGGTGATCATCGTGTTCGCTCTCTTCGCACTTACAGGTGTGCTCGCCGCGGCCTATACCCGTCCGATGGGGCCCCTCGTGGTGCGGGTGGAAAGCGAGGGGGGAGTCTTCCTCTATCCTCTCGACGAGGACAGGACCCTGGAGGTGGAAGGTCCTCTCGGACCTGAGAAAGTGATCATCCGGAACGGGGCGGTGTGGATTGAAGAGGCGCCGTGTCCCGACAAGCTCTGTATTGCCATGGGGAGGATATCCTCGCCGGGTCAGTGGATCGCCTGTCTTCCCAACCGGATATTCGTCATGGTGGAGGGGAGGAAGGGCTCTTCCCCGGTGGACGGGACCACCTTTTAGGGAAGTCTCTCGAGCGAGTAGGTCTCGGCGGTGAGGGTGAAGGCCCCTTCGAGTCCTGGGGTCATCCATATGGTGTGATCCTCTCCTATGAAGAGGGCTTCGGCCTCAGGATGCTGTTCGCGCAGATAGGCATGGCCCCTTTCCATCCCGAGGACGAAGAGTGTGGTGGAAAGGGCATCGGCATCGATCCCCTTGGGATGCACCACGGTGACGCTCAGGAGGCCGGTCCTCGCCGGATATCCGGTGGAAGGATCGAGAAGGTGGTGGTAGCGTACCCCGTCCTGCATGAAGAAGCGTTCGTAGACGCCGGAGGTCACCACCGCCTTGTTCCTCACCCTGAGGATCCCCACGTAGCTCCCTTTCGGACCTTCCGGATCCTGGATCCCTATCCTCCAGGGTGTGCCGTCGGGCCGGCTCCCCACCGCGAAGATGTTCCCTCCGAGGTCCACGATGGCCGACCGTACTCCCCTTGCCGTGAAGAGCGAGGCGAGTTCATCGCTCGCATACCCCTTCACGATGGCCCCGAGGTCGAGCCTGGTCTCGGGGTTCCCGACTACGACCGCATCTCCGTTCAGTGAGACGGCTCGGTAGTCGATGGTGGCGAGGGCATGGTCGATCTCCTCCGGCGAAGGGATATGTGCCCGGTCGGTCCCGATGGCCCACACGTTCACCAGGGCCCCTATCGCGGGATCGAAGGCCCCCCCAGAGGTGCGAGCATAGTCGAGGGCCCGTGAGAGTACGACGGCGGTCTCCGGTGACACGGTGGTGGGCCTTCCTCCACCGTGATTGACCTTCCAGATATCACTCCCTTCTATGGAGGGTGAGAAGGTGGCTTCGATGGAGGAGAGGAGGGAGAAGGCCTCATCGAGGATCTTCTCGTCCTTGTGGTCGAAGATCCTCACCGAGCAGACGGTGCCGAGGGCGAAATCGGTCCTCGTGAGAGGTTCTCCCTGCCGACACGAAAGGAGGAGGAGGACGGCGAAGGGGAGGGCAATGGCTCGTTTCATGCGGCCCACTCTAGCAAAGAGTGTTCCCTGGGGCAAGGGTCAGTTCGTATAGAGGTAGGCCCGGCCGAAGTCCCTCACGAGGTGGCTCGCGAGCCACTTTCCGTTCGCGGCGGGACTCCCTCTCATCCTCATGGGGCTGTTGACCACTACGATCTTCCCCCCCTTCTCCGTGGTGTAGGTGTCGGGATCGTAGAGGTTCATGTATTCGAGGACGATACCCCGCCGGTAGTTGTGGTGGATGTATACCACGGTGCCGTCGGAGTGGGATTCGACCACCATCCCCACGTGGGTGAGCGGATCGTTCATCCTCCCGTCTCCGTTCGCGTCATAGGTGTCGTCCCAGAAGATGAGGTCGCCCGGTTGAGGGGTCCGGGTGAAGTAGAGAAGGCCGTGCGACTTCATGGTGAGATAGAGACGGCGTACCCCGTTGCCTTCGTGGCGGAAAAACTCGGTGGACAGGTCGATGCCTGCCGCATAGTAGACGGCGAGGACCACGCCGGTGCAGTCCATGGTGAAAGCTCTGCCGTTCACGACGAGGCGTTCCCTTCCCACGAGCCTCCGGGCTTCTTCGACGAGACGTCGTTGCAGTTCGGAGAGGGAAGGTCCCCGCCCGTCGGGGTAGGAGGAGGAGAGAGACCGCGGCCTGTGGTCGGGCCAGGCGGACTGTCCCTCGGGGAGGGTCGTGCATGCCGAGAACAGCAGTACCTCCACGAGGAGAGCTGCGGAGAGGTTGTGCAGCCGTATGCGCATCGGGCACCTCCGAATCTACTATACAGTAATTCTTCGGATTGTTCAGGGTTCACACGGAGTCCGGTTACGTGCTATATAACGGCCATGCATATGGTGTGTCTCGATCTGGAGGGTGTGCTCTTCCCGGAGATCTGGATCGCCGTGGCCGAAACCACGGGGATCGCCGATCTCAAGCTCACCACCAGGGATGTGAGCGATTACGACGTCCTCATGAAGCATAGGATCTCGGTCCTCAGGGAACACGGACTGAGACTCCCGGACATCCAGCGGATCATCTCGTCCATGAGACCGCTCGAGGGCGCCCCTGAGTTCCTCGAGGCCCTCCGGGAGAGGACCCAGGTGATCGTGCTCTCGGACACCTTCACCGAGTTCGCCAGGCCCGTGATGCGGATGCTGGGATGGCCCACGATCTTCTGCAACGAGCTCGTCGTGGACGAAGAGGGGTTCATCTCGGGATACCGGCTCCGGCAAGAGGACGGCAAGCGTCGGGCGGTGGAAGCGCTCAGAGGCCTCAACTTCGATGTGTACGCGGCCGGGGATTCCTATAACGATCTCTCCATGCTGAAGGCCGCCTCGAGGGGATTCCTCTTCCGCCCTCCCGAGAGGATCGCACGGGAACATCCGGAGCTGGAGGTGGCCGCCTCCTATGAGGAGCTTCTCAGGTTCCTCGATCCGTATCTCGGATGAGGCCGACGTTCCTCTTCAATTCCTCCCAGAGTCGCAGGAAGGCGAGGGACGCCGTGGTGGTGCGGGAGAAGGCGGGGAGGGGTTTCCTCCTCTTCCCCATCTCCTCCACCACCGAGGCCTGGGGTATCCATGCGGAGAGGAACTCGGGGAGACGGGAGTACTCCTCAAGCGTGGTGCGGTGGATCTTCTTTCTCCTGTCCACCATGTTGAAGAAGGGAAGGATCTTCTCCGCGGGGAGGTCGTGCTCGGAGAAGAAGGCGCTTATCTGGAGGTAGGCGCGAAGGGAGAGCGGGGTGGGTACGAGGGGGAGGAGGATGCGATCCGAGGCAGAGAAGAGGTTCTCGGAGAGGAGGGAGAGTCCGGGAGGTGCGTCCAAGAGGACGAGATCGTAGCGATCCCCTATCTTCTCGAGCTGTTCGTGGATGCGCTCCCGTGAGCGTTTCATCTCGTCCAGGAGGATGGTGACGTTCCTGAGCGAGAGGTCTGCGGGGAGGAGGAAGAGGTCACGATAGGGGGTGGGGATCACGGCGTCGAGGAGTGCGCTCTTCTTCGAGAGGATCTTCCTGGGGCTCCGGGCGAGTTCCGTCTGTTCCGTGAGATAGAAGGTGGCCCCGCCCTGGGGATCGAGGTCCCACAGGAGGGTGGTGTACCCATCCCGAGCGGCGAGAAACGCGAGGTTGACCGCACAGGTGGTCTTCCCCACTCCTCCCTTCACGTTATAGACGCTCACCACTTTCATGAGTTCCCCCTTTTCAATGAATCCAGAACTGGGCCCGTATCCGTTCGCAGACATCCAACGCCTGCCGGTATGATCCCCCATGGGAGAGTGTGAAGACGTTCCCCTCGCAGAGCCTTCCCCCCTCCTCGTACTGGACGAGGGGGTAGGAGATGAGTCCCCTGATCTCCTTTTCCTCGAATCCGTGACGGAGGAGATAGCGGGCGAACGAGATCTCTTCGAGGGGCACGGGCCTGTCCTTCTCTGCGTAGAGATACCCCTGGGCATCGAGAATCTGCTCGAAGGGGCTCTTCGAAAAGTGGATCACCCTGCTGAGCGGCATGCCTTGTTTGAGGAGACCCGCACCCTGGAGACGCTCCTGCACCTTCTTGAACAGGAGTGCGAGCTGGTCGTAGGTGTAGGAGGTCCTGAAGAGCATCACGGCGATGTCGGTGTTCCTGGTGTTCTTGTGGAGGAGTGCGGGTATGTCGTAGTTGACGATGAAGAGGTCGTTGTACCGTTTGATTGTCTGTTCGAGGACCGTGAGGACGTCCTGTTCGGGGACCCAGAGCTGGAAGAGTTCCTCGGGACTCATGTGGAGTTCCCTCAGGGCCTCGAAGGCCCCGACGATGTGTGCCTCATCGAAGGGAATGCCGAAGTGGGCGCTGAACCGCTGCCGCATGTAGGGGGTGAAGACCCGTTTCCCGTAGGTGGCGAAGATGAGCTTCACCCGATAGTGCTGCTCCACGATGTGGCGGGAGGAGATGAACTCCCCGGGAATGTTCGCCATGTAGACGAGGTGGAGCTTCTTCTTGTAGTCCGGTGTGGAGGTGATGACCTTGAGAGCCGTACTCTCCACCACCACCCCGTTGGATTCAGGTCTGAGGTAGAGGAAGATGTCCTGTTCCTCCGGGTTCTCGGAGGGACCCCGATAGGGGACGAGGACGCTCGGGAGGGATGAGGTGAAGAGTTCCCGTGCTCTCGTGGTCTCGGTCATGTGCTCCTGCTATTAAGTATATCGGAAGCCCGAGTTGATCTGCCACCCCTTTTCGTAACAACCGGTTCCGGCGTCACTCCGCTTCAAAGAGGATGTCCAGGTTGATCTCGCAGGCTGCGCAGGGCATGGTGATGCCCCAGTTCTCGAGGACTTCAGGGTGGACTTCGCCGAAGATTCCCACCTCGCGACCGCCCACCAGGAGGGCGGCCGTCCTTCCCGGAACGAACCGCGGGTCCTCTTTCGGCTCGAGGGTGTACTCCTTGCCCAGGTAGTAGCACAGGGCCGCGACATGGCTGCTCGTCATGTTGAAGTCGGCCTTGGGATCCGCGCTCAGGAAGCCCAGCATGTTGTAGGTCTTGGAACCGTAGTTGTCCTCGGGGTCTTTCTTCGCCACCTTGCCGGTCTCGAAGATGTGGTGCGGATAGACGGCGTGCGAGGAGACGCTCTCGGCGGCGAGGAGGGAGGGGAGGACGGAGGGCCGGACGTACTCGTAGTTCTCGGAGAGGGGGTTGGCCACCCGGATCGCGTCCTCGTCGCTCATGCGCATCTTCTCTATGAAATCGCGCCGCGAGCCCAGGTAGTTGAAGATCATCTCCTGGAACCCCATGCCCACCATGAGCATCTTCACCCTGCGATTGCGTTCCTCTGCCGCAGAGAGACGGCCTACGGTGAAGTCCCTGGGCATCTCCGGGTCGAACCGGTCCATTCCGTGGCCGATCATGATGTCCTCTGCGATATCCACGGGGTGGAGGAAGTCGTTCCTGTAGACGGGAGGCACTATGGTGATGGTATCCCCTTCGATGGTGTGGGAAACCCCCATACGCGTGAGGGCCTGGGAGATCTCCTCGGAGGTGAGGTTGAGCCCGAGGAGCTTCTCCACCGCACTACGGGTGGTGTGCTCCACGGTCTGGAACGCGAAGGGGGTCGTGAGTTCCCTCCCCATGGGGGTGTCGTAGGGGTACACCACTTTCACCGGAAGGATCTCGAAGCCCTCGTCCGCCATGTCGCAGGCCACGATGGTGCAGGCCAGGAGGATGGTCTTGAGATCGAGGCCGGTGAGCTCCACGAAGAGCTCCTCGTCGCCGACCTCCACCGCCCCTATCCGTGCGCTGTTGATGATGGGAGGGAAGCTCAGGACCTCACCACGGGCGTCGGTGAGGAAGGGGTAGGCGGGAAGATGTTCTACGATCCACCCGAACTCCTGCCCCTTCGGGTGTTCCCGGAGGATCTCCCGGAGGGAGAGCTCCTTCTCCATGGAGAGGGGGACGAATCGCGTGCGGTCGGGATCGGCCGCCTTGTACTGCACGGGATACCGGATGAGCGTGGACCGGTAGATGCCCATGGCCACGGCCTTTCTCTTCTGACCGAAGTTCCAGCAGAGTTTTTCCTGTGTCTGGATGAGGTCGCGGAGGATGTCGTCGTCCACGACCCTTCCTCGAGCCACGAATCCCGCAATGTAGGGTCGTATCTCCCTGAGGCCAGGGTCCACTTCTATGGTCCGCTCCCCGCTCTCTTTCCGCTCGTTCGGGCGGGAGATGAACGGATAGGTAGGGGCGGGTTCTCCGAGGTAGGTCCTCAGCTGGCGGACGAGGCCCCGCAGGGACCAGAGGTCGGGTCGATTGGTGTCGTTGAGCTCTATCTTGAGGAGGCCTTCCTCCTCATCGACGTCGTCGAGCTCCCCTTTGGCCACGGTGAGGAGCTCTTCGAGTTCGGGATACGAGAACCGCCTTCCGAGGGCGTCGAAGAACTTGTCTCGTGAGATTTCGATCTTGGGCATGGATCAGATCCTCCTCCTGAGTCGTGCTGCCTCGATGTCGTAGGTGAAAAGGTCGCGCAGGTCGTTGAGTCCGAGGTGCATGAGGGCCATGCGGTCTATTCCGAGACCCCAGGCGAGGACCGGTACCTCTATCCCGAGGGGTTTGGTGACCTCGGGCCTGAAGATGCCCGAACCTCCGAGCTCGAACCATCCCAAGACCGGGTGCTTTATGTGCACCTCGACCGATGGTTCGGTAAAGGGGAAGTACCCGGGCACGTATTTCACCTCGGTGGCACCCGCGACCTCCTCGGCGAACATCTTGAGGAGACCCAGGAGGTTGCGCAGGTTCACCTCCTCGCCCAGGACGATGCCCTCGGTCTGGTAGAAGTCGGAGAGGTGGGTGGCATCCACCTGGTCGTGCCGGAAGCAGCGGACGATCCCGAAGTACTTGCCCGGGACCTTCGCCTTGGTGAGCTGTTTGGCCGAGAGCACCGTTCCCTGGCTCCTGAGGATGAGTCTCCGGGTGAAGGTGCGGTCGAAGGTGTACTCCCAGCCACGGCTTCCGGTCTCCCACCCGTGCTCATGGGTGGCGGCCACCCTCGAGAGATAGGGCTCGGGGATCTCCTTTGCGTACTGCGGTTCTTCGATATAGTACACGTCGTGGATGTCGCGCGCGGAGTGGAATTGGGGCATGAAGAGGGCGTCGGAGTTCCAGAACTCGGTCTCCACCAGAGGACCGTCGAATTCCTCGAATCCGAGTGCCACCATCTTGTCCTTCACCCATGCGAGGTAGTCACAGTAGGCATTGGTGCGTCCGATGAGGAGCCGTTTCGGCGGGATCTGAATGTTGTAGGGCCTGAACCGCTTGGCTTTCCATGCGCCGGTCTTGAGCATCTCCGGGGTGACGGCGCCCAGTTCCTCTCCCGTGAAGCCGGCTTTTGCAAGCTCTTGCGCCACGTCTGCGGCTTCGCGGGTGAGGACGTAGGAGACCTGTTCCCGCTCCACCAGCTTGAAGGGTTCGGATCCGGCCCCCCGTTTGCGGCTTATGGTCTGAACGAGGGTGCGCTCCTCGTCCGAGAGCTCTTCTTCGGAGAGGCTTCCTCCTTTCTCCTTGGCCTTCCGGATGAGGTTCCGCACCCCTTCGATCCTCCCCGTGGCGGAGGGGTCCGCGATGACCACGCGTTTCTCCTCGTCCATGGCGAGGAGGCCGTCCTTCTTCATCTGGCCGAAGGCGGTGCCCACTTCCTTCTGTTCGAGGTCGAGCCTCGAGGCGATCTCGGGGAGGGGAAGCGGTCCCTCTTCCTCGAGGAGCGAGAGGATGCGTGCTTCGGGCGTCCCCCTTTCGGCGTACTCCTCTCCCAACGGGGTGAGCTCGTAATACGTGCGGGTGGCCCGTTCGTGTTCCTCCACGAGCCCCTTTGCGAGGAGCCAGCTGAAGGCCTGGTTGGACTGGCCGATATTGAATCCCAGCTTCTCCTGCAGGATGGTGTGGGTGAGGGGGGTCCCGGGGCTGAAGGACAGGAGGACCTTCACTTCGAGGGGATGGAGCTGGTGTACGTCGATCGCCATTGCTGGTCTCCAGGTGTGAGAGATTGCCCTATTGTTACTCCCTATCGGGAGAGAGGTCAAGGCTTGTCAAAAGAGCGTGTAGGGTTCCACGTGTTCCAGGGTGAGAAAGGTCCGCACGTGGGCCCTGTAGCGGTCTCCGGAGAAGGTGAGGCGGGGTGGTTCGGCGAGGGCCACCTTGCCGGTGAGGGTCATGGGTTTGTTGAAGATGCGGGCCCGGGCGTACTCCCTGATGGCTTGTTTCACCGCCTCTTCCACTGCCTTTTTCCGGGCTGTGTAGCCTTCGAGTGCGGAACTGAGACCCTCACCTTCCGATGTCTCCACTTTGGCGCTCTGCCAGGTGCGGTACCAGTGGGTGAGGTCTTCCCTGAGGGTGTAGGATATGTTGGCGTAGAAGGTGTGGTCCTCCACCCATGTCTGGAGGACCCTGAGGCCCGGATCGCCCCACGGTATCTCGGCGAGGGGTTGGAGGGTGAACTCTTCTTCCACCCGGCGGGTGCGGTCGAGGGGGGTATAGGAGTAGGAGAACCCGAAGATCATGCCGGAGAAGATCCAACGTGCCTCTTCGAGGAGGAGGGTGGCGATCTCTTCTTCCGAAGGGGATGCCGAGTTCGTCTCGAGCGGGACGAGGGGATTGAGGCGGATGGAAAAGACCCCTTGGAGGAACACCTCGTCCGCTTCGAGGGTGAGGGCACAGGCGAGGGAGACTGCGACAAGGATGTCTCTACGAGAAGTACTCATTCCTGAACACCCTGAAGGGGCTTATCCCCAGTCTGAGCACCAGGTAGAGGTAGGCCCCGGCGAATCCGGCGAGGTGGGTGAGGTGCGCCACGTTGTCCTGGGCCCCGAACTGGGCGAGGAGCTCGATCGCGGTGTAGCCTATGACGAGGTAGGGCGCCGGTACGGGGAAGATCCCGAAGAGGAAGATGCGGGCGCGTGGATAGAAGGTGGCGAAGGCGAGGAGCACGCCGTAGACCACGCCGGACGCTCCCAGCAGGAAGACGCCGTAGGCCCCGCTGAGCCAGTAGACCAGGAGGGAGACCAGGCCGGCGAAGATGCCGGTGAAGAAGTAGAAGAGGAGGAACTCCCGGCTCCCCATTTCCCGTTCCACCTGGAGCCCGAAGAAGAAGAGGCCCAGCATATTGAAGAGGATGTGGTTGAACGAGGCATGGGCGAACATGTAGGACACGAGTTGCCATACCATGCCGCCCTTCAGGAGGTAGAGCGGGTTGAGGGCCATGTAGTAGAGGAGGCCCCGGTTGAGGTAGGTGAGGAAGAAGACGAGGAGGTTGGCCCCTATGAGGTAGAGCGTGACGTTGAGGAACTCGTACCGGAAGGGTTTCCTGAGGTGTGAGAGGAGATTCATGCCTCAAATGTACGGAGAGAGTTCCGGTTGGTCAATGAGCCCCCGTTGGCAGACGGGCCCCTCCTTGAGAGAATAGGCTCATGAAGTGGGACGACGACTACTATACCAGGAAGGCGAGAAGGGAGGGGTATCCGGCCCGTTCGGTCTACAAACTCATGGAGATCCAGAGGAAGTACAGAGTCGTCTCGAGAGGGGACAGGGTCCTGGATCTGGGAGCCGCGCCGGGGAGCTGGAGCAAGTATCTCCTCTCGTGTGTGGGGGAGAAGGGGCTCGTGGTGGCGGTGGACCTCCTCCCTCTCGTGATCGGTTCCCACGAGAGGCTCGTCTTCTACCAGGGTGATTTCACGTCCGATGAGGTGCAGGAGAGGATCGATGTCCACGCTCCGTTCCAGGTAATCGTGAGCGATGCCGCGCCCTCGACGAGTGGTAACAGGGGGCTCGATACGGCCCGGTCCGAGGCCCTGGTGGAGCGGATCCTCTCCCTGGCCGGACGCTGGCTTGTCCCGGGGGGCAATCTGGTGGCGAAGCTCTTCCAGGGGAGTGGTGCCCAGGAGATTTTCAGGGCCGTGCGTGAGGGGTGGGAGAGGGCTTATTTCTTCAGGCCGCAGGCGACGAGGAGACAGTCCTTCGAGGTGTTCGTGGTAGGGGTGGGGAAGCGTTCATAGGAGAGTTCCTCCTTATGGCCCCTCGTGAGGTGTGGGGTCCTCACGGTCTTTCGGGAGGGTGGATCACAGATGTCCGATGGACGTCGTGGATCCCGAGGGTGTGGGAGTGTGCTGTCCCCGCTTCGTCTTCAATGGCTGGAGGGGTGGACGTGTGGTGCAGAGGGTGCAGGGGGCTGAGGTGGGGGCCGGCCCCCTCCCCAGGAAACTGGTGATGAGGGAGAGGACTTCGGGGTCGGGGGAGCCGGAATCGAGTTCGAAGTGGTCGGCGGTGGGTACCAGGGCGGTGTAGAGGATGGGGAGTCGTTCCTGAAGGAAAGTGCGGTTGTACTCGTTGTCGACTACGGTGTCCCCGCCTGCGAGGATGAGGAGAGTGGGGGGGGTGGGGATGCGGGGGACGCTGCGGGTTCTCGCTTCCCATGTCTTGAGCCTTTCGAACCAGGAGAGGGGGAAGATACGGAGGCCGAGTGGGGTATGAGAGAGGGCCCGGACTTGTCGGATGAAGGGGGTGGTGAGGGTGTGGATGGTGGAGAGGAGGGAGTATGCCCTGGTATGGATGAGTGGGGCGAAGAGGATGAGTCGGAAGAAGGGGGAGGGGTAGCGGAGGGAGTGGTCGATGAGGGCGAGGGCACCGGTACTGTGGCCTATGGCTGCGAGGGGGGGGTGGAGGTAGGGGGAGAGGGCGTTGAGGGTGTGTTGCACGATGTCGCCGTAGATCGAAAAGTCGGGCCAGGCCGCTCCTCGTTCTCCCGTGGAGAGACCGTGACCCGGGAGGTCCACGAGGACCACGTCCCACCCCTCTTCGATGAGAGTGCGTGCGAGGGCTCCGTAGAGCGAGGAATCGGTGGCGTAGCCGTGGAGCACGAGGACTGTGCCACGGCTGTGTGTGTGGCGATGGAAGAGGTGGACGCAGAGGGTGTGGGGGCCCGCAGGGATGGTGCCGAGGAGGTAGGTGAGGTCTGGGTATTCTTCCGGGGTGAGGGTGGTGCGGGCGTAGTCTGCGAGAGGACCTTCTTTTGGGGGGGTGGAGAGGGGGGTCAGGGGAGGGAGGAGGCGGGAGAGGGTGATCCTGAGGGGGAGGGTTTCGTCATGGGTGGGGTTGATGGTGGCACAGGAGGTGAGGAGGATGATGGCGATGAGGGGGAAGAGGGCTCTGTTCATCATAGGGGTTCCTGTTTCTCGAGGGGAGAGGCGATGGTGTAGGTGATGCCGTCTCTGTACAGGAGGGTGAGGGTGCGGTGATTCTGGGTGAGGGTCATGTCGGTGGGGGTGTGGCGGACGCGGGAGATGAAGATGGGGGGGAGGATGTCCTGGTAGAGGGGCTGGTCGCGCGGGTCTTCGATCCAGGGATAGGCGAAGAGGAGATGGGGGATGTGGTGGGTGAGGAGGGTGAGGGTGGCGCGGTTGCTGCAATAGAGGAGGTAGTCGATGAAGAAAAAGGTGCGGTCGGGGTGGTGCTGATGGAGGGTGCGGGCCCAGAGGATGTGTGCAGGGTTGTTGAGGCCGATGAGGAAGTGGTATGCAGGAAAGCGTTCGATAAGGGCGAGGAGTTCGGAGAGGCCTTCCTGCTCGGGGAAGGAGGTGGGGGGAAGGGGGAGTGCGAGGAGAGGGGTGGGGAGGTCGGGGAGGGTGAGGGAGGCGAGTTGGGAGGGGGTGAGGGTGGAGAAGCGGGTGGGAAAGGGGAGGGGGCCTCCGGGGGAGAGGAGACGGCGGGGGGGAGGGGTGGGGAGGGTGGATGGGTCGAGGTGGAGGGGGACGGGGTGTGTGAGGAGGTCGTGAAGCGAGGAGAAGAATTCCCTGCGGATGACTTTGAGTTCTGATGCGGGGATGAAGATGTGGGTGAGGGGGAGGGTGAGTGAGGGGTCGGAAGTGATGGTGAGGCTGGAAGAGAAGGGGATGTGGTGGGGGGGTGCGTAGGAGGAGAGGAGGGTGTGGATGAGGGTGAGGGTGGTGTGCGGGGTGCGGGCGGGGGCGAGGGTGATGGGGTAGGTGCGGGTGTGGGTGCGAAAGGGGAGGGTGGCGGTGAGGGTGAGGGTGGAGGGGGTGAGGGTGAGGGCGAGGGGGATGTGGAGGGGGGAGGCGGGGAAGGCGGTGGGGGAGGGGGTGGGGAGGGTGGCGTCGTGGCGGGCGACGAGGCGGAGCGGGGTCCCCGCCGGCACCGGGCGCGGCGCCGGGATACGGGCGCACTCGCCGGAGCGGGCCGTCGTTCGGGCCCTCCCACCCACCTCCAGGCGCTCCACCCCCCACCACACCCCTTCCTTCCGCACCCCCCTCCCCTCCAGCACGACCCCCACCCCATCCCTCACTCCCACTTCCCGCTCCAGCGCCACCTCAACCCACCCATCCCCGCTCTCCACCACCACCCCTGCCTGTACCCCCACGTGCCCCGGGTACCCCTCCTCCACCAGCCCTTCGTGCCCATCGAGGTGTCCCGTGCACCACGGCCGTGCGAACGCTGCCCGCACCTCCTCCTCCATCCCCTCCGCCCCTCTCCCCTCGAGCAGGGCGCGATACCACCGTACTGCGGCGCGCACATACTCGGGGCTCTTCATTCTCCCCTCTATCTTGAAGGCCCTCACTCCCACCCCGGCCAGCTCCCGCACCCGCTCCCCCGCCGCGAGGTCGCGCATCGAGAAGTAGTACCCCTCTCCCCGGGGCCCCTCCTGCCACGTCCGGCACACCTGGGCGCACACCCCCCTGTTCCCCGACCGGCCCAGGAGCAGGCCCGACGCCAGGCACATCCCCGAGATGCTGTAGCACATCGCGCCGTGCACAAACACCTCGTAGTCAAGCTCGGGCACCTCCTCCACGATCCCGGCGATCTCTTCCAGCGCTAGCTCCCGCGCCAGGATCGCCCGACGCACCCCCAGATCCCTCAGGACCCTCGCCCCATCCGGGCTGTGGATCCCCATCTGGGTGGAAGCGTGCACCTCGAGGCCGGGCACATACGTGCGTGCCAGGTACACCACCCCCAGGTCCTGGACGATGATCCCATCGACCCCCATGAGGGCGAGGACCTCGAGCACCCGGGCTACCTCGGGGAGCTCCTCGTCCACGATCACCGTGTTGAGCGTCACGTACAGACGGGCCCCCCGCCCGTGCGCCGCCCCCAGGAGACGGGAGAGCTCCTCCATCTCCACATTGTGCGCAAAGGCCCGGGCCGAAAACCGGGTGAGCCCCACGTAGAGGGCATCCGCCCCTGCCTCGAGGGCATGGATACCCGCAGCAAAGCTCCCCGCAGGGGCCAGGATCTCAGGACCTCTCCCGGGTGTGCTCATCGCTCACATTCCCTCCTGTAATATACCATACCAGAGAGCACCCCCCTTCTTCCAGAAATACCCGCAAAGAGGAGAGCCCCGGCGCTCCGCCGGGGCTCTCTGTGAATGCAAGGAGGGATCACTCTTCAAACGTACATGGCATCTCGAAGAGCTTGATACCCTCGTTGGGGAAGAGCCTCTTAAGATCCGCCACCGCCTCCCTGATCTTCGCAGTCTCCTCCTCACCCGCGTAGATGATGAGCACGAAGTTCGTCTCGGGCCAGATGTGGTCGCCCTTTCGAGGCCCTGAGCTCCCCGCACCCTGCACCTGCGGGATGAGGGTATAGTGCGCTCCTATCCCCCGTTCTTCGAACAGGTCGAAGAGATCCTCTTCCACCGAGTGGTTTGCGATGATCTCTATGCGTCTCATGCCTGTACCTCCCCGTTGGTAAGGATGGCCGCTCTGCGTGCCGCCTCGCGCTCCTGACGCCGCTGCTTCCTCTTTTCCGAGAATTGGTTGAAGATCGAGTAGATCACCGGGATGAGGAAGAGGGTGAAGAGGGTGGAGACCGAGAGTCCGCCGACCACGGTCTGGGCGATGGGCTGGATGAGACTCATCCCCTCACCCTGGGTGAAGGCGAGGGGGGTGAGACCCAGGACCGTGGTGAGGGTGGTCATGAGCACCGGCCTGAGTCTGTTCTTCCCCGCCTCAACGCACGCATCGAAGAGGGGAAGGTTCCGCTTCCTCAGGAGGTTGGTGTAGTCCACCAGCACGATCCCGTTGTTGACCACGATCCCTGCGAGGATCACGAGTCCCACCGCGGTGAAGAGACTGAAGATCTCACCTGTGAGGAGATAGATCCCCACGATACCGATGAGCGACAGAGGTATGGTGAAGAGGATGATGAACGGATCCAGGAACGACTCGAACTGGCTCGCCATGATTCCGAAGACGAGGAAGACAGCCACGAGGAGGATGATCACGAACTTGGTCCCGTATTCGATGAGCTCCTGGTAGTCTCCGGAGAACTCGATCACCACCCCCTCGCCCTGGGGGATACGCTCGGCGATGAGCGCGCGGATCTTGGGTTCCACCTTGTCGATCGTAGCCCCGGGAGCCAGGCCTGCGAGCACGTGAATGGTGCGCGTCTGGTCCTCACGCTGTATGCTCGTGGGCCCCGTGGATGTCCTGAAACTCGCCACGCTGGAGAGCGGGATCCGGTTGCCCCTGCTGTCGGTGAGGAAGATCCGCTCGAGGTCCCTGATCTTTTCCTTGTCCTCTTCCCTGAGGGAGACGAGGATGTCGTACTCGGATCCCCCTTCCCTGAACCTGGAGGCCGTGATCCCGTCGATGGCCGCCTCTATCTCCTGGCCAATCTGGTAGACGTTGAGCCCCAGGGCATATGCCCGCTCGCGGTCGATGATCACCTCCACCTGAGGGAGCCCTTCCTGGAGGTCGACCCGTGGCTCGGTGGCCTCGGGCACCTCTTGTGCGAGGAGATCTCGTATCCGGTAGGCCATTTCCTTGCCCAAGGCATAGTCGTCTGTTTTCACCAGGATATCGATGGGAGAGGCGGACCCACCCATGCCTCCCTGATTCCCCGATGAGAAGGTGAACGAGACATTCGGAAAGTCCTTGAAGTGGGCGCGCAGCTTCTGTTCGATCACCTCGGCGGAGTCGATTCGCTTGCTGTATTCGGGGAGCGTGATGGTGAGACTCCCCCGGTGCGTGCTCGTGCCTCCCAGTCCGAAGAAGGCGCCTTCACCGGCCGTGAGCATGATGTCCTGGTAGCCTTCCACTTCGGATTTCACTATTTCCTGGAGCTGCTCGAGCACCCCGCGGGTCACTTCCACCGAGGTCCCGAGCGGAAGCTCCACCTGCACGCTCACGCTGTCCGCCTCCTGTTCCGGGAGGTATTCAAAGCCCACCCTCGGGATCTGGACTGCGGCGAGGATGAAGAGCGCGATGATGGCGAGGATCGTCGTCTTCCTGTGCCGGAGGGTCCAGGAGAGTCCCCTGCCGTAGACCTTCTCGAGCCAGGAGAAGAAGCGTGCGAGGATCCCGTCCAGGCCCTTGAGGATGCCCCGGAGCGGTTTCTCCTTCCTCGTGGTGAGTGGAAGGTAGTGGCTCGAGAGTACCGGCACCAGGAGGAGGGCCACCGCGAGCGAGGAGAGGAGCGAGATCACCACGGTGAATGCGAGATCCGCGAAGAGCTCTCCTATGGTCTCGAGCTCGCTCTGGAAGATGGCGATCGGCAGGAAGACCGCCACCGTGGTGAGGGTGGAGGCCGTGATGGCGGTGATCATCTCCTGGGTGCCGAGGATGGCCGAGATGTGGGGCTTGGCCCCCTTCTCACGGTAGCGGAAGATGTTCTCCAGGATCACGATCGAGTTGTCGACGAGCATCCCTATTCCCAGTGCGAGGCCGGTGAGGGTCATGAGGTTGAGGGTGATCCCGGCGAAGTAGAGGGCCGCGAGGGCGATCACCACGGAGATGGGAATGGCGAGCCCCACGATGAGTGTGGGTTTCACACTTCGAAGGAAGAGGAAGAGCACGACCATGGCGAGGATGGCCCCGTTGAGGGCCGAGGAGGAGACCTGGCTCAGGGCCGCCCTGATGCTCTCGGTGGTGTCGCGGGTGATCGTGATCTTCACGTCCCGGGGGAGATCCCGCTGGATCTGGGCGATGCGCTCCTTGGCCCTGTCGGCCACCTGTACCGAGTTGGTACCGCTCTGCTTGAGCACGGCGATGGAGACGCTCGGTTTTCCGTTCACGAAGACCATGGTGTCGGTACTTCGGTAGCCCATGGACACGTCCGCCACGTCGCGGAGGAGCACCGGTACCACGCGGGGTATCCCTCCCGAGGTCTGGCTGGTCTTGTAGCCCACCACGGCTCGGGAGATCTCCTCGATGGTCTGGAACTCACCCGCGGTACGGATGAGGTAGTTGATCCTGTTCTCCGTGATCCTTCCTCCGGCGAGCTGGACGTTCTGGGTCCTGAGCATGGTGGCGATCTGGGTGAGGGTGATCCCGTAGGCCTCGAGCCTGTCGAGGTGCACGTCCACCCGCACTACGGGGATACGCCCCCCGCTCACACTCGCCATGGCCACCCCTTCGGTCTGTTCGAGCCGTGGGGCGATGTAATCCTCGGCGAGTTTCCGGAGCTCCTCCTGACTGCGATTCCCTTCCACCGTGAGCCTGAGGATGGGGATGATGGAGGGATTGAACTTGAAGATCATGGGCGTGCCCGCCTCCTCGGGGAGGGCGTCCTTCACGAACTCCAGGTTGTCCCTCACCGAGTTGGCAGCCTCGGCCATGTCGGTGCCGTAGGTGAACTCGAGGATCAACATGCTCGAGCCTTCGCTCGAGGTGGAGGTGATGCGCTTGAGGTTCGTCACGTTGCTGAGCACGCTCTCGAGAGGACGGGTGATCACCTTCTCCACCTCCTCGGGTCCCGCTCCCGCGTACGAGGTGGAGACCACGAGCACAGGTGGGGTGATTTCGGGATACAGGTCTATGGCGATGTTGGTGATCGTATAGAGGCCGAATCCCACGAGGAGCGCGAAGACGATGGCGATGGTGGTGGGCCTTCCCACGACCGTTCGTGTGAGCGACATGTGTACCTCCCTATTCCACGCGGTCTTCCACCGGAAGGGGTGGCACCTGCTTCACCACCTGTACCTTCACCCCGTCGTCGAGGAAGGACTGGCCTTCCACCACGATCTCTTCTCCCGGGGAGAGGCCTTCCAGGATCTCCGCCTTGCCCGAGATGCGGATACCGGGTACCACTTCCCTCCGTTCGACGTGTGCCTCGTCGCCGGTGCGTTGCACCACGAACACGAAGGTGTTCCCGTCCCTGGAGAGGAGGGCCTCTTCGGGTATCTTCACGGTGTTCCGGCGTTCCTCGGTGATGAGCTTGAACTGGGCGAACATGCCGGGCTTTATCCTCGGGTCTCGTGAGGTGAAAGAGAGCCGTATCTCGAGCGACCGCGTGTTCCGATCCACTACCGGGCTCGTCTCGGTGAGCACGGCCTGGAATGTCTCGCCGGGATAGGCGGCGAAGGTGACGATGGCCCGCGCACCCTGCTGCATCCTGCCGATGAAGCGTTCGGGTACGGATGCCACGATCTCGAGGTCCGCGAGATCGGATATCCTCGCCACGGCGAGGCTCTGCACCACGGTACTCCCTATATGGAGAGGAAGCGAGACCACCGTCCCCGATATGGGGGCCCGCACAGGGCTGGGAACGAACTCCATGCCTGGTCGGGATGGGTCCACCTCTGCGATCACTTGTCCTTTTTTCACATAGTCGCCTACGTCCACGTAGAGGCGGGTGAGCTTGCCTGCGGTGTCGGCGTAGGCCTCTACCGTGGAGGCCGGTTCCACGTCGCCCGAGAGGTCGAGATAGTCGTAGAGCGAACCCGAGACCGCGTTGGTGGTGGCCACGGCGAAGACCGGTTCCTGTTCCTGGGATGCGGTCTGGGGGGTGGGAGTCTTCGGCATGCACGCAGAGAAAAGAAGGAGCACGCCTGTGGTGAGGAGTATGACTCGTCTCATTCCTGTCCTCCTATGAAAGTCTCGAAGGGTACGTTCAAGGTATAGGAAAGGTCGATGAGGTTGGTGAGGATCTGTATCCTGTCCGACAGTACCGAGAACTGCGCCTGGCGGAGCTGGGTCTCGGCATCCATCACCGCCACGAGGTCCTTGAGGCCCGATCCATACGCCTCTTCCGCGAGCTGGTACGAGGTGCGGGCGAGCTCGAGGTTGGCCTCGTGGGCCTTGAGGTTCTCCTGCGCCGTCCGGATGGAGTCGAGGAGGGACCTCACTTTGAGGTAGGTGCCGCGCAAGGCCTCTTCCAGTTGCAGCTCCATGGCCTCGAGAGTCCTGTCCTGGTTCGACAGGTTCACCCATGTCTGGGAGGCCGGTATCCAGGGGTCGACCGGTACGGTGACGGTGATGCCGAACATCCCGGAGCGCTGTTTCCACATGGTGTCCATGTCCTCGAACCAGGGATCCGCGAACGGGTCGCCCTGGAAGGTGGGGTCGGCCGTGAGGGTGAAGGTGAGGACCGGGAGGCGGGAGGATGCGGTGATCTGACGCTGGATGCGCTGCATCTGGAGGGCTTTCACGAGTTCCTGGATCTCGGGACTCCTGTCGAGAGAGAAACGGGAAAGATCGATGGAGGTGAGCGAGAGTGCAGGGGTGGTGATCTCCCCTTCCAGGACCACGGGATGTTCCAGGTCCATGCCCAGGAGCATCTTGAAGTTGAGGAGGGCGTTCTCGTAGGCCATGGAGAGCTGGGCGATCTGAGGTTTCATGGATTCCCATGCCACCCTGGCCGAGAGGAGGGTCTGGCGGTCCACGAGCCCGTTCTGGAAGAGTCGTTCGGTCTGCTGATAGCGGGCCTCGGCTGCCTTGAGGCTCTCCTCCATGATGGAGAGTTGCTCCCTGCTGAGGATGAGCTGGTAGAAGGCCTTGCGCACGTCGCGTTCGACCTGTTTCCGGGCCTTCTCGAGGGTCTCGAGACCCCGTTCGTAGTCCATGAAGGCGAGTTCGATGCCTCCCACGAGCTGGAAGGTGAGGGTGAGACTCGCCTGGATGTTCGTGGAGAGGTTCCAGGTGTGAGGGATTTCCTGTTCGTAAGTGGCTACGTAGTCATAGATACCCGAGCCCGGGGGACTGTCCGGAGGCACGGGGATCAGCCCGCTCACCGTGCCGGGCGCCTCGTGGAGCCTGCTCAGTGTGGCGCTCGCCGTGATGCGGGGGTAGAACTGGTTGAACACCGTATCCCTGATGAGTTTTTTGCTCTCAAGGTCGAGCCGGGTCCTCCGTATGGAGAGGTTGTGGGTCAACGCCTGGGAGACCGCATCTTCGAGGGTGAGGACGAGGGCCTCCTCTGGCCAGAGGGGGACGGCGAGTACTGCATAGAGCAGTACGCAGAAGACTCTCTTGTTGAGCAGCCTCATGGTAACCTCCGTTCGTGGTCGGTGTCTTTTTCGTGTGCGGAGATCTGCTCCGCATGACGCTCGATTCCCTTGAGCCCCTCGAGGAAGTACGCCCAGACGATGAGTGCCTCCGAGGGGCGTATGAGGACCTTTTCCTGCATGAGGGAGCCGGTGAGGATGTGGAGAAAAGGGATCATCTCCGCGGGCTTCAGAGCCTTCCTGAGAGGAAGGGGGGAGAAGAGGAGGGCAAATCGTTCGAGATAGGGTCTGATCTGTTCCCACGCCCGCGCATCCCTGAGGGGCCGGAGGGGGGAGTTGATTCTGAGCCAGTTGGTGACAGAGAAGAGCCGTTTGTGGATGTGAGAGTATTCGGCAGCGTAGAGGATGTAGCATAGGATCTTTTCCTCGATCGAGGTGCACACCGCAAGCCTTGGAAAGAGGGGATCGAAGAAGCCAGTGATCTGTCTCAGTATGGTGGACACCACGAGATCGCGCTTGTTCTTGAAGTAGGAGTACAGGGTCGTCCTCGTTATCCCTACCTCGTGGGCGATGTCGTCCAAGGTGGTATTGGCGATCCCTTTTTCGTGTATCACCTTCTCGGCGGCGGAGAGGATCCGGTCGAAGTGGGGGGCCTCGGCTTCCTCCACCCGGGCGATCGCCCGAACGCGATCGAAATCGGGTAGGACGAACGAACCTCTCACGGTTCCATGAATGATCACCTCCATGATCGTCTTCACCCTCTTCTCGGAGTCCATACTGGAGAAGAAGGTGCTGAAGGACTCCCAAGGGTTCTCCCTCTTTTTGGGGAACTCCTTGAGGAGGGAAAAGAGAAAGGTGGTGCCGATGAGCTTCTGGATGTGTGGGACATACGGATCGGGGATATGAGGAGCTCCGGGGCGGGAGAGGAGCGTGCCCATGACCTCGATGGAGTTCTCTTCCACTTCCCGGTAGAAGTCTTTGAACCGTTCCTGGATGGTGATATGCTGAGGAGGGTAGAGGAAAAGGTAGAGTCCTGTGTGGGCTTTGAAGTCCTCGAGCAGGCGGGAGAGATAGAAGAAGAGTCCCTCTTCAAAGGAGAGGGATGAGATGCGTGTGAGGTCGCGCACGAGTGTGCCGTGCACGTCCCTCGCGTGTACCAGGATGGCCTCAAAGAGCGATTCCTTGGAGGGAAAGTATCGGTAGAGGGCCTGTTTGGTCACTCCCAGTTCCTCGGCAACTCTGGTGAGCGTGAGACGTTGGAAGCGGTCCTTGGCCCAACCCCTGAGAGCCGCGCGTATGATGTCGTCGGAGGTCATTCCGTGTACTCTCTGTGGTCTAGTTGACGTCTAGTTGGTAACTATACTACTAAAAGTCAATCAGGGCGTCAAGGGAAGCGGGCACTGTCAAGGGGGAGTGTTGAAATTGAGCTGGAGTTGATAAGGGGTGCATCTCCCCACCTCTTGTATCACCTGCATGCCCACCACGTAGAGGCCTACCACCTCATCTGCATGGGCACGGCTCATATACCCAGGATACCTCCGCAGAAAGCTCCTCATGTGTCGAAACATGTTCTCCGCAAGGTTGCTCGTCCTCACCTTCTTCTTCCACTCATAGGGTAACTCCAGATAGGAGAAGAGCCGCTCCTTCCGCCACAGGAGAGCAGCCGTCATCCGGGGGGCCTTCGTCGCCCACTTCTTCACGAATGCCTCGAACGCTTCCTCTGCCTCCTCCTTCCCTCCTGCCTCAAAGAGCCTCCAGTACTCAGTCCGAAAGGCTCGCCTCTCCTCCTGGAGGTGAGCCTTCTTCCCCTTCTGGTCCCCCATATCCTGCAGAAGCTTCTGCTCAAGGGTGCATTGCAGGTGCCAGAGGCATACCTGCTTCTTCGCCTCAGGATACACCGTCTCCACGGCCTGCCGGATCCCCTCAGCCTCATCGGCCACCACCAGCTCCACCTCATGAAGCCCTCGCTCATAGAGTTTGGTAAGGAGTCGCTCGTAGCTCGCCTGGTCCTCCTGCTCCGCAACGACCCAGTCGAGGAGCTCATGAGATCCGTCCTCCTTCACCCCCACGGCACTCAGGACAACCAGCTTCTTCTGACCCCTCCCACGCCTCTTTGCCCACACTCCATCCAGCACAAGGGCCTTCACTCCTCTAAGGGACCTCCTCCGCCACTGCTCCTTCTCCTCACGAAGACCTCTGATGAGCCGCAGGAGTGTCTGCGGGTGAGCCTCGCCTATCCCCAGCTCCCGTAACAGGATGGCCCACGTCCGCGCGCTCATCCCTCTCACATACCCAAGGAGGAGCTGCTCAGCGAGGGCCACGAGCCTCTGCTCGTAGGTCACCAGCTTTACCTCCTTCCCCCCGCCGGTGCGAATGCGGGGCACGCGTACCTCCTCGATCGGCCCCCAGGGGGTCTGCACGCTCTTCCACTTTCTGTAGCCGTACCGGTAGTACGGTGCCTTCTCAGCCTCCCCTCGTGCATATCGTGGTCGTCCCACTGCCTCCTCTCTCAGCGTCTCAAGGAGGTGCTCCAGGTACGTCTTGTAGGTGTGGCGCACCTCCTCCCGGAGTTGGGCCTCCACTGTCAAGACTCGATGAAAATGTCACCCTTTTTAACTCAGTTAAAATGTCACCCCCTGGGTAGTATTCTCTTCATCCTGCCCGCTGTTTGGTGCGCCGTGCAGGAGTTACCCGCTCATACTTCAACTCCCTATTCTCATGGAACAGGGAGATCGTTTCATCCAGGTATTTTCGAACCAGGACCTTCTGTTTCGGCCGAGGAAGGAAGCCTTTGTCGTTCTTGATCTGCAGCACCTGCCTCTCATAGTAGATTGTGTAATCGTTTTGTACGACTCGATTCGCTTCAAAGCAAAAGATCTCTTTCAGCTTCGTTTCTTTGGTACATCGCACATGCACGTCCTGCGAGTCTTCCGCTTCTACCGCAAAGCGTTCGTTGAACTGAGGCAGGAACGTCTCCCACAAGTACCGGTTCGCCTCCTCGATCGTACAAATCCCCGCAAGACGCAGTTCCTTCACCAACCGATCCTGCAGAATCCCGTTCCGCCGTTCCACCCGCCCTTTCGCTTGCGGCGAATACGCACTCACGATCTGTACCCCCAGTTTGTCGCACGCCCGCTCGAATGCGGTTTTCGGCTCTTTGCCCGCCAACTGTTCCTCCAGCGTCGGTTCCCGCAGCGTCTTGTAGCCGTTTTTCAAGTCACAGTACAGACTCATCGGGATCCCATACTGCTCCACCCAGCCCCACAGCAGCTGCATCGCCGCAGCGCTCGTCTCCTGTTCACTGAACCGCGCATACGTGATCCCCGTCGCATCATCCACCATCACCATCAAGCAACAGGCACTGCGCCGTCCTTCAAACCAATCATGCGGGGACCCGTCAAACTGAACCAGCTCCCCAAAACAGGCCCGCCGTTTCCTCCGGCTTCGGTACGGCTTCCTCCTCTTCTTCCTCGCCCAGATTCCTTCCTCCAGCAGCCACCTGCGTAGCGTCTCGTGATCCACCTCAAGACCTTCCTTCGCCAACTGCTCGCTCGCAAACGTCGGCCCAAAATCCCCGTACCTCTCCCGATACCTACTCACCACCCTCTGCCGAAACTCCTCCTCCTTCCGATTCCCCGACGGTTTGCCTCGGTTCCCATGCCGCAATCCCGCGATCCCCCCTTCCCGGAGCCTCTTCTCCCACCGCTGCACCTGCCGTTTGCTCACCCCTAAGATCTGCGCTACCTGCTCGTTCGTCAGACCTTGGCTTTCCATCTTCCCCAACACTTCCGCTCGTTTTAATTCCTTTAGACTCATCTCGATCATCCCCCCATTCTCTCAGGGGGTGACATTTTTATCGAGTCCTAGGGGTGACATTATTACTGAGTTTCAACACCGGAGTTGGGGGGACTGTAACATCGAGTGTTGAAAAAGGCGGGGAAAAAAGATAAGGGGTATCTCCCACCACCAAACCTCTGAAAGAAGGAGGAGATACCCCATGAAGCGTGGTAACACACGCACACTGATTGATACACAGTATACCCTCTCTGATCTGATGAAGCAAGTGGAGGCCCAACTCCGGGAGGAGGTGCGCCACACCTACAAGACGTACCTGGAGCACCTCCTTGAGACGCTGAGAGAGGAGGCAGTGGGACGACCACGATATGCACGAGGGGAGGCTGAGAAGGCACCGTACTACCGGTACGGCTACAGAAAGTGGAAGAGCGTGCAGACCCCCTGGGGGCCGATCGAGGAGGTACGCGTGCCCCGCATTCGCACCGGCGGGGGGAAGGAGGTAAAGCTGGTCGCCTATGAGCAGAGGCTCGTGGCCCTCGCTGAGCAGCTCCTCCTTGGGTATGTGAGAGGGATGAGCGCGCGGACGTGGGCCATTCTGTTACGGGAGCTGGGGATAGGAGAGGCTCACCCGCAGACACTCCTGCGGCTCATAAAGCGTCTTCGTGAGGAGAAGGAGCAGTGGCGGAGGAGGTCCCTTAGAGGAGTGAAGGCCCTTGTGCTGGATGGAGTGTGGGCAAAGAGGCGTGGGAGGGGTCAGAAGAAGCTGGTTGTCCTGAGTGCCGTGGGGGTGAGGGAGGACGGATCTCATGAGCTCCTCGACTGGGTGGTTGCGGAGCAGGAGGACCGGGCGAGCTACGAGCGACTCCTTACCAAACTCTATGAGCGAGGGCTTGAGGAGGTGGAGCTGGTGGTGGCCGATGAGGCAGAGGGGATCTGGCAGGCGGTGGAGACCGTGTATCCTGAGGCGAAGAAGCAGGTATGCCTCTGGCACCTGCAATGCACCCTTGAGCAGAAGCTTCTGCAGGATATGGGGGACCAGAAGGGGAAGAAGGCTCACCTCCAGGAGGAGAGGCGAGCCTTTCGGACTGAGTACTGGAGGCTCTTTGAGGCAGGAGGGAAGGAGGAGGCAGAGGAAGCGTTCGAGGCATTCGTGAAGAAGTGGGCGACGAAGGCCCCCCGGATGACGGCTGCTCTCCTGTGGCGGAAGGAGCGGCTCTTCTCCTATCTGGAGTTACCCTATGAGTGGAAGGAGAAGGTGAGGACGAGCAACCTTGCGGAGAACATGTTTCGGCACATGAGAAGCTTTCTACGGAGGTATCCTGGGTATATGAGCCGTGCCCATGCAGATGAGGTGGTAGGCCTCTACGTGGTGGGCATGCAGGTGATACAAGAGGTGGGGAGATGCACCCCTTATCAACTCCAGCTCAATTTCAACACTCCCCCTTGACAGTGCCGAGTTGGGCCTCCACTTGCTTCATCAGATCAGAGAGGGTATACTGTGTATCAATCAGTGTGCGTGTGTTACCACGCTTCATGGGGTATCTCCTCCTTCTTTCAGAGGTTTGGTGGTGGGAGATACCCCTTATCTTTTTTCCCCGCCTTTTTCAACACTCGATGTTACAGTCCCAGGGAAGCGGGGGAGGGGATCGGTACGAATTCGTCGGCCGACGGTCGAATACTGATTGCACTCCGGCGCAGGCTGAGGTATAGTGTAGACATGATGCAGCGGGGACTTTCACGGACGACGAAACTGGGGTACGGGGTCTGCGATCTTGGCGGCAATCTCTTCTTCACCATGGTGGGGTTCTTCCTCCTCTACTATCTCACCGATGTGGTGAAGCTTTCCCCGGCCCTCGCAGGTACGGCTCTCCTCATAGGGAAGGCCTGGGATGCGATCTCCGATCCCATAGTGGGCTACCTCTCGGACAGGACGGTCTCTCCCCTGGGACGCCGCAGGCCCTACATGCTCTACGGCGCCCTCTTCCTCTTCGTCTTCATGATCATCATGTTCTTCCCCATGCGTTTCTCGAACGACTTCCTCTCTTTCCTGTGGTACAGCGTGCTCTTCTGTGTGCTCAGCACGGCGTACACCATGGTGAACATCCCCTACAGCGCCCTCGCCCCGGAGCTCACCGTGGACTACCATGAACGTACCGTGCTCAATGCCTACCGGAACGTTTTCGCCATCCTGGGTACCTTCTCAGGGGCCCTCCTCGTCCTTCCCCTGGTGGGCCTCTTCTCCGACTACCGGGTGGGCTGGCCGTTCATGGGTGGGGTGTTGGGTCTCATCATGCTCCTCTCGGCGTTCGTGACGGTCTTCACGGTGAGGGAGTCCCCTCCCCGTCAGAGACCGCCCCAGGTGCAGATCCTGCGTGCCTATGTGGGGGTCCTCTCCTTACGGAGTTTTCGCCTCGCCCTCGCCACATGGACACTACACATTATGGGGGTGACCATCATCCAGAGCGCTCTCGTGTACTACTTCACCTATCTCGTGGGGGATACTTCGGCCTTTCAGATCACGCTCTTCGCCCTCCTCCTCACGGCCCTCATCGCCGTGCCCTTCTGGGTGTGGGTGTCGAAGCGGGCCGGCAAGCGGTTCGCCTGGAACGCCGGGATGCTCGTCTTCGCAGGTGCGGTCCTCGCATTCGTGTTTCTGGGAAGGAGCCTGGGGCTCCCCGCCGCGTACGTCTTCATCGTGCTCGGAGGTTTCGGGTTCTCCACGCAGTACGTGATCCCGTACGCCGTGCTCCCCGACATCGTGGAGTACGACTACGCCAAGAACGGCATCCGGCGGGAGGGGCTCTTCTACGGCATGTGGACATTCATGAGCAAGGTGGGACAGGCGCTCGCCCTCGCCCTCTCGGGGTGGATCCTCTCGCTCTTCCACTACGTGCCGCCTTCCGCCGAGGGCGTGCCCCAGGTCCAGCCGCCCGAGGCCCTTTTCGGGATCTCGCTCCTTGTGGGCCCCCTCCCCGCGGTCCTCTTCGTGGTCGGGGTGCTCGTCTTCCTCTTCTACCCCATCACGAGGGAGTTCTACGAGAAGATCCTCAAGATGGTGGAGGAGCGCAGTCCCTCTCACATGTGAGGCCCTTCACTCCCGAACTGGAGAGGGGGTTTCGCCAGTTCGTCCAAGAGCCACCTGCTCATGCGGACATAGGGGTCGAGGCTGGGGATGCGCCCGCCCATGGTGATCACCCAGAGGCTCCGGTCGCGCGCCGCTCTCCCGGTGGAGGCCCTCCCCGTCTCCTGGTACTTGAGGAAGAGCCGGAGTGCGGTGAAGAAGCTCTTCCTTCCCCAGAGATACCAACGAAGGTGCTTCATGGTGGTGATACCTGGAAGGTACTCCTCCATCAAGGCCTCGAAGGTCGAGAGGAACGAGGGGTCGTAGACGGTCGCCCAGTGACGTATGGCCCTGAGGACCCGTTCGTTTCGCTCATGAAGAGCGGGGTTGTGGCGTATCCTGTAGGAGTGGAGGCCCAAGGTGAGGTACCGGTAGAGAGACAGGTAGAGCCCGAGCCGGGGGCTGATCTCGCCGGTGTAGCCGCACTCCCTCACCACCTCTTCAGGGGTGCGGTCTTCGAGGAAGAGCGGGCCCCTTCTCCCCAGGTCCTTGCGCCTCAGAGCCGCTTCGTAGACTTCCCTGAGCCGGATGAATCGCTCCCCGTCTCCCCCTGTCATGTCGGGATGTGTGACCTTGGAGAGGATGCGGTAGAGGGTCTTGAGTTCTGAGAGGGTGTATCGCCCGGTCGTGAGGACCTTGCGTATGAGCCTCTCCTCCTCTTCCCGGATCATATGGAGAGTCTAACGGGTTTTCCATGAAAGCGGAAGCGTCAGCCGAGTTGGGGGAGGTGGCGTATCCCCAGGGTCTCGCATATGGCCTTCACCGCACGCGAGGTGTTGAGGGTATAGACGTGTATGCCGGGGACCCGGTGGTCAAGGAGGTCGCGGATCTGTTCGGCGGCCCAGTGGACCCCCACGTGGAAGAAGCCCTCGTCGTCGGTCACCCTGGAGAGGGCCCTGAGGAGTCGTGCCGGATAGTGCATGCCCGCCGCGAGTTCGGCCATGCGCTCCATGTTCTTACGCGTGGTGATGGGCATGATCCCGGCTATCACCGGCACCCTGATCCCCGCGAGCTCGCAACGTTCGCAGAAGTCGTAGTAGTCCCTGTTGTCGAAGAACAGCTGAGTGACGAGGAAGTCCACCCCGGCGTCCACCTTGTGTTTGAGGTGCTCCATCTCTTTGAGGCGGTTGGGCGTCTCGGGATGCCCCTCGGGGAAGGCGGCCGCGCCCACGCACATGTGGGGAAAGCGGGCCTTTATGAACCGTACGAGGTCGACGGCGTGGGGAAAGACGCCGAATGGATTCGGGTGATGTGCGAGCGAAGGGGGAATGTCACCCCGCAGGGCGAGGATGTTGTGGATCCCCTCACGGTCGTAGGCCTCGAGGATGCGGACGATCTCCTCCTCCGTGCTCCCGACGCAGGTGAGGTGGGCCACCGCCTCCACTCCCAGTTCTTGGCGGATGCGCACCACGAGTTCGTGCGTCTTCTCCCGGCTGGAGCCGCCCGCCCCGTAGGTCACGCTCATGAAGTCCGGTTCGAGGAGGGCGAGCTCCCTCACCGTGGCGAACAGGCTCTCCCATCCCGAGGATGTTTTTGGGGGAAAGAACTCGAAGCTGAAGAGGGTTCGTCCTTGTCGAAACAGGTCTCTTACCATAGCGGCATCCCGCTCCTCTCTCCATGGTCGGCACGATCGGGCTCCTTAGCATAACGCATCCGGCGGCCTCGTGTCATGCCCTCTGGAATTGCATATTTATACATCTTCCCCCCTGTTTTTGCATGTATATTGACTCTTTTGGATAATTTTAGTTTATTTAGTAAGGCCCTTCGGCCGAAAACCCAGGGAAGGAGTCGTCGTATATGTTAGAGCTCAAGAAAGGTCTCGATATCCTCTCCGAGGTGGGTGGGGTGAAGACCCTCTCCGAGGCGGAGGCGATCTTCAAGAAGAACCTCGATGCCCAGAACCTCGCGAAGCTCGAGAGGATAAAGAACGAAGAAGCGCGC
The DNA here is from genome assembly GCF_000184345.1 of Spirochaeta thermophila DSM 6578. Classification (NCBI taxonomy): domain Bacteria; kingdom Pseudomonadati; phylum Spirochaetota; class Spirochaetia; order Winmispirales; family Winmispiraceae; genus Winmispira; species Winmispira thermophila. The sequence goes on along the minus strand of NC_017583.1, from coordinate 2,459,942 downwards.
CTCAAGATCGCCAATGCGATCGCCATGTGCGAGCCGGACTATGTCTTCATAGATACCGGCTCCCAGGAGGACGTGGATACCATCCGGAAGTGGTCGCTCGAATGGGGAGAGGAGGAGCCGTTGGCCCTCCCGAGGCACACGGTGCACTTCGATCTCCCCCAGGACCAGGCGCGTCTGGTGAAGCAGACCTTCTACATCGTGAACGAGGGTGAGAAGACGAGCGCCCTCGCCCGTTCCATCCCCCGACAGGAGGCCCTCGAGTACGTGCAGAAGTACATGAAGGGCATCATGAAGGGGATGACCATGATGATCGGGTTCTTCGACAGGGGCCCGGTTGGGGCACAGGCCGCCATTCCGGCCATCGAGATCTCGAGCTCGTCCTACGTTCTCCACTCGGCGGAACTCCTCTACCGGAACTGCTACGAGCAGTTCGACGCAGAGGTGGCGCGGAAGGGGATCTTCTTCACCAATGTCCACTCGCAGGGACCCAACAGGCCTGAGGACGTTCCCAATGCGCGCATCTTCATGGACAGGAGCTGGTTCACGACCTTCTCCACGTTCTGTACGTATGCGGGGAACACCCTGCTCCTCAAGAAAGGCAACCACCGGTTCGCGGTGGACTACTCCACCTACTACAAGGTCGAGGAGGAGCTCTCCGAGCACATGTTTATCACCGGGGTGAAGGGGCCTGGCGGCAGGGTGACCTACTTCGCGGGTGCCGCGCCCTCCGGCTGCGGCAAGACCACCACGGCCATGGCCGGCGACGAGTTCATCGGGGACGACCTCGCCCAGATGTGGATCGAGAAGGACGGGACGCTCCGCGCGGTGAACCCCGAGAAGGGGATCTTCGGCATCGTCGAGGACGTGAACTGGGAAGGTGATCCGCACCTCATGAAGGTCCTTCGGCATGAGGGGGCTGAGGTGATCTGGTCGAACGTGCTCATCGACGAGCACAAGAAGCCCTTCTGGACGGGGTGCGGGGAGGAGCTTCCCGAGCGCGGCCGCAACTTCCAGGGCGAGTGGTGGAAGGGGAAGACCGACGAGAACGGGAAGCCCGTTCCGCCTTCGCATCCCAATGCCCGCGTGACCCTCCTCTGTGAGGCCATCGAGAACCACAACACGAAACTCGCCGAGGATCCCTCCGGGGTTCCCGTCAAGGTGATCACCTACTCCGGCCGTGACAGCGACACCATGCCCCCCATCTGGGTCGCCCGCACGCCCGACGAGGGAGTGGTGATCGGCGCGTCCATCGTCTCGGCCGCCACGGCCACCGAGATCGGCGTGACCGGCGTGCGGAGACAGCCGTGGGCCAACGAGCCGTTCATCCCCGGACCCCTCGGCGATTACATGGAGGCCCAGTTCCGCTTCTTCAACTCCAAGAAGTTCTCGGAGAAGGGAAGGCCGATCATCGCGGGGCTCAACTACTTCCTCACCCACGAGGCGAGGGGCGGCAAAGGCAAGGGCCTCCTCGGCGAGAAGCGTGACGTGAAGGTATGGCTCGGTTGGCTCGAGCTCTTCGCCAACGGGGACGTGGAGGCCATCGAGACGCCCATAGGGTATATCCCGAAGTACGAGGACCTCAAGAAGCTCTTCAAGGAGAGAATCGACAAGGAATACCCCTACGAGCTCTACGAGATGCACTTCTCCCTCTACATCGACAACATCCTGGCCCGGATCAACCTCCAGCGGGAGGCGTACGGCAAGGATCAGGGTATCCCCAAGAGACTCTTCGAGGTCTACGACGAACAGGAGAAGGCGCTTCTCGCCCTCAAGGAGAAGTTCGGTCCTGTCGTGAAGCCCGAGCAGCTCGCTCAGGGCTGATTCCCTTCACGTGAAGGCAGGAGGACGTCGCCGGGCGACGTCCTCTCTTTTTTTGCACTTCCCGTGGTATTCGGTGTATACTTGAACGTAGGAAGGGGATGTCAGAGGAGGCGCGCGTGGCCGACGGGAGAGAACGCCGGAGATTCCCCAGGGTGCCTGCCGAGTTGAAGGTGGGATACGAACTCGCACACTGGAAGGAAGACGACCCCGCCGCTGTGCACCATCCCGTCTACGTGCGGACGCGGGACGTCAGCCTGGGCGGGGTGGGGCTCGCGGACGTAATCTACATCGACAGACACGCGTTCCATCAGCTCCTCACCGGCAAGAGGAAGGTGCGGCTCGAGATACACCTGCCGGGAAGGGAGGAGCCTCTCTACTGTTTCGCCCGCCTCGTCTGGGGCCACGAGCCCGAGGGCGACGTGGTGAAACGGGCGGGTTTCGCCTTCATCGACGTCTCTCCTCTCTTCTTCCACGAGCTTTCCTCTTTCATTGAGGCGCATCTCTCGGGAAAGGCTTCCCACGGGGGCCGGCAGGCCTCCGGGGGGTGAGCGAGGGCGCCTGAAGAAAGAGGCCCGCAGCGCGGGCCTCTTCTCGTGTGGTCTGTGTCCTGCGGGGATCAGCCGCCGGCCATCACCGGGATGACGGCGAGGAGCACGCCGGCCGCCACGGCGGAGCCTATCACCCCTGCCACGTTCGGCCCCATGGCGTGCATGAGGAGGAAGTTGTGCGGGTTCTCCTGCTGGCCCACCCTGTTGGCCACGCGGGCCGCCATGGGCACGGCGGAGACCCCGGCAGCCCCGATGAGGGGGTTGACGGGGTGCTTCTTTGAGAGGACGTTCATGAGCTTGGCCAGGAGCACGCCGGCCGCGGTGCCGAGCGAGAAGGCCAATGCACCCAGGACGAGCACGCCCAGGGTCTCGAGGTTGAGGAACTTGTCGGCCTCCATCTTCGAACCCACGGCGAGGCCCAGCATGATGGTGACGATGTTGATGAGGGCGTTCTGCATGGTGTCCCAGAGCCGATTCACCACTCCGCACTCACGTGCGAGGTTGCCGAACATGAGGGCGCCGAGGAGCGGGGTGGCACTGGGCAGGAGGAGGATGCACAGGCCCAGCGTGGCGAGCGGGAAGACGATGCGCTCGGTCTTGGTGACGTGGCGGAGCTGCTCCATCTTGATGCGGCGCTCCTCCTTGGTGGTGAGGAGCTTCATGACGGGCGGCTGGATGATGGGCACGAGGGCCATGTAGGAGTAGGCCGCCACGGCCACGGCTCCGAGGAGTTCGGGCTTGAGCCGGGAAGCCACGTAGATGGAGGTGGGCCCGTCGGCCCCTCCGATGATGCCGATGGCGCCCGCGGCATAGAGGTCGAAGTTGATACCCGGCACGAACTTGCCGAGCACGAGGGCACCGAGGAGGGCCCCGAAGATCCCGAACTGGGCCGCGGCGCCCAGGAGCAGGGTGCGGGGATTGGCGAGGAGCGGCCCGAAGTCGGTCATGGCCCCCACCCCCATGAAGATGATGAGGGGGAAGACCCCGCTCGTGACACCCGCGTCGTAGAAGAAGCCGATGAGCCCGGTCTTCACCTCTTCGAGGCGCATGAACCCTTCACCGATCACTCCGTGGAGCTCGGTGTGGGCCGCGATCTCGGCGAACGGGATGTTCGCCAGGATGGCGCCGAACCCGATGGGCACCAGGAGGAGGGGTTCGAACTCCTTCTTTATCGCGAGGTAGAGGAGGACGAGCCCCACGAGGATCATGAGGAAGTTCCCCCAGCCGCCCGGCTGGAGGAATCCGTAGAGACCGGTGGTCATCCACAGTTCTTTGAGTCCATCCCACAATGACATGGCGGCCTCCTACTCTATCTCTACGAGGACGTCGCCGGCCTTGACGTGATCGCCCTGTTTCACCAGGATGGCGGCCACGGTGCCCGTTTTGGGGGCGTAGATGGGGTTCTCCATCTTCATGGCCTCGAGGACGATGATCTCCTGACCGTCCTCGACATGATCCCCCTCCTGCACGGGGATCCGAAGCACCAGGCCCGGGAGGGGTGCGGTGACCTGAGCGCGTTCACCCGAGGGAGCGCCGGAGGAGGCCGGAGCGTCCTCCGCCTCCTTCACCTCTACGGTGTAGGTCCTGCCGTTGACCACGGCCGTGGAACCGTCGACCTTCACCTTGTAGCTCTTTCCCCCGAGTGTCACGGCATAGACCTTGGCTCCCGAGGCGGTCTTCTCCTCTTTTCCTTCCTTGCTCCGGTCGATCTTCCTCACGTTCACCTTGGCCTCGCCCTTGAGGAACATGACCCCCTTGTCCTTACACGTGGCGGCGATGAAGATGTTCTCCTCGGTGACGGGCAGCCCCGCCTCCTGGAGCATCTTCTTGGCGGCCTCGATCCCCTTGTTGGGGTCCCGGTCGTTGATGTCGACCACCTTGTCGGTGGTGGGTTCGAGGCCGAGCTGTTCCTGGGCGATCTTCACGATCTCGGGATCGGGCGGTACCGGGGTCTTACCGAAGTAGCCGAGGACCATCTTCCCGTAGCCCTCGGCGATCTTCGTCCAGGGCCCGAAGAGGGTGTTGTTGAAGGCCTGCTGGAAGTAGAACTGGGAGACTGGTGTCACCGAGGTGGCGAACCCTCCCCTCCGGACCACTTCCTCCATGTTCTTTATGATGTCGGGGTACTTGTCCATGAGGCCGTTGTCGCGGAGCATCTGGGTGTTGGCCGTGAGGGCCCCACCGGGCATGGGGGAGAAGGGAATCCGGGGTTCCACTGCGAGGGCCTCGGGCGGCTTGAAGTAGTCGGCCATGCACTCCTTGAAGACCTCTTCGACCTCCATGATCTTGTAGGGATCGATCCCCAGATCGAACTCGGTACCCCGGAGTGCGTGCCACATGGTGAGCACGTCGGGCTGACAGGTGCCACCGGAGACCGGGGCGAGCGAGAGGTCGATCTGGTCGGCTCCCGCCTCGAGGGCCGCCATGTACTGGGCGATGCTCACTCCTGCGGTCTCGTGGGAGTGGAACACGAGGTGTACGTCGTCGCCCAGGAGTTTGCGCGCGCCCTTGATGGTCTCATGGACCTTCTTCGGCACCGAGGTGCCCGATGCGTCCTTGAAACACACGGAATCGAAGGGGATGCCTGCGTCCAGGATCTGCCTGAGGGTGTCGATGTAGAACTCGGGTGTGTGGGCGCCCTCGCATCCCGGGGGAAGTTCCATCATGGTGACCACCACCTCGTGCCGCAGCCCCGCTTCGGCGATGGCTCTTCCGGAGTCGATGAGGTTGTTCACGTCGTTGAGGGCATCGAAGTTCCGTATGGTGCTCACGCCGTACTTCTTGAAGAGCTTGGCGTGGAGCTTGATGATATCGCGCGGCTGGGAATCGAGCCCCACCACGTTCACGCCCCTCGCGAGGGTCTGGAGGTCCACATCGGGGCCTGCGACCTCGCGGAGGGTCTTCATCATCTGGAAGGCGTCCTCGTTGCAGTAGAAGTAGAGGGACTGGAAGCGAGCGCCTCCCCCTATCTCGAAGTGGGTGAGGCCGGCCTGTACCGCGGCCTCGAAAGCGGGGAGGAAGTCTTTGGTGAGCACACGCGCGCCGTACACGGACTGGAACCCGTCACGGAACGCGGTGATCATGAAGTGGACTCGTTTCTTCATGGCATGTCCTTTCTTTGAAAAGTATTAGTGTCGCGTATGATAGGTGACGGCCGCGATGGCCGCGGCGATCTCGGCGGACGCGTCCGCCTGTTGCGGCACCGGTTCCTCCTTCTCGGGGAAGAACCTGAGGATGATCTTCGACGAGAGGTTCATGATGATCACCAGGAGTGAAAGGAAGGCGAAGACCACCCCCATACCCAGGACCATGAGGATGAGGCCCTGTTCGAGGATATGATTCATAGACACTCCTTGTTGCTGGGGTTTTGAACGAAGTATAAAGATACGGAAAAAAGAGTGCAAGGCGGGCGGACGATATTCGGCCGTTGACCGATAAAACGAAATACGGTATGGTGGATGCAAGGGAGGATGCCATGACGTATGCCTTTCTCTTCCCCGGTCAGGGGGCCCAGTACTCCGGTATGGGGAGGGATCTGTACGAGGCGAGTCAGAACGTGAGAGACCTCTTCGCCCTCGCGGAGGATGTGACGGGGCGTGACCTCACCCGGCTCATCTTCGAGGGCTCGGAGGAGGAATTGAAGCGCACTGACAACACCCAGATCGCCGTCACGCTGGTGAATCTGGCGGCGGCCGCCTATCTTAAGGAAAAGGGGATAGAGGCCTCGGTGTGTGCGGGGTTCAGCCTTGGGGAGTATGCCGCCCTGGTGGAGGCGGGTATCCTCACCCCGGAGCAGGTGTTTCCCATTGTGGTGAAGCGGGGGGAGTGCATGGAGCGGGCCTCCCGGGCCTGGGATGAGCGGGGAGGAAAGACCGGGATGAGCGCGATCCTGGGGCTCCCTCCGGGGAAGGTGGAGGAGGTGCTCGAGGGAGCGGGGGTCCCCGATGTGTACATCGCGAACTACAACAGTCCGGTACAGGTGGTGCTTTCGGGGACCGAAGAGGGGCTCGCAAAGGCCGAGGAGGTCTGCAAGGCCGCAGGGGCACGTCGGGCGGTGCGGCTCAGAGTGTCGGGGCCGTTTCACTCTCCGCTCCTCAAGGAGGCCCAGGAGGAGTTTGCCGACTTCCTCGCCGGGTACTCGTTTGCAGATCCCGTGAAAAAGGTGTATTCTAACGTCACGGCGCGGCCGCTCACCTCGGGCGAGGAGGCGAAGCGGATGGCGGTCGCACAGATCACGAGCCCCGTGCGGTGGACGGAGGAAGAGCAGGCCCTTCTCGAGGAAGGGGTGCAGCGGGCCCTCGAGGTAGGACCGGGCACGGTGCTCTGCGGCCTCTGGAAGGCCCTCTCGGCGGAGGTGCCCTGCCTTCCGGCGGGTACCCGTGAACAGATAGAGAAAATCACAGGATAAAGGAGTGTGGTATGCTTTTGAAGGACAAGAAGGCTCTCGTGACCGGAGGCTCCAGGGGTATCGGGGCCCGGATCGTGCGCCTCTTTCTCCAGGAGGGGGCATCGGTGTGGTTCGTGGACCTCAATCCCAGCGAGCACATGGAGGAGTTCCAGTCCCTCGCCGCTGAACGGGGGACCACGGTGGCCTACAAACAGTGCAACGTGGCCGACGAGGAACAGGTGGACAAGGTGGTGGGGGAGATCCTGGCCGAGAGCGGCGGGATCGATGTGTTGGTGAACAACGCCGGCATCACCAGGGACGGGCTCATCTTCCGCATGTCGTTCGATGACTGGGAGAGCGTGCTCAGGGTGAACCTCACGAGCGCGTTCCTCTTCTCTCGGAGGATCGCCCATGCCATGGCCCGACAGCGGGAGGGGTCCATCATCAACATCTCCTCCATCGTGGGTGTGCACGGGAATGCGGGACAGTGCAACTACTCCGCCTCCAAGGCGGGGCTCCTCGGCCTCACCAAGAGTCTGGCCCAGGAGGTGGCGAGCCGCAACGTGCGGGTGAACGCCATCGCACCCGGGTTCATCGATACCCCCATGACCCAGAAGCTCCCGGACAAGGTGAAGGATGCCCTTCTCTCCCGTATCCCCATGGGGCGGCTGGGGCAGCCCGAGGAAGTGGCGAAGATCTGTCTCTTCCTCGCCTCGGATCTCGCCTCGTATGTGACCGGCCAGGTGATCGGCGTGGACGGCGGGATGGGGATGTGAGACCATGAAGGAGGACCGGATGAAGAAACGCGTGGTCATCACCGGGATGGGGGCGGTGACGTCCCTCGGACACTCGGTGTCCCAGTTGTGGGAGGCGGTGAAGCGTGGCGAGTGCGGGATCGACAGGATCACCCACTTCGATACGACCGAGTACGCGTGCAGGATCGCCGCTGAGGTGAAGGACTTCGATGCCCGGGCGGTGATAGGGAAAGAGGCGCGGAAGATGGATCCCTTCTCCCAGTTCGCCGTGGCTTCGGCCATCGAGGCGATGAGGGACGCAGGGCTTGCCGACGGTGGGGTGGATCCTGAACGGCTCGGGGTGGTGATCGGGAACGGGATCGGGGGGTTCGAGACGCTCGAGGACTCGTTCCGTACGCTCTTCGAGAAGGGGCCTTCACGGGTGGCGCCTCTCACCATCCCCAAGATCATCGGGAACATCGCCCCCGGGAATATCGCGATGTACTTCAACGCCCAGGGGCCGTGCTACACGATCACCACGGCCTGCTCCTCCGGTACCGACGCCATAGGGGAGGGCCTCCGTCTCATCCGTGAGGACGAGGCGGACGTGGTGATCGTGGGGGGGACCGAGGCGGCCATCACGCCGCTCGGGATTGCAGGGTTCATCGTGATCCAGGCCCTCAGTACGAAGTACAATGATAGCCCGAAGAAGGCCTCGAGGCCCTTCGACAAGCATCGTGACGGGTTCGTGATGGGTGAGGGGGCCGGGGTGCTCATCCTCGAGAGCCTGGAGCACGCGAAGGCCCGCGGTGCGCGGATCCATGCCGAGCTCGCAGGGTACGGCATGACGTGCGATGCCTACCATCTCACTGCGCCGCATCCCGAGGGGAGGGGGGCGGTGAAGGCCATCCAGCGGGCACTCGGGGATGCGGGGCTCTCACCGGAGGATATCGACTACGTGAATGCCCACGGGACCTCGACCCCGCTCAACGATCCCATCGAGACCAGGGCGATCAAGCAGGCCTTTGGCGAGCATGCGTACAAGCTCAAAGTCTCGTCGACCAAGTCCATGACGGGCCACTGTATCGGCGCCGCTGGGGCGATCGAGGCCATCCTCTCCACCATGGCCATCGTGGATCAGTTCTTCCCTCCCACCATCAACCAGGAGGAGCCGGATCCGGAGTGCGACTTGGACTATGTGCCCAACGAGGGGAAGAAGGGGAGGATACGGGCCGCCATCTCGGAGACCTTCGGTTTCGGAGGGCACAACGGGGTGGTGGTGATCAAGGAGTACCGGGAGTAGTCCATGGGAGCGAAGGAGAGGTGAGGCGCTGTGGGACCCCCACGGCGCCTTTTCATGAGGGGAGGGTCCCCCTCTCCTTGAACTCGGGGAAGTGGTATTCGATACGGCCCGAGTCGGTGATCTCCATGCTCGCATAGCCCTTGGAGGCGAGCTGCTCCAGCATCTTCTCCGCCTCTTTGAGCGTGAGTTCTGTCTCCACCGCGAGGATGGTCGGGGTGAGCACCCCCCCGTGTCTCCTCGCGACGAGGAGGATCTCCTTCTCCCTGTCGCCGGATGGTCTGCGGCGCGTCCTCCGGGCGAGCTGGGTGAAGAGTTTCCTCAGTCCGTGGAGGAGGGGGATGATGCCGGCGAATACGAGCGGGAAGACGAAGAATACGATGTTGGTGGTGCTCCAGAGTACGCCGAATACCAGGATCATCGAGAGGCCCGAGATGATTCCTTCCTCGTGATACCGATCGTGTCTTTCGGGATGGTCGTCTTCGTCCCACCTGCGCCTGTGCGGCATGTGTCCTCCTCCGGGGTTCTCTACACACTATACGAAAAAAGCGCGGACTTGTCATCTCCGTGTTTTGTGCGCACAATGGTGGTATGTCCAGGGTGTATCTCGTAGAGGATAACGCGGCGATCAGGGAGGCGGTCTCGCTCTACCTTCGAGTGGAGGGGGTCGAGGTGGTGGAGTTCGATGGGGTGAGGGGGGTGGTGGAGAGCATGAGGCTTCAGCGTCCGGACGTGTGTATCATCGATGTGATGCTCCCGGACGGCGACGGGTTCTCGCTCGCGCGGAGGATACGGGAGCGGGACGGGAAGGTGGGTATCGTCTTCCTCACTGCACGGGAGGCTGAGAGCGACAGGATCCTCGGCTTCGAGGTGGGGGCCGACGACTACGTGGTGAAGCCGTTCTCTCCGCGGGAGCTGGTCTTGAGGGTGAAGGCTTTGATGCGGCGTATGGGTGAGGGAGGAGAGCGGGGGGAGGCGGGCGAGGTGGAGTGGGAGGGGCGGCGGCTCCGGGTGGATGGCGAGTTGCCCATGGCGGTGGTGGAGGGGCGCGAGGTGCGGCTCACCCCGGCCGAGTGGCGTATCCTGAGGCTCCTCGCCTCCTCGCCGGGGCGGGTCTTCACGAGGGAGCAGATCCTGGGGGAGGCCCTGGACTATCTCTACGAAGGGTCGGCCCGCACGGTGGACACGCACATCAAGAATCTCAGGGCCAAACTGGGGATTTCCGATTGGATCGAGACGGTGCGGGGGATCGGGTACAGGATGATGGGGGTGCGGGTATGAGGTCGCTCATGGGGAGGATCCTCCTCGCCTTTGGGGTGGGGTTCGGGGTCTTCGTGCTCCTCTTCTCCGTGGTGGTGGGGGTGTCGGCCAGGGCGTCCCTGGGTGCCTTGGAACGAACACGGGAGGCGCGGATCAGGGAGGAGGTGGTGGAGGCCCTCGAGGAGGTGGCGGCGGAGGGGCGGTTCGTACGGGTCGAGGTGATGCGGGTCTTGAGGCCCTACGCGCCGTTCCTCCAGGTGGTGGTGGTGCTCGACAAGGAACGGCGGCCCGTGGCGGCCTGGATGAGGGGGGAGCCGGGGATGGGGATGCGGGGGATGATGGGGCCGGGGGGCGCGGGGGATGTGCCGGGGGAGGTGTGGGAGGGGCTGCGGTGGGATTCGGTGAGGGTGGATGGCCGGGTGGAGGGGTACGTGGGGCTCCGGGTGGCGGGGTTCGGTGCGTCCGAGGAGGAGGGTGCGCTCACGAGGGGGTTCCTCGTGCCGTTCGTCACCGGGGGGGTGGTGGCGTTGATCGGTTCGGGGGGGGTGCTCCTCCTCCTCGTGCGCGACTTCGCCCGTACGGCTCGGCGTATGGCCGAGGGGTTGGTGCGGATCGCGAGGGGGGAGCGGGGGGTGGTGTTCCCTGAGGCGTCGATCGAGGAGCTTTCCGCCATAGGGAGGGCGGCGGTGTCCCTCCAGGAGCAGCTCCTCAGGGAAGAGCGGCTGAGGGCCCAGTGGTCCCAGGATGTGGCGCACGACCTCCGTACCCCGATCGCGGCCTTGCGGGCCCAGCTGGAGGCGATGAGGGATGGGGTGTTGGAGGTCTCCGGGGAGCGGTTTGCACTGGTGCTGGATGAGCTGGCGCGGATCGAGGCCCTCATCGAGGACCTCGCGCTCCTTACTCGGGTGGAGGATCCTGCGCGGAGGGGGCTGCGGGAAGAGGTGGCGCTGGGGCGTGTGACGGAGGAGGTGGTGGAACGGCTCCGGATGCTGGGCGAAGGGAGGGGGGTGGAGGTCTCGGTGGAGGATGGGGGGGTGGTGCTCGGTGAGGGGGATCTCCTGGTGCGGATGGTGGAGAACCTGGTGCGCAATGCCTTCCAGCACGCGTCGGGAGAGGGGCCGGTGAGGGTGCGGGTGGAAAGGGATGGGGCGGAGGTGGTGCTCCAGGTCGAGAATCCCGGCCGGATCGGAGAGGAGGAGCTCCCGTTAGTGTTCGAGCGCCTCTATAGGGGGGAGCGTGGGCGGCACAGCAGGGGGAGCGGGCTGGGGTTGGCGATCGTGCGGGCGGTGGTGGAGGGGCATGGGGGGCGGGTCGAGGCGACGAGTGCGGAGGGGTGGGTGCGGTTCACGGTGCGGCTTCCCGTCTCCTCGTGATTCTTCATGGATCCCCTGCGGTTTCTTCACAGAATCTCCATACAAATCGGGTAGATTCTCATACGTACCGTACGTGGTACGGGATGAGATCAACACTGTAAGGAGTGGTGTGATGAAGCGAAGAACAATGATCGTGGCGTGTGTCCTCCTGAGCACCTCGGCCCTCCTCGTGGCCGCCCCCGGAAGACCGGGTATGCCATACGGCGTTTCTCCGCAGAAGGCTGAAGCGGGGACTCAACCTCAGAGGGGATACGGGAAAGGTCCGGGCGCATTTTCTTTCTTCCAACAGATACCCCCCTCCTCGCTCTCGACGCAGGAGAGGGAGGATCTCCTCTCGCTCCTCGAATACGAGAAGGCGATGAGGGATCTCACGGACCTCTATGCGCAAAAGTTCCCTCAGAGCCTCTTCGCCTTCCAGGCCGAACGGCAAGGTGAAGGGTACCTCTTCGACTTCTTCCTCGATCGGTACGAAATCGAGAATACCCTCGAGGGGAAGCCTGCAGGCGCTTACAGTTCCTCCGAGGTGACCAGGCTCTACAGGGAAGCGGAGAAGGCCGACTCCGTGGCGGAGGCGGTACAGGCCATGAACGCGTTCACGGAGCGGATGCTCGTCCAGGTGAGGGAAGGGCGGGAGCACTCGGACAACGAGGACCTCGATCTCGCCTACCTCTGGCTCGAGCAGGCGCTCGCACGTCGACTCGCCGCAGGGGTGAGGCAGCTCTCCCTGGTGGGTATCACCTACAAGCCCAGGTATCTCTCCCAGGAGGACTACGAGGATCTCCTCCTGGGGAGAGGATGGATGGGGGGACATGGTCCCGGCATGATGGGGGGACCCGGCATGGGAGGGGCAGGACCCCGGTGGTGAAGAGACAGACTCACGAAGCGGCGCCTTTCGGGCGCCGCTTCTTCATGAAGAAGGTGTCGCCGGGTTTCCCTCGAGTCCGATCGAAGCCGCCACAGGCTTCATGCCTTCGATGGTCTCCGCGATGAGTTCGGAGAGTTCCATCCCCAGCATCCGGGCCCCTTCCTCGATGAGTCCCCTGTCCACCCCGGCCGAGAAGCTCTTCTCCTTCCACTTCTTCTTCACCGATTTCGGGGTTAGGTCGAGGATGGAGCGGGAGGGCCTCACGAGGGCGGTGGCGGCGATGAGTCCCGTGAGTTCGTCCACCGTGAAGAGGACCTTCTCCATGGGGTGCACGGGTTCCACGTCGGTCACCCTCTTCCAGCCGTGGCTGAGGATCGCGCGGATGTAGTCTTCCGGCCACCCCGCTTCACGGAGGATGATCGGGGTCACCTCACAGTGACGATCCGGATGCCTCTCGTAATCCAGGTCATGGACGAGACCGATGATGTACCACTTGTCCGGAGGTTCACCCATCTTCTTCGCGAAGTGCTCCATCACCGCGGCGACCGCGAGGCAGTGCCGCCTGAGGTTCTCCGATTCGATGTGGGCGGTGAGGAGGTCCCACGCCTCGTCCCTCGTGGGTATGTGGCTCATAACACCTCCTTGGCGGTGAGGATGTCCATGAACATGGGGCGGGAGACGTAGTTGCTCTCGTGGAAGAGTCTGCCCCTGTGATAGTAGCGGAGGTAGGGTATGAGGTGGTTCCCCCAGGTCGTTTCCTTGAACGTGAGGAAGGGGGCGAAGAGAGGGCTTCGGTTGTACTCCACCCAAAAAACCGAAAGGTCTCCCCTCTCTTCGGCGAGGGGGAGGAGCCATTCGGCCATGTGGGTCCATTGCGGACACCAGTCCTGGGTGAACAGGGTCACCACCAGAGGGGTTCGTTCCCGTACCTCCAGGGGGAGCTCACCCTCTCTCATGGTGAGATCCAGGATGGTATCGGTGATGCGCGCGTGCATGGACCAACGATACCAGGTTACAGGGCGAAAGGGAATACCTGACAGGGGAAACGGGTCATGCTAGTATGAGGTGTGTGCGTGAGGATTTCGTTGACGATGGAGCGGGATGCGGTGGAGGAAGCCCTGGGGACGCCCCTCCCGGAGGGGTTTCCCTCGGGCTTCTCTCACGTGTGTGCCTATACGCGCCCCAGGGTGGGAGTGTTGTTCCACCGGCGAAGGTCCGTGCTGCCGGGAGTCGCCCGGTGGGGGCTCGTGATCCTGCAGGGAGCCGGGCGCGAGACCGTGGTGCCGAACGCGCGGTGGGAGACCCTCTCCGAGAGGCCCCTCTTCAGGCGGCTCCTGGAGAGGGGGGAGCGCTGCGTCCTGGTGCTGGATGGGTTCTACGAGACCGTCCGACGGTACGGCGTGGTCTATCCGCTCTATTGCCGTAAGCGGGCGGGTGGTCTCTTCTTCCTCGCGGGCCTGCTGGATGTGGGGGAGGGACGCGGGAAAGAGTCGAGATGTGTGGTGCTCACCCGATCCCCGCGGAGGGGGGAGCGTGGCCTTTTCCCGTGGCCGAGGGTGCCTTGCATCCTGGAGCAGGGGGAACTCGGTTCCTGGATCATGGAGGGGCGCCTCACATCCGAGGGACCCTCCCTCGATGAGTATGAAGTGTATCCCGTACGCGATCACATATTGAAGGACCCCTCCTATCGGGGAGCCGATGCGACGACTCCTTTCCGGTACAGCGGGCTTGAGTCACCCGATCTTTTTGACGAAAAAAGGAGTTGAAGGCCGGAAGGTTTTGTTCAATGATATAAAAAGAGCGGGACAGTGAAAAAGGTGGTGGTGCTTTCCGTCCATTCTCCCCTTGGAAGGACCGGGGAGGAGATCTTCGAAGAACACATGCTCTATTCACTGAGGGACTGGGGATACGAGGTGAGGGTGCTGAGGTTGGGGCAGGTGCCGGGTGCGTGGAAGAGTCTCATGGCAGGTCTCGTGGAACCCCTCGCAGGGAGGATCGAGCGGATTCTCTCTCTCCTTCGTCCCGAAGTGGTGATCATCCAGGAGCCCCTCCTGCCCCTCTTCTGGTCCGGTGCGTCCAGGACCCTCTGGAGACGGTACCGGGCCTGCGGGATCCTCTCGAGGCTCGACTTCTCTCCCGAGGGAAGTTTGCTCCACCAGGAAGTGCTCGCCCGGCTCAAGGTTGCCGCCTCGACCGCTTTGAGTGGGCTCGTTTGTGCCCATCCCCGCATCGTGGAGCGAGTCGAGGAGCGCTGTGGGACGAAGTGCCGGGTGGAGCTCATCCCTCCTGGATTCGACCGTCTCCACGGGAGGATGACCGAACTCGATGTGAAGCGGAAGGCCTTCTCCGACACCTTCGAGATACTCTGGGTCGGTAACGTGGTTCCCCACAAGGGGCTCGATGTGCTCCTCGACGCCCTCTTCCACCTCTCGCAGCAGGGGGTGAGGGGGTGGCACTGTACCATCGTGGGGTCCCTCGCGGTGGATCCCTCCTATGTCCTTCGTATCCAAGAGGAGATCTCGGCCATGGGCCTTTCGAGGCGCGTGGACCTCGTGGGGAGGGTGGACGATCTCTCGCTCATGGACCACTTCGAGAGGGCACACACAGTCGTCCTCATGAGCAACCGGCCGGAGATGGGCCTGGTATGTGGAGAGGGCCTCGGATGGGGGGTGGTGCCTGTGGGGAGCTCCCTCCTGGGACTCAGGGAGTGGCTTCCCGATGATGTCGGAGTGTGGTTGAAGCCCTCCGATGCGAGGGGACTGTACGAGGTCCTTTCTTCCTGGATCGAGAGGAGGTCGGGATTCCTCGACTACTCGCTTCGGGCCTACGAAACAGCTTCCTCGCTCCCCTCGTGGCGGAAGAGTATGGATCGTCTCCGCTCCTTCCTGGGCGTCGTGGGACGCACTTCCCAATAGGGAGACCCTGCGGTATAGTATCCGCATGGCACACACGGTGGGTGAGGTCTCGAAGTATCTCGAAGAACTCCTGGAGATAGGGAAGTACTCCTCCTTCGATGTATCGCTCAACGGTCTCCAGGTGGGTGATGCCGCGAGGCCGGTTTCCCGTATCGCCTATGCCGTGGATGCCTGTCACGAGGCGGCGAGGCGGGCCCATGAGGCGGGAGCAGACCTCCTCGTGGTCCACCACGGCCTCTTCTGGGGGGCCCCCGTCCCGCTGGTGGGACCGAGATACAGGATGCTCTCGCTTCTGGTGGAATCCTCCCTTTCCCTCTTCGCGGCGCACCTCCCCCTGGATGCCCATCCCGAGGTGGGGAACAATGCGCGTCTCGCCGCACTCCTGGGTCTCTCGGAGACACGTCCTTTCGGGTGGTATCGCGGTGTCCCTCTCGGGGTGTGGGGCACCCTGGACCATCCGGTTTCTGTGCAGGAGCTCCTCGGTCGGTTCCCCGGGGTGAACGAGGCGGTGACCTTGCTCCCCTTCGGTCCCGAGGAGATCCGGACGGTGGGGGTGGTCTCGGGATCGGCCTCTTCCGTGGTGGAGGAAGCCGTGAGTCTCGGGTTGGATGTGTTCATCACAGGAGAGGTGCACCATTCGGCTTACTATCCGGCGCAGGAGGGGGGCGTCACTGTGGCGGGTATAGGGCACTATCGCTCGGAGACGGTGGGCCCCCTCGCCCTCAAGGAGCGGGTCGAGAGGGATCTGGGAATCGAGGGGTTCTTCATAGATCTTCCCACGGGACTTTGAGTGCAGGAGGAACCATGAAGCGGACGTTCGCGCGATATCTTCCCTTCACGCTCACGGTGCTGATCGCCGCACTCGACCAGTTCACGAAGTATCTGGTGGTCACACGGATACCCTATCACAGGGTGGGCTGGTCGTTCGGTGGTGATCTCGTCCGTATCATCCACACCACGAACAAGGCTGGGGCCTTCAGTCTGGGGCGGACCCTTCCCGAGCCCGTGCGGATCTTCCTCTTCCTTTTCGTCCCCGTGGTCTTGCTGGTGGGGATCCTGGTCTATTTCTTCCGGTCCGACGAGCTTTCCTCGCTCCAGCGATGGGCTCTTGCGGGTATCCTGGGAGGGGGGGTGGGGACCCTCATTGATCGCTTCTTCAGGGATGCGGGGGTCGTGGATTTCATAGACGTGAAGTTCTTCGGCATCTTCGGCCTGGAGCGGTGGCCCACGTTCAATATCGCCGACGCCTCGATCGTGGTGTGCTCCCTCCTCCTTCTGATCTCTTTTTTCATCGAGATGCGAAAAGATTCAAAGGAGCGCGATCATGAACAAGAAGCTTAATACGGTACTCTTCATCCTGGGAGCCACGGTGGTGAACCTGGCGATCATGCTCATCCTCGTGTTCGTCCTGCTCTTCCTCTACGGGAGGTTCCTCGCCCCTGTGGTGTCCCCCGAGGTCTCTGCCTACATGATCCTCTTCATCTTCCTTCTCGCCCTCGTGGGCACGTACGTGATCTACCACCGTCTCGTGGTGTGGGTGAGTAAGAAGATAGATTTCGAGGCCTATTTCTCCCCTCTCTTTCAGAGAAAGAGGTAGGTTCAGTAGCCGTCCGAGAGGGATCTGTTGATGTCCTTCTTGTAGAGCTCGGCGTACACGAAGCCGCGGGTCTTGAGTTTGTCCTTGATCTCCTGTGGGAAGGGCATATAGCGCCAGAAGATGTCCCTCACCTCCCGGGTGAGCTTCTGCGTCCCCTCGCTCTCCTTGGTGATCCAGAGGATGTAGTCCTCGATGAACTGTTCCTTCACGTCCCCCTTCATCTTGTGGTCTGTGAAGTACTGGTAGTACCACCCCGTGAGTCCTTCTTCCATCCAGTAGTGTTGTGCCTTCTCTTTCGCCACCTGCCACCTGAGATCGCCCACAGCGGCGATCACCGCGGTCCTGAGGTCCTTCGGGTACATGGGGATGGCGATCCGCCCCCTGCTCGTTCCCCTGTTGTACTTCTCGAAGGGTTCCCAGCAGATGCCCCGTTCGCCATAGGAGGGTATGAGTATCACGTGAGGGACGATCCTGTGGACCTGCTGCCGGTAGGTCCGTTCGAAGGCCCCCGGATCGAGGTATTCTATCTCGGCGAGGATCTGGAGGACTCGTTCCCTTATGCCGACGTCCTCGATTCTGGGTCGTATGTAGTGCCGCATGGCGAGCGGAAAGTGGTTTCCCTGTCTCCCTACGCAGAGCTTGGCCATCTGCCTGACGGCGCTCATCTCCTGCCGTATGACATCGGCGTCCACCTCTTCCTCTTCCATCCCCGCGTCACGGGCCTTTTCCATGTGGGCGGTGATGCGCTTGAGCTCGGCGTATTCCCGTGCGAGTTCCTTGTCGAGCTGTGAGATGCGGCGGAGCGTATTGAGGACCTCGGTGTAGGCGCCTTTCTGCGCCTCGGTGAAGGGAAAGAGCGCGTTCTGATTGGAGGGGTCCCGCCCGTGGGCGCACATCACCCTGAGCTGCTCCTGGAGGGCCTGTTCCTGGGCCTCGAGCTCGAAGGATTTGTTCATGATGACCATCTTCTGGGCCTCGAGCTTGCCCTGGAGCTCCCCCAGGATGTTCTTCTTCCGCTCTGTCTGACGCTTCTTCGCAGTGAGGGTCTCGTCTTGGGCCGAAGGAGCGATCTCGCCGATGCCGATCTTGTAGAGCCACTCGTCCACGTAGTGGACGGGTTCCCCGGTGGTGTTGTCGAGGATGACCCGGGAGAACATCTCGCGCTGTTCCTCGCTGAGGAGGGTGGGGAGGAGGATGCCGAACCTGAGGAAGAGGCGCTTGGGGAGCGGGAGATCCCGTCTGGTGATCTTGGGGGCGATGGACGATGCCACTTCCCAGGAAGCGGTGATGATGCGGTTCCGGTAGATCGATCGTTCCTGCGGATCCTCCGTATTCAGAAAGGCGGCGAGACTCTGGTGGAGTCGTTTCGCCCCCTCCCCTTCGCCGGAGAGGACCTTCTGATAGTACTGAGGATCCTTGAAGAAGGGTTTCGGAGCCTCCACGAGCTCCTTGGGGATGGTGAACCCGCGTTTGGTGGGAGCCGAACCTCCCCCTTGTCCGAAGAGTTCGTCGAAACCGGGAGGTTGTTGCGAATCAGGAAGGGGAACGTTCGTATCCGCCGTCATTGCATCATCCCGGAGAGGTGGGAACAAAAAAATGGAGGTGACGGGAGTTGAACCCGTGACCTCTTGAATGCCATTCAAGCGCTCTAGCCAACTGAGCTACACCCCCATTTGTTATCTACAGAGTACGTACAAACCGGGGTGTTTGTCAAGAGCAGGAAAAGATGGGGATTGTCAAGGGGGAGTGTTGAAATTGAGCTGGAGCTGATAAGGGGTGCGTCTCCCCACCTCTTGTATCACCTGCATGCCCACCACGTAGAGGCCTACCACCTCATCTGCATGGGCATGGCTCATATACCCAGGATACCTCCGTAGAAAGCTTCTCATGTGCCGAAACATGTTCTCCGCAAGGTTGCTCGTCCTCACCTTCTCCTTCCACTCATAGGGTAACTCCAGATAGGAGAAAAGCCGGTCCTTCCGCCACAGGAGGGAGGCCGTCATCCGGGGAGCCTTCGCCGCCCACTTCTTCACGAATGCCTCCAACGCACGTGCTGCGTCCTCCTTCCCTCCTGCCTCAAAGAGCTTCCAGTACTCCGCTCGAAAAGCTCGCCTCTCCTTCTGGAGGTCTGCGTTCTTCCCCTTCCGTTCCCCCATGTCCTGCAGGAGCTTCTGCTCAAGCGTACCCTGCAGGTGCCAGAGACACACCTGCTTCTTCGCCTCAGGATACACCGTCTCCACGGCCTGCCGGATCCCCTCAGCCTCATCGGCCACCACCAGCTCCACCTCATGAAGCCCTCGCTCATAGAGCCTGGTAAGGAGTCGCTCGTAGCTCGCCTGGTCCTCCTGCTCCGCAACGACCCAGTCGAGGAGCTCATGAGATCCGTCCTCCTTCACCCCCACGGCACTCAGGACAACCAGCTTCTTCTGACCCCTCCCACGCCTCTTTGCCCACACTCCATCCAGCACAAGGGCCTTCACTCCTCTAAGGGACCTCCTCCGCCACTGCTCCTTCTCCTCACGAAGACGCTTTATGAGCCGCAGGAGTGTCTGCGGGTGAGCCTCGCCTATCCCCAGCTCCCGTAACAGGATGGCCCACGTCCGCGCGCTCATCCCTCCCACATACCCGAGAAGGAGCTGCTCGGCGAGGGCCACGAGCCTCTGCTCGTAGGTCACCAGCTTTACCTCCTTCCCCCCGCCGGTGCGAATGCGGGGCACGCGTACCTCCTCGATCGGCCCCCAGGGGGTCTGCACGCTCTTCCACTTTCTGTAGCCGTACCGGTAGTACTGCCCTTTCTCAGGCTCCCCTCGTGCATATCGTGGTCGTCCTACTGCCTCCTCTCTCAGCGTCTCAAGGAGGTGTTCCAGGTACGTCTTGTAGGTGTGGCGCACCTCCTCCCGTAGCTGGTCTTCCACTTGTTTCATCAGATCAGAGAGGGTATACTGTGTCTCAATCAGTGTGCGTGTGTTACCACGCTTCATGGGGTATCTCCTCCTTGAAAAAAGGATTAGTGTGGTGGGAGATACCCCTTATCTTTTTTCCCCGCCTTTTTCAACACTCGATGTTACAGTCCCAAAAGATGTCACCTTTATACCAGGGAGGAAGACGTGGATATCATCTACGAGGATGCACACATCATCGCGGTGAACAAGAGCGGAGAGGAGCTCGTCCAGCAGAACGACGTGATGAAAGGGACGCTCCAGGAGTTCCTCCTCGAGCACCTGCGGAGGCGAGACGGAGCCGGGGCCCCTCCGAGGCTCCACCTCGTGAACCGCCTGGATCGTCCCACGAGCGGGATCGTGCTCTTCGCCAGGCACAGGAAGGCGGCGGGGAAGTTCTCCGACCTGTTCCGGAGACGAGGTGTGTACAAGCTCTATTGGGCGGTCCTCGATGCCCCTCCCCCTCTTCCGAGCGACACGGTGGAGCACTTCATCGTGGAGAGCCGGAGGGTCAACAAGTCCTTCGCCTTTCCGGAGAAGAGGGAGAGGAGCGAGTACGCACGCCTCTCCTACCAGGTGATCGGTTCAGGGGACTGCTACTTCTTCGTGGTGGTGCGTCTCCATACCGGACGGCATCACCAGATACGGGCCCAGTTCTCGGCCCTCGGGTGCCATATAAAGGGTGACATAAAGTACGGGGCGAAGCGGACCAACCGGGGAGGAGGCATCCATCTCCATGCGAGGCTCCTCGCCTTCGTCCACCCCTTCACGGGGGAGCGGGTGGTGATCACGGCGGATCCTCCCGCCGATTCCCTCTGGGAGGAGTTCGCCCGTCAGGATGCGCACTTCCGGCGCACGTACCGCTACGACTTCTGGGACGAGGGGGACTGGGTGCGCGATCTCCTTCACCCTCCCTCCGCGGTGTCTTTCTCACGTTAGGGGGTGGAGGGGAGTTCCACTTCCTTGTCGAGCCAGTTCTGCACGAAGTGGAGGAAACTCTCGCTGTCCCGGGGTCTGCTGAAGAGGAAGCCCTGGATCGTGGTACAGCCTTCTTCGAGGAGGAACTCACACTGTGCCTCCGTCTCCACCCCTTCCGCGATCACTCCCAGGGAGAGCTCTCTCGCGAGCGTGATGACGGAGCGGACGATGGCCCTGTCGTATGCGTTCTCCGGGGTGTCCTTGAAGAAGGTCTTGTCGAGTTTGAGATACGATATGGGGAATGACTTGAGGTAGTTGAGGGAGGAGTACCCCGTTCCGAAGTCGTCGAGGGCGAACTTGATCCCGTACTCCCGGATCCTCTGCATCTTCTTGATGGATTCCATGGGATCCTGCATCACCACGTTCTCGGTGAGCTCGAGCATGAGGTGGGAGGTGTCTATCTCCCTGCTCTCCAAGACCTTTGCGATGGACTCCTCGAGGTTGGTGTTGGCGAACTGGACCGGAGAGATGTTGATGGAGACGAGCGGCTTCCTGGATTCGAGGATCTCCCAGTCCCGCAAGGTGTCCGCCGCGGTGTAGAGGACCCAGGTGCCCAGAAGCATGATGACACCGGTTTCCTCGGCCACGGGGATGAACTTGTTCGGGAGGAGCAGTCCTTTGGTCGGATGATGCCAGCGGATGAGGGCCTCTGCGTCGATCCTGGTGATCCTCCACCGCTTCTCCCCTGCGGGCTCGAGGGTGAGAATGGGTTGGAAGAAGAGGTCGAACTGTTTCTTTATCTCGAGTATGGCCTGGGCCTCGAGTGATTTGATGAGGAACTGCTGGAGGTCCATGCGTTCCACCACCCGTTCGCGGAGCTCCTCCTTGAAGATCTCGAAGGGGGTGTTCTGCTCCATGGCGTATTCCATGGCGATGTCCGCGTTGTGGAGGAGGGTGTGTTTGTTGAAGCCGTGATCCGGGTAGAGGGCGATCCCGATGTAGCTCCCTATCGATATGTGGTATCCGGAGAAGATGTGAGGGCGCCTCACGGTCTGCGAGATCTCCCTCGCGAGGGCGAGGATCTCCTCCTCTGTGGTAAGGGTGGTGGTCACCACGATGAACTCGTCCTCGCGGGTATGGTAGAGGTGGTTCTCCTTCCCCACGAGGTGTGCGATCCTCATGCCCGTCTGGTAGAGTATCCACTCCGTCATGGTGGGTTTGAGGGTTTTCGAGAGCATGTTGTACGAGCGGTCGAGTTTCACGATGAAGAGGGCCACCTGATGCCCGTCCTGGGATTTCCGGAGGATGAAGGGGAGGTCCTGGCTCATCTTGTAGTGGTTGGGGAGGCCGGTGACGGGGTGGATGGAGAGTTTGTACTCCGCGATCTCCTTGGCCCGTTTGTGTTTTTCCAGGAGATCCTTGAGTTTCTTGTTCTGGGCGATGAGATAGGCGAGCTTGCTCTGGAGGATACGGTTCTGCTTGCGGAAGAGGATGAGTTCGGCCTTGATGTCCTCCGGTACGTCGTCGCGATCGAGCAGAGGGCGGTCGTCCCTGTCGTCATTCATGGTGCCTTCCAACAGGAGGATGGAGAGTGGGGTGAGAGGGTCCATCTACCGCATCTCCTCGAACTCGGTGTACAGGAGGCTCGGCTGGATACCGGCGTTCTTCTGGTATTTTCTGCTCCGGTACGGCTCATAGTCTCCCTCTATAGTATGGTAGTAGATCTGACAGATTTCAACACCCGGGTAGATTTTTATCGGTTGGATGCAGAACATCTCGAGGGTCCAGTACCCTTCGAACCCCACGTCTCCGAACCCTGCGGTGACGTGGATGAAGAGGCCCAACCTTCCCACGGAGGAGCGGCCTTCCAGCATGGGAACCAGATTGTAGGTTCTGGTGTACTCCACGGTCCGCCCGAGGTAGAGCCGTCCCGGTTCGAGGAGAAGGCCTTCCTGGGGGATGACGAGGCGCTCGGTGGGGTTCGGCCTCCTCATGTCCAGCAGGGGCGTGGTGTACACGAGCAGTTCGTTGTGGAGCCTCAGGTTGTAGCTGTTGGGGTTGAGTTGTCTCTTCGAGAACGGCTCTATGAAGATGTCCTTTCCGAGTCGTTTTTCTATCTCTTTCCCTGAAAGTATCATGGCGCAGAGATTGTACTCGTAAACCCGGGCCGGGGCAAGCGGTCAGCCGAGGATGGTACGGAGTTCCTCGAGGTTCCTGATCCGATAGGTGGGGCGGGGAATCGGGGGGCAATCGTCTCCGGGTGAGATCCAGCAGGAATCCATGCCTGCGCCGAGGGCGCCTGCGATGTCGGAGGTGGGGGAGTCACCCACCATGAGGGCCTCCCCCGGCCGGAGGCGGTTGTCCCTGAGAGCCCGGGCAAAGAAGGCGGGATCGGGTTTCGCGGTTCCGGCGTCCTCCGAGGTGAGCACGTAGGCGAGATACGTGTCGATGCCTGCGGCTCTGAGCCGGGATCTCTGGATGCGGGAGAAGCCGTTGGAGAGGGCGCCGAGGCGGTACCGGGATGAGAGGAAGAGGAGGGTCTCCTCCGCGTGGGGGAGGAGGAATCCCGCCTGCTCCAGGTGGGAGAGGTAGATGCTGTTGAGACGTTCCGCCTCGCGGTCGGAGAGGGAGGGGATGGTTTCCTGGAAACGTCGACGGGTGAGCGTGGCAGCGTCGGTTCGTCCTTGCTCGAGGGCCCTCCAGAGCTCGGCGTTGGTGCGACGGTAGCGTTCCAGCACCTCCGGGGTCCATCCGAGACCGGTGTGGCGCACGGCCTGCTCGAGGGCCCATGCCTCGGCCCGTGCGTAGTCGAGGAGGGTGCCGTCGAGATCGAAGAAGATCATGCGGTAGCGGTTCCCCATGTCAGGTGCGTTTCCTTTCGGCGAGGAGGAGGATGGTCTTGAGTTCCTGCGGATTGCGGGCCTTGAGCCATTCCTCGGTGAAGATTCTGGTCTGCACGATCTGGGCGATGGCCATGAGGGCCCTCAGGTGGAGGTCCCTCTTGTCCTTGCTTCCGGCGAGACAGAAGGCGGTGTATACGGTCTGGTCGTTCCAGGTGATACCGTGTACGTTGCGCACGATGAAGACCGCGAAAGTCCCTTCACCCTCCACCACGATGTGAGGTATGGCGTGCGGTACGGCGATACCCGGGAATATGATCGTGGAGGCCTCCTGCTCGCGGGTGAGGAGTTTCTCGCGGGCCGTCTCCACGGGGATATCGATCCGTTCCGCGATGGCCTGGGCGAGGATCTCGAAGACCTCGTCCTGAGTGGCCGGCCGGTCCATATCGAGGATCCACGCCTCGCGGATGAGTCTGTCGAATTCGTCTTCCACGATATCGTGGCGTTCCAGGAGTATGGAGAGGAGCTCTTCCTCGAGGTCGTCGCCCGCGATCTCCTTGTTGGTGAGGCGGGCGACCATGTGGAGGAAGGCCGAGCGTCGCCTCGACTGGGTGCGTGCGTAGACCAGGTACCAGAGGAGGGAGAGGAGGATGATCCCTCCTGCGATGGCGATGGTGAGGACTCCCATGTCGACGATGAGGATGGCGTATACTACGATGCTCGTGATGTGGAGTACGGGGAAGAAGGGACTTTTGAAGGTGGGGCGGTAGTTCACCAGGCCTGCATATCGCATCACGATGACCGAGAGGTTGGTGAGGATGTAGGTGAAGAGCATGAAGAGCGAGGCCACCTTCGCGAAGTTTTCGATGGAGAGGCCCGCCACCACGGCGAGGATGACGGCGGAGGTGGTGAGGATCGAGGGGATGGGGGTGCCGGTCTTCCCCGAGACGCGACCGAAGAAGGAGGGGAGAAGGCCGTCTCGAGCCATGGAGAGGGGGTTGCGGGATGCGGTCATGATCCCCGCGTTCGCCGTGGTGATGAAGGCGAGGAGGGTCGCGAGGCCGGTGAGCCATACGCCCACCGGGCCCACCAGCTTGCCTGCAGCGGTGGAAATGGGGGTGTAGGTGGAGGTGAGTTCCTCGTGCGAGAGGAGTCCCTGGGTCACGAGTACGGCGAGCGCGTAGAAGGCGATGGTCACCCAGAAGGAGAGCATGATCCCCCGTACCAGATTCTTTCCGGGGTCCTTCACCTCTTCGGCGATGCTTGCCACTTTGGTGATGCCGCCATAGGAGATCACCACCGTGCCTGCCGCCCCCAGGATCCTGTGGATGTCACCGGCCGGGGCCTTCACGAAGTTGGAGAAGTCCATGGCCCTGTACCCAAGGAGGATGTAGGCGGCGAGGATCGCGAGGAGTCCTCCCACCATGATCACCTGTGCCTTGCCCGAGGATTCCACGCTCACGATATTGAGGAGGGTGAAGAAGATACAGGCCCCCATGGCGATGAGCTTGATCTCCTGTTCGGTGAGGTGGGGGAAGAGGAGGGTCATGAAGGTGCCTATCCCGATGAGGGCGAACCCTGCCTTGAGGCTGATGGCGAGCCAATTGGTGATCCCTGCCACCACCCCGGCGGCCGTGCCCAGGATGCGCTCCACCGCGAGATAGTTGCCACCGGCCTTCGGCATGGCGGTGGAGAGTTCGAGCTGGGAAAACACCGCAGGGAGGAGGAGGAAGCCTGCGAGGAGGTACGAGAGGCTGAGTCCGACTCCCGCCTCGCGGTAGATGATGGAGGGGAGGACGAACAGCCCGGAGCTTATCATGGCTCCTGTGGCGATGCTGAAGACCTCGAGGGTGGAAAGACCTTTTTTCAGGGACATGCGTCACCTCTCAGGCAGGGAATAGGGGGAGGAGGGGGTCGTGCCGGCGGTGGGACTCGAACCCACACGGACATGCGTCCAGCAGATTTTGAGTCTGCCGCGTCTCCCGGTTCCGCCACGCCGGCGTATGTGCATGACATCAGGCTATCGTATGAGTGTGGATCCTGTCAATCTTGTTTGCAAAGACCCCATCTGCTGATTACAATTGTAGAGGGAGGAAGAGCCATGGCACTTGAGGGTACGATAGACGAGCGGACAGTGGCCGAGCTCAACCTTCGGGCCGTCGAGCTCACGGAACGGAAGGAATTCGTGGAGGCGGCTCGGATACTGGAGAACCTCATCCAGCAACGGCCCAACGCCGGTGATCTTCACTACAACCTCGCCATAGCGTATGAGGGTATGGGGGACTACGGAGCAGCGGAGCGGGCGCTGCGCAACGCCCTCACGGTCTCCAAGGAGGAGAAACCGGAGTACCTCTTGGAACTCGCCTACTGCCTCTTCGAGATGAAACGACTCGACGAGGCCGAGGTCCTGTGCAGGAGGGCCGTGGAGAAGGAGCCGGCCTCCGCACGGGCCTGGAACGTGCTGGGCGTCTTGTCCTTCGTGCAGGAGCGGTACGAGGAGGCGAGGGCCTGTTTCGAGAAGGCGGTGGAGCTCGATCCAGGGTACGAGGACGCCTGGTTCAATCTCGCGGACACCTATGAGGAACTGGGGGAGGAGGAGAAGGAGCGGGAGGCGAGGGATCGCTTCAGGACCCTGAGGGGGAGCAGGAGGGGGCCCTCATGAGGGAGGAAGAGTACGAGGTCCGGCAGCTCGAGGAGAAGATCGCCCATTGGGAGCGCGAGATAGAACACTGCAGGGCGCTCATTCGGCGATACGAGCAGTACATCAGGAATGCGAAGGCTCGTCTCCACTATCTGCTCCGGGACCTCCATCCGGGCGGGAAACGAGGTCCAGGCGCTGGAGGAGGATGAAGAGGTTCCTGTAGTGTGACCCTTTCCAATAGGTCTTCCCGCAGGAGGGACAGGTGACGGGGGCCTCGGCGGGGTGGGCGGGGGGAAGCGGGGTGTTGCAGAGGGGACAGCGGGAGAAAGGTCTGACGCTGCGTTCAAGGTGGAAGCGGCGTATCACCTCTTCCAGCTGGGTGCGTGGGATATCCGACCGAACACAATAGCCGTGCGTCACCTCCTTCCTCATGAGGAGGGCCCTGTCGCGAGTGAGGATGATCCTCCGCTCCTCCTGGGCCCGGCGTACGATGTCGAGGTCTTCGGCATCCCGTTCGTATATGCTGTCGAATCCGCAGATCCTGAGGAGGCGGGCGAGCTTCCCCAAGTGCACGTCGAGCACGAACCGCGGGATGCGGAGGGGACGTCCTGAGAGGGGGGAGATGTCCGAGATGTCGAACGTCTCGAACACGGGAAAGACCGCCAGCCGTTGGCCGGAGCGGGGGACGGCGGAGAAGTCCACCGGTTCTCCGCCGAGGAGGACGAGGTCCACCTCCACGTGCGGGATGCCGAGCACCTCCAGGATGTGCTTCACCGATTCCCCCTCGGAGGCCGTATAGGGGATGTCCTCATGCCGCAGGTGAGCCGGAAGGAAGTCGTTCAGTTCGGCATAGCATCGGATCGTGAGAGTGTGGGCGGGCCCCATGTGACGAAAAGTATACGATGTTTCCGGAAGAGATGCATCCCTTCCCTTGATGAAGTTTCGTTTGACAGCGGCTGAGAGGAGGAGTATACTTGAAGTAAGGGAGGGTGTGATGACACCACCCAAGAGAGAAGGCCGGCGGTGAGCCGGCGGCAGAGTGCGACGAGAGATTTCAAATGTGTTTCGATTAGGAAAAAGCGAGGGCGTGGTCACGAGCGTTGAGCTCCTCTGCCACCCTGAGAAAGCCAGCTCGACAGCTGGCTTTTTTTGTTCGACGAATCAGGACAGGGAGGGAGATCTCGTGTGTGTCTACGAAGGATGTGAGCTCTGTCCCCGGCGCTGCAGGGTGGACAGGCGGGTGAAGAGGGGGTTTTGTGGTGAAGGGGTGAAGATGCGCCTTGCGGCGTGCGTCTATCACAGGGGTGAGGAGCCTCCGCTCGTGGCAGGGACGGGGGCCGGTACCTTCTTTTTCACCGGTTGCACCCTCGGGTGCCCGTTTTGTCAGAACCATCAGATATCCTCAGGTGGTGTAGGGTGGGAGGTTTCCGAGGACGAGTTCGCCTCGCTCTGTCTGGAGTTCCAGGGGGGAGGGGCCTCCTGTATCAATCTGGTGACCGCCACCCACTTCATCCCTTCCGTGGTGGAGGGACTCTCGCGTGCGCGGGATCAGGGACTCCGACTCCCGGTAGTCTGGAACTCCTCCGGGTATGAGCGGGAGGAGTCCCTCGAACTCCTCTTCCCCCACGTGTCCGTGTTCCTGCCCGACCTCAAGACGCTCGATCGAGGGATTGCGTTGGATGTCTTCGGAAGGCCTGACTATCCCGAGGTGGCGGAGCGGGCGGTACGGGCGATGATTCGCCGGAAACCCCTCGTGTGGGATGGTGACCGACTCCTCCAGGGGGTGATCGTGCGGCATCTCGTGCTCCCCGGGGCCCTCGAGGCCACGGAGCGAGTGCTCGCATGGTGGAAGGAGCACGCGGAAGGCCGGGCCATCCTCTCCCTCATGGTGCAGTACGATCCTGCGGGCAAGGCGACGGATACCGGTGCATCCTTCCCCCTCCCCCTCACGAGACGTCTCACCGTGCGGGAATACGAGGAGGTGCTCAGGCTGCTCGAGGAGTATGAGGTGGACGAGGGGTTCCTGCAGGAGTATCCTGAAGGTCCTTCCCTCGTCCCGGATTTCACCAGGGAGTCCCCGTTCGACCCCGATCTCGCCGTGCCGCTCGAGGGGTGGCTCAAGATTCGATCACGGTTCCCCTGAAAGGACGTCCTTCGAGGATGGCCGAGAGGTTCTCGATGTCCTTCCCTGCGGCGATGATCACCGAAAGCCCCCCTTCGTGGGCCTTGCGTGCGGCCACCGGATCGAAGGGCACGTTCTTCCCCGGCGTCCACTCGTCACCCACCATGGCCCTGAACTCCTTCCATGAGAGACGGGGAAGGGGGGTGGCGTCGGGGTTGGTGCGGGGATCGTCCGAGTAGACCATGGCGATGTTGGAAAGATTGAGGAGCCTCCGGGCCCCGAAACGCTCCGCGAGGAGTACCGCGTCGAAATCGGTGGAGAAGCCCGGTTTCCATCCGGAAGCCACCAGGATTCGACCGGTGAACGGGATTTCGGCGGTGGGGTCCGTGACCACGGGATCGGCGCAGAGAGGATGGAACAGGGCTCGAAGGAGTTCTGCGTTGAGCCTGGTGGCGGCGATCCCTATCCAGTCGAGGAGGGCGTGGTCGTCCGAGCCGGTGATCGTCCGAAAGGCTTGTTGATAGCGTCGTGCAGGTCCTCCTCCTCCCACCACCAGGATGAGTCGGACCCCATCGTGTTTCTCGAGGAAGGAGGTGATGTGGTGCCGGAAAATCGAGAGAAACTCCGCATCCACTCCGTCAGGGGCCACGATGGAGCCCCCGAGCGACATGACGATGGTCTTGTCCATGTGTTCCCTCTGGTGTAGATGGTTCTTCCTGTTACGCTATACGAAAAGGGATCGAATGCCAAGGAACCGGAGGTGGAATCCGGTCTCCGCTGTGAGTATATTGTACATATGGACATCTCTGCCGTGCTCCTCGAGTGGCCGTATGATCCTGATCACAATGTGCGTCTCATAGAGGGTGTCGATGGGAGACCCCTGCTCCAGGTGCGGCTGCCCCTCGGGATCGAGCAGTACGAGGTAGAGGGCCGTCCCGACGGTCTCAGGCCCGGGGGGTATCCTACGGCCCTCGATATGGTGAAGGCCAGGAAGGAGGATTGGATCCGGGAACAGGGGAGCGATGCGGGCTTTGCCCTCGTGAAGGAGGAGTTCGATGCCCTCCATCAGGAGGCGGTGCTCTTCTACTATCGTTATCTCCACCTCTTCCAGATAGGA
This sequence comes from Spirochaeta thermophila DSM 6578, assembly GCF_000184345.1. Classification (NCBI taxonomy): domain Bacteria; kingdom Pseudomonadati; phylum Spirochaetota; class Spirochaetia; order Winmispirales; family Winmispiraceae; genus Winmispira; species Winmispira thermophila. Next base: position 2,430,565 of record NC_017583.1, on the reverse strand, counting down.
GAGTTCGAACGGGTGGTGGAGGATACTGCCCACAACATGGAGATCTTCTCCCTGGTGGAGTCCTTCTATCCCCATGAGGAGGCGAGGGAACTCCTCCAGTACTGGCCCTATCTTCTCAGGATGCATGCCGTGGCCCGGGCGATGGTGTTTCTCAAGGAGGAGGATCATGAGGCGGCCCGCACGGTGCTCGGCGAAGCCCTCTCCCAGCTCCAGGGGATGGAGGATCTGGATTCTCCGATCTTCTTCTTCGAGAAGTTGCGCTCGATTTCCTATCTCACCACGGTGTCGGCGGAGATAGAGGAGATGGAGGCGGGTCCGGCAGCCCGACTCAGGGCGCAGCTCCAGAGTGCACTCGAGAAGGAGAATTACGAGAAGGCCGCCGAGATCCGGGACATGCTCCGTCGCCTTTCCCAGGATTCCTCCTGATTGACAAAGGGCTCCCTATACGCAAAGATGGTTATCTCGAAGGAGTTCTCCATGGTGAAACGGCTGACGGCAGCCTGGGTGTGTGTGTTATGGGTGACGGGGGGTCTCGCGGGTCAGGAGGTCCTCACCGCACAGCAGTTTTTCGAGCAGGTGGCCCAACGGTATGCCCAGATCAAGGACTATGTGGCGGATATCACCATAACCACGCCCCAGTCGGTGATGAGAGGCACTCTGTTCTACAAGCGACCCGGCAAGCTCAGGATCGACTTCTCGGAACCCGAGGATCAGGTTCTCGTGAGCACGGGAGAGGAACTCCTCATCTATGTGCCGTCGGAACGTGTGGTGCTCCAGCAGAGTCTCTCCGGATCCGGTCTCCAGCTCGCAACGGGAGAGGGGCTCGCCCTCTTGAGGCGGAACTATTCCATCGCCTATCTCGAGGGCCCGGGGTATGTGAGTCTCGATCCGGAGGAACTGGTGGCCGCGGGGAAGGGGTCTCCCGAACCCGTGGTGAAGCTCAACCTCACCTGGCGTTCCACACGGGTGGGGTTCCGTCAGATCATCATGAGCGTGGGGCAGGATGGGTACATGAGGCGTCTCAAGGGAGTCACCGTGGACTACCAGGAGGTTACCTTCGATTTCGGGAACATCAGGGTGAATCAGAATCTCCCTGATGCGAGGTTCGAATACGATTCTCCGCCTTCGGCGAATGTCTATTACAATTTCCTTTTCAATCCTGAATCCTGAGGATGTGAGATCGGGGGAGGCTCATGGAATCGCTCGGTGCCGTGCTGAAGAACGCGAGAGAAGAGAAGGGGATCTCCCTCTACCAGGCGGAAAAGGATACATTCATCCTGAGGCGCTACCTTGAGGCACTGGAAGCGGAGGACTTCTCCGCCTTTCCCGGTGAGACGTATCTGATGGGTTTCCTGAAGTCCTATGCGGAGTACCTGGGCCTCGATCCGCAGCGCATGGTGAGTCTCTATCGGAACATTCGACTCCAGGAACAGGAACCCCCGATAGAGGATCTGGTGGGGCGTCCTCGTTCGTTCCCATGGTGGATCCTCCTCGTGGTCCTGCTGGTGATCGGTGTCGGCGTGGGAGGGTACTTCGTCTTTCCCCGGGGGGGGGGTGCCGAGGCGGCTCGTGTGCCTCGCCCGTCCGAGGCCCCGCAGGAGCGGGGCGTGCGCTTCCAGGAGGAGGTGATGGAGGGGGTTTTCCGTGAGGGTGATGCGGTGGTGATGCGTGTGGGGGAAGAGGACCATCAGTTCTCGTTCGAGCGTTTCGGAGCCGAGACCCTCCTCGTGAAGACGGAGCAAGGGGAGTTCCCCTTGCAGAGAGGGGCATCGGCACGACTGGACGTTTCCGGGGACGGGAAGCCCGATGTGGCGGTGCTCGTGAGGGAGATACGAAGAGGGGAGGAGGGGGCCGAGGCCGTGGTGCGGTTGGACCGCCATGTGGAGGGGCCGCAGGTCCTGGTGGAGGGCGGGCAGACCCGGGAGGTGGCGGTGGAGGAGGTGAAGGAAGGCGTTCCTCTCCTCGCTCCCATCGGTTCCACGCTCGAGGAGGGGCGCCGGCTTTCCTCCCAGGTGGTGCTCTCCACGGATGTACAGGATATCGTGATGGTCGAACTCTCCTTCAGGGGTCCCGTGCTCTTCAGGAGCAGGGTGGACGACGGGGAGGTGGTGGAGCGTTTCTTCCAGCGGGGGGATGTCTTCAGGGCGAGTATGCGCCAGCAGGCCTGGTTGTGGCTCTCCAACGCCGGGGTGGTGACCGCACGGGTGGGCGGTGTGGAGACGAAGCTGGGGGAGGTGGGTGAGGTGGCTGTATGGCTTCTCACCTGGGTGAGGAACACGGAGAACGGCTCATACCATCTGGAACTGGTGCCGGCGTACTGACGGAGAGATCCATGCCTTCTTTCTATCTCGAACCACTCGGCTGCGCGAAAAACCAGGTGGATGCCGAAGTCATCATCTCGCTCCTTCTCGATGCCGGGTGGGAGCTGGTGGAGGACCCTGCCGAGGCCGATCTCATTGTGGTGAACACCTGCGGGTTCATCAGGGATGCGAAGGAGGAGTCGCTGGAGACCGCCTTCCTCTTCAGGGAACGTTTTCCGGACAAGCGGATCCTCCTCACGGGGTGTCTCGCTCAACGGTACGGGAGAGAGCTGGGGGAGGGGATGGAGGAGGTGGATGGAGTGCTGGGGAACGCCGACCTCTCCGCAGTGGTGGATGCAGCCCGGCAAGTGATGGAGGGCAGGAGGGTGGTGTGGACGCCTCAGGCCCGGCGGCCCGCACATGTCCGGAGGAAGCGGCTGCTCTCCTTTCCAGGGAGCGCCTACGTGAAGGTGGCCGAGGGCTGCGACAACCGGTGTTCGTATTGTGCCATCCCGCTCATCCGAGGGCGGTTTTGGAGCCGGCCCGAAGAGGAGATCGTCCAGGAGGTGAAGGGCCTCCTCGGGGAAGGGATACGCGAGGTGAATCTGGTGGCCCAGGACCTGGGCTCGTACGGCAAGGAGAGGGGTGGAAGCCTCTCCGGCCTCCTCGAACGCATACTCGAGCTGCAGGGCGACTTCTGGGTGAGGCTCCTCTACATACATCCAGATCATTTCCCGTGGGAGATCCTTCGCCTCATGGGGCAGGACCGACGCCTCCTTCCCTACGTGGACCTTCCCTTCCAGCACGTCTCGGCGCGCCTCCTCCGGAGAATGGGGAGAAGGGGCGATGCCGAGCGGTACGCCGAACTCGTGCACGCATTGAGGGACTCGCTGCCCGACGTGGTGGTGCGATCGACCTTCCTCCTCGGGTTCCCGGGAGAGGAAGAGGAGGACCTGGATGCCCTCGCGCGGTTCCTCGAAGAGGTGCGGCTCGATTGGGCGGGATTCTTCGTGTATTCACCTGAGGAGGGTACCCCCGCGGAAGCGTGGCACCGGGAGGAAGGTCGTAAGGGCAGGGTGAGACTGGAGCGGGCGGAGCGGAGGAAGGAGGATCTCGAGCGCCTCCAGGAGGGGATCACCGGTGAACGCCTCGAGCGATGGGTGGGAAGGGAATGTGAGGTCCTGGTGGAGGAACGGATCGAGGGGGAGGATATGGCCCTCGCGCGTTCGGCCTTCCAGGCACCGGAAGTGGACGGGCTGGTGGTGGTGCACGGTGAAGGGCTCGAGCCCGGCCGCGTCGTACGGGTGAGGGTGCTGAAGCGGAACGGCATTGATCTGGAAGGGGTTTGTCTGTCACAATAGTCCCATGAAGAAGGGCCTGCGGCTCGTCTCCCTCGTGTTGTTCGTCACGGTTTCCCTCTCGTGTGCATCCGGCAGCCCCCGTGAGGTGGCGAGACGCTTCCTCACCGCCCTGGTCTCACTCGACATCGAAGAGGCGCGGCGGTATGCCGCCCGCGAGACCTTGCCTTCGCTGGATCTCCTCCAGGCCTTCGTGGCCCTCGTCCCCGAGGGGGAAAGGAGTGCGCTTTCGGTGCGCTCCTTCAGGCTCGAGGACGTCGTGGAAGAGGGGGAGCGTATCAGGGTGGACTATCTCATCGAAGGGGAAGGCAGGCAGAGTCTCTATCTCGTGAAAGAGGGCGGGGAGTGGAAGGTCCTCTGGCCCATGGAGTGGTAGCGTGGTCGATCTTTCGTATCTCGAGACTCTCAATGCCGAACAACGAGAAGCGGTCTTTCATTCCGGGAGTCCCCTCCTCATACTCGCGGGGGCTGGTTCCGGGAAGACCCGCGTCATCACCACCAAGATCGCCTACCTGGTGGACGCCCTGGGTATTCCCGCTCGGTCGATCCTTGCGGTGACCTTCACCAACAAGGCTGCCCGGGAGATGTACGAGCGTGCCCTCCAGCTCTCACCCCGAACCGAAGGGGTGATGATAAAGACCTTCCATTCGTTCGGTGTCTGGCTCCTGAGGCTCTACGGAGAACGCCTGGGCCTCGCTCGGGATTTCGCCATCTATGATGACGAGGATGCACGCGCGCTCCTCTCTTCGATTCTCGACGGCAGCCAACGCCGACATCTCTCCCGCTATGCGTGGGCGATCTCGAGGGCGAAGGACTACGCACTCGGTCCTGAAGATGACCTCTCCTCCATACTGGAGGACGATGACTTCCCGGAGCTCTACGCGCGGTACGAGGATCGGCTCAGGGATACGGGGAACGTGGACTTCGGTGACCTCATCCTCCTCCCCCTCAGACTGCTCAAGGAACACGAGGACGTGAGGCGCAAGGTCCATGCCGCGTTCCGGGTGGTGATGGTCGACGAGTACCAGGACTCGAACGTGGCGCAGTTCTTTCTCCTCAGGGAGCTCTACGGGCCTGAGACGTACCTCTGCGTGGTGGGCGACGAAGATCAGTCGATCTACCGGTTCCGGGGGGCCGAGGTGCGGAACATCCTCGACTTCCCGGATGCCTTCGAGGGTACTCACATCGTTCGACTCGAGACGAACTACCGATCCACCGAGACCATCCTGAGAGCCGCCTCAGGGGTGATCGCCCACAACGAGGGGCGTCTCGGCAAGACACTGAGGCCGATACGACAGGGGGGGGATGTGATCCGGATCCTCTCGTTCCCGTCGGCGGAGGAGGAGGCGGCGTACTGGGCACGATTCCTCCGTGAGGAGGGGTGGGAGGACGTCGCCGTCCTCTACCGGGCCCACTACCAGTCCAGGCTGCTCGAGCTCGCCCTCGCAAGGGAAGGGGTACCCTACCGGGTGGTGGGATCGCTCCGGTTCTATGAGCGGGAGGAGGTGAAGGATCTCCTGGCCTTCCTGCGCTTGGTGCTCAATCCCCGTGACGAGGTCTCCTTCCTCAGGGTGATCAACAAGCCGCCCCGGGGGATCGGCGCGAAGAGCCAGAAGGCCATCATCTCGCACGCGCGTGGCACTGGATCGACGCTGGTGGAGGTGCTCCGAGAGGGAGTGGTCCCGGGTAAGGCGGGGGCCTCGATGGTGGAGTTCGCCCGGTTCCTGGATCACATCGGGGAGCGGCTCTCCCGTATGGACCTCGCTTCCTGGATGGAGGACCTGCTCAAGGAGAGCGGGCTCTGGGACTACTATCAGGGATTCGACGACTACACCGCCCGTCAGAAGCTGGAGAACCTCCAGGAGCTCCTTGCCCTCGCCCGGTCGTATCCCGGAGGCAGGGACGGTCTCCTCGCCTTTCTCGAGTACGTGGCGCTCGAAGGGAGCCTGGACAGGGGATCGGGTGACGGGGTGGTGCTCATCACCATGCACAACACCAAGGGGCTCGAGTTCTCGAAGGTCATCATCACGGGCCTGGAGGAGGGCGTCTTTCCCTCATGGGCGGCTTCGAGTCCCGAGGATATCGAGGAAGAACGGAGACTCTTCTACGTGGCCCTCACGCGGGCGAAGGACGGGCTCTTCTTGAGCTGGGCCCAGACGAGAAACATCAGGGGCAGGAGGAGCTTCCAGCAGGCCTCACGGTTTCTCAGGGAGATCCCTCCCGAGTGTCTCTCCCCCTCGTACGAAGAGGAAGAAGAGGAGGACTTCCCCGTGGGGAGCAGGATCTACCACGACGATTATGGATACGGTATGGTGGTGGAGCGCCGGCACAACGGGAACCTCCTGGTGGTGAAGGTCCGCTTCGAGACAGGGTACACGTGCGAGTTCCTGCCTTCGTACACCCCGCTCGAGAGGATACGGCATGAGTGAACTCCGTGAGGAAACCTTGGAAGCGGAACGCCTCCTCGCCGAGGTTCCCTTCGTGAAACGGGCGAGGGGCTGGCGCCTCTACACGAAGAAGGGGGAACGCATCCTCGACCTCTACGGAGAGGGAGGAAAGGCGGTACTTGGACACCGGCCCGGACAGGTCGGCAGGGTGCTCAAGAACGAGATCTCGAAAGGACTCTATCTCCGCGTTCCCTCGGTCTACCTCTTTCGACTCCGCAAGGCCCTCCGCGCCTTCCTCCCCACCCACCCCCATCTCCGTCTCTTCCCCTCCCACGAAGCCCTCCTCGCCCACCTCGCCTCCCTCCACGACCGCCCCTGCCCCCTCCACGACCCCGCCCTCCCCGCCTCCCTCCAGCCCCACCGCAGCCCTCTCGTCGCCTGGGCGCGGCCTTTCCTTCCCCCTCCTCCCACACCCCTTGCCGTCCCCGTCTTCCCCATACCCGGCCTCGCCCTCCCCGGCGTCCTCTGTGCACGCGAGGAGTCCCTCCTGCCTGACGTGCCGGATGCCCTCGCGAGTCCCCTCCTCCTCGCGGCCATGACCCGCAGCATCCACGACCTCCTCGGGGCGGGCGACCCCTTCCAAGCGGTGGGCCCCTACCTGGACACCCTCCCCCCGCCCTGGCGGCACACCGGCCCCTACCTTTATCTCGAGGAACCCCCCCGGGACCACCCGACCCTCTTCCGGCGCTTCCTCTCCCGCGGCATCCTCGTCTCCCCCTCACCCGGGGTTCCCGGTGTCTTCCCCGCCGAGATCTCGCCCGGGGAATGGGCCCTCTTCCGGAGGACCGCCGAGGAAGTGTCCGCAGAACTCTTCCCATGAGCGAAACGGCCCTCCACTCGAGGGCCGATCGTGCCGACATTCATGACATGGAACGCCTGGTGATTCCCCACCTCGCGGAGCTCGCCGCCCTCACCCTCGCCTGCATCGGGGCCATCCTCGTGTGGAGGAAGACCGAACGCCCCTCCTGGATCCTCGTCTCCCTCGCCACGCTCTTCCTCTACGCCGCGGCGGTGTACCGCGCACTCGCCGACCTCTCGCTCCTCCCCCTGCGCGACCCCTGGGCCCTCTTCGCCGACATCGCAGCCGCCGTCCTCCCCCCGCTCCTCCTGGGCGCGGGTTTCATCGCCTTTCTGGTCGAGCGACATAGAAAGGAATGATCCTCGGTTCCTCTCCTTCCACGGTGAGCGCTTCCCCGGGGCAGTCTTCCAGCAGCCCCCACACCACCGCCTTCCGATCCTCTTCCTCGATGAGGGGGAGGAGGACCGAAGCCCCCTTCTCCTCCACTTTGAATACCTCGGGAAGCATCTCCTCGCACAGGCCGCAGGAGATACAGCGTTCGGTGTCCACCTTGACTCTCATGGGTATAACGTACTCACGGAAGGTGCGTATTGACAACGCACTCTCCCTGTGCTAGTACAGGACGAGGAGGTGAAGATGGTGGCCATACTCATAGGTCTGCTTCTCGTGGCAGGGGGACTCTACTGTGTGCTTCCTCTCGCATGGACCCTCGGGTGGTGGGAGGACTTCCTGGTACTCCTGCGGGGTGGTGTACCCTTCCTCCTCTTTCTCGTCGGGCTCATCGCCATCCTCGTAGGCCTCGCCGACATAAAGGACAGGGCGGAGACCAGGAAACTCGAGCGGGAACGGGCGTCCAGGGAATCCTAGGCAGCAGGGCGGCCCTTGACAAGGCAACGACTCTGTGAAACTATAGAGGCTCACATACCGGTTGACACGAGGATGGTAGTATGAAGACCATATTTCTGAAGCCGAAAGACATACAGCCCACGTGGTATCTCATCGATGCGAAGGGCAAGACCCTGGGGAGGCTTGCGACCCAGGTGGCGGCGATCCTCCGTGGAAAGCATAAGCCCTACTACGTCCCCCATCAGGCGGTGGGCGACTACGTGATCATCGTGAATGCCGACAAGATCGTCGTTTCGGGCAACAAGGAGACGAAGAAGCTCTACTACAGGCACACGGGGTATCCCGGTGGTCTCAAGGTGGCCACCTTCTCCCAGGTGATGGAGAAGCATCCCACCTATCCCCTGGAGAAGGCCATCAAGGGGATGCTTCCCAAGAACCGGCTCGGGAGGGCGCTCTTCCGCAGGGTCAAGATCTATGCCGGGGAGACGCATCCCCACGCAGCTCAGAAACCAGTAGTCCTTTCATAAGGGAGTGAGGTCGTGGCAACGATTAATCTTGCAGTGGCGACAGGCAGGAGGAAGACCTCTGTCGCGCGAGTCTTCCTTCGGGAAGGCGACGGTACCATCACCATCAACGGGAAGCCGCTCGAGGAGTACTTTCCCCGGGAAGACCACAGGATCATGGTCCGCCAGCCCCTTATCGTGACCGGAACCGAGGGAAAGTTTAGCCTCTACATCACCGTGAAGGGCGGGGGTATCAGCGGTCAGGCCGGGGCGATCCGGCACGGGATCGCGCGCGCCCTCTCGGCCTACGACGAAACGAACACACCGGTCCTCCGGGCGAACAAGTTCCTCACCCGTGACCCGAGGATGGTGGAACGGAAGAAGTATGGGCACAAGAAGGCGAGGAGAAGCTTCCAGTTCTCCAAGCGGTGACCTGATCGTTGGGATAGAGAAAGAGGGAGCCCCGCCCGGGTGCGCAGTGGTGCACCTCGCGGACGGCTCCTTTTTTTGTCTTCTGCGGCGGACCCTCCGGGAGGAGGGCCTGGAGGTGGGCGTCCGTGTCCGCGCCGACCGCCTTTCGAACCTGGCGGCGAGGGATGAACGAACCCGCATGGAGGAATACCTGGAGCCCCTCCTCAGGCGCCACCTCTACACCAGGAGGCACCTGAGGACGAAGCTCCTGAGAAAGGGATTCTCCTCCTCACAGGTGGATGCGCTCCTCGACACGCTGGAGGCGCGGGGAATGGTCGACGACCGGGTCTACTCCCGGACGTGGATCGAGTTGCGGACCAGGAAGAGCCCGCTTGGGAGAGGTGCCCTCAGGCAGGGGCTCCTCCGGAAGGGGGTGGATCCGCAGGCCGTCCGGGCCTCCCTGGATGAGTGGGACGAGGCCACCCTGCGGGAAGGTGCGAGACAGTACGTGATGCGCCTCGTGAGGCAAGGCGTCTCCCGGGAGAGGATATTCGCCCGAATGGCCAGGCGCGGGTTCGGGCCTGCGAAAGTGCGGCATCTGCTCGAGGAGGAGCCCGGAGAGGACGTGGAAGAACAGGGATAATTAGAATAGGGATAATCTTATCGAAGAACGTGTCGATAAAAAGGTGAGGGGTGCGTATGAACCGAAATGCGAACTCCGTGCGATCTCCACATCCGGACGAGAATGCATCCGAGCATGACGCCCTCCACTACAGGGAGCTCTCCCACCGGGTGCGGAACGACATCTCACTCCTGGTGAGCTACATGCGGCTCAAGGCCGCATCCCTCCCCGAGGAGTCGGGTATGATCCTGGAGGAAGTCGCCGCCCAGCTTCGCGGTCTCGCTCATCTCTACTCCTTCCTCGAACTCCGGCCGGAAGGCGGAATGGTCCATCTCTCCCGAGCCGTCTCCCATCTCGTGGAGGAGATGGCACCCCTCTACAAGGGGAGGGGCGTGTCCTTCTCATGGCACTGCGAAGACATCGTGGTTTCCCCCCGACAGGCGCTTCCCCTCCTCCTCCTGGTCCACGAACTGGTGGTGAACGCGCTCAAACACGCCTTCGATCACGAAGGCGGTACCATCACGGTCTCACTCGTGAGGAAGGGGGAAGAAGGCGTCCTCTCTCTCACCGACGACGGACTCCCGTTCGAGAAGGGGGATGCCTCGAGCGAGGGGATGGCCCTCGTGGATGCTCTCACACGGCAGATGGGAGGGTCCCTGAGGCTCTCACCCGCAGAGAAGACCTGGCTCGTCACCTTCCCCCTCGTGCGCTGATGCCTCCTTCTGCACTCCTCATCCAGCCGCCCGTCTACGATTTCGCCCTCTTCGACCTCTTCCTCAGACCGTACGGGCTCCTGCGTGTGGGGCGGTGGCTCGAAGAGGCGGGATACGAGGTGCGCTTCCTCGACTGCCTGGACTACAGGGATGTCTACACCGCGAAGGTGCTCGGGGCGGTGAGACGACGCCCCGATGGGACGGGCAAGTTCTTCAGGATCCCCCTCCCTCCTCCCTACACGGGGGCGCGCCGGAGGTTCGCACGCTATGGCATCCTCCCCGAACGGGTGGAGGAGATCCTCTCCTCCTGGTATCCGAAGGACCCGCCTTCGGTGGTGCTCATAGGTTCGGGTATGACGTACTGGTATCCCGGAGTGAAGGAGGCGGCGGATCTGATACGGAGACGCTTTCCCGGGTCCCTCCTCGTCGTGGGAGGGGTGTATGCCTCCCTCCTCCCCCGGCACTGCGAAGAGGTCGTGCGACCCGACGTGATCGTGCAGGGCGACGATCTCGAGGCCCTCCGGTCGGCCCTCGGGAAGGAGGGGCTTCCCGTTCCACAGGGAGTCGTCCCCGACCGCCCCCTCCTCCTCGAACGGGTGTGGCGCGAGGCCGGAGTGCTTCGGCTCCATCAGGGATGTCCCTATCGGTGCACCTACTGTGCCTCGTCCCGGCTCTCCCGATTCGTCCCGGGGAGAGGGGATGCGCTCTTCGATCTCTTGATGGACTACCGTTCGCGGTGCAGCACCTCCACCTTCGCCTTCTACGACGATGCCCTGCTGGTGGGAAAGGAGGAAGGTCTCCTGCCTTTCCTCGAACAGGTCCTCTCACGCCTCGGCTCGGCAACGAGATCGGGCCTCTCCTTCTACGTACCCAATGCCCTCCACGCACGGTTCCTCGACAGGCGGACCGCCTCCCTCATGGTGCGGGCAGGGTTCCGCGAGGTCCGTGTGGGGTTCGAGAGCGCGGAGGAGGGATTCCACACCCGCTACGATCGGAAGGTGACGAGCGGGGAGTTCTTGAGGGCCGTGGAGATCCTCAGGGAGGCGGGGTTTCCCCCCTCGTCGATCGTCGTATACGTCCTGGTGGGACTTCCGGGGCAGAGAAGTGACGAGGTGGAGCGGACCCTCTCGGCGTTGGAGGACCTGCCGGTGCTCGTCTCCCTCGCCGAGTACTCCCCGATCCCCGGGACCTCCCTCTGGGAGGAGAGTGTTCGGCGATCGAGGTATCCCATCGCGCACGAGCCCCTCTTCCACAACAATTCCATCTTCCCCCTCGAATGGGAGGGGTTTACCTTCTTCGATCTCGAGTGCCTCAAGCGAAAGGTCCGGGAACGGAACGCCCGGATCCGGGCTCTCAGTCCTTCAGGAAACGATCCCTGAACCGCTCGATGAGACCGGTGTTCCTCGTGCGTGTGAGGAGTTTCACCAGGAGGTCCTCGATGATGTCGACCGGCTGATCCTCCTTGTTGAGGATGCGGTAGACGCTCCTTATGATCGGGAGCCTGAGGTTGTAGGTCTTTGCGAGGGTGTGGGCGTGGGTCGCCGCGAAGACCCCTTCCGGGAGGTAGTCGAGCCTGGAGATGTTGCGGATGAGATCGTCTATGTCCTTGAAAGGTCTCAGGATGTTCTTGAGGAGGATCTCCCTCCCGAACCTTCGGTTCCTCCCGTACTTACTCCGGCATGTGACGTCGAGGTCTCCCACCCCGGCGATGGACGTGAAGGTCTCCGGGTGGGTGGAGCCCATGGCCGTGCCGAGGGCCTGGATCTCGTTGAGGCCCGCGGCGAGGAGGAGCGATTCTGTGTTGTCACCCACGAACTCGGAGCCGGTTTCGATGAGTGCGTCGAGCACCCCGAAGGCGATGGCGATCACGTTCTTGATGGCCGCACTCACCTGCACGCCGATGGTATCGAGGCTGGAGAAGACGAGGAGTCTATGGCTCGTGAGGAGATTGCGCACCTTGATGCTGTGCTTGGGGTTCTTGGAGGCGCTGATGAGCCCGGTGAGTTTCCCCCTTCCCACTTCTTCCGCGTGGGAAGGACCTGAGACGTAGACGAGGTTGTCCTTGTAGAAAGGAGGGAGGTGTTCCTCCATGGCCTCCAGGATGAGTCTGGGTCTGCCTCCCTCGTCCGGAATGAACCCCTTGGTGAACACCGCGATGATGGGTCTCCCTTTCGTGATGTCGGGTAGAGAGGAAATGCCGGAGGTGATCTTCAGGAGAAAGGGGGAAGGGGGGACGAGGAGGAGGTATTCCTTCTTCTGTACCGCTTCCGCGAGGTCCGTGGTGGCGCGGATCCGGGAGGAGAGCCTCACACCGGGCAGATACCTCATGTTCTCGTGGAGCCGGTTGATCTCTTCCGCCACCTCCTGTTCGTACACCCAAAGATCGACGTGGTGGCCTTTCTCTGCCACGACCTGGGCAATGGCGGTGCCCCATGCACCCGCACCTATCACTCCTATCTTGCTACGAAGGATGGGCACCTGAAAGTTGACGCGCATCGTGAAGCTCCTTTCCGATCGGGTTGTGCAGACAAAGGGATGCGGGGGCTCGGATGGGAGTCCGCTTGTGTTTGTACGCAATCATGCGTATGGTATAGTAGAGTATCCGCCGTGGAATTGCAAAGGGGGAGTATGAGGATTTTCGCAGGGATCATGTTGTGCGTCGCGTTCGTATCCGCGGATCCCTTTCAGGGGGGTGCGGACTTCCCCGCCATGCTCTTCCCCGGAAGGGAGGTGTCCGCCAGAGTGGAGCCTCAGCCGGGGGTGAGGGTGTTCACCTTCAGTGTGCCGCCCTCCACCGTGGCCGCGCGCCTCCGGGTCCGTGCCGGGGGGTCGGTGGAGGTGGCGGTGAGAAGGGAGGGGCGGGTGGTGGCGAGGAGCGTAGGGGAGGGGTGGGAGGTGTGGCTCACGCGATGGGAGAGGACGCTCAGGCCGGGGACGTACGTGGTGGAGGTGGGATATGAGGGTGATGTGGGTGACGGAGTGGATGTCTCGCTCCTCTTCTCGCTCGTTTCCGGTGAGGCCTCGTTCGACATCGAGACAGGACGACCGGTGAGGCTCGTGCTCTCGCCCGAGCAGGCCATGTGCACGGTGGGGAGGCTGAAGGTGCCTCAGGGAGTGCCGGCCCTGAGGGTGGATGTCCTCGATGCGGAGGGGGATGTGGATCTTTTCCTCGCTCCCGGGACTGCGGTTCCGGATCCTCGGGCGGCCTCCCATCGGGCCACCACCCCTCTGGGACGGGAGTCCCTGGTGGTGGGAGAGGGACTCGCTCCCGGCGACTACGCCCTCATGGTGGCGGACCTGCGGGTCCTGGAGGCGCCCGAGGAGGTGGTGCTCCTCGTGCGTTTCGAGGAGTCTCCCCCCCCTCTCGAAGCACGGGGACCTGTCTTGAGCCCGGTGGTACAGGTGGTGGCCGGACGTTCGATGGGATCGGGGGTCCTGGTGTCGGAGGATGGGAAGATCCTCACCGCCCTGCACGTGGTGGAGGGTGGTGAGGAGGTGGTGGTGGCGGTGACCCGTGAGGAGGGGATGCCGCCGGATGAGCTCTTCCGTGCAGAGGTGATCCTCGAGGACGAGGTGCGGGATCTCGCCCTCCTCCGGTTGACGGCCGATCTCTACGGCAGGCCCCTCCCCGAAGGGATCGATTTCCCCGTCGTGACCCCTGCCTTTTCCGAGATGCGTGTGGGGAGCCGGATCACTCTCGTCGGCTATCCACCGGGGGTGGGATTGCGCTCCCGGCCCGTGGAGCTCCGCCTGCCCTCTCTGGTCGCCGGACGGGAGAGGGTGTGGACGGAGGGAGGGCGTCGGGATCTCCTCAAGGTTTCCGGGTGGATCGGGGAGGGGATGTCGGGTGGTGCGGTCTTCGATGAGCAAGGGAGGCTCGTGGGGATTCTCACCGGACGGATATCCGATGGGTGGGGGGGGCTCGGTGTGGTGGTGGCTGCACATGAGGTGCCTTCGGACTGGTGGCACAGATGAACTCTCGCCCTCTTTTCCTGTTTCTCCTCGAAAGTAAATTGACGAAGATGTGGTATTTCATTACAATGTAGATATGTTCACGATAGAGCGGTCCGTTGCGGCAAAGATGTTCGAGGAGCTTCTCGAGCGCGCCCTCAAGGGGGAGGATGTGGTGATCACCGACGAGGAGAAGATCCCCCTCGTGAGGTTCGTCCCTGTTCAGGGTGTGCGTTCCGATCGCGTCCTGGATGGGGCGAAAGGGCTCATCGTGTACATGTCGGATGATTTCAACGAACCGCTCGACGACATCTTTGCAGAGTACGTGCCATGAACATACTGATCGATACACAGGCGTTTCTCTGGGCTGTTTCGGACAGCGATAAGCTCTCCGAGCGGGCGAAGGAGGTCTTCTACAATCCCCAGAATGTGCTCTACTTCAGTGCAGCCAGTTATTGGGAGATCTGTCTCAAGATGTCCCTGGGCAAGCTCCGGCTCGAGAAGGGGTGGAAGAAGGTGATCGACCGGGAGATGAGCGTGAACTCCATCAAGTGGCTCAAGCTCAAGAAGGAACACATGGTGCGCCTCCTCTACATCCCATGGCTCCACAACGATCCCTTCGACAGGATGCTCATCGCCCAGGCGCAGATGGAGAAGTGTGCGATCCTCACCTCCGATCCGCAGATCGCCCAGTACGACGTGCAGACCATCTGGTGAGGGATCTCCCATGTGCGGCGGTAGAGACGTCGACTCGATAGTTTCTTGCAGAAAGGGGTGGTCTATGCGGAGGATGTGGGCTTCGCTACTGGTCGTCTTCCTCCTCGGCTCGGGGCTCGCGGCGCAGGAGGAGCCCGCGGTCCGGGTCACCGACTCGTATGGGAGACGGCTCCTTCTCCCGGAGTATCCCGACAGAGTCGTCTCCCTGGCTCCGAATATCACCGAGACGCTCTTCGCTCTCGGGAAGGGTGATCTCTTGGTGGGGCGCACCGACTACTGTGACTGGCCTGCCGAGGTGGCGGGTGTCCCGTCGGTGGGCACGATCCTCCAGCCCAATATCGAGCGCATCGTGGCCCTGGAGCCGGATGTGGTGATCGCCTCCTCCCACCTCTCCAAGGAGGTGGACGAGAAGCTGCGGAAACTCGGGATCCCGGTGGCGGTCTTCAATTACCCTGAGAGTTTCGAGGGCACCTACGAGACGATCCTCCAGGTGGCCCGCGTGGTGGGGGCTGTTCAGAAGGCGGAGGATCTCATCGACGGCATAGAGCAGACGGTGCTCACGGTGATGAGCGCGGTGAGCGGGCTCCCCCGGCCAAGGGTGTACTACGTGATAAGCTATGGTCAGTTCGGCGACTATACTGCGGGAAAGGGGACGTTCATCGATACCCTCATCCAGATCGCCGGAGGGGTGAACGTGGCCTCCGACGTGGAGGGATGGCAGTACAGCGCGGAGAGGCTCCTGGAAAAGGATCCGGATATCATCGTCTGTTCGAAGTACTACAACACGAAGGAGGGATTCATGAAGACCTCCCCCTATACCCAGCTCACGGCGGTGAAGGAGGGCCGGGTGTTCGAGATCGACAACAATCTCGTCGACCGGCAGGGACCGCGGATAGGGGAGGGGCTCATGGCCCTGGCGCGTATCATCCATCCGGAGGCTTTCGAGGAATGAGGGGATGGGTTCGCGTGCTTCGGTGGGGGTTGTTCATGGCCCTCACCGTTTTTTTTGTGTGGGGTGCGGTGTTGGTGGGGGCTGCGGAGGTGTCGCCTCCGCGCGTGTGGGCGGCCTTGCTCCGTCTGCTCAGGGAGGGGTTGCCCGGTCCCTCCCGCCTCGGGGTGACAGACAGGATCCTGCTCTACGTGCGTCTGCCCAGGGTGCTCCTCGCCTTCCTTTCGGGGGCGGTCCTGGCGGGCGCCGGTGCGGTATATCAGGGGGTCTTCCGGAATCCCATGGCCGATCCCTATGTCCTGGGTGTCTCGGCGGGAGGTGCACTGGGTACCGCGACGGCGGTCTTCGTCCTTCCGGGGGAATGGCTGCCTTTGTCCATGATGGTGGGGGCGTTCACGGGAGGAGCGGCAGCCCTCCTCTTGGTCTACGGGATCGCGGGTTCGGTGCGGAGCACGGCGACCGAGACCCTCCTGCTCTCGGGTATCTCGGTGAGTCTCTTCCTCTCGGCCCTTCTCTCGCTCCTTCTCACGTTCGTGCGGGATAGGGTGGGGAGCCTGGTATTCTGGATGATGGGGAGTTTCTCCACGGCCGACTGGGACAAGGTGGGGGTCGCCCTGGGGCTGGTGTTGGGTGAAGTGCTCCTGGTGGTGCCCTGGGTGAGGGATCTCGACGTGCTCTCCATGGGAGACGAGACGGCGGTGGGTTTGGGTGTGCGGGTGGTACGGGTGAGACTCTACCTCCTCCTGGTGGTCTCGCTCGCGGCTTCGGGGGTGGTGGCGCTCTGCGGTCCGGTAGGGTTCGTGGGGCTCGTGGTGCCGCACATGGTGCGGCGTCTCCTTGGGGCGCGTCATGTGCGGGTCTTCACAGGGGGGCTCTGGCTGGGGGGGATGGTGATGGTGGCCGCGGATACCCTGGCGCGGGTGGCCCTTTCGCCCTCGGAGCTTCCTGTGGGGGTGGTGACCGCGCTCGTGGGGGTGCCGTTCTTCGTCTACCTCCTCAGGTGGCGGCGGGGGTGACGGGACTCTCCTGCGGGGGCGGGTGTGTTGCGTGTCCGCGGGGGCTTTGCTAGGGTATGGGTGGAGGTGTCGATGGCTCAGGACGAGGTGGTGTTGCGGTGCGAGGGGGTGGGGGCCAGTCTGGGGGACCGGCGGGTGCTGGATGCGGTGGGGGTGTGGGTGAAGAGGGGGGAGGTGGTGGGGGTGCTCGGTCCGAATGGGGCGGGGAAGAGCACGCTGCTCAGGCTGGTGGTCCGGGTGCTCGAGCCGGAGGTGGAGTGTGTGTGGGTGTGTGGGGAGGAGGTGCGGAGTCTCTCCCAGAAGGAGATCGCCCGGAGGGTGGGGTATGTCCCCCAGCAGGTGGTGGTGCCCTTCCCCTTCACGCTGGAAGAGGTGGTGCGGATGGGCAGGTGGCCGCACCTCGGGCGGCTGCAGCCGGAGGGGGAGAGGGATGTCCGGGCGGTACGGGAGGCGATGGAAGAGGTGGGGGTGTGGGGTATCAGGGGGCGGAGGGTGGGGGAGGTGAGTGGGGGAGAGCTGCAGCGGGTGGTGCTCGCCCGGGCGTTCGCCCAGGAGCCGGCGGTACTCCTCCTGGACGAACCGACGAGTCACCTGGATCCGGGGTTCGCGTGCCGGGTGATGGGACTGGTGAGGGGTGTGTGCCGGCGGAGGGGGGTGGGGGCCCTCGCGACGTTCCACGACATCAACCTGGCTCTCCTCTATGCGGACAGGCTCGTGTGCCTCAAGGAGGGGAAGGTCCTTGCCTCGGGAACGCCGGAGGAGGTCGCCGATCCCGCACTCTTCAGGGATCTCTACGGAATCGAGGTGGTGTGCATCTCGCATCCCGTGAGCGGTCGGCCCCAGGTGGTGTTCGTCCCGGAGGCGGGATTGTAGGGGTCTGGATTCCTTATGTGTTTTGTAATATTTTGTGAAAAAGAGATCTGCCATGGGAGGTCTGTATGACGCTCAGGGAACTCAAGGAGGACATGAAGCGCCGGATGGGGGAGATCGTCCCCGAGGTGGAGATCCCTCTGAAGGCCGAGCTCATCCTCGAGATACGTGCCCTCAAAGAGGAGAAGAATGCCCTCATCCTGGGGCACAACTATATGGAGCCTGCACTCTATACTTATGTACCCGACGAGCGCGGGGATTCCCTCGAGCTCAGCAGGAAGGCCGCGGGAACCGATAAGCCCATCATCGTGTTCTGCGGGGTGAAGTTCATGGCCGAGACCGCCAAGATACTCAATCCCTCTAAGAAGGTACTCATCCCCTCGCTCGAGGCGGGATGTTCCCTCGCGGAGAGCATCACCGCAGAGGATGTACGGGCGATCAGGGCTCTCCTTCCCGGGGTGCCCATTGTCACCTATGTGAACACCTATGCGGACGTGAAGGCGGAGAGCGACTACTGCTGTACCTCGGGGAACGCCGATCGGGTGGTGAAGGCCCTCGGCGGGGGGACGGTGGTCTTCCTCCCCGACCAGTACCTCGCCTCGAATGTCGCCGAGCAGCTCGGAAGGCGCATCCTCTTCCTCAAGAAGGAGGATGGAGGCCTTTCACCCACCCTCTACGATCGTGAGGGAAAGGAGGCGGCCGATGTGAGGGATCGATCCTCGTGGGAGGGGGCGGTGATAGGGTGGGGGGGGCGGTGTGAGGTGCACGAGAAGTATACCGTGGACGATGTGCGCAGGATCCGGGCCCAGTTTCCCGATGTGTGTGTGCTCGCCCACCCCGAATGCCCGCCCGAGGTCGTGCACGAGGCCGATTTCGCGGGAAGCACCAGGGCCATGATCGACTACGTGGAGAGCACGGAAGCCTCTCGCTATCTGCTCCTCACCGAGTGCTCCATGGGTGACAACATCATGGCGGCCCATCCGGAGAAGAAGATGCTCAGGCTCTGTTCGGTGCGTTGTCCTCACATGAACCAGATCACCCTCGAGCAGACACGAGATGCGCTCCGTTATGAGCAGTACGAGGTCTTCGTGGACGAGCAGATGCGGGAGCGGGCCCTCACGGCGGTGGAGCGGATGCTCGCCCTCTAAGGTGCGCGTGTGGAGACGCCACGCCGCGTGATCCGGCGAAACTCCCTGGGAGAGAGGCCTTTGTACCGTCTGAACTGGCGGGCAAAGTAGTTGCTGTCCTGGAAACCCACCTTCTCCGCTATCTCGAGCATGGTGAGGTCTGTCTGGGTGAGGAGCTCACATGCCTTCTCCACCCTGAGATAGGCGAGGTAACGGAGGGGAGGCATGCCCACGGCCCTTATGAAGTGGCGGCGCAGGGTGGAAGGGGAGAGGTTCGCTCTGACGCAGAGCTCCTTGATGGTCCACCGACGGGGGTACTGGCTCTCGAGTGCGGAGATGACCGAGCTTATCGTGAGGATCCGGTGGGCTTCCGGGGTGGAGAGGCGCTGGTATTCTCGGGCAAGGACGGTGAGCAGCTGGAAGAAGAGGCCTGCAGCCATGATGGAGTGTCCCGGTGCGCGTGAATTCTCCTCACGGATGAGATGGTGGATGAGCCGTTCCACTTCTTCGAGTCTCGACCCCGAGAGTTTGAGGTGGCCCTTGCGTCTCCCCTCGAGGCGCTCTCGCGGCTCCAGGGTGAAGAGGGCCGTAAACCCCGGAAGCTGTCGGAGCTCGTGCTCGTAGGGCTCAAGTACGTTTCCCCGAAACATCACGTTCACCAGTCGCAGGTGCGAGGCCTGGAAGTGGTGGGGCACGGACGGGGGGATGATGAACACATCGCCTCGGAATACCGAGTGCGCGGTCTCGCCGATGTGGTGGAATCCCTCTCCGTCGAGAATCACCACCAGTTCGAAGAAGTCGTGATGATGGGGGATGTAGGTGAGATCCACACCGTGATCAGGTGCGTGGCGGGAGGGGAGGAAATTGGTGGATATCCGGATACTCTCGCCGTTTCGGAAGAGCTCACCGTGGGAAACCGAAAACATGACCATATTGTGCTAAAAAGAGGTAATATCGTCAAGGAAAAAGGTCATATCATCTGATATACTTTCCTCGCAGGTTGATGGATTACATCACATATGTGTATGCTGGAGGACGTATGAATCAAGGTCTGTTTCCTGAGGATTTTGTCTGGGGAGTGGCGACCTCGAGCTATCAGGTCGAGGGATCGCTCGGCGCGGACGGGAGGGGGGAGAGCATCTGGGACACCTTCTCCCGGATGCCCGGAAAGGTGAAATACGGCCACAACGGTGAGCCCGGTGCCTATCAGTATCGGCGGTACGAAGAGGATGTGAAGCTCATGGCAGAGCTCGGGATCACCTCGTACCGGTTTTCCATCGCGTGGCCGAGGGTCTTCCCCGATTCGATGAAGAAACGAAACCCGAAGGGATTCGACTACTACGACAGGCTGATCGACGAGTTGCTCGCTCACGGGATAGAGCCCTTCGTGACCCTCTATCACTGGGATCTCCCCCAATACCTCGAGGATGAGGGAGGATGGCCTTCCAGGGAGACGGCGTTCTATTTCGCGGACTATGCCAGGGCGTGTTTCGAGGCCCTGGGTGACAGGGTGAAGATGTGGGCCACACTCAACGAGCCGCTCTGTTCCTCGGTCCTGGGATACGCCCTGGGATGGCACGCTCCCGGGAAGGAGGATTGGAACCTCGCCATGTCTGCACTCCACCACCTCTACCTCGGGCATGGTCTCGCGGTACAGGCCTTCCGGGACGGTGGATACGAGGGGAGGATAGGGATGGTCCAAGTGGTGTCGGTGGGGCGTCCGGCCACGAGGAGGGAGGAGGACCTTCTCGCCCTGGAGAAGTACAGGGAGGAGAGTGCGAAGCTCTTCCTCGACCCGCTCTACGGTCGGGGATACCCGGAGCGACTCATGAGAGAGGCCGGAGGTTCCTTCCCCCTCCAGGAGGGAGACCTGGATATCATTGCCACCCCGATGGATTTCCTCGGCCTCAATTACTATTCGGAGCGGGCGATAAAGGCGGATCCGGAGAATCCACGTGGTTTCTCGGAAGCCCCCGATCACTATCCCAGAACGGCTATGGGATGGGCCATCGTGCCGCAGGGATTGTATCGTCTCTTCAGGTGGGTGTACGATCATTACACGCCTTCCGAGATGTATATCTCCGAGAACGGGGCCGCTTTCCAAGATGTGCTCACGCCGGATGAGGATGCATGTCACGATCCGGAGAGGATCGCTTACCTCAGAGACCACCTCGCCTCTGCTGCGAGGATCGTGAAGGAGGGGATCCCCCTCAAGGGGTACTACCTCTGGTCGTTCATCGACAATTTCGAATGGGCCTACGGGTATACCAAACGCTTCGGGATCGTGTACTGCGACTACCTCGACGGACGGCGCATCCCGAAGGACAGCTACTACTACTATCGAGAGGTGATCGCAGGGAACGAGATCTTCGAAGTATAAGTTGAGTAAGGAGGTCGTATCATGTCGTACGGACATTTCGAAGGGAGAGAGTACGTGATCACCAATCCACGCACTCCCGTGAAGTGGATCAACTACGTGGGGACCATAGACTTCGGTGGGTTCGTGGATCACACGGGAGGGCTCCTGGTGTGCAAAGGCGATCCTGCACTCAACCGGATCACCAAGTACATCACTCAGCTCCCCTCCTCGGAGTTCAAAGGCTCCACCATCTATCTTCGCGGGAGGAGGGGGGATCGGTCTTTCCTCTACTCGCCCTACTATGTCCCCACCCTCCATGAGTACGATCGCTATGAGTGCAGGATCGGCCTGGGGTATTCCCGGTTCCTCATGGAGTACGTGGGGATCCGCACCGAGATCACGGTCTTCGTGCCCGAGGGGGAGAGCGTGGTCCTCCAGGACGTGCGCATCCGGAACACGGGGAGCGATACGGTTGAGGTCCTCGACCTGATCCCTGTGGTGGAGTACTCCCACTTCGACGCCCTCAAGCAGCTTACCAATGCGGATTGGGTGCCCCAGACCATGACGAGCAAGGCCATCGGAAGGCCGGGGGGGCTCCTCGTCCTGAGGCAGTGCGCCTTCATGCAGACGGGGAGGGCCGAGAACTTCCTCACCTCCAATTCCCCGGTCTCGTCGTTCGAGGCCGACAGGCGCAGATTCCTGGGCGAGAACGAGTACGGTACGTGGAAGATGCCGTTCTCACTGGTCGATGGGCGTGAGTTCTCCAACTACGAACCGCTGCGGGGGGACAATGTGGGCGCCCTCATGCACCACGTGGGTCCTCTCGCGCCGGGTGAGGAGCGGAGGGTGATCGTCCAGCTGGGCCAGGTGGAATCGGTGGAGAAGGCGATGCCTCTGATCGAACGGTTCAGGGAGCCGGAGGAGGTGGATGCCGCCTTTGCGAGGATGCAGGCCTTTTGGGAAGAATACCTCAACGTGTGTCAGGTGGAAACTCCGGATCCCGAGTTCGACCTGCTCGTGAATACCCACAACCCCAGGCAGTGTTACGTCACCCTCAACTGGTCGAGGTACCTCTCGTACTACCAGCTGGGCTACGGAGCCCGAGGGATCGGGGTGCGGGATTCGAGCCAGGACGTGATGGCCGTGGTGGCGGGTGCACCCGGTCGTGCGAAGAAGCTCCTCAGGAAGCTCCTCTCGGTGCAGAAGCGGAACGGCTCGTCCATGCACCAGTTCAACCCCAAGACCATGGAAGCCACCATGGGGGATGCGCGGGAGATGGAGGATCGACCGCAGTACTATGGGGACGACCACCTGTGGTTGGTCTTCGCCGTGTGTCACTACATCGCAGAGACCGGTGACTATGCCTTTCTCGAGGAAGAGATCCCCTTCTATGAGAAGGACAAAGAGGGGAGGCCTCTTGAGAGCGCGCGTGTGCTCGAGCATCTCGAACGGGCGCTGGCCTTTACATGGAACGATACCGGGGTCCACGGGATACCACACCTCGGGTTTGCGGACTGGAACGATACCGTGAACCTCAAGATCGGGGCGGAGTCCTTCTTCATCGCCCACCAGTTCAGCAAGGCGGCTCGTGATCTCGCCGACCTCATGGATCACCTCGGCAAGAAGGAGAAGGCGGAGACCTACCGTTCCTATGCCGAGGAGATGAAGCGCCGCGTCAACGAGGTGGGATGGGACGGCGAGTGGTACCTGCGGTACTTCGACTGGGATGGAAGTCCGATCGGCTCGCGCGGGAACGTCCATGGAAAAATCTACACCAATGCGCAGTCATGGGCAGTGATCTCGGGGAACGCCACACCGGAGCGTGCCCGCAAGGCGCTGGATGCGGTCTACACACACCTCAACACCAGGTACGGGATCAAGCTGAGCACCCCGGGCTACGACCACTATGATCCGAATCTGGGTGGGGTGACGACCTATCCTCCCGGTGCCAAGGAGAACGGAGGCATCTTCCTGCATGCGAACCCGTGGGTGATCATCGCAGAGTGCATGATGGGCAACGGGGAACGGGCCTACCAGTATCACAGACAGGTGAATCCCATAAAGAAGAACGAGATCATCGATATCTACGAGGTGGAGCCTTACGTATTCTGTCAGAACATCTTGGGCGACGAACATCCACAGTTCGGACTCGGGAGGAACAGCTGGCTCACGGGTACCGCGAGCTGGATGTACCAGGCCGCGACGCAGTACATCCTCGGTGTACGGGTCACCCACAGCGGGATCGTGATCGACCCGTGTCTGCCGTCCGAGTGGGAGGGGTTCAGGATGCGGAGGAAGGTGCGGGGGACGTGGTACGAGATCACGGTGAGGAACCCTGAGCACGTGTCTCGGGGGGTTCAGAGCTGTACATTGGATGGAGAGGCGGTCGAGGTATCCGGAGGAGCGGCCCGTATACCCTTCGATACCGAGGGGAAAGACCATGTCGTGGAGGTGATCCTCGGAGCATGAAGGCCCGGATACCGCATGAGCGCATTCTCAAGGAGGCCCGCAGGCTCGATCCGGTGAGCCTACACAACATCCTCATGCGGACCCCCGATGCGGAGATCGCCATTCCACTCCTTTTCATGGGGGAGGCCGAGCAGAGGTTCCTTCTCTCGGTGCTCTCGGAAGAAAAGGCCGCACGGATTCGTGCCCTGATGGGACGTCTCCAACGGGTGAAGATCCCCTACGAGATGTATAGCGAGGTAGTGAAGAACCTGCTCATTCGACTGCAGGGTGGGCGTCCTCCGGATGTGGGGACGTACTATCGGCCTGGGATTCCTCGAGGGTGAAGGTGTCGACGGTGTGGCGGAGGCCGGTCATGCGGGCTCGGGCCTCCTGGGCGAGGTCGCTTATGACGGTGACGGCCTGGAGGATCTCCTTGGTGCCGCGCTCGATCTCCTCGATACCGCGTCTGACCTCTGAGGAGATGGAGCGGGAGCCCTCTGCGGCGTCCTGGATGGTGCCTGACTGCTTGAGCATGGTGTCGGCGCCCTCTTCGATCTTCTGGGTGATGGAAGAGATGGTCTGGGTGGCGGAGAGGATGGAGGAGCTCGCGCGGGAGAGCTCGGTCATGCTGGCGGCGATTTCGTCGAGGGCGGTGGCGAACTGGGTGACCTCGCGGCGGATGTTTTCGAAGGCGTGGTGGCTCTCGTCGCTGGCGCGGAGGGCCTGCTGGATGCGGTCGGTGATGCGGGAGAGGGACTGGCTGATGCGGTCGGCGTGCTCGCCGGTGGACTCTGCGAGCTTGCGGATCTCCTCGGCGACGACGGCGAAGCCGCGGCCTGCCTCGCCTGCGTGGGCGCTCTCGATGGCGGCGTTCATGGAGAGGAGGTTGGTCTGCTCGGCGACGGTGTCGATGATCTCGATGATCTCCTGGATGTCGGAGATTTCGCGGTGGATGGAGGAGATGACCTCGTTGGTGGTGCTGACCTTTTCTCCGCCGTCGTGGATGACGGAGAGGAGGTCTGCGGTGCGGGATCTGCGCTCCTCTGCGAGGGAGGCGACGTGCTGGACGGAGGCGTTCATCTCTTCGATGGCGGCGGAGCTTTCGGCGATGTTGCGGGCCTGGGTCTGGATCTGAGAGACGACGGAGTGGATGCGGTCGACGATGGAGGAGATGGCGGAGGTGGCCGCGTCGAGGTTGGTATCGAGTCTGGCGACGAGGTCGCGGATGGACTCGATGGTGCGGGTGATCTGGTTGAGGGCGCTGGCGGACTGGGCGGCGCCGCCTGCGAGGACATCCTTGAGCTCCTCGACGTTGCGGGAGGCCTCGCGGACCGAGAGGAGGAAGTCGCGGATGGTCTGGAGGACGGTGGAGATGTGGGAGGCGAGGTGAGCGAGCTCGTCTTTGGAGGCGGTGAGGGATCTATCGGCGAGTTCGTGGAGTGAGGTGAGGTCGCGGTTGCGGATGCGGTTCATGGCGGTCTCGATGCGGAGGATGCGGGAGGCGAGGGAGCGGGTGGTGGTGGCGACGAGGAGGGCGGTGAGGCCGATGACGAGGAGGGTGAGGCCGATGAGGACCCACTGCGACACCGCGGTGATCACCCCCACCTGCCTCTCGATCCGCTCCACCAGACTTTCGACCCGCTCGTTCACGAACATCTCCACCGTGGATACGGTGATACGCAGTTGTGTGAGAGTCTGGGAGATCCTGAAGAGGGCGGTTCGGGGTGCATCCGGGTGAGTGGTGAGGTAGTTGTTGATCTGGAAGATGTCCCGTTTGAAGTTTTCGGGGATATCGGGACTCTCTATGATTTCGGTGAGATACTCCTCGGTGAGCGTGAAACGCTCGGCGTTCGTGCCCCAGAGCGCGTAGATCTTGGCGATGTCCGTCTTGAGGTCCTGGGAGAGGAACCTCCCCCCGGGGTGCTCGCTGAGATCAAGGAGCACCTCGTCCACTTCCTGTATGCTCTCCTTCCATCGATCGAGGAGGTCCGAGAGGGATGCGCTCTGGAGCGTCTCGCTCCCATAGGCGATGAGGTCTTTGCTCCGGGAGAGAAAGGCATGGGCCTGGATGAGGGCCTTGAGCCCCGTGGCCTGGAGGTCCTGGAGCGAGGTGATCACGGCGTTCCGCACGACGAGTGCTCCCACCACGAAGGAGAGGAGTATCCCCACCAGCAGAAGTATGAAGTAGAGTCGCGTTCGCAGTTTCATTTTAACTGTTCAACTCCTTGATGAAAGTGATTGTAAAATGTTTTCGCCCATGTTGCAACATCGGGATGACGTGAGAACCGGCAGAAAGCAGTAGAACGAACGAAATTCATAAGATTTTGAATGCGGGATAGCCGAAAGCAGGGTTCACTGGATCTCGGACAAATCTACTCAACCATGGAGGTGTCGTATGACGAGACGTATGGCCTGTTTCGTGCTCATGGTGTCGCTCGCCGGGATGTCCCTCTGGGGATCGGGGGCCCCGGAGGAGACGAAGACCTACAAACTGATGGTGGGTATGGTGGTGACCGAGAGCGATCCCATGTACAAGGGAGCGGTGGAATTCAAGAAGAACGTGGAGGCCCGAACCGAGGGAAGGGTGAAGGTGGAGGTGTATCCCAATTCCCAGCTGGGAGACACCAGGGATATGATGGAACAGGTGAAGGCCGGCGCGAATGTCGCGGTGATCACGGATCCGGCCCGACTTGCTGAATCGGTCCCCGAAATCGGGATCCTCGGGGCGCCCTACATCGTGGACGACTTCCAGGAGGCGAGGAAGCTCGTGACCTCTTCCCTCTTCTCGACGTGGGCCGAGGAACTCGCCGGACACGGTTACCGGATCCTCTCCTTCAACTGGTACCAGGGTGCGAGGCATTTCCTCACCAACAAGCCGGTGAAAGTCCCACAGGATCTCAAAGGGTTGAGGATCCGTACGCCCGGTGCCACGGTCTTCCAGGAGAGCATAAAGGCCATGGGGGCCAGTCCCGTGGCGCTCGCGTGGTCTGAGGTATACCCGGCCATACAGCAGAAGGTGATCGACGGGGCCGAGGCCCAGTTTCCCGCCGTGGTGGGGGCGAGGCTCCACGAGGTGATAAAGTACATCACCAAGACAGGCCACTTCCAGCTCATCACCGGGCTCGTGTGCAGCGAATCGTGGTTCAAGGGACTGCCCGAGGCGTATCGGCGGATCCTTCTCGAGGAGGCGCTCAAAGCGGGTGACTATGCCTCACAGCTCACCATGGAGGGGCTCAAGGAGAACGAATCCTTCCTGAAGTCCCAGGGGGTGGAGATACTGGAAGTGGACATCACACCCTTCAAGCAAGCCTGCGAGGCGGTCTACGACAAGATCGAAGGCTACCGGGCGCTCCGGGAAGAGGTGATGAAGGTGCTCGGCAAGCGCTGAACTTATTGATGGTGAACACCACCACGGGAGGAACCCTTCGGGGTTTCTCCCCGTTTTCGCATCTTTGTGTGTGGAGGAATGGATGAAGGGATCGATCGACAGGTATATCACGGGAGCGGAGGTGCTGCTCGTGCAGATCTTCCTCGTGGTGATCGTGGTCTGCGTCTTCTTCGCTGCGGTCTTGAGAAGTGTGGGGTATCCCATCGTATGGTCGGTGGATATCGCCCAGCTCCTCTTCGCCTGGGTGAGCTTCCTGGGGGCCGATCTGGCGCTGCAGTATGGCCGTCACATAGGGATGGATATCCTCATGAGGAGGTTCCCCCCCGCGGTGCAGAAGGGGATCGTCGCAGGTTCGCGGATACTCGCGCTCGCGTTTCTCGGTCTTGCAGGGGCGTACGGCCTCTATCTTTCCATAATAAACTTCGACCGCCAGTTCAGCGGTCTCGAGATCAGTTTCTCCTGGGCCACGCTCAGTGCCCCGGTGGGGTGCGCACTCATGATCCGGACACTGGTGAAGCAGTTGCTCACGGGAAGAGAGGTGGTGCAATGATAGTGGTAGGCATCGTCTTCCTGATTCTCCTCCTTCTGGGGGTGCCCCTCGCCTTCTCGATCGGGGTCGCCGGGATCCTCTTCTTCATCGGCAACCCGGATCTGCCCCTCACGGTCCCCATCACGAAGATGATGAGCAGTACCCAATCCTTCCCTTTGCTCGCCGTGCCCTTCTTCGTGCTCGCCGGGAACCTCATGAACGTGAGCGGGATCACCGACCGTCTCATGCGGTATGCCTCTGTACTCGCCGGGCACCTCAGGGGGGGGCTCGCCCATGTGAGCATCGTGTTGAGTACGCTCATGGGAGGGATCTCCGGCGCCGCGGCCTCGGATGCCGCGATGGAGGCCCGTATTCTCGGCCCCACCATGCTGGAGAAGGGCTATGCGAAGGGATACAGCGCAGCGGTGATCGGGCTCAGTTCGCTCATCGTGGCCACCATCCCGCCGGGGATCGGACTCATTCTTTTCGGCTACATAGGGGAGGTTTCCATCGGAAGGTTGTTCGCGGCAGGGATCGTCCCCGGTATCCTCATGGCGCTCTTCATGATGGTGACGGCCTCGATCGTGGCGAGGCGGCGGGGGTATCAGCCCGAGCGGCCCCATCCTCCCTCCTTCGGTGAGGTGGTCCGGAGCACCTGGGAGAACATCTATGCCCTCATCTTTCCCCTGCTCCTCATCGTGGGGATCCGTTTCGGGATCTTCACCCCCTCGGAGGCAGGGGCCTTTGCCGTGGTCTATGCCTTTCTCGTGGGGAGGTTCGTCTACAAGGAACTCTCCTGGCCGAAATTCCTCGAGGCGCTCAGACAGACCGCGATCGATACCGGGGTCATCATGCTCATCATCATGTGTGCGGGTATCCTGGGATATGTGATCACCGTGACACGCATACCACAGAGCATCGCCCTCTTCCTCACCGGGGTCACCTCGCAGCCCACCCTCCTGCTCCTCATCGTCCTCGGATTCCTCCTGGTGGCAGGGATGTTCATGGAGCCCACGGTGAATACCCTGCTCCTCACTCCCATCTTCCTTCCCATCATGAAGTCGGTGGGAGTGGATCCCGTGCACTTCGGGATTCTCATGATGACCATGGTTACCTTGGGGAGCATGACTCCCCCCGTGGGCGTGGTTCTCTACACGGTGTGCGCCATCCTCGACGTGCCCACCGAAGACTACATCAAGGATTCCATACCTTTCGTGGTTGCGGTGATACTGGAGCTCCTCCTTCTCACCTTCTTCCCTTCCATCGTATTGTTCCTGCCGAATCTCATCTTCGGACAGTAGGTGGGTGTCCCTCCGGCGGATCCGCCGGAGGGATTTTTTCTTGCCAGGGGGGAAGGTCTGGGATACTATGATGATGGTGAAGGATGCTGCGCTCTTCGTCTCCAATGTCGCCATCCCGGTGATGAGCTCCCTCGTGTTCACGGTGTGTCTCGTCTATTTCCTTCTTTCGAATGTCCATCACCCGGCGTCCTTGAAGTTCCTGAGGGTCTTCCTGTTCTCCTTCACCGCCTTTCTCCTGGGTAGACCGCTCCAGGTGCTCCTCGGTCCCTATCCTCTCCCCTTGATCATCGTGAACCTCCGTGTCTTCCTCCTGGGAGGGATCATCGCCCCCCTCGTGATCTTCATGTCGAACTTCTTGTGGCGGAGGAGAAGCGTCCTGATGGTGGAGCTCGCCCTCCTGTGTGTCTCCTTGAGTGTCCTCTACGTGGTGTTCAACACTCTGGGCACACGCGACAGCGTCGTGCTTTTCGAGGTCGTGGGAGTACGGGGGTATGAGAACGCGACCCCTTTTGGGGCAGCTCCCTATTACGGGAGGGAGTTCGCCCTCTATGCCCAGATCAGCATAGGGGCCCTTCTCCTCTATGTGTCGTTCCTGGGACTTCGTAATCTCTGGGGATCAGGTGAGGGTGGGGCCTACCTGAAGAAGAACCTGATGATCAACATGGGGCTCGCGGTCTTCGCCCTTTCGTTCATCATCGGTTCGTGTCTCGCCCAGTGGTGGCTCTACTACACGGCGTCCTTCCTGGTGGTGATCTTCTTCGTGGCAGCGGTGGGGTACGACGTACAGGAGACGAATTTCCTCAGAGAGAAGGTGGTTCCCCTCATCGAGAGGGAGATTACCTCCCGCATACTCGTGGGGGAATCCGAATCGAAGGATCTCCCCCAGTTCCTGAGACTGCTCTCCGCGAGCGCTGAGCTCAATACCGCGGTGGTGATGCGCGTTCATGTCTCGGATGTGTCCTCACTCCGAGGGGGAGGGGACTTGGAGAAGGGGGATCGGATCTCTTCCCGTCTCGAGCGGGAGTTGAGGAGGTATTTCCTCGAAGACGAGGTCCTCATGCTGCATGTAGGGAATCACCGGAGCGCGATCCTCGTGAAGACAGGAGAGGGGAAGACGGCCCTCTTGAGGGAGGCCCTGGAGGGGTTTTACAGGACCTCATCACGCGAGGGTGTCCATCTGGTGATCGGGGTGGGGCGGCCGAAGGAGTCGGTGTGCCGGATTGCGACATCGTTCCAGGAGGCGGTCTATGCACAGCAGTACGGCGAGGTCCACCACCTGGATGGGGTGATCGAGTACGAGAGTCTGGTCGATCCAGGGGATGGCGAGGCGTTCCCGGCGAGTGAGAAGGAGGCGCTCGTGAGCAGTATCAAGCTGGGGCACCTGGGAAGCCTCGAGAAGGCCTTTGGGAACTATTTCAATGCGGTACGGAGATGGTCGCTCGACAATCCGGAGTGGATCAGGGCCACCCTGTACGAGCTCGTGGGGACCGTGGCGGGGATACCCGTGCTTTCTTCCCGCATCAAGGCCCGGATCTATGCACACCTGCTCTCATGGGGTGTGGAGTTGCAACAGGCGGAGGATATCGAGTCGATGTACCGTACAGGGCTTGAAATAGTGAGGGCCATCGGATCCTGGGTGAGTGATCAATACCGTCAGAGATCCAGTTCCCTCGTGGATCGGGCGAGGAGCTACGTGGCGGAGAGGTTCGAGAGGGATATCGATTACAGGGAGGTGGCCCGGTCCCTCAATATCAGTCCCTCCTACTTCCTCCATCTCTTCAAGAGGGAAACGGGACGCAGGTTCGGCGAGTACGTCACCTCCGTACGCGTGGAAAGGGCGAAGGAGCTCCTCCGGGAGGGGAGGTTGAACGTGACCGAGGTTGCCTTCAGGGTAGGATTCAAAAGTTCCTCCTATTTCAGCTATGTCTTCAAGCGCTACGAGGGAGTACCTCCCACCGCCTACAGGAGGCGTGCCACTCCCTCCTCTACCTAGGAAGGGATGGTTGTTCCTCAGGGTGGGCATCCTCCGGATGTGGGGACGTACTATCGGCCTGGGATTCCTCGAGGGTGAAGGTGTCGACGGTGTGGCGGAGGCCGGTCATGCGGGATCGGGCCTCCTGGGCGAGGTCGCTTATGACGGTGACGGCCTGGAGGATCTCCTTGGTGCCGCGCTCGATCTCCTCGATACCGCGTCTGACCTCTGAGGAGATGGAGCGGGAGCCCTCTGCGGCGTCCTGGATGGTGCCTGACTGCTTGAGCATGGTGTCGGCGCCCTCTTCGATCTTCTGGGTGATGGAAGAGATGGTCTGGGTGGCGGAGAGGATGGAGGAGCTCGCGCGTGAGAGCTCGGTCATGCTGGCGGCGATTTCGTCGAGGGCGGTGGCGAACTGGGCGACCTCGCGGCGGATGTTTTCGAAGGCGTGGTGGCTCTCGTCGCTGGCGCGGAGGGCCTGCTGGATGCGGTCTGTGATGCGGGAGAGGGACTGGCTGATGCGGTCGGCGTGCTCGCCGGTGGACTCTGCGAGCTTGCGGATCTCCTCGGCGACGACGGCGAAGCCGCGGCCTGCCTCGCCTGCGTGGGCGCTCTCGATGGCGGCGTTCATGGAGAGGAGGTTGGTCTGCTCGGCGACGGTGTCGATGATCTCGATGATCTCCTGGATGTCGGAGATTTCGCGGTGGATGGAGGAGATGACCTCGTTGGTGGTGCTGACCTTTTCTCCGCCGTCGTGGATGACGGAGAGGAGGTCGGCGGTGCGGGATCTGCGCTCCTCTGCGAGGGAGGCGACGTGCTGGACGGAGGCGTTCATCTGTTCGATGGCGGCGGAGCTTTCGGCGATGTTGCGGGCCTGGGTCTGGATCTGAGAGACGACGGAGTGGATGCGGTCGACGATGGAGGAGATGGCGGAGGAGGTGGCGTCGAGGTTGGTATCGAGTCTGGCGACGAGGTCGCGGATGGACTCGATGGTGCGGGTGATCTGGTTGAGGGCGCTGGCGGACTGGGCGGCGCCGCCTGCGAGGACATCCTTGAGTTCCTCGACGTTGCGGGAGGCCTCGCGGACCGAGAGGAGGAAGTCGCGGATGGTCTGGAGGACGGTGGAGATGTGGGAGGCGAGGTGAGTGAGCTCGTCTTTGGAGGCGGTGAGGGATCTATCGGCGAGTTCGTGGAGTGAGGTGAGGTCGCGGTTGCGGATGCGGTTCATGGCGGTCTCGATGCGGAGGATGCGGGAGGCGAGGGAGCGGGTGGTGGTGGCGACGAGGAGGGCGGTGAGGCCGATGACGAGGAGGGTGAGGCCGATGAGGACCCACTGCGACACCGTGGTGATGACCCCCACCTGCCTCTCGATTTCGTCCACGAGACTTTCGATCCTTTGGGTGACGAATTCCTCCGCGGTGTTGATGGTGATCTTCACCTGATCCCAGGCCTGGGTGATGCGGAGGAGGGCGATACCTGGTGGATCAGGGATGGTATAGAGATACTTCTGTATCTGGAGTATCCCGCGTTTGTACGCCTCGGGGATATCGGGGAGGTCGATGAGGTCCTGGAGGTATTGCTCGGTGAGGGTGAAGCGTTCCTGATTGGTGCTCCAGAGGGTGTAGATCTTGGAGATCTCCTCTCGGAGATCGGGAGAGAGGAATCGTCTCGCGGGATGGGAACTGAGGGCGAGGAGCGCCTGCTCGGTCTGCTGGATGTTTTGTTTCCAAAGATCGAGGATGGCGGGGAGGTACTCGTCCTGATGGAGTTCGGTGTCGTAGGCCACGAGATCCTTGCTTCGGGAGATGAATGTCTGGGCCTGGCTGAGGGTTCTGAACCCGGCCTTCTGGAGGTCCTGGAGCGAGGTGATCACGGCGTTCCGCATGACGAGCGCTCCCACCACGAAGGAGAGCAACACGCCCACCAAAATGAGGATGAGGTAGAGTCGTGTGCGCAGTTTCATATCGGTTCCTCTCTCCGTCTGAAGTTGCGGGCCACGTGTGATTGTACGTCATTTTACCGGACAGCACAAGTTCACGGACGAGCTTCGGATGGTTTGGCTTGCGCTTCATCCTGGTTTCCCCTATACTCATGGGTCTATGAACCAGGACCAGGTGAAACAGCAGCTCCTCAGGCTGGAGCCCGGCGTGATCGATTTTACTGTGATCTTCTCCGGTAAACAGAGCAAGAAGGCCAACGGGGTCTACTATCCCGACAGGCGGGAGATCATCATCCACAATCGCAACTTCTCCAACGACAACGATCTCATGTACACTGCGATCCACGAGTTCGCCCACCACATCTACTACACCACCTCGCCCCTCCCGGTCACGAACAGGGTCCACACCCAGGAGTTCTGGACCCTCTTCCACAGTCTACTCGAACGGGCGGAAGAGATGGGGATCTATCAGAACATCTTCGATCACAACGAGGAGTTCCAGCAGCTCACCGAGACGATCAAGAGGGACTATATCGGCGCCAACGGGAAGCTCATGAAGGATCTCGGTCGTCTTCTGGTTCGTGCCGAGTCCCTCTGTGAGAAGTACGGGGCCCGGTTCGAGGACTATGTGGAACGGGTCCTGGGACTCGGGAGGACCGTGGCCCATACCCTCATCAAGGCCTATTCCTACGACGTCTCTCCTGAGATAGGGTACGAGAATATGAAGACCGTGGTCTCCTTTGCAAAGCCCGAGGAGCGGAAGAGAGCCGAGGATGCCCTGCTCAAGGGGGTGCCCTCGCACGTGGTGAAGACCGAACTCCGGAAGGAGAAGGCGCCTCCCGATCCGCTCGAACGGTTGCAGCAGGAAAAGATGAGGATCGAGCGGACCATAGAGAACCTCTCCAGGCGGCTCGAGGAGATCAATGCCCTGCTCGAGCAGGCGATGGGCGAGGGGGGCTGAGGTCTGCGCTTGCGGAGCGGACGTCGTTCTGTTATGGTGATCACATGGCCTACGAGTTCACTCACTTCGAAGGACGGGATGTCCCCTACAAGGTGACGGTGTACGGACTTTCCACCTGCGGGTTCTGCCGAAGGGCGGTGGAGTTCCTCAGGGGGCACGAGATCCCCTTCGACTACCTGGAGGTCGACGTGCTCCCCAGGGAGGAGCGCCTGTCCCTGAAGGCCTCGCTCGCCAACGAGTTCGAGGTCCGGGTGGGGTTTCCCTTCCTGGTGGTGGAGTGGCCCGAGGGGCGGAGGGAGTTCCGGGTGGGGTTCATCCGTGCCGATTGGGAGGAGCTTCTCCTATGAACGGGATCGAAGAGGCGCGGCGTTTCGTGGAACGGGTGGCCCGTAGGAGGGGGTGGGCGATCAATCCTGACGAGCGGTTCGTCTCCTTCCTCGTGGAGGGGCTCGCGAGGCAGAGGGACCGCCACGGCTACTACCTCTGCCCCTGCAGAGAGAGCTGGGAGGACAGGGAGAAGGACAGAGATGTGGTCTGTCCGTGCGTCTACGCCGAGGCGGACATCGCCGAGTACGGTCAGTGCTTCTGCGGCCTCTTTTTCTCCAGAGAGGCAGCCCGGGAGGGGAGGGAGGCGAGGAGCATCCCAGAACGCAGGCCGCCGGAGCGTTGTCCCTAGACGGCTTCGAGGAAGGATCGAAGCTTTCTCGCGAATATCTCGATGTCTTCCTCTCGGGTCGCGTACGAAGTCATGAGCCTGTAAATATCATCTTCCCACTGATAGAAGGTGTAGTGATCGAGGAGCCTCCGTGCCACCGGGGCGGGCAGCCGGGGAAAGACGGCGTTCGTCTCCACAGGGTAGGCGATGGTGATCCCGAGGGCTGCGAGTTCCCGTGCGAGGTGCTGGGCCCTGGTATTGGCGGTACGGGCCAGGCCGAGCCACAGGTCGTCCTCGTAGAGGGCGAGGAACTGGGCGGCGATGAAACGCATCTTCGGGGCGAGCTGCATGGTCTGTTTGAGATGGAAGGGCATCTCCTTCGTGTCCACCCACAGGAGCACCGCCTCTCCGTACATGAGACCGCACTTCGCTCCCCCGAGTGAAAGGATGTCGATGCCGCACTCGGCAGTGAGTGCTCCGAGAGAGAGCCCCAGGGCCGCGGCGGCCTGGGGAAGCCGGGCCCCGTCGACGTGGAGGAGGAGGCCGTGCCTGTGGGCGAGGTCTGCGAGGGCCCGTATCTCATGGGGAAAGTAGAGCGTGCCGCGTTCCGTGGGTTGGGTGATGGAGACGACGGCGGGTTGGGATTCGTGTGGGTTCCCTGAGGCGTGGAGGAAGGGTTCCACGTGCTCGGGGGTGAGCTTGCCGTCGGGGGTGACGACGGGGAAGATACGGGCTCCGGTGGCCCGCTGGAGGGCTCCGCACTCGTGGGTATTGAGGTGGGCGATGTGGGATGTGATGACGGCGTGGTAGGGACGGAGGAAGGGCGCCATGCCCACCACGTTGGCCGCGGTGCCGGTGTGAAGGAAGAAGACGTGCCGCGCCCCTGTCTGTTCCCTGAGAAGGGATCGGGCTCGTGCCGAGAGGGGATCCTCGCCGTAGGCGAGGGCGGGTCCCTCGTTTGCGGCGAGGATGGCCTCCATGACCCTGGGATGGACGGGTGCAGTGTTGTCGCTCGCGAACAGGTCGGATCTCATAAGGGGAGTATAGATAGGGAGGGGATGGCCTTCAAGGATGGAGAGGGGCTTTCTCAGATGAAGTCCTCGTGATATAGTCCATGAAAAATAGCGAGATCGAACCATCCGGAGAGGTCCATGGGAAAGACCGTTGCAGAGAAGATCTTCGACGCCCATCTGGTGGAGGAACCCTATGAGGGAGTCCATGTCCTCTCCCTCGACAGGGTCTTCTGCCACGAGATCACCACACCCATCGCGATCAACGACCTCGTGGCGCGGGGCAAGGACCGGGTCTTTGATGCCTCGAAGATCAAGGCCGTGATCGACCACGTCACCCCGGCGAAGGATTCGAAGACCGCGATCCAGGGAAAGATCCTGAGGGAATGGTCCCGGAGGCATGGGATCGAGTTCTTCGACATAGGGAGAAACGGGGTGTGTCACGCCCTCTTCCCGGAGCGGGGATTCGTCCGTCCCGGATTCACGGTGATCATGGGCGATTCCCACACCTGTACGCACGGTGCCTTCGGAGCCTTTGCCGCCGGTGTGGGAACCACCGACCTCGAGGTGGGGATCCTGAAGGGGGTATGCGCCTTCAAGAGGCCGCGTACCATAAAGGTCGAGATCATCGGGACGCTTAAACCCGGTGTCTTCGCGAAGGATGTGATCCTCTCCATCATCCACAGGCTCGGGGTGAACGGGGCCACCGACCGTGTGATCGAGTTCTCCGGTCCGGTGGTGGAGCACTTCTCCATGGAGAGCCGGATGACGCTCTGCAACATGGCCGTGGAGGCGGGGGCCACTTCCGGGATCTGCTACCCCGACATGGTGACGGTGGAATACCTCTGGCCGTTCATCGAGGACGAGTACCCGAACAAGGAGGCCGCCCTCGAGGACTTCGAGCGGTGGCGGCCGGACGAGGATGCCAAGTACGAGGAGGTGATCGTACACGATGTCTCCGACCTCGAACCCCTCGTCACGTACGGGTACAAGCCCGACCTCGTGAAGCCGGTACGTGAAATGGAAGGCACCAGGGTGGATCAGGTCTACATCGGGAGCTGCACCAACGGTCGGATAGAGGACCTTCGTATCGCAGCCCAGATCTTGGAAGGAAAGAAGATCGCCGACCATGTGCGTGGCATCGTCTCTCCTGCGAGCCCGGGGGCCTATGCCCAGGCGTTCAAGGAAGGCCTCCTCGAGATATTCATGGAGGCGGGCTTCTGTGTGACGAATCCCACGTGCGGGGCCTGTCTCGGGATGAGCAACGGGGTGCTCGCACCGGGCGAGGTGTGCGCTTCCACCACCAACCGGAACTTCAACGGGAGGATGGGGAAGGGGGGAATGGTCCACCTCATGAGTCCCGCCACCGCTGCGGCCACGGCGATCGCAGGGTACATCACCAATTCACCGCTCTTCAGGGAGGGATGAGATGGCCTACGGCTTTGGAGGAAAAGTCCTCTTTCTGGACAGGTCCGACATCAACACCGATGAGATCATCCCGGCACGGTATCTCACCGAGATCTCCAAGGAAGCCCTCGCGCCTTACCTCCTCGAGGATCTCAAACTCGAGGGGTTCGATCCGAAGCGGGATCTCGAGGAGGTGAAGGTGATCGTCACCAGGGAGAACTTCGGGTGCGGGTCCTCGAGGGAGCATGCGGTGTGGGCCCTGGAAGTGAACGGGATCACCACGGTGATCGCGGCCGGATTCGCCCGCATCTTCCGTCAGAACATGTTCAACTGCGGACTCCTCGCCATCACCCTCGCCCCTGAACTCATCGACGATCTCTTCAGGGAGTTCTCCGCCGGCGAGGCCCTCGCCACGATCGATCTCGCGAAGAGCGAGGTGACGATCAGAGGGGGGGAGAAGGAAAAGACCGTTCCGTTTGAGCTCGGGCCGTTCGAGCGGACCCTGGTCGAGGCGGGTGGTTGGGTCGAGTACGCCGATTCCCACTACTGAAGGGACTATACGTTGACCCTGAAGTAGACGACGTCTCCATCCTGTACGATATAGTCTCGGCCCTCGAGGCGCAGCCTGCCGGCTTCCCGGATCTTCTGCTCGGAACCCAGCTCGAAGAGGTCGTCACACCGGTAGACCTCTGCGCGCACGAAGCCTTTCATGAAGTCGGTGTGGATGAGTCCGGCCGCCTCCTGGGCGGTGATGCCCTCCGGAAAGGGCCAGGCCCTCGCTTCTTTCTCCCCTGCGGTGAAGAAGGTACGCAGCCCGAGGGTGTGGAAGGCCGCGCGGATGAGCACGTTGAGGGCCGGCTCCGACAGCCCTGCGTCTTCCAGGAAGGCCCGCCGCTCCTCCGGATCTTCCAGCATCGCGATCTCGGCCTCCAGCTTTCCGCAGAGGACCACCACGTCGGCCCCTTCGCTTTCCGCGATGTCCCTCACCGCCTTCACGTAGTCGTTCTCGGTATGGATCCCCTCTTCGTCCACATTACAGACGTAGATCTGCTTCTTGGCAGTCAGGAGGAAGAGGTCGGAGAGACGCTCCAGTTCCTCCTTCTCGATGCCCTGGGCTCTCACCGGGACGCCCTCGGAGAGCCGGGAGCCCACCCTCTGGAGGAGGGGGATCGTCTCTTCGGCCTGTTTCGCCTGGATCCTGTCGTGCGACTTCCGCTGTTTCTCGAGGCGGGCGAGACGTTTTTCCACGGTCTCGAGATCGGCGAGGCAGAGTTCCGTGGTGATCGTGGCAATGTCCTCGGCCGGATCCACCTTGCCGCTCACGTGGGCCACGTCGGGGTCCTCGAAACACCGCACCACGTGGGCGATGATCCCCACCTGTCGGATGTGGGCCAGGAACTGGTTGCCGAGACCCTCTCCCTTCGATGCCCCCCTCACGAGACCTGCGATGTCGACGAACTCCATGGCGGCGGGTACCACCTTGCGGGGGTGTATGATCTCCGCGATCCTGTGGAGCCGGGGATCGGGCACTTCCACGATCCCCACATTGGGATCGATGGTACAGAAGGGGTAGTTCGCGGCTTCGGCCGGCGCGGCGGTGAGGGCCGAAAAGATGGTCGACTTGCCCACATTGGGGAGTCCCACGATACCACAGTTGAGTGCCATACGGGGAAGTATAACGAGAAGGTCCCCTCACGCAAAGGGGGATGGAAACTGGTTGCCTGTTGAAACTCAGTAATAATGTCACCCCTAGGACTCGATAAAAATGTCACCCCCTGAGAGAATGGGGGGATGATCGAGATGAGTCTAAAGGAATTAAAACGAGCGGAAGTGTTGGGGAAGATGGAAAGCCAAGGTCTGACGAACGAGCAGGTAGCGCAGATCTTAGGGGTGAGCAAACGGCAGGTGCAGCGGTGGGAGAAGAGGCTCCGGGAAGGGGGGATCGCGGGATTGCGGCATGGGAACCGAGGCAAACCGTCGGGGAATCGGAAGGAGGAGGAGTTTCGGCAGAGGGTGGTGAGTAGGTATCGGGAGAGGTACGGGGATTTTGGGCCGACGTTTGCGAGCGAGCAGTTGGCGAAGGAAGGTCTTGAGGTGGATCACGAGACGCTACGCAGGTGGCTGCTGGAGGAAGGAATCTGGGCGAGGAAGAAGAGGAGGAAGCCGTACCGAAGCCGGAGGAAACGGCGGGCCTGTTTTGGGGAGCTGGTTCAGTTTGACGGGTCCCCGCATGATTGGTTTGAAGGACGGCGCAGTGCCTGTTGCTTGATGGTGATGGTGGATGATGCGACGGGGATCACGTATGCGCGGTTCAGTGAACAGGAGACGAGCGCTGCGGCGATGCAGCTGCTGTGGGGCTGGGTGGAGCAGTATGGGATCCCGATGAGTCTGTACTGTGACTTGAAAAACGGCTACAAGACGCTGCGGGAACCGACGCTGGAGGAACAGTTGGCGGGCAAAGAGCCGAAAACCGCATTCGAGCGGGCGTGCGACAAACTGGGGGTACAGATCGTGAGTGCGTATTCGCCGCAAGCGAAAGGGCGGGTGGAACGGCGGAACGGGATTCTGCAGGATCGGTTGGTGAAGGAACTGCGTCTTGCGGGGATTTGTACGATCGAGGAGGCGAACCGGTACTTGTGGGAGACGTTCCTGCCTCAGTTCAACGAACGCTTTGCGGTAGAAGCGGAAGACTCGCAGGACGTGCATGTGCGATGTACCAAAGAAACGAAGCTGAAAGAGATCTTTTGCTTTGAAGCGAATCGAGTCGTACAAAACGATTACACAATCTACTATGAGAGGCAGGTGCTGCAGATCAAGAACGACAAAGGCTTCCTTCCTCGGCCGAAACAGAAGGTCCTGGTTCGAAAATACCTGGATGAAACGATCTCCCTGTTCCATGAGAATAGGGAGTTGAAGTATGAGCGGGTAACTCCTGCACGGCGCACCAAACAGCGGGCAGGATGAAGAGAATACTACCCAGGGGGTGACATTTTAACTGAGTTAAAAAGGGTGACATTTTTATCGAGTCTTGACAGATGGAAACTGGTTGCCTGGAGCCGGGGGATGGGATAGAATACACGGTGAGGAAGGTGGTGAATGGGAAAGACGCCGACCGTCTCCACGGTGTACCCGCCCGCGTATGTGAGGCTCAAAGAACACGAGCGAGAGGCCTTCCTCTCCCAGCTCGGGACCTTCAGCCCGGTGGAACGTGAGCTCTTTCACTCCCTCTGCATGGGATGGCGACCCGAGATCCACTACGGACAGTTCGTGGAGCTCCAGAGCAGCCGGATGAAACACGTGCGCCCCGAACTGGAGTCTCTGGTGGGCAAGTTGTATGCCCATGGGTACGCCCTCTTCGTGTTCACGCTGGAAGAGAATAGCCTTGTCCAGAAGTACATCGTGCTCACCGAGCAGCACGATCACCGCTTCTGCTACTATGTCGTCAGGAACACCATCTACGAGGCGGCTGCCGAGAGGAAGAGCATCCTTCCCGCCGCCTCCTATTTCCAGGAGAAGGGGCTCGTTCTACCGGAGGAGGAGATCATCCCCCTCGAGCCCGACGCACTCCTCAAGGAGTATCTCGAGGAGAAGATCCCCCCTCTCCATGCCGTGAGCATCTCACTCGATGGCAAGGCCCTCATCTATCTGGTGCCCGATGGCTTCACCGTGCTCCTCAACCACTGCAGGTCCATGGTCCAGCTCACCATGGAGAACACCAACGTGCTCGCGGAGTTCGCTCGCTTCAAGGGCACCTCGCTCGCAGCCGTTCGGAGTAGCCTCTCCTCCCGTTCCCCGCTCCTGTGGTTCGACGTGGTACGTTCCCTCGTGGAGTACGACGAGGTGATGGGAGAAAACAAGCGGGTCTACATCTCCCCAGTGGTGTTCCTGGCGGCACGGATGCTCCGGATAGCCCTCGAGAATCAGATTGAAGAGACGAAACGGAAGAAACAGGAAGAAGAGGAAAAGAAGAATGACTTCACCGCTATCTGCGAGCAGGTGAAGGAACAGTACCCTGAGCCGATCTCCGGGGAGACGCTTTCGCGCCTTTTCTCCGTGCTTGAGAGGAAATACGGTGAACGGTTCGAGGAGGTGAAACGGGAGTTCCTGGAGGAGTATTCCACCATAAAAGACCCTGCGGACCTCCCCCCCCTCATCTTCATCGCCAAGAAGTACCTCCACCGGGACCGGTTCTACGGCTACGCCCTCGCACGATTCGATTTCGTGGCCCGGCGTCTGGCCGAGGACTACGTGGATCTCATGGAGGAGGTCTTGAGAACCGGCAACCGTGCGGGGCATACCGCCTTCCTCTCGCCCCAGCAGTTCGAAGACGACATACGCGAGCGGGTCTCCCACCTCGATCCGTTTCTCGCCGAGCTCCTTTCCCGCCCCCGACTCCTCGCCGAGGTGATCATCTACACCCTCAAGGATCAGGAGGGGGCCCGCGATGTCCAGCGCCTCAAGCGGGTGCTCGAGCGCTTCTTCTACCCCAATACCATGCGCTATCTCCCTCTGTCGAGGATATTCGATCTCGACATGGAGATTCTCTTCGAGAGGGCCTTCGGCCGTATGGGGATCTTCAGGCAATTGTGGTGGTACATCACCGGGCGGTATCGCACCTACAAGGAGCGCTTCGAAGGGTTCACCCCCCGCATCGTCTCCTTGGCTGCTCCCGCCCAGGAGAAGTCCCAGCTCACCATTCGTTCGGCTCGTTCGGCGACCGTTCCTCCCCCTCTTCCCGCGAGGAAAGGGAAGAGCGCCGTGCCTACCTCCAGGGTGATCCGCCAGCGGCCGATGGGATCCCAGATCAAGGAGAAGAGGGCCTATTCGCCCAGAGAACAGGAACGGGTCTGGAACGAGTTTGCGAAGGCCTTGAGGG
Organism: Spirochaeta thermophila DSM 6578; assembly: GCF_000184345.1. Lineage (NCBI taxonomy): Bacteria > Pseudomonadati > Spirochaetota > Spirochaetia > Winmispirales > Winmispiraceae > Winmispira > Winmispira thermophila. The sequence continues at coordinate 2,389,091 of NC_017583.1, read as the reverse complement.
AGAGCGCCCGACAGAACAAATGAAGAGGGCCGCTCTGCGGCCCTCCCTGTATGGAGCCCGGTCTCATGGGTTCTCGGTGAGGAATCTCTCGAGGCGGGAGATATCGTCTTCGTCGAGGCTCACCTCGGGGGCATGGATGACCCCGTCCACCTGATCGGGCCGGCGCATCCCTACGATGGCCCCCGTGACAGCCGGGTGCCTGAGTACCCAGGCGATGGCCACCTCGCCTGGAGTGCACCCGTGTCTCTCCGCGATTTCCTTGAGGATCTCCACGAGTGCGAGGTTGCGGGAGAGTCTGGGCTCATTGAACTCGTCGGACTTCCTCCTCCAGTCGTCATCCGGAAGTCGGGCTATCCGCTCCCTGGTCATCTTCCCGGTGAGGAGCCCGGAACCCATGGGCGAGTACACGATCACCCCGATGCCGTGTTCGGCGCAGTAGGGGAGGATCTCCTTTTCTATCTCTCTCCTGAGAAGTGAATAGGGGGGTTGGAGGCTCGTGATGGGTGCGATTCTCGCCGCCCGTTCCATCTGGGCGACCGAGAAGTTGGAGACCCCTATGTAGCGGACCTTCCCCTTCTCCTTGAGTTCCGCGAGGGTCTCCCACGCCTCTTCTATGCGGTCGTCGGGGGTGGGCCAGTGGATCTGGTACAGATCGATGACATCCACCTTGAGACGTTGCAGACTCTCGTCGATCTCCTTGAGGATGGTCTTGCGGGAGATGTACTGCCGTGCATTCCCCGCCTCGTCCCAGATGATGCCGCACTTGGTGAAGATGTACGGCTTGTCGGAGCGTTCCTTGAGGGCCTTCCCTATCACTTCCTCCGAGACCCCGAGGCCGTAGGCCGGTGCGGTGTCGATCCAGTTGATTCCCATGTCCAGGGCCTTGTGGATGGTGGCGATGGAATCCCGCTCGTCCTGGGGGCCCCATCCCCACCTCCAACTCCCTCCTATGGCCCAAGCACCGAGCCCTATACGGGTGATCTCCATGTCGGAGTTTCCCAAGCGTCTTTTCTCCATGTTCCCTCCTGTCGTGTCGTTTATTCAAAGATACTGATATTTCCTCTCGGTGGGACCTCCTAGGGGCTCCTCGGCGAGAGAGGGAAATAGTACCGGATCCCCAGTCCCGCGTTCGCGGCAAAGGTGGTGGCCGGAAGGATGTCGAGTACCGGCGCCATCTCGAGGAAGAGCTCGAGCGGGATCCGGGCGAAGTAGTAGGAGAGTCCGAAGGGGAAACGGATGCCCACTCTGGGATCGTCTTTCAGTTCCACCCGGGGGCCTATGCCGTAGTGGAAGGTGAAGGAACCGTACTCCTCATCCATGGGGATGAGATGGTGTACGTGAAGGAGGTAGTCACCATGGAGGTAGAAGGAGCCCTCTCCCACGAACGACCACGAGGCCGCGAGGTCGAAGGCCATGATCTCGGAGACCCAGAGCTTCCCGCTCAGCCCTGTGGGCTCTCCCAGTATCACCCCCAGACCAAGGCCCGATTCCTGTGCGGGAAGGAGCGAAGCGAAGAAGAGGATACCGCCTGCCAGGACGACCGATCTCTTCATGAGACCTCCCTGCTGTGCATATACCCCTATAGTGGAGAAAAAGGCCTCCCGTGACAAGGCCGTATCTTGTCCAGCCCGGTACGGTGATGGCAGAATCGTAAAGAGGAGGCCTCATGTCGCTGCCGTTTCTCGTCACCCCCTACTACCGCAGGCTCGCCGACACCCACCCCGCCCTCGCCCGCCAAATCACCCCCTCGCCCCTCGAGGCCCGCACCCTCCCCTACGAGACGGCCGACCCCCTCGCCGATGCCGCCCACTCCCCCCTCCCCCGGCTCGTCCACCGCTACCCCGACCGCGCCCTCATCCTCGTCACCGATCGCTGCGCCGCCTACTGTCGCTTCTGCTTCAGGCGGCACTTCACCGCCTCCGGGGAGTCGTCCCTCACCCCCGGCCAGGAGCAGGCCATCCTCGCCTACCTTCGGGAACATCCCGAGGTGGAGGAGGTCCTCCTCTCGGGCGGAGACCCCCTCATGCTCCCCGACACCCGACTCGCCGCCCTCCTCTCCGGGCTCCGCGCCCTGCGTCCCGGGCTCGTCATCCGTCTGGGCACACGCATCCCGGTCGTCCTCCCCACGCGGATCACCGCCCGGCTCGCCCGCATCCTCGCCGCCGCCCGGCCGCTCTGGGTCGTCACCCACTTCAACCACCCCGCCGAACTCACCCCAGAGGCCCACGCCGCCGTGGAGGCACTCCTCACCTGCGGCCTCCCGGTCGTGAACCAGACCGTACTCCTCCGAGGCGTCAACGACCACGAGGAGACGCTTGCTGCCCTCTTCCGGGGGCTCCTCCGTTGGGGGGTGAAACCCTACTACCTCCTCCAGGGCGACCTCGCCGCAGGTACCTCGCACTTCCGCACCCCCCTCTCCCACACCTTCGACCTCTACGACCGCCTCTCCTCCATGCTCTCCGGCCTCGCCCTCCCTGTCCTCGCCGTGGACCTCCCCGACGGCGGCGGCAAGGTACGCCTTCACCGCTCCTCGGTGGTACGGACCGACGAGACATGGTACTATCTCCAGGGGCCCGACGGCGGACTCTACCGCTACCCCCGCGAAGAACACCTGTACGAGCGAGAGGACGATCCTTCATGAGCGAACACACACGACCCCACCTCGTCTGGAAGGAACACAGCCGAACCCCCGTGTTCACCACCCCGGTCTTCACCGCCGTGAAATCGAGGAGGAGGGGGCCTCACGATCAGGAGGCGGACTTCTACCTCCTCGAGGTGCCCGACTGGGTGAACGTCGTGCCCCTCGTGCGCGACCCGCAGGGGAGGGAGTGCTTTCTCATGGTGTGGCAGTACCGTCACGGCATAGGAGATCTGTGCCTCGAGTTCCCCGGCGGGGTCATCGACCGCGGCGAGCAGCCGGAAGAGGCGGCTGCCCGCGAGCTCCGCGAGGAGACGGGCTATCGGGCGGGCACGCTCGTCCTCCTCGGACGAATCCGCCCCAACCCCGCATTCCTCGACAACTGGACCTACACCTTTCTCGCCACGGACCTCACCCTGGAGGGGGCCCAGCGGCTCGACGAGCACGAACACATCGATCCGGTCCTTATCCCCGTGGAAGAGGTAGAGCGGAGCATGGGAGACCCGCCGCTTCAGCATGCCCTCATGGTGGTGGCCCTCCACTGGTATCGCAGGTGGAAGGAGGAACGCCGTGGCTGACCTGCGCCTCTTTTTCTCTCTCGACCTCCCCGCCCGGCTCAAGGAGGCCCTCTCCCGGTATCAGCGCACCCTTCCCCGCTCCCTCTTCCGGCCCCTCAAGCCCGAGAACCTCCACATCACCCTCGCCTTCCTCGGGGATACCCCGGAGGAGGAGGTGCCTCACCTCTCCCGCCTCCTCACGGACCTCCCCCTCCCTTCCCGCCTTGTGCTCACCGCGGGCCGTCCCCTCGCCCTCCCCTCGCTCAGCCGTATCTCGGTCCTCACCCTCAAGGTGGGCAACCCCGGGGGTGGACTCGAGGACCTCGCCTCCTCCCTGCGCGAGGCCCTCCTGGACACGGGCCACTCCTTCGATCCCAAGCCCTTCAAGGCCCACCTCACCCTCGCCTACCTGCACAGATCCCTCTCCCCCGGGGAACGGGAGGAGGCGAGGGAGATCATCCTCTCCCTCCCTCCTTTCCGATTCGGCAGATTCTCCCCCGAGTCCATCACGCTCATGCAGAGCACCCTCACCCCGGCGGGTTCGATCTTCACCCCCCTCGCCACCCGGTCCTTCCGGGGGGAGCCCTGACACACTTCTTACCCCCGGCTCACACTCCTCTCATACGCTGCGGGCTACCCTCTGTCCAGGAGGTACGGATGAAGCTTCGCACCACCTTCGGCCTGCTTTCCTGGGGACTGGGAGGACTCTCCTTCCTGCTGTGTCTCTTCCTGGCCCTCCTCGATCAGCGGATCTGGGAGGCCGGCGCCATGGAGACCTCGGCCTACCGGGCCTTCTCGCGCGTGGTGAGGCTCGCCTCGCTCACCGAGGCCCTCCTCTCCCCCGACCTCGTGAGCCCGCAGATGACCTTCAGGCAGTGGGGCAAGGCCCTCACCGAGGCAACCCTGGACCTCGAGGGGGTGCTCCCCGATCTGGACACGACGCTGGAGCAGGAGCTCGTGGCGCAGGTCTCCCGTTCCTGGGAGACCTATCGAACCTCCCTCCTCGAGCTCGAGAGGGTGTTCCCTCTCGGTGGCGTGGAGCCGGCCTACGTCATGGCCACGAGAAGCACCCAGGCCGAGCTCCTCTACCGCTTCGACACCCTTCTCCATTCCCTCTCCTGGCGCGTGGAAGGTCTTCTCGCCGCAGGGACGAGGGTGAGACTCGCCCTCTTCGCGGTCCTCGTGGTCTTCCTGGCACTGAGCATCCTCCTCTCCCTCTCGGTGGGGGTACGGCTCGCACGACGCATCACCGCCCTCGAGCAGGTGCTCAGGGCGGTGCGCGGGCGCGACCTCACCCTGCGCCCCGCCGACCGTTCCCGCGACGAACTCGGGGAGATCTCCCGCCACCTCGCCGCCACGCTCGAAAGCCTCAGGGAGCTGGTCTACGACGCACAGGTGACCACCGGGAAGGTGGTCTCCCTCCACCACGTACTCTCAGAAGGGGAGGAGCGGACCCTCTCGATGCTCTCACAGATAGAACAGGAGCTTCCCACCCTCAGGGCCATGGCCGCGGCGCTCGAATCCCACTTCAGGGAGGTGGTGAACCGGGTGGAGGAGATAGAGGCCCGGACCAGCGGCCTCTCGATGAACACCTCATCCCAGTACGAACACATCCGGAGGATCGAAGAGGTGGTGAGGGCCTCGCACGAGATCCTCACCCGTATGGAGGAGCGGACCGGGGTGGAACGGCGACGGGTCGAGGAGGTGCGCAGGCTCCTGCAGGAGGGGGAGGAAACCTTCCTCTCGTCGAGATCCCTCGCTGAGGAAACCCACAGAGAACTCTCCGCGGTTCTGGAGGTGGTGGACGTCATAGACGACATCGCCCGGCAGACGGACATCCTCTCCATCAATGCGGCGATCGAGAGCGCCCATGCCGGGGCGGCGGGGAGGGGATTCGCGGTGGTTGCAGGGCAGATCAGGGCGCTCGCTGAAAAGGTGGGAGAGCACTCGTCGCAGATCAAGGACACCGTCTCCCGTCTCCTCGGTCGAATGGAAGAGACCACGTCGGCCGCACGTCGGGGGTACGACCTGTTCGAGCGCATTGGAGACCGGGTGCGCGGACTTCTCGGGGCCCTCGAGTCCTTCTCTGAAGAGACCCAACGGGTGGCGTCTGAGATCGGGACGATACGCGCCGCTTCCGCTCGAGTGGAACAGGATTCACTGCAGGTGTCGGAAGGGGCCGGGATCATCGCTGCTCAGGCGCGGAGGATCCTTGAAGAGGTGAAGGACCTGGAACAGGCCTCCGTGGATCTCTCCCGGATTTCCCGGGAGACCGAACAGGCCCTCAGGGAGAGCCTCGACTCGTTCTCGCGCACCAGGGATGTGGTCGAGGAGACGAGATCCGCGGTGGAGGACCTCTCGCCCCTCCTCATGAGCTTCAGGGTGGCGGTCGACATGGACGAGGAGACGATCCCGGCGACCGCACTCTCCTGAAAAGGTTTGCTCTTTCCCTCCTTCCTCGCTATCTTATTAGGAGAGGATCCACACAAGGGAGGGCCTATGGCCAAGATAGAGATCGACTTCGACAAGGTGGCCGAGGACATCAAGAAGGCCACGAAGGTCTTCATGGAGGTGCTCGAGGAGAACCTCAAGACAGGGGCCGAGGAGGTCCAGCGTACCTTTTCCCACCTCCATGGAGAGGAGGCAGCGGACCGTCCCGATCTCAGATTTCCCAGGGTGGAGGGGCTCCTGTCCAACATCTATCTCACCGAGGAGAACACGCTGGTCCTCGAGTTCCTCGTCCCCGGGTGCGGCCAGGAGGACATCGATCTCGAGTTCAAGGGCGAATACCTCGTACTCTCGGTGGGCAAGAGGGAGGACGATCCCCGGAAGGAGAGGGCCTACTTCTATCGCAAGGGGTTTTCCCTCGGACAGCCGGTGGAGGCCCGCTACTACATCCCCTCCGACGTCTTCGATCACGACAGGGTGAAGGCCTTCTACCACCAGGGCATCCTCAGGGTCGAGGTCCCCATGGTGGCGCAGAAGGTGAAGCAGAAGAAGATCAAGATCGCCACGCCTGCTGAGGATCGAGCGTAGCGGAATCCCTGAACCCGTGGTATACTGGAACCGGTAATCCCTTCCCGAAGAGAGGAGGTGATCATGAGATCGATCGTGATGATGGGCCTCCTTGTCTGGGTAGTCTTGCTTCTGGGCTCGTGTTCCACAGTGGGAAGCGCGCTGAGAGAGGGGATATCGGAGGGTATCGCACGCAGCATCGCAGGGTCCGAGGAGACCGGTGAGATGGAGGCCGAGGAAGAGCCGCCCGGGGTGATCGGCCCCCAGTGGTATGGTCTCGCTACGATGCAGGCACAGGTGGCCTTCGCCTACACCTTCAGCCTCGGAGGGTACTGGCTGGGGCAGCGGGGGTTCGCCCCCGGCGAATGGGTATCGTTCCGCATTACCACCTCTGAGGGGGATGAACTCACCGCCCAGAGGGCCCTCCTCGGGCGGAGGGACGACGGGAAGGAGTGGTGGCGGGTGAGGTACGAAAGCGAGGCTGAGGAGTGGATCTTCGAGGGACTCGTCGACCCTGAGGCGGAGGAGCTCCTGAGACTCCTCGCGCGGGATCCCGAGGGAACCGAAGGCGAGGTTCCGGTGGAGAAGGGGACATGGGTCCAGGTGGGGACGGTGGATCTCACCGAAGAGAGTATCGAGGGCGCGGTGGTAGGAACGGAGCGGATCACCGTTCCCGCGGGGAGCTTCACGGCGCGGCACCTCAGGTACACGATCCCGGGTGGGGACGTGAGCGACTGGTGGCTCGTGCAGAGCGTACCGGGTGGAGTGGTGAAGTGGACGGGCACCACTGCTGACGGTGAGCGGGTGACCTGTGAGCTTCTCGACTACGGGACGGATGCAAGACCGCTCCTCGTGAAGGCACTGGAGTAGGCGTACCTCGGCGGGAAAAACCCATCCGAACGCGACAGCCCCGGAGAGAGATCGGGCGCCGCGTGCTGCGGCGCCCGACCGATGGATCGGATCACTTCGTGTACACTCTGTTGTAGGCGCTCAGGAGGGCGTGAATGCTCGCGGCGATGGTGTCGGTGTGTCGGCCGGCCCCCCAGTAGTCCCGTCCATCCCTCGTGATCCGGATATAGGCCACCGCCTCGGTGTCCGAACCCTTGCCGAGTGCCTGTTCGTGATAGTCGGTGATCTCGAAATCGTTCCACCCCTGGCCCTTCATCGCATGGACGAAGGCGTCGATGGGGCCGTTTCCGGTGCCTGTGAGCACCTTCTCCTCGCCGTGTTCCTTCACCCGGGCGGTGACGTGCACGGTCTTCCCCTCGGTCTCGATCTTGTAGGATACCAGGTCGTATGGATCGGAGAGATTGAGGAAGTGCTTCTCGAAGACCTCGTAGACCTCCTGAGGCGAGAGCTCCCGCACGAGGGCGTCCGAGACCTCGTTCACCTTTTTCCCCACCTCGGGGTGCATACCCTTGGGGATCTCGAGGCCGAACTCCTCCTGGAGGATGTAGGAGACCCCACCCTTTCCGCTCTGGCTGTTGATGCGGATGATGGCCTTGTAACTGCGGCCTATGTCCATGGGGTCGATGGGGAGGTAGGGGACTTCCCAGTAGTCCTTCTTCTCGGTCTTGAGGAGGTCCATGGCCTTCTTGATGGCGTCCTGGTGCGAACCGGAGAAGGCGGTGAAGACGAGGTCACCGGCGTATGGGTGCCTTGGATGGATGGTCATGCCGGTACAGCGCTCGTACACACTCCTGATCCGCGGCAGGTCCGAGAGGTCGAGGCCCGGATCCACTCCCTCCGCATACATGTTGAGGGCGACCGCCACGATGTCGAGGTTTCCGGTTCGCTCGCCGTTACCGAAGAGCGTTCCTTCCACCCGTTCGGCACCGGCCAGCAGGGCGAGCTCGGTGGCAGCGACACCGGTGTCACGGTCGTTGTGGGTGTGTACGCTGATGATCACCTCGTCCCGCCTCGAGAAATTCCGGCAGAACCACTCGATCTGGTCGGCGTACACATTGGGCGTGGAGCCTTCCACCGTGGCGGGGAGGTTGAGGATAACCTTGCCTCCCACCTCTTTCGGGTTCCATGCCTCCACCACGGCCTCACACACCTCCAGGGCGAACTCTGGCTCGGTCATGTTGAAGGCTTCCGGAGAGAACTCGTACACCACCTCGGTTCCCGAGAGGCGGGGGAGGAGGGACTTCATGTAGAGGGTGCCGTCCACCGCGATCTTCTTCACCTCTTCCTTGGAGCGTTTGAAGACGATGGTCCTGTGCATCACCGACGTGGCCACATACATGTGGAGGATGACCTTCTTCGCCCCCTGCACGGCCTCCACGGTGCGGTCGATGAGGTGTGGGCGTGCCTGGGTGAGGACCTGGATGTACACATCGTCGGGGATGAGATGCTCCTCTATGAGCTGACGGGTGAAGTCGTACTCTATCTGTGAGGCGGAGGGGAAGCCGACCTCGATCTCCTTGAACCCCGTGTCACAGAGGAGCTTGAAGAACTCGAGTTTCTGGTCCACGTTCATGGGGACAGGGAGGGCCTGGTTGCCGTCGCGGAGATCCACGCTGCACCATGCAGGTGGAGCGGTGATCTGCTTGTCGGGCCACGTCCTGTCGGGGAGAGAGACCCGGAAGGGGAATGGTCGGTACTTGTGTGCGTTCTTCATATCCATCTCCTTTGAGTGTGGTATAATGAAAAAGCCCGCCGCACCTTCCGGTGCAGCGGGCCTTCCCGAACCCCGTATCCTCACGCGGGTTCCAGGCCCCCTGCACCGCGGGTGCCGAGAAGGAGGAGAAGGCTAAGGAGGAGGCCGAGGATCCGCGAGAGTCCAGAGTTCATCATACGACTAATGTACCCCATTCCGAGGAAATGTCAACCCCTGGCCGAATGTGCTGATTCCTATCTCGGTCGCATTCCAACCTATTCCACGTAGAGGACCAGTCCCTTGAGGTACTCGCTCTCGGGTTGGTAGATGTTGACCGGGTGGTCGGGCGGCTGGTGGAGGGTACCGATGATGGTAACTCTGCGGCCCACGTCGATGGCTGCGGCGCGCACTGCGCCCACGAAGTGGGGGAGTTCGACCACCTGGCTGCAGGAAAAGGTGATCACGATCCCCCCGGGTCTGACGGTCCTGAGGGCGTGTTTGTTGAGGTGTTTGTAGGCGATGATGGCCTTGTGCCGGTGCTGTACGTGTTTCGCGAAGGCGGGGGGATCGAGGATGATGAGGTCGTACTCGTGGCCGTGTTCCTTGAGGTAGGGGAGCACCTCCTCGCAGATCGAGGTATGGCGTTCGGAGGGGAGGTCGTTGAGCGCGAGGTTGCGTTCGAGGAGTGTGAGGGCCTTGTCCGATCGGTCCACCGAGGTGACGTGGGCCGCTCCCCCAGCGAGGGCGTTGAGGGTGAAGCCTCCTGTGTAGGAGAAACCGTTGAGCACGCGTCTTCCTTCGGCGAGCCGTGCCACGAGGGCGCGGTTGTCCCTCTGGTCGAGGTAGAAGCCGGTCTTCTGCCCCTCTTCCCAGTCCACCAGGAAGCGGAGCCCGTGCTCACGGATCCCCCAGGGGAGGGAGAGCTCCCCGTTCCGGTAGAGGTAGCCGTTCTCCATCTCGTAGGAGGGGGGGAGGGTGGCCCTGCTCTTGTCGTAGACGGCCTTGAGGTGGTGCCCGTAGAGGGTCTGCAGGGCCTCCACGATGGATTCCCGGTGCCGGTGCACCCCTATGGAGTGGGTCTGGAATACCACCACACCGTCGTAGTAGTCGAGGATGAGGCCGGGGATGTCGTCGCCTCCGCCGTGTACGAGTCGGTAGGCGGTAGTCTCCGGGGAGTCGGTGAGCCCGAGGGCGCGGCGTCTGGCGAAGGCGGCCTCGAGGCGGCGGTGCCAGAACGATGCGTCGATCTCCTCCTCGTCGAAGGAGAGGATGCGTACCGCGATGTTCCCGCCTTCGTAGGTGCCGATGCCGAGGTAATGCCCTTCCTCACTGCGGAGGGTGACGATGTCGCCGGGTGTAGGGGCTCCTTCGGTTCGTGCGATCGCGCCGGAGAAGACCCAGGGGTGGCGCCTGCGGATCGAGTCGAGTCTGGAGCTTCGTATGATCACGGAAGGATTCATCATGCGGTCCAGTATAGCAGGAGGGAAGGGGTTCTTACAGAGGTTCCTTCTTGAGCCGCCTGCTCAGGGTGGACTGGGAGATTCCCAGTATCTGGGCTGCAGCCGACTGGTTGCCGTCGGTGCGTTTGAGGGCTTCCCGGATGAGGAGTTTTTCCATCTCATCGATGGTGGGGAACCTGCCAAAGCAGGAGACGATGGTTTCGTAGGTGATCTCATGGATCGGGGTGGTGGGTGTGTAGGGTTCCTTCTGCCGGCTCTGTATGTACCTGAGGATGGGTTGCATGGCCAAGAGGGGCTCGGTGGATCGGGAGACCGCGTCGAAGATGAGGGACTGGAGCTCTCGTACATTGCCGGGGAATGGGTAGGATGAGAGGGTGTCGTAGAGTTGTGGAGGGACGGCGGGGGGAGTACGACCGAGTTCCCGGGCGGCCTGAGTGATGAAGGCTTCTACTAAAAGGGGAATGTCACCCCGGCGCTCCCTCAGGGGGGGGAGGTGGATGTGGTGGGTCATGAGGCGGTAGTAGAGGTCCTTCCGGAACGTGCCCTCTTCCTGTTTGGCCTCGAGGTCGGCACAGGTGGCGGCGATGACGCGGGCATTCGTCTTTCGGGGGTTGTCCTCACCTAAGGGATAGTACTCGCCTTCCTGCAGGAGTCGCAGGAGTTTGATCTGGGAGGGGATGCTCAGCTCTCCTATCTCGTCCAGGAAGAGGGTCCCGTTCCTGGCCCGTTCTATGAGGCCCGGGCGGTCGCTCTCGGCGCCGGTGTAGGCGCCCTTTTTGTGGCCGAAGAGGGTGTCGGAGAACAGGGTGTCGTCCAGACCCGCCACGTTCACCGTGACGAGGGGGCCTTCTCTCGTGCTCGCGGCGTGGATCGCGCGGGCGAGGAGTTCCTTCCCTGTGCCGCTCTCACCGGTGATGAGGACGGGTTTGGGGCTGGGGGCGATGGCCTTGGCATAGGAGAAGATGGAGAGCATCACGGGGTCACGGGTGATGATGTTCGTGAATTCGGGTGGAATCTCGGGGCGTTGCTGGACGCGGGTGGAGAGGGTGGCGACCTCATGGTGGAGCTCGCGCATCTCGAGGGCGTTCTTGAGCGAGGTGAAGAAGCGGGAGGAGGAGATGGGCTTGGTGATGTAGTCGAGGGCGCCCAGCTTCATGGCCTTCACCACCTTGTCGGGCGAGTCCTCTCCTGTGACGATGATGACCGGGATGTGGGGATAGTGTTCCTTGATGAGGGAGAGGATCTGGAATCCGTCCTTGTGGGGCATGACCAGGTCGAGGAGTACGACCTGTATGGCCTTGGTGGCGAGGATCTCTTCCACCTCGAGGGGATTGCTGCAGAGGATGTAGTCGGTGTAGCCTTCGTGTTCGAGCATGAGCTGGTAGCGGGTGAGGATGGTCTCATCGTCGTCTACGAGGAGGATGTATTCTTTGTCTTCGGTCGTGGTGGTTCCCATTGGGCCGCCCTTCTATGCTATGCACGATGATGGATGTTATGCAAAATGCATAATTTATCATAATAATACGGGTACAAAAAAGCAAGCTGTGGGGGTAGGCACTGTCAAGGGGGAGTGTTGAAATTACGCTGGAGCTGATAAGGGGTGCGTCTCCCCACCTCTTGTATCACCTGCATGCCCACCACGTAGAGGCCTACCACCTCATCCGCATGGGCAAGACTCATATACCCGGGATACCGTCGCAGAAAGCTCCTCATGTGCCGAACCAGGTTCTCCGCAAGGTTGCTCGTCCTCACCTTCTTCTTCCACGCATAGGGTAACTCCAGATAGGAGAAGAGCCGCTCCTTCCGCCACAGGAGGGCGGCCGTCATCCGGGGAGCCTTCGGCGCCCACTTCTTCACGAATGCCTCACACGCACCCTCTGCCTCCTCCTTCCCTCCTGCCTCAAAGAGCTTCCAGTACTCCGCTCGAAAAGCTCGCCTCTCCTTCTGGAGGTCTGCGTTCTTCCCCTTCCGTTCCCCCATATCCTGCAGGAGCTTCTGTTCAAGCGTCCGCTGCAGGTGCCACAGACATATCTGCTTTTTCGCCTCGGGATACACGGTCTCCACCGCCTGCCAGATGCCTTCTGCCTCATCGGCCACCACCAGCTCCACCTCCTCAAGCCCCCGCTCGTAGAGCCCGGTAAGGAGTCGCTCGTAGCTCGCTCGGTCCTCACGCGCTGCAACGATCCAGTCAAGCAGCTCGTGTGTCCCGTCCTCCTTCACCCCCACGGCACTTAAGACCACCAGCTTCTTCTGATCGCTCCCCCGCCTCTTGGCCCATACCCCATCCAGCACAAGGGCCTTCACCCCGCTGAGGGGCCGCTTCCGCCACCGCTCTTTCTCTTCGCGAAGACGTCTGATGAGCCTCAGCAGGGTCTGCGGGTGAGCCTCTCCTATCCCCAGCTCCCGTAAGAGAATGGTCCACGTCCGCGCACTCATCCCTCCACATACCCAAGCAGAAGTTCCTCGGTGAGGGCCTTGAGCCTGTGCTCATAGGTCACCAGCCTCACCTCTTTCCCGCAGCTGGTACGGATACGCGGCACGCGTACCTCAGTAAGGGTTCCCCATGGGACCTGCACGGTCTTCCACTTCCTGTAGCCGTACCGGTAGTAGGAGACGTCCTCAGGACCTCCTCTGGCATATCGGTCTCTTCCCACTACCGCATCTCTGAGTGCCTCAAGGAGGCGCTCCAGGTAGCTCTTGTACGTCTGGAGGACGTGCTCCCGTACCTGGTCTTCCACTTGCCTCATCAGGCGAGAAAGGGTAGAGTGTGTCGCAGGTACATGTGTCATGGGGTATCTCCTCCTTAGCTGTAAGTGTGTGTTGGTGGGAGATACCCCTTATCTTTTTTCCCCGCCTTTTTCAACACTCGATGTTACAGTCCCGTGGGGGTATGAGTGTGGGTGGTGCGGGCGTTTCGTTCTCGAGAGGGTTTCGCCAAGGAGGACGAAGGGCTGTTGAAACTCAGTAATAATGTCACCCCTAGGACTCGATAAAAATGTCACCCCCTGAGAGAATGGGGGGATGATCGAGATGAGTCTAATATACTGCGTCCCGTAGGAGTGGACACGGAGAAATGGTAGAGGTAAGACTGGAATAAGGGAGGAGGACGCAGATGAAGAAGCGGACATGGACCACTGAAGAGAAACTTGCGATCGTCCTGGAAGGACTCCGAGGCGAACGGCAGATCGCCGAGATCTGCCGGGAACACCAGATCAGCCAGACGATGTACTACCGATGGCGGGACAGGTTTCTGGAAGGGGGCACGAGAGCCCTTGCAGACGGCAGGAAGGAGAAGGACACCTATCGAGCGAAGATAGAGCAGCTTGAGAAGATCATAGCGAAGCAGGCGATCCAGATCGAGATACTAAAAAACGAAGGAGCTGTTGGGGAGGTAGAGGCAGTGGAGCGGCTGGTGGGGGAAGGGTACCGGGTGAAGGATGCGTGTGAGGCACTTGGCGTGAGTCGGAGCCGGTACTATGCGAGGAGGAAAAGGGGGCAGAAGGTGGGGAAGAAGCGGGAGGAGAAGGAGAGGGACGATGGGCGGCTTATGGAGAAGATCAGGGATCTTGTGGGGGAGCATCCGTACTGGGGGTACAGGCGGGTGGCGTGGTGGTTGAGGAGGCGGGAGGGGGAGGAGGTGAGCGAGAAGCGGGTGAGAGGACTTATGAAGGGTGCGGGGCTTATGTGTAGACGGGAGAAGAAGAAAGCGAGACGTGGGAGTGGGCGAGGGAAGCCGGTGGCGAGGAGACCGAGGGAGTGGTGGGGGATCGACATGACGAAGGTGCTGGTGAAAGGGATAGGATGGGTCTATCTCGTGATCGTACTTGACTGGTACACGAAGAAGCTGGTGGGGTGGAAGGTGTCGGTGAGGGGGAGGAGTGAGGAGTGGCGTGCGGCGATGGAGATGGCGGTGGAGCGGGAGTTTCCCGAGGGGGTGAGGGGGAGAGGGCTTCGGCTGGTGAGTGACAACGGGAGCCAACCGTTGAGCCGGTCGTTCATGAAGGCGATGGAGGTATTGGGGATCGAACAGGTGTTCACGAGCTACAACAATCCGAAGGGGAATGCGGACACGGAGCGGATGATACGGACGATGAAGGAGGAGCTGTTGTGGCTGCGGGAGTGGGAGCACGTGGGGGAGCTGGAGGAGGCGGTGAGGGGATGGGCGGAGGAGTACAACCGGCACTATGTCCACAGTGCGCTAGGGTACAGGAGCCCCGAGGAATATGAGGCCCTTTGGGCGCAGATGCAAGGAGAGGAGGTCGCATGACCCCTTTCGGTACTACCATTTCTCCCTACCCTTTTTGTCTTGACTTAATGGGCGCAGTACACTAAAGGAATTAAAACGAGCGGAAGTGTTGGGGAAGATGGAAAGCCAAGGTCTGACGAACGAGCAGGTAGCGCAGATCTTAGGGGTGAGCAAACGGCAGGTGCAGCGGTGGGAGAAGAGGCTCCGGGAAGGGGGGATCGCGGGATTGCGGCATGGGAACCGAGGCAAACCGTCGGGGAATCGGAAGGAGGAGGAGTTTCGGCAGAGGGTGGTGAGTAGGTATCGGGAGAGGTACGGGGATTTTGGGTCGACGTTTGCGAGCGAGCAGTTGGCGAAGGAAGGTCTTGAGGTGGATCACGAGACGCTACGCAGGTGGCTGCTGGAGGAAGGAATCTGGGCGAGGAAGAAGAGGAGGAAGCCGTACCGAAGCCGGAGGAAACGGCGGGCCTGTTTTGGGGAGCTGGTTCAGTTTGACGGGTCCCCGCATGATTGGTTTGAAGGACGGCGCAGTGCCTGTTGCTTGATGGTGATGGTGGATGATGCGACGGGGATCACGTATGCGCGGTTCAGTGAACAGGAGACGAGCGCTGCGGCGATGCAGCTGCTGTGGGGCTGGGTGGAGCAGTATGGGATCCCGATGAGTCTGTACTGTGACTTGAAAAACGGCTACAAGACGCTGCGGGAACCGACGCTGGAGGAACAGTTGGCGGGCAAAGAGCCGAAAACCGCATTCGAGCGGGCGTGCGACAAACTGGGGGTACAGATCGTGAGTGCGTATTCGCCGCAAGCGAAAGGGCGGGTGGAACGGCGGAACGGGATTCTGCAGGATCGGTTGGTGAAGGAACTGCGTCTTGCGGGGATTTGTACGATCGAGGAGGCGAACCGGTACTTGTGGGAGACGTTCCTGCCTCAGTTCAACGAACGCTTTGCGGTAGAAGCGGAAGACTCGCAGGACGTGCATGTGCGATGTACCAAAGAAACGAAGCTGAAAGAGATCTTTTGCTTTGAAGCGAATCGAGTCGTACAAAAGGATTACACAATCTACTATGAGAGGCAGGTGCTGCAGATCAAGAACGACAAAGGCTTCCTTCCTCGGCCGAAACAGAAGGTCCTGGTTCGAAAATACCTGGATGAAACGATCTCCCTGTTCCATGAGAATAGGGAGTTGAAGTATGAGCGGGTAACTCCTGCACGGCGCACCAAACAGCGGGCAGGATGAAGAGAATACTACCCAGGGGGTGACATTTTAACTGAGTTAAAAAGGGTGACATTTTTATCGAGTCTTGACACAAGGAGGACGAAGGGCTTGCCATAGCGTGGAGATTGTGCTATCATCTCGACTCAAGAGGGGCGATTAGCTCAGTTGGTTAGAGCGCTGGTCTCACATACCAGAGGTCACTGGTTCGAATCCAGTATCGCCCAGGCTGCCCGGCAGGGCAGCTTTTTTTGTGCGTGGCGGGCGGCGTGGACAGGAAGGCCGGGTTTCGGGTAAGGTTGAGCCACGCGCTCGCCGTGGGTGGCGAGGTCTCATCACGTACAAAGGAGTGTCTATGGACCTGGTCGAGAGGATGTTCGGAGGGCGGCGTGTCCGCGTGGTGGATATGAGGGGCTTGCCGGTCGAGGGGGGGCTCGAACGGATGCCCTACAGCATGCGTGTGCTCCTGGAGAATGTGGCGAGGAGTGTGGCTCTGGGACGGATGGAGGGGGAGGTGGTGGCGCGGGTGGGGGCCTGGCGTCGCCATGTGGGTTCGGAGGTGCCCTATTTCCCGGCACGGGTGCTCATGCAGGACTTCACCGGTGTGCCGGCGGTGGTGGATCTGGCCGCGATGAGGGATGCGGTGGCCGGGAAGGGGGGGGATCCGTCCCGGGTGACGCCGCAGATCCCGGTGGACCTGGTGGTGGATCACTCGGTCCAGCTCGATTTCTGGGCACGACGTGATGCGCTCGATCGGAATGTGGAGAAGGAGTACGAACGGAACGGAGAGCGGTACCGGCTCCTCAAGTGGGCGGGGAGGAGTATGGCGAACTTCAAGGTGGTGCCGCCCAATTCCGGGATCTGTCACCAGATCAACGTGGAGTACCTCGCGCAGGTGGTGCGTGAGGAGGTGCGCGATGGGATGGTGCTCTGGTATCCCGACTCGCTCGTGGGGACCGACTCACACACCACCATGGTGAACGGGCTTGGTGTGATAGGGTGGGGTGTGGGGGGGATAGAGGCCGAGGCGGTGATGCTGGGTGAGGCCTACGTGATGCCGCTCCCGGAGGTGGTAGGGGTGCGACTGGTGGGGAGGATGCCCGAGGGTGTGACGGCCACGGACGTGGTGCTCACCCTCACGCACCTCCTGCGGAAGAAGGGGGTGGTGGGGAAGTTCGTGGAGTACTTCGGTCCTGCGCTTTCCCAGCTGTCGGTCCCGGACAGGGTGACGATCGCCAACATGGCACCGGAGTACGGGGCCACGATGGGGTTCTTCCCGGCCGACGAGCGCACGGTGGACTTCCTCCGGATGACGGGGCGTGAGGAGGCGGCGGCGAGGGCGGAGGCGTACCTGAAGGAGGCGGGCCTCTGGTACGGTTCCTCGGTGGAGCCCGAGTACTCAGAGGTGGTGGAGCTCGACCTGTCCACGGTGGAGCCCACGCTCGCGGGGCCGTACCGACCGCAGGACCGGCTTTCCAGACAGGATGTGCCGGTGCGGATAGGGGAGGAGTGCAGGCGTCTGGGAGCAGAGGGCGAGGGGAGGGTGGTGGAGTTGGGAGGGGAGCGGATGCTGGTGCCGCACGGCGCGGTGGCCATCGCGTCGATCACCTCGTGCACCAATACGTCCAACCCGGCGGTGATGGTGGGGGCGGGGCTCGTGGCGAAGCGGGCGGTGGAGCGGGGGATGCGGGTGCCCCGGTGGGTGAAGACGAGCCTCGCGCCGGGGTCCAGGGTGGTGGTGGACTACCTGGAGCGAGCGGGGTTGCTGGGGGCGTTGGAGGAGCTGGGGTTCTCGGTGGCGGCCTTCGGGTGTGCCACGTGCATAGGGAACAGCGGGCCGCTCCCCGAGGCCCTTGAGAGGGCGGCCGATGAGGGATTGCTACTCACATCGGTGGGTTCGGGAAACCGCAACTTCGAGGCACGGATCCATCAGAAGGTGCGGTTCAACATCCTCGCTTCACCCATCTATGTGATCGTCTACGCCCTCGCAGGCACGGTGATGAAAGACCTCACCAGGGAACCGGTGGGTAAAGACAGGGACGGCCGGGACGTGTTCCTGGATGAGCTCCTTCCCTCAGGCAAGGAGATCGCACGCCTGGTGGAAGAGGTGGTGGTGGGAGACGATTTCAGGACGCGGTACGCCCATATCTTCGAAGGGGATGAGCGATGGCAGAGGCTCGAAGGAGGGGAGGGCCTTCTCTTCTCATGGGATGAGGCTTCAACCTACATCAAGAAGCCGCCTTTCTTTGAGCTCGAGGGCCTCCCTGACCGGATCGAGCGGGCTCGCGTGCTCGGGTTTTTTGGAGACTCGGTCACCACGGACCACATCTCCCCTGCAGGGGCGATTCCGAAAGACTATCCTGCAGGCCGGTACCTCCAACAGCTCGGGGTGCGGCCCGAGGAGTTCAATTCATACGGATCCCGCAGGGGCAACCACGAGGTGATGATGCGCGGCACCTTTGCCAACATCCGCTTGAAGAACAGGCTCACCCCCGATGCCCCGGGTGGCTACACCCTTCTCTTCCCCGAGCGGACGCAGTCCTTCATCTACGATGCCGCAATGGAGTACGGACGGAGGGGCGTGCCACTCGTCGTGCTCGCAGGGAGGGAGTACGGTACCGGCTCCTCCCGCGACTGGGCGGCCAAGGGGACACGCCTTCTTGGTGTGCGTGCGGTGCTCGCCCAGTCGTTCGAGCGCATCCACCGAAGCAACCTGGTAGGTATGGGGGTGCTCCCGCTCTGCTTCCCCGAGGGGAAGTCGGCCAATGAGCTGGGACTTACCGGTGAGGAGGAGATTACCATAGAGGTGGGAACGCTCACCCCACGGAAGCGGTGCCTGGTGAGGGCAGAGAGGGACGGCCGTGAGGTGGTGAGGTTCGAGGCCGAGGCCCAGGTCTTCTCCCAGGTGGAGGTGGCCTTCCTCACCTCAGGCGGCCTCCTCTCCTACGTCCTGGGGAAAATGAGAAACTCTAAACCCTAAGAACAAAAAGAGGCCCGGCACCTGGTGCCGGGCCTCTTATGTGCAAGAAGAGAACCTGCTTACGGAAGCGGGATGATGGCCTGGATGAAGAGTGCGTCGAACTCGAAGAGGTTTGTAGTGACCAGCACGTCCAGCCGGATGTTGTCGGGCAGGTAGAAGTTGAGGATGAAGCCATTTTGGATGCCGAACGACCAGTCAGCTGTGGTTCGGGAGGTGCCGTAGTCGCCTTCTACCTTCGTGGTGATGGTTTCACTCGTGGTCACACCAGTACCATCTTTTTGGACCACGTGTACTTCTTGAGTGTCCACTTTGCTTGATTCGAAGGAGATGATGGGTGTCATGGACATCCAGCTTGCCAGGGTAACGCCGAAGACCCACTCCTTCTGTTTCCACTTGAAGGCCGTGCCGAGGCTCACAGGGAAGGAGAGCTCCACCGGATCCCCGTCGTTGTTGTTGTAGTACGTGGTAGTAGTGGTAGTGACGGTGTCTGCAGTATCGTTGAAGTCCCCGTCGTTGTTCCCGTCGTCCTTTACAACCTGTTCGGATGATTTCGAGTAGTAATCACTTGAAGGCCAGTAGCTGAGTCCCACGCCGATCCCTGGATTGAGGGCCAGATCCGCCCAGTCACCGAATGGGAAGTAGAGCGGATGATTCGCTCCTATATTAAGGTCGTATTTGAATATCCCCGCCCGCTCTGTAGTGAGGTCGGTTTGGGTGAAGCTGTTGATGGTGGCGAGACTCCCGACCGCGGGATTCACATTACTTATGCATCTCCTGTGATGTATACTTCCCGGGCAGGGGAAGCCTGGTGTCGAGGGAGAGGGTCACATCCAGCCTGTTCTTTGGATCGCTTCCGATGAGGGGTTGGAGGGAGAGGGTGGAGGCGATGCCGAGTTCAAGAGCGTTGAGTACGTCCTCAGCGACGTCGTCGTAGAATAGGAAGGAACCCCCGGGATCCGTGTACTGAGGGGTGGTTATTTCTCTTGGTGATTACCATTTTTGAGCCACCTGTGGTATAATGTGGTATAATACCGAAGAGAAAGGTGGCACGGATATGGACGTCGTAAGTCTTTCAACACTTGCAAGCGATAGAGAGAAAACGGTCTCCTATCTGAGAGAGAAAGGACTCCTCGTCACGCACACCCGGTGTCCCTTTTGTGGAAGTGAGCATATAGGCGAGGTGAGACGAGAGAAGTACAAGTGCTACCAGTGCAGGAAAGAGTGGAGCATACGACGAGGGAGCATCTTCGAGGGGACGAAGCTCTCCTGGGAGAAGATCCTGTGGGCAATGAAGCTCTTTGAGATGGAACTTACCGCCCACAAGGCGGCTTTGCAGTTACGGCTCTCCTATGAGGTGACGCTGAGGCTCTACACGTTGTTTCGGAAGGCGATATGGGTGCACACCCGGAAGGAGGGGAAGAGCCTGCTCGAAGGTGAAGTAGAGATGGACGAAAGTTATTTTGGAGGAAAGAGAAAGGGGAAGAGGGGGAGAGGGGCGGCAGGGAAGATTCCTGTGTTTGGGATTCTCGAGCGAGGGGGAAAAGTGCAGGTGGAAGTGGTGGAGCAGGTAAGTGCGGAGGAGCTTGTACGACTGGCAGTGGCCAAAGTGAAGCGGGGATCGCTTGTGTATACCGACCGGTTCAAGAGCTATGATGGGCTTGTGAGCTATGGATTCAGGCACAAGCGGATTGATCACGGGAAGCGATTTGCGAATGGGAAAGTGTACATCAATGGGATAGAGGGGTTTTGGAGTTATGCGAAAGGGCGGCTGCTCCAGCATCACGGGGTGAGTGTAGAACGTTTTCCGCTGTACTTGAAAGAATTGGAGTGGCGGTATAATCATAGGGAGGAGGATCTATTCGAGCTTCTGCTGGATGTGCTTAGAGAATACTCTCAGGTGGCAGATAATAGATAATCACCAAAAAGTTTCTATACGTTCTTCTTAAAGTGCCCGGTTCCCGTTCACTCCACCCGTCTCACCTTTCCTGCAAGGTGTTGTGAGAACTCCGGCACGACCACCTCCAGGAGGTCATCCGGGGTCGACCCGTCATCTTCCCCGATCAGCTCTCCGGTCTGAGGCTCGTACCACTCCACCCGATAGCGTCCCGGTCCCAAAGGAAGGTGGAGTACCGTGGATGGGAGCGGCTCCCATGTCACGTTCTCAAGTCCCACTCCCATGGCCCTGGACATGAGGCCCTCGAAGGAGAACGTGCGGTCCTTGATCCAGATCCATGCCTCCCCTTCCCTCGTGAGCATGTGGATCTGATAAGGCCCCACGTATTCCACGTCGCGGGGTTCCATCCCCTCGAGGGTCTCGCCCTCGAGAAATCGTGAGACCCCCCGGTAGAGAGGAAAGAGATCGTAGCTCTCAAGGTAGAGGTCCCACCACCAGAGCATCCCGGTCCCGGCCGCACCTGAGAAGATGCCTCCCCACAGGCCGTCCAGCCAGTGGATCCCCTCCGGATCGGGCACGTCCTCCGAGATGCCGAACTCTCCGAAGAGATAGGGTTTGTCGGTCCTTTCCCTCGCCCTCAGCACCCTTCCCACCATGTAGGGAGCCCAGTCCTGGAGCCCATAGCGGTGCTCCTGCACGATGTCCATGGAGTCCCACAGGGGGTCCCCTGCATCCACGGGCACGCTGTAACTGGTGGTCACGAGGTGCCGTCCCAGATCCTCTCTTCTGATGTACTCCGCCACCTTCTCCAGCCAGCGAGGGAAGGCCTCCTTCTGCATGATGCCGGTGGCGAGATCCGTCTCGTTCCATATCTCCCATGCAAATATGTGCGAGCTGTATCCCCATCGGGCGATGATGTACCGGAGCCGCTGCGAGAAATACTTCCATGCTTCGGGATCGCTCACGAACGCACCGGGACTCTCAAGGCCCCCCCCGAGCTTACTATTGTAGGGATTCTGGGACCACTCGGGATTCGTGCTCGTACTGAAGGCACCGTGGTTGAGGAGACAGAGCATCACGTAGATGCCCTTCTCTTCTGCGAGCCGGAGTACCCGATCGAGCTCCCAGGCCTGACGCTGCCTCCGATGATAGTTGCCCAACCCCGTATCACTCCACTCGATCCCGAATCCCCAGCTCGGCATCCAGATCCGGGCAAAATTCGCGCCATGGCGTGCCATCTCTGAGAACCACTTCTCGTAGGCCGCGATCCCCCGGTGGTCGTACCACGCAACGTTGGAACCGATGGGGATGCAGGACGTGCCATCCTGAAAGGCGAAGTATCGCGGATCCCTTTTGGACCGACCCACGTACCCCTTTCCGGGAGAGGGGGCTTGAAAGGGGGGAATGGGCGTACGGGATTCCTGGCCCCGATAGTTCACACGAACGTACTCGCCCCATGTTCCCTCCTCCGGGGCTATGAAGCGCACCCTGAACTCGCCCGGCCCGGCCATGCGGAGCAGGGAACCGAAGGACCTTGTGGTTCTCCGGTAGGGCACATAGTAGAACCCCGCCACCCGGTACGAATCTCCTCCAGGAGAGACGAATACCGCCTCCACGTCCACCTCATCGGGATCATAGGGGTTCTCCGGTACCACCCCTAGGGGAATCGTGAGCTCCACGAGCGGGTCCTCAGGAGAAGGGGTGTGGACGACCCTGACATCAGAGAGGAGTTCCCTCCCATCGGAGTCCCCTCCGACGAGAAACGTCCAGGGGGGCGGCTCCTCGCTCCTCGCACGCGCAATCCCCTCGAGCAATACGGTGCCGGCGGGGTTCTCAAGGCCGCTGATCCTCACTCCCAGCGCTTCCACATTCGAAAGAGGGGTGCTTCCCTCAGGAAGATCCATTCCCGGAAAGAAGAGTTCACCCCACAGATCAAACACCACCAGATGGGTTCCGGACTCGAGGCTCTTCCACGAGGTCTCCCACACCCTTCCGGCCTCATACAAGACCAGGGAGACCATGAGCCGCGCTTCGATACGACTCTCCATCCTGAGGGCAAGCGCCTCGCAGCAGGAGAAATCCGCCCCTCCGAGGAGAAGCCTCGGCTCCACGAATCCCTCTCCATCCTGGACGAACGACACTGCAAGACCCCCTCCTTCGGCACGGAGGGATGCCTCCTCCCCCCCCCCTGATCGTACGAGCTTCCACCGCGCAACGTCCATCCAGGACTCCTCAGCCACTAGTTCCCCAGGCCACTCCTCGCTCCCTGTCGGGCTGACACAGGAGGAGAATATCAATGTCCCTATACACATGAACGCGACACCCCATCCCACCGAACGATACATCGAAACCTCCAGAAAAGAAATCGGTTTCTAAGCTATAGTACCTCTTCTTCCACCCTTCTTCAATCCTCTCCCCTTGGAGGAAGCTTCGTTCTCCTCTATACTCAGGAAACGTATGAATCACGATCTTCACGTAGCATACACGTCGGTTGAGATACTGGAGCAGAGAGAGATCGCTCGTTGCTACTACCTTCTCGAGTTCTCGTATCCCCCTACCGCCCCAGAACCGAGACCCGGCCAGTTCTTCACCATGCGCATAGGGAACGGCCCGGTGCCCCTCCTGAGGAGACCGTTCGCCTTCTCCTCGTACCGCAACGGGAGGGCGGCCTGCATCTACCAACGAAGGGGGCGGGCCACCACCATGCTCACCACCCACCGTGCGGGCGATGTGGTGGACATCATCGGTCCCCTGGGAAGGCCCTTTCCATTAAAGCCCTCCTATTCCCGACCACCCGTGCTCGTCTCAGGTGGCATCGGCATAGGCCCCATACTCTTTCTCTCTCGTACCCTCGAGAAGCAAGGGATCGATCACCTGCTCGTCCTCGGGGCCCGGAACGCCGACCTTCTCCCCTCACACCAGCCGTCTCGCCCGACAGAGCTTGTCCTCTGTACCGACGATGGGAGCACGGGCTTTTCCGGCACCACGGTGGACTACCTTTCATCGCGTGGAGGACTGGGACCTGAAGTCGTCCTCTATGCCTGCGGCCCCACCCCCATGCTCAAGGGGCTCGCCCGGCTCGTGGAGGCCACAGGTGCGGAGCTGTGGGTCTCGCTCGAGCAAACCATGGCGTGCGGGGTGGGGGCCTGTCTCTCGTGTGTGGTGCCTACCACGGGGAGCACCCGCTACGCCCGGGTGTGCACCGAAGGCCCTGTCTTCAACGCAAAGGAGATCGCATGGACCTCTCTGTGAAGATAGGCGGGAAGCTCCTTCCCAATCCGGTGGGAGCTGCCTCCGGCACCATAGGGTATGGGAGTGAGTACGAGGCACTCGTGGACTATCGCACCCTCGGCGCCCTCTACACCAAGGCCATCACCCGCGAGCCGAGAGAAGGGAACCCCATCCCCAGGATCGTGGAGACCACGGCCGGCCTGCTCAACTCCATAGGCCTTGCGAATGTGGGCATGGAACGCTTTGTCACCGAGAAGTGGACCTACCTCAGAGAGCTCCCCTGCCCGGTCATAGGCAACATCGCAGGGAGCGATCCAGAGGAGTACGCAGAGGTCATCTCATTCCTCGAGGCCCACACCGATCTCTGGGGGTACGAGATCAACATCTCCTGTCCCAATGTGAAGAAAGGGGGCATCACCATAGGGACCGAGCCCACAACAGTGGAACGCCTCACCAGGACATTGAGGGACCTCACCCCCAAGCCCCTCATCGTGAAGCTCACACCCAACGTCACCGACATCACCGAGATCGCCCGGGCAGCAGAGGCCGGGGGAGCCGACGCCCTTTCGTGCATCAACACCGTGGTGGGGATGGCGATCGATATTCACAAGAAGCGTCCTGTCATTCCTCAGAAGACTGCAGGACTCTCCGGCCCTGCCATAAAGCCCATCGGTCTGGCGGCGGTCTATCGGGTACGCACCTCGGTGCGCATCCCCATCATCGGTATCGGGGGCATCATGGAGCCCGAGGACGCCATAGAATACCTCCTGGCCGGCGCCTCTGCGATACAGGTGGGAACCGCCCTCTTTGTAGACCCCCACACCCCTGATCGCATCCTCAAGGGAATCAAGTCCTACATGGAGCAGGAGGGATTCACCTCGCTCCAGGACTTTCACCGCTTCTGGCCCGAGTGGTAGAGTCGTCTCCCAGACCGCCCCGCTCTTCTTCACCTCGCGAGACCACCCCACGCCTGAGGCAGAACGGTGCGAGCCTGCAGGACTCGCACGCAGGCCTCCTCGCAGTACATACTGCCCGTCCGTGTCGATTGATGCGCATGGAGAAGGGATACTGCTTCCCGGGAGGAATCCACGAGGCCAGGTCTCGCTCGATCCGCTCCGGCGTTCGCTCCTCGGTGAGCCCCAGCCTTCTCACCACGCGGCCGAAGTGGGTGTCCACGATGATCGCAGGCCTTCCGTAGATGGTACCCCTGATCACGTTCGCGCTCTTCCTCCCTACGCCGGGAAGGAGAAGCAGATCCTCCATCCGCTCAGGCACGCGACCTCTCCAACGCTCGTGCACGAGCCGCGCGGTCTCCTTTATGTTCCGGGCCTTCATCCGGAAGAACCCCACACTCCTCACGAGGGTCTCGATCTCCTCCGCCGGTGCCTCGGCGAGATCCTTGGGAGTGGGAAACCGTACGAAAAGCTCCGGAAGGATGAGATTCACCTGCCTGTCCGTGGACTGAGCCGAGAGGATCACCCCCACCAGGAGCTGGAAAGGCTCGGCGAACGAGATGAAGGAAGACGTATCGGCATACTCCTCTTCGAGTATCCTATAGATGTGCTCGAACCGCTCTCGTCTCTCGTGCATACTTAACTGTTATAGTAAAGATCTTGAATCCGTACAAGCGCAAGAAAAGGAGGGGGCGCACACCCCCTCCGCCTCCTTTCTCTAAGAGTTCCCGCCTCACTTTATCTCCACATGTCCCCACGAGACGCCGCTCTTGTAGTGGATGTACCAGTAGCCGTCCGAGGCTGCTGGTATCTGGTGCTGCGCCACCCATACGTTGGTATAGTCGGTCCCGTTGATCTCCAGCAGGTCCAGGTTCCACGAGTTCACGTATCGGCTCCAGTCGTTCGGATCCGTGGAGAACTGGTGGGTCTTCCAGTAGTACTCACCCCCCCCATCGTAGGTGAAGGGAAGCGTGATCTCGGTGTACTCCCCGGAAGGTGTGGGAGTAGGCGTAGGTGTGGCAGTAGGCGTCGGAGTGGGAGTCGGAGTAGGAGTGGGCGTGGGAGTAGGCGTCGGCGTAGGAGTGGGTGTCGGCGTGCTGGTAGGAGTGGGTGTGGCCGTGGGCTGCGGCGGATTGGCCAGATAGGGCCTGATGAGGTTGTACTTCGCCTCGTTCACCGTCACCCAGTCGTCCTTGAGGATGCCTCCCGTATCCCCCGAGTTGGGATTCATGCACCAGAACGTCCACGAGGCCTTGTTTCCCACATAGGCCATGAAAGTGGTGAACCACTGGTAGGCAACCGAGGAGGGATCAGCAGCAGACTCCTCCTTGATGCCGAACTCCCCTATGAGTACGGGGGCGATGTTCTCCTTGTAGATGAACCAGAAGTGCTCATCCCAGATCGCAGGCATGTTGTCCGGAAAGGTAGGATCGCTGAACCAGGCCTGATTGTAGACCTCGGGCCCATACTCATGGGGAGAATAGATGAGGTTCTCCGCAGGGATGGAGGTGATGGGATAGTCCCTCACGCCTTTGAGATTGCCGCCCCACCAGTAGGTATCGCCCTGATACTCCTCTACCCCTTCCACGATGATGTAGAGATTCGGGTTCTCCGCAAGGATGGCCGCAGCACACCGCTCGGCAGCTGCCTTCCAATCGGTATCGCCGTACTCGGGGAGGGTGTATCCCCACGTAGCCGGCGGCTTCATCCCGGTCCCGGTATTCCCGTGCGGCTCGTTGTTGAGATCGGCTCCTATCACATTGGGGTAGTTCTTATACCGACGCACCATCATCACCCAGTCCGAGATCCACCTCTCCTCAGGATACTCGTCGGTATACCAGAGGGTTTCGTTCATATAGCCATCAGCGGCCCGGGAGTGGTTGTCGAGGATCACGTAGAGACCGAGACGGTTGGCCTCCTCAATGATCTTGTCGAGCACCTCGAGGGACGAAAGCCCTTCGAGATCCAGATTGAGTCCCTGCTCCCCGGTGTAGGGATCCACACCCGAGGGATTGATCTGAATGCTGTTCGGTGCCTTACCTATCATCTCGTTGGCCCACGGGATTCTGATACAGTTGAACCCGAGATCCGCTATCTGCTTGAGCATGGACTTGTAGTCCCTGGCCCAGAGCCCGTGCACCACGTAGTTGCCGGTCTCGAACCCGAACCAGTTCACACCTGTAAGACGACCGACTGAAAGGCTAGTGGCTCGGGAAGAGGTGTTCTCCTCCTTTTCAACATTCCCGAGGAAGGGGAACGCACATCCTACTATCAATCCAAGACTCAAAAGCACGATCACTATCCATCGGCCTACACGCATCTCACACCTCCAAACAAAAGAGGGCGGCGAGGGCATACACCCTCACCACCCTGTAGGCTTTACTTGATCTCCACATGGCTCCACGAATAGGAAGCCTTGTAGTGGATGTACCAGTAGCCATCAGACGCAGCCGGGATCTGGTGCTGCGCCACCCACACGTTGGCATAGTCCGTCCCGTTGATCTCGAGCAGGTCCAGGTTCCACGAGTTCACGTACCTGCTCCAGTCGTTCGGATCCGAGGAGAACTGATCGGTCTTCCAGTAGTACTCACCTGCCCCGTCATACGTGAAGGGGAGAGAGATGAGCGTGTACTCTCCAGTCGGAGTCGGGGTCGGGGTCGGGGTCGGAGTCGGGGTCGGAGTCGGGGTCGGAGTCGGGGTCGGAGTCGGGGTCGGAGTCGGGGTCGGAGTCGGGGTCGGAGTCGGAGTCGGAGTAGAGGTAGGAGTAGGCGTGGGAGTTGGCTGTGTGCCATCAGGTTCCACACCGAAGATAAGAGTAGTGCCATCATACACTGGGATGTTCGGAGTCTTGGTAATCTCGGTTGAACTCAACGGGAGGCCTTGATACGAGGGATCATTTGTGGGATCCCAGAAGGAGGTGCCACTGGGTGCAGCGATCCTCATCTGGATCTCTCCGGCATACTCGCTCTGACCACCGGGATAGATCTGAGTGCCATCATTGAACTTCACTTCCACATAGTAGATATTTCCCGCGTAGTGAACAGGTCCAGTGATGGTAACCGGGAACTCCACGTAGTTGGTACTGATAGTGATGTCATTCACCGTATATCCTGCAGCAAAAACTTCAGAGAGGTCGATAAAGTACCGGAACCGGAGGTCGTTGATCACACGCGCAGGCCAGGCAGACCGGTTGTTCACCAGTACCTTCACCTCGGTGAAGTTGCTCCCTGAGGCATTGAGGCAGGCCTCGGTGAAGAACTCATCATCTTCGTAGTGGGTACGCGGCTCAGGCGGCGGGAAATCAGCAAGAGGCTGCCCACCATAGAAATCATACATCTTCGCGAGGGCTCCGACGAACCCCGCGTTGTAGTCGCACGCCACCTCGTTCGTCTGGTAATTGCTTATGTCGTCGGTGTAGTTGCCGCTCTGATCAGGTCCACCCACGAGCGCACCGTAGAGGATGTGTCTGTGATAGGGAGGCACACTCTGGCTGTCGGCCCACGAACCGTGGGAGGTTCTGTGGTGAGGATGTTGAGGCGCATTCTCGCCGAACCCTACCACGTAGCTCCCGTTCCGTTCGTTCATGCCGAGGGCGTAGTTGATCTGTTTCTCGGCAAACTCACGATACACCTGTGCCTTCTGAGGATCTGCACCCGACCAGTCGGAATACACGAAGGCGAGGAATGCCGCAGTGGTGGCATACCGGAGGCTTCCCCACTGATCGAGCCAGGCAAGCCCGCCGGGAGTGTAGCCCTTGGCACCGTCCACCCACCAGTCGAGGTGCATGTGCACAAAATCTATGTACTCCTGCTTGCCGGTGAGCTTCGCGAGAAGAAGGAGACCACCATAGTGCACGTCATCCCAGCAGTGTCCCCACTGATACTCGATGTCCTCTGTCTGTCCCTGTCGATTGAGGAGCGGCACGTAGCTCTCAGCCTTCGTGAGGTACGAAGCGTCGCCTGTGGCAATGTAGAGCCAGATGGCAGCCCACATGAGCTCGTCGATGGGACCGCTCCAGGAATTATAAAACCCTGATGCGGCGGTGTAGTTCTCATCACTCCTGTCCGCGTCTGCCCGCGCAAAGAGCTGCTCCGCCTTCTGAAGGTACACAGTATCACCGAAGATGTGGTGCCCCAGAGCCAAGGCAGCCGCAGTCTGCGCCATCACAGCCGAGAGTCCATGGCTCGCAGAGTAGGCCGGACGATTGCCCGCCTGCTGTTCGAGGTGGATCACCTCGACCGGACCCCACCAGCTGTGATCGTTCCCGCCATCTCCTATCTGGTAGATGTAGGTGTTCCCATCCCAGCAGTTGGCCAGGTAGTCGAGGGTGAACTTCACGTTCCGCTTGAGGATCTCCAGCTGGCCTGCATCGGCAAGGGCAGCACCATACTCATAGATGGCCCACTGGAGCATGCTCGCGGTGTAGGCCATGGGAAGGTTGAACTTCACGTGGTCTCCGGCATCGTACCAGCCGCCGAGTACCGCATCCTGCATGGTGGCATCGCCGCGCCACTCTACGCGGTTCCACTCGGGAAGGGGACCGGCCTGCTGGGCCTCATAGAAGTAGATGGCCTTCTGGAGCGCCTCCCCGTAGTTGAAGTGACCTCCCGCCTGAGCAACTCCTCGGGAGACCATCCTGGAGCCTTTCACCTCTCCATCCGGAGAGAAGAAGGCACACGAAGAGATGAAGATCACTCCCATTAGGAGTAGCAGAAGAATCTTTAAAAATCTCTGCTTCATCTAATACCTCCAAAATCTCTAATTTGCCCTAGGGCATCCGCTATTATAACATGCTACTTGGTGTCGTAAATAAACCAAACGGGTTATATAAAAGGGGGAGACTGCACGTCTCCCCCAACCAGAGGCTACTTGATCTCTACATGCCCCCAGGAGACGCTGCTCTTGTAGTGGATGTACCAGTAACCGTCGGATGCGGCAGGAATCTGGTGCTCCGCCACCCACACGTTGGCATAGTCCGTCCCGTCGATCTCCAGCAGATCCAGGTTCCACGAGTTCACGTACCGGCTCCAGTCCACGGTAGTGGAGAACTGATCGGTCTTCCAGTAGTATTCACCTTCACCGTCATACGTGAAGGGAAGAGAGATGAGCGTGTACTCACCACCAGGGGTAGAGGTGGGAGTCGGCGTGGGAGTGGGGGTAGGTGTGGAAGTAGGTGTGGCTGAGGGTGTAGAGGTCGGGGTTGGTGTAGGTGTGGGGCTCGGCGAACCTCCCTTCGGAGGTTCGGTTCCGAAAATCAACTCCCCATCCCTATAGACAGGGATGTACTCTGTCATCACATCCGGTTCGGCTGTGGGGAGCCCCTGGAATGAATAGTCGTTCGCAGGATCCCACACCGAGGCGTTGTAGCAGGCGAGGGCGAACTGGAACTCCACCTTTCCATAGAGCTTCGAACCGGGCCAGCTTGCCTCCACATAGTAGATATGGTTCGCCTCGTCCCATGGTTTGATCTCCGAAAGGGTACCATTCGAAGGCCCATAGTACACCGATGCAGTCACATCATCCACGGTATACCCGGCATCATAGAGCTCGGAGAGGTCGAAGAAGTACCTGAAGGAGAGTCCTGTCTCCCAGTGAGGAGGAAGGAGCGAGTCATTGTGGATGTAGGCCTTGATGACCGTGGCCTGATTTGTTGTCTCGTACACATACGCACTTACGGAATAGGGGACATGATCCTCAGGTTCGATCCCGGGCGTGGGCTCCGGGGTCTGTGCTGCGCCGTAGTACTTCACTATGCCCGCAAGGGCACCCACGAAGCCTGCATTGTAGTCAATCGCCACCTCGGAGTGGTCGTACTGCTCTATGTCGTCGACATACTCGTCGTTCATGTCAGGTCCACCCACAAGGGCCCCAAAGAGGAGGTGCTTCTCGGGATCCTTCTTCGACTCGTTCGCAGGAGGAGCTTCCAGCCTCCCGCTCGCAGCCCTGTGGTGCGGGAACTTGGGATAGTTTTCGCCAAACCCTACCTCATATGAGAGTCCTGCAGGATTGTCACCCAGGATGTAGTCGATCTGGGACTTGGCAAAATCGAGGTAGGCCTGGTCATGGGAGACCTTGTCATAGTAGACGAGGGCGAGCATCGCCTCGGCCGCGGCATAGCGGAGCACTCCCCAGGAGTTGAGGTAGCAGAGTCCGCCCGGAGTACGCGGTATATCGTTCATCCAGTAGTTGAGGTTCCACTCGGCAATCTCTCTATAGAGGAGTCTGTCACTGATCTCCGAAAGCTTGACGAACACCCCACCCCACACATCATCCCAGCAGTGGGTCCAGCTGTTGTTGTAACCGTTCTGTTCGTCTATGCCTTTCTCCTCCAGAAACCCCTCCACATCCTGCATGTAGGAGGCATCCCCGGTGGCGATGTAGAGCCAGATCGCACCCCACGTGAGCTCATCCAGATAGCCGGACGATCCGTAGAACCCGCCGCTCTCGCTCAACCCCCGATAGGTCTTTCCGAACTCGTAGAGGCTTTGCGCAGCCTCGAGGCACTGCTGGGCATAGGAGGGATCGACATCCTGGTAGTTGAGGTACATGAGGGCCAGGGCCGCAGCGGTTCCCCCTGCGATATCCGAGGCAGGGGTCTCAGGAGTGGCCACGTAGAGCGCAGGCCGGTCGGTATCCTGAAGCTCAGGTGGCCCCCAGTAGCTGTGATCGACCGTACCGTCACCCACCTGATAGTAAAACGTCGTGGGATTGGGGTAACACTTGAGGAAATAGTCGGTGAAGTGCTTGAGGATCTTGAGGATGTACTGATCCTGGCCTGTCTCAACAAAGACATCCTTGAACTCGTAGTAGGCCCAGCCAAGGGTGGAGGCGGCATAGGCCTGGGGAAGTCCGAACTTCACGTGGTCCCCGGCGTCGTGGAACCCCCCCGTGAGGTCGAGACCCACATCGGCCCCATCCTCCCAGTGACAGGGGCCTCGCCACGCGAGGCGATTCTCCCCTGCATCAGGACCACACCAGTTCGCCTCGTAGAAGAGGATGGACTTTGCAAAGGCATCCACATAGTTGAACGAGGCTGCAGCACGCGAACGAACACCGGAGGAGCCCGTCTCCCCCTCGAAGAAGACCCCACAGAAGGCAAAGAGGAGGAGGAAGGCCCCCAGCATGCCGATGACGATGACACACCGTTTCATACAACCCTCCTTAAGAAGGAATCAGGGGAAGGGAAGACTCCCTTCCCCCTTGCCTGCGTTACTTCATCTCCACGTGGCTCCACGGATAGGAGCCCTTGTAGTGGATGTACCAGTAGCCGTCCGAGGCTGCTGGAATCTGGTGCTCCGCCACCCACACGTTGGCATAGTCCGTCCCGTTGATCTCCAGCAGATCCAGGTTCCACGAGTTCACGTACCTGCTCCAGTCGTTCGGATCCGTGGAGAACTGGTGGGTCTTCCAGTAGTACTCACCCGCCCCATCGTAGCTGAAGGGAAGCGTGATCTCGGTGTACTCCCCGGAAGGTGTGGGAGTAGGCGTAGGTGTGGCAGTAGGCGTTGGAGTGGGGGTGGGCGTGGCGGTGGGGGTCGGAGTCGGCGTAGGAGTGGGGGTCGTCCCTCCACCACCTCCGAGGATGGG
Organism: Spirochaeta thermophila DSM 6578; assembly: GCF_000184345.1. Classification (NCBI taxonomy): domain Bacteria; kingdom Pseudomonadati; phylum Spirochaetota; class Spirochaetia; order Winmispirales; family Winmispiraceae; genus Winmispira; species Winmispira thermophila. Next base: position 2,356,712 of record NC_017583.1, on the reverse strand, counting down.
AGTGGTGGTGTACTCGAGCTGGAGGTCGTACACGTGCCATGCGAGCTGCGCGTTGAGATAGTCGGGGGTCCCGAACTCGGTGCCAAGCTCCACACTGGTGAAATAGAGATTCTCCCAGTCGGCCCTGTTGGAGAGGGATCGTGCCCTCTGGATGAAGGGGGCCCAGTTGAACCGCACCGTTCCCTCACTTACGGGAGTGGTGGGCCTGAAGGCGAAGTACTCCCATCCGCCGTTCCCTACCGCATCCGAGCGCCACACCTCGAACGTCATGTCCCGCGTCTGACCGTTCACCTCGATGGGCACCGTGAGCGTGTCCACCTGGGAACCCGCCCCCTGGAGGCCGTAGTAGTTGAACCACACCATAATCTCAACCTCATCCGAGCGTACATCTCGACCTCGACTGGTATCTCTTGTGAGCCATGTCTCGAACGGGAAATTAAAAGGAAGCTCGGGATCAAGACGCTGGATAGAAAAGTCTACTGTGGTATAGAAGTCATTGAGCTCGGAAAGCTTCCGAGGCAAGGGCACCGGTCCATCCTGAGCAGGTCCCACGGTATTCCAGATTTTAATTCCGTACCATATCTCTGGATATGCATGTACCCAACCCGACGGGTCTTCCTGCTGGATATTGGAAAGATCGATCTGCACATCCAGATCAAACCCCTCTGCATCATCGAAAGTCATGGTGACACTTCCAGAACCTCCCACGACATTCCAGAGATTGGGCTCAATCACCCAGTTGACCTGCCCATCACCATCGGAATCGATGGTGGCTGAAGGATACCGGTTGCTACTGGTAGCAGTGACAGTGGTCACCGCTCTCGAGACCAGGGATTGATCCCCTGTGACATCCACTGGCCCCAGAGAACAGGCCACCAGGGCCAACACCAGGAGAATGCCTCCCCCATAATAGAGCAGTTTCATAGAACACCTCCCCACGATGGTTTGTTGTGTCATATTACCATCCGGACGGAAAAAGAGAATAAACTTCGAGGGTGAGGGGCTAAACTTCCTGGGTGATCGCCTATGAGCCATTGTCTTGACCTGAGAAAGAAGGTTTTTGTATACTTTCCCGCACCGGGATGTAGCCTAGTGGCTAAGGCGCCTGCTTTGGGAGCAGGAGATCGGAGGTTCGAATCCTCTCATCCCGAGACCGTGCGCCCATAGCTCAGCTGGATAGAGCAGCTGCCTTCTAAGCAGCGGGTCAGAGGTTCGAATCCTCTTGGGCGTATCCCCGCCGGCTGGCGGGGCTTTTTCATACCCTCCTCTTTTTCCGCGGTTTCTGCTACACTTTATCTATGGACCACCGGATCGAGACCGACACCATGGGAGAGGTGAGGGTCCCCGCCTCCGCCTACTGGGGGGCGCAGACCCAACGTTCGCTCGAGAACTTTCCCATAGGAGAGGATGTCTTTCCCCCTCTCTTCATTCAGGCCTATGCACACATCAAAAAGGCGGCCGCCCGGGCAAATGAATCCCTCGGCGTGCTCGAGAGCCGACTTGCTGAGGCCATCTGTGTCGCGTGCGATGAAATCATCGAAGGCAGGCTCCTCGATCAGTTCCCCCTCAAGGTGTGGCAGACAGGGAGCGGCACGCAGACGAACATGAACCTCAACGAGGTCATTGCCAATCGGGCAAACGAGCTGCTGGGGAACCCAAAGGGGTCAAAGAGTCCGGTGCACCCCAACGACCATGTGAACAGATCCCAGTCCTCCAATGACACTTTCCCCGCAGCCATGCACCTTTCCACCCTCATGGCCCTCAACGAGCAGATCTACCCCGCGCTCGATGCCCTTATCACCACACTCTCCCAGAAGGTAGAGGCCTTCAAGGAGGTGGTGAAGGTAGGGAGAACCCACCTGCAGGATGCGGTGCCCCTCACCCTGGGGCAGGAGTTTTCAGGCTATCTCCACCAGGTGAGAAGCGCGCGGGAGGCCCTCTCGGCCGTGACAGAGGAACTGTGCGAGCTCCCCCTGGGGGGTACGGCTGTGGGGACAGGCATCAACGCGCCGGAAGGGTTTACAGAGAAGGCCTGTGCCTACCTGAGGGAACAGACCCACCTCCTGGTGAGGCCTGCCCGTAACCGCTACGCCCTCATCGCGGCCCACGATGTCTTCGCCTCCCTCGCAGGCTCACTCTCCCGCCTGGCCGCTGCCCTCTACAAGATTGCCTCCGACATCAGGCTCATGGGCTCAGGTCCACGGTGCGGGCTCGGTGAACTCATACTCCCCGCCAACGAACCGGGCAGTTCCATCATGCCCGGCAAGGTCAACCCCACCCAGGCAGAGGCCCTCACCATGGTGTGCATCCAGGTGATGGGGCTCTCCCAGGCCGTGACCTTCGCCTGTTCTCAAGGCCACCTGGAACTCAACACCTACAAGCCTCTCATCATCCACGATACCCTTCTTTCCATCCGCCTTCTCTCCGATGCAGTGGAGAGTTTCCGAACCCGGTGTCTGGAAGGCCTGCGACCAGATACCCGACGGATCGAGGAGTATCTCGAGAAGACCCTCATGCTGGTCACCGCACTCACCCCGAAGATAGGCTACGAGCGGGCCGCACAGGTGGCGAAAAAGGCCTACGAAGAGAGGAAAACCCTCAAGCAAGCCGCCCACGAGCTGGGGTACCTCACCGAGGAGGAGTTCGACCAGTTCGTGGACCCCAAGGGGATGGTGTAACTTCCAAAAACTCTAAAACATTCAAATTCTCTAACTACAAACTACAGATTTACCAAAAAAAGGTGATTATCTATTATCTGCCACCTGAGAGTATTCTCTAAGCACATCCAGCAGAAGCTCGAATAGATCCTCCTCCCTATGATTATACCGCCACTCCAATTCTTTCAAGTACAGCGGAAAACGTTCTACACTCACCCCGTGATGCTGGAGCAGCCGCCCTTTCGCATAACTCCAAAACCCCTCTATCCCATTGATGTACACTTTCCCATTCGCAAATCGCTTCCCGTGATCAATCCGCTTGTGCCTGAATCCATAGCTCACAAGCCCATCATAGCTCTTGAACCGGTCGGTATACACAAGCGATCCCCGCTTCACTTTGGCCACTGCCAGTCGTACAAGCTCCTCCGCACTTACCTGCTCCACCACTTCCACCTGCACTTTTCCCCCTCGCTCGAGAATCCCAAACACAGGAATCTTCCCTGCCGCCCCTCTCCCCCTCTTCCCCTTTCTCTTTCCTCCAAAATAACTTTCGTCCATCTCTACTTCACCTTCGAGCAGGCTCTTCCCCTCCTTCTGGGTGTGGACCCATATCGCCTTCCGAAACAATGTGTAGAGCCTCAGCGTCACCTCATAGGAGAGCCGTAACTGCAAAGCCGCCTTGTGGGCGGTAACTTCCATCTCAAAGAGCTTCATTGCCCACAGGATCTTCTCCCAGGAGAGCTTCATCCCCTCGAAGATGCTCCCTCGTCGTATGCTCCACTCTTTCCTGCACTGGTAGCACTTGTACTTCTCTCGTCTCACCTCGCCTATATGCTCACTTCCACAGAAGGGACACCGGGTGTACGTGACGAGGAGTCCTTTCTCTCTCAGATAGGAGACCGTTTTCTCTCTATCGCTTGCAAGTGTTGAAAGACTTACGACGTCCATATCCGTGCCACCTCTCTCTTCGGTATTATACCACATTATACCACAAGTGGCTCAAAAATGGTAATCACCAACTTTTTTCTTGACTGCTGAAGATTCCGATGATACACTATATTGTACCATTGACTGATCAATGGTATTAAAACTTCTAACAGGAGGTGCTGTCTATGAAACGCATCTTCTCAGTGCTGTTAGTCTTTTCCATTGCCCTCACCGGGGTATGGGCTCAAGGGCAGGGAGGTGGAGCCGCTTCACAGGGTGGGGTAAAGACTATTACTTTCTGGCATCTGGATACGCAAGGGGATTTCAAAGAGCTGTGGGATAATGTGGCAGCGAAGTTCATGGAAGAGAATCCGGGCGTGAAGATCGAAATCACGGTACTCGAGAACGAGGCCTTCAAGCAGAAACTTGCTACTACCATGCAGTCGGGCAATCCTCCAGATGTTTTCAGGAGCTGGGGAGGGGGTGTGCTCTTCTCTTATGCCAAGGCAGGGCTCGTAAAGGACATTACTGAAGAGATTATGAACAGCGACGTGGGGAAGAAAATCTCCAAAGGAGCCCTTGGCGTATACAGCATGAATGGGAGGGTCTATGGAGTGCCTTATACCATGGGAGGGGTGGTCCTCTGGTACAACAAGAAGCTCTTTGAAAAGGCAGGGGTGAACGTTCCCTTCAGGACATGGGATGATTTCCTTGCTGGGGTCAAAAAGTTAAAGGCTGCAGGTATTACCCCCATCACTGTAGGAGCAGGTGATAAGTGGCCTGCTCACTATTGGTGGTGCTATCTTGCGATCCGTCTTGGAGGGAAGGAAGACTTCGAGCGAGCGTACACTCGCAAGGGAAAGTTCACTGATCCTTCCTTTATTAAGGCAGGAGAAAAGCTCATGGAGCTAGTGAACCTCGATCCATTCCAGCAGGGATATCTTGGGGCCACGTACAACGATGCTGCGCTCCTCATGGCAACAGGCGAGGCTGCAATGGAACTTATGGGACAGTGGGCTACATTCGTATACGAAGCGAACGCTACCGAGGATGGCATCGGCACTGAACTTGAAAACCTCGGTATGATGCCGTTCCCCCTGGTGGAAGGAGGTAAGGGCTCGCCTGATGACCTGCTCGGAGGAGGAGATGGTCTTGCTATTGGTAAGAACGCGCCTCCCGAGGCTGTGGAGTTCCTCAAGTTCATCTTCAGAGATGATATCTACAGCGTGTTGACTCCTGAACTTTCCTTTGTGCCTGTCATTGAAGGTGCAGAACAGTATGTGGAGAGTCCTTTCCTGAAGGAGCTCGCAAAGATGGTGGTGAAGGCTCCCTATTACCAGCTGTACTATGATCAGTTCTTACCTCCTGCGGTGGGTGAAGCGGTGAAGGATGCCTCACAGGGGCTTTTTGCCAAGGCGATTACTCCCGAGAAAGCCGCTCAGATGATCGAAGAGGCAATGGCTGCAGAAGCTCAATAAAGTAAAGTTTTTAGGGGATCAGGGCTCCCTGATCCCCTTTCTCTTTATGTAATTGGAGGAGGTACCACATGAGTATGAGGCGTGTGCAACAGGACGTGCTCGCTGCAATAGGATTTCTTGTGATACCCTTTGGGTTGTTCGTGCTCTTCGTTTTCGTTCCGGTTTTTCAGGCAGCACGGTACAGCGTGTATTCCTGGAATGGATTGGGGCCGCTCACCAATTACGTGGGATTCAAAAATTTCGTAAACATATTCAAAGACGAGGTATTCAGGATCGCCCTTTTAAACAATATCAGAGTGATCATCCTTTCCCTCGTTATCCAGCTTCCTCTCGCGCTTGTGCTTGCATTCCTCGTAGAAGGTCTGGAGAGGGGGAAGATCCTTTTCCGGACGATATTCTTTTTGCCCTATATCATTTCCGAAGTGATTGCAGGGGTGATCTGGTCATTCATCTACAATCCTCAATATGGGTTGCCACATACGTTTTTGGGAGAGATCTTCCCGGCCATAAAGGGAATCGCATTTCTTGGGGATCCTCGATATGTGTTCTATGCGATCTTTTTCGTAATAGTATGGAAATACTTTGGCCTCCACATGGTGATCTACATTGCCGGGCTTCAGAACATCCCCCAGGAACTCAAAGAGGCCGCACTTATTGATGGAGCAAACTCCTGGCAATTAAACTGGCATGTGATTCTTCCCCTTCTCCTTCCCACCATACTGATAAGTGTCTTCTTCAGTATCATAGGATCCCTTCAACTCTTTGATATCATATGGGCAATGGGAAAGGGGGATCCTGTTCATGCAGCAGAGACCATGGTGACCTATCTGTACAAATTTGGATTCCAGAGGTTCAAGCTTGGATATGGGAGTGCTGTGGCCCTTGTGATCTTTTTCATCTGCCTCAGCTTCAGCATCGCCTATCAGCGTGTGATCCTGAAAGCCCAAAGGGGGTGAGTATGAGGGGTGTGAAAAGATATGGCTTCAGTAAGCTGATCATTTATTCCTTTCTCATCTTCTGGAGTCTCGTCACCATTTTCCCCCTTATGGTAACAGTCTTCGGGGGTCTTAAAACCCTCGTCCAGCTTCGAACAGATCCTTTTGGTCTTCCTATTCCTCCCAGATGGGAGAACTACCTTGAGGTCTTTACCGATGCTCGATTCCTCAGAAATTTGATGAATTCGTTGATTATCATGGTGATCACAGTGGGAATAGACATCCTGTTGGTAGGATTTGCCTCCTATGCACTCTCCCGTCTCGTGTTTCCAGGAAGAGAAGTGGTCTTCAATATCTTTCTCTTCGGCCTGCTTTTCCCTTTTGCAGTAGCAATGCTCCCGCTCTACATCCAGATTAGATCTATGGGGGTTTTAAACACCTATTGGGCTGTCATCATCCCCCAGGTGGCGTTTGCACTACCCTGGCATATTATGCTTACGAGAAATTTCTTTCTTCAAATTCCTCTGGAGTTAGAAGAGGCAGCTCGCATGGATGGATGTGGGCACCTTCGCTTCCTCTTTACCATTATGTACCCCCTTTCCACCCCGGTACTGACCACCATTGCGGTCCTAGGCATGGTAGGAAGTTGGAACAATTTCTTCCTTCCGCTTCTCGTACTGGATGACGAGAAGCTCTTTACGCTCCCGATGGGGGTAATGGCATTTCAGGGGCGCTATCAGACTGACTGGAATCTCGTGTTGGCCTTTGTGACGCTCGCGTTGATTCCTGCGGTCCTGCTCTACTTCTTTGCGCAGCGTTACATCATCTCCGGGCTCACAGGGGGTGCACTAAAGGAGTGAGCAGGAGGAGACAGGCGAGGATTGTCGAGTGCAAATGAGGTGAAAAGGTAAAGAAAAATTTGACAACCCGGGGAAGTGCGTGTATACTGGTATGCGTGTACGATAACGCAGAGGACCAACAGAGAGTACCTGAGGAACAGGCTCGGGTGACGATCCGAGAGATCGCGCGTCGGGCGGGGGTCTCAATAGGCACCGTCGATCGGGTGATCCACAAGCGCGGGAGGGTCGCACCCGAGACCCGAAAGCGTGTAGAGGCCCTCATCGAGGAGCTCGGGTACACACCCAATCCCATCGCTCGTCACCTCAAGCGGAGGAAGGGGTATCTCTTCTACGTATTCCTCCCCCGGAAGGACGAGGACTCAGGCTATTGGAGGCTCATCTGTAAAGGGGTGCATCGGGCGGCCGAGGAGCTGGGACCGTTCGGAATCCAGGTGCGGTTCGTCGAATACGATCGTTACAGCGGATCCTCCTTCTCCAAGGCCGCCGAGACCATCCCCTTCGAAGGGTGCGACGGGCTCCTCCTCGCGCCCGTTCGTCCTGCCGATTCCCTCGCCCTTCTCCAACGCCTCCCCTCTCACCTTCCGTTCGTCTTCTTCGATGCCACCATTCCCCATGTGCGTCCTCTCACCTCGATCATGCAGGACCCGTTTGCGGGAGGTTTCCTCGCGGGAAAGCTCCTCTATCTGTTCGGGATGGGTCGGCCGGGGACCTATTCTGTGATAGGTCCTCATGGAGAGGATTTCCACATCAGGAGGAGGATCGAGGGCTTCCAGACGTTCTGGCAAGCGAAGGGGAGGGATTTCAGAATCCTGGTTCGTACCTGTGAAGACCTCGACCACAAGAGGACGCGAGAGGCCTTTCTCACGACGTTGTTCGAGGAGATCCCCGACCCGCGGGGGATCTTCGTGGCCAATGCCTCGGTACATCGCGTGGCGGAAGTGGTGAACAGGACCGGGGGCCGTCACGTTCCCATCGTGGGATACGATCTCGTTCCAGAGAACGAACGGCTTCTTCGGGAGGGGAAGATAGACGCGCTCATCTCTCAGCGGCCGGCCTATCAGGGATACCAGGCCGTGTACCAGCTCTACCGGAAGGTGGTCCTTCAGCAGCACGTGCCCCCATCGATCCCCGTGCCCCTCCATATCTACATGAAAGAGAACCTGCCGGCAGGAGCGGTTCCCGACCTCGTGTATGAGGGGCTGGCTCTTGCATCGGAATAGCTCTCGATGTGAGCGATACGCCCGTTGGGCGTCACAATATTTTATCCCTTGTGAGGAGGGAATATGAAAAGGATTCTTGGTGTCTTGATGCTCCTCGTGCTCGTCACCGGGATGGTCTTCGCCCGTGGTGGACAGGAGGAGTCGGGGAAACCCGTCCTCGTGATGGTGACGAAAGGAGTCCACCCCTACTATGAGCCGTGCTTCGAGGGCTTTAAGGACGCTGCCGAGAAGTATGGCGTCATAGCCGAGAAGGTGGACCCCCAGAAGTTCGAGCTTCCTCTTCAGGTGAAGGTTATCGAAGATCTCATCGCCCGTAAAGTGGATGGGATCGCGATTTCCGCGCTCGACGACAAGGGGCTCGTACCGGTGATCGACGAGGCCACCAAGGCCGGTATCAAAGTCATCACCTTCGATGCCCCTGCTCCCTCAAGTGCGGCCCTCACCTATATCGGCACCGACAACGAGAGCGCCGGCTACGAAGCAGGGAAGAAGATGGCCGAACTCATGGGCGGCGAGGGTGAGATCATCATCCTCCAGGGCGGATTGGGCGCCACCAACCTCAACCTCAGGACCAAGGGCTTCAAGCGTGCCATTGCCGAGGTGGCCCCCAACATCAAGGTGCTCGACGTGGTGGACGTGCAGGGCGACTTTGCAGTGGCCGTGAACAAGACCGAGGCGGTGCTCCAGGCCTACCCGAACCTGAAGGCCATCTTCGCGGTATCGGCCGAGGGTGCCCCTGCAGCTGCGAGCGTGCTCAAGCAGCAGGGTAAGGCGGGTAAGATCATCCTCGGAGGGTTCGACGACCTCAAGGATACCCTGGAAGGGATCCGAGACGGTTCGGTGGCCTTCTGTGTGGTGCAGAAGACCTACAAGATGGGGTGGCTCTCGGTGGAGATGCTTCTCAAGGCTCTCAACGGTGAGGAAATCCCCAAAGTGATCGACACCGGTGTCCTGTTCGTCACCAAGGAGAACGTGGATACCTACATGGAAGAGATGAGAAAGGAATTCGCCGCGCAGTGAGGCAGCGGCGCCTCGAGGGTTCCGCCCTGTCGTGGGGTGGAACCCCCTTTATCTTCAGTTGAGGAGGAATGAATGAAAGAGACGCTCGTGGAGAGTCGTACAGGGATCGTGCGGAGGGTGTTCGCCTTGAGGGAGTCAGCCATCTTCCTCGCCCTCATCCTTCTCATGGCGGGTATCTGGTTCTTCGCCCCCACGTTTCTCACCGGGAGCAACCTCTATCTGGTGTTCCGTCAGATATCTTTCGTGGCCATCGTGGCCATGGGTGAACTCTTCGTGATACTGAGTGCAGGCATCGACCTTTCCGTGGGCTCGATCATGGGACTCTCCGGCATCATCGCCGCGGGGGCCATGGCCATGGGGCTGCCCATCTGGTTGAGCGTGCTCGTGGGCCTCGCAAGCGGTGTGCTCCTCGGCCTCATAAACGGTGTGCTCATCTCGTATGTGGGGATCGCTCCCTTCATCGTGACCCTGGGTATGCTTTCGTTCGCCAGAGGGACCATTCTCATCCTCACCAAGGGATGGCCTATCACCGAGATACCGAAGCCCTTTCTCGTCGTGGGTCAGGGTGATTTCCTCGGTATTCCCATCCCCGTGTGGGTCATGATCGTCCTCGCGGTGGTGGCTCACTTCGTGCTCCAGTACACCTCTTTCGGAAGACGACTCTACGCAATCGGAGGAAACGAGGAAGCGGCCTTTCTCTCGGGGGTGAGGGTGAAAAAGATAAAGCTTGCCATTTACATGATCTCGGGGCTCGCCGCTGCCGTGGTGGGCGTGATCCTGGTGGCCCGTTTCAATTCGGCTCAGCCCGACACCGGTACGGGATGGGAGCTCGACGCCATCGCCGCGGCGGTGATAGGTGGTACCTCCCTCTCGGGCGGGAGCGGCACCGTGCTCGGGGTGCTCATCGGTGCGGCGATCATGGGAGTGATCCGCAACGGACTCGTGCTCATGAAGGTGTCTCCCTACTGGCAGACCGCGATCATCGGTATCATCATCGTGCTCGCCGCGGTGCTCGACAGGATCAAGAACAGGAGGGCTGCATGAGCCGTCCGGTCGTCTCCCTTCGTGGGATAAAGAAATCGTTTCCAGGGGTTCAGGCCCTCAAGGGTGTGGATCTCGAGATCCATCCGGGAGAGGTGGTGGGTCTCCTGGGTGAGAACGGTGCGGGCAAGTCCACGCTCATGAAGATTTTGAGCGGTGTGTACGCACCCGACGAGGGGGAGATACTGTGGGAGGGAACGCCCGTCCAGTTCCAGAGCGTGCTCGATGCGCAGCGACAGGGTATCTCCATCATCTTCCAGGAGTTCAACCTCTGCCCCAACACGAGTGTGCTCGACAACCTCTTTCTCGGGAGGGAGGTCTCCAGAGGTCTGTTTCTCGACTACCGGAAGATGAGGGAGGAGGCCCGGGGGATATTCTCCTACCTCGACGTGGACATTCCTCTCGACAGGCCGGTGGGAGAACTCTCGGTGGCCCTCCAGCAGATGGTGGAGATCGCGAAGGCCCTTCTCATGAAGGTGAGGGTGCTCGTCATGGACGAGCCCACCTCGGCCCTCACCGAGAAGGAGATCGCCAAGCTGTTCCAGGTGATAAGGGATCTCAAGGAACAGGGGATCTCGGTGATCTTCATCTCCCACAAGCTGGAGGAGGTGCTCGCCATCACGGATCGGGTCGTGGTGCTCAGGGATGGTGAACGGGTGGGGGAGACGCCCACCCGTGAGGCCACCGAGGAGTCCCTGGTCCGTCTCATGGTCGGGAGGGAACTCTCCGACTTCTTCTCGCACCGGCGGAAGAAGCCGCAGGAAGAGGTGGTGCTCGAGGTGGAGGGACTCTCCGGACCGCCGTACATCGAGGATGTGAGCTTCACCCTGAGGAGAGGGGAGATCCTCGGCGTGGCCGGCCTCATCGGTGCGGGCCGTACCGAGACGGCACTCCTCCTGATCGGGGCCGTTCGTCCTACTGCGGGCACGATCCGGCTCAACGGCGAACGGGTGGAGATCTCTTCGCCTGCCGACGCCGTCTCCCGCGGTATCGTCTATCTTTCGGAGGACAGGAAGAACAAGTCCCTCATCCTCGAGATGTCCGTCCGTGAGAACATGAGTATCAGTGTGCTCGACAGGCTCTCGGAGTTCCTCCACGTGATCAACCGGAAGAAGGAAGACGAGCTGTGCAGGCAGTACATCGATCTTCTCCAGGTCAAGACTTCTGGACCTTCCCAGAGAGTGAAGAACCTCTCGGGCGGGAACCAGCAAAAGGTGGTGATCGCCCGCTGTCTCGCCGCCGAACCCCTCATCCTCATCCTCGACGAGCCCACTCGGGGGATCGACGTGAATGCAAAGGCGGAGGTGCACCGAATCATCACCGAGCTCGCTGACAACGGGGTGTCCATCATGCTCATCTCGTCCGAGCTCCCCGAGATACTCGCCCTCTCCGACAGGGTGCTCGTGATGCATGAAGGGAGGGTGAGAGGCGTCCTGGAGAACGACGGGAGCCTCTCTCAGGAGGACATCATGAACACGATACTCCGAGGAAGGGAGGAAGTACATGACAGGTAGCAACGGCGATCTCGTCCTGGGGATGGATTTCGGGACCGACTCCTGCCGGGCGGTGCTCATCGACCTCTCGAACGGCAGCGAGGTGGCTTCCCATGTCGCCTACTACCGGCGTTGGAAGGAGGGGGCCTTCTGCAATCCCCGGGAGAACCGGTTCCGTCAACACCCGCTCGACTACCTCGAGGCGATGGAGGAGGCCGTGAGGGGTGCGGTGGAGAAGGCCGGAGCCGGGGCGGGAGACCGGGTGGTGGGAATCGGCATCGACACCACGGGGTCCACCCCCTGCGCGTGCGATGAAAAGGGGAGACCTCTCGCTCTCGATCCGGCCTTTGCAGAGGATCCTGATGCGATGTTCATACTCTGGAAGGATCACACCGCGGCTTTCGAGGCGGTGGAGATCACGAAGAAGGCGGGGACGTGGGGAGGGACGGACTATACGAAGTTCATAGGCGGCGTCTACTCCGCGGAGTGGTTCTGGGCGAAGATCCTCCACGTTTTCCGCACGAACGAGCGGATCATGAAGGAGGCCTACACCTTCATCGAGCACTGCGACTGGATGCCCGCTCTCCTGACCGGTGTGGAGGACGCCGCCGCGGTGAAGCGGAGCCGGTGTGCCATGGGTCACAAGGCCATGTGGCACAGGGAGTGGGGGGGATATCCCTCCGATGAGTTTCTTTCGCTGCTCCACCCTGAGCTTCCCCGGATCAGAGCGTCCCTGGGGACGGAGACATGGACGAGCGATGTGAAGGCGGGCGAGCTCACTCCCGAATGGGCGAAGCGGCTCGGCCTCAGGCCCGGGATCGCGGTGGCTGTGGGTGCCTACGATGCGCATATGGGTGCAGTTGGGGCCGGGGTGAAACCAGGGGTGCTGGTGAAGGTGGTGGGGACGAGTACCTGCGACATCACAGTCGGGCCCCGTCCCGATGGGCCGGAGCACGCCGTGGGGGGGATTTGTGGACAGGTGGACGGGTCGGTGATTCCCGGGCTCATCGGGTACGAGGCGGGACAGAGCGCCTTTGGTGATGTCTACGCCTGGTTCAAGAGGGTGCTCCTCTGGCCTCTCCGGGTATACGCGGATAAAGGCATGATCTCCCGGGATGTCCTCACCAGGATCGATGATTCCCTTCTCGTCGATCTCGAGGCGGCTGCCGCAGCCCTTGAGCTTCATCCCGAGGATCCGGTGGCTCTCGACTGGTTCAACGGACGCAGGACTCCCTACGCCAACCAACTCCTCACCGGTGCGGTGGCCGGTCTGGATCTGGGGGTGGATGCCTCCCTGTTCTACAGGATCCTCATAGAGGGGACGGTGTTCGGTTCGAAGGCCATCGTGGACCGCTTCAGGGAAGAAGGGGTGGAGATCGAGAGCATCGTAGGGATAGGCGGGGTGGCGAGAAAGTCCCCCCTCGTGATGCAGATGATGGCGGATGTGCTCGGAGCGCCGATCGATGTGCTCGCCAACGATCAAACCGTGGCGATCGGGGCGGGGTTGTTCGGCGCAGTGGCTGCGGGCGTCTTCTCCTCGGTGGAGGAGGCGCAGGAGGTGATGGTGCCTCCCGTGGAACGTACCTACGTGCCGGAGAAGAGCAAGGCAGATCTGTATGCCCCGCGATATGAGAAGTACCGGATGCTCGGGCGTTTCATAGAGTCCGAGTTTACCACTTATCCCGAAGAAGGGAGGGAGTCATGATAGACCTTTCCAGGTATCGGTTCTGGTTCCTCACCGGGAGTCAGTACCTCTATGGCATGGAGACACTCGAGAAGGTCGACGCGCATGCGAAGCGGATGGTAGAGGGGCTCAACGCCGATCCCCTCCTCCCGTGTCCCGTCGAATGGAAGCCGGTGTTGAAGAGTCCCGATGAGATACGCCGGGTATTCGAAGAGGCGAACGCCGATCCCTCGTGTGCCGGAGTGATCACGTGGATGCACACCTTCTCCCCGTCCAAGATGTGGGTGGGCGGTCTCTCCATCAACAGGAAACCGCTCCTCCACCTCCACACCCAGTTCAATCGTGACATCCCGTGGGATGCCATCGACATGGACTTCATGAATCTCAACCAATCGGCACATGGAGACAGGGAGCACGGCTTCCTCCACGCGCGGATGCGGCTTCCTCGGAAGGTGGTGGTGGGCCACTGGGAGGCTCCCCACGTGAGGGAGCGGATCGGGGTGTGGATGCGTGTGGCCTGCGCGGTGGCGGACGGTCGGGAGGGGCAGGTGGTCCGTTTCGGAGACAACATGCGTGAGGTGGCCGTCACCGAGGGCGACAAGGTGGCGGCGCAGATCAGGTTCGGATGGTCCGTGAACGGATGGGGGGTGGGGGAACTCGCGAGGCTCCTCCAGGAGATCCCTGAGAACGAGGTGGAGGAGATCCTCGATGTCTACAGGGAACGATATGAGTTCCCCAAGGACGAGGGCGCCCTGGCCTCCATACGTGAGCAGGCGCGGATCGAATGCGCCCTCAGGAGGTTCCTCGAAGAGCACCGGGGGATCGCCTTCACCACCACCTTCGAAGACCTGCACGGACTCCCCCAGCTCCCGGGGCTCGCCGTACAGCGCCTCATGGAGGACGGGTACGGGTTCGGTGCGGAAGGAGACTGGAAGACTGCAGCCCTGGTGAGGGCGGTGAAGGTCATGTCGACCGGCCTTTCCGGCGGCACCTCGTTCATGGAGGACTACACGTATCATCTCGAGTCGGGACAGGAAGCGGTGTTGGGGGCCCACATGCTGGAGGTGTGTCCCTCGATCGCCGGAGACAGGCCTCGGATAGAGGTGCACCCGCTCTCCATCGGAGGGAAGGCCGATCCGGCGAGACTCGTCTTTGAAGCGGCTCCTGGCCCTGCGCTCAACGCCTCCCTCATCGACCTGGGCAACAGGTTCCGCCTCCTCATCAATGAGGTGGAGTCCATTCCCATCCCTCAGCCCATGCCGAAGCTCCCGGTGGCACGCGTGCTCTGGCGTCCGAAACCCGACTTCCTCACGGCGGCCGGGGCATGGATCCTCGCCGGAGGCGCACATCACACCGTGTTTTCTACGTCCATCACCAGGGAGTATCTTGAGGACTGGGCGGAGATGATGGGCCTGGAGTACGTGCTCATCGACGAAAGGCTCGACGATCTCGAGACCTTCAAACGGGAGCTCAGGTGGAACGAGGTGTACTGGTCGCTCGCCTCGATGAACCAGGGGGGATGATGAACACGTACGAGGAACTCAGGAGGGAGGTGTGGAAGGCCAACCTCCTTCTCTCGGAACACAGGCTCGCGTTGTTCACCTGGGGGAATGTCTCAGGCTATGACCCCGATGCAGGCGTGGTGGCCATCAAACCGTCCGGGGTGCCCTACGATGCGCTCACTCCCGAGGACATCGTGGTGGTCTCCCTCGAGGGAGAGAAGGTGTGGGGATCGCTCAAGCCCTCCTCGGATACGCCCACGCATCTCGTGCTTTACCGTGAGTTTCCCGGCCTGAGGGGCGTGACCCACACCCACGCCCCTTTTTCCGTTTCCTGGGCCCAGGCGGGTGTGGACGTGCCCCTCTACGGGACCACCCATGCGGATCACTGTGTGGGGCCGGTGCCGTGTACCCCCTATCTGAGCGAGGGCGAGGTGCAGGAGGCCTACGAGGAGGAGACGGGACGACTCATCGTCCGGACCTTCAAGGCACGGGGGGTTCAACCGCTCCATACCCCCATGGTACTCGTCGCGGGCCACGGCCCTTTCACCTGGGGGAGCAGCCCTGAGGAATCGGTCCGGCACGCGGTGATCCTCGAGGAGATATGCAAGATGGCCCTGTGGACGAGGATGACCAATCCGGAAGTCTCCTCCCTCCCCTCCTACATCGCCCGGAAGCACTGGGAGCGGAAGCACGGGCCTCACGCCTACTACGGGCAGGGTTCCTGATGGGGTGGGAGGGGATCACCCCTCCTCCGTCTGCAAGATGAACCCGCTGCAGAGGACCTCATCGCCCACGTAGGCCACGAGGAGCTGGCCCGGGGTGACGGCGCGCTGGGGCTCGTGAAACCTCACCCGGATCCGGTCCCCCTCATGGGTGAGTACGGCCGGCGCCGCGCGATGGGCGTATCGGATCTGGGCGAGCACTTCCATCGGACGTGGTGGAGGCGGCGCGAACCAGTTCACCCCTGCGGCCTCCACCACCCGATGGAGGAGGGCCTCCTCCCGGTCCGTGACGATCACCGCGTTCCGTTCGGGATCTATGGCCTTCACGTAGACCGGGCGGCCAAGCGCCACCCCGAGCCCTCTCCGCTGGCCTATGGTGAAGACGTGGATCCCTCTGTGGCGCCCCAGGACGTTGCCCCGTTCGTCGAGGATGGGGCCGGACTCTCCCCCTTCCTCGAAGAACTCCTGCAGGAACTCCCCGAACCTGAGGCCCGTGGTGTTGAAGCACACGTCCTGGCTCTCCGGCCTCTCGGCCGTGGGGATGCCATGGTGCCGGGCGTAGGTCCGTATCTCGTTCTTGGTCTGGTCTCCGAGGGGGAAGTAGGCGTGCCGCAGATCCTCTGGTCTCGTCTGGGCGAGGAAGTAGCTCTGCTCCTTGGTTCCGGCCTTCCCTCTCAGGAGATGGACGCATCCCTCCGCGTCGACGTAGATGCGGGCATAGTGACCGGTGGCGATGCCGTCCGCGCGCAGCACCTCCCGTGCGTATCGTACCAGATGTCCGAACTTGAGGGTGCGGTTGCAGAGCACGCAGGGGTTGGGGGTGCGCCCCGACCGATATTCCTCCCATGCACGCCGCAGTACCCGCGAGGTGTACAGGTCGTGGAGGTTGAGCACGTGGTGTTCGATCCCCAGGTGTGAGGCCACCTCCCGCGCGGCCCTCGCTTCTTCGGAAAAACCCTCGTGGTCCACCTCTGCAGGGGTGTTCACGCGGATGAAGGTGAGGCCCACCACCTCTATCCCCGCCGAGAGGAGGAGGTGGGCGGTCACGGAAGAGTCGACCCCTCCGCTCATCGCCACTACAAGACGCCGGGGTCTCCGTGTGTCACGAATATCCTGAAACGGTGTGTGATGCTCACTTGTGTGGATCATGATTGGGAAATATACCTCATCTTTTTACTCATGAACAGATGGGACGGAGGGGGCGTACCTCACGAAGAGTCCCACATCGGTGTATTCCTGATGGATGATGGCGGCGCGGGAGAGGACTTCGTGGGATTCCCCCAGCCTGTGATAAGGAAGCTCCAGGGTTTCTATGGGGTAGTGGCGTTCCATCTCCCGGACGATGAGGGAGAGGAGTCCCTCGATCCCCTCCCCGGTCTTTGCGGAGACGAGGATTTCCGGATGATTCGAAGGGGGAAGGAGGGGGTGGGGGGAGGATCGATCGACCTTGTTGTAGACCCTGATTCGTGGGATGTGGTGGGCTCCTATCTCGGTGAGGACCTCCTCGGTGGTGGAGAGGTGGAGGAGGAGGTTCGGGCTCGACAGGTCGACCACCTCGAGGAGGAGGTGGGCGTCGCGCACCTCCTCGAGGGTAGCGTGGAAGGCATCGACCAGGGTGTGGGGCAGATGTTGGATGAAGCCCACGGTGTCGCTCACCACCACCCGCCCCCATCCCGGAATCAGGCACGTCCGGGTGGTGGTGTCCAGGGTGACGAACGGTCGGTCCTGTATACGCACGGCCTGGCCGGTGAGGCGGGTGAAGAGGGAGGATTTCCCTGCATTGGTGTAGCCCACAAGCGAGACGCGGGGGATGCCTGCCTCGAGACGCCGGGAACGGGTGGTGGTCTGGTGGCGCTCTATGGCCTCCATCTCCCTTCGTATCCTCGCGAGTCTGGAGAGGATCATCCGTCTGTCGAGCTCGATCTGACGCTCACCCTCACCCCTCGTACCTCGGGCACCACCTCGTTGTCGGTCGAGGTGTGACCAGGCTCCCCGCAGTCGTGGGAGAAGATACTCGAGACGGGCCTTCTCCGTCTGAAGCTGGGCCTGCTTGGTCCGGGCATGGCGGGAGAATATCTCGATGATCACCTCGGTACGATCCATCACCCGGCTCTTCACCAGATGTTCCCAGTTGCGCTGTTGCGCCGGGGTGAGGTCCTCGTCGAAGACCACGAGATCGATCCCCCGCATACGGGCCTCCCGTGCTACCACCTCTGCCTGGCCGGGCCCGAAGAGGAACTTCCTCTCAGGCGTTCTGAGGGGGAAGGAGAGGATCGTCTCCGGGATATAGCCGAGTTCTTCCACGAGGAGGGAGAGCTCCGGAAGGGAGGAGGTCTCCTCCCTTCCGGTTTTGCGTCCTACGAGGATGCAGCGTGGGGCCTCTTGCCCCGTGTCGTACATCGTGCCTCCATTCCTAGATGATGAGAGCCGATTTCGCCCAGTCGTAGTGGTGACGGCGCAGTTCGTCCACCGATTTCATGGGGTAGAAGACGATCCCGTCCTTGTTCCCCACGTACACACCGGTGTTGATGATCTGGTAGGAGAACGACCCGATGTGGGACCGTTCGATGGTCTTGGTGGGTTTCTCTTTGTTCTCCACCACGGTTTTGATGCAGTCCTCGAGGTGTTCGATGTTCCTGTCGTAGATCGCCCCTATGTTCCCGGTCTCCTCGGGGTGGTCGAAGTCGATGGTCTTGATGTCTGCGAAGGCGATGGTGGGGACGTAGATCTTGCTCGAGCCGTCGGAGATCTTGGCGGCGAAATCTCCGGGAGGGAGGGAGCTCACCACCAGGGGGGTGATGGGACAGAGTTCCTGGTAGAGGTAGTACGATCGTGGTGCACCGGGGCGATAGGGAGCCTGTTGCAACTTGAGGGTACGACCATCACGGGTGGTGAGGTAGAGATCCTTCAAGCTCTCGAGGGGGACGTGCTCGAGCACTCTGTAGACTCCCAGGTACACCGAGTGCTTGGGTTCCCCGTTGGGATGGGGGACACACCGCTTCCGTGCGTACTCCCAGTCGAAGAAACTGCCGAATTCGCCCTCCACTTCGATGAACATGATTCCCTCGTAGGCCCCTTTCCTCGTCCCGGTGGCCATGTAGGCCCCGAAGTCCTCGGGTGAAAGCTGTGATGCGATGAGTCCCTCCGTGGGGAAGATGGAAAGGTAGTACCGTATCATGCTCACTCCTTTTTCTTGTGGCTATTGAAAAGTGTAGATCAATGGGGCCGAAAAGTAAAGTGAGCGTTTTCGGCTGGGGGTTTGAATAATTATCTCTTTTTTTGGGAATAAAATACGAAAAAGTGTGGACTATCGATCACCGGATGCCCTTGAAAAGGTTCCTCAAAGGTGCTACAAGGTATGCATAAATATTCATCCTTACGAGGAGCGACGTATGCAGGATCAACTCTTGCTCCTGTTCCCCCTGGGAGCAGGACTGGCGGCACTTGTAGTTGCGTTCTTCCGTTATTTCTGGATAAAGAAACAGGAGACAGGGGCGGACCGTCTGCAGGAGATCGCCGCTGCCATAAGGGCGGGGGCGATGGCCTTCCTGGCCCGTGAGTACAAGGTGATCGTCCTGTTCGCAGCCGCGGTGACGATGGTGCTCGTCCTCGGAGAACAGGGCTACGAACGACTGGTGGCGGTGTCCTTCCTCGTGGGCGCCCTCATGTCGGCCCTCGCGGGCTTCGTGGGTATGCGGGCGGCCACCCAGGCCAATGTCCGTACCGCCCACGCCGCCGAGAGAGGGCTGGTCCCGGCCCTCACGGTGGCCTTCAACGGCGGGAGCGTGATGGGCCTTTCGGTGGTGGGGTTTGGGATCCTGGGACTCTCCGCACTCTTCCTCGTCTATTCGCGGGTCTTCGGCTCGGAGGTGCAGGTACTCAACGGCCTGGTGATCCCCATCATCTCGGGGTACTCGATGGGCGCGAGTTCCATCGCCCTCTTCGCCCGTGTGGGCGGGGGGATCTTCACCAAGGGGGCCGACGTGGGCGCCGACCTCGTGGGAAAGGTGGAGGCGGGTATCCCCGAGGACGATCCCCGCAACCCTGCGGTGATCGCCGACAACGTGGGCGACAACGTGGGCGATGTGGCGGGCCTGGGATCCGATCTTTGCGAGTCGTACATCGGGGCGATCATCGGTTCGGTGGTGCTCGGTGGTGCCCTCGGGTCCTTCCGGCTCGCGATCCTCCCCCTCCTCATAGCAGGCGTCGGTATCATCGCTTCGATCATCGGGACCTTCTTCGTCCGGACGAGGGAAGGGGGGCATCCGCAGAAGGCCCTCAACCTGGGGAGCTTCGTGGCCGCAGGGCTCATGCTCCTCTTCACGTACCCTGCCGTCTTCTGGATCCTCTCTCCCGAGCAGGGACTCGTCGTCACGCCCCTGGGACTATTCCTCGCCGTGCTCTCGGGCCTCGTGGCCGGGGTGCTCGTGGGGATCATCACCGAGTACTACACCGGTGACGGGAAGAAGCCCGTGCTCGCGGTGGCGCGCTCCTCGCACACCGGGACGGCGACCAACATCATCGCGGGGATAGAGGTGGGGATGCAGTCCACCGGTCTCCCGGTGATCGTGCTCGGACTGGCCACGTACCTCGCCTACCTCGCCGCCGGCCTCTACGGTATCGCCATCGCGGCGGTGGGCATGCTCTCCACCGTGGGGTACCAGGTTTCGGTGGACGCCTATGGCCCCATCGCCGACAACGCGGGCGGTCTGGCGGAGATGGCCAAGCTCGATCCCGAGGTGCGGATGAGGACCGACAAGCTCGACGCGGTGGGCAACACCACGGCCGCCATCGGAAAGGGGTTTGCGATAGGGTCGGCCACCTTCACCGCCCTCTCGCTCTTCGTGGCCTACGAGGAGGCCGCAGGGCTTCCCGGTATCGACATCACCCAGCCGAAAGTCATCGTGGGCGTGCTCATGGGGGCCATGCTCCCCTACGTGTTCTCCTCGTTCGTGATCGGGGCGGTGGGTCGGGCGGCCTTCGCGATGATCGAGGAGGTGCGCCGGCAGTTCCGCTCCATCAAGGGGCTCCTCGAAGGCAAGGAGAAGCCCGACTACGTGGCGTGTGTGGACATCGCCACCAAGGCGGCGATCCGAGAGATGATCATCCCGGGACTCTCCGCGGTGGTGATACCCCCTCTCGTGGGGTACCTGGGAGGGGCCGAGATGCTCGGAGGCCTGCTCGTGGGGGCTATGGTCTCTGCGGTGATGCTCGCCCTGTTCATGGCGAACGCCGGAGGGGCCTGGGACAACGCCAAGAAATACATCGAGGGCGGCGCCTACGGCGGGAAGGGCTCCGAGTCTCACAAGGCGGCGGTGGTGGGTGACACCGTGGGGGATCCCTTCAAGGATACCGCGGGACCCGCCATGGACATCGTGATCAAGCTCATGAGCGTGGTCTCTCTGGTGATCGCTCCCAACCTGCGCTAGGAGGGGTGGGCTTCGGAATCCACGGGCGGCCGGGTGGCCGCCCTTTTCGTGTATGGGGCTTGAAGGACACCGTGGTGTCGGGGTATAGAGAAGACATGGCGGGAGCCAGGGTGCCGTACTGTCCCGCGTGCAGGCACTTCAGGGTGAGCTGGGATCCCCGATTCCCCCGTGCCTGCATGGTCTTCGGGATCAAGAGCAGGGAACTCCCGAGTCTCGAGGTGCTCCGTGCCACGGGCCGGGCATGCCCGGTGTTCGAGGAGTCCCCGAGGATAAGGAGGGAACGTGGACCACGGGCTCGAACAGGGGGGGAGTGAGACCTGCGTCCTGGTAGACGACCAGGACAGGGTGGTGGGCACGGCCCCGAGAGAGGCCTGCCACAGGGATCCGGGACTCATGCACCGCACGGTGCACGTGGTGGTCATGAACCGGAGGGGAGAGGTGCTCCTGCAGCGGCGTTCCATACGGAAGGACGTGTGCCCGGGGCGGTGGGATACCGCTGTGGGCGGTCACGTCCGGCCTGGAGAGGACCACGAGGAGGCCGCGCGGAGGGAACTCAGGGAGGAGCTCGGTCTGGAGGGGCTCCCCCTCGTATGGGTGGGGCGCATGAAGGTGGAGACCCCCTGGGAGACCGAACTCGTGGGGGTGTTCATCACGGTCCACGATGGGCCGTTCTCTCCCGATCCAGAGGAGATAGAGGAGCTCAGATTCTGGAAGAAGGAGGAGGTGGAGACCTCGGTCGGCGACGACCGCGTGACCCCTGGACTCGCCCGGGAGATTTCCCTCCTCAAACGATGCGGATACTGGTGAGGTGTCTATGGTCCCGACCATCTCGTTCGACGTGGACCTCATCGCGGCCCGGCTCTCGGGCCTCGAGGAGACGATCATCGCTCGTTTCCTGGACAGGGCCCAGTTCCACGAGAACAGGATGGCCTACGAGAAGGGGAAGAGCGGCTTCGAGGGAGGTGGGGAGGCCTCTCTGTTCGAATTGCGCCTCAGATACCAGGAGGAGATGGACGCGGTATTCGGGCGCTTCTGTGTGCCCGAGGAGCGCCCCTTCTACCGGGATCTCCCCGCGCCCAGGAGAAAGGTCATCCTTCCGGACTACGGTCTGGGGGTGGACGACTACGACACCGTCAATCTCATGCCCCGGATCGTGGAGGCCTACCTCGCCGCCATCCCTTCGTTCTGTCCTCCAGGGGATGACGGCCAGTATGGTTCGAGTGTGGAGCATGACGTGATGGTGCTTCAGGCCATCTCACGAAGGGTGCACTTCGGTTCGTACTTCGTGGCCGAGGCCAAGTATCGGAAAGATGCGGCCCTCTATCGACCCCTCATCGAGAAGGGCGATCGGGAGGCGGTCCTCGCCCTCCTCTCCAGGCCCGAAGTGGAACAGCGGATCCTCGCCCGCGTGCGGGAGAAGGCTGACTGGCTCCAGTCAAAGGTGGACAGGCGGATCCGGAAGGTGGTTGATCCCGAATTCATCCTCTCGTTCTATCGAGATGTGATCATCCCCCTCACCAAGGAAGGACAGGTGCGCTATCTCCTCGCGAGGGGGTCTTCCGAGGCGGGCCGAACATGAAACACACCGTCCCGGCCGGGACGGTGTGCGGTTTTCACGACGTGTCTGGTGTTCTCCTTCGGCTAGATGAGCCCCATGGCCTTGCCCACCCTCCCTGCGATCTCCAGGGTGGCCTCCAGCTCCTCGTCGGTGTGGGTTGCCATGAACGAGGTACGGATGAGAGCCCGGTTGGGCGGGACCGCCGGTGAGATCACGGGGTTGGTGTAGAGCCCTTCCTGGTACATGGTGTACCAGAACTTGAAGGTCTTCTCGTTGTCGCCGATGATGAGGGGAACGATGGGCGTCTCGGTGTCCCCCACGTCGAACCCGAGGTCCTTGAACCCCTGGATCATCCTCCGGCCGATCTCCTGAAGCCTGTGTACGCGTTCCGGCTCCTTTTCGATGATGTCGAGTGCCGCGAGGGCTGCGGCGATCTGGGCGGGCGGCATGCTCGCGCTGAAGATGAGCGGCCGGGAGTGGTGCTGGATGTAGTCGATGACCTCCGCATCCCCGGCGATGAACCCGCCGATGGAGCCGAATGACTTGGAAAAGGTGCACATCACCAGGTCCGCGAGGTTGGGATCTCCGTAGTGCTCGAGGGTCCCCCGTCCGGTCTTCCCCAGCACTCCCATGGCGTGGGCCTCGTCGAGGTAGATCCTGGCGCCGAACTCGTCGGCGATCTTCTTCATCTCGGGGAGCTTCGCGATGTCCCCCTCCATGCTGAAGACCCCGTCGGTCACGATGAGCACCGGCTCGTCCGGCGGGATGCGGGAGAGCACCTCCCTCAGATCGTCCATGTTGTTGTGCTTGAACCGGTGTATGTTCCGGCAGCGCGTGAAGGCGGAGCCCAGCATGATCCCATCCATGATGGAGGCGTGGTTGAGCTTGTCGGTGACGATATGGCCATTCGTCTCCATGAGGGCCGAAATGGAGCCGAGGTTGGTCTGGTATCCCGTCGTGAAGCAGAGTGCCGCCTCTTTCCCGACGAACCTGGCGATGCGGTGCTCGAGTTCCTCGTGGAGGGCGAGGGTGCCGTTCATGAATCGAGAGCCCGAGCAGCTCGTCCCGTAGCGTTCCACGGCCTTCTTCGCAGCCTCTATCACCCTCGGGTCCTGCGACAGACCCAGGTAGTTGTTCGACCCCGCCATGATGAACTTCTTCCCTTCGATGATCACCGTGTTGCCGTGGTTCTCGTTGATGGGTCTGAAGTAGGGATACCACCCCTCCTGCCTGGCCTTCTCTGCTTCCTTGAACTCGTAGCACTTTTTGAAGATATCCGTCCGTGTGGTCTGTGCCATGCGCTCCTCCGTTTAGTGGTGTGCTGTTCTTTTCACTTGTGCCTGATTGATCGTATAGACGAGGTTCGGGAAGTGACGGTTGATCTTCTCTATGAGTGTGCCCTCGAGCCCCGGAGTGATGAGAAAGCGTCGCTTCCTCATCCCTTTGAGGAGTTCCCGGGCCACGAACTGGGGCGGCACGGGTTTCACCGTACCGCTCACGGCCTTGGTCTCGGGCGGCTTGGTCTTCTCCTCCTCGTGGAGCTGGGGGGTGTCGGTGTCCGGGGGGCAGAGGACCGACACGGTGATCCCGTGCAGTTCCGCCTCGCTCCTGAGGCACGAGGCGAAGCCGATGATGCCGAACTTCGAGGCGCTGTAGGCGGTGTACCCGAAGACACCGATGTAGCCTGCCATCGAGGAGACCATCACGATGTAGCCGCTCCCCCTCTGCTTCATGGCGGGGTACAGCGAGTGCACCGTGTACCAGGTACCCTTGAGGTTGGTGTCGATGGTCCGTTCGAACCACTCGTCGGGGATCCGTTCGAAGTAGTTGGGATAGGCCACGCCGGCCGAGGTGATGAGCACGTCCGGGGCGGGGTGTTCCCTCATCCACTTCCCGAGCGTCTCGCGGATCCGAGCCCCCTGTGAGACGTCGAGGGGGAGCGTGAGTACCTCCTGGTTCGGACTCCTGCAGGCGGCGGCCACCTCCTCCTTCGCTCGGGCGAGGCGCTCCTGGTTCCGGGCGATGAGCACGATGTGCGCCCCTTCTCCGGCGAAGAGCCGGGCGCAGGCCTTGCCTATGCCGCTCGAGCCGCCCGTGATGTAGATCCACCTGTTTTCGAACGATGTCATAGCCTGATCCTAGCACAGGGATGCGTGATCCATCCAGTACTACCCTCCCAGGAGGTGGAGCAGCCCGAGGGAGAGGGCCGGAACATAGGTGATGAGCAGTACCGCCGCGAAGAGGACGAGGAAGAATGGGATCACCTGCTTGTATATGGAGAGGAGATGTTCCTCGAACCTGTAGGAGGCCAGGAAGAGGTTGAGTCCCACCGGAGGGGTGAGGTATCCCACGGCGAGGTTGGCGAGGAAGAGCACCCCCATGTGGACGGGGTGGATGTCGTAGGCCTCCGAGAGGGGCACGAGGAGCGGGGCGACGATCATGATGGCCGAAAAGATGTCCATGAGGCACCCGGTGATGAGGAGGATGATCGTCACCAGGAGGAGGAAGAGATACTTCGAACCGACGTGCGCCTTCATCCAGGCGGTGAGCACGAGGGGGAACTGGGTGTCGACGATGTAGTAGGAGAGGGCCTTCGCCGCTCCCAGGAGCAGGAGGATCCCCCCGATGATGGGGAGGGCCCGTTCGATGGTCTTCCACGCCTCCCTGAGGGAGACCTCCTTCGTGATGAAGACCTCCACGATGAAGATGTAGACCACCGAAAAGGCCGCGGTCTCCACCAAGGTGAAGATGCCGCTGAAGAATCCCGCCACGATGATGAGCGGGAGGAGCACCTCCCATATGACGTCGAGCAGCCTTCCCCTGGTCTTGTTCTCTTTCCCGGTCGTGCCTTCGGGAGACGGATGCCGCAGGCTCCACACGATGCTGTAGATGATGAGCGACCCCACCAGGATGAGACCGGGGATGAATCCGCCGATGAAGAGGTCCTTGATGCTCACATGGGCCACCGAGCCGTAGATGATGATAGGGAGGCTGGGAGGAAAGAGCAGACCTATGGTCCCGGAGGCCGTGAGCAACCCGTGGGTGAAGGGCCGCGAATACTGTCTGCTCTGGATCATCACATAGGAAAGCACGCCACCGAGGGCGAGGATGGCCACGCCCGAGGCACCGGTGAAGGTGGTGAAGAAGGCCGACACGAGGATCGCCACGATCGCCACGCCTCCCGGAAGGTGGTGGAAGAGGCGTCTGAAGAAGGCGATGAACCTGTCGCCGGCTTTGCTCGCCGAGAGGAGGAATCCCACCAGGGTGAAGAGCGGGATGGGGGGGATCGGGGTGTCGGTGAGGAGGGTGTAGATTTCGTCCGGAACCACTTCGGGGACGCCCCAGCTCCCGAGGAGGAGGAAGAGGCTGATCCCCGCGATGCCCACGAAGAGGGGGAGTCCCAGGAGGATGAGGAGGACGAGGCCGAGGACCACCCAGACCCCGTGGCGCGCCGAGAGGGCCGCGATGGCCTCGGAGACGGCGGTGAGAAGTGGGTGTTCCAGGCCGCCCGCGGAGAGGAGGTTGGAGACGGCGGGGGCGCCGAGGGCGAGACCTGTGCACAGTCCGGCCCCCATGAGGAGGGCGCGGGCCGAGGGTGAGGAGACGGGTGCCCGAAGGAAGAACCTCGCTGCGATCACCGAGAATCCCAGGGGGATCACCCAGGTGATCGCTCTCAAGGGGACCCCCTCTATGTGAGCGTGGGGGTCGAAGGCGAGCACATAGTGGGATACGGCGCTGAGGGCGAGCACCGTGGTGAGTACGCCGGCGAACCAGGAGATGAGGACGAGGAGGACGGTCTTCCACCTGCGGGGGAGTATGCTCTCAAAGAAGGCGATGGAGAGATGACTCTTCATCCTGCTCCCCATCATGGCACCGAAAAAGGTGACCCAGATCACCAGGTGGTGGAGGAAGTCGCTGCTCCCCGGGATGCCGGTGGAGAAGAGGAGACGGGCCCCCATTTCAAGCAGAGGGAGCGTGGTGAGGACGAGGAGCGCACCTCCTCCCAGGATGGTTTCGACCCTGTGAAGCAGGTGTCGGGAGGAAGTCTCATCGATCCTCATGGCCAGCCCTGTAGTCTTCTATGTGGTGGATGACCTGTTCATAGATGTCCCGGGAGAAGAGCGTCCCGGCGAGTCGGGCGAGCCCTTCCCTGCTTATGGCCTCCCACTGGGCGATCTCCTCTTGGGTGGCCTCGTGTATGACGAGTCCGTGCTGTTTCATGATGGAAAGTGCCTTCTCGTCCACCTCCTTCACCTTGTCGTTGAGGGCCTCCGCCGCCTCGGCGGCCGCCCTCCTGAAGGGATCGCGGTAGCGTTCGGGGATCCGGTTCCAGGTACGTTCCTCTATCACGAGCGCACCCACCACCGGTGCGAATTTGAGCGTGGTGTAGTGGGGTGCGAGGGCGAACCACTGCAGCGTAGCGACCAGCACGGGGGGTGCGTACACCGCCTCCACGATACCGGTCTGGAGTCCTGCGAGCACCTCGTTCTGGGTGAGGGGGACGATGTGGAATCCGAACTCCTTGAACGTCTGGTTCATCTCCGGCTCGTCGGGGTAGGTGCGTAGCTTGAGTTTTTTCAGTTCGTCAGGAGTATAGGCCGGGACCTTGGTGAAGAAGTTGACCCACCCCGCCACCTGCCACACCACGGGGACGAAGCCCTTCTGGACGAGAAGCCCTTCCCAGCGAGGACCCATCTTCTCGAGGAGGTAGGAGACCTCCTCGTCGCTCTGGGCGATCATGGGGAGCGCCATGGTGATCATGTCCGGGTGAATCTTATTGAGACCCACCGAGGTGAGAACCGCGCCCTGCAGCTGGCCGAGCCTCATCTTTCGAATCACGTCGATCTCATCGCCTGCGATCCCTCCCGGATATATCTTCATCTCCACCTCACCGTTCGAGAGCTCCGCCCACTTTTGGGCCACCTCTCTGAGGGCCTCGTCCCAAGGTGTTCCTACTGGCGCCAGACTCGCCACCTTGATGGTGAGAGCCCACAGAGGGATCCCCAGGAAGAGGAAGAAGAGCTTGACCAGGTGTCGCATAGGCACTCCTTTTTCTAGAAGAATCGGTCGTCGAGGGTCTCGAGAAGCCACTCCGCCTTCTCCCGTGCAACGGCGTTCTCCAGGGCGTGCTCCGGTGTGTCGCCGGGAGGTATGGAAAGCGCCCTCTCGAGCAGGTTCCGGTAGGTATCCTTGTCCTGTCTCGGATACACGATGCTCTCCGCGTACGTGATGTAGGGGGAGAGCTTCTTCCCCCCGCTCAAGGCCACCGCCCGCTCGAAGTGGTGGCGGGCCTTTCCCTCGGGAGTCGCGTCGGCCAGACCTTCACTCTCGTAGTAACGGCGGAGACCCTCCACGAGGAGCTCCGGAGGGTTCGGTCCCCACCACAGGGCCTCCGGGAGGCCCCCATAGAGGGAGATGAACATCTCGTGGACCGCCCCCTCCTGGGAATCGGGAAAGGAGAGCAGGATCGTCGCAGCCAGGCTCACGGCCTTGGGTATCGAGAGCGAGAGTTCCGGATCCGACGGGTCGAGGGAGATGGCTGAAAGGAGCCCCGCGGCCCCCCAGTAGAGGGCGGCGACGTCCTCCTCCCGTACCGTGCCGAGGAAGGTCGAGAGGTCCCCTCCTTCCCATTCGGCAAAGGCGCGAGGATGGGCCTCCTCCAGGGCGTGGAGGGCGTAACGCGCCCCCCGGAGGTAGAGGAGCCTCGCTCTCCGGTACGCCTTCTTCTGTGCCGCGTACGAGGAGAGGGGAAGTCTACGGGCCGGTTCCTCCACGAAGGCCTTCGCATAGGAGACATACCCCTGGGCAAGGGTGAGGAGCAGCTCCCGGTTGTCGGGATCCGACTGGAGGAGCGTTTCGTAGAGTTTGAGGGCGAAGGGTAATGCCTCTGCCACGAGCTGAGGGTCTTCCTCCGTCGAGAAGGGATCGGCCCCCCCCGTGCCGAGAGAAGAGACCACAGCCCGGGTGATCATCTTGTTGAGGGAGCAGGAGGGAAAGACCGCCACCATCACGCACACGAGGAGAAGCAGGAAGAAGAGCTTCCGCATGGGTATATGATGTATCAGATTTTCTCTCTGCGCAAGGGTTTTCTATCGGATTGCAGGGGCATGTCCGTGGAGATGAAAAGAGGCGCCGGCCGGATTCGAACCGGCGAATAAGGGCTTTGCAGGCCCCTCCCTTACCACTTGGGTACGGCGCCCCGTTCGATATAGAGTATTACTAAAAAAAGAGAGCTTTGTCCACTGGGACTGTAACATCGAGTGTTGAAAAAGGCGGGGAAAAAAGATAAGGGGTATCTCCCACCACACTAATCCTTTTTTCAAGGAGGAGATACCCCATGAAGCGTGGTAACACACGCACACTGATTGAGACACAGTATACCCTCTCTGATCTGATGAAACAAGTGGAAGACCAGCTACGGGAGGAGGTGCGCCACACCTACAAGACGTACCTGGAACACCTCCTTGAGACGCTGAGAGAGGAGGCAGTAGGACGACCACGATATGCACGAGGGGAGCCTGAGAAAGGGCAGTACTACCGGTACGGCTACAGAAAGTGGAAGAGCGTGCAGACCCCCTGGGGGCCGATCGAGGAGGTACGCGTGCCCCGCATTCGCACCGGCGGGGGGAAGGAGGTAAAGCTGGTGACCTACGAGCAGAGGCTCGTGGCCCTCGCCGAGCAGCTCCTTCTCGGGTATGTGGGAGGGATGAGCGCGCGGACGTGGGCCATCCTGTTACGGGAGCTGGGGATAGGCGAGGCTCACCCGCAGACACTCCTGCGGCTCATAAAGCGTCTTCGTGAGGAGAAGGAGCAGTGGCGGAGGAGGTCCCTTAGAGGAGTGAAGGCCCTTGTGCTGGATGGAGTGTGGGCAAAGAGGCGTGGGAGGGGTCAGAAGAAGCTGGTTGTCCTGAGTGCCGTGGGGGTGAAGGAGGACGGATCTCATGAGCTCCTCGACTGGGTCGTTGCGGAGCAGGAGGACCAGGCGAGCTACGAGCGACTCCTTACCAGGCTCTATGAGCGAGGGCTTCATGAGGTGGAGCTGGTGGTGGCCGATGAGGCTGAGGGGATCCGGCAGGCCGTGGAGACGGTGTATCCTGAGGCGAAGAAGCAGGTATGCCTCTGGCACCTGCAGGGTACGCTTGAGCAGAAGCTCCTGCAGGACATGGGGGAACGGAAGGGGAAGAACGCAGACCTCCAGAAGGAGAGGCGAGCTTTTCGAGCGGAGTACTGGAAGCTCTTTGAGGCAGGAGGGAAGGAGGACGCAGCACGTGCGTTGGAGGCATTCGTGAAGAAGTGGGCGGCGAAGGCTCCCCGGATGACGGCCTCCCTCCTGTGGCGGAAGGACCGGCTTTTCTCCTATCTGGAGTTACCCTATGAGTGGAAGGAGAAGGTGAGGACGAGCAACCTTGCGGAGAACATGTTTCGGCACATGAGAAGCTTTCTACGGAGGTATCCTGGGTATATGAGCCATGCCCATGCAGATGAGGTGGTAGGCCTCTACGTGGTGGGCATGCAGGTGATACAAGAGGTGGGGAGACGCACCCCTTATCAGCTCCAGCTCAATTTCAACACTCCCCCTTGACAATCCCTTGTCCACTCCCCGCGTTGTCAGGGAGGGCTGTTTTTCGTACTATAACAAGGAGGAGTATGTAGTATGGAGTTGAGATATCTTGGAGACGAGACCCTGAGGAAGCGTGCGGTCCTCGTTCCGGAGATAGACGGACGGCTCGCCCGGGTGGTCGAGGGGATGTTCGACCTCATGCACGAGGCCAACGGGATAGGGCTCGCCGCCCCTCAGGTGGGGATCTCCCAGCGTTTCTTCATCTGTCACGTCCCCGAGGGGGAACCCCTCGTCTTCATAAACCCCGAGATCACCGCGACCTCACCGGAGCTCGCCACCTTTGAGGAGGGGTGCCTCAGCATCCCCCAGATCTACGCCGACGTGGTGCGGCCTGCCGCGGTGGAGGTGTCTGCCTGGAACCTGCAGGGAAAGCCGTTCAGGATGGAGGCCGATGGCCTGCTCGCACGGGTGATCCAGCACGAGTTCGATCACCTCAACGGTGTGCTCTTCCTCGATAGGCTTCCCTCCAAAAAACGTGAGAGACTGGAGCAGCTCTATTGGAGACGAACGCGCGTGGCTCGCTGAGGGTCCTGTTCGCAGGCACCCCTGCGTTCGCCGTCCCTTCGCTCCGGGCGGTGGCCTCACGCTTTCCTGTCGTGGGGGTGCTCACCAATCCCGATGCCCCTCGAGGGAGGGGCCGTCGCCTCCAGAGTCCTCCGGTGAAAGAGGAGGCCCTCAGGTTGGGGCTTCGTGTCTTTCAGCCTGAACGACTCGATGCAGCGTTCCGTGAGCAGGTGGCCCGCCTGGCGCCCGACATCCTGGTAGTGGTGGCGTACGGAAAGATCTTCGGCCCGAAGTTTCTCGCGCTCTTCCCCAAAGGGGGCATCAACCTCCATCCTTCCCTGCTTCCCAAGTATCGGGGACCTGCTCCCATCCCCGCGGCCATACTCAACCTGGAGCCTGAGACCGGCATCACCGTGCAGAAACTCGATCTCAGGATGGATGCCGGTGACATCATCCTTCAGGAACGCATATCCCTCACCGGCCGGGAGACCTCGGAGAGCCTTTCTCTCTGGGCCTCGGAGCGGGGGGCCGAGCTCCTGGTGGAGGCCCTCCACCTCATCGAGGAGGGGAAAGCCACTCCCGTCCCCCAGGACGAGACTGCGGCCACCTACTGTGCGTTGTTGAAGAAAGAAGACGGACTCATCCTCTGGGAGGAAACAGCCGTCAGGATTGATGCGAAGGTGAGGGCCTTCTACCCCTGGCCGCGGGCCTACACGTCCCTCAACCAGCACAGACTCTATCTTCTGGAAACCGTCCCTCTGGAAGACCGGGAGGCGGATGCATCTCCCGGTACGGTGGCAGGAGTAGACAAGGACTACGGAATTCTGATACAAACCGGGAAGGGCCTCCTCGGGGTCCTCAAGCTCCAGAGAGAGGGTCGCAACCCCCTGGGATGGAAGGAATTCCTCAACGGTATGCCGGATCTTGTCGGGCTGCGGCTGGGAGGAACTGGTGAAACGACTGGTCCGTAAGGTGCGAGAAGCGATTCCCCGTTCTCCTGATGAACCGGCGAAGAAGTGGTTCTCGTTCTTCATCTACGCGAGCATCTTTCTCATGCTCCTCATGGCCCTGGGAGGGGTGGGCGCTTTCATGCTGGCCATCCGGGCGCCTGAAGAGGTGCTCGTGCCCGCCGTGGAAGGCCAGGAGCTCGAAGACGCCCTCCTCGCCCTCCAGAAATACAAGCTCTATCCCTATGTGCAGCTCAGGTACAGCTCTGACCCCACCACCAAAGGGAAGGTCATCGCACAGAGCCCTCCACCCGGTTCTCTCATGAAGGTGGGTAAGGAAGTGACGCTCGTGGTGAGCAGGGGAGCCGTGGTGGAAGAGGTGCAGGACTACAGGGGTAAGCTCGTCGAAGAGGTATCCCTCGAGCTCAGGAGCCTCTTCGCCCCTTATGAGCCGCTCATCACCATAAAGCAGCCTCTTGTCTACGTGTACAGCGACAAGCCTGTGGGAACCGTGCTCGAACAGAAACCCGAGCCTGGCACCCGGATCACCGGTCCTGTGGATCTCGAACTGGTGGTGAGCCGTGGGCCTGCGCCGCAGCGGGTGGCCGTACCGGAACTGGTGGGTAAGCTCCCGGATGAGGCAATAGAGGCACTCGCGTCCCTCGCCCTCCCCTTCACCTTCTCTCCCGTGGAGGAAGAGGACACCCCATCCGATCCGGGCATGATCAGGGAGCAACTCCCGGAGGCGGGTACGCGGGTCGCTCCCGGTACGAGGGTGGAGCTGAAGTACGTACCCTACCGGAACACCCGGACTGAGATCGCCGGTCTCTTCGACTATGCCCTCCCGACCTATCCCGTACCGGTCGATCTCTCGGTGGAGGTGATCATCCCCGGCGGAGAGCGTGAGGTGCTCTTCTCCATGAAACATCCGGGAGGACGGCTGAGCTTTCCTTACCTCCTTCCGGTCAATGCCGAGATAGTGGTAAAGGTGTACAACCGGGAGATCATTCATCACCTTGTGACTCAGCCTCAATGACCATTCGGTACAGCGGTTCTTGGGCAGGACCAGAAGCCATGCGTGCAAAAAGAGATGAGGGCCGTCACGGACGGCCCTCATCTCTTTCCTGATGAAGGTTCTTTCTCCTAATCCCTCCGGCTCCCCATGATCCTGAGGAGGAACAGGAACAGATTGATGAAGTCCAGGTAGAGTTTGAGCGCGCCCATGATGGAGAACCTCACGTAGACGCTCTCGTCGGAGGGATCGATCTGGGTGGCCCACTGTTTGAGGATCTGGGTATCGTACGCCGTGAGTCCTACGAAGATGAGCACACCCACGTAGGAGATGATGAGTGAGAAGCCTTCGCTTCGCAGGAAGATATTCACGAGAGAGGCGATGATGAGCCCCCACAGAGCCATCCCCACGATGCTCCCCACCCTGGAGAGATCGCGCTTCGTGAGATAGCCGTAGGCGCTCATCCCCGCGAAGGTGGCTGCGGTGATGAAGAACACCTGGGCGATGCTCGTTCCCGTGTAGACGAGGAAGAGGGGGGCGAGGGTCACCCCGTTGAGCGCCGAATAGGATGCGAACGCCACCGTGGCCGCGAAGGGGCTCATCTTCTGTATCCGGAGAGAGAGGTAGAAGACGAGGGCGAGCTCTCCTCCTATGAGGAGGAAGAAGATGAGGGGATTGCTGAAGAACGTCCTGAGGAGTGTCGGTGAACTTGCCACTCCCAGGGACACCACGCCGGTGAGGGCGAGGCCTCCCGTCATCCAGAGGTAGATATTGGTGAGGATCCTTTGAAGCGCACCGGTCTGAGGTCCGGTGAGTGCCTGTGGTCGTGCGAGCATGGCTCCCTCCCTGATCTGTGGTCTCTCCTTACACTCTACTCAAAAAAGAGAGTGCCGGAAAGGGCCTTGTGTAACTTTCTCCTCCTTCCGATGTTTATAATAACGTAAAAAGGAGAGCGCGTCGCGCTCTCCTTCAGCCTCCTTTTTTTCTGGCTTCCGATAGTGTCACCTCCTCGCTATCGGAAGCTTTTCTTTTTTCAATAGACTATTGTACCCCGATCCTGCGGATTCGTCAAATTTTCAGTCCACCATCTGGCGTCTGAGCCTGCGCATCCCGAACCATCCTGCAAGTACAATGAGTACCACACAGTAGAGGATGTCCCACAATTGGGTGAGACCCATATCACCCATGGAGTATGCCCTGAGGAGACGGACGGGGTGGGTGAGGGGGAAGACCTCCGCCACTGGCCTGAGCCAGTCCGGGAGCTGCTCTATGGGGAACACCACCCCGGAGAGGAAGAACATGGGTTCTATGAACCCTGTGAAGAAGAAGTTGAACTGTTCGAGGTTGTCCACGATGGAAGTGATGATGAAGGCGATGGTGGCGAACATGCTCGCGGTCAGGAATCCCACGAGGGGGGCGATGATCACCTGGAGTGGGTTCAGGATGCCGAAGATGCTCACCACGACGAGTACGCTTGAGGAGAAGAAGAACCCCTTGGTTCCCGCCCAGAGGATCTCTCCGATGAGGAGATCGTGTGCGGTGAGAGGGGCGGCAAGCATGCCGTCGTAGATCTTTTCGTACTTGAGCCTGATGAAGGTACCGAAGGTGCACTCGTAGGCTGCGGTGAACATGGCGGGTGTGACGATGATCCCGATGGCGAGATACTGGACGAAGGGCTGGCCGTTGATGTCGGGGACGAAGCGTCCCAGTCCCAGGCCGATCCCGATGAGGAAGATGATCGGCTCCACGAAGGGAGGAAAGGCGTTGGCGAGGAGATTCTGGGAGTACACGCGCACGTGTCTGAACCACACGCTGTAGATCCGGTACAAGAACGGGGCGTGAAGGGAGAGGGCTTCATTGACCATCTTTCAGCCTCCTTCCGGTGATCTTGAGAAACAGGTCCTCGAGTGTGGAGGGGCGGATGAAATAGCTCCCGGCCGGGAGTTCGGCGGTAAAGGTTTCGAGTTCCTCTCTCGAGGGGGCGTAGACGAGGGTCCGCTCCTCGGAATGTTCCACTCTGAGGGAATCGCCCGACGGCGGGGTGTAGGAGGGGATGAGGACCTCCACCACCTGGGGTTCTATGTGCTTCTCCACGAGTTCCCTCGGGTTGCCTTCGAGGAGCGACTTGCCGTGGTCCATGATGATGATCCTGTCGGCGATGTGGTAGGCCTCCTCCATGTAGTGGGTGGTGAGGAGGACCGTCACTCCCTGTCTGGTGAGGGCCCGAATCCTGTCCCAGATGAGTTGGCGCACCTGCGGATCGAGCCCCGTGGTGGGTTCATCGAGGAAGAGAAGCTCGGGCTGATTGAGGAGGGCCCGGGCGATGACGAGTCTCCGTTTCATCCCGCCGGAGAGGGCCTTCACCGGCTGATCCCTCTTCTCCGAAAGCTCCATGAACTCCAGGAGCTCTTCGATGCGCGCTCTGGCGCGGGAGGGTTTCATCCTGTAAAAACGTGCGAAGATCTTGAGGTTCTGCACCACGTTGAGTTCGTCGTCGAGGTTATTCTCCTGCTGCACCACGCCGGTACGCTGTTTGATGGTGAGTTCGTGTTCCTCCGGGTCGAGCCCGAAGACTTCCACCCGGGTCTCGGGGTGCGGATCACGGCGTGCCTTGCCGTAGAGGATCTTGATCATGGTGGTCTTCCCCGCCCCATTGGGGCCGAGGAGTGCCACGCACTCGCCCCGTCCGGCGGAGAAGGAGAGATCGGTGAGGGCCCGGAAGGTTCCATAGGTCTTGTGGCAGTGTTCCACCCGTACGATCGTTTCCATGGTATGGAAGATACCTCAAAAACACTATACT
This sequence comes from Spirochaeta thermophila DSM 6578, assembly GCF_000184345.1. Lineage (NCBI taxonomy): Bacteria > Pseudomonadati > Spirochaetota > Spirochaetia > Winmispirales > Winmispiraceae > Winmispira > Winmispira thermophila. The sequence continues at coordinate 2,321,302 of NC_017583.1, read as the reverse complement.
GGAAAGGGTTGACACGAGGAGTACGGGGATGCACCTTATGAGCCGAGGAGGTGTGCATGCCGCGTCTCTATAAGGTGGAATGGTACGTGCCTGTGGAGCATGCAGAGAAGGTGAAGGAGGCGGTCTTTGCCGCCGGAGCCGGGCGGTACGAGGCCTACGACAGTTGTGCCTGGCAGACCGAGGGAACGGGCCAGTTCCGACCCCTCGAGGGGAGCGATCCGTTCATCGGCGAAAAGGGAAAGGTGGAGCACGTACGGGAGGTGAAGGTGGAGTGCATCTGCAGGGAAGAGGTGCTGAAGAACGTGTTACGTGCCCTCGTGGAGGCCCACCCCTACGAGGAACCGGCCTACGGCGCTTTTCCGCTCATCACGCTGGAGGACCTCACGTAGTGGCGGGTCCTCATGACGAGGGGAAGATGCGGGAGAGCACCTCGTCGTGGAGGGCCTGGTCCTGGGACCGGTAGAGGACGAAGACGATCCTCTTGGGGTAGGTGAGCCCCTTCTCGATCATCGATTTGATCGTGGCAAAGGCCACCTCGGCCGCCTCTCTCATGGGATAGCCGAAGACACCGGTGGAGATGGCGGGAAACCCCACACTCTCTATCTGGTGTTTCTCGCACAACGTGAGGGAGTTTTCATAACACCGGGCGAGAATGTCGGCCTCAGGCTTGTCCTGGCCGTAGACAGGCCCGAGGGTGTGAATGACGTAACGATTTGGGAGATTGTGACCTCCGGTGATCACCGCCTCACCGGGCTTGATGGGCGCGTATGTGCGACACTCCTCTGCGAGCCCTGGGCCTGCGGCGCGGTGAATGGCACCTGCGACCCCTCCACCCGGCATGAGCATGGCATTGGCCGCGTTCACGATCGCCTCAAGGTCGGGTTGTGAGGCGATGTCCCCCTGTCGTGTCTCTATCACGATGTCCCTGTAGGTGATCCTCGCCATAGTCCCTCCTCTGGATGGAAGGTATGAAAGAAGTCTACCATGTGAAGAGGAATGTGGGGAGAGCCTTTTGCGCTGTACTGCTTTTTGTAGTAACCCAACGGGAATCCTGGGCAACAACGCGCTGTAATGCCTGCTTAGGGTGTCAACGTTACCGTATTCTCATCCGGAATAGTGCTCACAACGGTACACTATGCACGATGGTTTGCTCGCGTTCACTCCACCACGGCGGTTCTGTATCCGAACTGGACACACCTTCCCTCAGGATTCCTCAAGGGAACGTGGATACGGGGGATCGGTTTCGGTAAGACCGCTCGTTAGGCCGCAGGCCTGACCAGGGAGCGCATCTGGTTTGGCTGGTTCTCTCGCACTCGTCCCAGGGCAAGGGCACTCATGACAGAAAACACCAGCGTAAGGTGAACCGACAGTTTCTCCTGCCCCCGGATCGTGTGGAGTTCCAGGCTAAAGCTTCGATCCAGCCGGCTGTGGATCCGCTCCAAGGCCGTTCGCTTGGCATACTCCCGCTTCCACCGATACGAAGACTGGGCGAGAGGCGTGAAGACTCTGCGGTCCGTGGAGAGGGGGATCCGAATACAGGAGGCCAAGGGACAGGAGGCTTTGCCCTCACATCCATACCCATAGTGCACCGCAGGACAGCCGTACTTCAACGTGCCCCGCTTCTCTTCAAATCCCCGGTAGGCCATCTCCCGCTGCGTCCCCGTGGCCATACAGACACAACTCACCGTCCCTTGGTAGTCATACACCACATTTCTTGTCCCCGGGACCAGCCTGGTCTGTTCTCCATCTTTCCACAGGTTGCGAATATCGATGACCGGTTTGATCCGGTGCTCGTGCCACAACAGATCTATCAACGTGCCATCATCATAGCCCCGGTCGGCCGTGAACACTTCCGCCGCCTTGAGTATATGCGGCCGATGGCGATCCAGGGACCGAATCAGCTTTCGCATCACCGGCACCTCGTGCTTTGAGGCCCGACTCACCGTAAAGGCCACCGGCAGTTCATACGCTGTATCCGCAAGGAGGTGCACCGTAAACCCGAACCATTTCTTTACCGACTTCTGCACCTCCCCCCGTTCATTCTGATACACATACTCATGACACCCCCAGTCCGCATCGTGCTCCCCTCGCCGGTCTCCGGCACCCTTCCCCCTTCGACGGGCAACGCTTGCTATCCCCTTCCCATCGGCTCCCAGCCGCCGCCCAAATCCAGGCAGCTCCCGGTAGCACTGATCCACCAGGCTGGTAAACACCCTTACCAGTGCTTCCCGGATACTCCGCTTCCTCAAGGTGGAAAGAAACCGGCTGTACGCGCTGGCACTGGGTACCGCATCGCTTCCCCGGGTAGGATCAAATCCACACAGGTCCCTCAGTTGCCCGTTCCGCAAGAGCTCCCGGCGTAGCTGCTCGATGCTCGGGTGCTGAAACACTATCCCCGCAACGAGCGAGTTCCACATCGCCCGTACCGGATACTCATTCCGGCCTCTCCCCCGCCTCTGTTCCAGCTGCTGCATCAGTTCCTCATCCGGCAGGTTCTCCAACACCAGCCGAAGCCGATGTAAATCCCCCAATGCTTCTACATCGTGCCAGCAAAAAAGTGATTTCTGTGCTATACTTGCCATGGGCCCCTCCGTCGGTTTTCTGCTACCATGATTCTATCATGGAAAAACCCGGGGGCCCTCTTTTTTGGGGTCAATTTTTCAACTCCGACCTCGTTTTCCCCTTACTATCGCACCGTTGGACCGCTTTTTTGGGGTAAAATAAATCCCCACCCGCTTGTAATGTCTTTACCTATCGTTGCGTGAAAACAGCGCAAAAGGCTCCTACCCTGGGATTGTAACATCGAGTGTTGAAAAAGGCGGGGAAAAAAGATAAGGGGTATCTCCCACCACACTAATCCTTTTTTCAAGGAGGAGATACCCCATGAAGCGTGGTAACACACGCACACTGATTGAGACACAGTATACCCTCTCTGATCTGATGAAACAAGTGGAAGACCAGCTACGGGAGGAGGTGCGCCACACCTACAAGACGTACCTGGAACACCTCCTTGAGACGCTGAGAGAGGAGGCAGTAGGACGACCACGATATGCACGAGGGGAGCCTGAGAAAGGGCAGTACTACCGGTACGGCTACAGGAAATGGAAGACCGTGCAGACCCCCTGGGGGCCGATCGAGGATGTACGCGTGCCCCGCATCCGCACCGGCGGGGGGAAGGAGGTGAAGCTGGTCGCCTATGAGCAGAGGCTCGTGGCCCTCGCCGAGCAGCTCCTTCTCGGGTATGTGGGAGGGATGAGCGCGCGGACGTGGGCCATCCTGTTACGGGAGCTGGGGATAGGCGAGGCTCACCCGCAGACACTCCTGCGGCTCATAAAGCGTCTTCGTGAGGAGAAGGAGCAGTGGCGGAGGCGGCCGCTTGGTGGGGTGAAGGCGCTCGTGCTGGATGGAGTGTGGGCAAAGAGGCGTGGGAGGGGTCAGAAGAAGCTGGTTGTCCTGAGTGCCGTGGGGGTGAAGGAGGACGGATCTCATGAGCTCCTCGACTGGGTCGTTGCGGAGCAGGAGGACCGAGCGAGCTACGAGCGACTCCTTACCGGGCTCTACGAGCGGGGGCTTGAGGAGGTGGAGCTGGTGGTGGCCGATGAGGCAGAAGGCATCTGGCAGGCGGTGGAGACCGTGTATCCCGAGGCGAAAAAGCAGATATGTCTGTGGCACCTGCAGGGTACGCTTGAGCAGAAGCTCCTGCAGGACATGGGGGAACGGAAGGGGAAGAACGCAGACCTCCAGAAGGAGAGGCGAGCTTTTCGAGCGGAGTACTGGAAGCTCTTTGAGGCAGGAGGGAAGGAGGACGCAGCACGTGCGTTGGAGGCATTCGTGAAGAAGTGGGCGGCGAAGGCTCCCCGGATGACGGCCTCCCTCCTGTGGCGGAAGGAGCGGCTCTTCTCCTATCTGGAGTTACCCTATGAGTGGAAGGAGAAGGTGAGGACGAGCAACCTTGCGGAGAACATGTTTCGGCACATGAGAAGCTTTCTACGGAGGTATCCTGGGTATATGAGCCATGCCCATGCAGATGAGGTGGTAGGCCTCTACGTGGTGGGCATGCAGGTGATACAAGAGGTGGGGAGACGCACCCCTTATCAGCTCCAGCTCAATTTCAACACTCCTCCTTGACAGTGCCCCTACCCTTTTTGTCTTGACTTAATGGGCGCAGTACAACATACTAGTGAGTGAGGAGGTATGAAGATGAAGAGAGCAGTGGTGTTCGTGATGGTCCTGTTGATGGTGGGAGTGGTGAGTGGAGAGGAGGAGTGGAAGGAGTGGGTGGAGGACTGGGTGGGGGAGTGGGTGAAGGTGATGGAGGGGGTGAGGGAGGTGGCGGCTGAGAGGTACAGTTCGGTGGTGCTGAAGAAGGATGGGAGCTTGTGGGGGGTGGGGCCGTTGGCGAAGTGGCTGATGGGGAGGGAGGAGGAGGTGCGGAAGTGGGTGAAGATACGGGAGTGGGATGGGGTGAAGGACATAGCCATGGGCGGAGGTCACATTCTGGTGTTGAAGGAGGATGGGACTGTGTGGGGGATAGGATCGAACGTATATGGGCAGCTTGGGCTTGTGGAGGAGGACAAGTGGGACAGGGAGAAGTGGGTGAGGATGGAGTGGGTGAAGGTGGCGGAGGGGGTGGTGAAGATCGCAGCGCGTTCGGTGCATTCGTTTATAATAAAGGAGGATGGGAGCCTGTGGGTAGCGGGGTGGGAGGAGGAGACAAAGTTTGGAGTGGAGCCTGCGATGAATTGGAAGGAGGGGTTTGGATGGAAGAAGGTGATGGAGGGGGTAGTGGACGTGGCGACAGGGGAGTCTCACGCGCTGGCGTTGAAGGCGGATGGGAGTGTGTGGGTGGTGGGGGAGAACCATTCAGGGCAGCTTGGGGTGGGGGGGAGGAGGGGGAGAGAGGAGTGGACGAAGGTGATGGAGGGTGCGAAGGCGGTGTGGGCGGGAGGGGACCAGTCATTTGTGCTGAAGGAGGATGGGAGCGTATGGGGTGCTGGAAGGAACGACATGGGGATAATGGGGGTGAGAATGAAGGAGAAGAGCTATGGGATGGGCGAGGAATATGTGTGGAGGTGGACGAAGGTATTCGAGGGGGATGTGAAGGAGGTGGCGACGGGGGGGTGGCACACGCTTCTGTTGAAGGAGGATGGGAGTGTGTGGGTACCCGAGGAGAGTGTATGGCTGTCTAAGGGGGGATGGATGGAGAGGGATCCTGCCTATCCATGGGTGAAGGTGATGGAGGGGGCCAAGGCGATGGCGGCAGGGCAGTGGCACGCGTTTGTGCTGAAGGAGGATGGGAGCTTATGGGGGATGGGGGAGAATGGGGATGGGCAGTTGGGGATTGAGGGAGTGGAAGGGGAGTAGGATGCGAGGCACTACGATGCGCAGACGCTGAAGGAGGTGCTGGGGGTGGATGATGCGGGGGTGGTGGCGATCTACGGGACGGGGCGGGTTCCTGTGGGGGTGAGTGAGGAGCAGCTGTTGCGGCTTGGAGGGGAGGCGGTGTTGAAGGAGAGGGGATGTGTGTGGGATGAGAGGGAGAGGAGGAGGGAGAGTGCGAATGGAGGGCAGGTGATGATTGGGATGGAAGCGTTGGGGGTGGAGTGGGATCTGGGGGAGAAGATGCTTGCCTTGGGGGTGGACGAGCAAGGGATAGTGCGTGAGCGGTTTGTGGTGTGGGGAGAAGTATTCCGGCAGGGAGCGAGCTATTTTTCTAACTTCCATGAAGGGAGGAATCTTGGGTTGGATAGTCTTGTGTTGAGGAAGGAGAGTGTTGAAGGGGAGGGGAGTGAGGCACGGGTATTCACAGGGATGCAGACTGTGGACTCTTTGTGGAAGGATAGGCCTGATAGGACGATACGGAACCAGTCGTACGAGCATCCTGTGCTTGGCACGGTGCAGGGGAATACGATCATGAGCGATGTGTGGCTGAGACTTTTTAAAGTTAACAGTGGTGGATGGGATGGTCTTGGCTTATTGCATAATGCTGTGGTGATGGATGGGGATATCATACAATATACAGGATATGATGACGAAGAAGATAGTCGGTGGTGGCTTCATACAGATCATAATGGATACTATTGGGCAAGCGATGGATGTTTTATGTTTCCTCCTGAGATTTATAGTAACCTGGTAAATACGTTATATACTGAATGGGGTCTTAAGAATAATTATGAAATATATCTTGGTCTGTATGAAACTTGGCGGTGGACATTCTCTGAATCAATTTGGGGTGAGTGAAAATGAGGAGATTTCTATTTGTGTTATTGATCATGAGCAGTGGTATTGGTAACTCAGAAGATTTTATTGTGAATTATGGAGAGACAGAGAGGATACTTTTTATGAGAATTGCAGAGGATAAACTGTATTTTTACATCAATCCCTACATGGAAAGATATAAATCTGTGTGGATATACAGAGAAATGATTGAGGAAGAAGACGACGGGTATATGTACGCAACAGTAGAAGGGGTAAAGATAAGACTGGTTTGGGGTGGCGGATGGAGTATCTATCACCCACTTGATACCAAGGGGAGTATGTGTGTGACATGGGCTATGGAACCTTACAAAATTTTGGAGTTCACCCGTGAGGGAAAATGGGAAGAAAAAGGATTTTTTGAAGAAGATGGGAAGCCTATAGGAGGTATCCCCGATGAGCCAGGTGTGGAGTGGCTTGGGGTATCCTCGTATCTGCGGGAAAAGGTGAGAGGGAGGGAAATACACTATACAGGTGAAAAGATGGTAGAACTTTTTGTGTTACATAGAACACCCTCATATATAGAAAACTGGTATTTTAACTGTGCGAGTGTAGAACCGTGGGTTGAAGGAGTGGAAGGTCCTGGCATAGGGGAGAAGATCCGGATTAGGTTTAAAGGGCGTCGCGTGAGAGTGGATGGGGATTTGATTGGAGAGGTTGAGGGAGAAGGTGAGGGAGCTGATCGGTTTGTGGTGTTGAACGGGTTTGTGGATCCTTTACGGCCGCACCTGTACAAGATGAACAACCGGGTGAAGCGTGCGGTGATACGGTCGGTGGACGGGGGTGAGCCGTTTGAGGTGGAGGTGGCGTTTCCTGATGTGGTGAAGTTTCACGTGGTGAAGCTGCCGCGGGCGGCGAAGGAGGTGGAGTTTGAGATCAGGGAGGTGTACAGGGGGACGAAGTGGGACGACACGTGCGTGACGGGGTTTTTCCTTGAGCGGGTTTGGGATACTCGTGTGAGAGGGACCTGGGAACCTGCAAGGGAGGTAGCGGAGTGGGAGAGGAGTAAGAAGAAGTAAGATGGGCGTGGATGAGTGAGGAATCATCCGTGAGCGGTTTGTGGTGTGGGGAGAAGGTGGAGCGGAACATGTGGAGCTATCTTTACTGATTATGGTGAGAAGAGGTTTTTGGGGTTGGATACAATATGGCTGGTCAAGGAAAATGTGGAGAGGGGGTGGCAGGAGGGAGTGATGATAGACGGGGTGCAGTCAGTGGATAATTTGAAGAGTGGGTCACATAACCAGCCGCTTGGTGCGGATCATCCGTTGGCCGGGTTGGAGTTGCAGGGGAATACGATCATGGCGGATGCGTGGCTGAGACTGGAGAAAGGACATTCTTGGCTGGAAGGGAAATGTATAAGTTCAGGGCTAGTTCATAACACTGTGGTATTGGATGGAGATGTGGTGTTTTATTCGGGGCTGGATGACGATGGTGATGGGTTAAGTTGGCGCCAGCATGACTATGAAGGGCCTGATCCGTATGGGCATTGGGCGAGTGATGGATGTCCCATGATGAGTCGGGAGGATCGGGAGATGGTTGAGATGTTCCTGTATGATGTGTGGGGGGTGAAGGAGGGGTATGAGGTGTGGATGGACGTGCAGTATCCGGCAGACTGGTACTGGCAATTGTTGAAGCTCTACTCGTTGTATGGGCCAGGAAGGACATGGTAGGTGAAGGAGGGGAAGCATGAAGAAGCTGAGCGTGCTCCTACTGAGTGTGTGGTGGGCGACAGGGGGATGGGGGGAAGGTTGGAGTTCATGTGTATACTGCGTCCCGTAGGAGTGGACACGGAGAAATGGTAGAGGTAAGACTGGAATAAGGGAGGAGGACGCAGATGAAGAAGCGGACATGGACCACTGAAGAGAAACTTGCGATCGTCCTGGAAGGACTCCGAGGCGAACGGCAGATCGCCGAGATCTGCCGGGAACACCAGATCAGCCAGACGATGTACTACCGATGGCGGGACAGGTTTCTGGAAGGGGGCACGAGAGCCCTTGCAGACGGCAGGAAGGAGAAGGACACCTATCGAGCGAAGATAGAGCAGCTTGAGAAGATCATAGCGAAGCAGGCGATCCAGATCGAGATACTAAAAAAAACGAAGGAGCTGTTGGGGAGATAGAGGCGGTGGAGCGGCTGGTGGGGGAAGGGTACCGGGTGAAGGATGCGTGTGAGGCGTTTGGCGTGAGTCGGAGCCGGTACTATGCGAGGAGGAAAAGGGGGCAGAAGGTGGGGAAGAAGCGGGAGGAGAAGGAGAGGGACGATCTTGCACTCAGGCATATGGCACTGGGTCGACGACGCGGGAGCCCTGGCTGGATGCAGTCGTGCGGCGCGGAGATCCCCTTTGAGGTCAAGGAGGAGGGGGTTCCCACCTCCTCCTCATGGGCAATGAGGGTTCATCCTCGTCTAGACCATTGCAGCACCGAGCATCCGGTCGAGATCATCGTCCACCGTGGCGATGGTGCCGATTTCGAATTCTCTGATGAGGATGTCGCGTACTCTCTCGGAGAGAAAGGCGGGGAGAGAAGGACCGAGGTGAATGCGTTTCACCCCGAGGGAGAGGAGGGCGAGGAGGACGATGACCGCCTTCTGTTCGTACCAGGCGATATTGTAGACGATGGGAAGATCGTTCACCGATGTGAGGCCCAGCGCTTCCTTGAGGGTGAGGGCGGTCTTGATGAGCGAGTAGCTGTCGTTGCACTGCCCTGCGTCGAGGACACGGGGTATTCCGTCGATCTCTCCCAGCGGGAGCTTGTTGTATCGATATTTCGCACACCCTGCGGTCAGGATCACGGCGTCCTGGGGGAGGCTCCGTGCGAACTCGGTGTAGTATGAGCGCGAGGGGGATCGGCCGTCGCAGCCCGCCATCACCACGAACCGGGTGATCTTGCCGGTCTTTATCGCCTCGAGTACCTTGTCCGCCACTGCCGCTACCTGGTGGTGGGCGAAGCCCCCTACGATGGTGCCCTCCTCAAGCTGGGTAGGAGGTGGACAGGTCTTTGCGTGTTCGATAAGGCGCGAGAAGTCCTTTCGAGCCCCTGGTGTCCTCTCAGGGATGTGACGCGCGCCGGGATACCGCACCGGACCGGTGGTGTAGAGTCTGGAACGGTAGGTGGCGTTCGCAGGGGGCGGCACGAGGCAGTTGGTGGTCATGAGGATGGGGCCGCCGAAAGCCTCGAACTCCTCCACCTGTTTCCACCATGCGTTTCCATAGTTGCCGGCGAAATGAGGATACCTCTTGAAGAAAGGATAGTAGTGGGCCGGGAGCATCTCTCCGTGGGTGTAAATGTCGATGCCCGCATCCTTCGACTGTTCGAGGAGGTCCTCGAGATCCTTGAGGTCGTGTCCGCTCACCAGGATCCCCGGCCTGTTCCTCACCCCAAGGTTCACGGTGCTCACCTCGGGATTCCCATAGGTGGATGTGTTGGCCTCGTCGAGAAGCTCCATGGCGAGAAGACCTGTGCGGCCGCACTCCATCACCATATCGATGAGCTCGTTGGGAGAGAGAGTGGTATCTTCTGTGGCGAGCAATGCCCTCTCGATGAAGGAGATGATCCTCTCGTCCCTGTAGCCGAGGACTGCAGCATGGTGGGTGTAGGCAGCCATACCTTTGATACCGTAGAGAAGGAGCTCTTTGAGCGACCGTACATCCGGATCTTCAGTCCGCCTCGGTCCCCACGTGTATCCCTTTCTCTTCCATTCGGTGGGACTGCCCTCGTGCCATCGGGCGAAATCAGGCTCTTGCAGCCGAATACCAGACTCATGGAGGCTCTTCCTCAAGGTTTCACGGACGTGGAGTGCCTGGTGGATCCTTTTCACGAAGTCGTCGGGGTCGAAGTTCACGTTGGTGACCGTGGTGAAGAGTCCTTCGATAATGAGGTCTTCAGCTTTCTGCGATTCAATGCCGGCCTCACGGGCAGCTCTGTGATAGAAAGCGACTCCCTTAAGCACGTGAATGAGCACATCTTGCAGGTTCGATACCTCGTCAGTCTTGCCGCACACCCCGCGGATCTCGCATCCTGTGCCGCGGGCAGCCTCCTGACACTGGAAACAGAACATACTCATGGTGCATCCTCCTGTAGGTTGTGGTGTAGGACAGGGAGATCAGAGAGTGATCTGCTCCCTGGATATGAGCTCACCGTCTATGCTCACTACGGTGAGAGAGAGTGGCACCTCGGTACCCGATCGCTTCAGGGCCTCTTCCACGAGGTAGAGGAGTCCCCTGCAGCAGGGAACCTCCATGATGGCCACCGTGATGCTCGCAGGACGGGCATGGGTGAAGAGGTGGGAGAGTTTCTCGAGGTACACGTCCTGGCCTTCGTCGAGCTTGGGACAGGCGATGAGGAGTTTCCTCCCTGCGAGGAGCTGGGGGTGGAATCCGCCGAGGGCGAAGGCCGTGCAGTCGGCTGCCACCAGCAGATGGGCTCCCCTGAAGAATGGTGCCTCCGGATGGACGAGGTGGAGCTGGATGGGCCACTGGGAGAGAGCGGAAGGTGTGGAGATCTGGGATGGCTCTTCTGCCCGCTCGATGGTGCGCGCCACGCTCGAGGGACAACCCGCAAAGGCATGGGGCACGGCGGGCCTGTACTCCGGCACCGGGATGTGGTGCTCATGAAGGTAGGCAATCGCCTCGGAGAGGTACTCCTCCTCGCCGTGTTCCGCGAGGTGGGTGAGGTGGGCGCGGATCACCTCCGGGCCCTGCTTCACGATGTTCGCGATGACGGCCCGCTCGTCGTAGGGCTCGGCCTCACGTTCCTCGAAGCTGATGGCCCCCACCGGGCAGTGGCCGATGCAGGCCCCCAGCCCATCGCAGAACAGGTCGCTTATGAGGCGCGCCTTTCCGTCGATGATCTGGAGCGCCCCTTCCGGACAATTGGGGATGCACTCCCCGCATCCGGTACACAGGTCCTCGTCTATGGTGATGATCGTACGCTTCATGATCTCCTCCCGGTATCGTGCTGCCTCGAGTCTACACAGGGGGAGACCTGGTGTATGTAACGCTTGTTACATTTCTTGAGAAAAAATGTTATATTTTTATCATGAATGCCAGGAAGGATACCTCCGCCCCCCTCCCCCCTCTCCTCCGTCGCCTCCTCCAGGTCCCCCTCTTCTCCCCCCTCTCCCCACACGAAGCCCGCACCGCCTTCACGCGCGCTCTCCCCACCCTCCACCCTTTTCGCCGCACTCAGATCCTCCTCCTCCAGGAGGAACCCTACACCGCGCTCTGGGTCCTCCTCGAGGGCTCCTGTGCAGGGGAGATCGTCGACCCCGAGGGCAGAACCATCACCGTGGAGCGCTTTGACGCACCCTCGGTCCTCGCCCCTGCCGTGCTCTTCGCCCCCGACCCCCGGCTTCCCGTGCAGGTCCGCGCCCTCACCTCAGGGAAGGCCGCGATTTTCCAGAAAGAGGACCTCCTTCTTCTCTTCCGCCACTATCCGGTCCTCCTCTCCTCCTTCCTCGCCGACGTCTCCGACAAGCTCCTCGCCCTCTCCCGCCGCCTCTCGTTCCTCACCCTCCTCTCCCTCCGTGAACGCCTCTCCCGCTATCTGCTCTCCCTGCCCGCCGATCCCGACGGCACCGTGACCCTCCCCTCCACCGTGGAACACCTTGCCACCTATCTCGGTACCACGCGCCCCTCGCTCTCCCGCCTCTTTTCCCAGCTTCGCCGGGGAGGACTCATCGAAAAGACGGGCAGGCGTGTGCGCATCCTCGACCGCGGGGCCCTCACCCGCATCCTCACCGATCGCCGGTAGCCCCCTCCAGGAAGGCCTCCCGCCCCGGGTAGAAGAACCGGCGCCTCGCGATGTGCTCGGGCACCGTGAAGTAGACCATCCGCCCCCTCGCGCACACCCGGCCCTCGCCGTCCTCGATCACCCCCTCCACATGGGCCAGGTGGCCCTCCATGTGCGAAAGGCGCGCCCGCACCGTGAGGGCCCCCCTGTCCACGTAGACCGGCCGCTCGTAGGAGACCTGGAGCTCCTGTGTGGTTCCGGACGTCCCCACCAGGGCGAAGACCACCCAGCTCCCCGCCTCGTCGAGGAGCGTCGCCTGGATCCCGCCGTGGAGCACCCGGTAGTAGCCCTGCAACTCCTCCCGCGGCTCCCACCTGCACACCACCTCCTCCCCCTCCACCTCGAACGACATCCTGAGCCCCACCGGATTGTGGGGGGCACACCCGAAGCACCGGTACCCCTCTATCCCCACATACGGATTTCTGATACGATCTCCCATATGGAACCTCCTGGATTTTCTCATGGTATCTGGAATTGCACCCTATTTCAATTGACTTTTCGGGGATTTTGGATATAATACACTTATCCTATGAATAGAATCATAGCGAATAAGAGAAAAAGTATGGTTTGTACGTCGGGAGCTCTCGGATGGCGCAGAGAAAGATGAAAGTGCGTACCTTCTCGGCGCTCGAGGTGGCCAACATCTGCGGTGTGGTCAACCAGACCGCCATCAACTGGATCAAGCAGGGACACCTCAAGGGCTTCACCACCCCCGGAGGACACTACCGCGTGTATCTCGAAGACCTCCTCCACTTCCTCGAGAAGCGCGGCATGAAGATCCCCCTCGAACTCCAGGAGCTCGCGGATCTCAACGCCGGCAGCATCCTCATCATCGACGACGACCGCCAGCTCAACAACCTCCTGCGCCGATATCTCGAGAAACAGTTCCCGGGCTACACCATACTCCAGGCCTTCGACGGCTTCGAGGCGGGCATGCTCCTCGCCCGCGAACGTCCCGATCTCGTGCTCCTCGACCTCGATCTTCCCGGCATCAACGGCCACGAGCTGTGTCGTCGCATCAAGGAGGAATCCGCCTGGGGGGCTCCCGTGGTATTCGCCATCACAGGGCTGGAGGGGGACGGAGAGAAACAGCAGATCCTCCTCGAAGGGGCCGACGCCTTCTTCAGGAAGCCCTTCGAGTTCGAAGCCCTCGCTTCGGAGATACGGAAGGTGTTCGACAATGAGTGAGAAAGACCTCCCCCACATACTCCTCGTGGAAGACGACGATGCCATACGCCTCAGCCTCAGGGACTTCCTCTCCAAAGACGGACGTTTCCACGTCCACGTGGCCTCCGACGGTCTCGGTGCCCTCAGGATCCTCATCGACCATGACATTCAGTGCATCGTCACCGACTACCGGCTCTCGGGGCTCGGCGGGGACTACTGGATCAGATTCCTCAAGAAGTTCTGCGGGCACCTGCCCGTCATCGTCATAAGCGGATTCCTCGAGCCCGGATTCGAGATACCATTCCCCCTCATCTACAAGCCGTTCGATTACGAAGAGATATTGAGGAACGTATCGGAGTGTCTGGGGAAATGAAGGCCTTCTTCGCACGGGTGGAAGGACGGGTACAGGGCGTGGGTTTCAGGTACTCGTGTCTGCAGAAAGCACGCGCCCTCGGCCTGGTAGGATGGGTGAGGAACACCCCCGACGGCGCGGTTGAGGTGTACGCCGAAGGGCCCGAGGCGGCCCTGGAAGAGCTCGCCCGGTGGCTCCACAAGGGGCCGCTCTACGCCCAGGTCCTCAACGTGGAGATCCGCCCCATGCAGCCGACCGCTACGCATCACGAGTTCAGGATCGCCTACTGACGCCCCACTGCCTCTTCATGTCTCATGGAGCGGGCAGGGGACACACCACATGCAAGGATAAAAAAGCGGGGCCTGCGGCGTACAGGCCCCGCCTGGGTGCGGAACTGTTTCTCTAGCCCCTCTTCCGGATGGAGTAGAAGGCCTTCTTTCCTGGATACTCGGCCGTGTCTCCCAGGATCTCTTCGATCCTGAGGAGCTGGTTGTACTTGCTGAGCCTGTCGGAACGGCTCAAGGACCCGGTCTTTATCTGACCGGTGCCGAGGGCCACCACCAGGTCGGCGATGAAGTTGTCCTCGGTCTCACCGCTCCGATGGGAGACGATGGCGGTGTACCCGGCGGTCTTCGCCATCTCCACGGCCTCGAAGGTCTCGGTGAGGGTGCCGATCTGGTTCACCTTGATGAGGATGGCGTTCGCCACGCCCTTCTCGATCCCCTGGGCGAGACGCGTGCTGTTGGTGACGAAAAGGTCATCCCCCACGAGCTGTACCCGGTCGCCGATCCTGTCGGTGAGAATCTTCCACCCTTCCCAGTCGTCCTCGGCCATGCCGTCTTCGATGGACACGATGGGGTACTTCTTCACCCACGTCTCCCACAGATCGGCCATCTGTTCGGAGGAGAGTTCCTGTCCCGTGGACTTCTTGAGCACGTACTTCTTCTTCTCCGGATCGTAGAGCTCGCTCGTGGCAGGATCGAGGGCGATCATCACGTCGTCTCCAGGCTTGTAGCCCGCCTTCTCGATGCTCTTGAGGATGAGCTCCACGGCCTCTTCGTTGGACTTGAGGTTGGGGGCAAAGCCGCCCTCGTCACCCACCGTGGTGGAGTAGCCGTTCTCCTTGAGGATCCCCTTGAGGGTGTGGAAGACCTCGGTGATCATGCGCAGGCCCTCCTTGAACGAGGGGGCGCCCACGGGCATCACCATGAACTCCTGGAAGTCCACCGAGTTGTCGGCATGGGCCCCGCCGTTGAGGATGTTGGCCATGGGAACCGGGAGCACGTTGGCCTTGTAGGCCCCGAGGTAGCGGAAGAGCGGAATCCCGAGGAAATCGGCGGCCGCCCTTGCCACGGCCATGGACACGCCCAGGATGGCGTTCGCTCCGAGCTTGCCCTTGTTCTCGGTGCCGTCGAGCTCGATGAGCGTGCGGTCGATGTCCACCTGGTCGAGCGCATCGAGCCCCTCGATCTCGGGGGCGATGATGTTGTTCACGTTCTCCACCGCCTTGAGCACACCCTTACCCATGTACCGCTTCTTGTCTCCATCCCGGAGCTCCACCGCCTCGTGCACCCCGGTTGAGGCCCCCGAGGGCACGGCTGCACGGCCCATGGACCCGTCTTCGAGCACCACGTCTACTTCCACCGTGGGGTTGCCACGGGAGTCGAGGATTTCACGCGCTTCCACGTATTCTATCATGCTCATAATCCTTCTCCTTTCTCGATAGAGGATTCTCCCTCACCGTACCCGAGCACAGGGGGGGTGTCAAGATCGGCGTACCCCCAGGATCCGGGCGTATGCCGTGAGGACCGGGTCGGTCGGGGTGCCTGCGAGCACTTCTTTGGTGAGCACCTTCCCGAGCTGCACCCCCTCCTGATCGAAGCTGTTGATGTTCCACAGGAATCCCTGGAACATCACCTTGTTCTCGTAGTGTGCGAGGAGGGCCCCCGCGGTCCGTGGAGTGAGCCGCCCGCCGTAGAGCAGGCTCGAGGGACGGCCGCCGGGGAAGTGCTTGTTCTGGTCCTCGGCGTCCTTGCCCTTGGCGAAGGCCACGATCTGGGCCGCGAGGTTCGCGTTGAGCTTCTGCTGACTGGTGGAGCCGTCGATCTCTCTGTCGAAGCCCGTCTGGCCTTCGACGAAGCCTATGAACTGGAGAGGCACGATGTCGGTCCCCTGGTGGAGGAGCTGGTAGAAGGAGTGCTGGCCGTTCGTGCCGGGCTCACCGAAGATGATGGGCCCGGTAGGATAGGCGACGGGCTCACCCCATCGGTTCACCCGCTTCCCGTTGCTCTCCATGTCGAGCTGCTGGAGGTGGGCCGGGAACCGGTGGAGCGCCTGGCTGTAGGGGAGGATGGCCGTCGCGGGATGGTTCAGCACGTTCCGTTCGTACACCCCGATGAGGGCGTCGAGCATGGCCGCGTTCTTACGCGGATCGGGCTCGAGGGCCGACCGGTCCGCCTCGTGTGCCCCTGCGAGGAGCTCCTGGAAGACCTCCGGCCCCAGGGCGAGCGAGAGGACGACTCCTCCCACCGGGCTCGTGGCCGAGTAGCGGCCGCCGATGAAGTCGTCGATGTAGAACCCCGCGAGGTAGTCGGGATCCTGGGCGAGCGGGCTCGTCTTGCTCGTGACCACGACCATCTGCCGCTTCGGCTCGGTTATCCCCTTCTCCCGGAGGAAAGAGGAGACGAGGGCCGCGTTGGTGAGGGTCTCCTGCGTGGTCCCGCTCTTGGAGACCAGGATGAAGAGGGTGCGTGCAGGGTCGATGGAGGAGAGGACCGCGGCCGCATCGTCCGGATCCACGTTGGAGATGAAGCGCGCCTCCATGGGGAGGGCCCCCTTCGTCGCCCGCACATACCCCTCGAGGGCATAGTAGAGGGCGCGCGGGCCGAGGTCGGAGCCCCCTATCCCGATCTGGACCACGGTGGTGAAGGGTGCCCCCGAGGGGCCCCGCACCACCCCCTCGTGGACCTTCCGCGCGAACTCGAAGGCCTTCTCGTGTTGCTCCACGTAGAACTCCCTCAGGTTCACCCCTTCGTGGACCACAGGGCCTGCGAGCTCACCCCGCTGGAGGTGGTGGAGGACCTTCCGCTTCTCTCCGGTGTTCATCACCTCGCCTGCGAGCAGGGCCCGATACTTCTCGAGGAGCTGCTGCTCCTTCGCGAGGTCGGAGAGGAGGGAGAGGATGCGCTCGTCCACCGCCTTTGCCGCATAGTTGTAAAAGAGGCCTCCACCTGCGGGCACCTGGTACGAGCCCACCCGTTCGGGTGTGAGCACCTCTCTGAGCGATGCCCCCCCCTTCTCCTTGAGGAGGGCGTGAAAGCTCTCACACTGGTCGAGGTTCCTGTAGGAAATCGATCCCATGCGTCCTCCTTGTCTCGTGTGTGGTGTGCTCGAGGGTCGCCGCTCACTTCTCGGAGAAGCGTGCCATCTCCTTCATCTCCTCTGCCGGCCCGCCCTCTGCCTCGAGCTTCTTCTGGACCATGGCGCTCACCCCTACCGGGAGACCGTAGAGCTTGATGAACCCGGTGGCATCCCGGTGATCGTAGCTGCTCTCGCCGAAGGAGGCGAGGTCCTGGAGGTAGAGCGAGTACTCCGAGGATCTCCCGCAGACGATGATGTTGCCCTTGTAGAGGGCGAGCCTGATCTTCCCTGTGAGGAACCGGGCCACGCTCTTCATGAAGGCGTCGAGGGCCTCCCTCTGGAGCGTGAACCACTTGCCCTGGTACACGAGTTCCGCATACCTGGCGGCGAGCTGGCGTTTGAGGCTCAGTGTCTCGGCGTCCAGGGTGATCATCTCGAGCTCCCGTAAGGCGGTGAAGAGAATGGTCCCGCCCGGCGTCTCGTACACGCCCCTGCTCTTCATCCCCACCACGCGGGTCTCCACCACGTCGGCCCTTCCGATGCCGTGCTTACCTCCCAGCTCGTTGAGCCGGGTGAGGAGCTCCACCGGACCGAGCCGCTCGCCGTCGAGGGCCACGGGGATCCCCTGCTCGAACTCCACCGTGATCTCTTCCTCCTGATCGGGTGCCTCTTTGGGCGACCGGGTGAGCATGAACATGTCTTCCTCGGGCCTGTTCCACAGGTCCTCCAGTATGCCCCCCTCATGGCTTATGTGCCAGATGTTCCAGTCCCGGGAGTAGATGTTCTTTTTGGAGATGTTGCCCAGGGGGATGCCGTGCTTCTGTGCGTACTCGATGGCCTGCTCCCGAGAGCGGATATCCCACATCCGCCAGGGCGCGATGATCTCGAGATGGGGTGCGAGGGCCTTGTAGGTGAGTTCGAAGCGCACCTGGTCGTTGCCCTTGCCCGTACAGCCGTGGGCCACGGCGTCGGCACCCTCCTTGAGGGCGATTTCCACCTGCTTCTTGGCCTGGAGGGGACGGGCGATCGAGGTCCCGAGGAGGTACTTTCCCTCGTAGATGGCTCCGGCCCGGAGCATGGGGAAGATGTAGTCCCTCACCAACTCCTCTTTCACGTCGAGTACGTAGATCTTCGATGCCCCGGAGGCGATGGCCTTCTGCTTGAGGGCCTCCCAGTCTTCTTTTTGGCCCACGTCGGTACACACCGCCACCACCTCACAGCCCGGATACTGCTCCTTGAGCCAGGGAATGATGATGGAAGTGTCGAGCCCTCCCGAGTAGGCGAGCACGATCTTCTTGATCTCCTTCATGTCTCACTCCTTATGAAACGTCCTCTGCGAATATGGCTTCGAGGATGGCGCAGCCTTCCTCGAGTTCCTCACGGCTCACCACCAGGGGCGGGGCGAGGCGGAGCACGTTTTTCCCGCTCCTGAGCACGAGGAGCCCCTTCTCCCTCGCGCGGGCGATCACCTCCTTCACCGGTACCTTCTCGGAGAGCTCGACCCCCTGAAGGAGTCCGAGGCCCTTTCGTTGAAGCACGAAGGGGAAGGTCTCCACCATGGCCTCGAGCTTTCGGGCGAGGAACTCGCCCTTCTCCCGCACCTCTGCGAGGAACTCCGGCCGGGAGACGGTCTCCCAGACGTGGAGCCCCACCGCGCAGGCGAGCGGTCCGCCGCCGAAGGTGCTCCCGTGGTCGCCCACGACCAGGAGGTCGTTCACCCGATCGGGGATGAGCGCCGCACCGAGCGGGAGCCCAGCCCCCAGAGGCTTGGCAAGGGTGATGATGTCCGGCTCGAGCCCCACTGCCTCGGATCCGTACAGGTACCCCGTGCGGCCCAGCCCTGTCTGCACCTCGTCGGCGATGAGGAGCACGTCGTACTTCCTGCAGAGCCGGTTGAGGGCCTGGGCGAACTCACGGCTCATCACCTCCAGGCCGCCCTCTCCCTGCACCGGCTCCACGATCACGGCCGCGTACCGCTCGTCGAGAAGGGCCTCGAGGGCCTCCACGTCGTTGTAGGGTGCGGTCACCACCCCCGGCACGAGGGGGAGGAACTTCTCCTGGTAGGCCGGGGTGGGGGTCACCGAGAGGCTCCCCATGGTCCTGCCGTGGAACCCATGGGTGAAGCACAGGAACCGTACGGCGTGTTCCCCTTTGGTGGCCTTGGCATAGAGGCGTGCGTACTTGAGGGCCGCCTCGTTTGCCTCGGTGCCGCTGTTGCACAGGTGCGCAGCCGCGAATCCGCCCGAGGCGCAGAGGCGTTCTGCCAGGGTGAGCGTGGGCATGGTGGAGAAGAGGTTGGAGACGTGGATGAGTTTCTCCGCCTGTTCGGCCATGATGCGGGAGATCTCTGCGCTGCCGTAACCCAGGGCGTTCACCGCGATCCCTGCGGTGAAGTCCAGGTACCGGTTGCCCGCGATGTCGTAGAGGTACACCCCCTCACCCCGCTCGAGGACGAGGAACTCGTTCCCGTACTGACGGGGGAGTGCGGTGTTCGTGGCGAACTGGTCTTTGAGCTTCATGGTAAACCCCTTACGTGTGGAGTGTGGTGCCTGTCTTGCCCTCGAGGAGACGGCGGAGGTCCCCTTCGCCGGTGTACTGTCCGATCACGATGTGCCCCACGCCCGCTCCCAGGGCCCTGAGCGACGAGCGCACCTTGGGGATCATGCCGCCCTGGATGATCCCCCGGGCAATGGCCTCTTCGGCCTCCTCAGGGGTGAGGGAGGAGAGCACTTCTCCTCCCGAGAGGATTCCCGGTATGTCGGAGAGGAAGATCAGGGCATCGGCCTTCAGCGCCTCTGCCACCGCGAGGGCGGCTTCATCGGCATTGATATTGAGGCCCTCTCCCGAGGAGTCCATGGTGGTGGAGGAGAGGATGGGGAAGTACCCCGCCGCCATGAGGAGGGAGAGCAGGGAGGGATCGGTGGAGACCACCCTCCCGGTGCGCGTCTCGGGGGAGAGCGCCTCGCCCACGAGGATGGGGCCGTCCGCACCGGAGAGCCCCACCGCCCTGATGCCGGCCGCATGGGCGGCCCGTACGAGGGACTTGTTCATCCTGCCTGCGAGCACCATCTCCAGGATCGGGATCTCCTCCGGCCTCGTGATGCGCAGGCCGTCGCGGAAGACCGGCTCTATCCCCAACAGCCTGCTGATCCGGGAGACCTCCGCCCCCCCGCCGTGCACCAGCACCCCGTTGCCGCCGAGTCTCCGGAATCCGGAGAGCTCTTCGAGGAACCGGTGGAGGGACGCTTCGTCCTCCACCGCGCGGCCGCCTATCTTGACGACGATGGTGTGGGTCTCGTCTTCGTCCATGTGATGTATACCCTCCTATATCTCGCCACCGTCGGGCAACCCCTCGGTTTCGGGGAACCCGAGGCGGATGTTCATGTTCTGTACGGCCTGGCCCGAGGCCCCCTTCACCAGGTTGTCGATCGCCGAGAAGAGCAGGAGGTGGTCGCCCTCTCTCTTCCAGCTTATATCGCACCGGTTGGTGCCGCGCACCCACCTCGTCTCGGGAAGTGAGGGATGGATGATGCGTACCCACGGGCGTGAACCGTAGTGCGCCTGGTAGCATGCGCGCAGCTCCTCGTCGGAGACCTCTCGGGTGAGGGTGCACACCGTGGTGACGAGCATACCCTGTTTGAGCGGGACGAGGTGCGGAGTGAACAGGAGACGCACCCGGGACGAGACGGCGCCCAGCTCCTGCTCCATCTCGGGGAGGTGCCTGTGGCTCCTCCCGGGAAGGTAGGGGGTCATGTTCTCGGTACGCTCGGTGAACAGGTACGTGTCGGCGAGCTTCCTCCCCGCCCCCGAGATGCCCGAGAGGGCGTTCACCGTCACGGTCTCACGGACCAGGCCTTCCTTCACGAGGGGAAGGAGGGGGAGAAGGGTTGCGGTGGGATAGCAGCCCGGATTCGCCACCAAGTCCGCCCGGGCGATCTCGTCGTGGTTCCACTCGGCGAGCCCGTAGACCGCACGGGGAAGCAGGTGGGGCGCCGGATGGTTCTCCCCGTAGGTGGCCTTGAAGAGTTGGGGGTCTTTGAGCCGGAAGTCGGCGGAGAGGTCGATGACCAGGGCCCTTCCCACGAAGGAGGCGCAGGCCTTTGCCGAAGCGAGGTGGGGGAGACAGGAGAAGACCACCTCGGGGGAGAGGGCCTCGGCCTCTTCCAGCGCGACGTAGCGCCCCCCTGTAAGCGAGAGGCGAGAGGAGTGTGCCTCGCCAAAGCCCCTGTCGACCTCGCCCACCAGGGCACCGGTCTTTGATCGAGAGACAGGAATGATGGAAGAGACCCGCGGATGGTGTGCGAGCAACCTCATCAGCACCATCCCGGTGTAGCCTGTGGCTCCGAGAACAGCTATGCGCATCTATGCTCCTCTGAAGGATGGGATGTAACGGGAGAGGGTTTCGAGAAAGGCCTCCCTTGACGTGCCTTCCTTGAGGACAGCGATGATCGTGTCATCCCCTGCCACGGTACCAAGGAGTGAGGGGATCTGAAAGGTGTCGAGGGCGAAGGCCACGCTGTTCGCGTGCCCCGGCAGGGTGCGTATGACCGCGAGATTTCCCGAGAACTCGAGCGACCTGAAGCCCCGGATGAAGTCCTGGACGAAGTTGTTGCCCACCTCTCCCTCGGTCTCGTTCTCTCCGGGGAGGATGTAGTAGTACCCGTTCTCCCCTTCGGCCACCTTCCCCACCTTGAGCAACTTGAGGTCGCGAGAGAGCGTCGCCTGGGTGATCCTGTGCCCGTAGGCGGCCAGTCGTTCGAGGAGTTCCTCCTGGCTGCGGACCCGCGAGGATCGGATGATCTGCCTGATGAGTTTGAGTCGCTCTTCCCTGCCTTTCACACCGTCTCCTGTATATTTATGCTCTCTCACGGTCACGGATGCCGAGAATAATGAATAAAAATACAGAAAACAACCCCCTTCTGCAAGGGGGTGAGGGCGTACCACGCAGGATTATTCGAGAACTCGTGCGCTCGAAGGGGTGCCTCGGCGGGGATCTCGCGCGCCTACACCCCCGCGCACCGCAGCGCCTCCCGGTAGAGCGGGTCGCTCACCGGGTTCTCGCACTCCTCGGCCAATATCGCCGCGTCCTCCGGCAGGTCGGCCGCCCCCGCCCGCACCTCCTCGCGCCCCCCTCCTCGCCCCTCCCACGCCACCCGCACCTCTTCCGCACCCCCTTCCCATCCCAGCCCCACCCCCGGCTCCCTCCCCCCCCATCCCAGCCTGCTGCACACCCACCCCGCGATCAGCCGCGCCCCCGCCTCGCTCGGCGCCGCCACGCGCAGCCGGGCCCCCTCCTCCCGCCACACCCGCCACCGTTCCCCGCACGCCCGCGCCACCTGCGCCCGCACCGGCCGGTACCGTGCCCACGCCATATCCGCGAGCACCCCCCGCGCCTCGGGCACCGTGCGGCCGACCCCCTCCATGAACCCCTCCAGCCCCACCCCCCTCTGTTCCAGGGCCTCGCTGTCGATGAGCACCTTGTCCACCCGGTCGAGGAGCACGTCCAGGAGCCCCTCCCGTCCCTCCAGGGGAGCCGCCCACCAGGCCACCACCGGCAGATCGCGTACCACGAGCGCACCCCACGTGCCCGGTGCACACCCTGCATCGTCTGGCCCGTTCTCCACGATCACCTCCTGGAAACACACCCCCCGCTTCGCCGCATCCACGCTGCACCGCGCCGAAAGCGAGATCCGCGTGCGCTCGTGGGGGGAGAGGTCGAGCCGGATGATCCGCGCCGCCCGCATCCCCATGAGCCCGTCCAGGGCCTGCTCCACCTGACGCCGTCCTTCCTCGTCGTGCACCACGATGAGGGTGAACAGGATCTCCCGCGGCTTCCCCGGCGAGGCCGCCTCCTGCAGCTCTGCGAGCCGCGCCTCCATGGTCTCGGGATCGAAGAGTTCTCTCACAGAATCCGCCATCGTCGACCCTCTCGTGAAAGCAGGTATCGCGCCTCGCGGGGACCCGCGCTTCCCGGGGCGTACTCGTGGATCGGAACACCGGCCTCCTCCCAGCCTCGTCGCACCTCGTCCACGAAGGACCACGAGGCCTCCACCTCGTCCGCCCTGGTGTAGAGCACCGCATCCCCTATGAGGGCATCGAGCAGGAGCCGCTCGTAGGCCTCGGGCAGGTCCTCGGCGAACGACCGCTCGTAGTCGAACTCGAGCCACGCCGGCCTCAGGTCCATACGGTAACCCGGGCGCTTCACGTTCACCCTGAGACTCATTCCCTCGTCCGGCTGGATCCGTACCACGAGCACGTTCTCCCCGGGTTCGAGCGGCGCCTCCCAGAAGAAGGTGTGCGGCACCCGCCTGAAGTGGATCGAGACCTCCGAGACCTTCCTCGCGAGCCGCTTGCCCGTCCGCAGGTACACCGGCACACCCGTCCACCGCCAGGTGCGCACCTCGGTCCTGAGGGCCACGAAGGTCTCCGTGGTGGATGAGGGATCCACCCCCGGCTCCTCCCGGTAGCCGGGCACGAAGGCCCCGTCCAGCACGCCGGCCGTGTACTGGGCCCGCACCACCTCCCGCGGCTGCGGCGGGGCGAGGGCGCGCAGCACCTTCACCTTCTCGTCCCGTATGGCCTCGGCCTCGAACCTGAGCGGCGGCTCCATCATGGTGAGGGCGAGGATCTGCAGGAGGTGGTTCTGCACCATGTCGCGCAGGGCGCCCGCCTGCTCGTAGTAGTTGGCCCTGCCCTCCACCCCTATCTTCTCGGCCACCGTGATCTGGATGTGATCCACGTACCGGTTGTTGAGCACCGGTTCGAAGATGCCGTTGCCGAACCTGAAGGAGAGCAGGTTCTGCACCGTCTCCTTGCCCAGGTAGTGGTCGATGCGGAAGATCTGCTCCTCGCCGAACCACCTCCGGATGAGCCGGTTGAGTTCTCCGGCCGACTCGAGGTCCCTCCCGAAGGGTTTTTCTATCACCAGGCGTACCGGCTTCCCTTCGAACGAGGAGAGCCCTGCCTCACCGAGCCCCTCGATGATCTCGGGGTAGTTCTGGGGAGGCGTGGCCAGGTAGAAGATCACCTCTCCCCCGGGCAGGAGACGCGAGGCGAGGGTGCGGTACCCTTCGGGATCGTCGAACGTGGCCTGGTGGTAGGTCATGGTCGTGAGGAACGAGGCGGCCCTGTCCTCGCGGTAGAGGGTCTGGCCCTTGAGGGCCTCCTCCATGGTGCGCTTGAGCGTTGCATCGTCCCACGGCCTTCTCGCGAACCCCACGATCCGTGTCTCGGGGAGGAATCCCTTCACGTAGAGGGCGTAGAGGGCGGGTACGAGCTTGATCCGGGCCAGGTTGCCGGTGATCCCGAAGATCACCAGGGTACACGGCGGGGCCTCCTTCTTCACCGAGAGCCCCAGCTCGAGGGGGGATGAGCGACTCATGGGAATAATATAGCAAAAAACGTATCGGCGGGGATACCTGGGGATGTAGAAGAGGTAGGTCGTCATACATCAGGTGCCGGAAAACCCGGAACACGGCAGGCGGTGGGCGGAGTCGCCTCGTCAGGGTCCCATGCCCTGAGCCGCAGGGGCAGGGAACGCACGTGCGGACCGGGGAGGTCCCCCGTAGGGTTCCGGCCGGCAGGAGTGCCTCGGTTCCACTCCCTCCGGGGCGCTGTTTTTTCCCTGTGCAAAACACCGGTTCCATACTAGAATGTCTCCATGCTGCCCATAGAGAGAACCAGCCCGTTCCATGGATCCCCCATCTTTCACAAGGACGAGACCACCTCCACCATGGTGGATGCCAAGAACCTCTACCTCCAGAGCCTGCCCTCCGGTACGGTGGTGTGGGCCGATCACCAGGTGTCGGGGAGGGGGAGGGTTCCCGGAAGACGGTGGGTCTCGGAACCGGGTGAGAACCTCCTCTTCACCTTCTTCCTCCGCAAGGAAGAAGCGCCCGAGCCCTTCACCTCGCTGCCGGTGCGGGTGGGATTCGGTGTGGCCCGGTACCTGGAGGATGTCTGGGATCTCCCCGCCCGGGTGAAGTGGCCCAACGACGTGCTCGTGAGGGGCAGGAAGATCTGCGGCATCCTCTGCGAGGTCAAGTACGAGGCGGTGTTCGTGGGTATCGGTCTCAATGTGAACCAGCGTTCGTTCCCCGGAGAGCTCTCGCGGCGGGCCACGTCGATCCGCAGGGAGCGGCACCGTCGGGCCGACCTCGAGGAGGTACTGCTGGGGGTGCTGAGCGAGGTGAAGGCGGCCTTGGGGGATGAGGAGTGGCGTGAGGGTGTGGAGCGTCGGCTCTGGAGGCGGGGTGAGGAGGTGGTCTTCCTGGAGGGGGATCCGGATCGGGGGGTGAGGGTCTGCGGGGTGGTGGAGGGGGTGGGCGGGGCGGGAGAGCTCCTGCTCCGCACGGATGAGGGGATGAAGGCGTGCGTGAGCGGTGAGGTGGAGTGGGGCTAGTCAGAGGGGAAGAGGGCGGCGAGGACCTGGGGCGGGAGGTCTCCGGCGGGGAGGGGGGAGGTGAGAGTGGGGGAGACGAGGAGGGTGGTGCGGAGGGGGGTGGGAAGGGTGCGGGGTGATGCCGGGCCGGGGATGGGGAGGGGGGTGAGGGAGAGGGTGTGGCCGCGGTTCGAGGCCTGGAGGAGGAGGGGACAGGGGACGGGGGCCCAGGGTGAGAGCGGCTGGACGAGGAGGTGGGAGTCGGGGGTCTGGACGAGGAGGCCGGTGGGTGCACAGAGGAGGGAGGGGGTCTCGAGGGTGGCGGGGCTCTTCAGGGTGTGCTGGAAGAGGGTGAGTTTCGGCGGCGAGGGGGAGGAGGGGAGGGGGAGGGAGAGGGGGTGGAGCCGGCTCATCCAGGGGGCGTCCAGGGCTTCGGGAAAGAGGGCGAGGTCGAGGATGAGGTGGGGGAAGCCTTCCACCAGGAGGAAATCCGCGGTGGCGAGGGGCGTGGTGCCGGCTGCGGACAGCAGGGTCCGGAGCCCTCGTACGTGCTCGCCCTCGAGCGAGAAGGCGCTCTGTACGGTGATGCGGGTCTTTTTGCCTGCGAGTTCCACCTGCGGGGCGGGGAGGCGATGGGCGGGGCCGGGACCTGAGGCCACGAGTACCGGGAGGCCGCCTTCGAACTCCACGTGTATCCCTTCGTCCGACAGGATGGCCCTGCCCTCCATGTGGGCGCCGAGGGTCCGCTCGGCGGGGGGGAGGGGAGCGGCGGGGGTGGGGTGGTAGGCGGAGAGGGTCTGCAGGAGGAGGCGGGTGTGTTCCTCCGAGTCCTCGTCCATGGCGCGGAGGCGGTCAACGTGGGGAACCGAAGGCAGGGGCACGAGGAGGGGGGTGAGGTGCTGGGTGGGGGGTAGGGGGAGGGGATCGGGGAGCGGTTCGAAGCTGAAGGTGTGGCCCTTGCGGTCGAGGTCGAGGAGGACGGTGAGGAGGAGGTCGGCCTGCGCGGCGAAGTCGGGGCCGGGGGTCATGAGGAGGACGAGGGGGTCGGGGGAGAGGAGGGCGCGGGTGAGCGTGCGGAGCGGGGAGGATGAGAGGAGGAGGAAGGGGAGGTGGACGAGGGGGAGCGCGCCCTGGGGCGAGGCGAGCCGGCCGTGGAAGGGGCGGGAGGGGGAGAGGAGGGTGGTGAGGGGCGTTTGGGGGAAGGTGGGGGGGAGGGGGGAGAGGGTGCCGGCGGGGTGGTGATAGGCGCGGGGGGTGAAGTGCCAGAGGTCGTACGTCCCGCTCCACCAGGGGTTGTGGAGGGCCCAGGCGAGCTCGTCTTCCTGTTCCTGCGGGGAGAGGAGGTGGAGAGGCACCCCTGCGTAGCCCATGCTCACGAGTTCGTCGCCCACAGCTATCCTCCGTTCGAGGAACCGCCTCCACCGCTCATCTTCGAGAAACGGACACACGGGAATGTTCCATGTCGCCGTGGCCTTCCCCGGGAGACTCCCCAGGAACTCCTCCAGTTCCCCAAGGGGCACGGCATCGGCCGGAGGATCGGGGATGAACAGGATGGAACGTGCGTTCCGGATCTTTCTCATGCCTACCTTATTACCACAGGACCCTTCCCGCTGCAATGGGCCTCCTTTTTGCGGGAACCAGTTGCCGTTTGAGGGAAAGCTTGTTAATTTACTGACAAAAGAGACTACACATATTCTATTTCCGTTACACACAACACACTCAAAACCTTAAGGAAAGAGAGGGGTAGCTATGGCAAAGCAACTGAAGTTCGATGAGGAAGCTCGAAGGAAGCTGCTCTCCGGAGTCGAGAAGCTGGCGAACGCGGTCAAGGTCACGCTTGGCCCTCGAGGACGCAACGTGCTTCTCGACAAGAAGTTCGGTGCTCCTACGGTGACCAAGGACGGTGTCTCGGTGGCCAAGGAGATCGAGCTGCCCGATCCGTTCGAGAACATGGGCGCGCAGCTCCTCAAGGAGGTCGCCACCAAGACCAACGACGTGGCCGGTGACGGCACCACCACTGCGACGGTTCTCGCCTACAGCATCGTGAAGGAAGGCCTCAAGGCCGTGGCCGCGGGTGCCAACCCCATGGCTCTCAAGCGCGGTATCGACAAGACCGTCGACCTCGTGGTGGAAGAGATCCGCAAGAACGCCAAGGAGATCAAGGACAGGGACGAGATCGCCCACGTGGCCGCCATCTCCGCCAACAACGACATGGAGATCGGTGAAGAGATCGCCAACGCCATGGAGAAAGTGGGCAAGGACGGCGTGATCACGGTGGAGGAGTCCAAGACCATCGAGACCACCACCGAGTTCGTCGAGGGTATGCAGTTCGACCGCGGGTACGTCTCCGCCTACTTCGTGAACAACCGTGAGACCATGACCTGCGTGCTCAACGACCCCTACATCCTCATCCACGACAAGAAGATATCCAACATGAAGGACCTGCTCCCCATCCTCGAGAAGGTGGCGCAGCAGGGTAAGCCCATCCTCATCATCGCCGAGGATGTGGAGGGTGAGGCCCTCGCGACCCTGGTGGTGAACACCGTGCGCGGTACGCTCCAGGCCTGCGCCGTGAAGGCCCCGGGCTTCGGCGACAGGCGGAAGGCCATGCTCGAGGATATCGCCATCCTCACCGGCGGTCAGGTGATCTCCGAGGAGCTCGGCCTCAAGCTCGAGAACGTGGAGCTCTCCCAGCTCGGCAGGGCCGGGAGTGTGAAGGTGACCAAGGACGATACCACCATCGTGAGTGGCGCGGGTGACTCCAAGGCCATCAAGGACAGGATCGCCCAGATCAAGGCCCAGATCGAGGAGACCACCTCCGACTACGACAGGGAGAAGCTCCAGGAGCGGCTCGCCAAGCTCGCCGGCGGTGTGGCGGTGATCAACGTGGGTGCGGCCACCGAGGTGGAGCTCAAGGAGAAGAAGCACCGGGTGGAGGACGCCCTCTCGGCCACCAGGGCGGCCATAGAGGAAGGTATCGTTCCCGGCGGTGGGCTCACCTACATAATCGCGACCAAGGCGCTCGATCAGGTCGACCTCTCCTCCTGGGAGGAGGACGAGAAGATCGGCTTCAAGATCGTCAAGCGGGCGCTCGAGGAGCCCATGCGGCAGATCGCAGCCAACGCAGGGCTCGATGGGTCCATCATCGTCCAGCGGGCCCGCGAGGAGAAGAAGGGTGTGGGCTTCGACGCCGCCAAGATGGAGTGGGTGGACATGATGAAGGCAGGGATCATCGATCCCGCCAAGGTGACCCGCTCCGCCCTCCAGAACGCCGCCTCCGTGGCCGGGCTCCTGCTCACCACCGAGTGTGCCGTCACCGACATCCCGGAGGAGGAGAAGAAGACCCCCGGTACGCCGGATATGGGTATGGACTACTAAGACCCCTCCTAAGGGGATTCGGGAGCCCTCGTTGCAGGGCTCCCTTTTTTCATCTATGCTCATCTCCATGGCACACCACATACGGTGTGCGTCATCAGAGGGAGGATGGCCCATGACGCTCAGCCGAGAGGACTTCATCTTCACCATAGGGTACGAGGGGAGGACCGCCATCGTGGACGGGAAGGCCAAGCGTGAGTACGGGAAGCTCTCCACCATGGAGCTCGCCGAGAAGGGCCTCTTCCGGGCCGCCTTCTGTTCGGCCCTCTACTCGGGGGATCCCGAGGAGATCCAGGCCTTCATCGACTACTACAACCGTGTGAACGGCGTGAGGGAGTACACCCTCGAGGCCTGCAAGCGCCTCTTCGGGGTTGACGGGGTCCCCGAGGGCGTGGAGCGCGTGCTCGAGGTACGGTAGGGGAGAGGAAAGAAGAGACGACCGGTGGCACGCATATGAACGGACTCCAAGCGTGCACATGTGATATTTTTGGTGATGAGAGGGTTATAGTGTAACCAAGCAGTGCAAAGGATGCAGGATGATGAATATGAAGCGGATTATTGGCGTAGGGATGCTGATCTGTATAGGGGTGGCATGGCTTGTGGGGCAGGAGGTGGCGGAGGGGGAGATGGAGGAGGTGGCGCGGTTTAGGATAGGGGGTGGTAAGGGTGAGCTGGGGTATAGGGAATCTCCGGGGCCGATCACGATCCCATATAAGCCGGTGATGGGGCATGCGCTTCGTGGGTTGCTGATATTTGACATAATGAATGGGCGTTTTGTGTTTTTGGACACGAAGGGATACAGGGTAGAGCGAGAGGTGCGATGCGAGCTTGATTATGAGACGACGCCGTATCAAGTCGAGGAAGATGTGTTTGTATTGAGCAGGCCTGAGTGGTATCGAGTGATCGAGGTGTATGATGCGAGGCGGGGTGAGATGGCGGTGGTAAACGATGAGCGATTCAAGGACTACCGTTCGTGGTGGTACTATGGGGGCGTGCTGTTTATACAGGATGCGGAGGGGCGGTTGTGGAGCGTGCCCGATCCTGAGGTGGACGAGGAGGCGAATCGGAGGAAGGTGCTGGACGAAGAGGGGACGAGGCGGTATGTGGAGGAGCGGTGGGGGGAGAGTGGGGAGGTGAGGATAGACGAGGAGGGGCGTCTGTTCATACGGGGCGAGCTTGCGACGAGGGACTATACGACGTGGTTTGAGTACCGGACGGGGGAGAAAATAGAGGTGATTAGGGGTAATACGTATCTTGGTAAGGACAAGGATGGGAATGTGTACTGGGGGAGTATTGGGAGTGTGGTGGTCTATCCTCCGGAACGTGAAAAGGGTATAACGAGGATAGTAAGACTCGCCCTTTCGAAGATATTAGGATCCGTTGTGGTGGACGGGCAGACGGGTGATCTGTACGTGCTTGGGAAACCCGAGGGTGGTGAGATACCGCTGTATCGGATACGGCGGGACTGGTGAGGGGGTGGTGGGAGGAGGCAGAACTGTACCAAGCAAAACAGAGGAGGTAGTGATGAGGAAGTTACTTTTGCCAGCAGTAATGCTCTTGAGTCTTGCGGTGGGGTATACGCAGGAAGTGAGGGTAGAGCTTGTTGGGCGCTTTGAGGAGATTACGGTAAAGGGGATGGAGCCTGCGATGGAGAGTCCCTCCGGTTTTTGGGTGGATGAGAAAAGACAGCGTATAATAATTGATGACGAGATTGATTTGAAACGGTTTGAGATTGAGTGGGGGGGAGGAAAAACGCACATCTTTCAGCGCGAATTGAAGAAGAGGGGCTGGTGGATGGGAGGAGATGTATATCCAATAGGTGGATATACATTTGGTGTGAATAGAGGGAGTGTGCAGGTACTAGATGCTCACTATAATGTAATAGTGTATTTTTCAAGCTCTGTTGGTGAAGCGTTTCATGGGCTGCTACCGGTTGGGCCTGTATTTTTTCTCAAGGGGAAGGATAGGTTCTATTGTGTGTTTCCATGGGAGAATGGGAGTGCAGGATCTGTGGATACGGATGGGCGGATCTATATGGGTAAGGAGGTTATTGAGCTGCTTAGGGAGCTTGATCCTGAGAAGTACGAGGCGAGTGTGAGGCGTGCTGAGGAGCTTGGGCTTAAGGAGGCCTTTGAGGAAGGGCGGGCGCTTGTATGGGGGAGGACGTACTATGACACGCCGAGTAGGCTGCACGAGTATTGGGGAGAGTGGTTGTTCAGGAGTGAGGCCGATCCAATATATGCGGATGAGCAGGGTAACCTCTCTCAACTCTACCTGAACTTTGAGGAAGATGCAGGTTCTGAGTTTGGGGTGGTGGGGCCGGATGGGGAGTATCTGGTGAGGGAAGAGCACGTGGCCAAGGTGTCTGAGATACTGGGGAGGGAATATAGAGCGGAGGGAGTGATGCGGCCGCCGTATCCTGGGTGTGGGGTGTATGTGGGGTTTGGAGGGAACGTGTACTTTTATGTGGCGGGGTATGAGTACACGGAGGTGTTTCGGATACGGCGGACGTGGGGGGAGCCGAGCATATATGCGCTTGCGGTGAACGGGTATACGGATGACTGGTATGGGGAATATGTGGATGGAGTGATTGAGAAGATGAGCGATGAGGAGCTGAGGCTGCTTAGGAACTGCGTGTTTGCGCTGTACGGGTATGTGTTCAAGGACGAGGGGCTCAGGGAGTATTTCAACAAGCAGGTGTGGTATGAGCCCGATCCCGGGGTGGATCCCGGGAGGCTGGAGCTTCCTCCCGAGCGGAGGTGTCTTGTGGAGCGGGTGCTGCAAGAGGAGCGGAAGAGGGGATTGAGGAAGTAGGCTTTCAAGGGAGGGGATGCGCATTGACAAGAGGCCGAGGGTGGTACAGAATAGGATAACCTCCCAGAAGAAGGCTGGTGCCCGATGGAAAAGAAGAAGATCCTTATAGTCGACGACGAAGAGATCAATCTCGAGTTCTTCGAGATCATGCTGAGCAAGTTGGGGTTCGAGGTCTACAAGGCGAGGGACGGAGAAGAGGCCTTACTGGTGATGAAGGAGCAGCGACCCGATCTCGTCCTCCTCGACAACATCATGCCGAAACTTTCGGGCTGGGAGGTGACCCGCATCGTGAAGCAGGAGCCCGACTACAGGGACGTGGCGCACATTCCCATCGTGATGTTCTCGGCGATGGACGACGTGAGGGACAAGATCGAGGGCTTCGAGCTGGGGGTGGAAGACTACATCACCAAGCCGTTCAACTTCTCGGAGGTGCTCGCGCGGATCAACTCGGTGCTCAGGCATCAGGACATGGCCCGTCAGCTCGTGCAGCGGGAGCGGAGGCTTGCCGTGCTGGAGTCGCTCAACAAGTCGCTCGCCTACTTTGCCCGCCACATGAGGGAGCCGCTCTCCGTGCTCATCGATGAGAGCAGAGAGGTGGATGCCTCCGACCCCAAGACGGTGGAGGCCTTCTTCGGAAAGGTGAGAGAGGTGGCCGAGAAGAGCCTCGCGGCCCTCAACGCTCTCGAGGAAGAGGTGGAAGAGCTTTCCCGGCAGGATTCTTCCCTCAAGGAAGGTGAGATCTCGCTCGATGATCTGGAAGAGCGCTATCAACGGCACTTCAAGGTGTGGAAAGAGCGGGAGATCGTATAGGAGGCAGCCGTGATCTCCGAGACCAAGAAAAAGGTCCTGGAGTACTTCGCCCGGGGGCGCAACTACTACAAGATGATGGAATTCGAGAAGGCCAGGGAGGAGTTCGCCAAGGCCCTGGCCCTGGATCCCGAGGATGGCCCCTCTAAGGTGTACTACGCGCGCTGTCTTCACTACATGAAGAACCCGCCGCCCGAGGATTGGGACGGCGTATTCGAGATGACCACGAAGTAGGGGTCTGCATGGATATACTTTCGGTTGTCGGTGTACCGCAGCCCGCCCACAGGATAGGGCCTGAGGCCAGGGTAACGGGTACGCTCAGGGTGAAAGAGCCGCTGGTGATAGAGGGGCGTTTTGAAGGAAGGATAGAGGGGGGCAGCGTGGTAGCGGTGGCCTCCGGCGCAATGGTGAGGGCCGACATCGTGGCCGATGCAGTGGTGATCGCGGGCAGGGTGGAAGGCGATGTTGAGGCCTCTTCGAAGGTGTATCTCTTCTCGGGGTGCGAGATGTACGGCTCCATCCGTACTGCGCGTATCAGCATCGCCGACGATGCGGTCTTCGAAGGTTCCTGTGAGATGCTTCGTGCGCCGGATGAGATCGACATCTTCGCCTACACGGTGGACCAGCTTCGATACTCGCTCAAGAAGGTGAAGTAGCACGTCCCATGCACGCATCAATCGTCGTCTTCGGTACAGAGCTTCTTCGGGGCAGGGTGAGGGACAGCCATGTGCAGTACCTCTCCCGCGAGCTCGGGCTCCTGGGCGTGGAGGTGAGGGAGGCGCTCGTGCTCCCCGACGATCCTGCGCTCGGGCATGAGGAGCTCTCCCGCATGATCGAGCGGGGTGGAGTGGTGCTGGTGTGTGGGGGGCTCGGGCCCACGAGCGACGATCACGGGAGAGAGCTTCTGGCCTCGTGCGCGGGTGTGCCGCTCGTCTTCAGAGAAGATGTGTGGCAGGCCCTCGTCGAGCGGTATCCCCACCTGCGGGAGGTTCCCTCCAACCGCCGGCAGGCCTACGTACCCGAAGGGTTCGAGGCCCTGCCCAACCCCGCGGGGACCGCACCGGGACTCTGGGGCAGGGTGGGGGAGACGTGGGTGGCCGCGCTTCCAGGCCCTCCCGTGGAGCTCGCCCGGGTATTCGAGGATGAGGTTGCGCCTCGCATCAGGGCGATCTCCGGGAGGGCGAGCGATACCGGCGAGCGGATGTATACCACCTATCTCATCCCCGAGTCGGCCCTGGAAGACGCCCTCGCACCCTGGGAGGGGAGGCTCACCTGGGCCACGCAGGCCCAGCCGGGGAGGGTGTTTCTCGTGCTCTCGGGTGGAGACGAGGAGACCATCCGCGCGTGCGTGACCTCGCTCGAGGAGCGGTTCCTCCCCGTGCTCGTCTTCGAAGGGGAGAAGGATCTGTTCGTCCTTCTCAAGGAGGCCCTAGCCCGCCGTGGGCTCACGGTGGGTTTCGCCGAGTCGTGTACCGGCGGGAGACTCTCCTCATCGCTCACGAGGGTGGCCGGCTCTTCGGAGATATTCTGGGGAGGGGTGGTGACCTATAGCAACGAGGCGAAAGAACGGTTCCTCGGCGTGCGGCCCGAGACATTGCAGACCTTCGGGGCGGTGTCCCGACAGACCGTGGAGGAGATGGTGCGGGGTGTATTCGACCGCATGCCCGTGGACGTGGCTGCCGCGGTCTCCGGGATTGCCGGGCCTTCAGGGGGGAGCCCCGAGAAACCGGTGGGCACGGTGTGGGTGGGAGTGGGCAGGAGAGGCGGCCGAAGCCGTACCTTCAGGGCCCTCCTTCGCGGTGACCGGGAGCGGATACAACACAAGAGCACGCTCCTCGCGGGGCTGCTCACGTACGTTTTGGTGCAGGAGGAAGACTGGCTTGACAGGAAGGAGCTTGCAGACTATATTGAAAATAAACTGACGTGAGGCACACCCCGATCGTTCTCCCCCTGATACCGGGATGGAATTCCATGAACAGAGTGATGTGAGTGAGGAGTTCACGCCTATAATCCCTTCGCATACTGGAGTTTTTCATGGCACTATTGCGCAGAAGACGAAACGAATCCACTGAAGACACGACATCCATCGCAGGAGAAGGGGATCTCTTCGGGGATCTCGCGCCTGCCGGAGAAGAGAAGCCGCCTTCCGATCCCTCGGAGACCGGAGAGATGGAAGCCTCTGAGAAGACCGAAGCCGCCGAGAAGGGCGCAGCCCCTGAAGGCGAGGAGCGACCGGGAGACGATGCCGGCGACCGGTCCGAGCCCCCTTCCGAGGAATCCGTGGGCGCCGAGGATGCGGCTCCTGCGGAGCCCGAAGAAGCAGCAGGGCAGGCGGAGGCGGAGGAGGAACCGCAGAGCGCACCACAGAAGGTGCAGAGGCGGGGCAGGAGGCGGAAGATCAAGGTGGCCATCGTGAAGGACGGCGAACGTCAGAACGGCAACGGCCATGCGCGAAAACCCGTCTCCCAGGCGTTCGTGCCGCCGATCTCGCCTCCTCCCAATGCAGAAGGGGTGGGCGAAGAGCACACGCCCCCCATGCCTTCGGTGGACGCACGCGGGCCTTCGAGGATAGAGCGGCTCGCCACCTGGATCCACGAACTGGTGAAGCCCTACCGGCCGTATCGCATGATCCTCCCCAACGACCCTGCGGGGATCACCATCAACGAGCTCATCCTCCTCGATATGAAGGAGATACGGGGGATCGCCGAGTACCTGGGCGTGAAACACGACGATCTGGTCGCCTTCAGGAAGCAGGAGCTCATCTACGAGATCCTCAAGCAGTACACCCACAGGGGCGGAAACATCTACGCATACGGTGCCCTCGAGATTCTTCCGGACGGGTACGGGTTCCTCAGGTCGCCTCAGAACAACTTCCTCAATGGGACCGACGACATCTATCTCTCGCCCTCGCAGATACGGCTTTTCAACCTGAAGACCGGAGATACGGTCTTCGGTCAGATACGCCTCCCCAACAAGGAGGGGGAGCGGTATTTCGCGATGCTCCGGGTGGAGAGCATCAACT
Source organism: Spirochaeta thermophila DSM 6578 (assembly GCF_000184345.1). Classification (NCBI taxonomy): domain Bacteria; kingdom Pseudomonadati; phylum Spirochaetota; class Spirochaetia; order Winmispirales; family Winmispiraceae; genus Winmispira; species Winmispira thermophila. The sequence goes on along the minus strand of NC_017583.1, from coordinate 2,285,981 downwards.
TCACCGATCCTTCGGTGGCCCAGCAGCGGATTCCGTTCGAGAACCTCACCCCGGTCTATCCGAACGAGCGGCTCGATCTCGAGACCAGGGAGGGGAACATCTCCACCCGAATGATCAATCTCTTCTGTCCCATAGGAAAGGGGCAGAGGGGCCTCATCGTCTCCCCACCGCGTACCGGTAAGACGATCCTCCTCCAGCAGATCGCCAATGCGATCACCGAGAACCATCCCGAGGTGTACCTCATCGTCCTCCTCATCGACGAGCGACCTGAGGAAGTCACCGACATGCAGCGGAACGTGGAGGCCGAGGTGATCTCCTCCACGTTCGACGAGCAGGCGAAGAACCACGTACAGGTGGCGGAGATGGTGCTGGAGAAGGCCAAGCGCCTCGTGGAGCACGGCCACGACGTGGTGATCCTGCTCGACTCCATCACGCGACTCGCCCGGGCCTACAACCAGACCGTGCCTACGTCCGGGAAGATCCTCTCCGGTGGTGTCGACTCCAATGCCCTGCATCGTCCCAAGCGGTTCTTCGGGGCGGCGCGGAACATAGAGAACGGCGGGAGCCTCACCATCGTGGCGACGGCGCTCATCGATACGGGGAGCCGCATGGACGAGGTGATCTTCGAGGAGTTCAAGGGTACGGGTAACATGGAGGTGCACCTCGACAGGCGGCTCGCGGACAGGAGGCTCTTCCCTGCCATCAACATCAAGAAGTCGGGTACGCGGAAGGAGGAGCTCCTCCTCGCTCCCATGGAGCTCCAGCGGATCTGGATACTGCGCAAGTTCCTCAACCCGCTCGACGACGTGGAGATCATCGAGTTCCTCATTGACAAAATGTCGAAAACCAAGAATAATGAGGTGTTCCTCAATTCCATGAATACACCGCTTGTCCCCAACGAGGGGATGTAGAGATAGGAGTGAGCTATGAAAAAGGGTATCCATCCCGAATACAGGCTTGTGGCGTTCAGGGATGCGTCGACGGGTACGATCTTCCTCGCCCACTCGACCGTGAAGACCAAGGAGACGGTGACCTACGAGGGCAAGGAATATCCCCTCTGCAACCTGGAGATCTCCAGCGCCTCGCATCCGTTCTTCACGGGGAAACAGAAGCTGGTGGACACGGCGGGGCGGATCGAGCGCTTCAGGAAGAAGTACAACATCAAAGAATAGGCTCTCCGGTATGTTGTTCTCCCACCCTTCGCGGGGTGGGATTTTTTTGTGCGTGTGGACTATGCTGGTGGTATGAGGACGAAGGACGGACGACTGTGTGGGGTGCTCCCTCCTCTTAGGACCGAGGGTCGGTGGATCGTGGATGGGGCGGGGAGGGTGGTGCTCCTCAGGGGGATCAACCTGGGGGGAGATTCGAAGGTGCCTGCACGGCCGGACGGGCGTACCCACGTGCGTGAGGGGTTCTACGACCGGCGGGATGTCTCGTTCGTGGGGAGGCCGCTGCCGCTCGAGGAGGCGGAGGACCACCTGGAGCGGATTCGCGCCTATGGGTGTTCCCTCCTGCGGCTGGTGATCACCTGGGAGGCGGTGGAGCACGCAGGACCGGGGGTGTACGACAGGGAGTTCCTGGACTACCTGAAGGCGTTGGTGGAGATTGCGGGGGAGCGGGGGCTCCTCGTGTGGGTGGATCCGCACCAGGATGTGTGGTCGAGGTGGACAGGGGGGGATGGTGCGCCGGCGTGGACCCTGGAGGCGGTGGGGATGGATCCGCGGCGGATGCACGCCTCGGGTGCGGCTTTCCTCCACCAGGAGGCGGGGGAGGCGTTTCCCTACATGGCCTGGCCCACCAACTACTCGCGCTACGGTGCGGCCACGATGTTCACCCTGTTCTTCGGGGGACGGGTGTTCGCCCCGCACTGCAGGGTGGAGGGGCGGAACGTCCAGGAATGGCTCCAGGATCGGTATCTGGGGATGCTGCGGGAGGTGGCGAGGAGCCTGCGGGGGCTTCGGAACGTGGTGGGGGTGGGGACCATGAACGAGCCGCACCCGGGGTTCATCGGGGTGCGCGACCTGCGTGGCCTTGAGAACCACATGCTGGCCCTGGGACCTGTGCCCACGGGGTTCGAGGCGATGGCACTGGCCAGCGGGTTCCCCACCAGGGTGGGGGTGTACCGGCCGGGGCTCGGGGGTGAGAGGCGGGTGGGGGAGGCGGTGCTCAACCCGGAGGGGGTGTCGGTGTTTCGGGAGGGGAGGGAGTGTCCGTGGCTCGTCGAAGGGGTGTGGGCGGTGGAGGGGGGAAGGCCGGTGCTCAGGATGCCCGACTACTTCGCGCGGGTGGGGGGACGTCCCGTCTCGTTCGAGGAGGATTTCCTGGCGCCGTTCGTGGCGCGGGTGGCGGAGGCGGTGCGGGCGGTGCTCCCGGAGGTGCTCGTGATGGCGGAAGGGGTGCCGAACGGCAGGCCGCCACGGTTCAAGGGAGGGGCGCCGGATAGGCTCGTGCACGCCTTTCACTGGTACGACGGGCTGACGCTCTTTACCCGCAGGTTCGTACCGTGGTTCACGATGGAGGAGGGAGGGATCCGGCCTGTGCTGGGGAGGGGGGCGGTGAGGGCCTCGTTCCGGCGCCAGCTGGAGAGGAGGGTGGAGGAGACGTTCCGGGCCATGGGCGAGGTGCCGTGCGTGGTAGGGGAGTTCGGGGTGCCGTTCGGTCCCGGGAGGAAGGGGGGTGGGGGGCAGTACAGGCGGCAGGAGGAGGCCCTCTCCATGTACTACGATGCCATGGACGAGCTCCTCCTCGGCTGCACGCTGTGGAACTACTCGGCCTCGAACACCCATGCGCATGCTGATGGGTGGAACCTGGAGGACCTCTCGGTGTGGTCGAGGGACGATGCCCCGGAGGGGAGGGGGTGGAGGGGGTTCGTGAGGCCGTACCTCCTGGCGGTGGCGGGTGTGCCCCTGCGTGAGCGCTTTGCGAGGGGCGTGTTCACGTGCGCGTTCAGGGCCGATCCCTCCGTGAGGGCGCCCACGGTGATACGCCTTCCCCGCCTCGGGTTCGGAGGTGCGTGGAGGGTGGAGGTGAGCGGGGAGGGGGTGCGGTGTGAGGAGGTGCCGGAGGAGGGGGTGCTGCTCGTGTGGTGTGAGCGGAAGGGCGAGGTGAGGGTGAGGGCCGCCGCCGTGTAGACCGGCGGAGCTGGGAGTATTATATTTTTGCCATGAACGACGAGACGATCCTGCGAGAGATCAGGGAACGGAGGGCCTACCGCGCCCTCTCCCCGCGTCCTGTGCCGAGGGAGGTGCTGGAGCGCCTCCTGCACGCCGCTACCCTTGCCCCTTCCTGCATGAACAAGCAGCCCTGGCGGTTCCTCGTGGCCCTCTCCGAGGAGGCGAGGGGGAAGGTGGCCGCCCACCTCTCCCCGGGGAACTACTGGGCGAAGGAGGCCCCTGCGTACGTCCTGGTGGTGACCGCGCCCGAGCTCGACTGTCAGCTCGACGACAGGCGGGAGTATGCCTTCTTCGATACGGGGATGGCGGTGATGGGCCTGCTCCTCCAGGCCACGCACGAGGGGCTCTATGCCCACCCCATGGCAGGGTTCGATGCCCCGGGTCTGCGAAAGGCCTTTGGGATCTCCGAGCGTGCGGTGCTCCTTACGGTGATTGCCCTGGGGTATCCGGGTGATCCCGCTTCGCTCAACGAAAAGCACCGGGAGGTCGAGAAGGGCCCGAGGGTGAGAAAGCCGCTCGCAGACGTGGTGTGCTGGGATGAGTGGGACGAGGAGCGGGCCCTGAAGTAGGGATCCCTGAGAGGGGTGCCCGTTCCCTACAGAGCATGAGTATCAAGGAGGAGACGACTCAATGGAAACGATTCGTCATGCGCTCGAGGTGTTCTTTTCTTTCAAGGCCTATGTGATGCTCCCGTTCATCATGCTGGCCCTGGGCCTTGTGGTGGGCATGAGGGTGAAGGATGCCCTGCTTTCCGCGCTTCGCATGGGGGTGGGGTTCGCCTCGATCTTCGTGGTCTTCTCGTTTTTCGTGGACAACATCCGGCCTGCAGTGGAGGCCATCGTGTCGGTTCGGGGGCTCGAGTACACGGTGCTCGATGTGGGGTGGCCGCCGCTCGCAGCGATCACCTGGGCCTCGATGATCGCCCCGCTCTCGATCCTCCTCGTGCTGGGACTCAACGTGCTCATGATCGCGCTCAACCTCACGCGCACGGTCTACCTCGATATCTGGAACTACTGGCACTTCGCCCTGCTGGGGGCGCTGGTCCAGGCGGTGACCGGGAACGTGTGGCTCGCGCTCCTTGCAACCCTCCTCATCGCGTTCCTCACCATAAAGCTTGCCGACTGGGCAGCGGTGTACGTGGAGAGGGAGACCGCGCTCGAGGGGGTGACCATTTCACCGGTCTCTGTGGTGGGGCTCCTGCCCTTCACCGCGGCGATGGACTTCCTGTTCGAGCGGATACCCGGGTTCCGCAGGTGGAACGTGAACCCTCAGGACCGAAAGGATGAGTCGAAGCCACGTTCCCTCCTTTCCGAGCCCATGGTGATAGGGCTTCTCCTCGGCGTGGTGCTCGGCGTGCTCGCCGCCTATTCGGTGAAGCAGGTACTGGAGCTCTCGATACACCTTGCGGCGGTGATGTTCCTGCTTCCGCTCGCAGGTGAGCTCATAGGGAAGGGGATCTCGCCCATCTCCTCTACCCTCAAGGAAAAGATCCAGCGGCGCTTCCCTTCGAAGCAGGGGCTGTATGTGGCGGTGGACACCGGGGTGCTCATGCAGCATCGTTCGGTGATCGTGACCGGGCTCCTTCTCATGCCGATTTCGCTCCTCCTGGCCTTCTTCATCCCGGGGAACAGGGTGCTCCCGCTGGGCGACCTTCCCAACCTCATCTCCGTGATGTCCGTCTCTGTGCTCCTCTATCGCGGGAATGTGGTGCGCTCGGTGCTCGCCGGTATCCCGGTGGTGATCACCTATCTGCTCATCGCCACGAAGCTCGCCCCGCTCTACACCTCGCTCGCGGCCGGGGTGGGCGTGGAGGTGCCGGAGGGCCAGTTCATCACGGCCTTCACCGACGGCGGTCACCACCTCAGGTTCTACCTGCTGGGGCTCTTCTCCGGAGAGGGGTGGGCCTTCTGGCTCCTTCCGGGGGTGGTGCTCCTCTTCGTGGCGGCCTTTGCCCATGCGCGTCGCAGGGCACGGGAGCGCGTGTGAGGGAGCCTCAGGGCACGAGGACGATCTGGATGTCGCACACGTTCGTGCCGGTGGGGCCGGTCACGAGGAGTGCATCGAGGGAGGCGAGGGCGTGGTAGGCGTCGTTGTCGGCGAGGGCGGCCCGGAGGCGGGACAGGTGGGGCCGGGCGTGCTCGATGATGCGGGGGATGATGAGGCCGCCGGCGGCGTCGGTGGGGCCGTCGGTGCCGTCGGTACCGCCGGAGAGGAAGCCTGCAGGCCGCAGGGCCGGGCGCTGGAGGAGGGAGAGGAGCACGGCGAGGGCCATCTCCTGATTGCGGCCGCCCGTGCCGCTTCCGGTGACGGTCACGGTGGTCTCGCCGCCTGCGAGGATGCAGCAGGGCGGGGAAAGGGGGATGCCGCGTGCTGCGTCGCGCATGAGGGCGGCGAAGAGGTGGGCCACCTCCCGGGCCTCACCCTCCAGGCCTGCGGTGAGGATGAGGGGGGTGTAGCCACGGCGGCGGGCTTCTGAGGAGGCGGCCCTGAGGGCGGTGAGGTTGTTGCCCACAAGGTGTGTGGTCACGCGGTCGAAGGCCGGGTCGCCGGGCTTGGGTGTCTCGGGGACCTCGCCGCGGACCCCGGCCTCCAGGAGGGCCTTCGCACCGGGGGGGAGCCGGTCCTCCATGCCGTAGCGGTGCACGATGGCGAGGGCGTCGGCAAAGGTGGTGGGATCTGGGACGGTGGGGCCCGAGGCGATGGTGGACAGATCGTCCCCGATCACGTCGGAGAGCACCAGGGTGACGGTGCGTGCCGGAGAGAGGGCGCGGGCGAGCCGGCCGCCCTTGAGGCCGGAGAGGTGCTTCCTCACGCAGTTCACCTCGCTGATGGGGGCACCGCTCTCAAGAAGGGCGCGGGTGGTGGTGAGCAGGTCGTCCAGGGTGAGGCCGATGCGCTCGTCCCGGTAGGGGAGGGTGAGGAGGCTGGAGGCGCCTCCGGAGATGAGGAGGAGCACCAGGACGCGTTCGTCGGCCCGGGAGGCGAGGCGCAGGAAGGCCTCGCCCGCCTCGAGGCTCCTCTCGTCGGGTACCGGGTGGCCGGCTTCCTTCACCGGGAGGCGTTCGAGGGGCCGGGCATGGCCGTACTTGGTGACCACGAGCCCGTCCGTGATGCGGTCGCCGAGGATCTCCTCCGCCGCACGGGCCATGGGGCATGCGGCCTTGCCTGCGGCGAGCACCCACACCTCGCGGAACGAGGAGAGGTCGCATCGTAGAGAGGGGCCTTTGGCCTGTACGGTGAGGAGGTTCCCTTCGAGGGAGAGGGCGCTTCGTACGAGGGATGCGGGGTCCACCGCCGCCACGGCGGTCGTGAAGAGTCCGGTGAGGTCGGCTTCCAAGGGTTCCATGGAACAAGTATAGGCAAAAAACTTCGGGAATTGAAGGGAATCCTTTCTCCTGTGATCCACATTTATAGATAATTTCTGAGCATTTCTTGACAAAGGCCCCGACGTGGAGTAGTCTCTGGATATAGTTTCATCCGTATATTCCCCGGAGGAGTTCGAATGGAGACGAGGCGAATTGTCATCATAGGCGGCGGGTATGCCGGTGTGCATGCGGCCAAGATCCTGGAGAAGCGGTTCAGGAAGCGGGAGGATGTGGAGATCCTGCTCATCGATAAGAATCCCTACCACACGCTCATGACCGACCTCCACGAGGTGGCAGGCGGGCGGGTGGTGCCCGATGCCACGAGGGTGAGTTTCCACGTGATCTTCGGGGGGAGGAAGGTGCGTTGGGTCACCGACAGGGTGGAGACCGTGGACGTGGAGGAGAAGGTGGTGATAGGGGAGGAGGGACGCTACCCCTACACCTACCTGGTGATGGCGGCTGGCGGGGCGCCGGAGTTCTTCAACATACCGGGTGTGCAGGAGAACTGTTTCACCCTCTGGAGCTGGGACGATGCGGTGAGGCTGCGGAGGCACGTGGAGAACTGCTTCGACGAGGCCTCGAAGACTCAGGATCCCCGGAAGAGGCGGCGCTACCTCACCTTTGTGATCGCAGGGGGTGGGTTCACCGGGGTCGAGCTCGCAGGCGAGCTGCTCGAACACAGGAAGGTGCTCTGCAGGAAGTACCACATTCCGAAGGATGAGGTGAGGGTCGTCATGGTGGAGGCCCTCCCGCGGATCCTCCCGAACTTCACCGAGCGTCTCGCCCGGAAGGCGCACCGGAGGCTCGAACGGATGGGGGCGGAGATCCTCACGAGCTCGCCCATCACCGGCGCGCGCAAGAGGGAGGTGCTCATAGGCGAGAAGACCATAGAGACCGAGACCTTCATCTGGACCGCCGGGGTGCACGGCGGTGAGCTGAGTGCTCGGGTGCCGCTCACCATGGGACAGGCGGCCAGGGGGCAGTGCTCGGTGGTGACGTCGGACGGGATCCACGGCATGGCGGCCTGCTACATCGACGAGGAGGACCGGGATATGGTGGGGGTGCGGGGCCGGTTCCTGGTGAACGATCAGATGCAGGCCCACGATCACCCCGATGTCTACGTGGTGGGCGATATCACCTGGTACGTGGAGGGGAAGAAGGTCCTCCCCCAGGTGGTGGAGACGGCGCTCCAGACCGCCGAGACTGCGGCGCACAACATCATCGCCGATATAGAGGGCAAGGAGAAAAAGCCCTTCCGGAGCAACTACCACGGGTTCATGGTGTCGGTGGGGAGCAAGTACGCGGTGGCCCACGTGATGGGGGTGCAGATGTCCGGGGTTCCCGCCATGGCCCTCAAGCACATGGTGAACCTCCACTACCTGTGGGGACTCGCAGGGTTCAATGCGGTGTGGAAGTACCTCAAGGAGGAGTTCCTCCACATCAAGGACAGGCGTTCGATCGTGCACGATCACCTCGCGTGGCGGATCCCTGTGTACTGGGCCCTCCCCTTGCGGCTTTTCCTGGGGGCGAAGTGGCTCGTGGAGGGGATCAAGAAGGTGCTGGAGGGGTGGCTCAATCCCGGCGCGGGTGGGGTCTTCAACCCCGATCCTTCGGCGATCCACCTTCCCGGTGTGGTGCTGGGTGATGCGGTGAGCGCGGCCTCGGCCCAGGCGGCAGCGGATGCGGCCACTGCGGCGAGCGCGGCGACGGAGGCTGCAGCGGGTGGCGGCTACGGCGAGGCGCTCATGCCGGCTTTGGGGATCTACACCTGGTTCGCCGAGCACGTGCTCTCGGCCGTGCCTGCGCTCGCCTTCCTGGCGCAGGCAGGGGTGGTGCTCGCGGAGATCTTGATAGGGCTCGCCTTCGTCGGAGGGCTCTTCGTATTCCCGGCTGCGGTGGCGACGATCGGTCTTGCGGTGATGTTCATCATCTCCGGGTGGGGTTCCCCCGAGCTGTTGTGGTACATCGCAGCGGCGGTGGTGATGATGGGTGGTGCGGGTCGTGGCTTCGGCCTGGATCACTACGTGATGCCCTGGGTCAGGGACCGCTGGAACGGGTTCGGTCTCGCCAAGAGGACCTATTTCTACAGCGGAGAGCCTCGTCCCTGATGTTCTGGGAGAAGTTTCCTTCCATAGCGCCCGACGTGGTGCGGGTGAGGGATCTCATCCGTGAGGAGCTCGGCTCCCCTTCGGGGGAGCTTTCTTCTGCGCTCGTGGACCTCGCCTCGCGGGATGCGAAGCTCCTGCGGCCGGGATGTATGGTCCTCTCGGCGCGGTTCGGCGTGGGCGAGGGTGAGATCCCCGAGAGGGTGGTGCGGCTCGCCGCGGCCCTCGAGATGCTCCACATGGCGACGCTGGTCCACGACGATATCGTGGACGATGCGGCGACGAGACGGGGTGGGGCGGCCTTGCATCGGGCGTACGGGGTGAAGGAGGCGGTGCTCATGGGGGATCTGTTGTTCGCGAAGGCCCTCGAACTGGTGGCCGAGTACGCGAGCAGGGAGCACGCGGTGTTCCTCTCCCGCGGGGTACGGCACATCCTCGACGGCGAGATAGAGGAGGTGGAGGTGCGTCGGGCGTTGGGGAGGGAGTCCTTCAGCCTGCGGCGGTATCTGCGGCGTATCCTGAGGAAGACGGGGCTCCTGTTCGTGGTGGCGTTCCACCTGGGGGCGTCGGAGGCCGGGGCGGAGGAGGAGGTGGTGCGTCGGCTCAGGCGTATCGGCTACAACGTGGGGATGGCGTTCCAGGTGATCGACGATGTGCTCGACGTGGCGGGAAGGGGGTTGGGGAAGCCGGTGGGGCGGGATGTGGAGCAGGGGGTGGTGGGGGCGCCGGCGGTGATGCTCGCGCGGAAGGAGGGGGACCGCCTGGGGGTCTGGATGAGACGGGCGTGTGCGGGAGGGATGGCCGGCCGCGTGTGGGCGGGAAAGGTGCGGAGACTGCTCGTGGACTCGGGGGCGGTGCAGGAGGCGAGGGGGATGGCACAGGGATTCACCGACCGGGCCATGCGGGAGGCGGCGGGACTGCCGGAGGGGAGGTGGCGGGAGGTGCTGGAGGGGGTGCTGGCGGAGCTGGTGGTGCGAAGGGTGTAGGGGGTGTCAGGGGACGGGGAGGAAGAGACGGAGGGCGAGGGGGACGACGGCGGCGAGGGTGAAGACGAGAAAGATCGAGAGGATGTCCTGCATGGAGGGGCCCTTGGTGGCGTGCGCGTAGCCCCGCCGGTGCATGCGGCGGTAGGTGAGAAGGGCGTGGGTGAGGCCGAGGGCGGCGGTGGGGAGGGTGAGGCGGGGGAGGATGTCGAGGAGGCCGCAGAGCGCGAGGATGAGGTAGCCCAGGATGCCCTGCGCGTAGACGAGGATGCGGCTGGCGTGGTGGCCCAGCAGGATCGAGAGGGTGAGGCGCCCTGCCACGCGGTCTCCTTCCATGTCGCAGGTGTTGTTCACGGTGAGGATGGAGGCCACGAGGAGGGTGGAGGGGACGGCGAGGAGGAGTGCCTGGGGGGTGATGCGGCCTGTCTGCACGAAGATGGAAAGGAGCACCAGCACGCCTCCCAGGAACCCGCCTGCGAAGAGCTCCCCGAAGGGGGTGAAGGAGAGGGGCCTCGGCCCCCCGTTATAGAAGAAACCCACCGCCATGCAGAGGGCTCCTGTACCGAGAAGCCCGAGGGCAGAGGTGAATCCAAATGCCTTGCCCACGAGAAACGCGAGGACGAGACCCAAAATCCCGGCGATGAGGAAAAGACCCACGGCTATGATGAGGGCATATCCGGGCGGTACGTTCTGATGGACGAGCACCTTGTCCTCTTCCCGGTTGAGTTCTTTCCGATCGACGCCCTTCCAGTAGTCGAAGAAGGTGTTGAAGGCCGTGGTGCCCATATCCACCGCGAACACGGCGAGGAACATGACCAGGAGGCGTACGGGCTCCCATTCCCCCACCATGGCGATGGCGTAGAGCGTACCTATGGCGAACGAGGAGACACTTACCAGCTTCGTACGGATTTCCACGATGCGGGCGAACTGATAGGGTGTGATCACGCGATCCTCCTTGGTGCGAACGATAGCAGGAAGAAGGGTATGAAGAAAAGGCCTCCCTGTCTGGGGAGGCCTTGTAGTGTGGCGAAGGGTCTACCTTCGGGCGTCCTTGAGCGCCTCCTGGGCGAGCTGGAAGAAGGAGTTCACGTGTATCGAGACCCCCGAGATGGCATCGGTGTGGCCCTCGTCGTCCTTGTAGGTGATCTTGGTGGGATCCTGGGTCTGCATGAGGTACTTCTCCACCGCCTCGGCCTGCTGCCACCAGGGGGCCTGTGCCCCACCGTTCTCATACATGCCGTACTCGCCGTTGCGGGAGCGAGTGTCCTTGGGATCGCCGCCGTCCTTGTGGAGCGCATCCCATCGCACGGCCACGATCCTTCCGCCCAGCACCGTGATGTCCACGAACTCCTTCCATCCCTGGGGGCTGAAGTCGGCCTGTTCGGCATGATAGGTGCCGTCCTTGTAGGGGCCGTAGCCGACGGGGCCGCGCTCCAGGGCCTCCTTCGCGAGCTCGAAGAGCTCCTTCACGTGGATGGAGACACCCGAGATGGCGTCGGTGTGGCCCTCATCGTCCTTGTAGGTGATCTTGGTGGGATCCTGGGTCTCGAGGAGATACGCCACCGCCTTCTGTGCCTGCTCGTGCCAGGGAACCTTGGCACCGCCACGCTCCACCATGGGATACTGTCCGTTCATGGAGCGTGTGATCTTGTCGGGACCCGCGTCTCGATGCACGGCGTTCCAGACCACGGAGGCGATCTTCCCGTCCTTCACCTCGAGGATCACCACGTCCTTCCAGCCGGTCTCGGGGTCGAAGTCGGGAAGCTGGGCGAAGTACACCCCGTCCTTCCATGTACTGGCTGCGGCTTCTTCCTTCTTTGCGCAACCGGAGAGGATGAGGAACACGCCCATGAGTATGACGAGCATGGAGATAATGGCCTTTCGCATATAGCCTCCTCGTGATATTATGATAATTTATTATATATTTCCTTAGAGAAAAGTGCAAGAGTGTTATTCATTTTTTGACGGAATCACCACGTCATCGGCCCTGATCACCACGTCCGGGCTCTCATGTCCGAGGATCTCCTTCACCTGCGAGGAGTGCCTGCCTCTCACGAGAAGGATTTCCTCGCTGCTTAAGGCCGCGATGGCTTTGATGGTGCGGTTCACCGTGACCACTTCGCCGGCATCGAAGTGTCCCTCCACCTCCCGTATGCCGGAGGGGAGGAGGCTTTTGCGGGAGAGGAGGGCGCGGTAGGCCCCCTCGTCCACCACGATGTTGCCTTTGGGCCTGGCCTGGAGGATCCACCGTTCCCGCTGACTCCTCCTCGCCTGAGGGAGGAAGAGGGTGCCCTCCTCCTCGCCTGCGAGGATACGCTCGAGGATCCGCTCCTTCCTCCCGTGTGCGATGACCACCATGCACCCCGCTTCGCCGGCGATCTGGGCGGCCCTGAGCTTGGTGCGCATTCCACCGGTGGCATGGGTGGTGCCTGCATCCCCTGCGAGGGCGAGGATCCGGGGAGTGATCTCCTCCACCTGGGGGATGAGGGTCGCCGAGGGGTCTTCCCTCGGATCGGCGGTGTAGAGGCCGTCGATGTCGGTGAGGATGACGAGAAGCTGGGCGTCGATCTTGCTCGCGATGTGGGCGCTCAGGGTGTCGTTGTCCCCGAAGGCCGTGCCTATCTCGGCCGTGGAGACCGAGTCGTTCTCGTTGAAGATGGGGATGGCGCCAAGCTCGAGGAGGGTTTCCACCGCCTGTCTGAGGTTGAGGTAGGTCTTTCGGTTGTCGAAGACCTCCCGGGTGAGGAGCACCTGGGCCACGGGAATACGGTGGGCGAGGAAAGCTTCCCGATAGGTGTACATGAGCACCGGCTGGCCGATGGCGGCGAGGGCCTGTCTGAGACGTATCTTCTTCACCTTACCGGTGATGCCGAGCTCCCGCGCCCCCATACCGATGGCACCCGAGGTGACGATGAGCGGACTGTAGCCGTACTCCTTGAGCCGGGCGATCTGGGAGGCGATCTCGTGGATGAAGGCCTCGTCGATGCCGTCGGGCCCGGTGAGGCAGTTGGTGCCTATTTTCACCACGATGCGCCTTACCGCCGAAAAGTCGCGCATGTTCATTCACCTTGAGAGAAAGGATAGGGTTTGGAAAGCTTCCTGTGTGTGAAGGGGCGGGCGGAAGGGCCGGTATAGTCGGCCACCACGTGACCGTTGCCCAGGAGGAGGTACTTGTAGATCACCAAGCCTTCGAGCCCCACCGGGCCCCGGGCGTGGATCTTGTTGGTGCTGATACCCACTTCGGCCCCGAGTCCGTAGCGGTACCCGTCGGAGAAGCGGGTGCTGCAGTTCCATAACACGTCTGCCGAATCCACGAGGGAGAGGAAGGTGCGGGCGGTATCGGGTGACGAAGTGAGGACGGTGTCGGTGTGGCCCGATCCATACGTGTTGATGTGGTCCACCGCCTCCTCCAGACTGTCGACCATCTTGATGGAGAGGATGTAATCGAGGTATTCGGTGCCCCAGTCGGCCTCGGTGGCGGGGTGGCACGCGATGATCTTTCTGGTACGATCGCAGCCCCGCAGTTCCACTCCCTTTTCTTGGAGCGCCTTTGCGAGAGGGGGAAGTACCCGGTGTGCGATCTCTGCGTGCACGAGCAGGGTCTCCAGTGCATTGCACACGGCCACGTACTGGGTCTTCGCATCCACCACCACACGCACCGCCATGTCGATGTCGGCATCCTGGTGGATGTAGGCATGGCAGATCCCGTCGGCATGCCCCAGGACCGGGATGCGGGTGTTGTCCATGATGTACCGCACGAACTGGTTGGAACCGCGGGGGATGATGAGGTCGATGTACTCGTCGAGCTCGAGCATGGCCTTCACATCCTCGCGGGTATGGAGGAGCTGGATCCATCCCTCGGGGATGCCTGCGGAAAGGGAGGCCTCTTCTATGATGCGGGCGAGCATTGTGTTGGTGCGTTCGGCTTCGCTCCCCCCCTTGAGGAGGGCCGCATTCCCGCTCTTAAGACAGAGGGTGGAGATCTGCACCAGGGCATCGGGCCTGGACTCGAAGATCACGCCGATCACCCCGATGGGGCAGGAGACCTTGTAGAGCTCGAGCCCCTCGTCGAGCTCGGTGGCCGAGAGGGTCTTGCCCACGGGGTCTTCGAGCGAGATGAGGGTCTCTATGCCCTTGCACACCTCGGCGATCTTCTCCTCGGTGAAGGCGAGCCGTTTCTTGAGCGGCATGGGGAGCCCTGTCTCTTCGGCCCGTGCGAGATCCTCCTGGTTCGCCTCCACGATCTCCTTTGTATGGGAGATGAGGGCCTCCCGAATGGCCGAGAGCGCCCGGTTCTTGAGCCCGGTCGAGACTGCCTGGAGCCGTTGTGCCGCCTTTCTCGCCTCACGTGCCTGCTCGAGTACCGACATGATCCCTCCTTGGAGATTTCGCACCAGTATCGGGTATAAGCATAGAGGATGAGCGCCTCCGCTTCAATCGGGAGAGAGCGGCCTGAGTTCACACAACCTCGTGAGGAATTTCATGGATGTGTTCAGGAATTCTGCTGTCCACTGCGCTATGTTGATAGTATGCCATAGTAATCCCATCTGGAAGGGGGATACCATGAAACGAGTGATCATGGGTATGGTGGGCATCATCGTTCTGGTGCTCGCAGGGTGTGATCTCACAGGAACGGGTGAGGACGGGGGAGGGAGCGAGGAATACCTCATCGTCGCCGATGGTGACATCGACGGAAACGTGACCTGGGAATCCGGCAAGGTCTACGTGGTCGAGAACTCGGTAAACGTGATAGGTGACGGACGGCTCGTGATCGAGCCGGGGGTGGTGGTGAAGTTCTACCCGGATGCGTACCTGTGGGTGAGTGATCAGGCGGCGGTCATCGCAGAGGGCACCGCGGATGCACCCATCGTCTTCACCTCGATACGGGACGACGCCCACGGCGGGGATTCCAACGGCGACGGGGACCTCACCCAGCCCGCGCGTGGCGACTGGGACCAGGTCTACATCGAGGCGAGCGGGAGCAGGTTCGTGTACTGCGAGTTCCTGTACGGAGGGGGAGGGTCGTACGACAGCACACTGGAGGTCTACGGTTCCTATGTGACCGTGGATCACTGCACCTTCGCCCACAACGAGGGACAGGGCTCCGGAGCCTTCGATGCCGCGGTGGCCCTCTCGCAGACCGTCATTACCAACAACGTGTTCTACGACAACGAGAAGCCCCTGCGGGTGGGGGTGCGCTACAGCCTGGACGACTCGAACACCTTCCACGATCCCGACAATCCCGCGGTGACCAACGACTACAACGGGATCTTCGTGGACTCCTACTCCCTCGCCATCGGAGCGGATGGGCCGAGCATCACCTGGGAGGAGACCGAGGTGGCCTATGTCCTCGAGTGGACGCTCACGGTATCGGCAGGCTACACCCTCACGCTCGGGAACGACGTGGTGCTGAAGCTGTGGGGTGCTGGCACGGAGATCTACCTCGAGACCAGCGAGGATCAGCTCGTGAACCACGACGGAAGCGGGGGACTGTAACATCGAGTGTTGAAAAAGGCGGGGAAAAAAGATAAGGGGTATCTCCCACCACCAAACCTCTGAAAGAAGGAGGAGATACCCCATGAAGCGTGGTAACACACGCACACTGATTGATACACAGTATACCCTCTCTGATCTGATGAAGCAAGTGGAGGCCCAACTCCGGGAGGAGGTGCGCCACACCTACAAGACGTACCTGGAGCACCTCCTTGAGACGCTGAGAGAGGAGGCAGTGGGACGACCACGATATGCACGAGGGGAGGCTGAGAAGGCACCGTACTACCGGTACGGCTACAGAAAGTGGAAGAGCGTGCAGACCCCCTGGGGGCCGATCGAGGAGGTACGCGTGCCCGTATTCGCACCGGCGGGGGGAAGGAGGTAAAGCTGGTGACCTACGAGCAGAGGCTCGTGGCCCTCGCTGAGCAGCTCCTCCTTGGGTATGTGAGAGGGATGAGCGCGCGGACGTGGGCCATTCTGTTACGGGAGCTGGGGATAGGAGAGGCTCACCCGCAGACACTCCTTAGGCTCATAAAGCGTCTTCGCGAGGAGAAAGAGCGGTGGCGGAGGCGGCCCATTAGAGGGGTGAAGGCGCTCGTGCTGGATGGGGTGTGGGGAAAGCTGAGGGGAAAAGGGAGGAGGGGGCTGGTGATCCTGAGTGCCGTGGGAGTGAAGGAGGACGGGTCTCATGAGCTCCTCGACTGGGTGGTTGCGGAGCAGGAGGACCGGGCGAGCTACGAGCGACTCCTTACCAAACTCTATGAGCGAGGGCTTGAGGAGGTGGAGCTGGTGGTGGCCGATGAGGCAGAGGGGATCTGGCAGGCGGTGGAGACCGTGTATCCTGAGGCGAAGAAGCAGGTATGCCTCTGGCACCTGCAATGCACCCTTGAGCAGAAGCTTCTGCAGGATATGGGGGACCAGAAGGGGAAGAAGGCTCACCTCCAGGAGGAGAGGCGAGCCTTTCGGACTGAGTACTGGAGGCTCTTTGAGGCAGGAGGGAAGGAGGAGGCAGAGGAAGCGTTCGAGGCATTCGTGAAGAAGTGGGCGACGAAGGCCCCCCGGATGACGGCTGCTCTCCTGTGGCGGAAGGAGCGGCTCTTCTCCTATCTGGAGTTACCCTATGAGTGGAAGGAGAAGGTGAGGACGAGCAACCTTGCGGAGAACATGTTTCGTCACATGAGGAGCTTTCTGCGGAGGTATCCTGGGTATATGAGCCGTGCCCATGCAGATGAGGTGGTAGGCCTCTACGTGGTGGGCATGCAGGTGATACAAGAGGTGGGGAGATGCACCCCTTATCAACTCCAGCTCAATTTCAACACTCCCCCTTGACAGTGCCGGAAGCGGGGTGGCCTTCACCTCGTACCGGGACGATACGAGAAAGGGCGACACCAACGGCGACGGGACTACCACCTCGCCTGCAGACGGCGACTGGGAGGGGATCTACGTGGATGATGGGACTACGGGGTATGTGAATTGGAGCAACATCTACTACGACAGTCACTAGATGAGCGCCTGCGGGCACCCACGGCCCGGCGTAAGCCGGGCTTTTTTTTGTTGACATAATGATGGGGGTGTTGTATTATTCGAATGAAATGTTCGATTATTCAAAAGGAGTTTCCATGGAGCAGACGGAAGTGAGGGAGCAGATCCTGGACACTGCGAGGGACTTGTTTCAGAAGCAAGGCTTTGGCAAGACCTCTATGGACGACATAGCCCGTCACCTGGGTCGAGCGAAGAGCGGGATCTACTACTACTTCAAAAGCAAGCACGCCATCCTGGAGGAGCTTGTGAGGCGTGAGATTGAGCGTATGGAGGAAGAAGTGGAGTGGATCACAGGGCGGGAAGAGATCCCCGCAGATGTCCGCTTGAAGAAGTGCGTACGCGCCTGTATTCAGGCTTTACCAGGGATGAAGAGCTATTTTCTCATCCTGCGGGATCGTTCGCTGAGGAGCCACCCTTCCATCCAGGCGCTCAGGACATCGTTCCATGAGTTCATGGCCCGGAAGCTCGAAGAGTTGTTCGGGGAACTAAAGGAGCGGGGAAGGTCTGCGATACACGACTCCTCCGTACGGGATGCGTTCCTCGTGTTTCTGCGGGGGTGCGAGCTCCTCATAGAGGAGGTAGGGGCGGGGGTCAGGGATCGATTGAAGGATCTCGCCGACCTCCTCGTCAGAGGAATCCGTATCGCGACATAGCGGTTGCAGGGAACGTGCTGGATATTCCCGAGGGAGGAAGGAAAGGGGAGAGGGGGTGGTTTTCGGCTTTTGGCGACCGACGGTCGGTCGAAAAACGGGTGTTGGAGGATGGGGGGCGAATGAGTCACCGGAGGACTGATACGGAATCCTCTCCGGAGAGTTTCTCCGGATCGTATAAACCTATCTCTTTGGAGAAAGGAGAGAGTCGATGAAGAGGATGGGAAGGGGACTCGGAACTCAGGTCCCTTCGCTCCTGCTCTCGACTTCGGTCGGGAGGAAATGGCTTCTCCGCAGGGTGGAGAAGGTGATTGAAGACTCCTTCAGGACAAGTGTGGATCCTCCCTATGTGAGGGAGGTGAAGAAGGCCTTTCTCCTCTCCCTCCTCAGGCAGGGGCTGAAACAGATGGATCGGGGGAGGTTTTCGCCTCGTTTTGCTGTTCGGGCCGTGTCTCTCTTCATGAAGGAGATATTCTTCAATCGCGACTACCTCCGCGTCCTTGAGGAGTTCAGGGAGCGCTATGGCTTTCATCCGCCCGCTTTCCTTACGCTCTCTCCCACCCAGAAATGCAACCTCAACTGTGTGGGGTGCTATGCGGCGAGCCATGCTGCCACCGCGGCCTCTCTTCCCTATGCGATTGCCCGGCGTATCGTGAGGGAGATGCACGATCTTATGGGAGCAAGGTTCATCGTGATCTCCGGAGGAGAGCCCCTGCTCTGGAGAGACGGGGGGAAGGGGATCCTGGATCTCGCCGAAGAGTTCCCGGACACCCTGTTTCTCATGTATACGAACGGGCTGCTCATCGACGAGAAGGTGGCGGAGCGCATGGTGAAGCTGGGGAATCTCACGCCAGCCATCTCGGTGGAGGGATTTAAGGAACACACGGATGCCCGCAGGGGAGAGGGCATCTTCGACCGTATCCTCGAGCGGATGTCTGTGCTCCGTTCGTGGGGTGTTCCCTTTGGCGTTTCGATCACCGCCACCAGGGAAAACATCGATCTGCTCCTGGATGAGAGGTTCTACGACTTCTGGTTCGAAGAGCAGGGCGCCACGTACATGTGGATGTTCCACCTCATGCCCATAGGTCGGGCAAAGGACACCATGGATCTCATGCTCACCCCGGAGGAGCGGCGTGATCTTCTCCTGGTGGTGGAGAGGATGCTCCTTGAGAAGAGCTATTTCGTTGGAGACTTCTGGAACGCCGGGGCCGCCTCTGAAGGATGCATCGCCTACGGCCGTGGTGGAGGGTACTTCTACATCGACTGGCACGGCAACATCATGCCCTGCGTCTTCATCCCCTACTACGTGCACAACGTGCACGATCTCTACCGGGAGGGTAAGACCCTCGTCGATGCCCTTATGAGTGGCTTTTTCGAGGCGGGCCGAACGTGGCAGGAGGAGTACAAGCTTCAGGACGGGAACTTCTTCATGCCATGCTCCATTCGCGATCACCATCCCACCTTCAGATCGCGCATTCTCCCTGACGAGGCGAAGCCCGAGGACCAGCATGCAGCAGAGGCGTTGGCAGACCTCGAGTACTATGAAACCCTGTGTGCATTTCACACACGACTGAAGGAACTGGTGGATCCCCTCTGGAAGGAGCGGGTGGAAGGAGGGGGGCCCGTGACGTCCGGGGAGAGGGGCTGAACGCCTCCCTTCTTTGTGCTTTCGGGACTGTTGACACCCTTGGAAGGGAGGGGTACCATGTTTTCGACCATTGGCCGAGAAAGGGGGACCCATGGGACACCAGCTTCAGGATCAGGAAACGAAGCTCTTTCTTGACCTCTACAAGCACATGTTCTCCGCAAGGGAGATCGATCGCATAGAGGAGGACTACACCAAACGGGGTGAGGCCTTCTTCACCGTCTCGGGCGCAGGTCATGAGGCTGCGGCAGTGCTTGCCCCGCTCTTCACAGCGCACGACTGGCTCCACTGTCACTACCGCGACAAGGCCCTCATGCTCGCGCGAGGGCTCGATTCGGCCCAGTTCTTCCATTCGCTCTTCACCAACAGGGAGTCTCACTCCGCAGGCAGGCAGATGAGCGCGCACATCAGCGCCCCACACCTCAAGATCCTCTCCATCGTGGGGCCGGTGGGAAACTCCGCCCTCCAGGCGGTGGGTGTGGCCAAGGCCGTACGGGATACCGAGGGGGCTCCGGTGGTGCTCTGCTCCCTGGGCGACGGCATGATCCAGCAGGGTGAGGTGCTCGAGGCCATCGCCCACGCGGTGAGGGATGGCCTCCCCGTGCTCTTCTTCATCGAGGACAACAAGTACGCCATCTCCACCAGGACCAGAGGGAAGACCTTCTACGAGCTTCCCGAAGGCAGGGTGGACTCGTTCTACGGCATCCCCATCACGTATGTGGACGGTACCGATGCGGTGACCGCCTACCGCACCCTCAAGGATGTGGTGGCAGGGATGCGGGAGGACAGAAAGCCGCGCATCGTGGTCTTCGATGTGGAGCGGCTGTGCAACCACACCAATGCGGACGATGAGTCGGTGTACCGTCCCGAAGAAGAGCGAAAGCGGGTGCGGGAGGTTGCAGACCCCATCAAGAAGCTCAGGCAGGTGCTCATAGAGAACGGGATCGCAGAAGAGGAGCTTGCCTCCAGGGAGCAGGAGTGGCGCAAGGAACTGGAGGAGCTCGCCGCCCGGTGTCAGCTCGTGTCCGACCCGGAGCCCATCTTCACCGCGAAGAAACCCCTCCCTCCAGAGCTGGAGGACCCTTCGATCGAAGACAAGGCACCTCCCCTCTCGGAAGAAGAGGTGCTCGTGATGCGCGATGCCATCAACCGGGTACTGGAGAAACACCTCGCAGAGAATCCCGGGGTTTTCCTCTTCGGAGAGGACATAGAGGATCCCAAGGGCGATGTCTTCGGGGTGACGAGGGGGCTCACCCGGAAGTTTCCGGGTCGTGTCCAGAACTCGCCCCTCGCCGAGTCGAGCATTCTGGGCATCTCCATAGGCATGGCCCTCGCAGGAAAACGACCTGTGGCCTTCCTCCAGTTCGCCGACTTTCTCCCCATTGCCTTCAACCAGATGATCAGCGAGCTGGGGAGCATGTGGTGGCGGACGAACGGCGGGTGGGAGTGTCCGGTGATCGTGATGATCTCGTGTGGGGGGTACAAGCCGGGGCTCGGGCCATTCCACGCGAGCACCATGGAGGGGATTGCGGCACACATCCCGGGGGTAGACGTGTTCATGCCGAGCTCGGCCGACGATGCGGCAGGGCTCCTGAACGCCGCCTTTGCCTCCGGAAGGCCTACCCTCTTCTTCTACCCCAAGAGCATGCTCAACAACAGGCAGTTTGCCGCCACCCGCGATGTGCGCCAGCACCTCGTTCCCATAGGCAGGGCAAAGGTCCTCAGGCGCGGCGAAGACCTCACCATGGTCACCTGGGGGAACAACATCCTCCACTGTCTCAAGGCCGCCGAGACCCTCTCGCAGTATGGTGTGGAGACAGAGGTGATCGACCTCCGGAGCATCGTGCCGTGGGACAAGGAGACGGTCCTCGCCTCTGTGAAGAAGACCGGCAGGCTCATCGTGGTGCATGAGGACACGCACACCGCGGGCATGGGGGCGGAGATCGTGGCCACCGCGGCAGAGGAGGCAGGGGTGCCTGTGGAGGTGGTGCGGGTGACACGGGCCGACACCTATGTGCCGTGCAACTTCCCGTGTCAGCTCGAGGTGCTCCCCTCGTACAAGCGGGTGCTCACCACGGCGGTGGAGATGCTTGGGGGGAGCATCCGATGGCAGGAGAAGCCCAGGGCCGAGGCCGGCTACTACTTCCTGGAGGCAGTGGGGTCGAGCCCCTCTGACGAGCGGATCACCATCCTCGAGTGGAAGGTGAAGGAAGGCGATGCCATCAAGGCCGGCGAGATCGTGGCCGAGGCCGAGGCCGACAAGGCGGCGGTGGAGATTCGGGCCTCGGTCGATGGAGTGGTGGAGGAGCTGCTCGTACAGGAAGGTGAGTCGGCCCCTGTGGGGAGCGCCATCGCAAAGATCCGATTGCCGGAGGGAGCCGCCCGTAAGGAGAAGCCCCTGACCCAGGAGGAACCCGGTACACCACTCATCGAGGGGCTCGGCGGGGCGAAGAAGAAGGCCCGCCTCACCGTAGAGGCACCTCGCGAGGAGAGGGCAACGGTACGGGACGGCGGAGAGGGTGCCCTGCCTGTGATCGTGGACGTGGCAGGAAGGCCGGGCTCCCGGGTGGTGACCAATGAGGAGATCTCCCGCATGTGCCCCACATGGACGCCTGAAGACATCGTCCGGCGAACCGGTATCCAGGAGCGCCGGTGGGGCTCCGACGATGAGGATATCCTCTCGCTCTCCGTGGATGCGGTGCAGAGACTCTTCGAGAAGACCGGCGCCCGGATAGAGGATGTGGGGGCCATCATCTGTGCCACCACCACCCCTCCCTACAACAGCCCTGCACTTGCCACCCTGCTCCAGAACCGGCTCAGCGAGGGGAAGGGCGGGATCACCTGTCCTGCATATGATATCAATGCGGCCTGCTCCGGGTACCTCTATGCCCTCCAGATCGCCTACGACTACCTCTCTTCACGGCCGAAGGAGACCGTGCTGGTGGTGACGGCCGATGTGCTCTCCAGGAGGCTCGACACCTCTGATCCTTCCACCGCGCCGGTCTTTGCCGATGGTGCGAGCGCCACGCTCGTGGCAGGACCCGAGGCCGGAGTACGGGGCAAGGCCCTCCTCTACCGGCCTGTGCTCTCGGCAGAGGGTGAGGATGGGTCCATCCTCAGGATCCCCTACCAGGAGCCCATCTTCATGGACGGTCCTGCGGTCTACCAGCGCGCGGTGAAGGCGCTCATCCACATCCTTCGCAGGGCCCTCGAAGAGGCGGGTTTCACGGTGGAGGACATGGATCTCATGGTTCCCCACCAGGCGAACCAGCGCATCATCGATGCGGTGCGGAAGCGCATGGGGCTCCCCGAGGAGAAGGTGTTCTCCAACATCGCCCGGCTGGGGAACACCTCGGCGACCACCATTCCCCTCTGTTTCGAGGAGATCTTCCCCACAGCCGGGCCGGGGATGGTGCTGGGACTTACGGCATTTGGTGCAGGGTTCACCTTTGCAGGGGGAGTAGTGAAGACCCTGTGATCGATGAGGGGCTGATCTCCCGTGTGCGCATGAAGGATTCAGGCCGCCGCAGAGTCGGCGGCCTTTTTGTGTCCTGTTGTCAAAGCGCGGAATATGGTGTAGAGGAAGGAAGATACGCGCGCATAAGGAGGCGGACGTGAGGGAGCATCTGGTACCGGGCACCCGTGTGGGAGGATTCCTCATAAAAGAAGTGGATGCAGTCCCGGATTTCACCGGGGTGGGGATACGGGCGGTGCATGAGCCCACGGGGCTCGAGGTCTACCACCTGTACAACGACGATGATGAGAACTTCTTCGCCTTTGTCTTCAAGACCCTTCCCGACGACGATAAAGGCACACCACATATCCTGGAGCACACGGTGCTCTGCGGTTCGGAGCGGTTTCCCCTTAAGGACCCTTTTGCGGTGCTCATGAAGGGGAGCCTTGCAAGCTTTCTCAATGCCATGACGTATCCTGACAGGACGATCTATCCTGCAGGGAGCACGGTGAAGGAGGACTACTTCAACCTCATGAAGGTGTACGGGGATGCGGTGTTCTTCCCCCTTCTGCGGGAAGAGGCCTTCATGCAGGAGGGGCACCGCCTCGAGTGGGTTCCTGATGGGAGACTTGTGAGGGTGGGGGTGGTGTACAACGAGATGAAGGGGGTCTACTCCGATCCAGAGGCGGTCTCGGGCGAATGGTCGCTGCGCGGCCTGTTCTCCGAGAGCCCCTACCGGTTCGAGAGCGGGGGTGATCCGCACGCCATTCCCTCGCTCACCTATGAAGAGTTCGTGCGCTTCCACAGGGACCACTATCATCCCTCGCGGTGCAAGGTGATGCTCTACGGCAATATCCCTACAGAGGAACAGCTGGCCTTCCTGGAGCGGGAGTTCCTCTCGCGGTGTGAGGGGAGGCGGGCGCCGGATACGCGGGTGCCCTTCCAGGCGAGGTGGGAGGTTCCGCGTACCATGGAGAAGACATACGGCATAGGTGAGGGGGAGCCGCTCGAGGGTCGTTCCATCATGACCGTCAACTGGTTGCTCACCACCCTGTGGGACAGGTTCACCACCATGAGCCTGGAAGTGCTGAGCGAGGTGCTCGTGGGACACGACGGTGCGCCCCTGCGCAAGGCCCTCCTGGAGTCGGGTCTGGGTGAGGATGTGGCCTCTACCACTGGGATCGAGAGTGAGATCTTCCAGCCGGTCTTTTCCGCAGGGCTCAAGGGGACCGATCCGGAGAGGGCTGGAGAGATAGAGGAGTGCATCTTCTCGTCCCTGAGGGAGCTTGCAGAGGAGGGGATCGATCGGGAGCTGATCGAGAGTGTGCTGCGGCGTGTGGAGTTCAGGTTCAGGGAGCTTCCGGGCAAGCGGAATGCAGGGCTCTCCCTCATCCGCAGGGTGGTGCGTGGCTGGATCTACGATATTCCGCCGGGATTCATGCTGGAGTTTCTCCCGGTCTTCGAGGCCCTCAAGGCGCGGCTCGCCGAGGAGCCCGACTACTTCTCGCGGCTCATCAAGGAGTACTTTCTCGAAAATCCGCATCGGCTTACCCTGGTGGTACGGCCTGAGCCTGGCAAGCTCGCGCGGGAGGAGGAGGCCGAACGCCGGGCCCTCGAGGAGCTGGGGGCGAGGCTTTCTGAGGAGGAGCGGAGGGAGGTACAGGAGAAGGCGGAGCGAGTGCGGGTCTTCCAGCAGAGTCCCGATGATCAGGGCGTGATCCCCCTTCTTCGGCGGGAGGATCTCCCCCGGGAGGTGGAGCGGATCCCTCAGGAAGAGGTGGTGTGTACGGGGGTGCCGGTCTACGTGCACCCGCTTGAGACGAACGGGATCGTGTATGTGGATCTCCTGTTCCCGCTCTCCGGGATCAACCAGGAGGAGCTGCCGTATGTACCGCTCCTTGTGGATGTGCTGGAGGGCGGGGGGCTTCCGGATATGTCCTACGACAGAGTGGCGGTGCGGCTCTCGCTCACCACGGGTGGGTTCTCGGTTGAAGAGGATGCCACGTCGCACCTCCTCACGCGGGAGCCGGTGCCTCAGGTGGTGGTGCGCGTGAAGATGCTGGAGCAGTACGTGGAGGAGGGGCTGGGGCTGGTGCGGCGTCTGCTCGAAGAGGTGGATGTGCGTGATGAAAAGCGGTTGCGGATGTTGTTCCTGGAACTCAAACAGGACTTTGTCTCATCGATCGTGCCTTCGGGACACAGTTTCATGAGTCTACGTGCCGAGGCGGCCTTTTCGCGGGCCATGCGTCTGGAGGAGGCCTGGGGAGGGGTGAGCCAGTTCTTCTTCCTGCGTGAGCGTGAGAAGGAGGGGCTGGCAGGGGTTGGTGAGGTGCTCGAGGGGATGAGGCGGCGTGTGGTGGTGAAGGGGGGTCTCGTGGCAGGGATCACGGGGCGGGGTGAGGGGGTACGTCGTGTGCAGCGGGTCCTGGAGGAGTGGTTCGGGGCGATGGAAGAGGGGATGGGTGGGGGTGTGCCTGAGGGGCCTGAGGTGGGGCGTGTGGCGGAGGCCTTCGTGGCGCCGAGCAAGGTGGCGTACGTGGCGCAGGCAGTGCCGGCCTTGAGGCTGGGGGAGGAGGGGTTTTCGGCCATGGTGGTGCTCGCCCACCTGCTCAAGGGTGGGCCGCTGTGGGAGCGGGTGCGTATGGAGGGAGGGGCGTATGGGGCGTTCGCAGGGGCGTCTGCCATGGAGGGGGTGTTCACGGTGACGAGCTATAGGGATCCCCATGTGCGCAGGACACTCCAGGTGGTGCGCGAGGTGGTGGAGGAGGTGGCGGAGCGGGGGGTGCCGGAGGATGTGGTGGAGCAGGCGGTACGGGGGGTGGTGGGGCGCGAGATCGCGCCGGATGGGCCGGGGGTGAAGGGGTTCAGGGCGCTGCGCAGGTGTGTGCTGGGGATAGGGGATGAGGTGCGTCAGGCGTACCGGGAGGGGGTGTTGGGGTGCGGGGTGAGGGAGGTGCAGGAGGCGGCGCGGCGGCTGGTGGAGAGGTGGGATGAGGGGCGGGTGGCGGTGCTGGGGGATGGGGAGCGGGTGGCCGAGCTGGAGGGGATGCCGCACCGGAAGGTGGTGCTCCCGCTGTGAGCGGGATGCGATCTGGTGTGGGGAGATTTTCATTGCGTTTTAACAGAGATGCGCTACAATGGGAGAAATCAGACAAGGGAGGTGGATGGTGAAAGGTATGACGACCCAGGAGCGCAGCTGGGTGCTCTACGACTGGGCGAACTCTGCGCACACCATGATCGTGATGACGGTGATCTTTCCCATGTTCTTCAAGGGCGTGCTCGCCTCGGGGATGGAGGCCCATCGTTCTACGGCTCTCCTCGGTTATGCCAACAGTGCTGCCTCACTCGTGGTGGCCTTCCTGGCCCCGATACTAGGTGCCTTGGCTGACTACCGAAACTCCAAGAAACGGTTCTTCTCGGTCTTTTTCACCATGGGCGTGCTCGCCACCGCAGGGATCGCCTTTGTGCTTGAAGGTCAGTGGAGCATAGGGCTTCTCCTCTTTGTGATCTCGGTGATCGGGTTTTCGGGGGCCAATATCTTCTACGATTCGTTCGTGGTGGACGTGACTTCCTCGGAGCGTATGGACTGGGTCTCTGCGAGCGGCTATGGGTGGGGCTACATCGGCGGGAGCATCCCGTTCCTTCTCGCAATGGTCCTCATCCTTCTTCATAAGCAGCTGGGACTCGAGAGCCAGGTACCCATGGTGAGGGCCTCGTTCCTCATTGCGGCGGCCTGGTGGGCGGTCTTCAGCATCCCGTTCTTCCTCTTTGTGAAGCAGAACTACTTCGTGGAGCATGCGGGCAGGCCTGTGCGCGAGGCTTTCAGCAGACTCTACCACACCTTCAGGAACGTGGCCCACTACAGGGCCCTCTTCGTCTTTCTCCTGGCCTATTTTTTCTACATCGATGGGGTGGTGACCATCATCAAGATGGCGATTCCCATAGGGATGGATATCGGGCTTGGACAGACGACGTTGCTGGTGGTGCTCCTGGTGGTGCAGTTCGTGGCCTTTCCCTTTTCGCTCATCTACGGGAGGCTTGCGGAGCGGTTTTCCACCCGGACGATGCTCTTCGTGGGGATCGCCACGTACTTCGTGATCACCCTGCTCGCGACGTCTTTGCCGTTCATCCCTTCGCTCGGGGTGAAGACCGCGGTCTTCTGGCTCATCGCGGTGCTCGTGGGTACGGCGCAGGGTGGGGTGCAGTCGCTGAGCCGTTCGTACTACGGGAGGCTCGTGCCCAAGGAGAAGTCGGCGGAGTTCTTCGGGTTTTTCGACGTGATGGGCAAGTTCGCGGCGATCATGGGGCCGGCGCTGGTGGGGGCCTTCACCGATCTCACGCGCCACACGGCGGCGGGGATCTTCAGCGTGAACCTGCTGTTCCTCATAGGGCTCGTGCTCCTGCTGGTGGAGAGGAACCTGGAGAAGAGGGGGGTGTAGGGTGCCGAAGGAGGTGCTCCACTGGGTGATCGCCCGGATGGTGGGAGAGGGGCTCCCTCCGGGGAGGGTGCGAAAGGCGGTGGAGGCGCACCCCGGGCTGTTCTTCTACGGGGCGGTGGCGCCCGACTCGCTCTTCTACGTGCTGTCCCCTTCGAGGGAGGTGAGGGAGGCGGGGAGGCGGGTGCACGGCACGGCGGGGGTGGAGAGCTTTGCAGGGCTGCGGCGTGTGGTGGAGGGTGGGGCCGGGGAGGTGGCGGATGCCCTGGTGGCGGGGTGGCTTACCCACGTGGCGGCGGATGTGGTCTTTCACCCCATGGTGTTCTACCTTACGGGGAGCAGGGAGGCGGAGGATGAGCGGGTGAGGAAGGGGAGCACCTACCGGCACTATGCCCTGGAGACGGTGCTCGATCTGTACGTGTTGGACCGGTGGGAGGTGCCGTGGGGAGGGCGGCTCGAGCGGATGGTGGGGCCGTATGGGGGGGATCGGCGGGTGGGGGAGGTGCTCGGGGCTGCGTGGTTCCTGGATGAGGGGCGGGCGGATGAGGCGGGCCGCGTGATGCGGCGGCACGCCCTGCTGCAGGGGCTGTTCTTCTCGAAGGGGGCGGCCTTCCTGGTGGATGCGGCGGGTGTGGTGGTGCCGTGGTTGCGGAGCTTCCGCGGGCTGTTCTACCGGGAGCGGTTCCGATGGCTGCGAGGGGTGTGGAGAGGGCCAGTGGCCTGGCGGCACCCGGTGACCGGGGAGGAGCGTGAGGCAGGGGTGGAGGAGTTGATGGAGGAGGCGGTGGAGAAGGGGCGGGAGCTGGTGCGGATGCTGGAGGAGGTGCCGGCCCGGGAGTGGCCGGTGGGGCCATGCCTGGAGACAGGGCTTCCTGTGGACGACACGAGACCCATGCGGTACTTTGATGTGGAGAGAGAGCCGGTATGCAGTATCTGGAGCTGAGAGCGCCTGACGACATGCACCTTCACCTCAGGCAGGGTGAGGCCCTCATCCACTATGCCCGCGATGCGGCACGCTCGTTTGCCCGCGGCCTGGTCATGCCGAACACCATCCCTCCGCTCACCTCGCCCGATGCGGTGCGCGAGTGTGGGAGTCGGATTCGCCGGGCAGCCCCGGGCTTCACTCCCCTTCTCACCTTCAAGATCCTCCCGAACATGGATCCGGGCCTCGTCCATTCTCTCAAGGAGGCAGGGGCGGTGGCAGGCAAACTCTACCCCGAGGGGGTCACCACCAATGCAGAGGACGGGGTGCGCGACGTGGAAGCGCTTTTCCCTGTGTTCGAAGCCATGGCCGGAGAGGACCTCGTGCTCTGTGTGCACGCCGAGATACCCGGCGCCCCGGTGTTCGAGCGGGAGGTGGCCTTCCATGAGACCTTTCTGCGCATTCACCGCGCCTTTCCCTCGCTTCGACTGGTCTTCGAGCACATCTCCGACGCGCGCACCCTGGCGTTGATCCGAGACCTGCCGGCAGACCGTGTGGCGGGAACCATCACCCTTCACCACCTCCTCTTCACCCTCGAGGACCTCATGGGAGGGGCTCTCAATCCGCACCTCTTCTGCAAACCAGTGGTGAAGACGGCCGACGATAGAAAGGCCCTGCGTGAGGCAGTCTTCTCAGGCGATCCGCACTTTTTCTTTGGCTCGGACAGCGCGCCCCACCCCCGTGCGCACAAGGAGCAGAAGGGGGCGGCGGGGTGCTACACCGCGCCTTACGCACTCGAGGCCCTCGCCTCGCTCTTCGAGGCGCACGGTGTGCTCGGTGCGCTGGAAGGCTTTGTGAGCGAGCGCGGCGCCCGTTTCTACGGCCTCCCGCGCAACGAGGGAAGGCTGGTGCTCCGAAGGGAGGAGTGGACCGTACCGGAGGAGTACCACGACGTAGTTCCCGCCTGTGCAGGGATGCGGCTCACCTGGAGGGTGGTGGAGAAGGAGGGGTGAGCATATCCCTTCTGCTGATGATGTGGCGCCTTCCACCAGGGCCCATGGTGCTGGGAAAGAAAGGAGGTGACCTGCTGTGCCTTTCTCTTGATTAGACGTCTAATATTTAGTATTGTTTTCTTGTTATATTCTACCTCTGGAGGCTATGTGTGCAACAGATGCGAGGCGTATCGCTTCAGGAGCAGATGTTTTCCGGGCCGGTATTTCCCCTCCTTATTAGGCTCTCCCTTCCCATATTTGCTGGGATGCTCTTTCAGTTGCTCTACAACATCACCGATACCATCTGGATAAGCTGGATTGATCTGGAGGATCCCTCTCTGGTGGGGGGTATCGGGATCATCTTCCCCCTCATATTTCTCTTTATGGCCCTTGGAAATGGGCTTATGGTGGGTACGGCTTCTCTGGTGGCGAGAGCCGTAGGTGAGCAGAACGAGGAACACCTCGATGCTGCAGCTGATTCTGGTCTCTTTATGGGCCTCCTCATCACAGTGGTGATGGTGGTGGGAGGATATGTCTTTAAGGATGCGCTTGTGGGAGGTCTGGGGGCAGAAGGGGCCTACTATGAGAGGGCGCTTGAGTACTTTACCTATGTGCTTCCCGGAGCTGCGTTCATCTTCATGCAGAACACCCTCATCGGGGTGCTTCAGGGTGAGGGGCTCGTGAACTACGTGATGAGGTCGATGATCATCGGGACGGTTCTCAATATCGTGCTTGATCCTGTGTTCATCTTCCTCTTCGGTTGGGGTGTAAAGGGCGCGGCCCTCGCTACGGTGCTCGCCCAGGGGATCGGTTTTCTCTACGTGGTGTACGTCTTTCTCGCGGGGAAGACGAGGGTTCCCATCCACATACGGCTTTCGGGGATACGGGGCAAGGTGATGGCCGAGATCTTCTCGGTGGGCTTTCCCCAGACCTTGGGACAGGCGATCATGTCCTTGAGCTTCCTCATCTTCAACCGCATCGTGATCGCCATAGATCCCCTCGCGCTCACGGCCTTCACCCTCTGCGGCCGGTTCGACCAGGCCATCCTCATGCCCATCTTCGCCGTGGCCTCGGCCCTTGTGACCATGATGGGGCAGAACTTCGGGCGGCGGCTCTACGATCGGATGCTCATCATCTGGCACGTGGCGCTCAGGGTCTCGGTGGCCACGGTGGCGGTGATCGTGCTCGCCATCGTGCTTTTCGCGCCGAGGATCTTCTCCCTCTTCACCGATGTCCCCGAGGTGCTCTCCTATGCGGTGGCCCAGGTCCGCACCATGGAGTACGCCTTCATCTTCGCTTCGTTCGGGATCCTGGGCAGGTCGTTCTTCCAGGCCATAGGAAAGGGATGGGCGGGGCTCCTCCTCGTGCTTCTTCGCCTGGTGCTCCTCGCCGTGCCTGCGGTGCTTCTCTTTGTGTATGTGTTCGATCTGGGGATACGGGGTGTCTGGTTCGGGCTCGTCTTCGCCAATGTCTCCACCGCGCTCACCGCTGCCTTGTGGGTGCCTCGTACCATACGGTCGATGATGGAGAGGGAGCCGATGCCGGCCCTCCGGTAAAGGGTGGTCAAAACCGACCCGATGGAGTATGGTAGAGCGATATCTACCCAAGGGGATGACATGAAAACAAGAACCATCGTATGCGTGTTGGCGGCATTGGTGCTCGCCGTGTTTCCGGCGTGCGCCGGCGGGAAGGGAGAGCCGAAGGGAGGGGAGACGGAGGAGGTGCAGGCGGCGGCTCCCGCTTCCGGGGAGGCGGCGGCAAGGGTGAACGGGGAAGAGGTGCCTTCGAAGGAGGTGGAGAGGGAGGTCCAGAGGTACGTCGCGCAGTATCAGCAGTACGGTATGGAGGTGTCGCCGGAGGAGGAACAGAAGCTCAGGGAACAGGTCCTGGACGTGCTCATAGGGAGACTCCTCCTCCTCCAGGAGGCGAAGAGAATGGGGTTGTCGGTCGATCAGGCCCAGGTGGACGCTCAGATAGAACAGTACAAGCTCCAGTCGGGTTCCGAGGAGACCTTCAAGAACATCCTTGCACAGGCGGGCTATACCGAGGAGGAATTCCGTGAGGAGCTCTCCCGGGCCTTCCTCCTCCAGCAGGTGGTGGATGAGAAGGTCACCAAACATCTCTCGGTGAGCGACGAGGAGGCGAGGGCGTACTACGACGAGAACCCGGAACAGTTCGAGCAGCCCGAACAGATCAGGGCGCGTCATATCCTCATCCGCCTTGCGCCGGATGCTTCCAAGGAAGAGGAGGAGGCCGCGTATGCGAAGATCCATGAAGTACAGGAGAAACTGAACCAGGGAGCCGATTTCGCCGAGCTCGCGAAGACGTACTCCGAGGGACCTTCCGCCCCCAACGGCGGTGACCTTGGATTCTTCGGCAAAGGCCAGATGGTTCCCGCCTTCGAGGAGGCCGCTTTCGCCCTCGAGGTGAACCAGGTGAGCGACGTGGTGCGTACCGAGTACGGGCTCCACCTCATCCAGGTCACCGACAGACAGGAAGCAGGCAAGGCGTCGTTCGAGGAGGTGAAGGACCAGCTCAAGGAGATGCTCCTCCAGCAGAAGAGTTCAGAGGCCATCAATGCCTTGGTGGAGGAGCTCAAAGGGAAGGCGGAGATAGAGATCTACTGAAGAGGAGATGTGTCGAGGAGGCACACAGGGGAGGGAGACGGGCCCTCCCCTATTTCTCTTTCTTTTCGTTCAGCACCATACCTGCGAGAGTCTCGATGGCGCGGGGTACGGCTTCGCGGGAGGTTCCCCACGGACGGTTCGCGTTCCGGTAGTCGTACTGGTCGATGAAGTAGGAGAGGGCTTCCTCAAGGGCGCGAAAGCGGTCCTCCTGACGCGTTGTTACTGTGGATAGAAACGATGAAAGGTGTTTTCCTCCGAGTAGAAGGGGGGCTTCCCGGAGGAGGAGGTCTTCATGGGGGATGCAGAAGCCCATACAGCGGGTCACGGCTTCCCTGAAGTCCTCTTCTTTCTTCCAGAGGGTGAAGACGATGTGTATGTTGAGGGAGGTGCCTTCTTCGAGTTCGTCACAGATGAGGCAGGTCTCGTCCTCGATCTGGGATCTGTTCCTCAGTATCCTGATGAGCCGGGGGACGCGTTCCACATGTCTTCGCACCTCGTCGTACCGCTTCCGCCTTCGGCCGACCCGGTAGGCGAGGATGTCCTTGAGCTGGATGGCGAGGGGCAGGAGGTCGTTACGTTCATAGAGGAGCCGGAGGTGGTGACCGCAGTAGCCTCTCTCTTCTATGAGGGTACGGGTCGCGGGGTCCATGATGTTCTCGAGGTGCGAGGTGATGAGCTGGTGTTCCTGCTTTCGTTCGAGGACGCAGAGGGGACACTCGGCGTCCTGCCGGAAAGCGTCCCAGACGGCGAGCGTGGCTATATTGTGTTTCATGGTGAAACTCTAGTAGGATTTTCCGATTATTGCTATATACTGGTAGGGGGAGGAGTATATGAGAAAGCGACTGTGTGTGCTCATCCTGCTCGCAGGGGCCGGCATGCTCCATGCCCAGATGTTCTCGGCGGGGATAGGGACTTCGTTCTTCCAGTACGAACGGACCTTCCTCGACCTGGAGGGGGCGTACCATCAGAAGGTGGCCGACACCATGGAAATGGTGGTTGGGGCACACGTGGCGATCGCCACCGAGGAACGGGGTGGACAGGTGGCGGCCGATTTCCTCATCGCAGGGGAGCTCGGGCTCGAGTTCCTTTTCCCCACCTCGCCGGTCTTCGTCCCCTACTTCGGGGCGGGGCTTTCCCCCCAGTTCTCCCTTGCGGAGGAGACCTCGTTCTTCCTGGGACCCTATGGGGAAGCGGGGTTCAGGCTCAACGTGCATCCCTACATGGACTGGTTCCTGGAGCTGCAGCAGGAGCTCACCATAGGTCCGCCGCGATGGATCAACAACAGTACGAGGCTTTCCACCGGGATACTCTTCCACTTCTAGCGCCTTTTCATGCCGTGTGTGTAGTCGGGCCGGGGTGGATCCCCGGCCTTTCCGTTTCGTGATATCATTATTATTTTTAGCGTATCCATTTATTGTAGACACATCGGTGGTATTCCACTGCATCTCGACTACATCGTCAGGGTTGGAGGTGTCATGGCTCGACATGAATTCCAGACAGAAGTCCACAGACTCCTCGATATCATCATCCACTCGCTCTATTCGCACCGGGAGATCTTCCTCCGGGAGCTCGTCTCCAATGCCTCGGACGCCCTCGACAAGCTCAGATTCCTCGTGCTCACCGACGAGGCCTACAAGGGGGTCCCCTTCGCTCCCAGGATCGATATCCGGTTCGACGAGGAAGGACGATCGTATCTCCAGGTGGAGGATACCGGTATCGGGATGAACGAGCAGGATCTCATCGAGAACCTGGGGACCATCGCCAAGTCGGGTACGAACGAGTTCCTCTCGCGTCTCACAGGGGATGCGAAGAAGGATGCGACCCTCATCGGACAGTTCGGGGTGGGCTTCTACAGCGCCTTCATGGTGGCCGATAGGGTAGAGGTGCTCACCAGAAAGGCCGGAGAAGAGAAGGCCTTTCTCTGGGTGAGCGATGGAAAGGGGGAATACGAGATCCTTCCGGCCGAACGGGCGGGTCACGGGACCACGGTGAAGCTCTATCTCAACGAGCAGGGCAAGGAGTTCGCCTCTCGGTGGCGGATCGAGGAGATCGTACGACGGTACTCGAACCACATCCAGTTCCCCATCTACCTCCACTACACCGAAGAAAAGGAAGGAACGCGGACCGAGGTGGAGAAGCAGCTGAATGCTGCGGTGGCCCTCTGGCGTCGCCCGAAGGGCGAGATCTCCGAACAGGAGTACAAGGATTTCTACAAGACGCTCACCCACGACGAGGAGGATCCGCTCTTCTGGCTCCACTTCAAAGCAGAGGGGACTCTGGAGTACACCGTGCTCCTCTACGTGCCCTCGAGCGCTCCTTTCGACATGTTCTCCCCCCACTATCGGGCGGGGGTGAAGCTCTACGTGAAGCGAGTCTTCATCACCGAGGACGACAGGGAGCTCCTCCCCACGTACCTCAGGTTCGTGAGAGGGGTGATCGACTCGGAGGATCTCCCTCTCAACGTGAGCCGTGAGATGCTCCAGGAGCACCGTATCCTCGCCACCATCCGGAATGCGGCGGTGAAGCGCTTCCTGCAGGAATGCACGCGGATCGCAGAGGAGGATCCGGCCACGTACGAGCGGTTCATCAGGGAGTACAACAAGCCGCTCAAGGAGGGACTCTACCTCGATCACCAGCACCGGGACGTGCTCATCGAGCTGGTGCGGTTCAAGTCCACGAAGGTGGAGGGCTACACGAGCCTCGCGGCCTACAAGGAGCGGATGAAGCCAGATCAGAAGGCTATCTACTACATCACCGGTGGCGATGAGAAGCTCCTCCGGAGCGCTCCGATCCTGGAGGCCTACAGAGCACGGGACATCGAGGTGCTCATCATGGACGACGAGATAGACGAGCTCCTCGCCCCTGTGATCGGTTCGTACCAGGGGGTGCCGCTCAAGGCGGTGCATACCAGGGATGCGGCCGAGGAACTGGGTGAGAGTGAGGAGGAGAAGAGGCGTCGGGAGGAGAAGAAGGATGTGCTCGAGAAGATGAAGGCGGTGCTCAAAGAACGGGTGAAGGACGTGGTGGCATCGAGCAGGCTTTCGGACGTACCTGCGGCGGCCGTGCTGGACGAACGCGATCTCTCCCCACAGATGCAGGCGATTCTCAAGGCAATGGGGCAGGTCGACCTGCCGGAGACCAAGCCCGTGCTCGAGGTGAATCTCGACCACCCGGTGGTCGAGCGGATACGTGCGGCCGAGGGGCAGGAACTGGAGGACATGGTGTTGCTCGTGTACGATCAAGCCGTGCTCTCCGCAGGGCTCAGGCCGGAGGACGGGCCCGAGTTCGCGCGAAGGATCGTGCGGATGCTCGAGCGGGGGTAGGGGAGACCGGTTCCCTTCGTGGACCCCTCCGATGGCAGCGGCGCACCGGGATCCCGTGGAAGGGGAGGGTGAAGGATGGAATGAGCCAGGTCCGTCTCTTGGGTACTATTTCCCTTTATTCCGGATTCCCGACGGCCGACAAGAAAAGAGAGGCCCTTTTGGGCCGGGAGATCACCTTGATGAGGAGCGTCGGGATGCACAGTGACTTTTTCAGGGTAAAGGGCGCACATCCCGTGTATGCGGAGATCGTAAGGGATGCGGGCGATTCCCTCCTCATGAGGATTCTCAAGTATCTCGAGGGTGATGTCTACGAGGAGGAGTCCTGGATCTCACGGGACCTCTTCGAGACGTGTATGAGGACGGGGTATCTGAGTCCGGCCGAGAGGCCCGAGATAGAGCGGTTGCGGGCGTGAAGGAATCCCTCCCGGAAGGGAGGGTTTTTTCGTCTTTCAGTGGACACCTGTCCGGAACATACTATAATAAAGGTATGAGAACCCCTCTCGTGTACGCAAAGGTATGCGTAGCACACGGAGAGGGGCTCATGATTTGCATTTTTCTTACAAAAATAGTAATATATAGATCGGATGAATGCCGATGAAAGGGGATGATCGTGAAACGAGAAGAAATCCTCACGAGACTCGAGGAGGTGGTGGACACCACCAGATTCGGGCTCCTGGTGACCGTCGATGGAGCGCGGGTCCCCAATGCCCGCTGGATGACCGTCGGGTTCCTCAAGGGGCAGCACAGGGACCTCTATACCGTCTCGTCTCCGCAGGACCGTAAGGTGGAGGAGGTGAGGGCGAATCCCTCAGTGCTCTGGGTCTTCAGCCGCAAGGACTACCGGGAGGTTTTCAGGGTGTGGGGTCGCGCCCAGGTGATCGAGAACCCTGCGCTCCTTGGTGAGCTCCTCGAGGGGATCGCGGAGGCGTTGGAGCTTTTCTGGAAGGTGCACGGTGAGCTCGAGGAGTTCGTGGTGATCGAGACGGTGATCACCAGGCTGGAGTACGAGAGACCCCGGGAAGGGGTGAGGGAGGTGGTCTCATGGGAGTGAAACGCCCGGGTACACAGAAGGGAGGGAAGGAAAAGCAGCGCCGGGACCTCTACATGAAGTTCCTGAGGGAGATGCTCCTCATCCGCGTCTTCGAGGAGAAGTCGGCCCAGATGTACGGGCTCAGGAAGATCGGGGGGTTCTGCCACCTCTACATCGGGCAGGAGGCGGTGGCCGTGGGCTCCATCGCCGCGATCGATCTTGCGAAGGACTACGTGGTCACGGCCTACCGAGATCACGGCCATGCTCTCGCCTGCGGCATGGATCCGAAGGTGGTGATGGCCGAGCTCTTCGGGAAGGTGACGGGGTGCAGTAGGGGGAAAGGCGGATCCATGCACATGTTCGACGTGGAGAAGCACTTCCTCGGGGGTAACGGGATCGTGGGTGCCCAGATCCCGGTGGGGACCGGGGTGGCGTTCGCCCAGAAGTACGAGGGGACCGGAGGAGTGACGCTCGTGTATTTCGGAGACGGCGCCATCCACCAGGGGGCCTTCCACGAGGCACTCAACCTGGCCAAGATCTGGGAGCTCCCGGTGGTCTATATCTGTGAGAACAACCAGTGGGGGATGGGGACCTTCTGGAAGAAGGTCTCGGCTGTGGCCGATCTCTACAAGCTCGGGGCGGCCTACGACATCCCCGGTGTGCAGGTGGACGGGATGGACGTGCGGGCGGTCTACGAGGCCACCACTGAGGCGGTCTCCCGCGCGAGGGAGGGAGACCCGGTGCTCATCGAGGCCCGCACCTACCGTTACAAGGGGCATTCCATGAGCGACCCTGCAAAATACCGTACGAGGGAGGAGCTCGAGGAGTACAAGCGCCAGGATCCCATAGGGAGGCTCAAGACTTTCATGGAGGAGGAGGGGCTTCTCGAAGAGAAGACGTTCAGGGCCCTCTATGAGGAGATTCAAAAGGAAGTGGATGAGGCTGTGGAGTTTGCCGAGCGAAGTGAAGAGCCTGCACTTCACACCATATACGAAGATGTGTATGCAGGGGAGGATGCCACATGGCGGTCATGACTTATAGGGAAGCGCTCAACCAGGCCCTCGACGAGGAGATGGCGAGGGACGAACGAGTGTTCCTCATGGGTGAGGAGGTGGGGGAGTACGACGGGGCCTACAAGGTGAGCAGAGGGCTGCTCGCCAAGTACGGTCCGAAGCGTGTGATCGACACCCCCATCTCCGAGCTCGGATTCACCGGTATCGGGATAGGGGCGGCGATCGCAGGGCTCAGGCCGGTGGTGGAGTGGATGACCCACAACTTCGCCATCCTGGCCATGGACCAGGTGATCAACAATGCGGCCAAGATGCGTCACATGTCGGGCGGCCAGCTCAAGGTGCCGATCGTCTTCAGGGGCCCCAACGGACCTGCGGAGTACCTCTCGTCGCAGCACTCCCAGTCGCTCGCCGCCTTCTGGATGCATGTGCCCGGTCTCAAGGTGGTGGCACCCGCCACGCCCTACGATGCGAAGGGGCTCCTCAAGTCGGCCATCAGGGATGACGACCCGGTGGTGATGCTCGAGGCGGAGCTCATGTACGCCTGGCAGGGAGAGGTGCCCGAGGAGGAGTACGTCGTCCCCATCGGGAAGGCCGATATCAAACGACCGGGGAAGGATGTGTCGGTGATCACCTACTCCAAGCCGCTCAAGGTCGTGATGGAGGCGGCGAAGGTACTCGAGGAGCGGGGGGTGGATGTGGAGGTGGTGGACCTCAGATCGCTCAGACCCCTCGACACCGAGACGATCTTCGCCTCGGTGCGCAAGACCCACCGGGCCGTGGTGGTGGACGAGGCCTGGCCCATGTGCGGGCCTGCTTCGTTCGTGGCCTGGGCCGTCGGCAGGGCCTGCTTCGACGACCTGGACGCCCAGGTGGAGATCGTGACGTCCGAGGACGTTCCCATGCCCTACAACCACACGCTGGAGCTCGCAGTGCAGCCTTCCGTGGAGAAGGTGGTGGCGGCAGTCTCCAGGGTGCTCTATCTGGAGTAGACTATGGCGGAAAAGGTGCTCATGATAGCCCTCTCCCCCACCATGGAGGAAGGAACGATCGTCGCCTGGCACAAGAACAAGGGTGACAGGGTCGAGAGCGGGGATGTCCTCTGTGAGGTGGAGACCGACAAGGCCACGATGGACTACGAATCCACCCAGAGCGGCGTGCTCCTCGAGATCCTCAAGAAGGAGGGGGAGAAGGCACGGGTGGGTGAGGTGATCGCGGTTCTCGGGGAGGAGGGGGAGGACGTCTCCTCGATCCTCGCCGAGATTTCGAGTGATACAGGAGAGACAAAGGCTGTAGAAAAGGGAGGGGGGGCACGAGAGCGAGAGGAACCCCGGGTTGAGGTGGAAAGCGCTGCTTCTCCACTGGGAGCTGAGAAGAAGGCGGTGCGTGTGAAGACAGGAGAGAGGAGAGATGTCCGTGAACCGGTGGAGACGGGAGGTACGGTGGAGCTGCCACTTCCTCCCGGAAGGGTGAAGGCGAGCCCACTTGCGCGGAAGCGGGCGAAGGAACTTGGTGTGGACCTGCGGGTGGTGCGTGGCTCCGGGCCGGGTGGCAGGGTGACGGTGCAGGACGTGGAGGAGGCCGCGAAGGCCGGACACGCCGCTCCCCTGGCAGCATCCGGTGGGCCGCGGCGGGTTGCAGGCGGGCTGGAGCCCGTGACGCCCATGCGGGCGGCCATCGCACGGCGGCTCTCCGAGTCGAAGCGCACCGCTCCCCACTTCACCCTCACGGTGAAGGTCCGCGCCGACAGGCTCGTTGCCCTGCGGGAGCAGGTGAACGAAAGCCGGGAGGAGCGGCTCTCCTTCAATGCCTTCCTCATGAAGCTCGCTGCCGAGGCCCTCGTGCGGCATCCGCAGATCCTCTCCTCATGGGAGGGCGAGGCCATCCGCTACTTCGATTCGGTGGACATTGGGCTCGCCGTGGCGCTCCCCGGCGGCCTCATCACCCCCGTGGTGCGTTCCTGTGAGTACAAGACCGTGGAGGAGATCGATCACGAGCTCAAGGACCTCATCGCCAGGGCCCGTGAAGCGAAGCTGGCCCCTGAGGAGTACAGCGGGGCGGGGTTCACCATCAGCAACCTGGGGTCTTATGGCATCACGGAGTTCACGGCCATCATCAATCCGCCCGCTTCGGCCATACTCGCCGTGGGGGCGGTGACTACCGAACCGGTGTGGGAGGGAGGAGGCGTGGTGCCGGCGCGCATCGTGCGGCTCACCCTCTCCTGCGATCACAGGACCATAGACGGCGCACTGGGGGCTGCCTTCATGGCCGACCTCGCGAAGTACCTGGAGGAACCCGGGCGTGCGCTGGTCTAGCCCTTAGGTGCTGCTTCGTCCGAAGCGGGCTGCTGCGGCACCCATGACGATGATCCCGAGCCCTCCGAGTGCGAGCACCTCTCTCCAGAGCGCGGAGAGGGGTGCTCCTTTTATGTAGAGCTCCCGCACCACGGTCATCATGTAGCGGAGGGGGTTGAGCAGGGTGAGGGCCTTGAGCCACTCGGGCATGTTCGCCACAGGGATGAGGAACCCGCTCAGGAGGATGAGCATCACCATGGCGAACCAGGCGAAGAAGAGAGCCTGTGTCTGGGTGTGCGAGACCGTGGAGATGAGGAGGGCGAGCCCCAGGGTGGCGAAGAGGTAGAGGATGACCACGAGGAAGAGCGAGAGGATGTTTCCTTGCGGGATGGTGCCGAAGATGGCCCATGCCGCGGTCATGGCGAGAGAGAGTTCGGCGAGGGAGTAGAGGAGGAAGGGGAAGAGCGTGCCTGCCAGGATCTGGAGTGGGGAGAGGGGACTCACCAGGAGCTGGTCGAGCGTGCCCTGTTCCTTCTCCCGTACGAGGGAGAGCGAGCCGAGGAGGAGCGAGACCACGGTGACGATGAGGATCACGAGCCCGGGGACCATATACACCTGGCTCTTGAGGAGCGGGTTGTACCAGTAGTGCACCGTGGCGCTTCCCTCACGGAATACGGGTTGAGTGCCGGCGTGACGAAAGGTTTGTGCCACCAAGGCCTCGAAATAGGTGTAGGCCGTGAAGGCCTGGGTGCCATCCACGGCATCGAGAAGGCAGAGCACCTGGGCCTGTCCCCTTTCGAGGTGTCGGGAGAAGTCCGGGGGGATGTAGATCCCAAGCTTCACCTCCCACTCCTCGATGCGTTCCTCGAGCTCGTCGAGAGATGTCACACGGGCGACGAGATCGAACCTGTCGCTCGCCTCGAGGGCGGCCGTGAGGGAACGGGAGGCCGGAGAGCGGTCGAGGTCGAGGATCGCGGTCTTCACGTGCGCAGTCTCGAAGGTGAGGGCGTAGCCGAGCACCAGGAGCTGGACGAGCGGGGCTGCGATCATGAGACGAGGAAGCAGCGGATCGGCCTTGAGAAGGAGGAATTCCTTCCTGAGAAAGGCGAGGAGTCGTTTCATGACGAGAGCTCCATGAGGGTTTTTGCGCGCACCGTGCCCACGAAGAGGAAGAACAAGGTGAATCCACCCAGGGCTGAGAGTTGAGGGATGAGCTGGGAGACGGTGTTCCCCTTGAGCATGATGCCCCGCAGGCACTGGAGGAAGTAGGTGGCGGGCAGGGCGTGGCCTATCATCCTCAGGACCAGGGGCATGGACTCGAGGGGAAAGATGAAGCCCGAGAGAAGGAGGGTGGGGAAGAGGGTGATGAGAAGCGACATGAGCATGGCGGACTGCTGGGTGGGGGCCACGCTCGAGACCAGGATGCCCATGCTGATCCCGGTGAGGGTGTAGAGGAGGAGGACCCCTACGAGGAGGAACGCGTTCCCCTTGAGCGGCACGCCGAAGAGGAGCATGCCCGCAGCCAGGACCACCAGTGAGAGGATCCCTGCGAGGAGGAAATAGGGGATGAGCTTGCCCCCTATCACCTCGGCCGGGGAGAGGTGGGAGAGCCTGAGGAGTGTGAAGGTTCCCGACTCCTTTTCCCTTGTGATGGTGAGGCTGGAGAGCAGGGCGGAGGCCATGAGAATGAGGAGGGCGGTGATTCCGGGTACGAAGAAGAAGGCGCTCTCCCGTGTGGGGTTGTAGAGGAAGACAGGGGTGGCGGAGATAGAGGACGAGGGGATGGATGCGAGGACCGCGGAGATGGCGTGGAGGATGTAGGCGGCCACAGTCTGGGCCCGCTGCGGATCGGAGGCGTCCACTGCGAGGTGGGGGAGGATGTCGCCTCCCCGGATGAGGCTCCGGGTAGTGCCGGGAAGGAGGGTGAGTACGGCCTCCGCTTCCCTCCGTGCGAAGAGCTCTGATGCAGGGAGCTCGGAGCGTCTCACGAGAAAGAGTGGATTGCCTGAAAGACGGTCCACGAGAGTCCGGGAGAGGGATGTCCGATCGAAGTCGTGGATCACGAGGAGGATCTGTTTCGGCTCTGTTTCCATGGCATACCCGAGGAGGATGAGCTGGAGGAGGGGGAGAATGAAGAGTACGAGGAGCGTGCGGTAGTCTCGGGCGAGGTGCCACCATTCTTTTCGGAGGAGAGCCCAGAGTTTCATCCCGTATCTCCTGATTTCACCATGTGTATGAAGGCCTCCTGGAGGGTGCGTGTGCCGGATCGGGCCATGATTTCCCGCGGAGCCCCTTCGTTGAGGAGCTTTCCCTGATGCATGATTGCCACCCGCTGACAGTATTCGGCCTCTTCCATGTAGTGGGTGGTCACCAGGATGGTTTTACCCTCCGAGCTCTGGCGGTAGATCTCCTCCCAAAACTCCTGCCTTCCGATGGGATCTACTCCAGAAGTAGGCTCGTCGAGGATGAGAAGGGGCGGATCGTGGAGGAGGGCGCACATGAGGCCGACGCGCTGTCTGAATCCCAGGGGGAGCGTGCGTACCGGCTGACGAAATCCCTCCCCGAGCCATGAAGAGAGACGGGCAAGGTGAGCCTTCGTCGTGTCTTGGGGTACTCCGTAGAGGGCGGAGAAGAAGCGCAGGTTTTCCTCGGGAGAGAGGTCCTCGTAGAGAGAGAAGCGTTGGGAGAGGTAGCCGATACGGGTGCGGGCGAGGCGGGGCCGCCGGTGGACCGGTATGTCATCCACGAAGATGCGGCCTTCAGTGGGAGCGAGGAGGCCGCAGATCATCCTTATGGTGGTGGTCTTCCCGGCCCCGTTGGCTCCCAGAAGGCCGAAGACTTCTCCTCGGGCTACCGAAAACGAGATGTGGTCCACCGCGATGAAGGTGCCGAAACGCTTCACGAGTCCTTCCACTTCGATCATGGGAGGGGTGGTGTGCTGCCCTCTGTTCATAACGCCTCCCGGTCTCTTATGCCGAGGAAGGTGGCGAGGAAGGCGTCTTCCAGCCTGGGGGAAAGGGGACCTTCGATGCGATAGCCGGCCGAGACGATCGGAGAGAGTTCCTCAGGGGTGGCTGCGAGGCGGAGCCCGTCCGGCCCGAGGTAGCAGGGGATGTGGGGCGCCATCCTGCGTACTTCCTCCCGGAGTGCCCGGG
Organism: Spirochaeta thermophila DSM 6578; assembly: GCF_000184345.1. Lineage (NCBI taxonomy): Bacteria > Pseudomonadati > Spirochaetota > Spirochaetia > Winmispirales > Winmispiraceae > Winmispira > Winmispira thermophila. The sequence continues at coordinate 2,243,782 of NC_017583.1, read as the reverse complement.
GATCGGTCTCGGTGTCGATCCGAAAGATGCGGCCCTCCATCCTCCCGCTGAGTTGATCGGGGGAGCCCTGAAGCATGATTTTCCCCTCATGGAGGAAGAGCACGGTGTCGCAGTGCTCGGCCTCGCCGAGGTTGGGAGTTGAGATGAGGATGCCCATGCCCTCTCCCTTGAGGGTGTCGAGCATGTCCCAGAACTCTTTGCGAGAGAGTGGATCCACGCCGGTGGTAGGTTCATCGAGGATGAGGAGGCGGGGGGCGTGGAGCAGGGCACACGAGAGGGCGAGTTTCTGCTTCATCCCGCCTGAGAGGGCACCGGCCCTCCGAGTCCTGAATGGTTCAAGCCTGCTGAAGCGGTAGAGCCAGGCGGCCTTCTCCCTGAACTGGGCCTCGGAGAGGCCGTGGACAGTGGCGAAGAACCAGAGGTTTTCTTCCACCGTGAGGTCTTCGTAGAGGGAGAATCGCTCGGGCATGTAGCCCACATGGCTCCTGATCCAGTGAGAGTGGTCCTCCTCGGGGAGATGGATGGTGCCGCTCTCGGGGTGTTCCATCCCGAGGAGGATGCGCATGGTGGTGGTCTTCCCCGCACCATCGGGACCTATGAGCCCCACGATGCGGCCTTCCTCTATCGTGAAGGTGATGTCGTCCACCGCAGGCCTGCTCTGGTAGGTGTGTGTGAGGCCTTCTACTCGCACGAGGGTCATTGGAACGAGACCTCCACCGGCATGCCTATCTTGACCACGAGGTCGTCGTTGGGGATGAGCACCTTCACCCCGTAGACCAGGGCCTCCCGGGTCTCGGGGGTGCGGACCTCCTTGGGAGAGAACTCGGCTTTGGTGGGGAGTTTCACCACCGTGCCGGTCCGCTCGTCGAGCACGGTGCGGACGCGCACCTCCTGCCCGGGCTGTATCCGGGCGAGGGTCCTCTCTTCCACGTAGACGGTGGTGTAGACGTGGGCGAGATCCGCCACCTCCACCACGGGGGAGAAGGACGGGACCATCTCCCCCACGTCGTAGAAGACTTCCTCCACGATCCCTGCTGCGGGTGCGGCGATGAGGGTGCGTGTGCGCTGGAGTTCGAGGCCTTCGAGCTCTGCCTGAAGGGCCTTCCTCTGGGCGTGGAGGGCCTTCTTCCGGGCCTGGAGTGCGGCCAGCTCTGCCTCCTGGTTGGAGAGTCGGGAAGCGAGCTCGTCCACGGTCTGGGGTGAGACTGCCTGGGCTTCGAGCAGGGTCTTGTTGCGTTCGTAGGTGGTGCGCAGGTAATCCCGCATCTCTGCGGCTTGTCGGATGCGGGCTTCGAGCTCCTCGTCCTGGTAGACAAGTTGTTCGAGTTGGGCCTCGAGTGCGGTGATCTTGAGGTCGAGGGCGGTATGGTCGAGTCGGGCGAGGATCTGGTCTTCCTCTACCTCGTCGCCTTCCTGGACTTCCAATGCGACGAGGCGTTCGGCCACGGGGCTGGAGAGGAGGTACTGCGTGCCCTCCACGATGCCGGTGTACCAGCCGTGTTCCGCACTGCAGGCGGCAAAGAGCAGGGTGAGGGGGATGATGAGTCGTCTCATGGGGTCTCCTCCTGTGGCAAGAGTGGTGATCCGGCGAAAAGGCGGGTCTGGTGGTAGGCGAGGAGGTAGGCGTAGAGTGCCTGTTGAACTCCGAGTTCGGCTTCGCGGAGCCGTTGCTCGGCTTCGAGGAGCTGGGCAAGGGGAGTCTGCCCCTGGCGCCACTCTTCCTGCACGATGGCGTGCCGTCGTTCCGCGAGCGCGAGGATCTCCCGGTCCGCCTGATAGGCGGTGTAGCGGGTATGCGCCTCCTCGAGGAGCCGGTCGAAGGCAAGGGCGAGATCCCGGATGGTGCGGGTGTGCGTGGCCCGGGCTGCCTCGAGGCGGGCTTTCTGTTCGTCGATGTGCGCGGTGCGGGCGCCGGAGGTGAAGAGGGGCCAGGTGAGGCCGATGCGTCCGGTGAAGAGGATGTCGGCTTCGTCCTCGGTGAGGGAGAGACCGGGGTATTCGAGGGTGCCACCCGCCTGTACCTGGAGGTGCGGCCACCAGGAGGCTTTTGCGGCCTCGAGGAGGGCCGCCTGGGTGTGGATCCGGGCCTCGACTGCGAGAGCGGCAGGGAGGGTGGTGAGGCGGTCGCGGAGGGGTTCCAGGGTGGAGGGGGCTTGCACGGTGAGGAGTTCAGGGGGGATGGAAAGGCCTTCGAGCCGGTCGAGCCCGCAGCGGAGGGCGAGTTCACGGAGTATGAGTCGTGAGTCGGCCTCGACTTCCTCGATGCGGGCGGCGGTCTGGGTGATCTGGACGAGCAGGTCGAGTTCGTCTTTCTCGGAGGCGAGGCCTCCGGTCTTGAGTGCAGTGAGGCGTTCACGGTGGGCCTGGAGCCGGGCGAGTGCGGCCTGGAGGGACTGGGTGGAGGCGAGAGAGAGCCGGTATCGGAAGGCGAGAGTGAGGATGGTGCGGGTGAGCTCTTGTCCGTGTGCGGAGACGAGGAGCCGGGCGGCGGTCAGGGTGTGTCGGGCGGCTTCGAGGCGTGCGAGGCCTTCCATGCCGAGTGACCACTCCCAGGTGGCGAGGAGGCCGGCCTGATAGGAGGTGGTATCACCAAGTTCGAGGTCGAGGGTGCCGATGGGGAGGGTGAGGGTGGCGTGGGGGATGTCGGATTGGAAGGCGGCAGAGGCGGAGAGGCCGAGCGAGGGGAGGAGGGATGCGAGGGCCTGGTGGCGGGATGCGTCGGCGGCGGAGGCTTCGGCGGAGAGGGCGTGGATGTCGGGGTCGTGCTGGAAGGCGAGGGTGAGGAGGGTGGGGAGGTCTGGAGACTGGGCGGGGAGGAGGGTGGCGAGGAGGGTGAGGAAGAAGAGGGTCTGGAGTGGTTTCATGGGCTACTCCTTTTTGATGGCATCCCATATGAGACGGGCGACGTGATCGGCCCGTTCTTCGAGGACCTGCTCCACATCGAGTTCGATGCCGGCCTTCTCTGCGATGAGCGGGAGGAGGGCGGGGGCGACGAGGAGGGGAAATATGTTGAGGGATACGATGTCGAGGATGAGCTGGAAAGGATCCATTTCTTTGATGCGTCCCTCTTTCCGGGCCTCCTCGATCTTCTCGAGGAAGTAACTCCACACGTGGCGCTCCCCCAGCGTGAGCTGGCGGGCGAAGATGGCGAGGAATTCGGCCCTGTTGGAGGCGAGTTCGCCGATGAGGAACCTGAAGAGTTGGGGATGGGCCCGCATGGCTTCGATGTGGCGCCTGATGAGGACCGGGAGGAGCTCTTCGAGTGTGAGGGCCTCGTCCCCGGGTCGGAAGACCAGCCTGAGGGCGAGTCGGGCCATCTCCTCGGCGATGGTCTCGTAGAGACTGTCCTTGGTTCTGAAGTAGTAGTGGACAAGGGCCTTGTTCACCCCGGCCCTTTGGGCGATCTCCCTCATGGTGGTACCGGCCTTCCCTTTCTCGCTGAAGACCTCGAAGGCCGCCTTTCGTATCCGTTCCTCTGTACCGGTATCCATGTTCCTCATGTGTTATCCTCAAAGTTTAACTCTATGGTTAAACCTTACGTCAAAGGGGGCTATCTGTCAAGTGGGGGCGTATGGCGTTATCCCTTTCGATGGTTCGCCAGTACCCTGGTGTACACCTCCACCAGGCGTTCGGCGTGTCGTTCTATGGAGTACTCGTCCGCCACACCTCGGGAGGCGGCGGCCATCCGATCCCGTAACGCTGTGTCCTCAAGGAGGAGGGCAACCTTCTCCTCAATCTCCGCATCGTCGTCCACCTGGAACCCGTTCTCCCCCTCGCGTACCACACCTTCGTAGCTCACATCGCGCCTGCAGACAAGAGGCAAGCCTGCCGCCGCGGCCTCGAGGGTGGTGATGGGGTGCACCTCGCTGAGTGAGGCCGAGACGAACACCTCTGCGATCGAGTAGAAGGCGGCGATCTTCTCCCAGTCCACGAACCCGGTGAGGATCACCCGATCGTTCAGGCCCTCCGCTTTCACCCTTCGCGCGAGCGGCTCGAATCCGGGCCCGTCGCCCACATAGACGAGCCGCACCGCTGTGTTCCTCTTCAGGAGAGGCTTCATCGCCTCGTAGAGCTCCTCGATGCGCTTCTCGGGTCCCATCCGGCCCACGAAGAGCACCACACGGTGCTCGGGAGAGAGGCGGTACCGCTCCCTGATCTCCCGCACCGCCTCTTCCCGGATGTTGCCCTTGAACCTCTGGATGTCGATGCCGTTGGGAACCACCACCGTCTCCATCCAGGGGGTGATCTCCCGGAAGTAGAGGGCCGATTTGGGCGAGGGGGCGATGAGGAGCGAGGCCCCCTTGAGGTAACGCCTGAAGTAGGTCCTCACCACGGGCTTCATCTTGAGGAGGGGGAAGTAGTGGGCGTAGTCCTCCCACATGGTGTGGGCGGTACACACCCGGGGGATCCCCAGGGCCCGGGCGGCCTTGCCCGCGGCGAATCCCGTGGCGAACTCGGTGTGGCTGTGTACGATGTCGATCCGGTGTCGTGTGAGGAACTCGACCACTCGTTTCTTCCTCGTGAGGGCGTAGCCGTACCCCTGCTTGGAACCGAAGTCGAGGGAGATCTGCGGGAAGAGGAGGAAGTCGTCATGACCGGTGTACGGATGGTGTGCCGTGTCCACGGAGACGATCACCACGTGGTGTCCCTGGCGTACGAGGGCATCCCTGGCCTGGAGCACCACCGTGACCACCCCGTTCTTCATCGGGGGGAAACAGTCCATGAAAAAGGCGATGTTCATATCGGGTCTCACTCCTCATCGATGGATCCTTGATCGGGGACTCGATTATCACATGGAATCGCATAATAGTCCACCTCCGTGTAATCTTCTGTAAAGACGGGACATACGGGACTGTAACATCGAGTGTTGAAAAAGGCGGGGAAAAAAGATAAAGGGTATCTCCCACCACCAAACCTCTGAAAGAAGGAGGAGATACCCCATGAAGCGTGGTAACACACGCACACTGATTGATACACAGTATACCCTCTCTGATCTGATGAAGCAAGTGGAGGCCCAACTCCGGGAGGAGGTGCGCCACACCTACAAGACGTACCTGGAGCACCTCCTTGAGACGCTGAGAGAGGAGGCAGTGGGACGACCACGATATGCACGAGGGGAGGCTGAGAAGGCACCGTACTACCGGTACGGCTACAGAAAGTGGAAGAGCGTGCAGACCCCCTGGGGGCCGATCGAGGAGGTACGCGTGCCCCGCATTCGCACCGGCGGGGGGAAGGAGGTAAAGCTGGTGACCTACGAGCAGAGGCTCGTGGCCCTCGCTGAGCAGCTCCTCCTTGGGTATGTGAGAGGGATGAGCGCGCGGACGTGGGCCATTCTGTTACGGGAGCTGGGGATAGGAGAGGCTCACCCGCAGACACTCCTTAGGCTCATAAAGCGTCTTCGCGAGGAGAAAGAGCGGTGGCGGAGGCGGCCCATTAGAGGGGTGAAGGCGCTCGTGCTGGATGGGGTGTGGGGAAAGCTGAGGGGAAAAGGGAGGAGGGGGCTGGTGATCCTGAGTGCCGTGGGAGTGAAGGAGGACGGGTCTCATGAGCTCCTCGACTGGGTGGTTGCGGAGCAGGAGGACCGGGCGAGCTACGAGCGACTCCTTACCAAACTCTATGAGCGAGGGCTTGAGGAGGTGGAGCTGGTGGTGGCCGATGAGGCAGAGGGGATCTGGCAGGCGGTGGAGACCGTGTATCCTGAGGCGAAGAAGCAGGTATGCCTCTGGCACCTGCAATGCACCCTTGAGCAGAAGCTTCTGCAGGATATGGGGGACCAGAAGGGGAAGAAGGCTCACCTCCAGGAGGAGAGGCGAGCCTTTCGGACTGAGTACTGGAGGCTCTTTGAGGCAGGAGGGAAGGAGGAGGCAGAGGAAGCGTTCGAGGCATTCGTGAAGAAGTGGGCGACGAAGGCCCCCCGGATGACGGCTGCTCTCCTGTGGCGGAAGGAGCGGCTCTTCTCCTATCTGGAGTTACCCTATGAGTGGAAGGAGAAGGTGAGGACGAGCAACCTTGCGGAGAACATGTTTCGTCACATGAGGAGCTTTCTGCGGAGGTATCCTGGGTATATGAGCCGTGCCCATGCAGATGAGGTGGTAGGCCTCTACGTGGTGGGCATGCAGGTGATACAAGAGGTGGGGAGATGCACCCCTTATCAACTCCAGCTCAATTTCAACACTCCCCCTTGACAGTGCCGGACATACTCCAAGCTTGACTTCTTTTCACCTGCGTGGTAGCTTGTGTGCACTATATTTTCCAGAGAAGGGAAGTATTTATGGTATACAGTACAGCTCTTTTCCCGCTCCTGGCCGCCGCACCCGAGGGTGCGCAAGGGGCGAGCACCTCCGGACAGATGATGGTGACGCTCATCACCTTCGGTCTCATCTTCCTCATCTTCTATTTTCTCATCATCAGGCCGCAGAACAAGCGGCAGAAAGAGGTGCAGCAGATGCTCGCCTCTCTCGACAAGGGGGACGAGGTGGTGACCATCGGAGGCATCCACGGTGTGGTTCAGTCCGTGAAGGAGGATTCCGTGGTCATCAAGGTGGACGACCACACCACCCTCCTCATGGAGAAATCGGCCATCGCCCGCAAGAAGGAACGAACCCTCAAGCCGGTGTCCGACAAGTAACGCTGCAAAATCCCATCGAGTGGAGTGTTCGCTATGAGTAAGAGAGCCCGACTGCTGCTTGTGCTCTTCTTTATGGTCATCGCCGGGGTGTTCATCTACCCCACCGTCAAGTGGTACTTTTTCGTTCCCGAGGAAGAGAAGACGGTCGCCCAGGCGTCCGTGGAGGAAGTGCGGCGCTACAGCCAGACGAAGGCGCTGGAGGTACTCGAACGTCTCAAGCAAGGGGTGCGCGAGAATCCGGATGCCGAGCTCCCGGAGGATCTCTCGTTCCTCATCACCTATGCCAAGAGGAACTATCGCATCGCAAAGGAGCCTCTTCCCGGGAAGTGGTCCTACAAGAGCGTGCTCTCGAGTTTCGTTGACGAAAAGGAAGCTCTCGAGACCATAGAGGACTACTTCAGGGCACGGATCATCTCGCTCAAGGAGCTGAGGAACAGGACGCTCCAGCTCGGGCTCGACCTCTCCGGGGGACTCACGGTGACGCTCGCCCCGGATTTCTCGTCCCTGGCAGAGCGACTGGGTCACGAGCCCACTGATGTCGAGAGACGGGATGCGGTGGACAGGGCACTCGAAGTGCTCAACAACCGCATCGATCGGTTCGGTGTCACCGAGCCCCAGATCCGCAAGCTCGAAGGGAACAAGATCCTTATCGAGATTCCCGGAGATCCCGATCCCACGAGGGTGAACTCCTTCCTCATGGGAAAGGGGCGACTCACCTTCCACATCGTCGACGACGAGACCACGCAGAAGCTCATCGAATATCAGCGGCAGACGGGTATCACCGATCCTGCGATTCTGGCCGAGCGGGTGGACTTCGTGCCGGCGGGTACCAAGATCGCAGGCTACTACACCAAGGACAAGTACGGGGTGGACAAGCTGGTGCGTTCCATCGCCATCTACGAGGAGGTGGGCCTGGACGGCACCTACCTCACGAGCGCCCAGGTCTCGCGTGATCCGCTCACGGGAAAACCGGTGGTCCTCTTCTCCCTCAACAGCGAGGGGAGCGACATCTTCTACAAGCTCACGAGCGCCAACGTGGACAGGAGCCTCGCCATCGTGCTCGACGACAAGGTGAAGGCGTACGCCACCATACAGGAGCCCATCAGGGGCAACGTACAGATCACCGGCTTCTCCACCGAGGAGGCGCAGAACATCTCGCTCATACTCAGGACCGCTGCCCTTCCCGTGGACCTCGTGATAGAGGACTACGAGGCGGTGGGTGCTTCCCTGGGTGAGGACTCCATCCGCAGGGGTGTGCAGGCCATCGTGCTCGGCTTCGCCCTCGTGGTGTTCTTCATGATCCTCTACTACAAGGGGGCGGGGATCGTCGCCGACATCGCTCTCCTGCTCAATCTCTTCTTCATGACCGCCTTGCTCTCGGTCTTCAACTTCACCCTCACCCTCACGAGCATCGCGGGGGTCATCCTCACCGTGGGTATGGCGGTGGACGCCAACGTGATCATCTACGAGCGTATCAAGGAGGAGCTCCGGCTCGGAAAGACCCCGGCGAGCGCGGTGAAGGCGGGTTTTTCCAAGGCCTTCTGGACCATCGTGGACGCGAACGTCACGACCTTCATCGCGGCCATCTTCCTCTCCCAGGTGGGGCGGGGGCCCATCCAAGGTTTCGCGGTCACGCTGGCCATAGGTATCGTGAGCTCCATGTTCACGGCCCTGGTGGTCTCGCGGCTCATCTTCGACTACCTGGTGGAACAGCGTAAGGTGAAGAAGCTCAGTATCAGCTGGAGGCTGTAGTGATGAGAGTCATACGCTTTACCCGATATCGCGCCCTTGCCATCACGCTCTCTCTCCTGGTGATCGTCGCTGGCGGGGTGGCCACGTTCTTTCAGGGTGGTTTCAACCTGGGGATCGATTTCCGGGCAGGACTCACCGAGCGGGTGGCGGTAGCCCCGTCGGTGTCGGCGTCGATAGAGGATGTGCGTCGGGCGCTCGCCGGGATTCAGGGGGTGCAGGTTCAGACCATAGGAGCCCCTGAGGATCAGGAGTTCCTCGTCAAGGTGAAGGAGGAGGAGGGGGCCGAGAACTTCAGGGAGACCACACGTACGGCCATCCTGTCGGCCCTCGGAGCGGCGTTCGGTCAGGGGAACGTGGAGGAGCGTTCCTCCCAGTACATCGGGCCGCGGTTCTCCGCGAGTATCGCTTCGCAGTCCTTCCTCCTGGTGCTGGTGGCGATCCTCTTCATGCTGGTGTACATCTGGTTCAGGTTCCAGTTGGCCTATGCGGTGGGTGCGATCACGGCTCTGTTCCACGACGTGTTCGTGCTTCTCGGGGTGATCGGGGCCTTCCAGCTCGAGGTGAGTACCGCCACCATCGCGGCCATCCTCACCATCGTGGGGTACTCGATCAACGACACCATCGTGGTCTTCGACCGTATCAGGGAGAACACGCAGCTCCTCAAGGAAAGGCCTTTCAGGGAGATCGTGGATGGCTCCATCACCCAGACCCTGAGCCGTACTCTCATCACCTCGCTCACCACCCTGCTCGCGGTGCTCGCGATCTACATCTTCACCACGGGCGATATCAAGCTCTTCGCCTTCAACCTCATCGTGGGTATCGTGGTGGGTACGTATTCCTCGATCTTCATCGCCTCCCCGGTGATGATGTGGATCAGGAACGCGCGGCACAGGGAGGAGGAGGAGATGAAGGAACAGCGGCAGCAGGTCCTCTCCGTGAAGGAGGAGACGGCGCCGCCCGCCGAAGAGGCTGCAGGTGGGGAGTCGGAGGAGAAGGGCGAGGGAAGCGGGGTCCAGATCGTCCAGGGGCGCCGTAAGTTGCCGCGGAGTAAGCGAAAGAAGAAGAAATAGGGTATACCGAGAGGATGTCGAGGGCCGCCCCCTAGGGGCGGCCCTCTTGTGTGTGGAGACGCGGGAGCACTATACTCGGCTCGGAGGTGTGGGATGCAGAAGAAGTTTGGTACGATACGGGGGGTGTTCATCCCTTCGTATGAGGCGCTCTTTGGTGCCGTACTTTTTTTGGTGCTCCCCATGCTCACCGGGGCGATGGGGTTCTGGAGGATGGCGCTCATCGTGGTGCTTTCGAACACGGTGACGCTCGCCACGGCCTTCTCTCTTGCCGACTGTGTGACGAACCTGCGTCAGGTGGGGCCTGGGGGGATGTATGCTCTCGCCCGGAGGTCGTTCGGCCGTGCGTTCGGGGGATCCATCGGGATTCAGCTCTTCCTCGCCCAGTCGGTCTCCATAGGGTTCTATGTCATCGGTTTTGCTGAGCCGCTCCAGGAGGTTCTGTCGGGGTTGCCGGGATATAGGGAGCTCGTGGCCTCCCTGGGGCTCTCGCTGCTCGAGCAGAAACAGGTGATCGCCTCGTTGCTCGCAGTGGTGGGGTGTGTGAGCTCTCTCATCGGGGCTGACTTCACTTCACGGATACAGGTGGTGATCTTCTTCATTCTCACCGCCTCAATAGGGGCGATTCTCATCTCCCCGCTCGTGGGGACGCCCTCATCTGAGGGTGGGGTGTTCGCCAATCGGTTGAACCTCACAGGCCTGGGTGGATTCGGGTTCTGGGTTGCGTTCGCCGCGTTCTTCCCCGCGGTGACAGGGATCGATGCCGGAGTGGGGATGAGTGGGGAGCTCAAGGATGCGCGCAAGTCCTTACCCCTCGGGACGTTTCTCGCCATTGCGGTGACGGCGCTGGGGTATCTGGGGGTGACGTACGTCTACAGCCTCATGGATCCTCACCTGCTCCTTAGGGGAGAAGGGGGAGAGGTGCCTTCCCTGGTGGCGCTCTTCGGTCGCAACCTGCCTGCCGTTTCGCTCCTGGTGCTCCTGGGTATCCTCTTCGCCACGGGTTCTTCGGCTCTCGCCTACTTCCTCACCGCGCCCAGGACCCTCAAGACCCTCGCCGAGGACGGGATCCTTCCGGGCTTCCTCTCGTTCGTGAGAAAGGATTTCGTCAAGGGAGGATCTGAGCCGCGGTGGGCCACATTGGTCACGTTCCTCATCGTGCTCGGGACGGTGTGGTCGGGCGATATCACCTTCGTCTCCACGGTGGTGGGTATCTGCTTCCTGGTGGTGTATGGCTGGATCAACGTGGCGGCCTTCTTCGAGCGGATGAGCGGAAATCCGAGCTTCAGGCCCACGTTCAGGGGTCACTGGGCGATTTCTCTCTATGGGGCGTTGCTCGCACTCGCGGTGATCGGGCTCTTCAACGTGTGGGTGGGCCTGGGGGTCCTGGGGTCACAGCTCCTGCTCTTCTGGCTGCTCCTCAAGTACCGGGCTGGTGGTCGGCTCGAGGGGGTGTGGTGGGGGCTCATCTTCTCGGTGCTCCAGTGGGCCTTCGGCCGTATGCGCAGGATCATCCAGGGGACCAAGAACTGGCGGCCGGTCATGGGGGTGTTCGCCTTCGCGGACAGGCCCGAGCAGATCGAGCAGGGGGTGCGGGTGGCCTCGAGGATCACGGCGTTCAAGGGCCTTTCGGTCTTCAACCTCCTCAGGCCGGACGATTTCGAGGGGGAGATCGACTCCGGCGGGGATACGGCGGTGATCTTTCAGCGGAAGAATCCCTTTTCGGCCCTCATACGAGGGGCGGCGTTGGCCGCGATGCCGGGGGGGCTCGTGCTCAACACCGTGCTCCTGCCGCTCGACAGGCGCCTCAACCTCATCGACCTGGTGGAGGAGCTCGCGGGCGAAGGACGACACGTGCTCCTCTACAAGCATGGGGTGCCGAGGGGAGAGGAGGACGAGAGGATCGATGTGTGGTGGAAGGGGCAGGAGAACGGCAACCTCATGGCGCTGCTCGCCTACATCATACGGGAGACGGATGCAGAGAGGGGGCTTCCCCGGAAGCGGATCCGGCTCATACGGGTGCTCGAGGAGCGGATGGAGCGGGTGAGGGAGGAGGCCGAGCTGCGGTCGTTGCTGGATGTGGCGCGGCTGGAGGGGGAGGTGCTGGTCCTCGATCCGGACGAGCGGCCGTTCGACGAGGTGGTGGAGGAGCACTCGAGAGATGCCTCTCTCGTGCTCATGGGGATGCCGGGCCAGCGGGCTTCGGGGCTCGCACGGGTGTTCTCGCTCGATAGGCGCGAGTTCGATCGACAGATCGCACGGTTCGACGAGCTTCCCCCGGTGCTCTTCGTGAAGAGCGCCTACCGGGTGGCGTTGTTCGACGAGGAGTAGTTTGAAGGGAGGACCTGTGGTGGGTACGGTGCGGGTGGTGCCGGTGTGGTCGTGTGGGAGGTGGGTGAGGGAACGGATGGGTGAGGGGGGGTGGGTGGTGCGGTGTGGGAGTGGGGTGGAGGCGCGGCGGTTGGGGGTGGAGGTGCGGGTGCTGCGGGAGGGGGTGCGATGGCGGGGGAGGGAGGTGCGGGTGGGGAGGGGTGGAGGGCGGCTCGTGTGTGTGGGGTTCGGAGAGGGGATGATGCCGGGGAGGGGGGAGCGGTGGGAGGAGGTGTGGGTGTTGGCGGGGGGGAGGGGACTTGTGGGGGGGGTGCGGGGGCGGGTTGAGGGGATTGGGGGGTGGGAGTGGGTGGCTGAGAGGCCGAGGGAGGGGGTGTGGGAGGCGGTGGGGTGGCGGGGGTGGCGGGAGAGGGGGGAGGTGGTGCGGGCGCTGGGAGAGGGGGTGTGCAGGGGGTGGTGGTGGGGCGATGTGGAGGAGGCGGTGGATACGCTGCTTGTGCTGGGCTACCTGGTGCGGCGGAGGTGGGCTGAGGGGGTGGTGGGGCGGGTGTCGGGGATGGGGGCGCTCGTGCCCTCGAGGGATACCCGTACATTCCGGGAACGGGTGTGTGGGCTCATCACACCCAGTGGACGGTGGTCTGGATCCCTTCCAGGGTGAGGACGATCTCGCGCCACCCTCTCGTGTGCACGGCGACGAGATCCTCGCTGTGGGGGTCGATCTGGAAGAACGTGGAGGGGGTGAGGAAGGCGGTGATGCCCTCCCTGACGACCACGCGATCGTTGTGGTAGTGCCCGCAGAAGACGAGGGCGCCTTCACCGAGGATCCCGATCGCCTCCCGGGGGTTGGCGAGGGCGTAGTTCCTGTCCATGTGGGGTACGCCGCAGGGGAAGGGCGGGTAGTGGGTGAAGAGGATGGAGGAGGGGGATCGCTCTCGATGTGTGAGATACCAGGCGGCCACCTCAGACGTGATTCGGCCCTCCGAGGTGTCGAGACCGCCGATCTCCCATCCCCCGATCCGGATCCACCAGGAGTAGCCGGGGCCGCGCGCGAGGTCGGGGGCGGTGAGGGGAAAGACCGATTCGAGGATGCGCGGGTCGTCGTGATTGCCCGCGAGCACGAGGAACCTGTGCCCCGGACGTTCCAGGGCCTCTCTCACCCAGTGGTACACCCGGGCAGAGGCGTCCCTGAAGCAGAGGTCTCCGGTGACCACGATGAGGTCGCATCCTGTGGCATGGACGTGGTCGAGCACGTCGAGGAAGTTTTTCTTCACATCCACCCCGTACGGCATCTCCTCCGTGAGGCTTATGTGAGGATCGCTCACGTGCGCAATGGTAACGCGTTCCATCCTTCCTCCCGTGCACGATACTACCTGTCGATGTGAACGTGCGCAAGAGTACTGACACGTCGTGCCGAAGCTGCTAGTATGAAGGTATGGAACCCAAAGATGATGTGATCCACTGGATACTCTCCCGAAGGAGCGTGCGGAGGTACCGCCCCGACGAGGTGCCGCTGGAGACCATACGGCTCCTCCTCAAGGCCGCCATGGCGGCCCCTTCGGCCGTTGCGAAGGATCCCTGGCGCTTCATCGTGATGCGGGACGAGGAGGTGAGGACGCGGGTCTCCGAGGGGCTTCCCAATGGGAGCTTCTTGGCCGAGGCCCCGCTCGGGATCGCGGTATGCGGGGATCTGCAGGCAGCCCATGCCGGGATGGAGGGATATTTGGTGCTGGACTGCGCCGCGGCTATAGAGAACGTCCTGCTCGCAGCCTCGGGTCTGGGGCTCGGTGCCTGCTGGTTGGGGGTGTATCCCAGGAAGGAGCGGATGGACTACCTGCGGGAAGTGTTCTCCCTCCCGGGCCACATCGTCCCTGTGGCCTGCATCGCCTTGGGGTATCCTGCGGAGGAGAAGGAACCTCGGACCCGTTACAGGGAAGAGTACGTTCACTGGGACAGGTGGTGAGGTGCGCTGGAAATCCCTTCTCGCCTGTGATCTCGACGATACCCTCCTTTCGGGGGACGGCGTACTGCCCGAAGAGGATCTCCATCTCCTCCGGCGGGCCGTGCGGTGCGGTATCCTCCCCGTGGTAGCCTCGGGCCGGCCGTTCGCCTCGGTGAGGCGGGTGGTCGAGGAGTTCTGGCCGGAGGCCTCCTTTCCCTTCATCGCCTTCAACGGCGCCCTTGTGGGCCTCTCGGGTACGGGAGCAGTCCTCTTCTCCCGAAGCGTCCCCCGCGCCTATGCCTGCGGGTTCCTGGAATGGGCGGAACGTCACGACCTCTTCGCGCAGACCTATGACGAGAAGTATTTCTACGTCCCCTCAGAGGATGATCGGGCCGAACGCTACGCACGGAACGTGGGTATCCCTTACCGCGTGGTGGGTCCGCTCTCCAGGTTCCTTTCGTTCGATCCTCCGAAGGTGCTCCTCCACGATGATCCCGTCCGTCTCGAGGAACACTACCCCGAGGCCCACAGGCTCTTCGGCGACAGGCTCTCCCTTTTCTTCTCCAAGCCCCAGTACCTCGAGGTGGTACATCCCGAGGTGGACAAAGGGATGGCGCTCGCATGGGTGGCCGAGCGGTACGGGGTGCCCCGTGAACGGGTGGTGGCGATGGGGGACAGCGGCAACGATGTGGAGATGGTACGATGGGCGGGGACCGGGGTGGCGGTGGCGAACGCGAGGAGGGAGGTGAAGGAGGTCGCCTCCGTCGTCACCGGAGCCCCGGGAGGAGGAGGTGCACTGAGGGAGGTCTTCGAGCGGTGTTTCCCCGAATGTCTCTAGCCCCTGAACGTGAGGGTGAAGACATTCTTCCCATCCTCGTGGCGATAGGCGATGTCTCCACGGAGCTGTCTGGCGAGTTCTCTTACCAATTGAAAGCCGAGTGAGTTCTTCTCCGCCAGGAGCCTCTCGAAGTCGAAGTTCGGGCCAGGATCGGTGTAGACGAGGGTATAGCCGCCTTCCTCCCCGGAGAGGAGGATCTCTATCTCGAGAGGTGCTCCCGCCGGAGCGGCGTACTTGATGCTGTTGGTGATGAGCTCGTTGAGGATGAGCCCCAGGGGGATGACGGTGTCGGGCGGGAGTTCCATGCCCGCGGCCGAGATCTTCCATTCGATGGGGATCTGCCCTTCGAGAAGCGAAGAGGCGATTTGCGAGGCGATGGTGGAGAGGTAGATATCCACCCGGATGCGCTCGGACCCGTCGGCCCTGTGGAGGAGTTCGTGGAGTGCTGCGAGTGCAGAGAGCCTGCTCTGGGTCTGGGAGAGCTCACGGACGGCTTCGATCGGGAGATCCTTGGTCTTCTGAAGCTGGATCAGGCTCCGCATGATCTGGAGGTTGTTCTTCACCCTGTGGTGCACCTCCTTGAGGAGGATCTCCTTCTCTCTGATCGAACGTTCGAGTTGCTGGTGCGTATTACGCCAGTCGGTCATGTCGCGTACGATGGCGAGCACCGCCGGGGTTCCGTGGAACGCCACGGGAAGCGAGACGATTTCCACGAATTTCGGCCCGTCCTTCCCGGTGATCTCTCTCTGCATCGTGTAGAGGGTCTCCTCTCGTTGGCGGGAGAGAAGCGCTGCGACCTCACTCCGGGAGAGGCCGAGGAGACCTGCGAGGCCGTGTTTCTTGATGTCGAGCTCGGATCGCTCGAAGATTTGCTCGGCGGCCCTGTTGTGGATCAGTATGTTGCCGCGTGTATCGTAGAGAAGGGCGCCGTCGGGAAGGCACTGGAAGAGGGAGCGGAAGAGACGTTCGGTCCTGCGTTGGCGTATGAAGAGGAAGAGGATGAGGCCGAGGAGGGAGAGGAGGATCACTCCAAGGAGGATGGCGCTCCAGAAGAATCCCGGGAACCGGTACTGTACGGATTCCGGGAGCCCCTCGACCTCTGCATCCTGAGGCAGGAGGGCGAGTGGGATTCCGAAGATCTGCAGGGCCTCGAATCGGAAGAGGGGCGCCACGAGCGGCCTCTCCACCACACCCAGGGAGGCGGGATCCTCTCCCTCGAGGAGCCGGGAGAGGAGGAGGGCGAGTTCCCTGCCCTGGAGCGCTCCACGTTGCACCATGCCGCCCACCACCTTGTCCCCCACCATGAAGAAGTCCCAGCAGGTGTAGACGGGTCGTGAGGAGACGTCCGAGATGAGCGAGAGGCTCTGGAGCGGGGTGAAGGGGGTCCCCTCGCGGTCGCGGACGAAGGTGAGGTAGAGGAGCGCACTGTGTTCGGGGAGGTCTCTCACGTCATCGAGGAGTTCGTCCATGGTACGGTTCTCCATGATGAGGAAGGAGAGCCTGTTCTCGTAGGGAGGGATAGCCTGGAGAAAGAGTTCCTTGTTGATCCTTCCCGTGATGGTATCGTCGACGATGACCGCTACCAGCGAGAGGTCGGGATGGAGGCGGAGCATGAGGTCGAGGGTACCACGGATGTCTATGCGTTCGGCCACGCCGGCCACATTGGGATGTGAGGCGAGATCGTAGGACTCCACGTCGTTGATCCCGCAGAAGAGTACGGGGATGTCGGGTCGATAGGGGAAGAGCTCGGCCCTGTGGGAGAGCACGAACCTGAGGGCGTTGTCGTCGGAGGCGAGGACCGCTGAAAACTCGATCCCTACATACTTGGAGAGGAGGTAGGAGAGAAAAGGTTGCTCGAGATCCTCCGGTGCGAAATGTTTGGAGTCGTAGAACTCGGTGTAGATGGTGACCTCGGGATGTCGGGAGGAGATCTCTTCCCTCACTCCCCGGTCGATATCCATGGTCCACTGGTAGCTCGGATCGTAGGAATGGATGAAGAGGATGTTCGGTTCGGCCTGGAGGGAGGATATCCCTACACAGAAGGGCACGAGAAAGATGAGAGGCAGTATTCGGGACCGCATGGAGAGGCCTCCTTTATCCCTACTATAACGTGGAAAAGGAAAGAACGGAAGCCTCGATGGCCGTATCAGGGGAGGAGATCCTCCCACCGCAGCCCCTCCCCCTCCTCCACCTCACGCGCCACACGTCTGCCCACCACCACCGGCAGGAACACCGGCGGCAGACCGGGCCGCAACATCTTCTCGGTCCGTACCACCACGAGGTCCTCCTCTCGCAGCACGCTCCCTGCCTTCACGGTGCGGCGCACGTGGATCGACCGGTTCGACCTGCCGTAGTTGCCTCGCTCCGCCGGCGCGAGCCGCTTCTCTCCGCTCCCCAGCACCCCCTCCACGCGCGCCCCGTACGCCTCGCGCACCACCCTGAGCCCCTCCTCCCCCGCTCCCTCCACCGCCCGCACCGCCCCAACCATCCGTGCGAACTCATCGGGCTCGAGCGCCACCGGATCATCGAGCCCCCCCCCCTCGTGGGAGAGGCACAGGTGCTTCTCGATCATCCGCGCACCCAACGCCACCGCCGTCGCCGGTATCAGTTCCGGATCCCTGCTGTGGTCCGAGACCCCCACCGGCACGCCGAAGAGCCCTGCGAGCAGGGGCAGGACCCGCAGGTTGTAGTCCTCCTCGGGTGCGGGATACGCCGTCACGCAGTGGAGCAAGGTGACCGGTACCCCCTTCCCATCCCCCTCCACACGCCCCCACCCCGGCACCATCCAGCCCTCCCCGCGCAGCACCCCGATCGACGTCTCGATGTCGCCCAACAGGGACACCCCGGACGAGAGGACCACCGGCATCCCCAGACGCCGGACCGCATCAAGAAGCTGCACGTACACGAGCTCGGGCGAGGCGATCTTCACCGCAGGGATCTCCCCGCCGAAGACGGCGAGAAGCCTCCCCATGAGGGCCGCGCTCCGCATCCCGAACACCGAGAAGAGCGGCCGCATCCCTGCCTCGAGCGCCCGGGCGGCGAACCACTCGTAGAACTCCTCCGGCACCTCGAGGCTCCGGAACCGCTCGTAGAGCGACACGGGACCGCCGGGCAAGGGTACCACCCCACATCGCGGGTGAAGGATCTCCTCCGCCCACACCACCTGCGTCTTCACCCAGTCGGCGCCCGCCTCCCGTGCCGCCTCGATGAGCTCTTCGGCCCTCTCCTTCTCCCCGTGGTGACCCGTGCCCACCTCGGCCACGATGATCGTCCCGTCCTGTCGCTCGTCCATGTCCTCCTCTCCCCCGGGGCCGCCTCAGCTCCCTGCCTTCGGACGTATCACGTCGAAACCGGTATAAGGCACGAGGGCCTCCGGGATACGCACCGACCCGTCCCGTTCCTGGAAGTTCTCCAGGATCGCGATGATCACCCTGGGGACGGCGAGCGCCGTTCCGTTGAGCATGTGTACGAACCTGGGCTTCCCGCCCTCGGCCTCCTTGAACCGCACCCCGAGCCTGCGGGCCTGGTAGTCGGTGCAGTTGGACGTGCTCGTGATCTCACCCCATCCCTCCCGGCCCGGCATCCAGGCCTCGAGGTCGAACTTGCGGTAGGCTGGCGCACCGAGGTCTCCGGTGCACGTGTCCACCACCCGGTAGGGTATCCCCAGGCCCGCGTGGATCTCCTCCTCGATCGCGAGGAGTTCCCGGTGCATCCCCTCGGACTCCTCGGGTCGGCAGTAGACGAACATCTCCACCTTGGTGAACTGGTGCACCCGGTAGAGTCCCTTCGAATACTGTCCGGCGGCCCCCGCCTCCTTTCTGAAGCAGTGGGAGAGCCCCGCGAACCTCAAGGGGAGGGCCTGCCCCGGGATGATCTCGTCCGCGTACATTCCCCCCAGGGTGATCTCCGCGGTCCCCACCAGGCAGAGGTCGGTCTCCTCCACGGTGTAGATGTTGCTCTCGGCTCCCCGGGGCTGGAACCCTATCCCCTCCACGATGGATTCCCTCGCGAGGTCGGGTGTGGTGAAGAGGTCGAACCCCTTCTCCCTGAGCACGTCGAGCGCGTAGCGTATCAGGGCCAGCTCCAGGAGGGTACCCTCGTTCTTGAGGTAGTAGAACTTCGCCCCGCTCACCTTTGCGGCCCGATCGAAGTCCACGATGTCGAGCAGGCGTCCGAGCTCGAGGTGATCCCTCGGTTCGAAGTCGAACGAGGGGACCTCTCCCCAGCGCCTGATCTCCAGGTTGTCTTTCTCCTCCTTGCCCACCGGGGCCTCGGGGTGGCTCAGGTTGGGTATGCGGAGCGCCTCACGGCGGAGTTCTTCCTCCACCGCGGCGAGCTCGCCCTCTAGCCGGGCGATCTCCTCCTTGAGACGCCGTCCCTCCTCCACCAGGGCAGGCCGCTCCTCGGGCGAGGCGCTCTTCATGAGGCGGGCGTGCTCGTTGCGCCGCGCCCGGAGTTCGTCCACCCGTGCCTTGAGGTCGTTGCGCCTGTCGTAGAGGGCCACCACCCCCTCCACATCCACCTCCATGAACCTGTTCCTCACGTTCTCCTTCACCAGGTCCACGTGTTCCTTCACGAACCTGAGATCAAGCATCATCCGCTCCTTTCCCTGTGAGATGACGTTCGTGCAGCGTGGCGAAGAGCACGAAGCAGTCTAGCCCTCGAACTCCTGGGCCCGATCGGCCGCCCGCTTCACCGCATCCATGAGAAGGGCCTTGAACGCCCCTCCCTCGAGTGCGTGCACGCCCTGGATGGTGGTCCCTGCGGGCGAGGTCACCCAGGTGAGCATCTCCTCGGGGTGGCGATCCGTCTCCCTCCGCAGGGCCACCGTGCCTTCCACCAGGGCCTCCACGATCCGGAGCGACTCGGTGTACGGTATACCCGCCATGGTCCCGGCCAGGGCCATGCCGTGGAGGAACGAGAGCACGTAGGCGATTCCCGATCCCGAGAGTCCGGTGAAGGCCGGCATGAGGCGTTCCGGTATCTCGAACGGCGTGCCCACCGCACGCGCCACGGCGAGGGCCCGTGTGCGGGTTTCCTCGGATGCGAGGGGGTGGAAACTCATCCCCATGGGGGCCTTCCGGACCATGGCCGCGATGTTGGGCATGACCCGCACGATCTCCCGGGTCCCGAAGGTTTCTTCGAAGAAACGTATGGGCGTACCTGCGATGATCGAGAAGAGCACGGCCCGCGTCTCGGGCGGCGCCATGCCCTTCAGGGCGTCTCTGTCCTGGGGCTTTACGGCCAGGATCACGAGGTCCGCCTCGGTGAAGACCCGCGCGGGGGTCGCCGTCGTATCCTCCGCGCCGTACTCCTCGCATGCCCTCTGCACCCGCTCCCTCACCTTCTCCACCACCATGAACTGCACGTCCGGGAAGGCCCTGCGTATCCCCTTCACGAGTGTCTCTCCCATCATGCCGAAACCCACACACCCCACGGTCCGTATCTCCATGGTGCCTCCTCATGTGAGATGAGGCCGCTCTATACGAGGCCGGGAAACCCCTGGACCCTGAGAGCCTCGTATACAAGGATAGCAACGGCGTTCGAAAGATTCAATGACCGCGCCCCGGCTCGCATGGGGATCCTGACCACCCGGTCGGGAAAGGCCTCGAGGATGCGGGGAGGAAGACCCGCGGTCTCCTTGCCGAAAACGAGGTATGTCTCGTCCGGAAATGAGCAGGTGTGGTACGACCTCGTCCCCCTGGTGGAGAGGAGGAAGAGCGAAGAAGGGCGTTCCTCCTCCAGGAAGGCATCCCACGAGGAATGGAGGCGCAGATCCACCATGGGCCAGTAGTCGAGCCCTGCCCGACGGAGGTATCGGTCTTCGAGCGAGAAGCCGAGCGGCTCTATGAGGTGGAGGACGGCCCCCGTGGCCGCGCAGGTACGGGCGATGTTCCCTGTGTTCTGGGGGATCTCGGGCTCGTGGAGCACCACGTGGATGCTCATGAGGCCTCGTGTTTCACGGGCAGGTAGACATCGACCCGGGTGCCTTCCCCCGGCGTCGAGGCGATGTCCACCACGCCCCGGGCCCCCTTGACCAGGTGGAAGACCACCGAGAGCCCGGTGCCCGAGGCCTGCCTCGCCTTCCTGGTGGTGAAGAAGGGTTCCGGCGCACGTGCGAGGGTCTCCTCGTCCATCCCCACGCCGTGGTCTTCCACCCCTATCCTCACGTACGGGGTGCCCACGGGAAGGAGGGGGGTCAGATGTTCGGGGAGAGCCCCCTCCACCACGGCGGTGGAGAGTATCACCCGGTCCTTCCCCCGGCCCGCCTCGGCCACCGCCTCCTTGGCGTTGAGCAGGAGGTTGGTGACGATGTGCTCAATGTGCGAGGGGCTCATCCCCACGGACACATCCGGCGCCGAGAGGGAGAGGACGAGCTCCGCCTCGGGCGCAAGGAGCCGCCGCCAGATGTCCTCCCGGGAGGCGAGGGCCTGATCCACGAGTGTGGCGCCCTCTATCACCATGCTCCGGCTTGAGAAAGCCAGGATGTGCCGGGTGAGGTCCTTCCCCCGTCGTGCGGCTGCGAGGATCTCCTGGGCATCCTCGATGTCCTGGCGAGCCCCGTGCTCCCTGAGACTCTCGAGGAGGAGCTCGGTGTTCCCTATGATCGCAGTGAGGACATTGTTGAAATCGTGGGCGATGGTGGCCGTCACCCGACCCACGGCCTCGAGTTTCTGCATCTGGAGGAGCACTCTCGTCGCGCGCTCGCGTTCCTCCTGGAGGAAGAGCTTCTCCCTGCACCGGGAGAGCAGGTTGAGGAGTTCCGGCCTGCTTATGGGTTTGGGGAGGTAGTCGTAGGCTCCCTGCTGAAGGGCGCGGATGGCCGATTCCATGCTCGCATGACCGCTCACCACCACGGGGATGGTGAGGGGGTGGTGTTCCTTGAGGACCGGGAGGAGGGTCAGGCCGTCCTCCTCGCCCAGGACGATGTCGATGAGTGCCACGTCGATGTGTTCTTCCGCGAGGATGCGACGCGCCGCTTCCGTATCGGGCGCCCAGAGGAGGGTGTCCGGTTGTCCCTCCAGCATGGTCTCCACGAGCCGCACGAACACCTCTTCGTCGTCCACGAGAAGGATCTTCACCGCATGCCTCCGGCCCCATTATAGCGGGAGACCCCCCGTTCGTCCACAGAAATATCAGAGGGAAACCCGGCAGGAGACGGGCTAGACCCGGGGATGGTAGATCTCCCTGGGGACGTGGATCTCCCAGGTGAGGCCGGGGGGGCCGTGCCACTCGATGGAACCTCTGAGCTGGTTCCGGATGAGCTCGTGGACCGTGATGAGGCCGAGTCCCCCCTCCATGGACGGGGAGAACCCTTCGGAGGGTCCCTTGCCCGAGTCCGCCACCGTGAGGCGGAGCCCCTCCCCTTCCTTGGAGAGCGTGATGCGGATGGTACCGCCCTCCGGGCCGAATGCGTGTCTGGCCGCGTTGAGGACGAGCTCGTGGACCGCGAGTCCCAGGGGTACGGCCGTGTCGAGGAGTACGGAAACCGACTCTCCGGAGTAGTCGATCTTCACCGAGCGGGGGAGGATACCGGAGAGCAGGGGGAGGAGCTCCTTGAAGAAGGCATCCAGGTCGAGGCGGGAGGGATCTCCCGACTCGTAGAGCTTCTGGTGGAGCAGGGCCATGGTCCGTACCCTGGTCTCCAGGTCGTGGAGGATGTGACGGAAGCTACGGTCTTCCACCTTCTCCAGGGAGAGGTGGATGAAGGAGGCGATGATCTGGAGGTGATTTTTCGTACGGTGCTGGAGTTCACGCAGGAAGGCTTCCCGTTCCCTGAGACGACGGGCGAGCTCCTCCTCCAGTTTCTTGAGAGGGGTGATGTCCCGCGTGATGGAGAGGATGTGGGGCTCGCCGTTCAGGTCCATGAGGGCGGCGGACATGAGTCCCTGTCGTACCGACCCGTCCTTCATGGTGAAGGGTGCCTGGAAGGTGCGGACGATGCCCTCCTTCTGGAGCTGCTCCACGAGGCGGGCACGATCCGCCGGTTCCTTCCATATGGAGAGCTCGAGCGAGGACTTCCCTATGAGCTCCTCCCGGGTGTAGCCGGTGATGGAGGTGAAACCTTCGTTCACGTCCACGTACCGTCCGTCGCTCGCCCGGTTGATGGCCACGGCCTCGGGGAAGGTCTCGAAGACCAGACGGAGTCTCTCCTCACTTTCCTTGAGTGCCGCGATGTAGGCACGCTCCGCACTCTGATCCCTGAAGACCAGGACCACGCCCAGGATCGTTCCCCCTTCGGTGCGGATGGGTGCCCCGCTGTCGGCGATGGGGATGGTACGGCCGTCGCGGGCGAGGAGTACGGTGTGGTTGGCGAGCCCCACCACCATCCCTTCCTCGAGTACGCGTTCCACGGGCGATGGGGCGGCCTCGCCCGTCTCCTCGTTCACGATGACGAAGACGTCGTCGACGGGCCGCCCCACGGCCTCCTCGGTGCGCCAGCCCGTGAGACGTTCGGCCACGGGGTTGAGGAAGAGGACCCTCCCCTCCGGGTCGGTCACGATCACCGCATCCCCTATGCTCTTGAGGGTGGTGAGGTGGAGGGTGAGGGCCGCCTGCGCCTCCCGTGTGGACTTTCGCACCAGGAGGTGGTCGAGGAGGATGGACCCTGTTGCGAGTTCCGCGAGTGGATAGGCGAGGAGCACCGCCTCCCAGATGGCGCCGATGGTGGGATACACGAGCGGTCCCGGGAGGGTGAACATGAGGAGGAGCATCACCACGTGCACGGACAGGGCCAGGATACCTATGGAGGTGAGGGAGTAGGAGAGGTGGTACCGCCTGATGAGATCCCGGCCCAGGATTCCCAGGAGGTAGGAGGAGAGGATGACGAGCACGCCGGTGGGGGCGCCCGGCCCTCCAAGGACGATGCGATAGAGTGCGGCGGGCACGGCGGTGAGGGCGCCGGAGAGGGGGCCCATGAGGAAGGCGCAGAGGCTGATGAGGATCGAGCGGCCGTCGAAGATGACGCCAGGGGCGAGGTGCGCAGGGAATGTCATGCCCACCAGGGTGACGGCGCCGAAGAGGAGACCCTGGAGGACCTTTCCGGAGGGATGCAAGGGGAGCCATCGGCGGGCGAGGAGCTCGGAGAGCCCTGTGAGGGCCAGGATGAGGGAGAGGTTGAAGAGCACCTCCTTGAAGAAGGACACGATCGGCTCCTTTACTACAAGCATAGTCCAGTTGTTGGGTACTGACAAGGGAAGTTGACAGGATCTCCCAACCGGGGGAGAATGCAACCTGATCCCTTGACGGGGCGGTGTTTCCGTGATAGATTTGATATACTGTCCTAGCTTGGTAGAACACAAAAAGGAGTGGACCATGTGGAAATCGTGGAAATCGGTGCTCTTCGATCCATTCAACGGGTTCAAGATGATCTCCACCGGGACGAAGGTGGGGATGCCCACCCTGATCTGTGCCCTTCTCGCCATGGTGATCACGGCGCTCCTGGTGCCGGTGATGACCCACCCCGCCTACGCTGAGGCTCTGGTGAGGATGCAGGTGCAGACCCTCGAGGCCATGGGCCAGGAGTTCTCCGAGGCCCAGGTCTCGCAGATGGAGCAGCAGCTCTCCTCCCCGGGGATGCGCACGTGGTCCATCGTCTCGAGCGTGGTGGGGAGCGGTATCAGTGTGGTCATAGGACTTATCCTCGTGGGGCTCCTCGTCTGGGTGGGGGCGCGCATGGGAGGAGTGACGGTCCGGTTCAGGCACGCCTATGCGGTGGGGGTCTTCGCGTATCCCGTCCTCCTCCTGGGGAGCCTCATCAGGGAGATCCTGGTGGTGAGCGCCGATCCGTACACACTCTTCCAGAACGTGCGTACTTCTCTCGATCTCGGGTACGCCCTCCAGCCCCCGCTGAGCATGGCCGCGGTCCTCTCTCCTTCCGACCTGGGGCACGTGGGATACGCTCTCGTCAATGCAGCCACGGACATCTTCTCGATTCTCTACCTGGTACTCCTCTACGCAGGACTCGTCTCGAGCGTAGGGGTTCCCCGGCGGAAGGCCGTGCTGGTGACGGTGCTCTTCTACGTGGTCTTCGTGGCCTTCTCGGTGGTGCCGGTGTTGTTCGTGCCGGGCGCGGTATGAGGAGAGCGTTCGCCTTTCTCCTGGTGCTCCTGCTCCTGCCGGGAGCTGTCCAGGCGGAGGGATTCCAGTCCTTTCTCGAGGTCGCCCTCGCTTCGTCCCAGGGTGAGGCACTCGAGGCCGCGCAGGCGGCCCGGGAAGCGGCCTTGAGGGAGCAGCGGGCCTCGCTCCTGCCCAACGTGGGGCTTTCGGTGCCGCTCGAGGTGCAGGACGAGGTGCGAGCTCACTCCGAGGTGGAGGGGGTGGGATCCGTGGATGTGCATCACCGAGTTTCGGTGATGCCGGGGGTGGGACTCAGTGCCACCCAGCTCCTCCCCACGGGTGGAACGCTCGCAGGCTCGCTGCAGGGGTCCTTCTCCTACAGTGACGTGGGAGAGGTGGAGCCCGAGGCAGCCGCTTCTCTTCTCGGTTACTCCCTCGATCCTGCCCGTTCCCTCTCGGTGTCCCTGGGAATCTCGCTCTCCCAGCCCCTCGCGACCGGGGTCTTTGGGGCGGTCCGGGATCAGCTCAGGCTCCGAGAGGAGGAAGCGGCCCTCTCCTCGCTTTCGGCCCGCAACGAGCTCGTGCGTGCCGCGGCCGAGGACTACTTCCACCTCCTCGTGCTCGCCTATCGGCGGCATCTGGCCGAGGAACGCATGAAGGCCACGGTGGCGAGGGCCGAGCGGATCGAGCGGGAGTCGGCCCTCGGGCTGTGGACCCGCACCGCCCTGCTCCAGAGCAGGGCCGAGGCCGAGCGCGAGAAGCTCGCCTTCGAGGAGGCCGAGGCCGGCTACCGGGAGTTCGCCTCGTACGTGCAGGAGGCCTATGGTCTCACCACGCTCCCCGAGGAGAGCGAGCTGGCCCCCTTTCCCGCCCCCGGGCTCACGGTCGAGGAGGTGGTGGCCCGATCCCCCGAGGTACGGCGGGCATCCGTGGCTGCGGGGCTCGAGCGGGCCGGGGTGGTGCTCGTGCGGAGGGATGTCGCCCCTTCGATCGAGGTGAGTCTCGGTGCCTCGCACTCACGGAGCCTGGACGAGGATGAGTACACCACCGGGCTCCAGGGGGCGGCTTCGCTTTCCCTCAGGCTCGCCGACGGAGGGGCCGCGGCGGGCAGGATCGAGGCCGCGGAGGCACGGGCCCGCCGGGCAGAGGCCGAGTGGGCGACCGTGCAGGCGGGGGTGCGCATGCGGGCCGCCTCCCTCCTGGGGAAGATCGCCAGATACGAACGCCAGCGGGAGGTGGATGCCATGCTCGTGGAGGCGGCCCGGATGGAGTTGGAGGTGGCGGAGCGCGACCTCGAGGCAGGCCGCACCACGGTGCACGCGGTACAGGAGAAGAAGCTGGCCCTCGATGGGGCCCTGCTCGAGGCCTTTCAGCACACCGTGGACTACAACCTCGCGGTGCTCGAGGTCTGGTCCCTCGCCGGGTACGACCTGGTGGACCTGGTGCGGAGCGGATTCGCGGGCCGTGGCGAGGCCCGGCGGTAGGATGTATGCGACCGATCACGTGATGAGATGAGGAGGAGAGATGAAACGACACATCGTGGTGGGAGTCCTCGTGGTGCTCCTGGTGGCCCTGATCGGGGTGAACATCGCGCGGATGCGGCGAGGAGGAGGACTCCCCGAGGTCGAGGTAGTGCACGTGCAGCTCGAAGCGGTGGTGGACGAGGTGGCCGCCCGGGGAGAGATCCGGGCGAGGGAGGAGATGCAGGTGGTAGCCCAGGCGTCGGGTGTGGTGAAGGACGTGTTGGTGGAGGAGGGCGAGAGGGTGCGGAAGGGGGACATCCTGGTGCGGCTCGACACCTCGGAGGTGGAGGGCGCCCTCCTCCAGGCCGAGGCCCAGCGGGCTGCGGCCGAGCTGGCGGTGAGACGTGAGGTGGTGAACCTGAGGATCGCCTACCGCGATGCCTCGACCGCGCTCGAGGAGGCGCGGAAGAACCTCGAGCGGGTGAGGGAACTGCACGGGATAGGATCCGCGAGTGACGAGGAGCTGCGCCAGGCCGAGGACCAGGTGGCGCGGGCGGAGGAGCAGCTCGCCGCCGCGAGGCAGCAGCTCAACTTGAGGGAGGGGCGCGAGCCCGATGCCCCTGTCCCGGAGGTCTTCCCGCCAGTGGACCTGGTGGTGGCCTCCTCCCCTGAGGTGCGTCAGGCGGAGGCCCAGCTCGAGGCGGCGAGGGAGCAGGTGGAGCGGTACGTGGTGCGGGCCGGGATCACGGGCGTGGTCTCACGGGTGCTCGTGAAGCGGGGGGCGGTGGTGGCGGCCGGCACGCCGGTGGCCCAGCTGCACGACGATTCCCGGCTCGAGGTGGTGGCCCAGGTGGACGAGGTGGACCTCCCCAAGGTGCGGGAGGGGGCGCGGGTGAGGGTCGAGGCGGACGTGGCCCCCGACAGGGATCTCGAAGGTCAGGTGGTGTGGATCTCGCCTGTGCTGGAGCAGACCGGCGAAGGGCGGATGGCGCGGGTGCGGATCCGTCTGGACGAGCGGGAGGGTGTGTGGATAGGGGCGAGCTGCTCGGTCTTCATAGAAGGAGAGCGTCGGACTTCACCCGTCATCCCGCTCGACGCCTACTGGATCGAGAAGGACGCGGCCTATGTCTGGCGGGTGGAGGAAGACGAAGAAGGGTTCGTGCTGAGGAGGGTGGAGGTGAAGGTGGGGAGCCTCTTGCCGGGCAAGGTGGAGGTGCGTGAGGGGCTCTCGGAGGGCGACCTCGTGGTTCCGGGGAGACGCAGGGACCTCGAGGAGGGGATGCGCGTGAAGGTGGAGGTGAAGGACGGCGAAGAGGGAGATGGATGATGGACGAGGTCATCCGCCTCGAGGGCGTCACCAAGACGTACACCATGGGCGAAGTGGAGGTGCAGGCCCTCAGGGGTATATGGCTCACCGTGCGGCGCAACGAGTTCGTGGCCATCATGGGTGCGAGCGGGTCGGGCAAGTCCACGCTCATGAATATCGTGGGCTGTCTCGACAGGCCTACCTCGGGAACCTACTACCTCGAAGGGGAGGATGTCTCCACCCTCACGGACGACCAGCTCGCCGACGTGAGGGGAAGGAAGGTGGGGTTCGTGTTCCAGACCTTCAACCTCCTTCCCCGGATGACGGCGCTCAAGAACGTGGAGCTGCCTCTGGTATACGCCGGCATCCCCGAGCGGGAGCGGCGCAGGCGGGCCGAGGAGGCCCTCGCCCGCGTGGATCTGGCCGACCGCATGCACCATCGCCCCAACGAGCTCTCGGGCGGCCAGCGTCAGCGGGTGGCCATCGCGCGGGCCCTCGTGGTCGAGCCGGCCATCATCCTCGCCGACGAGCCCACGGGAAACCTCGACTCCCGCACCGGGCTCTCCATCATGGCCCTCTTCCAGCAGCTCCACAGGGAAGGGGTCACCATCCTCATGGTGACCCACGAGATGGACATCGCCCTTCACGCCGAGCGCATCGTCTACCTCAGGGACGGCCTCATCCGGGGCGACGAGCGCGTCCAGCGGCGCAAGGTCGCCGAGGAGGAGCTCTCACGTGTGGCCAATCTCGACGAGGAGGAGCTCTCCTCGGCCATCGAGAAGCATGGGGGAGTCGATGGATCTTCGTGAGGCCCTGGCCCAGGCGGGCGATGTCATAAGGGAGAATAAGGTCCGTTCGTTCTTCACCATGCTCGCCATCAACATAGGGGTGGCGGCTCTCATCGCGATCTCCATCGTGGGACTCGCCTTCCGCTCCTCCATAGGCGAGGTGGTGGGGAAATACGGTACCACGCTCGTGTGGGCCCAGGTCAACTGGCGGGCCTATGTGGCGGGTGAGTCGAGGCGGTTCCTCGACGAGCGGGATGTCTTCTACTTCCGGAGCCTGCCGGGGTTCCGCAGGGGGGAGCCGCTCATCGTCGGCACCACCATGGAGGTGGCCTTCAGGGGAAGGCGGGAGGTCACCGGCGTGGTGGGTGTGAGCGAACACCACTTCGACCTCTTCTCCATAGGGATGGCCGATGGGAGGGGGTTCACCCACGAGGAGGTGGAGGGCGGGCAGCGGGTGTGCGTGATCGGCCCCGAGCTCGCCCTGCGTCTCTTCGAGGATGAGCCTGCGGTGGGTCAGCGCATCCAGGTGGGCGGCTCGCTCTACACGGTGGTGGGGGTGACCGTGGAGCGGAACCCCCAGACCGAGTTCCTCTCGGACGGGAGCGGCAATCTCTCGGTATTCGTGCCCCATACCCTGCTCGAGGGGATGGTCTGGCCCGGGATTCCGGGGCGGTACTGGGTCTACCTCCTCGACTTCGACACCCCCGAGGCGGCCGAGCGGGCGGCCCGCCTGGTGGACGAGCACCTGAGGAACCGGTATGGGCTCCTCCGTGGTGAGCCACGCTTCAGGGTGGAGCGGCTCTCCACCTACGTGGTGATGGTGGACCGGATCCTCTCCATAGTCTCCCTCATCGTCACGGTGATCGCTGCGGTCTCCCTCCTCGTGGGGGGGCTGGGGATCATGAACATCATGCTCGTGGCCGTCACCGAGCGTACGAGGGAGATCGGTGTCCGCATGGCCGTGGGTGCGAAGCGAAGGGACATCCTCCTCCAGTTTCTGGTGGAGGCCGTGGTCCTCTGTCTCCTGGGCGGCGGCACCGGCCTGTTCCTGGGGGTGCTCATCGCCCTTGCGGTGTGTGCGGCCCTCTCCTGGCAGTTCATGCTCTCTGCCGGTGTGGTGGTGCTCACCATCATGGGGGCCCTGGTCCTGGGGATGGTATTCGGGATCTATCCTGCATATCTCGCCTCGCGGCTCATGCCCGTCGAGGCCCTCAGGTACGAGGTGTAGCATGGGACGACTCCTCCTTCTGGAAGCCCTGCAGTCGCTCTGGGCGCATCCTTCGCGGACCATCCTCATCCTCCTGGGGGTGGTGGTGGGCCTCTCTGCCGTGATCGTGGTGATGGCGGCGGGTGAGGGCGGAAAGGCCATCATCATGGAGGAATTCCAGGGGATGGGACCCGACACCCTCATCGTCCAGCCCAACTGGGCCGCCAGGTCGGAGGGGGGGAGCTTCCGCGTGGAGTTCCTCACCCCCGAGGATGTGGCCGATCTGGAGCGTTACGGCCGGTTCATACGCGACGTGACCCCGGTGGTGCAGCTGCGCACCGTCCTCGAGACGAGATACGCGGAGAAGCAGCTCACGGTCACCGGTACCACCCTGAGCTTCATCAATTTCTGGGAGTTCGGCCTCGCCGAGGGGAGGCTCATCACCGGGGAGGAGGTGAGGACCAAGGCGAAGGTCGCCATCGTGGGCTCGCTCGTGGCCGAGGAGCTGTTTCCCGGAGGGAACGCCGTGGGAGAGTATGTGAAGATCGCGGGAGAGCCGGTGCGGGTGGTGGGGGTGCTCGCCCGCAAGGAAAAGACCTACGGCGTGAGCCTCTCGGACCCGGATGAGACCTTCAACAACTCGGTCATCCTCTCGGTGTACGCGTTCGAGCGCATCTTCGCACGGCGGACACAGGACTACGAGGTGGTCTTCTGCAAGGCGGTGAGCCTCGGACAGGTGCTGGAGGCCAAGCGGGAGATCCTCGAGATCCTTGAGAAACGGCACGGCCGGACCGCCGACGGGCTCCACAAGTTCATGGTGACAGACATGAAGACACAGATACAGATGATCGATCAGGTGATCGGCACCATCACCACTGCGGTGGCGATCCTCGCGGGGATCGCCCTCCTCGTGGCTGCCATAGGGATCATGAACGTGATGCTCGTCTCGGTGAAGGAACGCACCAGGGAGATAGGGATCCGCAAGGCCATCGGGGCCAAGCGGCGGCACGTGGTCGTCCAGTTCCTGCTCGAGGCCCTCCTCGTCTGCGGGGGTGGGGGCCTTCTGGGTATCGGCGTCTCTTATCTGGTGGCCTACGCGGTGGGGGAGTGGGCAGGGTGGCCAGTGCTCATCGACCTCAAGGTGGTCTTTCTCGCCTTTTCCCTCGCCCTCGCCACCGGGATACTCTCCGGGGTGTACCCGGCCGGCAAGGCAGGCTCCCTCATGCCCCACGAGGCTCTGCGGTACGAGTGACGACCGTACCTACACGTGGCGGAGGGCCTCGTCGTAGTCGGGTTCCCGGGCGATCTCGGGCACGAGTTCGGTGTAGACCACGGTATCGCGCTCGTCGAGAACCACCACGGCGCGGGCGAGGAGTCCTGCGAGCGGCCCGTCTGCGATCTCCACGCCGTAGGCCGTGCCGAACTCCCTGTTCCTGAGTTGCGAGAGGGTGATCACGTTGTCGATCCCTTCGGTCTTGCAGAATCTCTCCTGGGCGAAGGGGAGGTCGCAGCTTATGGTGAGGACCACGAGGTCGTCCCGTCCCCGTACCTTTTCGTTGAAGCGCTTGGCCGAGGTGGCGCACACCCCGGTGTCGAGACTTGGCACGATGTTGAGGATCTTCTTCTTGCCCCGAAAGTCGGCGAGGGTCACGTCGGTGAGATTCACAGTGGTGAGGAGGAAGTCCGGTGCCTTCTGCCCGGGGGCCGGGAGTTCTCCCACGGTGTGGATGGGTTCGCCTTTCAGTGTCACGGTGGCCATGTCGCCTCCTTTATCGTATGTTCCTTAAAATATTACTAAATAAATAAGAAAAGGCAAGAACCTCTCCGGGCTTTCACTCGACCAGGCTCACGCTCTTCACCGAGGGGATGGCGCGGATTGCTTTGAGGACCCGACGGACCTGTTCCTTGCGGTCGACCTCGAGGCTGAAATAGGAATCCACCTCGTCGAGGCGCTGTTCGGTGATCTTGCCCTCGATGAGGTGACCTCCGAGCTTGCGGATGGCACCTTCCACCTCCGAGAAGAGGTCGCCGGTGTGTCGGGAACGGACCCGTACGTGCCAGGTCGTGCGCGGCGAGATGCTTTCCCACTCCACCTCTATCTGCCTCCTCGCGAAGTCCTCGATGTTCGAGAGGTTCGGGCAGTCCCGGCGGTGGATGATGATGCCCCTTCCCCTGGAGACGTAACCCACGATGTCGTCACCCGTCACGGGGTGACAGCAGCGGGCGAATCGGACGAGGAGGTTCCGCTCGGTGCCCACCCGGATGCCGATCTTCTTCTCCTCCCTGAGTGCCTCTCCGGGTCGTGCGCGAGGCGGGGAGGGGGGAGGGGAGGGCCCGGACGGTTTCTTCACCACCACGTTCTTCTCGACGAGGTAGGTGGTGTCGTGACGGTTGATCCAGGCCCTGATCTTGGACCTCGCCCGTGCGGTTTTCACGGCGCGCAACCAGCCGATGTGGGGATGTGCATGGGGTGAGGTGATGATCTCGACCACCTGGGTGTTCTGGAGTTCGGCGGTGATGGGGATGATGGCGCCGTTCGCCTTGGCTCCCGCCAGGTGATCGCCTATGTCGGTGTGGATGTGGTAGGCGAAGTCGATGGGTGTGGCGCCCTTGGGGAGTTCTATCACGTCCCCTTTGGGGGTGAAGACGTAGATGGAGTCGCGGAGTATCTCCTGTTTAATCTCCTCGAGGAACTGGCCCGAGGTGGCTTTGAGGGAACTCCACTCCCTGAGGCGGTTGATGATGGAGAGCTCGCCCACGTCGACCCGGTGGGGGCTGATGCCTTCCTTGTAGAGCCAGTGGGCCGCGATACCGTACTCGGCGGTACGGTGCATCTGGTGGGTGCGGATCTGGACTTCCACCAGGGTGCCTCCGGGGACCATGACCGTGGTGTGGAGGCTCTGGTATCGGTTGGCCTTGGGCATGGCGATATAGTCCTTGAAGCGGCCCTCGAGGGGTTTGTAGAGGCGATGGACGATGCCGAGGAGGGTGTAACACTCGGTCTCGGTATTGCAGAGGAGGCGGATGCCCAGGACATCGTAGATCTCTTCGAGCGGACGGGCCTTGCGTTTCATCTTCTGGTAGATGGAGTAGAGGTGTTTCCGCCTCATCTGGATCTCGACTTTGATCCCCTCTCTCCCCGCCTCTTTTTTGATGGTCCGTGCCACCTCCTCGAGGAGAGCGGTGCGGGCTTCGATCCGTTCGTTCACGTAGTGCTCGATCTCTGCGTACACCTCGGGCTGGAGGTGTTTGAGGGCCAGGTCTTCCAGCTCGTCCTTGAGCGAGGACATCCCGAGGCGCTCGGCGAGGGGGGCATAGATCTCGAGGCATTCGGTGGCGATGGCTTTCTGCTTTGCGGGCGGGAGGTACTGCAGGGTGCGCATGTTGTGGAGCTTGTCGGCCAGCTTGATGAGGATGACGCGGATGTCCTTCGCCATGGCGAGGAGCATCTTGCGTATGCTCTCGGCGGCCTGGATCTTGCGGTTGCGCGCCCTGAGGGAGGAGATCTTGGTCACGCCCTCCACGAGGAGGGCCACTTCCTCTCCGAAGCGTGAGGCGATCTCGTCCCTGGTGGCGCCGGTATCCTCTATGGTGTCGTGCAGGAGGGCGGCGATGAGGGTGCCGGTGTCCATGCCGAGGTCGGCGAGGATGCGGGCCACCTCGAGGGGATGGCTGATGTAGGGCTCGCCGCTCGCCCGCAGCTGCCCTTCGTGGAGCTGTGCGGCCCACCTCGCGGCCTCCTGTACGCGGGCCTTCTCCTCGTCGGTGTAGCGGCCGAGCGAGGGGGTGAGCGTCCGGTCGATGAGAAGTGCAGGGCTCATAGGGGTCTCCGCGCGAGGGTCGCGCGCCTCCTTCCTGCAAGGTCGGGGAGGTGCCGGACGTGGGTGTATCCGGCCTCCCGGTAGAGCTCGGCCACGGCGTCGGCCTGGGCGTCGTGATGCTCACATATAAGATACCCACCGGGAACGAGATGATCCAGTGCCTGCGGGATGAGACGACGGATGTGGGAGAGGCCGTCGGGGCCCGAGGCGAGGGCGAGGGCCGGTTCGGGCCAGCCCGAGGCCTTCATGACGGCGACTTCCTCCTCGGTGAGGTAGGGAGGATTGGCGGTGATGAGGTGGAAGCGGCCGGGTACGGACGAGAGAAGGTCGGAGCGGTGGTGGGGGGGGACGGTGCCGAGGAGGCGGGAGGCGTTCTCCCTGAAGACGTCGAGTGCTTCCTCGCTCACGTCGGAGGCCGATGCGGTGAGGGGGCGGGGGGTGTGGGTGAGGATGGCGATGAGGATGCAGCCGGTGCCGGTGCAGGCATCGTGGATGTGGGTGATGGCGGGATCGCGGCGGATGAGGGTGAGGGCGGCGTCCACCAGGACCTCGGTGTCGGGGCGAGGGACGAGGACGCGGCGGTCCACGTGGAAGGTGAGTCCGTAGAACTCTTTGAGGCCCCGGATGTAGGAGACCGGTTCGCCTGCGAGGCGGCGGGCGAGGAGGGACTCGAAGGTGCGGCGGGTCTCGGGGGGTACGGGCTCGGGGTAGGAGGCGAGGAGGGCCTCCTTGGGGAGCCCGGATGCGTGGGAGAGGATGAGGAGGGCGTCCAGGAAGGGGGTGGGGATGCCGGCACGGGCGAGGGTGCGGGTGGCCTCGGTGAGGAGTTCACGGTAGGTGGACATACTAGGTCATGGTGCTGAGGGCTTCTTCCTGGACCGCGAGCCTGAGTGCGTCGATGATCTCGTCGAGATCGCCGTCCATCACGGCTTCGAGCTTGTAGAGAGTGAGGTTGATGCGATGATCGGTGACCCTGTTCTGGGGGAAGTTGTAGGTCCGGATCCGTTCCGAGCGGTCGCCGCTCCCTATCTGACTCCGCCTCATGGCGGCGCGTTCGGACTCCTGTCTCTGCTTCTCCATTTCGTAGAGCCGGGCCCTGAGGATCTTGAGGGCCTTGGCCTTGTTCTTGTGTTGCGACTTCTCGTCCTGGCAGCTCACCACCAGTCCGGTGGGAAGATGGGTGATCCTGACGGCCGAGTCGGTGGTGTTCACGCTCTGCCCGCCCGGGCCCGAAGAGCGGAAGACGTCCACCCGGATGTCCTCGGGTCGTATCTCCACCTCTGTCTCCTCGGGCTCGGGGAGCACGGCCACGGTCACGGCCGAGGTGTGGATGCGGCCTCCCGACTCGGTCACCGGTATCCGCTGCACCCTGTGCCCACCGCTCTCGAACCTGAGGTGGCCGTAGACCTCCTTCCCGCTTATGGCGCACACGAGCTCTCTGAATCCTCCGAGCTCGGTCTCGCTCGCCTCCATGATCTCCATCTTCCAGCCCTTGCGCTCGGCGTAGCGTGCGTACATGCGGTAGAGATCGGCGGCGAAGAGGGCGGCCTCCTCGCCGCCCGTGCCGGCCCTGATCTCCAGGATGATGTTCTTACCGTCGAGGGGGTCGGGAGGAACGAGGAGAAGTTTGAGCCGCTGTTCGGTGCGCGCTATCTCTCCTTCCAGGGCCTTTATCTCCTCGCGGGCCATCTCCTTGAGTTCGTGGTCGTCCTCTTCCTCGAGCACGGTCTTCGCCTCTTCGAGCCTCGCCTCGAGTCTGCGGTAGTGCTCGGCCGTGCGGACCACCTGGGAGAGGTGGGCGTGTTCCTGCGCGAGCTCGCGGTATCGTTTCTGGTCGTTGAAGACCGAAGGATCGGCGAGGGCGGTTTCCAGCTCCTTGAAGCGCGTGGTAAGTTCCTCGATGCGTCGTTCGGGTATCATGGGGTGCTCCGGATCACGATCTGCCCTTGGTTCGCAGGAAGCCGAAGACGCTCCCACACAGGCCGCCTATGAGGTGGGCGAACTCGCTCACGTTGTTCTGCTGGAAGGCTGCGCTTATCTCCCGGCCCAGGTAGATGATGACCACCAGGATGAAGGTGAGGGGGATCTCGTTGCCCTTTCTGTTGGCGAACGACGAGAGGATGATCATCATGAAGACCACGCTGCTCGCGCCCAGGAGCCCTGTGGGAAACAGGAGGATGTTGGCGATCCCGGTCGCGAGGGCGGTGACGAGGATCATTCCGAGGAGCCTCCCGCTCCCGTACTTCTCCTCGAGCATGGGGCCCAGGAGCAAGATGAGGGCCACGTTCCCCAGGAGGTGGGCCCATGAGGCGTGTCCCAGGACGTGGGTGAAGATTCGTATCCAGTGGATGAAGGAAGTCGGGTCGAAGGCACCCCGTCCCGGTACTGAGAAAAGTCGGGGGATCAGGTTGGTGCCTGCGTAGAGGTCGAGCATGAGGATGACCGTGGACAAGAGCCCAAACGTGAGCACAACCGGGGCATTGTAACGTATCTTCATGTGTATAAACGTATCACGGGAGGGCCAAAAAGAAAAGCCCGGCTCACACCTCCACGTCGAGGGTGATCTTGACGGGGCAGTGGTCCGAACCCATCACGTTCTTGAGGATGACCGATTCCTTCACCTTGTCCTTGAACCCTTCGTTCACACAGTGGTAGTCGATGCGCCACCCTATGTCCTTCTCCCTGGCCTTGAACCGGTAGGTCCACCACGTGTAGTGTCCTCCCTCCTTGGTGAACATGCGGAAGGTGTCCACATAGCCCGAGGAGAGGAAGTACGTCATCCACTCCCGCTCTTCGGGGAGATAGCCGGGATTCTTCTCGTTCGCCTCGGGCCGGGCGAGATCGAGGGGGGTATGGGCGATGTTGAAGTCGCCGCTTATGAGCACGTGTCGCCCCGCTGCCACGTAGGCATCGGCCCGCTCCTTCACCGCGTTGCAGTAGGCGAGCTTGTAGTCGAGACGGGCTCCCGCCTCCTGGCTGTTCGGGAAGTAGCACCCGAAGAACACGAAGCTCCCGAAGTCGGCGATGAGGGTGCGACCCTCCCGGTCGAACGCTTCCACGCCCAGTGGCTCCACGCTCACAGGCTCGTAGAGGGTGAAGAGGGCCACCCCGCTGTAGCCGGGTTTGTCGGCCTCGGCCCAGTAGGTGTGATAGCCGTCGGGTCGGGCGAGCTCAGAGGGGAGCTGATCCCTGCGGGCCTTGGTTTCCTGGAGACAGAGGATCTCGGGACGCTCCTTCTCGATCCAGTCGAGGAGCCCTTTCTTCGCCGCGGCGCGGATGCCGTTCACGTTCCATGAATAGACCGATACCATGTCCCTATACTAGAGGAAACCGGGTGGATGGACAAGCGAATGCGCCCTACTCCTCGAGGGCTTCTTTGAGGGTTTCGACCTCGTGGGCCACTTCTTCCCAGCGACCCTGGAGGCGGATCTGCTCTTCCTCGAGGGTGGAGAGGCGCTCCTTGAGGGTGCGGGTTCGCTCCCCGTCGGTGTAGACCTCGGGTCGGGCCATCTCCCGGTGGATCCAGGAGAGCTCCTCTTCGATGGCCTCAAGACGGAGGAGGATCTCTTCCTCTTCCCGTTCGCACCGGCGGAGTCTTCTCTGGAGGGCCTTTCGCTCCGTCCGCCGTCTCTGGGCCTCGCTCTCGGTGCGGGTGGGCGGGGAGGGGTGAGGGGTGTGGGTTCGAGAGGGAATGACGGTCTCCTCCCACCAGCGGAGGAACTCGTCGTACGGCCCGGGGAATTCCCGGAGGGTGCCTTCGTGGACGTAGAGGACTCTGGTGGCAAGCCCCCGGTTGAAGTGCGCGTCGTGGGAGACGAAGACGATGCCGCCTTCGAAGGAGGAGAGGGCTTCGAGAAGGGCGTCCTTGGTGTGAAGATCGAGGTGGTTGGTGGGCTCGTCCAGGATGAGGAGATTCGCGCCGGAGAAGAAGAGGCGTGCGAGGGCGAGGCGGGATCGCTCACCGCCGCTGAGGACCGCAAGGGGTTTGTCCACCTCCTCCCCCCGGAAGAGAAAGGCCCCCAGCACGTCCCGTGCCTCCTGTTCCTTCCCTGCCGCAACCCGGAGGGCTTCCTCCAGCACGGTCTGTGGTCCCGAAAGGCGTTCCGCCACGTCCTGGGCGAAGTAGCCGGGCACCACACCCGTGCCGTAGCGGAGGGTGCCGGTGTAGGCCAGATCCTCGCCCGCGAGGATGCGCAGGAGCGTGGTCTTCCCCACACCGTTCGGTCCTGCGATCACCACCCGCTCTTCCCGGCTCACCTCGAGGCGTACCTCTCTCAGGACTTCGCGGGATCCGTAGGCCTTGCCGAGGCCTTCGGTCTGGACCAGTACCCTGCTCGAGGACGGAGCGGAGGGGAAGCGGATGTGCACCGGCACCAGGTGAGGGGGAAGCGCCACCTCATCCATCTTTTCGAGCCGAAGGATCCGGGCCTGGACCTGGGAGGCTCTGTTGGCGTTGGCCCTGAAGCGGTCGATGAAGGTCTGGAGGCGTTCCCGTTCCTTCTGCTGCGCTTCGTAGGCCTTGATGAGCCGGGAGATCTCCTGGGTGCGTTGTGCTTCGTAGCGTGAGTAGGTGCCTCGGTAGCGCTTCACCCTGCCTGCGAAGATCTCCACCACCTCGTCGATGAGTGCGTCGAGGAAGTCTCGGTCGTGCGAGACGGTCACCACCGCTCCCTCCCACCCCTCGAGGAAGGAGCGGAGCCATATCCGGGCCTCCAGGTCGAGGTAATTGGTGGGCTCGTCGAGGAGGAGGACGTGGGGGCGCTCGAGGAGCAGTCGGGCGAGGGCGATGCGCATCTGCCAGCCGCCCGAGAAGGTACTGCAGGGCCGGGAGAAGTCGGCCTCGTCGAAGCCCAGCCCCCTGAGTACCCGGTGGATCTCTCCCTCCCGCTCGTAGTAGCCTGAGGAGAGGATCGCCTCCTGGAGGGATGCCATCTCCTCCGCGATCTTCAGGGCCCGCGACGCATCGACCCGTGCGGTCTCTTCCCCCAGGGCGTGGACCCTCCTCTCCATCTCGCGGAACCGCACGAACGCCCGCTCCGCCTCTTCCCACACCGTACCCTCCGGGGTGGTGATGCCCCACTGGGGCAGGTAGCCCACCCGGGCCCCGCCCGAATAGACGACCCGACCATCGTCGGGTTCGCGCAGGCCCGCCATCATCTTGAGGAGGGTGGACTTGCCGCTCCCGTTGGGACCCACCACTGCAGCCCGCGTGCCTTCCTGTACCGTCCAGGAGAGATCCTTGAAGAGCACACGTTCTCCCACGCGTGCGCCCACGCCCTCGAGCACCACGCCCGGCATGACTACTCCATGTATGAGAAGTAGAGGACCACGGGCACCCTCGGCTCGCTCACGGCGACGTTGCGCACCACCGAGGAGGCGGGGAGGTAGAAGAGCCTGATGCTCCCCGGTTCCTTCTTGTAGAGGAAGTAGACCTTCTCCTCCGCGGAGGTGTTGTCGAACCAGAAGACGAGCACCCCGTCGTACCTGGACTCGAGGTCTTCCCCAAGGAGGACCGAGAGCTCTATCTTCCCCGTGGGGGCCGCCGAGGCGGGAATGTACCTGCCCTTGAGGGTGCCGGGCCGTTCCCAGCGGAAGGTCTTGTCGGGATTGAGGGTGAGGATGCCGTATGAGCTGCTCACCAGCCTCGAGCCGGGGGCTATGAGCTCACGGTAGGCAGTCTCCCTCCGTGCCATCTCCTCGGAGATGAGCAGGTTCACATCGTCGGGGAAGAGGCAGAAGAGATCGGTGTAGGTCCTCGTGCCGTAGGGATACTGGACCGCGATCGTCTCCTGATCACGGAAGAAGATGCGCACCGGCGCCCCTTCGGGGACGAACTCCGAGTCGGAGATGGGGAGAAATCGCTCGTACGAGAAACGCGTGCTCCTGCCCGGTACGGACACGGTGATGGTGCGCGCCCCGGTATCGACGAAGAATCCGTACGCGGGGCTCACCCGGTAGAGGTCGATCCTCCCCCGCTCCTGCATCTCCTTGAAGTAGAGAGGGCGCCAGGGCCCCTTCTGGAGGAGGGTGAGCCTCTCGGTCCCCCCCGCCGGCGGGGACCGGTCCTGCCTCTCCCCCGTGCCCACCTTGAGGAGCGAGGCCTCGCAGAAGCCCGTGATCCCGCCTTTTGTGTACACCTTGAACCACAGACGGCCGCTCTCTTCCTCCACCACGGGCGGGGCGAGGATCTTCACCCGCTCGCCCTCCGCGAGTTTGTAGACCACCTCCTGGTCGGTCCCCGGGCCTTTGCGCACCCGTGCGGCGTTCACCGCGGCGGTGGCGAACGAGGTCCGGTACTCCCCCATCTCCTGCACGGCCTTCTCGGCCTCTTCTCGCGAGGGATAGAGGGCGAGCTGCCACCGCGGGACATCGACGAGCTCTTCGCCCATCATCACCGTGTAGGTGTCGTAGACCAGCGACTCCTTGAACACGGGGATGATCGTGCCTGTGGGGATTTTCGTCTCATCGGGCGACCAGAGGACCACCGCGTAGCCTATGGTGCGGGATCCGCAGGAGGCTACGAACCCTGCCACGCTCAGTGCAAGGAGGAACAAAGCGGCTCGTCTCATCATACTCAAGGATTATGAGCCGGTTTTCCTGCAACGTCAACACAGAGGGAATGTGGAGAAAATGGAGATTTTGGAGATTTTTGATATTTTGTTTTTCACAAAGAATTTACACACATCTGGTTGACACCGTGGTGGGGAGGACGTAGTATAGCGCTAAACAATAATCCTCAACACGGAGGTGTAAGATGAAGAAAGGATTGGTCCTATTGTCTCTGGTGTTGGTCGCGGGTTCGCTCGTAGCCCTCGACATCAGTGCAGGTGCCAGCTCCGTGGTCGGCTCTGCGTGGGAGAGTTATTCTCTTTCGGGAGAGCTTCTTGGGATGTCAGTTGAAGGAACTGAAGCACATAACTGGTTCACATTGGGGGGTAAAGTATTTGGGGATTTCACATATGGACAAGCAGGTGTGGGATATCGAGTAGTATCATATGGAGGAGGTGAGCTGACTTCTACTGTGGATGGCGATACCACCACCGATGAGCTCGATGATACAGATGCTGCTCTCCATTACATCACTTTTGAACTGCTTGGGAAATATCCGTTCGATCTTGGAGGTGTAATTCTTGCTCCTGTAGGAGGTCTTGCCTACGATCTTTGTACTGCATATTACGACGCGGATGGGGAGAAGGTGGATCCTGATGATATTTACAACTATGACGGGAAAAAAGTGGGCTACAGCTATTTCAACAACCTTCGACTCGTGCTGGGTGGAGCGGTTGATGTGCCGTTTGGGAACCTTTATGTTCGAACTCAGGGGCTTTTCTCCCTTGTGTTGAGTCAAGAATACATGAAAGACTATGAGAGATTAAACAAAGATCTAATGGAAGCTTATGGGGGTGAGAATGT
Source organism: Spirochaeta thermophila DSM 6578 (assembly GCF_000184345.1). Lineage (NCBI taxonomy): Bacteria > Pseudomonadati > Spirochaetota > Spirochaetia > Winmispirales > Winmispiraceae > Winmispira > Winmispira thermophila. Next base: position 2,203,170 of record NC_017583.1, on the reverse strand, counting down.
TTCCAGTTCGTCTTCTTTTACCGCACTTGAGATCTCTGTGGGCATAGGTTATAAATTCTGATGGGGGTGACCAAAGAGGGCCGCTTCGGCGGCCCTTTTCCCTTTACGTGAGGCAAAAGACCGTGTAGGATGGTGGGACAATGAATCGTCGTGGGGTGTGCGTTTCCATTGTGATCCTTCTCTCCAGCATGTCCCTCGTTTCCTTTTCCCTCGACGTGTCGGCTGCAGGTGGAACAGGAGGATGGGGTGGTTTCTGGGCAAAGACCGAGGTCGCACGTGCCGAGAGCCTTGGGCAGGAAGTATCTCCCGCCTTTTCCCCTGCGTGGTATGGGGCCGTGGGGATGGAATCGTGGGCTCTTTCGGGGCTCTCCATGGGGGGACTCCTGGGGGTGGGGGTGTGGTCCGGTTCCCTCTCCCTGAGGGACGGTGAGTTGCCCTCCTCGCTCTCCACGATAGAGTCGCTCGCCCTGGAGGTGGGCCTCAGGGTTGCCTACTATTTCTCGCAACAGGGTGAGGGTTGGTTCTTCGGAGGGGGGCTGGGTGCAGGCCTCCTCCCCGGCTCCGTGGTGACCACTTCCCGGTGGGAGGACGTGGAGGTGACGGCCTCCCACGAGGTCGAGGGTTCGCGCCTCTTTCCTTGGGGTGGGGTGGAGGTCGGTTGGAGATTTCCGCTTCATGGCCGGTGGTCCCTGGAGGCATTCTTCGCAGGTCACCTCGCGCTCCTCTGGTGGGATGGCGGGACGAGTGCTGCCTGGCGGGCCCTCTGTGGCGCCCGCCTCTCCGCGGCACTCGAATCGGAGGGTGACTCATGAAGAGGATGCTCTGGCTCTCCGTGGGACTCCTCATGGGGGTCTCCCTTTCCTGCTCCTTTTTCTTCCCCGAGACCGAGCCACTGGCAAGCCATGCGGGTATCGTGCGGCTCTCCTCCTCAGGAAGTTTTGATTACACGGTGGCGCTCGAGGAGCCGAGGGATGTGTACTTCGTCTTCTCCGCAGCTCCTTCCTACTCCGGCGCCCAGGTGGTGAGTGTGGCTCCGCTCATGGTGGATGGGGTTCGGCTTCCCCAGCCCGGGGCGCTGAGGCTTCCTGCGGTGTTCCCCGAGCCGGCGTCCATCGAGGCACGTATCGCCAACGAGAACGCCCGCCTCGCCCGGCTCCTCCTGTCCCGGGGCACGAGGCGGACGCTCCCGCGTGCGGCCCTCACCCCTTCCGAGATGCGGGCCGATACCGTGGGCGAGACGGATGCCTTCTACGATGTGGCGGACACGATCCGATCGGTGAGCGCGACCTGTCGCTATGTAGGGACGGAGGATACGCCACAGGGACTCCGCACCCTCTCCATCTGGGTGGCCGACGACCAGTGGGGCACCATCACCCAAGCGATGGTGGACGAGCTCGCCGCTCGTTTCCTCTCATCGGGGCTCGATAATGACATCTACGACTGGCTCACGACCATACTGGGGCCTGAGTGGGGGGGCCACCCTTACGTGGATCTCATTCCCTTCGACGGGGGTATCACCATCTTCCTTACCGATATAGGGAATGACGGGAGTACCGAGGGAGGAATCGTGGGCTACTTCGCCGCGATCCATCAGTTCAAAAACGAGTACCTCCAGCAGTACGGTGAGAGTCCTGTCTCGAACGAGCGGGTCATGTTCACCATCGACGCACCCATGTACGCGAACGACGGCGGCGACGGGATGTGGACTCCTTCCGACGAGTGGCCGAAGATCGTCTTCTCCACCCTGGTCCACGAGTTCCAGCACATGATCAACTTCTATCAGAAGACCGTGCTCCGTGGCGGGATCTCCGAGGTGTGGCTCAACGAGATGTGCAGTCAGGTGGCGGAGGACCTCCTCGCGGACAAGGTGGGAGTGGAGGGGCCCCGCGGAGTGGACCCACAGGTGGGAGGACCCGGCGATCCCGGCAATACCGGAGGGCGGATCCCCTACTACAACCAGTACACCTACCTGCCCCTCATGAAGACCGAGGGTTTCGACCTGCTCGACTATGCGACCACCTATGCCTTCGGGGCCTGGACGGTGCGTAACTTCGGTGGGGCTTTCTTCCTCCGGCGGGTGGTGCAGAGCCCGTACGGGGGAAAGGATGCGGTGGAAAAGGCCGTACAGGAGGCGGGTGGGGTCTACACCACCATGGCCGACCTGGTGGCCCAGTGGGCGGTCGCCGTGCTCACCTCCGACCGCACGGACATGCCGGAGGGATACCGCTACAATACAGGTACGTGGTTCACTTCTACCCTTGGGGGGACCGAGTATCGTCTGGGTTCCATCGACTTTTTCAGGTATTACCGCAGGACCGAGGACGGCGAGGTGATTTCAGAGCCGGGTCCTGTGGTGTATGAGGGTGAAGATCCCCTGGGCGAGCTTTCCGCCGCATCCAATGTGTTCTACGCGGCCGCACGCTCGTTCACAGGAAAAAAGACCTTCCATCTCACGGTGCCGCAGGGGGTGATCACCCACGTGGTCATCCTTCCACCCCGTTAGGGAGCGGCAGTTGATACAAGCCGATGGCTCTGGTATGCTCAGGCCATGGCCAGGGTAGGGTTCATCGGTTGGCGCGGCATGGTGGGCTCGGTCCTCATGCAGCGCATGAGAGAGGAGCACGACTTTTCCGGTCGGTTCGAGCCGGTGTTTTTCTCCACGTCACAGGCCGGACAGAAGGGGCCCGACCTGGGGTTTGAGACAGGCGTGCTCAAAGACGCGTATGATACGAAGGTGCTCGCCTCGTGTGATATCCTCGTCTCCTGTCAGGGGGGCGATTACACCAAAGAAGTGTACCCCAGGCTCCGCTCAGAGGGATGGAAGGGATACTGGATCGACGCAGCATCCACCCTCCGTATGGAACAGGATGCGGTCATCGTGCTCGATCCGGTGAATCGTCACGTCATCGACGAGGCCCTCTCCAGGGGGATCAAGAACTACATCGGCGGCAACTGCACGGTGAGCCTCATGCTCATGGCGATAGGCGGGCTTTTCCGAGAGGATCTGGTGGAGTGGCTCTCCTCCATGACCTACCAGGCCGCCTCAGGGGCGGGGGCCCGCCACATGCGCGAGCTCCTCGCTCAGATGAAGGAGCTGGGTGATGCGGCCCACGATCTCCTCGAGGATCCCGCCTCCAGCATACTGGAGATCGATCGCAGGGTCACGGAGGTGATGAGGAGCGCAGAGTTCCCGGTTCGGGAGTTCGGTGTGCCGCTCGCAGGGAGCCTCATTCCCTGGATCGATCGACCTGTGGAAGAGGGGCAGACGAGGGAAGAGTGGAAGGGCTTTGCCGAGACGAACAAGATCCTGGGGAGACAGGGTAACCCTGTGCCGGTGGACGGCATCTGCGTGCGGATCGGGGCCATGCGGAGCCACAGTCAGGCCCTCACCATAAAGCTCAAAAAGCGTATCTCCCTCAAGGATGCCGAGGAGATCATCGCCTCATCGAGCGAGTGGACGAAACTCGTGCCCAACGACCGGGAGGTGACCATGAAGGAACTCACCCCTGCGGCGGTCTCCGGCACCCTCACCGTGACTGTGGGTCGGGTACGCTTCATGAAGATGGGGCCTGAGTTCCTCACCGCCTTCACGGTGGGCGATCAGCTCCTCTGGGGTGCTGCCGAGCCGGTGCGCCGGGCCCTTCTCATCGTGCTCGATCACCTGGGGGGCTAGGGGCCCTCCTTTTTCGGCCTAGGGCTCTCCCTTTTCCTCGAGGTGCTCCCTGAGGAGCGGGAGGACCTGCTCTGCAGGGAGCCTGCCGTGTACCCCGGGGCCTGCGGCCAGGTCGGCTCCCAGTTCCCATATCCAGGAGAGACCTCCTTCGTCGTCCACTCCTTCCACCACCACCTTCTGGTTCCTGTACCGCATGAGGTGTATGAGGGCCTTGAGGGAGGACTCGCTCCCTTCCACCTCGTTTCTGAAGGCAAGGAGACGGCGATAGGGGAGGAGGACGAAGGGGAGATGGATGGCTTCGTCCCTCGGATCGAGAGGGATCCAAGGGCCGGGGGGGCCCACGGTGAAGCCCATGGTCCGTACTTCCTCCACCGCGCGTATGAGGTGTTCGGGGAGCATGCCTGAGCGGAAGGGGAGGAGGAGTATCAGGTGTCCGGGAGGGAGTTCGTAGGCTTCCCCCATGTCCCTGAGCGTGGAGAGGAATGAGTGATCGAAGAGGAGGGAGGAGGGGATTCGGGCGACCAGGGGTGGGATGGTGCCCGGGGGGATGGCCCTTTTCCTGGCTCCGTGGAGGAGGGTGGCCATACCTTCCACGATGAGCTCGCCCACCGTTCCCCCCAGGTTCACCTCTTCGGCCATGGTGAGTATCGCTCCGGGCTCGAGGGTGGGGTCCTTCCCGCAAGAGAGGAGTGCCTCGAGATAGGCGATGCGTCCGCTTCGGTTCTCCCAGGGTTCCCAGTCGATCTTCACCGTTCTTCCCGCGAGCGCCTTCCTGAGGAGGTCGTACCGGCCGAGTTGTTCCTCGATGACCTTTTGGTCTTCTCTCTGGAAGATTGCGTACTGGTTCTTGCCTTGTCGCTTCGCCCGGTAGAGGGCGATGTCGGCCCTCGAGAGGATCTCCGAGGCGCTTCCACCGTCGTCCGGGAAGAAGGCGAGTCCTGCACTGAGCGATACTTCCAAGGTGGTGTTCTCGTGCTGGAAGGGTTGCTCCCGAAGGCCCCTGAAGATGCGTTCGAGCACCGAGAGTGCGAAGGCCTTCTGGGCCAGACCGGGGAGCATGATGACGAACTCGTCACCGGCGATGCGTGCCACCGTGTCCACCTCGCGGCATGCCTCTCTGAGGAGATGGGCGACATGCACCAGGTAGAGGTCTCCGGTGCGGTGACCGAAGGTATCGTTCACCTGTTTAAAGTTGTCCAGGTCGACGAAGATGAGGCCTACCTTCTTCCCCTCCCTCCGTGCGCGGGCGCACTCTCGCTCGAGTCTGTCCTCGAGGAGGAACCGGTTGGGGAGATCGGTGAGAGCATCGTGGTAGGCCAGGTAGCGTAATCTCTCCTCCAGTTCCTTCTGCTTCGAGATCTCGTGGAAGATGCCCACGTAGTGGACCTTCCCCTCGGTATCGGTGAACCGGGAGATGGAGAGCCACTCGGGGTACACCTCACCCGACTTTCTCCGGTTCCATATCTCGTCGGCCCACCACCCCTTTGTCGTGAGGTCGTGCCACATCCTCTCGTAGAGTTCGGGCGGGTGGTGATCGGATTTGAGGATGCGGGGGGTCTTCCCCCGAGCCTCTTCCTCGGAGTAGCCGGTGATGTCGGTGAAGGCGGGGTTCACCATCTCGATGTTCCCCTCTTCGTCGGTGACTACCATACCCTCATAGGCGTGTTCGAAGATCCACCGGAAGAGGAGCAGCGAAGTGCGGTACTCCCGCTCCCGCGTGGTCTCCCTGCCGAAGTAGAAGGTGCCCCGGGGACTGGTACTGGGTGAGGCGATGAGCGAATACCACCGGTCGCCCACCTTGATCTCCTGTAGTATGGGTTCCGCCTCGGGGCTCATCCCTTTGAGGGAGGGCGGGATCGCTTCGTCGCAGACCCCTTCAGGGAGCCCGAAGATGCGGGCGGCGCTCCGGTTGACATAGGTGATCCTGCCTTGTTCGTTCACGAAGACCACGGGGTTGGGGTTCTCCTGGGGGAACCGGGCGAGGAAGGCGGCCCGTTCCACCAGGGAGTCCTTCTCCTTCATGGTGCGCTGAAGCGAGTCCATGAGGGTGTTGAAGTAAGCCCCGAGGAGGCCGAGTTCGTTCCGAGGCAGCTCCGTGAGCCTGAGGTCGAGTTTGCCTGCGGTGGCGAGGCGAAGCACGGGAATGGCCCTCAGGATCGGTCGGGTGAGGGAGAAGTAGAAGTAGATGGAGAGACCGAGGGAGAGGATGAAGGCGAGACCCAGGATACCGAGTGAGAAGAGGAGGAACGAAGAGTAGATCCGTTCCTGCAGGATGGGACGTTGGAGCACCACCACCTTCCAGTTGAAGTCGGGGATGGTCCTCCAGGCCAGGGCCAGGCGCACCCCATGGTGCGTGCTCCAAGAGAAACCCCCATCTCCTTCAAGAGAGGCGAGTTGCTGGAGGAGTCCTTTTTCCGGTGAGGGGTCCGTGGATGCGAGAGGGACGGGAGATCCGTCCAGGATGAAGACCTGCATACCGGTATCCGCGGAGAGGGAGGAGATAAGGGTGGTGATGAGGGTGAGGTTGATGAGTTCGCTGAACTCTTCTTTGTAGGCGGTGGCGGTCACGATCCAGTCCCAGGGGGCATAGTAGTCCATGTACAGTACCTTTTTCCTCGGTGCAGGTTCCCCTGGATTCTGTCGTTCGTACTCGAGGTATCCCCTCTTCACCCGGGTCTGATATGCAGTGACCCAGTAGGAGAGCTGGTTGGTCCCCTCTACCTCGGGGGAAGGATGGAGCAGTATGTTCCCCTCCGAGTCGATGATCACGAAGTAGCCTTCACGGGCGATCTTCCATGAGCGGAGGGTCGAGCGCACCGTCCTCTGTGCCTCTCCTTCAGAGACGATGCCCTCTCCCGCATGCCGGGCTGTCTGCCGTACGAGGAGGAGGGCGCGGTCCACTTCCTGTTTGAGCGCATTGAGTATGAGTGTCTTTCCCACCTGCTCTATGGTGTCCACGAGGCGCTGACTTTCCTCGATGGCCTCCTCCTCGGCCATCTGGGTGGTGAAGCTTTTGAAGAAGAGGGAGCTGATGAATATCATCAACCCCAGTACCAGGAGTACACTCACCACGTGGGTGGTGAAGATCCTGAAGGTGAGGGAGCGTGAGAGGGGGATGCCTCTTGCCGAAGGTGCCTCCGGTTGTCGTATCATGTACATGTCGTCTATAGTATAAGACGCGGGAAGGGTGTTTTCAAACAACGGAGCCGGTCCGTGTGCGTCTCTCTGGACTAAATCCGACAAAACAAGTAATATTCAGGTGCCTATGGCGAAAGTGCATGTGAGTCTTCAGATACTCCCCATGGTAGAGCGGGATCGGCTCTACCAGGTGGTGGACCGGGTGATCGAGTACATCCGGTCCTCTGGGGTGCGGTACGTGGTGGGGCCCATGGAGACCACGATGGAGGGCGAGATGGATGAGCTCCTCGACATCGTGAAGGAGGCGCACCGGATCTGTGAGCAGGAGGGGGCGTGGCGTGTGGCCGCGGTGATCAAGATCGACTATGTCCCGGAGGGAGTGAGCTTTGAGGAGAAGCTGGAGAAGTACCGGTAGCCCCTTCCTCACCACTGTGGGACTGCTCGCCGTATGGGAAGCCGCTTCCCGCCTCGGTGCCGTCTCCCCCTTCCTCCTCCCCGCCCCCAGCGCCGTGGTCGTCGAACTCGTCCGCCAGGCCCCGCTCCTCCTCCCGCACCTGGGCGCCACCCTGCTCTCCGGTCTCGGCGGCTTCCTCGTGGGCGTCTTCCTGGGCGTGGGACTCGCCCTCGTGCTGGACGCTTTCCCCCGCCTCCGCGCTTCCCTCTATCCCCTCCTGGTGATCTCCCAGACCATCCCCATCATATTCCTCTATCCCCTCTTCCTCATCTGGTTCGGCTACGGACTTACGAGCAAGCTCATGGTGGTGGTGCTCGTCTGCTTCTTCCCGGTGATCGTGAGCCTCCTCGACGGCCTCGCCTCGGTGGACCCCGAGCTCCTCGACCTGTTCACTTCCATGAGGGCCGGATGGTGGTACACCTTTTGGCTCGTCCGTTTCCCCTCCGCCCTCCCTTCCCTCTTCTCGGGGCTCACGGTCTCGGCCACCTACAGCATCATGGGTGCGGTCATCGGGGAGTGGCTCGGTGCACCCCGGGGTCTGGGAGTCTACATGCTCCGCGCCTACAAGACCTTCTCCACCGCTCGGGTGTTCGCTGCCATACTCGTGGTCGTGGTGGCGAGCCTCGTGGTGGTGTACCTGGTGAAGCTCGCATCCTGTCTCGCCATGCCCTGGAGGGCGCGGCGGGACACCGTCACAGGCCCCTCGCGGAACGCGGGGGATCTTACTCACATGAGGAGTGTACCATGAGGACGTTCCGGGTCGTGAGCGTGTGCGCAGGCCTCATCCTGATAGCAGGAATCCTTCCTGCAGCGGGAGGGAGGGAAACCCCTTCCCTCACACCCATCACCGTGGTCCTCGATTGGACCGTGAACACCAACCACACCGGCCTCTACGTGGCCCTCGAGAAGGGCTACTACCGTGAGGAGGGCCTCGATGTCTCGATCATCACCCCTCCCGAGACCGGTGGGGTCTCGCTCCTCCTGGCCGGCAAGGCCCGGTTCGCCGTGAGCTATCAGGAGGAGGTCACCTATGCGAGGGCTGCGGGACGGCCCGTCAAGGCCATCGCCACCGTGATCCAGCACAACACCTCGGGGTTCGCGGCCCGCGTGGAGGAGGGGATCAGGACCCCCAAGGACTTCGAGGGCAAGACCTATGGCGGGTGGGGGTCCCCCATCGAGGAGGCGGTGCTCAAGGCGGTGATGGCGGCCTACGGTGCCGACTACTCTAAAGTCCGGAATGTGACCGTGGGGGCGGTGGATTTCTTCGCCGCCACCGAAGGAGAGGTGGACTTCATGTGGATCTTCGAAGGATGGGATGGAGTGGCCGCCCGGCTCAAGGGGATTCCCATCACCTACATCCCCATCGCCGAGATAGAGCCCGCCCTCGACTACTACACCCCGGTACTCGTCACCACCGACGGGTACATCGAAGCGCATCCCGAGGTGGTGCGCGCCTTCCTCAGGGCCACGAGCCGGGGCTACCGGTTCGCCATCGAACACCCGGACGAGGCGGCCGAAGTCCTCCTCTCCTATGCGCCCGAGCTCGATCCCGACCTGGTGCGGGAGAGCCAGCGCTACCTCGCAGGCCAGTATGCGAGGGGTGCGGCCCGCTGGGGCGAGATGAAGCTGGAGGTGTGGCGGCGCTTCGCCGATTGGCTCACACGCTATGGCCTGCTCGAAGGCATCTTCGTGCCCGAGGAGGCGTTCACCAACGAGTTCCTGCCGTGACGGGAGGACTGACGGCACGTGATGCGGATGCGGGGGAGCACGCCTCACACGTGGAGGCCGGTCTTCCCCCGCTCACACGTGGTACGGACGCAGGGGCGGCGCGGTATCCGGTGCCGCCCCCTCATCCGTCCTGAGGAGGGACCCGCATGAACAAAAAGGAGATGGAGCCTTCCCGCGAGGGAGTCTCCCCCCCTGTGCCCCGCCCTGTCAAGCTGCAGGCGGAGGGGATCTCCATGCGTTTCGACGACCTCGCGGTGCTGGAGGGGATCTCCTTCTCCCTCGCAGAGCGGGAGTTCCTCTGCCTTCTCGGTCCCTCGGGGTGCGGGAAGAGCACCCTCCTCAGGATCCTCTCCGGTCTCCTCCTGCCGGTCTCCGGGAGGGTGCTCCTTGACGGTGAAGAGATCACCGGCCGGACAGGCAAGGTGAGCTACATGCACCAGCGGGACCTCCTCCTCCCCTGGAAGACCGTGCTCGACAACGTGGCGGTTCCCCTCGTGCTCAAGGGATACGGATGGAAAGAGGCGCGGGAGAAGGCTCGTGCCCATCTGGAGGCCTTTGGTCTCAAAGGTTTTGAGGCCTACTATCCCTCCCAGCTCTCGGGGGGGATGCGTCAGCGGGTGGCCCTCCTCCGCACCTACCTCTATCGGAACGACGTCATGCTCCTGGACGAGCCCTTTGGCGCGCTCGACGCCATCACGAGGGAGCGTCTTCAGGAGTGGCTCCTGGGGGTGGTGGAACGCCTCTCCACTTCGGTGCTCCTGGTCACCCACGACGTGGACGAGGCCATCCTCCTCGCCGATCGCATCCTGGTACTCTCGCCCCGCCCGGGGCGCGTGGTGGCCGCGCACCCGGTTCCCTTTCCCCGTCCGCGGACCAGGGAGCACCTCCTCACCACCGACTATCTCTCCCTCAAAGCGAACATACTGGAAGAACTCAGAACCTGGTCCCGGTGAGTTCGATCTGAGCGGGTGGAGACGGTCCCGCCTCCTGCCGATAATGGGAGTGAAACCCGGACGGAGGAGGTCCCCATGAGAGCCCTCGGCGTGGTGCTCCTTTTGGTGTTTCTGCTCTTCCCCCTCGGAGCAGGGGATGGTTTCCCTGTGGAGATCAGCCCCTATCCCACGCTCTGGGGAGCAGGGGCGACGATCACCTGGCGGCTCTTTCCCCTCTACAGAGCTCTGGTCCACCCCTCCCTTTTCCTGGGGGCCGATGCCGCGTGGGCCACGGACGGTGCCTACTATCGTCTTCCGGACGGAAGCGTGTACACCGGGGAAGGGGCCTCGAGCCCACCCGGGGATACAGGATACCACTACCTGCAGACCCGGTGGCGGTTCGGGATCACCCAGGCCTTCCTCGCCACGAGAACCCATGACTACGTGGGTATCACCGTGGAATACGCCGGGTTGTGGCGTGACCACCTCGATCGCAGGGACACCGACCAGCTCCTCTTCCTCTCCGGGCTCCCTGAGAGGGATGGAGCCCTCCAGCACGAGCTCCGGGCGAGAGTCTTCGTGGACTACGTGGAGACCCACCCCGTCCACGGCTACGAGCAGGGGGTGTGGGCCGGGGTCTGGTACAGGGCCGTCCCCCCGGGGTGGGGTTCCACGCCCACGGGAGAACGCCTCTCGTTTTCGGGGGTCGGAGGGGAGGTGCGGGGGTATCTCCCCCTCTGGGACAGGGATCCGCAGGTGAACGCGACCTCTCTCCTCGCAGCCTTCCTCCTGACGGGAGAGAAGGTGTGGGGTGATGCGGTGCCCTTCTATGAGAAGGGTACGAGGCTGGAGTATCTGAGAGGTGTCGACGGAGCCGGACTCGACACCCTCACCTCGTGGGCCGCCGATCTGGAACTCAGGTGGTACCTGCCTCCTGTGGGTGAGGTCCTGGAGGGAATCCTCTGGCCGGTGGTGGTGGCCTTCGTGGACACAGGCTTCTTCTGGGACGAAACCCCCTCTGGAGCAACGGTCGTTGCGGATACCGGAATGGGGTTCTTCCTCGACTTCACCCCCTATTTCCAGCTCGGTGTGACCACCCAGTGGCGCCTCCTGGGCACCAATGTCGATGGCTCCGTGTGGACACCCTTCGGGATGAGCTTCGGCTATCTCTACTGAATCCCCGTCGGACGGCCGTGTGTGCCCGTTTTCTTGTGGCGCGATTCCCTGTCCCCGTGTATACTGTGAGGTGATCACGGGCAGGATGGGCCATGGAAAAGAGCCTCCCGTACGACGAGTTCTGGAGAGAGTATGAGGAGCACCTCGTCTTCCACAGGGTGTGGCACCCACAGCACGCCCCACGAGCCGGTGTGCTCCTTCTCCACGAGGCGGGTCTCCACTCCGGTTCCTACGTGAGGGTGGGGGGATTCCTCTCGTCTCACGGGTTCGGCGTGGCAGCGCCCGACCTTCCGGGCCAGGGGGTCTCCCTTCCTCTGCGGGGACGCACCCTCTCCCCCGAGGGACTCCTCGACCTCGTGGAGGACCTCCTCCATATGTGTGGCGGGCTCTTCGACGACGTGCCTCTGTTCCTCGGAGGGGAGGGAGCCGGTGCGAGCCTCGCCCTCGCCTTCGGGCTCATGAGACCCGGCCGATGCGCGGGCCTGGTCCTCTCGTCGCCCTTTCCCACGTCCGAGAGCCTCCCGCGTCGCCTGTGGGGACCCCCCTTTCCCTCCCTCGGGCGGCCGCGGACCGAAGTCCACGGTGTGGTCGACCCGCTCCTCTCCCTCCGCATCCTGCGGGATCCCCTCTGTACCGGGAAGGCGCCGTCTTCGTTCCACGCCGCGCTGAGGAAGCTCCTCGCCGGCTCCCGGGAGCGGAGGAGGAGACTCGCCCTCCCTGTCTTCATCGCCTGCGGGGATCACGACCCCCTCGTCCCCCGCGAAGGGATCGATTCCCTCTACGACGAAGTGCCGGCGGACGAGCGGACCTTTCGCAGGTACCGGCGTGGAGGGCACTTCCTCCTCCTCGATCTCACCCAGGAGGAGGTGTTCCACGACCTGCTCCTCTGGATGGAGGAACGTATCCTCTGAGGAAGTCCTCGGAAGCCTTCCACACGTCCGAAGCCCGAGCCCTCGCCGGGCCCGGTTGACCGGGGGTGAGCTCTTTCTCCATAATGACGTACACGTTCGGGCATCTTTCGTGGACCTGCGCCACACTTCTCGAGATGAAAGGAGTACGATCGATGAAACGAGGTCTCTCGCTTTTTGCAGTGGGTCTCGCGATGGCTCTCATCCTCACGGGATGCGCGAGGAAAGAGGAAGGGGCCGTCGGGGAGAAGACCCTGAAGGCGGGTTTCGTCTACGTAGGACCCGTGGGTGACTACGGGTGGTCCCATGCCCACGACCAGGGTCGGAAGTACGTGGAGGGGAAGTTCCCCTGGTTGAAGACGGTGTACGTGGAGTCCGTGACCCCCGGCGATGCCGGGAGGATCATCGACCGCCTGGTGAACGAGGAGCAGTGCGATGTGGTCTTCACCACGAGCTTCGATTACATGGACGAGACGGTGAAGGCCGCCCAACGGTATCCGGATACCATCCTCATGCACTGCTCGGGCTTCAAGCGGGCCGAGAACCTGGGGACGTACTTCGCCGAGCTCTACCAGATCTACTACCTCAACGGCCTCATGGCCGGCGCCCTCACCGCCTCGGGCAAGGTGGGATACGTAGGGGCCTATCCCATCCCTGAGGTGGTCCGCCACATCAACGCCTATGCCCTGGGGGTGAAGGCGGTCAATCCCGATGCCGAGGTTCACGTGCGCTGGATCTACAGCTGGTACGATCCCAACAAGGCGCGCGAGGCGGCCGAGGCCCTCGTGGCAGAGGGGGTGGACGTCCTCGCCTTCACCGAGGATTCCCCAGCGGTGATCGAGGTGGCCCAGGAGTACACAGAGAAGGGTAAGCCCGTGTATGCCTTCAGCCACTACAGCCCCATGCAGCGCTTCGGCGAGGATGCCGTGGTCTCGGGCCAGCTGGTGGACTGGGGCATCATGTATGAGAAGATCCTGAAGGACATCCACGACGGTACCTGGAAGAGTGAGGACCTCTGGTGGAGGGCCGGGGAGGGAGCTGCACTCCTTGGTGGGGAGTTCGACGAACCCATCAATAAGAAGTTCGTTCCTCGACTCAAGAAGATCATGATGGAGACCGCTGATCTGGGGAAGATCTCGGTCTACGACCTGGTGATGAAGCGCTACGAGCAGATGAAGACCATGGAGTTCGAGCCCTTCACCGGACCCATCTATGACCAGAACGGGGAACTACGGATCCCAGAGGGAGTCCAGGCCACCAAGGACGAGCTTCTCTCCATGGATTACCACGTGGACAACGTGGTCACCCCACTTCCCCGGGACTGATGGCCCGGGACTGATGCACGGAATCGCCGCCCTGCTCCCGCGGGGCGGCTTCCCCTCTCGTGTCTGGGCGTCCTCCGGATACCGGAAGCAGGAAGGAGCGGTCGATGCCGAAGGTCCAATCCCTCGAGCTCAAGGGGATCACCAAGGTCTTCCCCCAGGTGGTGGCCAACAGTGATGTCTCGTTCTCCGTGAGGGCGGGCGAGATCGTGGGCCTCCTCGGAGAGAACGGGGCAGGGAAGACCACGCTCATGAACATCCTCTACGGCCTCTACCAACCCACCTCGGGTTCCATCCTCGTGGACGGCCGTGAAGTCCGCTTCCGCTCCCCTGCGGACGCGATACGGGCGGGCATCGGCATGGTGCCCCAGCACTCCATGCTGGTGGAGAACCACACCGTGCTCGAGAACCTCGTCCTGGCGGACCCATCCCTTCCGTTCTTGTTCCCCCACAGGGCGATGAGGCGGAAGGTGGAGGCGATCCTCGCACGGTATGGGTTTCCTCTCGATCTCGATGCCTTCGTGTGGGAGCTCTCGGCCGGGCAGCGACAGCGCGTGGAGATCGTGAAGGCCTTGATCCAGGGGTCCGACGTGCTCATATTGGACGAGCCCACCTCGGTCCTCACCCCCCAGGAGACGCAGGAGCTCTTCTCGGTGTTGCGGGAGTTCGCGGCCCAGGGACACGCGGTGATCCTCATCTCGCACAAGCTGGAGGAGATCTTCCAGGTGTGCGGCCGTGTGGTGGTCCTGCGGAAGGGCCGGGTGGTGGGCGAGGCCTCTACGGCCTCGATCGACAAGCGGGAGCTCGCCCGCATGATGGTGGGCCGGGAGGTGGTCTTCTCAGTGGATCGGCGTCCCGTGGAGCCGGGGGGGGTGGTGCTCGAGGTGGAGGACCTGGTGGTCCGGGGTGACAGGGGTGAGACCGCGGTGGAGGGGGTGAGCTTCACGATAAGGCGGCATCAGGTGTTGGGCGTCGCGGGCGTGTCGGGGAACGGGCAGAAGGAGCTCGTGGAGGCCATCACCGGCCTGAGGAGGCCTGTGTCGGGAGTGATACGGCTGAAGGGACACGGTGTCACCGGAGCGACCCCCCGCGTGCTCCACGCCCTGGGGGTGGGGCACATCCCCGAAGAGCGACTCCGGTTCGGGACCGTGCCCAATCTCCTCATCTATGAGAACGCGGTCCTCAAACACCACCACATGAGGCCGTTTTCCGACGTGGTCTTTCTCAACGTCCGTTCCATGGAGGAGCACGCCCGTAGGATCGTGGACGACTTCGGGGTGGAGGCCCCTTCGATCTATGCCCGCACCGGGAACCTCTCCGGGGGGAACATCCAGAAACTCATCCTGGGGAGGGAGATGAGTCGGAAGCCGGACCTCCTGGTGGCCTCGCACCCCACGTATGGGCTCGACGTGGGGGCCACGGAGTACATACGGAGGCAGATCCTCAGGCAGCGCGACGAGGGGGCGGCGGTCCTCCTCGTCTCCGAGGACCTCGAGGAAATCCTGGAGCTTTCTGACCTCATCGGCGTCATGTACCGTGGGAGGATGGTCTTCCTCGCCCCGGCAGAGGAGGTGGACGTGGAGGAGATCGGCTATCACATGGCAGGCGTGGAGGCCCGCGTATGAGGGTGCAGATCGAACGGAGACTCGAGGCGGGGATGGCCTTCTCCGCCGCCGTCATCGGCTTCGCTCTGGCGGGAGGGTTGCTGGTGGTGGGGTTCCTCTTCCTCCTCAAGGGGGCAGACCCCCTGCACGTGATCGTCAAGGTGTTTTCCGGATCCTTCGGCAGTGTGTACGGCCTCAAGGAGACCCTCGCGAAGGCCATCCCCCTCGTGCTCATCGGTGTGGGGTTGTGCATCCCCTTCCAGGCGAAGTTCTGGAACATCGGCGCCGAGGGCCAACTCCTCGCCGGCGCCGTGGCCGCCACGTGGTACGCCCTCAACGTGGCCCATGCCTTTCCGCTGTGGGTGAACCTCCCGCTCATGATGCTCTCAGGCGCACTCGGAGGGGCCCTCTGGTCTTCGATCCCGGTGCTCCTCAAGGAGCGCTTCGGGGTCAACGAGGTGATCGCCACCCTCATGCTCAACTACATCGCGTTCGAGCTGGTCACCCTGCTCGTGGTGGGTCCGTGGAGGGGAGCGACCCAGCAGGGGTACCCCTATACGGACGATTTTCCCCTCTCGGCGCGCATCCCCCTCCTCCCGGGTACCCGCATTCACCTCTTCACCCTCGTAGTGGCCCTGGTGGCCGTGGGGGTGGCATGGATCATCCTCTACCGGACGAGGTTGGGCTACGAAGTGCGCGTGGTGGGAGAGAGCCGGGATGCCGCGCGCTACGCCGGGATCCATACCGGCCCGGTGCTCCTCTTCGCCATGGCCCTCTCCGGGGCCCTCGCGGGTCTCGCGGGTGTGGGTGAGGTGGCCGCGATCCACTACCACCTCTCGTATCCCGCGAATATCTCGGCCGGATACGGGTTCACCGGGATCATCGTCGCATGGCTCGCACGGCGGAATCCGGTCCTCGTGCCGCTCACCGCCTTTTTCTTCGCCGGTATCGCGGTGGGAGGGGATGCGCTTCAGATCTCGGTGGGGCTTCCCGCCTCCACCGTCCAGGTCTTCAACGGCATCCTCCTCCTCTCGCTCGTTGCAGCGGAGTTCTTCCTCAACTATCGCATCGTGATCCGATCCGGGAGGATCTGATGGACATGACCCTGCTTCATTCGCTCCTCCAGAGGACCCTCGTCGCCGGGACCCCCCTCCTTCTCGGCATCCTGGGCGAAGTGCTCACCGAACGGGCCGGTATCCTCAACCTGGGTATCGAGGGACTCATGTCGGTGGGAGCGGTGGTGGCCTTCATGGTGGGGTTCTCCACGGGAAGCGCCCTCCTCGCGGTGCTCGCGGCCATGGCGGCCGCAGCCCTGCTCGCCGGAGTGCACGCCTTCTTCTCGGTGAGCCTCCGAGGCAATCAAGTGGTGTCCGGTCTCGCCCTCGCTATGGTGGGCACCGGTATCGCGAGCGTGTGGGGCAAGTCCTACATCGGCATGCGTCAGCCGGTACGGGTCGCTCCCCTCGATGTCCCCTTCCTCTCTGAGATCCCCGTCGTCGGGGTGCTCTTTTCTCAGAGCGCCTTCTTCTACCTTGGGCTCGTGCTCGCAGTGCTCCTCTGGTTCTTCTTCTATCATACCCGAGGCGGGGTGATCCTACGATCGGTGGGTGAGCATCCGCGGGCAGCCGAGAGCGAAGGAGTGCCGGTACAACGGGTGAGAATTCTCGCCACGGTGACAGGGGGGGCGTTTTCGGGGCTCGCGGGGGCCCAGCTCGTGCTCTCGTACACGGCCTCGTGGACCGAGGGCGTGGTGGGAGGTCGTGGGTGGATCGTGGTGGCGCTCACCATTTTCTCGCTGTGGCATCCCCTGCGGGCGGTCTGGGGAGCCTTCCTCTTCGGCGGGATCTTCGTGCTGCAGTACGTGCTCCAGCCGTGGGGGTTCTCCCCCAACCTCCTTGCGATGCTCCCCTATTTCGCCACCCTCCTCATCCTCACGACCGAAGGGCTGCGGAGGGAGCGGCGGAGAGGACGTGAACCCGCCATGCTGGGAGAGCCCTACGCTCCAGGGGAGCGCTGAGCCCTCGCCTTCCTGTAGTGTTCCTCTATGTCGAGGGCGTCCCAGGGGTAATAGACCCAGTAGTCCTCGAGATCCTCTCCCACGAACACCTGTGATATACCGGGGGGAAACTCCGCCTTCTTGGGCTTCCGTTTGTTGTGGAGCACCATCACGGAGATGGCCGCGGGCTCGTTGCGGAGGAGCTCCGAGAGGCAGTAGGCGAGGGTGGAGCGTGTGTCGTCCACCTCGTCCACGAGGAGGATGCGTCTGCCCTTGAGCTTTTTCTCCACCTCGTCGATCCACTGGATCTTCTGAGGCACCTCCATGGGTCTGTTGTTCACGTCGTAGTAGGCGATACCCACGGTGAGGATGGGTTTCTCGATGTATGTGCGGAGGATGCGGGCGGGTATGAACCCTCCCGTTCCTATGGCGACGATGACATCGGGATCGAACCGGGACTCCTGTATACGCCGGGCGAGGCGTTCCACGGTCCGATGGATGTCCTCATAGGTGAAGTAGTATGCCGAACTCTCCATGGACAATACTCTACTTGTTTTCGGAAAAAAGGCAAGGTATCCTCGAGACACGAACGGGAAAGCGGACCCGAAAGGAGGAGGGAGGGGTTTATTGGAGTGGTTTTTGTCGTGTTTTGGCGCTTTTTGATCTACAGAAATGGCATATGAGCAAAAAAGATTGAAAATTTCTGCATATTCTACTGCTAAAATGGGGGTATGCTGATATATCAAGCCTCGGCTGCTTTTCTTTATTCTCCATATAGACACAAAAAGAAAATGGGTGTAATCTAATGTCACCCCAAACTCAGGAGGAGGTAAGACGCATGAAGAGACTGCTCTCCATTGTGCTGGTAGTGTTGACGGTCTCCACGTTCGTGTTCGCGCAGGGTGGTGGAGAAAAGACCATCAAGGTCGGCGTGATCATGCCCACGAGCGGCACCCTCTCCACCTACGGCGTGGACACCACCAACGCCATCAAGCTCGCGGCGGAGGAGATCAATGCCGCAGGCGGCGTGAACGGTGTGCCCATCGAGGTCATCGTGGAGGACGACGAGGGTAATCCCGAGAAGACCAAGGCGGCTTATCTCAAGCTCGTCACCCAGGACAACGTGGCTGCCATCGTAGGGCCCCTCACCTCGAACTGCACGCTCGCAGTGGTCGACTCCGCCCAGTCCGACCAGGTGCCCCTCATCACCCCCACCGCCACCAACGACCAGGTGACGCTCGCAGGCGACTACATCTTCCGGGCCTGCTTCATCGACTCGTTCCAGGGGACCGTGGTGGCGAAGTTCGCCTATGAGAACCTCGGCGCCCGCAAGGCCGCGGTGCTCTTCGACGTGGCGAACGACTATTCCTCCGGCATCGCCAACAACTTCAAGGACGCCTTCACCGCCCTCGGCGGCGAGGTGGTGGCCTTCGAGTCCTACCAGACCGGCGACAAGGACTTCAATGCCCAGCTCACCAAGATAAAGGCGCAGGATCCCGACGTCCTCTTCCTGCCCGACTACTACAACACCGTGGCCCTCATCGCAAAGCAGGCTCGGGCCCAGGGGATGGACATCCCGCTCCTGGGTGCCGACGGCTGGGACGGGATCACCGACGTGGCCGGTCCCGAGGTTGCCAACTCCTACTTCTCCAACCACTACTCGCCCGAGTCCGACGACAAGGACGTACAGGAGTTCGTGAAGAAGTACTCCGAGAAGTTCGGCAAGACTCCGAGCGCCCTCGCGGCCCTGGGCTACGATGCCATGGAAATCCTTGGCGAGGCCCTCAAGAAGGCGGGGAGCACCGATCCCCAGGCGATCCGCGACGCCCTCGCCCAGGTCGAAGGCAAGTTCGTCACCGGGTACATCAGGTTCGACGAGAACCGCAATCCGGTGAAGTCCGCGGTGGTGAACGCCATCACGGAAGAGGGTGGAAACCTCGTGGTGAAGTACGCCGCCACGGTCAACCCGTGAGATTCGTGACAAATCATCAAAGGGGGGCTCGAGCCCCCCTTT
Source organism: Spirochaeta thermophila DSM 6578 (assembly GCF_000184345.1). Lineage (NCBI taxonomy): Bacteria > Pseudomonadati > Spirochaetota > Spirochaetia > Winmispirales > Winmispiraceae > Winmispira > Winmispira thermophila. Next base: position 2,184,225 of record NC_017583.1, on the reverse strand, counting down.
ATCCTGTGTATCATTGAGAGGAGTCCGCTGTGAACCTGCTGGGGGAAGTCCTGCAACAGACCGTCAACGGGATCGCGCTGGGAGGGATCTACGCCCTCATCGCCATCGGCTACACCATGATCTACGGGATCATAAAACTCATCAACTTTGCCCACGGCGATATCCTCATGCTCGGCACGTTCATGGCCTACTTCGTGCTCATGGCGACCGGTCCCACCCCCCTCGGCCTGGTGCTCGCCTTCCTGGTGGCCATGCCCGGGAGCGCCATCCTCGGTATGATCATCGAGCGCTTCGCCTACAAGCCTCTGAGGAACGCGCCCCGTATCAACGCCCTCATCACCGCGATCGGGGTGAGTCTCTTCCTCGAGAACCTCGCCCGCGTCCTCCCCTTCATCGGGCCCAATCCGAGGCAGTTCCCGACTCCCCCCTCGGTCTTCCTCAGTTACGGGGGAGTGGGTATCAGCAACATCCAGCTCCTCATCATCGTGGTCTCGGTGGTGCTCATGCTCGTGCTCTCCTATATCGTGGAACGCACCAAGGTGGGGAAGGCCATGCGGGCCGTCTCCTACGACAAGCCCGCGAGTGCCCTCATGGGGATCGACGTCAACCGGGTGATCTCCTTCACCTTCGCCCTCGGGTCGGCCCTCGCCGCGGCCGCGGGGATCCTCTTCGCCTCGGCCTATCCCCTCATCGAGCCGTACATGGGCATCATGCCCGGGCTCAAAGCCTTCGTGGCGGCCGTACTGGGTGGTATCGGGAGCATCCCCGGCGCCATGGTGGGAGGGTTCATCATGGGGCTCGCTGAGACCTACACAAAGGGCTTCATCAACTCGCAGCTCGCCGATGCGATCGCCTTCGGTATCCTCATCCTCATCCTGCTCGTGAAGCCCTCGGGACTCTTCGGGAAAGAAACCAGCGAGAAGGTGTAGCCATGAGAAAAGAATACAGAGACGGGCTCGTGCTCGCGGGACTCTCCATCGGCGTGGTTGCCGCAGTCACCGCCCTCGTGCGGTCGGGGTTCACCACACTCTACACGGCCCAGGTGATCACCCTCTCCGGGATCAATGTGATCGTGGCGCTCGGGCTCAACCTCATCACCGGGTTCACCGGGCAGCTGGCCATCGGCCATGCGGGATTCATGGCGGTAGGGGCCTACACGAGCGCCCTCACCATGATGCTCCTGGGATTCCCCCCTGTGCTCGGCGTGATCTCGGGAGGACTCCTCGCCGCCGTGGTGGGGATGCTCATCGGGTTCCCCACGTTCCGGCTCAGGGGCGACTATCTCGCCATCGTAACCCTCGCCTTCGGTGAGGTGATCCGTGTGATCATCATCAACCTCCCTTCCCTCACGGGTGGGGCGGCGGGGCTCAAAGGGGTGCCGCCTTTCGCCGAGGGGAGGATGCTCAAGCAGATCGTGGCCATGGATGTGGTGCTCGTCTTCATGTTCCTCGTGATCGCACTCATGTACACCGTGGTGCGTTCTTCCTACGGCAGGGCCCTCATCGCAATACGTGACGACGAGATCGCTGCCCACACCATGGGTATCGATGTCTTCGGGTACAAGATGTTCTCGTTCACCCTCTCGGCCTTCATCGCGGGCTTGGGGGGAGGGTTGTATGCCCCCTTCTTCGGTTACCTCACCCCCCAGACGTTCACCTTCCTCAAATCCGTGGAGATACTCATCATCGTGGTCTTCGGCGGCATGGGGAGCATCACGGGCACCGTGGTGGCGGGCTTCCTTCTCACCTCCCTCCAGGAGTTCCTCAGATTCCTCAAGGACTACCGGATGGTCATCTATCCGCTCATCCTCATCGTGATGATGCTCTTCAGACCTCAAGGCCTCTTCGGGGAGAGGGAGATCTCCATCTCGTCTCTCTTCCGCAAGGCCGGCGGGAAGCGTACGTCCGAGGAAGGAGATCCGACATGAAGTCCATACTCGAGGTACGGGATCTTTCGATTTCGTTCGGCGGTCTCAGGGCCGTGGACCACTTCCGCCTCACCCTCGGTGAGGGCGAGCTCGTGGGCCTCATCGGCCCGAACGGCGCGGGCAAGACCACGGTCTTCAATATGCTCACCGGCATCTACCGGCCCACCTCCGGGAGGATCCTCTTCAGGGGGAGGCGGGACGAGGAGCCGAGGGACATCACCGAGCTCAAGCCCCATCAGATCACGAGCAGGGGTATCGCCCGTACGTTCCAGAACATCCGGCTCCTCAAAGGGAGGAGCGTGCTCGAGAACGTCCTCATCGCCTACCACTACAGGGTTCCCTACTCGCTCCTCGATGCGGTCCTTCGTACCGGGCGGTACTACCGCGGTGAGCGGGCCCTCGTGGATGAGGCCATGGAGTTCCTTTCCATCTTCGGCATCGAAGGGAAGGCCCGTGAACTCGCCCAGAACCTCCCCTACGGCGAACAGCGGAAGCTCGAGATCGTGCGGGCTCTCGCAACGCATCCCGTGCTCCTCCTGCTCGACGAGCCTGCCGCCGGGATGAATCCAAAGGAGACCAGGGCCCTCATGGACCTCATCCGGTTCATCAGGGAGCGCTTCTCCCTCACGATCCTGCTCATCGAGCACGACATGAGTCTGGTGATGAACGTGTGCGAGCGCATCGTGGTCCTGGACTACGGCAGGATCATCGCGGAAGGGGATCCCGAGAGCATCCGTCGGAACCCCGAGGTGATAAAGGCGTATCTCGGAGAGGAGGTGGAGATTGCTTAAGGTAGAAGGGCTCCGTGTGAACTACGATGCCATCGAGGCCCTCCACGGCATCTCCTTCGAGGTCCGGGAGGGCGAGATCGTGACCCTCATCGGTGCCAATGGAGCGGGGAAGAGTACCACGCTCAATGCGATCTGCGGCCTCGTGCCGGTCTCCCGGGGGGGGATCACCTTCATGGGAGAAGACCTCGTCGGCCTCTCCCCTCATGGGATCGTGCAGCGCGGTATCTCCCAGGTCCCCGAAGGGAGGCGGGTGTTCGCCAACCTCACGGTGGAGGACAACCTCCTCATGGGGGCCTATACCCGCAAGGATGCGAAGGCCGTTCGGAGGGACATGGAGCAGGTCTACGAGCGGTTCCCCAGGCTCAAGGAGCGGTATCGACAGCTCGCAGGGACGTTGAGCGGGGGGGAACAGCAGATGCTCGCGCTGGGGAGGGCCCTCATGTCGAGGCCGAGGCTCCTCCTGATGGACGAGCCTTCGATGGGTCTCGCCCCCCTCCTGGTGCGGGAGATCTTCTCCATCATCCAGGACCTCAACCGTGAGGGTGTCACCATCCTCCTGGTGGAGCAGAACGCGCACATGGCCCTCAAGATCGCCCATAGAGGCTATGTACTCGAGACGGGGAACATCATCCTCTCGGGTACGGTGGCCGAGCTTCTCGAGAACGAAGAGGTGAAGCGCGCCTACCTGGGCGGCTAGCTTTGACAGATCCGGACTTCGGGTACTATGCTGAAGAGAGGAGGTGGTGCATGAAAGTAGCCCAGGTGATGACACACAACCCCGTGACCGTGACTCCTGCGACGACGCTCTCCGATGCACAGGAACTGATGCGGAGGGAGAAGATCCATCGCCTTCCCGTGATAGACGAGAAGGGGAGAGTGGTGGGGATCGTCTCGGAGAAGGACCTGCTCTACGCCTCACCGTCTCCCGCCACCACGCTCAACGTCTACGAAATGGCGCAGCTCCTCTCGAAGGTGAGGATCAAGGAGGTGATGCGCACGCCGGTGATCACGGTGACGGAGGACACCTACATCGAGGATGCGGCCCGGATCATGGTGGACAACAACATCGGAGGGCTCCCCGTGGTTCGGGGGGAGAAACTCGTGGGGATCATCACTGAGAGCGACATCTTCAAGCGGTTCGTGGAACTCTTCGGTACCAGGAAGAAAGGGGTGCGGCTCACCCTTCTCATCCCCGAGAGGCGGGGAGAGATCGCGGACATCGCCTCCGCCATCGCCCGGGCCGGGGGGAACATCGTCTCCCTGGGGACCTTCCTCGGTGAGGATCCGACCAGCGCCCTCTTCATCGTCAAGGTGGAGGGTCTTTCCAAGGAGGAAGCCTGCTCCATCGTGGAACCGCTCGTGGAGAAGGTGGTGGATGCGGCGATGGTGTAGCGAGGGGTGATTGATCTTTTTCCGAAAATGTTCTATCCTCAGGCGGCTCGGACAGTGATTTCATAACAAGGTTGACGCTCACGTCGTTTTTTTCGATTGTGTAGTACGCACATCATTGGGGGATCAATCCTCGACAATGGAGCCATACAACTCTCAGGAGGAGAGAAGGAAGGAGCTATGAACGATTTCCAGAAACACATGCGCAACATAGGGATCAGCGCACACATCGACTCGGGGAAGACCACTCTCACCGAGCGGATCCTCTACTACTGCAACCGCATCCACCAGATCCACGAGGTGAAGGGGAAGGATGGGGCGGGCGCTACCATGGACTACATGGAGCTCGAGAAGGAGCGGGGTATCACCATCACCTCGGCGGCCACCTATGTGACCTGGAAGGATCACATGATCAACATCATCGATACGCCGGGGCACGTGGATTTCACCATCGAGGTGGAACGGGCGCTCAGGGTGCTCGACGGCGCCGTGCTCGTGCTCTGTGCGGTCGGCGGGGTGCAGTCGCAGACGCTCACGGTGGACAGACAGCTCAAGCGCTACCGGGTCCCCCGGCTCGCCTTCATCAACAAGTGCGACCGCGTGGGGGCCAACCCCTACAAGGTGCGCGATCAGATAGAGGAGAAGCTGGGACTCGATGCAGTCCTGGTCCAGATCCCCATCGGGCTCGAGGATCAGCACAAGGGAGTGGTGGATCTCATCACCATGAAGGCCCTCTATTTCGAGGGCGCCAACGGTGAACACGTGGTAGAAGCCGAGATTCCCGGCGAACTCGTGGCCGAGGCGGAGGCAAAACGGGAGGAGATGCTCGACGCCCTCTCCATGTACTCCGACGATCTCGCGGAGGCCATCCTGGAAGGCGAGGACATCCCCGAAGACCTCATTCACGATGCGATCCGCAAGGGGACCCTCTCGCTGAAGCTCTGTCCCATCTTCATGGGGGCGGCCTACAAGAACAAGGGGGTGCAGCCCCTCCTCGACGGAGTAGTGCGGTATCTCCCTTCGCCTTACGACATCAAGAACGTGGCGCTCGATCTCTCGAACGACGAGGCCGAGGTGGAGCTCAAGTCCGTGGACGATGCACCCACGGTGGCCTATGCGTTCAAGCTCGAGGACGGACAGTACGGTCAGCTCACCTACATCAGGATCTACCAGGGCATGGTGAAAAAGGGCATGGAGCTCTTGAACACCCGGAGCAGGAAGAAATTCAAGATCGGGCGGCTCGTGCGTATGCACGCGAACCACATGGAGGACATCTCCGAGGCCCGCTGTGGGGACATCGTGGCCCTCTTCGGGATCGACTGCGTCTCGGGCGACACCTTCTGCGATCCTTCGCTCAACTACGCCATGACCTCCATGTATGTCCCGGAACCGGTGATCTCGCTCGCCATAAAGCCCAAGGACAAGAAGTCCGAGGACGCCGTGGCCAAGGCGCTCAACCGCTTCGCCAAGGAGGACCCTACCTTCAGGGTGTACATCGATCCGGAGACCAATGAGACCATCATCCAGGGGATGGGCGAGCTTCACCTCGATGTGTATATCGAACGGATGCGGCGCGAGTACAAGGCCGACGTGGAGACCGGCATGCCCCAGGTGGCATATCGTGAGACCATCACGAAGCGGGCCGACTTCGACTATCTCCACAAGAAGCAGACGGGCGGATCCGGACAGTACGGACGGGTGGCCGGATATATCGAACCGATCCCCCTGGAAGAGGGGAAGACCTACGAGTTCGTGGATCAGATCAAAGGCGGGGTGATCCCCAACGAGTACATCCCCTCCTGTGACAAGGGGTTCCAGAAGGCCATGGAGAAGGGGAGCCTCATCGGGTTCCCGGTGGTGGGCGTGAGGGTGGTCATCAACGACGGCCAGTACCATGCGGTGGACTCCTCCGACATCGCGTTCCAGCTCGCCGCGATCGGCGCCTTCAGAGAGGCGTACGAGAAGGCCGACCCGGTCATACTCGAACCCATCATGAAGGTCACCGTGGAAGGGCCTACCGAGTTCCAGGGAAACATCTTCGCTAGCATCAACCAGCGTCGAGGTATTATACTGAGTAGTACAGAGGACGGGATGATGTGCCGGGTGGAGGCGGAGGTGCCGCTCAGCGAGATGTTCGGCTACTCGACGGTGCTCAGGTCCCTCACCCAAGGGAAGGCGGAGTTCAGCATGGAGTTCGCCCGGTACGCGAAGGTTCCCGTGAATATCGCCGAGGAACTGAAACAGAAGTTCCAGAAAAAAGCAAAGGTGGAAGGGTAAGAGGAGGCCTTCGTATGGTAAAGACAGAGCTGATCAAGAGGAGTCCGCTCCGTATCCTCGAACGTTCCCTCCATGGCGGGCTCAAGCCCGGAGAGATAGGAGTCCTCACCGGCAAGAAGGGGATAGGAAAGACGGCCTGTCTCGTCCATGTCGCGACGGACAAGCTCTTCCAAGGCAAACACGTGATCCACATCTCCTACGCCCCCAACGTCCATCACCTCATCGACTGGTACGAGGACATCTTCAAGGAGATCGCGAGGAAGCGGAACCTCGAGAATGCCATGGATGTGCACGAGGAGATCATCCGAAACCGCGTGATCCTCAACTTTCACAAGGAGGGGGCGAAGACCTCCCACGTGGTGGCTACCCTCAGGGCCCTCAAGGAGGGTGGGGCCTTCGACGTGGATCAGGTGATCGTGGATGGTTATGAGTTCACCACGGTCGATCCCCATGAGTTCGCCCTTTTCAAAGAGGTCGCCGAGGACCTGGGGATCTCGTTCTGGTTCTCCGCCTCCACCGGCGAGGCGGCCCCGGAAGTGGACGAGGGGAGTTTCCCGAAGCTCCTGGATCCGGTGAAGGACATGCTGGATGTGGTCCTTCTCCTCCTCCCCGGAAAGGACGGAGTGACCCTCCACCTGGTGAAGGACAGGGACAGACTGGGGGATACCGATCTCCATCTGGTGCTCGATCCCAAGACGCTCCTCATCTCCGAGGAGGACTGAGTCTCACACCCTCTCTTCGAGCAGGAGCACCGCAAAGGCCTCGATCGCCTTGCCTCGCCCGGCGGCGTCGAGGCCTTCCTTTGTCTTGGCTTTTATGGAGACGGCATCGGGGGGGAGGGAGAGGAGCGCCGAGAGAGAGGCGCGGATGGCCTCCCTGTGGGGGGCGAGCCTGGGACGTTCGAGGATCACCGTACAGTCCAGGTTCGTGATACGCAAACCTCGGGACTCCATGAGATCGAGTGCGTGCGAGAGGAAGAACCTGCTGGGCTTGTCCTTGTGGCGAGGATCGGAAGGGGGAAAGTGCGTGCCTATATCTCCCTCCGCGAGGGCGCCGTAGATGGCGTCGGTGATGGCATGGAGGAGTACGTCCCCGTCCGAGTGTCCTGCCTCCCCACGAGGGGAGGGTATCTGCACACCGCCCAGCATGAGGGGGCGCCCTTTCTTGAGTCTGTGGCTGTCGTAACCCATTCCGATTCTCATGGCAGATCCCAGGGAAAGGTGATCTTCCTGTTGACCGGATCTCCCTCCACCGTATGGACGGGGATACCTGCCGCGTGACAGAGGGCGGCATCGTCAGGAAAGAGGTGGAGACGATCGTGGAACCGCCTGTGGGCCTCATAGATGAGGGAGAAGCGGAAACCTTGCGGGGTCTGGGCCCCCACGAGGTGGTGCTTGTCGAGGTGTTCCACGACTTCCCCGGTGGGGCCTATCCTCTTTGGGGCGTCCACGAGGGCGACCACCGGGATGCAGGCTCCCTTCTCTCTCGCCTTTCGGTACACCCTTCCGATGAGGTCCGGGCTCACCCAGGGGCGGGCGCCGTCATGGATGAGGACGATCTCCGGGGGGTCTCCCGAGAGGGCCTCGAGGGCGTGGAACACCGACTCCTGACGTGAGGTTCCACCCGGTGCAAGGGTGACGAGATCTCGACATGGGTTGTCGAGGAGCGGGAGCAACTCATCGTACCAGACCGCCTCGTCCCCTGGAGGGAGCACTACCACATAGCGGTCGAAGAGTCCGGTTCGGAAGGCTGCCTGGATGCTGTGGAGGAGCACGGGGAGGCCGTCGAGGAGGCGGTATTCCTTCTTCCGGGCTCCGCCCATCCGGGCGCTCGCCCCTGCCGCGGTGACCACGAAACCGGCATCGGCGCTCATTCCTCGGAATCGTCCTCTTCGTCCAGGTCTGCGTCCTCCATGTCGTCCCCGTTCTCTTCCTCGTCCTCTTCTTCGAAGTTCAGATCTTCGTCCTCTTCCTCGAATAGGTCCTCTTCTTCTTCCTCGATGGGCGCGCTCTCCTGTTCGAGTTGCTGGAAGATGCGGGCCTCCACTTCTTTCGCGGAGATCTCGAGGGCGAAGGATATCTCGTCCACCAGAATGCGGAGGGCGTTGTCGAAGAGCTTGCGTTCCAGGATGGGCAGCTCCTTTATCTTGCTTCGGTAGTAGAGGGCTCGGACCACGCGGGCGATATCCATCACGCTTCCCTTCTTGAGGAGATCCAGGTTCATCTGGTAGCGGGTCTTCCAGTCGGTGGGGCCTGCCTGGGGATTCTCGGAGATGAAGTCGAGGGCCTCGAGCGCTTCCTCCCTGGATACGATGGGTCTGATGCCTATCTCCGCGGCCTTGTGGACAGGAACCATCACCGTCATATCGGAGACCGGGATGTAGATCACGTAGTAGAGGAGTCCCTCTCCCTTGAATTCCCTTTCCTCGATCCGTACCACCTCACCCACTCCCTGGAGTGGGTAGACCACGTGATCGTGCACCTTGAACTGGGGTTCGGGTTGGGCGGACGTGTTCCTGCTGGTCATGGTGTCCCAAGTATATAGAAATCCTCCCCGGTAGTCAAATAGTGAGGAAGTCGTCTATCATGCCCCTGTGATGAGAGACTTCAGATGGAAGGACCTCCTCTTTCCGGGGTTCTTTCTCGTATCGCTTGCGCTGGTGTTCTTCCTCGTTCCCTCCCTCTGGGAGATGTTCACGGATCCCGAGAGGATCGTCCGCCTGGTCCGCTCCTGGGGCCTCTACGGTGCGCTGGGTTTCCTCGGGCTCCAGGTGCTCCAGGTGGTGATCTTCGTCCTCCCCGGTGAGGTGGTCCAGGTGGCGGCGGGGTTCCTTTTCGGGAAGTGGGAGGGCTTCCTCCTGAGCGTGGTGGGGATCGGCCTGGGCTCGTGTTTCAACTTCTTTCTCGCCCGCCTCTCGGGGAGGGGCTTCGTCTCTTCCCTCGTCGGTGAGGGGGAGCTGGGACGGTTCGACCGGTTCCTCTCTTCCTCCCGGGGAGAGGGCGCGCTCTTCCTCCTCTTCCTGATCCCCGGCATCCCCAAGGACGTCCTCTGCTATGTGGCGGGTGTGGGGAACATCCCGTTCTCCCTCTTCTTCCTCCTCTCCATGACGGCCCGTCTCCCCGGCATCGTCGGGAGCGTATGGCTCGGACATGCCCTCTTCGAGCAGGAGTGGCTGGTGGCGGGGATCATCGGGGCGGCTGCCTTCGTGTTATTCCTGTTGGGAGTTCTCTTCAGGGATCGGCTTCACTCCTTCCTCGATCGTGTGAGGAAGAGGAGACGCTGAGGGATCCCTCCCCTCTCTTCCGATCGGACCACTCCCGGGCCGAGCTCGGTGGGGAGGAACTCGAGGGTGTGGAAGGGGTGGATGTCGAGGGGGTTCGGGTACCATCCGCCTATCCAGTCGAGGTCCACGAGGTTGAGGGCGGGGCTGTGGGCTATGGGAAGGATCACCGCGCTCTCCGAGATGAGGAATTCCTCGGCCCGCGCGAGGAGGGAGTAGCGCTCTTTCCCCTGTGTGGTGTTGGCCTCCCGCAGGAGTTCATCGTATTCGGGGGAGGAGAAGCGGGCGTAGTTGAGAGAGCCGCCCGATTCCCAGAGAGACAGGAAGGTGAGCGGATCCGGGAAATCACCCACCCAGGTGATGGATGCGAGGTGGAACGAGGGGGCCTTCTCCATGGCGTTGAAGTAGGCCTGCATGGAGGTGAAGGCCTTCACCTGCACCTGGAGGCCGAGCCTCTCCCTCCAGAGCCGCGTCAGTATGTCGATCTCCTCCTGCCCGCCCTCCACGGCATAGCACGTGATGACCGGGAGGCCTTTGCCTTCGGGGAATCCCGCCTCCTGGAGGAGTGAGAGGGCGGTCTCCTCGTCGGGTTCGGTGATGCCCGCGACCTCGGGGTATCCCGGGATCTGGGGGACGAGGTGTGAGGTGGGGAAGAAGTAGCGATCGGAAGAGCGGAGTTCGTCCCAGGGTACGAGGAGGGCCAGGGCCCTGCGCACGCGGGGATCGTCGAAGGGGGGGGTGGATGCGTTGAAGAAGTAGAAGGTGGTGGCAAAGAGCGGGTTGAGGACGAGTGCCTTCCTGTTGTTGAGGAGTGACAGGTCGTATCCATCGGCCACCCAGTGGATGGCGTCTCCGTTGAAGAGGCGCATCACACGCTCCGGATCGTCGTACGAGGTGATCACGAGGCGAGGGATCTTCACCGACTCCTGGTCCCAATACTGGGGGTTCTTTTCCAGTACCAGACGGTCTTTTTCCACCTTCAGAATGCGATATGGACCGTTCCCGACGAGGTCTCGTGAGGGTGCCCAGGTCCGTGAGAGATCCATGCCCGAGGCGACGGGTGCAAAGGCGGTGTGGGGGAGGAACTTGAGGATGTAGGGGGCGGGGTTGGTGAGGGTAAGGACGAGCGTGTGGGGGTCTTTTGCCACAATGCCCACCTCTTCAGGTGATCCCTTCCCCTCTCGGAGCGCGCGGGCGCCGGTGATCACGTCGAGGAGCGAGGCGTACGGCAGGTTGTGGGCGATGAGGTAGAGCCAGCTTTCCCTGAAGTGGGCTGCGGTGATGGGGGTGCCGTCCGAGAAGCGTGCGTTCTCTCTCAGGTAGAAGGTGATGCGGGTGTAGTCTTTGTTCCACTCCCATTTCCGGGCCACCCCCGGCATGGGGCCGAGGGTGGACGGGTGGTAGGTGAGGAGCCCTTCGAAGAGGGCGAGTGCGATCTGGGCCTCGTTGGTGGTGCTGATGCGTTGGGGGTTGAGGTTGGAGGGAGAGGGGAGGATGTTCACGACGAACTCCTGGCCGCGAGCCTCTTCCCCCGCCGTGGCGAGAGGAGCGAAAAGGGAGAAGATGAGCAGTATGACAGGTACTCGTTTCATATTCCTTCCTTAATAGTCATCTTCGTGGGAGGGGCCGCAGTATCGTCTCAGGATCCTCTGGTAGTCTTCCCTGTGGAGCGGCTTGATGAAGACCTCGGTGACGCCCGCTTCCCTGAGCCTCGGGATCTCCGCCTCGTCGCTCGTGATCACGACGATGGGTACCTCTCTGTTCTTCTCTCGTATCTTACGGGCCACCACGTCTCCACGGTGACCCGGCATGTACTGATCGAGGATGATGAGATCATACTCCTCGGTGAGGGCTTTTTCCAGGGCCCTGATTCCGTCCGCCACGAGGTCGCAGTGTACTCCTGCGGAGGTGAAGAGGACCTCCACGATCCTTCGGTTGGTGAACTCATCCTCTGCGTAGAGTATGCGTCTCATCGCCCCTACTGTTATATCCCTTTTCCCGAGGCTTTGCAATTTAGTCCGGCTGTGTGCAAGCGATGGATGGGGATCCAGGGGAGGGGACGTGGATCCCACGCCCCCTCTCGATGGTCTAATTCCTGTCGGGGTGGTACGATTTCAGGATCTCCTGCATGGCGAAGTACACCGGTTTGGGAGTGAGCTTTTCGTCGAAGATGTGGGCGCTGCCGTAGCCGGGGAAACTCCCGGGGATCCAGCTGTTGGCGTCGGTGTATCCCCACATGACGAAGCAGGACACGTCCTCCTCAAGGGCGATCCTGAGGAGGCTCTCGTAGGTCGCCTTCTGGGCGGCTTCTTTCTCGGGGGTGACGGGGAGCTTGATGCGGACGTCCACCTCGGTGAAGGAGACGGAGAGGCCGAGTTCCCTGAACCTCTGGATGTTCGCCCGGAGGGCCTCCTCGTTCAGCGGGTGTTCGGCCATGAGGTGGAGCTGGAAACCCACGCCGTCGATCGGCACCCCTCGTTCCACCATGCTCTTCACCAATTCGTAGAAGGCGTCCCCCTTGATCGTTCCCTTGTACTCATTGTTGTAGTCGTTGAGGATGAGCTTCACGTTCGGATCCGCCTTGCGGGCCGTGTGGAAGGCCATGTCTATGTATTCTGGGCCAATGGCCCGGTACCACGGGGAGTTCTCCCGGAATCTTCCCTCATCGTCTATCACTTCGTTGCACACATCGTACTCGTAGAAGACTCCTTTGTAGCGGGTGAGGACGCCGGTGATGGTCTCCTCGAGGATGGTGATGGCCTGATCTCTGTCGTTCCTGCCCAGTCTGTTGATGAAGGGCGGGTTCTGGTTGTGCCAGAGAAAGGTGTGGCCCCTGAGCTTCATCCTCTGCTCTTTCGCGAAGTTCACGAGGTCGTCGACAGGGCGCCAGTTCCAGAGCGTGGGGCTCGGGCGGAGATACTGGAGCTTCATGATGTTCTCCGCCACCAGGAGGTTGAAGTTCTCTTGCAGGATCTTCGATGCCGTGGGGTCGAGAAGATCGGTGGAGGCGACGGCCACTCCGAAGAGGAAGTCCCGTCTGTCGGCCAGTCCGCGCATGGTCCCCGGCTGACAGGAGGCGAAGAGAACCAGGGCAGCCAGCCCCAGGAGGAAGATGGATCGTGACGTTTTCATCGATGCTCTCCTGATTTAAGTTTAATACCTTTATAAAGGCATTATACCATGTCCCTCGTGATACCGCCAGTGTAAATTCGCCGGCCCGGGAGGTGGGCCCGTCGGGATGTCCGACAGGTGGAGAGGGGCGTCCGGGATGATTTTTCATCAAGTTTTCTTCAGGGCGGCCGTTAATAGGAAAGACCTTCCTCCATGAATGGTGTGTAAACCGGATGTGAGCCCGCGGGATGCGGGCTCCTTCTCTCCCTCAGGCCGAAACGTCCTCTGCAAAAATCTTTAAAATCTCTCATATCTCCAGAATCTCCATGCTTGATCTTTTCGGGGAATAGGGGCATACTCACTTTACCTCACGGCCGCTTTTAGTATCTTTAATAGGGCAAAACGTTCGATTGCAGTGTGTGCTGTGTCACACGATCACCCCGGATGACACGCAGGGAGAGGATGCAGAACAATGAGACAGATACTCTTGCGTTGGATGGTGCTTGGGGGAGGGATTCTGCTCTTGAGTTGTACCGAGGTTCCCTATGTCCAGTCTCCAGGGGAATGGATGCCGCTCCCCCAGAGGGATGCGGTTTCCCCGGAGGACAGGCCGGTGATCCTCTCGCTCCTGGAGGAGGCCCATGAGGAGAGAGCGCCGGCGCTCTTCCTCTACCGGGAGGAGCTCACCCGGCCTCTGGTGGAAGACTTCTTCATCAACCTGACCGGCGACCCGGAGGTGGCGCTCCCGATCCTCCGGTACGCCGACAAGTTCGACGTCCCCCTTTTCCTTGCGTTCTCCCTCGCCTATGTGGAGAGCGAGTTCTATCCCTTCGCCGTGAACGAGAATCCCTCGTCGGTGGACAGGGGGCTCTTCCAACTCAATTCCCGCACCTTCCCCTTCCTCACCGAGGAGGAGTTCTTCGATCCCGAGATCAATGCCCGCTATGGGATCTCCTACCTCAAGTACTGTCTGGAAGAGGGGGGGAGCGAGGTCCTGGCCCTGGCGATGTACAATGCGGGGAAACATCGGGTCTTCACCAGAGGGGCCCCGGCCATGACGTTGCGGTACATCGACAAGTTCTTCGCCTATAGAACGCGCCTCGAAAAGGAGTTCTTCTCCTATCTCTCCTCTGTGATTCGTCCCACCGATCTCGAGCGTTTCTTCAAGACCGAGCTGGGGAGACTCCAGCCGGTTGACATGAGGAAACCTTCGCACTAACCTCTGGTGCATGGTCATCGTGCTGGAACGGGGGGTCTCCCCGGAGAAGAAGGCCCGCATAAGGGCGTTCCTGGAGAGCAGGAACCTGAAGGTCCGTGAGATCGTGGGTGAGGAGGAGACCATCCTCGGAGCGGTGGGACAGGTGACGGTGGACCTCAGGGAGGTGGAACTCCTTCCGGGTGTGGCCCGCGTGATCCCCATCACCAAGCCTTACAAACTCGCCTCGAGAGAGTTCAAGAAAACGGATACCGTGGTGACCCTGCGAGATGGGGTGCGGCTAGGGGGCAATCGGATCACGGTGATCGCGGGCCCGTGCGCTGTCGAGGGCAGGAACCAGATCCTGGAGGTGGCCCACCGGGTGAAGGAGTCGGGGGCCGTGATCCTCCGCGGCGGTGCCTTCAAACCGAGGACCTCGCCGTACTCGTTCCAGGGGCTGGGAGAGAAGGGGCTCGAGTACCTCAAGGAGGCGTCCGAGGAGACGGGGCTCCCCGTGGTCTCGGAGGTGGTGGCCACCGAACATGTGGACCTCCTGTGCCGGTATGTGGACGTGCTCCAGATAGGGGCGCGTAACATGCAGAACTTCGAACTCCTCAAACGTGTGGGCGCCACGGGGAAGCCCGTGCTCTTGAAGCGCGGTCTTGCCGCCACCATAGAAGAGTGGCTCATGGCCGCGGAGTACCTCCTCGCCCACGGTGCCGAGGACGTGATCCTCTGCGAGCGGGGGATCCGGACGTTCGAGACGTACACTCGGAACACCCTCGATCTCTCGGCCATCCCCGTGGTGAAGAAGCTGAGCCACCTCCCGGTGATCGTGGACCCGAGCCATGCCACCGGGATCCGCACCAAAGTCCCTCCCATGGCCCTTGCCGCAGTGGCGGCCGGCGCGGACGGGATCATGGTGGAGGTGCACGTGGATCCCGACCGGGCGCTCTCGGACGGCGCCCAGTCGCTCTATCCCGAGCAGTTCGAGAAGCTCATGAGGGATCTCGAGGCCCTCGCCCCGGTCCTCGGCAAGGAGGTGGAGCGCGTGCCCGAACGTCGGCCCATCCCCGTGGCGGCGGCTCCACATCCGGACCGTGAGGCGGGATCACTCCTGGTGGCCTTCCAGGGGGAGCATGGGGCCTTTTCGGAGAAGGCGCTCGCCCTCTATTTCGCGGATCGGAAGGTCTCGGGAGTACCGACTCCTTCCTTTTCCGCGGTGTTCGATGCAGTGCTCGAGGGAAAGGTGGACTATGGGATCATCCCCATCGAGAACTCGCTCTCCGGGTCCATCCTGGAGAACTACGACCTCCTCCTGCAGTATCCCGACGTGAAGATCGTGGGTGAGACCCAGATACGGGTGGAGCACAGTCTCATAGGGCTGCCTTCGGCGAGACTCGAGGACATAAAAAAGGTGTATTCGCACCCCCAGGGGTTCGCCCAGTGCGCCCGGTTCCTCGATCGGTTCCCCTCCTGGGAGCGGGTACCCTTCTATGATACCGCGGGTGCCGTGGCCTTCATCGCCCGGGAGGGCGACCCTTCTCTGGCCGCGATCGCCAACGAGGTGGCGGCCGGCTACTACGGGATGAAGGTGCTCAAACAGGGTATCGAGACGAATCCGAGGAACTATACACGCTTCTTCATCATCGCCCGGCTCGAGCACCCGGAGGTGCCCCGGCCGACCAAGGCTTCGATCAGTTTCCAGACGCCCGACCAGCCGGGTGCCCTCTTCAGGTGTCTCGGGGTGATCGCCGAGGCACAGCTCAACCTCAAGAAGCTCGAGTCGCGTCCCATACTGGGTAAGCCCTGGAACTACATGTTCTTCCTCGACATGGAGTTGCCAGAGGATCTCTCGGTCTTCCACCGGACCATGGAAGTGCTGGACGGGGTCGCGGAGAACCTGAAGGTGTTGGGGCTCTATCGGAGCAGGATCTAGACCTCACTCCTCTTCTATGCCGAGTCGTCTGAGCTGTTCCTCTTCCTCTTTCCGGGCGATGTACTCGTGGCGTTTCTGATTCGAGCGCTGCATGAGGGTCTGGATCTGTGAGACTTCGTTCTTGAACGGGAGGATCTTCTCCCGTTCGGTCCGCTGGAGCTCGGTCTTGAGATAGGTCTCGGTGGCCTTCAGCCTTCGAATGGTACGGGTCAGGTGCTCGAGGGTGCGGGCGAGGTACTCGAGGGCTTCGTCCTCCTGCCCCCTCAGGAGTTCGAGTCCCCTCTGCTGGAGTTTCCTCCGGTAGGTGTCCATGGAAGTGGCGAGGCGTGAGAGGAAGGCGCCGAATTCCCCCATGTCGAGGGATTCGGTGGTCTGTCTGCCCGTGGTGATGTCCACGTAGTCCAGCTCGAACACAGGGCCCTTTCTGTCGGAGTGGGTAAGGGAGATGATCCAGTCCTTGAACTTCTCCCAGAGGGTCCGCTTCCTGCCTGTATAGAGGGCGAGGTTCGCGTTGAGGATGCGTAAGGCTTCCCTGAGGGGTGTGGAGGTGGAGAGGAGGGTGGTGAGGGACTCGAGGAGGAGCAGGAGGAGCGCGTCTTCCTTCCGCCGCCTCTCCCGGTCTCTGTCTTCCCTGGGGCTTGCGAGGCGGGCGAGGACCTCGGCCCGCTTCTGTTCCGAGTGGGGTCCGAGGTCCTCTTCATAGATCTCCTGGACGAGGTCGCGGTAATAGGGCTGATCACCCATGGTCGCCCGGAAGTGGCGTTTTACGTGGGAGGCGAACTCCTGGGGCCCTGCGCCCGCAGGGGCGGGGTGCTGCAGGAGGAGGAGCTGACGGACGCGGAACTTGTAGGCCTCCCGATGGAAGAGGGAGAGCTCCCTGAGGAGGGAGAGGATGCGTTGTTTCGTCTGGGTGAGGGCGTCGAGGGAGGAGCCTGCGATCTTGCCTGAGAGGGTGTCGTTCCCTTGGCGCAGTTTCTGGACGAGGACGGCGGCATGACGTGTGGTGATGTCGGTCGAAGTTGCGGTGAAGGCCTCCCACTGGATGTAGTTCACGAGTTGGAGGATCCTCCTGATCCGTTCCAGGGAGAGGAACTCGATGGTGAACTGGTAGTAGGTGAGGAGGAAGTTGAGCTGTGTGTCGAAGGCGGCGAGCCTGATGCTCATCTGGTCTGCCGCTTCGTGTTCGGGGAAGGGGTCTCTCGGGGGGATCTCGATTTCCGCGGATCGCTGCTCGTACTGGTAAGGGTCCTCGTGCACCAGGCCCTTCTTGAGGAGCAGCTCGTAGACGGTCTTGTAGGCGGTGTGGAAGCTTCGCAGCTCGTCCTTCAGCCTGGGGAGGGTGGTGGTGTTGAGGTAGTGGGTGCGTTCGGTGAGGAGGTGTTCGAGCTGCTCGGTGAATTCCTGGAAGGAGACCTGATAGTCGGACATAGTGTATAGTATGTAAGAAAAGCGCGCAGGATGCAACGGAGGCAATGGTCCGGGCGGGCGTGTGGCGTGTGTGGCGATGATCTCCTTAGCGCGATCCCCACGCCCCTTCAGGGACCGGGGTCTCTTCCGAACCTGAACCAACCGAGGTCGAACGAGGAGCCGGGGAGGAAGACGAACGAGACATCCATGCGGCCTGCAGGGAGGGGCGGAAGGGGGTAGGTGCGTTCCACGGAGTCCACGGAGTAGGGGAACTCTATGAGGTGGACGATCCGTCGGTCTTCTTGCTCGAAACGGATCTGGATGCTGTTGTTGTCGGTGCGTGAACGGCCGTAGATGGTGAGGTTCTTCGGTGGTTCGTCGCCGAAATCGAGGTTTTCGAACGTGAGGGTGACGTTGTTTCCTATGCGTTCCACACCCTGCGAGGTGATCTCGCAGTCGTCTCCGTAGATCACGTCGTACTCGTGGGCATGGATGGTGGAGTAGGCCCGCACTTGGCGTTCGAAGACGAAACCCTTCATGTGCATCTTGGCTTCGGTGAGGAAGTAGAGCGACTGCACGCCTCGGAGCCTTCGTCTGAGGCGATAGCGGGCCTCCTGATACACATTCCAGACGGGGTCTTTCCGATAGATCACATCTGCGAGGAGCTCGCTCTCCGGGGCTTCGGGATGGCCTCGCCAGATCTGGAGCCGGTAGGGGTCGGCACTCAGGGCGAAGATGGGGATGGTGATGGTGTCCGACCCGTCGGGTCCGAAGTCGAGGTCGGTGAATCCCACTATGGTGATCCCATCCCGGGCGGTGGCGATGCCTTTCTCGTTCCCCGGCGTGACCTTCCCGTTGCTGTCGTCGTAGAGCCCTGCGGAGATGAAGGAGTACGGATCCTTGTGGAGTCGGCCGAAGCCCTCGGCCGTGCACTCGAGCTGGGAGATGAGGCGTACCGTGTCAGTGCCGTTTCTGCTGGTACACCGTACGAAGAAACTCCCGTCGCCGCGGGCGGTGACCACGGCCTCGAGACCTTCCGGCCGGACGAGGGCGAGGGGGGTCTCGATGCCGTTGGGGGTGACCGCCTTCCATTCCACCTCGCGGTACGAGGTGTTCTCCGGAAGGAGTCGCGCCTCGATGCGTACTGAGGGGGAGTCGGGGGTGAGCATCCGCGTCCCCTCGATCACCGTGAGTTCGATCTTCCTCACCGGGATCTCGTCTTCCCGGCCGGTGCGGCAGGGTTTCTCCTCCGCCCGGTGGATCACCGAGATGCAGTCGAGGTCGGTCCTCTCCGAGGGGACGGCGGTGAGGATGAGACGCGCGGGGGGGAGGTCCTTGGAGTGGACGACCATCTCGACGGGGCCCGTCTCCCTGGTGGCGCCGATGAGGGCCATGAGTTTCCCGTTGAAGAGACGCCTGCTCGTGGCATGGTACGAATCGTAGTCGGTGCTGTCGCCGTTGTCGAGCCCGAGAAGGCGTCCCGCCCCCCGAACCTCCACCCGCACCCGGTTGGAGGCATTCTCCACGGGGTTCCCCTCCGCATCGAGGATCTCTATGGTCACGAAGACGACGTCCCGGCCGTCGGCTTCGATAAACTCCCGTGAGGGGGTGAGCCTGAGTCGGGCGGGATCCCCGAAGGACCTGCGGACCGCTCGTGCCACGCACCTGCCCTCGTCGTCGTAGGCGAGGGCCACGAGCTCCCCGGGTTCGTAGGGGATCTTCCACCACCCTGTCTGCTCGGTGCCGTGCTGATGGTCTATGTCTTTGATCCCGATGAGGCGGCCGTTGAGGTAGAGGGCGATCCGGGGGGCGTTGGAGCACACTCTCACGTCGATGAGTTGTCCGGGGTTCCAGTCCCAGTAGGGGAAGATGTGGACGAAGGGATCACGTCGGTAGTCGGTCCATGCCGCTTTGTATATATAGAAGGAATCCTTGGGGAACCCCGCAGTGTCGATCTGACCGAAATACGAGTTCTTGGTATGATAGGGCGTGGGTTCCCCAAGGTAGTCGAACCCGCTCCAGATGAAGTGTCCCAGGGAGAAGGGGGCGTCCCTGTCGGCGGCGATACACGCCTCATGCGAAGGAGCACCCCAGCTCGTAGAGCTGTTGCCCAGTGCCGAGCACTGCTCGTCTTCCTCCGCCAGGATCGTGCAGTCGAAGGGGAAGTGGTATACCCCCCGGCTCTGGACCACCGAGGCGGTCTCGCTCCCGTAGATGACCCAATCGGGGTGGGCCTCGTGGTGTTCGTGGTAGTAGGCCTCACCGTAGTTGTAACCTATCACCTTGAGGATATCGGCGCATCGCTGCGCTCCCTCCCAGGGCATGTAGTTCGACCCCATGGTGACGGGGGCGTTCCCCTTGGGGTCGTGCTTCCGCACCTCGGCGGCGAGGAGGCGGGTGAGTTCCACTCCCCGCTCGCTCACGTGGGTGTCGTAGATTTCGTTGCCGATGCTCCACATGAGGAGGGAGGGATGGTTCCTGTCCCTCCGCACCCAGCTCGCCACGTCCCTTTCGTACCACTCGGGGAAGAATCGTGCGTAGTCGTATCGCGTCTTGGGCCGTTCCCACATGTCGAAGGCCTCGGACACCACGAAGAATCCCATCTCGTCGGCGAGGTGCATGAGATCGGGTGCCGGCATGTTGTGGGCCGTCCGGAGGGCGTTCACCCCCATCGACTTGAGGAGGGAGAGCCGGTGGCGCATCGCCGCCCGATTGAAGACCGCGCCCAGGGCGCCGAGGTCGTGGTGTTCGCAGGTGCCATGGAGCTTGGTGGGCATCCCGTTCACCAGCAGGCCGCGATGGGGATGGAAGGCGAGGTGGCGGAACCCCACGGGGGTGGGAATTTCCTCGATGATGGTTCCTTCGCCGTCGTAGAGGAGGGTGAGAAGGGTGTAGAGGTGAGGCGCCTCGGGGCTCCACAGGAGGGGGTCTCGTACCTCGAGAGATGATGCGTCGAGGGAGGTGTCCCTTGAGACCATCTTCCGGCAGGAGGAGACCGGTCTCCTCCGGTACCACAGGGTGTGCTCGAGGACCGCCTCCTGCGTGAGGTGGAGCTCGGTCTCGATCTCCACGCTCCACGTCTCTTCGCCTTTTCGCACTGTCACGTACACCCCATGGGTGGGGATGTAGCTCGCTCCCCGGAGGATGAGCCACACGTTCCGATAGATTCCCGCTCCCGAGTACCATCTGCTGTTGGGGGCCCGGTGCACCACCTTCACCACGAGCTCGTTCTCACCCTCCCTGAGAAAGGGGGTGATCTCGTGCTCGAACGAGGAGTACCCGTATTTCCAGTTGCCGGCCTCCCTCCCGTTCACGTAGAGGGTGCTGTCCATGTACACTCCCTCGAAGTAGAGGGACGCGTGCGTCGCTCGCCCCTCCCAGACGAGGATCTTCCTGTACCAGCCTGTCGAGTCCTCGTAGAGACGCGTACTGTCACCGATGAGCCAGTCGTGGGGGATCTCCACCGGGCGGAAGGAAAGCCCGTGCCACTCCTCGGTGCCGGGCGGTGTTACGGCGAACTCCCAGTCGTTGTTGAAAAGTTGCATCCGGTTCATGGGTGGTATATACTCCCTTTGTGGACCTTCGTGGATGGGGGATATTACATCAGAAAGGAGATGTCCGCACAACCCTGCAGGCACCTCGCAGGCGGGCCGGCCCCCCCACAAGGGTTACACGGTCATCGGGTTGTCCTCTTGTCTGTCGATCCTCTGTCCGGGAAGGCGGCCGTGTCCTCCCCACGCCCGGAGAGCCGGAGCGTTAGATTTTTATAGTGGATGAAGTTGTACACGAGGGACGTCCCCTGTTCGCGTGCCCGGCAGGACGAGGGGCGGAGAGGAGGAGGGAGAGGGAGAAGCCGGTATTGTTTTGACAGACTTATTAAAGGTATTTTAAAAAATTTTTTATTGACAGGATCGAAAACCTGGTACTATACTGGTGACATGAACAGAACGCCGAGTATAGCAGTGAAGACGAAGGATTTGAGGACCTATCTGAGCAAGTACTGGACGCTCTATCTCATGCTCCTCTTGCCGATGCTGTACTTCTTCATTTTCAAGTACATCCCTATGACCTATATCCAGATCGCCTTCAAGAAGTACAGCATAGTGAAGAGTCCCTGGGAGATGCCCTGGGCCGACAATCACGGGTTCGAGTACTTCATAATAGCCTTCAAGAACAAGGACTTCCTCCTCGCGCTCCGCAACACCCTCATGCTCAACTCCCTCGATCTCCTCTTCGGGTTCCCGGCGCCCATCATCCTGGCCCTCATCCTGAACGAGCTCCCGTACCGCCGCTTCAAGAGGGTCACCCAGACCATCGCCTACATGCCCCACTTCCTTTCATGGGTGATCATCGCCGGGATGGCCCTCCAGCTCCTCGCCCCCAATACGGGCCTCCTCAACATCTGGCTGAAGAAGCTGGGAGCCGGTCCGATACCCTTCCTCAACGACCCGAACTACTGGGTCGGTACTTATGTGGCCCTCGGGATCTGGCAGAGCGTGGGATGGAACACCATCATCTATCTCGCGGCCATGACGAGCATCAACCCGGAGCTCTACGAGGCCGCTGCCATAGACGGGGCCGGGCGGCTCCGCCGTATTTGGCACGTCACCCTGCCCGGAATACGTCCCACCATAGTGATCCTGCTCATTCTCTCCCTGGGACATCTCATGGGGAGCTACTTCGACAGGCCCTACGCACTCCGTAATCCGCTGGTGAAGGACGTCTCGGATGTGATCGCCATCTTCGTGTACAACTATGGCATCCGGGGACTCCAGTTCTCCCTCACCACGGCGGTGGGGCTGTTCCAGTCGGTCATCAACGTGATGCTTCTGGTGCTGGCCGATCGTCTGGCCAAGCGATTCGGTGAGCGCGGTATCCTGTAAGGGGAGGTGTGAAGATGAGAATGTCACGGGATTCGAAATATCTCGATTATATCGCGGTCGCAGTGAGCATCCTGGTCATCGTCGTGTGTCTCCTGCCCATGCTCAATCTGCTGGCAAGGTCTCTGAGCGATTCGGAATATCTGGTGAGGGGAGAGGTGGGTCTCTGGCCCAAGGGGCTCAACTTCGAGGCCTACCGTCTCGTGCTCGAGGATACGAAGTACACGTGGGCCTTCGTCTGGACGGTCATCATCACCGCGGCTGGGACCATGCTCTCGCTCTTCATGACGGCGATCTGCGCCTACCCGCTCACCTACGATCATCTCAAGGGACGGAGCGTGATCATGTCCCTCATCCTCTTCACCATGTACTTCAATGCGGGTACCATCCCCATGTACCTGCTCCTCAAGGACATCAGGCTCCTGAACCACCCCCTCGTGCTCATCGTGCCCTACTGCCTGAGCGTCTTCAACATCATCCTCATGAGGAACTACTTCTATACGATACCGACGAGCCTCCGGGAGTCGGCGGAGATGGACGGTGCGAACCCGGTGCGCATACTCGTGAGCATCTACCTGCCGCTCTCCCTGCCGATCATCGCCACCCTCGCGCTCTTCTACGCGGTAGGGAGGTGGAACACCTATTCGGATGCCCTCATGTTCATGAACAAGCGAGAGTTCTATCCCATCTCCCTCCTCCTCTACTTCCTCATCCAATCGGTGAGCGAGGTGGAGACCTACTCCCTCGAGGGAAACATCCCACTCGGTCTCAGCGAGAGTCTCAAGGCGGCCGCGGTCATGTTCGCCACGGTGCCGATACTCCTGGTGTATCCGTGGCTCCAGCGTTACTTCATTCAGGGGGTGACTCTGGGGTCCATCAAGGAATAGGAGGGGCGTTCCGCCGCACCGTTGTGTGCGGCTTCTATCATCTTATATCATAGGAGGATACCATGAAAAAGGCATTGATCGTGCTTCTGTGCCTCCTCACGGCGGTCTCCTTCGCCTTCGCGGAAGGACAAGGAGAGAAGGGCGGCGAGGCCGCGCCGACGGCGGGCACGGAGGAGCTGGTGAACGGCCGTTTCACCACTACGCGGACGATCACGGTGGAGATCTGGGATCGCGGTGGTACCCCCGCCGACGACAACATCTGGACCGACTACATCAAGGAAGGGATGCTCCGGGATCACAACGTGGAAGTGATCTTCAAGCCCGTGCCGCGCTGGCAGGAGGTGCAGGTGCTCAACAACCTGCTCGCTGCGGGTGAGGCCCCTGACGTGTGTTACACCTATGACTATCCCACCATCCAGACCTATGCGAACATGGGCGGTGTGTTGGATCTGGCTCCGCTCCTCGACCAGTACAAGCCGCAGCTGAAGGCTCTCTGGGATCTCCTGGGTGACGAGTTCATCTACTTCGATCAGGATCCGGTCACCGGCACCCTGTGGGCCATCGAGGGGATCCGCAAACCGATCACCGGCACCGTGACCTTCATCCGTCAGGACTGGCTCAAGAAGCTCGGTCTCAAGGAACCCAAGACCCGTCAGGAGTTCGAGAGGACGATCAGGGCCTTCCGTGACAATGCGGAGACGCTCTTGGGCAAGGATGCGGACAAGATGATCCCCTTCCTCCTCACGGTGGACGTGGCCTGGTATGCGAGGAATCTCATCTGGTCGTTCATCCCGGACAAGATCTCCGACGAGGAGTACTACATCTATGGATTCGACGACAGGAACCTCCTCCACCCGGGAACCAAGGAGGCCATCCGACTCCTCAACAAGTGGTACAACGAGGGCCTCATCTGGAAGGACTTCCCCCTCTATCCTGTGGGTGATCCGACCCCTGACAACCTCGCGAAGGCCGGGTATGTGGGGGCGTTCATCCAGAACCACGACTATCCGTACCGCGGTGGTGAGGACTCGATCCATGCGAACCTGAAGAGGATCGTGGGGCCCGATGCGGCGTTCGTGGCGATCGATACCTTCAAGAACGACGGCGGCAAGTACAGGAAGTACTCCGGAATCCCGGTTGACCGCAAGATCTTCTTCCCCGCTTCCAACAAGGAACCGCTCGCATCGCTCCTGTACGTGAACTGGATCAGCGATCCCGCGAAGCGGCGCTTCCTCCAGATCGGACAGGAGGGTGTGCACCACGAGGTGCTGGCCGATGGGACCATCCGGATGCTCAAGGTGGAGGGCGAGCTTGCGATGCACGGCCCCTTTAACTACGACTACACCATCACCCTCAACGGTCTCGATCTCGGCGATCCGGAGATCACCAGGAAGTCCATGGCCCTCGGCTATCCCGAGGTGGAGCCCGAGTACATCGTGCGCTCCCTCGATCTCTGGTCGAAAGATCTTCGCCTGATCAAGCGGTTCAACGTGGGAGAGATCAAGGCGGAAGAGGGGATGGGTCCCGCCCTCTCCGAGAAGCGCAACAACCTCCTGGTCCAGGCGGTCATCGCCAAGCCTTCGGACTTCGACAAGGTCTTCGATCAGGGTATGAGGGATTACCTCAGCTCCGGAGGACAGGCCATCATCGACGAGCGAAAGGCCAAGATGGAGCAGTTCTACGGCTACAAGGCGAAGTAAACCCCTGTGTATGCACTACAGAGAGAGGGGAGCGAACGCTCCCCTCTTTTCATCCGTGATGGTCTCAGGCCGAGAAGGCCTTGAGCATCCAGAGCTCCTTTTCGTAGCGCTGGAGTGATCCGGTGAGTAGGTCCACCGTCCCCGGGTCCCCTTCCTTTTCGGCTACGGCGATCCCCCGATGCAGGGCCTCCACCAGGGTGGAGAAGTCGTCCACCAGGTGTCCCACTATCTCCTCGGCTCGGTACACCTTTGCGGGGGCCTCTTTGAGGGATGCCCTCTCGAGATACTCCTTGAGCGTGGAGACGGGCCTGGAGCCGATCATCAGGATGCGCTCCGCGACATCGTCTATCTCCTCGGCGACCTCGTCGTAGTACTCCTCGGTCTTTGCGTGGAGTGTGAAGAAGGCCGGGCCCTCCACGTTCCAGTGGAAAGACCTGAGTTTCTGGTAGAGCACCGAGAGATCGGCGAGGTACTCGTTGAGAAATCGTGCGGTTTCGGGATTGGATACGGCAGCCATGTGGCACCTCCAAAATTGGTATTTATACTAATTTGTAATTAGTACAATTTAAGTATACCAAAAATCCCTCCTCCCGTCTACCCCTTGGATTCCCGCCGGTCAATTCGTGCGTGTGCAGGAGGGACAGACTCCCTTGAGGTAGAGGTGCGATTCCTCGAGTCTGAAACCGGGAGGGACCCTGAGAGCTGCGGAGAGTTCCTGGGGGAGGGGGAGGTCGTAGAGCGCACCACAGCGCACACACTTGA
Source organism: Spirochaeta thermophila DSM 6578 (assembly GCF_000184345.1). Taxonomy (NCBI): domain Bacteria; kingdom Pseudomonadati; phylum Spirochaetota; class Spirochaetia; order Winmispirales; family Winmispiraceae; genus Winmispira; species Winmispira thermophila. The sequence goes on along the minus strand of NC_017583.1, from coordinate 2,158,680 downwards.
AATGGGCATGGGATGGGTCGGCGATGTCGTAGCGGAATTCGGTCCCCTCGATGGTGAGCTCCTGGGCGATGCCCTTCTCGACGAAGAGCCTCACCGTATTGTAGACGGTGGTCTTGGAGAGACCGGGTACGTGGGGGAGGAGGTCCTGATAGATGGTATCCACCGTAGGATGGGTGTCGTGCTCGAGCAGGTACTCGAGGACGAGGACCCTCTGGTGGGAGACCTTTATCCCGTGTTCCCTGAGGACGGCCACTGCATCTTTTTTTCGTAAGGCCTCTGCTGTTCTGTTCATATACACTCTGTAATGATTCCAATATCGACTATAGTGTAAATATACTACGCTTTGGGATCGCTGTCCACCCGTTGTGGACCGACGTAGATCGCAGAGACGGGTATGCCCCCGTGGTTGAATCGAGCCACGAGGCGTACCGAGAGCCCCGGAGTGAAGGACGACCCGATGCGTGAGGGGAGGAGGAAGAGCCCCCACCAGCCGGGGAAGACCTGCACGAAGTGGCGGAGCACGTGCGTGTGAAGGTCCCGGGGAAGGGGAAGGCGTCCGCCGTACGGCAGGTTGCTCACGAGGAGGCCCCGCTCGCCCCCCAGATGCTGCGCGTCCAGGGCGAAGAAGTCCCTCTGGAGGAAGCGGATCCCTCTTTCGACTCCCGCCCGGCTCGCATTCGCCCGCGCCGCCTCCACCGCCTCGCCGTCCACATCCCCCGCGATCACCCGTCCCCCTTTCGCCTCCCCTTCCGCCTTCCTCCGCACGAAGCCCCACGCGCCCTCCCTGTGCCAGGGCATCCGCTCGAACAGGAACCCCCTTCCCCTCCCCGGCGCCACCCCGTACACTGCGAAGGCCGCCTCCACCGCGAGCGTGCCGGACCCGCAGAACAGATCCGCCACCACAAGGTCATCCGGCACCCGCGGCCATGCGCCGCACACCCTCAGCGCCCTCCGCACCAGCCCGGCCGCCAGGTGCTCCCGCAGTGGCGCCTCGCCCTGCACCACCCGGTAGCCTCGGAACGAGAGGGCAGGCCCCGTCGTATCCAGGAGGATGCGGCACCGGTTGCGCACCCCCACCACGCACACCCGCTGCACCCACGCTCCCCCGGTCCCCTCGTCCCAGCGCACCGCGGTCCCCACCGCCTCCCTGAACCTGCGCGCCACCGCATCCCGCACCGCCCCCGCCGCCCGACCCTCGTGGCCGATCGGACTGTGTGTGAGCCGTGCCTCCACGCGTATCGGGAGGAGCGGGTTGAGGAAGACCTCCCACGGCACCCGCACCGCGCCGGCGAAGAGGCCCTCGGCGGCCGTGGCGTGGAAGGAGGCCACCTCGAGCCACACACGAGAGGCCGTCGCGAGGTGGAGGTTGAGGCGGTACACATCCTCCTGCCGTCCCTGCACCCCGAATCCCCCCTGTTCCCGTACGGGCGCATACCCCAGGGCTACCAGCTCCGCCTCGAGCTCGGGGAGAAACGCCTCCACCCCCTCCACGAAGATGCGGTGCTCCTGTGCCTTCACGTGACGCCTTACCCGCCGCTCGAAGGCCGGGGTGCGCGTATAGTCGGGAAGTCCCTCCATGGACGGAAAGCCTACCAGACGGACGCGTGAAAGATAAAGTACCGCTTGACAAGAGGAGAAACCATGCCTTATTATTGAACATGTGTTCGTTTTTGAGAGGGTGTCATCCCCCGATGGCATCATGCCTCTCGCCGCAACAAGGACCCGAGAGGAGCGCCGTGCAGTATAAAAAGGACGATGTGCGCATGCGTATCCTGAGGGCGGCGCAGGAGGAGTTCATGGAACACGGGTTTTCCGGCGCATCGATGCGCCGCATCGCCCGTCTCGCCGGTACCTCCACCTCCAACCTCTACACCTACTTCCCTTCGAAGGAAGCCCTCTTCGAGGCCCTGGTGGGTGAGCTCTACGCATCGCTCCTCGACCTCTTCCACCATCACCATGACGAGGGGTGGCACAGTCCTGCGTGGGCTGTGGGTGGGGAGCTCGAGACCTTCCGATCCTTCTTCGACTTCATCGTGGAGCAACGGATCCCTCTCATCCTCCTCTGCAAGAAGAGCGGGGGAAGCCCCTTCGCAGGGACGCTCCCTCTCTTCGTTCGGGCCATGGCGGACAACATCCTTCACCACTTCAAAGAGGACAACACCCTCCCGGGGCACCTCCACGAGCCCCTCGCCCGGGCGCTCGCCCGCGCCTTCTGGGAAGGACTCTTCACCCTGCTCGAGACACACCGCACCGAGGAGGACCTCGAGGAGCTCGTCTTCACCTATGTGGTGAGGAGCACGGTGGGAGGATGGTTCAGGGGGGACAGGGCACTCTCGTTTTTATCTCAGCTCGAGGAATCCCACACCGATCCCAGGAGGAATACATGACTGCCGTGGTGAACGCCCGAGGACTCGGGAAGCGATTTCGAGATTTCTGGGCCGTCCGTGACCTCGATCTTACGCTTGAACCAGGTGTGATTTACGGGTTCGTCGGCCTCAACGGCGCCGGCAAGACCACCACCATCCGCATGCTCCTGGGAATGATACGCCCCACCACCGGGAGCGTATCGCTCTTCGGGAAGCCCCTCGGCGCCGACCCCTCGGTCTTCAATCAAGTGGGTGCCCTCGTGGAGCAGGCCGCGGCCTATCCACTCCTCACCGCCGAGGAGAACCTCCGTCACGCCGCCCTTCTTAAGGGTCTGGATCCTTCTCTCACCGTGCCCCGCGTCATGGAAGAGCTCGGTCTTGTGCCGTACGCCCGCGTGCAGGCCCGCCATCTCTCGCAGGGAAACCGACAGCGGCTGGCCCTCGCCAAGGCCTTTCTGGGAGATCCCCAACTCCTCCTCCTGGATGAACCGGGGAACGGTCTCGACCCCCAGGGTGTGGTGGAACTGCGGACTATGCTCCGGAGGCGGGCCAACGAAGGTGCCGCCATACTGGTGTCGAGCCACATGCTCGACGAACTCTCTCGGGTGGCCGACCGGATAGGGATCATCCACCAGGGGCGTATGGTCGTTCAGTTCTCGAGTGACGATCTCTCGAAGTGGGTGCGCAGGTCGCTGGTGCTCACCACGGTGGACAACGGCCGCGCGCTCGGCGAACTTCGAGCCGCCGGGTATGAGGTGACTCCCCGGGGAGAAAGGCTCGTGTCGACCGACGAGAGAGCTCTCTCAGCCCCAGAGCACATCGCCGCTCTCCTCGTGGAGGCGGGGGTGCCTCCCCGGACCATGGAACTGCAGCAGGAGACCCTCGAGGCGCTCTTCATGCGACTCATTCGGCAGGAGGTACTCGTATGACGTACGGACGCATGGTGCACGCCGAGCTTCTCTCGCTCAGGCGATCGCCCATTGTGTGGCTCAGCGCTCTTGCCATGGCCTTCGGTACCACGATGGTGGGGCTCATGATCTACCTGATGATGCATCCCCATCTCATCCCCTCCACCGGTCTCCTCCGAACCAAGATCTCCCTCTTCTCAGCCGTGACCACCTGGGCGGGCCACCTCGCCATGCTCTCCCAGATGACCGCAGTGGCCGGTATGGTGATGGGCGGCTTCGTGGCGAGCTTCCTCTTCGGCAGGGATTTCCTCTACGGGACCTACCGGGATCTCCTCGTGGTGCCCGCAGGGAGGGGGGTGGTCATCCATGCCCGGTACACCGTGTACCTTCTATGGAACACCGCGCTCCTCCTGGAGGTGATAGGCCTGGGTCTCATATTCGGCCGGGCGTTAGGTCTTCCCGGATGGGAGGGAGGGCTCGTGTGGGCCGGATTCAGGAGGCTCGTCACCACAGGCGTGCTCGCCATGTCCCTGGGTACGATCATCGGGTGCGCGGCCCTCCTCGTCCGGGGGGTCTTCGGTCCTATAGGCGTGCTCGTGCTCTGTACGGTGTTGGGTCAGCTCTTCCCTCTCGTGGGGGGAGGCGGGTACTTCCCCTGGTCGGTGGTGGCCATCCATTCCGGTGCCGCGGGCGAGGAGGCCCTCCACCTCCTCTCACCGGCGAGCTATGTGCTGGTGGTCCTCACCTCGGCCGCGGGATACGCGGGGTCGGTCCTCCACTGGGTGAAGGCCGATCACCCCTGACGATGAGAAAGGGGTGCAGGCCCTGCTGCACCCCGGCCGCTTTTCAGGGACAGAGCATGTGGGTGCCGTCGCAGAACGGCTTGTTGCTCGACTGGCCGCACGTACAGAGCCTGACCACTTCCTCCTGTTCTACCTTGTACTCGTAGGGAGTGAAGCCCGTTCCCTCGTGACTCTTGCCGTCACAGTAGGGGAGGGTGGTGCTCTTCCCACACATACAGTAGTGAACCACTCCGGGTTTTTCCTTTACTTCGATAGGGCCTTTCTTCTCGCTCATGGAGTGCTCCCTTTTACAATGAAATCACTACACACATGGTAATGGATTGTAGGAAGATTGTAAACAAAAAACGTGCGTTTTTCCATCTGCAAGATGTCCGTCGTGCGTAAAGATGACGATAGTGCAGATAGTTAGTATGTTTTCTCGGGAAGAGAAAGTAAGGAGGTCTCATGCTTCCGATCAAGGATACGGTACGCTCGTGGTCGTTTCCCTGGGTGAACTGGGGGCTCATCGTCACGAATGTGCTCGTCTTTCTCTGGATGGTGGGGCTGGGGCCTGAGGCGGAGCTCGTGGTGCGGCGCTTTGGACTTACCCCTGCGTATGTGGTGGGGAGTGGAGATCCCGGGGTGTTCGTGCAGTTCCTCACCGCCATGTTCCTCCACGGTGGATGGGCACACCTGTTCAGCAACATGCTCGCCCTCTACATCTTCGGCGACAACGTGGAGGACAGGCTGGGGAGCGGGCGCTACCTCATCTTCTATCTCCTCTCTGGCATTGCAGCTTCGGTGGTGCACATCGCCCTGTTCCCTCACTCCACCGTGCCCATGGTGGGGGCGAGCGGTGCCATAAGCGGGGTACTCGCCGCCTATGTGCTCATGTTCCCCACCGCCCGTGTGATCACCCTCATCCCTGTGTTTTTCCTGCCCTTGTTCGTAGAGATCCCTGCGCTCTTCTACATAGGGGGCTGGTTCGTCTCTCAGCTCCTCAACGGCTTTGCCACGATCGTCACCGGGGTGGGGGCTTTCGGAGGTGTGGCGTGGTGGGCCCACGTGGGCGGTTTCGTGGCAGGGGCCCTCATGCTCCCGGCTTTCAGGGCCCGTACCTACAGGCGGCGGGTCTACCGTGACGAATACTTCCCCTGGTAGGGGCATACGATGTTTCACATATCATACGCGCAAGGAGGGTCACATGGATCTGTGGTGGTTGTTCTGGTTGTTCCTCATCATCTCCTCGCTCCAGCCGGTCCTGAGACAGAACATGCTGGAGAGTGCACGGCTCAAGGCCTTGAGGGCACTCGAACGCAAACGGAAGAGCAGGGTCATCACCCTCATCCATCGCCAGGAGACCATGGGGTTTCTCGGGTTTCCTCTCGTGAGGTACATCGACATCGACGACTCCGAGGCCGTGCTCAGGGCCATCAAGATGACCGACGACGATGTCCCGATCGACCTCATCCTCCACACCCCGGGAGGCCTCGTGGTCGCCGCCGAGCAGATCGCCTACGCCCTGAAGAAGCATCCGGCGAAGGTCACGGTCTTTGTCCCCCACTACGCCATGTCGGGCGGCACGCTCATCGCCCTGGCCGCCGACGAGGTGGTGATGGACGAGAACGCGGTCCTCGGCCCGGTGGATCCACAGATCGGCCAGCAGCCTGCGGCGAGCATCCTCAAGGTCCTCGAGCGGAAGCCCATCGCCGAAGTGGACGACGAGACCATCATCCTCGCCGACGTGGCGGAGAAGGCCATCCGCCAGGTGAAGCGGGTGGTGAAGACCCTGCTCGAAGGGCGTCTCCCCGGGGACAAGGTAGAGGAGATCGCCACCAGGCTCGCCACCGGCGAGTTCACGCACGACTATCCCATCACCGTGGACGAGGCACGAGAGCTGGGGCTTACCGTGAGCACCGAGATGCCGGCCGAGGTGTACGAGATCATGGCCCTCTACCCCCAGACCGCACAGAGGAGGCCCTCGGTGGAGTACATCCCCTCGCCCAGGACGAAAGAGGGAGAACCTCCCCGGTTCAGGAACGGATCGTCGCGCACATGATGGTGGCCCCTACGGGGGATCCCGCTCCGGTGCCGGATCACCGGAGTTTTTTTGTAGATTTCCCTTTACAAATCTCATATATCAGGTTATCATGTTTCTATGGGAAAAAACGATGTACGCAACTACTACAACGAGCTCGTGGAGGCCATCGCCTCGGTCGATGACCCGGAGAAGCTCGCCCGTTTCTTCGATGAGCTCTTCACCCCTGCCGAACGCGCCCGCTTCGCCCTCAGGTGGGAGCTCATGGTGCTCCTCGCGCACGGGTACACCCAGCGCGAGGTGGCCGACCGTCTGGGGGTGAGCCTGTGCAAGGTGACGAGGGGAGCGAAGATCCTCAAGAATCCTTCCTCGGTCACGTGGGAACTGCTCGAACGTATGGAGGAAGCGCATGCAAAGAAAAATCCTGCTCAGTGAAAAGGATCTTCCCTCGCACTGGTACAACATCCTCGCGGACCTGCCGGGTGGGCCGCTCGACCCGCCCCTCCATCCGGTCACGAAGCAGCCGCTCTCGCCGGATGAGCTCTCCGCCCTCTTCCCCCGGGCCCTCATCGAACAGGAGATGAGCGGCGAGCGGTGGATCGAGATTCCCGAGGAGGTGCGGAAGATCCTCGCCCTCTGGCGGCCCACGCCGCTCTACCGGGCCTACCAGCTTGAACAGGCCCTCGAGACCCCGGCTCGTATCTACTTCAAGTGGGAGGGTGCCTCTCCTCCGGGTTCCCACAAGCCCAATACCTCGGTGGCCCAGGCCTACTACAACAGGAAGGAAGGGATCACCAGGCTCACCACGGAGACGGGGGCGGGCCAGTGGGGGAGCAGCCTCGCCTTCGCGGGCAGGCTCTTCGGGATGGAGGTGCGGGTCTACATGGTGAAGGTGAGCTACGAGGGCAAGCCCTACAGGCGCATCATGATGGAGACGTGGGGCGCCGAGTGCATACCCAGTCCCTCACCCCGCACCAAGGTGGGCAAGGCCATCCTCGAGAAGGATCCCGACTCGCCCGGTTCCCTCGGTATCGCCATAAGCGAGGCCGTGGAGGAGGCGGTGGAACGGGAGGACACCCACTACGCCCTCGGTTCGGTGCTCAACCACGTGCTGCTCCACCAGACCGTGATCGGCCTCGAGTGCAGGAAGCAGCTCGAACTCGCGAGTGACTATCCCGATGTGGTCATAGGCTGTGTGGGTGGGGGATCGAACTTCGGGGGTATCGCCCTTCCCTTCGCCTACGACAAGATCCATGGGAAGGACGTACGCCTCGTGGCGGTGGAGCCGTCGGCGTGTCCCACCCTCACCAAAGGGGTCTATACGTACGACTACGGCGACACGGGGAAGATGACCCCCATCGTGAGGATGCACACCCTGGGGCACGACTTCGTCCCGCCGGGCATCCATGCAGGAGGCCTGCGGTATCACGGCATGGCGCCCATCGTCTCACGTCTGGTGAAGGAGGGGGTGGTCGAGGCCCGTGCCTACCATCAGAGGGCGGTCTTCGAGGCCGCGGTCCTCTTCGCCCGCACCGAGGGGTTCATCGTGGCGCCCGAGACGGCCCATGCGATCAAGGCCTGCGTGGACGAGGCCCTCGCGGCGAAGGAAGAAGGGAAGGAGCGGGTCATCCTGGTGAACGCATCGGGTCACGGGCACTTCGACATGGCGGCCTACCAGCAGTACTTCGAGGGCAGGCTCGAGGATTACGAGTATCCCGAGGAGAAGATCAGGGAGGCGCTCTCGGCGCTCCCCCAGGTCTGAATCCGTTCTCCGCACGGACGGGAGGGCGTCCAGTCGGACGCCCTCTTCATGTGTGTGGCGTCTCAGAGGATTTCGGGATGGCCGCTCTCGAGCCGCTGGGTCCCCTCCCCGGTGTGGATCTGCACGCGTTTGAGGTAGAAGGCCGCCGCCTTGTCCTCGGGTGCGTGGGAGAGCACCTCCAGGAAGCCCTTCTCGGCCTCGTCCAGTGCTCCCAGGCAGTAGGCGTAGAGCGCTCGTTCGAACATGGACGCGGTCGATCGCTTCACCGCGTCCTCAGGATCTATGACCTCGAAGAGGGGGATCACCCTCTGGGGGGTGCGGAGCCGGCCCAGGAACCGGTAGGAGGACTCTTCCACCCTCGCGAGGGCGGGGAAGAGCTGGTCGGTGATGAGGACCGCGGCTCCGAACACCCGGGTGAGCCCCTCCACCTCGGCGGCCAGGGAGAAGACCTCCCCGATGCCGGTGTAGGCGAGTCTGTCGCCCGCGGAGACCATGGCGAGGAGTGCCCGGCCATGGGAGGCGCCGATGGAGAGACCTGCGGGTTCGTAACCTGCGGCGGCACGGCCCGCGTTGTACTCACGCAGGAAGCGGAACAGGGCGAAGATGCTCTGCACCGCTTCCTCGGGCTCGCCGGGGAAGAGGAAGGTCATCTTCTCTCCCAGGAAGGACTCGAAGATCCCGCCGTGGTCCTTCACCACGGGGATGATCTGGCGGGCGTAGGAGGAGAGGAAGGCGCTCGTCTGGTGCGGGGCTATCTTCTCCGAGAGCGAGACGAGAGGCATGAGTGAACAGACCATCACCGAGAGCTCGCATGTGGTGTGTTCCCCTCCTCTCAGGCTTTCCACTCCCTCCTTGCCCAAGAGGCGCAGTATGGTGAACGGCACGAAACGGGAGTAGAGGGTGGCCATGGTCTCGGCCTTCCAGGAGGCCTCCCTCATGGCATTGTACACGTGAGCGTACTTGCGTGCGAGGATGAGGGCCTGGACGAGGAGGAAGACGATGAGGCCGTACTGGGAGAGGTACCCGCTCCCCCTCTGGTAGATGCTGAAGAGCACGTCGTTCATCACCGTGAAGGTGAGGACGAGCATACCCATGGTGAAGAGGAGGGCCTGTTCCCTCCGATGGACGAGGGCCCGTACGAGCCAGGCGAGCAACACCAGACACGAGGCGACGAGGTAGTACTCGTAGTAGATGTGGAGTTCGGTGAAGAGACGGAACGGAAGGAACACCCCCATGAGGGTGAAGGCCCCGGTGACGGTGTAGTGGAGGACGGAGAGGGGGCGTAGCTCCTCGTGGGGGAAAAGCCGGTGGAAGTAGAGGAACAGCGACGCGGCCGCGACATAGACGGAGATGATCTCCGCCCTGATGAGGAGGGGGCAGGGGAGGAAGGAGAGGAGGTCGTGGAGGAACCGTGTCTCGGTGAGCCCGGCACGGAGGGCGAGGGAAGAGGCGAAGAGCCCGAAGAAGAGGTATTCCTTCTCCTTCGAGCGGGTGAAGAAGAGGATGAGGTGGTAGACGGCGATGATGAGGATACTCCCGAAGACGAACAGGTCGAGCATGAGTTTGCGCTCGTGGAAGGAACGTACGGCCGAGGCGTAGCCCAGGTAAGGGGGATTCTGGAGGCCTCCGAGGCGGTCCTCCACGTTCTGGACCTGGAGCCAGAGGTCGAATTCCCCCGAGGGAGGCCAGAAGGTGATCATCCGGGTGCGGATGCCTGCGACATGGCGGGCGGCATCGGGCGAGATGCGGCCTTCCTCGAGGATGGTCTTTCCCCCGAGGAGGAGGCGATGGGCGCTCGTGATGTTCTGGAGCCTGATGGCGAGAGGTTCCTCCGGAGGGTGCTGAGGGAGGATGAGATGGAACCGGTAGGTGGCGTACCCAGCGGCCGGGAACGGCACACCGGTTCTCGGGTTGACGGCCCGCGTCCACGGTCTGTCGACCGGGAGGAGGAGCGTGGGGCCTTCACGCGGCGGTTCCTGGATGAGCCTTTCCCAGTAGAAGGGCACGTTCCCTTCGAGGAAGGTGCCGTGTGTGAGGTCCTCTCGTTCGAGACGATAGATTCCCCCCTCACCCTCCAATGCGCCGAGCAACCCTCCCCCCAGCACCAGAAGGTACAGCAGGCGGTGAATCTTCATTATATTTCCAGTATGTGACAGAATGGGGAAATCCTCAAGTTTTTTCGGGAGGACTCGGTGAGAAAGATTCTCTACTACGATTGCAGTGTGGGTATCGCAGGGGATATGAACCTGGGGGCGCTCGTCGACCTGGGGGTTCCGGTGGAATACGTGAGGGAAGGACTCTCCTCGCTTGGAGTCGACGAGCCGCTCGAGTTCGACGTGTGGGAGGAGGAACGCGCCGGGATAAAGGGGAAACGGATCAAGGTGAGGGGCGTGGAGGAGTGGGTGGAGGAGGATGCCGAAGGGTCGCATCCTCATGAGGAGGATCATGGTCATGCGGGACATAGCCATGCCGAAGGGGCAGCCCATGGGCATGGGCACGCCACCCATCTCCACCACGACGAGGGGCGCTCCCACCATGGGAAGGGATCTGCCCATCACCACCATCACGAGCACCGCACGTTCGGGGAGATCGCTGCGCTCATCGAACGGAGCGGGTTGTCCGAAGGGGTGAAGAGGCGGTCGCTGGCCATATTCCGCACGATCGCCGAGGCCGAGGCGAAGGTCCACGGCAGCACCCCCGAAGAGGTGCACTTCCACGAGGTGGGGGCCAAGGATGCCCTGGTCGATGTGGTGGGGGCGGCCCTCGCGCTCGAGTACCTCGGTGTGGACGAGGTGTGGGCCTCGCCCGTGCAGCTCGGTGGGGGGTGGGTGAGGTGCGCCCATGGCGTCCTCCCCGTGCCCGCACCCGCCACGGCGGAGATCGTGAAGGGTATGCCGGTGCGTATGGGACTCGTGGAGAGGGAGCTCACCACCCCCACGGGGGCGGCCGTCCTGGCGGCGGTGGTGGACCGGTTCGTGGAGCGGCCCGCATTCGTGCCCCTGCGGGTGGGCTACGGGGTGGGAACCCGCAGGCTCTCCGTACCGAACGTGCTCAGGGTCTACCTGGGGGAGGCTTCCGAGGGGCTTGCCCGCACGGAGCAGGTGGTGGTCTCCTGTACGGTCGACGACATGCTCCCCGAGGATGTGAGCCGGGCGGTGGATGTCCTCCTCGAGGCCGGGGCCCGCGATGTGGTGGTGCGACCCGTGATCATGAAGCGGGGGCGTCCGGGCCATGAGGTTTCGGTCCTCGCCGATCAGGCCCTCGCCGAGAGGATGGTGTATCTCCTCCTCCGGCATACCACCACGTTCGGGTGCAGGCTCCACACCGTGGGCAAGGTGGAGCTCGAGCGTTCTTTCGAGGAGGTCCAGACCCCTTACGGCACGTTCAGATTGAAGCGAGCCTCGCTCGGGGGGGAACCTTCCTCGGTCAAGTGGGAGTACCGCGACCTGGAAGCGTCCTCCCGGCGGACCGGGATACCCATCCCCCGGCTCAGGGCCCTCCTGGGAAGGTACCTCGCAGACGCGTATGGACAGAAAGGGGATGGGCGTCTATGATTTTCGGGGTGAAATGCTCATGAATCAGGGGGCGGATATGGATCTTTCTCTTATCGAAAAAGAGGAAGATAGGCTCGTGGAGGTCCTCAAGGGATATGGCAGGATCGCGGTCGGTTTCTCTGGAGGGGTGGACAGCACCTTCCTCGCCGTGGTGGCGAGGGAGGTGCTCGGGAAAGATGCGGTGAGGGCCTATACCCTCCTTCCGCCCCATGTGGCACGTTGGGAGGCCGCGGAGGCGGCCGAGCTCGCGCGGCGCTTCGACCTGCCACACCGCCTCATCGAGGTGCCGTTCGTCGAGGAGGTCCGGGAGAACCCTCCCGATCGGTGCTACCGGTGCAAGCGGATCCTTTTTGGGGCCATCAAGCGGATGGCGGAGGAGGACGGGTATCCGGTGGTGTGCGACGGCACCAATGCGAGCGATCCCGAGGAGGACAGGCCGGGGATGCGAGCCCTGAGGGAGCTGGGGGTGAGGAGCCCGCTGCGGGAGGCCGGTCTCACCAAGGAACGGATACGGGATCTCTCCCGCGCGTTCGGGCTTCCCACCTGGGACAAGCCGCCGTACTCGTGCCTCATCACCCGGATTCCGCACGGTGTTCGTGTCGACGAGGCCCTCTTCAGGCGTATCGAGGAGGCCGAGCTCCTGTTCCTCAGGGCGGGTTTCCGGCAGGTGCGGGTGCGCCATCACGGGGATCTGGCCCGGATCGAGCTCGGGAGTGACGACCTCGAGCGTTTCCTCTCCTCCGGGGACCGGGACGGGATCGTGGCCCGGTGCAAGGAACTCGGGTACCGCTATGTGACCCTCGATCTGGAGGGCTACAGGACGGGGAGTATGTCCGTCAAGGAGGGCACCTGTGGATCGGCGTGAGCGGATGCGTCGTCTGCTGGCCGCCTACCGGGAGGGGCGGGTGCCCGAGGAGGAGGCGATCTCCCGGCTTGAGGAGCTCTCCTTCGTACGGCTCGGACACTCCACGCTCGACATGGCGAGGCCCGTGCGTACGGGTCGGGGCGAGGTGGTCTTCGCGGAGGGGAAGAAGACGGAGCACCTCCTGGAGATCGTGGAGGTCTTTCTCTCGCGGGGGGAGAACCTCCTCGTCTCGCGGGTGAGGGAGGACCAGCTGGGGCCTCTCCTCGAACGGTTCCCACGGCTCGTGTACCATGCCGAGGCGCGGTGCTGTACCCATGTGGCGAGTCCTCCTCCCCCCTGCGCCCACCGTGTGGGGGTGGTCACTGGCGGCACCTCGGATGTGCCGGTGGCCGAGGAGGCTGCGATCACCTGCGAGTTCTACGGGGTGGGGGTGGAGCGGGTCTACGATGTGGGGGTGGCGGGGATCAACCGACTCCTCGCCCGCCTCGAGGAGATGCGCTCCTTGCGTGCGCTGGTGGTGGTGGCCGGGATGGAGGGCGCCCTTCCCAGCGTGGTGGCCGGCCTCGTGGACAGACCGGTGATCGGCGTGCCCACGAGCGTGGGCTACGGCGCCGCCCTCGAGGGGATGACGCCTCTCCTCGCCATGCTCACGAGCTGCGTCCCGGGGCTCGCGGTGGTGAACATCGACAACGGATTCGGTGCGGGCTACCTCGCGAGCCTCATCGCGAGGCTCTGATCGTTCCGCATTCCTCCCCGAAAGTCCTATGTCTCGAAGATTCCGTCACTTGCACTATGCCTTGCATTTTCGACCGACTGCCCGTATTATACTACCAAAACCAGAGAGAGGCTGCATGGACCTTAAGGCGATCGCATTCGATCTGGACGGTACGCTCTATCCGCACTACATGATGTACCTGGCCTCCCTCGGGCTTGGGGTGAGGCATCCTCGCCTGGTGTGGCACTTCGGACGGGTACGGAGCGAGATCAGGAGGGTGCGGCCCATCGACGACTTCAGGGCCGTACAGGCGAGGATGCTCGCAGGCAGGATGGGCATCTCCGAGGAGGAGGCGCGTTCCCTCATCGAGGAGAAGATCTACACCCGATGGGAGCAATCGCTCAGACGTCTCAGGCCCTACCCTCATCTTAAGGAGGTACTGGCGGCCCTGGCGGAGGATGGGTATCGTCTCGCGGTGCTCTCGGATTTTCCCGTATTGGCCAAGCTGGAGTTCCTCGGGCTCGACGGGTTCTGGGACGTGGCGATGTGCACCGAGGAGTCGGGATACCTCAAACCGAATCCCGAGCCCTTCCTCCTCCTCGCCGAACGGTTGGGTTTCGTGCCGGAACAGATCCTCTACGTGGGCAACAGCTATGCCTATGATATAGTGGGCGGACATGCGGCGGGCCTCAGGACCGCCCACCTCGTACGCAGGCCTCCGAAGGGTTCGATCGCCGACGTGAGTTTCCGCACCTATCCCGAGCTCCTCACGTGGGTGCGGGGCATGCGATCGTCCTGAAGGGGGTATGGGAGGGGATATGATTACCGTGATGGACATTGTCATCCTCGGCCTGGTGGCCGCGGCGCTCGTCGTCTTCCGTCAGCTCGACAGGAACAACCGGAGCCTCGAGAAGGTGAGGAGGTATGCGGACAGGGTGAAGGAGGATCTCGACGCCCTCGTCCAGGAGCGTACGGCGCGGCTCCGCGACATCACCATAGAAATCGACACCTATCAGAATACCCTCCGCGAGATGCTCTCCTACATGGAGGAGCGGCTCGGTCAGATCCGTGAGCGTGACAGGGAGGTGGGTGAGCTCGAGAAGCGGATCCAGGAATACGACAGGGTCCTCGCCGAGCTGGTGGATATGACGGCTCGGGCCGAGGAGAACCTCTCCCGGATCAGGAACGAATCGGAGTTCATTGATCGGGTGGGCAAGCGGGTCCGGGTGGTGGCCGCCCAGCTGGAGAAGGTGGAGAAGGCCCTGCCCGGGATGCTCAAGCGGTTCGCCCAGCTCAACGGTGAGCAGCTCGCCCAGGTGAAGGCCGAGGTGCAGTTGCAGGCGAGGAAGGAGGTGGAGGACCTCCACCGCGAGGTGGAGGCGGCTCGGGAGCGGCAGGAGGATCTCGCTGCGGCCGTGGAGCGCCAGGGCGAGAAACTGCGGACGCTGGGGATCGAGGCCGAGGCCCTCCTCAAGGAGCGGTTCGGCGAGCTCAAGGCGGCCCTCGAGCAGGAGGGGGAGGGTGTGCTGGAGCGGATCCGAGGGCGTGTGGAGGAGCTCACCGGCCAGGTGGAGACGCTCCTCCAGGACCTCGCACGACGTCTCGCCCGGGAGAGGGAAGGGGTGGATGGGCTCGTGGAGGGGCTGCGGGAGCGATGCAGGGCCGTGGCGGCCGAGCATGGGAAGGCTCTGGAGGATGCCGCGAAGCGTGCGGCCGCGCTCGAGGATCAGGCCTTCGCCAGGGTGGTGGCGCTCGTGAAGAAGCGGGAGGAGGGGCTCCTCTCCTCCCTGGAGCGTTTCTCCGGCGAGGTGGCGGGTCGTGTGGAGGAGGTGCGGAGCGGGGTGGAGGAGCAGCTCTCCCGTGTGCGGGCCGATGTGGGGCTCTGGGAGGGGGAGGCGAGGAGCCTCCTGGAGGCGAAGGATGCCCAGATCAGGGAGTGGCTCGCGGGTCGTGAGGCGGCGCTCGGCGAGGCCCTCGCCGAGGTGCGTACGTCGTTGGAGCGCAAGACCTCCGAGCTGCTGACCGAGGTGGAGACGTGGGCGAACCGGGTGGACGAGGAGCTCCAGGAGGTGGAGCGGATGGTGCAGGGCAAGGCGGAGGAGGTGGAGGCCGGGGTGTTCCGGCTGGAGCAGGAGCTCGGGGAGCGGGTCGAGGAAGCGAGGGAGCGGGTGCGGGAGGAGGTGGAGGGGATCCTCCTCAGGGTGCACCAGGACGTGGAGGCCCAGACGGGGAGCCTGCGGGCCGATGCGGTGCAACAGCTCGAGGCCCTCAAGGAGGAACTGGATCAGGCGAGGGGAAGGGTGGAGGAGGTCTTCTCCGACCTCAAGGAGCAGGTGGACGGGTGGACCGCGAGGATGGAGGACTACACGTCTTCCCTTGAGGAGCGGATCTCGCGGCTCACTGCGCAGGCTGGCGAGTTCGAGGCCCGGCAGCGGGAGACGTTCGGGGCATTGGAGCGGGCCTTCCAGGATGAGGCGGCACGCCTCAGGGAGGAGCTGGGACGGGCGCAGGAGGTGCTCAGGGAGGAGCAGGAGCGGGTCGTGGGGGTGTTGGAGGAGCGGTTCAGGGAGCTCAAGGGGTTCGCGGCGGAGGAGGGCGAGTCGCTCAGGGACGAGGTACGTGCGCTGTTGGAGAAGCGGAGGGCCGAGGCGCGTGATATGGTGGAACACGGTTTTGCGAAGATCCGGGCCGTGCTCCAGCAGCGCGAGCAGCAGGTGGAGAAGGAGCTGGAGCGGGTGCTCGGTGAGGCGGCGTCCTGGGAGGAGCGGCTCTCCCTCCGCATGGAGGCCCTGGAGCAGGGGGTGGGGGAGCGTGTGGCTGCGATGGAGGGGCGTGTGGCACGGCTCGAGGAGCTGCAGGACTCGAGGTTGGGTGGGCTCAGGACCGAGCTCGAGGCGCGGCTCGAGGAGGTCAGGGAGGGTCTTCTCGCCGATGTGGACGGGTTCGTCCAGGAGAGCAGGGACTGGCTCGAGCGGGTGAGGGGGGAGCTCGATGCAACGATGGGGGGGGTGAGGGAGCGGATGAAGGAGTACGAGGCAGGGCTTCGGGATGAAGTGGCGGCGTTGGAGGGGCGGGTCACGGAGTGGCAGGAGGGGGTGGTACGGCGTGTGGAAGGGGTGGATGAGCGGATGAGGACCTTCGAGGAGGAGGGGCGTGGGAGGATGGCGCAGGTGCGCGAGGACCTCGAGCAGGCCCTCGTTCGGCTCGAGCAGGAGCTTTCGGGAGCGGCTTCGGCCGTGGAGGAACGCGGACGGGAGATGGTGGGGGCGGTGAGGAGCGAGGTGGAGCGTATGGTCCGGGAGTTCGGCCGGGAGGTGGAAGCCTTCCAGGAGCGTCTCCAGGGTCAGCTCGGAGCGCTCGACGAACGGATCGCCCGGTGGGAGGCCGAGGTGCAGGAGCGGCTCCTCGGGGCGGAGGAGCGTGTGGAGGGCCAGATGGGAGAGTTCGAGGGCAGGGTGGTGGCCTTCGTACGGACGCACGAGGAGCGCCTGGGTGAGGTGGAGGGGCGGCTCGAGGGGAGGGTGCGGCAGGTGGAGGAACAGGAGGCGGCCCTTGGGATGCGGGTGGGCGAGGTGGCGGACGAGGTGCGCAGGCTCCTCGCCTCGGCGGAGGAGCGGCTCGAGGCCGAGCTCGGCGCCTTGAGGGAGCGGATGCAGGGGCGGCAGGATGAGATGTGGAAGGCGGTGGAGCAGCGGGGGGTGCAGAGGGAGCAGGAGGTCCTCGCCGCCTTGGAGGCCCAGCTCGCCGAGTATGCGGGTGACCTGGAGTACCGGATGCGGAGGGTCGAGGGCGTGAGCGCCCAGATCCAGGATCTGGAGGATGCCCTTTCCAGGATGCTGGAGGCCACCAGGGAACGTATCCATCAGGAACAGGAGCGGTTCTACCAGGGGCTCAAGGAGGCCGGCGAGAGGGACAGGGAGGCGGTGTTCGCACGGATGGAGGAGGTTCGTGCCGAGCTCGGAACCCTCCAGCAGGAAGTGGAGGCCCTCAAGCAGGAGGCGTACGATCGTATCTCTTCGAGGCTCACGGCCTTCGAGGAGGGGTTCTTCAAGGACCTCGAGGCCCGCGGCGAGGAGTTGGGAGCGAGGGTCGCTGCATGGGAGGAGGAGTTCGAGCGGAAGCTCGTGGAGGTGGGAGCCCGGCAGGAGGAGGAACGGGCCAGACTCGAGGAAACCCATACCGGAGAGATGCGTGCCAGGCTCTCTGAGTTCCAGACCAGGCTCTACTCCCAGCTGGAGCGCTTTCAAGACCAGGTGGGCCAGTTCGAACAGAGCCTGAGGGAGAGGCTCGACGCCCAGGAGGAGACCCTCAAGGGCTTTCAGGAGACGATCGCAGCGAGGATCGAGGAGCTGCGACGGCAATCCGAGGCTTCGGTGGCCCAGGAGCTCGCCGCCCATGCGCAGAGGGTGGAGGAACAGATCCTCTCCCACCGGGCCGACGTGGATCAGCGTCTCGACGAGGTGCGGGAACGTCTCAGGCAGCACGAGACCTCGGTGGAGGCCATGCTCCAGGCCGCGAGGGAGGACCTGACCCGTTGGCAGTCGGATCTTGCGGCAAAGCTTTCCTCTGCGCGGGGCGACCTCTCCGGCCAGATCGATCTGCTCAGATCACAGATGGAGGAGAGCCTGCAGATCATCAGGGAGACCTTCGATGCGGAGCGCCAGCAGGTCCTCGATGCGGCCGAGGAGCGGAGGGAGGCCCTCGTCGCCCGCCTGGGGGAGGTGGAGGAGGGGATGGCCGTCCTCTCCGGACGCCTCGATCGGGTCACGGAGGAGGCGTTCCAGGCCTTCTCGGAGCGCTACGGTGCCCTCCAGGATCGCTTCGAGCAGTATCGTGAGGAGGTGCTCCAGGAGGTGGAGGACAGGACACGGGAGTTCAAGCATTTCCTGGTGGATACCAGGAACCAGTTCACCACCCTCCAGCAGCGCCTGTTCGCCAAGCTCGAGGATGACGGTGCGCGGCTTTCGTCCACGCTCACCGAGATAGAACGCCGCCAGAAGGCCTTCGTCGAACAGACGAGGATATTCGACCGGGCCGATCACCTCAAGGAGGTGCTCGAGCGCAACCTGGCTCTCCTCAAGGAGGAGATCTCCAGGGTGGAGGCTCACCTCAAGGAGACGAGGAGCATGGAGGGGCAGTTCCAGCAGGTGAAGAAGCTCGGGGAAGAGGTGTCCGGCAGGCTTGCGCGCTTCCTCTCCGAGCGGAGACGCATAGACAGCCTCGAGGACGATTTCAAGCGTCTTCTCGGCCTCTCTCAGGCGGTGGATCTGAAGCTCCAGCAGATCACCGACAGCCACGACGAGATCCAGGCCATCCAGGCCCGACTCAGGGCCATCGAGGAGGCCCAAGGTCAGGTGGAGCGGGCCTTCGAGCGTCTCGAGAAGCGGAGGCAGGTAATCGAGGTGACCACCGAGGCCGTGGATCGCAACTTCCAGATGATCCAGAAGATAGAGGAAGAGCTGGAAGGCTACCGAGAGATCCTGGACGCCCTCCCGGAGCGGGTGGAGGAGATCAGGATCCAGGTGGAGCGGGTGGCGTCGGAGGAGGGGCAGATAAGGGCGGCCGTGGAGAAGCTCGGCACGCTGGATGCGCTGCTTGACGAGATGGAGGAGCGGGCCGGACGTCTCCAGCAGGCGAGGGAGTGGCTCGCCCGTACCGAGACACGCCTCGAGGAGGTGGCGAAAAAGGCGGAGGAGCAGGTGAAGCTCCTGGGAACCCTGCTCGAGGGGGAGGAGAAGCGGAGGAAGGATCGCGGCGCTCCCACGCTCTCGGAGCGGGAGACGGTCATCAAACTCGCACGGCAGGGATGGAGCGTGGAGGAGATCGCGCGTGCCACCAGGCTCAGCAGAGGGGAGGTCGAACTCATCCTCGAGATCCCGAAGCAGTAGGGTGTGCGAGGTGGGTTGACGGTGCTTTTCCTCTGTTAGTATTTTTCGGACTGACAACAAGTTTCATACTCTAAAAGTGTGGAGTCGGGGAATGACACGGGAGAAGAACGAGGAACTCCAGGACAAAGAGGAGCGCATGGATAACGAAGAGACACGACCGCAGGACGAGGCCTCTGGAGACTACGAATCCTCCGGTGGTGGGACCGATATCCAGGAAGGGGATGCGGACCACCCCTCTGCGGAAGGAGAGGGAGAGCGGGAGCTCACCCCTGAGGAGGAACTTGCGAGCCTCAAGGAGCGCAGTGCCGCGCTCGAGGAGGAGAATGCCTTCCTCCGGGACGCGTATCTCAGGGCACGGGCCGACTTCGAGAACTACAAGAAACGCATGCAGCGGGAGACCGAGGAACGGGCGAAGTTCCTCACCCAGAAACTCCTCGAGGATCTCCTCCCCGTACTCGACGACTTCGAGCGGGCGATAGAGGCGGCCGAGCAGACCGATGACGTGAAGACCCTTCACGAGGGTGTGGCCATGATCTCGGAGCGGCTCCATGCGGTTCTCGAGTCCCGATGGGGACTGGTGAAGTTCTCCGCAGCGGGACAGCCCTTCGATCCGAACCGCCACGAGGCCCTTCAGATGGAGGAGGGGGACTTCGAGGAACCCACTGTGATAGAGGAGTACGAAAAGGGCTACGCCCTTCATGGACGCATACTCCGGCCTGCGCGCGTGAAGGTGGGAATGCCTGCGCGCAATCGGTCCGAGGAGACCCAGGCCGTCTGTACTCAGGAACACACGCCGGATACAACTTCCGAAGGAAAAGGAGAGGAGTGACATGGGAAAGATCATAGGAATCGACCTTGGAACCACCAACTCGTGTGTCGCCGTGATGGAAGGGAACGAACCGGTGGTGATCGCCAATTCCGAGGGACAGCGGACCACGCCTTCCGTGGTGGCCTTCCTTCCCAATGGTGAGCGGCTGGTGGGGCAGCCAGCGAAGAACCAGATGATCACCAACCCGGAGAACACCATCTATTCCATCAAGCGGTTCATGGGGCGCCAGTACAGCGAGGTGGGCGAGGAGATCAGGATGGTGCCCTACAAGGTGACCCAGGATTCCCGCGGGGCCGTCCGGGTGGAAGTCCTCGGGAAGCAGTATTCCCCCGAGGAGATCTCCGCGGCCATCCTCCAGAAGATGAAGAAGACGGCCGAGGACTATCTCGGAGAACCCGTGACCGAGGCCGTGATCACCGTGCCGGCCTACTTCAACGATGCCCAGCGTCAGGCGACCAAGGACGCGGGGCGCATCGCGGGGCTCGAGGTGAAGCGTATCCTCAACGAGCCCACGGCAGCGGCCCTCGCCTACGGGCTCGGCAAGGATCAGTCCAAGGAGCAGAAGATCGCGGTCTTCGACCTTGGGGGCGGTACGTTCGACATCTCCATCCTCGAGCTGGGGGACGGCGTGTTCGAGGTGAAGTCCACCAACGGTGACACCCACCTCGGGGGCGACGATTTCGACCAGCGGATCATCGAGTGGCTGGTGGAGAACTTCAAGAAGGACTACGGCATCGACCTCTCCCAGGACAGGATGGCCCTCCAGCGCCTCAAGGAGGCGGCGGAGAAGGCGAAGAAGGAGCTCTCCACCCTCCAGGAGACCGAGATCAACCTGCCGTTCATCACGGCCGATGCGTCGGGGCCGAAGCACCTCAGGTATACCCTCACGCGGGCGAAGTTCGAGCAGCTCATCGAGGACCTCCTCGAGCGTACCAAGGGCCCGTGCCACAATGCCCTCAAGGATGCAGGCCTCAAGCCCGAGGATGTCGACGTGGTGATCCTCGTGGGTGGCTCCACGCGTATCCCCGCGGTCCAGCGGATCGTGAAGGAGATCTTCGGCAAGGAGCCGCACAAGGGTGTGAACCCCGATGAGGTGGTGGCCATGGGGGCGGCGATCCAGGCGGGTATCATCGCGGGAGACGTGAAGGACGTGCTCCTCCTCGATGTGATTCCCCTCTCGCTCGGTATCGAGACCCTGGGCGGGGTCTTCACTAAGATCATCGAGAGGAACACGACCATCCCCACCAGGAAGACGCAGATCTTCTCCACCGCCACGGACAATCAGACCGCGGTGACGATCCACGTGCTCCAGGGTGAGCGCGAGATGGCATCGCAGAACAGGAGCCTCGCGCGGTTCGACCTCGTGGGTATTCCTCCTGCCCCGCGTGGGGTGCCTCAGATCGAGGTGACCTTCGACGTGGACGCCAACGGTATCCTCCATGTCTCGGCGAAGGATCTCGCCACCGGCAAGGAACAGAAGATCCGTGTGGAGCCGACCTCCGGACTCAACGAGGCGGAGATCCAGCGCATGATCAGGGAGGCCGAGGCGAACGCAGAGGCCGACAGGAAGGCCCGTGAACGCGCGGAGGCCAGGAACGAGGCGGACAACCTCATCTACTATACTGAGAAGACCCTTCGGGAGCTGGGTGACAAGGTGGGCGCGACTGACAGGGAACAGATAGAGAAGGCGATCGCGGATCTCAAGGCGGTGATGGATTCGGGTTCCACCGAGGAGATCAAGGCGAAGGTCGAGGTGTTGCGCCAGGCTTCGTACAAGATCGCCGAGGAGGTCTACAAGCGGGCCCAGGCCGGCGGCGATGTCTCCGGTGGTGCTCAGGGTGCTTCCGGGAAGGGCGATGTGGAAGATGCGGACTACGAGGTCGTGGACGACAACAAATAAGACGAAGACTGGGGTGATGCCTTGGCAAAACGCGACTACTACGAGGTCCTGGGGGTGCCCAGGAGTGCCACGAAGGATGAGATAAAACGGGCCTACCGGAAGCTCGCCCTCAAGTATCACCCGGACAGGAATCCGGGGGACAAGGAGGCCGAGGAGAAGTTCAAGGAGATAAGCGAGGCCTACGAGGTCCTCTCCGACGACAGGAAGCGGGAGGCCTACGACAAGTTCGGTTTTGCAGGGCTGGAAGGGATGGCCGGAGGCCCGGGAGGCGGTGCCTCCGGCGATTTTTCCTCCGTGTTCCGTGACTTCGAAGACCTCTTCGGCGGATTCGGAGATTTCGGTGACATCTTCGACACCTTCTTCGGAGGGGGGCGACGCTCCTCCCGTGCCCGCGCCCGGAACGAACGGGGGGCGGACCTGCGTTACGACCTGGAGGTGGATTTCCTCGATGCAGCCTTTGGGCGCAAGGTGGAGATCGCCTACACCCGACACGCCGAGTGTTCGAGTTGTGACGGCACGGGATCGGCGGACGGGAGGGGAAGGACGGTCTGCCCGGTCTGCGGTGGTGCGGGGCGTGTGCGGAGGAGTTCCGGCTTCTTCTCCATCACCACGGACTGTCCTCAGTGTGGTGGAGCCGGTTACGTGATAGAGCGTCCCTGCAGGGTGTGCGGGGGGACCGGCGTGGCGCAGAAGACCCAGCGCCTCAAGGTCACCATTCCTCCGGGGGTGGAGGACGGCGAGCGTCTCCACATCCCACAGATGGGGGATGCCGGACCGCACGGCGGGGGGCCGGGCGACCTGTACGTGGTGATCCACGTCCGGCCCCATCCCCACTTCAAGCGGCGCGGAGCCGATGTCTACTGTGCCGTCCCTGTGAGTATCACCAAGGCCATCCTGGGCGGAGATGTCCTCATCACCGGGCTGGAGGGGAGACAGATAAAGCTCCGGATCCCGCCCGGGAGCCAGCACGGTCGTGTGCTCCGCATCAGGGGCGAGGGGCTTCCCCACCGTCACAATCCTTCCACCCGGGGGGATCTCTACGTGGAGCTCCACGTGAAGGTCCCTGAGCATCTCTCGGCTCAGGAGCGGGAGCTCCTCCGGCAACTCGACGCCCTGATGGGGGACACCGATTCGATGAAACCCCTCCCCGCCGACGAGATCATGGCGCTCAGGTGAGGATGCGGCACGTTTTCCTCAAGCGGGTTCCTCTCCCCTGACGATAACTATGCTAGTGAGCCAAAACGCGGACCTGAGGAGTCTACAGTGAATCGGACGGGACTTGTGATCGCCCTGGTGGCCTTGTTGGGAGGGGCCTTCCCCCTCGTCGGGCAGGAGAGGATGAATCCGGTGGACGAGAACGATGACGGGGTGGAGGATCAGTGGCTCGAGCTGGGAGAGGAGGATACCTTTTGGTTCGTCTACGACACGAACTACGACGGTATCGTCGACTACCGGGCACAGATGGACGAGGAGGGGAGGAAGCTCTACGAGGAAATGGACTACAATCTCGACGGAAGGATGGATGACTTCTACTATTACGAGAAGGGTATCCTCATTCGGGAGGAGGTGGATACCAATTTCGACGATGTGATCGATCTGTGGGTCTTCCTCGAGGACGGGGTCTTCGTCCGGAGGTACGAGCAGGATACGGACTTCGACGGAGAGATCGATCTCGTCAAGGACTATGCCGCCGAGGAAGGGGAATGAGACATGCGCTCGGTGTATATCACGGGGAAGAGGGCCGTTGAGACCTATCTCGTCGACCCCGGGGTGAAGGAGCGGGTGGTCTGCCTCTATGTGACCGATCCGCACCATCACCGCCACTTCCTTTCGCTCGCACGGGAGGCCGGCATACGGAGCGAGGTCTGTTCCGCACAGGAACTCTCCAGATACGTGGGAACCCACAGGGGATTCGCGCTCGAAGTGCTCCGTACCTTCAAGGAGGCTACCCTCGAGGATCTGTGCGGACAAGCGCAGGAGAACGCCCTCCTCGTGGCGCTCGATCATCTCCAGGACCCGCACAACGTGGGCGCCATCCTCCGTTCCGCGGATCAGTTCGGAGCCCTTGGGGTCATCATCCCGGAACGGCGTGCGGTGAAGGACGCCGCGTCCATCTCCAAGAGTTCGAGCGGGGCCGATGCCTTCGTGCCGGTGGTGGTGGAGACGAACCTCCGGCGGGCCCTCCTCCACGTGAAGAAGGCGGGGTTCTGGGTCTACGGTGCCGACATGGAAGGGCAGCCCGTACACGAGGTGGATCTCTCCGGGCGGGTCTGTCTGGTGCTCGGAGCCGAGGGCAAAGGGCTCTCCCGCCTCCTCCGGGAGGAAGTCGACCTGCTCGTCGCCGTCCCCGCCCACGGGCACGTGGACTCGTTCAACGTCTCGGTGGCGGCCGGCATCCTCATGTACGAGGTGCGCAGGCAGCAGGGGTGGTTCTAGCGGACGGATTCCCCATCCGGGAGGAGTTCCTCCAGGATGGTGAGGTAGGCCTCCCGGGTCGAGGCCCTCACGAGACGTTCCCTCACCCGAGCGGCGCCGGGAAGACCTTTCACGTACCAGCCCATGTGCTTCCTCATCTCCCTGCAGGCGATCTCTTCTCCCTTGTATGCGATGGCACGCTCGAGATGCTCGCGCATCGTCTCCACCCGTTCCCGAAGGGAGATGGGTGCATACCCGCCCGTTTCCAGCAGGTCGCGGATCTGGCGGAAGATCCACGGAGCGCCGAGAGCCCCACGGGCAACCAACACGGCGTCACAACCCGTCTCCTCCAGGACCGCCCGCGCGGCTTCGGGGGAGAGGATGTCGCCCGAAGCGATGACCGGGTGTGAGGGATGTCGTGCCTTGAGATCTGCGATGTGTTCCCATCGGGCGGCTCCGGCATAGCCTTGAGCCCGGGTACGGGGATGGAGGCAGACCGCTCCTGCTCCCGCCTCGAAGGCCGCCTGGGCCACCTCCCGGTAGGTGAGCGAGAGGTCGTCCCATCCCGAGCGGATCTTCACGGTCACCGGTACGGATGAGGCTTCCCTCATGGCCTTCACCATGGCGTACACGCGTTCCGGGTCTCTCATGAGTGCCGCCCCTGCACCGGTTTTCACCACCTTGGGGATGGGACATCCACAGTTGAGGTCGAAGAGGGTGGGGGCGAGGGGACTGAGCATCTCCACGGCACGGGCGAGCATATCGGGACGTGAGCTGAACAGCTGTATGCCCCAGAATCGTTCCTTCGGGCTTCTCCGGACGAGGGAAAATGTCTTTCCCGTATTGTAGACGATTCCTTCCGCCGAGACCATCTCCGTATAGGTCATGGATGCGCCGAAGGAGATGCAGACCTCCCGGAAGGGGAGGTCCGAGACACCTGCGAGCGGGGCGAGGAACAGATTGCCTGGGATGAGACGGTCCCCTATCCTCAGGGACTCCGTACGGGCATGTCCGTTCATGTGTGATCTATTGTGCTATCCGGAAGAAGGTGAGGGCGTTTTGACACGTGACCTCGGCGATCTCCTCGGGACTCTCCTCCCTGATCTCGGCGAGAAACTTCACGGTCTCCGCCAGGTATGAGGGACGGTTACGCTTCCCTCGATAGACCGAGGGGACCATGAAGGGACTCTCGGTCTCCACCAGCATGCGGTCGAGGGGAATCTTACGTGCGACTTCCTGGAGGTCGCGGGCGTTCCTGTAGGTCACGTTTCCCGCGAAGGAGATGTAGAGATTGAGTTCGAGGGCCTTCCGGGCGAAGTCCCAATTTTCGGAGAAACAGTGCAGAATGCCGCCGCGAGGGGGAAGCTTCTCCCGCAGTATCTCGAGCACGTCTTTGCCCGCTTCACGGTTGTGAATGATCACGGGGAGGTCGAACTTCTCGGCCAGTTCAAGCTGCCTGATGAACAGTTCGATCTGGGAGTCCCGATCGCCGAATTTTCGGTAATAATCCAGACCTGTTTCGCCGATAGCTACAACACGGGGGAGGCGTACGCTCTCCTCGATCTTGAGTTCCCAGTCTCTCCCGGGACTGGTGACCTCTGAAGGCGCGACCCCCACGGCGTGGTATACATGAGAGACCGACTTGAGGTTTTCATAGACGGTGGAGAAATCGCGCAGGCTGTTGCAGATGCTCACGATGCCCACCACGCCCGCCTGCTTCGCCTCCTGAACGACGATGAGCTGCTCGATGGGGTCTTCGTGGATCAGTCCTATATGTGCATGCGAGTCAAACAATCGCATATGTCTCCTGCTTTGTATGATGATGTCGGGAACTTGTCACTACCATACCATGATCTCCCCCTCCCGTCAATCGATTATTTCCGTTTGACAAACTCTTTCCCTTCATGCTACTCTTTGATCAAGAGATGTGAAAAAGGGGTACCTCCGTGTCAGTGACACGTAATTATAAACGTCTGGAAGAGGCGGCGAGCAGGAAGGCCTTCTGGCGCATCAAGCGGCTGGGGCGGGCGATAGGTGGGGTCCTCGGCAGGTTTGGGGGCATTCTAAAAAAGAAGTACACCATCATGCTCATCCCCCACTTCGAAGACAAGGTGATCAATATCCAGGTGTCCCTCTTCCTCCTCTTCTTTCTGGGCGCCCTCCTCGTGGGGGTGATAGCGGGCTTCGTGTGGACCGGCTCGAGGGTCACGGGCATCACGGCCCTCCTCGAACAGAAGGAGGCCTCGCTCTCCTCCGTGGAGGCGAACCTGGACAAGGTGAAGGGCGAGCTCTCGGAGCTCCGGGAGGTGGCGGCCCTTTTCAAGCAGTCCCTCGCCCAGACCGCCTCGCTCCTGGGAGAGACGGGGGACGACCCCGGCGACGATCTCCAGGAAGAGGGTGATCTCGCAGGGATCTCTCACGAACTCTCCTTGAGTGCAGGAGACGTCAAGGAGCTCGCGGAGATCCGGGAGCTCAAGGTTTCCCTCCAGCAGGCGGTCGATTCGCTTTCCCAGGTACAGAACGTGTTGAATGCTCAGAAGGAACTGTTGGTGAATATCCCGAGCATATGGCCCGTCCAGGGCGGCAGGGGTATCATCACCCAGTACTTCGGTCCCTCGATCCATCCCTTCTACAAGTACTGGTACCTTCACAAGGGGGTGGATATCGCCTATCCCTATGCGGTGCCCGTCTTGGCCACCGCGAACGGCAAGGTGGTGGAGGCGAAGTCGGATCCCCTTGGATGGGGGAACTACGTGGTCATCCGCCATCGCTATGGATTCTATACCCGTTACGCCCATCTCCAGTACTATCTGGTGAAGAAGGGGCAGGAGGTCCATCAGGGACAGGTGATCGGGATGATGGGGTCCACCGGCCTCTCCACGGGTCGGCACCTCCACTACGAGGTGATGATCGGTTCCGAGGTGATCGATCCTCTCAAGTTCTTGAATATCTCTCACCAGCATGTGGTGGTAGAGGATTGATGAGCGAGACACACGTCAATTCCGTCATCGGCGCAGGTACACTCCTGGAGGGCACGATAAAGGGTGCCCACTTCCTCCGTGTCGACGGGGATGTGATAGGGACCATCGAGGTGAGTGGAGAGGTGGTCATCGGAAAGAACGCCCGCTGTGAGGGAGTGCTCAGGGCGGGGAAGGTGACGGTCGGTGGGGTCTTCAGGGGCGAGATGGAGGTGAGGAAGGGGGTTCATCTCCTTTCCTCCGGGGTGGTGATGGGGACCGTGCGGGCGCCGGCCCTCAGGATCGATGAGGGTGCGGTTTTCCATGCCCGGTGTGCGGTCCGTCCGGAGGCAGCCCAGGACGGGGACACGCCGGTCATCCATCCTTCCAGGGCGGCGGGCTGATGGAACCGGTGGAGCCGGGAGCCGGCTACTTCTTCGCCTCGCTCCATCCCGAAGCAGGTGCGCCTCCCCGTGGGAAGAGATCCCGGAAAGGGAAGCGTGTGTCCTTCCGGTCCCTGTTCCCCAGGGAGACGGCGCCGGAGGTGGATGGACATCCCGGAGTGGACGAGGGTGGGGGGACGGTACAGAGCCTCGAGGCCCTCGTCGATGGGGTGCACGAGGCCGGCGAGCGCCTGAAAGAACATCCTACGCTCTCCCAGGCGCGGGCCTACAGGGAGGCGGTGAAACGCCTCCTCTCCTACGCCGTAAAGCACATGCTCACGCTCGAAGAGCACACTTCAGGATCTCACCTCGTCCGGAGGAAGAAGTACGCCCTCGTGAGGGTGATCGACGAGAAGCTGGAGCGTTTGATCTCGGGGATCCTCTTGCAACAGGTGGATCAGCTTTCCCTTCTCGCACGGGTGGAGGAGATCCAAGGCCTCCTCGTTGATTTATTTTCCTGAAACGAGTAGAGTCGTTGGGTATGAACGAACAGCAGAGCCCCTGTGCCTCCTGCGGGGGGTGTGAACCTCACACCGAGGGGAGCCCCGCCGCCTGGGTGGTGAAGGTTGTCCATACGAGCGAGACCGAGATCTGCAGAGAGCCGCAAGGGTGGACCCCGCTCCCCGGAGATCATGTGATCGTAGAGAGCAAGTACGGAAAGGATCTGGGGAAGGTGCTCGGACCGGTGCGGGACATCTCCCGATTCCTCCAGGGGAGGAAGCCCGAAGAGGTGCTTCGGCGCATCCACCGCAAGGCCACGGCCGAGGATATCGAGCGGTACGAACACCTCAAGGGGGAAGAGGACCGCGCCTTCCGGATCTGCATCCAGAAGATCGAGGAGCACCGTCTCGACATGAAGCTGGTCTCGGTGCACTATCTCACGGACGAGCCGAAGATCCTCTTCTTCTTCACCGCCGAGGGAAGGGTCGATTTCCGGGCCCTCGTCCGGGATCTCGTGGCGATCTTCAAGAAGCGGATAGAGCTCCGCCAGATCGGCGTCCGGGATGAGACCCGTCTCCTGGGTGGGGTGGGGATCTGCGGTCGTGGACTCTGCTGCCATGCCGTCACCGATCACCTCGTCCCGGTTTCCATCAGGATGGCCAAGGCGCAGAACCTCTCCCTCAACTCGATGAAGATATCGGGACCTTGCGGAAGGCTCCTCTGCTGTCTCGCCTATGAGGCCGAGACCTACGAGGTGGAGAGGGCCCACTTCCCGCCGGAGAATACGCGCCTCCGCTACGAAGGTGCACACTACAAGGTGCTGGAGGTGAACATCCTCACCCGGCAGGTGATCCTCGCAGGGCCCGAAGGGCAGCGGCTCGTGCTCCCGGAGGAGGCCTTCGTCCGGGACGAGGACGGAAAGACGTGGAGCTTCAAGGAGGGAGCCCTCTCGTCGCTCGATTGACACATCGAGCGAGCGTGTGTTAGTATTCCTTCCACCGTAAAGGATTTCGGAGGAGAAAGATGGGGAAGATAAGCAAAAACGCGAAAGTGGGCCGTGGTGCGCAGAAGTTCTTCTGTCCGTGCGGCGGCGAGGTGAAGATGAAGGCCGTGTTCCAGAACGGCAAGATGAAACTCCAGGCCGTCTGCGAGAAATGCAAGCGGACCGAGCGGAGGCCGAAAGATTTCGTGTAAATCTGTTTTAAAATATTGACCTGTCGATACTTGTGTGTTATCTTAAGTACTAAGAGTCGGGAGGAGTGTTTTGGCTACCAAGAGTGCATTGAAGCGGCACAGGCAGAGTGTGAAGCGCTATCTGCGGAACAAGGCTGCGAAGAGCCGTATACGGACCGAGGTGAAGAAGTTCCTGGCTGCGGTGGGCGAGGGCGACAAGGAGAAGGCCGAGGCCCAGCTGCGTGTGGCGGTGAAGTATCTCGACACCTATGCGAGGAAAGGCATCATCCACCCGAACACGGCGGCCCGGAAGAAGTCCCGCCTCTACAAGAAGTTGAATGCCATGAGTGCGGGATAACATCCCTCAGGGGGGAGCCCCCTGGCAAAAGGAGTGCCTGTGGCAAGGAAGACGGAAAAACTGACCAAGGCCCAGATCGTTGAGAATATTTCGCAGCACTGTGACCTGAGCAAGAAGGATATCCAGTTCGTCATCGATTCTTTTTTTTCCGAGGTGAAGCGGGCACTTGTGGAAGGAAAGACCGTGGAACTGCGGGGGTTCGGGACCTTCGAGATCCGCGTGAGGAAGGGCAGGGAGCGTGCCCGCAATCCGAAGACGGGTGAGATCGTGAAGGTCGAGGATCATGGAGTGGCGGTCTTCCGTCCGGGCAAGGAACTGAAAGATTCCGTGTGGAACGTGAGGATGTGAGAGACCTTTCCCAGGAGAGGGCACTGGTGAGCAGCCGGATGCGGGTATGGTGCGAGGGACGGACGGGAGGCGGGAGGTTCTGTCTCCTGGTGGTGAGCAGCATTCTTTTCGCCCTCTCTTTCCCCAATCATGTCGTTCTCGAAGGGATCCCTCTTCTCGCCTATGTCGCACTGGTGCCGGTCTTTCCGGTGGTACGGTACGGCCGTTGGTTCGAGATGCCCTTCTACGGTATCTTCTACGGCTTTCTTTCGTACGCCCTGTTCAACTACTGGCTCGCTCCGTTCCACCCGTTGGCGATCATCATCGTGCCGGTGATCTATGCCACCTATTTCCTGATGGTCTTCCCCCTGCTCAAACTCGCCGACGTACTGTTTCCCAGGCGGGGGTATCTGGTCCAGACCCTCGTCTGGATCGGGTACGAGTACCTCAAGACCACCGGCTTCCTGGGCTACGCCTACGGGATCATGGGGTATTCCCAGTACGCCTTCCTCCCTCTCATCCAGATCGCGGACGTGACCGGGGTCTGGGGTGTCTCTCTCCTCGTGGTCTTCCCTTCGGCCTTCCTTGGATGGGGCCTGATGCATGGGGTGCACCGTCTGAGGGAGTGGTGCGCAAGGGAGCGATGGGTCATCGCCGGATACGGCCTCCTTCTCCTCGTTGCGCTCGTCTACGGCCTCTTCGCCCCGGTGGACTACTCGACGGCTCCGAGGTGGAAGGTGGCCCTCGTCCAGCACGACAAGGACCCGTGGAAGGGCGGGCTCGCGGCCTACCGTGACGGGCTCGAACGCCTCATGCGGTTGAGCGACGAGGCTCTCGAGGAGGATCCCAGGATCGAGGCCGTGGTCTGGTCCGAGACGGCCTTCGTGCCCAGCATCTACTGGCACCTCCACGTGGGAACGGATCCCGAGTCCACGGCGCTCGTGAACCGCCTCCTCACATATCTCGATTCACGGGATCCGGTGGTGTTCGTGTTCGGGAACGACGACGGCCGGCCGGTGAAGGATGCACAGGGCAGGATGTCTCGCGTGGACTACAACGCGGTCTACGTGTGGAAGGACGGCGAGCTCCTCGGGCCGTACCGCAAGATCCATCTCGTGCCCTTCACCGAGCACTTCCCCTATGAACGTCAGCTGCCGGGGATCTACCAGTGGCTCAAGAACGCCGACACCCACTTCTGGGAGAAGGGCTCCGATTACACGGTGTTCGACCTGGGCAAGGTGAGGCTTTCCACCCTCGTGTGCTTCGAGGACACCTTCGGGTACCTTTCCCGGGAGTTCGTCCGGCGGGGGGCGGAGGTGCTCGTGAACCTCACCAACGACAGCTGGTCCGGGCTCCCGAGCAATGCGATGCAACACATGACGATCTCGGTCTTCAGGGCGGTGGAGAACAGGCGGTCCCTCGTACGGAGTACGAACGGGGGGATCACCACCGCCATCTCCCCCAACGGCGAGATCCTCGCCAGCCTCCCCCCGTTCGTGCAGGACTACCTCGTCTGTGAGGTGCCTGTCTTCACCGGACGCACGACCCTCTATACCCGTTGGGGCGACTGGTTCGCCTGGTTCGTCCTCTCCCTTGCCTCCCTCCTCCTCGCAGGGGGCCTCGTCTTCCGCCTCGGAAGACGCCTCCTCCGTTCGCGTTGACGTCTCACGTCCTGGATAGCCCTGCTTTGAGCGCCTCGAGGTGCTCCTCGAAAACACGGTGGAGCACCTGGTAGGGGTCCTCGGAGAGGAGGTCCACCCCCGCTTCCCTGAGTGTCTCGAGTGGGAAGCTGCTTCCGCCACGCGAGAGGAACCTGAGGTAGGCCTCCACGGCGCCTTCCTTCCCCTCTATCACGGCCTTCGAGAGGGTGACGGCGGCGGTGATACCGGTGGCGTACTGATAGACGTAGAAGGAGCGGTAGAAGTGGGGGATCCGGAAACACTCGTAGGGGTCGAGTCCTTCTATCGAGACGGCGGGACCGAAGTACTTCTCGAGCAGGGCGTGGTAGGTCTCGAGGAAGAAGTTCGTGGTGAGGGCGTGTCCCTCCTCGGCCGCACGATGACAGATGAGTTCGAACTCGGCGAACATCGTCTGCCTGAAGTAGGTCCCTATGATTTCGTCGAGGTGACGGTTGTGGAGGTAGAGGATAAGCCGCGCGTCTTCTGTCGTGGAAAACAGGTAGGAGAGGAGGAGCTCTTCGTTGAAGGTGGAGGCGACCTCGGCTTCGAAGATGGAGTACTGGTAGTGGGGGAAGGGGTTGGACCGGGCGCTGTAGTAGGAGTGCATGGAGTGGCCCGCCTCGTGGGCGAGGGTGAAGACGTGGCGGATGACCCGGGGGTCGTAGTTGAGGAGGATGTAGGGGGCCCCCCTGTAGCTGCCGTAGGAGAAGGCGCCGGATCGCTTTCCTCTGTTCTCGTAGCGGTCCACCCATCCGCCGAGGAGCCCGTCCCGCATGGTGCGGGTATAGTCCTCTCCCAGGGGGGAGAGTGCCTCGGCCACGAGGTTCACGGCCCGCTCGTACGGATAGTGCACCTCCACCTCCTTCACGAGAGGGACCTTCGTGTCGAAGAGTCGCAAGGGGTGCAGCTCGAGAAGGTCGGCGCGCACTCTCCAGTACTCGTGGAGGAGAGGGATGGCCGTCTCCACCTGGGTGATCAGATGGGTGTAGAGCTCCACCGGCACGTTGTCGGCGAAGAGGGCGGCGTGGAGGGAGGAGGGGTGGTTCCTGAGTCGGGCTTCGGCGGCGTCCTGCTGGACCTGGGTGGCGTAGAGGGTGGAGATGGTATGCTGATGGGACTTGTAGGCCTCGAGGTAGCGGCTGTACGCCTGTTCCCGGAGGGTCCGATCGGGATGCTCCATGAACCAGAGGTAGGTCCCGTGGGTGAGGGGCCGCTCGCCTTCAGGGGTAAGGATGGTCCCGAAGGTGAGGTCGACGTCGTTGAGTGAGGAGAAGGTGCGTCTCGCGAGGGAGCGGGGCATGGCGAGGGTGGCGAGGATACGTTCCTGCTCTTCGGGGAGGATGTGGGGACGATAGCGGAGGAGCTTCTCGAGCCATATGCGGAAGTCGGCAAGATCTTCGCGATGGAGGAGTTCCTCCACCACTGTCTCGCTGAGGCGTACGAGCTCCGGTTCCACGAAGCTGAGTGCGCTCTGGAACTCCGTGCTCCAGGAGAGGTAGGTATTCCAGAGCCTCTGGCGGTCGGGGTCCCCGCCGTCCTCCGAGAGACGGAGGTAGGCGTAGACACCCAGGGCCTCCATCTCCTCGAGGACTTCGAAATACCGGCGGAGGAAGCCCCCTACGGTGAGTGCATCTCCCCCGGCGAGTCTTCCCCTGTACGAGGTGAGGTCGGGGAGCATGCCTTTGACCTCGGTGAGGGCCTCCTCCCATGCCCCGTCCGAGGGAAAGAGGGAGGAGAGATCCCAGCAGTCTTCCAGGCTCTGTTGGTCTCGGGTAGGAAGGTCGGTCATGTGAGGTCCTCCATGAGTAGACGTAGTTTCCGGGCAGCCTTGCCCCTGTGGGAAATCCGGTTCTTCTCCTCGAGTGAGACCTCGGCGAGGTGCCGACCGTCGGGGAGGAGAAAGATGGGATCGTAGCCGAAGCCGTGGGTGCCCCGTGATTCGCGTGCGATGGTACCCTCGAGGGTTTCCTGGACGATGTAGAACCGTTGCGGGGAGAGGAGGAGCACCATACAGCATACGAAGGCGGCCCTCCTGTCGCTCTCGTCATCGAGCATCCCGAGAAGGAGGGCGTTCTTCTCCTCTGCCGAGAGGCTCCTCCCTGCCTCCTCCCCGAAGCGGGCCGATCGCACGCCCGGAGCACCGCCCAATGCCTCCACCACGAGGCCCGAGTCGTCGGCAAGGACCGGTGCGCTCACCAGGTCATGGAGTGCCTGGGCCTTGGCGAGCGCATTTTCCAAGAAGGTGGCCCCCTTCTCCTCACAGCGGAATTCGATTCCCTCCTCTTCCGGAAGGAGGAGACGATGGGGCGAGAGGAGGGGGGCGATCTCCTCTTTCTTGTGGCGGTTGTTGCTCGCGAGATAGATGGTCACGAGATTCCTCCTCGGGCGTCGACGCCGGGGATGCTCCGCCTGAGGTACACGGAATAGTCCTTCCGGACGGGCTCGTACTGTTGATAGAAGAGGGGGGAGGAGATGATGAAGTCGGCCGTCGACCTGTTGTTGGCAACAGGGATGTTGTAAAGCACGGCGATCCTGAGGAGGGCCTTTACATCCACGTCGTGAGGTTGTGGTTCCATGGGATCCCAGAGGAAGATGAGGATGTCTATCTTCCCTTCCGCTATCATGGCTCCCATCTGCTGGTCTCCTCCGAGAGGGCCTGATTTGAGCTGGACGATGGGGTGGGCCTGTCGGTCGCCGGGCTCCATGAGCTCCTCTATGGTCTGCTGGACGAGTCTCCCGGTGGTCCCCGTGCAGACCAGCCTGTGTTGAATGAGGGTCTTGTAGTTCCACCTCACCCATTCGATGAGGTCCTGTTTCCGGTTGTCGTGGGCCACGAGGCCTATGGTCTTCACGAAGTCCATGTGCGTCTCCTCTCGCGGGGATGTACAGCTGCAGTATAGAGGGAAGACCGTCGTGAGGCAATCTTCGTCGACCGTGGAATAGTTGATTGCGTGAAATTTCCTCTTGTCACACCTCAGAACCCGTGCTATACTTTCTCTGGTTGTTCCTACAACTCAATATCTATCTACCAGGAGGTATCGTATGAAGAAGCTCTCCTTTCTTCTGGTAGGACTCGTTGTGGCAGTGCTCCTCGCAGGATGTGCGAAGAAGGAGGAGGCTGCGGCAGCTGCTCCTGCCAAGATCGTGGTGTGGTCCTTCACCGACGAGCTCCAGAAACCGATCGATCGGTTCAAGGAAAAGACCGGCATCGACTACGAGTTCACCATCGTGCCCCACGAGGACTACATGACGAAGCTCAGACAGGTGCTCGCCTCCGGTGTGAACGTGCCTGACGTGTTCACCGGTGAGCAGCAGTTCGTGCGGGAGTTGGTGGAGAGCGGCTACTGGGACGACCTCTCCGGTCCTCCGTACAACGCCGATGTGTCCGACATGTATCCCTATGCCGTCGAGATGGCGACGGACGCGGACGGCAAGCTGAGGGGGCTCACCTGGCAGACGACCCCGGGCGGTGTGTTCTATAGGAGGGGAATCGCGAAGGAGTACCTCGGAACCGACGATCCCCAGGAAGTGGGTAAGTACTTCGCCAGCCTGGACAAGATGCTCGAGACCGCCCGAATGATGAAGGAGAAGAGCGGTGATACCGTGAAGTTCCTCCCCACCCTGGTGGAAACCCAGTGGATTCCCTACGCCCAGCGGAAACACGCCTTCGTGGAGGACGGGAAGTTCATCCTGGACGATGCATATCTGCCCTACTTCGACTTCGTGAAGACCCTTCGTGACGAAGGACTCACCGCCGAGGCAGGACAGTGGGGGCCCGCCTGGTTCGACGGGATGAAGAAGGACTCCAATATCTTCGCCTACTTCGGTTGTACGTGGTTCCTCCACTACGTGCTCAAGGCCAATGCCCCCGATTCAGAGGGTGACTGGGGACTCACCTCTCCGCCGGCCTTCTACTTCTGGGGCGGGACCTGGCTCGGTATCTACTCCGACAGCAAGAACAAGGAGAACGCCTGGAAGTTCGTCCACATGTTCACCCTCGAAGAGGAGACCCTCGAGTGGTGGGCGAAGGAGACGGGCGACTTCATCAGCAACCGGAAGGTGGTGGAGAAGATCAAGGACACCTTCGCCGAACCCTATCTCGGTGGTCAGAACCACTATGACTTCTTCGCGGATCTCGCGCCGAAGGTGAACGGTTCGCTCGTGACCGGCAAGGACCAGAACATCCTCGCCTTCATCAACCAGGCGGTGGCCGATTACGCCAATGGTGTGAAGAGCAAGGAAGAGGCGATCCAGTGGATCAAGGAACAGGTGAAGAACGCCTATCCTGAGCTCACTGTGGAGTAAGCATGTGAAGCATTACGGGGGCTGCAGAGGACCTCTGCAGCCCCCATTTTCATGGAGGGAACCGTGAAACGATACTTACAGATCGTGGGGCTCGGGTTCGTCGCCCCGTTCTTCCTCTTTTTGGTGGTGTTCCAGTTCTATCCCATCATCAACACCCTCATGTTGAGTTTCACCAACTACGACGGCCTCAAGAAGATGGACTGGGTGGGCCTGAAGAACTACGCAGACCTCATCGTGGACAAGTACTTCTGGCTCGCCTTCTTCAACACGTGGCGGATTTGGCTCCCCAACATCCTCATGCAGCTGGCACTCGCCTTTCTCGTGGCCTTCTTCTTCACCGACATCAGGTACAGGATCAAGGGGATAAGCGTGTTCCGGGCGGTCTACTACTTCCCCAACCTGGTGACCGCGGCGACCATCGCCCTGCTCATCAACGTGCTCCTCGACTGGAAGCACGGAGCGCTCAACCAGATCCTCTTCGCGGCCAACGAAGAGGCCTTCATCGATTGGTTCAGGGATCCCGTGAGGACCCAGTTCATCGTCTCGATCGTTCAGACCTGGCTCTGGTTCGGGTACACGGCCATCATCCTCACCACGGGGATCCAGGGTATCCCGAAGACGTACTATGAGGCGGCCTATGTGGACGGCGCGACCGCCTGGCAGGTCTTCTGGTCGATCACCATGCCGCTCCTTGCCCCGGTGATCACCTTCGTGCTCATCACCAGTCTCATCGGTGGTATGCAGATCTTCGATATCCCCTACATCCTCCGTATGGGACTCGCAGGGGAGAGCGGTCAGGCGGTCACCACCACGGTGATATACCTCTACGACCGTGGATTCCGCTACCACCGCATGGGCTATGCGGCATCGGTGGCCTGGGTGCTCTTCTTCCTGATCGTAATATTCTCACTCCTCTACTTCGTACTCGCGGGTCGAGAGAACAGGAGGAAACGATGATCGGAATGGAATCCTATTCGACAAGGATGTTCATCCAGCGGGTGCTGGTCTACGTGTTCCTCGTCATCCTCGCGGTGATCTGTCTCCTTCCCTTCTACATCACGTTCGTGAACGCCACGCGTTCGAGCATGGAGATCAATCAGGGACTGAGTCTCCTCCCCGGGAGTTCTCTGGGGAAGAACCTCGTCGCCCTGTGGGGCAAAGGGAAGGGGGAGAATCTCAACATCTTTCGGGGACTGAGGAACAGCTTCTTCGTGGCGACGTCCGCCACCCTCCTCGGCCTCTACGTGGCGGCCCTCGCGGGTTTCGGGTTCGCCTTCTACAACTTCCCGGCGAAACGGTTCCTGTTCGCCGTGGTCCTGGGGGTGATCATGGTGCCCGCACAGCTGGGTATCATAGGCTACTTCCAGCTCCTGAGTGCGTACCACATGCTCGACACCTTCTGGGCCCTCATCCTGCCGGGAGGGGCGAACGCCTTCGCGGTCTTCTTCCTGCGTCAGTACGCCTCCTCGATCATCGATCAGGAGATGCTCCAGGCGGCCCGCATCGAGGGTGCAGGGGAGTTGCAGATCTTCCACTGGTTGGGGCTTCCGCTCCTGACCCCGGGGCTCGCCACCATGGGGATCTTCGCCTTCGTGGGGAACTGGAACAACTACCTGCTCCCCCTCGTCGTGCTCTTTTCGAATGAGAAGTTCACGGTGCCCATCATCATAGGGCAGCTCAATACCAGTACCTACAAGACCGACTTCGGTATGCTCTACCTGGCGATCGCCCTTTCCCTGCTCCCCATCCTCATCGTGTACTCGATCGCCTCGAGGTTCATCATCGAGGGCATCAGCCTCGGCGCACTCAAGGAGTAGGCATGCGGACCATACGGAATCCGATTCTCCCCGGCTTCAATCCCGATCCTTCCATCGTGCGTGTGGGAGACGACTTCTACATCGCCACGTCCACCTTCGAGTGGTTTCCCGGTGTGCAGATCCACCACAGCAGGGATCTGGTGAACTGGGAGCTCGTGAGCCGCCCCCTGGACGACCCGGGGGCGCTCCCCCTCCAGGGGGTACGGGCTTCGGCCGGAGTGTGGGCCCCGTGCCTGAGCCACGACGGCGAACGGTTCTACCTCATCTTCTCGATCGTGCGCACCTGGACCGATCGGGGGAACTCCGAGGGGCCCAAGGATGTGCACAACTTCCTCACCACGGCTGAAGACGTGAGAGGTCCGTGGAGCGAGCCGGTCTACCTCAACTCGAGCGGGTTCGATCCTTCGCTCTTCCACGACGACGATGGGAAGAAGTGGCTCCTCAACATGGAGTGGGACTACCGTGAGGGACACAACCACTTCTCGGGGATCCTCCTCCAGGAGTACGATCCCGGGGCCAAGCGCCTCGTGGGGCCGGTGTACAAGATCTTCACCGGCACCTCCATCGGCCTCACCGAAGGGCCGCACCTCTACAAGCGGAACGGCTGGTACTACCTCATCGTCGCGGAGGGCGGGACCACCTATGCCCATGCGGTCACGTGTGCGCGATCGAGGAGCATCACTGGCCCGTACGAGGTGCACCCGCAGAATCCCATCCTCACGAGCGTGAGGGAGAGGGAGGGCTTCGATCGGGCGGTGGCGTATGGAGGGGACGTCCGCCCGTACCTTGCCGAGGGGCTCCAGAAGGCGGGACACGCGAGTATGTGTCCTTACACCGACGACCTGTGGGTACTCGTCCACCTGTGCGGCAGGCCCCTTCCGGGAACCCTTTACTGCCCGCTCGGGAGGGAGACGGCCCTCCAGGCGGTGCGGTGGGGCGAAGATGACTGGCCCCACGTGGAGGGAGGCCCCCATCCGCAGACCGAGGTGCGCCTGCCCGGTGATCCTGTGGAGAAGCGGGGTGGGGCCGTGTTCAAGGACGATTTCGACGGCCCGGGCTTGAGGCCCGAGTACCAGTTCCTCAGGATGCCGCTTGAGGGGAAGTACTCGCTCACCGAGCGGCCGGGTTTCGTACGCCTCTACGGACGCGAATCGATCCTCTCGGAGTTCGACCAGAGCCTCCTGGCCCGGAGGGTGGAACACTTCAGATGGCGGGCCCAGACGGCCGTGGAGTTCTCGCCGA
The DNA here is from genome assembly GCF_000184345.1 of Spirochaeta thermophila DSM 6578. Classification (NCBI taxonomy): domain Bacteria; kingdom Pseudomonadati; phylum Spirochaetota; class Spirochaetia; order Winmispirales; family Winmispiraceae; genus Winmispira; species Winmispira thermophila. The sequence goes on along the minus strand of NC_017583.1, from coordinate 2,119,916 downwards.
CGAGCTTTCAGCACATGGCGGGCCTCCTCGTACGCTACGACGAGTCGAACCAGTACTATCTCCGTATCTCTGCGGACGACGGGGGACGGAGAGTCTTGGGGCTCCTGGTCTACGATAGGGGCCTCCTCTCCATGCCCCTGGGAGACGACGAGGTGGTGCTCCCCGATGAGGGGCCGGTCTTCCTCAGGGTCGAGATGGATCTCTACGACGTCCGCTTCTCCTACTCGATCGACGGAGTGGAGTGGAAGGAGATTGGACCTGTGCTCCCCTCGTGGAAGCTCTCGGACGACTACGTGGTACCGCTGGGCTTCACGGGCATGTTCGTGGGGATCGCATGCCAGGACCTCAGGGGGACGGGGGTGTGGGCGGACTTCGATTACTTTCTTTATGAAGCGCTGGACGGATAGTCTTTTTTGCGGCATACTGGAAGTCATAAGATAAGACTTCCGTATGCGAGGCAGGCATGCACATTCGAGACGATCTCCACATACCCAAGTACCGTCAGCTCTACGACATCCTGATGCACAACATAGAAAAGGAAGGGCTCAAGGAGGGGGACAGGATCCCCTCCGAGCCCACTCTCATCCAGACCTATGGGGTGAGCAGGAACACGGTGCGCCAGGCCATCGACCTCCTGGTCCAGGAGGGAGTCGTCTATCGTATTCAGGGGAAGGGTACGTTCTACAAGGGGAAAGGGCGGGGGAGCGAGAAGAAGCCCTATCTCGTGGGGGTGATCACCCCCCTCACCAAGAAGTACATCTACCCTTCCATCCTGCAGGGTATAGAGGACTGCGCCTACGAGAGGCGCTACAGCCTCATCCTGGGGAACTCCGGAGGCGATACGGAGAAGGAGTGGCATCTCCTCCAGAACATGCTCCAGCGGGGGATCGAGGGACTCATCATAGAACCTGCGATGAGCGCGCATCTCAAGTCGAACACCCGACTCCTCACGGCCCTGGAGAGGCTCTCGATTCCCGTGGTGTTCATGGATTGCTACTACGAGGATCTCCCCTTCTCCTTCGTGACACCCGACGATGTGGAAGGGGGAAGGCTCGCCGCCTCTTACCTCATGAACTGGGGGCACAGGAGGGTGGGGATCGTCTACAAGAAGGACGTGGTGCCGGGTGTCCTCCGCCTCCAGGGGTTCCGTGAGGTGGTCCGTTCCCGAGGGGGTGAACTTCGGGAGGAGTGGGTGTGGGGGTTCACCGAAGCGGAGGACCAACCGGGCATGGATCCCGCCCGTAAGCTGGTGGCGGCGTTCCTCTCCCTCCCTCCTGAACGACGGCCCACCGCCCTCTTCTTCTACAACGATCTCTGTGCGATTCAGGGGTTGCAGGAGATCAGGAAGGCGGGGTTGTCGGTGCCCGGAGATGTCTCCATCCTGGGGTTCGACGATTCGGAGTACGCCCACTACGCCGAGATACCTCTCACCTCGCTCGTCCATCCCAAGGAAGAGCTGGGAAGGAAGGCCGCCGACCTCCTCTTCGAGGCCATCGATTCCGGGGATCGTTCCCCGAGGGTGGTGAAGCTGGTGCCCGGGATCGTGGAGCGCGAGTCCATGGGATCTCCCTCACGGTAGGCGTTGCCACATCGGAGCGTATCCGGTACTCTTGTGCCATGTCCGAGTTCCTCGTTCCTGCAGGAGAGGCGAGGGCCGAGCTGGAGATGCGGCGTTCCCGCTTCATCGCCCATGCGGTGCCGGCTTTTTCGGTCGCAGAGGCACGGGATGTCATCGAGGAGAGACGGAGGGAGTGGAGTGATGCCACACACGTGGTCTACGCCTATGTGGTGGGAAGTCCGCGTTCGGAGGTCCAGGGGATGAGCGACGACGGCGAGCCTCACGGTACGGCTGCGAGACCCGTCATGGCCCTCATCAGGGGGAGGAGGCTCTGGAACGTGGTGGTCACGGTGGTCCGCTACTTCGGCGGCGTGAAGCTCGGTACGGGCGGGCTCGTCCATGCCTATGCGGAAGCGGCCCGCAGGGCCCTCGACCGTCTCCCCGTGCGGCCCTTCGTCCCCATGGCGCGGATCCGGCTCGTGGTTCCCTATCCTCTGTTCTCACGATTGGGGCCCTTGCTCGAGGAGTACGAGGTGACGGTGCTCGAGCAGGAGTTCACTTCCGAGATCTCGCTCACGTGTCGTCTCCCCCGGCGGTGCCTCGAGGGCTTCTCGAAGGGGCTTCGGGATCTCGGATCGGGGAGCGACGTCGACATTCTGGAAGAGGAAGGAGCGTGACATGCACGAGGATACGAGCAAGAGGATGCTTTCCTACATGGAGGCACACACCGAGGAGATGGTCGAGCTGCAGCGGCTGCTCACCTCTCACCCCGCCCTCTCGCCCGAGGTGGGTGGTCGAGGAGAGTGGGAGAAGGCCCAGGCCCTCGTCGAGTGGCTGGAGGCCCATCTCCTGCGCGAGGCGCGCGAGAAGGGGGTGGCGGCATCCCTCTCGGTGGTGGAGGTGCCTGACGAGCGGGCCGAACGCGGTTCCAGGCCTTCGATCCTGGTGGAACTCTGGCACGACAGGAACGGACCTGCCTTCTGGATCATGACGCACCTCGACGTGGTGCCGCCGGGCGAAGTCGCACTGTGGAACGGGGATCCCTTCACCGCGGTGGTAAAGGAGGGGCGTATCTACGGACGGGGAACCGAGGACAACCAGCAGTCGATGACGAGTTCGATCTTCGCGGCGCGTGCCCTGGTGGCCCTCGGCCTTGCGCCCGAGCGGCCCCTGAAGCTCCTCTTCGTGGCGGACGAGGAGTTCGGCAACCGTTACGGTATCCAGGCGCTCGTGACCTCCCACAGGAGTCTCTTCAAGGAGGGGGACGTGTTCCTGGTGCCGGACGGGGGACTCCCCGACGGCTCCATGATCGAGGTGGCGGAGAAGCAGCTCCTGTGGCTCAAGTTCACCACACGGGGACGCCAGTGCCATGCCTCGAGGCCCGATCTGGGGAAGAACGCCTTCGTGGCGGCTTCGGATCTGGTGGTGAGGCTCTCCCGGCTCGATGAGCGGTTCCCCCGGCGGAACGATCTGTTCGTGCCTCCCTGTTCCACCTTCGTGCCTTCCCGTAAGGACCCCAACGTGCCCAACATCAACACCGTGCCGGGCGAGGACGTGTTCTACATGGACTGCCGGGTGCTCCCGGAGGTGGACCTTGCCGAGGTCATGGGGGCGGTCGAGGCCCTCTGCCGCGAGGTGGAGGCGGCCTACGGCGTCGAGATCTCGGTGGAGGTGGTGCAGCGGATCGTCTCGAGGCCCACACCCGCGGATGCCCCGCTCGTGGATGCCCTGAAGGCCGCGGTGGAGGAGGTCTACGGTGTCGAGGCGCGTCCCATGGGGATAGGAGGGGGCACGGTGGCCGCTCCCCTTCGGAACGAGGGGTTCGACTGTGTGGTGTGGTCGACCGTGGACGAGACCGCTCACCAGCCCAATGAGTACTGCGTCATCGAGCACATGGTGAAGGACGCGGGGGTCATGGCCCTTCTTGCACTACGTTTTCGCAGATGACGAGGATCCTTCCCTCGGTGAGGATGCGTTGGTTCTCGGGATGGGCGAGGAGCATCCTCACCGCTTCCTCGGGAATCACGAGATCGGTCCTCCCCTGGCCGAAGACGGCTTCCGCCCGGATGCGCAGGGGATGTGCGCCTATGCGTTCGAGATGGGGTTCCTCCCGGTAGGAGGTGGTGAAGGCCACGGCTCCCCAACGGGTGAGTACCTGGGGAGGGATCATGCGTTCGCTCAGGACGAGCTCCCCGGTGGTGCTGTAGAGGCGGGGGAAGAGGGAGGGGGTGAGTGCGGCGGTTTCCCCTTGCTTTCCATATACGGGGAAGGTGCCCTTCGCGTCGATGACGAGTCCGGAGAAGGTGTCGGCGGGTACCCATCCGATGCGCTCGGGGAGGGGGTCGGGGTCGTGGTGGAGGAGGAGGTGTGGGAGGATTTCGCGGGGCACGGAGAAGGTGTAGCGGGCGGTGATACGCGAGAGGTCCTGGCTGTAGGTGATGAGGTCGGGGCGCTTGGTCTCGGGGAGCGCGAGGAGGGAGAGGAGGCGATCGGGGTTGGAGCGGAAGAAGTCCTCTCCGGTGATGCGGGAGGAAATGCGGAGGGTGGAGAGGGTCTGCCTGAGGGAGAGGGGGAGGAGCGTCTGGATGTCTTGGAGGGTGCGGTGGGGTGCGTCGGGGGTGAGCCGGCCGGCCGGGGGTGCGAGCCCGATGGTCAGTTCGAGGGTCTGGGCCTCCCAGTCCAGCCTCCAGTGGATGGCAGGAGGGGCTTCCTGGGTGAGGACGGGGAGCGACAGGAGGATGCCTGCGAAGAGGAAGATGCGCCTCATCTCTTATTCCTCGACCAGGGGCACGGGTATCTTGAGCCGCATTCCCGGATGGATGACCGCGGAAGGGGATAGGCCGTTCGCGAGGGCGATCCACTCCACGGTGGAGCCGTAGGTGCGCGCGATCCGCCAGAGGGATTCGCCTTCCTCGACCGTGTGGTGTTCCCACCTGAGGGAGGCGGGGAGGGCGGGAGGGGGTGGAGGGGTCCGGGGGGAGACGAGGGGGATGATGAGGGTCATGCCCGGCGTGAGGGCGCGTGGACGGACGTCCGGATTGTAGAGGTAGAGGAGGGAGAGGGGGATTCCGTAGTACCGTGAGAGGGCGGAGAGTGTGTCGCCTGTACGTACAGTGTGGAGGGTGATGTCCATCAAGGGGACTGATTCCAGGGCTTCCCTCACTGCCGGGGCATAGTGTCGGGGGATCCTGATCACGCTGGAGGGAGGGGCGATCCCCAGGAGGAAGGAGGCGTTCGCCTCCTCGAGGATGTCGAGCGGGACCCCCGTCCGTGCGGAGAGGAGACGGAGCGAGACCGGTCTGTCCACGGAGAGCCCCTCCCATTCCCATGGTTCTTCCCACGAGATGGGAAGCCCGTGTCGGGCCGCCTGGGATGCTATTTCCACCACGGCGATGAACCGGGCCACGTAGTGTGTGGTCTGGTGGGGAAGGTGACCTCCTTCGGCGAGGGCGAAGTAATCCGTGAGTCCCGTGAGGTGTATGATGGAGAGCATGCGGTTGAGGCCGCAGTTGTAGGCGGCGAGGGCGAGGAGCCAGTCTCCCAGGACGGAGTAGTTGTAGGAGAGTTTTTCGATGGCCGCGCGGGTGGAGAGGACGAAGTCCCGCCGTTCATCGATCCACTCGTTCTTCGTGAGCCACGGGTGCATGGAGTTCTCCATGAACTGCCAGAGCCCCACGGCCCCCGAGCGGGAGACCGCGCGTACGTTGTAGGCCGACTCCACCACCGGAAGGTAGACGAGTTCCCAGGGGAGTCCCGCTTCCATGATGCTGAGGGAGATGAAGTGCCAGAAGGGCCTCGCACGCTCGAGGCTGCGTGCGAGCCACGTCTTTCCTTCTCTCGAAAGGAGCCGTTCCCGTTCGGCCTCGATGAGCGGGTGGGGGGGCACCCGGAGGGAGTAGCCCCGTGGGCCGGCGTGGTGTGACCAGGAAGGAACCTCGGCGGGTCCGGTGCGGAGGGGGCGTGACGGCGCCTCTTCCCCCGGGAGGATGGCCGCCGAAAGGAGGATGCAGGCTAGAACTTCTCGCCGAAATAGATACCGGCCCATTCCCACTTTCCGTCGATGTCGGGATCGAAAGGATAGTTCACCCGCCTGAAGTAGAGATACCAGACGTTTATCCGGTACGACCACCCCCAGGTCCTCAGGTAGGCCTCGCTCGGGGTGGAGGAAGGATCGAGTTCGCTCGCATAGCGGACCCTGGTTCCGGAGAAGAAGGGGGTGAAGTCGAATATCACCTGAGCGTTCTTGGCGGTCCGCTCCTGCTCCCACGAGATGGAGAAGAAGTTGACCTTCGCCCGATACCGCGAGAGGAGGGCGGCGTTCCTGGTGCGAATGGCGTACGTGACGGCGTCGAACAGACTCTCGAGATCGTCGAAGAGCCAGTTCTTGGGCGAATCGTGGAAGGCGAGGAGTTCCTGAACCTTGAGGTAGGCCTCGGGTTCACCCGGGATGCTGGTGGCGGGGTAGTTGAGGAAGAGCCGGTAGGTACGGATGGCGTCGTCCCACATCCCGGCCTGCTCGTAGGACTTGGCAAGGAAGTAGTAGGCGACGCCAGCATCGATCCGGGAGGCGTACCGTTGGATGAGGAGATTGTAGTAGCGGATCCTGGTGTACGGATCTTTCTCCTTGTCGGCCAGCTCCCTGAGACAGAGGAAATGGAGGGGTATCCCTTCGATGAGCAGGTCGGGATATCCCTCGAGGATCCTCCGGTAGTAGAGGAGGGCGAGAGGCTCCGCACCCTCCCGTTGGTACTGACGGGCGAGGAGATAGAGGTAATAGGCGGTGAGGGGCGAGTCGGGAGTCCGGGAAGCGAGGCCGGAGAGGAAGGCGGCCCGTTTCGTCCAGAGTCCTTCCTGTGCGAGAAAACCCGCTATCTCCTTGACCGCGATGAGTCTCGTCTCGGGTGAACTCTCGGGGATCAACGAGAGAAGTCGGGCGATGTGTGTCCGTTCGGGAGGTCGTTCCGGAAGGAGATACCCGTCCACCCATGGGGGTGAGGGCACGAAGAAAAAGGACAGGGAGAGGACGACGAGGGTGAGGAGGATGAGCGTGGTACGGACGGTGCTGCTCACGGGTCGATCTTATAGTGTAAGTCGAGGGGTTGGCAAGGGCGTGCAGGTCCGCTATAGTGAGATGCCATGCATATCCCCCTGCAGGAAGGAGTAAGAAGCCGTGGGAGAGAAGATACGAAAGGAAGCTGGAGGACTCGTCGTACCTGACGAGCCCGTCATCCCCTTCATCCAGGGAGATGGGACCGGTCCCGACATATGGCGTGCGGCGGTTCGCGTCTTCGATGCAGCGGTGGAGAAGGCCTACGGCGGTAGGCGGAAGGTGGCGTGGCTGGAGGTGTTTGCCGGCGAACGGGCCTACCGGGAGAAGGGGACGTGGCTCCCGGACGAGACCCTCGAGGCCTTCAAGGAGTACCTGGTGGGGATCAAAGGCCCCCTCACCACGCCCGTCGGCGGTGGCTTCCGGAGCCTCAACGTGACGCTCAGGCAGATGCTCGATCTCTACGTGTGTCTGAGACCGGTGAAGTACTATCCCGGCATCCCCTCCCCGGTACGACACCCGGAGCTGGTGGACATGGTGGTCTTCCGGGAGAACACCGAGGACGTCTACGCCGGATTCGAGCTCCCCTCGGGGGATGAGCGTACGAAGCGTCTCATCGAGTTCTGCAGGAGGGAGTTCGGGTGGCAGATCCGCGAGGATTCGGGGATCGGGGTCAAGCCCATAAGCCCCACGGGGACGAAGCGTCTCGTACGGGCCGCGATCAGGTACGCCCTCGACCACGGAAGGCGCTCCGTGACCCTCGTGCACAAGGGGAACATCATGAAATACACCGAGGGGGCCTTCAGGGCGTGGGGTTACGAGGTGGCGAAGGAGGAGTTCGGCGATCGGGTGGTCACCTGGGAGGATGTCCCCGACGGCGTCGTGCCGGAAGGGAAGGTGCTCGTGAAGGACGCCATCGCCGACGCCTTCCTCCAGCAGATCCTCACCAGACCTGCGGAGTTCGACGTGATCGCCACCATGAACCTCAACGGGGACTACGTCTCCGACGCCCTCGCAGCTCAGGTGGGGGGTATCGGTATCGCTCCGGGGGCGAACATCAACTATGACACAGGGCATGCGATCTTCGAGGCCACGCACGGCACCGCACCCAAGTATGCGGGGAAGGACATGGTCAACCCGAGCTCCGTGATCCTCTCGGGGAAGATGATGTTCGAGTACCTCGGCTGGCACGAGGCGGCTGCGCTCATCGAAAAGGGCCTCACCGGTGCGATCGCCTCCCGCAAGGTCACCTACGACTTCGCACGTCTCATGGAAGGGGCCGAACAGGTCTCCACGAGTGAGTTCGGTAACCAGATCGTCGCCCACATGTGAGCCTCCTTCCTCAAGTGGTGCGTCCTTGGCATCCTCGCTCCTTCAGGGTACACTGACTTCATGCAACCGGAGGAGGCCTATACCCTGGAGGAGGGGGCTGGATACCGCGTACGGGTGGGGCGGCTCAGGCTCTCCCTCGGGTACGAGAAGGGAATGTGCAGGCTGGCGTATCGGTACGGATCACGTCAGGTGGATCTCGATATCCGTCCGGGTACCCCGATCACCGGACCTCCGGAGGAGGTGACCACCCAGAGCATCCTCCTCAGCGTGCCGGCGCGGTCTTTCTCCCTTCTCCCTGCGGTGCCCGACAAACCCCTCATCCTGTTTCTCGAGGATCCTCTGCGGGTGTTTCCAGGGAACGAGCACCGCATCTTCTTTCACATCCCCCTGTGGGTGAAGCTCGTCCTTCGTGGCGACTCGTACGAGTACACAGTGTTCGATCTCCCGCCGATGGTGTTTTCCAACACGTGGTCCGGATCTCCCGAGTCGGGAGTGCTCGGTTATTCCTTCAGGACGAGGATCATGACCGAACCCGAGGATCGTCCCCCGGGCATGTGGGCCCTCTGTGCGGTACGTCTCCACAACCGGACCCAGGGGGAGCTCCTTCTGGAGCGTTTCGTCGTGCCCGTTGCCTTCCTCTCCCTCTACCGCGGTGGGGACAGGCTCACCACCTCCCGCGCATCGCTCTCGTTCCGCGGAGAGACCGGAGAGCTCCAGTGGAAGTTCGAGAGGGGTGCTCCGGGGTACACCGAGGGCGAGGTGCTCGTCTCGGGTCCCAGGGAGAAGGCGACTCGAAACATCTTCGTGATGGGGGCTTCCCTCATCCGCAGTCTCACGGGGTTTTGAGTATGAAGTGGCCGTCCGTGGATCTGTCTGGACTCCTCTCCATGGAGTGGTGGGGGGATGCCCTCGGGATTCTCGTCCTGGTGGTGGGAGGGTTTCTCAGCCTCAAGCTGCTGAGCCTCTTTCTCCGCAAGGTGGTGCTCCGGAAGCTCTCACCCCATGCGAGCATGGTGATCACCAAGTTTGTCTACTATTCCGGCCTCCTTCTGCTTATCCTGGTGGTGCTCCAGAAGCTTGGGGTGAGTCCGACCACCATCCTTGGAGCTGCGGGGATCGCCGGTATAGCCGTGGGGTTCGCGGCGCAGACGAGCATGTCGAACCTCATAAGCGGGATCTTCCTCCTCTCCGAGCGACCTTTCAGCGTAGGCGATCTCATCAAGGTGGGCGAGATCACCGGGTTCGTGGTCTCGGTGGACCTCCTCTCGGTGAAGGTGCGCACCTTCGACAACAGGTTCGTACGTATCCCCTCGGAGAGACTCATCAACCAGGAGCTCGTGAACATCACCTACTATCCCATACGGCGCCTCGACATCGATCTCTCGGTGGCCTACAAGGAGGACTTCACCCGTGTGGCCCGCATACTGCGCGAGGTGGCCGAGAAGAATCCCTACTGTCTGGACGAGCCGGAGCCCCTCATCGTCTTCAAGGCCTTTGGGGCCTCGGGGATCGAGATCTTCTTTGGGGTGTGGTTCATAAAGACCGACTACCTCAAGCTCAAGAACTCCATCATGCACGAGATCAAGCAGCGCTTCGATGCCGAGGGGATAGAGATACCCTTCCCCCACGTCTCGGTCTACACGGGATCGGTCACCTCGCCCTTTCCGGTCCGGGTGGTGGATGAGGTGCATGATCCCTCCGTCGTGGGGGCGGCTCGGGACGTCCCTCCCCCTGAGGACGGGGGGCCGTAACCCCATGGGGGAGGCCGGCGCTTGCCTTCTCCGGATCGGGTGAGTACCTTAGACCCATGAGTCCTGAAGCAGTCTACGAGGTGTTGTCGAAGGTCACGGATCCCGAACTCGGCAGGAACATCGTGGAGCTGGGGTTCGTGAAGGACCTTTCGATAGAGGATGGGAGGATCGCCTTCACCCTCGAGCTCACCACTCCGGGGTGTCCGCTCAAAGAGACGCTCACGGCGCAGTGCAGGGAGGCCCTCCTCTCGGCCTTCCCCGAGGTGCGGGAGGTGGACATCCGCGTGAGCGCGCGTGTCCGTCAGGACGCCCGCATCCAGGAGAGGCTCTCGGTGCCCGTGAAGACCGTGCTCGCGGTGGGAAGCGGAAAAGGCGGGGTGGGTAAGTCCACGGTCACCGCCCTCCTCGCCCACCTCTTCCACAGGTTGGGAGCCAAGGTGGGGGTCCTGGATGCCGACATCTACGGGCCCAACATCCCCCGCCTCCTCCCGCCCGTGCAGGGTCCCGAGGCGGAGGGTGAGCGTATCGTCCCTGCCCGGACGAGGGAGGGGATCGTGGTGATGAGTGTGGGGTTCCTCGTGGAGGAGGGGCAGGCCCTGGTCTGGCGAGGTCCCATGCTCCACAGCATGCTCCAGTCGCTCATCACCCAGGTGGAGTGGCCCGTACTCGATTACCTCCTCCTCGATCTCCCCCCGGGCACGGGGGACGTGCAGCTCAGCGCGAGCCAGCTCCTGCCGCTCACCGGTGCCCTCCTGGTGGCCACGCCGCACCCCCTCGCCCAGGAGGACCTGCGACGCGGGGTGGACGCCTTCAAGCGGCTCTCGGTACCCCTGTTGGGTGTCATAGAGAACATGGCCGGCGAGGTGTGGGGCGAGGGGCTCACGGCCCGTACCGCGGAGAGCCTCGGCATTCCGTTCCTGGGGAGTATTCCCCTCTCCCGGGAGATCGCCCATGCGGGTGTCTCGGGCGATTTCTCGTTCCTCGACAAGGGTGAGCTGCCTTTCAGGGATGTCGTGGAGGCCGTGGGGTCGAGGGTGAGCGTGGAGACCTACCGACTCCAGGGGTGAGGCCCTTGACGAAAGGGGACGGGGTTCGCATAATGCATCCACCACTTCTTTGTGAGGAGAGAGATCGGTGCCGTGCGGAAGAAAGCGTAAGCGGAAGAAGATCGCCAAGCACAAGAGGAAGAAGAAACTCCGGAAGAACCGCCATAAAAAGAAGAAACGCTGAGGTTTCATGACTCGAAAGAGGGCAGGCCGGTGAACTTCACGTACCTCTCTCAGGTAGAGGGGCCAGAGGATGTCAAGAGACTTTCCTTCTCCCAGCTTTCCGAGCTGGCAGAGGAGATACGGGAGTATATCCTTGCGACGGTGAGCCGGACGGGAGGACATCTTGCATCCAATCTGGGCGTGATAGAGCTCACCCTTGCCCTCCACTATGTCTTCGAGAGCCCGAAGGACAGGATCATCTGGGACGTGGGGCACCAGTGTTACCCCCACAAGATCCTCACGGGCAGACGTGATGCCTTCCCCACCCTTCGCCAGAGGGGGGGGATAAGCGGGTTCCCCAAGCCCTCGGAGAGCGAACACGACGTGGTGGAGACGGGGCACGCCTCCACCTCGCTCTCCATAGGTCTGGGCCTCCGGATGGGCATGGAGCTCCTCCGGCGGGAGGGAAAGGTGGTGGCGGTCATCGGGGACGGCGCCCTCACCGGCGGCATGGCCCTGGAGGCCCTCAATCACGCGGGACACCTCAAGAAGGACCTGATCATCGTCCTCAACGACAACGACATGTCCATCAGCCCCAACGTGGGGGCCCTCTCCTACTACTTCAGCAGGCTCTCGTCTACCAGCTCGTACCAGCACTTCAGGGAGTGGGTGGACGGGATCATCGCGGGTATCCCCCACTACGGGGGAAGGCTCATGGACATGGTCGAACGACTGAAGGCCGGTGTGAAGTCTCTGGTCTATGAGCAGAACCTCTTCTCGGTCCTGGGGTTCGAATACGTGGGGCCGATCGACGGGCACCGGATCGATCGACTCGTCCAGGTGTTCCAGGACGTGAGGGAGATGCAGCGGCCGGTGGTGGTCCATGTGAAGACGAGGAAGGGAAAGGGGTACCCCTACGCAGAGGAGGATCCCACGACCTATCACGGGGTTCCGTCGTTCTGTGTGGACAGCGGGGAGGTGGCCTCCTCGGGAAAGGTGACCTTTACCCAGGCCTTCTCCCAGGCCCTCCTCTGCGAGGCTTCGAAGGATGAGCGCATCACGGCCATCACGGCGGCCATGGAGACGGGGACAGGGCTCGCCCCCTTCAGGCAGGCCTTTCCGGACCGGTTCTACGACGTGGGGATCGCAGAGCAGCACGCGGTGGCGCTCGCCGCAGGCCTCGCACGTGCCGGGCTCAGGCCCGTGGTCGCCCTCTATTCCACCTTTCTCCAACGGGCGATCGACCAGGTGATCCATGACGTGGCCATCCCGAAGCTCCCGGTGGTGCTTGCGATCGATCGGGCGGGACTCGTGCCCGGTGACGGGGAGACTCACCAGGGGATTTTCGATGTGCCCATGCTCAAGGCGGTGCCGGGCATGACCATCCTCATGCCTGCGACTGCCGACGAGATGCACCTCATGCTTCGCTGGGCGCTCGAGAGGGGCGGCCCGGTGGCCCTTCGGTACCCGAAGGATGTCTGCCTTCCCCCTCTCTCGGCATGTGAGGAGGAGCTCATCCCCGGACGGGGGGTGTTCCTGCGGGAGACCGGCGAGGCGCACGTCCTCCTGGTGGGAGCCGGAGGGCACCTCAGGGAGCTCCTCTCGGCTGCAGAACTGCTCTCCGGCGAGGGGATACCGGCGGATGTCTACCACCTGCGCTTTCTCAAGCCGCTCGATTTCGTCCATCTTGGAAAGATCTTCTCGCGGTATCGGGGCGTCTACCTCCTGGAGGATGGGGTGGCCTCGGGAGGTGTCGGAGAGACCATCCTCGCCGCTGTGGATGTGGAAGGGGTGCGGCTCGTCCACAAAGGCGTGCCCGACGAGTTCCCCACCCATGCGACGAGGCAGGAGCTCCTCGCCGACTACGGCCTCGATGCGGCCCACATAGCGGAGCTGGTCCGCGAGGGGGTGGGCGGTTCCCGGAGGCTCCACTCCCACTCTGCGTGACGGCCGGGAGTGCGTGCACCTTCCGCGTGTTTGTGGTATACTGCCCCCATGAAAGCCATCAGACTCGCATCTGGAGCCCTCCTTCCATACGAACGACGGCCGCTCGTCATGGGCATAGTGAACACGACGCCGGATTCCTTCTATCCCGGAAGCAGGGCCTCCGGTGAGGAGGCGGTGAGGAAGGCCGTGGCCCTCGTGGAGGAGGGGGCGGATCTCCTGGACATAGGGGCCGAGTCCTCGCGTCCCGGGAGCGACTATGTCTCCGAAGAGGAGGAACTCGCCCGGCTCGTTCCCGTGGTCCGGGAGGTGAGGAGGCTCGTGGACGTTCCGATCTCGGTGGATACCCGGAAGGCCCGGGTGGCCCGGGAGGCCATCGATGCAGGGGCCGACATCGTGAACGACATCTCGGCCCTCAGGGACGATCCCGACCTCGCACGGCTCGTCGCGGAGAGGGGGGTGCCGGTGGTGCTCATGCACATGCGCGGAACACCCCGCACGATGCAGATCGATCCTCACTACGACGATCCGGTGGAGGAGGTGCGGAGGGAGCTCCTCTCGTTTGTGGAACACGCCCTCGAGGCAGGGGTGCATCGTGACCAGATCATCATCGACCCGGGATTCGGGTTCGGGAAACGAAGGGAAGACAACCTCCTGCTCTTGAAGCACCTGGATGTATTCGTCTCCACCGGGTATCCTGTGCTCGTGGGAGTCTCCCGCAAGTCCTTCATCGGACTCACCCTGGGGAGAGAGGTGGAGGAAAGACTCTCCGGCACCCTCGCGTGCCACTACCACGCCGCCCTCAAAGGAGCGGCCATCCTCAGGGTGCACGATGTCAAGGCCACGAGGGATCTCATCCTCATGAAGGAGGCCGTGGAAGGAGCGACGCTCCCCTCCGGGCCTGCGGCGGAGTCATGATAGAGACGCTCAAGACCCTCTGGGACACGGTGTTCCTCCCCCTCCTCGATATAGGGATACTCGCGTTCCTCATCTACAAGACGTACGAGCTGCTCCTCGTGACCAACGCCCTCCCGGTCCTGAGGGGGCTTCTCTTCCTCGGAGGGCTCTACCTCCTCGCCTTCGTCCTGGGGCTCTCGACCCTCCGGTGGATCCTCTCGTTCCTCGCACCAGGCCTGGTGCTCGGCGTGTTCGTGATCTTCCAGCCGGAGCTCAGGCGCATCTTCACCCGGCTCGGCCAGGGACAGGTCTTCGGCCTCGGGGCGAGGAGGTATTCCCTCGACATCGACGCGGTGCTCAATGCCATGGAGGTCCTTTCTGCGGCGCGGCGGGGAGCCCTCATCGTCCTCTCCCGGAGCATGAGCCTGCGGAACGTGATAGAGACGGGAATCCGGCTGGACGCCGAGCTCTCATCCTCGCTCCTCATCACCATATTCGGCCATGACACCCCGCTCCACGATGGTGCGGTGGTGATAGAGAAGGGGCGGGTGGTCGCGGCGGCCTGTTTCCTCCCACTCTCCGAGCAACCCCAGGCACGGCGGGCCTTCGGCGCCCGTCACCGGGCCGCCCTCGGACTCGCCGAACAGTCGGACGCGGTGGTCCTGGTGGTCTCGGAGGAGACAGGTGCCCTCTCGCTCGCCTACGAATCCAAGCTCCTCTACGACCTCTCGCCCGAGGAGCTCAGGGCCGTCCTCGCCGGGTTGCTCGGACTCCCGAGGGAGAGGACCCGCATCGAACAGGGGGAAGGGGTATGAGGACGAAGAGGAACGTGTTCCACCACCTCCCCGCGAAGATCGTCTCTCTCGTCTTCGCCGTCCTCCTCTTCTATGCCCAGAGGTACTCGGCCTTCGAGGAACGGTATGTGATGATCCCCTTGAGCGCCCGCCTCCCGGAGACGCTCATCCCTGCGAGTCCCCTTCCGGAGAAGGTACGGGTGGGGATACGGGGCAGGGAGGAGGATATCTACGCCCTCCTCCCCGAGGACCTGTCCGTGTACGTGGACCTCTCTTCCCACACGGTGCCGGGTCGTTACACCGTCCCGATCCATCTCGATCGGGGGGAATCCGCCCTGGGTGTGGAAGCCGAGTTTTCCATAGAACCCTCGCAGATCACGGTGGAACTGGTGGAGAAGCTCTCCAAGTCGCTCCAGGTGATACCCGATGTGGCGGGTTCCCCGCCGCCCGGGTACGAGGTGGTCCAGATGCTCGTGATCCCCTCGTCGGTCGAGGTGGAAGGTCCCAGGGACGTGATCGAGGGGGTGACGCAGATACGCACGGAGCGTATCGACCTCTCCAGCAGGACCGAGGATGCGAGCCTCACCGTGCGGCTGGTGAGGCCCGCTCCTTCCGTGAGGATCCCGGGAGGGGATGTGGTGGAGGTGCGTGTCCTCGTGAGGGAACGGATCATCCATCAGACATTTGAGAAGGTCCCCCTGGTGGCGGTGGACCTGTCGCCTTCTCTCGAGATGGAAGGGCTTCCCGAGGAGGGGTCGGTCACCATCCAGGGGCCGTATTCGACCATGGAGGGGCTCGCCCCGCAGGATGTGCACCTGGTGGTGGACTGTGGAGAGGTGGAGGAACCGGGTGAGTATGTGCTGGAAGTGCGGCCGATCGTTCCCCAGGAGGTGGTGGTGCTCGACTTCTCACCTCGCCAGGTGGGTGTGCGGGTGAGGTTTCGGGAGTCCCCGGCTACCGGAGTCGTCTCGGAGGAGGGGGAATGATCCTCGGAGTGGGCATCGATGTGGTGAGGATCGACCGGATCGCACACTGGTGGGAGAACCCCGGACTGGTGGCCCGCTACTTCCACCCTCTCGAGATAGAGAGCATACGACGGAAGGGGGGAGGGGTCGCCGGATCGCTCGCCGCACGGTTCGCGGCCAAGGAGGCCTTTGCAAAGGCCCTGGGAACGGGGCTGCGCGGGTTCTCGCTGAACGAGGTGCAGGTGGAGAACGATCCCCACGGCCGTCCCTATCTCGTGCTCCACGGAAGGGCCCGCGACCTCTTCGCACGGCGTGGGGGGGCCCGTGCGCACCTCTCGCTCACCCATGAGAAAGACGCGGCGATCGCCGTGGTGGTCATAGAGGGGGATGTATGACGCAGGAATCCAGCCCTGATACGGGTCTCAAGCTCACCTACTTTTCCAAGCGGCCGTTGGAGTGTCCCGTGTGCAGGACCGAGTTCTTCAGGGAAGACCTGCTCTCGGGGCGGGGGCGTCTCATCGCGGGCCGCCTCACGCTGGAGCTTCGAAGGCTCTACGAGCCCTCGAAGAAGTATGGGGTGGTCTACCCGCTCGTGTATCCGGTGACGGTGTGTCCCTCATGCTTCTACGCCGCCTATCCCGAGGACTTCCTCGAGATCCCCGCCGAGGCCCTAGTTCCCCTCGAGGCCTCCACCGACGCGCGCCGGGAGCTCCTCCTCTCGATCTTTCCCGACCTCTCCTTCTCGGCCCCGCGGCGCCTCTACGAGGGGGTGGCGAGTTACGTACTGGCCATGCTCTGCTACGAACACTTTCCGGCCGACCTGGCTCCCACCTTCAAGATGGGCCTCTCGGCCCTCCGCGGGGCCTGGCTCGCCTCCGACCTCCAGGCCCAGTTCCCGGATGAGGGCTGGGGCCTCCTCGTGCGTCACCTCTACCGGAAGGCACGCTTTCTCTACATCCTGGCGGTGGAGAGAGAGCAGAAAGGTGAGGAGGTGCTCTCCCGCCTCAAGTATCAGGGACCCGACCTCGACAAGAACTACGGCTACGACGGCGTCCTCTATCTTGCAGGACTCCTCGATTATCGGTATGGTCCACGATCGAACAGGGAAAAGCGGGTCGCCTCGCTCATGCGGGCCAAGCAGATCATCGCCCGCATCTTCGGCATGGGCAGGGCGTCCAAGCACAAGCCCCAGGTGCTCCTCGACAATGCGAGAGACGTCTACGACCTCATCCGGGAGGAGCTCGAGTCACTGGGGGCCGATGGAGGGGAGCCGGTAGATGGGTCAGCGTAACATCAAAGTGGTACTCGCCTACGACGGTACGGACTTCGTGGGCTGGCAACGACAACCGAACGGGCGGAGCGTCCAGGGGGTGGTGGAGGATGCCTTGGCGAGGATGCACAAGCACCCGGTGCACGTCCATGCGGCGGGTCGCACCGATTCGGGGGTGCATGCCGTGGGCCAGTGTATCAACTTCATCACCGACATCGATTCCCTCCCGGTGGAGAAGTTCGCCCTTGCGCTCAACTCCTTCCTGCCCCGCGATGTGAAGGCCCTCCAGGCCGAGGAGGTGCCTCCCGACTTCCACGCCCGTTACAGCGCCGTGCGTCGGGAGTACCGCTACTACGTGTTTTCCTCGCCCTCGCCGTATCCCCACCTCAGGCGCTACAGCCTGTGGGTGAACCGCCTGCCGGACGTCCGTCTCCTCAATGCGTATGCCTCCTGCATCGTGGGCGAGCACGACTTCTCCAGCTTCTGCAGCCCGTCGGATCCGAGCCCGTCCAAGGTGCGCCTCATCCACACCGCCTCGTGGTTCCCCGAGGGGGCTCGGCTGGTCTTCCGTATCGTGGGGAACGCCTTCCTCTGGCGGATGGTGCGGGCCCTGGTGGGTACCATGCTCGACCTCGAAAAACAGAAGGCCGACCCCGAGATGATGTGGAAGATCCTGGAGGCGAGGGACAGATCGGCGGCCTCGGACAGCGCCCCGGCGTGGGGGCTCTTCCTCCATGAGGTGCAGTATGAGTGAGCAGGACCTCTACAAGGAGTTGTGGGAGCTTTCGTTCCTGGTGGAAGACCTCGTCCATGGGGGATGGGAGCGCCCACACCCCGAACCACCCACCGTCCCGGGGGAAGCGCCTCCCCTCGTGGCGGGATCAGGAGAGAGGAGTGAGGGGAAACCCACCGGCGGGGACGATCCGGCACGTACGCTCGGGGCCCTCCACGAGCAGGTGCGCGCCTGTAACCGGTGTGACCTCGCCCGGACCCGGCGGCAGGCCGTGCCGGGGACAGGGAGGGTGGGCCTCCCGGTGATGGTGGTGGGAGAGGCCCCCGGTGCGGACGAAGACGTGAAGGGCGAGCCGTTCGTGGGGAGGGCCGGGCAGTACCTGGACAAGTGGCTCGCGGCCATAGGGCTGCAGCGAGGCCGGGATGTCTTCATCACGAATGTGGTGAAGTGCAGGCCGCCGGGGAACCGCGATCCCCGTCCCGACGAGATTTCGGCCTGTCTCCCCTTCCTCGAAGCACAGATCGCGCTCGTGAGACCGCGGGCCATCCTCACGGTGGGGAGGTTCGCCGCCTCCACTCTGCTCGGTACACAGGAGGGCATCTCTCGCCTCCGGGGGAGGGTCTATCGGTACCGGGACATTCCCCTGGTGCCCACCTACCATCCGAGCGCGGTCCTCAGGGATCCGTCGCTGAGGAGGCCTGTCTGGGAGGACCTCAAGCTCCTCTCTTCCGTCCTGCGCGGGGAGGGGGCGGGCGTGCACGATGCCTCGAGGTGAGGGTATGTGGGTGGACGTGGCCTTCAATCTTCCCCTCCGTGAACCCCTCACGTACCGGGTGGAGGGAGAGGTCCCCGTGGGCGTGCGGGTACGGGCACCCGTAAGGGGGCGGGTGCTCACCGGGTACGTGGTAGGGGTGAGGGGGAATCCTCCTTCCGGTGTGGCACCCGAGGACCTCAAGCCCGTGGAGAAGGTGCTCGATGAAGAACCCCTGTTCGACGGGCGTGTCCTCTCTCTCGCACAATGGATGAGTTCCTACTACCTGTGCGGGCTGGGCGAGGCCCTCTCGGCCATGATCCCCGGCGGGAGGGTGCAGCGGGAGGCGCCCGTGCCGTATGATGAGCCTGCGGCATACCGGCGGCACCGGCTCTCTCCGGCCCAACGGGAGGCGGTGGAGGCCGTGGTCTCCTGCACCCACCCCATGTTCTACCTCTGGGGTGTCACCGGATCGGGCAAGACCGAGGTGTACCTCACGGTCGCCGAGCACATGCTCGAGCGGGGGAAGGGGGTGCTCTACCTGGTGCCCGAGATCGCCCTCACCCGCCAGGTGGTGGAGACCATCCGCGCCCGGTTCGGCCAGGACGTGGCGGTGCTCCATTCTCGCCTCACCGCCTCACAACGGCTCGCCGAGTGGCGGAGGATCGTCCGTGGCGAGGTGCGCTTCGTCATAGGTGCCAGGAGCGCGGTCTTCGCCCCCATCGGCGACCTCGGGCTCATCGTGCTTGACGAGGAGCACGAGTCGAGCTACAAGTCGGGTGCCACCCCGCGGTACCACGCCCGCCAGGTGGCCATGCACCGCGCCCGCACCGAGGGCGCCCTCCTCCTCATGGGGAGCGCCACCCCCTCGCTCGAAGCCTACCATCTCATGCATACAGGGCGGCTTCCCTTCTTCCACCTTCCCGAGCGTGTGGCGGGGGGAGAGCCCCCCCGTATAGAGATCGTCTCCCTCAAGGACCATCCCGGCCCGCTCTCCAAACCCCTCCTCAGGGAGATCGAGCGTACCAAGAAAGAGGGAAAGCAGACCATCCTCTTCCTCAACAGGCGGGGATTCGCCCACTACGTGGGATGCAGGGCCTGCGGGTTCGAGATGACCTGCCGCCATTGCTCGCTCCCCCTCACGTACCACAGGGCCGAAGAGGTGATGGTCTGCCACTACTGCGGCTACCGGACCAGACCCATCGACGTGTGTCCCTCGTGCGGGAGCGTGGACGTACGCTACAGCGGGCCGGGCACCGAGCAGGTGGAGAAGCAACTCAGGGAGACCTTTCCCTTCTACCGCATCGCCCGACTCGACACGGACACGGCCCGGAAGAAAGGCGTACTCGAGCGCGTACTCGAGGAGATGGAATCCGGCCAGGTGGACGTGCTCCTGGGGACGCAGATGATCGCCAAGGGCTTCAACTTTCCCCGCCTCGGGCTCGTGGGGGTGGTGCTCGCCGATACCGGGCTGCACATGCCCGACTTCCGGGCCGCCGAACGGGTCTTCTCCCTCCTCGTTCAGGTCGCGGGCCGTGCGGGCAGGTTCATGCCGGGCGGCCGGGTCGTCATCCAGACGTATCTGCCCGATCATCCCGGCATCGTGTGTGCCCGGGAGCACGACCTCCGCCGCTTCTACGAGGAGGAACTCGCGGTGCGGAAGGAGACCCTCTTCCCTCCCTTCTCGAGACTCGTCCGCCTCGTCTTCCGGGGGAGGGACGAGCGCAAGGTGGAGAGGGACGCCGGGGGATTCGCCTCCCTCCTTTCGGCCGACCTGCCCGAGGGTGTCGAGCTCCTGGGTCCCGCCCCCTGCCCCATGGAGAGGATCGCCGGCAACTATCGGTACCACCTCTTCCTCCGCTCGTCCTCACTCGCCCCCATGCACGACCTCCTCGCCCGCACCCTCCCCCTCTTCAGGCCTTCCTCGGGCGTGCACCTCGAGGTGGACGTGGATCCGGTGCAGGTGGTATGAGGTAGCCGATCACCCCGTTTCGGAGTACCCTTGGATAGAGAACACGTTCTCAAGGAGGCTTGTATGGCACGAGTCGCAGTATGTCTCGCCGATGGATTCGAGGATGTGGAGGCCGTGACCCCCATCGACCTGCTGAGGCGCGCTGGCGTGGAAGTGGTGGTAGCCGGTGTCACCGGCAAGGAGGTGACCGGTTCGCGCGGCGTGCGCATCGTCACCGACGCCCTCCTCGCGGATCTTTCGCCCGAGGACTTCGACGGCATGGTGCTGCCGGGGGGCATGCCGGGCTCGAGCAACCTCGCCGCCTCGGACGCGGTGCGGGCCTGGCTCTCCCACTGCATGAAGGCGGGAAAGACCATCGGGGCGATCTGTGCCGCTCCCGCGGTGGTGCTGGGCAAGGCGGGGCTCCTCGAAGGAAGGCGTTTCACCTGCTATCCCGGAATGGAGAAGGAGGTGGAGGGAGGTACGTGGGAGCCCTCTCCCGTGGTGAGAGACGGCAACCTCATCACGAGCAGGGGCGTGGGGACCGCAGGCCTGTTCGGGCTCGAGCTGGTGCGCGCCTTCGCCGGAGAAGAGGCCTACCAGAAAGTGGGCAAGGCCACCCTCATCCTCTAGTCGGTGAAAGAAGGGCGGGGAGCCAGAAGATTCCCCGCCCTCTCTCTACGTGGTGCTACTGTCACGTGTTGAGGATGATCTTCTCGAGACCCGGCCACTTCTCCATGTCGCGGGGAAGCTTTTCGAGCCGTTCCGCGTTCCTGTAGGAGGGGTTCTCGAAGGTGTAGGTGAACCGGGTGTGGATGTCGTAGGTACCGTTCATGAGGGCGTAGGTGTCCTCGGTCATCACCATCTCCTCGTCGGTGGGGATGACGAAGACCTTCACCGGCGAATCATCGGTCGAAATGATGGTCTCGGCGTTGCGGGTCATGGAAACGCGGTTGCGCTCCGGGTCGAGCTTCACCCCCAGGGCCTCGAGGCCTTCGAGGGCGATCTGTCGTATGATGGGCCCCTTCTCACCCACGCCTGCGGTGAAGACGATGGCGTCCACCCGGCCGAGGGCTGCCATGTAGGCCCCGATGTACTTCTTGATCCGGTACCCTTCGATGGTCTGGCAGAGGATCGCGCGCTTGTCCCCCTGTTCCGCCGCGATCTCCACGTCCCTGCGGTCGACCCACTTCCCGGTGATCCCGAGGACGCCGCTCTTCTTGTTGAGGATGGACTCCACTTCCTTGGGGGAGAGCCCGGTCTGCTGCATGATGTAGAAGGGGATGGCGGGGTCTATGTCGCCGCAGCGGGTGCCCATCACGAGTCCTTCGAGCGGGGTGAGGCCCATCGAGGTGTCGTAGGAGCACCCGTTCTTCACCGCATTGATGCTCGCCCCGTTCCCGATGTGGGCGATGATGAGGTTGGTCTCGGAGGGCTTCTTGCCGAGGAGCACCGCCGCCCTCCGTGAGGTGTAGAGGAACGAGGTGCCGTGGAACCCGTAGCGCCGTACCCCGTACTTCTCGTACCACTCGTAGGGGAGGGCGTAGATGTAGGAGTGGTCGGGCATGGTCTGGTGCCAGGCGGTGTCCATGATGGCGCAGTGCGGCACGTCGGGCAGGAGCTGGCGGGCGGCCTCGATCCCCTGGATGTTGGCCGGGTTGTGAAGCGGAGCGAGGTGGGCGATGCTCTTGAAGACCTCGACCACTTCGTCGGTGATGACCACCGACTGGGCGAACTTCTCTCCTCCGTGCACCACCCTGTGGCCTACGGCCTTGATCTCCGAGAGGTCGGAGATGGCTCCGTACTCGGGGTGGAGGACGGCCTCGATGATGAGCTGGATGGCCTCTCTGTGGGTGGGACAATCCTGTTCCTTCTTGTACTCGGGTTTTCCAGCGGCCTCGTGGACGATCACGGATCCCTTCTGGGTGACGCGTTCCACGATACCGGATGCGAGCCTCCGCTTCTTGTCCCAGTCGTAGATCTGGTACTTCACAGAGGAGCTTCCGCAGTTGAGGGTCATGATAACCATGGGGGAAACCTCCGCGTATGAAATGAAGATGGATACATGTGATTACCCTTACAGGGTGGCACAATGCGGTATTTTTTTCAAGTAAAAGGGAAAAATTTCGAGTTTTCCTGATATATCAGCATGGGCGAGGTGCGCATCCATCCCGCGGTGCCGGTGTTTCGCGCAAAGATTATCGAGAGACTTCGCTACGGGGCTTCACATGAAGCGGTACACGAGCCCTATCCCTCCTCGAATGAACCGCAGGTTATCCACGTACGAGGGGGTTTCCGAATTCTCCACGGGCGTCTCATCGGTACGGTGGAACGAGTAGCCCTCTGCCCAGAGGTGGATGCCGGCGCGGAGCGAGGGGAAGAGGCTGAGGCCCGCCGAACCGCCGTACCCGTAGGGGAGGAAGCGCGTCTCGTTGTAGGTCCACGTGCCCCAGGAGGGGTTGTGGAACACACCGTAGCACGTGCCCACCGCGTAGGGCGAGAGGAAGAGGTCGAGTTCCACGTGAGGGGAGGAGAGGGCGAGAAGTGCACCGACGGCCGTGATCCCGCCCGGGGGTGAGGGGGCGAGCTCGGAGGGGGCGGTCTGGGAAAGGTCCACGTCGGAGGGGTCGGTGAAGTTGCCCTTGAAGGCCACCTGCGCCCCGAGCGAGAGGTGCTCCGAGAGGGGGAGGAGGTAGGCGGAGGAGAGGCCCATCATCACCTCCTCCTGTGAGGCGTCGATCTCGAGGCCGAACTGGTACCTGGGCGCCCTGAACCTGAGGGCCGTCACGAAGAACCAGGAGGTGTTCGAAATCCCGTCGGCCACGGCCTGGTTGAAGGCCTGTGTGCTGTCAGGGTCGGCCGTCTGGGTCTGAAAGACGTGGTGGCCCTCTCCCGAGAGCACGAGCTCGGCGTAGGTGGGGTAGAGGTAGTCGTCGTCGGCGGTGAGCATGCCGTCGATGAGGGAGTAGAGGTAGAGGGTGAGGGCCGAGGCCCCCAGGGTGATGCCGGAGATGAGGTTGTAGGGTTCGTGGTCGGGTGGCGTCTCATCGTCGAGGAGGTTGGAGAGGAAGATCCCGCTTATCGCCGCCTGGATGAGGGTGGCCCCTCCTGCCATGAGGCCCAGGTTGGTGTAGCCGTCGTAGACAAGGCCGCCTCCCGGGACGATGCCTCTGGTGAGTGCGGTGGAGGGATCGGTCTTCTCCCTGGGGAGCTTGCCTATGCGGAGGAGGTCCTCCACCTGTACTTCGGCGACGAGCTCGCGCTCGATCACCGCCTGCTGGCCCTCTGCAAGACGGACCTTTCCCGCATAGGGTTTGTAACCCGGGGCGCGTATCTCCACCTGATGGGTGCCGAGGGACAGTCCCTCGAGGGTGAGGGGGGTCTTGCCCGAAAATGTGCCGTCGATGTAGACCATGGCCCCCTCGGGGATGCTCTTCACCACGAGCCGGGGTGCGCCTTCCGCGAGGGGGCTGTCCTCGAGCACTACGGTATCACCGACCTGGAGCTCCTCCTCTGCCTCCACCAGGAGGGCGCGGGCGCCGGTCGGCTGGACCTCCTCCACCTGGAGCCGGGCATAGGGGCGCTCTTCCCTCATGACGATGGCGCCCGTCTCGTCGGTGATGGGCCTGGTCTTCACCGCGGTGACGATGCGGCCCGGGACGAGCCCGGCCTGTTCGCCTGCCGAGAGGTAGACCGTGCGTCCTTCCACCGCGGCCACGGTGACGGAGAGGGGGATCGCCTCAACGAGGCGGCGGACGAGGGTCTTTGCGGCCTCTTCCACCGAGGTGGTGGGGGAGAGTTCCACGCTCGCGGCGGCCTCCACCGTGCCCTTCTCCACGTCGACCACCCTTGCGGAGAGGATGCTCTCGACATAGGCGGTCTTGTAGGCTGCGAGCGAGGCGATGAGGACCTTGCGGGCGTTGGTGAGGTTGCCGATGCGGACGGCCTGTTGGGCGCCCGTGAGCCCCGAGACCTGGATCTCCTGTTCGGTGAGTACCTCCTCGAGTCTGGCCCGTTCGACCACCTGGAAGAGGGGGACGGCCGTGAGGGTGGTGTAGAGGAGGTCGGTGACCGCGGCTGCCTGTTCCTCGGGTACGCCGATGCCCTCTACGGGGAGGACGGCGATGGTGACGGGGGCCGGGGAGAGGGCGGTTGCGACGAGGAGCAGCAGGGGGATGAGGGGGTTCCGAAGACGCATGGGACACCTCCTTTGGGGTGTGTTGTCCAGCAGAGGAGGCCCAGCACGCTGTTTCTTACCACTATACCCCGCTATGGAGGCTCTTTCAAGGAAAAAAGGGCGGGTCTGGTGAAGCGGGGTGGCGGGTTCGCGTGTCGTACCGGGCAGGATGGTTCGCCGGTGGTTCGTTCCCATGTGGGTGGGGGTCGTGCTCGTGGTGTATGCGGGGGAGGGGTCGCTCACCGTGTGGCAGGATGTGGAGGGTGGGTTCGGGGTGCGGGTGGGGGTGGATGAGGGGGGGTGGAGGGGGATGGTATGGGAGGGGGAGGAAGGGTGGAAGGCGGGGGTTGCGGGTCCCGTGGGGTGTGCGGGGCCGCTCCAGAGGGAGGGGCTCCTCGCCTCGTTGTGGAATCCGTTCGGTTGGGGGTGGGATGAGGGGAGGATACGGCGTGTGGTGCCGGTGCGGCTCGATGGGGCGAGGGTGCCGGTGGGTCGGGAGGGGGTGGCGGTGTGGGTGCCGGGGGGGAGTGTGGGGTGCTTTGGGTGGGGGGATGGAGGGAGTGAGGTGTGGGGGGTATGGCTGGGGTTGGGGGATGAGGGGGGTGGGGTGGAGGTGGTGGGGGTTCGGGTGAGGTGGGAGGGGGAGGAGTGGGGGGAGGGGTGGTGGGTGGAGGAGCCGGTGGTGGGGGTGGGTGGTGGTGTGTACGGCGGGGTGCGGGGGTGGGTGCAGGGCGGGGGGGTGATGGGGTACGGGGAGGTGGGGTGGGGGGTGCCGGGTGAGGGGCCGGTGGGGTGGTACGGGAGGGGTGGGGGGAGGTGGGAGTGGGGGTGGGGGTGGGGGTGGCTGGTGGGGGTGTGGGGGAGGGATTGGGTGGGGTGTGATGGGGAGTGGGAGGGGGAGGGGAGGAGGGTGTGGTGGGGCGGTGGGTGGCGGGGGAGGAGTGGAAGGCGGGGATGGGCGGGGAGTGGTGGGAGGTGTGGGTGGGCGGGGAGGGGGAGCGGGGGTGGGTGGAGGGTGAGGTGGGAGGGGGTATGGTGCGGCTGTGGAGGGAGGGGGAGGTGTGGGGAGGGAGGTGGGGGGTGGCGTGGGGGCCGGTGGAGGCGGGGGTCGGGTGGGTGTGGGGGGAGGGGGTGGAGGAGGGGGAGGTGGTGAGGGTGACGGTGGGGGTGGGGGGAGGGGAGGTGTGGGGAGGGGTGGGGCTGAGGGAGGGGTGGGAGCCGGGAGAGGTGCCGGCGGTGGGGGTGGGGATGGGCTGCTCGTTTGTCGAGGAGTTCTAGGTGAGGGGAAAGGGAGGCGCGGTCTCTTCGTCCCACTCCCCCACCAGGAGCACCTCGCGCTCGAGTCTGTAGCCGTAGGCCTCGTAGACCTGTTGTTCGATAAAGCGTATGAGGTGAAGTATCTCGCGTGCCGTAGCCCCACCGGCGTTCACGATGATGTTGCCGTGAAGGGGCGAGACCTGGGCCCCCCCCATCCTGTGCCCCCGCAGCCCGAGCCTGTCCACGAGCACGCCGGTGGGTGCGCCGAAGGCCCGGTTGTTCTTGAAGACCGACCCGGCCGACGGTGCGGCGAAGTGGCCCTTCGCCTCCCTGTCCGCCCGCACCTCCCGCACCCGCCGTGCCAGCGCCTCCCGCTCCCCCTTCCCCAGCCGCACCCGCGCGCGCACGAGCACCCACCCCTTCCCCTGCAGGGGCGAGCGCTTGTAGCCGAACTCCTCCTCCCGCACCTCCTTTCCCACCAGCCGCCCCTCCTCGTCTATCACCTCGAAGGCGCTCATCACGTCCGAGAACGACCTGCCGTAGCACCGCGCGTTCATGTAGGCGCTCCCGCCCACGCTCCCCGGCATCCACGCGAAGTCCTCGAGCCCTACCATCCCCCGCTCCACCGCCTCCACCACCGCGTCCTCGATCCGCACCCCTGCATCGAGCCAGGCCCCCTCCTCGTCCCACACCGCCTCCCTCACCCGTCCCGTGTGCACCACCACGCCCCGCACCCCCCGATCGGAGACCAGGATGTTTGCGCCCCCGCCCAGGACGAAGAGCGGCAGCCCCTCCTCCCTCACCATCCGCACCACCCGTACGAACTCTTCCCGGTCCTCCGGCACCACGAAGAGGTCGGCAGGTCCGCCCACCTGGAACGAGGTGTGCCGGGCCATCGGCTCGTCCGGCAGAACCGACCCCGTTATGTTGATTTTTTCCGCCAGTTTCCGTACCTTATCCACGACCTCATCCTAGCAGAAACCGGGCGCTACCGCCAGAATGGAGCGGGTATGGAACTCAGGCTCTTCAACACCATGGGCAGGATCCAGGAGCCGTTCGTCCCTCGGGAGGCGGGCAAGGTGGGGATGTACACCTGCGGCCCCACGGTCTACAACTATGCCCACATCGGGAACCTCCGCACCTATATCTTCGAGGATGTGCTGAGGCGCACCCTCCTCCATGCGGGCTACCGACTCGTGCACGTGATGAACGTGACCGACGTGGGCCACCTCACCAGCGACGGCGACGAGGGAGAGGACAAGGTGATCAAGGCCGCGCGCGAGCGAGGGATGAGCGTGTGGGAGATCGCCGAGTTCTTCACCAAGGCTTTTTTCGAGGATACGGACAAACTCAACATCCAGCGACCCGAGATCGTCTGCAAGGCCACGGAGCACATCCCCGAGATGATCGACCTGGTGAAGCGGCTCGAGGAACGCGGCCACACCTACCTTGCAGGCGGCAATGTCTACTACGACATCTCCACCTTTCCCCGGTACGGAGAGCTGGCTCGGCTCGACGAGCAGGATCTCCGCGCCGGTGCCCGTGTCGGGGTGGATGCCCACAAGCGCAGTCCCCGGGACTTCGTCCTGTGGTTCACCCGTTCCAAGTTCGAGCACCAGGCCATGGTGTGGGACTCCCCATGGGGGAAAGGGTATCCGGGATGGCACCTCGAGTGCTCGGCCATGAGCATGAAGTACCTCGGTGAACAGTTCGACATCCACTGCGGCGGAGTGGACCACATCCCTGTGCACCACACCAACGAGATCGCCCAGAGCGAAGGCGCCACGGGGAGGCACCCCTGGGTACGCTACTGGCTCCACGCCGAGTTCCTCGTCATGGATTCCGGCAAGATGTCCAAATCGAAGGGCAACTTCCTCACGCTTTCCAGTCTCGAGGAAGAGGGCTTCCATCCCCTCGATTACCGGTACTTCTGCCTCGGGGCGCACTATAGGAGCCAGCTCTTCTTCTCGTGGGAGGCACTCGAGGCGGCCAGGAACGCACGACGCAACCTCATCGAACACCTGAGCGGGCTTCATCCCAGGGAGGGGTGGGAGCAGACTCCGCTCTCCGAGAGGGGTGAGGCCTACAAGCGTGAGTTCGAGGAGGCGATAGGAGACGACCTCTCCACGCCCCGGGCACTCGCCGTGCTCTGGCGTGCGGTGAAGGATGAAGACCTCCCGCCCGAGGAACGGGCCGTACTCACGGTGACCATGGACCGTATTCTCGGCCTCTCGCTTGCGGAGGCCATCGCCTCCGACGATGCGCTCGAACCCGAGCTCCTCGAACTCGTCCAGCGACGTGAGGCCCTGCGGAAGCAGCGGGACTTTGCGGAGGCCGACAGGATTCGTGACGAACTCGCGCGTCGGGGTATCATCGTAGAGGATACGCCACAGGGGCCGCGCTGGAAGCGAAAGACCACCTAGGGTGTAACTTTCAGGGACATGGGTTGTTGTAGTATATGTATCATGACGACGGGCTTTTCGACAGGGTGTACCGGCATGCGTTTCCCGTACTCTACAGGGTGGTCTACCGGATAACGGGCGACGGCCATGTGGCAGAGGAGATCTGTCAGGAGGCGTTTATCCGCTATTACCCTCGGATGCATACGATTCAGGATACCGACGAGGCCACCTATTGGCTCATCCGGGTGGCCCGTAACCTCGCCTACAACCACGAGCGGCGACGTACGAGGGAGCGGCGTGCGCTCACCAGCCTCTTCAAGGAGCAGCCCAAGACCGAGGAGAGCGAGGAGTCCCGTCTCCTCAAGGAGGAGGACTCCCGCATGGTGAGGGATGCGATCATGGCGCTCCCCTACAACCTGAGGGTGCCGCTCGTCTTGCGGGAGTACGAGGGCTTCGCGTATCGAGAGATCGCGAAGGCGCTTGGCATATCCGAAGCCAACGTGAAGATCCGTATCTTCAGGGCCCGGCGCAGGCTCGCCGAGCTGCTTGAGGACCGGGGGATGGTATGAACGAGAAGGAATGGCTCTCCATGAGCGAGAGGTACGATCGGATGCGGGATGGGAACGAGGTTCCGCTCGAGCATCCTGCACTGCAGACCTACGGACGCCTCTCCGCCTTCCTCTCCTCCTGGGTGATCGGGAGGGAAGAGGTGGAAGAGGCTGCAGCCCGGGTGTACCGGAGGGTGGAGGCGGTCCTCACTGCGCCCCGCCGGGTGGCGGGGATCGCCCTCCCCGTGCCGGTCTTCGCCTTGCTCGTGGTCCTCGCCGTTGCCGGTGCGGGGTTCTCCCTGGGGGTCATCCTCGGGATGTGGGGCGGCCAGGCAAGCATGGATGTGGTGCAGCAGGCGGTGGTCCCCCTGCCCTCGGCCCAGCCGGGTGGGGAGATGGTCCGCGCGTTGGGTGATTCCTCACAGGACGAGCTCGTGATAGAGCTTCCTCCTGTCCCCTCTCCCCGGGCATACGGGACCCCCGTCTTCGTACGACTCTCGTCCGGAAGATGACGATGCATACGCGCATATTCGTCGCATGGCTCCTCACCGTCTCCCTCATGCCGGTCTTCGGTCAGGACGACCGGGTGGAGGACCTCCTCTCCACCATAGAGAGGGTCGTTACGGTGAACATCGCTACCCGACTGGAGGGGGTGGAGGATTTCGAGTGGGAGGTCCACCGGTCCCGGGCCACCCTTCCCGGCAAGGCGGTCACCATAAAACTCGTGGGCAAGGACCTGGTGGTCCTCGCACGTATCACCCCCTTCGAGCGGAGTGACGGGTCGTATCTCATCCTCGCCGAGGGACAGGTGTGGACTGCGGACGAGGGCGATGCACTCAGGTACGTGGCCACGGTGAAGGAGATCCCGCTCAAGATCGGAGAGAAGGTGGTCTTCTTCCCCCTGGGGCGGGCCGACGTGCACGTCCAGGGAAACGACGTGTACCACATCGTGATGGAGATATGGCTGGACGGAGCCCTCGATGAAGAGCCGCAGGGCGGGGCCGCCGATGATGCGCCGGAAGGGGGTGAACCCGAGGGGCAGGGGGAGGAAGGGGGGTGATGCTGCGCTCGTTCGCGGTCTTCTCCATAGCGGTGACGTTGGGTGCGGTGTTCATGTGGGTGGTCGACGCCCTGCCCCCGCGGATCGTTCGGGTCGTGCCCGAGGTGGCTTCGCCGGGGGAGGTGGTGCGCATCGTGGGTCGGGGATTCGGAGGTGAGCCGGGCAAGGTGTGGGTGGGGGGGAGACAGCTCCTCCAGCGGAACGTGCGGTCGTGGAGTGGCAGGACGGTGGAGGTGGAGCTTCCCAAGGACGTGGAGTCCGGATTCGTGGTGGTGGAGGCCCGTGATGGGAGCAGGAGCAACGGGGTCCTCTTCGCGGTGAAGGAAGAGATCCCGGTGGCGTACGAGGAGGGCGCCTCGCCAGTCCTCTCGGAGGTCGAGCCGGCGCGGGTGAGGATAGGTCAGCTCGTACGACTTTCGGGAGGAGGGCTCTCTCGCCTGAGGGAAGGAGGGCGTGTCTTCGTGACGTGGGCGGGAAGGGCGGCGGTACAAGGCGAGGCCTCGCGGTTCCTGCCGGTCCCGATCGATCAGGTGATCTCCTGGACCGACGAGGAGGTGGTCTTCCGCATGCCGGAGGGTGCGGCGGGGGGAGAGGTCTTTCTCGCGAGGGGGGATGAGCGCTCGAGCGGGGTCTTTGTGGAAGTCGACACCGCACCGGGGAGGAGGGAGTACGGTGATGCGGTCACCTATGCCCTCACCTTCCGGACCACGGTGGAGGGAGTGCGTTTCCAACCTACGGGTGTGGTGGTGGCATGGCTTCCCCGGGTCCTGGGCACGCATTGGCAGCGGAACATAAGGGACGTGGAGGAGACGCCGCCCCCCTTTTTCCAGAACGATCGGCGTCTCGCCTTCAGGTTCTCTTCCGGACCCGGGGTCCTCATCGCTGAGCGGGCCGTGGTGTGCGACGTGTATCCTATGTGGATAGAGGATGTGGATCCTCGTCTCTCCTTTTCGAAAGCGGAGGCTTCCTCGTACGAGGCGTATACCAGACCCTCCGGCGCCATCGATGCGGGTGACGAGCGGCTGGGAGGGCTCTTCGAAGAACTCACAGGGACGGCCTACGAGCGGCTCTGGCGTCTCTTCACCTGGGTCCGGGACGTCGTGGGGTACGACCCCGGAGGTCCGGGCGAGCCGGCCCAGGTCCTCGCCGCCGGAAGGGGGTCCTCCCTTGGAAAGGCCCGCCTCCTCGCGGAGCTCGGTCGCATGGCAGGACTCCCCGTGCGCCTCGTGGGTGGGGTCCTTCTGGAGGGGCGCGGAGACCTCGGGTGGTACTACTGGGTGGAGGCTGCGCTCCCCGGCATGGGATGGGTGCCCGTGGATCCCACGGCGATTCAGAGGGTGGTGCGGATCCCCGAAGGATACCGGGGGCAGGATGAGATGTTCTTCCTCGGTGGGCTTTCGGCCCAGCATCTGCTCCTCTTCAGGGAGGACACCTCGACGGAACGCCTCGTACCAGGGGGTGAGGCCGCCCTCTCGGAGGAGGCTCCGGCCCTCTGGGAAACGAGCCACGAGTGGCGGGGCGTCTCGTTCGATCGGGTTTCCTACTCGGTGGAAGTGGTGGGCGTCTACTAGTCCGTACGGGGCGTGATTCGGGGCGGCGGTGAGCCATCCCTCTGGCCTTCGCCGGGGCCCCCTGGCGCGTCCGCGTGTCCCCCATGGGGAGCAGCGACGGTCCCCGCGGCCGACGGGTGCGATCCTCCTGCGACAGGCCGTAGTGCGGCATGTGCCCGCACCATGGTGAAATCCGCTCCAGCGTGTGCTATTATAGATAGTGGCATGTTCATTGACAAAGGAAATTGCACGCTTCTATACTGTGGTAAGAACATTCTCCTCAGGATGAACGATGGCTGAACCACTCCAGCTCTCCCTGGTCAACTTCCGGAAAGGCGCGTACATCATCGTGGAAGGCAAGCAGGATGCCGACTACTTCTACATCATCCGTTCGGGACAGGTGCGTCTGGCCAGGGAGACCTCGGTAGTGGACGACGAGGGGGGGGACATCCTCGGGCCGGGTGACTTCTTCGGCGTGGTGGCCACGATGTCACGCCACAGCCACATCGAGACGGCCCAGGCCCTCACCGATGTCTCGCTCATCGCCGTGCACCGTGACAACTACCACCTCCTCATCGAGCGGAACACCCCGGTGGCGCTCAAGATCATCGAGAAGTTCTCACGCCAGATGCGACATCTCGACAGGAAGCTGTCCCAGCTCACCCTCAAGCACACCATAGAGGAGTACGATCTCGAGCACCTCTTCAGGGTGGGTGAGTACTACGTACGGCAAAACCAGTACTCGATCGCCTACTACGCCTACTACCAGTACCTCAAGTATGCTCCTCAGGGACGGAACGTGGAACAGGCGAAGGCGAGGATGGAGAAGATCAAACCCTATGCACGGCCGGTCTTCCTCGAGCCCGCCGAGGGACTCACCCGCACCTACCCCAAGGACACCATGATCTTTTGCGAGAACATGCCGGGGGAGGAACTCTTCGTGATACAGAAGGGCTCGGTGAGGATCACCAAGATCGTCAACGACAGGGAGGTCCTCCTCGCGGTTCTCAAGCCCGGTGATATCTTCGGGGAGATGGCCCTCCTCGAGAACAAACCCCGCTCGGCCTCGGCCATTGCTCACGAGGATTGCACCCTCCTGGTGGTGAACAAGGCGAATTTCGAGCGGATGGTGAGTACCCAACCCCAGCTCATCGCCAAGCTCACCACCCTGCTCGCCGAACGGATCTGGTTCCTCTACAAACAGCTTGCCAACACCCTGCTCGCGAACCCGGTGGCGCGCCTCTACGACGGGATGCTCATCCACCTCGAAAAGTTGAGGGTCTCCATCCGTGACGGGAGCGCCTATACCTTCGATTTCGGTCCCAGGGAGCTCGTCAACATGGTGGGGCTCCCCCAGGAGAAGGGACTGCGGGCCTTCCAGGAGATCCTCTCTTCCAAGTTCATCCGAGTGCTCGACGACAGGATCGTGGTGAGCGACGTGGCCGAGCTCGAGAAGCAGGCCAAGTCCTACAGGAAGATCGAACGGATCGAGCGGGCGCGCAAGGGAGTCAAGACGCAGGACGCCTTCTGAGGAGACCGTCTCGAGGGCGATCCGTTCCCCGGCCAATCCCTCTCCATCTCTTTTTACACCTTCCTTCGTGAAGAATTACGCCTGTTGAAACTCAGTAATAATGTCACCCCTAGGACTCGATAAAAATGTCACCCCCTGAGAGAATGGGGGGATGATCGAGATGAGTCTAAAGGAATTAAAACGAGCGGAAGTGTTGGGGAAGATGGAAAGCCAAGGTCTGACGAACGAGCAGGTAGCGCAGATCTTAGGGGTGAGCAAACGGCAGGTGCAGCGGTGGAAGAAGAGGCTCCGGGAAGGGGGGATCGCGGGATTGCGGCATGGGAACCGAGGCAAACCGTCGGGGAATCGGAAGGAGGAGGAGTTTCGGCAGAGGGTGGTGAGTAGGTATCGGGAGAGGTACGGGGATTTTGGGCCGACGTTTGCGAGCGAGCAGTTGGCGAAGGAAGGTCTTGAGGTGGATCACGAGACGCTACGCAGGTGGCTGCTGGAGGAAGGAATCTGGGCGAGGAAGAAGAGGAGGAAGCCGTACCGAAGCCGGAGGAAACGGCGGGCCTGTTTTGGGGAGCTGGTTCAGTTTGACGGGTCCCCGCATGATTGGTTTGAAGGACGGCGCAGTGCCTGTTGCTTGATGGTGATGGTGGATGATGCGACGGGGATCACGTATGCGCGGTTCAGTGAACAGGAGACGAGCGCTGCGGCGATGCAGCTGCTGTGGGGCTGGGTGGAGCAGTATGGGATCCCGATGAGTCTGTACTGTGACTTGAAAAACGGCTACAAGACGCTGCGGGAACCGACGCTGGAGGAACAGTTGGCGGGCAAAGAGCCGAAAACCGCATTCGAGCGGGCGTGCGACAAACTGGGGGTACAGATCGTGAGTGCGTATTCGCCGCAAGCGAAAGGGCGGGTGGAACGGCGGAACGGGATTCTGCAGGATCGGTTGGTGAAGGAACTGCGTCTTGCGGGGATTTGTACGATCGAGGAGGCGAACCGGTACTTGTGGGAGACGTTCCTGCCTCAGTTCAACGAACGCTTTGCGGTAGAAGCGGAAGACTCGCAGGACGTGCATGTGCGATGTACCAAAGAAACGAAGCTGAAAGAGATCTTTTGCTTTGAAGCGAATCGAGTCGTACAAAACGATTACACAATCTACTATGAGAGGCAGGTGCTGCAGATCAAGAACGACAAAGGCTTCCTTCCTCGGCCGAAACAGAAGGTCCTGGTTCGAAAATACCTGGATGAAACGATCTCCCTGTTCCATGAGAATAGGGAGTTGAAGTATGAGCGGGTAACTCCTGCACGGCACACCAAACAGCGGGCAGGATGAAGAGAATACTACCCAGGGGGTGACATTTTAACTGAGTTAAAAAGGGTGACATTTTTATCGAGTCTTGACACCCCCCCATTTCAACACTCCCCCTTGACAGTGCCCAAGGATCTTTGTCATTGACAAATCGCGTGTGTGGGTTTTACTCTAGAGGTACATGGTGGGCATAGCGCTTGCGGACAGACGGTTCTTCCCCTTGGTGGATGAGAGGAGCGGTGGGGCGAAGCGGGTGGTGCTCGAGCCGGCGCACGAGGGCCAGCGCCAGGTCGAGGTGCGGCTCCTCATGCGTGATGATCAGAAGGAGCTCCACGTGGGTTCGCTCTTCATCGAGGCGGTGGGGGAGGTGGTGGTGGATGTGCTCGTCCGGGATGGGCGGCTGGTGGCGCGTGCGCGGTCGGGCGACCGGCAGCAGCACCTGAACGTGAACCTCTCGCTCATCGAGGAGGAGTACGCGCTCCCCGATCTCGATCTCCTCTCTCCCGAGGAGCGGGAGGCGCTCGAGGAGGAGATGAGGCGGCAGGGGGATCTGGACGAGGATGTCTTCAGCGAGTGGGAGGAGGAGCGGCCGCGGCGGTCGGCGTGGTGGTGGCTGCTCCTGGTGGCAGGGGTGCTCCTGGGACTGGGGGTGGCGCTTGGCGGTGCGTATCTGGTGTATCGGTTCCTCCTCCAGCCCGAGCCGCTTCCCCGGCTCGAGGGGTCGCTGGGTGAGGGGCTGCGGATGGCGGCGGGGTGGGCGGGACTTCTCTGTATGTCCCTGAGACGATAGGGGTGGTCTCGATGTCGATGGTGCGCGTCTCCCTCTGCGTCGCAGCGCTGGGGGTGGTGTTGGTGTGGGCCTGCGCCTCGGAGGGTGGGGTGGAGGACGGGGTGGTGGGGGTGCTCGACGGGCTCGAGGAGGGGAGGGTGGAGGTGCTAGAGGGGCGGGAGGCGGGGGTGCTCGCCCGGGGGGCGGAGCGTGAGGAGGAGGGGGCGGCGTTCTTCCTGGGGCTGGTGTATGAGGGGATGGGGTTGCGGGAGGAGGCGAGGGTGTGTATGGAGGTGGCGGCGGGGAGCGGGTCGGTGCCTGCGAGGGTGGGGGCCGTCGGGTGGTTGATGGAGGATTCGTACGACCGGGGTGATCTTGCGGGGGTGGAGGAGTGGGCGAGGAGGGGGGTGGGGTACGGGGTGTTGCGGGGGGAGGCGCTGGCGAGGCTGGTGGAGGTGTGGGCACGGCGGGGAGGGGGTGAGAGGGAGGTGTTGGAGTGGGTGGCCGAGGAAGGGGAGGGGAGGGTGCGGGCGTGGGCGCTGTGGGCGCTTGGGGAGTGGGAGAGGGTGCTGGAGGAGGTGAGGGCGCGGGAGGTGCCGGAGGGGGTGTGGGTGGTGGGGGAGTGGGGGGTGCTGGGTGAGGCGGTGGGGGCGGTGAGGGAGGGGCGGTATGGGGAGGCGGTGGAGGGGTACCGGGCGTACCTGGGGGGAGGGGAGAGGGCCACGCCTACGGTGCTCGCAGACCTCTACACCGCTTACAGACTCTCAGGCCGCCTCTCGGAGGGCGCCTCCTTCTTCCTTTCGCTGGCCGAGACGCGATCGGAGGTACGGCTCTCTGCCCTCGACTACGCCGGCAGGCTCTTTCGCTTTGCAGGCGACTATGACCGGTCCGACCAGGTGTGGGAGACCGTGGGTGAAGAGGCCTCCTCCCCCTCGCTCCGCGCCCGGGCCGCCTGGTACCTCTTTGCGAACGCCGTCCGCCGTGGGGGGGACGCCCCCCTCACCCTGGCCCCCCGCCTCCCCGCCCTCCTCCACAGCACGCAGGAGCTCTCCCCTGTGCTCGACGAGTACGTCTCCGAACTCATACGCACCGGCGAGTTCCGCACCCTCCCCCGCCTCTACACCGCCCTCGCCCCCATCCTCTCCCCGCCCCACCGCGCCCTCCTCTCCACCGCCATCCTCGCCTCTGCCTCTGCCGGCCTCCTCTCCCTCTCCTCCGACGAGGCGCACACCCTCAAGGATGCCCTCGCACAGGCCTCCGCCTCACCCCACACCCACCCCTACTACTACCTCCTCGCCCACCCCGACGCCTCGCCTCTCGCCTACTACACCCGCACCCCGCGCAGCCCTCGCACCTCCGACCCTGCCGCCACCCGCTTCATCCGACTCGCCGTTCGCTTCCGTCCCCTCTACCCACGCCTTCCCTCCCTCATCCGGCACTACCTGCCTACCGCCGCCCCTGACGTCCTCTTCGACCTCGCCCGCGCCCTCTCCCAGGCCGGCTTCCACTACCAGGCCATCCACCTCCTCGCCGACCTCCACGAGGAAGGCATCCCGCTACCTGAGGACCTCGTGCGCACCGTGCTCTATCCCCGCCCTTTCCTCGACCACGTGGAGTCCGCCCTTCGCACCCTCCGCCCCCACCCCTCCCTCGACCGCGCCCTGCTCTACGGACTCATGCGTGAAGAGAGCCTCTTTTCCCCGAACATCGTCTCGCACGCCGACGCAGTGGGCCTCATGCAGCTCATCCCCGCCACCGCCGACGAGGAACGCCGCCGCCTCAGGATGGAACCAGGCGACCTGGAGGACCCCTCCTACAACATCACCCTGGGCACTTCCTACCTCTCGCGCATGCTCGAGCGCTTCTCCCTCCCCATCTACGCCCTCGCCGCCTACAACGCAGGCCCCACCAGAGCCAAGACATGGAGTGCCTCCTACGCGCACCTCCCGCCCCTCCTCTGGATAGAGGCCCTGCCCCTCCCCGAGACCCGCCACTACCTTCGCAAGGTCCTCGCCTCCTCGGTATACTACGCCTACCTTTACCACGGCCGTTCGGTGAGGGACGAACTCTTCCGACTCACCGGGACTGACGTGGCGCAGGCACTCTCTCTTTAAGGAGTCGTGACGTGGACATCATCACCGCCGTGATTCTGGGAACCCTCCAGGGGCTCACCGAGTTTCTCCCCATCTCCAGCTCCGGACACCTCGTGATCGCCCAGCACCTCTTCGGCCTCGGCGAGGTGCCCCTGCTCTTCGACGTGCTCCTCCACGTGGCCACCCTCCTCGTGGTGGTAGGGGCCTTCTGGGGACGCATCCTCGAGATACTCGCCGCCCTCCTGCGCCTCCTCGGGGGGAGCCGGACAGACGCTGATCGTGCGCTGGGGAGACTTGCCCTCGTCCTCCTGGTGGGCACCGCGGCCACCGCGCTCCTCGGCCTGCTCGTGAAGGACCTTCCCTCCTTCGGTCACCCACGCTTCGCTGCAGCCATGCTCCTGGTGACCGCCCTCCTCCTCGTGAGCACCGCCCTCGCCCCCACCCGTGAGGGCCGGAACCTTCACCACATCCGCCTCACCGACGGCCTGGTCGTGGGCCTGGTGCAGGGACTCGCCGTGCTCCCCGGCATCTCCCGATCCGGGAGCACCATCGGCGCCGCCCTCCACCTCGGCATCTCCCGGCGCGATGCAGGCGAGTTCTCCTTCCTCCTCTCGGTCCCTGCGATCCTGGGCGCCCTCGTGCTCGAGCTTGCAGATGCAGGCGAGCTCGCCTCCCAGGTCCCCCTTCCCTCGCTTCTCGCCGGCATGGCGGCCGCCCTCCTCTCGGGATACCTCGCCCTCAAGGCTCTCCTCCGGGTGGTGAAGGCCGGCAGGCTCCCCCTCTTCGCCTTCTACCTCGTGCCCGCGGGACTGGTCGGCCTCATCCTCCTGTGAGGGGCACCCCCTTGAGGCCCCGGATCTGCGGATACCCCCGCAGGTAAACCCGGCCTTGAAACGTGCCGATGAAGAGCAGAGGAGGTATCGTGTTCGCTCGGCTCGTGCGCACCGCCCTCGGAAGCCTTCTCATTGCAAGTGGCGCGGCAGGACTCCTCGCCGCGGCAGCCTCGCTCGCAGGACTGCCCGGCGATCCCTTCCCGCCCGTCTCCTTCGTCCTCTCCTCCTTCCACCTCCCCGGGCTCTGGGTCTTCCTCTACCTGTGCATCGTCGGCGTGCTCCTCGTGCGGCGATCGTTCCCGCTCTGGTTCTTCCTCTGGCTCAAAACCACCCTGCTCCCGCTCCTCTTCTTCGGCCTCGCAGCCAGGCTCCTGGTCGACCCCTTCGCCGTGCACGCCCCCCTTCCCGGGGCCCTCATCCGGGCCTTCACCAGGCCGGGCGCCGGCCTCATCACCACGCTCCTGGGCATGGTGAGCCTGGTGGGGATCGTCCGCCTCATCCCCTGGTTCAGGGGCCACGTGCCTGTGTGGGACGAGGGGAGTGGGCGTGGCGGGCCGGGAGGGCAGGAAACCCAGCCTCGCCGGACACCCGAGGCCGATCCTCCCTCCGCCTCTGTGCCCTCGGGGGGCGAGGCACTGCGAGGAAGGGAGGATGAGCGGGTGCGCATCCTCCCCGAGGACTCGGTGCTCGTGAGGATCGCAGGCCGCGTGAAGACCTCGACCCGTCCTGAATCCGATCGGAGGGAGTCGGAGGTGCTCCTCCTCGAGGCTCCCGCACCCGAGCGCGGGATGGACGGGGAAGGGGAGGTGCAGGAGGAGGAAGGTGAGCTCGCCGGTCTCGCATCCTCCCTCCCTGACGCGGAGGGGGAAGCCCCCCTCCCGTCGGCCCCTCCTGCGATGCCCGAACCCCGTGCCTCCCGAGGGGAAGCGCCCGGGGCGCATGCGCAACCCGACTCCCCGGTCGTCGGGGATGAGGGGGAAGCCCCTGCGCCCGACGAGGAGCCCATCTACCTCCCCCTCGGGCGCACGCGAGAGGAGACGGAAGGCCCCGTGGCCCCTCGGGACACTGAAGGAGGCGGAGATGCCCCTCGCACTTCCTCCTCGCGCGGGCCATCCCCTTCCCAAGGCCGGATCTCATCTTCGGTTGAGCAGCGCCCCCGACGGGAATCCCTTTCGCAGGAGTCCCCTGGATCCTTACACGCCTTCGAGGGCCCCTATCGGGTGCCGATAGAAGGGATCCTCGCCCGGTACCCCGAGCTCTCCTCCGACAACAAGGAGGAGATCAAGAAGGCAGGGGAGCTTCTCCTCGAGACCCTCTCGGAGTTCGGCATCGAGGCCGAGCTCATCGGGATCCGGAGGGGGCCGGTCATCACCATGTACGAGATCCTCCCCGCCCCCGGGGTGAAGCTCTCCCGCATCGTCAACCTCGCCGACAACATCGCCTTGCGGCTCGCAGCCCAGAGTGTCCGCATCGTGGCCCCCATTCCCGGTAAGCGTGCCGTGGGCGTGGAAGTTCCCAACAAGCACAGGGAGCTCGTCTCGCTGAGGGAGATCCTGGAACAGACCGACCTCTCTGACCCGCGTTACGGGATCCCGGTGATCCTCGGCAAGGACATCACCGGCGAACCCCAGGTGGTCGACCTCACCCAGACCCCCCACCTCCTCATCGCAGGCGCCACCGGTTCGGGAAAGTCGGTCTGTGTGAACGCCATCATCTGCTCGGTCCTCTACAGCAGGTCCCCCCGCGAGGTTCGCCTCATGCTCATCGACCCCAAGATCGTGGAGCTCAAGCTCTACAACGACATCCCCCACCTCCTCACGCCCGTGGTCACCGACCCGAAGAGGGCCTTCCAGGCCCTCCAGTACTGCGTCTACGAGATGGAACGGCGCTACGCCCTCCTCGATGCCGTGGGCGCCCGCGACATCCGCGCCTACAACCAGAAGGTGGAGCGCGAGGGCCTCGCCATGGAACGGCTTCCCTACATCGTCATCATCATCGACGAGTTCGCAGACCTCATGGCCACCGCGGGAAAGGACCTCGAGGCCATCCTCGCCCGGCTTGCGGCCATGTCCCGCGCCGTGGGACTCCACCTGGTGCTCGCCACGCAGCGGCCCTCCATCGACGTGATCACCGGTCTCATCAAGGCCAACATTCCCTCCCGGATCGCCTTCATGGTGGCGAGCAAGTTCGACTCCCGGATCATCATCGACAGCGTGGGCGCCGAGAAGCTCCTCGGCAGGGGGGACATGCTCTTCACCTCGCCGTGGCAGCCCTTCCCCGTGCGCATCCAGGGCGCCTTTGTCTCGGAAGAAGAGGTGGAACGCCTGGTCGCCTACCTCAAGGAACTCGGCCCGCCCGACTACGTGGACGACGAGATCTTCATAGACGAAGAGGAGGACGACCCCTCGCTACAGGGAGACCTGGAGGATCCCCTCCTGGAGCGCGCCATCCAGATCGTGGTCTCCACCGGCAAGGCCTCGGCCTCCTACCTCCAGAGGCGGCTCAAGATTGGCTACAACAGGGCGGCCCGGCTGGTGGAGGCCATGGAAGACCTCGGGATCGTGGGTCCTGCGAACGGGAGCAAGCCCCGCGAGATCCTCCAGGTACCGCCGGAGTACCAGGGGGCTCAGGAGGAAGATCTGTAGGGGTGGAAGCGACTCCTCGATGGTGGTATCATATGGGTATGAAACGATTCGGTCCTGTGTTCCGACACCTCCTTGCCGGCTACCTCTCGCTCTTCGACCTGTCGGGCCGCACCATGTTCTCCATAGTACGGGCCTCGGGAGGCCCCCCTCGGGATCGCGCCTCCCTCTCCCGTGACTGGGCGAGGGTGGGTAGGGACCTCAAGACCGCGATGGAGCAGGTAGGGGATGGCCGATAGGGACCAGCAGGGGAGAGAGGAGAGGGGCGTAGTGGCCGGGCCACCTACGAGGGACCCCTTCCCCCGGCCTCGGAGTTCGCCCGGTACGAGAAGACCTTGCCTGGGGCGGCGGAGCGCATCCTCACCCTCGCAGAGGAGGAGGCCCGCCACAGGCGGGAGCTCGAGCGAAGGCTCGTGGAGGCGAGCGTCCAGGCGTCCCGGTGGGGCCAGATCCTCGCCTTCCTCATCGCCATGGTGAGCCTGGGCGCCGTGATCCTCTCGGTCCTCCTCGAGCAGGTGGCGGGAGCCATCGCCCCCGCCATCCTTGCCATCACCAGCCTCGTCGCCACCTTCGTGGGTTCGCGAAGGGAGGAGTGAGTTTTTATCTTTTTACATCGGTAAATTGGGATTCGCTGATTTCTTCTATGTCATAGAAGACACGAATGAGGTCCGTCTCCGATTTCAGATAATAGTATTTCCCCGGCTTGAAATCGAAAGTAATTGTGGTGGGTGAAACAGAGCTGTATGCCCCATCATGGTAAGATACCGTCAGATGGTGTACGCCTGATGTAATGATCACTCGATGCGTTTTTTCTGTAGGCCCTATCCAGTTGACGGTTTTTCCATCGAAAGTACTAACTATTATCCTCCCATCTATTTTGAGGCCTACGAGCGTTTCTTTTGGTAGTCCTTTGCTTTTGTAGAACCCGTGATCAGTCGTAGCACATCCTGCGAATACGAGTACTGTTATCAACACACCCAGAAAAGGAAGAAAAGCTCGTCTTTTCATTGTTTTACCTCCTTGATTAGCGCGAAGTAGTTATATTGAGATAATTATAAAACGAGTTGTTGCTATCGGTCAATACTCATCGATAGCAGATCCTCAAATAGAGGTTCCCTATGGTTTCCCAGGGTGGCTCTCATCCAACACGTATGGCCTTTCTCTTTTTCCTGATGCGAGCAGGTCGGCAGTGGAGACATAGGGTTCGGGATCGCGAATCATCCGGTTGAGAGCGTTCATGACTTCCGGATCATCGGGAGCGATCCGGGCGAGCGCCTGCACTGCTTCTCTCCTCACCAGCCATTCCTCATGGTACAAGAGTTCCAAAAGCAGGGGCACGGCGGATCGAGCCTCGTCTTCCATCCTCCCCAGTGCAGAGACGGCGGCGCAGACCTGCCACTCCTCGTCAGTAAGGGCTTCCATCAAGGCGGGGACGGCTGAAGAAGCTCCACTCCCAAGGGCCCCCAGTGCCCGGGCTGCGGCCTCGCACACCTGCCACTCCTCCTCGTGGAGTCTTTCGATGAGGGCCTCGATCACCCCAGGACTCGCGGCTCTGATCGTCGTGAGGGCGTCGGCTACCGCCTTCCTCACCTGCCATGCCTCGTCTTCCAGGCTACGTGTGAGAGTTGGCACTGCGACATGTGCTCCGGGGCCAAGGCTCATGAGGATAAGGGCAGCTTCTTTCCGTACCATCCATTCCGGGTCTTCAAGCTGAGAGATGAGGGAGTCGATCTCACTCTCGGAAGGTACGTGTACGGACGTGGAGGGTATGAGTGCGGTGAGGAGTTCCCTGTTCCAGTAACGGTACCTCTGGTTGTAGAGGAAGCCGAACGACCCGAAGTCGGAGAACCCCCAAAAGATCCACACCATGCCCCTCTTCTCCGCCTCTTCCCTCACACAGGAAATCCACTTCCTGCGCGATTCCACATCGGCGTAGCCGGTGACCCCGAATTCTCCCAGGATCACCGGCCGTCTCATTTCTCGAGCCCACTGCATTATGAAATCGAAGTCTCTCTGGATGAGTCGCTTCTGCCTTTCGGTGTTGTCCCATGTATTCCCGATCTGCTTCTGGGTGGTACGAGCAAGATCGGGAGTGTAGGCCTCTCCCTGAAAGGTGAATGCCCCCGGGTCGTAGTAGTGGAACGAGATCATGAGATGTGGATCCTCCTCAGGAGCGGGAAGGATGAGTTCCTTGATGCCACTCACGTGGTCCCATGCACGACCGGTGGAAAGATCGAGACTTATGTATGTATGAATTCGGATGGGTACGGGTACCACTACGATCCGGTTCGCGTTGCCTCCCCCGGTGTTCCTGATGAGTGTTATGGCCTTACGGACATACTCGTTCCACACCTGAGGAGTGAGAGGGTCATGGGGTTCATTCGCGAGTTCGAAGTAGAGATCCTCCGGATACTCCTTGTATCTCTCTGCGATCATTTTCCAGAAGGTGAGGAATTCCTTTTCCACCTCTCTTTCCTCTGCTTCCGAGTTGAAAGAAAATGGGTATCGGAGATGAGACTGAAATAGGAGAGTATCGCTACCATGTCCCTCGCCAGGATGTTCTCGATGATCCAGTCGAGGTACTCGAAAGAGGCCTCATCGAGCGATGCGTCCTGTATCTCCAGTTCGAAATGCACCGGAATCCGTACGAACCGAAACCCTCCATCTCTGATCGTATCGAAGGTATGTGCTTCGATATGCCTTCGAGGGAATCCACGGGACGGCACGGAAATGGGAAATTCGAGATTGATCCCACTACGTTCACTTGGTAGGGTTCTTTACGTTGAATAAGGGGGTATACACATGGGAGAGGGATCTACGATGGAGCTTCGCGTCAGGGTACGGTGCACACGAGAGTATCACCACCATTACGAGTAGCGTAAGGAAAAAGCGGCGTTCCATGTTCTGTCTCCCCGAAGAGTATATCACACTACTCCATATAGGGCATCTCCTGTTATACCTGCATACCCGTTGTCCCTGCATCGTAGGTTTTGTCAACAGCCTTGATTTCTCATACGCTGCCGAAAGCAAGGGTGGCCCGCTGCCGAAAGCAAGGGTGGTCGACAACCTCCCCATAGCCCCCTTTCGGTTCTCCTGTTATCATAGGCCCATGAAACACTACGACGTGGTCATCGTAGGCTCTGGCCCTGCCGGCCTGGGAGCTGCCTTCTTCCTTTTGAAACACGCCCCCGAGATGAAGATCCTCATCCTCGAGAAGGAGTCCATCTCCACAGGAGGCCTCAGGAACGACTGCAAGATGAACTTCACCTACCCCATAGGCTTCCCTGAGGACCTGTGGGACAGGGAGACGGCCGAGGCACACCTTGCCGAGGTGGAGGCCGTGCTCAGGCCTCAGTGCATGCCTGTGGCCAACATAGAGACCTACCGGAAGCGCGCCGAGAAGCTCGGCGTGGTGCTCCTTGAGATACGGCAGGCCCACCTCGGTACCGACGGCGGCATCAAACTCATCAAGCGGCTCGTGGCAGAGCTCACCGACAGGGGGGTGGAGTTCTCCTTTGGCGAAGAG
The DNA here is from genome assembly GCF_000184345.1 of Spirochaeta thermophila DSM 6578. Taxonomy (NCBI): domain Bacteria; kingdom Pseudomonadati; phylum Spirochaetota; class Spirochaetia; order Winmispirales; family Winmispiraceae; genus Winmispira; species Winmispira thermophila. The sequence goes on along the minus strand of NC_017583.1, from coordinate 2,076,027 downwards.
ATGGTGGATGTGGACCCTGAGCGAAAGGTGGTGATCACCGACCGGGGTCAGTACTCCTACGATCACCTCATCGTGGCGCCGGGGAGGAAGGGGTTCAGGTTCCTCCAGGAGCTCATGGATCGGCTCGGTGTGGCCTACGTGGATCACGTGGTGGATATCGGGCTCAGGCTCGAGATGAAGGAGGAACACTATCCCATCGTGAGGGACTACTACGACCCCAAGTTCCTCTTCCCGGACAAGGTCCGCACGTTCTGCACGAACTCCCGCAGGGCCTACGTGGTTCAGGAGCGCTACACCGCCCGCGACGGAAGCACGTACTACAGCGTGAACGGCCATGCCTACAGCAGGGCGGCCCGGGAGAACGGGCTCGTGAACTTCGCCCTCCTCAGGACCATCACCCTCACCGAACCACTCGCGAGCGGCCAGCTCTACGCCGAGATGCTCGGCCAGCAGGCCGTACTCCTGGGTGGGGGAAGACCCCTCATGCAACGCGTGGGGGACTTCAGGCTGGGAAAACGATCGAGGCCAGAGACCTTCAACGAAGACCTCTACGATTTTCCTCCCACACTCCCCACGTGTACCCCAGGCGATATCAGCCTCGCCATGCCGGCAAAGATCCTCCGGAGCATCTGGAGGGCCATGAAGATGCTCGACACCATCTGCCCCGGGGTACTCCATCCGAGCACCATCATGTACTACCCCGAGATCAAGCTGTATGCCAACCGTCCCACCTTTATGGACGACTACTTCCAGGTGAGGGCGGGCATCTACCTCATAGGAGACGGAGCCGGCACGAGCAGGGGGATCACCGCGGCCTGGGCGAGCGGCATCCGCGCCGCCCGCAGCATCCTCGCCGCCACGGGCCGGACTCCCACCCTCTAGGAGGGACGCCGTGCGCATCCGTGCCTTCCTCCTCCTGCTCGCCGCCACCCTCCTCCCCGCCGCCCCGCCCCCGCTCTCCGCGCCCTCCGCCTTCCTCCTGGAACCGACCACCCGTACCGTGCTCTACGAAAAGCAGGCCGATCTCCCGCATCCGGCAGCCTCACTCACCAAGCTCGTCACCGCCTACCTTGCCCTCCAGGCCGTGGAGGACGGCCTCCTCCAGGAGGATGCCCTGCTCCCCGTGCCCTCCGCCCTTGCCCGCATCCCCTTCCCCCCCGACGCCTCGCTCGCAGGCCTTGCCCCCGGCACCACCCTCACCCCTGCCCAGCTCCTCTCCCTGACCCTCATCTACTCGGCCAACGACGCCGCCTATGCCCTCGCCCTCCTCCTCGCCCCCGACATCCCCGCCTTTGCCTCCCGCATGAACCGGCTCGTCCACGCCATGGGCTACACCCACCTCTTTTTCGAGGAACCCTCGGGCCTCTCGCCCCGCAACACCATCACCGCCCGCGAGATCGCCCTCTTCGCTGCCGACTACCTCGACCGCTTCCCCTCTGCCCCGGCCCGCTACCACGCTCCCCGCGCCCTCACCGTAGGAGGACGCACCTACCTCAACCGCAACACCCTCCTGGGCCGCTATCCCGGCCTCGAGGGCCTCAAGACAGGCTACCTCGAGGAATCGGGCTTCCACATCGTGGCCTATGCCCGACGCGGCCCCACCAGCCTCATCGCCGTCCTCCTCGGCATCCAGGCCCCCGGCTATTGGGAAGGCATGCAGGAACGCGACCGCCAGGCCGCCGCCCTCCTCGACTACGGCTTCGACACCTACCTCACCACCGAGCCCCCCCTCACCGGGATCCGGCCCGTCCGCATCTGGGGCGGCACCCACTCCACCCTCACCCCCCGCCCCGCCCGACCCCTTCGCGTCACCCTCGCCAGGACCGACCTTCCCCGCCTCTCCGTAGAGGTGGAGCAGGTCTCGGAGCGCTGGGCCCCCCTTCACCCCGGCGAGCGACTCGGCACCGTCCGCCTACTGTTGGACGGCACCGTGCTCGCGGAATCCAGCCTCATCGCCCCTCAGCACGTCCCCCGCGCCCCCTTCTTCCCCTTCCTCGCCGACCTCCTCTCCTGGATCTGGCACCACCTCCTCGCGATCCTGGGGTATGCCACCTGAGCCTACACCCCCCTGAGCACCACCTCCCGTGCGGGGAGCGGCGGCCTCCCTACGAGCCGCGCCACGTCATCGGAGACCACGTCGAAGCTCCCCGAGGCGATCCCCCGGTAGAGGTCCTCCATCAGATCCACGAGCGGGCCTGGGGCCCCGGCGGCCGCCATCCGCTCCCGGAAGACCGCCGGCTCCACCGGCCGGTAGACCACCCTCCTGTCCAGCACCTCACCCAGGAGCCCCGCCACCTCCTCGAACCCGAGCGGGACAGGACCGGTGATATCGTAGACCTTTCCCCCGTGCCCCTCTCCTAAGAGCACCGCAGCCGCAGCCCTCGCGCAGTCCTCCCTTGCCACCCACGCCACCTTGCCCCCGTCGGCGGGCAGCTCGAGCACCCCATCCTCGCCCACCTGAGCCATGAGCCCCGAGATGAACTCGGCGTACAGATTGTTCCGGAGTACGGCGTGGGGAATCCCGAGCTCCCTGAGGATCGCCTCGGTGGCCCTGTGTTCGCCCATGAAACGGGGAAACTCCCGATCGTTGTTCACCGACGAGGTGTACACGAGGAGCCCCACCCCGGCCCGCTTCGCCGCCTCGGCCGCATGCCGATGCTGCGTCACCCGACGGCCTATGGCATCGGTGCTTATCACGAGGAGCCGCTCGACCCCCCTGAAGGCCTCTTCCAGGGTCTCCGGACGATCGAAATCGGCCTTCACCACTTCCACCCCCTTCTCCTGAAACCCCTCCAAGGCCTCAGGCCTTCTGGTGATGAGACGCACTTCTCGGGAAGGCACCTGCTCCAGCACGAACCGGGCCACCAGTCGACCGAGGTGACCCGCAGCCCCGGTGATTCCTATACGCATATGCTCCTCCTCTTCTGATACGGGATCTCTCCTCCTGGAGAGACAGGATCAGTTGCGTACTGCAGCACCTCGTGATAGTGTAGTGGATAGGCGTTCTTTGCCGCAACTCCCTCGACGCCTGCCGTATGTGAGGAGGACCCCATGGGTAAATGGCCGGTGATCCGTCAGGTATCCCTTCTCGGTGTCCTGATCTCATTGGTCATCATGGTGGGCCTCATCCTCCTCTTCCGGTGGATCCATCCTGAGGGCTATCTCTTTGACGCGCTCCTTGTCTATTGGGGATTGCATCTCATTGTGCGCTCCGGTTTCGCGTACCACCACAGGAGGGGTATTCGTTTCTACCGGAAAGGGGATTTCGAAAACGCCATCTCCTGTTTCGAGAGGAGCTATTGCTACTTCACACGGTACAGATTCCTCGACAGGTTCCGATATCTCTTTCTGCTGAGTCTCTCGGCGATGTCCTACAGGGAGATGGCCTTGCTCAATTGGGCCTTTTGTCTCGCTCAGGTGGGGGAGAGGGAGAAGGCGATCGAGAAGTACAAAGACTGTCTTCGGGAGTATCCTCACAACCGGGTCGCACGTGCTTCCCTCACCATGATGGGAGTGACTCCTGAAGAGGATGTCAGGGAAGGGACTGCACATGCTTGAGGATCCCGCGCATCTCGGGTTCGGGGACCTTTACGAGTAAATCGGAAAGATCCTCCTCTCGGTGATTATACCTCCAACCAAGCTCCTCCTAATCCTAGTTAGTAGAGAATGATGTGCGCTTCTCACGATCAGGACGACACCTTGAAGGAACGTCCGTTCGGGGGGAAGCCCCGAGAGGCCATGAGTTTCACGATCTCGAGAGAGATGGGTATCCCCCATCCCGCATACCGATCCTCAAACCGGGAACATCAATGGCATCGATCCCTTGTGCACTCCCTCCCCCTCCTGTTATACATCCCTATGCCGTTGCGTTCGTTCTCCTACAAGAGCACCCACTACTATCTGGTGGAGGGGGAGAAGGGGCTCCTCGCCTTTGACGTGGGGTGGCCGGGTACGATACGTTCCTACATCGATGGCCTCAAGTCGCTTGGGTTCACCCTCTCCGATCTCTCCTGTTTCATGGTATCCCATTTCCACATCGACCATGCGGGTATCGCGGGGGAACTCCAGTCTCGAGGGATCCCCTTCCTCGTCTTCCCCTCTCAAGAGGAGGCGATCGCCGGGTTCGAGTCCTTCATGGCCCGCAAGGGGATGGCCTTCACCCCCATAGACCTGGAAGCCCTCGAGCGCGTACCCTTCGAGGAGTCCCGGTGGATCCTCGCTACGTGGGGGATCGGAGGAGAGGTGCTCCCTACCCCGGTACACTCGGCGGACAGCGTGAGTCTCCTCCTCGACGGTGGAGAGGTGGCGGTGGGCGACATGCCGCCTGCGCACCAGCTCGCAGAGGAGGAGGGACGGGCGGTGTGGCGCCTCGTAGGTGAGAGGGGTGGGCGCAGGGCCTTTCCCGCGCACGGACGTCCGTTTCCCGTGGAGGAGCGCCCATGAACGACCTTCGTCTTACCGGTACCGTCCCCCTTACGACCGAGCGGCTCCTGCTCCGGCGGTTCACCCTTGAGGATGCGCCCGCTGTGTACGAGACGTGGGCGCGCGACCCCGAGGTGACCCGATTCCTCACCTGGAGTCCACATGCATCGGTGGAGAAGACCCGGTCGTTTCTCGAGGAGGCCGTCCGCGGCTACGAGAGGGATGATCAGCTCTTGTGGGCCATCGTCCTCAAGGAGCCGGGGAGCCTCATCGGTAGCATCGGTGCCCGTGTGGAACGTGCCCACCGACGGGCCGAGATCGGGTACTGTCTCGGGAGGGCCTTCTGGAACCGGGGGTATATGACCGAAGCCCTGAGGGAGGTGGTGAGGTTCCTCTTCGACGAGGTGGGCGTGGTGAGGGTGCAGGCCCTCCACTTCGTGGGGAATCCTGCCTCCGGGCGGGTCATGGAGAAGGCGGGGATGCGCTACGAGGGCACCCTCAGGAGCTACCTCATCAAGGATGACAGCGCGGTGGACGTCCTCATGTATGCGATCGTGAGGGATGCGCGCACTGGCACCTGAGCCGCGCGTGTACTATGATTGACGAAGGAGTGCCACATGGCGGAACAATGGACGAAGGTGACCCTGGCGAAGATGATCGATCACACCCTCCTCAAACCCACGGCCACGAGGGCCCAGATAGAGGCCCTCTGCGACGAGGCCGTGAGGTATGGATTCGCATCGGTGTGTGTGAACTCCTGGTGGGTGCCTCTCGCGGCGAAGCGCCTCTCCGGGTCGGGCGTGATGGTGTGTACGGTGGTGGGATTCCCTTTGGGGGCGGCGAGTACCGAGGCCAAGGCGTACGAGGCCGCTCGGGCGGTGGTACAGGGGGCGAGGGAGGTGGACATGGTGATCAACCTCGGTCTTCTCAAGGGTGGGGAGTACGACCTCGTGAGGGAGGATATCCGGGCGGTGGTGGATGCAGCCGCCGAGGCCCATGTGAAGGTGATCATAGAGGCGTGCTACCTTTCCGACGAGGAGAAGCGCAGGGCTTGTCTCCTCGCGGCGGAGGCAGGGGCGCACTTCGTGAAGACCTCCACGGGGTTCGGTCCCTCGGGCGCCACGGTGGAGGACGTGCGGCTCATGAGGGAGGTGGTGGGAGAGAGCCTGGGGGTCAAGGCGGCGGGGGGTATCCGCTCGCTCGAGACGGCCCTCGCCATGATCGAGGCAGGGGCCTCCCGGTTGGGTACCTCCTCGGGGGTCTCGATAGTGGCCGAGCTGGAATGAGATTCTCAAAAAACGGCAGATTTTTCTTGACTGCCCGGTGAAGGCGGTCTAGTATGAGGCATATTTCTGCAATTTTCTATTCGATTCGAGGAGGATGTATGAGACGTTCAGGGCTTATTTTTCTTATTATGGCGGTGCTCCTGGTCTTCTTCCCTGCGTGCGGGCAGAAGAAAGAGGTGAAGACCGAGGAGCAGAGCTTCAGAGTGGGACTCGTGACCGACGTGGGAGGGATCGACGACAGATCCTTCAACCAGGGCACCTGGGAGGGGATCGTACGCTTCGGTAAGGAGATGGGCCTCGAGGAAGGGGTGGGGTACAAGTACCTCCAGTCCTCGCAGGAGGCCGACTACGTACCCAACCTCGCCACGTTCGCCGACGAGGGGCTGGACCTCATCGTGGCGCCGGGCTTCCTCTTCCAGAACGCCGTGGCCGAGGTGGCGAAACAGTATCCCGACCGCAAGTTCCTGGTCATCGACACCGTGGTCGAGGCTCCCAATGTGGTATCGGCCGTGTTCGCGGAACACGAAGGCTCCTTCCTCGTGGGTGTCGCCGCGGGCCTCAAGGCCAAGCAGGACGGCAAGAACGTGGTCGGTTTCCTCGGCGGGATGCAGTTCCCGCTCATCGAGAAGTTCCAGGCCGGATTCGAGGCCGGGGTGAAGGCCGTGTACCCGGAGTGCACCGTACTGGTGGACTATGCGGGAGACTTCGCCGCACCTGACAAGGGGCAGGCCATCGCCCAGAAACAGTTCAATGCAGGCGCGTACATCATCTTCCACGCGGCCGGCGGAACCGGTAATGGCATGATCAAGGAGGCCAAGGAGCGTTCCCAGAAGGGCGACATCCGCTGGGCGATCGGCGTGGACAAGGACCAGTACCAGGACGGCATCTACGGCGAGGGCACATCGGCCGTGCTCACCTCCATGGTGAAGCGGGTGGACGTGGCCGCCTACACCGTGGCGAAGATGACCATGGAGGGGAACTTCCCCGGTGGTCAGACGCTGGCCTTTTCGTTGAAGAACGACGGTGTGGGGCTGCCTGCGGAGAATCCCAACCTCTCTCCGGAGATCCTCGCGGTGGTGGAGGAGTACGCGAAGAAGATCGCGAGCGGAGAACTCGTGGTTCCCGACACCCCCAAGAAATGATGCTGCTGCTGCAGAAGAGAGGGAAGGCTTGATGCAGCCTTCCCTCGTTTTTATCTGTGTGGGAAGGAGAGCACTCCGTGGACTATGTCGTGGAGATGATGGATATCGTGAAGGACTTCCCCGGTATCAGGGCCAACGACCATGTGACCTTACGGGTCCGTGAGGGGACGATCCACGCCCTCCTGGGGGAGAACGGAGCGGGCAAGTCGACGCTCATGAACATCCTCTTCGGGCTCCACCATCCGGATTCCGGCGTCATCCGGGTGCGGGGCCGGGAAGTGAAGGTTTCGAATCCCAATGTGGCCACCTCGCTGGGCATCGGGATGGTGCATCAGCACTTCAAGCTCGTGCACAACTTCACGGTGGCGGATAACATCGTCATGGGAAGCGAGCCCCGGAGGGGGCCCTTCCTCGACATAGAGACCGCCCGCCAGAAGGTGGCCCGCATCTCCCGGGAGTACGGCCTGGAGGTGGATCCGGACGCCCGGATAGAAGACCTCTCGGTGGGGACTCAGCAGCGTGTGGAGATCCTCAAGATGCTCTACCGGGACGCCCGGATCCTCATCTTCGACGAACCCACCGCGGTGCTCACCCCCCAGGAGATAGAGGAACTCATGGAGATCATGCGGAAGCTCGCCGGGAGCGGCAAGACGATCATCCTCATCACCCACAAACTCAAGGAGATCAAGGAGGTGGCGGACGAATGCTCCGTGCTCCGACGGGGCAGGCTCGTAGCCACCTTTCCCGTCTCCGACGTCTCGGAAGAGGAGATGGCCGAACTCATGGTGGGGAGGGAGGTGAGTTTCAAGGTGGAGAAGGACGCCCCTCGGCCGGGAGCACCTGCTCTCGAGATTCGAGAGATCTCTGTCCGGAACGAACGGGGAATCCTCGCGGTCGAAGGGCTCTCCCTCACCGTGCGGGAGGGCGAGATCCTCGGGCTCTGCGGAGTCGACGGCAATGGGCAACGGGAACTCCTCTACGCCCTCGCCGGGCTCCTTCCGGTGGAGTCGGGTCGTATCCTCCTCGCCGGAAAGGATATCACCCGTGAGCCTACGAGACGGAAACTGGATGCGGGCCTCGGCTTCGTTCCCGAGGACCGCCAGCGGCATGGGCTCGTCCTGGAGTTCTCGGTGGGGGAGAACCTGGTGATACACGACTACGGGCGGCCTCCTTTCTCCCGGTATGGTATCCTCCGGTACGAGACGATCTACGAACATGCCGAGACCCTCATGTCACAGTTCGACGTGCGGGCGGCCCGGGGCGCGAGAACTTCCGCCGGCGAACTCTCCGGTGGAAACCAGCAGAAGGCCATCATCGCCCGCGAGGTGCACAGGTCGCCCCGCGTGCTCGTGGTGGCCCAGCCCACCCGGGGGCTGGATGTGGGGGCGATCGAGTACATACACAGGAGGATCGTGGAGGAACGGGACAAGGGGAGGGCGATCCTCCTCATCTCGTTCGACCTCGACGAGATACTCGATCTGTCCGATCGGATCGCCGTGATCTACAGGGGGAAGATCGTGGCGGAGGTGGACGCAGGAGAGACCGACGAGAACGAACTCGGGCTCCTCATGGCGGGATCGACGGCAAAGGGGGAGAGCGCATGACTACAGGAAGACGATGGATGATCCTCTCCCTCAGTGCGGTGGTGCTGGGGTTCGTCGCAGGTGCGGTGATCATCACCCTCACGGGTCGCTCTCCGGGGCTGATGTTCGCGGCGATGGTGAAGGCCTTCTCGGGACTCGACGTCCTGAGGGGCTCCTTCAACGCCAGGTACATCGGAGAGTTCCTCATCCAGATGATCCCCATCACCCTCACCGGGCTTTCGGTGGGATTCGCCTTCAGGGCGGGTCTCTTCAACATAGGAGCAGAGGGGCAACTCATGATGGGCGCTCTGGGCGCCACCATGGTGGCCCTGCTGGTCCCGGCCCCTCCGTGGCTCCATCTCCCCCTCTGCCTCCTGGGGGCCATGGTGGGAGGCGGGCTGTGGGGGCTCATCCCCGGCTGGCTCAAGGCCCGGTACAATCTCCATGAGGTGGTCGTCACGATCATGCTCAACTATACCGCCTTGCACCTGTCCAACTGGGCGCTCCTCCACGTGGTGGGTACCGTGGACCGGGTGAAGACCTCGCCGTTTCCGGCCTCTGCCCTCCTCAAGAGCGAGTTCCTCTCCTCGATCACCAGGGGATCGAGGCTCCATTGGGGGCTCCTCATCATGGTGATCTGCATTCTCGTCTACTGGGTGGTGATCGAGAAGACCACTTTGGGGTTCGGACTGCGGGCCACGGGACACAACAAGGATGCCGCACGGTTCGCCGGCTTCCCCATCGCCGGGTATACGATGCTCACCATGGCGATGAGCGGTGCGTTCGCGGGGCTCGCCGGTGGGGCGATGGCCCTGGGGACCTTCGGATTCGGGCGAGTGCTTCCCGCCTTCGAGGGGTACGGGATGGACGGGATAGCCGTGGCGCTGGTGGGAGGGAACACGGCGTGGGGCATCGCCGCCTCGGGGGCTCTCTTCGGGATGCTCAAGGCGGCACAGCCCCTCATGCAGTCCCAGGGTGTTCCCCGGGAGATCGCGGGGATCATACAGGCGAGTATCGTCCTCTTCGTGGCCATGCGCTATGGGATCCAGCTCGTCATCGATCGGGTGTCCAGAATCAGGCCGGGAGGCAGAAATGAAGGTGTTTGAGATCTTTCCCATAGGGCTCATGTTCGCCACCCCCATCATCCTCGCGGGCCTCGGCGGGCTCTTCAGCGAGCGTTCCGGTGTGGTGAACATCGCCCTGGAAGGGATCATGATGGTGGGCGGTTTCACTGCAGCGGCCCTGGTGGTAGTGCTCGAGCCTCTCACCCCCGCGGCGCCGTGGATCGCCTTTCTCGCAGCGGCAGTCGCGGGCCTCGTGTTCTCCCTGCTCCATGCGGTGGCCTCGGTCCACCTCAGGGCCGATCAGATCATCTCGGGTACGGCGCTCAACATCCTCGCGGGAGGCCTCACGGTCTATCTCTGTCAGATCCTCTTCGGTCAGCAGCGGACCCGGGCCTTCTCCGTGGGCCTCAGGAAGGTGACGGTACCCTTTCTCGAGGACATTCCCCTCGTGGGCCCTCTCTTCTTCTCCGAAATATACCCCACGTTCTATCTCGCCCTGTTCCTTGTGGTGATCACGTGGATCGTGGTCTACAGGACCGTTTTCGGTCTCAGGCTGAGGGCCTGCGGAGAACACCCCGAGGCCGCCGCGAGCATGGGGATAGACGTGTACAGGATGCGGTACCTGGGGGTGATGCTCTCAGGTGTGCTCGCAGGACTCGCAGGTGGGGTGATGGTCCTCTCGCAGGACATCCAGTACACCCTCACTTCCATACACGGCACGGGCTTCATCGCCCTCGCGTCCCTCATATTCGGGAAGTGGAACCCCTGGGGGGTGCTGGGAGCCGCCACGTTCTTCGGTTTCTCGCAGGCTCTCTCGTTCTATGTGAACGACATCTCCTTCCTCCAGAGCATCCCCCTCGAATTCTTCCACGCCTTTCCCTACGTCCTCACCATAGTCGCCCTTCTTGCCTTCGCGGGAAGGTATTCGGGACCACGGGCGGCGGGACGGATCTATCAGCGCTAGTGGGCGCAAGGTGGGAACAGAGGGGCCGCAAGGCCCCTCTTCGTCTATCTTCCGAAACCGCGGAGGGCGATGAGGTACTGGAGCCTGCTCAAGCGCTCCTCGTCCTCGCCAGGGGTGCGTATGAGTGCGCCCTTCGCCTCCCGGAGCGAGGAGAAGCCCTGCTCGGAGAGCCAGGCCTCGAGTTCATGAAGCATCTTCTCGATGTGACCGAATCCATGTCTGAGGACGGCGGAGACCACCTGCACCGCACTCGCCCCTGCGAGCACCGCCTTGGCGATATCGAGGCCGGAATGGATCCCGCACGATGCGGCGATGTCCAGATTCCGCCTCGGCGCCTCCAGGGCTGTCCAGCGGAGGGTGTGGGAGAATTCGTGGGGATCGCTCAGCCTGTGCCCCGAGACGAGCCTCCTCCTCGAGGGGTCGATGTCCACCTGGTAGAATCGGTTGAAGAGCACCACCCCCCCGGCGCCGAGGGCCTCGATCCGGGCGAGGAGATGTCCCAGACTCGTGAAATAGGGGCCTACCTTCACGGCGATGGGGACGGAGACCGCCGACCGTGCGGTCCTCACTATGTCGTAGATCCGTTCCTCCGCCTCCTGCGAGGACTCGGCATCGTTCGAGGGGAAGGGGGCCACGTTCAGCTCGAGGGCATCCGCCCCAGCCTCTTCGATGCGGCTTGCAGCCTCGGCCCACCACTCGCGGCTGCTGCAGTTGAGGCTCGCGATCACGGGGATGGAGAGCCGATCCTTCGCCTCGCGCACGAGGGAGAGGTAGGCCTCCAGGGCCTGCTGGGTGCCGAAGTGGGTGAGATAGTCCGCGCCTTCGGTATGGAACCCTTCGGAGAGGCTCTTCAGGTGTTCCACCCCCTCGGCGATCTCCTCCTGGAAGAGGGAGCGGAGCACCACGGCGGCGGCGCCGTGCGTTTCGCAGGACACGAGGTGGGAGACGTCGGCGGTGAGGGGAGATGCCCCCACAATGAGAGGATTTTTGAGAGAAAGGCCAAGATAGCGCGTGGAAAGTTCCATCCGTACGACCTCCTTTCCACACTATACCGGAAAACCGAGACATTCACAAGTTGAGATGTTTGTGTTTTGGAAGCATATGTGCTATACTCTTGACCGCTGGTCGAGAACGGCTGGAGGTGTGAACATCTCTCTTTGAGGAGGCTGTATGGGTGTGCGGAAGCGATGCGACGGGACCCTCATCAAGGGACTTCCGGGCTTCAGGAAGATAAACCCCTTTGTGATGAAGGGGCGTAACGAGTCGGCGGTCTACTACAGCGACGAGTTCGTGCTCGACGAGACGCTTGAGTTCATCAGGGAGTACAACCGGAACAGAAAGCCGGGCCAGAAGTCCATCAGCATCTTCCACGTGGTCCTCTGCGCCGCGGTCCGGACCATCGCCCTCAGGCCCCAGGCGAACAGGTTCATCTCCGGACAGAAGATCTACCAGCGCAACAGAATCCAGATCTCGTTCGTGGTGAAGAAGGAGCTCACCGAGGAGGGGCTCGAGAGTACGGCGAAGATCACGTTCAGCCCGAATGAGACCCTTCAGACCATCGTGGACAAGGTGCACCGGGGGGTGAAGGCGGCCCGGGATGCGGCGGGCACCGCCACCGACAAGGAGATGGAGTTCGTCACGAAGCTCCCCCGCTTTCTCCTCAACCTGGTGATCAAGGGATTCAAGATCCTCGACTACTACGGCATCGCGCCCAAGTCGATGATCGAGACCGATCCCCTCTACACGAGCGTCTTCCTCGCCAATCTCTCGAGTCTCGGGCTCGATGCCCCCTTCCACCACCTCTACGAGTGGGGCAACGCCTCGGTCTTCTTCGTCATGGGGAGGATCAAGAAGGTGCCCTACATCGACGAACAGGGCCAGGTGAAGGTACACACCGTGATGGAGGCGAAGTTCACCATCGACGACAGGATATCCGAGGGCATCTACTGGGCGAAGACCATCGGGATGCTCAAGCACTTCGTCGAACACCCGCAGGAACTCGTAGAGCCGCCTGAGATCCCGGAAGAGATCCTCAAGGAACACATGCTGGAAGAGGTGTGATCCGATAGGAGCGCGAATCCTGCATACCCGGGGGAAACCCCGGGTATGTTTTTTTGTGCTGCAGGAGTGTGCGGGAATAAAATAAAAACTTTTCCAATGCATTTTGAAATTTTCATTTATATGTGGTATAGTCAATGCGTGAGGAGATCTTCATGGACTGAAGGAGTGCAGGTATGTCCACATGGATGCGAGGTCTTTTTGTCCTTTTTGTGGCGGTGCTTCTTGCCTCGTGTTGGTACGAAGTTACTCCACGAGTGGAGGTGAACACAGGGAGCAAGTTCCTCGGCAACATCTTTTACGGAGCAGAGGAGCCGCTTAAGTTCTCGCAGTACTGGAACCAGGTGACCCCGGAGAATGCGGGGAAGTGGGGGTCGGTGGAGTCGAGCCGGGATCAGATGAACTGGGGTACGCTCGACTCCATCTACGACTATGCGAAGCAGCACGGGATGCCGTTCAAGTTTCACGTGCTCGTGTGGGGTCAGCAGCAGCCCTCGTGGATCAGCGGGCTTTCAGCGAGCGAGCAGCGTGCGGAAGTGGAGGAGTGGTTTGCGGCCGTGGCGAACCGGTACGCCGACATCGACATGATCGACGTGGTGAACGAGCCGCTGCACTCGCCGCCGCCGTACCGTGATGCCCTTGGTGGTGATGGGAGCACCGGGTGGGACTGGGTGGTCACCTCGTTCCAGCTTGCGAGGGAGTACTTTCCGAACAGCACCCTGCTCATCAACGAGTACGGGATCATCTCCGATCCGAGCGCGGCGCAGCGGTACATCCAGATCATCGATCTACTCAAGGCGCGTGGGCTTGTGGACGGGATAGGGATACAGTGTCACGCCTTTAACATGGACAGCGTGAGCGTCTCCACGATGGAGCAGGTGCTCGACATGCTCGCCCAGACGGGACTTCCCATCTATGTGTCCGAGCTGGACATGAGGGGCGACGATCAGACGCAGCTTCAGCGGTACCAGGAGAAGTTTCCCGTGTTGTGGGAGCATCCCTCGGTGAGGGGTGTGACGCTCTGGGGGTATGTGGAGGGACACATCTGGCAGAGCGAGGCGTACCTGCTGCACTCCGACGGCACGGAGCGGCCCGCCCTCACCTGGCTCATGCAGTACGCGAGTGGTGGTTCCACTCCCACGCCTACGCCCACTCCCACATCCACGCCGACTCCCACCCCGACGGCCACGTCCAGCCCCACACCGACGCCTACTCCTGGTTCAGGTGAGTATACCGAGATCAATCTGCCCTTCAGCTATGACGGAGCAGGTGAGTACTACTGGAAGACGAACGATTTCTCCAGCACCACCAACTGGGGCCGGTATGTGAACTCCTGGAACCTCGATCTCCTCGAGATCAATGGCACCGACTACACCAATACCTGGGTTCCCCAGCATGCGATTCCGGCTTCATCCGACGGGTGCTGGTACATCCACTATGAGAGTTCGGTCCCGTGGGGGCACGTTGAGATGAACTAACACACGTGTGGTACGGGGAGGGGGGAACCCCTCCCCTTTTTTTCTAGTGAAGGACTTGTTCCTCTCTGAACACCCACCACCTGTTGGCGGTGAAGGTGAGGAGGCTGCCTGCGACGAGGGCGCAGGCCTTGCCTGCCACCACGTAGGCAGGCCAGGCGAGGATCCGGGTAGATCCCCAGCCGGTGGAGGAGGCGAGCTCCTCAAAGAGGGCGATGATGCTCGTGGTGAGCAGGATCCCAGCAAGGTTCACGAACACGAACTTGAGGGCCTGGACTCCCCACGACCCTCTCCGTTGTCTGAAGGTCCAGTACTTGTGGAGGAAGAAGCCGTTCACCATGCCGCAGAAGTAGGAGACAGGTTGGGCGGCGACCGGTGGGGTGCCCAGGGAGGTGAGGAGGGCGAAGATCCCCACGTCGATGAGGGTGTTGAGGGTGCCCACCAGGTTGAAACGTACGAACTGGAAGGCGAGCTGCAGATGCCGGGCCCTCTCATCCATGCCGGATCTCCTTCTGTTCCACCCCCAGCGTCTCCTCCACGATGTAGAGGGGGCGTTGCTTCACTTCGTCGTAGATCCTTCCCACGTACTCGCCCAGGATCCCGAGGGACAGGAGGGTGAAGCCGTTGAATACCAGTATGAGGACCACGATGCTCGCCCATCCCTGGACCACTTGATCGGTGAAGAGCCTGAGGTAGAGCACGTAGAGGAGGTAGAGAAAGCCCGCGAGGGAGAGGAGACTGCCCAGGAGGCTCGCAACCTTGAGGGGCTTGTCCGAGAACGAGGTGATCCCGTTGAGGGCGAAGCGGATCATCTTCCCGAGCGGGTACTTCGTGGTTCCTGCGTAGCGCGGGTCGCGCACATAGGTGACCTCGTCCTGCCTGAATCCCGTCCAGCTCACCAGGCCCCGCACGAACCGGTTGCGTTCCCGCATCCCTTTGAGCGAGTCCACCACCTTCCGGTCCATGAGCCTGAAGTCTCCCACATCCACCGGGATCTCCACGTCGGTGAGGGCTTTGAGGATCCGGTAGAACAGGGCGGCGGTCGCGCGTTTGAAGAGCCCTTCCCCCTTGCGTTTCACCCTCCGGGCATGGACGATCTGTGTCCCCGCTCGCCATTTCTCGAGCATCTGGGGGATGAGCTCGGGCGGGTCCTGGAGGTCCGCGTCGATGATGATCACGGCGTCCCCTCGGGCGTAGTCCATGCCCGCAGTGATGGCGATCTGGTGGCCGAAGTTGCGGGAGAAGTGGATGACCTTGCAGCGGGGGTCTTTCTCATGGAGGTTTTTGAGGATCTGGTAGGTGCGATCGGTGCTCCCGTCGTCCACGAAGACGAGCTCGTACTCTTCCCCGGTGCCCTTCATGACGCGGGTGAGCCGCTCGTAGAGGGCCGGGAGCACCTCCTCTTCGTTGTACACGGGGATGATGATCGAGATCATGGGTTCCTCCTAATAGAAGTACCAGGTGGGCATCCACCTGAGGAGCACGGCGTACCAGCGGGGTACGGGAAGGCCCGAGAGGATGGGATAGAAGAGGAGAAAGAGGATGGCGCACCCCGCCGCGAAGGCGGGCACGATCCATCGGGTCTTCCCCTGGGTCTGAAAGAGACCGAGCTCTTCGGCTGCGTGCACGAGGAGGAGGATGCTGAAGGGTATGGCGGCGAAGTAGTGATAGAAGAAGGTGAGCGACCTGGGGCTTATGGCCCAGGGGAGGTACTGAAAGCCGAAGAGGAGGAGCAGCAGGCCGGTGAGTCGGGAGCGGGTCCGTACCCAGCGGACGAGGAGCCAGAGGAGGGCTGCGGTGCCTCCCCAGATGATGAGCGGGTTGCCCATGGCGAAGATGGAGGAGACCACGTCGGAGGGGAGGTGGGACTTCCCGGAATAGTACCAGATGGGCTTGATGAGCAGGGGCCACTGCCACCACGGCGAGGAGAAGGGGTGCGTGGCGGTGAGCTCGCTGTGGTACCGGTACATCCCCACTTGCTCCTTGAGGATGTAGGAGACCGGTGAGGAGATGGAGAGGATGCGTATGTTCGGGATGTAGCTCGCCCCGTAGATGAGGGCGGGGAGGACGAGGAAGCTTGCAGCCGACCAGAGAAGGAGACCGGCGATCCGTGAGGGGGTTCCTTCGCCGGTTTTGAGGGCGCGGACGAGCTTCCAGAGGTAGAGCACGGCGAGTCCTCCGCCCGCATAGACGCAGGTCCACTTGGTGGCTGCGCCGAGTCCGAAGAAGAGGCCCGAGAGCAAGAGAGGGAGGGCAAAGCGCCTGAAAGAGAAGGCCTCTTCATCCAGCAAGAGGACATACCTCACCATGGGGATGTACATGAGGATGATGAAGAAGACCGCGAAGCTGTCGATGGTGGCGATGCGGGTCTGGACGAAGTGGAGGTGTTCCACCGAGAGGAGGAGGGCGGCGAGCAGGGCGAGGGATGGCTTCCGGAGGAGGGTCCTCGCGAGGAGGTAGAAGAGGGGGATCATGAGGACCCCTATGAGGGTTCCTGCGAAGCGCCAGCCGAAGGGGGTCATGCCGAAGAGGAGGATCCCCAGGCTGATGATGAGCTTGCCGAGGGGTGGGTGGGTGGTCTCGCTCGGGGGGAGGCCCAGTACGTACTCGTAGGCGGTGCGGGCGTGGTAGATCTCGTCGAAGTACATGTTGGTGAGGTGGCTTATCCGTTCTGGGATGGTCTCCTGCTCGTCCACCAGGAGGTCGGGGTTACCCATGCTCTTGGCCGAGGAGAAGTAGGTGGGGATCTTCACCGGGATAGGGGTACCGTCCCTGTCGAGAAAGGCGATCTCGTGGAGGGCAAGGCCGGGGGTGTGGACGCGAAAGAGGAGGTAGGGGCCTTCCGGTGCGGGGAGGGGGGCGCTGAACCACCCGAACTCGGCGTAGGGGTTGGTGTTTTCGATGACCGTGAGGTTTTTCCAGCTCTTTCGGTCGGGAGAGGAGAGAATGTCGTACGTGCCGGTACCGAGTCCGCGGTAGTAGAGGATGGTTCGGGGGACGCGGTCGGGGGGGAGTTCCACCACGAAGTATTCGGTGCGTTCACGGGGCTTGTAGAAGGTGGTGGGGGTGTCGAGGGAGCCGAGGTTGGTGAAGGCGATGAGGGCGTAGGCGAGGGTGATGAGGCCGAGGAGGATGAGGTGTCGGGGGGTGGTGTGTTCCTCGTGTGATGGGAGGAGGGGTGGGGGGGCCGGTCGCCGAAGGATGAGGCGGCGGAGGGGAAGGGTGAGGGAGGGGAAGAGGCCGAAGATGAGGAGGGCGGCGGCGGTGAGGGTGAGGAGGGAGGCGAGGGCCATGGGGGCGTCGAGGGGGAGCTGGAACTGTTTCTGGGCGGCGTGGAACAGGACGTGGGCCTGGTTGAGGTAGGAGGAGACGGTGAGGAGGAGGAAGACGATGAGGAAGGTGCGCCGTTCGGTGGTGAGGAAGGCGGCGAGGGAGAGGATGAGGGCAGGGTAGATGTAACGTTCGTGCATCTTGGGGAGGAAGGCGAATCCCCAGAGGGCGAGGAACAGGGCGGTGAGGAAGGGGATGGTGGAGGGGGTGCGGTGTTCCTCGCGGAGGTAGATGAAGGCCGCACCTGCGAGAAGGGCCGTCTGTACGATGGTCTGCCAGGTGGAGAGGGGGGTGCCCAGGAAGGAGGAGAGGAGGGGTTTCCAGTTGAAGCCTGCGAGGGTCCAGAAGTTGGCGGCGTTCACCGAGCCGAAGGGGTAGGAGGTGAGGATGCGGTGGTAGAGGGTCGGGGCGAGCTGGGGGTGGAGGATGAAGAAGGGGAGGTGGACGAGGAGAAGGGTTCCGGCAAAGGAGAGCAGGGAGAGGCCCATGGTGGGGGCGAGGCGTCGGAAGGAGGCGAGGGCGTCGGGTCGGGTGCGGCTGGTGAGGGGTCGGATGAGCCAGGTGAGGAGGAAGAGGAGGGCGATGGGGGCGAAGAGGAGGGCCTGGGGCTTTACGGCGAGGGCGAGGCCGAGCCAGGCCGCAGAGGTGGTGTAGGACCTGCGGTGGAAGGCGACGAGGAAGAGGAGGAGCACCAGGGTGAGGACGCTGTCCGCTTGGCCGTAGACTGCCGAGTTGAGGATGATCGAGGGGTTGAAGAGGTAGGCGGCCGTGAGGGGAATGGCGAGGCGGGTGGGGAAGGCCCGGAGGAGCACGAGGGCTGCCAGGAGATCGGCCGCGATGGAGGGGAGCTTGAGGAGCAGGAGGCTTGCGGGGTGGCCGAAGGGGATGCGGAAGAGCGTGATGAGGAGGCCTACGGGATAGAGGACGAGGAGATAGCCGGGTGGATAGTCCTTGAAGCTGGCGGTGGCGTAGAAGTGAGGGATGCCCTCCCGTGCGAGCTCGGTGGCCCAGGCGTAGAAGGTGGGCATGTCGGAGGAGTGGCCGGGGAAGAGGGGGGCGAGGGCGAGCCGGAGGAGGAGGGCTGCGAGGAGGAGGGCGGGGAGGGGGATGCGGGAGAGGAGGGGCGTGCGGAGGAGGAGGGCGAGGAGGCCGAGGTAGGCGAGGGTGAGGAGGAGGTGGAGGCCGAGGGGGAAGCGGGGGGTGGAGGGGGTGGTGGGGGCTAGGCCGATGATCCTGGCGCCCGCGGGGGCGCGTTCCACCTTCACGAACTCCGCATCGTCGAACCACACCGTGCCTGTGGAGAGGGCACCGTAGCCTCCCAACCTGAGGGTGAGGTTCACCTCTCTCTGGGTTGCTCCGGTGCGGCAGTAGGTCTCGAGGAGCACCCACTCTCCCCGCGTGTCCTTCACGTCAGGGGACCGCTCGGTGGTCTCGAGGGCGGAGAGGTTGGCCCCCAGCATATCGGAGGGCACGCCTTCCACCTTTACCCACACCGAGAAGCGGTAGAGGCTATCGGGTTCCACCTGGACCTTCTGGACGAGCTTGCCGTCTTCCGGGACGGTGGCGGTGAGGACGGCAGCATACTTCCCCGAGTGGGCGTTCTCGGACCGGGTGAGGACCACACCGCCGGTATGCTTCCAGGTGTGGAGATGCCAGCCGTGGGGAGCCGAGGGAGACCATACCTCGAATCCGGGATTGCGAAGCAGGTTCTCTCCGGCGGCGACGGGGAGGAGGATGACCAGGAGAAGGAAGGGCAGGAGTCTCTCTCTCATCACGACGCTCCTTGGAGATTGTGCCGACTCCGACTTATTGTGCAATGGATGCGCTGATCGCGCAAGAAAAAAACACGCGTGATGGGGAAGAAGGAGTAAACCGGAGGTACTAGGCGCGCCTCAGGAGGGGAGACTCGTTTCCCGATCGAGAAGCGGTCCTTGAATGATGTGAAAGACCTTCTCGGGAAGTTCCTTTCGCTCTTCTTCGGTGAGGGTGGAGAGTTCTATAGGAGGATGGATGTGCACCTCCACAGGATGCTTTCGGAGGTACCCTCTCTCCTCGAGGAGGTGGAAGCTCCCCACGATGGTGATGGGCACGATGGTGGCGTTCGAGAGGTAGGCGAGCTTGAAGCTGCCGTGTCTGAAGGGCCTCATGGTGTAGGAGCGGGATCGTGTGCCTTCGGGGAAGATGACCATGGGGTGGCCTTCTCGTATGTGACGGGCCCCCTGCTCGATGGCGCGCTTGCCCTGTCTGAGGCTCTTCCGATCGATGAACACGCAACGGAGAGCGGTCATCCAGAAACCGATGACAGGGAGCATCTTCAGCTCTTTTTTTGCGATGAAGCCGGGCGCCCTGCCGGTGGCCATGAGGATGAGGGGGATGTCGGCGAAACCCTCGTGGTTGGCCACGAAGCAGATGCGGTCGTGCGGCGGGAGGTGTTCCTTCCCCTTCACGATGATCGGCACTCCCGCTACGAAGAAGAGTGAGGTGCCCCACAGGGTGGCGGTCATCTGGACGTACCGCCGCGCGAGGCGGGGGGAGAAGAGGGAAAGGATGGGGACGAGGGGATAGAGCAGGGCGAGCAAGAGGAGTTCGGTGATGAAGAAGAGAAGGAACCCGGCGCTCCTCATGGTGTTGCCCCCGAGAATACGGTGGAGATGCGGCGGGCCGCTTCCTCGACGTGCTCCCTGAAGTTGAAGGCGCTGAACCTCACGAAGCCCTCTCCCGATTTCCCGAATCCTGCACCCGGTGTGCATACCACTTGGGCCCTTTCGAGGAGTATCTGGAAGAACTCCCAGGAGTCGGTGCCGGTCTCCACCCAGATGTAGGGCGAGTTCTCTCCACCTGTGCAGGCGTAGCCGAGACCGAGGAGGGCCTCTCTGAAGATCCTGGCGTTTTCCATGTAGTAGGCGATGTTGGCGTGCACCTGGGCCTGGCCCTCCGGGGTGTAGACCGCCGCGGCCGCCCGCTGTACGGGGTAGGAGACACCGTTGAACTTGGTGCTCTGCCTCCTGAACCAGAGGTCGTGGAGGCTGTGGAACCTCCCCTCGCCGTCCTTCACCCTGCACTCTTTGGGGACCACGGTGTAGGCGCACCGCGTGCCGGTGAAGCCTGCGGTCTTGGAGAAGCTGCGGAACTCAACCGCCACCTCACGGGCTCCGGGGATCTCGTAGATCGAGCGAGGAATCTCTGGATCCCGGATGAAGGCCTCGTAGGCCCCGTCGAAGAGGATGATCGCGTCGTGCCTCCGCGCGTACTCCACCCACAGCGCCAGGTAGTCCCGGGGTGCCACCGCTCCGGTGGGGTTGTTGGGGTAGCAGAGGTAGACCACGTCCACCTTCTCCTTGGGCGGGTCGGGGAGAAAGTCGTTCTCGGGGACACAGGGGAGGTACACCACCCCTTCGTATCTCCCGTTGCGGAATACGCCCGTGCGGCCTGCCATCACATTGGTGTCGATGTAGACCGGGTAGACCGGGTCCTGGATGGCGATCTTCGCGTCGGAGGAGAAGAGATCCTGGAAGTTGGCGGTATCCGACTTGGCCCCGTCGGAGATGAAGATCTCCTCGGCGTCTATCTCCACGCCTCTGCTCCGGTAGTCTCCCTCTGCGATGGCCTCCCGGAGGAAGGGGTAGCCCTGTTCAGGTCCGTAGCCCTTGAATGTCTCGGCCCGGGCCATCTCGTCTACGGCCTCGTGAAAGGCCTTTATACACGCCTCCGGCAGGGGGAGGGTGACGTCGCCTATTCCCATCTTGATGATGTCCGCCTCTGGATGTGTCTCCTTATAGGTGTTCACCCGCTTCGCGATCTCGGAGAAGAGGTATGATGAGGTGAGTTTGAGGAAATGCTCGTTCATCCTCGCCATAGGGCGCTCCTGCTGGAAGAATTTTCCCCATGATAGTAGAGAGCGGTGAAAAAATCAAACGGTCACGGCCGACGGGCGGGGATGCGGATGGTGTAGCGGGTGCCTTTCCCGGACTCCACTGTGAGGGTGCCGCCAAGCTGTTGGACGAGTAAGGGGATGATCTGGAGGCCAAGGCCTCCTGAGCCTCCGGAGTCGCGTGTTTCGGGCAAACCTCGTCCGTCATCTCCCAGTTCCATGACGAGGTCGTCTCCTTCCCGGCGCAGCATGAGGGAGATGGTTCCACGATCCTCGAAGGCGTGCTTGCAGGAATTGGTGATGATCTCCGTGACGATGAGCCCGAGGGAGGTGGCGTCCTTGGCACTGCAGGAGAGGGGCGCGAGGTCCATGTCGAGGGAGATCCTGTCCCCCGGCGCATAGGCGATCAGCAGTGTCTGGGCGAGGCGGGAGAGATAGGCGGAGAGGTCGACTTCCTTGATGCCTCCGAGGCTGTGGAGCAGGGCGTAGAGTTCCGAGAGGGACTTCACCCTGGCCTCGAGCGAGGAGATGCGGGAGAGGAGACGTGGATCGTCCCATGAGGATTTCTCGAGGTGGATGAAGCTGAGGATGAGCGAGAGGGTGTTTCGGACTCGGTGGAGGAGTTCCTTGAGGAGGAGTTCCCTCTCTTCCACAGCCTTCTTGAGCTGTTCCGTGGCCTCCTTGAGGGCGATCTCGGCGAGTTTCTTCTCGTGGATATCCCGTCCCACGCCGATGATGCCCACCACATTCCCCTCTTCGTCGAGTACGGCGGTGTCGTTCCAGGCGAGCCACCGCTCACCGTAGACAGTCATGGCGCGTTGTTCCATGTACGCGGTGTAGGGCGGCCGGTAGAGGGCCTCCATTGCCTTGAGCGTGGGTTCCCGGTCCTCTGGATGGACGAGAGGAATGAATGTCTTACCCAGAAGTTCCTCTTCACTCTTGCCGAACATGCGACAGTAGGAAGGGCTGACGTAGAGGAACCGGCCTTCGGTGTCGACCCTGACCACGAGGTCGGTCTGGTTTTCGATCAGGAGGCGGTACTTCTCCTCGTTTTCCGTGAGGGTCTCGAGGAGAGCGGATTCCCTCAGCACGATGAGGAAGAGGTCCTTCGTCCATGGGATGAGGAGGGCCCTTCCTCCGTGCTCCGAGGTCTGCTGGATGGGGATCTCGAGGGGGATTCCCCGAGCGAGGGCTTCCACGATCCTCCCGGCCGGGAGTCTCGTCCTCTCCAGGAGGAGGGGAGAGGCCTGGTGCATCCATGCGTTGAAGAGGCTGTTTCCATGGAGGAGTCTCCAGGAGAGGACCTCTCTCTCCCGGGTGAGCCCGCAGAGGGCGGCGGGCTGGTCGAGTGCGTCGATGAGGAGACGTATGCGGTCGTCGGTTTTGGCGGCGTGATCCGTACACCTGTCCTTGAGGAGACGGATCACGTTGGTGAGGAGGGTTTCCCTGGTGACGAGTTTGGGAAGGAAGATGCTTCCTTCTATTGCCTCCACCTGGGCGAGGGTCTCGGGGTCCGAGTAGTTCGAGAAGAAGATGATGGGAAGAGACGATGTCGTCCTGATCCGCCGCGCGAGTCCGATACCGTTTTCCCCTTCACCGAGTCCGATGTCCATGAGGACGAGGCCCACGTCGGGTGTGGTATCGAGGACCCTGAGGGCCTCTTCCGAGGAAGTGGTGTGGATGACCTCCAGTCCCCTCTCGGCGAGGGTCCGTACGAGGTCGAGGGCGATGAGTACTTCGTCCTCCACGAGAAGGACGGGGGGAAAGGTCTTGGCCACATATCAAGTGTGGTATATAAGAAGCGGTTTTTCAACTTCATGGGTAGAGGAGCGAGAGAAAGAGGACGAGGGAGACGGGGAAGAGGATGAGGTAGGCGAGATAGGAGGTGAAGAGGGAGATGCCGGCTATCTCTTTGTGGGTGTCGGCGCTCTGGGCCATGATCGAGAGGTTGGTGGCGGGCGGGGTGTGGGTCTCGAGGAAGAGGACCCACAGCTGGGGAGGGGTGAGGGTGTCCCTGAGGAAGAGGAAGTAGGCGAGGTAGAAGAGGGCCGGGAGGATGAGGAGGCGGACGCCCACGATGCTGAGGGCGGCTCCCAGATAGGCCTTTCGTTCCTCCCGTGACACGGAGATGTCGGCGAGCATGGCACCGAGGCAGAGGAGGACGAGGGGGAGGGTGGTGGAGCCTATGGTGTCGAGGGTGGAGACGATGCTCGCGAAGGGGAGGGAGGGGTGGAAGAAGGCCTCCTGGAGGCTGAGGACGGGGATGGAGAGTCCCGCGAGGATCCCCCGCACGGTGGGAGTGAGGAGGGCGAGGGGGGATCGGGTGGCGGTCCCGGTGATGAGGGCGTAGCCCGCGGTCCACAGGAGGGTGCTCGAGCCCACGAGGTAGGCGCCCACGTAGATCCCGGGGAGGTCGGTACCGAAGCGTTCGGCCACGAGGGGCACCGAGAGGGCGAGGAGTTCGATGTTGGTGATGGGGAGATACCCCGAGTTGCCGAACGAGGCGAGGGCGAGGTAGGCTTTGCGTTCCTCCCGGTCGAGTCGGGGGATCAGGGTCCCCAGGAGTGTGGCTGCGAGGAGGCCTGTGAGGGCGATCACTACCGCAGCGAGGGGAAACATCCAGGCGGTGGCAAGTTGTGAAAGGGAGGTGCGGGAGAATCGGGCGAAGAAGTAGAGGGGGAGGAAGATGCGCACGAGGAGGGTGCTGAGGTCCTGGAAGAACGATGAGGAGAATCCTCCTCTCTTTCTGAGGAGGAAGCCCAGTCCCATGAGCACGAAGAGTTGAAGCACCGAGTACATGAGGGGGAGGAAGGGTACACGCATGGCCTGATTGTAGCGGGGGAAGGGAAAAAATCAAGGTGCGGGGGGATCCCGGTGAGGATGGGGAAGGAGTCGCGCCTTGGTAAGGAGTTTCCTCCCTTTCTTCTTCTCGAGGGCGAGGAGCGCCTCTTCCAGTGTCTTTTTCTTCCGGGAGGGATCGGGGAAGAGCTGGGGGGGGAGGAGTTCCGTCTCGGGGGCGAGGCCCGACACCCCCACGCCGAGGAGCCTGATGGGAGTCTTGCCGTCCCATCGTGAGGTGAGGAGGGTCCGGGCGGTCTCGTAGAGGTCCTCGGCGCACTGGATGGGGGTGGGGAGGGTGATCTGTGCGGTGGTGGTGGTGAAGTTGGAGTAGCGGATCTTGATGAATACAGTCTTCCCGGTCTCTTCGTGGAGGAGGAGGCGTTCCATCACCTTGTGGGAAAGTGCGAGCAGGTGGGTCTCGGCTTGGTCCATGGTGGTGATGTCCTGGTCGAAGGTCTCTTCGTGGCTCGCCGAGCGGGTCTTGGGGTCGTCATGGTAGATGCCTGGGTCGTGGCCGTGGGCGATGGTATGGAGGAATGCGCCCTGAGCCTTGCCGAAGAGGGCCTGGAGCTGTTCACGGGTGAGTGCCTGGAGCCTGGAGGTGGTGGTGATGCCTTTCTGCTTGAGGAGCGCGAGGGTCTTCTCTCCCACACCCCACAGATCGGCGAGGTCGAGGCTTCGGATGAAGGGTTCCTCTTCTCCTCGAGGCACCAGGAAGAGTCCCGCCGGTTTGTTCCTTTCCGAGGCGAGCTTCGCCACGTACCGGTTGGAGGCGATGCCGATGGAAGCGGTGACCCCCACCTCCTCCCGGATGGTGCGCTGGATGGTCCGGGCCGCCTCCTCCGGAGGGCCGAAGAGGCGTTCGGTTCCGCTCATGTCGAGGGAGGCCTCGTCCACCGAGATCTGTCTCACCTCGGGGGTGAAGCGATGGAGGATCTCCATGACACGCCTGGAGTATTCCTGGTAGAGGCGCATGCGGACGGGGAGGAAGATGCCGTGGGGGCAGCGCCGCATGGCCTCCTGTATGGGCATGCCGGAGCGTATGCCGTAACGTCTCGCCTCGTAGGAGCAGGCCGAGACCACGCCTCTCCTAGGGGGGAGTCCGCCTACGATGACCGGTTTGTCTTTGAGCTCGGGGTGCTCGACTTTCTCGACCGAGGCGTAGAAGGCGTCGAGGTCCACGTGGAAGTACACGGGTCTCACGGGCCGCCTCCGAGCGTGAGTGTGCGGATGTACACGGTGTGGGTCTCGACCTTCACCAGGGGGGAGGAGATGGAGGGGGCTCCGGGGTTCGAGCGGGTGAGTGCCCTCACGGTGAGGGTGATGGGGCGGCCGTGGGGGATGTAGAGGGGGAGTGTGAGCGGGAGTGAGGGGACGGGGGAGATGACCACGAGGGCTCGTTTCCGATCGGTGTCGAATTCGAAGGGGAAGGTGGTCTCCAGGAGGGGGAGGCCTTCCTCTGATTCGAGGGTGAGGTGACAGGCGTCGAGGGGCAGGGTGCTCTCTATGGTGAGGTCGATGCGCAGGCGGTTGAGGAACCGGTGTTCCCGGGTGGAGAGGAGGAGGGGTGAAGGGGGGGCGGGGGTGGTGAGTGAGAAGGTGCGGGTTTCGGGAAGCGGCTTCCACGCGGTGTCGTACGTGAGGATGAGGCCGGAGAGTGGAGCGGGGCTTTCCACGGTGATGCGGCGTTCCGTCTCGTCGATGTATTCCACCACGTGTACGGGCCGGGGGGTCTCTTCGGTGAAGGTGGGGGTGAGGAGGAGGTGGGTCGTGAGGAGTGCGGTGGCGAGTCCGAAGAGGGTGAGGGAGAGCAGGAGGAGGGTGCCCACCTTGGTGGCGGGACGGTGGAGGAGGATGTCGAGGCGGAAGAGGAGGAGGAGGAAGGGGAGGAGGAGGAAGGCCATGAGGAGATCGCCGGCCGCCGGCGGGGTGAGGAGAAGGGAGGGTGGGGCGGGGGTGGAGAGGATCCACCAGAGGGTGTAGACGATCCAGAGTGGTGAGAGGAGGAAGAGGAGGAGGCGGAGGAGGCGCGAGCGTGTGACCGAGAATCCGGTGGCGCAGAGGAGAGCCCAGAGGAAGACGATGGCCAAGGGGAGCATGATGCTCCCGAAAAGGGCGATGTCGAGGGCGAGGAGGAGGATGGCGGCGGCGGTGTAGTAATGGGTTACTCTCATGAGGGGGAGGGAGAAGATCCTGAGGAGGAAGAGGAGGGTCGAGATGAGGAATACCGTGAGGGAGATCTTGAGGAGGAAAGAGGCCTGGAGGTGGTGGAGGAGGAATGCGTCGTACCGGTGGAATCCTGCGATGCTCCTGAGGAGGATGGTGCCGAGCAACAGGAATGCGCCGGTGGCGAGGAAGAGGAGGGGTGTCATGAACCATCCCCGCTTCATGATGGAGAGGTATCGACGGAGGTGTCTGAACCTGAAGAAGCCGAAGAGAAGGGCGGCGGTTATGCCTGCGAGGAGGAGGATGAGATAGTGGTGTTCGTGGATGACGATGAGGTGTCCGGCATTCAGGGGGATGGCGAGGTAGTGGTTCTCCCAGGTTCGAGGGGGGGTGGGGGGGAGGGTCGTGATGAGGGTGGTGAGGAAGTCGAGGAGGGGAGTGGGGTCAGTCGATGGGGCGGCCGGGGTGAGGACGGCGGAGGGGAGGTCGTGGGTGTAGAGGGGGGTGAGGAGGGAGGCGTAGGGGATGTCGTCGGGTGCGAGGAGTGAGAGGGTCTGGGCAGGGATGGAGGGGAGTGTCTGGATGGAGAGGGAGGGGCCTGCGGCCCGGAGGAGTGCGGAGAGGAGCCATGGTGGGGCCTTGCGGGCCGAGGCGGTGGTGTGGAGGGTGAGGGAGGAGGCGGGGTGGCTGATGTCCAGGTAGAGGAGGACCCTGTGGTCGAGGGCGGGGAGTCCCTCGAGGTAGGAGAGGGTGTGATGGAAGGGAGGGGTGACGGGGAAGGGGGGAGGGAGGGGTGCAGAGGGTTCGGTGCGTTCCTGTACGAAGAGGACCTCGAGGTTGACCGGGATGTCGGTGGTTTCGGCCCAGGCGAGGAGGGTGATGCCGAGGGCGGGGGGGAACGGGGTGCCGAGGGGGAGGACGAGGGTGAGGGTGGTGGGGCGGTGGCGGGAGAGGGTGGCGAGGATGGGGGCGTCGGGGGAGGGGGAGAGGGGGGAGACGGGGATGCCTGCGTCGGAGAGCGCCGAGAGGAGGTAGGCGCGGGGAGTGTCGGTGGTGGAGAGGGCGTGGAGGTGGGGGGAGAGGGAAGGGGTTTGGGGGGAGAGGGGAAGGAGGACGAGGAGCGAAAACAGCGGGATCCAGGGATGTCGCCTCATGATGGATGTAAGCATAGGACAACCACAGAGCAAGGTCAACTCAAACCTTTGCTCGGTCACGGTTTTACAATCCCCCGGTTTCCCGCTATAATGATGCCCGACACGGGTTGTCCGAATCACATCCATGGTGTGGTAAGGGGGAAAAAGTGGAACTTCTGCCCGAGATCGCGGAACGTGTGAGCGTCCGATCCTTCACCGACAGAGTGCCGCCCGAAGATGTGGTCCGCAGGATCCTCGAGGCGGGGCGCCTCGCTCCCTCGGCCAAGAACAGGCAGGCGTGGCGGTTCGTGGTGATACGAAAGGAGGATGTGCGGAGGAAAATCGAGGAGGCAGCCTTCCATCAGGAGTACGTAGGACAGGCGCCGGTGATCATTGCAGGGTGTACCACCAACGTGGAATACCGCATGCCCAACGGCCAGCTCTCCTATCCCATCGACATCAGTATCGCCATGACCCAGATGATGCTCCAGGCCGTGCACGAGGGCCTCGGTACCTGCTTTGTCTCGAGCTACGACGAAGAGCGGGTGAAGTACGTGCTCTCGGTTCCCTACTCCATGCGCGTGGTGCTCCTCCTCCTCCTGGGGTATCCGGCGGAAGAGCCGCTGAGGCCTGAGCGCTATCCCCTCGAGCGCATCGTGGGTTTCGACCACTGGTGAGTGTCAGCGGAGGGCCTCGTAGCGGTATGAGAGGGCGGCTCTCCTCCTGCTGCGATCGAGCCCCAGTTCGATGAGCCTGGTGAGGAGGTCGGGAAACGAGATGCCCGCTGCCTGGGCCATGAGGGGGAACATGCTCACCGGCGTGAATCCCGGAAGGGTGTTGATCTCGTTGAGGTAGAAGACCTCGGTCTCGGTGTCGAGGAGAAAATCGACTCGCGCGAATCCCTCACACTCGAGGGCCCTGTAGGCCTTCTCCGCCACGTTCCGTACGTACTCCTGCTGTTCAGGGGTGAGCTCTGCAGGGATCTTGAGCTGAAGACCTTCGGTGTCCTCGTACTTGGCCTCGTAATCGTAGAATTCGTGCGTGTGGATGATCTCGCCGGGAGGGAAGCTCCGTACGTCCTCGTTTCCCCACACCCCGCATTCGATCTCCCGGGCCTCGATCCCCTGCTCGATGACGATCTTCGAGTCGTACGTGAAGGCGAGTTCACAGGCCTTCTTGAGCCCCCGCTCGTCGTGGACCTTTGAGATGCCCACAGAGGAACCGCCCCGGGCGGGCTTCACAAAGACGGGAAACTCCATTCTCCGTCTGAGCTGAATCGCAAGCTCGTTCCAGGGAGGGAGTGACTCCCGGCGTACCACCATGAAGGGAAGGATGGGGAGCCCCGCCTGCAGCCACACCGCCTTGGCCCTGTCCTTGTCCATCCCCAACGCGCTCCCGAGCACCCCCGCCCCCACGTACGCCACCCCGGCCTGCTCCAGCAGTCCCTGGAGCGTGCCGTCCTCTCCGAAGGTGCCGTGCACGATGGGGAAGACGCAGTCCACCCTCAGGTCTTCCCCCCCGCACCAGAGCCCCGCGCCCGGCACCGCCCACACCACCGCCCCCTCGTCCTCTGTCACCTCCAGCGCCCCGTCCTTCACCCGCACCTCGCGCTGCAGGTACCACCGTCCCTCGTGGGTGATCCCTACCGGCAGGACCTCGAACCTCTCGCGATCGAGGTGCTCGTAGATCGCGGCCGCCGACCTGCACGAGACCTCGTGTTCCCCTGAGCGTCCACCGTAGAGCAAGGCGATCCTCATCCGTTCCATGCCCCGCATTATACCCGCCCCCCCCTTCCCTCACAAGCCCTGCTCCTCCCGCCACCCCCGCGCCGCCAGTGCCTCCCGTACCGCCCCCACCTCATCCCACGCCACCGGACCCTCCGCCGTGACGATACTCCGCTCGTGCCCCTTCCCCAGACACAGCACCGCATCCCCCTCGCGTGCCATCCCCACCGCCAGACCGATCGCCTCTCTGCGGTCCGGCACCATGAACAGGCTCTCGCCCTCCATCAGCCCCTCGCACCCCGCGGCGATCTCCCGCAGGATCGCCATCCTGTCCTCGCCCCGGGGATCCTCATCCGTGAGCACCACCACCTCCGCCCAGCGCGAGGCCACCCGCCCCTGCATCGGCCGCTTCGTCCTGTCCCGCTCGCCCGCCGACCCGAAGACCACGATCAGGCGTCCCTCCACGAACCGGCGCACGAACGGCAGCAGCTTCTCGAACGCCCCCGGCGTGTGGGCATAATCCACCAGCACGAGGAACGGCTGACCTGCCTCCACCCGCTCCATCCGGCCCGGCACACCCTCCAGGTGTGGCACGTGGGACAGGAACCCCTCCGGCTCCTTCCCCGCCGCCGCCGCGGCCCCCAGCACCGCCGCGAGCACGTTCTCCACATTGAAGCGGCCCGGGAACGGCACCCACACCTCGAGGGTCTCCCTCCCGTGCACGAGACACCGCGACCCTGCGAGCGACTCCTCCCGCACCTCGGCCCAGAGCCTCGCCCCCTCCCGCGCACCAAGCCCGTACCCCCACACCCCGGCCCTCGTCCTCTCGGCGAGGAACCCTGAGGAAGGATCGTCCAGGTTGAGCACCGCCTTCCCCTCCTCGGGGAGCCCCCTGAAGAGCCTGCCCTTGTCCTCGCGGTACTGCTCGAACGACCCGTGGAACTCCATGTGCTCGTGGGTGATGTTGGTGAGCACCCCCACCGTGAAGCGCACGTCTTCCAGCCGTGCGGTGCGCGGAGAGAGCCCGTGGGATGTCGCCTCCACCACCGCGTGGGTGCACCCCGCCTCCCTCATACGGGCCAGCGCCCCATGCACGAAGGGGGCCTCGGGCGTGGACTGGCGAAGCGGATTCGGCTCAGGCTCCCCCCCGGTGGAGAAGAGGGCCGTGGAGATGCACCCCACCTTCACTCCCGAAGCCCGGAGAAGCTGGTAGATGAAGTAGGTGGTACTGCTCTTCCCGTCCGTACCCGTCACCCCTATCACCTCGAGATCCTGGGAAGGATGCCCGTAGAACACCGCGGAGGCGGCGGAGAGCGCCCTGCGGGCGTTCTTCACCCTCAGGTACACCACCCCTTCCCGGTAGGACGGAAGCTCCCGCTCGTGTACCACCGCGACCGCACCCCGTTCGAGCGCATCCTGAACGAACCGATGTCCGTCGGTGTGAAGCCCCGGAAGGGCGAAGAAGAGCGCCCCTGATTCCACGTCCCGCGAATCGTAGGCGAGGAGACGCACCGGGGGATCCCCCTCGCCTCGCACCTCCTCGGGCTTGATCGCATCCAGCAAAGATGATAGAACCAGACTCATGGCCCCATCCTATCAGGGAGACGAGCGCGCAGACAAGGCCGTGTACGTGGTGAGGGCGGAAGGCACCTTTGCCGCAGCCCACTACCTCGCCTCCTACCACGGGAAGTGCGAAACCCTCCACGGCCACAACTACCGCGTCCGGGCCTACGCCGCAGGGAGGAAACTCGATGAAGGGGGTATGGTCCTCGACTTCGGGATCCTCAAGAAGGCCCTCAGGGAGGTGCTCGCACGGCTCGACCATACGAACCTCAACGACCACCCCTTCTTCCAGGACAACCCGAGCGCCGAGCGGATCGCCACCTATGTGTACGAGGAGATGGTGAAGAAACTCCCCGGGACACCGATATGGAAGGTAGAGGTGTTCGAGACCGATGAGAACCTCGCCGTCTACCTTCCGTACGGGGATACGCTCCCACCCCTACCTTAATCACCAGCTCCTCGCCTACATAGGCAACAAACGCTCTCTCCTCCCCTTCCTCGCCCGGATCTTCCACAAGGTGAGGGCCCGCACCGGAGCCCGCACCTTCCTCGACCCCTTTGCCGGCACGGGCGTGGTGAGCCGCCTCGCCCGTATCCTGGGCATCGAGGTGACTGCAGGCGACTGGGAGTTCTACGCCTACCTCGTGAACAAGGCCTACCTTGAGATCGACGCCTCCGAGCTTCCCCTTCTGTACCGGCATCTGGGCGGCATCGAAGAAGTCCTCTCGGTCCTCAACCGTCGAGGCGCCGGTGAATACCCGCGGGCGCCCTACATCAGCCGGTACTACGCCCCCCGCAGCCTCGAAGACGCCGATCCCTCTTCCGAGCGACTCTTCTACACACCGTACAACGCCCGATTCATCGATGTGGTGCGCGAGACCATCGAAGAGTGGTATCCCGGCTGGGACCTCCCCGACCCGGCGGGCAAGGAAAAGGCCCTCCTCGTGGCCCTCCTGCTCTACGGTGCGGCCAAGCATGCCAACACCTCGGGACTCTTCAAGGCCTTCCACCGGGGTTTCGGAGGCCACGGTCGCGATGCCCTCACCCGTATCCTCGCCCCCATCAGGATTCCCCCTCCCGTGCTCCTCGAGCACGGACCGTCCGCCCGTACCTTCTGCGAGGACGCCTTCTCCCTCGTCTCGCGAATAGAAGCCGATCTCTGCTACCTCGATCCGCCGTACACCATCCACCAATACGGCAGCAACTACTTCATGCTCAACACCATCGCCCTGTGGGACAGGCCTCCGGTGAGCGAGGAACGCGACCGGGAAGGGAAGCTCGTTCACAAGGCGGGGATCAGGTCCGACTGGAAGCGCACCTGGTCTCCCTTCTGTTCCCGCAGGTACGCCGAGGAGGCCATGGAGGCCCTCGTCGCGCAGGTGCGGGCCCCTGTGCTGCTGGTGAGCTACAACACCGACGGGATCATCCCCTGTGAACGCCTCGTCGACATCCTCTCGCTCCACGGCTCGGTGGAGGTGGAGGTGGCGAATCACACCGCCTACCGCGGGGGACGGCAGAGCATCTACAGAAAGACTGGCACCGTGGAGTATGTGTGCATCCTCACCAGGGGGAAACCCGCCTCGCCGGAGCTGCGACGATCCCTCAGACACGCCCTTGCGGTGAAGGAGGTCGAGGCCCTCCTCTCGAGGGGCTTCCGACCCGCCCTCCTTTCCCGCCTCTTCCGACTGGAAGGCGACCTCCTCCACCTCTCCCCCTCTCTCCCTCCGGTGAAGACCATAGCCGGCTACCTCCCCCAGGGAGCCCCTCCGGGCCTCGAACGGTGCAGCCTCGAGGAACTCGAGAGCATGAGGGCCGACCTCTCCCTCGCGGCGTGTACCGACAAGGAGGAGGAGTTCTACGTGGCCCTCTCCATCCTCCCCCGACTCTCCTACAGGAAGGAGGTCCGCCTCCTCTCCAAACGCGTGGTGTGGCTCCTCTCCAAGTTCGCCTTCAAGAAGTACCAGTGCGAGTTCAGCCGCGCCGTGTGCCACCTGCAGCACCTCCTCGCGTCGTCGCCGGGCGCCTATCCCCTCATCGAACGAGACCTCCCCCGCCTCCTGGAACGCGCCCGGAGACGGATGGGGAAGATGGAACGGCAGGAGTGAACTCTTCGGGTGAGGAGGGTGTCGTCGATTCCCCACGCGGATCTCCTGATTGATTCCGGTCACCGCCTGTACTATGCTTTGTCGTATCACGAGGGAGGTCCTCGTGGAGCCATCCCATGGAGGTACATATGAACCTTCGAATCTTTCTCCGACGGTTCGATGCCGTGCTCGCGGTGATCCTCATGATCTCGCTCTTCCTCCCCTGGGTGAGCGCCTTGGGGATTTCGTTCTCTGCCGTCACCTTGGGGGAGATGGCCGGCGGAATGGGGAATATCCAGGAGCTGCTCAAGGGTGGCACCTCTGTGCTCACCGTGCTCCGCTATGCCTTCTACGTGCTCTTCGCCCTCTGCTGGATCGTCCTCCTCCTGCGGCTCGCCGATGCCGGGGCGCGTCTCGTCTCCGTGGTCACGGGCGTGCTGGGGCTCCTCCTGGCCGGCGGTGTCCTCTTCGAGGTGGTACGCCACGATCTCGCACTCAGGCCCGGATGGGTGCTCGCAGCGGCCGCCGCGGGACTGCTCCTCATCTTCGGACTCGCACGCCGGAAGGCGGAGCCCTGAGGATATGCCCATCCTTGCGGAAGGCCCCCGATTTGCATAGTATAAAGTGATGATGGAACTCAGAGGCTATCAGAGGAGCGCCCTCATACGGATGGCGCACGATCTGGACCCGGCGGTCTATGTGGGAAAGGCGGGCTTGGCCGAAGGTGTATTCCGGGCCCTCGACGATGCCCTCGAGAGGAACGAACTCGTGAAGGTGCGGTTCGTGGCCTGGAAGGATGAACGGGAAGATCTCGCCCGCGAGCTCGCGGAGAGGCTGGGGGCCCTCCTCGTAGCCGTGATCGGACACGTGGCCGTGTTCTACCGGGAGGCGAGCGATCCCGAGAGGCGGAGGGTGATCATCCCGTACCGCGAGGAGGGGTGAATGGCGGTGCGTCCCACTGTGGCCCGGACACCGGAGCTCTATGCAGGGGAAGGGGTGTTCGACCTGTTCCCCCGGCTCGTAGCGGAGCGGGGATGGAGGAGGATCTTCCTCTGTACCGGCATGTCCTCCTTCGACGGTCTCGAGCCTGTACAGGAGGCGCTCAGGGAGATCGAGCGCAACGGGGTGGAGTGGGAACGATACCCGATACACGGCGAGCCCTCGCCCCAGGTGGTGGACGAGGGGGTGCGAAGGGCCCGCGAGATGGGGGCCGAGGTGGTGGTGGCGGTGGGCGGAGGGAGCGTGCTCGACACCGGAAAGGCGGTGAGCGCAGGCCTCTTCCTCGAGGGGAGCGTGAAGGACTACCTCGAAGGAGTGGGGACGAAGTTCCCCACAGGGGAGCGACTCCCGCTCGTGGCCGTGCCCACCACGGCGGGTACGGGGAGTGAAGCCACCTCGAACGCCGTGCTCTCCGAGGTGGGCCCCTCGGGCTACAAACGCTCCCTCCGCCATCCCGGCTATGTTCCCGATGCCGCCTTTCTCGATCCGCTCCTCCATCTCTCCTGTCCCCCTTCCATCACCGCAGCGGCGGGTATGGACGCTATTTCGCAGCTCGTCGAGGCCTTCCTCTCCACCGAGGCCAACCCTGCAAGCGACGCCCTCGCCCTCCAGGGGCTCGTGCTCGCAGGTCGTTCCTTTCTCGTGGTGGTGCGTGAGGGCGGGCGGAAGGTGGATGCGAGGCTCGAGATGGCCTATGCCGCCTATTTCTCCGGCGTGTGCCTCACGAGCGCAGGCCTGGGGTTGGTGCATGGGCTCGCCTCACCCATGGGGGCTCGGTTCCCCGTATCGCACGGCCTCCTGTGTGCCAACCTCCTGCCCGAGGTGATGGAGGCCACGGTGCGGGTCCTGGAGCGGGAGGGACACTCCTCCCTCCTCACCCGGTGCGCCCTCGCGGGCGAGGCCCTCTCGGGTCGGCGTCCCACCGGTACCAGTCCCCCCTCCCTCCTCCCCGCCACCCTCTATGCCCTCCGCGAACAGGCGGGCATCCCCTCCCTCTCGGGATGCGGCATCACACCCGAGGATGCGCGCGCCCTCGCCGCCTCCGCTTCCCACAAGGCCCACCCCTGCATCATACCTCGAGAGGAGATCGCTTCCATCATCATCTCACGCATCTAGGAGGCCGCATGCCCGATATCCCCGTTCCTCCGCCCCCCATCCCCCCCTACTTCCTGGTAGTCTGCCCCAGTCCCACCTTCCAGCGCACCCTTCGGTTCGATGCGGTGCGCAGAGGGGCGGTCAATCGCGCCCGGGAGTCATCCCTCTGCGTGGCCGGCAAGGGCCACAACGTCTGTCGCACCCTGAGCCAGCTCGGACAACGCGCCGTACACCTCACCCACCTCGGCGGACTCCAGGCCCCCCTCTATCTCCACCACGCCCACCGGGAGGGCATCCACGTGCACGCCGTCTCCCTTCCGGTGGAGATCCGTACCTGCACCACCGTGATCGAGGCCGACGGAGCGGTCACCGAACTCGTCGAGGAGTCGCCCCGCGTCCCCGAACAGGCATCCTCCCGCCTCACTGAGGCCTTCTTCCAGCTCCTCTCCGGCGCGCACACCCTCATCCTCACCGGCAAACCGGCCCCCGGTTACCCCGCCGACCTCTACGCCCGCATGGCGCAGGCCGCCTCCCGTACAGGCGTCCGCC
Source organism: Spirochaeta thermophila DSM 6578 (assembly GCF_000184345.1). NCBI lineage: Bacteria > Pseudomonadati > Spirochaetota > Spirochaetia > Winmispirales > Winmispiraceae > Winmispira > Winmispira thermophila. The sequence continues at coordinate 2,040,678 of NC_017583.1, read as the reverse complement.
TCATCGTGGACATACGCGGCCCGGAGCTCGAGGCCGTGCTTCCCCACCGCCCCCTGGTCGTGACCCCCAACCTGGAGGAGTTCTCCTCCACCTTCCTCCGGGGAGCGGCCGCATCCAGGGACCAGGCCGCCGCCGAGGCCCTGCGCCTCGCACGCGCCTACCACACCGCCTTCGCCATCACCTGCGGCCCCGAGCCCCTCATCCTCGCCGGCCCGGACGGAGTGGAGCACGTCCCGGTGCCCCGGGTTCCGGCGGTCAACACCATAGGCTGCGGCGACGCCTTCACGGCGGGCCTCGCCCTCGCCCTCCATCGGGGCAAGCCCCTCCAGGAGGCCGCCTCCTTCGCGGCTCGGTGCGCCTCCGAGAGCGCCCGCACCCTCATCCCCGCCTCCCTCCCCGATCCCAGGGCACTCATCCTCGAGCTCGCAGGCTGACCCTCCGCCCGCCACCCACACACGCCTTCCGCAACCTCTCGTCCCCTTGAGATCCGCCTTCACTCTTCCACTGCGGCCCTCACAAAGAAAGGCGCCCGGAAGGTCCCGGGCGCCTTTGCCATGAAAGAGGCATTGATCGTCGCCTATTCCAGCCCTTGTTCGAGCTTCAGCGTCATGGTCGGCTGGTTGCACACATCGTCCGGCCCGTAGTACTGGATGGCGCCCGGGAACACGTAGGCGCTCTCGGTCGCCCACGCATCCCGCTGTGCTGCGAACCGCTTGAACGGCGCACCCTCGAGATCCACGAGGGCCTTCCTGATCACCGGCTTCATCTTCCCGTGCCGCTTCTCCATGTTCATCATCATCGTGAGGGGGATCCCCATGGGCTTCCACTCCACCGCAGGCCGGGCGAGGTTCTTGATCGCCGCGATGTACCCCGTGAGCCCGTTCGCGATCAACACGAAGGCCGTGAAACCGAGGGCGTAGCAGTAGTCGGCGTCGAAGTTGCTCGGGAAGGCACACCTCGCCTCGTAGCCAAAGAAGTGGTTGAGGGCGCTGAACTTGCCCTTATAAGCCCCTTCCCCCTTGAGCGTCTTGAGCCGGGAGGAGACCATCTCGATGAGCAGCCGCTCGGTCTCGATCCGCGAGACCTGGACGTTGCCGTGTGGATCCCTGTCCATGAGGAGCTGTGCCTGGATCGTCTCGGGGAGCGAGGAGAACACGCGCTGGTTGTTGCCCGAGAGCTTCCCCTTCACCCACGAGATCCGTTCCCTCGGATCATCGATCCTGTTGAAGACCTCAGCCTCCTTCGCGAGCAGGGTGTTGAGCTCGTCGATGAGCGCACCCACCTCGGGGATGAACTCGATGAGCCCCTCGGGCACGAGCACCACCCCGAAGTTCTCCCCCTTCGCGGCCCGTTTCACCACGGCATCCACGATCTGATCCACGATCTGGGAGAGGGTCATGTTCTTCTCGCGCACCTCCTCCGAGACGATGCACACGTTCGGCTGGGTCTGGAGGGCGCACTCCAGGGCGATGTGTGAGGCCGAACGGCCCATGAGCCGGATGAAGTGCCAGTACTTACGCGAGGAGATCGCATCCCGGGCGATGTTGCCGATGAGCTCTGCGTAGACCTTGGTGGCGGTATCGAACCCGAAGGACGCCTCGATGTACTCGTTCTTCAAGTCCCCGTCGATGGTCTTGGGGATTCCGATCACCTGTATGGGCGCCCCCTGTTGTACGAAGTACTCGGCGAGCAGGGCGGCGTTCGTGTTGGAGTCGTCGCCTCCTATGATGACCAGGGCGTCCAGCCCGTGTTTCTTCGCGTTCTCGAGGGCCTTTGCGAACTGCTCGGGCGTCTCGATCTTGGTTCGTCCCGAGCCGATGATGTCGAACCCCCCGGTGTTCCGGTACTGGTTGATGAGCGAGTCGGTGAACTCGATCCACTCGTCGTCGAGGATGCCGGAAGGCCCTCCCTTGAAACCGATGAGCGTGGACTCCCTGTTCGCCTTCTTGAGGGCGTCGAAGAGGCCGCAGATCACGTTATGGCCGCCGGGTGCAGGCCCGCCCGAGAGGATCACCCCCACGGTCCGCCTCCTCCCCGCCTCGGGGTTGGATCCCCTGGTGAGGGTGGCGATGGGCTTCCCATAGGTGTTCGCAAACAGACGCTTGAGGTCTTCCCTGTCGGCCACCGCCTCGGTGGGCTGTCCCAGTTCCGCCTGGATCCTGGCGATCTCGTCCTGAAGCACGGGAGGCAGCTTGGGGACGTATCCATATCTGGCCTTCTGAAGCGGGGATATCCGTGTCATGAGCTCCTCTCCTTTGGATGATATGGTTGCGACGGGGAAAGTGTATCCGTATGGATCGGTTTGTTCAAGGAGTGTGCATCAGTGTCGGGAAACGCTCGGCTGCTGCCTCCCGCTCGTTTCTCCACATAGCTACTCCTTGTCATATCGGAATTTTTGCCGTACACTGGGTATGACACACGGAAGCGCGATGAAGGGAGGAAGAACGCCCGTGCAGCCCGGTATCCATCTGCTCGAGAACAGCATCCAGCACTATGCGTGGGGGTCTCCCACCGCCTTCACCACCTTTCTCGGCATCCCCAACCCCGAGGGCACGCCCATGGCCGAGCTGTGGATGGGCGCCCATCCGAAAGCCCCCTCCTATGTCCGCCTCTCGGACGGGGAACGCGTACCGCTCGGGGACCTCATCGAACGGGATCCCGTCTCCTGGCTCGGCGCTGCGGCCCCACGCTACGGCAACGTCCTCCCCTTTCTCTTCAAGGTCTTGGGCGTGACTCAGCCGCTCTCCATCCAGGCCCATCCGAACAAGGAGCAGGCACGAGAGGGCTTCGAACGGGAGAACCGGGAGGGCATCCCACTCGATGCACCTCATCGCAACTACAGGGATCCCAACCACAAACCGGAGGTGATCTGTGCGGTGACGCCCTTCTGGGCCCTGCGGGGCTTCCGCTCGCCCGGGGAGATCGCACGCAGGTTCACCCATCCCGCCTTCGAGCCCCTCGAGCAGGCGGTGAGGGACCTCCGGATAGACCCCACTCCCTCGGGCCTCTCCCGCTTCTTCCGCACCCTCATGACCCTGGAGCCTCAGGTGAAACGAGAGGTGGTGACCACGGCCTCGGTGGCCTTCCGGGATCATCCGGAGCCCGAATACCAGTGGCTCCTCCGGCTCGCCGACCTCTATCCCGGTGACATCGGTGCCCTCGCCCCCCTCTACCTCAACCTGGTCAAGCTCGCGCCGGGTGAGGCCATGTTCCTCCCCGCAGGGGAACTCCACGCCTATCTCGAGGGCGTGGGGGTGGAACTCATGGCCAACTCGGACAACGTCCTGAGGGGCGGATGCACTCCCAAGCACGTGGACGTGCCGGAGCTCCTCCGCGTCCTCACCTTTCGAGGGAAGGATGGGGTGGAGGTGCTCTCCCCCCGGGAGGTCGCACCCGGTCTATGGGCGTACGACCTGCCCACCGGGGAGTTCGCCCTCTCCTGCATCGAGGCGGACGACCCGGTTGAGGTGGAGGTGGGTTCCGTGGAGATCCTCGTGCTCCTGGGGGACCATGCGATCTTCTCCTGGGAAGGCGGAACCCTCGAGCTCTCCAGGGGACAGTCGGTGGTGGTGGCCGCCGTGGTGGGCCGGTACGAGGTGAGTGTCGAGGGCCGCCTCTACCGGGCCTCGTTGCCGGTGGCGTAGATGGCGCGGGTTCGCATCTACCTCGACGGCGACTCGTGTCCCGTGAAGGTGAGGGAGGTGATCTTCAGGGCTGCAGAGCGGCGTGAGGTTCCCGTCTACGTGGTGCATCAGGGAAGGCTGCAGCTCCCGCAAGGCCCGTGGATCAAGCCGGTGAAACTCCCCCCGGCGCCCGGCGCGGCCGATGCGTATATCCTCACCCATGCGAAGCCCTGGCACCTGGTCGTCACCCGGGACATCCCCCTCGCCGCCGAGCTCGTGGAGCGGGGGGTGCCGGTGATAAACGACAGGGGTACGGAGTTCACCCGGGAAAACGTCCGGGAGCGCCTCTCCGCGCGCCACGCCATGAAGCAGCTGAGGGAGCTGGGGCTGGTCAAGACCCGCAGTCGTTTCTCGCACCGTGAGCTGAGGGCCTTTGCCGCGGTCTTCGACCGGGTCCTCACGAGACTCCTGGGGGAGTCGGGGTAGGGGAGGTCAGGATTCCTCCACCTCTCTCTCGGAGATCCCCAGTTTCCTGAGGATGAGATCCTTCACCTCGCCCGCACGTTCGAGCGCTTTCCGTGCCTCTTCCAGGGTGGGGGTATAGAACTCGTCCGGATATCGCACGTCCACCGCATAAGAGGTAAGATCCCCCGGATCGAGTGATCCGAAATCCTCGTCCTCCCTGCTGCAGAATGCGAGCAGGAATTCGATCGAGTGCGTTCTCCCGAACTCCACCCCGCGAGAGATGAGGTACGCCTTCAGGAACTTCTCCACCGCCTGTTGAGAGTGGAAACATACCGAGGAGGTGATGACCTCGTTTTCTGGGGGGAGGTTGAGCTCGTGCGAGGCCGTGAGGTAGTCTTCCCACCCTTTGTGGAGCCACTTCCGCACGTAGTCCTTGGGGTTCACAGGGGGACCCCTCGATGGAGCGCCTCTCTCGTGATGCTCCCCGGCAACGATTCGTAAGAGGGGAGCTCTTCGGCGGTCTTTATGAGGATGTCCACCGGAATGAGCTTTCCGGCAAAGGCCCTTCTCAGCTCCCTCGAGATCCTCCTCTTCTCCTGGATGCTCAACCTCTCTCTCACGATGACGAGGATATCCCAGTCGCTCCCCTTGGAGGAGTCCCCTCGCGCGCGCGATCCGAAGAGGAGGATGCGCTCGGGATGGAGCCCGTTCTCTCCCAGGTACTCACGGATGAGTTTCCCGATGAGCGGTTTCACCTCGTCCTCGGGGATTGCTCCCCCCGAATCGAAAGGGAAGGACCGTCGCCCTTTTCCATGCATTCCTTTCCTCATCCCGTGTACATACTAGCACATCCCGCGCGGTTGTGCAGCCTGTAGGTTTCGGGTCCTTGAAGACCCGCAGTCGTTTCTCGCACCGTGAGCTGAGGGCCTTTGCCGCGGTCTTCGACCGGGTCCTCACGAGACTCCTTGAGGAGTGAGCCCTGCCTGGGCCACTTGCCTCCCTCACCGGAATCCAGTACGTTCTCCGCATGAGGATACGAGGTGTGATCTTCGATCTCGACGGCACCCTGCTGGACACCCTCCCCGACTTGGCGGAGGCGGTGAATACCGTACTCGCACGCCATGGGTTCCCGACCCACCCGCTGGAAGACTACCGGCTCATGGTGGGATTCGGCGCCATCATCATGATAGAACGGGCCGTGCCGCCGGAGGCCCGATCGCCCGAGCGGGTGGAGGCCCTCTTTCGTGAGTTCGAGGAGGAATACGAGCGACGGGCACACCTCCGAACCCGCCCCTATCCCGGCATACCCGACCTCCTCGGTCGTCTCAGGGAGGCCGGCATCCGTCTCGCGGTGTTGAGCAACAAGCCGCACCACGCCGTGGAGGGAGCCCTCGCCCCGTTCTTCGACCTCTCCCTCTTCGATGTGATCCTGGGGCACAGGGAAGGGCTTCCACCGAAGCCGGATCCCCGAGGGGTCTACGAGATCCTCGCAGCGTGGAGCGATCTCGGACCCGAGGATGTGGTGCTTGTAGGCGATTCCGAAGTGGATCTCGAGACCGCGAGGGCTGCGGGCATACAGGCGGTCGCGGTCACCTGGGGCTTCCGCACCGAGGAGGAACTGAGGGATGCAGGGGCGGGGATCCTCTGTCACCGTGTAGAGGATCTCTACGCCCTGCTCTCCCGAGAGATGTCCCCCCTTCGGTGAACGCCGGGGCGCCTCGTCTTCCGTTGGAGGGCGCGCCTCGTGTGACTCGGCGTCGAAGCCCGCGAAGAGGTGCGTGTACGCCCTCCCCACCGGGGTGAGCCTGCCTGACGAGCCCTCTCACGAGGTGATCCTGAGATACCCATCCCACCCTTCGGGTACACCCGATGCATGCAGGGTCATTGCCTCCTCGAGGTAGACCCTTGCGGGCATGTCGGAAGGGACGACCTCGAGGACCCTGTTGAAGAGCGAGATGGCGGTGGCGAAATCCCGCTTGAAGAAGGCGAACATTCCCTGTTCGAAGGAATCGTACGCCGCCCTCAGCTCCTTTTCCTTGAGGAACTCCCTGTCGGTGAGCACCTGGAAGACCGATACCGCGGAGGACTTGCCCTTCACCATCACCTTCCCCAGGAATCGGAGGTGGAGGGCTCCGGGATCCGCCAGGGACATCACCACCTGCTCCGATATGAGGATATCGGTTCCGAACGTCTTGGTGAGATTCTCCAGCCTCGCCGCGATGTTGACCACGTCGGAGATCACGGTGGTATCCATTCGGAGATCCTCGCCCACGGTGCCCACCATGCACGGCCCGGTATGTATCCCTATACCTATACGTATGGACGGCCAACCCTTCGACTCATACCGCCTGTTGAGCGCCGGGAGCGCCTGCTGGATCTCGAGGGCCGCTGCAAGGGCGTCGTCCGCCTTATGGGGGAAGATGGCCATGACCCCGTCCCCTATGTACTTGTCGATGAATCCGTGGTGCTTCCTGATGATGGGACCGATGCACTCGAAATACCCATTGAGGAATTCGAAGCTCTCGGCAGGGGTGAGGGACTCCACGATGCTCGTGAAGTTCCTGATGTCGGAGAACATGAGGGTGAGCTCGGTCTCCGTCTGATCTCCCAGCCGCACGTCCTTTATCGACCCCCTGTGCATGAAGGAGAGGAATTCCCGAGGCACGAACTTGGAAGAGGCCTCGTAGAGCTCCTTCCAGTTCTTCTCTACCGTGTACTTTTCTTCTATTAGAAGCTGGAGGCGTTTGAACTGGATGAGGGTGAGCACTACGATGAACAGGAGAAATCCCAGTCGGATGATGTTGAGAGTAAACCAATTGGAAGGGAGCTGCCCCAGTCCTCTCACTCCAAAGATCACGATGCTTCCGATGAGGAGGAGGTAGGCAATGAGAAGATACCTTCCCAGGAAAGTGCGTCTTCCCGGTGGATGGAGGAGGAGCCAGAGATTGGGGACGAATGAGACCGCTCCGGTGAGGGCAAATACCTTCACATAGAGAGCGGGGCTTACGGAAAAGGTGAGGATGATGAGAATGAGCGCGGCGCCCCAGAAATACGAGAAGACTTGAAGGAACGGGGTGTTCACGTAATCTCTTTTAAAGAAGAAGATCATGAAAAAACTCAGCGCCACGAGTCCAAGTTCGCCGCAGATCACATAGGCTCGGAAGAGGGATCCGATGTGTTTAGGGATGAAGAACAGTACAAAACCGTCCTGAATGGACTGAAAGATGCTGTAGAACACAATGAGTAGGGTGAGGAAGAGACTCGCAATCCCATCCGGTTCCCTCTTGTACGCGTAGAAAAAGAAGAGGTTAATGAATGCGGCCAGGAGAAGCGCCCCAAAAAAGAGTCCCATTCCTGCAGTCTGTCTCAATGCCCGGACCCTGTACGTGTGCTCCTTAAAGAGGTAGAGCGGGAATCTAAGTGTCCCTTCGGTGGAGACGCGGACGAACATTGGGTTGGGACCAGGTTGAAGTGTCACGGAAAACACAGGCCTGTGTGAGCCTTCGTAGGCGGTATAGTCGAGCTCCTTCCAGGTGCCGTCTTTCTGAGGAAGGTAGAGGCGCACCTCGTCCACCAGACTGTAGTCGAGCACGAGGAGGAATGGTGCTGGCTCCTGTGCCTCCCTGTACTCAAAGGTGACTTTGAACCACATAGGGTGGGATTGAAAACCGAAGGTAAGGTCTTCTAACCCAGAGCCTTCGTTAAAGGCTGAGGGAGAGAGCGTAAGGACCTCCTCTATAGTGGCCCTGCCTGAGCTGTCTTTCCAGAATGCGCAGCGACCGCCCACTTGTACCATATGATCCGAGGGCTCCACCGGTACTACCGGGGTTGCCCTGAGAGGTGCGCCTGCCAAGAGGAGAACTACAGCCATCACTACCATGGACGTTCTCATAGCCACCGACCATAGTACTGGGATTTTCAGTATCGCTCAACAGAAAATTGTGTTTTGTGGGATAGCCTCCTGGACAGCGCGGCACGGCGCCTGAAGGAATGTGGGAGCAGGATTTGTACCGTGAGATTCATATATCCACCTTGAGGACCATGCGGGCGAGGAGACCGATGCCGAACGAGAGGGCCGCCACCCCCAGGCTCACGCCCAGCATCTCGAGGAAGAGCCGGGCGAAGGATTCCTCCTGTACCACGCTCACGAAGAAGGTGAAGATCAGTATCACGGTCACCGCGCCCAGGAGGGCGAATGCGAGGGCAGGGACATAGTGACCGAGGACGAAGTACGGCCACACCAGGATGAGCACGGTCACCAGGTAGACCACCCCTGTGTAGAGAGCCGCCTTGCCGGGGGACTTCTCGCCCTTCTCTGAGCGGGTGGAGAGGTATTCGGAGGCGGCCATCGAGAGGGCCGCCGAGATCCCCGTGATGAGTCCGGTGAGGCCCACCAGCCGGGTGTGCTGGAGCGCGAAGGTGAGACCGGCGAGGGCGCCGGTGAGTTCCACCAGGGCGTCGTTGAGTCCCAGGACCATGGATCCTATGTAGCCGAGCCGTTCCTCGTCGAGCATGGCGGTGAGCTCTTTTTCATGCTCCTCCTCTTCGTGGAGGATCTCCTCGGCCTCGGGTACGGTCGTCACCAGCGTGCCGTATCCGGCCTCGGCCCGTTCCTCGCCTCGCTCCATGAGTTTGATGGCGAAGGTGTAGCTGAAGATCCGGGCGATGAAGAGGTAGAAGAAGGCCTTGAGGCGGTTCGGACGGAAGGTCTTTCCGGTGTAACGGGACCACACCTCGGCGTGGTGCCCCTCTTCCCCGGCGATACGGAGGAGCACCTCCCGGTTGTTTCCTTCTACGAGCTCGGCGAGCCGGCTGTAGACATAGTGTTCCGTGGTCTCTGTCTTCTGGAAGACCTCGATGGTCTCGAGAAGCCTCTGATCCACCCCGTTCCTCCTTGTGTGATCTCGTTTCAATCTAACATCGGATATGAGATTGTGCAAGATTTCCTACTGGTTCCCCTGCCGTTCTATTTCCGCCTGCAGGGCGGGATAGGGGTCCGTCCAGCCGGGAGGTTTCACGGTCTTGCCGTCCTCGTTGTAGTGAGGCTTCCCGTCGGGCCAGAGTTTCTTCATGTTGGCCTCGTGGACGATGCGGAACAAGGGCTCCGGCTTCACCCCCATCTCCACCAGGGTGCCCAGCGCGAAATAGATGAGGTCGATCATGGCATCCGCCTGATCCACCACATCCTCCGCTTCGAGAAACTCCTCCACCTCCTCCTGCATCCACTTGGCGCGGGCCGCGGCCCGTTTCCCCTCGAGGAACCGGGGCCGGTCCTCGTGTGGATGTCCGAAACGCAGGTGGAACTCCCGTACGGCCCGCCAGGCCAGGTTGAGGCCCTCGTCGGAGTCGCAGACCCGTCCGTCCTTCTCCCTCTCGTCTTCCGATATGAGCATAGTCCCTCCAGGGTGTTACACGTAGATCATCTTCCTCGTCATGCCGCCGTCGATGACGAAGTTCTGTCCCGTGATGAAGTCGTTCGCAGGGTCGAGCAGGAAGAGCACCATGCGCGCGATGTCTTCCGGTACCCCCACGCGGCCCGCAGGGTGCTGGAGCGCGTCCTCCTCGGTGTGGTGGACCTCCTGCCTCAGCGCACGCTTCTTCCGATCGCGCACCTCTATCCATCCTGGGCTCACGGCGTTCACACGGACGCGGGGGCCCAGACTCACCGCGAGGGCGTGGGTGAGGGCCAGGAGCCCTCCCTTGCTCGCGCTGTAGGCCTCGGTGTGGGGCTCGGACATGAGGGCACGTGTGGAGCAGATGTTGACGATGGCCCCCCGGGTGGCGGCCAGATGGGGGGCACAGGCCTGGGCGAGGAAGCACGGCGCCGTGAGGTTCACGGCCAGCACCGCCTCCCACTCCTGCCGCGAGAGCGCGTGCAGGGGGGTGTCTGCCGAGACGGCCGCATTGTTCACCAGGCCGTGGAGGCGTCCGAAGCGCTCCAAGGTGAGGCGAACTGCGCGTGCGATCCCTTCCTGGAAGGCGATGTCGGCCTCGATCGGAAGGTAGCCCCGGTATGTTGCCAACCGTTCCTGTTGTTCCAGGAGCGCCTCTCCGTCCTTGTCCACGGAGGCCACCGCATATCCCGCCTCGAGCAGGGCCTTCACGATGGCGTCGCCTATACCCTGCGCCCCGCCGGTCACGAGCGCCGCTCTCTCCATGAGGCCCAGTGTAGGCGAGGCGGGGCGTTCCTGCAAGGGGCTCCATGGATCCCCGGTGAGGGCGGAATCGTATCATTATGACACACGGTGTCTCTCGGGGCGCCTTCCCCGGGTGGGTAATTTCGACCCAATCGGGACCGCCCATCCATACTCGCCGTCCGAGGTAGGCACGTTTAAGCTCTTTCCAACAAATGAGATGTGCACTTGTCATTGGGTTGGCACGGCATTTGCTAATCTGCATGTGGAGCGAAAATCGCTCCGGCCCACGTGGTGGGCTCCATACACACACCGTACGTAAGGAGGGAGATATGGCAAGGGATCTCGTGAGAAGGACGACCGACACTTGGCTCGACGAGCTGGACAGGATACAGGAGGAGATCAACCGGGTCTTCGACCTCGTATGGCCTGAGACCACAGGTCTGTTCGACAGAGTCACCTCGCCGAGTCTCGATGTGATGGAGACCGACAACGAGGTGATCGTCTCCTGCGACCTCCCGGGTGTGAGCGAGAAGGATCTCGACATCACCCTCACCAACAACGTACTGACCATCAAGGGCGAGAAGAAGGACGAGAAGGAGGAAAAGAAGGGAGATTACTACCGTAAGGAGTCCTGGAGCGGTGCGTTCCAGAGGACGGTCTCCCTGCCGGATTCCATCGATCCCGATGCGGTGAAGGCCGAGCTCAAGAACGGGGTGCTCACCATCACCATCGCAAAGAGGGAGGAGAAGAAGCCCAAGAAGATCGCCGTGCAGGTGAAGTAATCCCGGGGAAGGAGGTGTGCCATGAAAGAGAGGAAGGAACTCCAGAAACAGGAAGCGAGGAAAGAGGAGCGGGTCTTCCGGCCTCCTGTGTACGACGTGCGCGAGGAGGACGGGAAGATCGTGGTGAGGATGGAGATGCCGGGCGTGGACAAGGATGGGGTGGAGATCTCCGTGGAGGACAACACCCTCACGGTGGTGGGGCACAGGAAGGACACCCTTCCTGAGGGGGCCTACCTGGTGAGGGAGCGGAGGATGTGCGACTACAGGAGGGTCTTCACCCTCGACGAGACCGTGGACCCCGAGTCCATCGAGGCCCGGCTGGAGAACGGTGTGCTCTTTCTCACCCTCCAGGTGAAGGAGAGCGCGAAACCGAAGAAGATAGAGGTGAAGACCGCCTGAGTGGCTGCAGGGGCTGCCCGATGGGCAGCCCCTGTTGTGTTGTAACTTTTTCCGGCCGGATTCGTTTTTGTGAGAGAAGCTCGTGATGCGGGAGGAGCGATATGAAGCGGAATCTTGTCCTCAGAGCCGTGGCGTTCGTGTTCCTCGTGGTTGCGTGCACGCAGGCGCAGCAGAACGTGGCCTTCGTCGACTCCACTACGGTAGCCGGTCAGACGGCCGATCCCTCTCCCTCTGCGGTCCCCGTGAGGGAGGAACGGGTGGTCGAGAAGACCTATGTCGACCCGAGGGCCTTTGAGGAGATATTCAACCGGGTCTCACGTGATGTCCTCCCTGTGGTGGTGGAGATCAACGTGGTGGAGGTGGTGAAGCAGCGGGTGCCCTCCTTCGAGTCCCCCTGGGACTTCTTCTTCGGGACACCGCAGTTCCAGGAACGGGAGTTCAGGCGGAGCGGACTCGGCTCGGGCGTGATCGTACGTCGTGACGGCAAGACGGTCTACGTGCTCACGAATGCCCACGTGGTGGGGGATGCGGACGAGATCAGCGTGAAACTCTACGACCAGCGGACCTTTCCTGCGAAGATCGTGGGGAAGGACGAGCGGATCGACCTCGCGGTGGTCTCTTTTGAGACCTCCGAGGAGATACCGGTGGCCCGGCTGGGCGACTCCGACACCCTCGAGGTGGGCGACTGGGTGCTCGCGGTGGGTAATCCGTACGGATTCGAGTCCACCGTGACGGCCGGCATAGTCAGCGCCTTGGGGAGGAAGAGCCCCCCCGGTACGCAGATCGGTGAGTTCACGGACTACATCCAGACCGATGCGGCCATCAATCCGGGCAACTCGGGCGGGGCGCTCGTGAACCTCGACGCCGAGGTGATAGGGATCAACGCGTGGATCGCCTCCCAGACCGGAGGCAACGTGGGGCTCGGGTTCGCCATCCCCATCAACGTGGCGAAGCGGACCATGGAACAGCTCATCGAGAGAGGGCACGTGGCCTATGGATGGCTGGGTGTGACCCTCCTCGACCCTTCGGACGTGGCGTTCCCCGGGTTTGCCGAGGCTCTCGGTATCAAGGGGAAGAAGGGAACGCTCATCTCCAACGTGTACGTGGGGTCCCCCGCGTGGCAGGCGGGGCTGAGGCCGGGGGACTTTGTGGTGCGGGCGGGGAACACCGTGATCACCCAGGCCTCGGAGCTCTCCCGGGAGATCGGGATGCGGAGCCCCGGCGAGCGTGTTGAGATAGAGGTGCTCAGGCAGGGCGGGAGCAAGGTCTTCACCGTGCGCCTCGGGGAGAGGAAGACCGACGATGAGCTTTCCCGGTCCGTGGAGCAGTTATGGCCCGGTCTCATGGTCACTCAGCTCACCGACGAGGTGCGTGAGCGGTACGGGGTCGAGGCCCGTACGGGCGTCCTGGTGGTACAGGTGGCGGCCGGGACTCCACCTGCGGTGGCCGGCCTTCGTGCAGGGGATGTGATCACCGCTGTGGGAGACCGGGCCGTGAGGTCGGTGAAGGACTTCTACGGAGCTCTCGCCGAGACGAGCAGGCCGGGGGCCACGGTACGTTTCAGCGTGCTCCGGGGCACCACCGAGGTGGTGATCGGCCTCAAGGTACCCAGATAGGTGTTCGTGGAGTGATGAAAGAGAGGCCCACCCTGAGGGTGGGCCTCTTGTGTACCCTCATGTAAGCGATCAACCTGCTGCTCGAGACCCGCGGTCACCGTGGGCCTCGAGATGGGCGAAGACCTCTTCCAGTCCGGTGCGGACGAGGCAGGTATACTGATCCGCCGCGCCGTAGTATATGGAGAGCGTTCCGTCCTCGTGGGCGATGATCCCGTTGGTGAAGAGCACGTTTCCGAAGAAGCCTTCCTTCTCGTAGGGTGCCTCGGGTTCCATGAGGGGAACGGTACCCCGCGCGATGATCTTCCGAGGATCTTCGTGGTCGAGGAGAAGGGCGAAGAGGGTGTAGCGTTGTCCCTCTCCTTTCGCGTGGTAGATCTGGAGCCACCCCTTCGTCGTCCTGATCGAAGGCGCGCCGCCCCCTATCTTCATCGCCTCCCACACGGTGGGCCGTGGTCGGGCAAGGCAGGAGTGCGCTCCCCAGTGAAGGAGGTCCGGCGATTCCGCGTACCAGATCGACGGTTTTCCGAAGCCTTCGTTGTTGGGTCTGTGGAGGGCTGCGTACCTTCCTCGGATCTTTTCGGGGAAGATGCAGACATCCTTGTTCTGCGGATGGAAGATGATGCCGTGGCGCTCTACCGATCGGAAGTCGGTGGTGGAGGCGAGGGCCGTGGCCCACCCGTCGGGGGAAACCACGGTGAAGGTGATCCAGTACCTGCCCTCCAGGTACACCACCCGGGCATCCTCCACCCCGAACCGCTCGGCGGGAGAGGCGGGGAACAGGAAGGGGTCCTTCTCCACGGTGAAGTGTACCCCGTCTCTGCTTCGTGCGAGGCGGATGTGGCTCATGGTGGAGAGGTAGTCCACGCCCTTGTACACCACCCCCCTGGTGTCCTTGAGGCGTACATCGGGATCGTCTTCCCTGAATGACAGGACCGAGGGGATGCCGTTGCCCCCTTCCCTGAACTCCACATGGGGCACCCGTATCCACCCCTCCTCTTTTCGCACCCGTTCGGCTACACGGAGGAGGAGAAGGTACTCGTCGCCCACCTTGACGGCGCCGGGATTGAAGGCTCCGACCACTTCATACTCAGGAGTGGAGGGGGATACGTCTTCCGGTCGTATGAGGGGGTTCTCAGGATGTCGTTCCATGCATGCCTCCTTCTGCGGGGATACGGGGTGACAACGGTTTCACCCGATCGTCCTGTGCCGGTTCGGGGATGTAGATGTAGCGGGCCTTCCCCAGAGTGGAGCCGAGGATCCTTCGATACACCTCGATATGGGCTTCGGCCACCTTTTTCCAGGATGCCCTCTTCTCTACGTAACGACGGATGTTCTCTTGAAGCCGGGCATAGAGAGCCTTGTCGTTGAGCACACGGGGGATGAGTTCCAGGTAGTCTTCGTCTTGTTCCGCGATGAGACCTCCTCCGCTGCGTTCTATCACCTTTCTGAAGGCGAGAAGCCCGGAGGTGATCACCGGTCTGTGTGCGGCGAAACACTGGGCCAGCATCCCGCTCTGTGCCCCTTTCTCGTAAGGGAGCACCACCACATCGGCCGCAGAGAGGATGGTGTCGAACGTGTACTGGGGGAACTGACCACGGAAGACCAGGATACGGTCCTCCACGGGGGAGGAATGGATCTTTTCGAAAAGCTGTCTGCGGTACTCGTCGTACTCCAGGTTCCTCGTCTTGCCAGCCACTACGAGGACCAGGTCCTCCACCCTCTCCACCAGGCGGGGCAACAGATCGACGATGAGTTCGAACCGCTTGCTGGGCCTGAAGTAGCCGGCGAGGAGGAGCACCTTCTTGCCTTCGAGTCCCAGGATATGCTTCGCATTGGGTACCGGGCCAACCGTCCTGATTCCATGTTCGATGACCGCGATCTTCGACTCGAGGGAGGGGATATCGGGTAAACCCTCGAGGAGGGACGCTTTCTGGAAGTCCTCGTGCACGATGACACCGGACGCCGCCGAGAGGAGAGGGTGGAGTACGATCTTCTCCTCCCGTGAGAGGTGCTCGTACACGGTGTGGAGGGTGATGACCACCGGGATACCCACCAGATGGTAACGGAGTGTGAGATCGACGATCTCCATGCCCCGCTGGTCTCCATAGAGGCCGTACTCGTGCTGTATGTGCATGATGTCGGGGGTCATGGACGTACTGAGCTTGAATACCATGTGGGCGAAGGTATCGCTCCCGGGAGGAAAGACCGGAAACACACGCTCTCCCTGGGCGCCGAAGGGGCTCATCACGAAGATCTCCATCTGGTGGAACCTGAGGGCTTCCACCAGGTACTGACAGTACGTGGCGATACCGCACTCTATGGGCGGATGGGTGGAGATCATCCCTATACGCATGCAGTCCTCCTTTCAATTCAATGGGGTAGCGTCTCGGCCCCCAGAGCCGGACATCCCTTCTCTAGGGACCGCAGCGAAGTAGTTCCTCGAGAAGTTCATCCACCTGTACGATGGCGAAGCTCGTCACGTAGTCGGACATCGCGTAGGGGATGAGGAGCCTCCCCTCGTGCAGGAGGGAGCCGCAGCTGTAGAGTACGTTCGGCACGTATCCCGCCCGCTCCTCACCCACCGCTTCCAGGAGCGGATCCCTGAGTCGCCCGAGGACGCGGAGGGGGTCTTCACGATCGAGGAGCACCGCCCCCAGAGCGTAGTGGCGCATGGGCCCCACGCCGTGGGTGATCACGAGCCACCCCGCCTCGGTCTCTATGGGCGGTCCACAGTTCCCCATCTGGATGAACTCCCACACATACTTCGGTCTCAGGATGATCCGGTACTCGTTCCAGAAGCTCAGGTGATCGGAGAACATGAGGGTGATGGTCTCGTTGTCCTGGCGGCCGAGCATGCAGTACTTTCCCCCTATCTTCCGGGGGAAGAGCGCGAAGCCCTTGTTCTTCACCGCCTTGCCCGTGAGCGAGATGAACCTGAAGTGGGTGAAGTCCTTGGTCGCGAGGAGCTGTGGTGAGAAGCTCGTGCCGTCGTAGGCGGTGTAGGTCGCGTAGTAGGTGACGGCTCCCCTTTCGTCCACGAAGCGTACGAACCGGGCGTCCTCTATCCCCTTGAGATCGACCACGGTCGCAGGGGGGATCACCCGCCGGTCGATCGGTACGTCCGGCGGGAAGTATACCTCCTGGTTGAAGCTCGCGAGCCACTCTATCGCCTCGAGCGTTCCGAGGAATGGGCGCGTGTGGGTGGGGGTGGCCTCCCTGAGCTCTTCGATCCTCCGGATGAGATCGCGGTAGCCGAATTCTTCTTCGAGAGGGGAGAGGAGCAGTTCGGCGTACTCGTTGTAGTAACCCGCCTCAGTGAGCTTTGCGATGAACTCCCTCTTGTTGTAGGTGGAATTGGCGATGACTTGAGGGGGAAGGACGTAGCGGGCCCCGGATTCCTCCACCGTCACCCGGCCGTCGGGATGGAAGACCCCTTCCCTGAAGACGAGGGAGGAGATGTGTCCCTCACCCGTGGCCCGTAGGGAGAGGACGAAGCGGACGGCCCCCTCGGGGAGCCCGCTCTGATCCGGATGGGGAACGATGGATGGATTGAAGAGCGCCGAGGCCTCTATGGAATACTCGCTCGTGAAGAAGCTCCCGATGAAGAGTTTCCTCTCCTCCGAGAGTTCGGCATCCAGGAAGAGGTAGGGTCGAATCCTTTCGAAGTGTCTGGAGAGGCGTTCCTTCAGGTAGGACTCATGGTGGGAGAAACGCGCTGATACCGAGGAAAGATGCTCCGCCACCTCTTCTTCCGAGAGGGTGAGTATCCTCCCAAGGATGTGTTCTATCCGAGCCTTTTCCCCGGGGCTGAAGTACCGAAGGAGGACACGTTGAGGGTTGGGTCTCAGTTTCACGGGGACTCGCGTGACCGTGACCATGGATCCTCCTTGAGAAGAGGGAGAGAAGGATTCCCTCTTTAACTATAGTGAAGGAGTATGACGCTCGTCAATGAAACTGCTTGACAGAAGGGGGATGTCTCGTAAGATAGGGACATGGGAACACGGGAGATCACGCGTACCCTCTGTCTCGTCAAGCCCGATGGCGTGAGGCGAGGGTTGGTGGGAAGGATCCTCACGAGGTTCGAGGATGCGGGCCTCAAGATCGTGGCCATGAAGATGCTCGTGCCCGACGAGGAGCGCGCACGACGTCACTACCGATACGAGGATATTGCGGTACGACACGGAGAGGCCGTGTGGAACAGGCTCGTGCAATTCCTCTGTTCCGGCCCCGTGGTGGCCTTCGTGCTCGAAGGGGTGGACGTGGTGCCGGTGGTGAGGAAGCTCTGCGGCAGCACGGAGCCCGCGTCCGCCCCTCCTGGGACCATCAGGGGCGATTTTGCCCACCATACCTATGAATACAGCAATTCGGCCCAAGGGAGTGTCCGCAATCTCATCCATGCTTCGGCTACGGACGAGGAGGCCGCATACGAGATATCGGTGTGGTTCCTGAAAGAAGAGCTCGTCTCCGGATACAAGAGGTCGGACGAGGCCGAGCACTATCTCTCCTGAGAGGGAAGGACGGCATATACCCCTATGAACCTTCAGGAGCACGTGGAACTCATACGGGAGGTCTTTTACTATCTCCGCAGGTTCCGGGGGGCCACCTTCGTGGTGAAGGTGGACTACCGTGCGCTGCAGGCTCCCCACGCTCCGCTCCTGGTGAGAGACATCGCGCTCCTCAGACAGGCGGGAATCAACGTGATCCTCGTTCCCGGGGCAAAGGAGCGGATCGACGAGATCTGCAGGCAGTACGGCATCTCCTGGGAAGAGAAGGACGGGGTGCGCATCTCGCCGGAAGAGGCCATGCCCTTCATCGAGATGGCGGCCTTTGATGTCTCCACCAGGCTCATGACCGCCCTTGCGGGGGAGGGGATCCATGCCGTGGTGGGCAATTGGGTGCGGGCCCGGAGCCTCGGGGTGATAGACGGGGTGGACTTCCTGCGCACCGGGAGGGTGGAACGGGTGAACATCGAGCCGGTCGTGAAGCTCCTTCACGATGAGATCGTTCCCATCTTCCCCTGCGTGGGGTGGAACGCCCAGGGCAAGCCGTACAACATCTCCTCCAACGAACTCGCCGGCACCATCGCCGCCCAGGTCTCGGCGGAGAAGCTCTTCTACCTCATCGATCGACCGGGTTACAGGGCCGCCGATCTCCTCCTCCCCGAGGGAGTGGTCCTCACCGAGGAAGGGTATATCTCCAGACTCACCGTGGAGCAGGCCGAAGCCCTCCTCGAGATGAATCCGGGCAGCCGCTCCCATCTCGAGCACATCGCTCACGCGAGTCGTGCGTGCAGGGCCGGCGTGGACCGGGTACACATCCTCAACGCCATGATCGACGGGGTCCTCCTCAAGGAGATCTTCTCCAATCTCGGGGTAGGGACCATGATTCACAGGAACGAGTTCGAGAGTATCCGAGCCATGCGTGAGGAGGATGTTCCCGCGGTGCTCAGGCTCATGGATCCCCTCATCCGCGAGGGAGTGCTCCTCCCGAGGAGCGCGGATCAGCTCCGGAACGAATATCAGAACTTCTACGTGTACGAGCTCGACGGGAGCATCTACGGGTGCGGAGCTCTCTATATTTATGGGAAGGAAGGTGAGGTGGCCGGACTGGCCATGGACTCCACGGTGCGGCACCTGGGGATCGGTCGCAGGCTCACCACGTTTCTCATCGATCAGGCGCGCAAGGCAGGGCTCAAACGTCTCTTCGCCCTCACCACACAGGCCTCGGACTGGTTCGAGCAGATGGGGTTCTCACTTTCAACCCCGGAGGAGCTTCCCCCCGAGCGCCGCCGTCGCTACCTCCCTTCCCGCAACTCCCGCGTATACGTGAAGGACCTGGCCCAGGGCTGAGCAGGCGAGTCCGTCAATCGTCGTAGAAAAGCTCGTTCACCGCGTCCCATGTCTCGGGGTCGTTGTCCCTGAGTCTGCATACGAAGGCGTATTTGTCGAGGAGGAATCGCATCCTCTGAAGTTTCGCTTTCCGGGCCCATGCCTCCCTGTCCCCTCCCGAGTAGGGCTTCTCCATGTTGAGTTCGGCCTCGAACTCCTCGGGGCCGAGCGAGGCGAGTCGCTCGAGTTCTTCCCTCAACTGTGCTTTGGTGATGCGTACGAGGTCGAGATCGAGCTTGCCCTGCGTGAAAGAAAAGGAGAGCATGTCCAGATGGGCCGCTGTCTTTTGGATGATGTCCGGAGCATGATCGGGCAACCGCTCCAGATCCTCGAGAATCCCCTCATAGGCCTTCCGGAATTCCTGTTCCGTCATACTATAGACTATAGACGAGAATCCTCTGACTGTACATACGTGCGTGGCGGAGTATCAGGATTCCCCCCCTGCCAGTGCTCGAGCACCAGCTCGAGGAGGTTCAGGCCCGAGGGAAGGACCCTGGAGCCGGGTACCACCTCCGGCACGCTGAAGAGACGCTCGAGGAAGCAGCCTGCGGCGCCGTAGGCCACGGTCTTCTCTTTGAGAGGCGACATCTCGATGCGTGGGGAAGTCTGCTCGGGATAGAGCCAGTTCGCCTGAATCTCTTCCATGAAAATGGTCTTCACTTCCTGTTCGAAGGCCTCCAGATCACCGCAGACCACGATCCGGCTCAGGTCGAGGGTGTTGGCCAGGAATGCCACGTGCTTGCCCAGTTCCACGATGACCTTCTTCACCACCTGCGGGTCGGGTATGCGCGCCGCTTCCTCGTCCGGGATGCTGAACTGGGTGACGTTCGGGGGTCGCCAGAGGATGCTCTTGAACTCTCCTGCGATGAAGTGATCACCGTAGAAGACCCCCTCGTGAAAGAGAAACGCCATGCCGATGCCGATCCCCATCTGGGGAACGGTGTGGGCACTGGTTTGGCGGAATTCCGAGAGGATGAAGAGTGCGTTCCCCTCACGGGCGCCCCTCGTCTGGAGGAGATCGGCCCAGCAACAGCAGTTCGCGTCGTTCTCGATGAACACGGGAAGTCCGAACCGTTTCTCGAGGGGAGGGACGAGTGCGGTGGGGGAGGTGATGTCCAAGGGATTGGAGCGGTGCACCACGCCCTCGAAGGGATCGACCAGACCTGAAAGCCCTATCCCCATGCCGGCGAGCGGGAGGCCGAGGGCTCGGACCTCCTCCCTGGTCTCCTCGATCATGCGGGCGGTGATGAGGATGATATCGTCCTCCTCCGGGAGGGCGGCCTCCTTGTAGAAGAGTTCCTTTCCCGTGAAGTCGAGCGCGATGGCGGAATACGTCGTGGTATGGAGTTCGAACCCCAGGACCATCCCGAAGGAAGGATTGATGCCCAGGTAGATGGGTTTCCTTCCGCCACGTGGACCCGAGGGGCCTTCCTCGCGGGGGACGACGAGACCCATCTGTTCGAGGGATGCCACGATCTTCGTGACCGTGGACTTGTCGAGGCCCAGATCCTCGGCGATCTCGCTCCTGCTCTTCCGGGGAAAGTGCCACACGTGTCTGAGGACCCGCGAGATATTGATGGCATTGATGGTACGCGCATTGGCCATGCTACTTTTATATCATATCCCAGGAAAGAGTACAACAAGAACTTGATTGACTACTCCAAAAAAAGCTTGACAGCTCCGGAAAGCCGGGGGTATACTTTCGTTGATGTGATACAATAACCAAGGATCGCACAACCCCAATGTCATTGGGGTAGTTATATCACAGCAGGAGGGACTGTCATGAGAAAAGCCTTTACCGTGGTCTTGAGTCTCTTCCTCCTTGCGGGTGTGGTGTTCGCGAGCGGTCAAGCTGCACAGCAGGCCGGCGCGGCTCCCTCTCAGCAGGTGGTGGAGTTCCCCAGGAACGAGACCCTGTACTCCAGCGGTACCATGTGGGCCCCACCGTCCAACTGGAACCCCTACACCCCGTGGGCGGTGGCGACAGGTACCATCGGGCTCTGCTACGAGCCTCTCTTCCTCTATGATCCGCTCAAGGACGAGTTCATCCCATGGCTCGCCGAGAGCGGGAAGTGGGTGGACGCCAAGACGTACGAACTGAAGGTGAGGAAGGGGATCACGTGGCAGGACGGCAAGCCTCTCACCGCCGAAGACGTGAAGTTCACCTTCGAGCTCGCCAAGCAGCAGAGCGTGTCCCTGAGCACCATCTGGGATTGGCTCGCCGAGATCGTGAAGGTCGACGATTACACCTTGCGGTTCACGTTCAGCGATCCGCGTTACCAGTCGTGGGACAACACCCTCTACACCCAGGGGATCGTGCCCAAGCACATCTTCGAGGGGAAGGAGGACGTGGCCAACGATGCGAACGAGAACCCCGTGGGTTCCGGTGCCTACAAGTACTACGGGCACAGTGAAGATCGTATGATCTGGGTGCGGAACGAAGACTGGTGGGCCACCAAGCTTCTCGGCAAGAAGGTTGCTCCCAAGTACATCGTCGACATCCGCAACTCGAGCAATAACGTGGCGCTCGGCATGGTGGTGAAGGGTGAGCTCGACCTGTCCAACAACTTCCTGCCCGGGATCGCCGCCCTGGTGAAGCAGGGGTACGTGAAGACCTACTACGACGGGCCTCCGTACATGCTCTCGGCCAATACCGCGTTCCTCTGGCTCAACCTCACCAAGAAGCCTCTCAACGATCCGGCCTTCCGGAGGGCCATCGCCTTCGCCATCGATACCCAGAAGATCGTGAACGTGGCCTACGCAGGCCTCGTCCAGGCTTCGGATCCGACCGGCCTGCTCCCCACCTGGAGCAAGTACATCGACAAGAACGTGGTGGCGAGGTACGGGTTCAAGTACGATACCGCCCAGGCGAAGAAGATCCTCGCCGACGCGGGCTACAAGGACGTGGACGGCGACGGGTTCGTCGAGGCGCCGGACGGGTCCAAGATCAGGCTCTCGGTGATCGTGCCGTTCGGGTGGACCGACTGGATGGAGTCCATCAAGATCGTGGCCGAGGGGTGTAAGGCCGCCGGTATCAACGTGGAGCCCGAGTACCCCGACTTCGGTGGATACTCCGACCAGCTCTACGGCGGCACCTTCGACATGGCGATCAACAACTTTGGCTCCGGTCTCAGCAACACCCCGTGGACCTTCTACAACTGGGTGTTCTACCATCCCATCTCGGACAACATGCCCAACGGTAACTTCGGCCGGTATAACAACCAGCAGATCTTCGACCTCGTGGAACAGCTCAATCGTGTGCCCACCGACGATACCGAGGGCATGAAGGCGGTGATCTCCAAGATCCAGGAGATCCAGCTTAAGGAGATGGTGGCCATCCCGCTCTGGTTCAACGGCCTCTGGGCCCAGTTCAACACCTCCGTGTGGACCAACTGGCCCACCGCAGCCCCGGATACCCCCGACTACATGCCGTGTCTGTGGGGTGGGTATGTCCAGGTGGGTGGTCTCCTCACCCTCACCGAACTCAAGCCCGCACAGCAGTAAGCACGTCGAGGCCCTCCCCAGGGGGGAGGGCCTTCTTCTCCCCCTCAATTCCAGTGCAAAAAGTCTTTACGGATCGGATTCGGGCGTTATAATGGAACAAGAGGGTATCAACAAGCTCAGGAGGATACGTGAAACGCTACTTCATCCGGAAGATAGGTGTCTATCTCCTCACGTTTTTCGTGGCCGTCACCATCGACTGGCTCATTCCCCGCTTCATGCCGGGGGATCCCATACAGTCGATGCTCGCGAGGGCCCAGCTCAGGCCCGATGCGTACAAGATCATCTACAGTCACTACACTCAGGCCTTCGGGCTCGATCTGCCCCTGTGGAAACAGTATCTCAATTTCTGGGGGGCGGTCTTCAGGGGTGATCTTGGGATCAGCATCTACCGGTTTCCCACGCCGGTGATGAAGGTCATCATGGAGGCCGTGCCCTATGACATCGCACTCCTCCTTCCCGCCGTGCTCTTGAGTTGGTGGGCGGGGAACAAGTTCGGGGCCTTCGCCGCCAGGCGGAAGCGGCTCGACAACACCTTGCTGCCGGTGGGGTACTTCCTCACGGCCACTCCCTACATGTGGATGGCGATCATCCTCGCCTGGGTGCTCGGCACGGCCTTCGGGGTCTTTCCCATCGCCGGGGCCTACAGCTTCGGTCTGGTGCCGCATCTCTCGGTGCGATTCTTCCTCGATCTCCTCTGGCACTGGTTCCTGCCCTTCGCCTCTCTCTTCCTGGTGATGTTCGGGGGATGGGCCATAGGCATGCGGAACATGATCATCTACGAGTTGGAGGCGGACTACTCGCGCTATCTCGAGGCCCTGGGTGCACCCCGGAGGCTCATCCGTCGGTATGCCTTCCGGAACGCCATCCTGCCCCAGGTGACCGGGCTCGCCCTCCAGTTGGGGACGATCGTCGCGGGAGCCCTCGTGACCGAGCAGGTCTTCTCCTATCCCGGCATAGGGTATCAGATCCTGGCCGCCATTCAGAACAAGGACTACTTCCTCCTCCAGGGATGTTTTCTTTTCATCATCATCGGGGTGCTTCTCGCGAACTTCTTCATCGACGTGATCTACATCCTCATCGATCCGAGAACCCGTTACGGACTTACAGGAGAGTCGGCATGAGTGACAGGGAAATGATTCACGAGGTACAACAAGGGGCAGAACCTCCCCAGGAGGTCAAGCCTCAGATGTCGTCCTTCAGGGAGCTCCTGTTCTTCGCATGGAGGAACACGCGGGTGAGGATAGGGGTGGCCATCGTGGGGTTCTTCCTCCTCGTGGCCCTCGTGGGGCCTCTCTTTGCGAAGTACGATCCGAACGAGTACGTGGGGCCTCCGAACCAGCCTCCGAACGCGGAGTATTGGTTCGGGACCACCACCTTCGGCCAGGATGTGTACAGCCAGTTCGTCTACGGCCTGAGACCCGTGTTCATCGTGGGCCTCCTTGGAGGAGGTCTCGGTACCCTCATCGGTATGCTCATAGGATTCGTCGCGGGATACAGGGGCGGAGTCGTCGATGAGGCCCTCAACATGTTGACCAACATCGTGATCGTGATTCCCACCTTCGCCCTCCTTCTCATCATTGCGGCCTACCTCAAGGTGCGGAGTATCTTCAGCGAGGCCCTCTTCATAGGGTTCACCGCGTGGCCGTGGGCGGCACGCGCCATCAGGGCACAGACCTTCTCCCTGAGGGCCAGGGAGTTCGTGGACCTCGCGCGGATCACGGGGATGCGTTCGGGGAAGATCATCCTCACCGAGATCGCCCCCAACATGATGTCATACCTCTTCATGACGTTCATCCTCCAGTTCGGTGGTGCCATACTCAATGCGGCGACTCTCGACTTCATCGGTCTCGGCCCCACCAACGCCATGTCCCTGGGACTCATGATGAACAACGCGGTGCTCTGGAGCGCGCTCCAGCTCGGTGTGTGGTGGTGGTTCGTGCCGCCCGGGCTCGCGATCGCCGCCATAGTGGGGGCCCTCTACATCACGAACGTAGGGCTCGACGAGGTCTTCAACCCCAAACTCAGGGAGATGTGAGGCATGAGTCTACAGATAGAGAATCTCAGGGTGTACTATCAGACCCTCCGGGGTGATGTGAAGGCCCTCGACGGGGTCACCTTCACCATAGGAGATGGAGAGATCATGGGGCTCGCGGGGGAGTCGGGGTGCGGAAAGTCCACGCTCGGCAACAGTCTGGTGCTCCTCAAGCCGCCCATGCGCTATGTGGAGGGCTCGGTCACCGTGGACGGGGACGAGCTTCCCATATGGGACTTCGAGAGGATGAACGAATATCGGTACCGCACCATCTCCACCGTGCCGCAGTATGCCATGAATGCGATGAATCCCACGAGGAAGATCGGTCGGATGATCGCCGAGATCCTCGAGGCGAAGGGGGAGAATTTCGAAGCCCTGCTCCCCGAGCTCACACGCCGTCTCGAGCTCGTGGAGCTGCCCGAGAAGGTGCTCGACATGTACCCCATCGAACTTTCCGGTGGGATGAAGCAGCGGATGGTGATGGTGATCTCCACCCTCCTGAACCCCTCGGTCCTCATTGCCGACGAGATCACCTCGGCCCTCGACGTCTCCACCCAGAAGGCGATCGCCGAGATGCTGGTGGAGTTCCGCAACAGGGAGTTCGTGAAGTCGATGATCGTCATCACCCATGACGTCTCGATCCTCTACCAGATCGCCGACAGCATCATGGTGATGTACGCGGGCAAGTTCGCCGAGCGGGCCCCCACCTCCACGCTCATCCGGGAGCCTCGGCATCCCTATACCCAGATGCTCATCTCGTCGCTCCCCGAGATAGGGGTGAAGTTCGGCGAGAAGCGGCTCAAGGGAATACCGGGCAAGCCGCCCCTCCTCCTCGATCCCCCCCGGGGATGCAGATTCAGGGACAGGTGCCCGTTCGCCCACGAACGGTGTGTGGAGGAACCACCCGTGATCGAAGTGGAAAAAGGACACTGGGTATCCTGCTGGAAGGAGGTAGGGAGCGATGCTTGAACTGCAGCATGTCTCGAAGATCTACAGGATAGGGGCCTTCGGGCGGAAGACCCTGAGGGCGGTGGACGATGTGAGCTTCGATATCGCGGACGGAGAGGTGGTCTCGCTCATCGGGGAGAGCGGAAGCGGGAAGACCACCATCGGGAAGATGATCCTCAGGCTGATAGGGATTTCGGAGGGAAAGATCCTCTTCGACGGCCAGGACATCTCGCTCCTCAAGGGGGCGTCGCTCAAGGAGTACTATCGCTACGTACAGGGGGTCTTCCAGGATCCCTTCAGTTCGTACAACCCCATCTTCAAAGCGGATCGTATCTTCAGCCTGGTGAAGGAGGAATTCTACCCTTCAACCTCCGCCTCCGAATGGAAGGAGAAGGTCGAGGGTGCCCTCCGCGCGGTGGGCCTCAACCCTCCCGACGTACTCAACAAGTACCCCCATCAGCTGAGCGGGGGCCAGCTCCAGCGGTTCCTCATCGCCCGGGCCCTGCTCCTCGACGTGAAGTTCCTGGTGGCGGACGAGATCATCAGCATGCTGGATGCCTCTACCCGCGTGGACGTGCTCAACCTCATAGGCGATCTCAAGGCGCGGGGGCTTTCGGTCCTCTTCATCACGCACGATCTCGCCCTGGGGTACTACATAGGTGACAAGGCGGTGATCATGTACAAGGGGAGGGTGGTGGAGATGGGCTCCACCGAGAAGGTCTACCACGACACGCTCCATCCCTATACCAAGATGCTCATGGCCGCTGTACCCAGATTGGATGAAAAATGGGAGGAGGTGGAGATCCGCCTCAAGGAGCAGGTGGGTGACGGGACTCTGGGGTGTCCCTACTACGGCCGGTGTCCCGTGGCGGAGGACCGTTGCCGAGTGGAGACTCCACCCCTTCATCGAAAGGACGAGGACCACTGGGTGGCGTGCTGGAAGTACTACGACGAAAAGGATGGCTGAGCGACGAGGGAGGGTTGCATGCCCTCCCTCTTTTGTGAGACGGTTGGTAACGATAACACAGCAAAGAGGAGGGGAAAATGAAAAACCACAAGCCGGTCTGGTTGCTCATGATCGTGTTTCTTCTCTTTCCCACATGGGGATGTGGGGTGAAGGGTGATCCTTCACGAGGCAGGTTCAGGGACTCGTCCCTCTCTCCCGAGGAACGCGCGCGGGACCTCCTCTCCTACATGACGATTGAGGAGAAGATCGGTCAGATGGCCATGGTCGACAGGGGGTATCTCAAGAGCCCACACGACATCGCCGAGTACGGCCTGGGAGCCATCCTGAGCGGGGGAGGTTCTGCGCCGCGGCGGAATACCCCCGAGTCGTGGAAGGAGATGGTGGACGGCTTCCAGAGAGAGGCCCTCGGTACCCGTCTGGGTATTCCCATACTCTACGGCATCGATGCGGTGCATGGTCACAACAATGTCCACGGTGCAGTGATCTTTCCCCACAATATAGGGCTGGGGGCCACCGGGGATCCAGAGCTCGTCGAGCGGATCGGCCGGGCGGTGGCAGAGGAGGTGGTGGCCACGGGTATCCACTGGACCTTCGCCCCCTGTGTCACGGTCCCCCAGGACGAACGATGGGGAAGGACGTACGAGGGGTTCGGCGAGGATCCGGAGCTCGTGGCTCGGCTGGGAGCGGCGCTCATTCGGGGGTTCCAGGGCGTACCTGCTCCGGAGAGCCTCGCCCGGCCAGATACCATCCTCGCGACGGCCAAGCACTTCGTGGCAGACGGCGGGACCACAGGAGGGAAGGACAGGGGTGATGCACGGCTCACCGAGGAGGAGCTGAGGAAGGTGCACCTTCGTCCCTATGTGGAGGCGGTGAAGGCGGGTGTGGGATCGGTGATGGTGAGCTTCTCGAGCATCAACGGGGTGAAGATGCACGCCAACCGCGACCTCATCCAGGGTGTGCTCAGAGGAGAACTCGGGTTCGACGGACTCATCGTCTCCGACTGGGCGGCCCACACCGAACTGCCGGGTTCGCTCGAGGAGAAGCTCGCCACGGTGATCAACGCGGGGGTGGACATGATCATGATACCCGACGACTACCGGGGATTCGTGGCGGCGGTGAAGTCGCTGGTGGAGGAGGGGGTCGTATCGCGGAAGCGCATAGACGAAGCCGTGTACCGTATCCTCCTCACCAAGTTCCGTCTCGGACTCTTCGAACGTCCCATACAGGAGGACGTGGATTTCTCCATGGTGGGGAGCGAGCCCCATCGCGCCCTCGCCCGTGAGGCGGTCCGAAAATCGGTGGTCCTTCTCAAGAACGATGGAGGGGTCCTTCCCTTGAAGAAGGAAGGTACGCGTATCCTCGTGCTCGGTGACAAGGCCGACGATCTGGGAGTCCAGTGCGGTGGGTGGACCATCACCTGGCAGGGGAAGCGGGGGAGGGTCACCGAGGGGACGACCATCCTGGAGGCGATCAGGAAGGCCGTGAGCGATCCTTCCCTCGTGACGCACGTACGGCGGGCCTCGCAGCTCGCGCAGGTGAAGGCCGATGTGATCATCGTGGTGGTGGGAGAGACGCCCTATGCCGAGATGTACGGCGACAGACAGGATCTCTCGCTCACCAGGGAGGACGCGGAACTCATCATCCATGCCTCGCAGACCGGCCTGCCGGTGGTCGTGGTTCTCGTGAGCGGCAGACCCCGCATTATCACCGATCTGCTCGACTCCATGGACGCGCTCCTCGCGGTGTGGCTGCCGGGTACCGAAGGGGATGGGATCGCCGATGTCCTCTTCGGGGACTATGCGCCCACGGGAAAGCTACCCTTCGTCTGGCCCAGGAGCATGGAGGTGCTCCCTCTCACCATCGAGGAGAGTGGGCATCACCCGGAAAAGGCCCTGTTTCCTTATGGATACGGCCTTTCCTACTGAGCGTTTTCAGCTTGACTTATAGGGAGGTTTATATAAAGATAGAAGGAGACAATGAGCGACTATCTTGACCCTCACAATGAAGAGCTTCTCAAAGATTTCTTTGCAGAGGCCTACCAGCAGGTGGAGCTCATGGAGCAGAACCTGCTGGTGCTGGAACAGGATCCGGGCAACTCCGAGGCCGTAGACGAGATCTTCAGGGCGGCCCATACCTTGAAGGGGGGAGCGGGGACCGTCCAGATGGAGGAACTCGCGGAATTCACACACGCCCTCGAGGATGCCCTGGATGAGATCCGAAGCGGCACGGTGAAGGTCTCCTCGGAGATCGTGGACCTGCTTCTCTCCTCGCTCGACGTGCTCAAGGCCATGCTCGGGGCGAGAGAAGCGGGAGACGTGTACCGAGAGGATGTCTCTGCTCTGCTGGAACGCCTCAAGGCCCTCCAGGGAGCCGGAGCACACCCGCCTGCGGAACCCCCTGCATCAGGAAAGAAAGCCGGATCGTCCCGGAAAGGCGCTCCCTCCAGAGGCAAGGCCGCTTCCACCGGAGGAGAGAGCCTCTCGGAAGAGGAGATACGCGAGCTCTTCGAGGCGGCCCCGTCGAGGCACACCGTCTACAGGGTGCAGGTCACGTTCGACGAGTCGAATGTGATGAACACGGTGGGAGGGATCCAGGGCTTCGCCCTGCTCAAGGATCTGGGGGCGGTCCTCAGGACGGATCCTCCCTTCGAGAAGCTCTACGAGGACGAGTTCTTCCCGGTGGTGGTGTACTACGTGGCCTCTTCCCTTTCGGAGGAGGAGCTCCTCTCCCGTATCGTCTTCCCGAGTGACGTGGCGAAGGACGTGAAAGTGGAGCGGGTGAGCCTCCCCGAGGAGGGGGAAGAGGCACAAGGGAGAGGCGGGGAGCCCGAGGGCGTGGAGGAAGGAGCAGAGAGCGGGGGAGAAGAGGTGGGTCCCGTTCCGGCCGAAGAGGAGGAGGGGCCGCTCCCCGAGCTCCCGAAGAAGGCACCCGCTGCTCCTGTGCGCGAGAAGTCGGTGGCCACGTCCATTCTCCGGGTCGACAGCGGGAGGGTGGACGCCCTCCTCAATCTCGTGAGCGAGGCGGTCATCAACAAGGCCACGTTCAATCAGATTTCCGTCCAGTTCGGAGAGACGTTCACCCAGTTCCAGACCCTCCAGTCGCTCTTCGGCGAGAAACTCAGAGGCCTCATGGACGTGATCCCCGAGCTCGCACGTATGATGGTGGAGCAGGATGTCTCCGAGAAACAGGTGCGGCGGATGCTCCAGGAGCAGTACGGTGAACTCTTCGAGATGTTCGATCCGGTGGAGGCCTCGTTCAAAGGGATATTGAACAAGTATCGTGAGGCGACCCAGCAGCTCAACCGTATCACCGGAGAGATGCAGGAAGCGGTGATGCGTATCCGCATGGTCCCCATCTCGCAGATCTTCGCGCGTTTCCCGAGGTTGGTCAGGGATCTCTCACGGTCGCTCAAGAAGAAGATCAATCTCATCATCGAGGGGCAGGAGACCGAGCTCGACAAGTCGGTGATCGAGGATCTCCTCGATCCTCTCATCCACTGTGTGCGGAACTCGGTCGACCACGGTATAGAGGGCCCCGGAGAGCGGAAAAAGGCGGGGAAGCCGGAAGAGGGTACTATCGTCCTCAGGGCGCGGAACGAAGGCAATCTCATCGTGATAGAGATCATCGACGATGGACGGGGGATAGACGTAGAGGCGGTGCGGAAACGTGCGGTGGAACGGGGACTCATCCATCCTAACAAGATCCTCTCCCAGGTGGAGGCCTTCAACCTCATCTTCGAGCCCGGTTTCTCGACGGCACGGTCGGTCACCGATCTCTCGGGCCGGGGCGTGGGGCTCGACGTGGTGAAGCGGCAGATCGAGAAGCTCAACGGGTCCATCTCGGTCTGGTCGGAGCAGGGAAAGGGTACCCGGTTCACCATCAAGCTCCCCCTCACCCTCGCTATCATACAGGGGCTCCTGGTGCAGGTGGGTGGCGAACGCTACGCCATCCCCATCACCTCGGTGGTGGACTGCCACAGGATACGTCCTTCGGACATCCGATATATCGACGGGTATGAGGTCTTCGACGTACGGGAGGAGGTGGTCTCCCTCCTCAGGTTGAACCGTCTCTTCAAAATCCCCACGGATGAGGAGAAGGAGTATTTCTTCGTGGTCATCGTGGGAAGCGGGGAACGTAAGATGGGGATCGTGGTGGATGGCATCCTGGGAGAGGAGGACGTGGTGATCAAGCCTCTCAGGGATCACTTCGTGAATACGCCCGGCATCGCGGGGGCCAATATCACGGGTGAAGGCACCGTCTCCCTCATCATCGACGTCCCTCAGCTTCTGGAACTGGGTCTCAAGGAGGAGCGCGAGGCCCGGAAGAAGCGCGATACCAGTATCCTCTAGGAGTGCTGCATGGCGGTGAAAGATGCTGACCTGAAGGAACAGGACGCGGTGGAAGATGCGTGGGACGAGGAGGAAGAGGTCCAGGAGATAGAGATCCCCGATTTCAGGATGGTGACGTTTTCCCTGGGCGGACGGGATTACGGCGTGGATATCATGAAGGTGAAGGAGATCGCGAAGTTCGCCCAGTACACCTATGTGCCCAATACGCCTCCCTATGTCCGGGGGGTCTACAACCTGAGGGGTGAGATCATCTCGGTGGTGGACCTCAGGCGGATGTTCAATCTCCCCTTCGAGGAGACCCCCGGCCGGCCGGATACCGGACTCATCGTACACGTGGGGGATACCCTGGTGGGGGTGGTGGTGGACGCCATCGACCGGGTAGTCGCCGTCCCCTCCCGGAGGATTCAGCCTCCCCACCCCCTCTTCGGGGATATCAACGTTCGGTTCATAAGCGGTGTGGTGGAGCACGAAGAGAGGCTCTACATCGTTCTCGACATAGAGCGTATTCTCGGAAGAGAGGAAGAGGAATCCGCCCCGGAAGACTCGGCTCCTGCATCCGAGATCAGAAAGGAGAAGGCCTCGAAAGCCCCGAAGGAGAAGGTCCCCGCCCCGCGCAGGAAGGAAGAGCAGGACCTCCAGTTCATAAAAGAAGGGCTCGCCGCCCTCGCGGGATTCCATGTGACGGCTCTCAACGAAGCATGGGTGGAAGGCCGGTGGGAGGAGTGGAAGCAGGAGCGGGCCGCTCAGGGGAAGGAACTCCAGCTCCAGGAAGAGGAGGACGCCCGGGAGTTCCTTTCTCCTTTCTTCTCCCCGCATACCGGAGAGTTCTGGGGAGAGAAGTACGCGACGCGTGTGGCGGAGAGCCTGCCGAAGGAGGTGTCGCCGCCCTACAAGGTATGGAATGTCGGCTGTGGAAAAGGGTATGAGACCTACTCTCTCGCCGCGCTCCTCAGGAACCGATATCCCGGTGTGCTCCTCACCATCTGGGCGCAGGATGTAGACCTCCTGAGCGTCTCCATGGCACCCAATCTCGTGGTGAACAGGGAGGAGGTACCCTCCTGGCTCCATTCCTTCCTGGTTGAGGGCCGGAACGGCTACACCTTCTCGCAGGAGATCAAGGACGCCATCGTCTTCGAATATCATGATGTCTTGAACGCCAACCCGTTTGTTGGTATAGATCTCATTGTGGCACGGGATGTCCTCTCGTTCCTCGAGCCTTCGGCTCAGCTCAGGGTCCTGGAGGAGTGGGAAGAGAAGCTCAAGCCCAAGGGCCTTGTCCTCGCCGGGGCGCATGAGGACATAAGCGTGTACGAAGGATGGAAGAGGGTCCGGGATGATCTCCCGGTTTTTCAGAAATCGACGGTTGGAACGAAGGAGTGATATATGCGGGTAGAGTACATCAACCCCTTTGTCGAGTCTGCGTACTATGTACTCAAAGAGGTCCTGGGTGGCGAGGTGCGGAGGGGGGAGCTCTTCCTTAAGTCGACGACCATGCCGGTCCTTGGGGTGGCGGCGGTGGTGGGCCTCGCCGGTGACGTGGAGGGGCGGGTATTGTTCGATATGTCGAAGGAGACCGCGCTCAAAGTTGCTTCGGTGATGAACGGGGAGGAACTCACCAAGCTCGATGAACTGGTGAAGGCCACCATCACCGAGCTCGCCAACATGATCACCGCCCAGGCGGTGACGAAGCTCCATGAATTGGGATTTCGATTCGATCTGACTCCCCCGGCCATCTTCACAGGGGACAACATGGAGGTGACGGATCCCGAGGTGGAGGCGCTCATCGTGCCCATGGAGGTGCCTCAGGGAAAGGTGGAGATAAACGTGGCAATCCGGGAGCGGAGGGCTGTATGAAGACCAAAGCGGATTTTCCCAGTATCAACGAGCGGCGGCCTGAAGGGATCAAGGAGAACGGGGAACCGTATCGCGTGCTGGTGGTGGATGATTCCATGTTTGTCACCAAGCAGATAAGTCAGATCCTCGCCTCCGAGGGGTTCGAGATCATCGCCACGGCGGGGGACGGCGAGGAGGCCGTCGAGAAGTACAAGGAACTCTATCCGAAGGTGGACTTGGTGACCATGGATATCACCATGCCGAAGATGGACGGCGTAACGGCCCTTGAAAAAATCATGGAATTCGACAAGAATGCCCGTGTCGTCATGATAAGCGCGCTGGGGAAACAGGACCTCGTCAAGAAGTCCTTGCTTCTCGGCGCAAAAAATTATATAGTGAAACCGCTCGACAGGAAGAAGGTCCTCGAGCGTATCATCATGGCCCTGAAACGCTGATGGGCGGTTAGCTCAGTTGGTTAGAGCACTTGCTTGACATGCAAGGGGTCGGTGGTTCGAATCCACTACCGCCCAAGATAAATAGAAACCCCGCAAAGAAGTGCGGGGTTTTGTTTTTTGTGTATACGATTCTTGCATCAGGTCATGCGGACTCACATGCCTCTGGAAGGGGACGTGGGGTCTCCTCAATGGCTTACAGGAAACTATAAAAAAAGCCGGGATTCTCCCGGCTTCTGCTGTGCTTTGCCCTGTACTCAGGGGGTGAACTCGCTTCCCTTGGCCATGAGCACCTTGCCGGTACGCATGCTCTCCAGGATGCCGTAGGGCTGGAAGACCCTGAGGATTGTATCGATCCTCTCGGGATCGCCCACCGCCTGTAGGATGATCTTGTCCTCCGTGAGGTTGAGGATCTCGCATCCGAGGGCCTCGCCGGCTTGGAGAATGTCCGTTCTGACCTCGGCGGGACAGTTGACCTTGATGAGGGCGAGTTCCCTCTGGATGATGTCCTCCCCGGTGCGATCGCTCGCATGGACTACGTCTACCAGCTTGTTGAGCTGCTTGATGATCTGTTCCAGCCCCTTGCGTTCACCGGTGGCCACGATGTTCATCACCGAGAAGTCTGGATTGGTGGCCGATTCGGAGACCACGAGGCTGTCGATGTTGTAACCCCGCCGCGCGAATACGAGGGCGATCCGGATGAGGACTCCCGGTTTGTTCGCCACGTAGAGGCTTATCGCGTGACGCTCGCTGGCCTGATTCCTGCCGTTGTTGTTCGTGATGATCTGTTCCTGTGCCATATCACCTGCTCCTTACGGGTCTCTTGAGTCGTCTTCGAGGTGGTTCGAGGATCATTTCGCTGATGGCGGCGCCGGCCGGAATCATGGGGAAGACGTTCTCCTCTTTCTCCACCTCTGCGTCGATGAGGCAAGGGCCGTCGTTGTAGGAGAGTGCCTGCTCGACCACCCGCCTCACGTCGCCCGGCCTTCGCAGACGGAAGGCCTTGCACCCGAAGCTCCGGGCGAGCTTCACGAAGTCGGGGCTGCCTTCGAGATCCACGCCGGAGAGCCGGTTCTCGTAGAAGAGGTGTTGCCACTGACGCACCATACCGAGATACCGGTTGTTGATCACCACGATCTTTATGGGGAGCCTGTGGATCACCGCGGTGGCGAGTTCGAAGAAGGTCATCTGGAAGCCTCCATCACCCACGATGGCCACGACCGTCTCGTCGGGGCGGGCGAACTGTGCTCCTATGGCCGCGGGCAGGCCGAAGCCCATGGTTCCGGCTCCTCCGGAGGAGATCCAGTTCCGGGGGGAGTCCACCTTGTAGTACTGGGCCGCCCACATCTGGTGCTGTCCCACGTCGGTCACCACCACGGCCTTTCCTCCCGTCTGCCGGTAGAGTTCCTCTATCACGTGCTGGGCCTTGAGTTTGCCCTCTTTCCGATACTTGAGTGGATACTGGCGTTTCCACCGGTTGATCTGTTTGAGCCAGTCCGTGGTGTCTCCTCGTCTGCTGATCCCGGCGAGGGCCTCCACCACGTGGCGCGCGTCGCCCACGATGCCCACATCGACCTTGATGATCTTGTTGATCTCGGCCGGATCGATGTCGATGTGGATCTTCTTGGCGTTCACGCAGAATCGGGAGACGTCTCCGGTGATGCGGTCGTCCCACCTGGAGCCGATGGAGACGATGAGGTCGCAGTTGTCCACGGCCATGTTGGCGTATGCCGTCCCGTGCATACCGAGCATCCCGAGACTGAGCTCGTGTGTCTCGGGGAAGGCCCCTTTGCCGAGCAGAGTGGTGGTCACAGGGATCTGGAGTTTCTCCGCAAGGTGGCGCACTGCCTTCTCGGCTCCGGAGATGATGGCGCCGTGACCCACGAGGAGCACGGGGCGTTTGGCTTCGTGGAGGAGCCGTGCGGCTTCCTCTATCTTTTCCGTGTCGCCTTCAACCTGGACTTTGTACCCCTCGAGATGGAACTCCTCGTCGTAGTCGGGTTCTATGAGGGAGTTGGAGATGTCCTTGGGGATGTCGATGAGGATCGGGCCGGGTCTTCCCGTGGTGGCGAGGTGGAAGGCCTCGCGGACGATACGGGGGAGTTCCTTGGGGTCTTTCACGAGGTACGAGTGTTTCACGATGGGGTAGGTGATTCCCGAGACATCGGCTTCCTGGAAGGCGTCGAGTCCCAGGTTGTTGCGCGTCTGCTGCCCGGTGATGACGACGACCGGAGAGGAGTCCATGTAGGCGGTGAAGATGCCGGTGACGGTGTTGGTGGCCCCGGGGCCGGAGGTGACCAGTACCACCGCCGCTTTGCCGCTCGCCCTGGCATACCCGTCCGCCATGTGGGTGGCTCCTTGTTCGTGACGGGTGAGGATGAACTTGATGCCGGAGTCGACCAGGGCGTCATAGAGTGGAATGGCGGCTCCACCGGGGATGCCGAAGATGTACTCCACTCCCTGTCGATGGATGAGGTCGATGACCACTTCTGCACCTTTTTTCTGCTGACCTGTCATATGCTTGTCCTTTGCTCCGGTATGATATAGATTACAGAATATACCTGATTCTGATATGTGTCAAGAAAAGAGGAGGATATGGTGGCTTTTTTTGTGCAGATTTCCGACCTTCTCGTGCTCTTGGTGGTTTTTTCGCTCATCGTCATCGCCTACCTGTTTCTAAAAAATATTACGATTTCCATTTTGGTAGGCATGGTGGGTATGATACTGTTCTACGGCATACCGATCGAGGATTTCTTTCTTTCGTTCCTGCCGGGGAGGGCCTTCACGCTCCCGATGCTCTTCTTCTTCCTCGTCATCATAGGGGTGATGGCCCTTTCGTCTCTATTGAAAGAAGCGGGGCTCGTGGATTCCGTGGTTCGGATCGTGGAGAGACGCGTGCGGTATCCCTGGAGCCTCGCGGTGTTTCCCGCCGTGGTGGGGTTGCTGCCCATGCCGGGAGGGGCCATCTTCTCTGCGCCCATGGTAGCCCGTGCGGACAGATCGGAGAGGCTCTCCGGTGCCCAGCGTGCGGTGGTGAACTACTGGTTCAGGCATCTCTGGGAGTACTGGCTGCCGCTCTATCCGGGTGTGCTCCTGGCCGTGGAGCTCTCCGGGATGAGTACGCTCTCGTTCATGAGAAACCACGCGGTCTTCATGGTGCTCGCCCTGGTGGTGGGATATGTGGTCTACCTGAGGTCGGTGATCAGTGCGGAAGGAGGGCAGAGGTCGGGAGAAGATGACGAGGCCCGGGATGGGTTGCGTGCGCCGTTTCTCGAGATCGGGATCGTGTTGGGGGTGTATGTCCTCGGGAGCGTCCTGTTCCCCGGGGTCAGGGGAGGACGGTATCTGTGGTTGGCGCTGGGGGTGTGGTCGGCGATCGCGGTGCTCCTCGTGAGGACGGGTATCCCCGGTGGGAAGGTGCGGGGGGTGTTTTTCGGGAAGCGGTTGTGGAGTCTCGTGCTTCTGGTGATGCTCATCAGGGTCTACGGTTTCCTGTTCGAGTTTCCCGCGGACGGGGGGACTCTGGCCGAGCGGATCGCCGGCTCGCTCTCGGGGGCGGGGATTCCCCCGGTGGTCGTCCTGGTGTTCCTTCCGTTCATTGCGGGATTGGTTCTGGGGATCGCCGTGGGATTCGTGGGGGTGAGCTTCCCGGTGGTGATGGGGCTCCTTTCCGGTATGGGGGTTGAGCGGGTGGGGCCGTATGTGATGCTCGCCTATGTGGCGGGGTACATCGGAATGATGCTCTCGCCTCTCCACGTGTGTTTCGTGGTGAGTAGTGAGTACTTCGAGTCACACCTCTTCCGGAATATGCGGTTGCTCGCCGTGCCGCTTTTCGTGATCGCCGCGGGGGCGGGTGGATATTTCTTCGTCCTCAAGGCGCTTGGATGGTGAACGGTGTGAGCATACGTTCCTCTTCCGGGGAGGGGGGGCGGACGGTGAGGATGTGGACGTTGAAGATGAGGGTCTTTCCCGCGAGGGGGTGGTTGAAGTCGAGGGTGAGGCCCTTGTCGGAAACCGAGACCACGGTGGCGGGGACGATGCCTTGTTTGGTGTTGACGGCGATGAGTGCTCCTTTCTTGAGTGTCGTCCGATCCATCTCGGGGAGTTCATCCCACGAGAATGTCTGGACGGCCTTCTCGTGACGGGAGCCGTAGCCTTTCCCGGGCGGGACGACCACGGTGCGCTCTTCGCCTGCGTGCATTCCCATGATGCCTTCTTCCAGGCCGGGGATGAGCATGCCTCTCCCGATGATGACGGTCAGGGGGGCCGTTTCGGGGGCGTGGGCGAACTGGGTGCCGTCGGGAAAGGTGCCGGTGTAGGCGAGCTGGACGAGCATGCCGCTTTCCACGCTGTAGGTGGGTTCCGGGGGTGTCTCGGGGCTCTCGGATGTGGTGGTCCGACAGCCGGTGGTGATGAGCGCGATGAGGGCCGCGAGAGTGAGGGCGTGCTTGTTCATGTGACCTCCCTTCTTCCAACATCGGCAGTATAACATGTGTCGAGAAGGGGATAAACGGGATGAATGCGGTCCTTGCATAAAGGGAGGGCGATCCGTAGTATGCTGAACCTGGAGGTGTGCATGGGAGATGTGTCGTTGTGGCAGGATCTGTATGGTCGGGCGAGAGGTGCGATAGAGGGGGTGCTGGAGGAGGGTGAGGAGATGGCGCGGCGTGTGGTGTCCGGGACGGGGCGGTGGGGGGAGGATGCGGTGGAGCGTCTCTTCGGGTTTGTGCGGAGGGGGAAGTTGGTGCGGGGGGCGCTCGTGTGGGCAGGGGCGAGGGT
This sequence comes from Spirochaeta thermophila DSM 6578, assembly GCF_000184345.1. NCBI lineage: Bacteria > Pseudomonadati > Spirochaetota > Spirochaetia > Winmispirales > Winmispiraceae > Winmispira > Winmispira thermophila. Next base: position 2,002,904 of record NC_017583.1, on the reverse strand, counting down.
GTGTGGTGGGGCACCGGAGGAGTGGTGTGCCCGGGTGGGGGCGGCGCTGGAGCTCTTCCAGTCGGGGCTCCTGGTGCACGACGATGTGATGGACAGGGACAGGGTGAGACGCGGTGGTCCTTCGATGTTCGCACAATACGAGGGGCGGGCGGATGAGGAGGGGGTGCGTGAGGCACGGAGGGTGGGGGAGGCGCTCGCGGTGTGTGTGGGGGATGTGGCGTTTTTCCTGGGGTTCGGGTTGCTCGCCGGGGTGGGGAGGGGGGCGGCGATGCGGGACGCGCTCCTGCGGTGCGTGGCCGAGGAGTACGCGCGGGTGGGGGTGGCGCAGATGGACGATGTGTGGTACGGGGCGACGGGCGGGGGGGTGAGTCTCGACGATGTGCTGCGGGTGTACCGCTACAAGACGGGGCGCTACACCTTCTCGGTGCCGCTCTCGCTGGGGGCGCTGCTCGCAGGGGCGGACGAGGGGGTGCGGGGGGCGCTCGAGGAGGTGGGGGAGCTCCTGGGGGTGGTGTTCCAGATACGGGACGATGAGCTGGGGTTGTTCGGGAGCGAGGAGGAGATAGGGAAGCCTGCGGGGAGCGATGTGCGGGAGGGGAAGCGGACAGTGTTCTGGGTGCTCCTGCGGGAGCGGCTCGAGGGGGAGGAGCGGCGGCGGTTGGATGGGGTCTGGGGAGGGGAGGTGGGGGAGGAGGAGCTCGGATGGGTGCGGAGGATGGTGGAGGAGCGGGGGGTGCGGGAGGAGGTGGGGCGCCTGGTGGAGGGGTATGTGCGGCGGGTGGAGGAGCGGATGGCGGGGCTGGGCGTGGGGGAGGAGGGGAGGAGGTTGCTCGAGGAGCTCGCGGTGTTCAATCTGACCAGGAGGGCGTAGTCCCGTAGTGGGTGAGGAGGTAGGTGCGGATCGCGTGTTCCTGGCTGGGGGGGGAGGAGGAGGAGGAGACGAGCTGGATGCGGGTGGCCCGGCGGAGGTGGGGGTGCAGGGCTGGAAGGTCGTCCACCGAGGTGATGAACCAGGTGGCGGGGTTGTGCGCCTTGAGCCGCTCGTAGAGCTTGGTGGCGTTGGAGGATGAGGGATCGCCTATCACGAGGGTGAGGTCCACCTGGTCCTGGAGTACGAGGGCGGCCTCTTCCCTGTGGGTGGTGATGGGGCAGATGGAGTTGTGGACGGCGAGGGTGTGACGGGGGAGGTGGGTGCGGGCTGAGGTGGTGAGGGCCTCGAAGAGGGAGTGGGGGGCGGTGGTCTGGGAGACGAGGAGCACGGGTTGCGGGGGGTGCAGGGGGTGGGTGGGGTCTTCCTTCACGTCTCGAAAGAACGACTCGATCTCCTCGCTCGTCTCCAGCACCCACACCTTCCGGGCGTAGCTCACGAGTCCCTGTACTTCCGGATGTTTCCTCTTGCCGCTTATGAGTACGGCGTATCCGGCTCGGTCATGGTCGAGGATGACCTTCTGGAGGGCCTTGACCTTGAAGCAGGTGAGGTCGGTGACACGAAATCGTTCCCTGAGGCGCTCCTCCACCTCCCGTGGGATACCGTGTGTCCTGATGACCACATGGGCCCCCTCGGGGATGTCCTCTATACGTGAGACGGTATGGATGCGCCGTCGTTCGAGTTCCTCGATGAAGTGGTGGTTGTGGATGAGCTCGCCGAGGACGTAGAGCGGTTCATCCGTGCCGTTGCGGAGTGCAAGGAGTGCATCTTCCGCCTTCTTCACGCCCGGGCAGAATCCCGAAAATCGGGGGGCGAGTATCTCCATGAGAACTCCTCGTCACCGGACCGTGAGCCGCGAGGCCACTTGTTCAAGGAAGTACCGGTGGATGTACGGATCGTCGGTGAGTTCCGGATGGAAGGTGGCGGCCAGGATGTGTCCCCGGCGCACCAGGATGGGAAGGTCTTCGAACCAGGCGAGCACCTCGACTCCGGGTCCCACCGCGCGGATGATGGGCGCCCTGATGAAGACCGCCCGATAGGGCTGGTCCCTGAGGGAGGGGATGAGCACGTCGGTCTCGAAGCTCTCCTTCTGCCTGCCGTAGGCATTCCTCTCTATCGCGATATCGAGGACTCCGAGCCGGGGCTGGTCGGGATACCCGATGATCTCTCGGGCGAGGAGAATGGCGCCCGCACAGGTCCCGAACACGGGAAGGCCCTCCCTTATGCGGGCCGAGAGGGCCTCGAGCATGCCGAAACGGACGAGGAGCCCCCCCATGGTGGTGCTCTCACCGCCGGGTATCACCAGCGAGGCGCAGTCTTCGAGGTCTTCCATCGAGCGGACGATCCTCGTCTCCACTCCCAAGGAGGTGAGCATACGCTGATGCAGGGCGAAGTCGCCCTGCAGTCCCAGTATCCCTACCCTCATCCCTCACCAGCCTCGCTGTGCGAGCTGTCTGCCCTCTTCGATGGTGCGCACCTCGATCCCGTGCATGGGCTCGCCCAACCCCCGGGAGATCTCGGCGAGCTTCTTCGGGTCGTTGTAGTAGGTGACGGCCTCCACGATGGCCTTGGCCCGTTTGGCAGGATTCTCCGACTTGAAGATCCCGGAGCCCACGAAGACGGCCTCGGCCCCGAGCTGCATCATGAGCGCGGCATCGGCCGGGGTGGCGATGCCTCCGGCGGAGAAGTTGGGTACCGGGAGCTTGCCGGTCTTCGCCACCTCGTGCAGCACGTCGAACGGAGCGCCCAGACGCTTCGCTTCGGTCATGAGCTGTTCGTCGCTCAAGGTGGTGAGCCTGCGTATCCCGTTCATCACCGCGCGCATGTGTCGAACCGCCTCCACCACGTCGCCCGTGCCGGCCTCTCCCTTGGTACGGATCATGGCCGCACCCTCGCCTATCCGCCTGAGGGCCTCGCCCAGATCGCGGCACCCACACACGAACGGCACCTTGAAATCGTGCTTCCAGATGTGGTGCTCCTCGTCTGCAGGGGTGAGCACCTCGCTCTCGTCGATGAAGTCGACCCCCAGGGCCTCCAGGATCTGTGCCTCGACGAAGTGTCCTATGCGGCACTTCGCCATCACCGGGATGGAGACCGCCTCCTGGATCCGGATGATGATCTCGGGATCGGACATGCGCGCCACCCCACCGTGGGCGCGGATATCTGCAGGCACCCTCTCGAGCGCCATCACCGCCGCAGCTCCTGCATCCTCCGCGATACGCGCCTGCTCCGGCGTCACCACATCCATGATGACCCCGCCTTTGAGCATCTCGGCGAGCCCCACCTTGGTGCGCCAGGTCGCAGTCTGACGTTCGGACCACAGCTTCTCGCTCATAGCCTTCCCTCTCCGGATGGTATCATGGAAAACAATATGCCAATCGATCCCTGAGCGTCAAGGTAAGACAAAGGGGCTGAGGGCCGGCGGCGGCCTTTTCTCATCGTTGTCCTTGTGCTATAACCAAAAGAGATGAGGGAGCGGGAGGAACACATACGACGCATCCTCGACGAGGTGAGGGAACGGTGCGTGAAAGCGGGGAGGCGGCCGGAGGAGGTGCGGGTGATGGCCGTCACCAAGCTCCACGGCCCTGAGGCGATTGCAGACGCCTACCGTGCGGGCATCAGGCTCTTCGGCGAGAACAGGCTCCAGGAGGCCGCCTCCAAGCGAGAGGCCTTTCCCCCCGATGCCGAGCTCCACCTCATCGGCCACCTCCAGCGCAACAAGGCCAGGAAGGCGGTGGAGCTCTTCTCCTGCATCCACTCGGTCGATCGCATCCCCCTCATCGAGGCCCTGGAGAAGGCGTGGGGGGATCGGGAAGGGAGGCTCCCTGTGCTCGTCGAGGTGAACCTCTCAGGGGAGGAGACCAAGTACGGGTTCCGCACCGAGGAAGAGGTGGCCCAGGCCCTCGAGCGCCTCGCCGCAAGTCCCGCCCTCGAGGTGCGGGGCTTCATGACCATGGCGCCCTACACCGACGACGAGAGGGTGATCCGGGCCGTGTTCGGGGGCCTGCGCGAGCTGGCCTCTCGTATGCAGAAGGCCTTCCCCTCGCTCCCCCTCGCCGAACTCTCCATGGGCATGAGCAACGACTATCCCATCGCGATCGAGGAGGGGAGCACCATCCTCCGCCTGGGTACGGTGCTCTTCGGGGAGCGTGCCCCGTGAGAGCCCGCCTCACCTCCCTCCTCGTCCTCCTCGCCCTCCCCCTCGCCCCCCTCTCCCCCGAGGCCACCCCCCCGCCCTACGAACCCTACCGGCCCGAGGAGTTCCCCACCTGGGCGCACACCATCCGCCGGTTCGAGATCATCTCACTGGGCATCTTCCCCTTTGCCCTCCTGTTCACCAACCTCGGGTACTCCCTCTACCGCTACGCCACCCACGACTGGGATCCCCGCTACGCCCCCGCCCCCTTCACCCAGCCCGGCGGCGAGCCACTCTCCGACGAGGAGCACCTCCGCATCTACCTCATCGCCGGCGGCATCTCGCTCGCGGCCGCCTTCATCGACGCCCTCATCGTGGCTCGCCGCCGCTCCTCCCGGCCCGCCGCCCCGGCCCCCACCCCCGCCCCCCAGGCCTCTCACCCCCTCCTTCCCCTCCGGCCCGCCCCCCTTCACGCCGCACCCTCCCCCTTCGCTACCTACCCCGCATCCGGGGAGGCCCATGACTGACCCCACCCCCTTCTCCCTCCACGTCCCCCCCCACCTCGACGGACTCCGTCTCGACCAGGCCCTCGCCGAACTCCTCGGCATCACCCGCAGCCAGGTCAAGCAGCGCATCGCCGATCTTGCCCTCGACGGTCGGCCCGCCAAACCCTCCCAGCGCGTCCACGCCGGCGCCCGCATCGCCGGCACCCTCCTCCCCGAAGCCCCACCCGATCTCACCCCCGAACCCGTTCCCTTCACCGTCCTCTACGAAGACCCGCACTGCCTCGTTATCGACAAACCCCAGGGCCTCGTGGTACACCCCGGGGCGGGCAACCCCACCGGCACCCTCGTCCACGGCCTCCTCCACTACTCGCACGAACTCGCCACCCGCGCCTCTTCGGACGACCTCGACGACGAAGAACGCCTGCGCATCGGCATTGTCCACCGCCTCGACAAAGACACCTCGGGCGTCCTCGTGGTGGCCAAAGACCCCGCCACCCACCACTTCCTCGCCACACAGTTCAAGGAAAAGGAGACGAAGAAACTCTACCTCGCCGTACTCAAAGGCACCCCCCCCGCCCGGGAAGGAGAGATCGAAGGCCACCTCGCCCGTGACCCTGTGCACCGCAAGAAGTTCACCCTCCTCTCGAGGCCGGACCGGGGCAAGTACTCCCACACCCGCTACCGCCTCCTCGCCGCCTTCGGCACCCACTCCTTCGTCGCCCTCTACCCCACCACCGGCCGCACCCACCAGCTCCGCGTCCACACCGCCGCGCTCGGCTGCCCCATCCTCGGCGACCCCCTCTACGCCCGCCCCGACCCCCGCTTCCCCGACGCCACCCTCATGCTCCACGCCTATCTCCTCACCATCCGCATACCCGGGAGGGGCCTCCTCACCTTCAGGGCCCCGCTTCCTCACCGTTTCAAAACGGTACTCCGGTCCCTCGCCCGGGCGTCAGACGGAGATCCACGTTGAACGCCGCCTCGGTGCGAACCGTGGTGGGGGGGCCGTGCCCCGGAAACACGATGTAGTGCTCCGGAAGCGCGAGCAGCTTCTGGTTGAGGTAGGCGATGAGGAGCGCCTTCCCCTGAGGATTCACCGGACTTCCCACCTTCCCCGAGGTGAGGGCATCGCCCGTGAACACGTACGGCCCCATCACATACGCCACCGAGTCCCGCGAGTGACCGGGAAGGGAGAGCACCCTCACCTCCACCCACCCCAGATCGAGCCGCCGCCCCTCGTGCACCATCTCGCACAGCACCCCATCGAGGTGCGGCGTATTCGCGTACACCGTGGCGTCGTAGATCCTGAGAATCGTCTTGATCCCCTGGTAGTGGTTGCGGTGGCCGTGGGTGACCAGCACGTGCCGGACGTAGTAGCCGTGATCTTCCACCAGGTTGAGGAGGTACTCGTCGAAGCACCCCGGATCCACCAGGATCGCATCTCCCCCTTCCTCGGGACCCACCAGGTACGTGTTGGAGAACCCCGGGAGCGAGAAGTGGGCGAAGACTTTCACAGCGGCGTCTCCTCCTTCGGCTCGAAGTAGGCATCCTCGTCGTTGGAGTAGGGGAACGACACCTCCTCCAACGAGGCCCCGATGAAGTACGTACGCTTCAGGTTGCAGTCGTAGAAACGCATCTTCCTGAGCGAGCTCAGCATGAAGCGTGAGTGGTAGAGATCGCAGCTCTTGAACTCGCTCTCCTCGAAGATGCTGCCGTTGAAATTGGAGGTGAGTACATCAGACTCCTCCAGCGTACATCCCACCACACGCGACCCCGCAAAACTGCAGAAGTTCGTATCCAGGCCGGTGAAGGTCACCCCCTCGAAGACACTCCCGTCCAGGAAACAGAGTCTAAGCAGGAGCTTCTCCACCCTGGTGGTCGAGAGACGACATCCGGAGAGATTGCAGGCATACAGCCGCTTCCCCGAGAGCGGAAGCCCCGAAAGGTCCATGCCCGAGAGCGAGAGATCGGTGATCCGCTCCTGCCGGGTGAGCATCTCACGTATCCGGGAGGCGAACGCATCCTGTTCATCGGCCGTAAGATGGGAGAAACACCGATCGTACCCCGAGACGGCAAAACCCGGACATCCCTCATGTGCACACGGCGTAGGGACGAACATGTACACAGGATACTTTATTTCCGTGGATTTTACAATTAGAATACACACCATGAGGTGTCATGCCTGCGGGGCGCCCATCGAGGTGGAGAAGGTGTACCGCTCCACGCTCTGCCCCTCCTGTGGCAAGGAGGCACGGGTCTGCCTCAACTGTAGATTCTACGATCCCAACGCCCACTGGGAGTGCAGGGAGACCATCCCCGAACGGGTCGCCGAGAAGGACAGGGCCAATTTCTGCGACTACTTCACACCGAGGGAAGAGGACCATGCAGGAGACAGGAACGCGGAGGAACGAAGAAGAGCTCGCAAAGCGCTTGAAGACCTCTTTGGATGACCCGTGCCGGCCGGTGCTCTTCCTGGATTCTGGGATAGGCGGTATCCCCTACCTTCTGTGGGCCCTCAATCACATCGAGGGCGAGGAGTTCGTCTATGTCGCCGACAGGGCCCACTTCCCCTACGGCCCCAGATCCCACGAAGAGCTCGAGGCCATCCTCGTGGACCTCGTGGCCGGCCTGCTTCGCCGGTTCAGGCCGAAGCTCGTGGTCCTCGCGTGCAACACCGCCTCGGTGGTGGGTCTGCCCGCCCTGCGTGCCCGGTACGCGATCCCCTTCGTGGGCGTGGTGCCCGCCATCAAACCTGCCGCCTCCCTCACCCGTACAGGCGTCGTAGGACTCCTTGCGACCGAGCGCACCTTGCGGGATTTCTACACCGATGAGCTCATCGCCACCTATGCGAACGGTGCGCGAGTGGTGAAGGTCCCTTCCCCGCACATCGTGGAGTTTGTGGAACACCGCTTCATCGACGCCTCCGGAGAGGAACGCCGCACCGCAGTCCGGGAGGCGGTGGACCGCTGTGTGGCCCAGGGCGCCGACACCATCGTGCTCGGCTGCACCCACTTCGTGTTCCTCGAAGCCCAGATCCGCTCCCTCGCAGGGGAGCACGTGCAGGTGATAGACTCCCGGGAAGGAGTGGGCCGGAGGCTCGGCCACCTTCTCTCGTACCTCCCCTGTGGGAGGAGGGGCCCCTCTACCGCCTCGTTCTACCTCACCGGACGGACCCCACCCGAGGGTCGGTATCTCAGGTTCACCCGGCACTACGGACTCTCCTTTGGAGGTGTGCTCGAATGAGAAGAGGCCTGGTGCTCATGGGCATCAACAACATCTTCACCGTAGAGGAGGAAGGCACGGGCGCCCTCTACGAGTGCCGTATAAAAGGAAAAGTCCTCGAGGATGCCGTAGGAGACTACAACCCCCTCGCCCCCGGCGACCGGGTGGAGTTCGAGGAAGACCCCATCGAGGAGCACAAGGGCTCCATCGAGCGCAGGCTCGAACGGAAGAACGCCTTTGTTCGCTACAACCTCAAGCGCAAAGCCCCTCAGACGCTGGCTGCCAACGTGGACCTGCTGGTGTGCCTCACGAGCCCAGACCAGCCGCCCTTCAGACCGCGCTTCATCGACCGGGTCCTCGTGGCCGCAGAGCTTGTGGAAGGTGCTGAAGCCCTCGTCCTTCTCAATAAAAAGGACCTCGGGGTCCCGCCCGAGGTGGCGCGTCGCCTCTCGCTCTATGCCGACATCGGCTACCATGTGCGGATGATCTCGGTGAAAACCGGCGAGGGCATTGCCGACCTGGTGGCCTTCTTTCAAGGAAAAACCGTGGTGCTCGTGGGGCAATCGGGGGTGGGCAAGTCGTCGCTCCTCAACACCCTCGTGCCCGGCGCAGGCCAGCGGGTGGGGGAGATCTCGCGCAAGTACAACCGTGGCTCGCACGTCACCAACTACTCACGCCTCTTCCATGCCCGGGGCTTCGAGGTGATCGATACCCCGGGGGTGCGTGAGTTCGTGCCCTACGGGACCTCCTCCCGTGATGTGGGGTGGTGCTTCCGCGAATTCGAGCCCTATGCCAAGGAGTGTGCCTATCCCTCGTGCCAGCACATGGACGAGCCCGACTGCGCGGTGAAAGAGGCGGTGATGAAAGGTCGCATCGACCCCGAGCGCTACGAGAGCTACCTCAGGCTGCGGGAGGAGCTCGAGCTCCTCGAGCAGGAGGAGTACGGGTGAGAGGCCGGACCCCGGCCGCACCCTCCCCATGAGAGGGCGCGCTGCGGACTGCCGTCGGATACTTCGTCGAGGAGAGGCCCGCGATGCTCGCATGGTATACATGGAGACCTGTGGATGGGATCCCGTCCCACCGGCTTCCCGACACCCCTTCGGTCTACCGTCTCCGCCTGGTGGATGGGACCGGACGACCTGTCCCCATTCCCCGCTTCCTCGGCATCGATGAAGAGGGCATCCTCCACGTAGGAAGGGCACGGAGCATAAGGAGACGGCTCCTGAGGTTCCATGAGGCCCTGCGTCGCAGAAGGGCCCGTCATGCCGAGGGAAAGCTCGCTTTTTTCCTTCTAAAAAATGTGGAGGCCTTTGCCCGTCGCATCGAGGAGGGTGAGTGGGCGATCCAGTACACCTACGTGTGCCTCACCTCGCCCTCTGAGGCCAAGCGGCAGGAGGAATGGCTCCTCAAGTGCTACTTCAAGCGGTACGGCGAGCTTCCCCCCCTCAACCGGGAGCTTCCCCACGGTATGGTCCGCTGGCAGGACCTTTCCTGTGAGGGGGAGGAGAGAGCACAATAAAGAATCTGCCACGTCCCAGGGGCTCGTAGAGCGGATGACTTCCGGTTGTATATCAGAAAGAAATACGCTAGGTTTAATAACGTGGGCGTGCCACATATCGTAGCCTGATAGTTCTCGACACAAGGAGGGAGATGAGGGAATGTGGATGCGAAGAGGACTGCTTTTGTTGTTTGTGTGGATGGTGGGTCACCTGTGGGCATCCGATGTCCGTATTTCTATTTTCCCCTTTCAGAGCGACTACCGGCTCTCAAAGGTGGCGAAGGCCGCCACCTCCTTTGTGGAGACTGCCTTCATCAAGGAGAGTCGGTTTGACGTGATCACGCGCAGGGATATGGAGGCCGTCCTCTCCCAGCAGGAGCTCAGTCTCTCCGATGTGACTGATCCTTCCTCTGCCATACGTCTGGGAAAGGTGCTCACAGCCCAGTATGTGGTGATAGGAGAACTGCAGGCCATTGGCGATGTGGTACTCCTGGCGGCCCGCATGCTCGACGTGGAGACAGGGCGGATGGTGGCCGCAGAGACAGGTACGGCCCGTACCCTGAGCGATCTGGAGAGTGCCTGTACGCTGCTTGCCCGCTCGCTTGCTGCGCAGTTCTTTAAAGAGGCTCTCCCTGGATCAGATACTGCAGAAGGGAAGTCTCTCCTGTTCATCACGAGTGTCCCCACAGGGGCGCGGGTGTACATCAACGGAAAGTACGCAGGCGAGACCCCCTTCAGGGTAGAGCAGGCCGAGCGCCATACCTATCGCGTGAAGATAGAGATGGACGAATACGTACCGTACGAGACAATCGTTCGGGTTCATGAGCCGCGCATCTACCGTGTTGAGGCTTCGCTTGTGCGCGATGAGGCCGGGCTGGTGATAGATGCCGATGTGGGAGCAGACGTGTTTGTGGATGAGAGATTCATGGGGAGTGCGCCGGTGGAGGTGCGGGTTACATCCGGGACACACCGTGTGAGGGTGGAGCGCGAGGGGTATCACGCTGAGACGAAAAAGGTGGAGGTGCAGCCCGGCCAGACCCTGAACCTCTCCTTCAGGCTTAAGGAGAAAAGGCCCCTCTTTGCCGGACTCGAGAGGGAACGTGCGATAGGGGTTTCCTCCGGGTGGGGTACGAGTACCGTCACCCTGGCATCGGCTGTAGATGGTGGAGGCGTGGCGCTTCTTCCCCCGGAGGAGGGCCGTACTGGCTGGTGGGGATCGCTGTCGTTCTATTTCCCCTCTTCGTTTTTCTCGATAGATGCTGAACTTGCTGCAGAACGCATGGTAGGGTATGGCTCACGGCTCGACCTGGTGATGGGCATAGGAAGCCCGGCGGATGGGCCTGATTTTTCGCTTTCCGCTGCGTGGCTTGTGACCGTGCTGTTTCCCAGGGGGTTCGAGAACATGGAGGAGCAGATTCCCGTGGTATGGCCGTGGGGAATGGAGCTCGGTATGTTTATTCCTCTCTCGCGGAACTTCCTCTTTCGGTTTTCGGCCAATACGTTCGATTTTGACTACCTGGAAGCATGGGGACTCAAGCTCATGATGGGAGTGGTGCTGTAGGGAAGCATATGGTCCCCTGCTGTGGGGTGGGATGTGAAAGATGAGAGGTGGTATGTGAGGCACCGGGAGGACGTCCTCCCGGTGTTTTTGTGTGCGGGTGTTGCGGAAGTGTGCGGCTTGCCGTACCATGGGGGCATGGATGCGCGCTCGGTGGAACGGCTTGAGTTTTCTCTCATTCTCGAAGAGGTGGCTTCGTATGCATTGAGCGAGGAGGGAAGACGGAGGCTCGCAGAGCAGGGATTTTTTACCGAGGTTTCCCTTATAGAGGAAGAGCTCTCCCGGGTAGGCGCGTGGCGTACGCTCATCGCGCGGGGTGTGGAGCTTCCCTCTTCATTCCCTGATATTGCCTCTCTTCAGACGATGCTCAGAACTGAGGGCACACGGCTTTCGCTTGAAGATCTGTGCGCCTACATGTTGTGGTTCGAGGCCCTCATGCGCCTCAGGGAGGTGCTCGTCTCCTCTGAGCTTCCTCCGCTCTCAGAGCCGGCGCGTATGCTTCCTGATTTTTCTGGTGAGTATGAGCTTCTCTCGCGCTACATTGCCTTTCCGCCTGAGATACGGGAGGAGAATGTTCCCGAGCTGCGTCAGATTAGACAGCGTATCCTGGGTATTCAGGAGGAGATAGAACGGATTGCGTATCGGTACCTGCATGATCCTTCGTACGAGGGGGTATTCAGGGCTGCGGTGCCTACCCAGCGTGAGGGGCGTACGGTGTTGCCCGTGAACATCAATTTCAGGGGAAGGGTGAGGGGGATCGTGCACGAGGTGTCATCGAGCGGGGCCACGGCCTACATAGAGCCGTTCGAGATCGTGGAGCAGAACAACCTGCTCGTGCAGGAGCAGAACCGCTACCGGGAGGTGGTGGAGCGGCTGCTGGGACAGCTTTCTCAGCGGGTACGGGCCAGGTGGGCCGAGGTGGAGTACGCCCAGGGGGTGCTGGGCGTGCTCGATGCGGCCTATGCCAAGGCGCGCTATGGGGCGGTGCATCGGTGTGTGGCGCCTGCGAGGGGAGAGAGACCGGTGGGGAGGAAGCTGCGGCATCCGCTTCTTGGCGAGAAGGCGGTGCCGGTGGATTTTGCCTATGAGGAGGGGGTGCGAATCTGTGTGCTCTCTGGTGCGAATGCGGGTGGGAAAACGGTCTTCCTCAAGACGCTGGGGCTTGCGGTGCTCATGCACCAGTTCGGTATGGAGGTGCCGGCAGAGGAGGGCACCGTGCTTCCGGTGTGCGACCGGGTGCTGGTGGTGCTGGGCGATGAGCAGTCGCTCCAGAGTGAGCTGTCCACGTTTTCGGCCTACATGAAGCGGGTGGCCGAGGTGCTCCGCGAGGCGGATGAGCGTTCGCTCGTGCTCCTCGATGAGCTGGGTTCTGGCACGGATCCGGAAGAGGGGGGTGCGCTCTCGGTGGCGGTGCTGGAGGAGTTGCGGCGGCGTGGGAGCTGGGTGCTGGTGACCACGCACCAGGCGGCGCTCAAGGCGTACGCGTACGCCACGCCGGGGGTGATGAACGCGAGCGTGAACTTCGACGAGGAGAGCCTCAGGCCGCTCTACACGATCACGCCGGGGGTGCCGGGGGCGAGTTATGCCCTGGCGATCGCCCGGCGGATGGGGGTGCCGGAGGAGGTGTGCCGGAGGGCTGAGGAGTACCTGTCGGGCCGGGGGCAGGAGGTGTCGGTGCTCATCCGCAACCTGCTCGCCCGGGAGCAGGAGCTCGCGCGGCGTGAGGAGGAGGTGGCCCGGCTTAAGGCATCCCTGGAGGAGTGGGAGAAGGCGCTCAGGGAGCGGGAGGAGGCGTGCGCAGTGCGAGAGGCTCAGCTGAGGAAGGAGGGGGTGAGGGATCTGCGGGAGTTCGTGCAGGAGGCGCGGAGACGGGTGGAGGAGGCGGTGCGGGAGGTACGGGAGGGGAGGCGAGAGGCGGAGAGGCGGGCGCGGGAGGTGGTGGCAGGGGTGGAGGAGCGGATCGTCCGGGAGGCGGAGCGGGTGGCGCGGGTGCAAGAGCGGAGGCGGCCTGGGGTGCGGGTGGTTCCGGGGATGCGGGTGCGGCACGTGCGGACAAAGGCGGAGGGGGTGGTGGTGGAGGAGAAGCGGGGGAAGTGGGTGGTGCAGTTTCCCACCATGCGGTTGATGCTGGAGGCTGAGGAGCTCGTGCCGATAGACAGAGGAGAGGGGGAAGAGGGGAGGGGGCCGGAGGTGGTGGTGGAGCGGGAGGCGGTGCGCGGGGTGCCGGTGGTGCTGGATGTGCGTGGCATGCGACTGGAGGAGGCGCGGCGGGCGGTGGAGGAGTGGCTCGACCGGGCGGTGCTGGCGGGGGTGCGGGAGGTGAGTGTGGTGCACGGCACGGGGACGGGGGTGCTCCAGAAGGGGGTGCACGACCTCCTGCGGGCGCACCCTCATGTGGAGCGGTTTCAGTTCGCCCCGCCGGAGCAGGGTGGGTTCGGGCGGACGCTCGTGTGGCTGCGGCAGGGGGAGGGGGGTTGAGCGGGGGAGGGGGGTGGGGGTAGTATCAGGGTATGGTGCAGGAGTTTCTCCTCTACCTGCGTGTCTTCACGCGCTGGGAAGTACTCCTCATGACCGCGGTCTTCTTCGTAGGATTCCTCATCATCCTCTACCTCGCCGCGGTGAACCGACATTCCAAAGTGATACGGGGAAAGCTCCCGGAGTTTGAGGAAAAGCCCGCCCCCACCCCGGGCAAGGTGACGCCCGATCAGGAGGACATCACGCAAAATGCACCAGAATAATAGGAAAGGAGATTCCATGGGATCCCGATGTAAGAGGCTCTCACACCTTCTCACCCTCGGACTTCTTCTCTTCACCTCATGCATATCCGAGGAGGTGAACCTCTCGCTCGATCGGGACGGGAGCGGTGTGTGTGGTATCACCTACACCATACCCAGGGCGCTCATCGCGACCGAGACCATGGAGGAGCCTCCGAACTTCGAGCATCCCGATCCTCTCCTTCCGGTTCCTTTTTCGCGAGAGGCTCTCGAGCAGGACCTCGAGGAACATCCCGGCCTCACGTTGCGATCGTACGCTACGGAAGAGACCGACGAACACATCATCATCGAGATGGAACTCGGCTTCGCTTCGGTGGAGGCCCTCGATGCATGGCTCGCACGCGGCGGTCAGGGGGTGCGCCGCGAGGGGAACAGCTTTACCATCACCCTCTACACCCCTGAGGAGGCCGAGTTCGATGAGGATACCCGGGCCTTTGTCGAGGCCTTCTTCGGAGACTACACAGTGTCCTGGCAGGTGAGGGGCCCTGCCCGCCTCTCCTCGTGGGAACCGGGCGAGCAGGTGGATGACCGTACCGCTCGCCTCGTGCTCACCATCTCCGACATCCTTCAAAACAAGGCCCCCACTACCTGGAAGGTGAGCTGGTAGTCGGGAGGGTGATGTGGAACATCCCTACCTCGTGGCCTTCGAGAAGAGGCTCAAGGATCTCTTCGACAGGGTAGATGATTACCTCGAGGAGCGGTATGAAGGGCTGTATCCCCTGCACCCCGTGCGGCCGCCACGAGGTGCCACCTCGAGCAAAGACCAGGACGGTCTGTTCTCCATAGGGGCGAGCTTCTCACCCGGGTTTGGGACACGCTACGGCAAGGGGTATGTGGTGGACCTGCGCATTGCCACCCTCTCCCACGTGGACCCTTCCCTCAAAGAGACCATTCTCCACGATGCGCTCAGCTACCTCCAGAAACTGCTCGACGAGACCTTCCCGGATAGGCACTTTAGGGTGGTGAAAGACGGAGAGGTCTACAAGATCGTGGGGGATCTTTCTTTGCGAGAAGACACATGAACCCGCTGGGCGCTTGCCCAGCGAGTGAGGAGAGTGTTTTATCCTTGTTTTCACGTCAGTATAATCCCACGAAGTCGGGGGCGTTTTCCATCTCTTCCTGTTCTTCAGGTGTGGGACGCTGGGCCGTGACTATATCTTCTTTTACTAATTCGTTCTGATCATCGTAGGTCCACACGTGAAGGGTCAGCACATCTCCCTGGATACTGCACGTTGCTTTTACATGGCCTTCTGATTGGGTCGCCACGAACGAGTCTTCATCGATCTCAGTGACCTCTCCGCTGTCTTCTATGCTCCGGTACATACCGAATCCTGTGACACCTATAGTTGGCCACGGATCATTCTCAAACATGGAGCCACCAGGATCATCTCCGTCCAATTTCACGTAGAAATTGAATGTGTCCTCACCCATAGCCACATAAATGGAGAAGTAGAGCTCCTCTTCTTCACCATCCCCATCCACATCACAATCGATCCATCCATCTCCATCATCGTCGTCATCTCCTGAGTTCATGAATATATCCACAGGATATGCTATTGTTTTCTGATCAGGAGAGAGTTCTTCCACCAGGAGGATCCTCCACGCTCCCAAGAAAGCAATTTCTCCTTCAGCACCGGTGTCGCAGCCAGTGAGGCTGAAGAACAGAATGAGAGACAACATCAACAATACCCCAAGTATTTGATGCTGGAAATATCTCTTCTTCATACCATACTCCTTTCTAATGGACGTTTGGTAACGCAAGTGGAGACAACGTCTCCTATATCTACAATACTTAACGCAGAGAGGAGGAAATTTCAGGGTTGAGCTTAGAGTTTTTAAGTGATTTTTATTTGGAGAGCACGCCTGCGACTTCCATGTGAGGGGTCTGGGGATAGAAGTCAAAGAAGGCCAACCGTGTGAGCCGGTAGCCGGCCCACACCAGATGCGCCACGTCTCGGGCGAAGGTGGCGGTATTGCACGAGATGTAGACCAACAGCGGCACCCCCTGCCCCTCGAAGAAGGCGCGCACCGTGCGCGAGAGCCCGCCTCTCGGCGGGTCTGCCACCACCATCCCTGGCACCACCCCCCTATACCCCCGCAGGAACCGCTCCGCCGACACCCCCACATACGCCGCCCCTCCCCCCAGCGCCTGCTCCGCATACCCCAGCGACGCCACCGCGCTCTCCACCAGCCGCGGCCGCCACCCTCTCCGCGCCAGCACCTGTGAGAACACCCCCACCCCTGCGTACAGGTCCCACGCCTCCCCCCCATCCCCTGCCGGCACCACCCCCTCCAGCCACCCGAGCAGTCGCTCCAGCCCGAATAGATTGCTCTGGAAGAACAGGTCTGTCCTCCCATGGAACACGTACCCCCCCACCTCCACGCAGAACTCCTCCGGCTCCTCCCCGCCCCACAGCCGCCCTTCCCATCCCACGAATGGCACCTTCCCCCTCTCAATCCGGTACTCCCTCCGGAAGGCCGGCCCGCACGCCGGGTGTGCCACCGCGCACCCCTCCACCGCCACGTGCGTGAGATCGCGCCCCAGGAACCCTGGCCTTCCCCCCTCCACCTGTACCTGCACCCTGCTCCGGTACCCGTACGCCGACCCTGCGTACACCTCGCACTCCGGCACCTCACCCACCCCCGCCCGCCTCAGGTGCTCCTCCAGCCACCCTCGCTTCACCTCCACCTGGTGGTCGTACGCCACGTGTTGGAGCGCGCACCCCCCACACACACCGTAGTACCCGCACCTCGGCGCCACTCGCGCCGCCGCCCCCTCCCTCACCCCCACCAGCACCCCCTCATCGTAGTCGCTGTGCCGCGCGACCACCTCCACCTCCACCACCTCCCCATCCACCACATCAGGCACCATCACCACACGTCCCTCGTGTCGGCACAACCCGAGCCCACCGGGAATCAGCTTCTCAACCGTAAGAACATACCGCTCCATACCGAGCCCAATCCTACCTCACCAGGCCCAGCTTCATCCACCCTCACCCCGCCGCCTAGTGCCCAGCCCCTTCCCTTGTGAGAAAAACCGACCTGCCCAAAAGGGTTGAGAGAGGGGTATTGGAACCATGTGCCGGATGGGGAATCACCCGCGTTCGGGAAGGGGGGCATCCTCGCATGCCCCGGTGCGCTGTTCCTTCTTGAGAGTCCCGTGCGTGAAAAAGCTCTTGCCAAAGAGGATGGTTTTCGCTATTATAGATTCCACACAGGCGAGCGTCGTATAATGGCTATTACCCCAGCTTCCCAAGCTGGTGATGGGGGTTCGATTCCCCTCGCTCGCTCGAAGCACACACCCCTCGGGATCGAGGGGTGTGTTTCTTTAAGGAGCATGGGGGGCTCGCGGGGTGCGTGCTACGAGAGCTTCCTCATAACAAAGGCCCGGGTGTATTCGGCCATTGTGAGTGCCTCTGTAGTCTCTTCAGGCGAGGGGATGTAGAAGTCATCGGGATAGCGGACCTGTACCGCGTAGATGGTGAGCTCGTAGATACGGCGCTTTTTTAATTCTTCAAAGTCTCTATCCTTCTCGATACAGAGAGTGAGAAGTTCTGCAATGTTGTGGGTTCTGCGCATATCGACCTGATGGTGGGTGAGAAATGCTTTGAGATACTTTTCCACTGCTTGTTGACAGTGAAAGCATATTACATCGGTAGGAGCCCCCTCTATCTTACTCTCGTTTCTCGCTACGATGAGGTCGTGCTCTGCTTTAAGGAGCCATTTCTCTACCTGCTCGCTCATATCCTTATTCCTTCGGTGCGGGCCAGGTAAGAAATGGTATTCTTTGAACGGCTAAGGTGAGTAAACGCTTCCCGGCTCTGGATGATGATATCACAGAAGATGTGCTGCTCTGCGAGTCTCATTTGTATGCTCCCGGCTACACGCCGTTTCGTGGGAAAATCGATCGGTGTATCGACCACCACGTAGAAATCCCAGTCGCTGTGTGAAGTGCTATCTCCTCGGGCCCGTGAGCCAAAAAGAAGAATACGTACCAGATGAAAGCCCGCCTTTTCAACTTCTTCTTTGATCACGGCCTTCGCAGTACGTATAGTTTCTTTGGCAACTTGTTCTCCCATATCCTTGCCTCGATGAGGAATACTCATATATGTATCCTATCAGGAGTATGGGGATTCTGCAATGAGAGATCCGTGTGGCAAAAAAGTCACCCCTCCCTGCGGAGGGGTGTGGCTTTTTCTCTCGTACCTCCTTGGTGAGGGCGAATGCCCTTCCTCCTTTTAGGGGGGATATATCGTAAGCAGGAAGAACGTGATGTCGTCTTCCTGCGGATGGCTGTCCCTGAAGGTGAGGTGTTCGTGGAGGATGAGGTCCTTGAGGGTGCGAATCTCGTTCCCGTCCCACGCGTCCACGGCACGCGTAATGCGGTCGTAGGAAAAGGTGGCCCCCTCGGGGTTGTGCTGCTCGGTGAGTCCGTCCGTATGGGCGAAGAGGACGTCGCCTTCCTTCAAAGTGAGGGTGTTCGCCACAGGGGAAAGCTCGGGGTGGATACCCAGCGGCAGGTTGCTCTGGTGGGTCTTGAGGCGTTTGATCCTTCCCTCCCGTATGAGGAAGAGGTAGGAGTGGCCCATGTCGTAGATGGTCACGGTGGGGGATCCCTCCCGTGCTACGACGAGCACGGCGGTGAGGAACTTCTCCAGGGCGAAGAGGTGGTAGAGGTGGGCGTTGAGGTGGGTGAGGAGGCCTTCCGCTCCCTCCTTGCCTCGGTAGGTCCGGAAGATGCCGTCGAGCAGGCTCGCCACCAGGGAGGCGGCGATCCCTTTGCCGGAGACGTCTCCCATGAGGATGAACCAGGTGCCGGGTCGGTAGGACCGGATGTTGAGGTAGTCGCCGCCTATTCCCTGGCTCATGCTGGTGAAGGTGAGGCAGGAGAGGCCGGGCCGATGTATCTCCTGTTCGGCCGGGTGAATGCGTTGCTGGATGGTCCTTGCGAGAGAGAGGTCTTCCATGATGCGGCGGTAGCTGTAGACGAGCATGTCGCGGGTGCTCACCATGCCGGTGTAGCGTCCCGAGTCGTCGACGAGCACATAGTACCGCGGGTCCTCCCCATAGATGTGCTCCCGTGCATCCGCGAAGACCGAGAGGTAGTGGGTCTCCTGGTGGACCGTGGGGGCCTCCTCCATGGCCTCGAGCACCGAGGAACGTTTGAAGACCTCCCAGGCATAGGGGCGGCTGAGCATGGCGTGTACGTGCCGCCGACGGAGTATCCCACGTGGTCTTCCTGCGCGGTCCACCACGGCCACGGCCTCCACCTCCGGGTGCGGTGAGAGGTCGAGGGCGAGGTCCTCCAGGAGGGCGTCGGGAAAGACGCAGCAGTACTGTGAGGCGAGGGCTGCGATGGCGTGGGTGTGGTAGTAGGAGGACGTGACGCGCATGAGGATGCGGGTGTCGGCAACGGGTGAGAGGCTGGGGCCTCTCCGGGCGATGGACTCCTGTGCCTGTGCACCGGTGTGCATCGTTCACCTCCTCTGCGGCTCGTCCCGAGGATGAGGTGCGGCGGTTATGGGTGTATGAGGAGGGGGTGAAATTTCGGTAAGGAGTCACTCGTTCGGGATCCACCTGCCGTCGAGGGCGAGCTGGTGGGGTCTGAAGCGTGCCTTGTAGTTCATCTTGCGGCTCTCTGCGACATAGAAGCCGAGGTAGAGCCAGCGTTTATCCAGGAGTCGGGCGTACTCGATCTCTTTCATGATGGAGAAGGTGCCGAGGGAGCGGGCGCGTTCGTCCGGGTGGAAGGCGAAGTACACGCTGCTTATCCCGTGGGGAAGGATGTCGACCCACCCCGCCCCCACGAGCCGGTCGTCCACGTAGTAGCGCATGAGGTGGGTCTCCACCGGGCTTATGCAGAGGAAATGGCGGAACTCCTCCTCGTCGGGGGCGGGGCGCCTGTGCCACCGAGAGACGTACGTGCGGTAGAGGAGGTAGACCTCGGGGTCGAAGTTGGGGGTGCCTACGATGATGCGTACGTCTCGGTTCTTCTTGAGGACGCGGCGCTGCGATTTCGAGGGGCGGAAGCGGGTGGCATCCACCCGGAGGGGGATGCAGGCCGTGCAGCCCGGACACACGTTGCGGTAGAAGTACGATCCGCTCCGGCGGAGGCCGTAGGGGAGGAGGGCTTCGTAGAGGGAGCCGTCCATGACCGAGGCGACGAGGCCCTCGGTGGCCCAGGTGCGGCCCTCCAGGTAGGGGCAGGGTTCGGCCCCGCCGGGGAGGAGGAGGTCCCGCCTCCTGAGGAGTTCGAGCGGGTTCTCGAAGCTGTGGTGCCGCCTGTCGGCCATGGCTCACCGTCGCCTGAGGCGCGGGAGCTTGAGGGTGAGGACGCGGTCGGTGTGGAAGATCCGCAGGGTGAGGAGGAAGATGAGGACAAAGGTGAGGGCCTGGTAGCCGAGGCCCAGGCCCACTGCGAGGTAGTCGTCGGCGAGGAGGAGCGAGGTGGAGATGAAGGCGTGTGTGAAGGGGAAGAGGTAGAGGGCAAGGCGGGCGAGGAGGGGGAGCGAGAGCACGTCCAGGAAGAGGGTGAGGAGGTAGAGTGCGAGGAGCACGAGCATGATGGGAGTGACGACCACCTGGACGCCGCGAATATCCTCGGCGAAGAGTCCCAGGATGAGGGCGATGCCGAGCACATTGAGGAGTGAGAGGAGGTAGCTCACGCCTCTGAGCAGCTCATCCCAGGGGGGAAGCACCAGCCCGAGGTGCTGGAGGGCGAGATTCACGGAGAGGGCGTCGGGAGAGCCCTGGGCCGCAGAAGTGCTGTTCTGGATCCCCTGGAAGGAGTTGAGGTAGTAGGTGAAACCTGCCAGGTAGATCACCACCATGAGAAGGGCCATGATGCCGGCGGCGGCCATCTTGCTGGTGGCGATGTAGCTCCGTGGCACGGGGAGAGAAAGGAGGGTCTCGAGGGTCTTGCTTTCCTTCTCGGTGGCGATGGAGGTGGCCACGAACTGCGCGCCGAAGAGGCTCACCATGAAGAGGAGGAGTACCAGGATGGTGTTCTGATTGATGAGGTAGCCTATGAGGGTGTCGGGCGAGATCGCGGCGATTCTCCCATTGTAGACGACTTTTTCACGCAGACGTGCCGGTTCGAGGTACCGCGCGAGGAGGGGGGATGCTTCACTCCCGCCGCCGGTGAGGGTGACGCTCCGGAGGGCTTCCATGAGGGAGGTCCGGAACGATTCCGGGGGGACGAGTCGGGTGATCTGGAGGATGCCGGCGGTGTTGCGAAGGGACAGGTAGAGGATGACGTCAGGCGGGTCTCCTTCCGGGGAGAGGAGGTGTTCCACGAAATCGGAGTGGAAGACGAGCACACGGGGAGGTGCGTCCGGGCTTTCGAAGAGCGTGGGGCTGAAGTCGTCTTCCTCAAAGGCCGGGATGCCCTGCTCGTTGAGGTAGGCGACCAGCTCGCCGGTGCTGGTAATGGGGGTGGAAGGGATCTGTGTGAGCTTGAGATCCTGTGCCTCTTCGCTCATCTTTGCGAATTGGTCCTTGAGGATAGCACCAAGGAGCACGAAGACCAGCACCATGACGACCACCGACAGGACGACCTGGGGCGTGATGAGTCCTTGGATCTCTTTCCTGAGGAGGACTGCGAACTTTCTCATCGGGTCACCTCCATGAAGACCTGCTCCAGATTCTCTGCGCCTGATCGTTCTTTCAGTTCCTGCGGTGTACCCTCTGCGAGGAGTCGTCCCCTGTGAATGATGCCCACCCGTCGGGCGAGGAACTCCACCTCGAGCATGTTGTGGGAAGAGAGGAGCACGGTGATGCCCTCTTCAGTGAGCGATCGTATGAGGGTGCGCACCTGAACGGCGTTCTCTACGTCGAGGCCGGAGGTGGGCTCGTCGAGGATGGCGAGGAGGGGAGTCATCATCACCGCCCGGGCGATGAGGAGCTTGCGGGTCATGCCCTTGGAGTAGGTGGAGATCTTGTCCTTGAGCCGTTCGCCCAGACCAGAGAGCTCGCACCCACGGGCGAAGAATTCCTCTTCCTGGGTGATGCTGTCGGCGTAGAGCCCGGCCATGAATCGGAGGTAGGACTCGCCCGTCATGTGCTTGTAGGCGAGGGATTCCTCGGCGAGATAGCTGATTCGTGAGCGTACCTCGTCGGGGTGTGCGAGCCCATCGATACCGTCGATGGTGAATCCTCCCTCGTCCGGGACGAGGAGGGTGGAGAGGATCCGCAGGGTGGTGGTTTTGCCCGCCCCGTTGGGGCCTATGAGAGCGTAGATCTCGCCCCTGTCGATCGAGAAGGAGAGGCCGTCGAGGGCCGTCACCCGCCCGAATCGTTTCTTCAGTCCGTCGACCGTGAGGAGTGCTGCCATGGGACCTCCTTTCCTCCCGTCAAGCCTAGCATCCTGTTCGCCCTGCGTCTAGCACGGTTTTCCTTGCATTTACGGGGATTCCGTGTATACTCGCCGTATGAGCCGATACGCCCTTCACCACCTCCTGGTGGACATCCTGGGGAGTGCGGCGGCCCGGTCGGGGCTCTTCTCCTCGGGATGGGAGGTGTTCATCCTTCTCAACCCTGCGAGCGGGATACTCGCACGGCCTTCGGCCCTCGCTCCCCTCCTCGAGAGGGCCCTCGCGGCCCTTCCCGACGGGCCGGGGCCGCTGCCCCGATTCTGCCGGGCGGCCTATTCGCACTTTCCGGGGCATGCGGTCTTCCAGGTGAGGAAGGCGGTGCGGAGGAGGAGGGGGAGACTCCTGGTCATAAGCTGCGGCGGCGATGGTACCCACAACGAGGTGCTCCATGGTATCCGGCAGGAGTGGGAGCATGCAGGTGACGATGTCTGGCTCCTCAGGCTGCCCTTGGGCAGCGGAAACGATGGGGCCGATGTGGGGAGTCTCGAGGAGGGGGTGCGGCGGATCCTCTCGAGTCACGTGGTGAAGCCGGTGCCGGTGTATGCGTGTACCACGGCCCGGTCCGCCTCCCCCCGCTGGGGCGCCAATGTGGTGAGCGTGGGGATAGACGCCTTCGTCTCACTGGTGGTCAACCGGGTGAAGGCGAGGTGGGGCGGCCGCATGCCGGGAACCTGGTACAGCACGGTGGGCGATCTGGCCACCCTGTTCTACGAGCTCGTGGTGCCTCAACGACCCGTGGAGGTGGAGGTGGTGAGCGCCAGGGAGCGGGTGGTGCTCGAGGACCTCTTTCTCATCATGGCTTTCGGTAGTTCCGGAGGGCGTACGTACGGGAACGGGAAGCCTATCCTCCCCGGGAGGGAGAACCTCTGTCTCATCCGGCACGCCCCGCTTCTCAGGAGGCTCGAGGTGAAGAACCTGCTCTATCGGGGGGAACACGGCGGCCGGCCCGAGGTGCGCCTCCTCTCTGCCGAGAGGGTGAGGATCCGCTCCCGGGTGCGGCTTCCGGTGCAGCTCGACGGAGAGGCCTGGTGGCTCGGGAAGGAGGAGTTTCCCCTGCTCATCGAGCGGGTCGCTGCGGGCTGTTACGTCCTCGCCTGAGGGGCTACCTGGGCGGATCGGCCGGAAACAGGTAGAGGGTGCGTTCGCGGGCGAAGCCGGCGAACCCCGCCTCTTCCACCCGGGATCGGTGTCTCTCCCAGTCGTCGCCGTAGTGCATGAGAAAGGTCTTGGCCTTTATCTCGTCCGGAAGGGTGCAGAGCTCCTCGAACGAGGCGTGGACTCCTCCGTCGAAGAACTGGCAGTCGTGGAAGATGACCTCGAGCGGGTAGTGCTCGTGGAAATAGGTGATGATCTCCGGGTCGAAGCGGGTGTCGCCGGTGAAGAGGATGCGCCGGTCGATGAGCAGGCCGGTGCTCCATGCGGCCTCTTTCCAGGAGCGGGCCTGTTCGGGTATGTGGATGGTGCGAAAGAGGAGTATGTCCATGTCTCCCACCCAGATCTGGTAGATGGGTCTGGGCTTTTTGAAGAGGAGGCGGGGGGTGTGGATGACGAAGAAGTCTTCCAGGTTGAGGTGGGGCTTGAAGGGGTGTCGCTCGCTGTAGGCGGAGCCCCCTCTGAGCGACTCGTTCCAGAGCAGGCGCTGATATGCGCGGGGGATGTACAGGTGGGGCCTGCGTCGTTTCATGTAGCGGTTCACCAGCATGATCTCCTCGGCGCCCCCTATGTGGTCGGCGTGGGAGTGGGTGAAGAGGTAGTGCTGTATCTCGCCGACCGAGAGGCCGAGCTCGTGGAGGGCCTGGGTGCCCCGCGTACCGCAGTCCACGAGGAGATGCTGCTCGTTCTTCACGAGCAGGATGTTGTTCTGATAGAGCCTCTTCGAGAAGGCCGTCCCGGTCCCGAGGAAGAGGAGGGCGAGTTCCCCCGCGCGGGTGAGAGGAGGGGGAGTTGTGGTGAGGGGGGTGATAGTCATCGAGCTGGTTCCTCCAGGTGAAAGGTGTGATTGAGGAAGGCGAGTGAGGTGTAGCCTGTGGGATACACGTCCACGGCGCTCACGCTCGCCCGGTCGAGGTCGAAGTGCCAGAGGTAGGCGAGATGGAGGCCGAGGACCGAGCAGATGATGACGCGGAGCGGGCCGCCGTGGGAGACCAGGGCGATGCGCCCGCCGGGACCGTGTCGGGAGACGATCTCCTTGAAGGCGGGCAGCACCCGCTGTGCGAGCCGGACGAGGGTCTCTCCGCCGGGGGGAGAGGTGGTGTGGGGGTTCTGGTACCACGCCTCGAGGGCTTCACGGGGGATCTCCTCGTGGAGTTTCCCCTCCCACTGGCCGAAGTCGATTTCCCTCAAGGCTTCCACCTCCTCGGGGGTGCCGAGGACTTCTGCGGTTGCCTGCGCCCGGGCGAGGGGGCTGGTGTAGACCGTCTCGAGGCGAAGCGGTGCGAAGAACCGGGCGAGGGCCTCCCGCTGGCGCAGCCCTTCTTCCGAGAGGGGGGGATCGGTGATCCCGATGAAACCTCGGGTGCTGCAGGCGGCGTGTCGCACGAGGTAGACCCTGAGCGGCGATGTCATATCTATAAGGTAACGGATTCCGGGCAAAAAATCAGCTTTTTTTCTCTTTACATCGGGGGAGCATCACTCGAGGGGTCGCTCAATCCATTCCCCACCCAGGAGGGCGTACACCTTGGTGTACCCCGCCTCTTTCATGAGGGCGACTGCCTCGTCGAAGGCGAAGTCCACCTGGGCGGGGTCATGGGCGTCGGAACTGAGCACCAGGGGGATCTCCCGCTCCCGCGCGAGGCGGAGGATCCACGGCGAGGGGTAGATCGTGGTGATGCGTTTCCGGGCGAGGCCGCCCGTGTTCACTTCGAGAAGGGAGCCGACCTCGGCGATGACGTCGAGGCACGAGGCGACGGCGTTCCGATACCAGGGTTCCTCTTCGGTGAAGAACTCGTTGCGCTGGTTGTTCTTCTTGATGAGGTCGAGGTGCGCCACGATGGTGGGCGGGGTTTCGCGGCACATCTGGGCCACCTGGCGGTAGTACCATTCCACGAAGGGTTGTATGCCGCCGAAGAACTCGATACATGCCTTGTAGTCCTTGGGGTGGCCGTCGATCTCATGGAAGGTGTGGCGGGCGGCGTCTTCCACCACGTGGACCGCACCGATGGTAAAGTCGAGGGGCTGGAACCGCTCGTCCGCGGGGGTGAGGTGAGGGGGCAGGTAGTCTATCTCGAGTCCGAGGTAGATGTCGAGTTTTTCGCTCGTCCGTGTGAGGGTTTCCACGGCTTCCCTGTAGGCGGGGAGGTCCTGCTCCTTCATGGTCCAGTCGTTCTTGTAGGGGAGGGGGGCGTGGCTGGAGAAGCCGAGGGCGAGGAGGCCACGGGATTCTGCGGCCTTGAGGTAGTCCTCGGGGGTGCCTTTTCCGTCGCAGAATGAGGTGTGGGTGTGGTAGTTGGTGTGGTACATGATTGTCCCCTCCTCCCGTAAGAGAGTCCCCTCTTTTTTGTGAGTATAAAGAGATAGTGAAGGCAAATCAACCGATATTGGTTAAGATAATGAATGGAGGGGAGATAAGGAAGGCATCTCCCCTCCATTCATTAAAAATGATGTGAGGGGGAATTCCTCTAACGATCAGTATAGTCTCCACTCCATATGACGAAGTCATCGATCCAATACGTGGTGAGATCCTTTGTGCCTGTTTGAAAGATCAGTTTATCGATAGAGGGTGATATCTTTTTAAGGGGAGTTCCTGAGATGACCTTTTCCCCATTGATGTAGATATCCACAGTGTTCGCTCGCGGCGAGCCATTATCTGGGGTGAGGGTGAAGGCTATGGTATACCATTCCCCCAATGAGTATGTGCCGGCTATTCTGTTGTAACCTGATTCTCCTACCCCTTTACTGTAGATGAAATAGCGATCTACTACTGTCCCATTTTCCACTTTGCCAGAGGTTTTAAACCGGAAGGCCTCGTTTGCCATGGAAGTGATTTTCCCCGACCCGTATACTGCGTCCCGTAGGAGTGGACACGGAGAAATGGTAGAGGTAAGACTGGAATAAGGGAGGAGGACGCAGATGAAGAAGCGGACATGGACCACTGAAGAGAAACTTGCGATCGTCCTGGAAGGACTCCGAGGCGAACGGCAGATCGCCGAGATCTGCCGGGAACACCAGATCAGCCAGACGATGTACTACCGATGGCGGGACAGGTTTCTGGAAGGGGGCACGAGAGCCCTTGCAGACGGCAGGAAGGAGAAGGACACCTATCGAGCGAAGATAGAGCAGCTTGAGAAGATCATAGCGAAGCAGGCGATCCAGATCGAGATACTAAAAAAAACGAAGGAGCTGTTGGGGAGATAGAGGCAGTGGAGCGGCTGGTGGGGGAAGGGTACCGGGTGAAGGATGCGTGTGAGGCACTTGGCGTGAGTCGGAGCCGGTACTATGCGAGGAGGAAAAGGGGGCAGAAGGTGGGGAAGAAGCGGGAGGAGAAGGAGAGGGACGATGGGCGGCTTATGGAGAAGATCAGGGATCTTGTGGGGGAGCATCCGTACTGGGGGTACAGGCGGGTGGCGTGGTGGTTGAGGAGGCGGGAGGGGGAGGAGGTGAGCGAGAAGCGGGTGAGAGGACTTATGAAGGGTGCGGGGCTTATGTGTAGACGGGAGAAGAAGAAAGCGAGACGTGGGAGTGGGCGAGGGAAGCCGGTGGCGAGGAGACCGAGGGAGTGGTGGGGGATCGACATGACGAAGGTGCTGGTGAAAGGGATAGGATGGGTCTATCTCGTGATCGTACTTGACTGGTACACGAAGAAGCTGGTGGGGTGGAAGGTGTCGGTGAGGGGGAGGAGTGAGGAGTGGTGTGTGGCGATGGAGATGGCGGTGGAGCGGGAGTTTCCCGAGGGGGTGAGGGGGAGAGGGCTTCGGCTGGTGAGTGACAACGGGAGCCAACCGTTGAGCCGGTCGTTCATGAAGGCGATGGAGGTATTGGGGATCGAACAGGTGTTCACGAGCTACAACAATCCGAAGGGGAATGCGGACACGGAGCGGATGATACGGACGATGAAGGAGGAGCTGTTGTGGCTGCGGGAGTGGGAGCACGTGGGGGAGCTGGAGGAGGCGGTGAGGGGATGGGCGGAGGAGTACAACCAGCACTATGTCCACAGTGCGCTAGGGTACAGGAGCCCCGAGGAATATGAGGCCCTTTGGGCGCAGATGCAAGGAGAGGAGGTCGCATGACCCCTTTCGGTACTACCATTTCTCCCTACCCTTTTTGTCTTGACTTAATGGGCGCAGTACACCGATACCGCATGTGACCGCAGAGACCTTTGTCTCTTGATACACTTGATCAGAGTCTACTTTGAGCCTGAACTCTACGGTAAAGGTATCTGCTTGTGGCTCAAACGAGATGTACGCCTTTGGTTGTCCACCGGGATTGTTATCCTTAAGATACAGTGCCCCATCTTTTATCGTACATTCTGTGTTATTAGCAAAAGAGGTTGTCCACGCATCCTCGAGATTTTCAGAAGCAAAGTGATTTTCGTAGATGATACTCCCACCAGGCCGATTGGACAGCACTTTGATAGTACAGGTGCTAGAGATATCCTCATTATCGAGGCTAATGGCTCTCACCGTTCCTATCCCAGGCGTGAGTCCGGTCACTATTCCCTCCGGACGTATAGAGAAAATTCCTTTTCCCTCAACGAGTTCATAACGGATGCCCTTTTCTGTGGCATCCTCAGGGAGAATCTGAGGTTCGAGTTTTAGGTGTTCTCCTACCCGTACCGCGTATTGCTCTTTAGCAAAGCTTAATTCCTGTACTCGAACAATCTTCTCTTCTGAAAGCACACGGACCTCGTATTCTGTCCAGACAGCGGGGTCTCTCTCACTGGAAATTACGATCTTGCCCGTTCCTTCTCCTGTGGCGGTAACAAGTCCTTCTCTACTTACTACAACCACGTCAGGAGTAAGGGATGTGTAGATAAGACGCTCGTCAGTCCCCTCAGGGAGCACCTGAGGCATAATGTGGGTTGCATCTCCTACGGCCATATAATGCGGCAGAGGGGAGAGCATGATTTTTTCTGGTGGGGGGAGCACCACTCCTTCAGGGAGGCGTGGTCCTTTGTATATTGCTATATCGTCTACGCTGAAATCGAGAAGATCCTTGGTTCCAGAGTAGAATTCAATTTGATTGATGTATTTACTTTGCTTATTATTGGGGAACCTTCGGGCAACCTGTATCCCATTTATGTAGACGTCAGTAGTATTTGCACTTGCAGTCCCATTGTCTGGAGTGGTGATAATGGTGATTTCTGTCCACTCTCCAAGAGAGACACGAGCAGCTTCTGGATTAAGTTCAGGTGTCTTGTACTCGTGTGAGAGCACCCATCGGTGCTCAGAGAGAGAGCCGGCCCGATAGGTGGAAGCATTTCTTATTCGGAACATCTCTTCGCTTGAAGAGAGCAGTCCCTCTTTCCCTCCCATCACCACATACACATAAGAGCCTTGAGCTTTGCTTGTGCCTTTTTCCTTCACATCCACTCTGTCGAGTCTGATCTTAAATGAGATAGTAGTAGTATCCCTTTGGGGAGGAAAGTAAAGTGTAAAGATGCCTTTCCCCTGTGGGTCATTGTCTCTGATGCGAAGTGATCCATCTTCAATTTCTACCCTGGTGGTAGAACCTACTATGGAAAAATCAAACTCCGGTGCATCTTTTGTGATGTTTTCAAAGTCCTGACTATAGAGAATTTCTGCTTCTTTTTCCCCTGGAGGGATGACTATGATTCGGCCCTCTGCAGAAATATCAGGGTTACTGACGCTTACAATTCGAACAATGGCTTCTCCTTCTTTAATGCCGGTAACTGTACTGCGCCCATTAAGTCAAGACAAAAAGGGTAGGGAGAAATGGTAGTACCGAAAGGGGTCATGCGACCTCCTCTCCTTGCATCTGCGCCCAAAGGGCCTCATATTCCTCGGGGCTCCTGTACCCTAGCGCACTGTGGACATAGTGCTGGTTGTACTCCTCCGCCCATCCCCTCACCGCCTCCTCCAGCTCCCCCACGTGCTCCCACTCCCGCAGCCACAACAGCTCCTCCTTCATCGTCCGTATCATCCGCTCCGTGTCCGCATTCCCCTTCGGATTGTTGTAGCTCGTGAACACCTGTTCGATCCCCAATACCTCCATCGCCTTCATGAACGACCGGCTCAACGGTTGGCTCCCGTTGTCACTCACCAGCCGAAGCCCTCTCCCCCTCACCCCCTCGGGAAACTCCCGCTCCACCGCCATCTCCATCGCCGCACACCACTCCTCACTCCTCCCCCTCACCGACACCTTCCACCCCACCAGCTTCTTCGTGTACCAGTCAAGTACGATCACGAGATAGACCCATCCTATCCCTTTCACCAGCACCTTCGTCATGTCGATCCCCCACCACTCCCTCGGTCTCCTCGCCACCGGCTTCCCTCGCCCACTCCCACGTCTCGCTTTCTTCTTCTCCCGTCTACACATAAGCCCCGCACCCTTCATAAGTCCTCTCACCCGCTTCTCGCTCACCTCCTCCCCCTCCCGCCTCCTCAACCACCACGCCACCCGCCTGTACCCCCAGTACGGATGCTCCCCCACAAGATCCCTGATCTTCTCCATAAGCCGCCCATCGTCCCTCTCCTTCTCCTCCCGCTTCTTCCCCACCTTCTGCCCCCTTTTCCTCCTCGCATAGTACCGGCTCCGACTCACGCCAAACGCCTCACACGCATCCTTCACCCGATACCCTTCCCCCACCAGCCGCTCCACTGCCTCTACCTCCCCAACAGCTCCTTCGTTTTTTTTAGTATCTCGATCTGGATCGCCTGCTTCGCTATGATCTTCTCAAGCTGCTCTATCTTCGCTCGATAGGTGTCCTTCTCCTTCCTGCCGTCTGCAAGGGCTCTCGTGCCCCCTTCCAGAAACCTGTCCCGCCATCGGTAGTACATCGTCTGGCTGATCTGGTGTTCCCGGCAGATCTCGGCGATCTGCCGTTCGCCTCGGAGTCCTTCCAGGACGATCGCAAGTTTCTCTTCAGTGGTCCATGTCCGCTTCTTCATCTGCGTCCTCCTCCCTTATTCCAGTCTTACCTCTACCATTTCTCCGTGTCCACTCCTACGGGACGCAGTATATAACATTTCCTTTTCTATCTACTGACGCAACATCACGACCTTTCACTATTTCAAACCTTACATCTTTTTCCGTGGTCTCTATAGGAATGAATACAGGTGAAAGTTGTAGGATACTTCCTGCTTCTACTTTTACTTCTTCTGGCTCAATTTTAAGGGCTTTAAGAGCAATCGGCTCTGATTTATCAGAGTGAAAGGTGGTAAGCGCGTAAATTTTTACTATACCTTCTTCTCCCACGTAATCTTCTTTATCATCTTGGACATAGCAACCGACTTTAAAGTAATTGAGATAAGTGGTCCAATTGGGATCTGTGCCCAGTAAGTCATAACTGAATGCCTTTGTCCTACCTTCGGAGGAGATGTACGCGTAGAAAACCCCATCGATGATCTTAAGTGTCACTTCAAATTGTTGACCAAGTTCTACGTTGGAAAAGTAGAATTTCTTTTCTCCTGCAGACAGAGAGGCCTCTACTTTAACTCTGGTTTCAATTTCTTTTGTTGTTCCATCATACACTACTTTTATAGTTGCAGGTCCGTTATCCCCATTTGGATAGATGGAGTGGATTTGAGCGACGATTATCCGCCCACTTGTGGGTAGTTTTTCCACTGATTCGGTGACCGTCATCACATGGGTACCGGTAAAGCCCCAGTTAGTTGTTTCGTGAACCCCGTCGATCAGTTCTCTCAGCTCGCATCGTGTATACGTGGTGTTAGGGGTAGTAAAACCTTTGATGGGGGAGCGAAAGACCACGGCTTTTGAGTCCGGATCGAGATAGAAGAATTCGTCTTGGTAGCCCTTTTTTAACTCCTCAGGGTACACCTCTTTCACAGAGGTACCGCTCTCTGAGGCAACAGGAAGCTGGAGTTTCCATGTGGAGAGGTCGGCGATGTCAGCCGGGGACAGGAGAGGCTGTTCCTTACTTCCCTGGGCCGAAAGAAGAAACCCAGTGGAGAGGAGGAGAAATATATAAAGGAGACGGTTCATAGAAAACCTCCTCATATTGATTAAAACGTTTCATCAATAGTAGCATCTGATATATGAAATGTCAATTGTTTTTTGTTCAAGATTTTAAGATTTTTGTTCGAACGATTAGGTTTTAATATTTATAAACCATATCATACTTTGGTTAACTATTTTTTATTTTATAAAGGATAAAAATGAATATATTTGTTTTCTTTATAGATGAAATTGAGTAATAACGACGACAAGTAATTAAATGGAAACGTGAAGATGTATATCAGGGCTTGACAGCTAGGGAAATCTATGATACATTATTTGTAACGTTTTAATTTGCGAAAAGCGATGATAGTGAACAAGTGGAGGGTAAAGTGAAGGAGCGGGTTACTATCGTTGATGTGGCTCGAAGAGCAGGGGTTTCTGTGAGTACTGTCTCTAATTATCTCAATGGGCGAATGAATCTCATCAAGGATAAAACACGAAATCGTATTAAACAGGCTATCGAAGAGTTGAATTATCGTCCAAATCCGGTAGCACGCCAGCTCAAGACAGGGAGTGCCCCTTTTATTGGGCTGGTCGTTCCCTCGGTAGCAAACCCATTTTATGGAACATTTGCCCACCATGTAGAGGTGGAGGCTGCTAAAAGAGGGTTTCATGTGCTGTTGGGGAATTGCTGTCGTGATCCGGAACGAGAACGCGAGTTTGCTGAAGAGTTGGTTGCATATGGAGTACGGGGGATTGTGTTTGGTAGTTCCCTTGCGGATATCTCGTATCTCTCTGATTTGGCGAAAGAAGGGTTGTGTCTGGTCACCTTTGATAGGTCTTTAACGAATAGTGAGCATGTACAGTTTGATGGAGTTGGTGTGGATAACAGACAGGGAGTGTACATAGCGACCAGACACCTGTTGGGCTTGGGGCACAGGCGTATTGCGTTTGTCTCAGGTTCTATTCGCACGGTGAACCGCCTCGATCGTCTCACGGGGTATGAACAGGCGCTCAGGGATGCAGGCGTTGAAGAGGATCCTTCCCTGATATGGCAAGGGGAGACGGTAGAAGGGTTTGGTGATTTTAATGCTATCCAGTTAGGGAAACAGGCTGCCTATCAGCTTCTTACTCGCTCAGAGCGCCCTACCGGTATTGTGACTGTGAACGATATGTTTGCCCTTGGGGTTTATGCCGGGGCAAAGGAGTTGGGAGTTTCTATCCCTCAGGATCTTTCTGTGGTGGGGTTCGATGATATTGAACTTGCTGAGATCGTAGAGCCTCCCCTTACAACTGTTCGTCAGCCTATTCCTCTCCTTGCCTCAAAAGCAGTGGAGTTACTTCTCAACAGATTGGAAGGTAAAGAGGTCAGAGAGGGGCAGTATTACATGTTCCCTCCTGAGTTAATAGTGCGCCGATCTACGGCTGAGCCTAAATATTAAACTATATGGAGGGTTAGATGAAGCTCGATCTTTCGAACAAAACAGCGCTTGTGACAGGGGCAGGCGTAGGGATTGGAGCAGGGATTGCGAAGGCGCTCGCAGAGTGCGGGGCAAAGGTTGCTATTACGTACTATTCCCATCGCGAAGATGCGGAGAAGACCGCATCAGACATCAGGGCGAAGGGTGGTGAGGTCTATGTGTTCCAACTCGATGCCACTAAAAGTGATGAAGTGGCAAAGGTGGTAAAGGATGTGGCTGAGGTACTTGGGGGAAGAATCGATATCTTAGTCAATAATGCGGGACATCTCATAGGCAGGGTGAACGTAGCAGAGATGTCTGATGAGCACTGGCATAAGGTGATCCATACCAACCTGAGTAGCAATTTCTATGTGACAAGGGCTGCTCTTCCTTTCATCCCTGAGGGAGGACGTATCGTGAATATGGCTTCCCTTGCTGCGAGGAATGGTGGAGGAAATGGAGCTGTGGCGTATGCTGCTGCAAAGGCAGGAATCCTTGGCTTTACAAGAGGGCTCGCAAAAGAGCTCGCTCCTCGAAATATTACGGTGAATGCGCTTGCTCCTGGATTTATTGTGGACACTCCATTCCATGAGACCTTTACAGGTCGGGAGAAGTATGAGGATATCATCCAGCGGATTCCTCTGAAACGGGCAGGTACTCCGCGGGATGTAGCGGGTGCTGTGCTCTACTTTGTGTCTGATTTGGGCTCATGGGTCACGGGACAGGTTGCTGAGATAAATGGTGGATCATGGTTCGTATAGGAGAAGGCATGAAGCTGTTGGGGCATCTGGACTGGGAATGGGTGACAGCACAGAGCCACGCAGAGGGGTGGCGAGCACACGTTATTCAAAGTTTTAGTGATCGCTGTGAGCGTGTGCTGGAGACCTCCCTTGAGGTGCCGAGTGCCCCTGGCGGGTGGATGCACCAGTTTATCTGTGAAGAGCACTGGCTCCCTCTCGTGTATGAGACCGAGCAGAAAGAAGTGTATCGCTGTCCCCACGGGCATAACGTGGGTGGTCCTGAGGTGCATGCTGCTTGGAGGGCTTTGAGACATAGGGAACTCGGTGATGACCTCCGTGATCTTGCGCTGGGTGCGTTGGTGTTTGATGATACCCGTTTTGCTGATGCTGCGCTCACGCTCCTGAGGCGGTATGCAGAATTGTATGCTACGTTTAATGCTGGTGAGGCAGCCCAGGCATGGATGCTGAGGGGG
The DNA here is from genome assembly GCF_000184345.1 of Spirochaeta thermophila DSM 6578. NCBI lineage: Bacteria > Pseudomonadati > Spirochaetota > Spirochaetia > Winmispirales > Winmispiraceae > Winmispira > Winmispira thermophila. The sequence continues at coordinate 1,969,162 of NC_017583.1, read as the reverse complement.
AGGGCCTTTCATCAGGCTCTCACCGAGGCCCTCTGGGCTATCCCTGTGATGCATGCTATTACCCTCCTCGATGCTCATATTGGGACCGCAGAAAAGCGGTCCCTTTATGGGCATTTACTTGTGCCTATGGCCGAGACGTTTAAGGTTGCCCATGAGGAGTTGATCCGTCAGGGTAGGGTGGAGAGCAACTACACCGCCTGGCTCAATGCAGCACTGGGGTGTGTCGGGTTCCTGTTGGAGTCGGATGAGCTCGTTCGTCGGGCGATTGAGGGGGAAGGAGGATTTTATCACCACCTTTCCCTTGCGGTGAGACCTGATGGTTTTGAGTATGAAGGATCGGTGTACTACCACAATTTTGTAGTACTCGCATATGTGCTCCTGGCTGAAGCAGCTCTTGGGAATGGGATAGATCTTTATCGATACACGGCTCCTGAGGGGCAGAATATTCGGGCAATGATGGATGCAACCCTTTCTCTTGCGTATCCCGATGGAAGCCTTCCCTTTTTAAATGATGGGGCGTATTGGGATGGGGGTGGATACTGGAAAGGAAGTATTCTGGATCGTGAGCTGTGTGAGGTGTATGAGATAGGCTATTCGCGTTTTGGAGAGCCGGGGTACGGGTGGTTGCTCGCCTCAGCTTACAGGAGGCGCGGATGCTCCCGGGGAGAGTGGGCTGCGGTACTGTATGCAAAAGACCCAATTGATGGGAAGGAGGCTCCTCCTCTCAGGACCTCTGTGTTGCCGGATAGCGGAATTGCCACCCTAAGACCCACTCGAGCTTCCCACGTAGTGACCCTTGTGTATGGACCCGATGGGGGCTCCCATACTCATCATGACCGACTATCCCTCTCTATATGGCCGTGGTCTACAGATCCAGGGACGCTCCCCTATGGGGGAAGGTCCCGGAAAGACTGGTATCAGCATTCCCTTGCTCATAACGTGCTCGTTGTGGATGGTACCTCTCAAGCTATCCTGAGTTCCTGTTGTGTGTTCTCAGAAGAAGAGGATGGGGTTTCTGTTGCCTCTGATAAGTTGTATGAGGGCGTTTTTGTGAAGAGGTCGATCGCGTTCCATGACTCTGCTGTGCTCGATGTGATGAGTGTCTCTTCTGAACAGGAACACTCTCTGTGGTGGGTACTCTTCTTGGATGGAACATGGGAGATAGATGGGGTGACTGAGGTTCCCTCAGAACATCTTGGAACAGCTCCTCCTGATCTATTTGTAGAAGTGAGTGCTCGGAGGGGAAAGAGTAATGAGCCTCTCTCGGCGTGTACTGTGAGAGACAGTGTGCGATACAAGGTAGAGGTGGGTGCTTCTGTGCCCTTTGAGGTGTTAGTGGGAAAAACACCTCCTCACGCCTCTCACTACCTTGGGCAGCGAGAGGTTCTTATCCTCTGTTGTGAAGGTCGAGACGTTCGATTTGAGGCTTCATACGGTGAGGAGAAGGGAGATGAGTGAGCACTTGTTGCTTAAGAGGAAGAGCCTTCAGGAGTGGCGTTCTCTTGCTCGCTCCACTCATAAACGTCAGTACCAGCACCTTCTAGATCATGTGAGTGGGTATCTCACCTCTCGTCCCCCTGAAGAACATCCTGATGATTCAATTACCTATACCGGGGCTGCGGTGGCCAATCTTGCCCTTGCCTATCTTTTGAGTGAGGATGAACGATTTCTTTCTGCGCTTCGACAGTGGATGGATGTTGTCATCCACTATCCTCACTGGGGGAAGCATAGAAAGCCTGATCATGACCTTGATGCTGCCTGGCTTTTGTTTGGTCTTGGCCTGGTGTACAACTGGCTTGGGGCTGAGCTTTCTGAAGAGGAGCGTTCGCGACTTAAAGCCAAGCTCCTTCTTCAGGGGCGAAGAATGTTTGCGTATGCGACAGAAATAAAAGGTGATTGGACGTATCACTTTTGGCAAAATCATAACTGGATTTGTTTTGCGGGACTTGCCACCGCAGGCTATGCGCTTAAGAACGAGGCCCCTGAAGCTGAGACATGGTGTGATACTGCTCTGGAGAATTTTAAGAGCGTATTTTCTCTTCTTCCTGACGATGGTTCTGATTATGAGGGGGCCACCTATTGGCGCTACGGAATACCTTGGCTCCTCATTGCCGACCACCTTTTTGAGGAGCAGGTCGGTATTGCCCTCAGGGATCTTTCAGGATTTCTCTCAAAGACATTCTTCTTCAGGCTCTACATTTCAGGCCCCAATCTCGTGGACACAGCCCACTTTGGTGATTGCCACGATAGAAGGAGCGCACATTCAAAGGCTGTACTCTATCGCCTCGCAAGCTTGTTCAGAAATGGATATGCACAATGGCTCGCCTCATATTTTGATGAGATAGGAGAGTGGGATCGAGAGGCCCAGGAAGGGCTTGTGAGGCCTGGATTAGGGCCGGAGGCATTTCTGGAGTTTCTCTGGTTCGATCCTATGGTAGAACCCACACCCGTGCAGACACTTCCTCACTTCCATGTATTTGCGGATCTCGGTCTTGCTTCTGTGCGTACAGGGTGGGATCGTGATGCGACCGTATTGGTGTATAAATGCAGTCAACCCTCGGGGTATAAGCCGTGGCACTATGGACATGCCCTGTTCAGAAAGTATGGATGGCATACGATCAGTGCAGGGCATGCCCATCCTGATGAGCATACCTTTGTGCTCATGAAAGGCAATGATCACCTGGTGGTGGATGAGGGGTACAATCGCACATGCTATTCCCGGTATCACTCCACCCTCCTTGTCGATGGGAAGGGACAGTATCAGGAGGGAGGATACAACGTATTCGAAGGATTGGGGGCTGACTGGGGAGGGAGATTGGATGAGTGGTTAGGTCTGGATGGTCTCTTTTATGTGCGAGGAGAGGCAGTAAACGCCTACGATCGATCGTTGCAATTACACAATGTCTCGAGAGACATGCTGTTTATCGATGGTGAGATGCTACTGGTACACGATTATCTTCGGTCTGAGGTACCCCATCGGTATCAGTGGCTTCTCCAGATGGATGCACCCCCCCTTAAAGAAGGTGAAGATAGGTTCGTGCTTCACGTAGGCAAGAGCACGATGGGTATTCACATCCATCATCCGTCTTCTGTGGTATCCATTCTCAAAGAACAGCAGGTGAGCGCAAATCCCACTTCAGCAAATCCCAAGTGGGTCCTTACCCGTACGTTGCATACCCTCTTTTGTGAGCCTCCTGACCCTGTGGAGGAGGCCGAGTTTCTTGTGAGTCTTACCTTGCAGGGACATGCTGCGGCGCTTCCTACAGAACGGGGTCGGCTCGTGAGTTTCTCCGGGAAAAGGGGAGAGTGGGTAATTGGGGTAGGGAAGGGTGGGGTCGGTCTCTCTGTGGATGGACTTCTGCTTACTGATGCTTCCTGTGTGGCCCTCTCTTCTGAGGAAGAGGTGCCGACAAGAGGGCTTGCGGTACACGCGAGCATGCTATGGTGGAAAGGAATGCCATTGCTTATCTCCTCTCCTCCCGTCTCCATAGCGTGGAGATGGAGCAGTAGTACGCATCTGGATGCCCAGATTACGAGCCTACGTAAGGTTTCCCTTAGCGTGAGGTGTCCTGGGACTCCTCAGAAGGTGGTGGTGAATGGTGAGGAGGTGGAGTTTTCTTTTTCTCGTGATGTCTCACTTGTCCGCTTTGTACTTCCTGGAGGTGAACTCAACTTAGAGCTTTATTGCTCACATAAATGACAAAGAGAGAGGAGGTTTTTGTGGATTGGAAGGAGCCTCTTAACTACACACTGGAGATCACACGACGAAACATCGAAACCCTCGAAGATTTCCCAGAATCGTGTGATGGACCTTCTTGGAGGACAATAGAACGTGAACGAGGTGATCGGGCTCATTGGGTGGACGGCTTCTGGACAGGGATTCTATGGTTGTCATATGTCCATTCTCAGGATGAACACTTCAAAGCTGCGGCTCTGGAGTGGTCGAAACGGCTTCGATGGCTGAAGCATTCCACCTCCACACATGACCTTGGGTTCATTTTCTATCTCTCCCACGTGCTGGGAGGAAGGGTTCTCGCTGAGCCGGACCTTTACTCTCATGCAGTAGAGGCAGCTTCCTCGCTTGTGAAGAGATACAACCCAAGGGGTGAATACCTCCAGGCATGGGGTGAACTTGATGGAACCCGCAAAGATAGAGGGAGAACGAACGTTGACCTCATGATGAATCTCGCCCTTCTCTTCTGGGCGAGCGAGCAGACAGGGGATCCTCTCTTTGCAGAGGTAGCGACGCAACACGCCCGCACGAGCCGACTTGTACTGGTAAGAAAGGATGGGTCGACTGCTCATGTGGCTGATTTTGATGTGGATACAGGGGTGTGGATAAGGAGCGATACCTATCAGGGATTTGCGCATGATTCATGCTGGTCTCGGGGGGAAGCATGGGCGCTCTATGGGTTTGCCACATGTTATGAAGCCACTTCGCTACCTTCTTTCCTTGGAGTAGCGAGGAAGATCGCTTCCTATACGCTGGAACATCTCCCTGAAGATCTTGTGCCGTTTTGGGACTTTGATTCCCCTGATATCCCGAACACCTACAGAGATTCGTCTGCAGCTGCGGTGATTGCATGTGGTCTGCTTGCGCTTGCTGATGTGGAAGAGGACTCCACTCTTACGGATAGGTGGCGAGAGTGGGCTGCTCGTATCACCTGGTCGCTCTGGGAGCACTATTCTTCCCGGAATACCGAGATTCCTGCATTTTTGCTCCACGGTTCTCGTTCGGTTCCTCATGGGTATAAAGATCATGCATTGATCTATGGCGATTACTACTTCTTGGAGGCCCTCATTCGTCTCTCCAGACCCGAGCTTTCCCATTTGTTTAAAGTAAAAGAAAAAAAGGCCTGAGGAGGATGACATGAGACTGCTAAAAAAACCACAGCTCAATAGTTTTAAGCTTGAAGCAGTTACTGGCTTTGTGTTTATCTCTCCGTGGTTGGTTGGTTTCCTCTGCTTTATGCTTGGTCCACTTGTGGCTGTGATTGTGATCAGCTTTATGAACTGGGATCTCATCTCAACTCCACGCTGGATCGGGTTTCGAAATTATCAGAAGCTTTTGGGTGATCCTCTCTTCTGGCAGTCATTGAAGGTTACCATTGTGTATGGCCTCGGACGGGTTCCCCTCGGGATCCTCACTGCTTTGTGTACTGCTCTGCTCTTGAATCAGCGGGTGAGGCTCCTTGGGTTCTGGCGGGTAGTGTACTATATGCCAGTGGTGCTTCCCCCGGTAGCGATCTCACTGATGTGGATGTGGATCTACAACCCTCGATATGGGGTCCTCAATGGGTTCCTGCAAACGGTGCTTGGAATTCAGGGGCCAAGCTGGCTGGAGGATCCTGTGCTCGTACTGCCGTCGCTTATGGTGATGGCGGTATGGGCAGCCGCAGGTCGAAACATGATTGTGTATCTCTCAGGACTCCAGGGTATTTCAAATGAGTTGTATGAGGCCGCTATCATAGACGGCGCGAGTGCGTGGTCGAGGTTCTGGAAGATTACCCTCCCCATGCTCACGCCAGTCATCTTTTTCCACCTAGTTACGGGTATGATTGAAACGTTTCAACTTTTTACGCAGGCCTATGTGATGACGGAAGGTGGTCCCAATAACGCTTCCCTCTTTTTCAACTACTACCTCTACCAGAAAGCGTTTCAGCAGTACCAGATGGGGTATGCAGCTGCCATGTCCTGGGTGGTGTTCATCATCATAGTGGCACTTACACTCTTGATATTCCGTTCTTCCAAAGCGTGGGTCTACTACGAAGCTGAGGTGAAATAACAGAGAGGAGGAATAGTATGGAAACAGCTATGGCTACATTAATGGAAAAGAAAAAAAGGGAACAAAAGACATTGTACTACTTCTCTCGGGTGTTGATTTACATCCTCCTTATTCTTGGGGCTCTGATGATCTTTTTCCCCTTTGCATGGACGGTGAGCACATCTCTTAAGACGGACAAACAGGTCCTTGAGTTTCCCCCTTCGTGGATTCCTCGTCCCATTGCATGGGAAAATTACCCTCGTGCCCTCACTGTCAGGCCCTTCCATATTTACTTCAGAAATACCTTTTTGATCGCAGGGATTGCGGTCTTTGGAATGGTCTTGAGTTCAAGTGTGGTGGCATATGGATTTGCTCGTTTTCGGTTCCCTGGACGGAATGTGCTCTTTTTCATCTTGCTCAGTACTATGATGCTTCCAAGTAATCTCCTTATTGTGCCAAGGTTTATTCTTTTCAAGTTGTTAGGATGGCTCGATACTTTTCTTCCTTTGACAGTGCCCACATTCTTCGGAAGTGCCTTTTCGGTTTTCCTCATGCGGCAGTATCTGATGGGGATCCCCCTCGAGTACGATGAGGCCGCAAAGATCGATGGGGCTTCTCCTCTTCGTATTTTCACCAGTGTGATATTGCCGCTGATGAGACCTGCACTCGGTGCAGTAGCGGTATTCGAGTTTGTGAATGTGTGGCGTGATTTTATGGGTCCCCTCATCTATCTCAGTTCAGAGAAGAACTACACTGTGTCTCTTGGACTTGCTGCCTTCAGAAGCGAGTTCTTTACTGAATGGAACCTGTTTATGGCTGCAGCCACTGTGGCGATGGTTCCCCCCCTTATCATGTTCTTTATTGCCCAGAAGTACTTCATAAGCGGGGCATCCCTCACAGGTTCTGGGGGGTCAAAGGGTTGATCATGTAGATCATGTAGATAGTGGGGCAAATGTTAACCCTTGAGGGTTAACTAGAAATAACACCGAGATGGAGGTGATGTATGAAGAGAGTGCTAGTTCTGTTTCTGGGAGCGATGCTCCTCCTGATGGTGCCAGGCTGTGCAAAGAAAGAAGGCACCACAGCAAAGGCGGAGGGCCCTGTGACTCTGAGATGGTTCCTCCGTTGGGACCAGACGAGGGTGGACAATGTGGCAAAACCAGTGATCGAGGAGTTCCAGCAGCTCTATCCTCACATCACTGTTGAGCTGGAGAATATAGGATCGGGGACAGAGTACTACGCAAAGCTCCAGACCATGGTGGCCGGGGGTCTTGCTCCTGATGTGTTCTATCCTGCCACTCATGTGGCGTATGCGTATGCGATCAAGGGTGCCATCCGGATGCTCGATGACTTCATCAAGCGGGATAAGATTGATCTCTCTGCGTATAATCCTCAGATCCTTAATCTCTATAAGCTCAATGGAAAGGTGTATGGGCTTCCCATCGATACTGCTGCGCTCGTCGTCTTCTACAATAAGGATCTCTTCGATCAGGCAGGGGTGCCCTATCCTAAGAAGGGCTGGACGTGGGACGATTTTCTTGAGACAGCGAAGAAGCTCACCAAGGACTTCGATGGAGATGGTCAGCCAGATCAGTTTGGTGTGGATCAGTTCAGAAATTACTGGCCGCTCCTCGTCTGGAGCCACACCGGACACGGGCTCTTCGATGATATTCGGAAGCCTACCACGTTCATCGCAGGTTCCGATCCCAAGGTGGTGGAGTCCATCCAGTGGATTGCTGACCTCATGTTGGTTCACAACGTGATGCCTACCGATGAACAGAGGGCTGATATCAGTGATCTTTTTGCCGCAGGAAAGGCGGCCATGCAGATTGTAGGTCACTGGCGTGTGAATACGTACCTGAAGGCAGGAATCAATTTCGATTGTGCGCCTCTCCCCATTGGCGATTCTGGTAAGTCGGTGAACCGGGCTGATGGAAGTTGTTTTGTGGTGTCTAGCCAGAGTAAGCATCCTGAAGAGGCGTGGGAGTTTGTAAAGTTCCTCGCCGCTCCTGGGGCTCGTGGTGTGAGTATGCTGCTTGGTCTCCAGATTATGACACCTGCCTTGATTGAGTTCCAAAAGGATCCTCGTTTCCTCACTCCTGAACAGCTTCCTGGGGTGAACAAGGCCGCCTTCCTCGAAGGTGAGTATCTCTTCCCCATGTACGATCCTATCCATCCTATGTATGCTGCTTTTGATGCGGCGTGGAAGCAGGAGCTGGGACTGGTGTGGCTTGGGCAGGCCACTGCCAAGGAGGCGATGGAGCGGTTAAAGAAGCAGGTTGAGGACATGCTCAAGAATCTTGAGGACTATGAGTAAGTGCACTTCGTGTGTGTCGGAATGTCTGGACCCGACCAGGTGAGCTCCTGGTCGGGTTTTTGTATGGAGATGGTCCAGAGGGATCAGAGTGCCTTCTAAGGGAAGGGAGAGGGCGCTCTATCCCGTTCTGTGTCGATGAATAAGGGCTAGGAAGAGGGTTGTAGAAGTGGGGGTGGTAGTGAGGATGTCTGTTGTGGTGTGGGGGTGGATGTGCTGATAGATCATTCGTCCTTTTTTGTGTAGCATGGGAAGGATCCTTTTTTCTGGGTGAAAGGGGGCTCCCCATGGATCGATGGTGGCGCGATCTGGTGTTTTCGTCAAAGGAGGAGTACGAGGGGTTCTGCAGGAGGTATGCGCAGCTGCCCGAAGGGGTGCGGGCTTCCACGGTTCGGTTCGGCTTCGCGCCGGTGGAGCGTCCGGACAGGCAGTTGCTCATGGATCTTTCCCTGGTGGTCCTGGATGAGCCGACGGTGCGGTGGGCGGCGCGGTTCACGTCGAGCGCCTTCCCTGGGGTGCCGGTGCGGATAGGGCGGGCGATGCAGGGGAGGCCGATCCAGGGGTTCGTGATCAACAACCGTATCGCCAACGTGGGGACTGCGCACGGCGAGGAGTACGCGCTCCGGGTGCGCGAGCGGGTGGGTGAGGCGGTGGGGATCGATCCCGGGCTCCTCGTGCCGTCGTCCACCGGGATCATCGGGTGGGAGCTGCCGGTTGAGCGGATGTGTGAGGAGGTGGAGGGGCTTGTGAGGGGGGTGGGGAGTGCGGATGGGCTTGCGCTCGCGCGGGCGATCATGACCACGGATGCGTACCCCAAGCTGTGTGGGGTGCAGGTGGGGGAGGGGATGGTGTGGGGAATGGCGAAGGGGGCGGGGATGATCGAGCCCCATCTTGCGACGATGCTGGTCTTCCTGTTCACCGATGTGGAGGTGGATCAGGATGTACTGGACGGGGTGTTGGGGGAGGTGGTCGACCGGACGTTCAACTGCATTTCGGTGGACGGCGACCAGAGTACGAGCGACAGCGTGTTCCTGGTGTCCACGGCGCGGAAGGGGCGTGTGGAGGAGGGGGTGTTCCGGGAGGCGTTGGAACGGGTGTGCGGGTTTCTGGCGGAGCAGGTGGTGCGGAACGGCGAGGGGACAGGACACGTGGTGCGCGTGGAGGTGAGGGGCTGGGATGATGAGACGGCGCGGGGGGTGGGGAAGGCGGTGGTCAATTCCCCGTTGTTCAAGACCGCCATTGCGGGGTGCGATCCCAATGTGGGTAGGGTGCTGGCAGCGGCTGGGGCGTGGTTGGGGCGGAGGGGGGTGCGGCTGCAGCCGGAGGGGCTGCGGGTGTGGATGGCCGACCACCTCGTGTTCGAGAAGGGGAGGTTTTTGCTTGATAGGGAGAAGGAAGTTCTGCTATCCTCGTATCTCAGGGCCACCGCCGTGGAGCCGTCGGGCAAGGTGTTCCCTCCGCACCAGAGGCTCGTGGACGTGCGACTGGAATACGACGAAGGAGACGGCCGGGCGGTGGTGTTGGGTTCCGATCTCACCGTGGAGTATGTCCACATCAATGCGGACTACCGCTCGTAGTGGATACGAGGAAATTCTCGAGCATGAAAGGAAGGCCAGATGAAGGCTGAATCCCAGAGCGATCTCGAGGTCAAGGTCGGGAGAGCTCAGGAGCTCCTCTCGAAGTGCAGGGAGGAATTCTCCCGAGCCGTGGTGGGCCAGGAGGCCATGTTCGAGGGGCTCATGATGGGGCTCCTCGCAGGAGGCCATGTGCTCCTCGAAGGCGTTCCAGGCCTCGCCAAGACGCTCGCCGTGAAGACGCTTGCGGGGATCCTCGATGCGAGCTTCAAGCGTATCCAGTTCACCCCCGACCTGCTTCCCGCCGACCTCACCGGCACCATGGTCTACCGTCAGCAGACCGGTGAGTTCGTGGTGCGGAGGGGACCCGTCTTCTCCAACATCGTGCTCGCCGATGAGATAAACAGGGCACCCGCCAAGGTGCAATCGGCACTTCTGGAGGCCATGCAGGAGCGGCAGGTGACCATTGGTGATACCTCCTATGCACTGCCCGATCCGTTCTTCGTCCTGGCCACCCAGAACCCCATCGAGCAGGAGGGGACCTATCCCCTTCCCGAGGCGCAGCTCGACAGGTTTCTGCTCAAGATCCTCATAGGGTATCCCTCCCCACAGGAGGAGCTCGAGATCCTGAGGAGGAAGGGGATCGAAGAGGACGTGAAGGTGAAGCAGGTCCTCTTCAAGGCCGATCTCAAGCGGCTCCAGGAGGTGGCTCAGAGTGTGTTGGTGGATCCCCGCATAGAGGAGTATATCGTTTCCATCGTGGCAGCCACCCGACAGCGTTCGAAGTCGAGGACCTCGTACGCCCGGTTCATCGAGTTCGGGGCCTCTCCACGCGCCACCATCGCCCTCTATCGGTGTGCGAAGATAAAGGCCCTCCTCGATGGAAGAGGATTCGTCATCCCCGAGGATGTAAAGGACGTGGCGTATCCCGTCCTCCGTCACAGGGTCGTCCTCTCCTACGAGGCCGAGGCAGAGGACATGGACGCCGAGAGGGTGATAGAGGCCCTCCTCGAGCAGGTGCCGGTACCCTGAGAGGACGTATGGACCCTTTCCGACTCCGGGCCAGGATCAGACAGCTTTCCCTCTTCTCGGACATCATCCTCGAAGGGTTGTATGCGGGGAACTACCGTTCGGTCTTCAAGGGACAGGGGATGGATTTCCAGGAGGTGCGGACGTACGTGCCCGGGGACGATGTACGCCTCATCGATTGGAACGTGACCTCCCGTTTCGGAGAACCGCACACCAAGGTCTTCCGTGAGGAGAGGGAACTCGTCCTCTTCCTCGTGGTGGATGTGTCCCGGAGCATGCGATCCGGCTCGAATCAGTACAGCAAGTTCGATTGTCTCGAGATTCTGTTCTCCATCTTCTCTCTTGTAACTCTCGAGAACAACGACAGGGTGGGTGCCCTCTTTTTCACGGATGAGGTGGAAGATGTCATCCCCCCTCGCAAGGGGAAGACCCACGTGCTCGCCCTCCTCAGAAGGTTCCGGGACATGAGACCTCGGGGACGGGGCTCCGATCTCGCCCTGGCCCTCAGGACGGCCCGCGACCTGCTTCCACGGCGGAGCATGTGCGTGGTGCTCTCCGATTTCAGGAGTGCCGGCTTCCTCGACGATCTGCTCCTCCTCCGTGCGCATCACGACCTCTTCCTCGTGAGGATCGGAGATGCCCTCGACAGGGAGTTCCCTCCCACCGGGTACGTGGAGCTCCTGGACCCCGAGACGGGTACGGTCCTCCCCGCCTTCGGTCGGAGCGGGAAGTTCCGCCAGTGGTACCGCAGGTACTGGGAATTCTTCGATCGCCTCCTCACCGAGGAGTGCGCGCGTGGGAGGATCCCCCTCCTCGATATGAGTACCTCAGAGGATCCCGTGGTCCAGCTCAAACGCTTTTTCTCGAGGAGGCGCAGGTGAGGCGGGCGGTCTGTGCCCTTCTCCTTGCAGTGACGTCGGCCGCGGTGTACGCGGCTCCCCGCGTGCGGAGCGTCACCTTCCTCCCCTCGGAATTCTTCGTGGGGGACAGGGTGGAGATGCGTGTGGTGGTCGAAGGGGTGGATGTGCAGGATCTCGTGCGACCGGAGGTCCCCACCCTCGAATGGGGGGTGGTGGAGGATATCGAGCTCAAGCCCGTCCGGGGTGGGGTGCAGATCTCCTTCTATTTCATGAGTTTCCAGCCGGGGAGTCACCTCGTCCCGTCCCTCCCCTGCGGGGCATTCACGCTGGAGCCGCAGGAGGTGGTGGTCTCCTCCTACTATGAGCGCGGGTTCACCCAGCCCGCCCCCTACAAGGACCCGATTCTCCCCCGAGGAACCCGTCTCTTCCTCGCCCTCCTCGGCGGTGTGGGGTTGGGGATCCTGCTCCTTGTCTTCCTCTTCCTCTCGAACGGGTTCGGCTTCGTGAGGGCATGGTGCCGATTCGTGGAGGAGCGTTTCTTCCTCCGGAGTCTGCTGCGTCAGTTGGGGAGACTGGAGGAGGAGTACCACGGGCTCCCTCAGGACGAGTTCTACACGAGGCTGATCGAGATCGCGAGGAGATACCTCTCGAGGTTCCACGGCACACGATTCGCTTCGGCCACCACCCGGGAGCTCATGGATGTGCTCCCCGGGGTGCTCTCCGAGCAGTTTGCCCGGCAGGTGTACGGGGTATTCCGCGAGGCCGACGGGGTCCGCTTCGGGAGCCGACGGGTCTCGCCTGAGCACGAGAAGGCCTCCCTGGAGGTCGTGAGGGCACTCCTTTCCGGGAAGGCCGAGGAGAAGGAGGGGGGTGCATGATAGGTTTTTATCGTCCCGGCGCCCTCTGGCTCCTCGTCGTGCTCGTGTGCCTGTTCGTATGGATGAGAAGAAAGGGGCGTGGGAGCGCGGTGCGTTTCCCCTTCGTCTTCTGGGGTGCCGACATCCCCCCCGGCCTGCCGCTGTGGTACAGAATCGTCTCCCTCCTCCGGGATGCGGCCCTGTGGGGTATGCTTTCCCTGATGGTGCTCATCCTCTCGGGCCCCTACCTGGTGGAACGGAAACAGGTGGTGGTCTCGGATCCTCCTACCATCGTCATAGCCCTGGATGTCTCCCCGAGTATGGGTGCCATGGATATTCCGGGGAAGCAACGGTTTCAGGTGGCCCGTGATGTCATCAGGGAGTTCGTGCGTTCGTATCCCCACATGGCGGTCGGCCTCGTCCTGTTCGGGAAGGAAGCGATGCTGGAGGTGCCTCCCACGATCGACGTGGAGTATTTCCTGGAAAGGCTGGAAGCCGTCCGCCTCTTCTCCCTCGGTGACGGCACGGCCCTCGGTATGGGCGTGGGGATATCGCTCCTCCATCTCTCGAGGGTGAACGCATCCTTCAGGGCCGTCGTGATCCTCACGGACGGCAAGAACACCACCGGTGAGATCCTGCCCGAGACGGCGGCCGAGATGGCGAAGGATCTCGACATTCCCGTGTTCACGGTGGGGGTGGGAAGCGACCTCCCCGTGAGCCTCGATGTGATCGATCCCAGCACCGGTACCCGGTACGCGGGTGTGCTCGAGGAAGGTTACGACGAAGAGACTCTGAGGAGGATGGCGGAGATGTCGGGCGGACAGTTCTTCTCCGGGTACACCCCTACCTCACTCCACAGGATCTTCCAGTACATCGGGGCTACGGCCACGGCCGATGTGCGGCGGGAGCTTGCGGTGCGTGTCGTCTCCCTTCACGGCGGGCTTCTCCGGATGGCGCTCCTGTGTGCAGCCCTCTGGTTTCTCCTCCACTACGCGGTACTCGGGGAGGTGCTGTGAAGTTCATCTTTCCGGTTCGTCTGTGGTTCCTGCTGGCGCTCGCGCCCGTCCTCCTCTTTCTCGTGTGGCGTTCCTACCGGCGGCTGGAGGAACTCCTGCGCCTCAAGGGGAGGGACAGGAAGGAGCATCTGGTCTCGCGTTTCCTCGTCAGGGAATTCCTCGTTCAGGTGTTCCTCCTTCTGGGGATTGCCGGTCTTCTCGTGGCCTATGCAGAACCGTTCTGGGGCATGGAGCCGGAGACGGTGAAGAGAAGGAATGCGGATATCGTTGTCCTTTTCGACATCTCGAGGAGTATGCTCGTTCGCGATGTGCCCCCTTCGCGATTGGATGTGGCCAAGGAGATCGCCCTCATGCTCGTCTCGCGCATCTCCGGAGCACGCTGGGGAGTGGTGGCCTTCAAAGGGAAGGGAGAACTTCTCCTCCCCCTCACACCCGACCTCCTGGGGCTCGAGGACGCGATAGGCCTCCTCAGTCCGGTACTCCTGAGGTCGCCCGGTACCGACGTGGCATCCGGGCTCTCCCGGGCACTGGAGGCCTTTCCCGAACAGAGCAACCGGCAGCGGCTGGTGATACTCCTCTCGGACGGAGAGGCCCTCACGGGGGAGATCGGTCCCGTACTGGAGCTGGCACGGAATCTGGGGGTTGCGGTCCATACCGTGGGAATAGGGACCGAGTCGGGGGGGCCTGTCCCTCTCGAGGGAGAGGAGGTCCTCAAGAAGCCCTCGGGCGAGCCGGTGATCTCGCGACTCGATGCATCCCTTCTCAAGAGGATCGCGGAGATCACGGGTGGCCGCTTCTTCTCGGTGGAGAATGCAGAGGGACAGACCTTCCAGCACGTGGTCTCCACCATCGAGGAGACCATCGCGAGGGAGGAACGGGAGGGGATACGCCTCGTCCCGGCAAGACGCTATCCCTTGTTCGTGGGACTCTCCTTTCTGGCCTTCTCCCTCATGCTTCTCGTGAGAGGGTGGCGATGGGAGGTGGAGTCATGAAGGGCTCGATTCGTGCGGGCATACCGCCGCTGCTCTTCCTCGTCCTGTTGCTCCTCCCGGGATGTACACAGGCCTCGTTCCATCTGAAGATGCTCCAGGGCGCCTATGCCTATTCCCGGGGACATTACCAGGACGCGCTCGTCGCCTATCTCTCTTTTGCAGACCTGGAGGGAGAGGAGGGGAGCGTCATCGCCTACAACCTCGGCACCGTGTACCATGCCTTGGGGGACGAGACCGCTTTTGCGAAGTGGAAGCAGGCCGAATCGGCCAGGGACCCTGAGACGAGGTTTTCTGCGTTCTACAATCTCGGTCTCTACTACTACGATCACGGAGAGTATCAGAACGCCTACCTCTACTTTCTCCAGGCCCTCAGACTCGAACCGGACGATAGGGATGTCCGTGTCAACCTCGAGCTCGCGTATCTCAAGCTCTCCGCGTTCTCCGCAGCCCCGCAGGTCTCGGAGCCGGGGGGCACGGGGGATGAGCCTCCCGAGAGGGGGATCTACCTCCTCGACTATCTCAGGAAGAAGGAGCAGGCACGATGGAAGGCCAGAGAGTTCGCACCTCCGGAAGGCACGTGGCAGGACTGGTAGTGCTCCTGGCCGTGCTGTTCCCTGCAGGGGCCCAGGAACCCTCGGCCGATGTTCCCTCCATCCAGGTGTCGGCGGCACGCATCAAGAGGACCGAGCGGCTCACGCTCGATCTCTCCGTCCCCCTCGATGCGCCCGGGGAGCCCGTGGAGGTGATCCCTCCGCCGGTCCCGGAGATCCTCTCCCTTCTGGTGGGGCCACTCGTACAGCCCGTGAAGGATCCGGAAGGGAAGCCCATGCTGAGGTACCGGTATACCTTCCAGGGGGTTCGATCCGGAAGGAGAATATGGGGGCCCTTCCAGGTGCGACGGGGAGGAAAGGTGTACCACACCGATCCCTTCCTCATAGAAGTGTCCTACAGAGGTGATATCGACAAGGTGGCCTACGATGTGGAATGGGAGGCCCCGGAGCGAATCCTCGCCCGACAGAGCGTGCCGATCACCCTCTATATCCGTCATCTCGATAGGATCGTGCTTCCCGATCGTGTGCAGATTCCCGAGCTCCGGGGAGCCTTCGTGGAAGAGGTGCCGGTGCTCGCTCCTGTGGAGGAGGAGTCGATGGGGGCGCACACCCTGTACCACGTTCCGGTGAAGACCTTCATGATCACCCCCTACGAGTCCGGGACCATCAGGCTGCCCCCTGCGACGGTGATCCTGGGCGGAATGGAGGAGTCCGGAGGTGCCCTCACGGTGAGGGTCGATCCGCTTCCCCAGTCCTCTTCTCTCCATGGGGTAGGGCGGTTCGAGTTCTATGCCACCCGTACGGTCTCCACGGTACAGGTGGGGGAACTCTTCGGGATACGGCTCCTCGTGAAAGGGGTGGGGAACTTCCCCTTTCTCTCGTTTCCCCAGCCTGACCCCGGCGATCTCGCCGTCCTGGTCCGCGAGGAGGAGGACGAGGAGTACAGGGCGTCGACGGAGGGGTACAGTGGATGGCGGCAGCGTACCTATTGGTTCAGGGCCGTTGAGGAGGGCAGGCTCACCGTCCGCATCCCTCCTTTCCGCTATGTCCCCCCCGGACAGAACGGGGTGAGGAGCGCCGGGGGGACCTCGCTCGCCGTGGAGGTGAGGGAGGAGAACGTCACACCAGCCCTCACCTTCCTCTCCCTGGACGAGGTGCGGTCCTTGCAGGGGAGGTGGATCGCGGAGGATCTTCGGGTACTCTTCCTCATCATCCCCATGGTGTTGGCCCTGTTCTCCCTCCTCGTTCCGTCGAAGCGGTTCGGAGGGTACGCCCTGGTCGTGTGCACCGCCTCATGGGCCGGACTCCTGCTGTGGATACTCCTCGTCCCCCCCGATTTTCCGCTTCCGGAGCAGGAGCTCCAGGAGGGGCTCGCCTTCCTCGAACGAGAGGACTACGGCAAGGCCTACGAGGCCTTCCAGGAGGCCCTGGACGAAGAGGAACTGGCCCCGGGAATTCACTACGACGCGGCTATGGCGGCTTATGCCCTTGGCGAGGACGGGAGAGTCGTCTATCACCTGAGGCGTGCGTGTGTGCAGGCGCCCATGGTTCTCATCCTTCGGAAGGCCCTCTCACATATGGAGGAGGAGATAGGCCTTCAGTATCAAGCTGCACTTCCCGTCGCATTTCCGCCCGGCATCCCCTGGTTGGGCCTGATCACAGGATGCACCTTGTCGGGTCTGTTCTTCGCCGCGTACATCCGGTGGCGCTCGCCTGTGCTCCTTATAACCCTGCTCCTCTCCCTCTCGGCTACGATCGTGGCGGGAGGGTACGTCTTTTACCGGGCCGTGGTCTTCCGTGAGCCGCAGGCCGTGGTGGTGAGCGAGACCCCTCTCCAGGCGGTTCCCGAGGAGGAAGGGCGTCGATTGCAGATCTGTCCTGCGGGTACGGCGGTGAGGACCGACTACCTGTATCAGGACTATGTCCGTGTCCACACGGGGATGGGAACGAGCGGCTGGGTGAGGCGGGATACGCTTCAGTGGTACATCGGGAGGTGATCGTGGCGGAATCGTTCGGTGACATTCTCAGGGAATGGGAAGAGCGTGAGAGGAAGACGGGAGGCGACCTCCTGCACAGATACCTCGATCGTTATCTCCCTGACGAGCGCGTGGTGAAGGAAAAGAAAGGTGGGGAAAGGCGATCCCCCGACTCCCGTTCCAGGAAGCGCCCTTCCACGCCTCAGGCCGTCCTCGACCTGCACGGTTTCACCAGGGAAGAGGCGGAGATACGCCTCAAAGCCTTCCTCGGAGAGGCCCAGGGGAAGGGGTACAGGGTGCTCCTCATCGTGCACGGGAAGGGCCTCCACTCCGAAAGGGAGCCCATCCTCAAAAAAGTGGTATACAGGACGCTCGAGTCGTGTCCCTTCGTCGGCAGGATAGAGACAGCCCCCCGCAGATGGGGCGGGGCTGGAGCCGTGGTGGCGTTCCTTCGTCAGCGTTCCCGGTAGATGATCCTTCCCCGGGTGAGGTCATAAGGAGAGAGGGCGACTTTCACCCTGTCACCGGGGACGATACGGATGAAATACTTTCTCATCTTTCCCGAAAGATGGGCGAGAATCAGATGTCCGTTCTCGAGCTCCACTCGAAACATGGTATTGGGCAGCGCTTCTTTGACGATCCCTTCCACTTCGATCGCATCTTCTTTGGCCACAGAGCCTCCTCGGTATGGAATTGTAATTAAACCTACTATATAGCAAGCACTTAGTGCTGTCAACTCCCGCGCTCCACTTGACATTTTGGTGTTTTTCCTGCACTTTAAGGCGCCAAAAAGAGTGGAGGAGGCCCTTGGTGGATAGAGCCTTTCTTGATCAGATGAAGGAGAAACTCCTTGAGATGAAGAGGGACATCCTCATGAATCTCGCACAGGAGAACGAGGAACTCGAGGAGCTCATCTCGAACGAAAACGAAAAGGATCTGGTGGACATCGCGGCGAACGATCTGGACAGGAGGATCCTCAATTCCCTCGAGGGTCATGAGTTAAGGCGTCTCAACCAGATCGATGCGGCCCTTGCCCGTATAGAGAACGGAAAGTATGGGTACTGCCTCAAGGACGGAAAGCCCATCCCGCGGGAACGTCTGGAGGCCATTCCTTACGCCCTCTACTGTCTGGACTGTCAGAAGGAACTGGAGCGAAAGCAGCGACTGTAGAGGCCTCCCCTGAGGCTCTGATGTTTCGCGGATTTCTCGGATAAAAATATTCAAGTCTGTTCCCCTCTGCCGATAATAAGAGCAGGGAGGAACCATGATAGCCTCTCGCGTGGGATACGAAACCATCTCCTACATGGAGTTCATGAGAAACACTCGGGCATCGCTCCCTGTGTACGTGCCGGTGGATCTCCCCGGGCCCGTGGTACTCCGCCTGCAGCATGTGATCGGAGTTCCCTCGACCGGAGGGGTTGAAGGCGTCCCGGTGAGCAAGCTTCAGGTCCTCGATCTCCTCATCGAACGGTTCATAAAGCTTTCCCAACGGCAGAACGAGGTGCCTCCCGTCATCAAGGAGGATCTCTCCGCCGAGGAGGTGGACGATCTCATCCTGTCGCTCGAGGAGCGCCTCCACGACGTCTCTGTGAGCCACGCACAGGCCCCGGTTCCACCGCCGGGTATCAAGACACTCACCACCGGGGTTGTCCTCAACCTCTCGGCGTGAGGCCCTCTTCCCGTACGAAGGCGTTCCATCTCTTCTCATGGCCCAACGTCGTCTCCGGACCGTGGCCCGGATACACCCGTATCGCATCGGCAAGTGGATAGAGCCGTTCGATGATACTCCTCTCCAGCTCCTCCCACGAGCCTCCCGGAAGATCGGTCCTTCCCACCCCTTCCCGGAAGAGCGTATCCCCTGAGAAGAGCATCCCCTCCTCGGGGGCGTACAGGCAGATACTGCCGGGGCTGTGTCCAGGGGTGTGGAGGAGACGGAGGCCCCAGGGTTCGAGTTCTCTCCCATCGGTGAGGGGATGGATCGAAGAGACGGGTGGGCGGTCGAAATCGGCTGTGGGTATCCCGACGGACTGGAGCCAGGCACGCTGCAGGTCGAAGGCTCCCTCGAGGAGGGGGAGATCGGCCTCGTGGAGGAAGACGGGGATGGTCCGATCGTGGTGAAGGCGATCGAGGAGGTGCCCGATGGCTCCCACGTGATCGATGTGTCCGTGGGTGCACAGCATGGCGGAGGGGAGGATCCCGAGGCCTTCCAGCCAGTGGACGATCCGTGAGGCATCCGCCCCTGGGTCGATGAGGAGGGCCTTCCCCGTGACCTGGGACACGTACACGTAGGCATTGGTCGCCAGTTGACCTACCACGAGTTTTTGCACCATGATGCGATCATAGTAGGGAACCGGGGGCTCGGTCCAGAGATGAGCATGACGATCCTCACAGCGATCTTTCTCCTCTGCTACATACTCATTCCCGGCGGAGGAGGGGTCTTCCAGTGGTACCGGTGGTTCCGATGGCGGAGACGGTTCTACGGCTCCCTCCTCTTTCCTCTCTGGAGTCCCGGCAAACCTCTGACAGGGCGGGAGTGGCGGTTTCTCGGTACGGTGGATTCCCTGGTCCGTGACCACTACCTGTGGGTCAGGTGCAATGGACTCCTCGTCTGGGTGGACCTTTCGCGTGTACTCCTGCATCTCCTTCCCGGGGTGGAGGAGGACCGTCTGGGGGGGATGGAGGTGCTCCATGCGGAGGACGTGCATCACCTTCCTTCGGGGGCGAGTGTCTACCTGGCGGGGAGGGTGAGGGAGGAGAACGGCAAGATCGTCCTCGATCCCCAGTCGCAACCCGTGCTCGTACTCTACAGTGTACCCCTCCACAACCTCGTCCACTCGGTCATCTCCTCTGCGCGGAGCGTGAACGAGTTCTGGAACCCTCTCACGCTGCCTTTCATGGGGGTGGGGATGCTGCTCCTGCTCCTTTTCGGCAGCGTGTCCATCCAGACCCACTATCTGGAGGGACTCCTCTCCCTCACGGCAGCTTTCCTCCCTGTCTCCGTCTTCTTTCCTCCTGCCGTGTTCGGATACTACCTCCATAGAAAGTTGTGGAAGATGGGGAAGAAGGCGCTCGTGACCTATGAGCAGGCGACCCTCCCATGGAAGGCGTGCCGAAGGAGACCCGAGGAAGGGACGTCATGGGAGGTCGGCGACAGACGCTACAGGATGAGAGAGGAGGGGGCTTCCTTCGTCTTGGAGGTCAGGGAGGTGGAGACGGGGGCTGCCGATCCCTTGCTCCACGGCTACACCACCCCCCCGTACACCCGCCCTTCGAGGATGTGGTGGAAAGGTTGGGGGCTCCTCCTGCTGGCGGCGCTCTCGCTCGTGCTCTCCGTGGTGATCGAGGGGACCCTCATCCTGATGGGCGTGGACTACCTCATGGGAGGGTGATCACCTCCCACTCCTCCGTTTACCGTAGTTGACCGTGAGTCGTTTTCCCTTGAAGTCCGTACCGTTGAGGGTGGAGATGACCTTCTCCGCGAACGGCTCGCTCACTTCCACGAAGGAATAGTTGTCGAGAACCCGAATCTCTCCGATATCCTCTTCCGTGAGACCTTCCACCGAGAGCACGAGTTCCTTGAGATCTTCCGGGAAGATCTTGCGGTTCTTCCCCATACTGAAGAATATGTCCTGCATGGGCAGCAGGCTCCGCGCAGAGTCGGAAAGGATGTTCCGCACGAGATAGGCGGCCACGTCCGCCCTGCGGAAGAAGGGCACCGCTTTCCTGAAGGCCTTCCTGTATGGTTCGATGACGTGAGGACTCTGCCCGTCGACACATTCCAGGACGCGCTCGAGGAATCCCTGCGCCACGGCCTCCTCGTCAGGCGGTTCCCGCCGTGCGATCGAGCCCACCCGGCTTTCGAGTTCATGGATCCTCTCCTCCTCGGTCTGCGGGGCGAGGAGGAACAGATGTGTGAGAGGTATGTGCTCGCTCAGACACCGTTTTCCCTGAAGGAAGATGTCCGGGCCCGGGACGCCGGCAAAGATCACGGCCTTCGCCGTGTAGAGGGAGGGGAAGGGGCGAGGGGCTTCCAGGAGGAGCACCTCGGCGTCGAGGGTCTTGAACTTCTTGAGTGCGCGATCCTCTGCCCCGGGCGAGGAATCCCGGAGTATGGAAGAGAAGGAGATGTGCGTTCTGATGAATGTCCGTCTCAGCTTCTCGGTGAGCGCCTCGGGCACGTAGCAGATCACTTTCTTGAGGTCATGACTCAGGATGAGGTCGGCGACGGCCTCGGCCATCCGTTCGGGGGCCTCCAGGGGGAACCACGCCTTTTCGGTTCGGCTCTTTTTCCAGCTGGAGAGAGGCACGATCTGCGGATGGGAGAGGACCTCCTTGAGGTCGGCGATTGCGCGTTGCGGGTCGGAGGAGAGGACGATGCACTGCGGGTGTGAAGGCACCTTCGAGAGAACGAACTCCACATCGGCCTTGAATATCTCCGCGGTTTCTCCATCCCGCGGATATTCCATCACGACTCGCCTGATGTGCTGGAGGGAGAGATTGTCCCTCCGTATGTGGTCTATGAGGCGTGTGGCGGTGCAGCAGATGGCGTGGGAGGGGAAGGCCAGCGCTTGGGCCTCCCGCCTCGGGGTGGTCCTCCCCCCCAGGAAGAGGAGCTCGGGAAGCGAGGCAGGGTGCATCCCTGCCTCGCGGATGAGATCGATGATGCGCTGTTCCGTGGAGGTGAGGTAGAGACCTTCACGTTCCACCACCTTGGGGAACCCTCTGAAGAAGTAGGCGGGGTAGGGGAATTCCCCCTCTTCCACCTGGATGATCACATCCTTCCCTTTCGCAAGAAGGGCCTCGACCTCAGGATTCTGGAAGATCGCAGGGATACCGTTCTGCAGCGTGCTCTTTGTCTGTCGTCCCACTTGGAATCCCTCACCGTTGAGTATATGCTTTTACCATATAAGGGCTTGGGTTATTTGTCAAGGAAAGTTTTTCATTTCCCCCCGTCGTACTCCTTCCTGAGTCTCCGAGCGGCTTCCACCATGTTGGTGAGGGAGGGACGCACCTCCTCCCAGGCACGGGTCTTGAGTCCGCAATCCGGGTTCACCCAGAGCTGCCCGGGGGCGATCACCTCGAGGGCCTTCTTGAGGAGGCGGTACATCTCCTCGATGCCGGGGATCCTGGGACTGTGCACGTCGTATACACCCGGTCCGATGTCGTTGGGGTATTCGAAGCGGTGGAACGCCTCGAGGAGCTGCATGTCGCTCCGCGAGGCCTCTATGCTGATGACGTCGGCGTCGAGCCGGGCGATCCACTCGATGATGTCCTCGAAATCGCTGTAACACATGTGGGTGTGGATCTGTGTGCCGGGGGCCGCCCCCGAGCTCGCGAGGCGGAAGGCGTCGGTGGCCCAGGTGAGATACTCCTCCCACTGCGTCCTCCTCAGGGGGAGCCCCTCCCTGATGGCGGGCTCGTCTATCTGGATGACGGTGATGCCCTGAGCTTCGAGGTCCGCCACCTCGTCCCTGAGTGCGAGGGCGATCTGGAACGCGACGTCCCGGGCGGGGATGTCGTCCCGGACGAAACTCCACTTGAGCATGGTGACCGGCCCCGTGAGCATGCCTTTCACCGGCCGGGAGGTGAGCGACTGGGCGTAGGTGATCCACCGAATGGTCATGGGCTCGGAGCGGTGGACGTCGCCGTAGATGATGGGGGGCTTCACGCATCGAGTCCCATAGCTCTGCACCCACCCATTGGTCGTGGTGCAGTAGCCCGGCAGGAGTTCTGCGAAGTACTCCACCATATCGTTCCGTTCCGGCTCTCCGTGCACCAGGACGTCCAGGCCGAGGGCCTCCTGTTCCCGGATGACCCTCTCTATCTCGCCCTCCATATAGGTCTCGTACTCCTCCCGCGAGATCTCCCCCCTCTTGAACCGGGCTCTCACCTTGCGGATCTCGGGGGTCTGGGGGAAGGAGCCGATGGTGGTGGTGGGAAAGAGTGGAAGGCCCAGCTTCTCCTGCTGGAGGGCCTTGCGATCGGCAAAGGGAAGGGAGCGGGCGAGCTGTGCACCTGTGACGGATGCCACGCGTTCCCTCACGCGGGGGATCATGACCTCGGGATGCCGTCTCCTCGCCTCGGCTGCCTTTCGTGCGCTCTCCCATTCCGGACCTGTCTCTCCGTTCGTGAGGTGACGAGCGAGGAGACTCAGTTCCCTGCACTTTTGCACGGCGAAGGCGAGCCATTCCTTGATGTAGTCGGGGAGTGTTGTCTCGAGCTCGAGGTCGATGGGCACATGGAGGAGCGAGCAGGAAGAGGAGAGCATCGTCTTGTCCTCTCCTCTTCGGGCCACCTCCGGTTCGACTATCCGGGCCGCCGCCTCCAGGTCGGTACGCCAGACGTTCCGTCCGTCTATCACCCCGAGGGAGACGACCCTGTCTTCGGGAATCCGGGAGAGGACCTCGACCCCCTCGCGTGTGAGGTCGAGGTGGATGCCCCGTACGCCGGAGGAGAGGAGGAGCTCGATGTTCTCTCCCACTGGCCCGAAGTAGCAGGCCACCAGGATCCTCTCCGTGTGGTCGGAGAGCTGGGCGTAGATCGAGGCCCATGCCTGCTTCTGGGGGGAGGAGAGGTCGGTGGCGAGGATCGGCTCCTCCATCTGTATCCACTCGCAGTGCGGGGCGAGACGGGAGAGCAGCGTCGCATAGGCCTTACCCACCTCGTCGGCGAAGGACCATCTGGGGCGCTCCCCGGTCTCGCGGGCGAGGGAGAGGAAGGTGAGGGGGCCGGGGAGGGTGGCCTTCACCCGGTAGCCGAGACTCCGGGCGAGATGCACCTGTTCCTCGATCCGGGTGTGTTCCGCGAGTCGGATCGACGAGGAGTCTTCCAGTTCAGGTACGATGTAGTGGTAGTTGGTATCGAACCACTTGGTCATGTCGAGGGCCGGGATGTTGCGCTCCCTGTCGCCCCGCGCGAGGGCGAAGGAGAGGTCGAGGTCGTGGGGGTAGTCCTCTTTCCTGAATCGCGAGGGGATGAGGGAGAGCGCGAGGGCCATGTCGAGGATATGGTCGTAGTAGGAGAAGTCACCCACTGTCACCAGTGAGAGTCCCGCCTCCTTCTGGGTCTTCCATGCATATTCCATGAGCCGCTTCCCCGTGTCTTCGAGCGAAGACCGGTCTGCAGCGCCTTTCCAGTATGCCTCCACTGCTTTCTTGAGTTCCCTGCGGGCACCTATGCGGGGAAATCCGATGACGTGTGTCTCCATGGCGTCTCCTTTCCTCGTGAGCCTCTTTACTCTTTGTCCGGGTCAGACTATAAGAAGCCCATGAAGTTGTCAATCGAGGCGTTTCTCTCTGGAGGTATCGGGACTGGATGGGGTGGGAAGATTCCCGTATACTGCCTTCTGAGATTTCACTCGGGGGAAGGTCGTGGATAGAGAAGAGATGAAGCGTCGTGTGGCATTCCACGCGGTGGACACCCATGTGAAGGATGGCATGAGAGTAGGGCTGGGTACGGGCTCGACCGCGGTGTGGGCGATACGGAGGATAGGGGAGCACATGAGAGAGGGGCGTCTCTCGGGCATCGTGGGGGTTGCGACGAGCTTCGCGAGCGAGATGGAGGCGCACCGGCTCGGTATCCCGGTGAGGTCCCTCAACGACCCCGAGATAGGGGGGGAGGTGGACCTCGCCATCGACGGGGCCGACGAGGTGGATCCCGCCCTCCACCTGGTGAAGGGAGGCGGCGGCGCCCTCTTCAGGGAGAAGCTGGTGGCCTACAATGCCCGGAGGTTCGTGGTGGTGGTGGAGGAGTGCAAGCTCGTACCCCACATCGGTACGGGGTTTCCCATTCCTGTGGAGGTGGTCCCCGAAGCGAGGGCCTGTGTGCTCAAGGCCCTCGAGGCGCTGGGCGCGGAGTGGACGATCCGACACGGATCAGGGAAACAGGGGCCGGTCGTGACCGACAACGGCAACCTCCTGGTGGACGTCCGATTCCCTTCCCCCGTGGATCCCGAGGAGATGGAGATACGACTCGGGCTCATCCCCGGGGTGTACGAGACCGGATTCTTCACGCGAATCAGGCCCACCGTCTGTGTGGGGCTCCCTTCCGGAGAGGTTCGTACCCTCGGGGAATGATCAGGTGGCGAGGGCCTCGCGGAGACGGAGGATCTCTCCCCGCTTGTCCTCGGACTGGAAGATCGACGATCCCACCACGAAGGTGGTGGCTCCCGCGGATCTGGCCTCGACGATGGTCGTCGGGTTGAT
The DNA here is from genome assembly GCF_000184345.1 of Spirochaeta thermophila DSM 6578. Taxonomy (NCBI): domain Bacteria; kingdom Pseudomonadati; phylum Spirochaetota; class Spirochaetia; order Winmispirales; family Winmispiraceae; genus Winmispira; species Winmispira thermophila. Next base: position 1,944,025 of record NC_017583.1, on the reverse strand, counting down.
ACCCCCGTCCACCTCTATGTCGACCCTGTCACCGAGGATCTCCCGGGCCTGTTCGATCTTTCTGAGCATGGGAGTAAGGAACCGCTGGCCTCCGAACCCGGGTTCCACGGTCATGATGAGCACCCTGTCGAGGAGGTCCTTCACAGGCTCCAGGAGGCGTACATCGGTGGCGGGGTTGAGAGAAATGCCGGCCAGTCTTCCCTTCTCCTTGATGCGCTGGAGGATGAGGAAGGCCTTCGGGGTGGCCTCCAAGTGGAACACGAGGATGTCGCTCCCCGCCTCTATGAATTCCTCCCAGTATCGTTCGGGATGGCTGATCATGAGGTGGGTATCGAAGACGAGGGAGGAGAACTCCTTCCTCAGCGTCCCTATGACGGGAAGACCGAAGGAGATGTTGTCGACATAGTGTCCGTCCATCACGTCGAGGTGGAGCTCGTCTATGAGGTCCTCCACCTCGCGTATCTCGTCTCCCAGTCGGGCGAAGTTGGCGTTGAGTATCGAAGCCGACAGTTTGTACACCGTGAGCACTCCTCTCGCAGGGGTCGGTCAACCTATGCCAGATTTCGCAGGATGTGTAAAGGGTTATGGGGAGGGTGCGCTGTATCGCTGGAGGAGCATGAGCTCCTGAAGCTTCTCCCTCTCCAGATCGGGCAGGTAGGAGAAGGTGAGGCCTATCTCGTATCCTTCGGCAGGGGCCTGCTTCACGTGTATGACGTTCCCTTCTCCCTGAATATCCACGATCCCGTCGTCGGTTTCCACCTCCATGGTGAAGAACAGGGTGGTTCCGACGGGGAACTCCTCCGGACTCAAGAGACGCATGCCGCCTTCACCCAGGTCGAGGGCCTTCACCTCGAGGAATACCTCCCTCTCGAGCGGAGAGACTGTGATCTCTTTGGTGATGCGTACACGCGGGGTTTTTCTCCGTTCTTCCATCGTGACCTCCACCTCCTAAAATATAATCGCTCCCCGGTGAAAAAACCAGAGGAAGGGCGGAAATAGTGCGGGTAAAAATGACATGGCGGGGTCGCCCGGAATGTGTCATTACGACCCATATAGCCATATCGTGAGAGAGGGGTGGAATTCAAGTCATTGCAGCACAATGTTTTGAAGTTTGGCACGTATATTGCATAAAAAACATGCGGAGCGTTGCTCCGCATGGCGTGTGTTCCGGGTACAGAAGGCCGCCTTCCAGAGAGGTGGCCTTCTCTTTTTGAGAGGCTCAGGCCTCCTCCTGGCGCTTTTCCCAGATCTCCAGGATCTCTCCCACGTAGATGGTATGGTAGTCCTTCTTGGGGTAGAACACCTCGATGGCCTCGGCGTCGAGGAATCCCTCGGGGAGCATGGGCCAGCGGGCGATCTTCCTGCATTCGATGACGAGATCGGCCTGGGCGAATCCGATGCCGGCGGAGAGCTCGACCGGTACGAGACCGGTGGCCGCTGCCTTGTCCACGTCCCGTCCGGAGTGGCTCCCGCAGAACTGGAGGATGGGTCTGTGCTCCTCGGGGAGGAAGGAGAGGGTGAAGGTCTCGCTCTCTTCCATGAGGCGATGTGTGTATCTCGTGGGTCGGACGAAGACCATGCAGACGGATTTGTGCCAGAGCGTGCCGAAGGTTCCCCAGCTGCACGTCATGGTGTTCCATGTGTCCCGGCTGCCTGCCGTGAGGAGGAACCATCGTTCGGCCGTACTGGTGAAGGGGTTGAACGAAAGGTGTTCGAGTGAGACCGGTACGAAGTCCATCTCTCGCCTCCCTTGTGTGACATGCATTTCCCACAGTGTAGCAGAAATCATGAAAAAGCCCACCCCCCGGGGGTGGGCTCATGAGTCGCCTTGGAGGCGTCAGCCTTCCACCGGCATGTCCGCCAGGTGTTTGTAGAAGCGGTACTGCTGCTGTACGTTCTTCTTCGCCTCTTCGAGGAAGGCGCTCGCCTTTTCCGGGTTCATCTCCTTGAGGGCACGGAACCGGATCTCCTTGTAGAGATACTCCTCGACAGGGAGGTTGGGTTCCCTGGAGTCGAGGACGAGCGGGTTCTTGCCCTCTTCGGAGAGGAGCGGGTTGTAGCGGTAGAGGGGCCACATGCCGCTCTGGACCGCGGCCTTCTGCTGATCCATACCCTTGGCCATGTCGATGCCGTGGGCCACACAGTGGCTGTAGGCGATGATGATGGAGGGACCGGGATACGCCTCGGCCTCCAGGAAGGCCTTGATGGTCTGGATGCGGTTGTAGCCCATGGCGACCCGGGCCACGTAGACGTAGCCGTAGCTCATGGCCATGAGGCCGAGGTCCTTCTTGCGGATGGGCTTGCCGCCCGCGGCGAACTTGGCGATGGCGCCGAGCGGGGTGGCCTTGGACATCTGACCGCCGGTGTTGGAGTACACCTCGGTGTCGAGCACGAGGACGTTCACGTCGCGCCCCGAGGCGAGGACGTGATCGAGCCCGCCGTAGCCGATGTCGTAGGCCCATCCGTCGCCGCCGAGGATCCACACCGACTTCCTCACGAGGTAGTCGGCCACTGCGAGGAGATCCTTCGCCACAGGGTGGGTGCTCTTCTTGAGGGCCTGTTTGAGAGCGGCCACGTCGGCACGCTGGCGCTCCACCTCTTCATACGAGCGCTGCGGGTTCTGGAGGAGGCGGTCGAGGAGTTCAGGGGAGACGTCGGCCTTGTCCGCGAGCATGCGGGCGATGAGCTCCTTGCCGTATTCCATGAGCTTCTCCGCGGTGAGGCGCATCCCGTAGCCGAACTCGGCCGCATCTTCGAACAGGGAGTTCGACCATGCCGGCCCCCGCCCGTCCGCACGGGTGGTGTAGGGTGTGGTGGGGAGGTTCCCGCCGTAGATGGAGGAACACCCCGTGGCGTTCGCGATCACGGTCCTGTCCCCGAAGAGCTGGGTGAGGAGCTTCACGTAGGGGGTCTCACCACATCCGGCGCATGCGCCCGAGAACTCGAAGAGGGGCTCGAGGAGCTGGGATCCCTTGGTGGTGGCCACGTTGAGGTTGGTCCTGTCGGGATAGGGAAGGGTGAGGAAGAACTCCCAGTTCTTCATCTCCTTCTCCCGGATCTCCTCGGTGTAGTCCTCCATGTTGATGGCCTTGCGGTCGGTCTTGTTGCCCTGCTCGTCTTTCTTGTAGGCCGGGCAGATGTTCACACATGCGCCGCACCCGGTGCAGTCTTCGGGAGAGATCTGGATGGTGAACTTGAGACCGGCGAAGTCCTTTCCTTTTGCATCGGTGAACTTGAAGCCGGCCGGCGCCCCTTCGAGGTGTTTCTCCTCGTAGACCTTGAGCCTGATGACCGCATGGGGGCAGACCGCCGAACAGTCGCCGCACTGGATACACACGTCCGGATCCCATACGGGCACCTTCTCGGCGATGTTGCGCTTCTCGTACTTGGTGGTGCCGGTGGGATAGGTGCCGTCGTCCGGGAGCTTTGACACCGGCAGGTCGTCGCCCCGCCCTGCGATGATCTCGCCGAGCACCTCTTTCACGAACGGGGGAGCATCCTCCGGCACCGGTGGCTTCATGTGGATGGTGCTCGTCACCTGCTTCGGATAGTCCACCTGCTCGAGGGCCTCGAGAGCCCGGTCCACGGCCTTGAGGTTCTTGTCGACGACATCTTTCCCTTTCTTGCCATAGGTCTTGACGATGGACTCCTTGATGAGCTGGATGGCCTGCTGCTCGGGGAGGATGCCGGCGATCTTGAAGAAGGCGGTCTGCATGATCACGTTGATCCTGCCGGGCATGCCCACCTCTTCCGCGATCTTGTGGGCATTGATGACGTAGAACTTCGCTTCCTTGTCGATGATCTGCTTCTGCACCTCGGCCGGCAGGTGATCCCACACCTCGTCCTTGTCGTAGGGGGATGCGAGGAGGAAGGTGCCGCCCTTCCTGAGCTTGCCGAGCATGTCGTACTTCTCGAGGAAGCTGAACTTGTGGCAGGCGAGGAAGTGGGCGTCGGAGATGAGGTAGGCGCCCTTGATGGGTTTTTTCCCGAACCTGAGGTGTGAGACCGTCACGGTTCCGGCCTTCTTGGAGTCGTATACAAAGTAGCCCTGGGCGTAGTTGTCGGTGCTCTCACCGATGATCTTGATGCTGTTCTTGTTGGCTCCCACGGTACCGTCCGACCCGAGGCCGTAGAAGATCGCACGGAAGGTCTCGTCGTCCTCGGTGGAGAAGGACGGGTCCCAGTCGAGGCTCGTGAAGGTGACGTCGTCCTTGATCCCCACGGTGAAGTGGTTCTTGGGCTGCTTCTCCTTGAGGTTGTCGAGGACGGCCTTGCACATGGCGGGGGTGAACTCCTTGGAGCCGAGGCCGTAGCGTCCGCCGACCACCACGGGGTAGGTAGAGAACTTGGCGTTCCCCGATCCCATCACCTCGCCGATGGCGGTGCGCACGTCCTCGTAGAGGGGTTCGCCGATGGAACCGGGCTCCTTGGTGCGGTCGAGCACGGCGATGGCCTTCACCGTGGCGGGCAGGGCGTCGACGAAGGCCTGGGCGTCGAAGGGCCTGAAGAGGCGTACCTTGAGGACTCCCACCTTCTCTCCGCGTGCGACCAGGTACTCGACCGTCTCCTCCATGGTATCGGCGCCGGAGCCCATGAGCACGACCACCCGCTCGGCGTCGGGTGCTCCCACGTAGTCGAAGAGGTGGTACTGCCTGCCGGTGAGCCGTGCGAACGTATCCATCGCCTTCTGGACCACGGCGGGCGTGGCCTGGTAGTACTTGTTCACCGTCTCCCGGGCCGCGAAGAAGACGTCAGGGTTCTGACTGGTGCCCTTGAGGGTGGGGTGTTCGGGATCGAGGGCCCTCGCCCGGTGCGCGGCGATGAGTTCCTGGGGGAGCATCTCCTTCATCACGTCGTAGGGGATCTCCTCGACCTTCTGGATCTCGTGGGAGACGCGGAATCCGTCGAAGAAGTGCAGGAAGGGGATGCGCGACTCGAGACTGGCGGCCTGGGCGATGAGGGCGAAGTCCATCACCTCCTGCACGTTGTTGGAGGCGAGCATGGCGAAGCCGGTAGACCTGGCCGCCATCACGTCGGAGTGGTCTCCGAAGATGGAGAGGGCCTGACAGGCGACCGCCCGAGCGGCGATGTGGAAGACCGTGGGGGTGAGCTCGCCCGCGATCTTGAACATGTTGGGGATCATGAGGAGCAGGCCCTGGGAGGCGGTGAAGGTGGTGGTGAGGGCCCCGGTGGTGAGGGCGCCGTGGACCGCACCCGCGGCTCCGGCCTCGGACTGCATCTCCACCACGGTGGGGACCGTCCCCCAGATGTTCTTCTTCCCCGCGGCGGAGTAGGCGTCGGAGAGCTCGCCCATGGGGGAAGAGGGTGTGATGGGATAGATAGCGATCACCTCATTGGTGGCGTGCGCAACGTATGCCGCTGCGGTGTTCCCATCAATGGTGATCATGCGCTTCGTATCGGCCATGATTCAACCTCTTTTGTATGGGATTGGATTACCTCCACTATAGCCTTATTCAGGGGGGATTGCAAGTGCAAGGAAGGAAAAAGCGGGGAGGAGGGAGTGCCATTGAGGAAAATTTTATCTCTTTTTTGTGAGGGGAAGCCTGCGGCAGGGAGGTTCCCGGGGACGGATGGGCTCAGAAATCGTAGAGGAGCCTGAGGTATTCCTTGCGTGCAAAGGCGTGGAGCACGTGATCGGGGATGGCCTCCGGATGGGGAGGAGCGGGGGCTGCGGGAAGGGTGTAGCTCTCGAGTATCCGGGCGAGGGCCGCGAGGTGGGCTTCGAGTGAGAATCGGGCGAGACGGTCCCGGGTGTCGGGGGGGAGGGGGCGGGCGAGGCTCACGGCGGCTCGTTCGAGGAGGGTGGCGTTGGCGGCACGGATCGATTCCAGGGCCTGGGGTGCCTCGGTGATGAGGTGGAGGAGGGCCTTCTGGGCGGGTACGGGGAGGTAGGAGAAGTCGATGGCAGAGGAATCGAACTCCTCCCTGAGCTGCGCGTCGAGGGACTCTCCCAGCGAGGGGGAGAGGAGGGGGGTGATGGTGCGGAGCTTGCGACGGTAGGCGCCGGTGAGTTCGTGAATGGGGATGAGGTGTGTGTCCACGAGGGATGCGGGGATGCGGACGTCGGAGTAGAGGAGCGCGGGGTAGTCGGTGAAGATCTCTTCGAAGCCTTCCAGGATGTCGAGTCTGCGGGCGAGGAGGGGTTTGCCCACGTCGAGGGCCTGGATGAAGAGGTATCCGAAGCCTTCCTGGACCGAGGAGCTCACGAGGAGGTCGGCGGCGTGGAGGGTGGTCGGAAAGGGGAGGCCTGCCTGCTCGGCAAGGGGGCCGAGGGGGAAGAGACCCCGGATGAGGCCTTCGCGGTAACAGAGTTCCACGAGTTCGGAGTAGGCCGTCTCCTGCTGCGAGGTGCCGGGAAGGGAGACGGCGTAGAGGGCGTCGGGCGAGAGGAGGCGGGAGAGGAGGGCCCCTTCCAGGACGTTCTTCCTGCGTATGGTGCGGATGGGGGAGAGGTGGAGGGGGGTGGCGGGGGAGAGGTGGGGGGCGAGGCGCGCGAGGAGGGCCGGGCGGGGGTCGGTGAGTGCGGGCGGGGGAAGGGGGTGGTAGGGGTTCTCCAGCAGGAAGAGGCGGTCGGCCGGGATGCCGGCTTCCCCGAGGATGCGCAGGTCGCGCCGGTTGATGAGGGCGTAGCGGACGTTGGGGCCGGTGGGGTAGAGGGGGGAGCGGGTCACCAGGTGGAGCGCAGCGAGGTTCTGGTAGCGGCCGCTCTCCGGGAAGTCGTGGATGTGAAGGAGGAAGCGACGGGAGGGGAGGTCCTCGACGGTGCGAAGGAGGGCCTCGGTGAAGGCCGGGTTCTTGCCCAGGTGGTAGTTGTGCACCCAGAGGAGGTCACACTCGCCCGCCTCGGTGGTGAGGATACGTCGTATCTCCTCTATGCGGGTCGTGTCGGGAAGAGGATCGTCCTGGTCGTGGTAGCCCACCTGGGGATGCACCCTCACCTCCACCTGCGAGTCAGAGGCTGCACCGATGGATCGGAGCACCCTGTCGGTGCCCTCATGTGAGCCTGTAATGAGGCGGATGGACACGTCCTCCCAGTGGGTCAGAAGGCCCCGTACCCCGTCGGTGATGACCGAGGTGACCCCCCCGGGGCGGAGGTGGTAGTGCACGATCCCGATCCTCATGCGCCATACTCTACGGGAGGAGGGATCGGCAGGCAAGGGGGAGGTGAAGCAGGAGGGGAGGGATGTCGGTCGTGTATCATGGGGTAGAGGTGATCTGGTAGCGGAATATAGTTGTACAAACCCGGTATGAGGGGGTATACTGTGTCGGAAGGGGGACATAGATGAAACGATGGTGGACCGTTGTCGCAATGCTCGTCCTTCTCCCCGCACTGCTGTTCGCAGGGGGTAAGAAGGAGAAAGGACCTCCGATCGTCTCGCTCGGAGAGGAGGAGGCGGTGTATATCTCCCCCGGGGCTTCTCCCGGGGTCCAGGACGCGATCGTCATTCCCCTCTCCGTGACGGCGAATACCTCGATCCAGGATTACAGGATCGTGATCCAGGACGAGGCGGGCAAGGTGGTCTTCACCGCACAGAGCGAGCCCCTGCCGAAACCCGGTTTCTTCAGCAATCTCCTCATCTCGTTGGGGCTCAAGAAACGGCCTTCGGTGGAGATCCCCTCCTCTGTCGAGTGGAACGGGACCGATACCGAGGGGCGTGCCGTGCCGGAGGGCTCGTACACGTGCACGCTGACCGTGACCGACCATTTGGGACAGACCTCCACCTCCTCCATTTCCGTCGTGGTGGACAATACTCCTCCCTCCGCACAGGTGCGGATCCCCGAACCCATCTTTTCTCCGAACGGAGATGGGAGGAAGGACACCATCGTGGTGGAGCAGTCGGGTACCACCGAGGAGCAGTGGGTGATGAGTGTCCAGAGGGAGGATGGTACCGAGGTGTTCCGTTACGTACTCGAGAACGGTGCGCCCGCTTCCGTCTTCTGGGACGGGAAGCTCTCGGACGGCACGATCATCTCCGACGGGGAGTACTACTACGTGCTCTCCTCCACCGACAGGGCGGGAAACGCTTTCTCCACGAAGGCGGGGCCCGTGGTGGTCGATGCCGCGCCCAAGCAGGTGGTGGTGAAGGCCGAGCCCGATCACATCTCTCCCAATGCGGACGATGTACAGGATTTCTGTGTGATCACCCTGGTGGACAGGTCGCCGGGCCAGGTGGTGGGGGTGCGTGGTGAGGTGAGGGACGCGGATGGCAGGGTGCTCGCTTCGGCGAGTTCGTTCGAGCTTCCCACCACCTACGTGTTCAACGGCCGGTTCGACGATACCGTGTTGCCCGACGGCGAGTATACCCTGCGTCTCGAGACCGAGTACCTCTCGGGGACAGTCGCGGTGACCGAGGTGCCTGTGGTGATCGACACCCAGCCTCCGGTGACGCTCCTCCAGTACGGGCCCAGGAAGCTCTCTCCCAACGACGACGGGTTCCAGGATGTGTTCGTCGTGGAGCAGACCTCGCCCGACAAGGATGTGGTCTGGACCTCGGAGGTCCGTTCGCCTCAGGGGCAGCTCGTGCTCACGCACACCTGGGAAGGCGGTCTGGGTGATTTCGTGTGGGACGGTACGGATGAGACCGGCAAGAAGGTCCCGGAAGGCCTCTATACCTATCGGGTCTATGCGCGGGATGAGGCCGGCAACCTGGGGATGGCAGAGATAAACGAGATCGCGGTGAGCTATGCCCTGCCTCGGATAGACCTCGCGGCGGACCACCCCGGGTTCTCGCCCAACGGGGACGGGGTGAGGGATTCGCTCGAGATCACGGTGACCGGAGATGAAGGGCTTCCCGTGAACCGGCTGGTCATCACCATCACCACGCCTCAGGGCGAGCGCTATGTGGTCGATCAGCAGATGCTCGGAGTGGAAGGCATCGTCATTCCCTTCACCATCTCCACGGAGCGGCTCCTCACCATGGAGGTGCCCGACGGGCGATACGAGCTCGTGGCCTCGGCGACATACGGTGAGAAGGACACCGTGCTCGAGAGTGCGCCCCTTCCGGTGTGGGTGGATACCGTGCCTCCTGAGGTGTCCGTGAAGACGGAGCCCGTCCCCTTCTCGCCCGACGGCGACGGCAGGGACGAGGTGGTCGCCTTCATCCCCGAGGTGAGGGACGAGTCGGGTATCGAGTCGTGGGAGCTGGTGATTGCCAACAAGGATCGGAAGCAGACATTTTCGGAGGACGGGGAGCCGCCGGCCCGGATCGTATGGGACGGTTTCTTCGAATCGGGTGATCTTGCCGAGCAGGCCCACGACTATCCCGTGGCCTTCACGGTCACGGATCTCGGCGGCAACGTGGCGAAGGCCTCGGCCCTGGTGGTGACCGACGTGTACGTCGTGATCAAGGACGGCGGGGCCTACATCAGCGTGCCCGACATCCACTTCGCGCCCTTCACCGCCGACTACACCGACAAGGTGCCGTCGGAGATCCGTGAGGAGAACCTGCGTACGCTCGACGAGGTGGCTGCGATGCTCAAGAAGTTCCCGCAGTATACCGTGCAGCTCGAGGGACACGCGGTCTCCCTCCTCTGGTTCGATCCGGAGCGGGCGAAGGTGGAGCATCAGGAAGTCCTCGTCCCGCTCTCCCGTGCGAGGGCCGAGGCAGTGCGAAAGGCCCTCATCTCCAGGGGGGTGGATCCCTCGCGGCTCTCCATCGTGGGCTACGGAGGCTCACGGCCCATCGTGCCTTTCAGCGATCTCAAGAAGCGGTGGGTGAACCGGAGGGTGGAGTTCCTCCTGAAGGAGAAGTCCGGCGAGTGATCGGATGATGCGCGTATGCGAGGGGAGGCCCTGGGGCCTCCCCTCTTTCGTGCCCACCGTGTGATGGAAACGCCTCCAAGGATGCCGGAATGGTGTGCCGAGGCCGGGGGATCCGGAAGAGTGTTTCAGCCCTTCCCAGAGTGTGGTATGTAGAGCTCCACCTCCTCCAGGGTGTAGATCCCGTTTCTGAGATGTGTGTCGAGGAAAGGGAGGAGCGCGTCGATGCGTTCCTTGGTGTCGATGAGCTCGAGGACCACCGGCAGGTTCTCCGAGAGGGAGAGGACCTTCACGGTGTGGATGTGTCTCTCCCTTCCGAAGCCGAATATCCCCCGGAATACGGTGAGGCCTGCAAGCCCCAGGGTGCGGGCCTGTTCGGCCACGGCCTCGTAGAGGGGGATGTGGCCTATCTTCTCGTCTTCGGATGTGTAGATGCGGAGCCGTATGGCCACCATCGGTACCTCCTCATATCCGTCCGGAGAGAGCGTACCACACGATGCGGGCGGTGAGGAAGCCTGCCGCTGCGGCGACGAGGCCGCACACGAGCTGCCCACCGCTGTAGAGAAGGGCGGGGAGGTAGTCTCCCTCGCGCAGGAGGGTGAGGGTCTCGTAGGTGAGTGTGGAGAAGGTGGTGAAGGCGCCCAGGAACCCCACGGTGATGAGAGAGCGGGTCTCGGGAGAGAGCGAGAGCCGCTCGGAAAGGCCCATCACGAAGGCGAGGAGGAAGCTTCCCGTGAGGTTCACGACTACGGTGCCCCAGGGGAAGGTGCCGCCGCCCTGAGAGGAGATGAGGGAGGAGAGGAGGAAGCGGGAGACCGCGCCCCCTGCCCCGCCTATTGCGACCGCGATGATGAGGGCAAGATGCACCCTATGCCTCCACGGAGGCGACCTCCCAGGTGGGTCCCACCCATAGGCCGCTGACGGGGATGCCGGGGAAGTGCTCCGTGAGGAGGTGGATGCCCCTACGAAAGTGGGCGAGGTGGGCAGCCTCGTCCACCGGGTTGCCGGCGCAGTCGGTGTGGCCCGCCACGTAGATGGTCCGGGCACCGTGGGTCTCGAGCGAGATCTCCAGCTTCCGGAGGAGTCCGGGTATCTCTTCGAGCCGATGGGTGGCGAGAAGGCCGTCCATCCCGGGTTCGGTGATGGTGTCGACGAAAGCGCCGGGGTGCCTCTGGAGAAGAAACTCCAGGACAGGGCGCTGGATCCTGCCGTCCATGCAGGTGAGAAGACATATCCACTGGCTCATGGGCCCATACTAGGGGATGGAGGGGATGGTGTCCAGAGAGAAGGTGGGGCTTGCTTCGTGCCTTTCCGCCTTCTATAATCAGGCCATGAAACAACATCCACCGAGCGCAATACTCCTCTTTTCCTGTCCCGACACCAAGGGGATCGTCGCAGAGGTGTCGCACTTCATCTTCACCTACGGGGGGAACATCCTCCAGTCCCACCAGCACAACGACCCCGAGACCAATACCTTTTTCATGAGGGTGGAGTGGGACATCTCGGACTTCGCCCTTCCACGCGAGAAGATCCCCCAGGCCTTCGAGCCGATCGCCATCAAGTACCGGATGGACTGGCGGATCGAGTTCTCTGATAAGCGGACCCGGATGGCGATCTTCGTCTCGAAGCAGGATCACTGCCTCTACGACGTGCTCTTGCGGCACAAGGAGGGCGAGATCGATGCGGATATCGTGATGATCCTGAGCAACCACGAGACCACGCGGCCGATCGCCGAGTACTTCGGGGTTCCCTTCTATTATTTCCCCGTGAACAGGGAGACCAAGGAGGAGATGGAGGAGAAGGAAATCGCCCTCCTCAAGGAGCACGGGGTGGATCTGGTGGTGCTCGCCCGGTACATGCAGATCCTCTCTCCCCGGTTCGTGGGCGAGTTCCGGAACCGCATCATCAACATACACCACAGCTTCCTCCCCGCCTTTGCAGGGGCGAAGCCGTACCACCAGGCCTATGAGCGGGGGGTGAAGATCATCGGGGCGACGAGCCACTACGTGACCGAGGATCTGGACGAGGGGCCGATCATCGAGCAGGATGTGGTGCGGGTGAGTCACAGAGATACGGTGCGGGATCTCATGCAGAAGGGGAAGGATGTGGAGAAGCTGGTGCTCTCGCGTGCGCTCAAGCTCCACATCGACCACCGGATCCTGGTGTTCAGGAACCGGACGGTGATCTTCGACTAGGAGGGCTTGTGGGGCGAGAAATAGAGATGAAGGCGCGGGTGGAGGATCCCGTGCTGCTGAGGGGGCGGCTGGAGGCTGCCTACGGTGAGGGCGAGGCCTTCGAGAAGGAGGATGAGTACTACACGGGTCCTCCTGTGGAGGGGGTGCGGCCTCGTCATGTACGCCTGCGAAGGGAGGGAGATCGGTGGACGTGCGCCTTCAAGGTGAAGCGGATAGAGGTCGGGGTGGAGCGGAACGAGGAGGTGGAGTTCGGGGTGGAGGATGCGGCGGCCTTGAGGTCCCTCCTCGATTACCTGGGGTGTTCGTTCCTGGTACGGAAGGTGAAGCGGGGATGGCGGTTCCACGGGGAGGGGGTGGTGGTGGAGCTGTGTGAGGTGGGGAGACTCGGATGGTTCCTGGAGGTGGAGGCGGTGGGTGCGGGGGACGAGGAGGAGGCGGTAGGGCGGGTGCGGGGTGAGGTTGCGCGGTGGGGGCTCCTGGATGCGGTGGAGGCGAGGACGTATCTCCAGCTCTTGTGCGGGCGCTCGGAGGTGGAGGGGTGAGGAGCATGGTCGTGGCGGTGACAGGGGCGGGGGGACACCTGGGTGGGAACGTGGTGGATGTGCTTCTTGCGCGGGGTTACCGGGTGCGGGCGGTGGTGCGGCGGGACAGGCGGGCGGTGGAGGGGTGTGGGTGCGAGGTGGTGGAGGCGGATGTGCTCGACAGGGAGAGCCTGGAGCGGGCCTTCGGGGGGGTGGATGCGGTGGTGCACTGCGCCGCCTATGTGTCGATTTCAGGTGGGCACGGGGGGATGGTGTGGCGGGTGAACGTGGAGGGGGTGCGGAACGTGCTGGATGCGGCGGCTCGGGTGGGGGTGCGGAGGGTGGTGCACGTGAGCTCGATCCACGCCTTCAGGGAGTGCGGCGGGATGGTGGACGAGGGGGCGCCCCTGGTCGACGGGGAGGGGTCGGTGTACGACAGGAGCAAGGCGGAGGGGCTCCGGGTGGCGACGGAGGCGGCCGCGAGGGGTCAGGATGTGGTGGCGGTCTGTCCCACCGGGATCATAGGGCCGAAGGACTACAAGCCCTCTCGTATGGGAAGGTTCTTCATTGCGCTCGCGCGGGGGAGGGTGCCGGCGCTGGTGGAGGGGGGTTTCGACTGGGTGGACGTGCGGGATGTAGCGGAGGGGGTGGTGGCGGCGTTGGAGCGGGGGTGGAGGGGGGAGCGGTACGTGTTGTCGGGCAGGTATGTGAAGGTGGCGGAGCTCGCCCGTGCGTGGTGCGGGGTGGCCGGCGTGAGGGCGCCTCGGGTGGTGGTGCCGCCGGGACTTGCGCGGATCGGAGCGGGTCTCGGTGGGATCCTCCTGCCTCTCCTGCCCGGTGAGCCGCTCTTCACTGCGGAGGCGATCGGGGCTCTCTCCTGGCGGACCCCGGTCTCGTCCGAAAGGGCGCGCCGTGGATTGGGCTACGTGGCCCGTCCGCTCGAGGAGACCCTCGAGGATACCTATCGATGGTTCAAGGAGTACGGCTATGTATGAGCGTCTCGTCCTTGTCTGGATGGCCCTCGCGGTGGCGGTGTGGATCCTGCTCTCACAGGTGACGGCTCCCTACGGCAGACACGTGCGCCAGGGGTGGGGAACACCGCTCAATGCCCGGATGGCGTGGATGGTGATGGAACTCCCTTCCCTCCTCATCCCGCTCTACGGGCTTCTGTGGGGAAGACCGGAAGGGCTGGCCGCCTTTTTCCTGGGGCTCTGGGTCTTTCACTATGCCTATCGGAGCCTCCTCTTCCCCTTCCTCATCAGGGCACGCAAGGACGTTCCTTTCTCCGTGGTGGGGATGGCCCTCGTGTTCAACCTCGCCAACAGCGGGTTCAACACCTACTCGCTTCTCTTCGTGAAGGACTATGCCTCCTCGTGGACCTCGGATCCCCGTTTTCTCCTGGGAGTCTGCCTCTTCCTCTCGGGGTTCGTGATGCACGTGGTCTCCGATGCACGGCTCAGGGCCCTCAGAAGGGAAGGGGAGGGGAGCTACCGTATCCCTCAGGGGTGGCTCTTCCGGTGGGTCTCGTGTCCCAACTACTTCGGTGAGATCCTCGAGTGGACGGGGTGGGCCCTCGCCACCTGGTCGCTCGCGGGGATCTCCTTCGCACTCTGGACGTGTGCCAACCTCGTGCCTCGGGCTCTCTCCCACCACAGGTGGTACAGGCAGCACTTCCCGGACTATCCCGCGGACCGCAAGGCCCTCATCCCCGTGATAGGGCCTTGACAGGGGGATGATTTTCGAGTATATACATGGACGCGTAAAGCGAGCCAACTTAGCTCAGCTGGTAGAGCACGTGACTTGTAATCTCGGGGTCGTCGGTTCGAATCCGACAGTTGGCTCCTGAGACATGGATGTGGGGAGATTCCCGAGCGGTCAAAGGGGGCAGACTGTAAATCTGCTGGCGTTTGCCTTCGAAGGTTCGAATCCTTCTCTCCCCACCGAGAGAGGCCCGGACGGGCCTCTCTTTTTGTCTCTCCCTGATATAGGTGCGGCTTTCTTGTTGAGAAAACCGGTGTTGTCGTATATCCTTAGTCTATGGCGTTGGAGTGGGTCCTCCTCTTCTTCAGTTTCTTCCTCTTCCTCTTCTCCCTCTTCCTCGAAGTTCCCTTGAGGAGGTGGCTCCTGCTCTACACCTTCACCTTGTTCTTCACCGCCCTTCTCTATGTGATGGGGCATACGGTCTTCGTGGACGATCCCAATGTCCAGCTCATCTGGTACCATCCTCTCTTCCTCCTCCCTCTCTCCTGGTTCCTGGTGGCCACGGGGGCGGCGGGGTTCAGGGGACGCGTCCTCTTCTGGGTGAGGATCTTTCCCGTGGGGGTCTTTCTCCTCGGCGGGGTGCTCATGAGGGCGGTCCCTTCATGGGTGTGGGATCCCGAGACATTCTCTCCCCGCTGGTTCTCCTACGCCTCGGGGGGACTCATGATCCTCTACTCTCTCGCCGTGATCTTCTTTCGCTACGAGCGGTACGAGTGGTTCTTCCGTGCCTACAGCCCCCTCCTTGCGGTGGCTCCCCTGGGCTTTCCCTTCATCATGCTCCCTGAGGTCTTCATCCTCTGGTACCTGTTGGGGCTCTCCTTCGGGTGCATGGTGCTCCTCTCCCTCCTCGCCCACGATGCGCGGGTGGACGTGCTTCCTGCGGCGAGGGAGCTCATCTTCGACGCCATGCCGGATCCGGTGATCGTCCTCGATGCCGCGGACAGGATCCGCTTCATCAACAAGGCGTGCGAACGCCTGGTGGGGCACACCTCACGGGAGGTGAGAGGGAAGGAGATCGATGCGGTCTTTCCCGGAGGTCTCTTTCCCCTCTCCCTCAGGGCGCACATGGAGCAGTTCGAGATACAGGTGGGTTCCACGCTCTTCGAGGTGCATGCCACCTGGATCACTGATGCCCTCGACCGGCGGAAGGGCACGCTTTTCCACCTCTCGGATATCACGGCGGAGCGGGAGGCGGTGAACACCCTCGCCCTTCGTGAGCGACAGTACCGCAATGTGCTCGAGAACATCACGGTGGGAGTGATGCTCCTCAACCGGGATTACGTCGTCCGTGCCTGGAACCGCAGGATGGAGGAGTGGTTCCCCGGGATTTCCTGGGGGACGGAAGGGGTTCGCTGTGTGGAGATCTGCAAGGGGCCTGTGCTCCCCTGCGAGGAGTGTCCCCTCCCCCCGGTCTTCGCGTCGGGGAAGACGCAGCGAGCGGAGGTGCGGAGGCAGACGAAGTACGGCGAGAGGATCTTTTCGATGGTCGCCACGCCTCATCTCGACGACGAAGGGGTGATCAGGGGGGTGGTGGTGCTCCTGGAGGATGTGACGGCGGAGCGGAAGGCGACCGAAGAGCTCGAGCGCTACAAGTTCATGGTGAACGCCTCTGCAGACTTCATGTCCCTCATAAGCAGCGACTTCCGTTACGAGGCGGTGAACGATGCCTTCTGCAAGGCGCACGGCAAGGGACGGGAAGACTTCGTGGGACACCGGGTGGCGGAACTCTGGGGAGAAGAGACCTTCAGGCGAAAGATCCTCCCCTATATCCAGCGGGCGTTCGAGGGCGAGAGGGTGGTGGTGGAGGATCGATTCGTCTTCGGACTCCTCGGGGAGCGCGATCTCGAAGTTTCCTACAATCCCTACAGGGAAGGGGAAAGGATCACCCACGTGGCGGTGGTCACGCGGGACATCACCTCCTACAAGGATGCGTTGCGCCACTTGGAGGATGCGCGTCGTCAGGCCGAGGAGGCGAACCGGGCGAAGAGTGCCTTCCTCGCGAGCATGAGCCACGAGATTCGCACCCCTCTCAATGCGATCACGGGGATGAGCGATCTCCTGCTCCTCTCCAGGGTGTCCCCCGAGGTGGAGGAAGGGCTCGCCATCATCAAGGATTCGGCGGGCACCTTGCTCGCCCTCATCAACGACATACTGGATCTCTCGAGGATCGAGGCCGGAAGGATCGAACTCGAGCGCATCCCCTTGAGGTTCCCGGATCTGGTGCGGCACACCTGGGAGATGTTCAGGCCTCAGGCAGAGACCAAGGGGCTTTCCTTCGAACTCCACCTCTCGGAGGGGCTTCCCTCCGAGGTGAATGGTGACCCGGTGAGGATACGTCAGATCCTCATCAACCTCCTGAGCAATGCCCTCAAGTTCACCGAGGAGGGGGGGGTGACCCTCTCGGTGACGGGGCACCGCATGTACGATCGCGACTGGGAGGTGGAGCTGGTGGTGGAGGACACCGGCATAGGGATCCCGCCGGAGAAACTCGAGCGGATCTTCGAACCCTTCACCCAGGCGGACTCTTCGATCACGCGCAGGTACGGCGGTACGGGTCTGGGGCTGAGCATCTCTCGTCAGCTCGCCGAGATGATGGGTGGGACCGTCGTGGTCTCGAGCGAGGTGGGCCGGGGGAGCACGTTCGTCTGCAGACTCGTCCTGGAGGAGGCGGAGGGGGAAGCCGCCCCGCCGGCAAAGGGGCAGGTGCCGCGCGTGTCCCGTGCGATGAGGGTGCTCGTGGTGGAGGACAACAGGGTGAATGCCCTGGTGGCGAGACGGCTCCTTGAGCATCTGGGACATCGTGTGCTCGTGGCCGAGAGCGGAAAGGATGCGCTCGCGTTGCTCGGACGGGAGGAGGTGGATGCGGTGTTCATGGATGTGGAGATGCCGGGTATGGACGGGTTCGAGTGTGCGAGGAGGATCAGGGCCGGGGAGGCGGGTGGGCGCGCGAGGATGGTGCCCGTGTTCGCCCTCACGGCCCACGCGGTGGGGGAGATCCAGGATCGGGTGGATGAGGTGGGTATGGACGGGGTGGTCCTCAAGCCGGTGGGGATAGAGGATCTCGCTCGGGCGCTCGAGCAGGTCGCCGGAAGGGGGGAAGGGGTCTCCCCTCCGGTGCAGGATCTCCCCGAGGAGGATCTCCCCCATCTCGACGTGGAGGGGTCGCTCCTCAGGATGGGGGGGAGCAGGGAACTGCTTCGCGAGTTCTGGGAGGTGTTCCTCAGAGACCTCGGGGACAAGCGGTCCTCCCTTTCGTCTGCACTGGAGAGGGGGGAATGGGATCTGCTTTCGAGACTCGCGCACAGCCTGAAGGGGGTGTGCGGAAACGTGGGCGGAGTGAGGGCCGCTTCGCTCGCGAGGAGGCTCGAAGGGGCGGCGGGAAGGGGGGAGGTGGAGGAGGCGAGGCGTCTCGTCCGTGAGCTGGACGAGGAACTGGGGATTCTGGGTGAGCTTCTCGGGAGAGGCCCTGATATCATTCTTTCAGAGCAGGAGGATGGAAGATCTCATGGGTAAGAGTGCAAAGTACAGCAAGGACAGGATCCTCAATGCCGCGGTGAGGGTGATCCGAAGGAAAGGGGTCGCGAACACGAGCCTGGCGGATATCGCAAAAGAGCTGGGGATGAGCAAGGGGACGCTCTACTACTACTATGCCTCGAAGAGCGATCTCATCTTCGATCTCACCGAGCGGCACATCAGGTATATCACGGAGGAGATCCTCGATTGGGTGGCGAAGGCGAAGGATGAGGCCTCGCCGCAGGAGATCCTCCATGTGGTGCTCAACCTCTTGCTCAGGGGGAATACGAGGGGGCCGGTGCACCTCTACCTGCTCCAGGATGCGATCGGGGGGAACGAGATCCTGCGACGGCGGTTCCTCCAGGAATACGGGAGGTGGCGCCAGATCCTCCGGGAGGGGCTCGAGCAGCTTCTGGGCGAGCGTGGGGATGTGGAGGTGCGGGCTGCGGTACTCATGGCCGTGATCGACGGGCTCCTGCTCGAGAAGCTGGTGGGAGTGAGGCCTCTCTTTCTGCGGGAGATCTCGGAGTTTCTCACCAGGTAGGGTGTGGGATGAACCTGGTGCTCTTTCTTCCTGAAGAGGACTGCACGAGGCTCGTACGCGGTGACCGGAGGTACGAGCACCTGGTGTCGGTGCTGCGCGTGAGGGAGGGGGAGGTGGTGCGGGTGGGGGTGCTGGGGGGGAGGATGGGGGAAGGGCGGGTGGAAGAGGTGGCGCGGGAGGAGGTGCGGCTCTCGTGTACGTTCGATCGGGACCCTCCTCCACCGTTGCCGGTGACGCTCCTGGTGGCGGCGGTGCGCCCGATCGTGGGGAGGAGGCTCCTGCGGGATCTCTCTGCGTTGGGGCTGGAGCGGGTGGTGGTCTTTCCTGCGAGGCTTTCGGAGCGGTCGTACCTGGAGAGTACGCTGTGGAAGGAGGGGGGATGGGAGCGGTCTCTCATCGAGGGCGCGGAGCAGGGGGTGACGACGCGGGTGCCTGAGGTGGTACGGGTGCGGTCGTTGGAGGAGGGGGTTAGGATGTGTGGAGATGGGGTGCGTTATGTGTGCGATGAGGCGGCAGGTCAGGGGGAGGGGGTGGTACGGGGGGCGCGGTATGTGGTGGCGGTGGGACCTGAGCGGGGGTGGACCGACGAGGAGCGGAGGGTGCTGGAGAGGGAGGGGTTTGTGCGGCTCTCACTGGGGCCGAGGATGCTCAGGACCGAGGTGGCGTGCCACGTGGCGTTGGGGAGGGTGGCGGAGGGGGCGGGGTGGTGGGGGTAGGAGGCGGGATGGGTGGGATGGGTGGGATGGGTGGGATGGGTGGGATGGGTGGGATGGGTGGGATGGGTGGGATGGGTGGGATGGGTGGGCTTGTGTTCCGGGTTGGGGTGTAGTAGGATGGAGGGTATGAAGAAGATGCTGGGCGTGTTCGTGTTGGTGGGGGTGCTGGCGGGGTGCGGGGGGCGGGGGAAGGATGAGGTGCGGGCGCTGGGGTTTGCGGAGGCGGCGCCGGCGAAGATGGCGGCGTCGGGGGTGGAGGGGGCGGAGGATGTGGTGGGGGTGGAGCGGAAGCTGGTGCGGGAAGGGGAGGTGGAGCTGGAGGTGGGGGATGTGGATGCGGCGGTGGGGGGGGTGAGGGAGATGGTGGAGGGATGGGGTGGGTACGTGGCGAGGGTGGAGCGGTGGGAGAGTGGAGCGCAGGTGGAGGCGAGGGTCCCGGAGGGGCGGTTCGGGGAGGCGATGGAGCGGGCGGGGGAGTGGGGACGGGTGCTGAGCTCGAGCCAGCGTGTGATCGACGTGACCGAGCGCTACTACGACCTGGAGACCCGACTCAAGAACGCGTATCTCCTCGAGGAACGCTACAGAGGGTACCTCGGTGAGGCGAAGACCCTGGAGGATATCCTCAAGGTGGAGGAGGCGATCGCACGGGTGCGAACCGAGATCGAGCAGATGGAGGGGCAGAAGCGGAGGCTGGAACAGGACATCTCGTTCTCACGTATCCTCTTCACCTTCACCCTTCCTCCGGAAAAGGCGCCTCCTTCGTATCCTTCGCTTAAGGAGGGCTTGGGGAGCCTGTGGGTGGGATTCGTTCGTTTCCTCTACGGTCTTCTCCTCGTGCTCATAGGACTGGTGGTCTTCGGCATCCCCGGGATCGGCGTCCTCGCCTTTCTCTACTGGCTCCTCCTCGGGAAGGTGGGGGTGCTTCGGAGGGTGTTCGGCGCGCTGTCCCCCGAGGGGAAACGAGGAAGGAGGGAGTCATGAGCATATTCGATACGTTCGAGATCGCCCAGGTGGCCTTCATCGTGCGCGACATCGAGAAGAGCGCACGTGCGTGGGCCGCTCTCCTGGGAGTGGACCCTCCCGAGCCCGTGATCACCGGGCCGCAGGAAGAGGCCCACACCCTCTACCGGGGAAGCCCCACACCCGCGAGGGCGCGGCTCGCCTTCATTCCGGCAGGTCAGGTCACTGTCGAGCTCATAGAACCCGACGAACATCCGAGTATCTGGCGCGAGTTTCTCGATGAGGGGGGCGAGGGTCTCCACCACCTTGGGGTGTACGTGAAAGACCTTCCGCAGAGGGCCCGACGGATCGAGGCGCTCGGCTTTCCCCTCGTGCAACAGGGGGACTACCCGGGAGGGCGCTATGCCTACATGGACACCCGCTCCCTCCTCGGGGTGATGCTGGAGCTTCTGGAAAACTTCTAGTCTCTCAGGAGCCTTCTTCCACCATGTTCCCTATGAAGTTGATGAGGGTGGAGCTCCCTGCGCCCGAGACGGGAGTGCCCTCCCTCGGAGGGGCGAGGCAGTAACTGAATTTGTAGCCCCCGCTCCTCAAGGGGATGACGGTGATGACGATGTTGGCCTCCTGATCGGGGAGCCGGAAGAGAAGGTACCGCCCCTCCTGCCTGAAGGCGCAGGAGAAGGATATTTCCCCGAAGACGATGGTCGCGCTGTCTCCCGAGATCTGTATACGCGAGATCGACCGCTCCTGCTCGGGGTTGGCGAAGCCGAGTACCTGGCCGTTGCGGATGACCTGGATGACCTGGGTCTGCAATCTCCAAGTACCGGTGAGGTCTTCAGCCGGGAGTGCCACCGAGAGGGCGAAGAGGAGGGCAGGGAGCAGTATCGTTCGTTTCACGACGCCTCCTTATGGGTGGAATCCCCTCCATGGTACTCCTCTTGGAGCAAAAAGACAAGAAAAAGGGAGCACTCCGCGTGCTCCCTTCCGCGTGGTTCACCGCTCACCTCACTGTTCGAGCACCACGATGTCCACGGGAGGCCTGTACCGGCTCAAGACCGCGAGGGCCTCGTGCACGGGATGGGTCTTGAACTTCTCCACGAGATCGGGATCGACCGTACCCTTCTCTGCCTCGGGGTAGGCGTTCTGCCAGAGGATGTAGTCGAACCTGGGCGCCCACTTCCTGGCCCCGAGGCGCGCGGTGGTGGAGCAGTTGTCCACCATGTAGGCGACGCCCTTGAAGTGCATGTAGGGGTTGAGGGAGTCGACGGCCTCGATGATCGACTCGTTGACGATCTCGGAGTAGGCGTGTCCCTTCTCTCTCAGGATGTCCACCTGGGCCACGATGCCGGCCGCATAGATCCCTGCGGTGAAGGGATCGAGGGGGATCTTGTCTTCCACCCGCTCGGCGCGGACCTCTTCCCCCACCTTCCACATCCTGGTGTTGTCGATGGTCCTGAACGGGAATCGCTCGAGCCGCTTGCCGGCCATGATGACCGATCGTATCTCGTTCCCGCTCTCGACCTCTTCGTAGCATTCGAGCATCACCTCGAAGAGCGGCCAGTAGGCCGTGCTGTAGGCGGACTCGAAGATCTTCTTCTCCTCGGGAGAGAAGGCCTCGTACATCGCCTTGATGCCTTTCTTGGAGATGGTCTTGGAGATGGGGCCGGTGATGGACTCCACGGCGTGCTGGAAGGCGGTCTTCTCGTCCATGCCGTGGTCGGTGTACCAGCGGTAGAGGCTCTCCACCATGCCGTGGACCGCACCCAGGAGGATGCCCCGTTCACCGAAGATGTCCGACTTGTACTCCATCTCCAGGGTGGTGGCGAAGACATAGGGCGCGCCGATACCGACGGCCCACCCGAGGGCCTGATCGGTGGCCTTTCCGTTGATGTCCTGGACCACGGCGAAGCTGCAGTTGATGCCAGCGCCGTTGACTTCCTTTCCTTGTTCGTAGAGCCTTCGTACCGAGGGACCCATGCCCTTGGGACACACGCCTATGATGTTGATGTGATCGGGGAGCTTCTCGCCGATGGCATTGAGGTAGCCGATGAGAAAACCGTGGGAGAGCCCCAGGGTGGTGCCGGGCCGCATGGCGGCGAAGATCTCCTTGTAGAGCTCGACCTGGGCGGCATCCGCGATGAGGAGGATGACGAGATCGGACTCCCGGATGACGTCCATCATCTCACCGAGGGTACCGTTCTCCTCGGTGAAGCCGGCGGCCCGTGCCTTCTCCATCGAGGGCGAACCGGCCCTGAGACCCACCTTCACCTTGATGTCGGTGCCCTCGAGGGAGTCCCTCAGGTTCATGGCCTGGGCTGGTCCCTGCGACTTCCACCCGATGACACCGATCTGTCGGATGCCTTCGAAGGCCTTCGGAAGGAGGGAGAACTTGTCCTTCCCCCCCTGTACTACGTATTCCTCTGTCCCTGCGAGCGTGATCTTCTCTTTTGCGAACACCTTGGTTTCGAAATCGATCATATCTGACTCCTTGGAGCTGGTGTGCGATGAGTATAACACGTCAATGGTATTGCGTAAAGTGGTTTTTTTGATATAATAGTTGCTGTTAATGCAATTTTCTGGGGGGACGACGTGGATTTCCATGGTCTCACATGTTTCGTGATGCTCGCCGAGACCCTCCACTTCAAGCGCGCGAGCGAGCGGTGTCACATGAGCCCCTCCGCCTTTTCGAGAACCATCAAACGGCTCGAGGAGGAGCTCGGTATGCCCCTCCTCATCAGGGATACGCGGGAGGTGAAGCTCACAGCGGAGGGTCGTTCCTTCCTGGCCAGGGCCCGTCAGATCCTCTCGGTATGGGAGGAGGCTCGTTCGGAACTCGGGCTCGCGGCGAGCGGTGTGGTGGGGACGGTGCGGATCTTCGCCTCGGTCACGGCCTGCTACAGTATTCTCGCGAAGATTCTCCCTCTGTTCCGAGGGCGCTATCCGAGCGTGCACATCCATGTGGAGACCGGCGGGCCGTCTGAATCGCTCCCTGCGGTCCTCGAGGAACGCGTGGATGTGGGGGTCATCGCCCGACCGGATGTGCTCCCCGAGGTGGTGGAGTTCTATCCTGTCACGACCACGCCGCTGGTCTTCATCAGGCCGGAGATGGACTGTGCGGTCTCCCGGCTCCTCGATGGGGGTACGATCGACTGGGGGCGGGTGCCCCTCATCTTACCGGAGGGTGAGCCCGCCCGTGAGAGGATCGAGGCGTGGTTCAGAAAGGAGGGGATACGGCCCACCGTCTACGGTGAGGCCTCGGGAAACGAGGCGATCCTCGCGATGGTGAGCCTAGGATGCGGGGTGGGGCTGGTGCCCGCCCTCGTGCTCGAGAAGAGCCCGCTCAAGCACGGGGTGAGGGTGGTGGAGACGGCGCCGCAGCTCCCTCCCTACGAGGTGGGGTTCGCCGTTCGGAAGCGGAGGGCCCATCTCCCCGTCGTTCGCGCATTTCTCGAGTGCGTGGAGGATGCGAGGGGGGAGACGGGATAGGGAACGAGGGGTCGGTTCCGACCCCTCGCGTGTCTTCGTCATGGAGCAGGTGGTGCCTCACTCGACGAGGCCGCTCACCAGGAAGTACACGGGGGAGTTCCAGTAGATGGTGACCTCGTTGGTGGAGTAGCTCCCCACGTCGTCGATGTAGCACTTGGCAGGCGGCTCGCCGCGGAGGGCTCCCTGGGCCACCGGGTCCTGAAGACCGCTGTTCGGGCCTCCCACCACCATGCCCGGTATGGTCATGCCTGCTGCCGAGGAGACCCTGTGATGGGGATGCTCCGCTACCTTCTCCCCGAATCCGGTGATGTAGGACCGGGAGAGGGGGTTCCTCCCCAGGAGGTAGTCGAGGTGTTCGGCCGCCGCGCGCTCGTACCGGGGATCTCCGGTGAGTCGGGATGTGATGAGGAGGTACATCCCGTTGTTCGCCACCGTCATGTTGCTTCCCCACGGGTACTCGGTGAGTGAGGTGCGGTAGCCGGAGGTCTCCATGGTGGCGAGGATGGCCTCTGCCTTGTCGGTGAGGTGGGCGGCGAGCTCGGCGGCGAGGGCCTCGTCCTTGTGAGGGGTGAAGAAGAGGTAGGTGATGGTGCCGTAGTCGGCCACGTCGGCCCAGCCGAGTCCGGCCCGGAGGTCGCCTCGAGAGAGCCCTTCGAGGGCCGCGTGGAAGTCTTCCTCGCCGGTGGCGGCGTAGAGCTCGCAGGCCGCCCAGTAGCGCTCGTCGGCATCGTGGTCATCGCCGTACTCGCCTGTCTGGATGCCGGGCGGGTTGCGGAACCCGGGTGCCGAGGGGTGGGCTTCCAGCCAGGACCAGGCCCGACGGGCCGCCTCGAGGGCGCGTCTTGCGAGCCCGGGATCGATGCTCGCGTAGACCCTGGAGGCCATGGCCATGACCGCGGCAAAATCGGCCGTGGCGGTTGGGGAGATGGGGGAGAGGACAAGCTCGCCGCCTGTGTTCTGAGGCCAGTCGAATCCCGCGAAGTTCCGGGTGGTCACCTTGTGGTAGACCCCACCGCCCTCCGGATCCTGCATCGAGAGGAGCCAGAGGAGCTCGTCCCTCACCTCGTCCAGGACGTCGGGCACCCCGTTGCCGCTCTCAGGGATCTCGAGGGCATCGGAGGAGGTGGCGTCTGGGTAGAAGAGGTGGGCGAGGATGATGTCGGCCACTGCCTTGGCGGCGGGGACCACGTAGCGGCCGTAGTCACCTGCGTCGTGCCAGCCTCCTCGGACCTCTTTCGTGATGGTGGTGCCGTAGACGAGGGCGGGGGCGGTGTGGCAGGCGGGGTGGGCCCAGGCCCCTGCGAGCGAGGACGCAAGCTCGGTGCCGCACCGCTGGAGGTAGAAGAATCTGAAGAGTGCGGTGTGCAGCTCCTCGTAGATATCCTCACGTATCTCGAACGGCACGGAGCGCGTCTCACCTGCCTCCACCACGTAGGTGCCTGGGGTGGTGAGGGCGGTGAAATCCCCGACTCGTACGGTATCTCCCGAGTCCCTGTCGGGGATGGGGGAGGAGAGTGTGCCCGAGAAGACCTCTTTCCCTGAGTCGGCCTCGAGCACCTTGAAAGAGGAGGAGTCCACCGTGGTCACGAAGACCTTGGGTGCGGTGGGGAGGTAGCCGAGCTGGTTGAGATGGACCGCCGGCCGGAGGCCGCCGGTCTCTTCCTCAGGGGGGCCGCCGGTGAGGTCCTTGAGCGAGATGTTGTCGAGGGAGACCCGGTGGGGACCTGCGGGGGCGGTTCCCTCCGCGGCGGTGCCGAGGTTGAAGACGAGCCTCGCCGCCTTGTCGGTCTCCTGCATGGTGAACTCGAAGGTGTAGTGCTGGAACTCGTTTCCCACCTGGAAGTTCTCTTCCAGATACCCTGTCCAGGGCGGGCCGTCTTTCTGGATCCGGACCTGCACGGTCCTCGGCTCACTGGCGCGCATGTCGAACTCGAGGCGGTAGGTGTGTCCTTCTATGAGGTGGAGTCCGGGATATCCGGGCTGCACGTGCCAGGTGTCTTCCCCGATGGAGGAGATCTCAAAGACGAGCATCCCGTCTTCTGTGGTCATGACCGCCTTTCCCGGATCCTGGGTGAAGAGGGTCCAGGGGGTGGTCCCTGCCGAGAAGTCGCCGTTCTCCAAGAGCTCCTCGGCGGCCGTCTCTCCGGCTTCCTCGGGAGGCGCTTCTCCACGTCTCTCCGGTGGGGGGGTGGGTGTGCCACATCCGAGGATGAGGCCGAGAAGCACGACCCAGAGGGGTATGTGCGTACCGGTGACTTTCATGCTGATCCCTCCTGAAAAATGTTATAACATGGCAGAGTATACCACGGGGTTGGTTGGTTGTCAAACATTACCTTCTTTTATCGTTGTCGTGTGCGAGGAATTGTCGGGATGGGCCTACATGCGGTATGGTAGGGGCGTAGATCAAAGGCGCATGGAGGATGTGGTGGCCGAGTGCGTGTGTTCGCCGCTCATGAGCGACGGGATGGTCTTTCAGCGGGGAGTGCCCCTCAGGGTATGGGGGAGGGCCCTGCCCGGGGAGAGGGTGGAGGTGCGGTTCAGGGGCCACGTGGCGGAGGGGTGGGCCTCACCCACCGGGGAGTGGGAGGTGGAGCTTCCCCCCCAGGATGCGGGAGGGCCCTTCTCCCTGGAGGTGCGGTGTGGCGAGGAGCGGCAGGTGGTGCGGGATGTCCTGGTGGGGGACGTGTGGCTCCTCGGCGGCCAGTCGAACATGGAGCTGCCGGTGCGGCGTACCCTGGATCTCTTCGGCGAGGAGGTACGCGATGCACGGTGTCCCTTCATCCGCGAGTTCGTGGTGCCCCTGCGCCACCACTTCCACGGTCCTCTCTGCGATCTCGAGGGCGGTTCCTGGAAGGAGGTGACCCCCGAGACGGTGCTCGAGTTCGGCGCGCTGGGTTACTTCTTCGCCCGGCATCTCTACGAGCGGTACGGGGTGCCCATCGGCCTGGTGCGTGCTGCGGCAGGCGGCACGCCCATAGAGGCCTGGCTGGCTGAGGAGGTCCTGGAGGCCTACGGGGTCTACCGTGAGGAGCTCGCCAGGTGCAAGGACGATGCCTTCCTCCGGGCACTGCTCGCGGAGAATGCCCGGGGGATCGAACAGTGGCATGCCGAACTCTCCCGCACGGATGAGGGGCTTCTCTCCCGGCCGCCCTGGTGGAGTGAGGACTACGATGACCGCGGGTGGGAGGAGCACCTCATCCCCGGGGTGTGGGACGGACCTCCCCTCGGTGGGTTCTGCGGGTCCATCTGGTTCAGGAGGGAGGTGCTGCTCCCCGTTTCGCCTGAGGGAGGGGCCCTTCTCAGGCTCGGCACGATCATCGATGCGGACGAGGTGTATGTGAACGGTGTTGCCGTAGGGAGCACCGGCTATCGCTACCCCCCGCGCACCTATCCCATACCCGAGGGGGTGCTCAGGAAGGGGAGGAATCTGATCGCGGTCCGGGTGGTGGTTCACCGGGGGCACGGTGGGTTTGTCCCCGGGAAGGCGTACCGCCTCGAGTACGAGGGGGGCAGGCTCGAGCTCTCGGGTGTCTGGAAGAGGCGGATCGGGGTGGAGATGCCCCCCTGCGAGGAGCAGATCTTCCCCCAGTACAAACCCGCAGGCCTCTACAACGGGATGATCGCCCCGCTCCGGAGGTTTCCCATCCGGGGGGTGCTCTGGTGCCAGGGAGAGTCGAACACGGCCCGTCCCCATGGGTATGCCGCGCTCCTTGCGGACCTCATCTCCCTCTGGCGGCGCACCTGGGGGAGGGACGACCTCCCCTTCCTCTACGTCCAGCTCGCGAACTTCGAGCCCTTCCCCTGGGAGCAGGGGAGGGGGCTCTGGCCCGTGCTCAGGGAGGAGCAGCGGAAGGCCCTCCGCGTCCCCCGTACTGCCATGGTGGTGACCATCGATGCCGGCGAGTCCAACGACCTCCACCCTCAGGACAAGAAGACCGTGGGGGAGCGGCTCGCCCTCTGTGCGAGGGCCCTCTCGTACGGCGAGGAGATCACCTATCAGGGGCCCCTCGCCAGGGAGGTGGTGAAGGAGGGGGATGCCCTCATCGTGGTCTTCGACCATGTGGACGGCGGTCTCCTCGCGAAGGGAGACGTGCTGGAAGGGTTCGAGCTCCGCACACCCGACGGGCGGTGGGTTCCCGCGCAGGCTACGCTCGTGGACGGAGCGGTGAAGGTCCGGCACCCCGAGGTGCCCGCTCCCACCGCGGTGCGCTACGCCTGGGCCGACGCCCCCGTCGCCTCGCTCTACAACCGGGCGGGCTTGCCCGCCTCGCCGTTCGTGCTGGAGCTCGGGTGAGCGGCCCTGATGAGGAAGCCCTCTTCCACGGGGAGGTCGGTCTTGAGGAAGCCCCTCTGGTTGTGGGAGAGGGAGTCCACCTCCCTCCCTTCCTCGTCGAGCAACCTGAAGCTCGTGTCCTTCAGGGCGTGGATGTGGGGGCCTATGTACTCGAGGCTCATCCCCCTCCTGATGCGGTTGCGCACGTCGAGAGAGAAGAGGCCCTCACCCACCTTTGGACCCACGATACCCAGGAATACGTGCCGGGGCCGCACCGTCTCGCTCGCAGGGTAAGATATGTGGTCTTTGTCGTAGTAGAACCCCGTGGAGTATTCCCGGTGGCTCACGTGGAAAAGGTCTTCCCGATAGCGCTCGAGGTCAGGGACAGGGATGCCTTCAAGGGCATCGAGGGCCTTGCGGTAGGCCCGGGTGACCACTGC
This sequence comes from Spirochaeta thermophila DSM 6578, assembly GCF_000184345.1. Classification (NCBI taxonomy): domain Bacteria; kingdom Pseudomonadati; phylum Spirochaetota; class Spirochaetia; order Winmispirales; family Winmispiraceae; genus Winmispira; species Winmispira thermophila. The sequence continues at coordinate 1,915,835 of NC_017583.1, read as the reverse complement.
GGTGTAGTAGACCGATTTCATCCGTCCCTCGATCTTGATGGCATCGATGCCGGCCTCTTTCATGGCGGCAAGATGGTCGAACATGCACAGATCCTTCGAGGAGAGGATCATCGAGAATCCCTCTCCTTCGATCACAGGGTAGTATTCCCCTGGCCTGAGTCGCTCCTCGAGAAGACGGTACTCCCACCTGCACGAGTGGGCGCAGTCACCACGGTTGCCCGACCTGCGGTCCGCCATCCATGCGCTCAGGAGGCACCGACCCGAGTAGGCGAGGCACATGGCACCGTGGGCAAAGGCCTCTATCTCCAGCTCCGGTACGGCGTCCTTGATGCGCCTTATCTCGTCGAGGGAGAGCTCGCGGGCCACCACGATGCGGGAGATGCCCATACGGTGGTAGAGGCGAGCCGCCTCCTGGTTGGTGCAGTTGGCCTGGGTGGAGAGGTGGATGTGGACATGGGGGAATCGTTCCTGGAGGATGGGAAGTACCCCGAGATCGCTTATGATGAAGGCATCGAAGGGGTAGAGGGCGATGTAGTCCAGGCTTTCCCTGAGGCGGTCGATGTCAGGGGGGTGGAAGTACACGTTGAGCGCACAGTAGAGTGGCTTCCCGGTCTGCCTCTTGATGTGTGTCACTTCCCGGTAATCTTCGCCCGCGAAGTTGTCGGCGCGGGCCCTGAGCGAGAAGCCTGGCAGGCCGATGTACACTGCATCGGCCCCATACCGGTAGGCATAGAGAAGCTTTTCGAGATTGCCTGCTGGGGCTACCAGCTCCATAGGTGGGGAGCATACGTGAGCAGGGGCGGATTGTAAACCGCCTACTCGGAGAGTTCCTTCATCTTGAGGACGAAGTTGTACGTGCCGTTCTGGAGGAGCCTCATGGCCCGGTCGAAGACCTCGGTGAAGTCCTCCGGCTGGGGAAGGACCATCTCCACCGAGGCCCATACATTGGCATCCACGATGTAGATCTTTGCTACTTTGGAGATGGCGGTGGCGTAGTCTGTAGCCACGAGGGCCTGTGCGTGTTCTTCCTCGCTTTCTATCTCCCAGAAGTTGGGGTAGATGATGCTGAAGTACTCGGGGTCGTCCTCGTCCACGATGATGTAGTAGATACCACCGTCGTAGCGAAACTCCACGTCCCCGTCCTCGTCGATGTGGGGTTGGGTAGCGAGGTCATTCAAGTAATCGAGGTACAGTTGCTGGAGCCTTGCCTCGACCGAGGTGCCCTCCACAAGCAGGCTCTCCTGTCCCACCAGAGGAAGGGCGAGCAGGAGGAAGAAGGCTGCGGCTGCAACCAGGTATCGATGTGACATGCAATACTCCTGTGAAATAGCGTTATCAACCAGTATAGCCTTTCACAGATATCTTCGCCAAGGGCTACGGAGCAGAAGCTTTCCATGCAGCCCGCAGTGCTGCCCGGTGAGTATTGAGGAACTCGAGCATGTACTGCTGGATACCGTCGAAGAACCGGTCCTGAAGGGCCGTGCCCTGGGGGGTGAGGTAGCGGAAATGCCAGGGTTCGTACCGGTAGCCCGTGAGGTGCTCATAGCCATCTGGATATGAGAGGGAAAATCCGAACGCTGCGGCGTGCTCGGCAAGCCACTTTCCTGCGGGAAGGTCGGCGAACCGGTTCTCGATGGGGGAGAAGTCCACTGCGAGGCCGAGCTGGTGCTGGGAGTGCCCGGGTCGGGCGGACTCCCTGTCGGCCGCCTCTTTCCCGTAGGTCTCCACTTCCCACTGGTAGATGGTCGCCTGGCGGTCGTACGACCTGTAGCACGAGCCTACCACGAGCTCCACGCCGTCTTTGCGGGCGGCCTCTACCATACGGATGAGATCGGGGAGCACGCTCTCCCTGAGCATGAGGCCGGACTTTGCAAGAGAGAGTCCCCTTCCTTCGAGGGAGATGAGGTCGTCGGGCTCGTAGTCAGCCGGAAGACCGTGGGCCTTGTCGACGAGGAGGAAGAGGAAAGGGTCCTCTTCCCAGAGGGGGAGCACCTGCTCGAGGAGCGAGAGAAACTCCTCAGGGTGTGAGAGGATGGCCTGTTGGATCGAGGAGGGAAGGTCCCCCACCATTCCGCTGAGGGTCTCCTGCGTGAGGGTGAAGTGTGGGTGAAGAGGGTGGCCGGCCTCCTGTGCGGTCTCCTTGGCCCGGGCGCATCCTCCTGTGAGCAGGGAGAGGACTACCATGGCGCAGAGCGTTCTCACTTCCTCCTCCGTTTGAGCTTCTCCTCGAAGAGGAGGTCGATGACCTCTTCCATGGATTCTACCATGTGAAAGGTGATCCCTTTCCGGATGTACTCGGGGATTTCTTCGAGGTCTTTCTCGTTGCTCCGGGGGATGATGATCTCTTTGACCCGGGCACGCTTGGCCGCGATGACCTTTTCCTTGAGTCCTCCTATGGGGAGCACGTTTCCGGTGAGGGAGAGTTCGCCGGTCATGGCGAGCTGGGGTCGTAACTTCCTGTCGGCCACCAGGGAGAGGAGGGCCGAGGCCATGGTGATGCCCGCTGAGGGGCCGTCTTTGGGTGTGGCGCCAGCCGGTACGTGGAGGTGGATGTGGTGCCTCTCGAAGAACTCGAGCGGCAGGCCGTAGCGGGGGGCTATCGACCGCACGTAGGTGTAGGCGATGGTGGCCGACTCCTTCATCACGTCGCCGAGCTGGCCGGTGAGCGAGAGGCCCTCTCTTCCGGGCGTGGCGACCGCCTCTATGATGAGCACGTCCCCGCCGAACGGAGTCCATGCGAGGCCGAGGGCCATGCCCGGCTTCTTGATGCGCTTGGTCTCCTCCTCGGGATAGAGGGGCTTGTCGAGGTAGGTCTCCACGTTCTCCGGGGTGATGGTGACGGGCAGTTCTTCCTGGGAGAGTTCCTCCATGACGAGCTTCTTCGCCACCCTGCGGTGGATCTTGTCGACGGCCTTCTCGAGGTTGCGGACCCCGGCCTCACGGGCGTACCCGCGGATGATGGCGCGCAGCCCCGGGGTGGTGTACTTCACCGCATCCTTTGAGAGGCCGTGCTCTTCGAGGGAGCGGGGGATGAGGTAGCGCCGTGCGATGGCGATCTTCTCCTCCTCGATGTAGCCCGAGAGCCGGATGACCTCCATCCGGTCGAGGAGGGGGCGCGGGATGGTGTCGAGGGTGTTGGCCGTGGCGATGAAGAGGATCTTCGAGATGTCGAAGGGTACGTCGAGGTAGTGGTCCCTGAAGGCGACGTTCTGTTCAGGGTCGAGCACCTCGAGGAGGGCCGAGGCAGGGTCCCCCTGGAACGAGATGCCCAGCTTGTCGATCTCGTCGATCATGAAGACGGGGTTCTTGGTCTTGACGATCTTGAGGCCCTGGATGATCTTGCCGGGCATGGCGCCGATGTAGGTGCGCCGGTGTCCCTTGATCTCGGCCTCGTCCCGCATGCCGCCCACCGAGAACCGGAAGAACTTCCGTCCGAGGGCCCGGGCGATGGACTTGCCGATGGAGGTCTTCCCCACCCCGGGGGGGCCCACGAGACAGATGATGGACCCTTTTGTCTCCTGCTTGATCTTGCGCACCGCGAGGAACTCGAGGATGCGCTCCTTGACGTCTTCGAGGCCGTAGTGGTCCTGGTCGAGGATGCGTGTGGCCTTCTTGATGTCGACCACTTCGGGGGGTGGGTCTTCCCAGGGGAGGGAGAGGATGGTCTCGAGGTAGTTCCGGATGACGGTGAACTCGGGGGATTGCGGTTCCATGAGGGAGAACTTCTCGAGCTCCTGTTCCACGACCTCACGCACCTCGTCGGGGAGGGGCAGGCGCTCCATCTTTTCCTTGAACTTCTGGTACTCGGCGCTCTTGGCATCTACCGGCACGCCGAGTTCCTTCTTGATGGCCTTGAGCTGTTCCCTCAGGAAGAACTCCCGCTGGCTCTTCTCGATCTTCTCGTTGATCTGTTTCTGGATCTTCTGCTGGATCTTGAGGAGTTCCTGTTCGCGCTTCACGTAGATGAGGACTTTTTCCATCCGGGCGCGGATGTCGAAGATCTCGAGGATCTCCTGCTGTTCCTCGCGTTTTATGTTGAGGACCGCGGTGATGAAGTCGGCGATGCGGCCGGGCTGGTCGATGTTGACCATGTTGAGCCGTATCTCCTCGGAGATGAGGGGGTTGTTCTCGAGGACCTGTTTCATCTCGCCGAGGAGGGCCCGCGTGAGGGCCTTCACCTCGTCGGTCTGCTCGCCGATTTCCTCGGGGTATTCCACCGCGGCGACGATGGGAGGGCCTTCCTGGAGGAACTTGCGTACGACGAAGCGCTTGAGGGTGGAGACGAATATGTTGAGTCCGCCGTCGGGGAGGTTGATCTTCCGCAGGATACGGGCCACGGTCCCCACGGTGTAGAGGCCGTCCGGCGAGACGGATGTCCGCTCTTCGGTCCTGGTGAGCACGAGGCCGATGAAGTTCCCGCCTTCGAGGGCTTCGTGCACCGTGCGGACGTCGGCCTCGCCGGTGACGATGAGGGGGGTGACCATGCCGGGGAAGAGGGGGCGGTCGACGAGGGGGAGGAGGTGGAGTTTCTGGGGGAGTATCTGGTCGGCAGGGATGATGTGCTGTTCCATCGTGCCTCCTTATCATGGGTTTCCGTGGGGGTTTACCAGGGTGCGATACCCCTATTAAAGTAAACAAAATCATGCGCAGGAACAAGCGAACAGAGGGGGTGGTGGTCCGCTCCCGGCCGGTGGGGGATCAGGACAGGGCGGTGGTGATCCTCTCTCGCGAGGGGCTCCTTGAGGCGACGGCCTACGGCGCCCAGCGGCCTTCTTCCAGGTTGGGGGCGGCTGCGCAGGTGGGCTCCCGGGCGGTCTTCTACCTCTATGTCAATCCGGTGAAGGGTCATGTGAAGGTCTCGGATGTGGATCGGGTGGAGGTGCTGGACGCAGGCGGGCTCGAGGGGCTCGCGGTGTTCCAGCTGTGGGCCGACTTGGTGGTGGCGACGCATGGGGCGGGGCACGAGGCCGAGGTGTATCGGCTGCTCCTGGAGGGGAGGGATGCGCTCAGGCGGGCGGGTGGGGTGGAGGAGGTGGAGCGGGTGCTCCTGGGGTGGCTCCTGAGGTTCCTGGGGCTCCTGGGGGTGGCGCCGGAGTGGGATCGGTGCGCGCGGTGCGGGAGGGGGTTGGGTGAGGAGGGGGCGTGGTGGGGGAGTGTGGAGGAGGGGCTCCTGTGCAGGGGGTGTGCGGGGGGAAGGGAGGGGGCGTGGTGGTTGAGCGGGGCGATGCGGGGGGTGTGTGCGGGGTTCGCGGAGGGGAGGCTGGGGTTGGGGGTGCGGGTGCGGATGGAGGAGGGGGTGAGGAGGGGTCTGGTGAGGGTGGTGCTGGAGCGGGGGGAGGAGGCGGTGGGGAGACGACTGGCGAGTGCGGGTCTGGTGCGGGAGGTGTTGGGGGTCAGCGGGGGAGGTGGCTGAGGAGGAAGGCGAGGGCTTCGAGGGTGGGCTGCCGGTGGCGGGGGAGGAGGGGGGTGTTGTGGTCGGCGTCGGGTATGGTGCGGAGGAGGGTGTGGGGGGAGGGGCAGGTGGTGTGGAGGCGTGCGGACATCCAGGAGGGGATCACATCGTCCTCTGTACCGTGGACGAAGGCGATGGGCACGCGCACCCGGGCCACTGCCTCGTAGTTGTCCAGGGTGAGGACCTCCTCGTCGACGTCGATCCTCACGAAGGGTGCGGCGTACCAGGGGACGAGATTTTTGCGCCATGCCTCGGCGAGCTCGGCCGAGGTGGTGAAGGTGGCGACGATGAGGAAGGCGTCGGCTTCAGGCATGCCGGCGCACCTGAGGGCGGCATAGCCTCCCAGGGAATGGCCGGCCACGATGAGGGGGAGGTCCGGGGCGTATCGGGCCTTCACCAGGCGAAGGACTTCCGGTGGGTCGGAGGCAAGGGTCTCTATGGTGGGGCTTCCCCCGCTTCGTCCGTACCCCCTGTAGTGCACCGCCACCACGGTGAGGTCCCACCGGGCCACCGCCTCCCGGAAGAAGGGGAGGTGGGCCTTCGAGAGGCCTCCGTTCCCGCTGAAGAAGAGGAGCACGGCCCGGGGGGTCGGGGCGGGGACGACCCATGTCTCGAGCCCGGTGCCGTCCGAGAGGGTGATGAAGGTGCGCTCCACACCCGGGAGGGGATCCTCTTCCACCCTCCCTGCACCTTCGAAGAGCTCCTTCTCGTGAAAAGAGACGGTGGTACATCCTGCAAGGAGGAGCACCACCGTGAGCAAGGAGGCCGACACCACGTTTTGTGATCGAGGGACACTTCTTGATATCGTGAGGGAGGTCTCCCTCATACATATGGAACAGGGTGGTTCGCCCACGTGCTTCACGCTCACCCCAGGAGTGTCTCTATTTCGGCCATGTCCTCGGGCGTGAGGGGGCCCTTCTCCATGGCCCCGGCGAGCTCGAGGGCCTGTTGGGTGTTCTTGAATCCCGGGATGGGGATGTTGACCGGGCTCTTGGCCCACAGCCAGGCGATGGCTCCCTGCACGAGGGTTCGACCTCCGCGGGTGAGGATCTCCCGCACCGCCTCAAGCTTCTTGAGGAGTTCCTCATTGGGCCTTCCGTCGCGGTAGTACTGCATCCACTCGATCCTCTGTCCCCTGATGTCGCCTTCGGGCATGCGGTCGCCCGGCCGGTACTTCCCTGAGAGGAGCCCCATGCCGAGGGGGCTGCGGTTGAGGCCTGCGAGCCGGTGTTCCTCGCAGTACCTGATGAGCCGGTCGTCGTGGAAGAGGATGTTGCACTGGTACTGCATCACGCTCGCCTTCGGCCGGGAGGCGATGAGCATGGCCCCCTCGAGGAGGTCGGTGCTCCAGCCGTAGGTACGGATCTTGCCCTCATCCACGAGGGCGTCGAGGGTCTCGAGGCACGGCCCTGCGTCGGCGAGGTTCATGCTCCAGGTGTGTATCTGGTACACGTCGATGTAGTCGGTCTTGAGCCGCCTCAGTGAGGCCTCGAGCGCCCTTCGTATGTAGCCGGGTGAGACGTTCTCCCCCTGGAGGGTGCGGGTGCTCTCGTTGAAGAGGTTGCCGAACTTGGTGGCGATCACCACCCGGTGGCGTCTTCCCTCGAGGGCCTCGCCGAGGACCTCCTCGCCGTGGCCTGCCCCGTAGCAGTCTGCCACGTCGAAGAAGGTGATGCCGGCGTCGATGGCCGCATGGATCGCGCGGATCGATTCCCTGTCGTCCGCACCGGCGTAGCCGTCGGGTTTCTCGTCCCGGTAGGCCACGCCTCCCATGGGCCAGCACCCGAGGCCGAGGGCGCTCACTGTGATACCCGATCGTCCGAGTGTTCGTTGCATGGGTTCCTCCTCGTATGGATGTAGTTCCAGTGTAGTGAGATCAGGGGGCCTGTGCAAGGAAAGGCTGAATCGGGAGGCGTGGATTCCCTGTCATGATGGGTGAAGAGATCTTCGAAGGAGGGGGGAATGGTCTACAGTCAGCCGCTCATCGACGTGGATCCCGCGCGTTGTGTGAGCTGTCACCGGTGCATCGCGGTCTGTCCGGTGAAGTATGCGAACGACGGCTCCGGAGAGGTAGTGGAGGTGCGGCCCGAGCTGTGCATCGGGTGCGGCGAGTGCCTCAAGGCCTGCACGCACGGTGCGCGCAGGGTGGTGGACGACCTTGAGGAGGCCCTGGAGGCCCTCAGGGGAGGTAAGAAGGTGGTGGCCTTCGTGGCGCCTGCTGCGGCGGCTCATTTCGGGGAGCACCACCTCAGGCTCAACGGGTGGCTCAAGGCCATGGGGGCCAGGGCGGTCTTCGATGTGAGTTTTGGGGCGGAGCTCACCATCGCCTCGTATGTCCACTACCTCAAGACAGAACGTCCCGGGTTCCTCATCGCCCAGCCCTGCCCTGCGGTGGTGAGCTACCTCGAGCTCTACCAGCCCGAGCTCCTCCCGTACCTCGCACCGGTGGACAGTCCCATGGTGCACGTGATGAAGATGGTGAAGGCCTTCTATCCGGAGTACAGAGATCACGAGTTCCTCGTGGTCTCCCCGTGCGTGGCGAAGAAGCGGGAGTTTCTCACCGTGGGGGTGGGGACCTACAACGTGACCATGCGGAGACTGGTGGACTACTTCGAGCGGGAAGGGGTCGATCTCTCCACTTATGCCGAGGAGGAGTTCGACAATGATCCGGCTGAGCGGGCCGTCTGGTTCTCGAATCCGGGAGGACTCCTCGCCACCCTCGCCCGGGAGATGCCGGAGGTGGTCTCCCGTACGCGAAAGATCGAGGGGCCTCAGGTCCTCTACCCCTACTTCAAGGAGATCCCGCAGGCTCTCGAGCGGGGGAGCGCCCCGCTCCTTCTCGACTGTCTCAACTGCGAGCTCGGCTGCAACGGGGGGCCGGGCACGCGCTTCCAGACAGGGCCGCGGGACGTGCTGGAGGAGGCGGTGCGCCGCAGGGCCGATCGCATGATGGCCTCCTACCGGAAGCGTGGACTCCTGCCGGGAGGCGGAAGGCGGGCTCTCTCCAGGCTTCTCTCCCGGTACTGGAGGCCCCACCTCTACAGGCGTTCCTATGAGGACAGGTCGCAGATGGTTGACCTGCCCGTGCTCACCGATGAGGTGAAGGCGCGCATCTTCCGGGAGCTCGGGAAGACCACTCCTGCCGACGAGCGGAACTGCGGGGCGTGCGGGTATCTCTCCTGCGAGGGGATGGCCCGCGCCCTCGCCGCCGGGCTCACTAGGAAGGAGCACTGCGTGCTCTACCTCCTCAAGGAGGAGGAAGCCCAGCGGCGGAGGGTGTCGGAACAGCGGCTGGTCCAGCAGGAGCTCATCCTCGCCCTCTACTCGGTGATCGACGGGTTCAGGAAGGCCCTCGGGTGTGTGAACGCCGATGTCCTGCTCGCCACGGCCCGGGAGCTCCAGCAGGTGCACGGGGAGCTCCTCTCCGGGGTGAGGAAGATGGAGGAGGTCCTGAGGGAGAACTACAACACCATGGAGGAGTCGTCCACGCACGTGTTCTCGGCCCAGGAGGACGTGGAGGAGGTGGGTAGGCGGGCGAGGCTCCTCAGGGAGCGGTCGGCGACCATCCCCGAGATGGTGTCGCTCATCGCAGAGGTGGCCGACAGGACGCGCCTGCTCGCACTCAATGCCTCCATAGAGGCGGCCCACGTGGGGGTGGCGGGCAAGGGGTTCGGGGTGATCGCCCACGAGATCAGGAAGCTCGCCGACGAGACCATGGCCTCGGCCGAGGGGATCGGCCGGAAGGCCCAGGAACTGGTGGGGGACATCGCCTTCCTCGAGGAGGCCTCGAACCGCGAGGCCTCTCGGCTTGGAGAGGTCGTCCCCGCGATGGAACGTCTTCTCTTCTCCTTGAGCGATCTCATACAGACCGTGCAGCAGAGTATGGGCCTGCTCTCTCAGGTGGGGTTCTCCACGAAGCAGCAGGAGGAGCTCTTCCAGACCATCGCGGCCACGGTGGAGCAGATGACCCAGACGGCGGAGGAGTCGCTCTCTCTCAAGGACCAGAGGGTCGAGGTGTCGAACATCCTCCGGCTCGCCGAGCGGTTGGGCAACGTGGGGCTTTCGACCGCACGCACGGACTGAGTGTCGTATGTCTCCTCGTCTTCGTGGGGTGTTCGCGGTGGTGGGGCTCGTCCTCGTGGGGGTGACGGCCCGGTATGCCCTCCCCTTCCTGGGGGTGTGGGTCTTCCCTCTCATGTTCCTCTCGCTCGGGGGGGTGCTCGCGGCCGGGCTTCGCGGCGCGGGGTTGGTGTGGGGGGTGGTGTGGGTCGGGTTCTTCCTCTGGGCCGATTGGAGGGGATACGGGGGCTATCTCCCGGGCGGGTGGGTGTGGCTCATAGGGGGTGTGGAGGGATCGGCGCTCGTGGAGTACGCCATCCGCCTGAGAAGGGATCGGGCTCTCCTCCTGCGGGTGGTGGAGGGACTCATGGAGGGGGCGGCGCACCCGGTCATGGTGTCGGTGGGGGGAAGGGTGTGGGTGAACGCGCGTCTGTGTGAGGAGTGGATGCTCCGGATCGAGCCGGGGAAGGGGTATCCGATCGAGAGCGTGTCCATGCTCCTCGGGGGAGCATCGGTGGAGAAGCTGAAAGGGATGCTGGAGGGAAGGGAGGAGGAGGCGGTGTTGGAGGTGGGGGGGAGGAACCGGCGGGTGTTGTGTACGCGGCGATGTGTGGCCGGGGAGTGTGTGGTGGTCGTGGTGGAGAGGGAGGAGAGGAGGGAGGAGGAAGAACGGATACTGCCGCCCGTGGTGCGCTTCCAGGAATACCTTGCCTCGCGCGGGGAGGGGGCTGTGTGTGCGGTGATCCACCTCGCCTCTTCCTCGCTCTGGGAGGTGGGGCGGGTCTATGGGAGGGGGGTGCAGCAGCAGATCATCGCCCGCGCGATGGAGCGGATTCGTAGCCTCATGCGGCCTTCGGACGAGGCGTGGACAACGGGTGAGGATCGGTTCCTTCTCGTGGCAGGGGGGATGGGGGAGCGTGGTAAGGTGGTGGGACTCCTCAGGCGTATCCTCTCCTCGTGCAACAGGCCCTACGTGGTGGAGGGGCGGCGGTTCGATGTCTCATGGGTGGCGGGCGCTGCGGTCTATCCGTCGGACTCCCGGTATCCGGCACGGGTGGTGGAGGTGGCCGAGTTGGCCCTCGAGCACGCACTCAAGGAGGGGCGGGCGTATTCCCTCCACGAGGAGGGATGGGAGCAGCGCTTCCGGTCGCTCGTGATGCGCCGTCATGAGCTGCACAGGGCCCTCGAGCGGAACGAGCTCGTCTTGTTCTACCAGCCGTTCGTGGACAAGGAGGGGACGGTGGTGGGGGCGGAGGCCCTCCTTCGTTGGAACCATCCGGACGAGGGGATCCTCTCCCCGGGGGAGTTCCTCTCGCTCCTGGAGGACAAGAGTCTCATCCTCCCCCTGGGGAAGTGGGTGGTGGCCGAGGTGTGCGGCCTGTGGGCCAGGATGAGGGAGCAGGGGATCCTCCTCCCCTTCCTCTCGTTGAACGTGGCCCCGCCTCTGCTCAGGGAGGGTGAATTCATCTCGTTTTGTGCAGATAGGATGATCGCGTGTGATATCCCCCGTGATGTGCTCATGTTCGAGCTCACCGAGCGGAGTTTCCTCTCGCTCGCCGAGGAGGAGGGGGTCTTCGAATCCCTCCGCGGTATGGGGATCAGCCTCTGTGTGGACGATTTCGGTACCGGGTATTCGAGTTTCAACTACCTCAAGCGCTGCTGGGTGAGGGCCATCAAGCTGGACCATTCGTTCGTGGAAGGGGTGCCTGAACGGCGTGAGGATGTGGCCATCGTGCAGTCGGTGATGCGTCTCGCCGGAGATCTGGGAATCGTGGTGATCGCGGAGGGGGTGGAGCGGCGGGAGCAGGTGGCGTTCCTCTCCGCACAGGGGTGTGAGGTGTTCCAGGGGTTCTACTACGCGAGGCCCATGCCCGAGGAGCAGTTCCTCCTCGTGGTGCAGGAGCGGGGCTCAGGCCGAGACGGGAGCTGATGGTGCGGGTGCTGTGGCGCTGTCAGACGCGAGGTGGGCGGTGAGGGCTTCGAGGTCCCGCCGGGCGGTGAAGGAGTCGGGTCGGGCGGGGTCGATGATGCATGCGGCATGGGCGTACTGGTACTCGTGGTAGTAGAAGGAGAAGCCTGTGGCGTCCTTGAGGACGGGCGGTTTCCTCATGAGCTCATACCGTAGGATGATGCGGCGCAGGTGGTCGTTGTTGGAGATGATGCCCCAGCTCGAGATGCCGGGAAGGAGTACGGGCATGCCCGTGCGGCGCGAGAGCTCCTCGAAGAGGATGCGGTAGTTGAGGTACATCTGGAGGAGCTGGGCGTTGGAGAGTTTGCGGCAGAGGGAGGGGAGGGGGTTGATGGCAAAGGCGAACCAGTAGGGCCTGCCGCCCATGCTCTGAGAGGGGACGGTGTTGCGGTAGAGCACGGCCACCCCTTGGATGGTGCCCGAGGTGAGGTCGGCGAGTCTCGCCACGTAGAGGTCGGGGTTCGTGATGGCTTCGGGGTGTTCGGAGAGACAGATCCCGCCCATGTCGCCGTAGTAGGCGTCGAGGGGGGTCTTCGAGAGGTAGAGCTTGAAGGTGTGGGGGGGCTCCTCCTGCCGGTAGGTGCGGGAGAGGAGTTCCTGCCACTTGGCCTGCTCGGCGAGCATCTGGTGGTAGCGGCAGAGGCGTTTGAGGGCGGCGTCCACGGCGTCGAGGGTGAGCGTCTTCCGTCTGGTGAGAAGGAAGGGAGCGAGGACGTCCTGCTGTTCGGTGGAGGTGTGGTCGAGGGCGTCCCGGATGTGGGGATCGTCCGCCACGAGCCTGAAGAGGTGTTCGAGACTCAGGGTGATCTGGGAGAGCTGCGCGAGGGAGAGGTCGTCCTCGGCGAGGTCCTCGGAGAGATAGGCGATCTGCTTGGCGAGGAGGGGGTCGTGCCGGTAACGGGCGAGGGTCCACGAGAGGGCGAGTCGGGAGAGTTCGGGGTCGGATTTGCCGAAGTGTGCCCCTACCATGAGGGCGATGAGGAATCGCAGGTGGGGAGATGCCTCCTGATAGAGGCCGAGTGCGGTACGGAGGGCGCGCTGGCGGGCGAGGAGGTGCTCGTAGCGCTGGCGGAGGTGTGCGGCTTCGGGACTCGGGGAGGGGGCGGCGGCGAGTTCCTGATAGGTGCGCTCCAGCGGTTCCCTGAGCGAGAGGAGTTTTCTGCTGATGGCCCGGAAGACTTCCTGTTCAGGGGGGGAGGCGAGGGGGGTGCGGAAGACGGCACTCACGGCGAGGAGTGGTTGGAGGGCAATGCGTTCCTTCACGGACGCCTCTTCCCAGAGCTGGGGGGTGGAGGTGGTGAGGGTGAGCGGGAAGGTGTGGGAGAGTGGGGGGAGGGTGGGCGAGACCGGATAGCGGGAGGCGAGATCCTGGAAGGAGGGGGACTTGGGAGCGGTGTAGAAGAGGGAGCCCATGCCGGGGATGATGGTGCGGAGGAAGGGGGCGTGGATGGGACCGGTGGCCTTGTCGTAGAGGGAGATGCGCTCGGGGTCCCATCTGCGGTCGCGGCCTTCGAGGATGTCCTCCCGGATGAGAGAGAAGACGGGCTCGAGCTCGGGGTGCCGGCGGAGGTAGAGGTGTACGATGTCGGAGGCCCCCTTAATGCGATCGGGCTCCACGGAGAGGAGCTTCGCGTACTCCGCAAAGGCGTGACGCTGGTGTGTTTCTTCCGGATCGGGGAAGAGATCCTCGGTGAAGGGATAGGCCGGGTGTACCCCCTGGTGGCCGGCTGTTTCAGCGATGAAGGCTTCCCGTCGATTGACGGGGATCGAGAAAAGCCTCTTCAGGTGCCACTTGTAGAGCACGAGCCCTCCCTTCGGCGGCAGGGACTCCACGAGGGAGAGGATGGTGCGGCCGAGGTCGGGTTCCATCCGCATGCGGAGGAGATAGGCTATGAGCCTGAGCACGGGGATCCCCAGGGGCCGAGGGAGGAGACGTGCGACGAGCCTGGTATAGGCGGAGAGTTCTCTGATCACGTGAGAGGGGAGATAGTCTTTCGTCGTCCGCTTGAGGATCTCTCTCTCAGGGAGGGCGTGGTAGAGGTGCACGCTGAGGCCTTTCTCCGGTGGGAGAGAGGCGAGGAGCGGTTCGAGTTCGGGGAGGGGGGCGAGGAGCTCGATGATCTGATCCAGTGAGAGCTTCCCCGAAAGGGTGTAGAGGGGGCCGAGGATGTGGGTCCTGAGGAAGTGGATGAAGGTGGTGCTGGCCAGGTGGAGCGACCGCCATACGCTCTGGTATTCCAGGATGAGATCGTCTCGTTGCAGTTCCGCACGTGGGAGGCGGGCGAGGGGCCGGGCGAGGTATTTGATGAGTACCACGTCGCGGGCCAGGTGGAGGTGTTCGTCGCCCAGTACCGGCTTGTCGAAGGGCGCCTCCTGTCTGAGTGAGACGAGGAGGTCCCCGATGGTGCGGAAGGCGGGGAAGTGATGGTCTTCCCACTCCCGCCAGTTGAAGTCGCCTTCCATCCTGGGGAGCACCACGTAGAGGAGGAATCCATGGGGAGAGATCCCCTTCTCCGCAAGACGGGCGAGCAGGTCCACGAGCGGTGCGAGGGCCTTCTTCGGGCCGAGGTATTTCTCAAGGGAGCGTTCGAGGCGCTGGAGGAGAGGGTACGGGTTGAGCCAGGTGGGCCCGCCATGGGTGAGATAGGCGAGGAACAATCGCTCGAGTCCCACCCGATCGGCAGGTCTGCGGATCTGATCGAGCTGCACGGCCGAAAGGAAGGGGATGCTCTGGGACGGAGAGGTCCCTGCCTCCCTGATGAGACGCCAGTACTTCCTCTCCCCTTCTGGAGGAGAGGGGAAAACCTCCTCCCTTCGGTACGAATCCAGCTCTTCAGCTTCGAGATCGTAGATTGAAGGATCGAGGTGTTCGGACATCCCGGCGTCTCTCTTCAAGGAAAATATACCACATAGGGGGAGTGCCTGTCACGATTTCCCTCCCCTTTTACGTTACGGAGAAGAGAAGGGCGCCCGATCATACCGGGCGCCCGTGGAATCTCACCTCGCGTTGGGGTTGTAAAGGAAGTCGAAGTAGTCCATATCGGTGGAGAGGATCTTCTTGAGTTCCGGGAGCGTGAGCTCATAGGACTGGACCGCGCGCCAGAACCTGAAGAAGTCGGGATCTCTGCTGAAGGCCTCGGCGTATATCCTCGTGGCTTCGGCGTCGGCCTGTCCCTTCACCTCGTTCGCCTTCTTCTCGGCCTCGGAGAGGATCGTCTTCTTGTCACGTTCGAGCTTACCCAGCCATTCCTGCTTCTTTCCTTCTCCGAACGACCGGTAGGCTTGGGCGATCTGGTTTCTCTCTTTGATCATGCGTTGGTACACGCTCTCTGTGAGGTCGTCGGAGTAGCGTATCTGGCGGATGATCACGTCGATCACCTCGATGCCGAAGTTGGGAACCACCTCTTTCACCAATGTGAGCATCTCGTCGGAGAGCACCTTCCGGCCCTTCTTGATGAGCTCCTGCTGGGTGGATACCTGGGTGTATTGTTTCAGCTCCTCTGTGAGCGCAGGTTCCTCGCCTATTTCGAGAGGTATCACCTCTTCGGCCATTCTTTCGTTGATGATGTTGGAGTTGCGGACTGCCTCGCGGAGGGGGTTGGCGGAGATGACCGTTCGCACCGCACTGTCGATGATGTCGTCGAGGCGTGAGTAGGCGCGCTCCATGGTGGTGAGGGTGGAGTAGAACTTCGCCGGATCGGTGATACGCCAGCGGGCGGTGGTGTCCACCCAGATGAACTGCTGTTCGAGAGTGGGGATGCGTTGCGGTTCTCCATCCCAGGAGAGGATCTTCTTCGAGAATTTCACCACATTGTCCACCATCGGGACCTTGGTCTTGAGGCCTGCCTCCTGATCCACCCGGACGATCTTTCCAAAGCGGATGACCACAGCCTGTTCTCCCTCGTAGAGCACATAGAACGGCCCGAAGAGGAGGAAGATGAAGAGGACCACTGCGATGACGATCAGGGTGTTTACGAGCTTTTTCATCGTGCGCCTCCTGTGGTACCGGTGCCACCCAGTGCTTTGAGTGGGAGGAAGTTCTCCAGGGTCTTGTCCACCAGGTCGAGGCTCTCGGCGTTCTGGAGCACCTTTTCGAGCATCTCGTAGTAGAGCCTGGTGCGCGTGATCTCAGGGGCCTTGCGGTACTCTTCGAGGACCGAGAGGAATCGCTTCGCCTCGCCTTCCGCCCGGTTGATCCGTTCGGCCCTGTATCCCTCGGCCTCCTGGATGATCCGCTGCGCCTCGCCCTTCACCCTCGGGATCTCCTTGTTGTAGGCTTCCTTACCTTCGTTGATGAGCCGGTTCATGTCCTGGATGGCCTTGTTCACGTCCTCGAAGGCGTCCTGCACCTCGCCCTTGGGGGGCACCACGTTCTGCAGCTTCACCGCAGTCACGGTGATCCCGAGGTCGTATTGCTTGAAGAGCTGGTTCATGAGCTCCTGTCCCTCGCTCTCGATCATGGTCCGGTCGACGCTGATGACGTTGAGGATGGCCCTGTCTCCCACGAGCATGTTGATGACCGACTGGGATATGTCACGGATGGTCTTGGTCCTGTCCTCCACGTTGAAGAGCCAGGCCTTCGGATCGACGATCCGGTACTGGATGATCCACTCCACGTCCACTATGTTGAGGTCGCCGGTGAGCATGATGGATTCGCCGGGGTAGTCGCGGCTGGAGTACACCGTGACCACGCCGGGTCGTTCGGTCCTGAAGCCGAAACTCATGTTCTGGATGACCTGGGTGGGGACGTTGTAGTTGCGGTCTATGCCGAGCGGTAGTTTCCAGTGCAGACCCGGCCCCACTGTGCGGTGGTACCTCCCGAATCGGAGTACCACGGCCTCCTCGGTCTGATCGACCACGAAGAAGCTCGTGAAGAAAAGGATGAGTCCCACTACCACCAGTACCACCAGGAGCAGTATCCTGGGTTTCAGATAGAACGGTACCGGTTTGGGAGTGACGTCTCGTTCATACATGGTGTTCCTCCCCTTGCGTTCAGGTGCTGACAGTAAAGCGTACTACCAATACCCCCTACCGTCAACAACGGGGGAAATATTCGGCCGGCGGCCGAATAAACGCTTGACCTCCTCTCCTTTTCGACATAGTATGAGACTCGTCCGCCGATTACGCACGAAAGGAGTGAGAGGTATGGTGATAAAGCCCATGATCCGGAACAACATCTGCATGAACGCCCATCCGGAAGGGTGCAGGCTGTTCGTCGACAGGCAGATAGACTACGTGAGACAGCGAGGTCCGCTCTCGTCGGGTCCGAAGAACGTCCTGGTGGTGGGATCCTCGGGAGGATACGGCCTGGCCACCCGGATCGCCGCGGGGTTCGGGGCAGGAGCCGCCACCATAGGGGTGTACTTCGAGAAGGAACCGTCCGAGAAACGCACCGGCACGCCGGGGTGGTACGCAGCCCGGCACTTCCTCAAGAGGGCCGAAGCGGCCGGTCTCAAGGTCCACGACATCAACGGCGACGCCTTTTCCTTCGAGGTGAAAGCGCAGGTGGTCGACCTCATAAAGAAGGAGTACGGCACGATCGACCTTTTTGTGTATAGCCTTGCCTCAGGGGTGAGGACGGACCCGGTCTCCGGGGTGACCTACCGGTCGGCGCTCAAACCCATCGGCCGGACCTACACCTCCAAGGCCCTCGATCCCCTCAAGCGGGAAGTCGTCCAGGCCGCCATTGAGCCGGCCTCCGAGGAAGAGATCGAGGCCACGGTGAAGGTGATGGGAGGCGAGGACTGGCAGCTCTGGGTGGAGGCCTTGAAGGAGGGCGGTGTGCTCGCGGAGGGAGCGGTGACGGTGGCCTACTCCTACATCGGTCCCGAGCTCACCCGACCCATCTACAGGGAGGGGACCATAGGGAAGGCCAAGGAGCACCTCGAGGCCACGGCCAAGACCCTCGACGAGGCGCTCGCCTCTGTGGGCGGGAAGGCCTATGTGTCGGTGAACAAGGCGGTGGTCACCCGTGCGAGCGCGGTGATCCCTGCGGTGCCCCTCTACCTCTCGATCCTCTTTACGGTGATGAAGGCCAAAGGCATCCACGAGGGCTGTATCGAACAGATGTACCGCATGCTCGCAGAGCGGCTCTACGCGGGAGGACCGGTGCCTGTGGACGATGAAGGCCGGATCCGCATGGACGACTGGGAGATGCGGGAGGATGTGCAGAGGGAGGTGGCCGAGGTGTGGGAACGGATCACCACCGAGACGTTGGATACCGAGGCCGACGTGGACGGATACCTCACGGACTTCCTCAATCTCCACGGGTTCGGGTTCAAAGAGATCGACTACGAAAAAGAGGTGGATCCTCGAGAAGGATAGGGAAGAGGGTGGTTTATTAATTTTCTTTATAAAAGTTCTTGTCTTTTAGGCCCTCTCCTGCTATACTGATTGAGTAAGAAGATCTCATAAACCAAGGAGAGGGCCATGATCAATGAATTTTTCAAGAACATCTCAAAGATCCCTTACGAGGGACCGGGATCCGATAATCCCCTCGCGTTCAAGTACTACAACCCCGATGAGGTGATCGGTGGCAAGCCGCTCAAGGAGCACCTCCGCTTCGCCCTTGCCTACTGGCACACCCTCAACGGGAGCGGGCAGGACCCCTTCGGGGTGGGCACCATGATCCGTCCATGGCTCTCGATCTCCGATCCCATGGAGCAGGCCAAGGCCAGGATGCGGGCCTGTTTCGAGATCGCGGAGAAGCTGGAGATCCCCTTCTTCTGCTTTCACGACAGGGACATCGCACCCGAGGGGACCACGCTCAGGGAGACCAATAAGCTCCTGGACGAGGTGGTCGAATACACCAAGGACCTCATGAAGGACAGCCCTGTGAAGCTCCTGTGGGGAACCGCGAACCTCTTCAGCCATCCGCGTTACGTGCATGGGGCATCCACCTCGCCCAACGCCGAGGTCTTCGCCTATGCGGCGGCCCAGGTCAAGAAGGCGCTCGAGGTGACCCTGTACCTGGACGGCCAGAACTACGTGTTCTGGGGCGGTCGCGAAGGGTACGAGACCCTGCTCAACACGAACATGCAGCTCGAGCTCGACAACCTCGCCCGCTTCCTCCACATGGCGGTGGACTACGCCAAGAAGATAGGGTTCAAGGGGCAGTTCCTCATCGAGCCGAAGCCCAAGGAGCCTACCAAGCACCAGTACGATTTCGACGTGGCTGCGGTGTACGGGTTCCTCAGGAAGTACGACCTCCTGCCCTACTTCAAGGTGAACATCGAGATGAATCATGCGACCCTGGCCTATCACACCTTCCAGCACGAACTCCACTTCGCCCGGATCAACGGGATCCTGGGGAGCATGGACGTCAACCAGGGTGACTACCTCCTCGGATGGGACACCGATCAGTTCCCCACGAACATCTACGAGACCACCCTCGCGATGTACGAGGTGATCAAGAACGGCGGGATCGCTCCCGGTGGGCTCAACTTCGACGCCAAGGTGCGGCGGGGATCCTTCGAGCCCGAGGATATCTTCATCGCCCACATCGCCGGCATGGATGCCTTTGCACGGGGGTTCAAGGTGGCCTGGAAGCTCCTCGAGGACAAGGCCATAGAGAAGCACGTGGAGGAGCGGTACGCGAGCTACCGTGAGGGCATCGGCAAGAAGATCGTCGAGGGCAAGGTGGGATTCGAAGACCTCGAAGCCTATATCATCGACAAGGCAGAGATAAAGAACGCCTCCGGCAGGCAGGAGCTCCTGGAGGCCGTCCTCAACCGGTATCTGCTCGAAGCCTGAGGGCACGGGGGGAGGGGACGGCCCTCCCCCCTTCTGCTTTGGATGGCCGGGGGTTGCGTTTTTAAATGAACTTTCGCAGATGCTTGTATCTTGAGTGAAGGTGTGGTATACCTATGTCTGTGAAGAATATAAGGATTCAGAACCGGAACAAGATCCTTAAGGTCCTCGCTCAGAGGCGGCTCCTCACCCGGCAGGAGATCGCCCTCGAGACCGGCATGAGCCTGCCCACGGTGGCGAGCAACCTGGAGGACCTCATCCGCGACGGATTCGTGCGGGAGGCCGGGATGGCGGAGTCCCGGGGCGGGAGGCGTCCCCTCCAGGTGGAGTTCGTACCCGATGCGCGGTACAGCATAGGGATAGAGGTGCGGCCCGGAAAGATCAAGGCTGCGCTCACGAACCTCTACGCCGAACCGGTTCTGAAGCGGGAGGAGCGCCTTCCCGAACGGCTCTCCCCTGCAGGGCTCTCTGCCCTCATCGAGAGGATGATTCGCGAGCTCCTCAGGGAGGAGGACCTGCTTCCGGAGGTGATCCTCGGGGTGGGGATCGCCCTTCCGGGGGTGACCGATCCGGAGCGGAAGGTGCTCGAGGTGGCGCCGAACCTCCACCTGCAGAACGTCTCGTTCGAGGAGTTCGGGAAACTCTTTCCCTTTCCCGTGATGGTGGAGAACGAAGCGAACGCCTCTGCCCTGGGCGAGCACATGCTCAACGGGCACTGTAACGGCGAAGACCCCGTGGTGTACATCTCCATCACCGAGGGGATCGGTGCGGGGATCATCATAGGGGGCGACATCTATCGAGGAGCGAACGCCCGGGCAGGTGAAGTGGGACACGTGACCATCTTCCCGCAGGGGAGGCTCTGCAACTGCGGGAAGAAGGGGTGTTGGGAACGGTACGCCTCCATCTCTGCCTTGCTCGAAGACTACTCGTTCGAGAAGAAGAAAGAGGAAGTGACGCTCGAGGAGCTCCTCGAGGGTCTGGAGGGTGGTGAGCCTGAGGCGATGACGGTGTGGGACAGGTATGTTGAGTACCTCTCGTACGGTATCCACAACGTCATCCTCTCGTTCGATCCTCGTTTCGTCTACATAGGAGGGGAGATCGCGATCTTCGGTTCCCGGCTCATGGATCCCCTCAACCGAATCCTCCTCGAGGAGTCCTCGCTCTGTGAGGACCACGACGTGAGCATCCTCCTCTCACCCTTGGGGGGGGATTCGGCCCTCCTCGGGGCGGCCCTCCTGCCCCTCAAAAGTTTCCCTCTGTATGCGGGGTGAGACGCGCACCACGCCTGGTTCTCCTGAGTACGGAAGGGGGACACGGGGTGCCTCCCCGTTCCCCGTTCCGCGGTGATCCACGCACCTGCCAGGATGCCTCGTCCCTCTCAGCCTTTCGGAAAGACGGCCGGCACACACGTGGTGGGCCTTCCTTCTCTATTTTTCGGTGAAGGGAGCGTCAACCCCGCAAACAGGCCCCCAATACTTAGAATATTACATTAGTTCTATTTTCTCTTTTTTTCCAAATAGTTGACAGAAAAGCTTGACAAAATGATGATGGTGGCGTATATTTTATGATATGAAATAATATCCTATATGTATAGTAGGATTTAGGAGGCGGAGATGCGACTCACCATCAATGGGACCCCGGAAGAGCTCCCCTACGATGAGCTCACGGTTGAGGAGCTCCTCAGCGTGAAGAAGGTGAGGATGCCGGAGACGGTCACCGTGGAGCTCAACGGCACGGTCATACGGCGTCACCTCTACGCATCCACAAAGGTGAAGGACGGGGATGCGGTGGAATTCCTCTACTTCATGGGAGGTGGCCGGTGAGGCTTCAGACCCGTGCCGTACACGCACTCCCCCAGGCTGATCCTGCCTGGGGGGCCACCATCCCCCCGGTGTACCTCTCTGCCTCCTTTGCGTACGTGGACCCAGAGACGCTCGCCAGGGTCTTCCAGGGAAGGGAGCCTGGCTTCATCTACTCCCGTATCGGTAACCCCACGGTGGCCCTCTTCGAGCAGGCCTTCACCCGTATCGTGGAGGCGCGAGGAGCGGTCGCCACCTCCTCTGGCATGGCGGCCATCACCGCGGTGATCTTTGCCCTTGCTCAGGCAGGGGATGCGGTGGCGGTCTCCTCGAGCCTCTTCGGCGGTACGCTCTCGCTCTTTTCCCGCCTTGTAGCCCGATGTGGGATCGAGGTCCGCCTCTTCGATCCACTCCTTCCCGAGCAGCTCGAGTCGGTTCTGGATGACGCGGTGCGGTTCGTCTTCCTCGAGGTGATAGGAAATCCGAGGCTCGACGTCCCCGACATCCCTCTGCTCGCCAACCTGGCGCACGCCAAGGGGGTTCCCCTTGTGGCCGACTGCACGCTCGCTCCCCCGGGTATGTTCGATCCACGGAGGTGGGGCGTGGATGTGGCGGTGCACTCCCTCACCAAGTACATCACGGGGAACGGCACGGTGGTGGGGGGTCTGGTCGTGGATACGGGTGTGTTCGATTGGACGGCGTTTCCAGGATCGGCGGTGCAGGAGGCGGTGGGGAAGGCGGGAGAGGCGGCCTTCCTCTACGTGCTCAGACGGGAGATCGTCCAGGATATGGGGATGAGTCCTTCCCCGATCCATGCCCTCTTCCACTACCTTGGGCTCGAGACCCTGGGGCTCCGTGTGCGCCAGCACTGCGAGAACGCGCAGGCCCTCGCCTCCTTCCTCGCCAGGCATCCCAGGGTCAGGGAGGTGCGGTACCCGGGGCTCGAGGACGATCCCTCCTATCCTGTGGCCTCCCGGCTCTTCGAGGGAGGGCGCTACGGAGGCCTCCTCACCTTCAGCCTGGCGGACAGGGAGGAGTGCTTCAGGCTCATCCGGGCCCTCAGGCTCCCCCGAACCCTCGCCAATCTCGGGGATGCCGCCACGCTCATCATCCATCCTGCTTCCACGATCTATCACGAGCGTACCGAGGAAGAGCGGGCGGGCGCCGGGGTCCACGAGGGCCTTCTCAGGGTCTCGGTGGGGATAGAGGAGAGCGCGGACCTCATAGAAGACTTTTCGAGGGCACTCGAGGTGCTCTCAAAGGAGTAGGCGATGAACCTCAGGGAAGATCAGATCTACAGGTACAGCAGACACATACTCCTCCACCAGGTGGGAGGGGAGGGACAGGGGAGGCTGCTCTCGGGTAGGGTGCTCGTGATAGGCGCCGGAGGGCTGGGCTCTCCTGTGGCCTACTACCTCGCCGCAGCAGGGGTGGGGACCGTAGGCCTGGTCGACGGGGACGTGGTCGAACTCTCCAACCTTCAGCGCCAGATCCTCCACTTCACCCCTGACGTGGGGCGGCCGAAAGTGGAGTCGGCGGCCGAGAAGCTCGCTGCACTCAATCCGGATGTGAGAGTGGAGACCTATTCCTACAGGGTGACGGCGGAGAACATCCGCTCCCTCATACGGGAGTACGACTTCATCATCGACGGAACGGACAACTTCCCCGCCAAGTTCCTTATAAACGATGCCTGTGTCATGGAGGGTAAGCCCTACTCGCACGCAGGGGTGCTCAGGTTTCAGGGCCAGACCTTCACCTACGTGCCAGGGCATATGTGTTACCGGTGCGTGTTCCGGGATATGCCCCCCAAGGGAGCCGTGCCCACCTGTGCCGAAGCGGGGGTTCTGGGTGCGGTGGTGGGGGTGCTTGGAACCATCCAGGCCACGGAGGCGGTGAAGTATCTGCTCGGGGTGGGAGATCTGCTCACGGACAGGCTTCTCGTCTTCGATGCCCTCACCTCCAGGTTCAGAGAGGTGCGGATCGGGCGTCAGGAGGAGTGCCCTCTGTGCGGTACTTCCCCTGAGATCACCGAGCTGCGGGAGTACGAGCAGCCCGCATGCGACCTTAGAGAGAGGAGTTCTGTATGAGCAAGAAGCTTTCACTCGTGGTGTTCCACGGGAACTTTGATACCGCGGTGGCGGCATTCACCCTTGCCTCCGGTGCCGCAGCGGTGGGATACGAGGTGAACCTGTTTTTCACCTTCTGGGGGCTCAATATCATAAAGAAGAAGCAGGGGAGGGCCTTTGTGGGGAAGGGGTTCCTCGCGAGGGTCTTCAACTTCCTCATGGGGGGAAGGAAGAACCTCCCCTTAACCAGGCTCAACTTCCTCGGGGTGAGTCCCAAGCTCATGACGCATCTTATGAAGAAGCGGCACGTGGCTACCCTTGAGGAACTCATCCAGGCGAGTATCGACCTTGGGGTGAACTTCTACGCCTGTGAGATGTCCATGCACATCCTTGGGATGGACAGAGGTGTGTTCATCGCCCCGGTGAAGGAAGTGCTCGGGGTGGCGAAGTTTCTCGAATACTCTGAGGGAGGGGAGGTCCTATTTATATGAGAAGGCTCGATATCACACGTGATACCTGCCCCATGACCTTCGTGAAGACCAAGCTCGAGCTGGAGAAGCTCGAGCCCGGTGAGGTGCTCGAGGTCTACCTCTCGGAGGGTGAGCCCCTCGACAATGTGCCCAAGACCGCGCGTGAGCAGGGCTATGAGGTGCTCGACATCTCCCACGTGGAGGGCGGCACCTACCTCGTACGCATCAGGAAGCCGGGAGGTGGTGGATGAAGATGCTTGCCTCGCTCATCGAGGAGATCGTCCGCCACGCGCGGGAGGAGGCGCCGATCGAGGCGTGCGGGTATGTGGCCGGGGTGGGGGACGAGACGCGGAGGATCTTCCGGCTCACCAATGCGGATGCCTCGCCGGAGCACTTCTCCTTCATCCCCGAGGAACAGTTCGTAGCCCTCAAGGCTGCCCGGAAGGAGGGGCTCTCGCTCATAGGGGTGTATCACTCCCATCCGGCCACGCCTGCGCGGATGTCGGAGGAGGACATCCGCCTCGCCAACGACACCGAGATGCGCTACCTCATCTACTCGGTCGCAGAGGGAGTCCTCCGGTGCTTTCGGGTGGACGAGGAAAAGCGCGTCACCGAGGAGCCCATAGAGGTGACAGGAGGGGGAGCATGAGTGCGGTGCACATCTCCTTGCCAGAGCGACTCCGTGAGGACATCGCCTCTTACCGGGAGGCGGCCTTCCGGTTCCTCCGAGGCGAGCTCGACCCGCGTGAGTTCAGGAGCGTCAGGGTGCCCATGGGGATCTATGAGCAGCGGAGAGATGGGGCTTACATGATGCGGTTGAGGATCCCTGCAGGAGACATCACCCCCCAGCAGCTCGCCGCCGTGGCCCGTGAGGCCGCGCGGTACACCCTGGGTCCTCTCCACGTGACCACGCGACAGGACCTCCAGATACACAACCTCTCCCTGGAGGCCACGGTGGCCCTTTCCGAGGCCTTCTATCCCCTCGGACTCACCGCCCGAGGGGGAGGGGGGAACACGGTGCGGAACATCATCGCCGATCCCTTGAGCGGCTATCATGGCCTCTTTGATGTGGTGCCCCACGCGAAGGCCCTCACCGAACGCCTCATCTCAGAGTCCGACTCGTGGACCCTTCCTCGCAAGTTCAAGGTCTGCTTTGCCCCCGGAGTGGAGACCCCCTTCCTCGCGCTCGTGGCCGATGTGGGGCTCATCGCCGTCGAGCGGGAGGGGAGGCGGGGCTTCATGGTCTATGTGGGGGGAGGCATGGGCGCTCACTCGAAGACAGGGATCCTCTGGAAGGAGTGGGTTCCGGAAGGAGAGGTGTATGCGGTCGTGAGGGCGGTGAAGGAGCTCTTCGATGCGCACGGCAATCGGAGGAACCGGCACAGGGCCCGGCTGAGGTTTCTGAGGGATGTCTGGGGTGATGAGGTCTTCCTCGCGAGGCTTGAGGAGCGCTTCGAGTCGGTGAGGTCCCGATCCCTTCCTCCCCTGGAGGTTCCCCCCGCTCCTCCGGTGAGGGGGGTGTGGCGGGAGGTCGTCCTTCCCCTGGGTGATCTTACTCCTGAGCAGGCACAGGCCCTCGCCGAGCTTGTGGCCCCGTTTGGGGAGGACACCATTCGCCTCACGCACAGGCAGAACATCCTGCTCCGTCAGATCCCGGAGGAGGAGGTGGCCCGGGTGGAGCAGCGGATGAGGGAGCTGGGGCTGAAGGTGGGACCTGAGACGGTATGGGATAAGGCGGTCGCCTGTGCAGGGGCCCACACCTGCCGCCTGGGGATCTGCCTCTCGCGCAACCTTCTGGTGGCGTTGCAGCGCCACGTGGGAGCCCTGGGCGCCCACCCCCAGGTGCGGGACATCACCCTCAACATCTCGGGATGTCCGAACGCCTGCGGCCAGACCCCTGTGGCAGACCTCGGCTTTGCGGGAGCCGCCCGCCGCCTCCACGGGAGGAGCATCCCTGCGTACGTGGTGTACGCAGGTGCCTCGCTCCGGCCTGGAAGGGCGCGACTCGCAGAGCGCCTCGGGGTGGTCCCTGCAGCCCGTGTCCCGGATCTGGTGGCTGCCTTCTTCCATGAGGTGACCGAACGGCGACGATCCGGCGAGTCCTGGTTCGAGTTCTATGAGCGGGAGGGAAGGGCCCTCCTCACCTCCCTCATACCCTCCTATGGGGAGGTGCCGCCGCCGGAGGAGGATCTGCGGCCGTATCACGACTGGTACGATCCTCTCCCCTTCTCACTCCTCGGCAAGGTGGAGGGGGAGTGTTCCGCCGGGCTCTTCGATCTCATCGAGTACGACCTCTCCCAGGCCGAAGAGGCCCTCAAGGAGGGGAGGCTCGCCCAGGCGGTGACTGCCGCGAGCAGGGCCCTCCTCATCACCAAGGGGATCGAGACCAGGGAGGATGCCGCGGTCCTCGATGCATTCCTCCGTGAGTTCGTGGGGGTGCACCTCGACCCCGGGTTCGGCCGTGTGCTCGAGGCGGTCCGCGGGGGAGGACGTCCAGAGCCCCAGGAGGTGGCCGCCCTCGTTCAGGCGGTGAAGGAGCTCTACCACGCGATGGACGACTCGCTCCGGCTTCCCCGTCTCGAAGAGGCCCACGAGGCTTCCTCTGCGCCCACGCGCCCCTCACCTGCCGGGGAGGTCCCCCTCCACGATTTCCGGGGGGTGCCGTGTCCGATCAACTTCGTGAAGGCCAAGCTGGTCCTCGAACTCCTCCCCTCAGGGACCGAGGTGGAGTTCCTCCTCGACGATGGACAGCCCATAGAAAACGTCCCCGCCTCGCTCGAGGGCGAGGGGCATGAGGTGGTATGGAAGAGGAAGGAGGGTGCTTCGTGGAGGATCCACGTGCGAAAGGCAGGCTCATGAGCGCGAGAGACACGCACCTCAGATCGGTCTGTAAGGCCATCTCGTGGAGGGTGATCGCCACCCTCACCACCACCCTCATCGCTTACTTCGTGACCGGGAAGTGGGAGACCGCCCTCTTCATAGGGGGGTGGGAGGCCCTCGTGAAGATCGTGGTGTACACCCTCCACGAGCGGGTGTGGGAGCACATCCCCTTTGGCCGGCGTGAGCCAGAGTACTACATCTAGGAGGCAGCTGTGGATCTGAAGGAGAGGGTGAAGACCTATAGAGAGGCACTCAAAGGGAAGACCCCACAGAAGGTGCTCGCGTATGTCCTCGATGAGTGGGGAGGGGGTGTGGTGCAGGCCTCGAGCCTTGGGGCCGAGGACCAGGTGATCACCCACATGCTCCTCTCCCTCACCCCCCGACCCCGGGTGTTTGTGATCGACACCGGACGACTCCCCGAGGAGACCTATGCCCTCCTCGATCTCATCCACACCCGTTGGGACCTGGACCTAAGGGTGTATGCCCCTGCCGCAGAGGACGTGGAGGAGTTTGTACGGACCTATGGTCCCAATGCATTCTACCGGAGTGTGGGGCTCAGAAAGCGATGCTGCTATATCCGTAAGGTGAAGCCCCTCATGAGGGCGCTCGAAGAGGCGAAGGTCTGGATTACCGGACTTCGCAAAGCGCAGAGTCCTGATCGGGACGGGGTGGAGGTGGTGGAGTGGGATGAGCTTCACGGGCTCATCAAGGTGAACCCCCTCGCGGACTGGAGTGACGAGGAGGTCTGGTCGTACCTCAAGAGCCATGGGGTACCTTACAACGTGCTTCACGACAGGGGCTATCCCAGCATCGGGTGTGAGCCCTGCACGAGGGCGGTCCTCCCGGGCGAACACCCCAGGGCCGGCCGCTGGTGGTGGGAGCAGGGGAAGAAGGAGTGCGGCCTCCACACCAAACGAACGAGGAGGGACCATGGATAGGCTCCAGCGTCTCGAATCACAGGCCATCTACGTCCTCAGGGAGGCCTACCGGAGCTTCCCCTCGCTCTGCATGCTGTGGTCCATCGGGAAGGACAGCACCGTTCTCCTCCACCTCGCCCGGAAGGCCTTCTTCGGCCACGTGCCGTTCCCCCTCGTGCACATCGACACCGGTTTCAAGATCCCCGAGATGATCGCCTACCGCGATAGGCTGGTGAGGGAGTGGCACCTCGACATGATCGTGGGTCAGAACAGGGAGGCCCTCAGGGAGCGTCGCACCTATCCTGATGGTGCGTGCTCGCGCATAGAGTGCTGTCGGCTCCTCAAGAGCGAGGCCCTCAAGCACACCATCGCAGGGGACTGGCCGCGGTGGCGCTTCGATCACGAGAAGGGACGGTACGAGGAGGATGCGAATCCCGCGCCGTTTACCGGCGTGATCGTGGGGGTGCGTGCGGACGAGGAGGGGACCCGGTCCAAGGAGCGGGTCTTCTCGCCCCGCTCTGCAGAGGGGAGCTGGAACATCGGCGACCAGCCTCCTGAGCTCTGGAACTACTACAACACCGACTTCGCACCCGGTACCCACGTGCGGATCCACCCCATCCTCGAGTGCACCGAGCTCGACATATGGGAGTACATCCGGAGGGAGCGGATCCCTGTGGTCTCCCTCTACTTCGACCGGGGAGAGGGACGCCGCTACCGCTCGCCCGGATGCGCGCCGTGCACCTCGCCCATCCTTTCTCGAGCCAGGACCGTGGATGAGATTGTCGAAGAGCTCTCCTCGGGTGCCCTCAAGGGAGTGGCGGAGCGCTCAGGGAGGGAACAGGACAAGGAGGATGGGGGGACGCTCGAGACCCTGCGGCGTGAAGGCTACATGTAGGGAGGCCAGATGAGAGATCGACATGGAGAGAGGAGGGAACTGTTCTCCCATCAAGAGAGAGTGGCGGTGGTCATGGTGGGCCATGTGGACCACGGAAAGAGTACCATTGTGGGGAGGCTCCTCGCCGAGGCAGGGGCTCTGCCCAAGGGGGAGCTCGAGCAGGTTCAGGAGTACTGTCGAAGGAATGCGCGGACCTTCGAATATGCGTATCTCCTGGATGCTCTCAAAGACGAGCAGGCCCAGGGGATCACCATAGACAGCGCCCGAGTCTTCTTCTCACTCGAGGGGCGGGACTTTGTGTGGATCGATGCCCCAGGCCACGTGGAGTTCATCAAGAACATGGTGACCGGAGCCTCGCGTGCCGATGCCGCCTTTCTGGTGATCGATGTGCGAGAGGGGGTGCAGGAGAACTCCAGACGCCACGGGTATCTCCTCTCGTTCCTCGGCGTGGAACAGGTGGTGGTCCTGGTGAACAAGATGGATCTTGTAGACTGGCAGGAGGAAGCCTTTTCCAGGGTGCGGGATCGCTTCGGCGAGTTCCTCGAGGGACTCGGGATTCGTCCAGTAGCCTATATCCCTGTCTCTGGAAGAGAGGGGGACAACCTGGTGAGCCTCTCTCCCCGCATGCCGTGGTATCTCGGGCCCACGGTGAAGGATGTCTTCCTGGAATTCTCCCCACGGACAGGAACCGAGGGAGGGCCATTTCGCATGCCCGTTCAGGCGGTGTACAAGTTCACCAGACTCGGAGATGATAGGAGGATCATTGCCGGCACGGTAGTGACAGGGACTCTTTCAGTGGGCGATGAGGTGGTGTTCTATCCCTCGGGAAAGAGGAGTCGGGTGAAGCGAATAGAGTCGTTCAATGAGGAGCCCTCCCTCCTCTCGGCAGGGGAGTCGAAGGGGTTTACCCTCGAGACCCAGGTGTATGTACGTCCAGGTGAGCTTGCAGCCAGGGTGGATGAACCTCCTCCTGAGGGAGCCTCTGCCTTCAGGGTGACCCTTTTCTGGCTCTCCCCTCATCCCATGGTGAAGGGCAAGCGCTACACGCTCCGCCTCGGGGCGGCGAGGGAGGCCGCCTACCTCTCGGAGATCAAGGCAGTGGTGGATTCCTCAGATCTCACCACTGAGAGTCACAAAGAGGTAGTGGAGCAGTACGATGTGGCCGAGTGTGTGCTCTCGACCCTCAAACCGGTGGCCTTCGACCTCTACCACCGCATTCCTCCCACAGGGAGGTTCGTGATCATCGACGAGTATGAGATTGCAGGTGGTGGAGTGATCCTCGAGGCCCTGCCGGTTTCTGGTGTGGACTCTTACGTGCGGGCGAGGGAGGAGCGGTGGCGGAGGGGAGAGGTGGGAGCCGATGAACGGGCGATGCGCTACGGGCAGAGGCCCTATGTGCTCCTGGTTACGGGCGATGAGCCCTCGTGTCTCGATGCCCTCGCGAGGAGGGCCGAGCGGACCCTCTTCGAGAGGGGGTGGAACGTCTACTATCTCGCCTCGGAGAACCTCATGCAAGGGCTTGAGGCCGACCTGGTGGTGGAGGACAGGGAGGAACACCTGCGACGTATGGGCGAGGTTCTCAGGCTACTGACGGATACAGGGCTCGTGGTGGTCACCACGGTGGTGGGGATGGAGGAGGAAGAGGTGGCCCTCCTGTGTGAGGTGGCCCGTCCCGCGGAGGTGCTCGTGGTGGAGGTGGGGAGCATGCTTCCCGATGAGCTGCTCGCGGCGAGGCTCAGGGAGGGGGTGTGCGAGGAGGATCTGGTGGAGGACCTCGCCCGGCTCCTCAAGGATCGGAGGATCCTCCTTGAGTATCACCTGTAGGAGGCGGGGATGAAGCTTCCGTTGCTTCTGGAGTGTGAGGATCTCCCTGTCGCGGTGGTGGGGGCAGGGAAGGTGGGGCTTAGGAAGGCGCGGACCCTCATGGAGGCGGGGGCGCGCGTGCGGGTGATGGATCCAGTGGCAGAGCCCCCGGCCTGGTTCAGGGGGGAGTGGCGGCACGAGGGCTTCCTCCCGGCCCATCTCGAGGGCGTCGTCCTCGTGGTGGCGGCCACCTCCGATGCAGGTCTCAACGCCCGCATCTGCGAGGAGGCGCGTGCCCGGGGAATACTTGCGTGCAACGCAGGGGGAAAGGAGGGGCGTGTGGTCTCGTTCATGACCTCGTTCCGGTGGAACGATCTGGTCGTGGCCCTGGGATCGGAGGAGGGGGATGTGCGGAAGACCATCACGGCGAGGAGGATGCTCTATGATCTGCTTATGGGGAGTCCACATTGAGCGGGAAGGGGAGGAGGCGATCGCGCGCCTCTACCTCCCACCGGCAGGGGTGGTCCCCTTTCTCCACGGGCTCGGGGTGGGGGAGGCGATGCTCCTCCAGACCTGTAACCGCTGGGAGCTGGTGGTCCCTGATTCCCCCCGGGCCATGGCACGGGTAGGATCGTGGTGCGAGGAGAGGGGCGGCTTTCCCGGGAGGATCTACCGGGGAAGGGAGGCCTTTTTCCACCTCTGCCGGGTGGTTGCGGGCATGGACTCGGTGGTGCCGGGCGATACCGAGATCGTCTCTCAGTTCAAGACTGCCTGGCGGCAGGCTCAGGAGGCAGAGACTATGGGGCCTGTGCTCCTCAATGTATGTCAGCAGGTCCTGGGGGTGGCGAAACGCATTCGTACCTGCTGCACCCTCTCGCAGGGATACCGTTCGGTGGCGGGCCTGGCTGCGTGGTGGATGAGGGAGCAGCTCGGGGCGGGAGGGAGGATCGCGGTTCTGGGGACAGGCCGTGTGGCGAGGGATGTGCTCAGGTACGGGGTCCAGATGGGACTTACGGCGGCGATGGTGGCAGGAAGGCGGTACGAGGCCGCCTGTGCCCTGACGGAGGAGTGCGGGGGGGAGGCGGTCCTCCTGGAGGACCTCCCCCTCGTGTTGGAGCGCACGGATGCGGTGGTGGGGGCGAGCGCAGCTCCGCATCTTCTCCTGCGGCGTGAGGAGCATGCGCCACTCATCGCTGCACGGGGGAGGCCTCTCCTCCTGGTAGACCTTGCGGTGCCCCACGATATCGATCCCGGTCTTGCGGACCTCCCCCAGGTGACGTATGTGGACGTGGTGGAGCTCGGCCGCCGCCGACAGGAGGTGTGGGAACGAAGGAGGGATGCCCTCGTGAGGGCTGAAGAGATCCTTGAAGAGGAGGGTTCGGCTCGGTATGCGCGTCTTGAGGCTTGGTACCAGAGGAAGCATGCTCGCCCTCGCCCAGGTGAGGGAGTGGATCGCACGGTGGAGAGACGCCTCGCCTGAGGCGGGGGAGGTGAAATGGGAGCCTGTGGTCCTCCATCCCAGAGGTGATCGCGATAAGCGCACCCCCCTCCACCTCGTAGAGGGCTCGGACTTCTTCACCGATGCCCTCGATGAGGCCCTCCTGGTGGGGAGGATCGACGTGGCCCTCCACAGCGCGAAGGACCTTCCCGACGATCTCCGGGAGGGACTCTCCCTTGCGGCGATCACCCCTCTCGAGGGCCCGCGCGAGGATGTCCTCGTGCTCCACCCCCGGTGGGCGTCCGCCTCCTCTGTGGAGGAGCTTCCGGCCGGATTGAGGATCGGCACTAGCAGTGCGAGGAGGAGAGAGCAGCTCTCCCACCTCCGGAGCGACTGGGAGCTCGTGGACATACGGGGCACCATAGAGGAGCGCCTCGCACGTGTCTCTTCCGGCGAGATAGACGGGGTGGTGATGGCCGCGCTGGCCCTCACCCGGCTGGCACTAGAGGTGCCTCACCTCCCCCTCCCCTTTGTCCCCCACCCCCTGCAGGGCAGACTTGCGGCAGTGGTGCGGGAGGGTGATGAGGAGGCGCACCGCCTCTGTGACGTCCTCGACGATCGGGGGCGATGGGGCAGGGTGGCGATCGTGGGTGCAGGGCCCGGCACTGCAGACTTCCTCACCCTGAGGGCCGAAAGACTCCTCAGGGAGGCGGATCTCGTCCTCTACGACGACCTCGTCTACCCTGAGCTTCTCGCAGGGAGGACGGCCGAGCTCGTGGCAGTGGGGAGACGTAAGGGAAAGGACCGGTACACCGTGGAGGAGGTGTGTGACCTGATGATCCAGGCCGCCTATGCGGGAAAGAAGGTGGTCCGCCTCAAGGGCGGGGATCCCTCTCTCTTCGCGCGGCTCGAGGAGGAGCTCTCCTGGCTGAGGGCGGCGAGGATACCCTACGAAGTGGTGCCGGGGATAAGCGCCTTTCAGGCCGCCTCCGCCTGCACAGAGATCCCGCTCACGCGCAGGAAGGGTGCCTCCTCCCTCCTCATCTCCACAGGGTATCCTCCGGAGCGGGCCCTCATCCCCCCGCCGGATGAGCGACTTTCCTGTGTGTACTACATGGCGGGTGAGGAGTTCCCCCGGATATGCGCCCGGTTCCTGGAGGCGGGGTGGGATCCTCACACCCCTGTGGTGGTGGTGAGTGCGGCGGCCCGGCCCCAACAGACCCACCTCTCCCTCACACTGGAGGACGGCGCGCGGTGGACCGGATCCGTCCCGCGTCCCGCGCTCCTCCTGGTGGGGGCCACCGGCGTCTCTCGGTCGTGGTGGGAAGACCGTCCGCACATCCTTGTGACCGGGACGCGCGCTGCCCCCTGGCGGGCGCGGGGGGAGGTGGTGCACATCCCGTGCATCGCCACGGTCCCCCGACGCGATAAGAGGGTCCAGGAGGTGATGGAAGGCCTCTCCTCATACACCATGCTCATCTTCACCTCTCGCCATGGGGTGGTCCATTTCGTGGACCGCCTCCTGGAGCACGGTGATCTCCGCCTCCTTGCGGGCAAGCGCGTGGTCGCTATAGGTAGGGTGACCGCCGAGGCACTCAGGGAGCGGGGGCTCGTTCCGGATCTCATCCCGGAGGAGGACTCGGCGGAGGGGCTTATCTCGCTCGCAACACAGGAGGACTGGAGGGGGGAGAAGATCCTCATCCCCTGTTCCTCGCTCTCGGATCCCTTTTTGCAGGAGGAGCTTTCCCGACGTGGGAATACCGTGGATGCGGTCCCCTTCTACGATACCGTCCCTGCTTCCTATCCAGAGGCCCTTCCGCTGGAGGTGGGCGCCTTCGACGAGGTGGTCTTTCTCTCACCCTCCGGCGTGAGGGTCTTCAGGGAGCGCTTTGGCGCCCTTCCACCGGGGATCCGCATCCATACCCCAGGAGTCACTACAAGGAGGGCACTGGGCGATGTTACCGCTTAGGCACTTCAGAAAGGACGAGGCCACCAGAGATCGGCACGCAGAAACCACATGGTCAAGTGAGCAGCTCATCCAGGCGCTCTTCGTGACCACTGAGAGCAAGGGGAAGGAGCCCGTTCCCGGCTTCCCGGGGGTCTGCCGTCATGGCCTCGAGAGCCTCCTCCACGAGGTAGAGGCCCTGCTGACTGCCGGGATCCGAAAGGTGCTCCTCTTCGGCGTGGTTCCCCCCTCGTACAAGGACGAGGCGGCCTCGTGGGCCCTTCGGGCGGATGGACCTGTCCCGACAGCGGTGCGCGAGCTCAAGCGGCGATTCCCCGAGCTGGAGGTCTTCACCGACGTCTGCGTATGTGGCTACACCTCGCACGGCCACTGTGGCCTCGTGCGTGGGGAGGAGGTGAGCAATGACGAGAGCGTGCTCCTCCTCGCCCGGATGGCCGTGGTCCATGGTGAGGCGGGGGCGGACTGGGTGGCGCCGTCTGCCATGATGGACGGTCAGGTCGAGGCGATACGCAGGGCCCTCGACGGGAGAGGCCTGTCCGGGGTGAGGATCCTCTCCTATGCGGCGAAGTACGCCTCCAGGCTCTACGGCCCCTTCAGGGATGCGGCCGGATCAGCTCCGGCCTTTGGGAATAGGCGTTCCTACCAGATGGACGTGCGCAACGGGGCCGAGGCCCTGGTGGAGGTGTGGGCCGACCTGGCGGAGGGGGCCGATGCGGTCATGGTGAAGCCGGCCCTCTTCTATCTGGACGTCATACAGAGGGTGCGGGCGGCCTTTCCCCGCGTGAGGCTTGCGGCCTACCTCGTCTCAGGGGAGTACGCCATGCTCGTGCGGGCAGAGGAGGAGGGGAGTGCTCCCGGGGCCTTCAGGGAGGCGGTGACCGCGATCTTCCGTGCAGGGGCCGATCTTCTCATCACCTACGACACACGCCGTATCGCCTCATGGGGAGGAGACCATGCGTAGAGACCAGGTTCAATCCTATCTGGTAGGTGGGGTGAACTCACCCGTACGTGCCTTCAGAGCTGTGGATGAGGAACCGCTCGTGGTGGCGCGGGCGGAAGGGCCCTTTGTCTACGATGAAGAGGGCCGCCGCTATCTCGACTTCATCGGAGGATGGGGTGCCCTCATCCTGGGGCACGCCCACCCTGCGGTGGTGGAGGCGGTGGAGAACGCAGCATCCCGGGGTATCTGTTTCGGCCTTTCTCATCCTGGAGAGGAGGAGCTTGCGGAGAGGATCGCAGCAGCATTCCCCTGGATAGATAGGGTGCGGCTCGTGAACTCGGGGACCGAGGCCTGCATGACCGCCGTGCGGCTCGCGAGGGCTGTAACTGGAAGGACCCTGTGCGTGAAGTTCGAGGGATGCTATCACGGCCATGCTGATGGGTTTCTGGTGAAGATGGGTTCAGGAGGGGCGACCTTGGGACTTCCCTCCTCGCAGGGGGTCCCTTCGGAGATCGCCGGGACTACGGTGGTGCTCCCCTACAACGATGAGGGGATGGTGAGGCGTCTCTTCGCGGAACAGGGCGAGGAGATCGCCGCCGTGATCGTGGAACCGGTGGCGGGGAACATGGGGGTGGTCCCTCCTCGTCCGGGGTTCCTCGAGACATTGAGGGAGGAGACCCGACGGTGGGGGGCCCTCCTCATCTTCGACGAGGTGATGACGGGATTTCGGGTCTCCAGAGACGGGGCTGCAGGACGTTTCGGCGTGTGGCCCGACCTTCTCTGTCTCGGAAAGATCATAGGCGGGGGGCTTCCCATAGGGGCAGTGGCGGGGCCTGCGGAGATTATGGACCTCCTTTCCCCCGCAGGTCCTGTCTACCAGGCTGGAACCTTTGCGGGCGGACCCGTGGTGTGCGCCGCAGGGAATGTCACCCTCAGGGTGTGCGACGAGGAGGATGTCTGGGCTCTCCTCGAGCGGTTGGGGAGGGTTCTGGACCGACACCTCTCCTCCCTCGAAGGGGTCTCCTACGTGAGGTGTGGCGGCATGTGGTCGCTCTTCTTCCTGGAAGGAGGGGCTCCCCTCGACTTCCAGGAGGTGCAGCGCCAGGATAGTGCCGCATTCGCCCGGTTCCATGCCGTACTGAGATCCCGGGGCATCCTCGCTCCTCCCTCGGCCTATGAGGCCTGGTTCCTCAATACCGCCATGGACGAGGCCCTCCTGGAGGAGGCAGCACGGACGATCAGGGAGGAGGTGGAAGAGGCACGGAGGGGATGAGGGGGCCTCGTGGGTTTCGAAAAACAGGATAATCTGCTAGGGTAAGCCTACCTATGAACATGGAAGTGTTTGTCCTCGGTACCGGCGGGATGATGCCGCTCCCGTACAGATATCTTACGTCCGTCCTCGTCCGGAGGGAGGGGGAGCTCTTCCTCTTCGACTGCGGGGAGGGAACCCAGGTCTCGCTCCGTTCCCTGAACCTCAGGTGGAAGAAGATCTCGGCGATCTTCATCTCACATACGCACGCCGATCATGTGACCGGGCTGCCGGGGATCCTCATGCTCTCCTCTCAGGTGGATCGGTCCGAGCCGCTCTACATCTACGGGCCTCCCAAGATCAGGGAGTACGTGGAGATGAGCAGGCAGGTCCTCGACATGTACATAAACTACGAGATCGTGGTCGAGGAGGTGCCGTGGGGGGAGTCGGTGGTGTGCTACAGGGGGGAGGGGTTTTCGGTGCGGACGATTCCGCTTCGGCATACCAAGCCCTGTGTGGGCTACGTGTTGGAGGAGGATCCCCGGCCCGGGGTCTTTCATCCGGAGCGGGCGCGGGAGCTCGGGGTGCCGATGGGGCCGCTGTGGTCGCGCCTTCAGCGGGGCGAGGTGGTGAAGAACGTGCGGGGAGAGGAGGTGCGGCCTGAGATGGTGCTGGGTCCTCCTCGTGCGGGGAGGAAGGTGGCGTTTGTGACGGATACGCTCTACCTGCCCCACATCAAGGACTACGTGAAGGGGGCGGATCTCTTTATCTGCGAGGGGATGTTCTCCCATGAGCTCGCCGAGACGGCGGCTGAAAAGCGGCACCTCACGGCGAGGGAGGCGGGGAGGATCGCGCGGGAAGCGGAGGGGGTGGGAAAGCTGGGGCTCATACACTACAGCCCGCGCTACACGAATCGGGATCTCCAGGTGCTCCTCGAGGAGGCGAAGGAGGAGTTCCCGGAGGCCTTTCTCTGCCGGGACAGGCAGACGATCCCCATACCGTACAGGGACTAGCCATGCTCGAGGTGAGGGGAGTAAAGAAGGCGTACGGCGAGGTGGAGGCCCTTCGTGGGGTGGGGTTCGTGTGTGGGGAGCGGGGGTGTGTGGGGCTCATCGGTCCGAACGGGGCCGGGAAGTCCACCCTGCTGCGTATCATCACCGGGGCGCTCGTGCCGGATGAGGGGGAGGTGGTGGTGGGGGGGCTGCGGATGGACGAGGATCGGGTGCGGGCCCAGATGATGGTGGGGTTCATGCCGGAGGAGTGTGTCTTCCCCGCCGAGTGGAGGGTGGGGGAGTTCTTGGTGTGGGTGGCCTCGTGCAGGGTGCGGGGGAGGGTGGAGGAGGGGAGTGTGCGGAGGGTGGCGGAGCGGGTGGGGGTGGGTGAGGTGTGGGGGAGGATGCTGGGAGGGCTCTCGCGGGGGTTCAGGCAGCGGGTGGGGCTCGCGGCGGCCTTGGTGGGGGGTCCACGGGTGGTGGTGCTCGACGAGCCGGGGACGGGGTTCGACCCGCCGGCGCAGGCAGGGCTGCGTGGCCTGCTCAGGGAGCTCGCGCAGGACCGGCTGGTGCTTCTCTCGTCGCACAGGCTCTCCGAGGTGGAGCGGATCTGTGAGAGGGTGCTCCTCCTGCACCGGGGGAGGCTGGTGGGGGAGGGGACGGTGGAGGAGGTGCGCAGGCTGCTTCCCGGGAGGCTGGTGGTGGTGCGGTGTGCAGGGGGTGTGGGACAGGTGAGGGGTGTGGTGGCGGGGTTCAGGGTGCTGGGGGTTGAGGGCGAGGGCGGGCTCCAGGTGGTGCGCGCCGTGAGGGAGGTGCCGGAGGCCCGCCCCGAGGACCTGCTCGCCTGGTGCCGCGCCCGCGGGGCCGAGCCGGTCGGTATGGAGGAGCGGGAACCCGACCTGGAGGAAGCCTTCCTCGCCCTCACCACCCCCCCGGAGGCCGCCCCATGACCCGCCGCCTCGCCCTCACCGAAGCCGCCCGCCTCCTCCGCTCCCCCGGCCCTCCCGCCTGGGCCGGGCTCTTCCTCGCCGCCGCCTCGGCCTGGACCCTCCTCCTCTCCGGCACCCTCGCCCGCGGCCTCGCCCCCCACACCCCCTTTCTCCAGACCCTCGCCTACCTCCTCCCCCTCCTCGCCGCCCTCACCGCCGTGGCCCTCTGGCGCACCCCCGGCTCCCGCGCCCTCCTCCCCATCCTCCTCACCCTCCCCCTCCGCGACCACGAACCCGTCCTCGCCCGCACCACAGCCGGCCTCCTCTTCCTCGCCGCCACCCTCCTCCTCTCCCTCCACCTTCCCCTCCTCTTCGCCCCTCTCGCCCCCCCCGATCCCGGCCGGCTCGCCGCCGGTCTCCTCGGCCTCCTCCTCTTCGCCCTGCTCCTCCTCTCCTGGAGCACCCCCCTCCTCCTCCGAGCCCGCACCCTCCCCGGCGGCCTCCTCGCATCCCTCCTCCTCTCCTACCTCGCCCTCCTCCTGCCCGTACTCCTCTCCCCCCTGCCGCTCCCTTCCGGCCTCGCCGCCTTCCTCACCTCCCTCTCGCCCGCCGCCCACCTCCTGCGCCTCACCAGCGGGCTCCTCGACCTCCGGGACCTCGCCTACTTTCTCGGCGGTTCTGCCCTCGGCCTGCTCTGGGCCGTGCACACCTTCGCCCGCCTGCGCGGCCCGGTCCGCCCCCCCCGCCTCCTCCCCCTCGCCGTACTCGCCCTGCTCCTCACCCTCCACGGGCTCCTCACCCCCCTCTCTCTCGACCTCACCGTCGACCGCAGGCACACCCTCGGCCCCACCACCCGCACCCTCCTCTCACGCATCGCCTATCCCCTCACCATCACCTACTACACCTCGCGGAGGCTCGCCGCCGTGAGCCCCACCCCCTCCGAGGTGGAGGACCTCCTCCGCCTCTACACCCGCGGGAATCCGCGGATCCGGGTGAAGATCGAGACCGTGGACGAGCGACGCATGGAGGTCGAGGATCTGGGCATCGTCCCTCAACAGATCCAGATCACGGAGGCCGGCGAGGTCCGCTATCTCACGGTCTACTCCGGGCTCTCCCTCACCTATCTCGATCGGGTCTGGACCCTCCCCGTGGTCTACAGCGTCGACAGGCTCGAGTACGAGCTCGCCTGCGGCCTGCGCGCCCTGCTCGAAGACCGGCGGCCGGTGGTGGGCATCCTCGCCCGGACCACCGGAGACTCCTACCAGACCACCTACCGCAACCTCGTGGGGGTGGCGGCCCGCACCTTCGGTGTACGCGCCGTCGACCCGGCCTCCACCGGCCTGGACGAGATCGACCTGCTGCTGGTCATCGACGACGGGAGACTCACCGATGACGACCTCAGGTTCGTCCTCACGGCAAAGGAGGCAGGGATTCCGCTCATGCTCTGCGTCGATGCGGTCCATGTCGATCCCGATGACGGCTTCCGGGCCGGCCGTGTGGAGGAGAGCCCCCTCCTCAGCCTCCTCGAGGCATGGGGCGTGGAGCTGGAGCCGGCCCTCGTTGCGCAGCGGCCCGGTCTCCTCCTCCCCGTGGTGGAAGAGGGCGATGCGTCCTCGGTCCACACCCTCCACCCCTACCCCCTCTGGTGGGAGGTCCCCCTCCCCGGGGTGCCGCACCCCCTCACCTCGGTGCTGAGGTCCCTCCACCTCTACTGGGCCTCGCCCCTCACCCTCACGGATGCCTGGAGGCCCCTCCTCCTCTCCACACCCGAGGCCTGGCTCGTCACCGATCCCCTGACCGCATCCCCCACCTTGGGCAGGGTGACCTCTCCCCCATCCGATGCACGTCGGGGCCCCTTCGTGCTGGCCGCCGTGACGGAGGGCCCGCCGCGCATCCTCGTCCTCGGCGATGCCGAGGCAGGATCGGACCTGGTGGAGTTCACCCACGCTGTGGGGAACCTCGACTTCTTCCTCGCCTCGTTCCACTGGCTTCTCGGACAGGAGGATATGCTCACCCTGGTGACGCGCACCCGTACTGTCCCGCTCCTCGACCTGCCCGAGGAGCCGGACAGGGCCCGCACCGTGCTCTATGTGCTCGATGCCCTCGCCGTGGGCGTGGTACCGGGCCTGCTCCTCCTCCTCTCCTTCGTCCTCGCTCTGAGGAGGCCCCATGCAGAGGACTAGGGTCCTGTGGATCACGAACGCCGTGCTCGCCGTACTCCTCTTCGTGCGCCTCGTCATGGGTGGTCAGGACAAGGCCCCCCGTCTCCTCCCGGGTACGCCGGAGGAGGTGGAGCGTATAGAGATCGAGGGTCCCTCGCCCGTCGCGCTCGTGCGGGAGGAGGGGAGGTGGTGGCTCGAGGGGGAGGGGGGCATGGTGCCGGCGGATGCCGCCAAGGTGGCGCGCTTCCTCTCGTTCGTGTACGGCTTTCTCCGGAGCGATGTGGTCACGGAGGACCCTGCGGCCTACCGGGAGCTGGGGCTCGAGCCGGGGCTCAGGGTGGTGGTGGGAGTCGAGGGCGTCGGGCGCGTGGGGCTCGTGTTCGGGGCGGTGGGCGAGGTGCCGCGAACCCAGTACGTGCGCCGCGAGGAGGAGCGCGTGGTCTACCGGGTGGACGCCTCGGCCGGGTTCTACGCCACGCGGGGGCCGCGGTTCTGGAGGGAGGTGCGGCCGTGGGGAGGGGTGGCGCCGGATGAGGTCCTCTCGGTGCGCATCGAGTGGAAGGGAGGGCTCCTCTTCCTCGCACGCAGCGAGCAGGGAGGGGATGAGGTGTGGGTGGTGCGGAGGGGGGATCGGATGGAGAGGGTGGGGCGCGAGGGTGCCGTCGCCTACCTCGCGGCGCTCACTGAGTGGGAGGCGGAGGACGTGGCGGCGTGGGACGGGGTGGAGGGAGACGGGCAGGTGGTGGTGGAGTGGGAGGACGGCAGGGTGCGGCGGTGGGTGGTGGGGGAGGAGGGGGGGAGGGTGGTCGTGTGGCCGGAGGGGGCCGCCTACGCCTACCTCGCTCCGCCCGCCTCGTTCTCCAAGCTGCTCGAGGGGCCCTGATTCCTGGAGAGGTACTCCCAGTAGCGCTGCGGATCGGCGTAGAACCCGAAGATGGGCGTATGTCGTGAGCGCACGGCCCGCTTGAGGGCGCTGCGCGTCTCCTTCAGGAGCACCTCGGCCCCGAGAAGCCTTCCACTCCTGCTCGAGAGACCGAAGTACATGGGGTAGTCGGCTCCGCTCGCTTCCTTGAGCCTGGGGTAGGCCTGTTTCACCAGGGAGAGCCCCTCCTGGATGCTCGTGGCGGGCAGGACCCACAGGAATGTCTGCTCGTCGAGCTTCGCTGGGGTACGTTCGGGACCGAAGAGTCGTTCCACCGCCTCCTCGTCGAGGGTGGCGCCCGCGGACGGGCTGATCGTCCCCAGGACGAGGGTGAGATCCTCGGCCTCCCTCGCGGCCTCGTCCAGATCGTGTTGTATCCGGGCGAGTATGAACTCCTCCGCCACCTCCGTCACAGGGGCGGCGGGCTCCCCGGCTTCGTCCCTGTGGCCCTCCTTCCTCTCGGTCTCCCGGCCTTCCGCCGGCTTCCTCTCCTTTCCCTCGGTCCTCCCGAGGGATTCCCTCCCCACCTCATCCGGAGGGGAGGGTTCCCTCCTCACCTCCTCACGGTTGGGGGCGGGCCTCGTGGGGCGGTGCCGGCCTATGAGGGCGAAGAGCAGGGTGACGAGGGTGTGGACCACAGCATACGCGGCGAGCCAGAGGAACGAGCGCCGGAGGATCGAGGCGACCGCCTCGGGCCGCACCTCCCACGTGAGGACCGAGAGCCCTATGCCGGCCTCCTGGATCCGCAGATCGTGGACGCCCTGGAGGAAATGAGTGCGCACCAGGGCCGCGGTCCCCTGTTCGGGCGATCCCTCGAGGAACGAGGTGGAGCGGGCCCGTACCAGGAGGGGGCCGTGCTCGTCGGTTATGAGGAGCGCGAGCACCCGGTCTTCCTCTCTGAGGAGCGAGTCGAAGAAACTGCGGACCGCGGAGACGGCCTTTTCCCTGTCCGCGGAACTCATGATGGCCGCCACCGTGTCCCTCACCCGAAATGCGAGCCGCTCGGCTTCGAGGGCCTCTTCCCGCGCCTCTTCCCTCAGCAGGTAGCCCGTATAGCCGAGCAGACCTCCCAGTGCGAGGAGCGCCATCCAGGTGTAGGCGAGCATGAGTTTTTTCATCATAATGTATTATGGAACAAAAATTCAGGAATGTGAACGTTTTTTCGAGGAGGATCCCATGAAAGTGAGGGAGAGGATGCTTCCTCCGGGCTGGTACCCCGACGAAAAGGAGGAAGTGCTGGAGGAGATCGCGGGGTGGAAGCGTCTCGAGCGGCGTCTTCCTACCCCTGCAGTGGCCTGTATCGTACCACACGCGGGGTGGTACTTCTCGGGAGAGCTCGCCTTCATGGGGATACGGAGCCTCGATCCCGAGGCGGAGGTGGTGGCCGTGGTGGGGGGACATCTCTCGGAACGTTCGCCTCTACTCTACATGCCCGAGGACGGACTCTCCACTCCGTTGGGTGACCTCCCGGTGGAACGGCCGCTCGTGGAGGCCCTCCGGGAGCACGTGCCCACCGAGCCCGATGTGTACCCCGACAACACGGTGGAGATCCAGCTTCCCCTCGTGAAGTACTGCTTCCCCCACGCGAGTGTGGTGGGCCTCCGGTGTCCGCCCCTCCTCGAGGTGGCCGAGCGCACCGCCCGGGTCCTCTACGACTACGGCAAGGAGACGGGGAAGAAGCTTGTGGTCATAGGTTCCACCGACCTCACCCACTACGGCCCCCAGTACGGGTTCACCCCGGTGGGGGTGGGAAGGCAGGCCGAGGAGTGGGTGCGGTTCTCCAACGACCAGGCCATCATCGAGGCCTTCATCTCGCTCGACACCGCGCGCGCCCTCGATCTCGCCCTCACCCGCTCGGCGGCCTGTTCGTGCGGCGGTGCGGCGGTGGCCATGGAGTACGCCCGGCTGTGCGGGAGGGAGAAGGGCACCCTCCTCGCCTACATGCAGAGCTCGGAGAAGCATCCCTCCCGCTCCTTCGTAGGATACGCGGCGGTGGCGTTCTAGGGGAAGGCGGCCATGGAGCTCGTGCGCGAGAGCACCTATCGCTACGTGATCCCCCCTCATGAGGAGATGCGGGTGCCGGCCGTGGTGTATACCACCGAGGACCTTCTCCCCCTCCTCACGAAGGACGAGGCCCTGAGGCAGCTTGCCAATGTGGCGCGGCTCCCCGGGGTGGTGCGGTGTGCCGTGGGCATGCCCGACATGCACCAGGGGTACGCCTTCCCCATCGGCACGGTGGCGGCCTTCGACATAGAGGAGGGCGTGGTCTCACCCGGCGGGGTAGGGTTCGACATCAACTGTGGGGTGAGGGTCATCCGCACCTCCCTCACCGCCCCCGAGGTGAAGCGGGTCCTCGAGGAGATCGGGAACATCCTCTTCGCCACCGTCCCTGCAGGCCTTGGGTCCCGGGGGCTCGAGAAGTTCTCGCACAAGGAGGCCCGGCGTGCCATGAAGAAGGGGCTCGGATGGGCCCTGGAGAAGGGCATGGCGGTCGAGGAGGACCTCGAGGCCACCGAGGAGGAGGGGTGCCTCAGGGACGCCGATCCCCAGCTGGTGAGCGACGAGGCCCTCGACAGGGGCCGGGAGGAGTTCGGCACCCTGGGGAGCGGCAATCACTTCCTCGAGATCGACGTGGTGGAGAAGGTCTTCGATCCCCAGAAGGCGAAGGCGCTTGGGCTCTTCGAGGGGCAGGTGGTCATCTGGATCCACACCGGCTCGCGGGGCCTCGGTCACCAGATCGCCATGGACTACATGGAGAAGATGCGGCCCAGGATGGAGTCCTACGGGATCCCCCTCTTCGAGCGCGACTTCGTGAGCCTTCCGGTGAAGGCCCCCCAGTCCCAGGCCTACCTCGGCGCCATGGCAGCGGCCGCCAACTTCGCCTGGGTGAACCGGCAGCTCATCACTCACCGGGTGCGGGAGGCCTTCTCCCGGGTCTTCCGCAGGCCGTGGGATGAGCTGGGCCTCTTCCTCCTCTACGACGTGGCCCACAACATCGCCAAGTACGAGGTGTACGAGGTGGACGGTGCCGAACGGATGTTCCTCGTGCACCGCAAGGGCGCCACCAGGGCCTTCCCCGCAGGTCATCCCGCCCTCAGGGGCATCTTCCGCGAGGTGGGGCAGCCGATCCTCCTTCCCGGGGATATGAAGCGGGGGTCGTACGTCCTGCTCGGCACAGATCGGGCGCTCAAGGAGAGCTTCGGGAGCGTGGCCCACGGTGCGGGCCGGCAGATGAGCCGCCATGCGGCCAAGAAGGCGTTTGGCTTCAAGGAGATGCAGGAGGACCTCGCCCGCGAGGAGATCCGCCTCTATGCGGTGGACAGAAGGCGGGCCCAGGAGGAGGCACCGGGGGCCTACAAGGACGTGGATGCGGTGGTGAAGCCCCTCGTGGGGGAGGGTCTCGCGGTGCCGGTGGTCCGCACCCGGCCCCTCCTGGTGATCAAGGGGTAGGGCGTGGTCTGGTACTTCGCCTACGGCGCCGACATGGACCCGGCGCT
Source organism: Spirochaeta thermophila DSM 6578 (assembly GCF_000184345.1). NCBI lineage: Bacteria > Pseudomonadati > Spirochaetota > Spirochaetia > Winmispirales > Winmispiraceae > Winmispira > Winmispira thermophila. The sequence continues at coordinate 1,871,681 of NC_017583.1, read as the reverse complement.
CGTGGTGCGCCTGGGGTGCCGGTGGACGGAGCGGAGGCGGGACCTCCTGTCGGTGCATTACAGGGAAAGGCTCCTCGCACCCCTCTCCGCTCCTTGACTTCCCGTCGTTCATGCCTCAGGATAATAGAGACAAAGCTATATAGCACACGCGATGTGTTTCAAGGAGGGACCATGAAGATAGGATTCATCGGGCTCGGCTCACTGGGCTCCGCCATCGCCGGGAGGCTCGCCTCGTGCGGTCACGAGCTCCTCGTGTGGAACCGTACCAGGGAGAAGGCCGAGGCCTCCGGATTCCCGGTCGCTGATTCCCCTGCGGACCTCGTCTCGCGGAGCGAGGTGGTGTGCCTCTGCCTCTTCGACAGCACGGCGGTGAGGGATGTGTTGTCGAGGGAGGACGGGATCTGCAGCGTCGATCTCTCGGGCAAGGTGGTCGTGGACTTCACCACCAACCACTACAAGGAGGTGACCTCCTTCTACGACCTCTGTCGTGCCCGTGGTGGGGAATACCTGGAGTCTCCGGTCCTTGGCTCGGTGGTACCGGCCTCCAAGGGGGAGCTCACCGTGGTGGTGAGCGGAAATGAGGATGCCTTCAAACGGGTGGAGGCTCCCCTCCTCTCCTGTATAGGCAGGCACATCTTCTATCTCGGTGAACCCGGTCTTGCGAGCAAGATGAAGGTGGTGAACAACCTCACCCTGGGGGTGTTCATGGCGGCCATTGCCGAGGCCTTGGCCGTGGGAGAGGCTGCGGGTATCTCCCGGCAGACGGTCCTCGACATCCTGTCGGTAGGAGGTGGTGAATCGCTCGTACTCCGGGCGAAGAAGGATCGGCTCGTGAAGGAGGATTTTTCCCCCCACTTCTCCAACGCGCTCATCTACAAAGACCTGCACTGCCTCGAGGACCTCGCGTACGAGCTCAAGAAGAGCGTGCCCACCGCCGCGGCGGCGAAGGAGCTCTTCGCCCAGACCTTCACACGCGGGTGCGCGCACGAGGACTTCTGCGCCGTGTGGAAGGTGGTGAGGTGACCAGTCCTCTTCCCGTGGAGTGAGCGCTCGGGGGACACCTCCCTTTCTTGACAGTCGTGGTAAATCTTTTCATATTGTGAAGACATACCTGCATGGAGGGACTCATGGGCGCACCCGATATAGAGAGGATTCGTCACTCTGCCGCGCACATCATGGCCGATGCGGTGCTCAGGCTCTTCCCGGAGGCAAAGTTCGCCATAGGGCCTGCGATCGATACCGGGTTCTACTACGATTTCGATCTTCCCCGTTCGCTCACGCCCGAGGATCTGGAGAAGATCGAGGAGCTCATGCGCAAGACCATCGAGGAGGACCTTCCTTTCAAGCGCGAGGTGATCTCCAGAGAGGAGGCGCGCGAGCTCTTCAAGGATCAGCCGTACAAGCTCGAGATCCTGGAGGAGATCCCCGAAGGGGAAGAGGTCTCCATCTACCGGCACGGTACCTTCGTGGATCTGTGCCGGGGCCCGCATGTGGAGCGGACCGGCCAGATCAACCCCGATGCGGTGAAGCTCCTCTCCATCGCCGGTGCCTACTGGCGTGGGGATGAACGACGGCCCATGCTCCAGCGGATCTACGGGACGGCATGGCACACGCCCAAGGAGCTCCGTCAGTACCTCGAACACCTCAAGGAGGTGGAGAAGCGCGACCACCGCAGGCTCGGCAAGGAACTCGATCTCTTCTCGGTGCACGAGGAGGCGGGTCCCGGCCTCATCTATTGGCACCCCAAGGGGGCCCGGATCCGCCTCGAGATAGAGAACTTCTGGAGGGAGCAGCACCTTGCGCGGGGCTACGAGGTCCTCTACACCCCCCACATCGGCAAGGCGTGGCTCTGGGAGACCTCGGGGCACCTTTCGTTCTACAAGGAGAACATGTACGCCCCCATGGAGGTGGACAAGAGCGACTACTACATCAAGCCCATGAACTGTCCCTTCCACATCATGATCTACAAGACCAGGCTCAGGTCGTACAGGGAGCTCCCCCTCAGGTGGGCGGAGCTCGGCACGGTCTACCGGTATGAGCGATCGGGTGTGCTCCACGGGCTCCTGCGGGTGAGGGGGTTCACCCAGGACGATGCGCACATCTTCTGTACACCCGAACAGATAGAGGACGAGATCCTGGAGACCCTCAGGTTCTCGCTCTTCATGTGGAAGACCTTCGGCTTCTCCGATGTGAAGGCCTACCTCTCCACCCGACCGGATAAGAGCGTGGGCGAGCCTGAGCGGTGGGAGCAGGCCACCGAGTCGCTGAGAAAGGCGATCGAGCGCGAGGGGCTCGACTACGAGGTGGACGAGGGGGGCGGTGCCTTCTACGGCCCGAAGATCGATATCAAGGTGAGGGACGCGCTGGGGAGGGAGTGGCAGACCTCCACGATCCAGTTCGACTTCAACCTCCCGGAGCGGTTCGATATCACCTACGTGGATGCCGACGGGAGGGAGAAGCGGCCCTACATGGTGCACCGGGCGCTCCTGGGTTCGCTCGAGCGGTTCTTCGGGATCCTCGTCGAGCACTACGGAGGGGCGTTCCCGGTGTGGCTCGCCCCTGTGCAGGTGGTGGTGATCCCGGTCTCGGATGTGTTCGCCGGGTATGCGCAGGAGGTGGTGAGGGCGCTGCGGGAGGCGGGGGTGCGGGCGGAGGCGGACCTCTCGGCGGACCGCATGAACGCCAAGATCCGCAAGGCCCAGCAGGAGAAGATCCCCTACGCGGTGATCGTGGGGCAGCGGGAGCAGGAGGGGCGGACGGTCTCGGTGCGGGTGAGGGGAGGGGAGCAGAGGAACGGGGTGGCGCTGGGGGATTTCGTGGAGGATGTGGCGCGCAGGGTGCACGAGAGGAGTCTGGAACTGTGAAGTCCCACACGAGATTGTGAGAAAGAGGAGGATACATGCGCCCGGACGATGCGGTGAGACGACTCAAGGACTACTGGCGGGAGGTGGTGCTTCTCTCCCATGTCCAGGCCCTTCTGGGCTGGGACCAGGAGACCTACATGCCCGAGGGTGCTGTGGAGGAGCGGGCGGCGCAGCAGGCCCTGCTCCAGGGGCTCATCCACCGGCGCAAGACCGCGCTCGAGGTGGGGGAACTGCTCGCGGCCGCGGGGGCGGGTGAGGAGCGGCCGGAGGGGGCGGAGGAGCTGGGCGAGGTGGAGCGGGCCTTGGTGCGGGAGACCTACCGGGAGTGGCGGAGGGCCACGAAGCTGCCGGAGGACCTCGTGCGCCGTTTCGCGGAGACGACCAGCAGGGCCCAGGTGGTCTGGCAGCGGGCGAGGGCAGAGGACGAATTTGGGATGTTCGCCCCCCATCTCGAGGAGATCCTCTCCCTTGTGAGGGAGATCGCAGACCGGCTCGGGTACGAGGAGCACCCCTACGATGCCCTCCTCGACGAGTACGAGCCGTACATGAAGGCCTCCCAGGTGCGGGCGGTCTTCGATCGACTCGAAGGTCCGCTGGTGCAGCTCCTCGAGGCGATCATGGAGGCAGGCGAGGTGGACGACTCCCCTCTCCATCGGCACTTCCCGCGGGAAGGACAGGAGCACGTGGGGCGTCGTATCCTCACCGACATGGGATTCGACTGGAAGAGGGGCCGCCTCGATGTCTCGGCCCACCCCTTCACCACGACCCTCGGTGAGGGGGACATCAGGATCACCACCCGCTACATGGAGGACTTCCTTCCCTCCTCCCTCTTCGGTTCCATCCACGAGGGGGGGCATGCCCTCTATGAGCAGGGTATAGCCGAGGAGCTGGCGGGGACCATCCTCGCGGACGGCACGTCCCTGGGGATCCACGAATCCCAGTCCAGGTTCTGGGAGAACGTGGTGGGGAGAAGCCGAGCCTTCTGGGAGAAGTACTTCCCGCTCCTCGAGGAAACGTTCTCGTCCCTCTCGGATGTGGATTTCGAGACCTTCTATCGGGCCATAAACAAGGTGAAGCCCTCGCACATCAGGGTGGAGGCGGATGAGGTCACCTACAACCTCCACATACTTCTCAGGTTCAGGCTCGAGCTCGCCCTGGTAGAGGGTCGCCTCGCCGTGAAGGATCTGCCTGAGGCCTGGCGGGAGGAGAGCAGGCGGCTCCTCGGCATAGTACCGGAACGGGATGCCGAGGGCGTCCTCCAGGACATCCACTGGTCGTTCGGGGGGATCGGCTACTTTCCCACCTACACCCTGGGGAACCTCTACAGCGCCCAGCTGGCCCATGCGATGGAGCGCGATCTGGGAGACCTCTCCTCCCTCATCGCCGAGGCACGGTTCGACGCCATCCTCGCCTGGCTGCGGGAAAAGATCCACCGTCACGGCAGGACCTATCCTGCCCATGAGCTGTGCCTCCGGGCCACCGGTGAGACGCTGAACCCAGACTACTTCCTTTCGTATCTCAGAGGGAAGTACTCCGATGTCTACGGCCTATCTTGAGGCCCTCCTCGCATCACCCTCCTTCTGGTCGTTGCTCGTAGGAGCACCGACGGGTCTGGGGCTCGCACTCGTGCTGTGGCGTACCCGGAAGAAGAGGCCCCGCCTTGAGTGGGGCTTCTTCCTTCTCTCCTTTGCCGTGCTCCTGTGGCTCTTAGGGATCTTCGTGACCGAACCGGAGGTGCTCACCAGCCGTGCGTTCATCCTGGGGGTGGTGCTCTGGGGCGCCATCATCTTCCTATGGAGGGTGTTCCTTCCCGTGGGTGTGGGGCTCTCCCTCGGATTCCTGCTCTTGCAGATATGGACCCTTCTCGTGTTCCTGCCCGGATGGTATCCCGCCGCTCCTTCGGGCACCCTCGCCTTCCTCACTCCCGTACGCGTCGAGGACGATCGAGTGCGGCTGGAACTCCTTTCCCCCCGCTTCCGTGGGGCGGACACCACGTACCTCACCGTGGGGCGGGGTAAGCTCACGGTTTCCCTCGTGTCCCTCCCTCCGGGTATGTGCCTCCTTCCGGCCCGGGTCTGGTGGCGACCGGGCGCAACCGGGGAGAACCCGGCCTCCTTCCTTGTCCGGGAGATGGAGGTGGAGACTCCCGCTGATTTCGAGCTCTTTGTCACCTATGTGTTGCGGGAAAAAGGTGGTCAACTCCTCCTCGTGAGAGACCGATAAGGACACTGGCGGGTCCCATGCAGATAGTACTCTACAAGAAGGCGAAGGATACACACACCCACTACTACGAGATAAACGACCGGCAACTCCATCTCTTCTCGAACTACGGGTTCACCGTGAGGTGGTGGAGGGAAGGGGCCTCTTCGAGGGAGCGCCACTACTCGTTCCCCTCACGGAGCGAGAGGGACTCCGCCCTCCAACGACTCCTCCAGAGAAAGTATCGAGAGGGCTACCGGGTGCTCTACCACTATTTCCGCCACAGGTTGCCGGCCGCCCTCCCCGGTCTCCTCCGTCGCATGGGAGGGGGATAGGCCCCCTACGGCTTCCCCGCCTCTTCCAGTTCGAACTCGTGGACTCTCCCCTTGAGTTCGTCCATCCGCAGCTTCGTTTCCTGGGCGAGGCTGTCCACCTCGTGCATGGCCTTGCTGATCTCCCCGATCCCTCGTTCGATCTCTTCTATGCTCTGTTTCACCATCAGCGACGTGCTTTGCGTGCTCTCCGCTGCCTGGTGGATCTCGGAGATCCTTCCCGCGATTTCGTCCGATTCCCCTTTGATCTTTCCCGTGATCCGGGTGATGGTATGGATGTGTTCGAGGATCTGGGTGCTCGCCGTGGAGAGTTGCGTCATGATGGAAGCGATCTCCTCGAGGCTGTAGGTGAATTTCTTCATCTCCTCCCTGATGTGCTCGAAGGACTCTGCGCTCTCGTTGCTCGTCCGGAGGGCCTTCGTGACCTGTGCCGTCATGCCTTTGAGCGCTCGAGTGATACCTCCTGCGTGCTGCTCGGTGGATTCCGCCAGCTTCCGTATCTCTTCGGCGACGACCGCGAATCCCTTGCCGGCTTCCCCCGCATGTGCGCTCTCGATCGCTGCGTTCATCGAGAGGATGTTGGTCTGTTCCGCGATGGAATCGATGATCTCGATGATTTCCTGGATGTTGGTGATCTCCCGCGAGACGGTGGAGATGACCTCCTGGGTGCCGGCGATCTTCTCCCCGTTCTCCCTGATGAGCTCCATGAGATGCTGGAGCCCTTCCCTTCTCTCCCGGGCGAGGCCGGAGGCCTGCTGGATGGCGGCATTCATCTCCTCTATGGCCGACGAACTCTCTGCGATGTGTGAGGCCTGCCGCTGTATGTCCCGGTGGATCTCCTCTATCCTCCCTGCGATGGAAGAGATGGCCCCTCCGGTCACATCGATCGCCTGTTCGAGATGCTCCACCATTTCTCGGAATGATCCTATGTTCCTGGTGATCTCCTCCACGGACGCCGCCGATTCCGAAAGCCCTGCTGCGAGGGCGTTCTTGAGCGTCTCCACCTCCACTGCCGCCTGCTGGACCGAGAGGAGGAAGGACCGCAGCACGTCCATCACCTGGGAGGTGTGGAGCGCAATCTCACCGAGTTCATCTCTCCGGCCTCCCAGGGTGTCGAGTTCCCTGATGATGGAGGGTGTGATCCTCTGTGTCTTGATCTCGCCGATGAGGGTGTTGATCACCCGGATCCGCCGAGAGAGGCTCCGGGTGATCCGTATGACGAGGAGGGCGGAGAGAAGAATCGAGAGAACGAGAAGAGAGATCACTCCTGTCTGGATCAGCTGTTTCGTTCGTCTGACGTGCGTCTGTACTTCCGAGGAAAGCTGCATGAGTTGTGAGGAGAAGAACTCCTCGGCCACATTGATGGTGGTATAGAGGTATCCCATGGCCTGGGTGATGTAGTATCCCGCCATGCCTGACTCGCCCTGATTCGTGAGCAGGTCCACCTGTATCTGGAGGAGGCCCCGGCGGAATCGTTGCGGGATCTGGACATCGGTGAGGAGCGCGTTCACCTGCTGCTCGGTCTGGTAGAAGAAGCGCTTGTTGAGCCGCCAGAGGTCGGGGATCGCGAGGATGTCCTCTCTCAGGGATGGCGGAAGATACCGGACCCCGCGATGGGTGGAGAGGCCCTCTATCCTCTCTTCCACCGTGGCGATCGACTCCTTCCACCGGGCGAGGATGTCCTCGAGGTATTCCGTGGATCTGCGGGCGGTGTCGTAGGCGATGAGGTCCTTCGAGGCCGAGATGAAGTCACCTGCGGCGAGGAGAAGGTGATGTGTCTTGAGCTGCACATCCTCGAGCTGTGTCGAGAGGTGATTCTGCACCAGGAGGGATCCCATCCCCAGGAGGAGGAGGAATCCCGTGGCGAGCACCACGAGGAACAGACGGGTTCGCAATTTCATGTGTCCTCCGAACAAACCCGGGCCATAGGGCCCGGGGAGTGACAACTGTGTCGTATCCCTTACTATATCGCAAGTTGCTTATAAATCTAATGATTCTCTACTCTTTTGTCCACACGGCCCAGTCGTTCCCGTAGGCGGTGAGGGTCCACTCCGAAGAGGGGTTGTAGGACAGATCCGGCCCTATCTTCACGATGAGTACATCGTCTATACGGGCCACGTACTTCCCCGAGTCGGCGGCGAGCACGTCGATCGAACTCGTGGAAGTGATACCCTTTTCACGCCTTATCCGGATGAGGGTGCTGATCTTGTTCCTGAGATCGCTCCCCCAGTCGAAGAAGTGGGGCCAGTACACGCAGGGAACACCGGGATGGGTGAGGATGTAGGCGTATCCCTCTTCCACCTTGTCGGACGGGAAGGGCCAGTGGTTCTGCCCACCGCCGGGAGAGGGACCGGTATCGTGATTATCGATAAACGTGACCGACATCTGGGGCCACCATCCGATCGCACCTATGGGCTTCCCCTGGGAGTCGACGAGGCGCCAGTACTCGCTCCGCTCCACGGCGAGCTGGAGTTGCCACTTGGTGGTGAAATCGAAGGCCATGGACTTCCCGCCTGTGGCGTCGATCCAGTCCATGAGCCTCTGCCGGTGGTAGTTCACCGCATCTCCCGAGGCATAGTAGTCGCCCGTGATATCGGGCCAGAGTTCCCCCACCGAAAGGTAGGGGCTGGTGGCGTCGTTGTAGATTCCCACGTAGTACCCGGCGTATCCCCGCACGTAGTCGTAGCGCCACCCGTCGAATCCCATGCCGGCCTTGAGCCAGGAGAGCCAGTAGATGATCTCATCCTGTACGTCGTAGTAGGTGTGGTCGAGATCCCTTGCCGCCGAGTAGCCGTCTCCGGTGTCGGGGTTTCCGGTTCCGTATCCCCACTCGTCGTCACTGGTGACTGCCCGGGCGTTGTCATCGAAAGCGGGGTCGGAAAAATCGGCCCAGTCGTAGGTCCCGACACGGTGGTTCACCACGACGTCGGCGAGTACCTTCACCCCCCTGTCGTGGAGGGCGCTGATTGCCGAGGTGAGTTGAGACTGCTCCCCATAAGAGGAAGAGAGGTTGTACCACTCCCTGGGAAGGTAGCCCTCATCCGATGCCGCATCGGAGGGAGGGGGAAGCCAGACTACCGTGAAGCCTGCCGAGGCGATGGTATCGGCGTTCTGGGCTATCACATCCCACCAGGGAATGGAGCTTTGATGGGATTCCCAGTGGAATCCCTGGAGCATGACGTCGGCACGCGAACCGAAGTAGGCCGCGCGGGACACCTCTCCTCCCTCTTCATCGTAGTGGGTGGGGCACCCCGTGATGAGTATGATGAGGAAGAGGAGAGGGAGCCGGAGATCGCGTCTGTCTCGTCTCATGGCATCCTCCTGTTAAATCGTTTGCAAAGCAATGGTACACCCTGTTTTCGCTTCTGTCAAATTTATTACTTTAGAAAGTACTGAAGGATGGCCTTCTATATAACCTCTTGTTTTTAAAGCAAATAAAATTCTTAAAATTTTTCTTGCGCTCACAGCGGGGTGGTGGTATAATAATGCAAGCGATTGCACAGCATGGTGGCCAATATCGACTGATTTTCTTCCAATTTGGGAGCGGATGAAGATATGATGAACGATTATATCGTTTTTTTAAAAACAAATAACTATAAAAATCGTTTACTATCATTTTGCCTTTATAGTGAAAACGATGCCCTCGGTGAGGGCGATATATGACCTATGAGGAGGTCGTTATGAGAAGAGTCGTCTTGACAACCTTTCTTCTTGCCGTACTGGTCCTACCTCTTGCGGCAGAGGTCTCCTGGACACTGGAGGAGGATGGACAGACGGTCACCGTCACCTGGGTCTATGAAGACCCCGATGCCCAGGAGGTGTATATCGCGGGTACGTTCAACTCCTGGGATCCTCAGGCCACCCTCATGACAAAGGAGGATGGAGGACGGTGGACGTATACGCGTCAGTTCTCCATCAACGACACGATCCAGTACAAGTTCGTGGTGGACGGAACGTGGGTCACCGATGAGACTGCCCCCGATTTTAAGGACGACGGTTTCGGGGGAAAGAACAGTTACCTCAACCTCATGCTCCTCATCAGCCAGGAAGCCCAGACTGAAGAGGGTGGGGCTGCCCCCAAGGTGAAGCTGCCCACCATGTCGCCTGTGACCTTCGGTACCTGGACGATTCTGCGAAGCGACACGGGTTTCCTCACGAGGGATCTCGCCACCGGAGAGAAGAGCGGGTTCGAGCTCGACTACTCCCTGCTCTATGCGAGCTCCTACTGGAAGCTCCAGGGCGACATCCTGCCCGGATGGAACATCTATGCCGAGCTGCAGGTGGCCGAAGCGAGCAAGTATCTCTACAAGGCGAGTACGGTGAAAGGGGAAGAACCCGAGGTGCCTTTCAAAGAGGGCCTGGAGGATGTGCTGGAGTCGGCCTTCCATCCTGCTGACGCATGGCTCAATGACACCTCGCCGGTGCTCGGTCATTTCAAAGTCCGCATCACCAATCCCTATGTGAACATCTATACGGGCTACAAGTGGTCGAAGGGGACGGAACACGTCTTTCTCTTCAATACCTCCAATGCCGACGACAACGATGCGAACGCCGGGTTCACCGAGCTCTCTCTCGGTGAGAAGCTCTCATCGATCGGAGATCGGGTGAGCCTCGATGTCGTGGTGGCTCCCAATAAGCGTCTGGGGACGGATGGGGTGTACAGTTGGTTCACCACCACCTACGACGATGCTTACACACTCGATCTCGCCTTCAACTCCGTGACGGAGGAGGAGCGTCTCTTCAATTACACCAGGAACCACAGGGGTATGTTCTCGATGGGAATAGGGGCCGAGCCTCTCGAAGGCCTCTCCCTCAAGGCAGCATACCTCCTCTCCTACCAGGTGCTGGACAAGGAATTCCAGGACCTGACCGATGACAGTATGGCATGGGGGCTTGAAGGATCGTACCAGCGCGATACCTTCGGGGTGAGCCTCACCACGAAAATCGCAGGTCCTCAGGCAACCACCATCTATGGAGATGACGATACCGTGAAGCCGGGAAATCTGTTTCTCGAGCTCTCTCCGTGGGTGCAGATACAGCCCGTAAAGTTTTCACTCACTGCGAACGCTACCTTCGCACACGAGTTCGATAAGATCGGTGAAGAGAACAAGTCCTTCTACTACAAGCCACAGATCGATGCTGATCTCTCCCGGTGGGCAGGTATGCCCTTCACGACCTCGCTTTACACACGGATGCAGACGGACTTCATTGGTGAGGACAACGATCTCGGCTTCAAGCTCATGGATGTGGGAACCAAGACCTCACTCAGGAATCTCGCTGAGTTCCTTCCTGGATTGGATGTCTACTATGCCCTGGCCCTGGAATACGGCGAGTATGACATACTCGAAAAGAAGTACCCTGCCGAGGTGCTCTACAACAGTCTCCTCATCGATGCATCACTTTCCCGGCAGGTGGGGCTTACCACAGGTCTCATCTTGCGCACCAATCTCAAGGAAGAGGACGATCCCACGCTCGTACCCTTCGGCATGACCATGGGAGCGAGTTGGGCCGTCCCGTCCTCTTCTCTCAAAAATCCTGTGATTTTCGCCAACATAGAATACAACTTCCATCCTTATGGGAAGGATGGAAAGGATGAGGTCTTCAATCTTGACGAGTATCGTCCCTCCAACCTGGCAACCGGGGGAAGCGCCAGGTTTGTGTGTGGACTGAGATGGGATTTCTAATGTCATGAGGGGGTAACCATGAAACGGACAATAGGAATACTATGTGCCGTGACTATGAGTATAGCCATCCTCGCCTCCTGTGAGGGCGACCTGCACAATCTGCTCACCGCGGACGTCTACTGGATCCCCAACAGTGAGGTCCAGGCCACCATAGAGGACTTGGGTCCCAGCAGCGTCGATCTCCAGGGCGGCTACGAGGTGGAATTGGTGATCGAGAACGCCCTCTGGCCCGGAGAGACCGAGCTCGCGCTCGCAGGTCAGATCCTGGGAAAGATCGAGAATGGGGCCGCCACCTACTATGATTCCGGGGACATGTGGGGAACCTCGAGAGACAACCTCACCTTCACCCTGAGTGGAGGTACGGCCACCTACACCTTTGCGGTGATGCCCTCCTCCGGGTTCGAGAACTGGGGGAGGGGATCCTGGGTCACCGCCGATGTCGATGTCTCCTTCGCTGTGTTCGAGGCCGGCACCTGGGACAGGAAGGTCGGGTGTTGGGATGACGCAAAGGAGGGGAAGGACGGCAACTTCTTCCTCGACTTCGGTGATATTCCCACAGGCCACAAGGTCCGCATTACGATCAATTGTGCGCTTGCTCAGGACCTGTGAGTTCCCTCCTGACACAGTGGGGGGCGTCGCTCCCCACTGTGTTCTTTATTTCATAGGAATACCATGATCAAGAGGAGTGTGTATGCGGTATAGCATGAGATCGACTCTCCTCGCCTTGTTCCTCCTCATTCCCCTCTTGGGGCTATGGGCAGGGGGTAAGGCCGAGGAGGATGTGCTCTACGTGAACCTCGTGTGGCATCAGCACCAGCCCCTCTACTACAAGGAGGAGGATGTATACTCCCGCCCGTGGGTGAGGGTACATGCCACCAAGGACTACTACGACATGGCCGCCATACTTGAGCAGTATCCCGACGTCCATGTCACCTTCAACCTCACCCCTGTGCTCCTTCGCCAGCTCGACGACTTCATCGCAGGGGCGAAGGACACGTACTGGGTCCTTGGGGAAAAGCCGGCCTCCCAGATCACCAGGGAGGAGAAGCGGTTCATCCTTGAGCGGTTCTTCGACGCCAACCACGACAACCTCATTCGCCCCTTCCCCCGCTACTGGGAGCTCATGAAGAAGCGGGATGCGGCGGGAAGCATCGATCGGGCGATCGATCTCTTCACCGAGCAGGACTTCAGGGACCTCCAGGTGTGGTTCCAGCTCGCCTGGTGCGATCCCGATCTGAGGGCACAGGAGCCGCTCGCCTCGCTCGTGGCCAAAGGCCGGAACTTCTCGGAAGAAGACAAGAAGGTCCTCTTCGATGAGATCTCCCGCATCCTCGAGGAGGTGGTGCCCGTACACAAGAAGCTCATGGCGCGGGGGCAGATCGAGGTGATCACCACGCCCTACGCCCACCCCATCCTCCCGCTCATCTACTCCACGAAGATCATGGAGAAGAACGATCCGGGCTCACCCATGCCTGAGCACTTCTCCTATCCCAACGATGCGATCGCCCACCTCGAGAAGGCCCGCGAGGTCTACAAGGCCCACTTCGGGAGAGAACCCGTGGGGCTCTGGCCCGCCGAGGGGTCTGTCTCCCAGGAGATCGTGCCTCTCGTCGCGAGGGCGGGGTTCTCCTGGATGGCCTCCGGCGAGCAGGTCCTCGCCAAGTCGCTGGGACTGGAGGGGTTCACGAGGGATGCGAATGATACGGTGGAGCAGGCCGATCTCCTCTACCGGCCCTACTATGTGAAGGGGCCGAAGGGCGAGAAGGTGGCCGTCGTCTTCCGGGACAACAGGCTCTCGGATCTGGTCGGGTTCGAGTATTCGGGGATGAGCGGCAAGGCCGCGGTGGACGACCTGTTCAACAGGCTCTCCCGTATCAGGCAGAAGCTCAAGGGCAAGGGGGGGAAGGGCCCGTATCTCGTCTCGATCATCCTCGACGGCGAAAATGCGTGGGAACACTACAAGAACGACGGAAAAGACTTCTTCCACGAGCTCTACCGCAGGCTCTCCGAGACGCCATGGGTGAAGACCATCACCCCCTCCGAGTTCCTCAGGCGGTTCCCCGAGCAGGAGACCATCGAGGATCTCTGGCCCGGCTGCTGGTTCACCCCCGACTTCAGCACGTGGATAGGCGAGGAGGAGGAGAACAGGGCCTGGAACCTCCTGGGAATGGTGCGCGCCCATCTCGCGAAGTACGACATGTACCACTACCGGGAGGCGCCGCCGGAGGTGCTGGAGAAGGCCCTGGACTACATGTACCTCGCGGAGGGCTCGGACTGGTTCTGGTGGTACGGTGCTGACCAGGATTCGGGGGTGGACGAGTACTTCGACCACGCCTTCAGGACCCTCCTCGAGCGGGTCTATGAGACCCTGGGCGATCCGGTGCCGGCTCTCCTCGAGGTGCCCGTGATCGCCGAGCGGCCCGTCATGGAGAGCGCGAGCCTCGAGACTGCGATAGAGCCTGCGATTGACGGAAGGATTGAAGCAGCCGAATGGAAGGGGGCGGGGAGGTACGTGAAGCCGGGTGGTGTCCAGGCGGCCGCCCATGCAGAGCTCTCCGAGGTGCGGTATGGGGTGAGCAAGGAAGGGCTCGTGCTCGCCTATACCTCGCGGAATCCGTGGGACACCATCTTCACGGATGCGAGCATGGAGGTGTACTTCCAGCTTCCGGGATCCCCCGTGACCTCTGTGTTCAGGCTCGACGGGAAGCATGCCGTGGGATTCCCCGCGTCCCACGCCTTGTTGTACGACGGTACAGCCCTCGCATGGTACCAGGCCGATGAGAAGAAGGGCTGGGAGAAGGTGAAGTACGCGGCTCTGGCGGCACGGGCGGGGCGGAACCTGGAAATCCTCCTTCCCTATGTGGGACTCCCTCCCATGGAGACAGGCCAGGAGGTGAGGATCAAGACCTTCCTCGTGGGGCCTGAGGGGACGAGGGATGCCCTTCCCCAGGACGGCCACGTCCGCGCGGTGCTCCCCGATACGGGGCAGACCACGACCCTCCTCGATGTGGCCGACCCTGAGGGCGATGACCACGGACCGGGTTCCTACACCTATCCCCTCGATCCGGTGTTCGCCCCGGGTTCCTTCGACGTGGTGGAGTTCTCGGTGGCGGAGGGGGTTGAGGATCTCATCTTCACCTTCCGCATGGCGAGCCCCATCGCCAATCCGTGGAACTCGCCCATAGGGCTCTCGCTCCAGACCTTCGACGTGTACCTCGACGTGGTCCCGGGAGAGGGGGCGGCGAACTTCCTCGAGGGGCGGAACCTCACCACAGAAGGCGACTTCCTGTGGGACTATGCCGTCTGGGTGGAGGGGTGGAACCAGAAGGTGCTCGTGCCGGCCGATCCTAACGATCCCGAGTCGGGGTTCGTGGAGTCCACCGAGGTGAAGCCCCAGGTGCTCGTCCAGGCGGGTGCCGGGAAGGTCTCCATCCGCGTGCCCAAGCGCATCCTCAGGGATGCGCGGTCCTTCCGCGTGGCTGCGTGCGTCCTCAGCCAGGACGGCTTCCCCTCGGCCGGGGTGAGGAGGGTGCGCGACGTACAGGCCGAGGCGGCCCAGTGGCGTTTCGGCGGCGCGCAAGGAGATACCCCCACGCGGGTGATCGACCTGGTGTGGGACGGGACGCCCTCCCAGGAGGAACAGCTCTCCAGGGGCAGGGTACAGGCCTACACCGTGGAGAGGCCTGCGCAATAAAGAGGTTCCGTACAGCACGTAGGTATACGGGAAAGGCGCCTTGAAGGCGCCTTTCCCTTTCTCCGATGCGTTTCCGGACATCCGATGTTGACGGTTAGAAAGTCCTCGTGTAGGATGACAATTGATGGAACGTGCTGCGGGGTATGAGATATTCCAGGCACGAGATTCCGATCTTCATCGGATAGCCGATCTTCTCGACGGGGTCTCTTCATTCCTTCTGGAGAAGGGGATACCGCAATGGCGGAGCCCCACCGACAGGGCGGTGTTGCTGGACGAAATCCGGGCGGGTGAGGTGCACGCGGTAAGGAGAGGAGACCGGATCCTCGCCACGTTCTCCATACGCCGGAGAAAATACTACTGGCCGCCGGATGAGACGGATTTCAGAGATGGGGCTGTGTATCTCTACAGGTTCGCGCTCGGCAAGAAGTGGTTCGGGAAGGGCCTCGGCTCTGAGGTGCTCGAGCGCATCGAGGAGTTCCTCTTCGATCAAGGGGTCGAGGAGATACGGTTGGACTGCTGGGCCGGCAACGAGATCCTCAGGGCATTCTATTCGGAGGAATGGATATACCTGCCTCGGTGAGTTTCCTGAGCATGACTATCGTATCGCGGTCTTCAAGAAATCCCTCTCTCGGATATAGTCGGCCATCTCGCGTTGGGCTGCACCCAGGAGTACCGCCCCTGCGACATACTCGGTGGCGAGGGGGGTGGGAATGAAGCGAGCGAATACCACCTTAGGGAAGTGAGGGAAGACTCACTCTTGCGGAAGCACCGGTTCCTCCTCGTGGGCGTACTGCCAGAGTTTGACGAGCTTCTCGGCGAGCGAGGCGGCGAGGATGACACTCGCGGCCACGTCCACGGCGGGAAGGATGGTCCTTGAGAGGAGTCGTGAGGAGATGAAGAGGTTGAGGATGTGGAGTCCGTAGACCACCATGATGGCGAAGATGCTCGTCTTGGAGAGGAGCGATGTCTCCACCTTCACCTTTCCCTTGATGAGCAGGATGATCCCCATGCCGAGGCCCTGGGTGAAGAGACGTATAAGGACCACCCAGAGGAACCACATGGGAATGAGGCGGTAGGTGTAGAACACGATGGAGATCACCATGAGCACGGTGTAGTCGCTCATGCTGTCGAGGTATGTCCCTATCTTGGTGATTTCCCCGGTCCTGCGGGCGATGAAGCCGTCGAGCAGGTCGGAGAGGAAGACGAGGGCCGTGAAGACCACCACCAGCACGGCGAGGGAGGGATAGTCCCACGTGATCACCAGGAGGATGGCGAGGGTGGGCATTGAGCTTATCCTGAAGAGGCTGAGGTAGTTGGGAATATTGATCCGAAGGAGGAAGCGTCGGTGGGAGAGATTGTAGAAGTCCTTCCGCTGGATGATGAGGAATCCGGCGAGCATGAGGTGGAAGAGCACCGAGAGGATGTAGTAGAGGAGGATGCGGTCGTCGAATCCGATGTCGTAGAGCCAGAGCACGAGGAGCATACCGAGCCACTGGATGAGGCCCAGGAAGAGTACCGTGCCACAGATGTGGGCGATGGGAATGTACGTCTCTTTTTTCATCGGGTCTACTCTACCCAGCACCCCGCGGGCTGTCAACAAACGAAGAGTTCAGAAATTTTTCGGTTGACAAGGAGGATTTTGTGTTATACTATAACTGATATATTAATATATCACCTATAGGAGGACGGGTATGAAACGGTACACGGTGTTACTGATGCTGCTTTCCATGGTTTTGTTCCCATTACAGGTGTACGCTGGTGGTACGAATGAATCGTCACCAGAGGAAGAGTCTGTAATGGAGCTTCGGTATGCCCATTCCAATGTGCCGGCTTATTTCTACCACACAGCAGGTCTCGCATTTGCTGAAGAAGTTGAGCGGCTTACCAATGGAATGGTGAAGATTAAATTGTATCCTCAAGGGCAACTTGGTGGCGAACGGGACGTGACAGAGGCATTACAGCTTGGGGCGATTGATTTTCAGGCATCCTCTATTGGTGTCACAGGAACATTTGTACCTTCGATCCAGATTCTCAATCTTCCGTTCCTGTTTACAGGGCCGAAGCACTGGATGGCAGTGATGAATGGACCTGTTGGGAAGGAACTGTTGGAGAGAGCTCAGAAGGAAGGAGAACGTATCGGACTCAAAGTGCTTGCTATTGCTGCTCCTGATTTCCGACTTCCTATGAATAATGTGCGCCCCATTAAGAGCATAGATGATTTTAAAGGGTTGAAGATTCGAACTATGCAGGTGCCCGAACATATGGAGGCGTATAAGGCTCTTGGGTCAGATCCAGTACCTCTAGCTTTTGGAGAGCTGTACACTGCTTTGCAGACGAAGGTCGTGGATGGGTGCGAGAATGGGCCACTGGCGTTGCTGGGTAATCGTTTCTATGAAGTGCAGAAGTATCTTGTGATCTTGCCTGTGGTCTCCAATGGGGGCATCCTTCTGATGAGCAAGGAGACTTTTGATAAGATGTCTAAGAGTCAGCAGGAAGCCGTACTGAAGGCGGTAGATACCTGGAAACAGGTGATGGATCGGGATGCGCTGGAGAAAGGAGGGGCCGCCATCGAGGAGATGAAAGCGAAAGGGCTAGAGGTCACAACAGTCGATGACCTCACTTCTTTCATTGAAGCTACGGCTCCGGTATATGAGAATTTCTTTAACAAACTCGAGCAACAAGATCCTGAACTTGCGAGTTGGGCCCGGGAAATGATTGCTAAAATCAGGGCAACGTCCAAGGGTATAGTGGAGGGAGACTGGTACGCTAATTACTAAACCGGAGAGATGGCCATGAAGATTTTAGGGTTTGTGCAAAAAGCGGGGGATCTCCTAGAGGAGATCCTCCGTATCATAGCAACATTTACTCTAGGTGGTATCGCACTCATCATTAATGTCGGTGTGATTTCCCGTTACATACTCAAGACTTCCCTTCCCTGGTCCACGGAGTTGCCTGAACTGCTCCTTGTTTTAACCGTTCTTTTGGCGGCTGCTCCGGCGATTAGGAAGCACATGTTTACAAAAGTAGAGTTTTTTATCTCGATATGGCCAACCTCGATCCAGAAGGTGGTGTCATTACTTTCCGCAATACTTATTCTGGTCTTTCTCGTGTTTTGTGTAGTGGCTTCAGAAGAACTGGTGAGAAAAGCTGTAATCACGAAAACGATAACGCCGGCTCTGGCGATACCGATGAGTCTTGTTTATACAGTCTTCCAGCTTGGTTTCTTGTTAGTACTTCTCTTTTTGTTTCTAAGACTCCTGGACTTGTTTTTAAGTAAGGTGATTATCTATTATCTGCCACCTGAGAGTATTCTCTAAGCACATCCAGCAGAAGCTCGAATAGATCCTCCTCCCTATGATTATACCGCCACTCCAATTCTTTCAAGTACAGCGGAAAACGTTCTACACTCACCCCGTGATGCTGGAGCAGCCGCCCTTTCGCATAACTCCAAAACCCCTCTATCCCATTGATGTACACTTTCCCATTCGCAAATCGCTTCCCGTGATCAATCCGCTTGTGCCTGAATCCATAGCTCACAAGCCCATCATAGCTCTTGAACCGGTCGGTATACACAAGCGATCCCCGCTTCACTTTGGCCACTGCCAGTCGTACAAGCTCCTCCGCACTTACCTGCTCCACCACTTCCACCTGCACTTTTCCCCCTCGCTCAAGAATCCCAAACACAGGAATCTTCCCTGCCGCCCCTCTCCCCCTCTTCCCCTTTCTCTTTCCTCCAAAATAACTTTCGTCCATCTCTACTTCACCTTCGAGCAGGCTCTTCCCCTCCTTCTGGGTGTGGACCCATATCGCCTTCCGAAACAATGTGTAGAGCCTCAGCGTCACCTCATAGGAGAGCCGTAACTGCAAAGCCGCCTTGTGGGCGGTAACTTCCATCTCAAAGAGCTTCATTGCCCACAGGATCTTCTCCCAGGAGAGCTTCATCCCCTCGAAGATGCTCCCTCGTCGTATGCTCCACTCTTTCCTGCACTGGTAGCACTTGTACTTCTCTCGTCTCACCTCGCCTATATGCTCACTTCCACAGAAGGGACACCGGGTGTACGTGACGAGGAGTCCTTTCTCTCTCAGATAGGAGACCGTTTTCTCTCTATCGCTTGCAAGTGTTGAAAGACTTACGACGTCCATATCCGTGCCACCTCTCTCTTCGGTATTATACCACATTATACCACAGGTGGCTCAAAAATGGTAATCACCTTAAGTAATTCAAAAGAGGAGAAACCTCAAAGGCGTAGTGAATGAGGAGCTGTTATGACAAGGGTTATGTTCATCGTATTTATCATCCTTCTCCTGCTAGGGATTCCTATTGCCTTTGTTATCGGAATCAGTAGTTTAGTATACATCCTGAGAGAGGGAATGCCTCTGGTTCTTTTAGCCCAGAGGTTCTATGTGAGTGTTACCAATTATCTCATTCTCTCTGTACCTATGTTTATCTTAGCAGGGAAGCTCATGAACGAGTCGGGGATTACCCGACGGCTGGTGGATTTCTTTAACATGATCCTGGGCCATATCCGGGGTGGATTAGCCTATATCACTATCGTGGCGAGTCTTTTCTTTGCAGGTATCACAGGGGCAGGAGCGGCGGATGCCGCAGCTATTGGAGCCATCATGATTCCTGCGATGAAGAAAGAGGGATATTCGGCTGAGTATAGCGGAGCAGTGACAGCCGTAGCCTCTATCATCGGTCCTACAATTCCTCCAAGCATTGCCATGGTGATTTATGGAGCGAGTGCGGGGGTCTCTATTGCGAAGTTATTTCTAGGAGGGATTATCCCCGGGATACTCATCGGCATAGCACAGTTAATTGTCGCATACGTATATAGCAAAAAGCATGATGTTCCTGTCAAGGCGAGGAATATTTCTTTTGCCGGTATAACTCGAGGTTTGAAGGACGCCATTCTCGCATTGCTGATGCCGGTGATCCTACTCGGAGGAATATTATCCGGAATATTCACTCCAACAGAGGCTGCGGGAGTCTCCGTGCTGTATGCAGTGGTGGTGGGCTTTTTTGTGTTTCGGGAATTGAATCTGAAGAAATTGTTTCACTCCTTATACGAAACGGCGCTGGTCACTGCAACGATATTGTTTATTCTCGCCTTTGCCCACCTGTTCGGCTGGATTCTTTCCGCAGAGGATGTTCCCGATAAAGTGGCACAGGTTTTCATTCATATTACAAACAATCGTTTCTTGTTACTCTTGCTCATAAATATTCTTTTCCTGATAGTTGGTACCTTCATGGAAACTCTTGCCTCCGTCATATTGCTTACCCCTGTGCTGCTCCCTCTCGCCCAGAGCATAGGGCTTGATCCTGTTCACTTTGGGGTAATGATGGTGGTGGCGCTCAATATCGGATTGGTGACTCCTCCATTGGGGGTATGCCTCTTTGTTTCTGCTCCCATTGCAGGGGTATCTGTGGAGCGTCTTGTACTATCATGTCTTCCATTCATTTTTGCCTCCATTGTTGTGTTATTGCTGATTACCTATATACCTTCACTGGTGATGTTTATTCCAAACCTGGTGGTGAAATAAAACTACTTTGTAGGGAGGAACATTGCTATGCGTATTGGAGTGTTAGGACTAGGGAGAGTGGCGAGAGCTCACCTGGAAGCCATCCAGAATCTATCGGATCGTGTGATATTGGAGGCGGTCTGCGATGTGAATGAAGATCGAGCCCGGAGCGTGGGAGGGGAGTTTCAGGCGAAGAAAGTTTATACCGACTATGACTCTTTCTTCAAAGATCCGAATGTGGAAGCAGTTATCATTTGCTTGCCAAACCATCTGCATTGTGAGTCAGCTGTTCGGGCCGCGGAAGCTGGAAAACATGTCCTGGTCGAAAAACCAATGGCAATGAACTTGGCTGAAGCTCGCAAGATGGTTGAGGCAGCAGAAAAGAAAGAGGTTGCCCTGATGGTAGGACAAAGCCGTAGGTTCTCACGTGCGATTCAGGAGGCTCGAAAGGCGAGGACACAAATAGGGGGAC
Source organism: Spirochaeta thermophila DSM 6578 (assembly GCF_000184345.1). Classification (NCBI taxonomy): domain Bacteria; kingdom Pseudomonadati; phylum Spirochaetota; class Spirochaetia; order Winmispirales; family Winmispiraceae; genus Winmispira; species Winmispira thermophila. The sequence continues at coordinate 1,850,913 of NC_017583.1, read as the reverse complement.
CGTTTAGACTGGATGTCAGTTTTCTTGTCAAATTCCCAGCTCCTGCTACGCCATGGTGGACAGACAAGAGGAAGGCGGGACATCTGATCATCCTGCTACAGGGGAGTCACTCGATTGATACAGTTGTGTGGTTACTTGGCACACTGCCTAGGAAGGTGTTTTCTGTGTCGAAACGGATCAATCCAGCCTTTGGCGGAGAAGATGAATCCGACATTCTGCTGGAATTCGACTCGGGACTCGCTTCCATTCATCTTTCACTTAATACAGAGCCATACCTCCATGAATTGGTGTGGGTTGGGGATAAGGGTTCGTTACGATTGTATGAGTACCCCACCAACAAGGTGTACGGATTCTCCTACAAGCTCGAGGTGAATGGAGAAAAGGTCTTGGAAGAGGAGCAGATTCCGAGCCTGTACACGAACCAGCTTTCAGAGTTCATCCAAGCCATCGAGGAAAAGCGAGAACCCCTTGCGTCCGGGAGAGAAATCCTGAAGACCATGCAGGTGCTGGATGCAGTGCTTGAGTCGGATGCGAAGGGTGAACCCGTTACCCTGTAGGTGGTACTGTTGATCATTCGACTTGTTGAGAATATGATCTATCCTGGGAGTAGCGCAGTGAACAGCAAAACCTCCATCAAAAATGGCTGGAGTGAAAAACAGTTAGGGTCTATCCGTCTCAGTGATCGGATCTATGATCTGATCACTGAAAGAATCATTGAGGGATCTATCCGGTATGGGGATTCTCTAAACATCAAGCAGATTGCCGAGGAATTGCAGGTGAGCCCCATGCCGGTCAGGGATGCTATCAAGAGGCTAGAGAGCGAAGGTCTCGTGGTGGTGCGGCCGCAAAGCAAATGCTACGTCAGAATCCCTACACAGGAAAGCATGCTGAATGCCTTCGAGCTTCGGTCTATCTTAGAGATCGCCTCTCTGGATAAGATCTACCGGACTGTTAGGCCAAAAGATCTGGAGAACATGAAGGAGTATCTGGAAAGGATGGAGCAATGTGTTCCAGGATGGTACGATTCTGATCAAATGAGAGAATACGTGAAGTACGATCAGCTCTTTCATCGAGAAATCTGTGTTCTTACGGGTAATGAGTATGTGGTGAATAGTCATCGGTACGCGCTCCTCCACTTGAATATTGCACTGACGTTCGCTGCAGGGGTAACCCCAGACTTGGAGCAGGTGCACAACGATCATAGATCTCTCTTCCAGTATCTATCCGAAAACTCGGAACAGTGCATAGAAGTGCTTCGCCGACATCTCATAACGTGTAAACAGAACATGATCAGAGGTGAGATGTTTAAATCCCTTGAATGAGTAACGATGGAAAAGTTTTTCTCTGGTGCACTTTTACAACATTTTGAAAAACCATGCGTAGTGAGGTTCATATGATGGATGTACATAGTCTTTTCCGTCTTGATGGTCGTGTGGCTCTTGTGACTGGATCCAGTCAGGGACTGGGGAAGATGCTTTCTAGGGGGTTGGCTTCCGCTGGAGCCCGAGTGGTGCTCAATGGGAGAGATCCGAAGAAGCTGGAAAGAGCAGTAGAGGAGTTCCTTAGTGAAGGGTATGATGCTTGCGGATATGCCTTTGATATCACGAAACGCCATGAAATAGATACTGCCGTCGAACGAATCGAGTCAGAGATAGGACCCATTGACATTCTCGTGAATAATGCGGGTATCCAGCGACGAGCTCCACTACACGAAGTGACGGATGAAATCTGGGACGAGGTACTCGCTACGAACTTGACTGGAGCCTTTCTGGTGACTCGAAAAGTGGCCCGGGGTATGATTCAGCGACAGCGGGGAAAGGTCATCTTCATCTGCTCCTTGATGTCTGAGCTGGGTCGTCCCACTACAGGGCCGTACGCTGCTGCAAAAGGGGGAGTACGGATGCTGATGGGATCCATGTGCGTGGAGTGGGCTCAGTACAATATTCAAGTCAATGGGATCGGTCCAGGATACTTCATCACGGAGATGACAAAATCTCTGGCGGAAGATCCCTCATTCAATGACTGGCTCATAAACAGAACTCCTGCCCGACGGTGGGGGGATCCAAAGGAGTTGGTGGGGGCGCTTCTTCTCCTCGCCAGTGATGCGGGAAACTTCATCAATGGGCAGATTATTTATGTGGATGGGGGGATTTTAGCGGCACTGTGAGGAAATAGGGAAATAGAATAGTCAAAAGGGCCGGGCATTTGGATCACCGAGGAGTGCGTGTCGCTGAAGGGGAGGAAGAGATTGAGTGAATTCATGTGTGCTATGCTAAGCGGGAGCAGGAGGGGGGAAGATCCGTCTCTCTCTCCCTGCTTTTTTGCACTCAATGGTACAGTACCTAATAGAGGTGCGCCTTGACAGGGGCTTTTTCGGATCCATAAAATTGGGTATCTTTTCGATACCACAGAGAAAGATCCTGGACTCTCACGGAGGCGCGCCTTGTACAAGCCTGTCGATCCCAAAGTATCGTTCCCCAAGATGGAAGAGGACATCCTCGCGTTCTGGCAGGAGCATGGTATCTTCGAGAAGTCCATCGCCCGGCGTGCGGGAGCGGAGGAGTATGTGTTCTACGACGGTCCTCCGTTCGCCACAGGGCTTCCCCACTTCGGGCACTTCGTTCCGGGTACCGTGAAGGATATCTTTCCCCGGTACAAGACGATGCGGGGCTACAAGGTGGAGCGTCGTTTCGGATGGGACTGCCACGGTCTCCCTGTTGAGTACGAGATGGAGAAGGAGCTGGGGATCTCGGGGAAACGCCAGATCGAGGAGTACGGCGTGGCGCGCTTCAACGAGGCGTGTCGCTCCATCGTCTTGAGGTACGTGAAGGAGTGGCGCCAGATCGTCACCCGGATGGGTCGCTGGGTCGACTTCGACAACGACTACAAGACCATGGACCCGGACTACATGGAGACGATCTGGTGGGTGATGAAGCAGCTGTGGGAGAAGGGGCTCCTCTACGAGGGGTACTACATCCTTCCGTATTGTCCGCGGTGTTCCACCGTGCTCTCCAACCACGAGCTCAATCTGGGCGGGTATCAGGACGTGCACGATCCCGCCATCACCGTGCGGTTCCGCGTGAAGGACGACAACCCGAAGGGATGGAAGGATACCTACATCCTCGCCTGGACCACCACGCCCTGGACCCTTCCCTCCAATCTCGCCCTCGCCCTGGGCCCCGACATCGAGTACGTGCGGGTGAAGGATGGTGAGGAGTACTACGTGCTCGCGAAGGAGCGTCTGTCGACCTACTACCGGAGCGAGGACGAGTACGAGATCGTGGAGACCTTCACGGGCAAGGATGCGGTGGGGATCCCCTACGAGCCGCTCTTCCCCTATTTCGCGGATCTGGCCGACCAGGGTGCCTTCCGTACCTGGACGGGCGAGTTCGTGACCACGGAGGAGGGTACCGGCATCGTCCACATTGCGCCCGGATTCGGCGAAGACGACTACCATCTCCTCAAGGATTCGGGGCTCCCGGTGGTCTGTCCGGTGGATGCCGAGGGTCGATTCACCGGAGAGGTGGGCGACTACGAGGGGCTCTTCGTGAAGGATGCCGACAAGGAGATCATCCGGCGGCTCAAGGAGGAGGGGAAGCTCGTCAAGCGTGAGCAGTACCTCCACGCCTACCCGCACTGCTGGCGGTGTAAGTCGCCGCTCATCTACCGGGCGATCTCCTCGTGGTTCGTCGCCGTGGAGAAGATAAAGGAGAGAATGATCGCGAACAACGAGAAGATCTACTGGATGCCCTCCCATATCAAGCACGGTAGGTTCGGCAAGTGGCTCGAGAACGCGCGCGACTGGGCCATCTCGCGGAACCGCTACTGGGGGAATCCGCTCCCGATATGGCGATGTGAGGCGTGCGGTCACACCGAGTGTATCGGTTCGCGTCAGGAGCTTAAGGAGAAGAGCGGGGTGTGGCCCGAGGACCTGCACAAGCATTTCGTGGACAAGATCACCTATCCGTGTCCGTCGTGTGGGGGGACCATGCGCAGGATCCCCGAGGTACTCGACTGCTGGTTCGAGTCGGGGGCCATGCCGTATGCGCAGAATCACTATCCGTTCGAGAACAAGGAGAAGTTCGAACGCCACTTCCCGGCCGACTTCGTCTGCGAGGGGATCGACCAGACGAGGGGCTGGTTCTACACCCTCCTCGTGCTCTCCACGGCGCTCTTCGACGAGCCGCCGTTCCTCAACAACATCACCACCGGACTGGTGCTCGCGGCCGACGGGAAGAAGATGAGCAAGTCCGAGCGGAACTACACCGATCCCAAGGATGTCATCGAGACCTTCGGGGCGGATGCGCTCAGGCTCTTCCTCATGCATTCGGCGGTGGTGCGGGCCGAGGAGCTGCGCTACTCCGATGAGGGGGTGCGCGAGGTGCTCAAGAACGTGCTCATCCCTCTCTGGAATGCGTATGCGTTCTTCGTGACGTACGCGAACATAGACGGTATCCGGCCCACCGCTCCGCCGGAGGATCCGGCCCATCCGCTCGATCGCTGGATCCTCTCGGAGGCGCAGCGTCTGGTGCTCACGGTGACCGAGGAGATGGACCGCTACGATCTGGTGCGGGCCATCGACCCGATCGTGGCGTTCATCGACAGCCTCAACAACTGGTACATCCGCAGGTCGCGTCGCCGGTTCTGGAAGTCGGAGAGCGATGCGGACAAGCGGGAGGCGTATGCCACGCTCTGGACCGTGCTCATGACCCTGGTGAAGGTGGCGGCGCCGATTGTCCCGTTCATCACCGAGGAGATCTACCGGAACCTCCGCACCGAGGAGATGCCCGAATCGGTCCACCTCTGCGACTGGCCCGAGGTGGACGAGCGGCGCAGGGATACGGTGCTCGAGGAGAAGATGCGGATCGTGCGGCGGGCGGTGAGTCTGGGCAGGGCCCTCCGGAGCGAGCACAACATCAAGACGCGTCAGCCGCTCAGGACGATCTACCTGGTGACGAGGGACGAGCACGAGCGGAGGGTCCTCATGGAGATGGAGGACATCGTCCGCGAAGAGCTGAACGTGAAGCAGGTGGTCTACCGCGAGAACGAGGACGATGTGGTGGAATACCGGGCCAAGCCCAACTATCCGGTGCTCGGAAAGCGGCTCGGGCCGCTCATGAAGAAGGCGGCTCGGCGTATCGAGGCGCTCTCGATGGAGGAGATAAAGGGGTTGCTCGACGGGGCCACCTTGGTGCTCGACCTCGACGGCGAGCGGCTCGAGCTCACGAGTGAGGGGATCGTGGTGCAGCGGATCGAGAAGGCGGGGCTGAAGGTGCTCAACGAGGGGTCGCTCACGGTGGCGCTCGATACCGAGCTCTCTGCGGAGCTCGTCCGCGAGGGGTTGGTACGGGATTTCGTGCGTGTGGTGCAGAACTTTCGGAAGGAGAAGGGGCTCGAGGTGACCGATCGGATCCGGCTCCACTACCAGGTGCCGGACGACCTCGCGGAGGCGATCGAGGCCTTCAAGGAGTATGTGATGAACGAGACCCTCGCGGTGGCGCTCGTCCCGAGGGATGATGGGCAGGGGCTCGAGCGGGTGGCCTGCGGTGATGCGGAGTGCGGGCTCGTGGTGGAGCGGGTGGAGGAGTAGGGATGCACAGGCGGGCAGGTTGGGGTCTCCTCTTCGTGCTGGTCTTCGCCGGGTGTGCCACCGGGCCTGCGGTGCTCGAACGGGTGTACGTGCCCGAAGGGGGTGCGTCGGTGCGGGTGGATGTGACGAGGCCGGGGGGAAGGGCGTTGGCGGGGTGGTTCGTGGAGAGGATGGGTGCGGGGGAGGTGGTGCGGGAGGTGTTGGGACGGAGCAGGGAGGTGTTCCTGGTGAGGGGCGATGGGGGGTGGTTCGTGTGGTGCGTGGGAGGGTTTCCGGGGACGTTGTGGAGGTTGGGGCTCGGGGTCGAGGGGTGGGAGAGGGGGGGGGTGCTGGACTATCCCGGGGTGGGTGAGGTGGAGTGGTTCGAGGGGAAGGACGGCGGGGGGGTGGTGCTGGTGGGGCGGGCGGCGGTGGGGTATGCGGAGCAGGGGTGGGAGGGGGTGAGGTGGCGCGAGGTGCGGGAGGTGTTCGCCTGGCCGACACGGGATGCGGAGGTGGTGTGGGATGCGGGGGCGGTGCCGGTGGTGGGGACGCTCGCGGGGATGGAGCGGGTGCGCTGGTGGGGGGTGGAGGAGGAGGGTGTGTGGGAGCACGGGATGCGGTGGGAGTACGGGGAGGGGGTGTCGGCACGGGGTGTGCGTGCGCTCCTCCGCCTGGTGCTTCCCGGGATGTTCGCGGCGGTCTTCGAGAGGGATTTTCTCGATACGTGGAACGCGTTGGAGTTCACGGAGGAGGGGGGGGCGTTGGGGGTGCGGTTGCCGGTGGTGTCGCAGGGGGAGCTGGAGCGGGCGTTGGCGGGGTGGTTCGGCTGGGGGGAGTAGGGCGGGCCGTGGGGCCGTGGGGCTGTGGGGCTGTGGGGCTGTGGGGCGTGGGGCGCACGCTCCGCGGGAGTACGAGATGTACGAGGAGGTATGCCTGATGCGGGATGTCGACGTGGTGGTGGTGGATTACGAGGCCGGGAACCTGAGGTCGGTGGAGACGGCCCTCTCGGCTCTGGGCGTGCGGTACGTGGTGAGCGGGGATCCGGAGGTGGTGCGGCGCGCGGGCCGGGTGGTGGTGCCGGGGGTGGGGGAGGCGAGGGCGTGTATGGGGGTGTTGAGGGAGCGGGGGCTGGATGAGGCGTTGCGGGAGGTGGTGGAGCGGGGGGGTCCCTTCCTGGGAATCTGCATAGGGTGCCAGCTGGTGCTCGAGTTCTCCGAAGAGCGGGAGACCGATACGCTGGGCTTCCTCAGGGGGCGCGTGGTGCGATTCCCCTCCCTACCCGGGCTCAAGGTGCCGCACATGGGGTGGAACGGGGTGGAACAGGTGAAACCGCATCCGCTCTTCGAGGGTATCCCCTCCGGTGCATCGTTCTACTTCGTGCATTCCTACTATCCCGTCCCGGAGGAGAAGGAATCCATCGTGGCCACCACGGAGTACGGCGTGCGCTTCGCCTCGGCGTTCGCAAAGGATAATCTCTTCGCCGTGCAGTTTCACCCTGAGAAGTCGGGTCCCTACGGGCTCAGGCTCCTCGAGAACTTTTTCAGTCTCTAGGGGGCGGGTATGTTCAAGAAGCGCATCATCGTGTGCCTCGATGTGAAGGATGGAAAGACCACCAAAGGGGTGAAGTTCAAGGGGAACGTGGACATCGGGGACCCGGTGGAGATGGCGAGGCGCTACTACGAGCAGGGGGTCGATGAGCTCGTGTTCTACGACATCACCGCCTCTGCAGAGCGCAGGAAGATCATGATCGACGTGGTGGCACGGGTGGCAGAGCAGATCTTCATCCCCTTTGCCGTGGGGGGAGGGATCGGCTCGGTGGAGGACATGAGGGCGGTGCTTCTCGCCGGGGCGGAGAAGGTGAGCGTGAACAGCCAGGCGGTGCGCAATCCTGCCGTCATAGAGGAAGGAGCCGGCCTCTTCGGGAGCCAGTGCGTGGTATTGGGGATGGACGTGCTCAAGGACCCCTCAATGCCCTCGGGGTATCGCGTGGTGATCGACGGAGGAAGGACCCCCACCGATCTCGATGCCCTCGAGTGGGCGAGGAAGGCCGAACAGTTGGGAGCAGGTGAGATCGTGCTCAACTCCATCGATGCCGATGGGACACAGGAGGGGTATGAACTGGTGGTCACGCGGATGATCTCGGAGGCGGTGGGTATCCCGGTGGTGGCCTCGGGAGGAGCCGGACGTCCCGAACACCTCAGAGATGTCTTCGCAGAGGCAAAGGCGGATGCTGCCCTCATCGCCTCGATGGTGCACTACGGGACGTACACCATCCCCGGGATCAAGCGGTACCTCGCCTCTGAGGGGATTCCCGTCCGGATGGACGGCATCCCTTCGGAAGCCTGACCCTCTTGCCATGGGGTTTCCCCCTATAGTATATTCCCTACAAAGCGTGGTTCGTGATGATTCCCACCTAGACGACGAGTATGAAGGGAGAAGGAGGGTGCTATGCCCACGTACGAATACGAGTGTACGAGTTGCGGACATGTGTTCGAGGCCTTTCAATCGATTTCGGAAGAGCCGATACGCGAATGCCCCGAGTGCGGGAATACCGTGAGGCGCCTCATCAGTGGCGGAACAGGGATCATCTTCAAGGGGAGCGGGTTCTATGTGACGGATTCGAAGAAGAGCTCCTCCTCCAAGCCGGAAAAGAAAGAGGAGAAGAAGGCCAAGGACTCTGCAGCGTGAGGGTGTGAATGTGTCAGTGAGATCGGGCCAATGGCCCGATTTTTTATGCCTTCTCACGCTGCTGTCCAAGCTCGAAGACGAGGTGTTCGGCCTTGTCTGCAGCTTCCCTGAGGTGTGGGTCGATCTCGAGCGTTTTATAGGCCTCTCTCATCGGTTCGAAGTGAGGCCGGATGAGAGGATGTTCCGGAGAGAAGAGCGTGCAACAGTCCGCATAGGGGAGGATGGATGTCTCGAAGGTTCCGATTCGCCGCGCGAGGGCGATGATCTCCTGCTTGTCCATCCCCACGAGGGGGCGGAAGATGGGCAGATCGGTGGTGTGTTGGGTGAACCTCATGCTCTCTGCGGTCTGACTCGCAACCTGTCCCAGGCTTTCTCCCGTGATGAGGCAGGATGCACCCACGCGTCCGGCGAGGATGGTGGCGATGCGGACCATGGCTGCCCGCATGTGGAGGGTGATCTCGTTCTTCCGGGCATGCCGATTGATGTGGATCTGGGCCTCGGTGAAGGGTACCACGTGGAGCACCACCCGCCCCGTCCACCGGCTCAGGATGGCGGCGAGGGTTTCCACCTTCTTGCGGGCGTCGTCCGAGGTGTAGGGATAGGTGTGGAAGTAGGCGGCGTGGAGGGAGAGGCCTCTCTTGGCCATGAGATAGCCGGCCACCGGGGAGTCGATGCCGCCCGAGAGGAGGAGCATGCCGGTCCCGCTCGATCCCACCGGCAGGCCCCCGGGACCGGGCACTTCTTCCCAGAAGAGGTAGGCCTTGTCCCTGATCTCCACCTTGATGCTCCAGTCGGGGCGGGTCATCCGAACGGAGAGTCTGGGATCGTGTTCGAGGAGGAGGGCGCCGAGTTCTTTTGCGATGTCGTAGGAGGTGAGGGGGAAGCTCTTGTCGGTACGCTTGGCCTCTATCTTGAAGACGGTAGTCCCCGTGGTCTCTACCGCCTCCCGGGCCAGGAGGAGGGCGGCTCCCTTTATGGCCTCCATCTCCTTGGGAAGCTCGAGGGCGGGTGCGTATTTCACGATCCCGAAGGTCGAGCCGAGAGCCTCTCTCACTCTGCTCTCCCGATCGGGGCTGCAGGCGATGTAGAACCGCTGGTGTTTGTGCTCGATCTGGACGTCTCCACCGATGCGTTGGAGTATATTCCTCTTGAGCGTCTCCTCGAAGAAACCCTTGTTCTCGCCCTTGAGGGTGAGTTCGCCGCACATCACGATGAACACCTTCCTCATCCCGTACTCCTTTCGGTCTCAGCTTGATGGTTCCACCGGCTTCCGTGGATTCGAGAGGCCTATGCGCATGAGGCGGTCTTGCTCCGGCTCGAGATCATCGGGCCACCTTCATGAGGAGTGGGAGTTCCTTCCTCGCATATCGCAGGAACTCCTCGATGTCATCCTCCGTGGTGTCGGGGCCGATGGAAATGCGGATGCTCGAGAAGCTCACCTCTTCCGGTATACCCATCGCATCGAGCACCCTTCTCCCCTTGCCCTTGTGGGAAGCACAGGCCGATCCGGTGGAGACCGCGAATCCGGCATCGTTCAGCACCCGCTGTATGACCTCGCCGGGGACGGGGGGAAAACTCACGGTGAGGATGAAAGGGGAATATCGTTCCGGCACGGTGAGCCGTTCCTCCGGAAGGATCTGCACCCCCTTCATTTCGCACAGACCTTCGATGAGGCGGCCCATGAGGCGGGAGGCCTGTTCCGCCCCTTCCTCACGTCGGCGTACCGCCCGGACGAGGGCTTCCGAACCCGCCACGATGCCGGGCAGGTTCTCTGTGCCCGGCCGCATCCCCCACTCCTGACCGCCGCCCGCGTAGAGCACCTCTATCTGTCGGGCGAGATAGAGTATCCCCACTCCTCGCGGCCCTCTGAACTTGTGCATGCTCACCGAGGCCGAATCCACCCCCAGTGCCTCGAGGTCTACCGGTATCTTACCCACCGCCTGGACCACGTCGGAGTGGATGTGGACTCGTCTTCCTGCCCGCTCCCGCACCGCCTCCGCGATTTCTCTCACCGGCTGGATGGCCCCCGTCTCGTTGTTCACCAACATCACGCTCACGAGGAGGGTGTCGGGTCTCACTGCTTCCACGACATCCTCGGGGGTGAGTATCCCGTCCGATCGGGGCCGCACGCTCGTCACCTCGTAACCCAGGCGCTTGAGGAGGAGGGCCGGCTCCCAGGCCGAGGAGTGTTCGATGGCGGAGGTCACCACATGGCCGTCTCTCCGTCTGAGGAGCAGCGAGGTGAAAACGATGTTGTTCGACTCCGTGGCCCCGGAGGTGAAGTATATGCGTTCCGTCGTGGTCCCGAGGGACAGGGCCGCTTTCTCTCGTGCCTGGTGGAGCGCCTCCTGGGCCTTGCGGCCCATGGTGTGAAGGGAGGAGGGATTGGCGAACATGTCTTCCGCAACCCGTCGTTGCAGGTCGAGGATCTCGGGATCGGGTGGGGAAGAGGCGGCCCAGTCCAGGTATACCCTCATAGTGGCTCAACTATACCTCAAAGGGCATCCTCCTTCAAGCCGAACCGCTCATGCGGGGACCGTCCGTGGCGGACGAGCGCCGGGAACGAGGGGGGAATCCGCGGGGCTTCTTCTGGTTCGAGATCCAATCAAGAGAAAAGAGTCGATTCCCATGCCCGTTGTACGTTTGACCGGGATGTCGGTATATTAGGAATATGATTCATACGGATCCGTGTATGGAATCTCCTTTGAGCCATTCTTCTTCGAAAAAACATTTGCAATTTTTGGAGAAATTGTGTATCCTGGAGATGCGTCTCAGTCATAGGCCGAGTGCTATTTCTTAATGCGGTAATCATGTGGAGCGGATCATGGACGAGAAGGGAAAGTTGCTCTGTTTCGAGGAAGAGCTCGTGGAACAGTACGCGAGGAAGTTGAAGGCCTGCGGGCATCCCGTGCGCCTCAAGTTGCTGTGCCTCATCGCCACAGGGGAGGAACCCTGTGTCTCCGATCTGTGGACTTGTCTCGAGCAACCTCAGCCGGTGGTGTCGCAGCATCTGGCGGTGCTGAAGGAACACGGCATAGTCCGGGCCGATGTGAAAGGCAACAAACGTACATATTCCCTCATAGATCCCTTTGTGAAGGAGCTTCTCTCTCTCATCTTGACTCGAGAGGGAGGGACATCCATGACTTCCCGCAGTTGAGTGCATGATCGGAAGGATCGACGAATAATAAAAGAGACGGGAGGCCCTCTCCTCTTCAAGAAGAGCGCCTCCCGGATCAGCTCTATTTGTTAGAATCTTCCGATCAGATCAAGTACGTTTATCCCGAAGTTCACCAGGGTGTTGAAGAAGCCCACCACCACGGAGACATCCGCCATGGTGTCCGTGGTGTACTTCCAGGCATTGTTGCCCGCGTAGATCACCGTACCCGGTTCCTCCACCACCGTGGTGAGGTCCACCTTGGTGGCCGTACCGTCGGCGGAGACGAAGTAGAGTGCATCAGGACTCCCGGTCTTTGGGTCGAGGCCGTGGGCGAGAGCGAGGTACTCTCCTACGGTGTACCCCGCCGCGAAGGGGAAAGAACCGGGGCTGTTCACGTTGCCTCCCACGAAGACCTTGAGCGGTTTCATGGGCACCACGAAGTAGTCACCCGGCTTGAGAGGCACATCCATCCCTGCATCACCGGTCTCCCAGAGTGCGGAGAGCTGGGGCAGGGCGAGGCTGGACCCGTCTTTCCTGATGATACGCGCCTTCTCGGCGGCGGCGTACGGCGTGGGTCCTCCCACCAGTTTGAGGACCTCCAGGACACTCATGCCCTCGTGATAGGGGATACTCACCCTGACGGGGGCCTCGGGGATGGAACGCGCCTCGGGCTTTTCCGCGCTCTTTCCAAAGAATGCCCCTTCCACCACGACGGAACCCGCCTGTTCGAGCCGGGAGGAGATCGATATGACGTCACCGTTCTGAAGCACGAAGCGGTCCGCCTCATCGAGGGAGGTCGTGAGGGTGCGGTACTGGCCCCCCTCGTCGAGTCTGAGCACCGTGACATCGGGTGAGGCAGTGGGAAGTACACCCCCTGCAAAGGAGAGCATGGTCGTGAGTGTATCACCCTCCACGAGCTCGAACGATCCGGGATTGAGGACCGCGCCCTGTATCTTTACTCCCTGTTGAGCCACCGGCACGTGGATCTTGTCCCCGGGCTTGAGACGGGGGTTCTGGGTCTCGTCCCCGAAGGCGAGAAAGGCGAGAAGGTCGTATGAGGTGACGGTGCCCTTCCGTTCGAGCTGCACATGCCTCAGGCTCGCCCCCTCCCGTGGGCCATCAGCCGCACCGAGAGCCTCGTAGAGGGTCATGAGGGAGTATGCCGTGGTCTTGCCGGGAGTGTTCACCGCACCGTATACCACTACATCGAAGACCGCAGGCACGGTGAGGGTGAAGTCCACGTACTGGAGTGAGACTCGGTTTTTTATTCCTTGAAGGACTGTCTTCCGGAGATCCTGGAAGGTCCTCCCACGGGCGCTGATGGTCCCCAGGAAGGGCACTTCCATGGTGTAGTCCTGCTGGAGGGGGATCTGGATGGTCTTCACCTCTCCACCGTTGATGAGTCCTCCCAGCCCCAGGGTGAGGGTATAGACATCGCCCGGCACGGGTTCATAGTCGGGTATGTGCTGTATCTTCTGAGCGATCTCCTGTTTGTCGAGAGCGGAAACGGTGATGCTTCCCCCAAGAAACAACACCATAAGGAAAAGCAGGCTTCTTCTCATGCGAGCATGCTAACAGAGCCGAAAAGCGGGGTCAACCGGGCGCCGTCGACCACGCGTCTGACGACGAGGCAGGAGGAACCGGTAGGTGCGCGTTCCTCCTGTCCCCGTGCAGGGCCTTTATACACTCCATCTTGACAGCCCTCGACGGCTCCCTTCCCCTGGAATGAAAAAAGGCCGGCTCCAGCCGGCCTTTGTGACGTCATTTCGTTTTCTTTAGTAGTAACGATATGAAGAGCCACGTGAGCGATCGCCTCCGAATGAGGATCGGCCTCCTCGCTCATGGGCTTTGTTGACCCTCAGCTGCCTGCCGTCGACCTCGTGCTGGTTGAGCGCGCTGATAGCAGCTTCGCCCGCCTCTTCGCTCGCCATTTCCACGAAACCGAAGCCTTTGGAAAAACCCGAATCACGATCGGTGATGATCTTCACCGACTCGACCTCTCCGTACTGCTCGAAGAGCTGGCGGAGCGTGTCCTCTGTGGTCTGGTAATTGAGATTACCCGCGTAAATCTTGAAAGACATACAAAAAAATCCTCTTTCCCCGAAGGGAGTGAACAGTGACTCTATCTACGATAGAGGAGTATGGGGAAATGTTCAGGAAGGAAAAGGTGTAAAATGACCCTTGCTTTCTGCCGTTTCCTTAACTCGCATATACAGTACTCTTTTTATGAGTAAGGGTCAAGGGGGAAAGGCAAAATTCGTGATAATTTCGAGGTGGGGTGCCGTTGTGCGTCTTTTTAGTCCCTGTTATACTCCCCTCCATGGATGTTTTGTTTTCCGTTCGGCTCGGCGAGTTCACCACCACAGTGGTCCGCAGTTCGCTCGATGAGGTCTTCTCTGGTTTCGAAGACAGGGACGTGCTGCTCGTGACCGACGAGCATGTCGGGGCGCTCCTCCCTCCCACCCTCAGGTATCCGCAGGTGATCCTTCCCCCCGGGGAGCAGGGGAAACGTTGGGGGAGCGTGGAGCGAATCCTCGGGGAAGGCTTCTCCCGAGGTTTCGGCAGGGATGCGGTCTTCCTGGGGGTGGGAGGGGGTGCGGTCACCGACGTGACCGCCTTTGCCGCTTCGCTCTACATGCGGGGGATAGAGGTGGTGCTCGTCCCCACCACCTTGCTCGCCATGGTGGATGCGGCTCTCGGCGGGAAGACGGGCATAGACTTCCTTTCCTACAAGAACATGGTGGGCACCTTCTATCCCGCCCGGGAAGTGCGCCTTGCGGTGCCGTTCGTGGCGAGTCTGCCCGAGCGGGAGTACCGGAGCGGACTCGCAGAGGTGATAAAGAGTGCCATGCTGGGCGATGAGGATCTCCTCCGCGTGCTTGAGAGGGAACGAGAGCGGATCCTCCTACGGGAGAAGGCCCTCGTGCAGGAGATGGTGGAACGGGCTCTGAGGGTGAAGGCCGAGGTGGTGGAGTCGGACTTCAGAGAAGGGGGGAGGCGGGCATTCCTCAACCTTGGACACACGTTCGGTCATGCCCTCGAGTCGGTCACCGGTTTCTCCCGTTTCACGCACGGCGAGGCCGTGGCCTGGGGTATCCGCTGTGCCCTGGAGCTGGGGAGCAGGCTCGGCCTCACCGATGCGGCCTATGCGGAGAGGATCACGGCCCTCCTCGATGCCTATGGGTATCCTTCCACCGTGGACGGAGGGATCTCCCCTCCCGCTCTTCTCGAGGCCATGCGCATGGACAAGAAGAAACAGCGAGGGAAGATCCGGTGTGTGGTCCAGCGTCGAATGGGAGACACCCTCCTGGTGGACCCGGAGGAGGCCGTCCTCACAGAAATCGTGAAGCGGTTCGTGGAGTGACTACTCCTCCTCCCCCTCCACGGGTTCCTGTTCCAGGAGCACGGCCTTCGAGAGCTTGCGGTATATCCTGTTCACGGTCTCGTGTATCGCCGGGTCCTCTACCGAGGCGAGCTGGTCGATGAGGTACTCCAGGGCTGCGAGGCTTTCTTCTGCCGCCATGAGGTAGTTCCGCATCGCAGAGAACCAGAATGTCCCTATCCCGTCGGTCCTGAGGGCGAGGAACCCGAGGCGCTTGCCCTGCTTCTTCACCGGTGCCACCTTGAGCACGAGGGGAAGGTGCTTCACCAGGTCTTTCAGCATACGGGGCACGGAGAAGTTCTTCCCCCGGGGCCAGCGCTCGGTGAAGTCGTGCGGGAGGCGCACGAGCCGCGCGACCTCCACGAGCTCTTCCAGCTTCTCTCCCGACATGATCTCGTAGTCCTGGTAGAGGATCTTGCCCTTGAGATCACGATAGAAGTGCGGGAGCACGGCCCCCTCCCGAACCACGGCCTCCCTGAGTTCCTTCCAGGGGAGGATCACCATCTTCTTCTTGCTCTTGGACGTGGCGAGGGGGAAGGTGTGGCGTCCCAGGGTGATCTCCTGCTCGGCCTTCCTCCTCCTTCCCTTCTCGGTTTTCAGTGCCTTCTTCTTCGCCTTTTCGGCGAGCTTCTGGGCGAGTCCCAGGGCGATCTCGTCGAGCCACTCCTCCTTGAGGGGGGAGACCGACCGCGCGAAGGTCTTGCTCGTCCGCACGATCTCGCCGGCCACGATGTAGTCCGGCCGCTCCCGGTACATGACCGACCCGGGGTGTATCTCTATCTTGTCGGCGGTGAGCGTACGGTACGTGTTCTTCCCCGAACGGATGCACACGAATTGGATGTGGCCGCGCGCCACGGCGCACAGGTAGTGCTTGAGGGGGCCTCCTTCCTGAAGGGGGAGCCCCAGGTCCACCACGATCTGCTCGAGCTGACCCTCTATGTTGAGGATCTCGTCCATCACCCGTTCGTCGAGGTAGTAGCGCCGGCAGAACCGCTCCTTGTCCCGCGCGGCCTGGTAGGCGCGGAAGAGCTTGAGATACGAGACGAAGTCACCCAGCTTGTCCCTGAAGCTGTGGTGGGCGCTCCGGGCCTCCAGTTCCTCGTCCTGGGGGAGGAGGAAGGGATTCTTAGTGGTGAGGAACGACGCGGCGATGAGCACCTCACGCATCACCTCGGGATAGCGGTAGGCCGCCTCCAGGATCATGCGCGAGTGCCGTGGCAGGAGGGGAAACTCCACCATCATCTGGCCGATGGGGGTGAGGTTGTTCCCCTCGTCGAGGGCGTCGAGGAGGTGGAGGGTCTCCACTGCAGAGATGATGCCGGCGCGCTCCGGCGGGGAGATGAAGTCGAACGAGGCGAAGTCGCGTATCCCCAGGTCGGCCATGCGGAGCACCACCTCGGAGAGGTCGGTACGGTAGATCTCCTCCATGGTGAAGGCGGGCCGGTTCTGGAAGTCCTCCTCCGTATAGAGGCGGTAGCACACCCCCGGCCTAGTACGCCCTGCCCTCCCGCGTCGCTGCTCGGCCGACGCCTTGGAGATGGGCATCTGTATCAGGGAGGAGGTGAAGGTTTTGGGGTTGTAGTAGTTGATCTTGGCCGTACCCGGATCGATCACCGTGGTGATCCCGTCGATGGTCACGCTCGTCTCCGCGATATTGGTGGCCACCACCACCTTCGTCCTGCCCGGAGGGGCGGGAGGGAAGACCGCCTCCTGTTCCTCCTTGCTGAGTCGCGCATAGAGAGGGAGGACGTAGAGCCTGTGGGCGAAAGGGGTGGAGAGGAGTGCGCCGATGGTCGCCTTTATGTCGGCCTCCCCCGGCTGGAAGATGAGGAGATCCCCCTCCCGCTCCTCTTTCACCACCACCTTTTCCACGATCTCTACGATCTTGTCGTACACCGCATCTTCGCCCAGGTTGGGATCGGGGGGATCGTAGACGACCTCCACCGGATAGGTGCGGGTATCTATGGAGATGATGGGGCAGTCCCAGAAGTATTCGGAGAAGATCCGGGTGTTGAGGGTGGCCGAGGAGATGATGACCCTGAACTCGGGCCGTACCTGCACGATCTGTTTGAGGAGTCCCAGGATGAAGTCTATGTTGAGACTCCGCTCATGGGCCTCGTCCACGATGAGGACTGAATACTGTGAGAGCTCGTAGTCCCCTTTGAGCTCCTGGAGCAGGATACCGTCGGTCATCACCTTGATGCGTGTGGCCGGGGTGGTCATGTCCTCGAACCGCATCTTGTAGCCCACCAGGCCGGGGACACTCGTGCCGAGCTCCTTGGCGATGAAGTCGCTCACCGATACGGCGGCGATCCGTCGCGGTTGCGTGATACCCACCATCCCCTCGTGGGTGTACCCCGCCTCATGGAGGATGATGGGAAGCTGGGTGGTCTTTCCAGAACCCGTCGGGCTCTCGACCACGATCACCTGGTGCGTCTGCAGTGCTTCGAGAATCTTGTCCTTTTGCTGATATACCGGCAGCTTTTTGGGATCCATAGACACATGTTACTCCATGATCGAAAATTCTTGTGACAAACATACACATATTCAGGACGGATGCACACCCTCACGTCGGTGCTCCACCGCGTGCACCACCTCCTCGAGGCCCCGTACCACGCGCTGGGTGCGGGCGGCGAGATCCTTCAGTGCCATGGCGCCGGCGGCGATCTCATCTTCACCCATGATGAGGGCGAACGGTATCCCCTTCTTCTCGGCATACGAGAACTGCTGCCCCAGCTTGCGTGCCTGTGGGTATACCTCGGTCCGTACACCGCGGGCCCGCAGGGCTGCGGCCACCCCATGGTAGTGGGCGAGGAACCGTTCCTCCATGCACACCACCAGCACCTCGGGCGCCATGGTGGGGATCGCCTCGAGCATGCCCAGCTCTTGCATGGCCGCCATGAGCCGGTCGAGCCCGATAGACGCCCCCACCCCGCTCATGGACTGGGCGCTGTAGAGCCCCACCAGGTTGTCGTACCGTCCGCCGGAGCACACCGAACCTATGTCGGGCAGATCCGAAAGAAAGGTTTCGAACACCACCCCCGTGTAGTAGTCGAGTCCCCTCGTGATGGAGGGGTCGATGGTGAAGAATCTGGCGAGTCCCAACTCGCCTATGACCGCCCAGATCTCCTTGAGTCTCGCGAGGTGTGGGTTGTCGGCACCCACCCCCTCCTCCATGCGGGAGAGCGCCTCCTCCGGCTCCGAACCAGGAGCGATGAAGTCGAGGATACGCCCGGCCCGCTCCTCGTCGGAAAGCTGTGCGAGCGTCTCCCGCACCTTCTCCCGGCCGATCTTGCGGATCTTGTCCACGGTGCGCAACACCTCCACCGGTTCAGACACCTCGAGCCGGGCGAGGAAGTCCTGGAGCACCCCCCGGTGGGAGAGGTGGATGGTGAACCGCTCCATCCCCAGCGAAGCGAGAGCCTTCTGCATGATGAGGAGCACCTCGAGATCGGCCGACGTGCTGTCGGGTCCCACGATGTCGAAGTCGCACTGCATGAACTCCCGGTAGCGGCCCCGCTGGGTGTTCTCTCCACGGAACACCTTGGCGATGTGGTACCTCCTGAAGGGAAGGTAGAGCTCGGCCATGTGTTGGGCCATGAACCGGGCGAAAGGCACCGTGAGATCGAACCTGAGCGCCACGTCCCTTCCTCCGTGGTCGGTGAAGCGGTACACCTGTTTCTCGGTCTCGCCCCCCGACTTCCCCAGGAGGATCTCCGCGTACTCGAGTACCGGAGTATCGATGGGAAGGTAGCCGAACGAAGTGAACACCTCCTCGAGGGTGCGGACGATGGACTTCTTCCTCGCCTCGAGATCGGGAAGGAAGTCTCTAAATCCTTTGAGAACACGAGGTTGTATCATGAATCCTCTCTCCTTGTGTTTTTCCCATCTTTTCGTATAGAATGTGGAAGATACTCCTGTGTATCATATATTTCTGTGTGAATAAAGGGAAGGCTTGGGCAACGTGCGGATACGTTATCGAATGACCGATGATGGGACACCGATCCCGTTTGCAAAGGTGTACGGAGTCGAGGAGCATGGCATACGGCGGGAGGCGATCGATCACCATGCCCTCATGGTGATACGCCGACTGAGGAAGGCGGGGCACACCGCCTACGTGGTGGGCGGCGCGGTGAGGGACCTCCTCCTGGGAAAGCACCCGAAGGACTTCGACATCGTCACGTGCGCCACCCCGGGGAGGATCAAGCGACTCTTCCCCTATGCGCGGGTGATAGGGCGCAGATTCAGGCTGGTCCACGTGTACGTGACGAAGGACGAGTACGTGGAGGTGACCACGTTTCGATCGGCCCGAGCCGACGACCCCAACGCGTACGGCAGCATCGAGGAAGACGCCTTCCGCAGGGACTTCACGGTGAACGCCCTCTACTACGATCCCTTCTCCGAGGAGATCCTCGATTTCGTCGACGGGTTCACCCACGTGAGGGAACGAAGGCTTGTCCCCATCATTCCGCTCGATCGGATCTTCGAGGAGGATCCGGTGCGCATGCTCAGGGCCGTGAAGTATCACGCCCGGATGGAGCTCGAGATGCCCAAAGAGCTCGTGCGGAAGATACGGGACGATGCCTGGCGGCTCGAAGAAGTCTCGACCTCGCGGCTCACCGAGGAGATCTACAAAATCCTGGCCTGCGGCGAGGCGTCGTCGGTGTGGGAAGCCCTGCAGAGGTTCCATCTGTTCGACCACCTGCTGCCTCACGTGCATGAGGTGCTGGGTGCTGCCGGGCCGGGGATACCCCTCGCTCGGTGGCACGAGGAATTCGAGCGGCTCGACAGACTGGTGCGGGAAGGGGAAGTGGACCGCGACGTCCTCATCCTGCCCTTCGCCCGGCTCTTCGTGGAGCGAGACGGGATGAGGGATCTCCCCTTCAAGGAGCTCTACCGGGCCTTCAAGGAGTTCCTCAGGCCCTTCACTCCCCCCAACCGCGACGTGGATGCGGCGCTCAGGCGGGTGCTGCGCAAGAGGCGGCGGAAACGGCGGAGGCGACGACGCGTGCGACACGTGGCCGTACAGGATGCGCGAGGGGAGGGGTAGAGTGGTGAAGAGGATGGCAGGTGGTGTATGTTTTAAAGAAAGATCGAAGAAGAAACAGCACAAGGGGCGGGGGAACTCGTGCCTATGAAGAATGAGAAGATGAACCGACAGGAACTCATCAGTCTCTTGAGAACCCTTAAACCTGTGCTCGAAGACCGCTATCGAATCCGGAGCATCGCATTGTTCGGATCTTTTGCCAGGGATGAGCAGACCCAATCGAGTGATATTGACTTGCTCGTGGAGTTCGAGGAAGAGGCAGATCTCTTTGATCTTGTGGGGGCTTCACAGTATCTTGAAAAGCACCTCCACCGTCCTGTCGATCTTGTATCCTCTAGAGCCCTCGGGGAGAACCTCCAAGAAAGCGTGCGTAAGGACGTTGTTTTTGTATGAGAGATTATACCCTCTACATGAAGGATATCTCTGCTGCCATAGAGAGTATAGAATCCTTCATCGAAGGAATGGATATCAATGAGTTTATGACTGACGATAAGACATCGAGCGCTGTTCTTCGAAAACTCGAGGTAATAGGAGAAGCTGCGAAACAAATACCTCTTGAGCTTCGAGAGAGATATCCCCATATCCCCTGGAAAGAGATGGCGGGAATGCGGGATAAACTGATTCATGCCTATTTTGGAGTGGATTATCATCTCGTATGAAAGACTATTACACAGCGGTTACCTAGTGTGAAGCAGTAGATCAGACTGATCCTTGACTCGTTCCTATGAGCCCCGGCTCGAAGGAGGGGCACAGTGGCCCCACCATGATTGAGGTGTTTTATGAGGCTGTATTTTCTTCCCCGTCTTTGCTATAGTTGCAGGAGGAGACCAACATGCGCACGTTCATACACTCCCTGTGCCTCGCCTCTACCCTCCTTGTCTCCCTGCCGATCCATGCCCAGCTCACGGACCACCCCTTCGCCTCGCCCGTCCCGGTGGAGTGGGTGGGGCTCCCCCGTACGGACGGCCTTTCCCTTCGGTTTCAGCCTTTCATTGGAGTGGGCGACTGGCCGGTGGATCTGGTGAGAGGTGATTACTGGGCCGCAGGCGTACCCGTAAATCCCGCCGAGCACCTCTTCTACCTCTCCGATCACATCCCTCCGTTTCTCCTGCTTCAGGTTTCGGGACACGCCGGCCCCTTCGGCCTCCATATCGAAATCCCCGTCCAGAAAGAATACCTCTCCCGTGCCACCTATCCTTCCACCAACTATCTTTCCGACTCGCTCGCCGGTGCCTTTGACATCACCCATTACTCCTTTGACATGACCTTCCCCCACACCGCCTACCTCTACTACGCCTCGGAGCCGTTCTACTTCGCCGCAGGACGCTTCCCCCTCAAGTGGGGGAGGGCCCGGTATCCCCTCACCATCTCCCCCTCCACCTATCAGGACAACCTCACCGCGAGCTGGCAGGGCGGCGCCTTCCGGTATACCTTTCACGTGATCTCCTCGTCTCCGCTTCTTGGAAACAGCGAAGAGGATATTCAGACCCATTGCTATGACTATCTCTCGGAGGGACGGATCTTCTCCGACCCCTACAAGACCATTGCAGCCCACAGGCTCGACCTCTTGGGCCCCTTATGGCGGGTGGGGGTGGGTGAGATCAACATCATCGGCGGAAAGGCGCCCGATCTCCTCGACGTAAGCCCCCTCATGTACTACCACAACACCTATGGCGAAGGGTACTCCAACGTGGTCTTCGCCCTTGATGGAGACCTCACGCTGTGGGACTCCCTCACCATCTATGGCGAGGCCTCGTTCGATGACGCTGACGTGCCCCTCACCGAGGCCGGGGTGGACTACAAGCCCGGCGCCTACGGCTTTAACTTCGGTCTTGAGTGGAACCAGCCAGGATGGCAGGTGTGGGCCGAGTATGACTACACCAGCGAGTGGATGTACGTCACTAGCTATCTTCCCTACCTCCATGTGAACGTGCGCCACTTCTACATCGACAACTACACCAGCCCGAGCAGGATACTGGTGGACTACCCCCTGGGGTTCACTTACGGCCCTGACGCCCAGATGGCCTCGGTGGGAGGATCCTTCAACGGTACGGAAATCGCTTGCGGCCTGGTGTATAATGTGTTAATAAAAGGGACGGTGAAGGATGGAGACGAGGTGCGGTGGAAGTGGTTCTGGGACGGCTGGCCTGAGAGCGTGCGGAGTGCCGATACGACCAAGGTCGACCCCTCCGCCCTTCCTCCTGGCCCCGGCCAGGTCTACCACATCCTCACGCTCCAGGCCTCGTGGCGGGAGTTTAGCCTCTGGGGACGCATGGTGGCTGGCGCCGAGTGGCGCTGGTTCGCAGGGATCTCGTGGAAGAGGGTATGGAGCAAGTGAGAGAGAAACCCCATAAGGAGTGGTGTGACAGCCGATGCGTGAAAATGAATCTCCTGTGGTAATCGAATTTTCGATTTTCAGGAAACGTGTGTTTCTCCTGATTTTCGAGGGGCTCATCAGTATCCCTCTCTTGTTGTATATTGCGGGATCCTCCCTTTCGCTATGGGAGATGAGTGAGAGTATAGGCCTACACCTCATGGGTTTCTGGATACTGGGATTCCTTCTCATGGTCTTTCTCTGGCCGTTTCTCTCTCAGTCGTTTTGGATCTCGTCCCTCAAGGCTTTTCTGTTCGCCATCCTCGGTGCTTTTTTGATGACCGGTCTCTTGGGCGTGACTGGAGATGAAAGATTTTTCATCTCCAGTCATATTGCATGGAAACTCAGAGGGATGTATGCCTTTCTCTTTCTTATTCCTTTTCTCTTCAAACCTCCTAACGCCCAGCAGAGGAAACTCGCGGTTGTTCCATTAGGTATAGCAGAGAAACTCCTCTCCTGGAACAGTCATATAGAATGGGAGGTGCTTAACGATCCCACAGGAAGTCTCCCAAAGGTGGAGGCGCTTGTAGTGGATTTCCACTATCCTCTTCCTCAAGAATGGCTCTCTTTTGTGGCCCAGCAGTCTTTGAAGGGCACTCCTATTTATCATGCAGTCTCTATGTATGAACAGTTTACTGGACGTGTACCTCTCGATTACGTAAAGGAAGAAGTCTTCCTCCCTATTGCCACACGAAACCGACCGTACCGAGTAGTAAAGAGAGTAGCGGACATCATCATCACTCTTGCCATCGCTCCAGTGCTCCTTATTCTTCTGATATGTACAGGCCTTGTGGTACTCATCGATGCAGGAAGGCCCATTTTGTTCATCCAGGAAAGGGTAGGGGAACGGGAACGCCTCTTTAAAATGGTGAAGTTCAGGACCATGCGAAACGATTCTTCTCGCCCCAGTTTTACTCAGAATAATGATACCCGAATCACTCGCACGGGGAAGTTCTTGAGAAAGTTTAGACTCGATGAGATCCCTCAGTTCTGGAATGTCCTCAAGGGAGAAATGAGCATCGTGGGCCCACGTCCTGAGCAAAAGCCCTTTGTGGAGGAGTTCAAGCGAGAGATTCCTTTCTACTCATACCGGCATCTTGTTCCACCTGGAATTTCTGGCTGGGCCCAGGTTCAGCACGGGTATGCGGCGAGTGTGGAGGATACGCGGACCAAGTTGGAGTACGATCTCTTTTACATAAAAAACCAGGGTATGTTTCTCGATCTCTACGTACTGTTCCTTACAATCAGAACAATTCTCACCGGTTTTGGAGCTCGTTAGATCCCTACGAGAGGAGTGAATCTCATGCGAACAGTATGTGTGACAGGAGGGTGTGGGTTTATTGGTTCACACCTTGTAGAGGCCCTTGTAGAAAAAGGGTGTACTGTAAAGGTGCTCGATAATCTCTCCACAGGGAGAAAAGAAAACATTGCACACCTGGATGTGGAGCTGTATGAGGGAGATATCAGAGATCCTGACGAAGTGGTCCGGGCTTTGCATGGTGTGGATACGATATTTCACCTTGCAGCTCAGATCAGCGTTCCAGCGAGTATTGAAGATCCCCTTACTACAGAAGAGATAAACGTAAGAGGTACCCTCAATGTGCTCGAGGCGGCGAAGTTGCATAACGTAAGTACGGTAGTCTTTGCCTCTTCTGCCGCGGTATATGGAGACAGCCCTGAATGTCCCAAGCGCCTCGATATGATTCCTCAGCCCGTTTCCCCTTATGCCATTACGAAACTTGCAGGAGAATACTATGTTGCTATGTATCAGCGTCTCTGCGGTATTAGAGGTGTATCAGCTCGGTTCTTCAATGTCTTCGGCGAACGCCAGGACCCTTCTTCAGGCTATGCCGCCGCAGTGCCGGCCTTTATAAGCCGGGCCCTTAAAGGAGATCCTCTCACCATATTTGGTGATGGAGAGCAAACGAGAGATTTCATCTACGTCAAAGATTTAGTCGCTTATCTTATCGCACTGGCTGAAGAAGGCGAGGGACTCTACAACATAGGATACGGCACCTATATCACGATCAATCAGCTTGCGCGCACCATTATCTCTCTCTGCGGGACTGAAGCCTCAATAGTATACACCAACCCACGCCCCGGCGATGTGCGCTATTCATACGCAGATGTAGACCGGATCACATCCCTCTCTGTGCCTCTGATAGGATTTGAAGAAGGCCTACAGCGTACTATTGAGTGGTTCAGTACACAGGAAGACCCCTTACATCCGAGAGGATGAGTGTGGTCCGCCTGCCGAGGGGAGGAAGCCTTTGCATCTTCTGCGAGAATGATATAAAGTAATGACCAAAGGAGCCTGCAGGCTGTGGAACAGAGTCAGGACCGGATTACCGAAGCAGAAGGAGCTCTCGATCATGCGCGTGATGATCTCGAGAAAGGGGGCTACAACAGGTTTTGTTTTTCTTCTCAGCATGTGGTCGGGAAGGGAATGATGGCAGTGCTTCAAAAGCCAGGAGCCCACGGCTGGGGCCATTCAGTGATCGATCTGGTGGAAGAACTCTGTCGTCCATATGAGGCACCTGAGAAGCTCATCGAGAAGGTGCTCGAGCTCGATAAGGCCTACATGCATACCCACACGATACCCGATGCTCTTCCCTCTGGTTTTCCTTGGGAAAAAACGGCTTTTTCAGGTTGTCACCAAAAGGTGTTCATGAGGTGAACATGAAAGTCGCTCTCGTATATCTCGGTAGAAAAGGAGCAGGACCGATATTCACCCTGGAACTTGCGAAACGGCTTCATGAGCGTGCCGATCTGCGTTGCTACGTAGCTGAGAACATGGAAGGACTTGCCTCGTGGACCGGTTTGTCGGTGGAGACGTTCCGGGTGTTTTCATCGGGCAAACCTTTTAATGATTTCTTCCTTCTCTTCTCAAGGGCAAAAACCATCGCCAACGCAGTGCTCGATTTCGCACCTGAGATCGTGTTGTTCACGATGACCCATCCGTTGAACTGGTACATCATTTCACAATTAAAACGACGCAGCATCCATCAGCCTTTGGTTACGGGGATCATCCATGACCCCATCCCTCATCGTGGGGAACGCGTGTGGGTACGGTTGCTTCAGCATCTGGAGATGAAGAGATACGACAGACGTATCGTCTTGAGCGAGAACTTCAAGTACTATCTTCTGCGAAAAGGATGGAAAAACATCGCGTGTCATCCTCATCCCTTGCTTCCGCTGGGGGGCTCTTCCTGTTCGATGGAACTCGCTGCCCCTCCGGCTGAAGAGAAAGCGCTCAGGCTTCTTTTCCTGGGACGATTTGACAAATACAAAGGGATTCCCTATCTCCTTCGTGCGTTCGATCTTCTTCCCTCGGAGGTCCGTAAGAGAGTCCACCTCACACTCGCAGGAACGGGGCGTCTCGATAGAGTGTCAAGGCGACTTATCAAGAAATATAATGAATCTCTTTCCTTCTCGCTTGTCAACAGATGGCTTTCAGAAGACGATATCTGCTCACTCATGAAACAGTGCGATCTCGTGGTGCTTCCTTATACTCATGCCACTCAGTCGGGGGTTGTCCCTATCGCTTTTCATTACCGAAAACCTGTACTGGTGACCGCCACGGGGGGATTGCCTGAGCAGGTACAATTCGGAAGGCTTGGGTTCGTGGTGGAAGCCGCGAACGATTATGCGCTCTTGAGTTGTATCCTCACGGTGCTCCATAATAGGGACATGCTCAAAGAGAAAAGAGAGAACGTCGTGCGGTTCATGGAAAAGGGAGAATACCCGAAGTGGGAGACGCTCGCTGAGCTCATTCTTACCCCGGAGGGAGGCTGACCGTGGCTCTACGTGCACTCATCACCGGCATCACAGGACAGGATGGATCATACCTCGCTGAATTTCTCCTTTCTAAAGGCTATGAGGTACATGGACTCATTAGAAGAGCAAGCACCTTCAATACTCATCGTATAGACCACCTCTACACTGACCCTCACAATCCAGGAGTCCGCTTTTTTCTGCATTATGGAGATCTATCGGATTCCGGTCAACTCACCAACCTCATCTATGAAGTACAGCCACATGAAGTATACCATCTGGGTGCTCAGAGTCATGTCCGCGTGAGTTTCGATATGCCGGAATATACAGGTGAGGTTACTGGGCTCGGAACTACTCGTCTCCTCGAGGCCATACGCCGTAGCGGGGTGAAAACCAAATTCTATCAGGCCTCGTCCTCCGAAATGTTTGGAGCCGCACCACCCCCTCAGAACGAATCCACTCCCTTCTATCCCCGGAGTCCTTATGCTGCTGCCAAGGTGTACGCCTACTGGATGACGATAAACTACCGGGAAGCCTACGGGCTCTTCGCCTGCAATGGCATTCTCTTCAACCATGAATCTCCTAGGCGAGGTGAAACCTTCGTGACTCGTAAAATCACCCGAGGACTCTCCCATATCCTTGCAGGTAAAGAGAAGAAGCTCTACCTTGGTAATCTTGATGCAAGGAGGGACTGGGGCTTCGCTCCCGAGTATGTGATGTGTCAATGGCTCATGCTCCAGCAAGAGGAACCTGACGACTATGTGATAGGCACGGGAGAGACCCACAGCGTGAGAGAGTTTGTTGAGGAAGCATTCACTTATGTTGGCGTGGAGCTCGAATGGAAAGGAAGAGGAGTTGAGACAAAAGGGATAGTAACATCAGTGAGGGAGGAGTGGTCAGATAGAATAGCTCCGGGCGATGTGGTGGTAGAGATAGATCCGAGATACTTCCGTCCCACAGAGGTGGATGTGCTTCTGGCCGATGCTACCAAGGCTGAAAGAAAATTGGGTTGGAAGCCTCGGGTGGCTTTCACCCAGCTGGTAAGAATCATGGTAGATGCAGACATGGAGCGTGTGGGGTTGACATCTCCGGGAGAGGGTCTGAAAATCTTGAAGGATCACGATATCTTGTGGACTCAAAATACCCTTACTATGGGGTGAGCCTCGAGGAAGACCTATGGAAAAAGAGAGTAAGATATATGTAGCTGGACACAGGGGGCTTGTGGGAGCAGCGCTCGTGCAGGCGTTGAGGAAGAAGGGATATACGAATATCCTCACCAAAACCCATAGCGAACTTGACCTCACTGATCAGGAGGCAGTCTCTCGTTTCTTTGAGAACGAGAAGCCAGAGTATGTCTTCCTTGCCGCAGCAAAGGTGGGTGGAATTTGGGCGAACAACCTCTACAGAGCAGAGTTTATCTACCAGAACCTCATGATTCAGAGCAACGTCATTCACCAGAGCTATCTTCATGGGGTGAAGAAACTCCTTTTCCTTGGATCCACATGTATTTATCCACGTCTTGCCCCCCAGCCGATGAAAGAAGAGTACCTTCTTACCGGCGAACTCGAGTATACCAACGAACCATACGCCATAGCAAAGATTGCTGGCATGAGGATGTGCGAGAGCTACAACCTCCAGTATGGTACTAATTTTATCTCCGTAATGCCCACCAATCTTTATGGTCCCAATGACAACTTCGATCTAGAGACCTCGCATGTGCTTCCTGCCCTTCTCCGAAAGTTCCACCTCGCAAAGGCCCTCCAGCAAGAAAATTGGGAGCTTATTCGGGCCGATCTCTCCCGTCGACCTCTTGAAGAGAGAGGGGATGATATCTCAGAAGGCGAGATTTTAACCTTACTGGAGAAGTACGGAGTACGAAAGTCATCCCATGGAGTAGAGGTTGAAATATGGGGTACTGGGAGACCCAGACGAGAGTTCCTCTGGGTGGATGATCTCGCTGATGCATGCGTATTTCTTATGGAGCACGTTGATTTTGAGGACATAGTAAAAAAGTTCCTAGGCGGTCAACAGGAGATTAGGAACACACATATCAATATAGGCACAGGTGAAGACATTAGTATCAGAGACTTGGCCGAGCTCATGAAAGAGGTGGTGGGGTTTAAAGGAGATATTGTGTTTAATCCCGAGAAACCCGATGGTACACCGGTGAAGCGAACCGATGTTTCAAGACTCCACTCCCTCGGCTGGCGGCACTCGGTGGGGTTAAGAGAAGGGGTGGAGAGGTTGTATGAGTGGTATGTCTCTTCTCTAGAGATGGGTAGTTGAGGGGATAAAGAGGGAATAGAATGCGAGAGAAAGTTCTGAAACTGAAAAATCATAGTGGAGCGATAAAGTATTTTCATAATACTTCTTGGTTACTTTTTGATAAAGTATTAAGACTATTCCTTGGTTTTCTTGTTGGGGTATGGGTAGCTAGATATCTTGGACCGGAGAACTATGGGATTCTGAGTTTTGCTCTTAGTTTAGTGGCTCTTTTGGGAGTAGTTGCCAAGCTGGGATTGGATGATATCGTTGTCAGAGAGGTTGTAGAGAATCCTCCTCTCACAAGCACTATTATAAGCACCTCGATGGTTATCCGTACAATAGCGGGAGCGGTTGCCTTCTTAATCTTGGTGCTACTTGTGCTGATTCTTGATTTGGCATTCATTGAAAAAGTAGTGGTGATACTTGTAGGAGTAAGTCTCTTTTTCTCAAGTTTCGAAACATTTGATGCTTTCTTCAGAGCAAAATTAAAAGGCATATACTCAGGTATTGCGGGGATGGTTGCCCTTCTATTGAGTTCAGCTCTCAAGGTTTTGTTCATACTCTTTAATGGTTCTTTATTCTATTTCGCTATCGTGGTTGCAATAGAAATGGTAGTCAAAGGAATTTTCCTTTTTCTCTTTTTTTCGCTTACTTCTGATAAACTCATGTCACTCCAAGATTTCTCCTGGAAAATAGGGAAAAGGCTTATTGCTGAAAGTTGGCCTTTAATCTTTTCGTCTTTTTCGGTAATTGTCTATATGAGAATAGATCAACTTATGATTAGATCACTGCTCAACGTAGAGTCTGTTGGATTATATTCTGCAGCGGTGAGAGTGGCTGAATCTTGGTATTTTGTACCTGTAACTATAGTCAACTCTTTATTCCCAGCGATGATAACAGCGAAAAAAAATAGTGAATCGGTTTCGAAGCAAAGGTTGCAATATTTACATGATTTACTCTTCTGGTTTGGTATAAGCATTTGTGTTATGTTTTCTATAGCATCTGAGGAGATTGTTTCGTTTCTTCTCGGATCAGAATACAGCCAATCTGCAGAGGTTTTGAGCTTATACGTCTGGGTAGGAGTCTTGGTGGGGCTTTCTTATGTGAGAGGACGTTACTGGATTGCTGATAAATCTACACATGTAATAATGGTTTCTACACTGATTGGTATGTGTGCAAATATATTTCTAAATTATTCATTTATAAAAATGGCCGGATTCGTAGGGGCTGCATGGGCTACTTTATTGAGTAGGTTTCTCTCATTCTTTCTGATCCCTATTATCTATACGAAGTATGGTCATCTTAATTCAATGTTTTTTAGGTCTTTACTTTTTCCTTTGTTCCTGTTTAAAAGACTCAGTAGAGGAGGCGAGAAGAGTGGGGGGAATTAGTCTCTTAAAAAAAATTTATAGAGAAATAAGGGCAAGCATTTGGAGAAAAAGTATGCTATGGGCATCAAAAAGCAG
This sequence comes from Spirochaeta thermophila DSM 6578, assembly GCF_000184345.1. Lineage (NCBI taxonomy): Bacteria > Pseudomonadati > Spirochaetota > Spirochaetia > Winmispirales > Winmispiraceae > Winmispira > Winmispira thermophila. The sequence continues at coordinate 1,821,188 of NC_017583.1, read as the reverse complement.
ACTATTTCTAGTATTGTTCCTCATATTAGATAAACAATTAATATGGGAGTATGTGAGATATCTAAGAGGTTTGTACAAGTATAATAGATTAGAAAGATTAAATAGCAATGAGTATTCTTTACGCCGACGTCTTCATGGAATTGAAAAAGGGTTGACGCAAAAGGAGTTTCGTTCCGAATTTGCACTTTCGTATATTCTTGAGACAGTAATGACACTAAAAAATCTCGCTCCATGCCTTCATGAAGAAAATCCCTCTTTCTTTGAATATTCCTTGAGGGTACTTGAAGAGTATTTCTTTAGAACACACAGTGATGATGAGAGATATATTAGAGCAATGGAGATTTTTACTGAATTGAAGGCGGGTCATGCTGTTGAGAAGATCCCAGAAGAAGAGAGGTGTCCGAATGATGACTCCTCTTTCTTCTCTTTTCTCTGTAGCAGGAGTAGTATTCGTGTGTTTTCTAAAGAAGTCCCAAGTGATGAAGTTCTCACATATGCAATAAGATGCGCTCTTCAAGCCCCTTCTGGCTGTAACAGGCAACCATATAGATTTGTTATCATTAAAAACGATAAAGAATTGCTCAAAAAGGTAGCGGCATTGCCGCCAGGTGGAGGAGGAAATGCATTTGATGCACCCGTTGTTGTTTTTGTAATTGGGGATTATAGTGCCTTTCCTACAACAAGATCGTTCCATGAAGTATATGTGGATAGTGCTCTAGCCTCTTTGGCTTTTGTATTAGCTCTGCATGAGCAAGGCGTTGATTCATGTTTTATGAACTGGCCTCGTGATTATAATCTCAGTCAGAGGTTAGAGACTCTCTTAGCTTTGAAGCCATATGAAACTGTGGTAACAAGTATTGCTTTGGGGTATAGAGAGATGGAGTCTCGAGTGGCTCTTTCGGTTAGAAAAACGATAGAGGAAATTCTGGAGATAAGATGATCTGTAAAGAGAAAGCAACGGCAAAAACCAGATATCAGAAGGGGAGTATAGTCATAATAGGGGGTAACTTTGTGAATAAAGGAGCTCAACTTCTTCTGGACACCACCCTTGCTCTCTTGTCTTCCTATTATCCCTATATGGAAAAGTATATTGTAGATTCTTTTCCTATCCGAGTAAGAAAATCCTATAGGGAACATCGCATTTTACAAATTCCCTATATTTATAATTTTTGTTACATCTTGTTTGACTCAGATATAAATATAAGTGGAAATATAAAAATACTGATCAGAAATATAAAGTTTTTTATGAAAAGAATTTTGTCACTCAGATTAATACTTGACATCAAGAATGTCTTTTACCTTTTACGAGTAAAGAAAGAAGTGGTCTTGGTCATAGATATCTCTGGATATGGTTATAAGATCAAAGGAAACGATTACGATATTATGAATTTTATTCAACTGAGTTTTGATAAGTTATTCAAAAAAAGTACGTATGTTTTTTTCCCACAGTCTTTTGGTCCTTTTGAGGTGAGAGGAGAGAATCCAATTGTAAAGCGAATACAAAAACACCTATCAAGGAGTGTGGTTTTTGCACGAGAGACCACATCTTTAGAAGCGCTGGTATCGTTGGGTATAGAGGCTATTCTCTGGCCTGATATTTGTTTGTTATATTCTTTTAAATCAAAAGATGTAATTTCCCCTTTGCGCTGGTATTTCCCTCGGAATAAACATGTTATCGTCATTCCCAATATGAGACTGTATGATTACTATCCATCGGAAATAGTAGAGTCTTTTTATAAGTCATTGTTGAAAGGATTAATTGCTCTTGAAATTCCTACGATACTGCTCATGCATAGTTTAGATGATGCTCCAATATTCCTACTGCTAAAGACTGAATTCTTGGATCACAATCGCTTTCTCTTTCCGTTTGATAAGGAGTTGTCTCCTAATGAGATTGAAACGATAATCAAATCGTACGGTGCTGTAGTAGTAAGTGGCAGATATCATGGACTCGTAGTCTCATTGAGAAATTATATCCCGAGTATTGCTACAGGATGGGCTCATAAATATGAGGATCTTTTTGAACTACTTGGTATTGAAGATTTTGCTTTTGATATTGGTGAACCAGGAATATGCGAGCAGATTTTAAATAGAGTAAAATCCCTTTATTATGACCCACATTTTAGAAATGAATTGGTAACTTCTCTTCAAGAGCGCATAAAAAAATTGCAAGAAGAATTTCCAATCTCTGAGTTTATAAGCTACATAGCGAATAAAACTGGAGGAATTTATTCATGAAAAGAATGACACCTGTGGTGATGTTTGTATATAATCGTCCATATCATACTCAGCAGACACTTTTCTCAATCTGTGAGAACGAAGGGATCGAAGATAGCGTTTTATATATTTTCTCTGATGGGCCTCGGACTTCTAACGATGAGGTTAAGGTGAATAAAGTAAGAGAACTCCTTAAAAAGGCAAAAGGTTTTAAAGAGATAATAATAATCAAACGGGAGGAAAATTGGGGACTTGCGCGTAATATCATTGACGGTGTCACTTCTGTGATTAACGAGCATGGGAGAGTAGTTGTTCTTGAGGATGACTTAGTGACGAGCCCTTATTTTCTTCATTTTATGAAAGCTACACTTGAACGGTATGAAGACGAACCTAAAGTATGGCACATAAGTGGATGGAATTATCCTATAGATACTACAGGAATGGAAGATGCCTTTTTTTGGAGAGTAATGAATTGTTGGGGGTGGGGTACCTGGGCTGATCGCTGGACTTATTATAAGAAAGATCCCCAACAACTAATAACCCTTTTCTCTAAGAAGGATATCCGCAAATTTAATCTAGACGGAGTTGAGAATTTCTGGAGACAGGTCCTGGATAATTTTCATGGAAAGTTGGATACATGGGCAATTTTCTGGTATGCCACAATTTTCCAACATCAGGGATTATGTCTTAATCCTTCTGTCTCATATGTAAAAAATATTGGCCTTGATGGTTCGGGAATGCATTGCGGACATACTCATTGGTTTGATACTTCTTTAAACATGAAGAAAGAGATAGATTTTCCCTCAATGATTGAAGAAAATTCACTTGCGGTAGCTCGGATCAAGAGATTCTACCGGCAGAGGCGAGGGAGTCTTTTCCTACAGATAGTTAGAAAAGTGAAATGGGCGTATTCGGAGATAAAAGACAGATGAGAATTCTTCACATAAACACAAATGACATCTTCGGTGGGGCAGCTCGGGCTGCGTACAGGTTGCATAAAGGGCTGCAGAGAGCAGGAGTGGAAAGCTGGATGCTGGTGCAGCAGAAGATGGGGGATGATCCATCAGTGGTAGGTCCGCGAACGAGGTGGGAGAAGGGAACAGCTTTGCTTCGCTCCTTTCTCGATCAGTTACCGCTAAGAAGATACAACTATAAATCGACTACTCTTTTCAGTCCTTCGTGGGTGCCTTCGCCGCGCTACGTGTTTGAGATTATAGATGAACTGGATCCCGATGTGGTCCATTTGCATTGGATCACAGGTGGTTTTCTTCGAATTGAGGATCTCAAAAAAATAAAAAGACCACTTGTATGGACTATGCATGATATGTGGCCTTTCAGCGGAGGTTGCCATCTCACCGGAGAGTGCCGGGCATATGAGGTTGTATGCGGGAAGTGCCCTGTGCTTGAGAGTGAGAGAGAGAAGGATCTGAGTAATTCAGTGTTTTCGAGGAAACAGCGCACACTTAAAGCTGTTGCTCACAAGATATATATCATAAGCCCAAGTCATTGGTTAGTACATTGTGCCCAAAAGAGTGCTCTCCTAAAGGAGTGTCCTATAGAGATACTACCTAATCCCATTGATGTATCAATATATAAGTCTGTAGAGAAACGTTTTGCAAGAGAGTTGTGGAATTTACCGGATGATAAAAAATTAATCCTTTTTGGAGCAGTATCTGCGACTCTGGATCCCAATAAAGGGTTTCAGCAACTGTTAGGCGCTTTAGAGAAATTACGCCATTCCGCTAGGAAAGTGGATGATATTTTACTCGTGGTTTTTGGTAGCTCAAGTGGTCCTTCTTTATGGGAGGACTTTCCTATCCACTACGTAGGCCACGTAAATGATGATGTTGCTCTTATAGCATTATACAATGCTGTGGACGTGGTTGTAGTGCCTAGTTTGCAAGAGAATCTCTCAAATACAATTATGGAAGCCTTGTCCTGTGCTACTCCTATTGTAGCATTTAAGATAGGAGGAAATAGTGACATGATTGATCATCAACACAACGGCTACCTCGCTCGTCCCTATGATCCAGAGGATCTCGCGCGAGGGATAGAGTGGGTGCTTTACGAAGCTGATTATGAGAGCCTCTCGCGGAACGCAAGGAGAAAGGTTGTTGAGCACTTCTCTTTCGAGAAGGTCGTCCCGCGTTATCTCGCTCTCTTGGAGGATCTGGTGTCATGAAATCACAGCAGGTTCTCTCTCTTGGCAGGTTGAGCACTACTCGTTATCTCATCCGACGCATTCCACAGATCGATATTCCTTCGACGGAAGAAGCCTTTTCTACTCTTCTTTCCCTTCCCCCCCATCCTTCTCGGAAAAGAGAAGATGGTCTCAGAAAAAACGGTCTCTATAAATACTCCTTCCGCCAGGAAGATGGGAAATGGTGGGCGGTGGAAAAAGGTGTACTTCTTTTCCAAGTGGAAGGAAGGATTCTCTCTCCCTTTGAGGGTATGCTTCCTCTTGTCACGGTTATCACCGTGACATACAACGCTGAGAAACATCTCCGCGATGCGATGGAGAGTGTGCTCTCTCAAACGTATCCTAATGTTGAATATATCGTGATCGATGGTGGGTCCAGTGATGGGACCCTTCGGATCCTTGAAGAGTATTCGTGTTCTCTTGATTACTGGTTGAGTGAGCCTGATGAGGGGGTCTATCATGCCTTCAACAAGGGGCTTCTGCTCGCCAGGGGCGAGATCGTAGGGTTTTTGAATGCTGATGACGAGTATCTCCCCCGTGCTGTAGAAGAGAGTGTGGGAGCCATTCTCTCCTCAGGTGTGGATTATAGCATAGGAGCGGTGATCCATATAGATCAAAAGATTCTCATGAAGCCTATCTTTCCCCTTTCCTCAAATAAGATATATCAAGAGATGCCGTATCCCCACATAGGAGCATTTTTCAGGAGATCGGTGTACAAAAAAACAGGTCTTTTTGATACAAGATACAGGATTGCGGCCGACCATGACATGGCGCTTCGGATCATAAAGAGAGGATTCATTCCAGTATATGTCGAACGTGTGATAGGGAAGGTGAGAGGAGGAGGCATCAGTGATTCGATTGGTGCCAATGAAGAATTTATGAGAATAGCTGTTGCCCATGGGAAGCCACGATGGAAAGCGTATCTGAGTTTTGCTTTTCAATTGGTCAAGGTCGGGATTCAGCGAATCCTTCCCGATTTCCTCGTGAAGTGTATAAAGAAGAAAATGAAGAAGAGCAGATTTGAGATGCTCCTCCCCTGATTCTTGCATCGATACATAAATATCTGTAGAGTTGAAACACACATGGAGAGTAGATCGAGATGCATATAGTTTATGTTCTCACCAGATCCGACACAAGAGGAGGGGCTCAGGTTCATGTGAGGGATGTAGCATGTGAGTTGGTGAAGCGTGGGCATGAAGTGACGGTCCTTATAGGAGGAGAAGGGCCTTTCTTGAGAGAGCTTGAGCAATACGGTATTCCCTATCATGTGGTTCCTTCTCTCCATCGGGAAATTTCTTTCAGAAAAGATGTTATAGCCTTTTTCTCTCTCATGCGTCTTTTTAGAAGATTGCAGCCCGCTCTTGTATGTGTGCATACTTCAAAGGCCGGAGTGCTCGGACGTGTGGCGGCTTGGTGTCTCAGATTGCCCGTGGTGTTTACGGTTCACGGATGGGCGTTTTCGGAGGGAGTTCCGCCGCGATTAAGGAGGAAGTATAGGAAGATAGAAAAAATCGCCGCTTTCTTCGCATCGAAAATCGTTACAGTTTCTGAATATGACAGGGGCCTTGCGATTAGAGAGAAGGTTGTGAAGCCTGAGAAAACAATCACCATTCACAATGGCATTCCTGATGTGTCGCCAACACAGCTCTCAGATCCTTTTCTCCATCCTCCCCAGCTTGTGATGGTGGCGAGATTCGATTATCAAAAAGATTACTCGTTGTTGTTCAAGGCCCTTTCGCTGCTGCGAGACCTCGAGTGGAATCTTGTCTGTGTGGGTGATGGTCCTCTCCTTGAATCGATGAAGGAAGAGGCGAAGGTATTGGGTATTGGAGACAGGGTACAATTCCTCGGTTTCTGCGAGGACGTGGAGGGAGTACTCGCCTCTTCTCAGATCTTCGTACTCACCTCCAGATGGGAGGGGTTCCCCATCAGTATCCTGGAGGCCATGCGCGCCGGGCTTCCGGTAGTGGCTTCCGATGTGGGGGGGTGTAAGGAATCTGTGGTTGAAGGTGAGACGGGCTACCTCATACCGCGGGGTGATCACATGGTTCTTGCCGAGCGGTTGCGCGAGCTTATCCTCGATCCCGGCAAGCGAGCGAGGATGGGCCGGGCGGGTCGTGAGCGGTTTGTGGCCCATTTCACCTTTGATCATATGATGAAGAAGCTACTCGATCTCTACATGGAGTTGACGGAGAGCCGGCATGAATAAGTGGTGGGGTGGGAAGAGGGAGCGATTACAGGAAATGGGGATTGTACTCCTCTCTCTTGTGTTGATAGGGATAGCGCTTCCTGTGATCTTCAGATCTGCCGGTGTGTTCTACTGGGAGTTCTGGCGGTATAGGTACCTGGGTATGGATCCCTTCTGGGAGTTCGTGTATCCGCTCGTCTGGGCTGGGATCCTTTTCATTGTTTCAATGGTGGGTCTCTATTATCTCAACTGGTACAAGAGTCTCTATGTATTTGCCTACATGTGGAGAATGATAATCATTTTTCTTCTTTTTCCTATATATGAATCAACATATTTTGAAACATTCGATGCGTTTATTTTTTATTCAGAAGGGATATGGCGATTCCGACCTTCGCTTGTCTTTGGAGCTGCGACTCTTAGCATAGAGTCAGTCGTGTCCTGGATACATGCTTTCCTTGGTCCTTCCTATCGATTGGTCATCGTGATATTCGGTACGCTCAGTTGGTGGGCAAGTATAATGTTCGATAGAGTGCTCCTCAGCAAGATAAAGGAGGATCTGCGAAAGCATCTTCTCGAAGTGCTTCTGTTCTTTGAGCCCATGTTCCTCTTGTGGTCGAGCCACTACGGGAAGGATCCTATTCTCTATGTGTTTTCCGTAGTCACTTCTCTTCTTCTTTATCGTTTTTCGCGGGAACCCAGTATAAAGAAGGCTGTGTGGGTCTTGCTCTCCCTGGTGCCTTTCATGTATTTCCGTTTCTGGTACGTGGCCATCTATGGCGCGGTGCTCTATGTGCTCTGGGTGGTGTATACGCGTGGGAGGAAACGGGTGGTGGGGGCGGTGCTGGGTGGTGTAGTGGCAGTAGGAGGGGCGTTGGTCGTCTTTAGGTTATTTGAGATAAGCAACCTGAATGCATTTCTGGGTTTTATCATAAAAAAGTCTCAAGCCTGGGCTCACGGGGGAGCAGCACAAAGGGTGACGATTACCTCCTGGGGAGATCTTGCGCGAGTGTATCCCTGGATGTGGTTCACGGCTCTCTTCAGGCCTCTCCTGTGGGATGCGCACAATATGTTTGCCGCCTATGCGGCCCTGGTGAATACCGGCCTTCTCGCGTATTTCCTTTTTTCCTTGGGAAGGCTCAAGAGAATGACGAAAGAAGAAAGAAGGCTTTTCTTCCTGGCACTGGTGGTGGTCACCATCTGGGGAGGGGCGTACGCCGTCATTTCTTACCAGAATCTCGGAGCCGCAGTTCGGTATCGTACTCCCATATGGCACTGGATGCTGATCTTTTTCACTATAGTAGGGGTGGGAACGGATAAGGAGGAGAAAGCGAGGGAACCGGAATGCACATAGTGTATGTCCTTACCAGGTCCGACACCAGGGGCGGAGTTCAGGTCCATGTCCGTGATCTCTGCAAGGCGCTCATGGCTCTGGGGCATCGGTGTACCGTGCTTGTGGGTGGGAGAGGGATTTTCCTCGATGAACTTGCCGAATGTGGTATTCCCTACGTGGTAATACCTTCATTGAAGAGAAGCATTTCCCCGTTCAAGGACCTCGAGGCGTTCTTGAGGATTCGGAAGGTCTTGAAGGATCTCCGTCCGGATCTCGTCTCAACCCATACGTCGAAGGCCGGTGTCCTCGGGAGATTGGCGGCGCGTTCCCTCGACATCCCCGTGGTCTTTACGGCCCACGGCTGGGCCTTCACGGAAGGGGTACCTCCCGCTTCCCGGTGGATCTATCGCGTGGTGGAGCGGATCGTGGCTCCCTGTGCTCGAAAGATCATCACGGTGTCCGAGTTCGATAGAGAGATCGCCCTCAAGGGGAAAGTGGGGAACCCCTCTCAATTGGTTGCCATCCACAACGGGATGCCGGATATTCCTGTAGAACTCCATGCGAGGCCAGAAGTTCTTCCTCCACGCATGGTGATGTTAGCTCGATTCGAGCCTCAGAAGGATCACAGGACGCTCTTCCTCGCGCTCTCGAAGCTGCGCCACATGGAATGGCACATGGAGTGTGTGGGAGATGGTCCGCTTCTAGGGGAGATGAAGCGACTGGCTTCCAGCCTCGGACTGGGGGAGAAAATATCTTTCCACGGATTTCGCAGTGACGTGGAGACGATTCTCTCCCGAGCGCAGATCTATGTGCTGGTAACCCATTGGGAAGGCTTTCCAAGGAGTATCCTCGAGGCCATGAGGGCGGGGCTCCCTGTCGTGGCCTCTCGTGTAGGTGGAGTGGAAGAAGCCGTGCAAGATGGCGTTACGGGGTATGTGGTAGGCAGGGGGGATATGCATACCCTTGCCGACAGGCTCGAGCGATTGATCGCTGATCCCCGATTGAGAGCTTCCATGGGCAGGGCCGGAAGAGCACGGTACGAAACCCATTTTACCTTCGAGAGGATGCTGAACGAGACGCTCGACCTCTACCAGCACGTCCTGGAAGAAGAGAGGAGAAGCTGAGGCACGGGTATGAACATCCTCGTGGACGCCCTCGCGGTAGTGGAGCACATGACAGGGGTATCACGGTATGCGTTTCAGCTTCTTACCCACCTGGCCCGCGTAGATGAGAAAAACTCATACAGGGTCCTGGTGCCTTCTTCTTTATCTCCAGATCACCCCCTGATACAGAGACTTGAGGGCTGTGCCAACTTTTCCCTGATGAAGGCGGATATTCCTCCGGTTGGACCGAAAAGAGATATAAGGTATAGATCTCTCGCTAGGTTGGATTTCGATGTGTATCACTGTTTGAACTCGAATTATCCCCTTGGTTTCCATCATTCAAAAGGGGTGGTGACCATTCATGATGTAAAGTACCTCAAGTATCCGAGATTCATGGGAAGAGCCTGGTGGCTCAAGACTCGCTACCTCGAGCTGGTATTCAAGACTGCAGCCACGCGATGCGCAAAGGTGATCGCTGTCTCCCATGCCACGAAAAAAGACCTCGTCGACCTCTTCTCCATCCCCGATCCTGATCGTATCGTGGTCATTCACGAGGCGGGAGGTCTCTTTTCAGCCTCTTCGAATGTCCCTGAACAGGGAGAGCGTATCCTCGAGACATATGGGGTGAAGAGACCGTATTTCCTTTTCCTCGGTGAGCATCGCCCCCACAAGAATATAGAAGGTGTGATTGAGGCCTTCGAACGCTTCAGGCACATGTATCGAGATCCCTTCCACCTTGTGATCACCGGAAAGGTCCATCCTTCTTACAGGGCGAGGATGACTCGACTGAAGTGGGGGCGAGACGACGTGGTATTCACAGGATTCATTCCCGATGAGCATCTTCCTACACTCTACCGGCATGCGTATGGGTTCCTTCTCCCTTCTTTCTACGAGGGATTCGGCATTCCTATTCTTGAGGCGATGGAGGCGGGAATACCGGTGATCACCTCCAATGTCTCTTCCATGCCGGAGATTGGAGGCGACGCGTGTCTCACCGTCTCTCCATATGATCCCGAGGATATCGCCCGGAAGATGTACGTGCTTGCCACGGATGCGGGGTTGCATGCCCTCTTGAGGGAAAAAGGCTATGCACGGGCCAAAGACTTCTCATGGGAAAAAGCCGCCCGTGAGACGCTCGAGGTATACGAACAGGTGGGTTCGAATGGTTAAGCGTGTTCGAGGATATACTTGTACATCTCCACCAGTTTGTCTGTGGTGTGCCTCCACGTGAAAGAAGCGCTTCGTTCCAACCCCTTCTGTGAGAGCCATTGCTGAAGTTCGGAATCCGTCACGATTCTACATATCGCTTCCGAGAAGCCATGGATATCATACGGATCGAGGAGGATCCCCGCGTCTCCTACGACTTCGGGGAGCGATGAGGTATTGCTACAGATGCTGGGAAGGCCGCAGGCCATGGCTTCGAGTGGAGGAAGGCCGAATCCTTCATAGAGGGAGGGAAAGACGAAGGCCTTTGCCGCGGAGTAAAGGGCTCTCACCCTGTCGTCCGGAAGAAATCCTGTAATGATGACGTGTGAAGCGATACCGAGTTCGTTGAGCACCGTGAGGATCTTTTCTCGTTCCTCTCTACGGGTGTAGCCGATGAGCACATACCTCAGTTCGGGGATTTCTTTTTTCGTTGCAGCGAACGCCCTGAGTGCGGTGAGGAGGTTTTTCCTCTCCTGAAGTGTGCTGAGGGAGACGATATAGGGCGTGTCCACCTCGAGCCCATAGCATCTGAGTGTTTTCTCTATGACCGACGTGTCGGTTTCCCGGAAGAAACGAGGGGAGACCCCGTTGGGAACCACGAAGACATGGTCCGGATCGAGATGAGGTGCGTAGGTGAGAAGATCCTTTTTCGTGGCTTCGGAGATGCAGTGGATCCAGTCTCGGGGACGGAGTTCACCGAGCTTCCGGATGAGAAACCTCCTGAAAAGCGGGTCTTCTCCTGAGGGGAGGAACAAAGGTATGAGATCGTGCACGGTGATAACCATAGGGATGGGAAGGGGGGGTATACTCGGCCCGATGAAAGAAGGAAGGTGGAGTATGTCGTAAGGCGTAAAGAACGATGGAGGGATCTCCATGATGGAAGAAGAGGTTCCCCACGATTTCCGAGTGAAGCGTTTGTAGATGTCGTGGAATGGACGTCCCATCTTCAATATGAGGGCAGAAGCGTACGCAGGGAGCTTGGAAGAGGGGAAGGCAAAGGGTATCCGGCGTGCAGCCGACAGCCTTCTCGTATAGAAGTATGAGGCACCGCACAGTCCCTTTCCCGCAAGAGAAGTGAGGGTGAGAGAGACCTCACTGTCTGGGCCCAGATGTTTCACTAGTTCTTCTATCACCCTGAAGATACCTCTCTTCCCCCGGGGAAGATAATCGGTCCACACGTTTCCCAGCCGGGTCACATCGAACAAGAGTCGTATCATACAAAGTGGAGCTTCAAAGACAGAGACGGGAATGTCAAGATATCAGGGGAGGTGGGGACACCTCCCTGGATTGCAGCGGGATGTGGATTCTGATATAGTATTCCTACTGCCAGCATCTGGAAGGGATTATGCAGAGAGACCAGGATCTTTCTTTGATCACCCTGATACAGATTTTCCGTTCGAGAATCAAGTTGTTCTGGCTCGTCTTTTTTCTGAGCATTATCGTAGCAATCGCTTATGCTCTACTCGCGAGGCATCTCTATACTGCACAGGCCGTAGTGCTCACCCAGAGCGTCTCCAGCTCCACGAGCAGCCTTTCCAGTGCAGTTATGGATCAACTTTCCTCTCTAGGACTGGGTGGGAGGGCTGCTCCGCTGGAGGGGATCCTCTATCCCAATGTCCTGGAGAGTGACACGGCGGCACTCTATGTATACAAGAAGCTCGACCTTTCCCAGTACGAATTATTCAAAGGAGAGACCACGGAGGACAGGATAAAGGCACTTCGAGACAGGGTGAGAATCCATGCCGATTCCTATAGCCGAAGAGTGATCATCGAGGCCACCACCCCTGATCCAGAGCTTTCCGCGGACATCGTGAACGCCTTTGTGGAAGCCCTCGAAAAATTGGTGGCACAAGTGCAGGCCAGTCCGGCACGCAGAAAACTCGCTTACCTGGAAGATAAGCTGGTGAAGGTGAAACAGGAACTGGATGATGTTCAGAGAAAACTCAAGGAGTTCCAGGAGACGTACCTCCTGTGGGATGTGGAAGAGCAGGCTTCGAAGCTCATAGAAGAGGTGACCGAACTTTCGGTTGAGAAGGAGCGTCTGTTGCTGAGCCTCAACACCGAACAGAAGCTCCTGGGAAGTGCCGGTCCCGGGGACAGTGTCCAGCGGAGCAGGATAGCCGCCTATGATGACGCGATAACGCGATATCAGGAAGAACTGAAGCGTATCGCAGGGTTGAGTGGAGTGTTGGCCGACCTCATGCGGGAAGTGAAAGTGAAGGAAGCGGTATATACATTCCTCATCACTCAATACGAGCAGGCCAAACTCGAAGAGATGAACGAGGTCTACGTGGTGCCCGTGTTGGAGTACGCCAGGGTGCCTGAGAAGCGAAGCTGGCCCACCCGAAAGCTTATTGCAGGGATAGGTCTGGTTGCAGGGATTCTTGGGGGACTCTTTCTGGTATTCTTCCTCGAGTTCTGGAACAGATTCAGAGAGAAACTCCGGGAAGCAGAGCGGGAATCGCTATAGGGCGGATCGATGGAGTCTTCACTGGATCTCTCTGTCATCATCCCTCATTTCGACTGTCCAGACCTGCTTTATAGGCTTCTCTCCACTATTCCCCCGCATCCGGGGGTGGAGGTGATCGTCGTGGACGACAACAGTGAGAAGAAGCCGGATCCCTCCAGCCTCTCCAGGTTTCCCCATGTCGTGTATTACGAGAATACCTCGGGGAAAAAGGGTGCGGGCACCTGCAGGAACATAGGCCTCGAGCACGCGAAGGGCAGGTGGGTGATATTTGCGGATGCCGACGATATCTTCCTCCCGGGGTTCTATTCCATTGTGGCGAAGTACTTCACCGCTGAAGAGGAGGTGATCTTTTTCGTTCCCACCAGCAGATATTCCGATTCCGGAGAGCTTGGTTTCCGGCACGAGGCGGATGCGGGTATTCTCTTGCGCTATCTAAAGGAGAGGGACCACAAGTCGGAGCTCCTGGTCCGGTACTACATTGCAGCACCGTGGTCGAAACTCATACGGCGGGACTTCATAGAGATGCATGGGCTTCGTTTCGATGAGGTTCTCGCCTCCAACGATGTGATGTTTGCGACAAAACTCGGCTATCACATGAAGAGATTCCAGGTTTCTCCCGAGACCATCTATTGTGTGATGTTGAGGCATGGAAGCTTGGTCATGCGCAAGTCGAGAGAGGTGATCGAGGCCAGGATAGATACTCATATACGATATGTCCAGTTTCTCAAGTCGTATCTTCCGGGGAAGGATGCACGATACGTATTCCTTAGTCGAGCGTTCAAGCGGAGTCTCGGATTGCTGAATGCTGCAAGAAGGATAGGTGTTACATATTTCTTATCCACCTGGTTTCGTTTTATCAGATCGGGCGTCCCAATTGTGAGCTGGAGATTGATCACCCCCTCGTTTGTGTGGGAGAAGATTACCAAAACCCTCCCCAATATGAAGAGAGAATCTCGTTTTTATACCGGGAGATGAGTAAGATGCGAATTCTCACGAAACTGTATCATAGAATAAGAAGGGGGACAAAAAAGAAGATCCAATATCTGTTTTATCTGTTGCGATTGAAAAAAGAGATCTTTGTCAGAAAGGATGTACATCTTGCTCTTGATTCCTCGTCTGATGAGGTGATCATCAGCCTCACCACCTTTCCGGCACGATTCAATGTACTGGGATTGTGTCTCAAAAGTCTACTCTATCAACGAGTACGTCCTCACCGATTGATCGTCTGGCTTGCGGAGGAAGAGGTAGAGGGTTTAGATCTTTCGAAACAGATCCCGGAATTTGAGTTTTTTGTACGAAGCGGGATAGAATTCGCCCTCATAAACGAAAACCTGAGGTCCTATAACAAATTACTGCCTGCTCTAAAGCGCTATCCAAGAGGAATAATCGTAACATGTGATGATGATATTCTCTATCCTCCATGGTTTCTGGAGAAGATGGTTCGTGCGTATAATCCAGAGGAGATATGCTTTTATAGGGCATGGGAGATGGAAACGGATCCTAGAGGGAGAATGACTCCCTATCACACGTGGAATGATGCTTCTTCAAAGACTCCCTCTTCAAGGTTGTTCTTTACTGGGGTAGGAGGCGTGCTCTATCCCCCTGGTTCTCTTGCCGAGGAGGTATTCAATGTGTCCCGGATACGGGAACTGTGTCCTTCGGGTGATGATATATGGTTCAATGCCATGGCCTTGCTCAAGGGCACAAAAAAGCGATTGTTACTTTCGAATTCCTATTCCTTTCCCATAATCAAGGAATCACTCTCCCAGAGGAGTGCCTTGAGAGAGCGAAACGTGGCTCAAGGCTTCAATGATGTGATGTTGCGTGCAGTCTTTGATTGTTACAACCTGTATCAGTTTTTGTGAGAGTATATGTCATCAAGAAGATCCTTAGTGAAGGGCTTTCTTTCTTTCTCGATCGGACCATGGCTCAGTGCTCTTGTCGCGTTTGTCACTACGCCTCTCATCACGTGGTTGCTTTCGCCTGAGGAGTTCGGGAGAGGCTCTCTTTTCCTTACCGCATATGGATTGCTCATTACCATGGTCCTGCTCGGTTTCGATGGCGCGTATGTACGGTATTTCCATGAGTACAATGACTCAAGGCAGAGGGCTTCCTCCCTTCTTTTTACCTTTCTCGTTACGCCTCTTACCACGGTGTTTCTCTTTTCTTTGTTGCTGGGATTCTTCAAAGAAGAGATCGCCTTCTTATTGACTGGGACTTCGGATAATGCCGGGAATATGATGTTGTTCCTGGGGCTTCTGCTTCTGGTGGGAGTCTTGCAGAGATTTGCCCTTCTGATAGTAAGAATGCAACAGAAAGGTGTAGTGTTCTCGCTCCTCACGTTGCTAAATTCCCTGGCCAATGCGGGTTTCATCATCGGCTATAGTCTTCTCGTGAGAAAAGATTTCAATGCCATGGTCTGGGGACGTCTGGGGGGGCTCTCCCTCAGTTTTCTGGCGGCGAGTCTCCTGGTGGAACGAACGTTATGGATCGGTTTTTTCAGGAAACGAGTGACTTTGAACGCTTCTCTCATGCGAGAGGGGTTTCTCTACGGGCTCCCGCTTGTGCCGGCCGAACTTCTCACGTGGGTGCTCAATTCCATGGATAAGATCGCACTCCGGAGTTTCTCCTCCTTTTCCGAAATCGGACTTTATACGGCAGCGAACAAACTGCTTTCTGCCCTTCTTCTATTGCGGACTAGTTTTAGTATGTTCTGGGTCCCTGTTGCGTACCAGAAGTACGAAGAGGAGGGGGATGCAAGATTTTTCGGGAAGGTCGCGGGCGTAATGGCCGGTTCCCTTCTCCTCTTGGCCATGGGAGTGATCCTGGTAAAGGATCTCGTGGTGCTTCTGCTCGCAGGAGAGTATAGAGAGGCGGCGAGCGTCATGCCCTTTCTGGTTTTCGTTCCCACGATGTACACGCTCTCTGAAGTGACAATGGTGGGAATAAACTTCAAGAAGCAGACCCATTGGCACGTCGTCGTCTCGGGTATTTCTGTGGTGGTCAACTTGGTGGGGAATTATCTCCTTGTGCCTCGTTTCGGAGCAAAGGGAGCAGCCATCGCTACGGGGGTTTCTTATATCGTATTTTTCTATATGAGGACGATTGTCTCCCGACGATTGTTCCCTGTTGACTACGGGATGGGCAGGCTTACTGTCGGAGTTATTCTCCTTATGAGTGCAGCCGTTGTGAATACCTTTCTCCCGTCCCTGTGGGGGATGGCTGCCGCAGGGATCGGGATCGGGATGCTAGGTGTGCTATATGTGCATGAAATAAGAAAGGGGTTCTCCCTTGGGATTGGGATACTCCGATCTCGAATAATGAGGAAGGGCTCGGATTCGAGATGATGTAGTTTCGATGATATATAGTGTCTGTATATCCACGTGCCCTTGTCCACTGAGTGTCATTATCGGAAGAGACCTGAGAAAAGGGAGCTCCTCTCTATCTCCTCTCAGTGATCGAATCAATGGACAGGGGGCGGATACTGATGCCTGGTATCATGATGGGCTTGTATGGTCATAGAGTACGAGTTTTGATGTTCATCTCTTGATATCTATGGAGCTGGGTGATTATTATTTGCCACTTGTCAAAGAATTCGATAGGGTATGCAGGATCCTGGGTATCCCTTACAGTTTGAGTTCCGGAACCCTTCTCGGAGCCGTTCGCCATAGAGGATACATACCGTGGGACGACGATATCGATGTAATGATGGTGAGAGAGGAATACGAGCGATTTCTGAGGGAAGCTCCCGCCCATTTGTCTCCCCACGTGGTAATCCAGAACTATCGTACCGAGCTCTGTTCGGTGGGTTATTTCACAAAGCTTGTAGATAGTACCACCTTTCTTGTGGAGCTTGGAATGAGTGAGTTGCCCATCACGAAAGGTGTCTATATCGATATCTTCCCAGTCGATAGAGCGGCTTCCCGTTTCGGTGTCATGGTGATGGATAATATCGCCAAGCGAATATTGCATGCATTGAGGCGGTCTTATACGCTGGAAAGTTGTTTTGCTCCTTCTCGAAGATATGCAAGGATGTTCAGGCTTCTCTTGTTCCCCCTGGCCCGGCTTCTGGGTTTGTACAGAATCAATGAGATGGATACCTATATACGAACACGTCATAATTCTGGGGGCCGAGAGGGGTATACCTATGCGGACTACGCTGAGATCCCGCTCTTCAGGAGGCCTCCCTTTCCCATGCGTATCTTTTTCGAGGTAGAAGAGATCTCGTTTGAAGACGGCAAATTCTTTGCGATAAAAGAGTGGGATCAGTATCTAGAGAGAATGTACGGGGATTACTGGAAACTGCCTCCTGAGGATCAGAGAAGGCCTGCCCATAAGATTCTTGAGCTCCAATTGTGATCCGCTGCGAGGAATATGGGATTTTCCCGATCAACTCCCCATGGGAGTCCAATACGAAGCGGGCTGTCTGGGGATGGAGGTTTGTTGGATTTTTCCCTATAAACTATAAGCAGTGAAAAGGGACCCTCTAAGAGAGGATCGTATGAGTGATGTAGTGGTTCTTCGTGTCAACGACTATGATGTGGAAGCGATCGAGGGGGTGGTGCGGGGGTGGGTAGGGGGACGGGTGGGGGGAGGGGAGAGGGTACTGGTGAAGCCGAATGTGCTGGGGGCGTATCCGCCTGAGAAGCATGTGACGACCAACCCCGTGGTGGTGGAGGCGGTGGTACGGGTGCTGCTCGATGCAGGGGCTCAGGTGTGGGTGGGGGATTCGAGCGGGATGCCGGTGCACAGAGGGACGGCTCGTGCGCTCGAGGTGGCGGGGATGAGTGAGCTTGGGCGACGGTACCCGGTGAAGGTGCTCCCCCTGGAGGATGTGCCTGCGGTGGATCTTCCGGTGCCACAGGGGAGGGTGCTCGACCGGGTGCGGGTTTCCGGGCTCATCGAAGAGGTGGACTGGGTGGTGAACCTCCCCAAGCTCAAGGCCCACCAGCTCACCCGCTACACGGGTGCGGTGAAGAACCTGTACGGCTGCGTGCCGGGCGGGATCAAGCAGCAGTACCACGCCCAGGCCCCCACCCCCTCCGCCTTCGCCCACCTCCTCCTCGACCTGTACAGCGCGCTCAAACCCAAACTCCTCTTCTCCCTCATGGACGCGGTGGTCTCCCTGGAGGGTCACGGCCCCGGCCCCACCGGCACCCCCCGCCACACCGCCTTCCTCGCCTTCTCCCCCGACGCCCCTTCCCTCGACCTCGCCTGCTGCAGGGCCGTGGGCCTCGACCCCTCATCTGTGCTCCACCTGCGGTTCGCGCAGGAGCGGGGCCTGGTGGACCCCCTCCCCGGCGAGGCCCCTCCAGACGCCGCGCCCCTGCTCGAGGCCCCCATGCGCTTCCCCGCCTCCAGCCCGGCCGGCTGGCTCGGCATGGCCGCGAGCCGGTGGGTGCGCTCCCGCCCCCGGGTGATCGCAGACCGGTGCAGGCGGTGCGGCTACTGCGCCCGCGTGTGCCCCGTCTCGTGCATCACCATGGACAGCCTGCCCCGGTGGGACTACAGCCGGTGCATCTACTGCTACTGCTGCCACGAGAACTGCCCCCACGAGGCCATCGAGCTCAAAGAACCGCTCCTCCTCAAGCTCTACCGCGCCTTCTCGGGAAGGTGAGCCCCGCCGGGGCACACGCCCACCCCTGCGCCTGTCCTTCGGGCTGCCCGCCACCCCGTTCCAGGAGCCTTTCGGGGGGCTTTACATGGAACACTGGATGGAGCGCACTTACTGTAGACAGATGCTGGGGAGGAGACGTGATATCCAGAGTTCGTGAAAGAAAGGCACGTGTTGAGAAAGAACTACTCCGAATTCTCCTTGCTTCTCATCTCTGAGTATGAGCCGGAAAAAGTGGTGGTGTTTGGTTCGCTGGTGGGGGGACATATCCATCCGGGAAGCGATATAGACCTGCTCATCGTAAAGCGCACTTCGAAACGGCCTTTGGAGAGAATCCAGGAAGTAGCCCGGCTCATTAAGCCACGAGTGGGGATCGATCTCTTCATCTACACCCCCGAGGAATGTGATCTTCTTCTCTGAGAAGGGAATGGGTTTTTGAGGGAGGTGTTCACGCACGGAAAGGTGGTGTATAAGAAGGGACACTGAGGAATGGGTGAAACTTGCAGAAGAAGTGTATGAAGCCGCCAAGGTGCTGCTCAATGATGGCCTTTATCGAATGGTCTGTTATCACGCTCAGGAATGTGTAGAAAAAAGCCTTAAAGCCATTCTCATAGAAAGAGCCATAGAGTTCCCTCGGACCCATAACGTACTTGATGTGGCTGCCCTTGTGCAGGAGGCCGGATATACTGTTCCGATGACCAACGAGGAAGCATTGATCCTGATGAGTGTGTATCGGTCACGGTATCCCATTGATCTCGGCCTGCTTCCATACGGAGTCCCCTTGGGGACGATGCTGAATGGACGTTGGAGATAGCGAGACGGGTATATACCTGGGTAAGAGAGGTGTTGTGTGCATAGCTCTTCGCTCCGTCCCTTGCCCCCTCCGGCCTTTCAGGCTCGCATCTTCACGCCCCCTGTGGTACAATGACCACGTGAAGACACCGGTGTGGCACGAGGTCGTCCGTCATTTCCCCTCACTCACCGAGGCCCTGCGCCGTGCCTATGGCGATCGATTGGTGGCGGCCGTGGTGTTCGGATCGGGTGCACGGGGCGATCTCTCGGTCTCCTCTGATCTCGACCTTCTCGTGGTGCTCAATCCCTGCGAAGCCGACCATAGGGCGCGCCTTTCGTTCTTCTGGGAGCGCGTGGGAGAGGTGCTCGAAGGCAGGTTCCCCATACCTCTCTCTCCCCTCATCCTCTCGGTAGAAGAGGCACAGACCTTCCACCCCCTGTGGCTCGATATCGTGGAGGCCCACAGGGTGCTCTACGATGCGGGTGGCGTCATTGCGCGCATGGAACAACAGGCGCAGGCATACCTCAGGCAAGGCAAGGTGGAGGCGCACAGTCTCGGAGGAAGACGCTATTGGAGGATACGCCCATGAGGAAGGAGCTGGTCCAGGACTACCTCATGCGGGCCCGCATCCGGATAAGGGCACTCGAGTTCTTCCGAAGCGAAGGGGATCACGCCGATGTGGTGAGGGAAGCCCAGGAGGTGGTGGAACTCCTCCTCAAGGCCCTCATGATGCGGATGGGGCTCGATGTCCCGAAGGTGCACGATGTCTCCCGCGCCATGGAGGTGCATCGGGATCTCTTTCCCCCTCTCATCCGGGAGGAGATGCCCTTCATCAGACGTCTCTCGCGGGACCTCAGGAAGGAACGTGAGCTCGCCTTCTACGGGGCGCACGACTGGATCCCCGGCCAGGAGTACACCGATGAAGATTCAGCCCGCCTCCTCGGCGAGGTGAGACGCCTCGCATCCCTTGTGGAGGAGGCGGTGCGGCTCCTGGATGAGGCCGGCTAGCGGCCGCCTACCCCGCGAGGGCGAGGTAGTCGCGGATCCCATCGAGGAGCATCTGGGCCGCCATGGCGGTGAGGAGCATGCCCATGAGGCGCTCCACGGCCTCCAGTCCGTTCTTTCCCAGCAGGCGCTGGAAGATCTCGGAGGCGAGGAGCACGAGCACGCTCACCAGCCACGCCCCGCCCAGGGCCAGGCCGAGCTCGAGCCTGTGGGCCGGGTAGCGGGTGGAGAGCAGGGTGATCATGGCGATGGCCGAAGGCCCGGCAATGAAGGGCACGGCGAGGGGCACGATGAGCGGCTCTGACTCCTCCTGGGCATAGGAGCCGGTGCCGGAATGAAGGCTTTGCATCTCAAGGAAAAATAAGCTAGAGTAATGTCAAAGGAGCGTGCAGGCTGTGGAACGGAGCCAGGACTGGATTGACGCCGCAGAAGGAGATCTCGAGCACGCGCGTCATGATCTGGAGAAAGGGTTCTACAACTGGGCCTGTTTTTCCTCTCAGCAGGCTGCCGAGAAGGCGGTGAAGGCAGTGTTTCAGAAGATGGGAGCCGAAGCGTGGGGCCATTCGGTGGTCGATTTATTGGAGGAACTGCGGGGCTTCTATGAAGTACCTGAGAGGCTCATCGACATGGCTCTCGAGCTTGACAAGGCCTACATCCCCACCCGGTATCCCGATGCCCTTCCCTCCGGGTCTCCCAGAACCCGATACTCGAGGCTGGAAGCCGAAAGGATGATCGCCTATGCCCAGGAAATCTTCGACTACTGTAAAGGTCTTTTATCCTCGGTACAGTAGAGAGGAGGTGCTTCACCGCATACGGGCATCCCTCCCTCTGTTGAGAGAGGCGCTTCCGGTGCTCTCCGTAGTGCTCTTCGGGTCCTACGCAAAGGGCACGAATACCGCATTCAGCGATATCGATCTTCTCGTGGTCTACCAGGATCCCCCTCGGCACGATGCGTACACACTGGTGAAGAGGACTCTCCCCCTCAGAGGCCTGGAGCCCCACGTCTATGCACGAAGCGAATACGAGCAGGTGAAAGACGTGGTGGAGAGAATGATAGAGGGAGGAGTGAGGGTGGTGTAGCATACGAGACGAATGAGCGCAGAGGTGATCCTTGGGTACTCCTCCTTCCTGGTTACCGGAGGGCCCCTCTAGGTGGGGAATCGCCCTCTTCTTTACGCGTTCCTTCCTGTGAACGTTCCACATAAGGAGCGGGATGAACGGGGTATGCCTTTCCCCATGTGAATGGGTGTGGTGTGAAGCCCCTGGAACGTGCGACCTTTGTTGGACCATTTGCGGGGACGCCTCGCATCCCTTGTGGAGGAGGCGGTGCGGCTCCTGGATGAGGCCGGGTAGCCGACGCCTACCCCGTGAGGGCGAGGTAGTCGCGGATCCCGTCGAGGAGCATCTGGGCGGCCATGGCGGTGAGGAGCATGCCCATGAGGCGTTCCACGGCCTCCAGTCCGTTCTTTCCCAGCAGGCGCTGGAAGACCTCGGAGGCGAGGAGCACGAGCACGCTCACCAGCCACGCCCCGCCCAGGGCCAAGCCGAGCTCGAGCCTGTGGGTCGGGTAGCGGGTGGAGAGCAGGGTGATCATGGCGATGGCCGAAGGCCCGGCAATGAAGGGCACGGCGAGGGGCACGATGAGCGGCTCCGACTCCTCCTGGGCATAGGAGCCCGTGCCGGGGAAGATCATGCGGATGGCGATGAAGAAGAGCACCACCCCGCCTGCAATCCCGAGGGCGGGCTTTTTTATCTGCATGGCGTCGAGTATGAGGTTGCCGAAGAGGAGGAACAGGAGGAGCACACCCAGGGCGATGAACATCTCCCGTATGATGATGCGCCTGCGTCGCTCGGGGGTGTAGCCCTTGAGCACGGCGAGGAAGGCCGGTATGTTGCCGAACGGATCCATGATGAGAAGAAGGGTGATCATGGTAGCCCACAGGTTCATGCTGCCTCCTTACGGTCTGGTGAACGATCCGGCGAGTGGAGATGGGGAGACCCTCTGTCTTACCGTTCGTCAAGGAGTCTCTCGAGGGATTCCTTCAACGAGGGAATATCATGCTCCACCGTGTACCATACTTCATCGAGATCTATTCCAAAATATTCGTGCACGAGGAGGTTCCTCATGCCCACTATCTTCTCCCATGGAATAAAAGGGGTGCGTGCCCGGAGGTCTTTGTCCACCCGTGCAGCGGCCTCACCGATGATTTGGAGGTGATAGAGCATCCATACCTGAATGAGCTCGTTTTCTTTAAATGTCTCATATCCTTTTCCCCTATGTCGTTCTATCTTGGATATGGCATCCAACATATCACGAAGGTACTCTCGGGAGTCCCTCATAAGGGTCTGGCCTCTTTGAGTATCCTTTCGCGGATGCGAGGTTTTATCCCCTTATCGCTTACCACATCGACCTTGCATCCTGTGATCCTTTCCAGGTCCCGCACAAGTTGGGCGTGATCGAGGAGTGAGACGGGCTGTGTGAATTCCACAAGGAGATCGATATCGCTGGCCTCAGTGGCCTCCCCGCGGGCGACCGAGCCGAATACCCGGACGTTGGAAGCCCCATAGGACTCACAGATCCGAAGGATAAGTGATTTTTTCGCATGAAGGATCTCTCGAGGTCTCATGTGTTTCAGCCCTCTTCTCTAGTCTTCTCCAACTACATTCTCTGTGATCCGGGCGGCTCTGTCAATCTGAACATTGAGGAATGTATCCGGTGGGTTCCGGCAATGGCGGGGAAAAAGGTCGCCTCGTCAACATGTCATCTCGTGAGGGCTCTGAGGGACTGTAACATCGAGTGTTGAAAAAGGCGGGGAAAAAAGATAAGGGGTATCTCCCACCCACCAACATCACACCTAAGGAGGAGATACCCCATGAAGCGCGGCAAGACACGCGCATTGACTGAAACACAGTATACCCTCTCTGCTCTGATGAAGCAAGTAGAGGCCCAACTCCGGGAGGAGGTGCGCCACACCTACAAGACGTACCTGGAACACCTCCTTGAGACGCTGAGAGAGGAGGCAGTGGGACGACCACGATATGCACGAGGGGAGGCTGAGAAGGCACCGTACTACCGGTACGGCTACAGGAAATGGAAGAGCGTGCAGACCCCCTGGGGGCCGATCGAGGATGTACGCGTGCCCCGCATTCGCACCGGCGGGGGGAAGGAGGTGAAGCTGGTCGCCTATGAGCAGAGGCTCGTGGCCCTCGCCGAGCAGCTCCTTCTCGGGTATGTGGGAGGGATGAGCGCGCGGACGTGGGCCATCCTGTTACGGGAGCTGGGGATAGGCGAGGCTCACCCGCAGACACTCCTGCGGCTCATAAAGCGTCTTCGTGAGGAGAAGGAGCAGTGGCGGAGGAGGTCCCTTAGAGGAGTGAAGGCCCTTGTGCTGGATGGAGTGTGGGCAAAGAGGCGTGGGAGGGGTCAGAAGAAGCTGGTTGTCCTGAGTGCCGTGGGGGTGAAGGAGGACGGATCTCATGAGCTCCTCGACTGGGTCGTTGCGGAGCAGGAGGACCAGGCGAGCTACGAGCGACTCCTTACCAGGCTCTATGAGCGAGGGCTTCATGAGGTGGAGCTGGTGGTGGCCGATGAGGCTGAGGGGATCCGGCAGGCCGTGGAGACGGTGTATCCTGAGGCGAAGAAGCAGGTGTGTCTCTGGCACCTGCAGGGTACGCTTGAGCAGAAGCTCCTGCAGGACATGGGGGAACGGAAGGGGAAGAACGCAGACCTCCAGAAGGAGAGGCGAGCTTTTCGAGCGGAGTACTGGAAGCTCTTTGAGGCAGGAGGGAAGGAGGACGCAGCACGTGCGTTGGAGGCATTCGTGAAGAAGTGGGCGGCGAAGGCTCCCCGGATGACGGCCTCCCTCCTGTGGCGGAAGGACCGGCTTTTCTCCTATCTGGAGTTACCCTATGCGTGGAAGAAGAAGGTGAGGACGAGCAACCTTGCGGAGAACATGTTTCGGCACATGAGAAGCTTTCTACGGAGGTATCCTGGGTATATGAGTCGTGCCCATGCGGATGAGGTGGTAGGCCTCTACGTGGTGGGCATGCAGGTGATACAAGAGGTGGGGAGACGCACCCCTACGGGCTCCAGCTCAATTTCAACACTCCTCCTTGACAGTGCCGGGCTCTGATATGCACTTCCCTCTTTCGTGCCTTTTGTATAGGATGAAGAGAAGGGGTGGTACGATGCGCGAGCTTCTGGTGGGGCTGGATGTGGGATCCACCACGGTGAAGGCCGTGGTGCTCGATCCCGACTCTCATGAGGTGCTGCACGCCAGGTACCGGAGACATCAGGCAGAGCAGGCGCGGTGTGCGCTGGAGCTCCTCTCCGAGGTGGAGGAGCGGTTCCCAGGCCTGCCCCTGCGGGTGAGTGTGTGCGGTTCCGGAGGTGAGGGGATCGCCCGTGCGCTGGGGGCCTTCTTCGTGCAGGAGGTGGTGGCCAACGCGGTGGCGGTCCGCACCTGGTACGACCATGTGCAGGTGGCGATCGAGTTGGGGGGGCAGGACGCCAAGGTGATCTTCTTCACCCGTGATGCGAACACGGACCAGCTGGTGGCCTCTGACATGCGGATGAACGGGAGCTGTGCAGGAGGCACGGGTGCCTTCATCGATCAGGTGGCCGAGCTTTTGGGGATTTCCATCGAGGAGTTCGAGCGCTATGCGGCTGCGGGGCGCACGGTGTACGAGATCTCTGGTCGGTGTGGGGTCTTCGCCAAGACCGATATCCAGCCCCTCCTCAACCAGGGGGTCTCTCGGGAAGACATCGCCCTCTCCACCTTCCATGCGATCGCCAAGCAGACCATAGGGGGCCTTGCCCAGGGCATGGAGATCCGCGGGCCGGTCATCTTCGAAGGGGGGCCGTGTACCTTCAACCCCACGCTCGTGCGGGTGTTTGCCGAGCGGCTGGGCCTGGGACCGGATGAGGTGGTGGTGCCCTCCCGGCCCGAGGTCTTCGTGGCCATGGGGGCTGCGCTCGCAGGGGTGGCGCTCTTCGGCGGGGAGGAGAGTCGGTACGAGCGCGGCAGGTCGCTCGAACGGCTTGCCGGGGCTGCCGAACAGGCCGGTGCGGCGTCGGGGGAGGGGAGGGCCTTCTTCGCCTCGCCCGACGAGGAGGAGGCCTTCTTTGCCCGTCACAGGAGGGAGGAGTTCCGGCCTCCCGAGGTGGCGCCCGGCACCGAGCTCGAGGTGTACCTGGGCATCGATGCAGGATCCACCACCACCAAGTTCGTGCTCCTCGACACCGGGGGCAGGGTGGTGAATCTGTTCTATGCCTCCAACAGGGGGGAGCCGCTCCTCATCCTGCGCGATGCCCTCATCCGCATGCACGATGCGTACCGGAAGGCAGGGGTGCGGCTCAGGGTGAAGGGGGCCGGTACCACGGGCTACGGGGAGTTGCTCTTTGCAAAGGCCTTCGGCGCCGATTACCACACCGTGGAGACCGTGGCGCATGCCCGTGCGGCCCGCGAGGTCGACCCTGAGGTCTCGTTCATCCTGGACATAGGCGGGCAGGACATGAAGGCCATCTGGCTCCACGATGGGGTCATCTCGGCCATCACCCTCAACGAGGCCTGTTCGGCCGGGTGCGGCTCGTTTCTCGAGACGTATGCCCGTTCCCTGGGGATCCCGCTCGACATGATCGCGCCGCTGGCCTTCAAGGCGCGCAGGCCCTCGCGGCTTGGTTCCCGGTGCACGGTGTTCATGAACAGCTCCATCATCACCGAGCAGAAGAACGGCAAGGGGGTCGACGATATCCTCGCAGGGCTGTGCATGTCGATCATAGAGAACGTGTTCACCAAGGTGGTACGGGTGCGCAACTTCGACCTGCTCGGCGATCACGTGCTCGTGCAGGGGGGTACGTTCAAGAACGATGCGGTGCTGCGGGCCTTCGAGCTCTACACCGGGAAGATTCCACGCAGGCCTGTGCTCGCAGGGGAGATGGGGGCGTGGGGCGTGGCGTTGCTCACGAAGGAGTACGTGGAAGCGCGGGAGCGGGAAGAGGGGGGCTTCCAGAGCGGGTTCTGGGATCTGGACCGGCTCGAGGAGTTTTCGTTGGAGAAGGAGCCGGGGCTCGTGTGTCCGTTCTGTGCGAACAGCTGCAGGCGTACGGTGGTGCGGTTCTCGAACGGCGGGTACTTCGTGACGGGTAACCGGTGCGAGCGGGGGGCGGTGCTGGGCGACCCGTCTGATCCCGAGGTGAGGAGCCGCGTGAAGGAGGCCTCCCGGCGGGAACGGGCGGTGCCGAACACCCTGGACCTGCACGCCGCGCTCCTTGCCCGGCCGTACGAGGGGCCGGTGGTGTGGGATGGGTCTGCGCCGGGGGTGGGGGTGAGGGGGCGGGCGATGGTGGTGGGGATCCCGCGGGTCCTGGAGTTCTGGAACAGCCTGCCGTACTGGATGGGGGTGTTCGGGGCGCTGGGGTTCAGGGTGGTGGTCTCCAGGCCGAGTTCCTACGCCCTGTTCGAGCGCGGGCTTCCGGGGGTGCCGTCGGATACGGTGTGCTTCCCGGCCAAGCTGGCGCACGGGCACGTGCTGGATCTGGTGTCGCAGGGGGTCGAGCGCATCTTCATGCCCATGATGATACGGGTGCCGAAGGAGAACCGCAGGGCGCAGGGCTCAGAGGTGTGTCCTGTGGTGCAGGGCTACCCCATGGTGGTGGCGAAGCACGAGGATACGGGGAGACGTTACGGCGTGGCCTTCGATCACCCGGCGTTCCACTTCTTCAACGAACGGCTCCGGGCCCGGCAGACGGTGCGGTTCCTGGTAGAGGAGTGGGGGGTGGACGAGGCTGCGGCGCGGGAGGCGGTGCGGAGGGGCGAGGAGATGTTGGGGGCGTTCAGGGCGCGGATGCGGGAGGAGGGGAGGCGGGTGCTCGCGTGGCTTGCGGAGGATGAGCGGCGGTGGGCGGTCCTGGTGGCGTCGCGGCCCTACCACGCGGACGGCCTGGTGAACCACGGGCTGGGCAGGCTGTTCGTGCGAGAGGGGGTGCCGGTGCTCACGCCGGATGCGGTGGAGGCGTTGGGGGAGCAGGAGGTGGAGCGGGCCAGGATGGACAGCTACAACCCGTTCCACACCCGCATGCTCGCGAGTGCCATATGGGCAGGAAAGCACCCTCAGATCGAGCTCGTGCAGATCGTGAGCTTCGGCTGCGGGCACGACGCCATCATAAGCGATGAGATGCAGCGCATCCTTCACGAAACCTCGGACAAGGAAATGCTCATCGTAAAGCTCGACGAGGGCGACAACCCCGGCCCCCTCTCCATCCGGGTGAAGTCCTTTGTGGAGAGCGTGCGGCAGCGCAGGGCGCGGGGTATGGGCCGGACCACCCGGCCGTTGGGCAGACCCTTCCGGCGGCCCTACACCCGCAAAGACAGAGACCGGGTGGTCCTCATCCCCAACCTCTCGGAAAGCTTCACCTACATGAGCGCCCGCATCCTCGGGATGCTCGGCTACAAGGCAGAGCCCCTCCCCGTGGCCGACGAGCGGGCCGTCGAGCTCGGCAAGAAGTACGTGCACAACGACATCTGCTTCCCGGCCCAGGTGAACATCGGGGAACACCTCGCCTTTCTCGAACGCGGCCCCTACCGTCCCGAGCAGGTGGTGGCGAGCTTTGCCCGCAACTGCATCGCCTGCCGCGCAGGCCAGTACGCCATGCTTGCCCGCAAGGCCTTCGACGATGCAGGCTATACCGACATCCCCATAGTGACCACAGGCAAGGACGACAAGCGCATGCATCCCGGGTTTTTCCTCTCGCCCCGGTTCCACCTCAATATGCTGGTAGGCATTGCCGCCTCGGACGGCCTCGAGTACATGCTCCAGCGGACCCGCCCCTACCTCGACGATCCGCGCACGGCCGATTCCCTCTTCTGGACCTGGCTCGACCGCGTGGCGAGCGCCCTCGAGCGGGGGTGGCGGGCTGCCTTCCGGGCCCTGGAGGCCGCGGTGGAGGCCTTCAACGAGCTTCCTGTGGTGCGGGCCGTGCGCAAGCCCCGGGTGGGCATCGTGGGCGAGATCCTCATGAACTACCACCCCGGTGCCAACTGGCACATCGCCGACTACCTCGAACGTCACGGCATGGAGCCGCTCATCCCCGGGATGGTGGACTTCTTCAGACGAAAGAACGTGGTGGAAGAGGAGATGAGCCGGCGTGACCTTCACCCCGCCCCCCTCATCCTTGGGCTCTTCACCGGTGTGAAGGATTGGGCCTACGAGCAGGTACTCTCACGCGTGCACCGGGCCCTTACCCGGTTCAGGTGGAAGGACCCGCTCTACACCATCCGGGACATTGCACAGAAGGTGAAGGACCTGATCGACCTCTCGTACCTCATCGGTGAGGGCTGGCTCCTTCCCGGCGAGATCATGATGATGGCCGACCAGGGTGTGCGCTCGTTCGTCATCCTCAACCCCTTTGCGTGCATGCCCAATCACATCACCGGCCGCGGTATGATCAAACCCGTCCGTGAGCGCTACCCGCACATACAGATTCTCTCGCTCGACTACGATCCAGACGTGAGCTTCGCCAACATAGAGAACCGACTCCAGATGCTCATCATGAACGCGAGGGAGCTCGAGCGGCTCCCCTGTCCCCGCTGCGGTCCGCCGGAGCCGGTGGCGGACTAGAGTGTCCGGGAGATCGGGTGCGCGGACGTGGGCCTTCTCTCTCTCCTTGAGTCTCTCGCGGGGTGATATGCGAGAGGGAGAACCACTTGCCGGAGAGCGGCCCGATCAGTGGGAGGCCGTGCAGGAAGCCTCGGCCGTAATCTGTGCGCTCCAGGGGGAATCGCCCCGGTATCGGGGCACTGTTTCCGAACATCCGAGTGCCGGTTCCTTTGAGTCTTTCGGAATTCCGTGGTATAATGGTTATCAATCATGTCTCTCAGTTGAGATGTGGAAACTTGCGTTCGAAAAGACAACAGGCAAAAGGAGGTTTTTATATGGAAGACCACAACTTTCGCACGTTTTTGTGGCGAGTGGTGTCCATTCATACCATCGTATATTTCATTGCGGGAATACTTGCGCTGCTATTCATGAACTACAAAGAACTTTTTGCCGGGGACATGCTCTCCGTGTTCATGCGGCCGGTGGATTCCCCCTGGGTCGCAGCTGGTCCTGCGTTGCAGGTTTTCAGGGGGATACTCCTCGGCTGCATCCTCTATCCCTTCAGGAAGGTCTTCCTTAAGGGTGCATACGGCTGGCTCACATTGTGGCTTCTCGTATTTGGACTGTCGTTCGTCTCGACGATAGGTCCTACCGTGGGATCGTTTGAAGGCTTCATCTACACGAAATTCCCGATCCAGTACCATCTTCTGGCGATCCCGGAGGCACTCGTATATTCCTTCGGTTTTTCGTATCTCCTCTGGGCGTGGTATAGAAATCCCAGGAAGCTCTGGACCGTTCTCTCTATTGTCCTCGTCGCTTTTATCCTGTTGATGAGTGTGATGGGAGTGCTCTCCAGTCTCGGGATCTTGAATGCCGCGTGACGGCGTGGAGGATGCGGGAATGACTACCGATACGAAATTCTGGATTGGTGGAATGGGCTGCCTCATCCTCGGTGTGTTTGCCCTTTCGATGGGGGTGAAGAGCGTGGGGCTCTGTGTCATCGGTATGACTTTCTTCGGATTCTCGGAGGAGGGCCGCCGTGTACGTTCGGTTGAAGCGTGAGGCGGACTCCCCTCTTCTCGAGCGGTGGAGGAAGTGATGGATTTCTCCAGGATCTCCGGGATGTATGAAAAGGCGGCTTCTCTGCAGCGTGCAGCTTCGGATGTCCTGCTGGATCTGTTGGGGATAAAGGACACTGAGAATGTCCTGGATGTGGGGTGCGGAACAGGAGGCATCACGAAGAGGATCAGGGGGTTGACGCGCGGGAAGGTCGTGGGGATCGATCCCTCTCCGGGGATGATAGAAGAGGCCCGAAAAGGGGCCGGAGGGCTTGATGTGAGCTTCGAACTCAGGGGCGCGGAGGAGATGGAATACCAGGAGGAATTCGATGTGATCTTCGCCAATTCCTCGTTCCAGTGGTTTGAGGCTCCCGAAAAGGCGATATGGAACTGCCACCGGGCACTGAGAAAGGGCGGCAGGATCGGCATCCAGGCTCCGGCGAGGAACGTCTACTGTCCTAATTTCCTCCAGGCGATCGAAATGGTGAAGAGAGATGATCGAACCAAAAGGATCTTCTCCGGCTTCAGGAACCCATGGTTTTTCCTCGAGACGGCTGAAGAGTACAGATCCTTTTTCGAGGATTGTGGATTCAAGGTGACCTTTGTGGAGCTCAGGAGCATCGTGACAGTACACACCCCCGAAGAGGTGTTCAGGATATTCTCGTCCGGGGCGATAGCAGGGTATCTGAACGAGGCCTACTACGATATCGAGCTCACTCGGGACTACATCGAGCACTTCATTGAGATAGTGAAAGAGGCCTTTGCGACGCAGGTTGAAAGGGACGGTATGGTCCGTCTGCGGTTCAACAGGATATTCCTGACCGCGGTGAAGGAGTGAAATGCCGTCGATTCCGCTTGTTAAAAAACAAGCGGAACTCTTCGTCCCCTTTCCCTTGGAGGGGATGTCGGATCCTCATGCAGAGAAAAGGCAACCCCGCGGGAGGAGGGCCGGTCCCGCATGTGAAGAGCGCTTGAACGTGGCTTCCTCAGGGGAGGGGAGCCCTTGTCACGGCGTGACCTCGTCCCTCTTGCCTGTATGCATTTTCAGAATTTGCCGGGCCACGTGCCATGCCGTGATCATGGCGGTGGGGACCCCGCCGGGTGAGTATACCCAGTGACCTGCGAAGTAGAGTCCTTTGATGATAGCGAGATCCCTCACGGGGTGGATGTGGGGATTACGAGACGGATCCCAGTTCCATCCAGCAGTGGCCCCGCGCCAGTTCCCTGTATACCGTTCGAACGTGAGAGGAGTGGCGCTCTCCATCACCCTTATATGGTTACTGAGCCCGGGTATGAACTTCTCCGCCTCTCTGATGAGGTTCCACGCTTCTTTCTGTTTTTGCTCTTTGTACGCTTCACGGCCCAGCCCGCTCCACCGTTCGTAGGGACTGCCTCGCCCCACCCATAGGGCATGTCCTCCTTCGGGTACCACTGAGGGGTCATCCTTGTCGAGCCACACGATGTGAAACGGTTCTCCCCCATCAGGGTGGAAGGCGACATGGTTCGCATGGAATCGCTCCAGATGCGATGCAAGGCCTTCGTCATGATCGAGACCCAGATATACCACACACATCGACTCCGAAGGAGATCCTTTTCCCAGGGTCTCGATGAGAGGTGCGGGGAGATGCTCCTCATCGAGCAATCCCAGGAGGGATGTGCGCATATCGGCAGCGCTCACCACGAAACGGGCGCTCACTTCGCTTCCGTCTTCCAGCCGGACCCCTGTGACCCTCCTGTTCTTTACCAGTATGCGACTCACCCTCTTCCCGAGATGGATCGTCCCGCCGTGGCCCGTGATGTACGAGACGAATGCCTCGGGGATTACCTGCATCCCTCCGATGGGCATGTGGTAGTCGTGAAAGAAGGAGTACCACATCCCCATGGTCACGAGGCCTTCCATCACAGGGTACCCGAGGCTGTCGAGGAATCCTCGTAGCTTTGGATCGGAGAAGTGTCCGGCGTGGAGATCGCGATTGGTCTTCTTCCGGGCCTTTGCCATGGCCCACGGTATGAGCGGATTCTTGAATACCAGTCGGAACATGGTGCGGAAGGCACCGTTTCCACCCCCGAACATCACGTTGCTCTCGTGCATGGCCTTGAATGCCGCCTCTCCCGCCCTCACCCATGAGAAGTAGTGTTTGAGATGGCGCCGTTCGTGTGGGAATGCACGGGAGAACGCCTCGCACACCTGTGTGGAGGAGTGGAGTGGGATGTCGTGGGTCCCCCAGCTCAACTGGTAGTCCGCCCTGACGAATCGGAGTCGATCTTTCAGGCCGAGGTCCTCCAGGATGGGGAAGACGATGCCGCTCGAACAGAAGGAAGTAGTCCCTCCCGGAAAGATGAAGCCCTTCCTTTGAAAGGAGGAGACGTATCCCCCTGGCACAGTATGCTGCTCGAATACGTGTACATCCATACCGGCTCGCGCCAGATAGGCGGCCGTGGTGAGACCGGCGATCCCGCTGTACTGCGCCCATTAAGTCAAGACAAAAAGGGTAGGGAGAAATGGTAGTACCGAAAGGGGTCATGCGACCTCCTCTCCTTGCATCTGCGCCCAAAGGGCCTCATATTCCTCAGGGCTCCTGTACCCTAGCGCACTGTGGACATAGTGCCGGTTGTACTCCTCCGCCCATCCCCTCACCGCCTCCTCCAGCTCCCCCACGTGCTCCCACTCCCGCAGCCACAACAGCTCCTCCTTCATCGTCCGTATCATCCGCTCCGTGTCCGCATTCCCCTTCGGATTGTTGTAGCTCGTGAACACCTGTTCGATCCCCAATACCTCCATCGCCTTCATGAACGACCGGCTCAACGGTTGGCTCCCGTTGTCACTCACCAGCCGAAGCCCTCTCCCCCTCACCCCCTCGGGAAACTCCCGCTCCACCGCCATCTCCATCGCCGCACACCACTCCTCACTCCTCCCCCTCACCGACACCTTCCACCCCACCAGCTTCTTCGTGTACCAGTCAAGTACGATCACGAGATAGACCCATCCTATCCCTTTCACCAGCACCTTCGTCATGTCGATCCCCCACCACTCCCTCGGTCTCCTCGCCACCGGCTTCCCTCGCCCACTCCCACGTCTCGCTTTCTTCTTCTCCCGTCTACACATAAGCCCCGCACCCTTCATAAGTCCTCTCACCCGCTTCTCGCTCACCTCCTCCCCCTCCCGCCTCCTCAACCACCACGCCACCCGCCTGTACCCCCAGTACGGATGCTCCCCCACAAGATCCCTGATCTTCTCCATAAGCCGCCCATCGTCCCTCTCCTTCTCCTCCCGCTTCTTCCCCACCTTCTGCCCCCTTTTCCTCCTCGCATAGTACCGGCTCCGACTCACGCCAAGTGCCTCACACGCATCCTTCACCCGGTACCCTTCCCCCACCAGCCGCTCCACCGCCTCTATCTCCCCAACAGCTCCTTCGTTTTTTTAGTATCTCGATCTGGATCGCCTGCTTCGCTATGATCTTCTCAAGCTGCTCTATCTTCGCTCGATAGGTGTCCTTCTCCTTCCTGCCGTCTGCAAGGGCTCTCGTGCCCCCTTCCAGAAACCTGTCCCGCCATCGGTAGTACATCGTCTGGCTGATCTGGTGTTCCCGGCAGATCTCGGCGATCTGCCGTTCGCCTCGGAGTCCTTCCAGGACGATCGCAAGTTTCTCTTCAGTGGTCCATGTCCGCTTCTTCATCTGCGTCCTCCTCCCTTATTCCAGTCTTACCTCTACCATTTCTCCGTGTCCACTCCTACGGGACGCAGTATACCGCCGCCGATCACGATGACATCAGTGTCTCTCATGTCGTTCCTCCTTCGATCGATTGAATTTCCATCTGTCTTCGTGCGAGGAGACCCGATCCCACGATGATGAGAAGGGCTCCTGTACCCCCAAGGGGGAGGGAAGAAGGCCTCGGCGGTGAAAGGGCGAGCACTGCAAAGTAGCTCACAAGGGGGAGCACCTGTTGCGGAAGGCTCTGGATCGGAACGAGCCTTATCACATCCCCCGATCGGAAAGCTCGCTGGGTTTCGGCGATGCCGAAGATGCTTGCCAAGAAGATCACCAGAGAGGCCAGCCCCATGAAGGTGAGCTCGGAATGGCTGAGGCTACCCGAAGTCCACCGCATGAGGAGTCCCATGAGGAAGGCGAGCCAGAGGTTCGATTGCACATAGAGGAGCCCGGCGTTGAGAATGTGCAGGATCCCTTCGTGTCTCTTCATGCTTCCTTTGAGCGTGTGACAGAGTATAGAAAGACATGCGACCACCGTGGTGAAGATGAGGAATCTCATGAGCAGAATCGAATCGTGCAGGTCGACCCCCTTCATATCCACGGTGAGTCCGCTGAGACCGAGGAGGGTCACAGCGATCATCACCAGGAGGATCCCCGTTACGTCTTCGATCCGGACGGATTCCCGGGCGATGAGCATGCCTGCCAGGGCCAGGACGATGAGTCCCATGCTCATCAGCCCCGGTACGATGGCAGGTCCGAGATACCCCAGGGCGAGCATGTTGAGGGGGGTGCCGAAGAGGAACTGGATGCCGAATCCCATGAGCCAAAGCGGGCTTCGTACCACGTGACGCATGAGATGGGAGGTCTCCTTGGGCACGCGGGCGACGGCCACCTTCTGGAGGACGAGGCCGAGGTTGAACGCGATTCCCGCTGTGATTGCCGAGAGGACGCCGATGAGGTGGATGGACATAGCGCACTCCTTTCTTTAGTCGTGTGATGTGTCGGTTCCTGGAGGAGATGCCGACCTCACTCGGGAGTCTGCTCCAGGGAACGCGCGGTGGTTGGCTCCTCCGTACTCCGATGGGATTCGATGAGTCTCAGGAGGGTGGCCGCGTCCACCGTCACGGGTTCACCTCCCATCTTGAGGCTCGTGTTCCGGGTAATGGCAAGCCCGGTGATCGCCGAATAGAGAAGGACGAAGTGCTGGAGGGGGTCTCCCTCGCGGAAACAGCCTGCTTTCTGGCCTTCGGCGATCACCGCGGCAACGGCACGGGCGCTCTCCATGCCGCTCCTGAATATGTCATTCGCTTGGGAGGGGAGGGCTTCCGCCATCAGCATGATCTGAGCGGCCAGGATGTAGTAGGCCGGTTCCTTCTCCATCCCCTGAAGCATGAGCTCCAGCACACGGAGGAGTGTGGAACGCGGGTCCCCGGATTCGTGTGCGATTCGGGCGGTTGCTTCCGTGCTCTTCACGAGGCGACTTGTCAGTTCTGCGTAGATCTCTTCTTTCGATCTGAAGTAGTGGTAGACCAGTCCGTGGCTGATGCCGGCGGTTGCAGCGATGTCTGCGATCTTTGTCGCCGAGTAGCCTTTCTGGATGAAGACCTCCAGTGCGGCGGAGAGTATCTGTTCTCTTCGCTCGTCCCGGATCCTTGTGTTCTCTTCTGCCTTTCGTGGTGACATCGTTTCACCTCCGAGGCTACCCGATACGTCCAAAAGCCCCGAAGCTCACGCAAAGTTGTCCCGGAAGCATGTCTTTTGGGGTCTTTTTTGATTGACTTATCAGTCATTATATACCGTGTCGCTTTTTTTGTCAAATGGGATAAACGCTTGGTAGCCATTCTCCCGTGAATAGCTCATAGATGCGGGCTTTGCCCCAGGATCCGGGAAGAGAGTGTGGCCGATGCTCCTATTCGATGAAGGTTACAGGGACCCTCTGGTCCTTGAAGTGGCATACGGCTATCAGATCGGTCCACTCGGTTGTTTTCGCCTTGTAGAACGTCACATCGGAATCGAAGACGAGGCATATGCCCTCTTCCGATGGATCGAGGGGAGGGTCGATTCCCTGGAATACGATACTGTGTTCATATAGAGACGGGAGATCGCCTGGCCGATGCTGTCCGTCACAGAACTCGAAAGCTGTACGAAAATCGAAGGTCTCGCCCCCGATCTCTTCCGTCAAGTAATCATACGAATTTAGGTTGTCTACGTTTGCTATGATGATCTCCAAGATGTCGTATTGGATGGAGTATTCCACGCGAGCCACGACCCACTCTTCCTCCCCTTCCGGACCGAGGAAACAGGTGGTTAAAAGCGGTGACACTATGACCAAGAGTACCAGCAGCTTCTTCAAGGATCGTTTCATGGTGTTCTCCTCATTTCATTGGTTTCTCTGTCATTCCAATCCGTTCAGACCACCTCTCTCTACCGTTCCCGTATCGTGATGCTGTAATAGTCTGTGTGTCCTCTCCATGCTTCATATATCTGAGTGGACTATGTTCCGATGGAACCAGACGTGGTGCGACTCCCCGGCGCAGTCGGATTTCCCGCCCTCGAGGAAGCGCCCTTCCGCATCGTATAATCCGAATACGGGCTCGAGGTCTCCAGCAGGGAGCGTGTGTGGAATAAAATAGGATATGTTCCGGGAGATCGCTGCTCCCGTCTACTCCTCCTCGGTTCCATGGTATAGGTGGCGTTACTGCATCCCTCCCCCGGATATGGACCGTGCCTACTCGAGGGTATCGTCAGGTTCAATCCGTGCCGTTCACCTCCACAGAGAGTGTATAGGTGCCTCTATCGTCATTTCCCCATTCGAATATCCACAGGTAGTAATATCCTGTATATTCAGGTACGTATGTGAAGATCTCCGAATGATACGAGTTCGGAGAATCGATGCAATCCAGCCAGTATTTCTCCTCATCGTATAGTACCACCACAGGATTGATGTGGGCATCGCCTTTTACCGAAATGAGGTACTCGGTGTTTTCCGAGAGATACGCCTTCACGTAGTCATCGTCTCCTTCGACATGAAAGGTCCGATGCTGTCGCTCTCCTAGGTCGATGGAGGATGCCTCGTCGAAGGAATCGTCGGGTTCATAGTGGTCGGGCTGGACGAAGAGAAGAGTACATCCACCGGAAAGGGCCACCCATGTGAGGAGAACGAAAAAAGAGGTGAGCGACAGTTTGTTCATGGCCTCACTATCAGTATACCCCAGTGGGAGGTATGTCTCCACCGGAACAACCCCGAGCAGTCGGAGGGAGATCTGGACAAGGAGTTCCGTGAACCCCGTGACGCGACGGGGGAAATATGGTAAAGAAGGTTTCATAAGGAGCGTCTATGGCACGGAAGGGCAACCAGAGGGGGCGGAAGACCCAGCCTGACAGCGTCACCATAAAGGATATCGCCCGGGAAGCGAATGTGAGTGTGACCACGGTGTCGAACGTGATCCATGGACGGTACCACAGGGTCTCGCCGGCCACGGTGGAGAAGGTACGGAGCATCATCCGGAAGTACAACTACACCCCCAACATGTTCGCGCGGTCGCTGGTGAAGCAGCAGTCGCGCATCATCGGGGTGATCAACCATCTCATTCCCAGTCAGCATGGAAGCTTCCTTCAGGATCTCTTCCACGGGACATTCGTGGGGGGCATAGAGCGTACGCTCAGGGGGCGCGACTACTTCCTCATGCTGCGGACGGTGGACGATACCAGGGAGTTGTACTCGCTCCTCAAACACTGGAACATGGACGGCGTGATAGTGGTGGGGCTCTTCAAGGACGAGTTTTTCGACCTCCTTCTCTCCTCGGGTACGCCCCTCGTGCTGATCGACAGCTACATCGAGGTGGAGAGCGACCGGGTCTTCAAGGTGGGGCTCGAAGACTACAAGGGAGGATATCTCGCCACCAAGTACCTCATCCAGAAAGGGCATACGCGCATCGCGTTTGCAGGACCGGAGATCCTGGACGGTGGGGTGGTGGCCGAGCGCTTCCGTGGGTATCGCGACGCTCTCGAGGAGGCGGGGCTTTCGTTCAGGGAGGAGGATGTGTTCATCCAGGACATCACCGTGGAGGAGGGGAAGAAGCTGGCCTACAAACTCTCGCGGGTTGGCGGGATTACGGCGGTATTCGCAACGGCCGACAGCCTCGCGGCGGGTATCCTGCTGGGGACGCAGGATCTGGGAAGGCGGGTGCCGGAAGACCTCTCCATCGTGGGCTTCGACGATCTTCCGATGAGTCGGTTCACCCATCCGCCTCTCACCACCATACATCAGGATGTGGAGGAGAAGGGGGTGATGGCGGCCAACCTGCTCATCGATTTTCTCGAGGGAAAGCCGATTCCTCAGAGGGAGGTGGTCTTCTCTGTACGTCTGGTTGAACGTTCCAGTGTGGCCGAGAGGCGGTCCTGAGAAGGAACGCAGGGATGAGTCTCCGACCTGAAAAGACTTGACGGCATTGAAAGGAGGAGGTAGTATACATTTCATGTTTAACGTTAAATCTGAGAGATTGGGTCCCCTCCTGTCTCCTTTGAGCAGGAGGACGCCATGAAGATCAGAACGCGTCTCCTCCTGCTCGTGAACAGTGTGATCGTACTCTTCGTTTCGACGGTGGTCCTCTATTTCTTCCTCCTGGCGCCGTTTCAGGCTATGCGACGTGAACAGGAGGTGCTCAACCGTGCGGAGATCTCGTTGAGAGATCTGCGATACATGGTGAACCGCCTCGATACGCTCGCGTTCAACCGTGGCCGTGAGCTCCTCCAGCAAACCATGGAGGTGTTCTCACAGGAGTTCGAGGAGATCGCCGGTATCCGGGAGATACGGAGAAGGGGCGAGGTCCTCGCCGAGGCCCTTGCCACGATAGGGGAACTTCAGGATCTCAACGAGCGCAATCTCAGAGGATTCCGGCAGCTCTACGAGTCTCTCTACGAACACGCCGCTGAGGTGTACGGCAATCCATCCCCGGTGATCCCCCGCAGGTTCTATACCGATACTGCCATCTTACGGGGGAGTGAGGAGCGTTACGCAGAGGCTCTGAAGACCCTCGAGCTCTTCTACACCGTGGGAGAGACTCTCTCCTCCAGCCTGGACTCTTCGCTCTCCGTATTCGAGGAACAGAAGGCCTTCATCGATGAGGCGCTCGCCCGTACGGAGCAGAGAGCCTTTCTCGTGACCGGGGGATTCCTCGTACTCCTCTTCTTCGGTGCGTTCTTGCTCTCGCTGCGGACGGGGCGGGGCCTTTCGAGTGCCACGGAACGGATGGTCGCTGGCCTCTCGACCCTGGGCACGGGTGATCTCTCGGTGCGGTTCAAGGTGGAGAAGGTGAGGGACGAGTTCCAGCAGGTGATGGAGGGCATGAATCGTTTCGTCGATGCCCTTTCCAGGGTGATCGCCTCGCTCAGGGAGACGGTGAGGCTGAACAAGGAGGCTGGGGACCAATTGCTTCATGGTACGCAGATTACGGATGCGAGGGTGAAGAGGGTTGGTGAGGAGCTGGCGACGGTACTGGCGGAAGTGGAAGAGTTGGAGGAGATCGCCGAGGCTACGGCGGGGGCATCTGGGAAGATTTCCCAGCAGATCGATCAGCTGGAGGAACAGGTGCGATCCCAGACCGCGATGGTGGAGCAGTCCTCGAGCGCGATCGAAGAGATCATCGCGAGTCTCCGAGGCCTCGCCTCGCTCGCCGAGAGAGACAACGAGGTGGCCGTGAGGCTGGAGGGGGAGACGCGGGAGGCGCGGGAGGTGGTTTTCGCGCTGGGTGAGCGTATAGAGCAGCTGAGCCAGTGGATGGACAGGGTACAGCGCATGGTTGATGTGATAAAAGATGTGGGCGACAGGACGAACATCCTG
This sequence comes from Spirochaeta thermophila DSM 6578, assembly GCF_000184345.1. Lineage (NCBI taxonomy): Bacteria > Pseudomonadati > Spirochaetota > Spirochaetia > Winmispirales > Winmispiraceae > Winmispira > Winmispira thermophila. The sequence goes on along the minus strand of NC_017583.1, from coordinate 1,781,854 downwards.
GCCATGAACGCGGCCATAGAGGCAGCGCGGGCGGGTGAGGCGGGGAGGGGGTTCTCAGTGGTGGCGCAGGAGATCAGAAAGCTGGCCGAGGTCGCCACGAGGGAGGCAGAGGGGATACACAAGGGAGTACTGGAGATGATGGATGAGTTGTGTCGGATCCAGGAGGGGAGCGGGAGGATGCTCGCTGCGTTCGGAGTGATGGAAGGACATATCGGGGAGGTGTCGGCTTCGTTCCACGAGATGCACGAACGGATCAGAGAGAGTGCCGCAGGGAGCCGGGAAGTCCTTGAGGCTGTGGAGGAGTTGCGGACCGCTTCCGGGTTGATCAAGGAGTCGTCACACGTCCTGAGCGGGCAACGTAACGTGGTGAGTGAGGGGAGCGACCGGCTTCAACGCGTCGCTGCAGGGGTGCGGGAGGCGATGCACAGGATCGCCCGCGAAGCGGAAGAGCTCACCAGGGTGGCCGACGAGACTGCCCTCACCGCGGAACGCCTCAACAGGGCAGGGGAGGTGCTGGATCGAGAGATGGGCTATTTCTCGATACCCGACGAGCTGACATGGTACTGAGCTCGTTTCATGATACCCCTTGCTGGGGAGAGAAAAACCCGACTGCTTTTTTATCAGCGGGAGGGACATGTCTGCATGGTGATGCATATGCAGGTGGAATTGTATATGGGAGAGCAACTTGACCTCATGGCGAGTGTGATAGGTATAGGGCTCCTCATTTCTGTCATTGATGCGAGGTCCTACCGGATACCCGATTTCCTTGTATTTCTGACAGGATGTGTGAGTGTGCTCTTTACGTGGACGGAAGGCTGGGGCCTTCTTCGTTTTCGCATTTTTGCTGCTCTTACAGGAGGGCTCGTGTTGCTCTTTCTTCACCTCCGCAAGGGACTTGGTTTGGGGGATGTGAAGTACGGGACTGTACTCTCATATGCAGTGGGCCTCTACGGCACTTGGATCATGCTCGCCGTTGCCTCACTTACAGGAATGGTGTGGTATTTCATGAGGGGGCGTTCTCCTTTGCAGAAGATTCCTTTTGCTCCGTTTCTCACCCTGGGGGCGCTGGTGACTTTTTTGTGGAAGGGGATGGAAGGGGGCGGGAGTTGAGACACAGAGGGATCGTGCTGCTTTTCTTTACGATTCTTGTGAAAGGGGGCCCTTCCCTATGGGCAGAAGATACGGTAATTCAGCAGATGGACTTCCAGGACCAGAACATCAGGGATATCCTGGTGGTACTCGGTCGTGTCTCGGGTAGGTCCATCGTCCCCGATGAGACGGTCACGGGGAAGGGCTCGTTTCACTTCACCGCTACGGATTTCAAGACCGCTCTCGAATCCTTTCTCTCTGCCTATAAACTCTACTACAAGGAGGAGGGGGGGATCATCTATGTGTCTCGAGTCTTTGTCTCCTGCGATCCGGATGCTGGTACCGTCTCCCTTCACGCCGAAAATGTGCCTCCGCAGCTCGTTTTGCAAAGCCTCTCCCGGGAAGTGGGTGTGACAGTGGTCTTCGATGCTCTTCCTCGAGATGCAGTCACTGTCCATGCCGATGGAGTGACACCTTTCAGAGCAGTGCAGCTCGTGATGTGGAAGTTCCCGGAGTATCGGGTGACACAAAGGGGGGGTGATCTCATAGAAGTGCGCCAGCTGGAAGAAGGGGCGAGAGAGGAAAGAGATCTTTCTGCGGGAATTGTGAAGGAAGGGGACGGGACGTATAGTGTGAATCTCCGGCAGGCCCGGTTCTCCGATGTGATTGAGAAGCTCATGGGAGAGGAATCCAAGGAGTACGTGCTTTTCCTGTCCGCAGATCCCGTGATAGAGACTCTCGTCCTTTCGCACAAACCTTTCCAGCAGCTTCTTGATATCGTGCTCGAGCAGGTGGGGGTCGATGTGACGGAACGGGACGAGGTCTACTATTTCTTCGAGATCCAGAGACAAAACGTGTTGAAGGACCTCAAGGATACCAGGGTGGTGCACCTTTCTCATATCCCCGTCACTGAGGCGGTCTCTCTCATCCCTGGAGAGCTCGCGAATAATTCTCTCTTTCGTGTGGATAAGAGCACGAACTCTCTCATCCTTCTAGGGAGCAAGAAGGAGCTGGACCCGGTGGAGAGATTCCTCCGTCAGATCGACATTCCTCTTGAAGGGAAGCAGTACTACCGTTACCGTATGCGCTACGTCCCCGCGAAAGAGGTTGTCTCGCTCATCCCGCCTCGTCTCCTCGGAATTCCTCCCATCACGGCTTCGGGTGACGAGTACACCTTCTATGTACTGCTGGATGACCGTATGAAGCAGGAGTTTGACGAGTTCGTGAAGCTGGTGGACAGGGAGACGGAAGCAGTGCCCTTCACGTTGAAGTTTATAAGGAAAGAAGATTTTCTTTCAAATCTCCCCACCCTCTTCTCGAAGGAGGAGATAAAGGACAGCGGGTATCCTTCCCTCCTTTTCTATGTAGGGCCGGAGGGTAAGAGGGAAGCTTTCTTTCAGGCCTTGGAACTTATAGACAGACCCCAACCTCAGATACGTTACGATATCCTCGTGGTGCAGTACCAGAAATCAGAGGGGAGTGACTGGTCGAGGAACCTCGACGTTTCTCTCACTGATACCTCAGTGGAACAGGAACCCTTCTCTTTGGTGGGCTCCATGGGCAATCTTGTCTCCCTGGGTATAGATGTGGTGTCGGAGTTCGGCTATACATTTGCCTCTCAGCTCAATCTCAAACTGGAAGAATCCCGCGCGAACATCTATGCCCACACCACCCTTACCGCGCTTTCCGGGAAGGATGTGAGCTTCCAAAATACGAGCACGTTCCGGTACCGAGACCTCGAGGTGGATCCTGATACGGGAGAGCTTCTCTCCACGGGAGTGATCCGGGAACTCACGTCGGGATTCATCCTTAACCTTGGGGGATGGGTCTCAGGGGACGGGATGATCACCATGAATATCTCGGCCACGCTCTCTGAGAGGAGCTCGGAGTCCTCCGATTCCACGAGCGCCATCCCTCCCACCACGGAGCGCGTGGTGTCCACCTTCCTTCGAACCGACTCAGGGAAACCCGTCTCCATAAGCGGTTTGGTTCAAAAGAAAAAGACGAAAATCGTGAACAAGGTGCCTGTGTTGGGTGATATTCCCCTCTTGGGATTTCTTTTTAGAAACTCGCAGGAGAAAGAGGAGGATATGGAGATGGTGATCTACGTGGTTCCTCGGGTGATGGATTCGTTCCTGCTCACCGAGGCACCGGGCCTGGTGATGGAACAGTGGTATCACGAATTTATGGAGCGCTGATGTCTATGGTGGAAAAGGATGACAGGGGATCTGCAGAGGTCTCGCGATCCAACGTGCAGTATCCTCTGGAGTTCTGTGAGGCGAATCGGGTGCTCCTTGACGAGGAAACCGAGGAGTACGTGCGGGTGTTGATGTGTGATCCCGAGGACCGGGAGCTTCTCGATCTTCTCGGGTTCTATCACCGGAAACGTGTCGTGCCCGTGAAGATAAGCGCGGTGGAGTTTGCCACCATCCTGGGACGGCTGGAATCGTCGGAAGAGGAGAAAAACGGGGAAGGGGGAGGCGGGGAAAGGATCTTTCTCGACAGGATCTCCAACGACGCCCCTGTGGTGAACCTCGTGAACTCCCTTATTCTAGACGCCCTGCATCGGGGGAGTTCCGATATCCATATTGAGTGCTTCACCGAGTATGCGGCAGTCAGGTTCAGACTCGATGGGGTACTCTTCGAGATGCAGCGCCTTTCGAGGGAGCGGTTCGCCGCGGTTTCCACCAGGCTCAAGGTGATGGCCGGGCTCAACATCATGGAGCGCAGGCTCCCCCAGGATGGTCGGATCACCGCCGAGATAGAGGGACACAGGATCGATATGAGAGTATCGTTTGTGCCCATTGTCCGAGGGGAATCGATTGTGATCCGTTTGTTCACCACCAGGGAGGCTGGCTTGGCACTGGAGGACCTCGGCTTCGAGGTCGATGTGCAGGAGACGGTTCAGCGGCTCTTGCGGTATCCTCATGGACTCATTCTGAGCACGGGCCCCACAGGGAGCGGAAAGAGTACCACTCTCTATGCAATGTTGAGGAGACTCCATCAGCCGGGGGTCAAGATCATCACCGTAGAGGACCCCATAGAGAATGTGCTCGACGGAATCAATCAGATCCAGGTACACGAAGCCATAGGGCTTTCCTTCGACTCGCTGCTCAGGAGGGTGCTACGCCAGGATCCTGATATCATCATGGTCGGAGAGGTGAGAGACGAGAGCACCGCCGAGCTTGTGGTGAGGGCGGCCCTCACCGGGCATCTCGTATTGAGTACGCTTCATACCAATGATGCGATTTCTGCGATAGACCGGTTGAGGAACATGGGGGTTGAGACGTACATGATAGCCACGGTGCTTCGAGGAGTCCTTGCCCAGCGCTTGGTGAGAAGGCTCTGCCCTCACTGCGTATACTGGAGGGAACCTGCCGAGGAGGAGAGAGCACTCTGGGAGCGGATTGGAGAGAAGGTGGAACGTCTCCCCATGCCTGGGGGATGTGAGTTGTGTAGGCATACGGGATATCAGGGGAGGTTACCCATCGTGGAGTACGTGGTGATGGACGATGATCTCGCCGAATTGGTGGGGCGGGGAGAACGTGTGGCCATCATCCGCCGTGAACTGGAGAGGAGGGACTTCCAGCCCCTCTTCAAGCGGGCGCTCGGTCTTGTTTCTCGGGGATTTACCACCATGGAAGAAATTCAACGGGAGGTGGAGCTTCCTGTATGAATAAATATGAGGTGAGGTTCGTATCGAAGGAGGGTGCTCTCAAGGTCAGGACGCTCGTGGCTTCTTCTGTGGAGGAGTGCGAGCGGGTGATAGCCCGCGAAGGAGGGGCTGTGATAGAGGTGAAGCCGAAGGCGATCCCGCTGCGAGAAGGGAAGATCTATGGATTCCCAGTTCTGGTAGAGTTCACCAGGCTCCTTGCCCGACTCCTCGCTGCCTCTCTCACTGTGAGGGATGCTCTCGTAGTGATAGGGGAAGTGGGAGCACGGAAGGATGTGAGGGAGATCGCGATGCGGCTGGTAGAGGAGATCGACAAGGGAAATCGATTCCAGTCGGCGTTGACGGTGATCTGGAGGAATCTTCCTCCCGTATACACCGGGCTCATCGCAGTGGGTGAACGGACCGGGAATCTCCCGGGGGTATACTCCCAGCTCAGTCACTACGTGGAATTGCGGAAAAAGGTGAAGGACAAGGTGGGTGGGGTGCTCGTATATCCATTGATCGTACTCGCGGTGGCCTTCTTTGTAGGAATTGGATTGTTCGGCTTTGCCGTTCCCCGGCTCGAGTCCGTATTCGCGGAACTTGGTGGGGAAGCAGCCTCGCACCTCCATACCTCTCTCAGCCAGGCCCGACTCTTCGGAGGGATACTTCTCAGTGTCATCAGCGTATTTCTCTGTCTTTTCCTCCTGGTAAGAGTCATGAGGAGACGAGGAAGATCATGGGCTCTGCTCATCGACAGATGGAAAGTGCGCCTTCCTCTAATAGGTGCGCTTGCCATGAAGAGGGAGATGTTCGACTTTTGCTTCGCGATGGAGGTGTTGAGCAAGGGGGGGGTCTCCGTTGATGAAGCCCTTGGGGTGGCGGCAGAAAGCGTGGAGAACGCGGCGCTCAGGGAGGAGGTCTCACGTGCGAGAGCTCGAGTGATGAAGGGGGCGTCCCTCGCAGAGGTCCTGGGGGGGAGTTCTTTGATCCCTGCAGTGGTGAGGCAATGGGTGGGAGTAGGTGAACGAACAGGGGCCACCGAGGAAGTCTTTGCACACATGAGGCGATTCTTCGGAGAAGAACTCGAACAGGAAATATCGGTGTTGTTGAATCTCATGGAACCTCTCACCAGTGTCATAATAGGAATGTTCATCCTGATTTTGGTGCTAGTGTTTATCGTGCCAATCTTTACAACTTATGGAAGTCTTCTGTAGGATGTCGGAGGTGATGATGATAAGGAACCGGATTCTCAAGAAGCGAGGGGCGTGGGTCACGAGGGAGAAAAAAGGGGAGGAGGGATGGACCTTCATAGAGACTTTGATCGTGCTGGGGATCATCCTCATCCTCACCGCATCAGTGGGGTTTATGTCGATCCGTTATCTTCAGAAGGCGAAAGTAGTGGCTGCAAGGAATCAAATAGAAACTTTTGTGACAGCCCTCCAGGCCTACTATCTGGATTGCGGCATGTTTCCTACGCAGGAGCAGGGTCTTGATGCCCTCTATACGAGGCCCTCGATAGAGCCGGTTCCCGAGAGCTGGAACGGCCCCTACATCGCGAAGCCGGTTCCCAAGGACCCTTGGGGAAACGAGTATGTATATGTGGTACCTGGGCCCGATGGATTTCCTTTCGGGATAAAGTCGCTTGGGGCCGATGGAATGGAGGGAGGAGAAGGAGAGAATGCGGATATCGTCTCGTGGGAGTAGAAGCTCCAGAGAAGTCCGAAAGCTGAGAGCACGAGCTGGATGGACTACCCTCGAGGCCTTGATCGCCCTTACGATTCTGGTTTTTGCATTTGGGAGTGTCGCAGCAGGGGCAAGAGAGGCTCTGCAGACGGCCCGTATGCTCGAAGGGAGGCTGAGTGAGAGGATCACGGAGAGGAACGAATGTGCCCAACGAGTGCTCGATCTGGCGGAAGTCGAGTGAGGGGTTCTCGCTCGTAGAGGTGCTCATGTCTCTCTTGGTATTCTCAATAGGGGTTGTGGGAGCCTGGACTCTTTCCATGGTGGTGCTCTCCCATTTCTCTCGGGCTGGATCGGCCGTCAAGAGGGCTGAGGAGGCACATAACTTCGATCTTATCCTGAGACGCCTCGTGGAGAAGGTGAGAGTCCCCTTCTGGGAGAGAGTACCGATGGAAGAGTCTCCCATGCGTCTGGTGGTGCCCTGGCTGGATGGAATTGAGGCGAGCACCCTGGAAATTTCCATAGAAAACGGACGTATGACAGTGCGCGCTCAGGATACCACACTGAGACTTCAGGTGGATGAGGGGCGTCTCTCTCTCATGAGAACCTCGGATGGGAGGGTAGTGGGAGTCTGTGTCGAGTATACGCTCGATGGTATCCGGTACACCTGTGTGGCGAACTTCAGGAGCTGGTCGGTCCTCCCAGGGGGTATGCGGTGAAGGAAGGGGGAAGTGTGAGTGTCCAGACCCTTCTCATCATAGCGGGAGTCTCGATCATTGGGCTTGTGGTGCTCCTTTCCCTTCAAGACAGTGTGACGAGGGTCGCAAAGTATGAGGACCGCGTCGCAGTTCGGCAGGAGGTACTCTCCGCGCTAACGGAGGTACTCCGTGCGATGGAAGAAGATGAAACCCCTGAGGGTGATTCCTTTCATGACCAATGTTTCACCACGGTGCAGGAGATATCCTATGCCTTTCGCGTGGAGATACGGGATCTTTCGAGCAGAATCAATCCAAATTGGGTACGTAAGCAGCTCTTTCAGCGTACTTCTATGGGAAGCCTTCTCAGGAATGGGATCTCTGCCGATGCGCTTCAGCAATTCAGAGAGGACCACGGTTTTTCCCCCAATATTGATAACTTCTATGCGGAGTTTTTCAAGGATGTAGCATTCCATCGTTACCTCACGGGCTATTCCTTCGCCAATATCAACACGTCCGACGAATTCGCTCTTAGAAAGCTCTATGCACGTCTCACGGGGGATACCGCTGCGGCGGAGGTTTTCCATACGCGGGTACAGAATCTTCTACAGAGTAGGGAACTCCTCACTGAGGAAGAACTTCCCACCTTTCTTTCCCCGTATCCCGAGGAGCTCCTCCCTGTAATGACCACCCTTCCTCAGTGGAACGTGAACTTCCTTGATCCCTTTCTCCTGGAGGCGATACTCTCGTATCCCGCCTTCGGTATCCCTTCCCCTTCTGACAAGGCGGCCTCCCTCGTGGTGGAGCGGGATGGTTCGGAAATCACTCCTGTGAGATTGGTAGAGCTTTGTGGCGTTGACCCCTCCCATCCTCTCTTTTCTTACCTCGGTACGCAGACGTTTTTCTGGGAAGTACAGGGTGTGAACGCAGAGGGAGAGCAGGTCTTCTCGGCGATCCTTGCACGCGATCTCCTCTATCGGGAGCGCAAGATTTTTCGTTTGGTAGAGATAGTATGGCCCGACTGAAGGTTGCTGTGGCATATGTGGATAGGGGAGAAGTCCACGTGCAGTCGAGGGAGGGGAATCCTCGTGTCGTCTTCCTGTGCAGGCAGGCATATATTCTCCGCACCATGGAGGTTCCCCCCCTTCCGAAGGAGGAGGTGAGGCGGTTTGTCGGTTACCGGATACGAAAGCTGTACCCCGGAAGCGAGGACGAAGTCATCGTAGATGCTTTTGCGCGAATGGATGGAACCGGGAACGTCCCGGTGATCGTGGTTCCCAGAGATCTGGTGATTCGCCTCCAGAAGCTGTGTCCCTCGGCAAAGGTGGGCACGATCGTGGATATGTTCGTCCGTCCTCCTGGCGACTTCGCCCGGATGGTGGTGCTCGAGGATCATCTCGAGGTGGTGAGGTATAGAGAAGGCAGGTGGTCGCACGTCGAAGAAGGGCCTGTCACCGACGAGGCGCTAGGCCACTGGAAAACCCGCCTTCTCAAGGAGACCCCGAGGCTTCAGGTAGTTTATTCCTCCGGGTTGAGGAGTATAGTGGAAGATCTGGCCGGAGAAGGGGTGGATCTTCTTGAGTTCGATCGGGCGATAAGCAGGGATTTCCTCTCCGAAGGAGCTCTGGGGGTTCCCTCAAGAGGTATCCCTTGGGGAAGGTGGGCGACGGTAGTGGCTCTGACTGGTGTTCTTATACTTAATGTTGGTCTTGCCACTTCTCAGGGTATCATGCGAGAGGAGATACGGTACTACAGGAACGTGGTGGAACGATCAAGAGAGGTCCTGGGAGTGCTTCAAGGCCTGAGGAAGAAGAGCGAGGAGGCAGGAGGGAATACGTCTGCCAGCGAGAAGGGTCTCCGTCCCTATCGATTCATCAGCCGGGTGAGAGAGAGTACCGAGCTCCCTCTCCAGATCTTTTCTGTGTCCATCGACAGAAGTGGAGCCTTCACCCTCCAAGCGGAGACCACCGATGCCCTTCTCCTCATGAAACAACTCGCTGCCTCGGGCTATTTCTCCGAGTTGGGGCTCTCGGGGGTACAACGCACGCTCTCAGGACGCGAACGCTGTGGGTTGAAAGGGGTGTTCCATGACACGCCGTGAGAAGACCCTTCTCGCTGTGTTCCTCCTACTCGTGATAACGGCGGGGACGGCGGTGAATTTGGGATCCTACTTCACTGTGAGGGAGGAATGGAGCGGGCTTAGAATACGGAGCACCTCCATCCTGCGTCAGATGCGACAGATGATGTTCGAGATCCAGGAGCTCGGCTCCCTCCTTCGGAAGGAGAACGACCTCCCGGAAGAACACACCCTTCTCTCCGATCCGCTCCTCATAGGAGAAGCGTACAGGGCGGTAGTAGAGAGACACGGAGTTCAGCTTCTTAGGTATGCAATCAGAGGGGGAGAGGAAGGGGTGGTAGTGTTCTCTGTGAGGGGGAGCCCTTCGTCCGTCCTCTCCATGCTCCGGGAGGTGGAGGAAGTGCCTGTTCTTCTGGAGTCGTTCACCTGTACAGCGAACGGCGGTATGCTCGAATGCACCATGGAGGTAAGGTATGGGGGGAAAGATCTCTAGGTTTCTCTTTGCAGGAGCCTCTCTCGTGTGTGCCTTGAGCGTGTGGGCAGTCTACGTTCTGACCTCCTTCCCCTCTCTTCCCGAGGTTGGAGATGCAGCGCCTCTCTCCTCGACTTTTCCCTCCCCTTCCCAATCCGAGGGGGCCTTTTCTGCTGCGACCTCTCTTGCGAATGTGGAGGCCCTTGCGAGGCTCTTTCCTTCGGCGAGGTCCCCTGCAGCCACTCCAGGGCCCAGGAAGTCTGCGGAGGAATCTTCTTCTCCCTCTCTACCGATAGTAGAGGAAGGGGTGAGTTTTCTGGGAGTGGTTCAGGACAAGGAGGGGATGAATTATTTCTTCAAGAACACCCGCTCAGGGCATATCTATAGAGTTACTCCGAGGGGAGGAGGTGATGCTCGCCTCGTGAAAGAGGGTGATGGATGGTTCATTCTCGAGATAGATGGCACACTCTACAAGGTGGAGCGTTGATATGAGGGTGTATTTCGTACGTGTTTTCTTTCTGCTGATGGGTACAATGTTTCTCCTCTCTTGCGTCTCGGGACCTCAGATGGAGGAGAGTTTTGTGCTCCAAGGGATGGTCTACGATCGCGCGGGTAATCCAGTGACGGATGCCGTGATCGAGATAGAAGGGAAGCAGATGGGGGTGAGCGACTTCAACGGCAGATTTTACATCCCGGGCATGGTCCCCGGGACGTATACGGTGGGTGTCCAGAAAGAAGGATACCTCCCCTACGAGGGTACAGTTGCCATACGATCCCATACGGATGTTCTGTATGTGGGTATGGTGTCATGGGAGGACCTGTGCCGGCGTGCAGAGCGGGCGCTCCAGGAGGGCCGATGGGGAGAGGCGGAGCAAGCTATCTCTCGTGCCCTTGAGATAAAGCCCGATGAGCCGCTGGTGAGATTCCTGGCGGCTGTGGTGTGTGCGATGCCGGCGAGGCCCGAGAGACGTCCGGATCGGGCCGTTGAGCTTCTTGAGGATCTCCTTTCGGAAGGATACAGGGAGCCGGCAATTTATCTCATGCTTGCCGATCTCTACGAGTATGATTTCAAAGACCTCGTAAAGGCAGAAGAGCGCCTCTCCCAGTATCTGTCTTTGAAACAGGACACCGAGGCGGAGAATCGTCTCGCTGCATTGAGAGATATGCTGCTGCTCTCATCCAAGCCTGATGGGCAGAAGTAGGAGAAGAAGAGGCGAGAACGCTCTTCAGGTGTCTCTCTTTGGGGGAGTGTGTTGATTTATAGGTAGAATGTTCGACTTCTCCCAGAGTTTCCGAGAATTGGGAAAATTGAGCAAAAAAAGTTTGACAATCCATCAAATGTCACGATAGAATGTGGATGAACAGGTTTAACGTTACACCTGTTCGAATTTTTCAGAGGAGGGTGTTATGAGACGTCTTCTGTTTACCCTTTTAGGTGTTCTTCTCCTCATGGGAGGGGAACTCTTCGCGGACACTGCCAATCTGGCATTGGGCAGATCCATCAGCGCGAGTAGTTATACTCAGGTATATGTGCCGCAGAACGCGAATGATGGGGATGTCTACACCTACTGGGAGGCCGCGCCCAATTCATATCCCAACTACCTCACGGTGGATCTGGGAAGTTCGATGACGGTCTACAAAGTGGTGGTGAAACTCAATCCGGATCCTATTTGGGGACCCAGGACCCAGACGATCAGTGTGAGAACATCCACCAATGGATCCAGTTACACCACGACGGTTTCTGCAACCCAGTACCAGTTCGATCCCGCCACTGGGAATACTGTGACCATCACATTTCCCCAGGTAACCGCTCGATATGTACAGCTCGTCTTCACTGCAAACACTGGGGCTACCGGAGGACAGGCGGCTGAGTTCGAGGTGTACGGACCTGGTGAAGCTGGAGCGCCTGATCTCGTGGTCACTGATGTAGCCTGGTCTCCTGCGAGTCCTGTAGTGGGGCAATCGGTAACGTTCTCTGCTACCATCCAGAACCAGGGGACTGCTTCCACTCCTGTAGGTGTAATCCATGGAGTAGGGTTTTTCGTGGATGGAAGCATTGTGAGCTGGTCCGACACCTTCACCTCTTCTCTTGCCCCAGGTGAGAGTGTGATTCTCACCGCGAACGGTGGTCCAGATGGTGACCAGTGGTGGACGGCAGTGGCTGGTGAGCATACCATAATGGCATATGTAGACGATGTGAACCGGATTCCCGGTGAATTAAACGAAAATAACAATACTCGCACGGAGACTGTTTCTGTAGGAACCTCTGGAGGTGGCCAGGAGCCTTATAGTGGAGTTCCGGTGACTATCGCCCCCGGTAGCCGGATAGAAGCCGAGAATTATGATCTCGGTGGAGAGGGCGTTGCGTATCATGATACTACAGCAGGGAATACTGGTGGTGCATATAGGAGCGATGATGTGGACATAGAGCCGTGTGGTGAGGGGGGATACAACGTAGGATGGATCATCGATGGTGAGTGGCTCGAGTATACGGTGGATGTCCAGGAAGGATACTACAACATCGAGGCGAGGGTTGCCTCTAATGGGGCTGGGGCGATTGGGGATCTGCGCATCCTTCTCGATGGGGTTGAGCTTGGGGTGTTCTCTGTAGAAGCAACAGGAGGGTGGCAGACCTACACCGATGTGGTGCTGTACAATGTGTACCTCTCTGGTGGAAGCAACAAGATTCTCCGGCTCGAGGCGGTGAACGGGGGAGATTTTAATATCAATTATCTTCAGTTTTCTCCTCCTACCACTCCGACTCCGACTCCCACTCCCACTCCGACTCCCACTCCGACTCCCACTCCGACTCCCACTCCGACTCCCACTCCGACTCCCACTCTCACTCCGACTCCGACTCCCACTCCCACTCCACCTTCCGGAAGAGGAGCCTCTGTGCCATGGGTGAGGTATGAGGCGGAAAATGGTCAGGGGAATGCGACGGTAGTGGGACCGAGTCGGGAGGTGGGTACCATTGCAGGTGAGGCTTTGGGTAGAAAGGCCGTGGTACTTGATGCGACAGGAGAATACGTCCAATGGACTGTGGGAGATGGCTATTCCAATGCAGGTGTTGTAATCAGGTTCTGCATCCCAGATGCTCCCGGTGGTGGGGGTATCGATGCCACCCTGAGTCTCTATGTCAACGGTCAGCATAGGACGGATTTTCAGCTTACCTCCAAACACGCATGGCTCTATGGTGATGAAGCCAATCCTGTGAACGATCCCAATGCAGGTTCTCCCAGGAGAATCTACGATGAGACCAGGGCTATCATAGGATCTGTACCTGCGGGTGCGGTCATCAAGGTGCAGAAAGATTCCGGGGATACGGCTTCCTACTATGCTGTGGATTTCATTGAAATCGAAGAAGTTCCCGAGCCTGTTGGGCGACCCGCCGGATACATTTCTATTCTCGATTACGGTGCCGTGCCGAATGATACGAGTGACGACTCCAATGCGATCCAACAGGCGATCTGGGCTGCGAGCCAGCAGGGGACGGGGGTCTATATTCCGCCTGGTGTGTACTATCAGTACAACAAGTTGATGGGGGCAGACAATGTGACCGTACAGGGAGCCGGTGTATGGCATACGGTGATCTATGATCCTACCGGCTCGGCAGGCGACTGGGGCAATGTGGGTTTCAATCTCAACTTCGCTGACAACTTCAAGGTCTACGACCTTGCCATCTTCGGGTCGGGTACCATCCGTGACACCGGTGGAAAGGCCTTCTGCAATTCTCCGGGTGCTGGCTTTGAAGTCCGCAATCTGTGGATCGAGCACGTGAATTGTGGATTCTGGTTGGGGAGCCCCCAGCCCACCGTAGGGGCCTATATCAGGGATGTGAGAATCAGAAACACGTATGCGGATGGCCTCAACCTCTGTAACTCCACTCGAGATACGATTGTGGAAAACTCTACGGCCCGATATACTGGAGACGATGCGTTTGCTATGTGGTCTGCGAGAGATCTCTCGGCCGATCCCGACAGGAACAACGTCTTCCGCTACCTTACTGCGGAAATGCCGTGGCGGGCTAATGCCTTTGCTGTGTACGGTGGTGAGAACAACAAGATTCAGAATTGCGTGGCTGTCGATACCCTCACATATGCTGGAGTGAACATAAGCTCCTGTTTCAACCCATACCCGTTTGCCGGAACCACTCTGGTGGAAGAGGTGACGCTCATCCGGTGTGGTGGGGCTTTCTGGGGCGGACTCCAGTTCGGCGCCCTCTGGATCAACGTGGATGATCTGCCCATACCTGGCCTCGTGGTGCGCAACGTGGATATAATCGATTCGACTTTTTCCGGGCTCCACATTCAGAGTGAGACGTACAACCAAAATCCGGTATATGATCTTCAGAATGGTCTTTTCGAGAATATCTCTATTACCGGGTCGGGTACTGATGGGATCTATGTGAGGGCTGGGTCGAGGGGAAGCGCCACGTTCAACTATGTGTCGGTCTCAGGGAGTGCAGGATCGGCTTTGAGAAACGACGCCTCTGACACCTTCACCATTATCCGTGGTCCTGGAAACGAGGGATGGTGATTCACAAAAGAATTGTTGGCCCCCGGAGATTTCCGGGGGTTTATTTTTCGAGGTGGAGCATCTGTCTTCCTGATTCTGATATAGCGGATATGGGGAATTTCCTGGAGATTAAGGAGTCTCAGTGGATGATGAATCGAGGAATGTGTTTTTTGGGAGATAGAAAGTGCTTGACAGGAGAGGGAACCGGGGTTAGAATAGTTTAACGTTAAACCTGCGGTGCAGGTTTCGCCCTCTGGGCGGGAATACCATGTGCGTTGTGAGGAGGGTTTGATGAAACGTTTTGTTTCCCTGATGGCCCTGCTGCTCCTTCTCGTAGGCACCTTGAGTGCCGGCGGTGCGGGCGAGAAGCAGTCGGCCCAGAAGGAGATGGTGGTCCTCAAGCTGGGCATCTGGCCCGAGGAGACCATGACCGGCGACATCGAACTCCATGAGGAGTACGTGAAGCGGTTCCAGCAGAAGTATCCCAATGTGAAGGTGGTGCCGCAGCACTACAAGTACAGCGTGGATACCTTCGTGCCCCTCGCCGAGTCGGGTCAGCTTCCCACGATCTTCGAGACCTGGTTCACCGAGCCCCAGAAGCTCATCGCCGGCGGTTTCGTGAAGGACGTGACCGATGAGCTCGTTCAGCTCGGGTGGGTCGACAAGATGAACCCCTCGGTCCGCCAGCTTCTCTCGGATGAGAACGGTCGGGTGTACGGCGTGCCGCGTGATGCCTATGCCCTTGGTCTCATGCTGAACGTGGCGCTCTTCCGTGAGGCAGGACTCGTCGATGCGAACGGTCTTCCCAAGTATCCGAAGACGTGGCAGGAGCTTGCCGAGACCGCGAAGATCATCAAGGAGAAGACCGGTCAGGCCGGTATGGTGATCCTGGCCAAGGACAACGCGGGCGGCTGGCACTTCACGAACATCGCGTGGAGCTTCGGTGCGCGCTTCGAGGTCCAGAAGGACGGCAAGTGGATCGCCCAGATCGATACTCCTGAGGTGAAGGCCGCGCTCCAGTTCGTGCGTGATCTCAAGTGGAAATACGATGTGCTCACTCCCGATCCCACGAGTGAGGACTGGGGTACCGGGTTCAGGGGGATCGGTACCGGGACTGCGGCCATGTATCTCGCTGCCCAGGACGCCGTGAACCAGCCCACCATGACGTATGGACTTCCGGTGGAAGATCTCGCGCTTGTGCCGGTGCCTGCCGGTCCGGGAGGTCAGTATTCGCTCATGGGTGGTACGCCGTACATGTTCGCTGCGAACGCCACGAAGGATGAGGTTCTCGCGGCACTCGGGTATCTCGAGATCATGGGTAAGGCGCCCGTGCTCACCGATGATGTGATCGAGGGTCTCAAAGCCGATGCGGCCAACCGCAAGGCCAACGGTGTGCCCGTGATCCCCACCTTCCCCGCGTGGACCGATCCCGAGTATCTCAAGGTGCAGGATGAGATCCTCGCCGAGTACCGCAACGTGGACATGCGCCTCTACCAGGACTACTACGACGTGATCAAGAAGCCCGGTGTTCTCAGGCCGGAGGAGCCCATGCTCGCCCAGGATCTCTACGCCGAGCTCACCAAGTTGCTTCAGGCGGTGCTCACCGATAAGGACGCGGACATCGATGCCCTTCTCGCGAGGGCCCAGAAGAACTTCCAGTCGCTTCTCGATGCACAGGTGAACAACAAGTAGTATGCTGTTTCAAGGGGCGTGTCTACGGCACGCCCCTTGCCCAGATCTCTCAACCTCAAGGAGTGTTCATGGGTATGCTACAGCGAGGGATTTCAGGAATAGGTAAGGGGAGGGCCTCTGCGAGGGATGTGGCCGGGTGGCTCCTCATGTTTCCCACGGTGCTGCTCTTCGCGTTCTTTGTATGGGAGCCTCTTCTGGAGAGTATTCGCCTCTCCCTCTATTCGGCGAAGGGGGTACGTCTCCAGGAGTTCGTGGGGTTCAAGAACTACGTGGATGTGGTGCGGCATCCCGACTTCTGGGCGGCGGTGCGTAACACCTTTCTCTACACCTTCTGGTCGCTGGTGATCGGATTCATGGTACCCATAGTGATGGCTGTGTCCATCAACGAGATGTTTGCGCTCAGATCGTTCTACAAGATAGGGGTGTACCTTCCCAACGTGGTGCCGGGGATGGCCACGGTGCTGCTGTGGGCCTTTCTTTTCAGGCCCGGCGAGACGGGTGCGCTCAATATCCTCCTGGGTAAGCTCGGGTATCCTGCCCAACCCTGGCTCAGCAACCCTCAGTGGACGATCCCTCTCATCGTGGCGACCCTCACGTGGAAGAGCGCAGGGGCGACGACACTCATCTACATCGCGGGGCTTCAGGGAATTCCTTCCGAGCTCTACGAGGCTTCGATCATAGATGGGGCGGGGATATGGGCGAGGGTTCGCCACATCACCATCCCTCAGATCTTCAACCTCGCACGTACACTACTCATTCTGCAGATCATCTTCGTCTTCCAGATCCTCTACGAACCGCTCGTGATGACGAACGGGGGGCCCAACAACGCATCGGTGTCCCTCATGCTCCTGGTCTTCAGGTATGCGTTCGAGAAGTACGACTATCCCAAAGCCGGGGCCGTGTCGGTCATCATCTCTCTCATCCTCGTGTTCCTCACGTGGCTGTATTTCAAGCTGGTGAAGGAACAGGACACCCAGGGGGCCTAGTATGTTCATCCGGAAACAGTACGGCATCATCCGAGACCACGACCTGCGTTCGCCCGTGGTGCTTCTGGGGTACATAGGACTTACTCTGTTGTGTGTGTTCTTCGTGGTGGTGGCGTTCGGACCCATTCTCTGGCTCTTCTTTGCGAGTTTCAAGGACATCCGCGAGTTCGTGAGGGAGCCCACCTTCCTGCCTCGTTCGTTCGATCTGGGTAAGTTCGTGAAGACGTGGAACGATCTCAAGTTCGTGCGCTACTACAGGAACTCGCTCATCTCGGTGACGGGATGTGTGATCTCGGCGGTGTTCTTCAACGGGCTGCTCGCCTATGCCCTCTCGAAGGTGAGGCCGCGGGGGGCGAAGCTCGTCTTCTCGCTCGTCCTCTGGAGTCTTCTCATACCGCCTACCACGAGCATCGTGCCGCTGTTCATGAATATCGTGCGCTTGGGGATGGTCGGTACGTTCTTTCCCATCTGGTTCTCGTTCGGGGCGAATGCGTTCTACGTGATCCTCTTCAAGAACTTTTTCGATACCATCCCGCAGTCACTCATCGAGGCTTCGAGGCTGGACGGGTGCAACGAGCTCCAGATCTTCCAGAAGGTGGTGTTGCCGCTGAGCAGGCCGATCGTGATGGTGGTGGTGATCTATGCCGTGAACGCGGCCTGGTCGGATTTCCTCCTACCGTACCTTGTGCTCACCAACTCGGGGCTCGAGACGGTCATGGTGCGGCTCTTCCAGTTCAGGGGGAGCTATACCACCGAGGTGGATATCCTCAGGGCCATCGTGTTCGCGGTGATTCCTCCGGTGGTGCTGTTCGTCCTGTTCCAGAAGCAGATCACCGAGATGGCGGCTCATTCCGGTATAAAGGGTTAGCATGAGTTTCTCTTTGGAGAACTGCGCATCTCGTCCGATGAGTGGGGTGCGTCTGTCCATAGAGGTATGTGTAGATGTTCTCGTAGTGAGGAGGTTGTATGGCCAAGGTTGCTGACAGGTACCTGGTGGTGGATCCTTGGAAGGTGATCGAGGAGGGGTTCCATCCTGATCGGAGTATGGTGAGCGAGTCGCTGTTCTCGCTCGCGAACGAGTACATGGGGGTGCGGGGATATCTCGAGGAGGGGGCGTCGTGCGCGTCGATGAGGGGGAGCTACTTCAACGGGGTGTACGAGGTAGAGCAGGAGGGGGAGACGGGGTACAGGGGGATCGTGACCACCACGCACTTCATGGTGAATGGTCCGGATTGGCTGGATGTGCGCGTGGAGGCGGATGGGGAGGTGTTCGATGTCGCGAAGTGTAACGTTACATCTTTCCGTCGGGTGTTACACCTGGACCGCGGGCTGCTCGAGCGGTCGCTGGTCTGGGAGACGCAGTCCGGCGGGGTGGTGGAGATGCGGTTCGTCCGGTTCCTCCACCGCGAGGTGCCCCAGCGGGCCTACCACCTGGTGGAGGTGCGTGGCCTGAGGGGCGAGGCGGCGGTGAGGGTCTGGGTGGGGCACAACGGCCGGGTGGTGCACTACAGCAGAAAGAAGTGCTACTGGGAGGGGGTGCGGAGCGGTGGGGGGGATGGGGTGGTGGGGCTCCTCGTGAGGACGGTGGGGACGGAGCAGCGGGTGTTCACAGGGAGTGTGGTGGAGGTGGAGGGGGGCGAGGTTTCGCCGGTGGTGGAGGATATGAGGGTGGGATTCGTGGTGGAGGGACGGGTACGCGAAGGTGGGGTGCTGCGGGTGAAGCGGTATGTCCACAACCTGGTGGAGAAGAGGGCGGAAGTGGACGACGGGGAGGTATGGCGGCAAGGGATGACGGGGTTGGGGCTGCAGCGGGAGGAAGGGTTCGAGGGGGCGCTGCAGGCGGTGGCGGCTTACTGGGAGCGGGTGTGGAAGCGGTATGATGTGAGGATAGAGGGGGATCCACTCACCCAGCAGGGGATACGTCTCTGCATCTTCCACCTCCTACAGACCTACCAGGGGCAGGATCCCTCCCACAATGTCGGGGCGAAGGGACTCACGGGCGAGGCCTACAACGGCCACGCCTTCTGGGATACCGAGACCTACTGTCTTCCCTTCTATCTTCTCACCAACGTGAAGGCGGCGCGGAATCTCCTCGAGTTTCGGCATCGCACCTTACCTCAGGCGAGGAAACGGGCGGTGGAGGTGGACTGCAGAGGAGCCTGTTACCCCGTGGCAACCCTCAACGGTGACGAGGCCTGTACGCTCTGGCAGCACTCGAATCTCCAGCTTCAGCCCAGTACAGGGGTAGCCTATGCGATATGGCACTACCTCAAGGTCACCGGCGATCTGGACTTTCTCTACGACTACGGGGTGGAGATGCTCGTGGAGATAAGCCGGTTTCTCGTCTCGCGTGGCGACTATAGCCAGCGGAGCGGTCTCTTCGGGTTCTATGGCGTCATGGGCCCCGACGAGTTCCACATGATGGTGAACAATAACTGCTATACCAACTTCATGGCAAAGAAGACGTTTGAGTTCACTCTGTGGGCCCTGGATCGGATGGCGGAGGACCAGCCCGACCGCTACCGTGAACTTGTGGAGCGACTCGGCTTTTCCGATGAGGAGCGGAAAGAGTTCGCCGTGTGCGCCGAGAAGATGATCATCCCCTATGACGAGAAAACGGGGGTCTTTGAACAACACGAAGGTTTCTTCGACCTTCCTCACATCGATATCGATGAAATCCCGGTCACCGACTTCCCGCTCTACAGCCACTGGTCGTACGATCGCATCTACCGGTACGACATGATCAAGCAGCCGGACGTCCTCATGTTCCTCTTCCTCTATAACCGCGAGTTCTCTCTCGAGTGCAAGCGGGCCAACTACGACTACTACGATCCGCGCACGGTACACGAGTCCTCACTCTCGCCGGCGATCCACTCCATCCTCGCTGCCGAGCTCGGCCGGGAGGAAGAGGCCTACCGACTCTTCGGCTTTGCCACCAGGCTCGATCTCGACAACTACAACAGGAATACCCACGAGGGACTTCACCTCACCAGTATGGCGGCTGCGTGGCTCAACATAGTCTACGGGTTCGGAGGGCTCCGCACCGATGGCGACCGACCTGCTCTCGCGCCCATGCTCCCGTCTGCCTGGAAGAGCTACTCTTTCTCGTTCGGATGGCGGGATGCGCGTATCGGCGTAGAGGTGGGGAAAGAGGGGGTGAGGCTCCGGCTCCTCGAGGGAGAGCGCGTGGAACTCGAACTCTACGGAGAACCGGCGGTGCTCACCGAGGAGGGGCTCGTCCGCTCGTTTCCTGACAAGGGGAGGCCGCATGGGCTGGTATCTTGAGCACAACGAGGTGCCGTCAGACCGGGAGCGGATCCTCCAGCTCGGTGTCACCTATGCCGTGGCGAACGGCTACATGGGCTACCGGGGAACCCTGGAGGAGTACACGGCCGACCAGTTCGTGGCGTGCAACCTGAATGGGGTGTACGACCGGGTGGGGGAGAAGTGGCGGGAATCGGTGAATGCGCCCAATCCGCTCTACGCCGCCGTTTCGGTAGACGACGAGTCCTATTCGGTGGTGGATCGAGCTCCGGCCTTCCACTGCCAGAAGCTCGACTTCCGCTACGGACTCCACCGGAGGAAGACCTCGTGGAAGGCGGGAGGGCAGGCCGTCACCGTGCACGTGGAGCGTTTCGCGAGCATGGACGACGTGCACCTGCTCGCCATGTCCTATACGGTGAAGGTGAGCACAGGGGGAAGGATAGTCGTTCGAACCGGGATTGACGGCCGCGTGTGGGACCTGAACGGTCCGCACCTCCACATCTATGACCGGGGAGTGAAGGGGGATGCGATATACCTCGCATCCCTCACCCAGGAACTCCATATTCCGGTGGTGGTGGCCGAGATCTGCAGACGGGATTTCCCGGCAGAGGAGCGGATCGTCACCACCGGGGAGGGGATCTACCGGGATTTCACCTTCGATGCCGACCCGCAGAGCGAATACACCTTCTGGAAGTTCGCGGTGATCTATCACGGAATGGAGACGGAGGAAGACGTCTTTCGCCTTGCTCTGGATGCGGTGGGCAAGGCGGCGCAGACGGGGTACGATGGCCTCCTCAAGGCCCATAAGAGGGTGTGGGACCGAATGTGGAAGACCTCCGACGTGAAGATAGAGGGCGACCCTGAGGCCCAGAAGGCCCTCAGGTACAGTATCTACCAGCTCTTGAGCTGTGCTCCCCGGCACACCGACAGGCTCTCCATCCCGGCCCGGGGACTCTCGAGCCAGACCTACAAGGGGGCGGTGTTCTGGGACACGGAGATGTTCATGTTCCCCTTCTTCCTGGCGACGCAGCCCGGGATCGCCCGCAACCTCCTCGGCTACCGCATACACACCCTCGAGGGGGCGAGGCGGAAGGCCCGCGAATACGGATACGTCGGCGCCTTCTATGCGTGGGAGAGCCAGGAAACAGGCGACGATGCGTGTTCGCACTTCAACGTGGTGGACGTGTTCACAGGTCGTCCCCTTCGTACCTATTTCAGAGACAAGCAGATACACGTAAACGCCGCCATAGTGAAGGCCTTCCGCGACTATGTGGAACGTACGGGCGATGAGCGGGTGCTGCTCGAGGGCGGGGCCGAGGTGATCCTGGAGTGTGCCCGCTTCTACCTCTCGTACCTGTATTACAGTCCCTATTGGGAACGTTACGAGGTTCTCGATGTGACGGGTCCCGACGAGTACCACGAGCGGGTGCACAACAATGCCTACACCAACCGGATGGTGAAGTACACCCTGGAGACCGCCCGATGGGTGGAAGACCGGCTTGGGGAGGCGTACCCCGACGCGTGGGTCGAACTGAAGGAGCGCCTCGGGTGGGAACGGGAGGCGATGCTGATGGAAGACGTGGCGGCCCGCCTTTACGTGCCTGATCCCGATCCCGAGACAGGAGTGATGGAGCAGTTCTCGGGATACTTCAAGCTCGAGGATTGTCCGCTCAAGGAAGTGAGATCCAGGCTCCTCGATCCCCGGGAATACTGGGGCGGTGACCTCGGCGTCGCCACCCACACCCAGATCATCAAACAGGCCGACGTGGTCCTCCTCCTCGCCCTCTTTCCCCATGAGTATTCCCGGGAGGTGATGAGGGCCAATTGGGAATACTACGAGCCCCGCACCGAACACGGGTCGAGTCTGAGCCACTACGCTTATGGCCTCGTGGCCTGTCATCTGGATATGCCGGAGCGGGCGTATCCCTTCTTCATGAAGAGTGCCACCATCGACATTACAGGGTCCTCGAAGCAGTTCGCCGGGCTCATCTACATAGGCGGGGCGCACCTCGGTGCCTGCGGGGGAAGCTGGATCCTCGCAGTCCGGGGGTTTGGTGGGTACCAGGGCGATGGAATACTCACCCCCCGACTTCCTTCTACGTGGAAGGCCCTTGAGTTCACCGTGTATGAAGGCGGTACGCCGCGGACATATCGAGTAACACCGGAGGGAACGACATGTCGCGCATAGAAGGTTTCGAACCGGAGAGAGATCTCCTCCCGTGGTGCAAAGGAGCCATCTTCGATCTCGATGGGGTTATCGTGGACACCGCACGGTACCACTATCTCGCGTGGAGGAGACTGGCCGAGGAACTCGGCTTCGAGTTCACTCCTGAACACAACGAGCGGCTCAAGGGAGTGAGCAGGATGCGCTCGCTCGAGATACTCCTCGAGGTGGGAGGTATCTCCGTGAGTCCCGAGGAGAAGCAGCAGCTCGCGGAGAAAAAGAACCACTGGTACGTGGAGTACATCTCCGCCCTCACCCCCGATGCGCTTCTCCCCGGCGCCCGCGAGTTTCTCACGTGGTTGCGGGAGCGGGGGGTGAAGATCGCCCTCGGTTCTGCGAGCAAGAATGCGCCCCTCATCCTCGACCGGCTCGGGATAACGGGGCTCTTCGATGCGGTGGTGGACGGTACCATGGTGGAGAAGGCCAAACCCGATCCGGAGGTCTTCCTCAAGGGGGCCGGCCTCATGGACGTGGATCCAAGGGAGTGTGTGGTGTTCGAGGATGCGGTGGCTGGGATCGAGGCGGCACGACGGGGGGGGATGAAGGCAGTAGGAGTGGGCGATCCTGAGGTACTCGCAGAAGCCGACTGGGTCGTGCGGTCACTCGCCGAGTGCCTTCCCACGGGGGGAGCATCCGAAGGGAGCTCGGAAGAGAAAAAACTTGACAGCTCGCCGGAGGGGGTCTACAATAGTGACACCAAGTGTAACGTTAAACCTTTCTAGTTTAACGTTACACCTTACATAAATCCGTCGTATGGGAGCATGCCATGGAATCCAGAAAGGGGATTGTACGTTCGATGATCCTACCCGTTGTTCTTCTTCTCCTTGGAACCGTTGTCCTCGTTTCGCTGCTCGGGTGCAAGACCGTTTACAGCCCCGAGGCAGACGAGAAGCTCGTTGACGAGGCCCTCGGGAGGATACGCATAGAGACGCCTCCCAACAGGAACGTGACCCGGCCGCTCGTGCTCGCGCACTACATGCCCTGGTACGAGGCTGTGGTTGATCCCGATCATCCCGAGAACGAGTACTTCGGCTGGCACTGGCACATGGGCTTTTTTGATCCGTACACCGTTGGTCCCGACGGCAAGCGGGAGATCGCCTCGCACTACTATCCCCTCACCGGGCCGTACGACTCACGTGATCCGGATCTCATCGAGTACCAGCTCCTGCTCATGAAGATGGCGGGGATAGATGGTGTGATCGTGGACTGGTACGGCATCAAAGACGCCCTCGACTACGGGTTCATCCACGAGGCCACCCAGGCCCTTTTTCATAAGATCGAAGAGGCGGGGCTCAAGTTTGTGGTCTGTTACGAGGATCAGACCATCCGCCACATGATCGACACAGACTACCTCAAGTCCACCGAGGCGGTGGCCCATGGGAAGGAGGTCTTCTCCTGGCTCGAGGCCAACTGGTTCCAGAGTCCTTCCTACGTGAAGATAGAGGGAAGGCCGGTGGTGATGGTCTTCGGACCCCAGTACTTCACCTCGGCCTCCGAGTGGGACGAGATATTCTCGGGCCTTGCCGTCAGGCCCTATCTCGTGACCCTGGATGCACACCTGGAGAACTCCGCCGATACCCTCTATCCCTGGCCTCCCATGTACCTCTCGGGTGGGGGAGAACTGAGCATCCTCAAGGTGGTCGACTACCTCAACGGTTTCTACGCCAAGACCAACCAGAAGGAGCACCTCATTGCCACCGCCTTCCCGAGATTCCATGACATCTATCGCGAGGCGGGTGTGGGGCCGAGCTACGGGTATCTCGCCGATCTCGCGGGAGGCACCTTCCACGTGACCTTCACCGCAGCCGTGAAGTCGGTGCCGGACATCATCCAGATTGCCACATGGAACGATTACGGAGAAGGAACGGTGATAGAGCCCACAGAGGAGTACGGCTACCGCGACCTGGAGTACCTCCAGGAGTGGCGGAAATCGGTGGAAGCGGGCTTCCCCTTCTCCAAAGCCGATCTTCGCATTCCACTTGGGATCTTCACACTGAGGAAGCAGGGCAACACCGATCCACGGATCGACCATCTCGTCTCCGCGGTGTTCGCAGGCCAGGTGGAGACGGCCAGGAGCCTCGCACAAGAGCTTGGGCTTTGATCCGGCGTTGCCGGTACGGCATACCACAACCTCGTGATTGAGGAGGGCAGCAATGAAACATGAGCGATTCTTTCTCCTGGTGGTGGGAGTGAGCCTCCTGCTCCTGGGAGCGTGTTCGAACCCCGCAGGGAGTGAGGAGAAGCAGGATACCACGACCACACTCACCTCAGAGCAGGTGTCCATGTGGAGTATCGAGCCCGGATCTGGAAACGAAGATCAACCAACTGAGAACTACTCCGTGGCACCCGATGTGGAGAACGTGAATCCAAACGGGGGTGGAATAGGGTGCATGAAGGTGACATTCTCTTCCAATCCATGGGCCATGACCGAGCTCTACGCACCCATTCCCGACGATGACTACAGCGGGTATGACGGGGTGGCGTTCGATATCAAGATCGATTATTCAGAAAACTTCTGTGTCATCGTAAGAGGGGACAATACGAGTGTGGGTGAGCAGCAACACTGGAAGTATGAGAACTACGTGTACTACGGAGGTACTCCGGATACCTGGCAGACCGTCCAGTTCGCCTTTGCTGATTTCACGGATCCCGGTTGGGCGACGAGTGGAAGCAATGTGGATGCGACGATCTATGATTTCTTCTCCAATCCAGACACCGTAGTGACACAGCTCAACATCAATCCGATTCTCAATCTGGGTGACAGCGAAGCGGGGGAAGCTGAGGATACACCCATCACCTTCTACATCGATAATATTCGTCTCTACGATGCGGATGGGGTGTTGGAGGATCTCGTGCTCTTTGATTTCGACGACGTCCAGGAGCAGTAATGCGTGACTGAACAGGACGGGAACGTGTTCGTTCCCGTCCACTTCTTTTGGAGGTACCACATGGGCAAGCGATTGGTTTCTACCATTACCTTCTTGAGTATCTTCCTGATACTCGCCCCAATTCTTCCTGCCAAGGAAGTGCAGATGGAGCAGTCGGCCCAGCTCGTTATCACCACCCGTACTTCCTTCGGCGTGGATCTCGACGAGCCTTACAAGTTCGGGCTCCTCACCGAGTTCCCCCGGATAGGCCTCTACTACCGGCTCTCGCCCTGGCAGCCCCTCACCAATCTGGTGAAGAGCGACGAGCCTGTGGGATTCGTCGAGGTGACCCTTCACCTCATGGAGATCAGATTCACCAATGGACAGTATCCAGACGACAACAATCCGGGTGAGATCATAGGGTGGGGCTGGAACGATCCCTCCACCGCGACCGGCTACTTCGCGCCAATCTATCTCGAGAACATGCGGGCGGGGATCGCCTGGAACGAGTGGATCCTCCAGCTCGCGGCAGGCGGAGACGACGAGTTCTGGAAGCCGTGGAACCGGAGCCTCGCGTACGCGAACGAGCGTGTGCTCGCGAGCTGGGCCTACATGGACACCCGGGTGCAGTACCGCAGGGACATCATCCCCAACATGCCGACCATGGGTGAGACCTACTACTGGACCTTCTCGGATCAGACCAGCCCCATGGATCAGCTCTCCGCAGCCTACGGCGGTTCCATGGTAGGGGTGCAGTACACCGGCGAGGAGTTCGTGGGCATGCTCAAGTTCGCCACGGAGTTCCCCTGGACCGCCCCCCAGATCACCGAGGAGAACAGTAACGGCCTGGCCGCGGGTTTCGACTATGCGATCACGCCGGCGGCACTTCCCGGATTCAGGACCATAGGGAGCATCGTGGGCAAGTACCAGTACGGCACCGATGCCGATCCCGATCCCATCGTGATGGGCACCAATGTCTCCTACGACATACCCATCGAGGTGGCGAGCGGCTTCGGCGGGCTCTCGGTGGAGCCGTACCTTGGCTACGACATCGCCGCCCAGATCCCTGAGACGGGAGATCCCCTCTGGTCCCATGAGGTGGGTGTGGGAGTCACCTTCCATTGGCCGGGCACGTCGGGCTGGGCCTACGACTACCTCGCAGACCGCACCGGTGTCACGCAGCCCGGTATGAGTATTGCGTACAAGCTATACCAGGAGGATCTCTCTTCCTCCGACGAGCCGGTGCAGAGCCTCCTCGTGACCCTCTTCGAGGATCCGGGCGACGAGGGCATCCTCTACGACGTGGGCATGGAGCTGGTGGCCGAGTGGATGGACTTCACCAATCCGGACAGCAAGATCCTCATCTCCCTCTATACCGACTACCTCACGCCGGTTTCCGCCGAGGGTATGCTCAGGCCGTGGGTGAAGCTCTTCTGGGACACCCTCTCCCCCGGTGGCGAGGTGGATCACAACCTCAAGTCCGACGTGGGCGTGAAGCTGGAGAACGTCATCCGGAACACCACTCTGGGGCTCACCTGGGAGTCGAGGAACCTCCTTGACGAAGAGGAAGGACCCGGACTGGGTTCCGCCTATGTCTATGCCGAGATCACATTCTAGGGAGGATCGTATGAAAGGATGGACTCGTCCTCTTGCCTTTGGCCTGCTCGTTGCCTTGGTGCTTGCAGGATGTGCGGTCACCGGCGGTGCCGTGAAGGAAGGCGCCCAGCCTGCAGCCGCAGCAGGCCCTTCTGAAGCCGAGACCGATCCCTACGCAGGGTACAAGAACCTCGCGCTCGGAAGACCCATCAAGGCCAACAACCACATCTACCAGTTCACCGCCGACAAGGCCGTGGATGGCGATGTACTCACCTACTGGGAAGGCGGGCCGAACAAGTATCCCAACGAGGTGGTGGTGGACCTGGGTGCTGTACACACCATCAAGGCCATCCGCATCAAACTCAATCCTGCACGCATCTGGCAGCCGAGAAAGCAGACCTTTGAGATTCTCATAAGCGACGACGGGGAGAACTTCAGCGTGCTCGCACCATCGGCCGAGTACGCCTTCCACCCGGTCCAGAACAAGAACACCGTGACCATACCTGTGGAAGGCCAGGGTAGGTATCTCAAGGTGGTGTTCACCGCCAACACCGAGGCCACCGCAGGTCAGATAGGCGAGCTCGAAGTCTTCGGTGAATAGCTGGCGCGAACGGTATCCCTCCTGTGGACGCCGGGGATTCCCCGGCGTCTTTTTTGTGCCCAGGAACGAGCCGGTGCTCTCCTACTCCTCTGTGAACAGTGCCCTGATGATCACGTCGGTGGCCTCTTCCTCTGAGAGCCCTCGGGCCATGAGGGTCTGGAGCTGTTTTGAATCGACCGAACCTATCGCGGCCTCGTGGGTAATGTGGGCCGCAGGGTCCTCCACCTGAATGAGCGGCACGGCCCGGGCGACGGCCCTGTCCTGGACGATCTCCTTGCAGTCCACGTGCCCCCTCGCCCCGGGTGCACGGGCAGTAAGCTCATTTACCACCTCTGCCTTTGCCTCGTCTTTCACCGCAATGTGGCTCATAAGCACTGCCACCGCATCCTTTCCGTTGAGGAAGGAAGCCTCTCGCACCCTGATGGTATCCCTGAGCTTGCCGTACACATAGGTGCGCAGATCGACACTGCTTTCTGCCTCTGCCTCCACCTCGTAGTCCAGGTCGACCTTTCCGGCGCACCCCTCCACCAGATAGAACTCGCTGAAGAAGCTCCCCCCTTTCTCTACCTTTACTTTTGTTTTGGGGATCACCACCACCCCGCCTTCAGGGCCGTGAATGTGTTTCTCCACATACCGATAGCGTGCCCCTTCGCCAATGACGATGCGCGCATCCATGAGGTGGTGAATATCCTTTGCCTGTGGAAAGGTGCAGTGGGCCTGAAAGGCCACCGAGGAGCCCTTCTCCACCTCTATCTCCATGTCGATCTTCTGTACCCCCCGCTCTCCGGTCATGCCGAAGCATAGATGCACGGGCTTTTCTATGGCAACCCCTTCCTTTACACGCACCTGTACCCGGATCCCCTCTCCGCCTTCTACCTGGAGGGGCGCAGTCACCACCTCCAGCCCCTCCACCAGGCCCTGGCCCACCACCCGACCACCGTGGATTTCAAGGTGGGCCTGATCGGGGGCATAGTGAGGTGCGCGAATGGAGGTCAGAAGGGCCTCGAGCAGGGCCCTGTCGTCGTTGGTGCTCATGCGCTGCCTACCTCACCGGGAACAGGACTGTTGGGATGATTGCAGGGGTAACACCGCGAAGAAAAGTAGGGGAGAATCTCTTCCACCGTACCCTCCCTGAGAAGCTTTCCGTTGCACATGAGAAATGCCCGGTCGGCATGTGTGAGCACATGCGCACTGTGGGTCACCAGCACCACAGTGGTCCCCTGTTCCTTGAGATACCTGATGACATCGAAGATCCGCTCCACCGCATCGATATCCACACCCGAGTCGGGCTCATCCAGTAAGGCCAACTTTGGCCGCATCGCCACCACGGCGGCCAGTTCCACCCGCTTGCGCTCGCCGCCCGAGAGCGTCTGATCGACCTTCCGTGTGAGGTACCGGGCAGGGTCGAGCCCCACCAGCATGAGGGCCTGCTCTGCCTCTTCGTCACTGTGCCCCTTTGCCGAAAGCCTTAAGTACTCACGAACCGGGAGGCCGTCGAACCGGGCCGGCTCCTGCCACGCCAGGGTGATGCCCCGGCGTGCACGCTCGTCGATGGAGAGGTCGTTGATTCGTTCTCCCTCGAAGATGATCTCTCCTTCTATCTCCCGGTACCCGTGGAGTCCCATGATCACCGCCGCCAGGCTGCTCTTGCCGGCACCGTTGGGCCCTACCACGGCGTACACATACCCTGGTTCGATATCGAGGCACACATCATGGAGAATGGTCTTTCCCTCTTTTGTGAGGGAGAGGTGACGAACCGAAAGGAGTGCCATCCGGATCCTTGTCGTAATGAAGATGGGGGAAATATATAACTTTTTACCCAAACGGATCAAGGCCTCCCGGAAGGCGGCCCCGGCGGCAGGCGATGCGGCCTTGTACCCGCCGCTCGGTACGGCGGTACTCACCCCGTGATGAGGGCCTTCACGTCCATCCCCTCCCGCGCCCACAGGACGGTACCCCCCTCGAGCGCCGTGCGAGCGAGGGGCTGTCCTCGTCGAACCTCTTCGACGGTGTAAACGAACACATCGATGTCTACAGGGAACTCCTCCGGTCGGTAGTGTGCCGAACGGTCGAAGAACGGCACCGGGGTGTCCCTCACCACCACGAGGATGTCCACATCGCTCCCCACGCCGAACCGATCGGTGTTGAACGAGCCGAACAGCACCACTGCCTCCACCTCGGGCCGCTGCTGGAGCTTCTTCACGTAGTCATCCAGCGCGCGGTGGATGAGGGTGCGATCAACCGAGTAGATGACGAGCGAACCGAAGGATCTCCTCTGAATAGCGGAGGGCATCCTCTGCCTCCTTTCGTGTGTAGAACTCGGTGGGAGCCCCTTCCGGAAGACCATTGGGGTACCGGGTGGGGATGTAGTGTTTGTCGAGGACGCATGCAGCCTCGATGAGAGGGGGAGGGATCTCTACCCCCTCCTCTTTCAGGTGCTGGAGCATATACGTGATAGTATGGCCCCATACCGGCTGAAGGCGGTGGGCGTAGACCGCCTTCAGCGCCTTTTCGGCTGCCTGATGAGCCGCAAAGCACGCCCACTCGTAGTCGCCCGCTTCGAGGGAGTGCTGCGCATGCCGCAGGTCGGCCTCGGCCTGGGTCCACCAGTCTTTCCAGCGAGTCATGTAGTAACAATAGGGAGTTTTCGGGTAATGATCAATCGTATGCGTGGGGTTCACTCTCCCATACTGCCATTATCCTATCGTGATTTTCCCACGAAGAGATTACTCTGTGGAGTCCTTGAGGGGGTGAGGGGAAGAGGAAGTCTTCGATATCGCGCAAGGATCCACACGTGGAACCCATAAAAAATCCGGGCAGATCCCTGCCCGGCGTAAGGCCACCGACCCCCGCAGGGGTCGGCATTATTATACTAGCAGTTCATGCACTATCCGTCAATGCCGACGGTGCTGGGGTGTCAAGACTCGATAAAAATGGGCACTGTCAAGGGGGAGTGTTGAAATTACGCTGGAGCTGATAAGGGGTGCGTCTCCCCACCTCTTGTATCACCTGCATGCCCACCACGTAGAGGCCTACCACCTCATCCGCATGGGCAAGACTCATATACCCGGGATACCGTCGCAGAAAGCTCCTCATGTGCCGAACCAGGTTCTCCGCAAGGTTGCTCGTCCTCACCTTCTTCTTCCACGCATAGGGTAACTCCAGATAGGAGAAGAGCCGCTCCTTCCGCCACAGGAGGGCGGCCGTCATCCGGGGAGCCTTCGGCGCCCACTTCTTCACGAATGCCTCACACGCACCCTCTGCCTCCTCCTTCCCTCCTGCCTCAAAGAGCTTCCAGTACTCCGCTCGAAAAGCTCGCCTCTCCTTCTGGAGGTCTGCGTTCTTCCCCTTCCGTTCCCCCATATCCTGCAGGAGCTTCTGTTCAAGCGTCCGCTGCAGGTGCCACAGACATATCTGCTTTTTCGCCTCGGGATACACGGTCTCCACCGCCTGCCAGATGCCTTCTGCCTCATCGGCCACCACCAGCTCCACCTCCTCAAGCCCCCGCTCGTAGAGCCCGGTAAGGAGTCGCTCGTAGCTCGCTCGGTCCTCACGCGCTGCAACGATCCAGTCAAGCAGCTCGTGTGTCCCGTCCTCCTTCACCCCCACGGCACTTAAGACCACCAGCTTCTTCTGATCGCTCCCCCGCCTCTTGGCCCATACCCCATCCAGCACAAGGGCCTTCACTCCTCTAAGGGACCTCCTCCGCCACTGCTCCTTCTCCTCACGAAGACGCTTTATGAGCCGCAGGAGTGTCTGCGGGTGAGCCTCGCCTATCCCCAGCTCCCGTAACAGGATGGCCCACGTCCGCGCGCTCATCCCTCCCACATACCCGAGAAGGAGCTGCTCGGCGAGGGCCACGAGCCTCTGCTCATAGGCGACCAGCTTCACCTCCTTCCCCCCCGCCGGTGCGAATGCGGGGCACGCGTACATCCTCGATCGGCCCCCAGGGGGTCTGCACGGTCTTCCATTTCCTGTAGCCGTACCGGTAGTACGGTGCCTTCTCAGCCTCCCCTCGTGCATATCGTGGTCGTCCTACTGCCTCCTCTCTCAGCGTCTCAAGGAGGTGTTCCAGGTACGTCTTGTAGGTGTGGCGCACCTCCTCCCGTAGCTGGTCTTCCACTTGTTTCATCAGATCAGAGAGGGTATACTGTGTCTCAATCAGTGTGCGTGTGTTACCACGCTTCATGGAGTATCTCCTCCTTGAAAAAAGGATTAGTGTGGTGGGAGATACCCCTTATCTTTTTTCCCCGCCTTTTTCAACACTCGATGTTACAGTCCCTAAAAATGTCACCCTTTTTAACTCAGTTAAAATGTCACCCCCTGGGTAGTATTCTCTTCATCCTGCCCGCTGTTTGGTGCGCCGTGCAGGAGTTACCCGCTCATACTTCAACTCCCTATTCTCATGGAACAGGGAGATCGTTTCATCCAGGTATTTTCGAACCAGGACCTTCTGTTTCGGCCGAGGAAGGAAGCCTTTGTCGTTCTTGATCTGCAGCACCTGCCTCTCATAGTAGATTGTGTAATCGTTTTGTACCACTCGATTCGCTTCAAAGCAAAAGATCTCTTTCAGCTTCGTTTCTTTGGTACATCGCACATGCACGTCCTGCGAGTCTTCCGCTTCTACCGCAAAGCGTTCGTTGAACTGAGGCAGGAACGTCTCCCACAAGTACCGGTTCGCCTCCTCGATCGTACAAATCCCCGCAAGACGCAGTTCCTTCACCAACCGATCCTGCAGAATCCCGTTCCGCCGTTCCACCCGCCCTTTCGCTTGCGGCGAATACGCACTCACGATCTGTACCCCCAGTTTGTCGCACGCCCGCTCGAATGCGGTTTTCGGCTCTTTGCCCGCCAACTGTTCCTCCAGCGTCGGTTCCCGCAGCGTCTTGTAGCCGTTTTTCAAGTCACAGTACAGACTCATCGGGATCCCATACTGCTCCACCCAGCCCCACAGCAGCTGCATCGCCGCAGCGCTCGTCTCCTGTTCACTGAACCGCGCATACGTGATCCCCGTCGCATCATCCACCATCACCATCAAGCAACAGGCACTGCGCCGTCCTTCAAACCAATCATGCGGGGACCCGTCAAACTGAACCAGCTCCCCAAAACAGGCCCGCCGTTTCCTCCGGCTTCGGTACGGCTTCCTCCTCTTCTTCCTCGCCCAGATTCCTTCCTCCAGCAGCCACCTGCGTAGCGTCTCGTGATCCACCTCAAGACCTTCCTTCGCCAACTGCTCGCTCGCAAACGTCGGCCCAAAATCCCCGTACCTCTCCCGATACCTACTCACCACCCTCTGCCGAAACTCCTCCTCCTTCCGATTCCCCGACGGTTTGCCTCGGTTCCCATGCCGCAATCCCGCGATCCCCCTTCCCGGAGCCTCTTCTTCCACCGCTGCACCTGCCGTTTGCTCACCCCTAAGATCTGCGCTACCTGCTCGTTCGTCAGACCTTGGCTTTCCATCTTCCCCAACACTTCCGCTCGTTTTAATTCCTTTAGACTCATCTCGATCATCCCCCCTATACTGCGTCCCGTAGGAGTGGACACGGAGAAATGGTAGAGGTAAGACTGGAATAAGGGAGGAGGACGCAGATGAAGAAGCGGACATGGACCACTGAAGAGAAGCTTGCGATCGTACTGGAAGGACTCCGAAGCGAACGGCAGATAGCCGAGATCTGCCGGGAACACCAGATCAGCCAGACGATGTATTACCGATGGCGGGACAGGTTTCTGGAAGGGGGCACGAGAGCCCTTGCAGACGGCAGGAAGGAGA
Source organism: Spirochaeta thermophila DSM 6578 (assembly GCF_000184345.1). NCBI lineage: Bacteria > Pseudomonadati > Spirochaetota > Spirochaetia > Winmispirales > Winmispiraceae > Winmispira > Winmispira thermophila. The sequence goes on along the minus strand of NC_017583.1, from coordinate 1,748,668 downwards.
AGGACACCTATCGAGCGAAGATAGAGCAGCTTGAGAAGATCATAGCGAAGCAGGCGATCCAGATCGAGATACTAAAAAAACGAAGGAGCTGTTGGGGAGATAGAGGCAGTGGAGCGGCTGGTGGGGGAAGGGTACCGGGTGAAGGATGCGTGTGAGGCACTTGGCGTGAGTCGGAGCCGGTACTATGCGAGGAGGAAAAGGGGGCAGAAGGTGGGGAAGAAGCGGGAGGAGAAGGAGAGGGACGATGGGCGGCTTATGGAGAAGATCAGGGATCTTGTGGGGGAGCATCCGTACTGGGGGTACAGGCGGGTGGCGTGGTGGTTGAGGAGGCGGGAGGGGGAGGAGGTGAGCGAGAAGCGGGTGAGAGGACTTATGAAGGGTGCGGGGCTTATGTGTAGACGGGAGAAGAAGAAAGCGAGACGTGGGAGTGGGCGAGGGAAGCCGGTGGCGAGGAGACCGAGGGAGTGGTGGGGGATCGACATGACGAAGGTGCTGGTGAAAGGGATAGGATGGGTCTATCTCGTGATCGTACTTGACTGGTACACGAAGAAGCTGGTGGGGTGGAAGGTGTCGGTGAGGGGGAGGAGTGAGGAGTGGTGTGCGGCGATGGAGATGGCGGTGGAGCGGGAGTTTCCCGAGGGGGTGAGGGGGAGAGGGCTTCGGCTGGTGAGTGACAACGGGAGCCAACCGTTGAGCCGGTCGTTCATGAAGGCGATGGAGGTATTGGGGATCGAACAGGTGTTCACGAGCTACAACAATCCGAAGGGGAATGCGGACACGGAGCGGATGATACGGACGATGAAGGAGGAGCTGTTGTGGCTGCGGGAGTGGGAGCACGTGGGGGAGCTGGAAGAGGCGGTGAGGGGATGGGCGGAGGAGTACAACCGGCACTATGTCCACAGTGCGCTAGGGTACAGGAGCCCCGAGGAATATGAGGCCCTTTGGGCGCAGATGCAAGGAGAGGAGGTCGCATGACCCCTTTAGGTACTACCATTTCTCCCTACCCTTTTTGTCTTGACTTAATGGGCGCAGTACACCCCTTTGTCTGGATTTTCCTAAAGGTGATTACCATTTTTGAGCCACCTGTGGTATAATACCGAAGAGAGAGGTGGCACGGATATGGACGTCGTAAGTCTTTCAACACTTGCAAGCGATAGAGAGAAAACGGTCTCCTATCTGAGAGAGAAAGGTCTCCTCGTCACGTACACCCGGTGTCCCTTCTGTGGAAGTGAGCATATAGGCGAGGTGAGACGAGAGAAGTACAAGTGCTACCAGTGCAGGAAAGAGTGGAGCATACGACGAGGGAGCATCTTCGAGGGGATGAAGCTCTCCTGGGAGAAGATCCTGTGGGCAATGAAGCTCTTTGAGATGGAAGTTACCGCCCACAAGGCGGCTTTGCAGTTACGGCTCTCCTATGAGGTGACGCTGAGGCTCTACACATTGTTTCGGAAGGCGATATGGGTCCACACCCAGAAGGAGGGGAAGAGCCTGCTCGAAGGTGAAGTAGAGATGGACGAAAGTTATTTTGGAGGAAAGAGAAAGGGGAAGAGGGGGAGAGGGGCGGCAGGGAAGATTCCTGTGTTTGGGATTCTTGAGCGAGGGGGAAAAGTGCAGGTGGAAGTGGTGGAGCAGGTAAGTGCGGAGGAGCTTGTACGACTGGCAGTGGCCAAAGTGAAGCGGGGGTCGCTTGTGTATACCGACCGGTTCAAGAGCTATGATGGGCTTGTGAGCTATGGATTCAGGCACAAGCGGATTGATCACGGGAAGCGATTTGCGAATGGGAAAGTGTACATCAATGGGATAGAGGGGTTTTGGAGTTATGCGAAAGGGCGGCTGCTCCAGCATCACGGGGTGAGTGTAGAACGTTTTCCGCTGTACTTGAAAGAATTGGAGTGGCGGTATAATCATAGGGAGGAGGATCTATTCGAGCTTCTGCTGGAGGTACTTAGAGAGTACTCCCGGGTGGCAAATAATGGATAATCACCTTCCAAGAATCTATAAAACCTCAAAAATCTCTAAAAAAAATAAAAAATCGAATTGCGGGCCGAAATTTCTCATGCTATGGTACATCTCGTGAAGACGGGACCCTGGACTCGCTTTTCGATACTCGGCGTGTGTCTCGGCATTTCCTTTCTGGGATATGTGGTCTTCATACTGGTGGGATCGTCCGTTACAGGGGCCTATGCGATCCTCGTGGGGCTTGTTCCCCTCATCACGGCGTACTTCCTGGGGGTCCGGCGCGTCCCCGTGGTCACGGCCCTGCTGTTGGTGGGAGCGACTGAATTCGTGGCTTCAGGGGGTTGGGGCCTCTATCTCCAGGATGTGTCGGCCCGATACATGGGAGACCTCCTCCTCCTCGCGGCAGGGGTGTTCCTGGAGGTGGTGCGCTCCCTCAGGAAGGAGGTTCGGGAGCGGTCCAAGGAGTTTCTCTTCGCCCTCGATACTGCGGAGGAAGGATTCTTCCGCTATACCCCGTGGCGGGGGGAGTTCGTTTTCAGCAAGAGGTTCTGCGAACACTTCGCCCCCGAGCTTTCTCCCTTCGTCTCTTATCCTGCGAGGGTGTTCTTCGAGAACATCCATCCCATGGACAGGGAACGGGTGGAGGAGATGTTCGTGGGCAAACACTGGGCGGAGGGACAGCGGTTTTCCTTCGAGTGCAGGGTGAGGAGGGACTCGGGCAGGTTTCTCACGGTGAAGGTGTACGGGCTCGTCTACATCGCGGAGAACGGGCGGCGTCATCCCGTGTTCATCGGTTTCATGGAAGATGTCACACAGACCCGCGAGCTGGAGGAGAAGCTGGATGAACTCACCCATCGGCACCGGATCTCGGGGCTCGAGACCGCTCCGCGGTTCTATGAGAGAGTGGGGGCGAGGATCGGGCGAGGGACGGAGGAGAAGCTCGCCCTTCTCGTGGCGAGCCCCGAGGATCTCTCCGAGGTGACGGATCTCTACGGCCACGAGGCGAGGGACCTGGTCATAAAGGAGATCGCTGACAGGTTCCTTCTGGTGAAGCGGCGGGGTGATCTCCTCTTCCACATCGAGGACCAGACCTTTGTCTTCACGCTCGAGGGGGCCTCCTCTTCGGGTGACGTGGCCCTCTTCGCGCAACGGATACTGGACACCTTCGCCCGGCCGTTCTTCGTCCGAGGCACCCCGGTGTATCTCTCGGGCGTGGTGGGTATCGCCCTCCATCCCGAGAACGGGGGATCGGCCGAGGTCCTCCTCCAGCACGCCGAGGCTGCACTCCACCATGCACGGAGGGAGAGAAGCGGGTTCAGATTCTATTCCCAGAGCATGCTTCAGGGGGCCGCCACGAGGCTGAGGCGCATGCGCGATCTTCAACGGGCTCTTCGGGAAGAGGAGCTCGAACTCTACTACCAGCCTCTGGTGAGCATCGAGGGGGTGGTGGTGGGGGCCGAAGCCCTCCTTCGGTGGCGTCATCCGAGAGAGGGGTTGATCCTTCCCTCCGAGTTCGTTCCCATCGCAGAGGATACCGGGCTCATCTTTCCACTCGGACGCTGGGTGATAAGCAGGGCTGCAGAGGCATGGGGGAGGTGGAGGAGGGAGGGCCTTTCCTCCCTCCTCATCTCGGTGAATCTCTCCCCCCAGCAGATAAAGGACGTGCAACTGGTCGATCACCTGAGAGAGACGCTCTCTCGCCACGGGATACCTCCCGGATATCTCACACTCGAGATCACGGAACGGACCTTCCTCGAGCATATGGGGAGCAGGGAGTTCTTCTCCCGGCTGGAGGAGATGGGGATAGGGATCGCCCTGGATGATTTCGGGACGGGCTATTCCACGTTCCAGTACATCAAGCAGTATCCGGTGAAGGCCATAAAGATCGACAAGTCGTTCGTCCAGGGGCTGCCTGCGAGGGGAGAGGACGTGGCCATCATACAGGCCATCCTCACGCTCGCCGACGGGCTCGGCCTTGCGGTGATCGCCGAGGGAGTGGAGAACGAGCAGCAGGCCCTCCTCTTGCGGACCTTCAACTGCCAGATCTTCCAGGGGTTCTTCTACAAGGAGCCGCTCAGGGAGGAGGAGTTCATCCAGTACGTGAAGGCCCTGCACCGGCCGCCGGGGCAGTGAGGGGAAACCTCTCTTCGTAGTGGACGAGAAGATCCTCGAGGTAGGAGGGAAGGGGCAGGGGATTGCTGTAGCGTACGTGCGGCCTTCCCTCACCCCTGCCGTCGGAGAGGTTGGTGCCGTCTCTCCGGAAGGCCTCGAGGGGGACTTTTGATACGCGGGGGGAGTAGAGGGGGACGAGGGTGCCGGTGGAGAGGTCCACGGCCTTCTGGAAAAGTTCGGCGATGCCTTCCCGCCTGGGGGTGGGGGGTGGGCTGGGTTCGTACCAGAGACTCCGGCGGGTGTTGGCAATGTCGAAGGACGGGGGGAGGAGCGGGTGGAGGAGGGCGAGTCCTCTGAGCTTCGCCTCCCGTGAGGTCCTTTCCTCCATGCGCCGGACGACGAGGGCGTGGGTCATGGGATGTATGGCGGCATAGAAGTCCCGCGCATCCGCATAGGCGTTCTTGATCCTGAGGAGGAGTTTCTTGTCCTTGCGCGCCTCCTGGTAGGTGGAGCGAAAGCCCGTCTTCAGCATCCGTATGAGCCAGGCGGGGGCTTCTTCCCCCAGATCCACGTAGTCTCTGAACTCGAGCTCCTCTATCTCGAGAGTGGTCTCCTCGGCGAGCAGGTGGAGATCGATGAGCCGCTCCAGGAGGGTGTGGCATCGTATGTACCGTGTGGTATGAGGCAGCGCGGGGCTGAACCAGCCGCTCCGGTAGATCACGTAGGGATGGAAGATGCGGTCGGTTATCGCGTGGGTGATCCATCCCGCGAGGTAGGCGAGGCCGAGAGCGTCGTCCTCGGCGAGGGTTTCCTGCATGGCGGAGGTGAGAGGACCGTAGGCGCTCCTATGGGCAAGGGCGCCGAGGGACAGGCCGGAAGGTTTCCTCCTCCTGTTGTGGAAGAAGATGTCCGGTCCCTGGGCCCCAAGGGTGAGGGCTTTAAGATGACGGGGAAGCGGGCTTTTCTCTGGGATACGTTCCCCTGTAACGAGAGACCAGGCCTTCCATGCGACGAGGGCGTGCGTGATGTGCGACGGCATGTGGCCAGGGTAGCAGAGAGGAGATGGCGTGCCAAGCAGGACTCATCGATACAGGGCCCTGATCTCGTCTGCGTACTTCCTGTAGACCACGTGACGCTTGATCTCCTGTTTTGCGGAGAGTTCCTCCCCCACGGTAAGGGTGTTGGGGAGGAGGGTGAACCGGTAGATCCTCTCGAAGGGTTTGAAGCCGTGACGTGGGTGTATCCTGTGCGAGATGAAATCGGAAAATTCCTCTATCAGTCTAGGGTGTCGGTGGATGTCGTCCGTGAGATCCAGTCCGTGTTCCGTGCACCACTCCTTGAGGCTGTCCTGGTCCACGAATATGAGGACCCCCAGGTACTTCTCGTCCTGGCCGACCACCATGGCATGGGCCACCAGGGGGTGTTCCTTGAGGGCCTGTTCGAGGGGGGCCGGTTCCACATTCTCCCCTCCTCTCAGGACGATGGTGTCCTTGGCCCGGCCGGTGATGGCGAGTTCGTTGTCCCAGGTGAGCATCCCCAGGTCACCCGTGTTGAGCCAGCCCTCTTCGTCGAGTACCTTCCGGGTCTCTTCCGGTGCCTTGAGGTAGCCGAGCATCACCTGGCCCCCCCGTGCGAAGATCGTGCCTTGCCTCCCCGGCGGGAGCACGTTACCTTCTTCGTCCCGGATCTGGATCTCGGTGTCGGGGAAAACCGGACCCACGGTGTGTGGCACCGGGTGGTAGTAGGAGCGTACGGCCAGTACAGGTGCGGCCTCGGTGAGGCCATAGCCTTCGAGCACTGTGATTCTTATGGCGTCGAAGAATCCGTCGACCTCGGGCGGAAGCGCCCCTCCTCCCGAAATACCGGCCACGAACCGTCCTCCCAGCTTCCGGTGAAGCTTCCTGAATACCAGAAGATGGGCGAGCTGTTTGAACGGCCAGAGGAGGAGGAATGGGATGATGCCGATCACCCTGTCGAGGATACGGGGACGCCACTTGAAGCGGGGAAGCTCTCCCTTCACCATATGTGTGAAGAACGCGTACGCCCTCCCCACGACGAGAGAAGCCTGAAAGATCGCCTGGACCAGAGGGGACTCCTTCTTTATCGTCTGGAGGATGCCCTTCCGTATCCCCTCCCAGATCCGGGGGACCGAGGCCATCCAGGTGGGTTTGAGGGTCGCCATGTCCTGGAGCATGATCCTGCCTATCGGTTTGGAATAGGCGATCGCCGAAGCGCTGCTCAACGCCACATACTGCATCATGCGCTCGAAGGAATGCCACACGGGGAGTACCGAAAGCCAGATGTCTCCGGGCCCCACCTTGAGGAGGATGGGCACCCCCTTCACCTGGTGCAGGAAGTTGCCGTGTGAGAGCATGACCCCTTTGGGGAGGCCCGTGGTGCCGCTCGTGAAGATCACTGTGGCGAGGGCCTCGGCCGGGAGTTCCTCGACGGCGGTGAGTATGTGATCCCTCATGCCGGGGAGGGCCTGAGTTCCCCTCTCCATGAGAGCGGAGAAGGAAAGCACGGTGATCCCGGCTGTCTCCCTTTCGATCTGTGCAGGCATGTCGAAGAGTATGGCCGTCTTGAGTTGTGTGCGTATCCTCTCTGAAGCGAGGGCCTTCTTGAGTTGGCTGATGTTTTCGAACACCCCGATCGAGCACTCGGCGGTGAGGAGGATGTGTTCGAGCTCCTTCTCGGTGACGTCGCATCCCCTTGGAACATCGGCGGCGCCGAGGAACAGGAGCCCCATGTCGGCGAGGAGCCATTCCCTCCGGTTTTCAGAGATGAGGGCTACGAGATCTCCCTTACCCACACCGAGCGCCGCGAATCCTGCAGCACAGGTGAGGACGTCTTCGAGGAGCTGTCTGTAGGTGATGGGGGTGAATCCTCCTTCAGGCTGCCTCACGTACTGGGCGACGCTTTCAGGGTAGGTCTCCGCCTGCAGCTTGAGGAGATGGGGGAGGTTCCTGTACATCGACTCGTTCCTCCAGGATGTGATGGTAGCATTATAGGGAAATGGAAGATACGTAACAAGAGAACTAGACGATGACTGTGTTCCTCCCGCTTCCCTTTGCCCGGTAGAGTTTCTCGTCGGCCTCTTTGAGCAGGTCCTCGAGGGATTTCCCGGGAGAGAAGGAGACCACCCCGGCGCTGATGGTCACGCGACACGAGGGGAGGGGCGAGGTACGGGCGATCTCCTTACCCAGCTTTGAGGCGATGAGTGCCGCTTCTGAGAGACGGGTCTCCGGGCAGAGCACGAGAAACTCCTCGCCTCCCCAGCGCCCGACGATGTCGGTGCTCCTCAGATGGGTGCGGAGGATCTCCGCCGTCCATATGAGTACTTCGTCTCCTTTGCCGTGGCCGAAGGTGTCGTTGATGGTCTTGAAATGATCCAAATCGATGAGGATGAGTGAAAAGGGGGAACCGTACCGAAGTGCCCGGTGGTATTCCCTCGTGAGTTCCTCCTGGAGTTTTCTCCGGTTGAAGATCGAGGTGAGGGGATCGGTGGTGGAGAGGATCTCGAGGCGTGTGTTGAGGGCCTTGAGCGCCTGATTCTTCCTGTAGAGTTCGGTTCGTGTGAGCTGCTCGACTCCCTTCGCGATCTGACCCACTTCGTTGTCCGGATAGTCTGCGAGAGGTACTCCCGGGGCGCCGGAGATCACCCGCTCGAGGTCAGCCTGGAGGGTTGCGAGGGGCGTGATGACGTGACGGGTGAGGAGCCTGCTGGCGGCCCACCCGGACGTGGCGGCGAGAAGGGCCACGACGAGGAAGCCCATGGTGATCTGATGAATAAGGGGGAGGAGCACCTCTGACTTGTTGAGTACAGTGACAACAACCCATCCCAAGTCGGGAAGCACGGTGTAGTGCGCGAACTTTTCCACCCCTTCGAAGCGGTATTCGAATGGAGATGATGTTTTAGTGAAGGCCGCCGGCGGCCGGATGATATCCGAGAGATTCTTGCCCAGGAGTTCCTCCCGGTGATGGATGAGTATGATCCCGCGAGGGTTCACCACGTAGCTGTAGCTCGTGGTGTAGGGGGTGATGCTCTCTCTCAGGAATTCAGCCGCCCGCTCCATGGAGGCGTCGATGGATACCACTCCCACCCGATTTCCTTCGTCGTCGAGCAGTACCTTGCTGATGGAGACGAGCCATTCTCCGGTCTTTATCTCCTGGTAGGGGATGCCGGGAGAAAGGTCGGGGGCCGAACCGAGCGCGGCCGTGTACCAGGGGCGCACCCGCGGGTCGAATCCCGGAGGAGGAACGTAGTTGTTGATGACGAGGCTGCCGTCCTCATAGCCCGAGTAGACGTAGTAGAGGTCCGGGTTCGCGGCCTCGAGGGCGCGGTAGAGCCCGAGGACCTCCTCTCTCTCCTTCAGGCCGAGGCGGGGGAGGTTCCTCACTATGTCCTGGGAGCTCAGGAACTCCGCGGTGCTCCTCAAGGGGGTGAAGTAGGCCTTGAGGTAGTAGGCCGCGGCGAGGTTGCGCTGGGCCACCAGCTGACGGGCGAGACTCATCCCCCTGGAGAAGAGGATCGAGGCCGTGAGGGATCCGTAGATGGTCACCCATCCTATGACGATGAGGACTACGGTCCTGAATATGGTCCTCTGGAGGGAAGTGGTGGAAGACATCGCTCTTGTTCCTTTCCACGTCGTATGCTGCTTTGTATCAGTGCATTCTCAGTCGTCCTCCCCTTCCATCCTTCTCAAAGTATAAAGCAGAGGGAAGAAAAGTTCTAACCGTGGGGCTAAATGTATTAAATGTCGTGGGAGATAAAACGGCTGTTGATGTGGTCGGCGGAGGGAGTCCCCCTTGCCTTTCGCCGGGCCTGGCCGTACAGTAGTGGCGATGGGCAACCTCTTCTTCGTCAATCCTCTCGACGACACTGTGTATCGACGGAGGAGGCGGCCCCGACCGGAGGAGGGGACCGACCCTCGCGGGGCCTACTTCAGGGACGCCACGGCGATCATCCACTCGTATCCCTTTCGAAGGCTCAAGCACAAGACCCAGGTCTTCTTCATCCCCGAGAACGACCACATCTGTACCAGGATCGAACACGTGATGCACGTGGCGACCATCGCCGCCACCATCTGCAGGGCCTTGGGGCTCGACAGCGACCTCGCGTGGGCCATAGGGGTGGGCCACGACCTCGGCCATGCACCCTTCGGACACCTGGGTGAGGAGATCCTCGCCTCCTACATGCCGCGGGGGCGCACCTTCCACCACGAGCTCTACAGCCTGCGGGTGGTGGATCTGCTGGCCGGGTACGGTCAGGGACTCAACCTCACCTATGCGGTGAGGGAGGGGATTGCCCTCCACTGCGGGGAGCGGTTCGAGCGAGAGATCGTGCCCGATAGGGAGGAACGCGTGCTCGAAGATCTGGAGGGTGTGGAGGGGTATCCCTCGACGTGGGAGGGATGTGTGGTACGCATGTCCGACAGGATCGCCTACGTGGGGAGGGATCTGGAGGATGCCCTCCAGCTCAGGATCATGAGAAGGGAGGATATCCCCGAGAGGGCGGTGCAGATACTCGGGAGCACCAACAGTGAGATCATCAACACCCTGGTGAGAGATCTCATCTCGTATTCCCTGGATCACGGGGGCATCGGTTTTTCGGAGCCGGTGTACGAGGCCTTCATGGCCCTGCTCGACTTCAACTACCGTGCGATCTATCGGAGTCCCCGGCTCACCTCGTTCCACGAGTACTTCGAGCGTATCCTCAAGACCCTCCATGACTACCTGAGCGAGCTCTTCGAACGGTACGGCTGGGAGGTGGGGCGCTACGCGAGGGAGCACAACAGGCTCGCGCGCCAGTTCGGTGACTTTGTGGGAAAGATGAGCACGGTGTATCAGGAGCGGAGTGAGGAGGACTGGGTGGTCTTCGACTACATCGCGGGGATGACCGATGAGTTCGCCCTGAGGAGTGCCATGGAGGTGATGATGCCGCGCAGGTTCTCGCTCCTGTTCGAGGATGTGATAGAGGAGGAGGAATGAGGTTCATCGCCGATCTGCACACCCACTCCCGTTTCTCGCGGGGGACGAGCAAGTTTCTCACGCCGCAGCTTCTCGACCTGTGGGCGCGGGTGAAGGGAATTACAGTGGTGGGGACCGGTGACTGCACCCATCCGGGTTGGCGGAAGGAGCTCTCCGAGGTGCTCGAGCCTGCGGAGGAGGGGCTCTTCGTGCTCAGGCGGGAGGCGCTTCCCACCCCAGCACAGGCGGGAGAGATCGCCTTTGCCCTCGATCGGGCTCCCACGAGGTTTGTGCTCTCGGGTGAGATCAGCACCATCTACAGCGCCGAATCATCTGATGGGAAGCGGGTGAGGAAGGTGCACCACGTGGTCCTCTTCCCTTCGTTCGAGGCGGCCGAGCGGTTCTCTCGTGCCCTGGAGCGACGGGGGAACCTTGCTTCGGACGGGAGGCCAATCCTGGGAATCGACAGCAGAGATCTGGTGGAGATGGCGCTGGATGCCCATCCCGGGGTGATCTTTATCCCTGCGCACATCTGGACTCCGTGGTTCTCGGTGTTGGGGTCGAAGTCGGGCTTCGATTCGATCGAGGAGTGCTACCGCGACCTCTCTTCTGAGATCTTTGCGGTGGAGACCGGGCTCTCGTCGGATCCTCCCATGAACTGGCTCTGCTCGTTCCTGGACAGGTTCACCCTGGTCTCCAACTCGGATGCCCACTCCGCGGGCAATCTGGGGAGGGAGGCGAACCTCTTCGACACCGAGCTTTCGTTTCCTGCAATGCGGGAGGCGCTCAAGACCCGGAAGGGGTTCCTGGGGACGGTGGAGTTCTTCCCCGAGGAGGGGAAGTATCACCTGGACGGACACCGGAAGTGCGGGGTGTGTCTCACGCCGGTGGAGACGCTCGAGAGGGAGGGGAGGTGCCCGGTGTGTGGTCGGCCGCTCACCGTGGGGGTGATGAACCGTGTGGTGCAGCTTGCAGACCGGGATCTGATCGAGCCGGAGCGGTTCCCGCCGTTCTACTCGCTCGTGCCGCTCGATGAGGTGGTGGCCGAGGTCGAGGGAAAGGGGGTGCAGTCGAAGGGGGTGAAGGGGCGCTACTTCGATCTTGTCCGGAAGCTGGGGGGTGAGCTTCAGGTCCTGCTCGAAGTGCCGGTGGAGGAGATCATCCGGGTGGATGGGTGGGTGGCCGAGGGGGTGGTGAGGATGAGGGCACGGCGGGTGTGGGTGAGGGAGGGGTTCGATGGACAGTATGGTGTGGTGCGGGTGTTTCCTGAGGGGTGGAGGCCTGAAGGGGGGCTCTTCGGGAGGGATCAGGCGCCCGAGGTGCCGGTACGGCCCCTGCTCGCCTTCGATCCCGGGATGCTCTCGCGGGTGAAGGGAAGGGAAGAGGGGGGTGCTGTGGTCGAGGGAGGGCTCACCGGTGTACAGAGGGAGGTGGTGAGAGTCGGGGATGGGGCGCTGTGTGTGGTGGCCGGGCCGGGGGCGGGGAAGACGAGGGTCCTGGTGGAGCGGGTGGCGAGGCTGGTGGCAGAGGGGGAGGGGGGTATCACCGTGCTCACGTTCACGCGCAAGGCTGCAGAGGAGCTGAAGGCGAGGCTCCAGGGGACCTGTGGAGCCGAGGGGGTGTGGGCGGGGACGTTCCACGCCTGGGCCTATGAGTGCCTGGTGCGGTTCCACCGTGAGGCCGGGTACGAGGTGCCGCCGGTGGTGCTGGATGAAGAGGAGCGGCGGGAGGTGTGGGAGGAGGCGTGCGGACGGGTGGGTGCGGGAAGGGTGGGGTTGGGGAGGCTGGAGCGGCTCAAGCGGGAGGGGATGCGTCCGGAGGAGGTGGAGGGAGTGGTGGGGGAGGTGTGGCGGGTGTACGAGGGGGTGCTTGCGGAGCGGGGGGCCTGCGACGTGGATGATCTTCTCCTTCGGGCGGCCCGGCTCATCGACGAGGTGGAGGGGGTGCGGGAGTGGGTGAGGGGGCGGTGCCGGTGGGTCCTGGTGGATGAGGCGCAGGATCTCAATGCGGCGCAGTACGAGCTCCTCGTGCGGATGGCGCCCGGGGGGGAGGGGGTGGTGTGCATGATAGGGGATCCTGCGCAGGCGATCTACGGGTTCAGGGGGGCTTCCCCTGAGTGGATGGATCGGTTCGTGGAGGAGTATGGGGCGCGGGTGGTGCGGCTCGAGGAGAGTTTCCGCTGTCCGGCGGAGGTGCTGGAGGTGGCGGAGGGGGTGCTGGGTGAGGGGGTGGGGCGGAGGATGCGGGCGAGGGGTGGGGGCGGGAGGGTGAGTGCGTGGGAGTGTGCGAGCCCGGAGAGCGAGGCGGAGTTCATCGCACGGCAGATCGAGCAGCGGCTGGGGGGGACGACGTTCTTCTCGTTCGACAGCGAGGTGGTGGAGGATGAGGGCGGGGTGGCGCCGGAGGAGATAGGGGTGCTGTGCCGCACCCACCTGGTGATGGATGTCCTGGAGGAGGCGTTCAGGAACCATGGGATCCCGTACCGGCGGGTGGGGGAGGGGGTGCGGTTGTCAAGGGGGGCGCGGGAGCGTCTGGCGCGGGTGATGGGTGAGGGGGGTGTGTGGGAGCGGGCTGCAGGGGAGGTGGGGGGAGGGGTGGGGAGGCGGTGGGGGCTGGAGGGCGAGGATCTGCGGGTGTGGGAGGAGCTCGTGGGGAGGTTCCCGCACCTTCCGGTGCGGGAACTGGTGGCGGACTGCCTGGCGGGGGGGATGGAGGGGGTGGAGGGGAGGAAGGGGGAGGTTTCCCTCCTCTCCATGCACGCCGCCAAGGGCCTGGAGTTCGAGGTGGTCTTCATCCCCGCCTGTGAGGCGGGCCTGGTCCCCTTCTCCCTGTTTCCCACCGAGGGATCGGACGAGGAAGAGGAGCGTCGGCTCCTCTACGTGGCCCTCACCCGCGCGAAACGCGAGGTGGTCCTCACCATGGCGAGGCGGCGCACCCTGAAGGGGCGGATCCTCCCCGGCGCCCCCTCCCCCCTCCTCGCCCACCTCCCCTGGCGCCCCGCACCCTTGCCCGACCGTGGCCCCCGCCAGTACACCCTCTTCTAGCCCGCCTTGTCCCCCTATCCCCTCCGCACCTTCCTCACCGCCCCCCGCGCCAGCCTCACCCACCCCTTCACCCGCTCCCACACCCCCCTCCCGTACAGCGCCCGCACCCCTGCCCCCAGCGCCCCGAACGACTCCTCGCCGTACGGGTGCCACCACACCTGCTTCGGCAGCCACGAGAGCACATCGTCGACCACCGTCTTGAGGCGCACCATCTCCTCGAACCCCCGCCTCCCATGCGTCCACCCCAGCCCCGAATCCTTCCACCCACCCCACGGCGCCTGCGGCAGGCCGTGACTCATCAGGTGATCGTTCACCGTCACCACACCCGCCTCCAGCATCCGGGCGATGCGCAGCGCCTTCCGCCTGTCCCTGCTCCACACCGACGCCGTGAGCCCCATACCCCCCTCATTCGCCAGCCGCACCCCCTCCTCCACGCTCCCCACCCGCATCACCCCCACCACCGGCCCGAACGTCTCCTCGCGCATCACCCGCATCGAGTGGTCCACCTCCACCAGCACCGTAGGCGGCACGGCGAGAGGATGCCCGGCCCAGGGCTCGGGGACCTCCTTCCGGTAGTACACCCGCGCCCCCCTCGTGAGCGCATCCTCCACGTGCTCCCTCACCACCCGCGCCTGCTCCTCCGTGCTCAGCCCCGCAAGATCGTTCTCCACCCTCCCGTCCAGCCCGTAGCGCAGCCCCTCCAGCACCCCCGCGAGCCGCTCCAGGAAGGCCTCGTACACCCCCTCCTGCACGTACACCCGCTCCACCCCGCCGCACGACTGCCCCGCGTTCTGGAACCCCGCCCACGCGATCCCCCACGTCGCACGATCCAGGTCCGCATCCTCGAGCACCAGGGCCGGATCGTTCCCCCCCAGCTCGAGCACCACCGGCACGAGCCTCGCCCCTGCCCGCTCGGCCAGCCGCCTCCCCACCGCCACCGACCCCGTGAAGCACAACTTGTCCACACCCCCCTCCCCCAGGAAGCACTCCTCCGCCACCCTCCCCGGCACATTCACCAGCGAGAAGAGCCCTTCCGGCAGATCCGCACGCTCGAAGCACCCGGCGAGCCTGTGCGCCACGAGCTGGCTTATCGAAGCCGCCTTGAGCACCACCCCGTTACCCGCAAGGAGGGCGCACACCACCTCGGAGAACGGGATCGCGAACGGGTAGTTCCACGGTGAGATGATACCCACCACCCCCCATGGCTCCTTCACGATACGCACCCGCTTGTGGGCCAGGATCACCGTCGCGCCCCCGGGACGCTCCTCCCTGAGCCACCGTGGCGCCATCTTGCAGTAGTAGGTGAGTGCGATTGTCGCAGGGAGCACCTCGGTCGCCATCGCATCGGTGGGCACCTTGCCGTTCTCCCGACTTATATCCATGGCAATCGCCTCGGCCTCCTCCACCAGCACCTCCCGCACCCGAAGGAGCCTTCGCGCCCGCTCCCGTGGTGGAACCTCGCGCCACACCCGCGAGGCCTCCCTTGCCCGGGCGATCGCCTCGCGAACCTCCTCCGGCGTATGCACCGGAAACCTCCCCAACTCCTCCCCGGTATACGGATCGCGGGACACCGTGTACACCCTGTTCACGAGGTCCTCCTTCCCACAAACGTATCCATGCTCGTGTGCACCCCGAGCACATCGGCCACCGCATCGAACACCCGCACCCCGAGGAGCCTGAAGAACCACACACTCCGCACCACCGGAGGCAGTACCACGAGGGGCCTGTCCTTCTTGATGGCCTTGAAGATCCGTGCCACCACGTACTCGGGCTCGAGGAGGGGAAGCACCCACGGCACCCTGGTCCTCACCCCCTCGAACATCCCGGTCTTCGCATAGTAGGGAGCCACGATCGTGGTCTTGATGCGAAGCCCCTCCTTCTTGAACTCCATACGGAGGGCCTCGGTGAATCCGAACACTGCGAACTTCGAGGCGCAGTAGTCAGCGAGCCTCCGCACTCCGATGATACCCGCAGCAGAGGAGATCGTCACGATGTGCCCCCGGTTCCGGGCGATCATCTCCTCCAGAAAGGCCTTTACCAGCCACACGTGTGCCAACGTGTTCACTGCGAACGTAGCCTCGATCTTCTCCACCGGCGCCTCCCGGAATGACCTCCCTGTCACCACCCCTGCGTTGTTCACCAGAATATCCACCGGGCCCGCCTCGTCCTTGATCCGTGCGGCCGTACGGAAGATCTCCTCCCTCGAGGAGATGTCGACCACATACGGCCACACCTTCACCCCACATGCCCCACATGCCTCGCTCGTGGCCTCGAGGCCCTCCTTGTCCCGGTCGACGAGCACGAGATCTCCCCCCTCCTGCGCGACCCTGAGCGCCAGGAGCTTTCCGAACCCTGAGGCTGCTCCGGTGATGAGCGTGATCGCACCACGCACCTCTGACATGTGCCGTTCCTCCCTTCGTCACGTTCGTCACGATAGGAACATAGTATACCATGAATCCGTACATCTGTCGTATGTATTTGAAGTCACTTTCCCCTTGTCACTTCTCTTCCTTCAGGCTACTCTTGCACCCGTATATCTCCTCACACAAGGAGCCGCTATGTCGCCTGAGCCGGTACGAGAGACCATGCCCGACAACTTCATAGACGATATCATCCGAAAGGACCTGGAGACCGGGTGGTGCACCACGGTACATACACGCTTCCCCCCCGAGCCGAACGGCTATCTCCACATAGGCCATGCGAAGTCCATCGTCCTCAACTTCTCCCTCGCCGAGAAGTACGGGGGCACCTGCAACCTCAGGTTCGACGACACCAATCCCGAGAAGGAGACCGAGGAGTACGTGCGGGCCATCATGGAGGACGTGCGTTGGCTCGGCTTCGACTGGGGGGACAGGCTCTACTTCGCCTCCGACTACTTCGACCGGATGTACGAGCTCGCGGTCCGGCTCATCAAAGAGGGCAAGGCCTACGTGGATCATTCGACCCCTGAAGAGATAAGCAGGATGCGAGGGGTGCCCACCGAGCCGGGTATCCCGAGCCCCTACCGGGACCGGAGCGTGGAGGAGAACCTCGAGCTCTTCGAGAAGATGCGCAGGGGCGAGTTCGAGGAGGGGGAGTGCGTCCTGCGGGCCAAGATCGACATGTCCTCTCCCAACATGCACCTTCGTGACCCCGTGATGTACCGCATCAGGAAGGTCTCCCACTACCGTCAGGGCGACAGGTGGTGCATCTATCCCACCTACGACTGGGCCCACGGACTCGAGGATGCCTTCGAGGGCATCACGCATTCGATCTGTACCCTCGAGTTCGAGGTGCACAGGCCGCTCTACGACTGGTTCCTCGACCAGATCCCCGATCTCCCGCACCCCAAGCAGATAGAGTTTGCACGTCTCAATCTCACCCACACCGTGATGAGCAAGCGCCTTCTCACGCAACTGGTCCAGGAGGGCCACGTGGACGGATGGGACGACCCCAGACTTCCCACCATCGCCGGCCTGAGGCGGCGGGGGTTCACCCCATCGAGCATCCGTACCTTCTGTTATCGCATAGGTGTCTCCAAGGTGGAGAGCGTGGTGGACATGGCCTTCCTCGAGGCCGTGATCCGAGAGGAGCTCAACAAGACCGCGCCCCGACGCATGGCCGTGCTCGAGCCGGTGAAACTCGTTATCACCAACTATCCTGAAGACCAGGTGGAGTGGCTCGAGGCCGAGAACAACCCCGAGGATCCTTCCGCCGGTACCAGACTCATCCCCTTCTGTCGTGAGCTCTACATCGAGCGCGAGGACTTCATGGAGGATCCGCCGCCGAAATACTACCGCCTCGCTCCAGGAAGGGAGGTGCGACTCAAGCACGCCTACATCATCCGGTGCGAGGAAGTGGTGAAGGATGAGGCGGGCAACATCGTGGAGATTCGCTGCACGTATGATCCCGAGACCAGGAGCGGAGGACGGAGAAGCGACCGGAAGGTGAAAGCCACCCTCCACTGGGTCTCGGCTCGCCACGGCTTCAGGGCCCAGGTGCGGCTGTACGACAGGCTCTTCACCAAAGAGGACCCCACCGACGTGGAGGAGGGCAAGACATTCCTGGACTACATCAACCCCGATTCCCTCGTGATACTGGAAGATGCGGTGCTCGAGCCCTCGCTCGAACACGTGGAGGCAGGAGAGAATTACCAGTTTCTCCGCAAGGGCTACTTCTGCCTCGACTCAAAATACTCCACCCCTGAGCGGCTCGTGTTCAACCGTACCGTCACACTCAAAGACGAGTGGGAACGTATCAAGCGACGGATGGAGCAGGGCTGATACACACAGGGCCGGGCATCACGCCCGGCTTTCCTTATCCCAGCAGGTAGTGCTTTCTAATGGGCTCCTTCACGTCCCATATACAGGAAAGACCTTTCGGAAACCTCACGAAGTCGCCAGCCTTGATCTCCACCTTCTTCCCATCGGGCGTCTCCACAATGACCCGGCCTTCGAGGATGAGGCACTCCTCATCCTCATCGTAGATCCAAGGGAAGCGCTCGACCCCACAGCTCCAGACAGGCCACGAGCGGATGCCCCGCCGTTCTATCTCCTCTTCCGTAAGCCTCTTCACCTCTATTTCCATGGCCTCCTCCTCGGTACAGGGAACTGCTCAGTATGGTGCCGACCTTTCCTTTTCTCTGCAAGGGGTGTTCGATGGGACGGTCCGTGGGTATCTTCTTTACTGGAGAAGGTACAATGCCCAGGGACATGGTCGTGAGAGAAAAGATGCTCCTTTTTTTCAAGAGTGCAGGCCTCCTCGCCCTCCTCGGTGTCCTCCTCTACCTCTCGGCGCGCACCATTTTGGGGCTCTCCGGACTGGGACTCTTTCTCATCGGAGGGCTCATCTACCTCATGGTACGCCTGTCGAGAGACGCCTACTTCATCCCGGCGAATGCGCGCCCGCTCTCCCGTTGGGAGGCCCCTGAAGTGTATCGCCTTGTGGACACCCTCTCGGAGCGTGCAGGCATCCCTCAGGCTCCTCAGCTCTACCTCGTCCCTTCGCCGCTCATGAACGCCCTCACCACAGGCCCTGCCGAACGTCCCGTCATTGTGGTCACCGACACCCTCCTCTCCTCCCTTCCCCCCCGCGAGCTCGCCGGTGTACTCGCGCATGAGATCGCGCACATCCGCAATGGAGACCTCACCCTCTTCAGGATGGTGGAGATCATCCGTCAGTTCACCGAGATGGTCTCCCAGGCCGGCTGGGTCCTCCTCGTCTTCTTCTTTCCCTTCCTCCTCTTCGCCCGTCAGGTTCAGCCCTTGAGCTTCTTCCTCTTTATGGTAGCCTCGCCCATCCTGAGCCTGCTCCTCGCCCTCGCGATCCAACGCACCCGTGAGTTCCAGGCCGACCTCACCGCCGCGGAGCTCACCGGCGATCCCCAGGGCCTTGCGATGGCCCTCTACCGCATCACGAGCCCTCGCTACGACATCCTTGGGGCCCTCTTCCCCTTCGGCCGCAGTCTCAGACGACTCGAGCGGGAGCACTCGCTCTTCCTCTCACACCCGCCCACCGAGGAGCGGATTAGGAGGCTCCTCTCGTTGCGTGCGTGATCAGCCGTCCTTGGGATCACCCGGTCCTCCGTCCTCCTCGTCCACACCCTCGCCCGTGACCGGGAAGGCCTTGATCTTAGGCCCGCGGGTCTTCTTCTCGTCGAGTTCCTCGATGAGGGTCACCTTCTGGAAAGGGAACATGAGGTGGTGGGCGTCACCGATGAGTTTCCGCACCTCGTCGGCCTGCGGGTTGATGATGAGGGAACTCTCTTCGGGAAGGAGGATGTCCTTGATCGAGACGAAGTAGGGGTGGGTGAGGTCGAGACTCCTGGCCTCTACCACCAGCTCCTTGTCCTTCCACTGGATGTGCACCCTGTAGATCGACACGCTCACGCTCCTTCACCTGTCGGTCTTCGCATGGCCGGGAGTACAGCATACGTATAAATCGGTCTCTTGTACAAGACCAGACCATACCTGCAATTGTATACGGGATTCGAATGATGTATAGTGGTGGTCCATGAGGACGCAGTATCTCACCCCCCAGGAACGAAGGAAGGGGAGATGGGCCTACCTGCAGGGCTCCCTCTTCAACGGTCTCGGTTTCTCCTTCCTGGGGTCCACCGTCATCTCGTTGCTCGCCATCTCCTATGGCGCCACCAACCTGGAGCTCGGGTACCTCTCCTCCGTGATCAACGTGGCGGGGCTCGCGCTCCTCTTCGTCCCCCGTCTCCTCGAGGGGCTCCCCATGGGGAAGGTGTGGGCGGTGGCGTGGTGGATTCGGGGGGCCACCGGTCTCGGGTACTGGTTCCTCCTCCTCACTTCCGGAAGGGGGGCGGTCCTCCTCATCCTCGTGCTCTATACCCTCTTCTGCGTCGCCCGGATAGTCGGGATCGCGATGCAGGAGACGGTCCAGAAGAGGGTGGCTCCGAGTCACGAGCTGGGTGAGTTCATCTCCTCCCTCAATATCCGTTTCCAGATCACCGGGGCCCTCTCACAGGTCATCAGTTTCGTGGCCGTCACCTACCTCCCGTTCCCGCACCCGTATGAGCTCCTCTTCCTCCTCAGCCTCGGGGTGGTGATGAACTCCCTCGCAGCGTACTACTACTGGCAGGTCCCCTCCCGGGATCGGATCCAGCCTCCTCCCGGTACCTCCGGGTTGTGGGAGGCCGCTCGCTACGCATTCACCAGGGAGGTACGGAGGAGGACGACTATCAGATGGGTGGCCTCCATCGTCTTCACCCTGCAGGGAATGATCGTTCCTTTCCTGAGGAAGGTCCTCCTCTTCTCGCAGGGTACGGTCTTCCTCTATTCCCTTGCATCCTTCGTGGTTTCGGCCCTCGCGGGCATGCTGATGATCCCGTTCGTCGACAGGATGGGGGCTCGTCCCCTCCTCATCCTCGGTACGTCCGGGGCGGCGGTGTGCGTACTCCTCTTCGTGTTCATGCCGCTCTCGGCACCGGTGTGGGCGTTTTTCCTCGTCGGCATGGCCTTTCAGTTTTTCGTGGGCGTGGTGGGGCTTTTCGTGAGCAAGATCAGCATCCAGATGATCCCCGACGGGAACACCGCAGGATTCTCCTCGTTCATGACGGCCTCCACCGCGCTCATCGCCCTGGGCAGCGGCTTCCTCGCGGGAGTGCTTTCCGACCTCTCCGGGACCGTGCCCGGGACCGACGGGTTCGACCTCGTGTTCCTCGCCATGGGTGCGGGGCTTTTCACCCTCGTCTTCCTCGCGGCCGGACTCGAGGAGGGAGGAGGGATGAGCGTGCGGGACGTCCTTTCCATCCTCTTCTCCACCCGCAACCTCAGGGTGTTCCTCGCGAGCCATGCCCTCGTGGAGGAGAAGGACCCCCAGCAGAAGCAGGTGCTCCTCTTCAGGATCACCCAGGATCCCGGTCCGCTTGCGGACAGGACCCTCAGGGACCTCCTCCTCTCTCCCTTCTCTCCCGAGAAGAAGCAGATCCTCCTCGCCCTCTTCGAGCATCCCCGGCCCTCGCTCTTGCCGTACATCCTCAAGGAAGCCGCCGACCCCGATTCCTACGTGAGGGAGGAGGCCCTCTTCGCCCTGGGGGCCTATCCCGGAGAGGAGACCCGAAGGCTCCTCGAGGAGGTCTGCAGGAACGATCACCTGCGGCCCGCCTCGGTCGCGGCCAAGTCGCTCGCCCGGATCGGGGAGAAGGGGCTCCTCCCCCTGGTGGAGTACCGTTTGAGGGAACAGCGTGAGTTCATGGACCCGGTGAGCCTCCTCAACTACGTCATCGCCTGGATCCTCATGGGGCCCCGGGAGTTCGATCTCTTCTTCCAGATCCCGTCGGGGCGGTCGCAGGGGTTTCTCCAGACGTACCACTCCCTCCTGGCCGACTTGTTGGACGGTGAACCCCCTCTGTCCCTTGTCTATCAGAGGGAGAACCGGAGGAAGGGAGCGGGGCTTTCCCTGCTTCTGGACGAGGCGCGTCACCTCGATGTCTTCTTGAAGGCACGCAAGGATCTGCGCACCTTGTGGGAGGAGGGGAGGTTCGCCGATATCGGTGCATGGGTGTCGCACGTGCTCGCAGGAGTGCCTACCTCCCGGCTTACCCCGGTGCTCGGGAGACTCGCAGACCTCGTGAAAGAGGCACCCGTCCCCGAAGGACGGGCCGAGGCCCTCGCCCTGCTCTACTGGTGCTACACGCTCCTCTCCCGGGTCTCGTTTCAGGAGGACGAGGCTTCCTCCGGCGTCGAGTCCCCGAGGACTTCGGAAGAGGCGAGTGCCTCCAGATAGGGGGAGGGGTCTTTCCAGAAGACTTCCTCGAGCTCCTTGTGGTGAGGGATCCGTCTCCTCAACCACGAGAGGAGGAGGGCCTCCTGCTCGGAGGACGTGAGCCTCCACGGGATGTCGGTCTTCCTGAGCCGCTGGACCACGTTATGGAGTACGATTCCTGCCGTCACCGAGATGTTGAGGCTCTCCACGAACCCGTACATGGGGATGGTGAGGTATTCGTCTGCCGCTTCGAGCACGGCGTCACTGAGACCCGGAAGCTCGCCTCCGAAGAAGAACGCGCACTTTCCCCGTGTGACATCGAACTCGTCTACGGGAGTGGGGGTGCGGTGCGGGGTGGTGGCGATGATGCGGTAGCCTTCCTCCCTGAGGCGGCTGACCGCCACTCGAGGATCCTGGTATCGATGGAGCGAGAGCCACCGGGCGGTGCCCATTGACACCCCTTTCGACGGAGTGAAGGGAACGGCATCCTCCACGATGTGCACATCCTGTAGACCCATGGCCTCTGCGCTCCTCAAGACCGCATTGGCATTGTGCGGATGGTAGATGTTTTCGAGGACGACGGTTATGTACCGGGTCCGCTCTTTCACCACCTCCTGCATCCTGCGGAACCTCCTCGGCGTCACCCACCGCGCGAGGTAGAGGATGAGTGCCTTCCTGTAACGGTCATCGACGTGCACCATGGGGCTCAAGTATAGCCGATGTGTACGGAATGTAAACCCCGCCGACCGCCTCACCGCGTCACGAGCGGCACGAACCTGAAGTAGCCGTGAGTGGTGGTGTGGAACTCGTCGCCCCCGCGCTGGATGCGGGTCATGACCGACGTGCCCCCGCCCACGTGTACAGGGATGACGAGGATTCCTTCTTCTCCGAGCTGAGAGAGCAGGGTGGAAGGCGTCTCCTCGGCTGCGGCTGTCACGATGATGCGGTCGAAGGGCGCCTCTTCCGGGAGCCCCTTCGAGCCATCCCCCAGGATGAAGCGAATGTCGGTGTACCCCGTACGTTCGAGGTTGGCCTTTCCCATCCGGTACACCTCTGGATGGATCTCCATCGAGTACAGCTCTCCCGTGTGGTTCATCACCTCCCACATGACGGCGGCGTTGTAGCCCGAGCCGCCCCCTACTTCCAGAACCTTGTGTCCCGGCATAAGCTCGAGCAACTGGATCATGAAGGCCACGGTGTAGGGCTGGCTTATGGTCTGGCCCCAGCCTATCTCGAGGGGAATGTTTTCGTACGCGTACTGCCGTTGATCAGGGGGTACGAACTCTTCTCGAGGGACCTTGTCGATGGCGTCGAGGATCCTCCGTTCGTGAATCCCCTCACGCTCGAGGAGGCGGATGAGGGTATCTTTTTCCATATTATAGTTATACTTCAAATAGAGCGGGAATGGAACTGGACCCGTCGTGTGGCGAATAACCAACGGTATTTTTAAAGATGGTTTATTTTTCTTGACAGCGTAGAAGGGCATGGTATAATCGAACGAGAAGGACGATCTGTTGACAAGACGTCCCCTCGATAGGATGACAGATCATATCGGGTACGTGTTTTTGGGAAAGGAGATGGTGTGAAGCTTGCAATCGTCGGTGCAGGAAGTGTTCGGTATGCGCTTCAGCTCCTGGGAGATCTCGCGAAGATCGAGGAGCTTTCGAAGAAGGGTCCTGTGGTGAGCCTCATGGACATAAGCGAGGAACGACTTGAGGCCACCGAGGTCCTCGCCCGCAGGTACATGGAAGAGCTCGAGGTTCCAGTGAAGATCGAGGCAACTACCTCTCTCGAAGCGGCGCTGGAGGGGGCCGACTACGTGATCAACACGGCCCTCGCCTATCCCCGTCCCGAGGGAGGCGATGGGTTCGCCGCCTACGAGAAGGTGGTGGAGGTCTCCGAGAAGCACGGCTACTACCGGGGGATCGACGCCCAGGAGTTCAACTTCGTCTCCACCTATACATACCTTTTCTGCAGCTACTACGACCTCACCCTCGCCCTCAACGTGGCGCGGACCATGGAGAAGTACGCCCCCGAGGGCTGGATCCTTCAGACCGGAAACCCTGTGTTCGAGATCACCCAGATCCTCACTCGGGAGAGTCCGGTGAAGGCCGTGGGGTTCTGCCACGGCCACGGCGGGGTCCACGAGGTCTGCGAACAGCTTGGGCTTCCGTACGAGGAGGTGGACTGGCAGGTGGCCGGGGTGAACCACGGGATATGGCTCAACAGGTTCCGTCACAACGGCCAGGACGCCTATCCGTTGCTGGATCGCTGGATGGAGGAGAAGGGGTCCTCCTGGGAGTCTCGCAGTCCCTGGGACGTGCAGATGAGCCCCGCGGTGATGGACATGTACCGTTTCTACGGGATGCTCCCCATAGGGGACACCTGCCGGAACGGGTCCTGGAAGTACAACTACGATCTCGCCACCAAGAAACGGTGGTACGGGAAGTTCGGCGGTATAGACAACGAGGTGGAACGCCCCAGGTTCCACGACCAACTGAGAGAGGGAAAGAGGAAGATGCTCGAGCTCGCATCCGAGGTGGCCTCGGACCCGACCATCCGCCTCACCGAACGCTGGCCTCGTCTCTTCTCCAGGGACAGACTCAGCGGGGAGCAGCAGATACTCTTCATCCAGGCCCTCGAGTGCGGGACACCCCGGCGCCTTGTGCTCAACATACCCAACAGGGGTGTCATCGAAGGTATTCCCGACGACGTGGTGGTGGAAATACCTGCACGCGTGGATGGAGAAGGACTCCACCCCGAGAGGATCGAGCCCGACCTCACCCCGCGCATCAAGAAGATGTACCTCTGGCCGCGTATCCTCCGCATGGAGTGGGCCCTCGAGGCCTATCGCTCACGGGACATCCGTGTCTTCGAGGAGATCCTGGTGAGGGATCCCCGCACCAGGTCGTTCGAACAGGTACAAGCGGTTCTTCGTGACATCTGGGCGTTGCCCTTCCACGAAGAACTGAGACAAAACTTTCCCATGGGAGGTACGACATGAAACGTGCGTTGAGCGTGCTCGGGATCATCCTGGGCGTCTTGGTGATCCTCTTCCTCGCAGGCTGTGAGGAAGCAGGTGCAGGAGGAGGTGGTGGAGGGGAAGAAACGCAAGGATTTGTGCCACATGGGGGAACCTATGCGTTGAAGGTGGAGACGGGAGATGCGGGATGGAAGACTGCGTGGTACTACGACATCGAGAACCATGTGTCGGCTGATCAGACCTATCACTACGCAGTGTGGGTCTATCAGGAGACGGGATCCGACCAACAGTTTACCCTCACGTTGAAGTCCTCTGATGGTTCGACTGAGCATTATAACTCAGTCTTCTATCAACAGACGGTGCCTTCCGGAGAGTGGACACTCCTTGAAGCAGACTTCACTCTTGACAGTGCTACTCTTGGCAATCCTACCGACCTGTATCTCGAATCTGCTACTAATCCCATCACCTTTTATTTCGATGACTTTGTCATCACCCAGAATGATACAGAAGTGGTGACGTGGGATTTTGAGGATGGGACAGAACAAGGATGGCAGGGGAATAATGCTACTGTCACTGTGGTGACAGCTGAATAGTGGACACAAAAGAAGAGGGGAGGCTCCCGCCTCCCCTCTCTTATTGGTGTGTTTCTCACCAGTAGAACTTTATCCTCATGTACAGGTTGCCCACCTTGTCGCCTTCGTCGTTGGTGAACACACCCACCGTGCCCTGGGCGGCGTACATATCCTGGCCGTTCTGTGTGTAGTTGTAACCCAGGTACATGGCCACCGCACCGAACTCCTGCTTCACGCCGTACTCATAGGACATCTGTCGCTCATACTGACCGCCGTTGTCCTCGGTGTCCAGGAGGTCGTCGTAGCGCACACCGCCGTAGATGGTGGTCTTGGTGGCCTTGACGGTGAGCCCCCCGTCCACTGCGAGCTTGTGCACATTGGTCGTATCTCCCCCGGCGGGCATGGTGGTGGCGAGCCCGTACCAGGCGCCGAGATACGCGGTGCCGAGACCTGAGAGGTAGAGTGAGGGTTTGATACCCACGAAGAGTGCGTTGTCCGCTTCTTTTGTGTCGGTGTTGGTCTTGTAGTCCTCTCCCAGGAATCCCCCGAGGGTCACCGGTCCCAGCATCATCGTGAGGTTGAGCCTCCCTCCCCCAGCCATGAGGTATCCCTCGCCTCGGAAGTTCACATCGCCCTTGAGGGACACGAGTCCCAACGAGAATTCCCCGAAGGTGATCTCTCCGAGCATGGGGATGCGCTTCTCTTCGCCGTCGGGTCCCACCCTATTGATCAGGGGCGAGAGACCGTACCGGAGGACGATTTTGTTGTCCATCAGTCCGAGTCTGAAGTCGAGCACGCCGAATCTGTTCCACCTGTCATAGAGGTGTGCCACGCCCCAACCGCTCCAGCGCCCTGTGCTCCAACCGGTGAGATTGTCGTATCGCCCGCTCACCGCGAGGGGGCCGTAGCCGCTCACCATCTTGAGGCTGAAGGGAAGGCCCGAGAGCCCGAACGGTCCCAGGAGGTCGGTGGTGAGGAAGAACTCAGAGACGCCCAGGTTGAAGCTGTTCTTCAAATCCAAGCTGGTGATCTCCTTGTCGTACCAGTCGTTGTACTCCAGTGTGAGGGAGTACGAGTTGTACTCGTCGATAGTACCGTCGAGCTTCACGATCGACCAGTCGAGTTTGGCGGTGGATGAGCCGTCCTTTGCGATGCCGGGAATCCCCACACCGAATCCGAGGTCCATCGTAGCGGTGATCTTGTAGTCGCCGGCGACCAACGGGGTGGCCATCACTGCGATGAGCAGCACAACCCATAGCCGTTTACTGTTCATGGAAACCTCCTCATGATATTATGGTAGTTTGCAGACACATACTCTGCAGGGAAATTATAAATCGCCTTTAGAAATGTGTAAAGAAAAATCTGTGTCAGGTATGCTATTTCCCTTGACACAGGAACATGGTGTGATATAATCGAGATGACGGGTTGTGGGGACAGGCTTTTGAAGGGTTTTTTCGTATTGGTTTTATTATGTGAACCCCTGCCCGGACCGGGGCTGTCCCCGGAAGATACTTTGTGAGGAGGTGCGACATGAAACGATTCATGGGATTCCGTTGGCTTATGATCATGCTCTTGCTTGGGGGATGTGCCTCTCAGCAGGTGACGATGGCCGAGACGCCGACTTCCCCTCAACAGGCAGTGATCGTCTCGAACGATTTCGAGGACCAGAAAACCGGGGACTGGATGGCGCGGGGAGATGGAACCAGGATAGCAATCTCGGACGCTGCGGCCCACTCCGGGAAGTACAGCCTCTATGTCTCCAACAGGAGCGCCAACTGGCATGGCACGCAGATCGATCTTCTCAAGAAGCTCCAGCCCGGCAAGAAATACGGCTTCTCCGTGTGGGTCTACCACACCTCCGCCTCTCCCAAGAAGCTCATCATCACCATGGAGCGTATCTACAACGGGGAGAAAGGGTGGGACCGCATAGGTGAAGTGATGGTGGCTCCCAACACATGGGTTGAACTGAAAGGGGAGTACCAGGTGAAGCCGGTGAAGGTGGAAGAGCTCGTCTTCTATGTGGAGGCGGAGAACAGCTCCCTCTCCTACTATGTGGATGATGTCACCATCTCTCAGGTGAAGTAGCAAAAAGTTCTTTACGGTACAGGGGTTCCGGTGGAATACCGGGACCCCTCCCGTTTTTTATCGAGGGTGAAGACTGGAATCCCATGGAGGACGTCCTGAGAGTGACTACGGGTCTTTTCCTTTCCCCATCTCGGCCTCCGGAGTCCGAGGCCTCTCGACGAGTGAGCAGTCCTTCCTGCGGGTGTGTCTTTCCGGCCCACTCCCGGCTGGATACGGGGAAAAACATCGGTTCTGGGAAGCAGCATCTCGGGGTGGGGTCTTGCTGGAATTCGAGACTCTCACGTGATATACATTTCTGGAATGGAAGGAGTTGTTATGCCTCGATACGCTCTCTGCTGGCTGGAGTACCGGCCGTGTGACGACCGTGTGTACAGGGAAGCTGTCATCAATCGTATCCGCACCCTGTGGGTCCAACCGGGCGAGGACATCGTCGGCTCCGAGATCCGGGATGCACTCTCCCGACTCTTTCATCATACCCCCCAGGAGGGATCGACGGGAGGCGGTGGAGCCCTCTACGTTGGAACCTCTGACCAGTCGCCTGTAGCGGAGCGGATTTCTGCCGCGGAGCTGGGGAAGCTCGGTGATGAGGGGTTCATCCTGAAGGAAGTGGGGGAAAGGGATGGTTCCTCCTCCTTGGTTCTCACCGCTCGGACCCGACGGGGTCTCGTGTACGGGGTTTTCTCTCTCGTTTCCATGTTGCAGAGAGGCATCTCTCTGGATGGGATCTCTCTCCACGAGGAACCGGCGTTTCCGTTGAGGATCATCGACCACTGGGACAACCTCGACGGCACGATAGAGCGTGGATACGCAGGCAAGTCGATTTTCTTTCACAGGAACAAGGTGGTGAAGGGGCTCCATCGCATAAGGGACTATGCCCGTCTCCTTGCCTCGGTGGGCATAAACGGAGTGGTGCTCAACAACGTGAACGTACGGAACAAGGCCCTCAGACTCATCACCGAGGAGTACTTGCCCTCCGTGAGAAGGATAGCCGATGTCTTCCGCGACTACGGGATACGGGTATACTTGAGCGTGAACTTCATGAGCCCCGTATACGTCGGGGGGCTTCCCTCCGCCGATCCCTTTGACCCCTCTGTGAAGAAGTGGTGGGCCGAGGTCGTCGCACGCATCTACGAGTACGTTCCCGACTTCGGCGGTTTCCTTGTGAAGGCGGATTCCGAGTTCAATCCCGGGCCGCACAGCTATGGGAGGTCCCAGGCCGACGGCGCCAACCTGCTGGCCGAGGCCCTCGCTCCTCACGGCGGTCTTCTTATCTGGCGGGCCTTTGTCTACAACATCCAGGACTGGAGGGACAGGAAGACCGATCGGGCGAGGGCGGCCTACGACATCTTCTCCCCCCTCGATGGGCGGTTTGCCGACAATGTGCTCCTTCAGATAAAAAACGGGCCCATGGATTTCCAGGTGAGAGAACCGGTCTCGCCCCTTTTCGGCGGCATGGAGCGTACGAATCAGATGGTGGAGTTCCAGATCACCCAGGAGTACACCGGTCAGCAGATCGATCTGTGCTACCTCGTGCCCATGTGGAAGGAGGTGCTCGAGTTCGATACGCATGCGAGGGGTGAGGGCTCCACGGTGAGACGTGTGGTGGACGGTTCCCTCTTCGGACGTCCTCACGGAGGGTGTGCAGGTGTGGCGAACGTGGGATCGGATTACAACTGGACGGGGCACTGGCTCGCCCAGGCGAATCTCTACGGATACGGGCGTCTCACATGGAACCCCGACCTTTCGTCGGAGGAGATCGCGAGGGAGTGGTGTCTGAGAACCCTCACCCGGGATGGAGAAGCCGTAGATCGGCTGGTGGACATGCTCCTCGCCTCGTGGCCTGTCTATGAGAAGTATACCACGCCGCTCGGGCTCGGATGGATGGTGAATCCGGGACATCACTACGGTCCCAGCCCTGAAGGGTATGAGTACTCGTTCTGGGGAACCTATCACAGGGCAGACAACCACGCCATAGGAGTGGACAGATCGTCCCGTGGAACGGGGTTCGCCACCCAGTATCGTTCTCCGTGGCGGGAGCTCTACGACGATCCTGCGACCTGCCCGGAGGAGCTCGTCCTCTTCTTCCACAGGTTGCCTTACACCTATACACTGAAGGACGGTAGAACCCTCATCCAGTACTACTATGACAGTCACTTCGAGGGAGTCGAGGAGGTGAAACGCCTCAGAGAGGAGTGGCTCAAGCTGAGGAAGCACATATCTCCTCGTGTATTCCGGGAGGTCCTCGAACGATTCGACAGACAGGTGAAGAACGCTGTGGAATGGCGTGACGTGCTCAACACCTATTTCTATAGAAAAACCGGTATACCGGACGAAAAGGGGAGAACTCTCTACTGATTGTCGATAGACGGGAGGTTCTCTTCAATGACTTTACTTTTTCTGAGGAGGAAAACCTATGGATGGAAATGAGCGTATGACCTCTCTGCTATCCAAGATGTCGATCGAGGAGAAGGCGGGGCTCATGCTGCATCGGGCGAAAGGAATTCCCCGGCTGGGGATCCCCCACTACAACTGGTGGAACGAGGCCCTCCACGGAGTGGCCAACTCGGGAGAGGCCACCGTGTTCCCCCAGGCCATAGGGCTTGCGGCCACCTTCGATCCCGATCTCGTACGGCGGGTGGCGGAGGCCATCTCCACGGAGGCGCGTGCGAAGTTCAACGCAATCGGCAAGGAACGGGCTGCGGAATACGAGCGAGGACTCACCTTCTGGTCTCCCAACATCAATATCTACAGGGATCCGCGATGGGGAAGAGGACAGGAGACCTATGGTGAGGATCCCTTCCTCACCTCCAAGATAGGGGTGTCCTTTGTGAAGGGCCTGCAGGGCGATCATCCCTACTACATGCGGGTGGCGGCTTGCGCGAAACACTACGCGGTACACTCCGGTCCCGAGGGGTTGCGCCATGTCTTCGATGCTCGGGTATCGGAAAAAGATCTCTGGGAGACGTATCTCCCTGCCTTCGAGGCTCTTGTGAAGGCGGGAGTCGAGGCGGTGATGGGGGCCTACAACCGGGTGAACGGTGAACCGGCCTGTGGCAGTAAGCGACTCCTCGATGAGATCCTGAGGAAGAGGTGGGGCTTTAAAGGACACGTGGTCTCCGACTGTTGGGCCATCGCCGATTTCCACCTCCATCACAAGGTGACGAAGGATCCCATAGAGTCGATCGCCATGGCCCTTGAGGCGGGCTGTGACCTCAACTGCGGGAACACCTATGAGCACCTCCTCGATGCGGTGAAGGCCGGAGTGGTCTCTGAGGAGCTTGTGGATAGATCGGTGGCTCGACTTCTCTCCACTCTCGACCGCCTTGGTCTCTTCACCGATGACCACCCCTACGCACGGCTTTCCCTCTCGGATATCGACTGGGAGGCACACCGTGCGCTCGCGAGGGAGGCGGCGGAGAAGTCGGTTGTGCTCCTCAAGAACAATGGAATTCTTCCCTTTGATCGGCAGAAGCTGCGGTACATCTATGTGACAGGCCCCAACGCTGCAAACCCCGTCGCCCTCCTGGGTAACTATGCGGGTGTGTCCTCACGCCTGGTCACGGTGCTCGAGGGGATCACCGGTTATGCGGGCCCTGGAATCACGGTGACGTACAAGATCGGGTGTCCCCTCCAGGGCAACAAGATAAACCCCATCGATTGGGCGAGCGGGGTGGCCCGGTATGCGGACGTGACCGTCGCCGTGATGGGACGTGACTCCACGGTGGAGGGAGAAGAGGGAGATGCGATCTTCTCCGATAATTACGGCGATCTCTCCGACCTCGACCTCCCCCGCGAGCAGATTGAGTACTTGAGACGAATAAAGGAGATAGGAAAACCCCTCGTGGTGGTCCTCCTCTCGGGAGCCCCCGTGTGCTCTCCCGAGCTCGAGGAGCTCGCGGACGCCATCGTGTACGCATGGTATCCAGGCGAAGAAGGGGGGAACGCCATTGCGCGGGTGCTCTTCGGTGAGATCTCGCCCTCGGGGAGGCTCCCCATCACCTTCCCGCGAGGTGTGGACCAGCTCCCTCCCTTCACCGACTATAGCATGGAGGGGCGCACCTACCGCTACATGAGGGAAGAACCTCTCTATCCATTTGGGTTCGGGCTCTCCTATGCAACCTTCTCGTACAGAGGTCTCCAGTCCTCGGCCTCGAGATGGGACAAGAGAGAGACACTCGAGCTCGTGTGTGAGGTCGAAAACACCTCCTCGATCCCTGCCGACGAGGTGGTCCAGCTTTACGTGAGGTGGGAGGACGCTCCCTTCCGAGTGCCGTTATGGTCGCTCAAGGGGTTCACGAGGGTGTCCCTTGGCGCCGGTGAACGGAAACAAGTGCGTTTCGTGCTTTCTCCAGAAGAGCTTTCCTTTATAGACGAGGAGGGGAGGAAGGTTCTCCCCGAGGGGAGACTCCACTTCCATGTGGGGCCGGCCTCTCCGGGTGGGCGAGCACAGGCACTAGGTGCGCCGGAGGGTGTGGACCTCACGGTAGAGTGTTAGTCTGTAGGGTGTTGATCGGAAAAGATCCCCGTTCGGGGATCTTTTTTTTGTTGACAGATCCCGAAACCGGGAGTAAAATGTTTCCGAAAACATGATAAGGCTAACATTACATGGGAAAGAATATTTTATCTTTGTTTTATAAGCACTTTTATTTTCTGGGACTAATGTTTTCGAAAACATTAGTCCCTTGTACTATCCTCCTGCTCCATGGCGTGCTCGTTATGAGTCTTACCTCCTGTGCCTCCCGGAAGGCGGAGATGTGGATGACCACCACTGATTGTTCCTTCCTCCTCTCTCCCGTCACGCCCATATCCCCTCCTGCCTCGCTTTCTTTCGAGATATCTGTAGACCCACATACGAAGTATCAGCGAATCATGGGGTTCGGGGCATCGCTTACCGAATCCTCGGGCTATGTCATCTCCACCTTGCCCCAGGAAGATCGGACGGCCCTCCTCCAGGCCCTCTTCGATCCGGAGATTGGTCTGGGACTCAATCTCCTTCGTCAACCCATGGGATCCCCTGATTTTGCCCTCTCAATGTACACCTATGATGATCTGCCGGAGGGAGAGGAGGACTTTCCACTTTCCAGATTTTCCATAGATCGGGACAGACGTTTCATCATTCCCTACCT
The DNA here is from genome assembly GCF_000184345.1 of Spirochaeta thermophila DSM 6578. Lineage (NCBI taxonomy): Bacteria > Pseudomonadati > Spirochaetota > Spirochaetia > Winmispirales > Winmispiraceae > Winmispira > Winmispira thermophila. The sequence continues at coordinate 1,716,606 of NC_017583.1, read as the reverse complement.
CAAAGAGGCACTCGGGGTCAATCCTGAACTCCTCATCATGGCCTCTCCCTGGAGCCCTCCTGCCTGGATGAAGACAGGACAAAGTCTCATAGGAATAGAGGGAGGAAGGCTGAGGGAGGACTGTTATGAGGTGTATGCTCGCTATTTTGTGAAGTTCGTCCAGGCCTACGCGGAGGAAGGAATTCCCATCTATGCGGTCACGCCGCAGAACGAGATCCTCTATGCTCCTCCCACCTATCCGGGAATGCTCATGTCGGCAGAAGAACAGGCCCGGTTTGTTTCAGAGGCCTTGGGTCCTGCGTTCAAGGCAGCGGGCCTTGGGGTGAAGATCTTCTGCTACGATCACAATTGGGATGGGAAGGATGTTGTTCTGGAGATCCTCCGTCACCCCGATGCCTTGCGCTACCTATCGGGGGTTGCCTGGCATCACTACGGGGGAGCGCCCTCAGCGATGAGTGAGGTTCATGAACACTTTCCCGACCTTGAGATGTGGGTAACCGAGGCAGGGAATGGGAGGTGGATTGGGCGGGGTTCATTTTCCGCCACGTTCCGTGAGGGGATGCGAGAGGCGATAGAGATATTCCGCAACCATGCTTCGGCCCTCATTCTTTGGAATATCGCCCTCGATCAGCACAACGGTCCCATCGTGTTTGAGAATACTGCGAATCACGGTCTCGTGGAGATCGTAGTCGATTCAGGGAGCCGAAAGGGCCGGATCCGTGAACCGTACCGGTCAGGCTGGTATGTGCTTGGACACTTCTCTCGGTTCGTGAAGAGGGGATCGTACAGGATCGAATCGAATACCCTCGCAGGGAGTGTAGGCCACGTCGCCTTTGTAACTCCTTCAGGCGAGATCGTGGTGGTGGTGCACAATCCCTTCTTTTCCACCCAACGGGGGGTGGTTCGCATAGGGGGGAGCTCTGTATTCCTTGAGCTGCCTTCCGGGGCTGCAGCCACGATCGTGGTGCGATGAGGTCGTGTGTGAAGAGGTGGTCGACCACATTTCCCGTAGGGGAAATGAGAGATATCTTCCCTAAGGAGGGAGTCATGAGACGGTATCTGCTCCTCATTGTAGGCCTCGTCCTGGTCCTTACCGGGTGTGGGGGACCGGCACAGAAGGCTGAGAAGACCCAGGTTCGATGGTTCGTCGGTCTGGGTGCGGGCACCGATGAGCCTACTATCGCTGCCCAGGAAGAAATCGTAAAGCGGTACAACGAGTCGCAGGATGAGATCGAGCTCGTCCTCGAGATCGTTCCCAACAACCAGGCGTATCAGACCCTGGCCACCGAGCTCTCGGGAGGGAACGCTCCCGATGTGGTGGGGCCTGTGGGCATCAGAGGACGGGACAGCTTCAAGGGGGCGTGGATCGACCTCCAGCCGCTCGTGGACAAGTACCAGTTCGACCTTTCCATCTTCGACGCGCCGATGGTGGATTTCTATCGGAATCCCGGAGAGGGACTCCTCGGACTTCCGTTTGCCATCTATCCCTCGTTCCTCTATGTGAACGAGGAACTCTTCGAAGAGGCGGGAATTCCGCTCCCACCCACTGAATACGGTCAGCCATATGTGGATGAAAACGGCAAGAGCTGGCCGTGGGATATGGACACGGTGAAACGGATCGCCGTGAAGCTCACCGTAGATCAGAACGGAAACGACCCTTCGAGCCCCGAATTCGATCCTCAGAACATCGTGCAGTGGGGGTTCGGTATTCAATGGACCGACGCGAGAGGCATCGGCACGCTCTTCGGCCCCGGCACCTTCGTGGCCCCGGATGGAGGAGCACAGATTCCTCCTCACTGGGCTGAGGGTTGGAAGTGGGTGTATGACGGCATGTGGAAGAGCCACTTCTATCCCAACGGTCCTTACGGGTCGAGCGACCTCCTGAAGAACGGAGACTGGTTCTCCTCCGGCAGGGTGGCCATGGTCCACTGTCATCTCTGGTACGCGGGATTCGCCGAGATCAATTTCAAGTGGAACGTCTATCCCGTGCCTGCCTACAAGGGAAGGACGACCGCCAAGATGCATGCCGACACCTTCCTCATCACGAAGCAGTCGAAGAACCCCGATGCTGCCTTCAAGGTGCTCTCCTATCTGGTGGACGACGTGGCAGGTGATCTCTGTGCGGTTTACGGCGGCATGCCTGCGAAAAAAGAGCTTCAGGGTGATTTCCTCGACACCTTTTTCGCCAAGCGATGGCCGGATCAGGAGTTCAATCTGAAGGTGATCCAGGACAGCATCCAGTTCGCCGACAACCCCAACCACGAGAGCTGGATGCCCAGCTTCCAGGAGGCGAATACCCGGTACAACCAGTTCACGGATCTCATCTTCAACAACCCCGATGTGGACGTCGATGCGGAGATCCAGAAGCTGAAAGAGGATCTGGACAAGATCTTCAGGGCTGCTCAGCAGTGATTCGGTCCGGTGGTGGAGGACCTCGCGTCCTCCACCATTATTCTCTTTTATATAAGGAGTTGAGGCTATGAGCCATAAGGAACGACATCCTTTGAGACTGTGGGAATACAGGTGGGGGCTCGCCTTCATCGCGCCCTGGCTCCTGGGTTTCCTGATCTTCTACCTCTTTCCCATGGTCGCATCGTTCGTGTTCTCGCTGCTCGACTTTTCCCTCGCCGATCCTGCGGCCACGAAGTTCGTCGGGTTCGTCAACTGGAGCAGGGCCTTCGTGGAGGATCCAGAGGTCCTGGCTTCGGTTGGACGTATCCTCCTCTTCGCGCTCATCTCCCTTCCCATCGGCATGCTCTTCGCACTCGCCGTGGCCCTGCTCCTCCACAGCAGGTATCTGTTGGGGACGCGGGCTTTCAGGACGCTCTTCTACCTCCCTTCCATCGTGCCCTTCGTGGCGGCCGTGATCATATGGCAGGGGGTGCTCAATGAACACACAGGGTGGATCAACCTCGCGATCGAAGGGATCACCGGTCTCGATGTGACCGGTACCGACGGGATCAGGTGGCTCGCCGATCCGAGACTGATCTACTTCACCTACACGCTCATCGGATTGTGGGGGCTGGGGAACACCATCATCATCTTCCTTGCCGGACTCCAGGGGATTCCCATCGAGCTCTACGAGGCGGCAGAGATCGACGGAGCAGGACCGGCGCAGCAGTTCTTCAGCGTCACGCTTCCTCTCATCACACCGGTGGTGTTCTACAATGTGGTGATAGGGGTGATAGGTCTCATGCAGTACTTCCTGCCGCCCTATGTGATCAACATGGGGAGCGGATTCCCGAATGGAATGACCAACTTCCCCATGATCTACTTCTACCGGCAGGCCTTCACCTATCTCAATATGGGTTATGGCGCGGTGATCGCATGGATCATCTTTTTCCTGGGGCTTTTCTTCACTCTGATATTGTTCAGGACCTCACGATACTGGGTCTTCTATGCAGGAGGAGGAGAGGAATCATGAGAGAACAACGACTTTTCCTCAGACGAGTCGTCTTCACCCTGGGTGTTGCCGTGCTGGCGGCGGTGTATCTTCTTCCCCTGATGTACGGGTTGTCCATGTCGCTCAAGACGAGGGACCAGATCGCATCCGCGAAACTTTCCATACTTCCTCTTTCCCCCGGGACCTGGGAATACGAAGGAAAGCAGTACGACCTCTATGAGGTTCCCGTGGATGGAGAGGTCCGCATACTCGCCATGATAAAAAGGGGACGGACATCTTCCGTGTTCATGGATCCGCAACAACCGGGTGAGCAGATCATATGGGAGGGGAACTGGAGGACACTCGATCGTGTGTGGAAGGTCGATCCCCAGTGGAGCAACTTCGCCGAGGCGTGGAAGGCGACGAAGTTCCCCGTGCTTCTCAAGAATACCGTGCTCTATGCGGTGATCACCACGTTCGGTACCGTGCTCTCATCGCTCCTCGTGGCCTACGGCTTCGCCCGGTTCAGCTTCCCGGGAAAAAACGTGTTGTTCGTCGTCCTCATGTCGACCATCATCCTCCCCTCGGCGGTGACGTCCATACCCACGTATGCGATGTTCTACTTTCTCGGTTGGGTGGGGACATGGCTCCCCCTCATGGTGCCGGCCTTCTTCTCGAATGCGTACAACGTCTTCCTGCTCAGACAGTTCCTCATGGGTATACCGAGGGAACTCGATGAGGCCGCACGTATCGATGGTGCGGGGCCTCTGAGGACCCTGTTCCAGATCATCGCTCCTCAGGCCACGCCCGCGATCATCGCGGTGGCACTCTTCCACTTTTTCTTCGCCTGGAATGATTTCTTCGGTCCGCTCATCTATCTCTCCGGGAAGGGGGACCTCTATCCGATCTCCATAGGGCTCACGGTGTTCAACAACATGTACACCTCTCAGAACCACTTGATCCAGGCCGCGGCCCTCATCGCGAGTGTGATACCGTTGGTAGTGTTCGCCTTCGCCCAGAGGGTGTTCATGCAGCGTCTCATCGATACGGGGGTGTTCAAGTAATCACCTTTGGTCGGATATATCTACTACTCACGTGAGGAGGATGGACTTGAACGAGGCAGTGCTCTACGAGTCTTCGTATGTCACAGGAACGCGTCTTACCCATTTGCGTCCGGAAGAACGCAGCCCGGCGTCTGTGTCACGGTCATCGTATATCGAGCGGGAGGTGGTGTTCGATCCCTCGCAGGAGTATCAGCGCATACTCGGCTTCGGTGGGGCGCTCACCGAGGCATCAGGATACGTGCTTTCTCTGTTACCGGACAAGGAGAGGGAACGGGTGATCCGGATGTACTTCGATCGAAGGGAGGGGCACGGGTATACCTTTGCGAGGACGCACATGAACAGCTGTGACTTCTCGTTCGGGAACTGGGCCTTCGTGGAGAAGGAGGACCCCTCCCTCTCTTCGTTCGACCTGGCTCCTTCCCGACGGTACCAGCTTCCGCTCGTGAAGGATGCGTGGAGGGTCTCGGGTGGTCTTCGTCTTCTCGTCTCCCCCTGGAGCCCGCCAGCCTGGATGAAGGACAACCGAGAGATGTGCCACGGGGGGAAGCTCCTTCCGGAATACTACCCTGTGTGGGCGCGGTACTTCGTCTCCTTCATCAGGGCTCTTCAAGGGGAAGGGCTCGACGTGTGGGGCGTGACGGTCCAGAACGAGCCCGAGGCGGTCCAGACATGGGAGTCGTGTATCTACACCGGTGAGGAGGAAGGACGGTTCGTCAGGGATCACCTGGTGCCGACGTTCAGAGGGGCCGGCCTGGAAGGGAAAAAGGTGCTCATCTGGGACCACAACAGGGACAGGCTTCCGGAACGAGTGGAGGAGAGTTTCGGACTCGAGGGGGTGAGGGAGGTGGTGGACGGAGTGGCGTATCACTGGTACTCCGGTCCTCAGTATGGTAACGTGGAGGAGACCTCTTCCCGCATCGATGGCAAGCTCCTCGTGTTCACCGAGGGATGCATCGAGGGAGGGGCGAGGCCGGGTGAGTGGTGGGTGGGGGAGCGGTACGGCTACGAGATGATCCAAGACCTCCTCCACGGGGTCAAGGCGTGGATCGACTGGGGGATTGTCAAGGGGGAGTGTTGAAATTGAGCTGGAGCTGATAAGGGGTGCGTCTCCCCACCTCTTGTATCACCTGCATGCCCACCACGTAGAGGCCTACCACCTCATCTGCATGGGCATGGCTCATATACCCAGGATACCTCCGTAGAAAGCTTCTCATGTGCCGAAACATGTTCTCCGCAAGGTTGCTCGTCCTCACCTTCTCCTTCCACTCATAGGGTAACTCCAGATAGGAGAAAAGCCGGTCCTTCCGCCACAGGAGGGAGGCCGTCATCCGGGGAGCCTTCGCCGCCCACTTCTTCACGAATGCCTCCAACGCACGTGCTGCGTCCTCCTTCCCTCCTGCCTCAAAGAGCTTCCAGTACTCCGCTCGAAAAGCTCGCCTCTCCTTCTGGAGGTCTGCGTTCTTCCCCTTCCGTTCCCCCATGTCCTGCAGGAGCTTCTGCTCAAGCGTACCCTGCAGGTGCCAGAGGCATACCTGCTTCTTCGCCTCAGGATACACCGTCTCCACGGCCTGCCGGATCCCCTCAGCCTCATCGGCCACCACCAGCTCCACCTCATGAAGCCCTCGCTCATAGAGCCTGGTAAGGAGTCGCTCGTAGCTCGCCTGGTCCTCCTGCTCCGCAACGACCCAGTCGAGGAGCTCATGAGATCCGTCCTCCTTCACCCCCACGGCACTCAGGACAACCAGCTTCTTCTGACCCCTCCCACGCCTCTTTGCCCACACTCCATCCAGCACAAGGGCCTTCACTCCTCTAAGGGACCTCCTCCGCCACTGCTCCTTCTCCTCACGAAGACGCTTTATGAGCCGCAGGAGTGTCTGCGGGTGAGCCTCGCCTATCCCCAGCTCCCGTAACAGGATGGCCCACGTCCGCGCGCTCATCCCTCCCACATACCCGAGAAGGAGCTGCTCGGCGAGGGCCACGAGCCTCTGCTCGTAGGTCACCAGCTTTACCTCCTTCCCCCCGCCGGTGCGAATGCGGGGCACGCGTACCTCCTCGATCGGCCCCCAGGGGGTCTGCACGCTCTTCCACTTTCTGTAGCCGTACCGGTAGTACTGCCCTTTCTCAGGCTCCCCTCGTGCATATCGTGGTCGTCCTACTGCCTCCTCTCTCAGCGTCTCAAGGAGGTGTTCCAGGTACGTCTTGTAGGTGTGGCGCACCTCCTCCCGTAGCTGGTCTTCCACTTGTTTCATCAGATCAGAGAGGGTATACTGTGTCTCAATCAGTGTGCGTGTGTTACCACGCTTCATGGGGTATCTCCTCCTTGAAAAAAGGATTAGTGTGGTGGGAGATACCCCTTATCTTTTTTCCCCGCCTTTTTCAACACTCGATGTTACAGTCCCATCGACTGGAACGTGGTGCTCGATACGGAAGGGGGTCCGAATCACGCAGGAAACTTCTGCGACGCACCGGTGCTCGTGGATATCGAGGGGAAGGAGGTCTTCCCTCAATCCTCGTACTACTACATAGGTCACCTCTCACGGTGGTGTCGTCCCGGGAGCAGGAGAATCGAGGTCACCGTTCCCGAGGCCGGGGATGAGGGTTCATCCTCCGGTGGTCGCTTCTGGGAACAACGGGATCTGGCATTGGGGGTGCGGGATCCCGAGGGGAGGATCGTGTTGGTCTTGTACAATTCGCGTGATGTCTCCATCATGTACTCGGTTCGAAGGAAGGGGGACCGTGGAGAATTCCGACATGTCTGTCCTCCTCATTCGATCCAGACCGTGATCCTGGAGGCCTGAAGAGGAGGCTATGGTCACACAGAAAGATGTCGCCCGGCTTGCAGGGGTCTCCTTCATGACCGTCTCGCGCGTCATCAACAACAAGGGAAATGTGCGACCGGAGACACGCAGGCGGGTGGAGGAGGCGATCCGGGTGCTGGGGTATTCCCCCAGTTTCGTGGGGAAGGCCCTCAACCAGGGACGCACGGACACCGTGGCCATCATGACTCCTGCTCGTTTCGACGACACGATGGGGAGCCTCTATCTCATGAGGGTGATACGGGGGATATCCCTCGCCTGCAGACAGTACCAGCAGGATATCCTCCTCTCGCCTCTCACCCTCGAGGACCCCTCGTTTGATTACTTAAGGCCCTACAGACAACGGAAGGTGGATGGGCTCATCTATGTGGGACTCCAGAGGATGCCTCCTCAGGTACGTGAGGAGATCCACAAGCGGAAAATCCCCTGCGTGGTGATAGGCGACCGACCTGAGGATGAAGATCTCTCGTGGGTCGACACCGACAACGAGCGGGCGGGATACGACACGGTGATGAGGATGTGGAAGCGTGGACACAGGCGGATCCTGTTCGTAGGTCTCAAGTCGGAGTTCTACAACGCCAATATACGCGACAGGGAAGCCGGCTACCGGAGGGCGATGCGGGAGCTCTCCGGAAAGGAAGTGCCGGATGAGTATCTCATCAGAACGGGCTACCATCAAGAAGAGGTCGCCGGTGCAGTGGAGGAAGCATTCGCTGCTCTGAGCGATAAGCCGACGGCCCTCTTCTGCGCCACCGACGAGATGGCCTTGGGTGCGTTTGTAGGACTCAGGAGGGTGGGCCTCCGGGTCCCGGAGGATGTGTCGGTGGTGGGGTTCGACGGGTTCCTGAAGGACCTCGGCATCTCTCCTACCCTCGCCTCGAACGAGCAACCGCTCGTGGACATGGGGAGGAAGGCCGCCGAGATCCTCTACAAGCATATCTGTAATCCATCCGCACCCAGGGAGACGCACATCTTTCCGGTATATCCCCTGGAGGGAGAGACTCTACAGTCCGTGGTGGATTGAAACAGGGGGAGCCATACAGGCCGACCTCGATCGTACGTTTTCGTTGACGGGAAGGGAAACTGGTGGTAGAATCGTGTTTATGATAACGGTAACAAGCGTGGCGAAAAGAGAGGATCCAGGCCGCCACCCGGATCCTCTTGGCATGGCCTCCCGTAGGGAGGTCCGTACACCTTGATGTAGGAGGAGGGAGATGAGACGTTATCTTCCGTACCTTGCCCCCCTCATGCTCGTGCTTATGCTGGTTGTAGCATGCGAAGGGGGGATCGTCAACCTGAGTGGAGACCTGGTCTCCCGTGCCGCCTTTGAGAGCGGGTGCGACTATGTGGACGCCGACACCGCCCGTATCTGGGTCAATGCTGCCGATGCGGGGTGGGCGGACGTGCACTATAGGGTGAACAGTGGGGGACAGCTCAATGTCCGCATGAACCGGGAGGGCACCTACTTTTGGTACGACGTGAACGGGCTCTCCGAGGGTGATGTGATCGACTACTGGTTCACCATCGGGTTCAACGCGGGTGCGCAGGATACGGGCTGGTATTCCTACACGCACACCGCGGGTGGGAGCACCCCCACACCCACGCCACCTCCGTCTGGTGACTGGGTGCTCATCTGGAGCGACGAGTTCGAGGGCTCGTCCCTGGATACCTCCAACTGGACGCCCGAGATAGGGGGAAGTGGTTGGGGGAACAACGAGCTCGAATACTATACCGACAGGCCCGAGAACATACAGGTGAGCGGCGGGTATCTTCAGATCATCGCCCGTAGGGAGTCGTACGGCGGGATGAATTACACCTCCGCCAGGCTCAAGACCGAAAACAAGGTGTATCACACCTATGGGAGGATCGAGGCCCGTATCCGCCTCTCTCGCATCGGAATGGGGCTTTGGCCCGCGTTCTGGATGCTGGGAAACAACTTTTCACAGGTGAGCTGGCCCGCCTGTGGCGAGATCGATATCATGGAGCACATCAACACCGAAGATGTCGTGTACGGAACCATCCACTGGGACGCGGGCGGATATGCCTCTTACGGCGGCAATATTTCCCCCGTCGATGTGACCCAGTGGCACGTGTACTCCATCGAATGGGATGCCTCGTCCATCAAGTGGTTCGTCGATGGCGTGCAGTACCACGAGGCGAACATAGAGAACAGTATCAACAGCACCGAGGAGTTCCACCGTCCGTTCTTCATCCTCCTCAATGTCGCGATCGGGGGCAACTGGCCGGGCTTCACCATAGACGACAGCATCTTCCCGGTGACCATGTATGTCGACTGGGTGAGGTGGTACCAGAGGTGAGAAGCTTCTCCATACGGTACCCCTGGGTATCGTGGTGGCGGCAGGCAGGGCATCCCTGCCTGCCTTTTTCGTTAAAAAAGGAATGTGTATTGTGGGAATCGCACCTCTTGATTACAATATCGCTATGATCACCCAGAAGGATGTAGCACAGCGTGCGGGCGTCTCCATCATGACGGTTTCCAGAGTCTTGAATGGATCACCGAGCGTGAGGCCCGAGACCAGGGAACGAGTCCTCCGTGCCATGGAGGAGCTGGGTTACCACCCCCACAGCGGGGCGCGAAGCCTTGCTCGACGATACATAGGAAGCCTTGGTGTGGTGGCTCCCCTCCCGGAGAACATCGGCCTCGAGTCCAACCCCTACTTTATCAGACTGCTTCAGGGGATAGAATGGGCGTGTATCCATCAGGGGTACGATCTCCTCATCTCTTCCCAGCGCCGTCACGACCAGGAGGAATTCCCCTACTTCAGACTCTACTTCGAGCGAAAAGTCGACGGTCTCATCTTCCTGAACGCTGGTTTCGGGGATTCCCATCTCGAGCAGATAGAGAGGTATCACATCCCCTCCTGTGTGGTGGGGGAGCGGCCGGAAAGTCCTCATGTGGACGTGGTGGATACCAAGAATCGGGAAGGGGTGGCACGCCTCGTGGAGTATGTGGTGGCGCACGGGCATTCGAAGATAGGCTTCCTTCACTCTACCGTGACCACGTACCACATTGTCGAACGATTCGAGGGTTTCAAGGAAGCACTCTCCCGGTATGGCCTTCGCTTTCGCGAGGACTGGGTGTTCTGGGGGGATTTTTCCGAGGCGAGCGGGGCGGAGGCCCTGGACAGGCTCCTTTCACTGGATGACCGCCCCACCGCGCTCATCTGCGGTACGGACTCGATGGCCATCGGTGTGATACGGCGGGCTCGGGAGAGGGGGGTGCAGATCCCCGGCGATCTTTCCCTCACGGGATTCGACAACATCCCGGAGGCCAGGGTGGTGCACCCCGCGCTCACCACCATGGAACAGCCGCTCGTGAAGATGGGAGAACGAGCCGCCGAGTTGTTGCTTGAGCGAGTCCAGCATGTGGATCTCCCTGCACGACGGGAGTTCTTCGAGACCACCCTGGTGGAAGGTGAAACGGTCGGACATCAGAGAAACGTCTAGCCCGTGCCGGGCTCTTGAAAGGAAAGGAGGAATCCGTTACCCTTGTGTTAGCGATAACAATCAGGAGAATCCACACATGAAAGTAGATGGTAAGGCATTCCACGAAGGTGAAGGTGAGATCGTCTCTTTCCTTGGGGAACGCTGGTATCAAATCCGTCACTTCGACAGGATGCCCTGGTTCTTTACCACGGTAGCGAGCGGTGGAGATCTGTGGCTTTATCTGACCTCCAACGGAGGGATTACTGCAGGGAGGAAGAACCCCGATCATGCACTCTTCCCCTACTACACCGAGGACAAGCTCGCCGACATGGCGGAAGTCACCGGGGCCTCGAGCATCGTGCGGATCTTCACTCCTGGGAGTATGGTGGTATGGGAGCCCTTCTCCTGCCGTTCTGAAGGCAGGTGGGAGGTGGTTCGATCCCTCTACAAGCGATTGAACGGTGCCGCGGTCTACTTTGAAGAGGAGAACCTCGATCTCGGACTCTCGTTCATCTATGGCTGGACCACGAGTTCCCGGTTCGGACTGGTTCAGCACGTACGCCTCGAGAGAAAGAAGTGTTCCCACCTTGTGGAGGTGCTCTCCGGGGTGCGGAATATCCTCCCTTCCGGGGTGAGCTCCCGAGAGCAGAATGAGTTCAGCTGTCTCGTCGATGCCTACAAGCTGAACGAGCTCCTTCCCGGACCTCTCGGCCTTTTCAGACTCAGCTCCATACTCACCGACAGGGCAGAGCCGAGCGAGGCGCTGAGGACCACGGTGGCGTGGACCACCCTGGAAGCACCTGAGGCCGTCCTCCTCTCGGATGCCCAGGTGGAGGCCTTCAGAAGGGGGCAGGATGTGGAGACCGAGTCTCTCACCAGGGGACGGAGAGGGGCCTTCTGGCTCAAGACACGTCTGAGCCCTCGCGAGACCTCCAAGGACTGGCATGTGGTGCTCGACGTGGACTACGACCAGACCGACGTCCTCAGCCTGGGGTCCTTTCTTGAAAAGGGAAGGGATGAGGTGCGTTCGGCTCTGGAAGGTGATATCGAGGCAGGCATGGAGGAACTCGAGCGTATCGTGGGATCGGCCGATGGGTTTCAATGTACCGCCTCGGAGGCCTACGATGCTCACCATTATGCGAACGTCCTCTTCAATGTGATGCGGGGAGGAACCTTTCCCTCTGGCTACAGCCTTTCCAGGGACGATTTTTCAGATTTCCTTCGAATGCGCAGCCGGCGTCTCTTCGAGGCCCATACCTCCTGGTTCACATCACTCCCTCCCCAGATGGATCGAGAGAGACTCCTGGAAGAGGTGGAGAGGCGTGGAGATCCTCACCTCGTGCGTCTCGCCTACGAGTATCTCCCGCTCTACTTCAGCAGGCGGCATGGGGATCCCTCGAGGCCGTGGAACCGTTTTTCCATTGAGCTTAAAGATGAGGCAGGAAGACCCCGGCTCTACTATCAGGGCAACTGGCGCGATATCTTCCAGAACTGGGAGGCGCTCTCGGTCTCCTTCCCCGAGTTCCTGGAGCACATGGTGGTGGTGTTTCTCAATGCGAGTTCCCAGGACGGCCACAACCCTTACCGGATTTCGCGTGATGGAGTGGAGTGGGAGGTTCCCGAGCTCGAGAATCCCTGGGCCAACATCGGCTACTGGGGTGACCACCAGATCATCTACCTCCTGAGGTTGCTCGAAAAGCTCGCGCACATGTACCCCGACCGACTCGAGGCGATCTCCAAGAAGAGGATATTCACCTATGTGGAGATCCCCTACAGGATGAGGCCGTATCACGAAATGCTGGAGAACCCACGGGCTACCATCGAGTTTGATCCCGACTGGCATCGCAGGATCATGGCTCGGGTAGAGAGAGAAGGCTCCGATGGAAGGCTCGTCCATGAGGGAGACGGTGTCTACCTCGGCACGCTCCTCGAGAAGCTCCTCCTCCCCGTGTTGGTGAAGCTCACCTCCCTCGTCCCAGAAGGCGGGATCTGGATGAACACCCAGCGGCCCGAGTGGAACGATGCCAACAATGCGCTTGCCGGCCCCGGGCTCTCGGTGGTCACGCTCGCCTATCTCCGCAGGCACCTCGCCTTCCTCAGGAGTCTCTTCTCGGCGTGGGAGGGGAAGCGGGATGTCCCAGATGCCATTGGCCGCCTCTTTCACGGTGTGGATGGTGTGCTGAGAGACTTCGCCTCAGTGGAGATGTGGACTCCACGCCGGCGCCGTGCCTTCCTGGATCGTATGGGGAGGGAAGGGGAGACCTACAGGGGGCACCTCTACGAGCGCGGTCTTCCCGGCAGGCGCATCCTCCTCTCAAAGGAGGATCTCCTCTCCTTCTGTGAGCGTGCCCTGCAGGTGGTGGATGCCTCGCTCAGTGCCAACCGAAGGGATGATGGGCTCTATCACTCCTACAACCTCATGGTACTCGATGAGGAAGGCGGCATAGGCATACGCCACCTCTACCCCATGCTCGAGGGACAGGTTGCCGTCCTTTCTTCCGGCCTTCTTTCAGGTGAGGAGGGGCGCTCACTCCTCGATGCACTTTGGGAGAGTCCGCTCTATAGAGCAGACCAGAAGTCGTTCCTCCTCTACCCGGATAGGGACCTTTCTGCATTTCTCGATCGGAACGTGATCCCGCGCGAACGCCTCACCTCTTTCCGGCTTGTGGCAAGGATGAAAGAGCGGGGTGACGAACGCCTTTTCAGGATCGACGACGAGGGATACTGCCACTTCCACCCCGATTTTCGGAACGTGGAGGTCCTCACGGCGCGTCTTGCAGAGCTCCGGGAGGATCCTGAGTATGCGGAGCTCGTGGATGCAGAGGCGGAGGCGCTCTGTGACCTCTATGAGGAGGTCTTCGACCACGCCTCGTTTACCGGACGTTCGGGCACCTTTTTCGGGTACGAGGGTCTGGGAAGCATCTACTGGCACATGGTGGCAAAGCTGCTCCTCGCAGTGGGAGAGGCTTTCTGGGAGGCACACGATCGGGGTGAAGAAGAGATTGCCCGTGCACTTGCCCGACACTACTACCGGATTCGTGCAGGCCTCGGCTTCAATAAGACGCCTGCCGAGCAAGGCGCCTTCCCGCTCGATCCCTACTCCCACACGCCGAGGCACACAGGGGCGAGGCAACCTGGCATGACCGGCCAGGTGAAAGAGGAGATCCTCGCCCGGTGGTTGGAACTGGGAGTAAGGGTGAAGGGGGGGAGGCTCTGCTTCGAACCGGCGCTCCTCAGGAGAGAGGAGTTTCTCTCTGGGGCCCGAACGTTCGAATACTATGATCTCATGGGGAAGAAAGATGAGGTGGATGTCTCTGCGCACCAGTTGGTGTTCACCCTGTGCCAGATCCCGGTGCGGTACACCATGGGTGAGGGCTTGGAGGTGAAGGTGGTGTTGAGGGGTGGTGAGGTGAGGTCCCAGGAGAAAGGTGAGCTTGATCCTTCCCTCACGCAGGCACTCTTCTCTCGATCAGGAGAGATCCGTGAACTCCTGTTGACGGTTCCCGAAGAGATGCTCCTTTAGAAGTGGTGGGATGACGTTTTTCTTGACAGGGTGGAGAAGCGTGGTATAATGATAGCGATAACATGTTAACGCTATCATTATGGAGGCACACCATGAGAGCCAGATTGATGTCATGGGGTCTTGTGTGTGGGCTGGTATTGGTCGGCGTGATCGCGTGTACCAGTCCTACGGGACCAGGTACCGGGAGTGAGCCTACGCCCACGCCAACGCCAGAGCCTGTCTCCGGCAACGGGGACTTCTCCGAGCCCCTATCCACCGCCGAGCCCGATGCGAACGGCAACCTGGATACAGGGGGAAGTTGGGCCTTCTACCTCAACAGCGGCGGGGAGGCTACGTCAGAGATAGTGGATGAAGAGCTCCATGTAAGCGTGACGAATGCAGGCACTGCAGATTGGGCGATACAGCTCCTCCAGGCCCCTGTGGTGGTGGAGCGTGGCGGCACCTACCACATCAGCTTTGATGCCCGGGCTTCAGAAGAGGGGATGCGGGTGGTGATCAAGGTGGGAGGTACAGCGGAGAGAGGCTGGACCGCCTACTACCAGAACACCTTCACCCTCACCACAGGCATGCAGACCTATGAAGCCGACTTCAGGATGGAGCTCGACACCGATGAGAACGCACGCTTCGAGGTGTGGTTCCTCGACACTGGTGACTACTGGTTGGATAACATCTCTCTTCTGAAGACAGGTCAGGAGGAACTCCCCACAGAGGGTACGCTTACAGAGACAGATGAAGATAAGGTTGAAAATTGGCAGCTCGTGTGGTCTGAAGAGTTCGATGGTCCCTCCATTGATACCAGCATCTGGAACTTTGAGACAGGTAATGGCCAAGCGCAGGGCATTCCGGGATGGGGAAACAACGAACTGGAATACTACCGGGCTGAGAATGCATTCATTGAAAATGGGGTTCTGGTGATTGAGGCACGAGAAGAGCAGGTGACCGATGAATATGGTACGTATGAGTACACCTCGGCCCGCATGACGACCAAGGATAAGTACGAGTTCCAGTACGGAAGGGTGGAGATTCGGGCGAGGCTTCCCTATGGGCAGGGAATCTGGCCTGCGCTGTGGATGTTGGGGGTTGACATCGATACCAATTCCTGGCCCAACTGTGGTGAGATCGACATCATGGAGCTGATAGGGAGTGTGCCCAATGTGGTACATGGAACCGTACATGGGCCGGTGAGCCAGGGACCAGGTGTCGGTTCTGGGTACACCCTCGAAACCGGCACGTTTAACGACGACTTCCATGTGTTTGCCATGGAGTGGGATCCCGACGAGGTGGAGTTCTACGTCGACGATCAGCTCTATCACGTGGTGAACAAGGATGAGATCGGGTCTGACTGGGTCTTCGATCACCCCTTCTTCTTCATCCTCAACGTGGCGGTGGGCGGTAACTGGCCCGGCAATCCCGATGCTACTACAGTCTTCCCACAGCGTATGGAGGTGGACTACATTCGCGTGTACGAGGACACGAACCCCGATTCCATCGACGGCCAGGAGAAGTGGGACTGCGACTATGAGATCGCCTGGCAGGAACCCGTTCAGATAGATCAAGTGACGGCAAGTGAGGATCCTGAGTACTACCTCATCGCTGAAGATTCCACTCTTGTGGACGTGGTGATAGATTGGGATAACAGTGCTCTCACGACCGGTGCTGTGATGCCCGATGTGTGGGGTTCCGGCTCCACCTACGATGCTGAGGCGACCTATAATTGGGAAGAACTGCTGGTCTGTGACCCCCGGCACGAGATGGAGTATTTCTGCAGGTGTGCTCGCCTTCATGGGTGACATCTACGATGGCACTAAGTTGGCAGATTTCCCTGCGGATATTTCCACCTACACCTCCGTGAAGCTCACCTTTGCACTTCCTGCAGATTTCGACCTGGGCTCTAATCATGACATTCACATGAAGCTCGCAGGTTCTGCAAAAGAGATCTCCATCCTCCCGTACATCGATACCAGCACCACTGACTGGCAGCAGGTGTCTGTGCCTCTGTCTGCATTTGGCACTCCAGAGGAACTTGCGGGAAGCACGCAGATAGCCATTTTTACGCTTGGGTCTGCACAGCCGTACTACATTGCCGAGTGGCGCCTGAGTTCGCAGCAATAATGTGGTTCGTGATAACTTGAATCAGAGAGGGCCGTGTATGACCCTCTCTTTTTTTCTCACAGGATTAGGAGTCCTTCCAATGTTGAAAAGGTATCATTGTGGAAGTAATCAGAGCACGTGAAGCAAAAAAGCAACATACGGTGTCATGAAGGTGTAGATGAATACCCATGACATTCGAGGTGTCCAAGATTTTGTGGATGAAAGCGTGTTATGGTAGTAAGTGACTGTAATATAATACAATAGTATGGTTGTCGACACTTGCGAGTGTAGGTGAAGGAGGTGTGGTTAAATGAGAAAAGAAGTTATACTGCGTCCCGTAGGAGTGGACACGGAGAAATGGTAGAGGTAAGACTGGAATAAGGGAGGAGGACGCAGATGAAGAAGCGGACATGGACCACTGAAGAGAAACTTGCGATCGTCCTGGAAGGACTCCGAGGCGAACGGCAGATCGCCGAGATCTGCCGGGAACACCAGATCAGCCAGACGATGTACTACCGATGGCGGGACAGGTTTCTGGAAGGGGGCACGAGAGCCCTTGCAGACGGCAGGAAGGAGAAGGACACCTATCGAGCGAAGATAGAGCAGCTTGAGAAGATCATAGCGAAGCAGGCGATCCAGATCGAGATACTAAAAAAACGAAGGAGCTGTTGGGGAGATAGAGGCAGTGGAGCGGCTGGTGGGGGAAGGGTACCGGGTGAAGGATGCGTGTGAGGCACTTGGCGTGAGTCGGAGCCGGTACTATGCGAGGAGGAAAAGGGGGCAGAAGGTGGGGAAGAAGCGGGAGGAGAAGGAGAGGGACGATGGGCGGCTTATGGAGAAGATCAGGGATCTTGTGGGGGAGCATCCGTACTGGGGGTACAGGCGGGTGGCGTGGTGGTTGAGGAGGCGGGAGGGGGAGGAGGTGAGCGAGAAGCGGGTGAGAGGACTTATGAAGGGTGCGGGGCTTATGTGTAGACGGGAGAAGAAGAAAGCGAGACGTGGGAGTGGGCGAGGGAAGCCGGTGGCGAGGAGACCGAGGGAGTGGTGGGGGATCGACATGACGAAGGTGCTGGTGAAAGGGATAGGATGGGTCTATCTCGTGATCGTACTTGACTGGTACACGAAGAAGCTGGTGGGGTGGAAGGTGTCGGTGAGGGGGAGGAGTGAGGAGTGGTGTGCGGCGATGGAGATGGCGGTGGAGCGGGAGTTTCCCGAGGGGGTGAGGGGGAGAGGGCTTCGGCTGGTGAGTGACAACGGGAGCCAACCGTTGAGCCGGTCGTTCATGAAGGCGATGGAGGTATTGGGGATCGAACAGGTGTTCACGAGCTACAACAATCCGAAGGGGAATGCGGACACGGAGCGGATGATACGGACGATGAAGGAGGAGCTGTTGTGGCTGCGGGAGTGGGAACACGTGGGGGAGCTGGAGGAGGCAGTGAGGGGATGGGCGGAGGAGTACAACCAGCACTATATCCACAGTGCGCTGGGGTACAGGAGCCCTGAGGAATATGAGGCCCTTTGGGCGCAGATGCAACGAGAGGAGGTCGCATGATCCCTTTAGGTACTACCATTTCTCCCTCCCCTTTTTGTCTTGACGTAGTGGGCGCAGTACACCGTTTTCCGCTGTACTTGAAAGCATTGGCGTGGCAGTA
The DNA here is from genome assembly GCF_000184345.1 of Spirochaeta thermophila DSM 6578. Taxonomy (NCBI): domain Bacteria; kingdom Pseudomonadati; phylum Spirochaetota; class Spirochaetia; order Winmispirales; family Winmispiraceae; genus Winmispira; species Winmispira thermophila. The sequence goes on along the minus strand of NC_017583.1, from coordinate 1,698,631 downwards.
TAATCATAGGGGAGATGAGGATGTAGGATCTCTGTGAGTTCCTGGTGGATATACTTTATACTTAGAGAATACTCCCAGGTGGCAAATAGTAGATAATCACTAACACAAAAATAGGAGGGTGGATGCGAAAAGGGTTTATAAGGGCTATTATGTTGAGTGTGTTTTTGGGTTTGTGCCTTCTTGTGAGCGCGATGGAAGAGGAAGATTCCTCAGGGGTATTCTTCAGTCCCATGCTTTCGACATGGGGACTTGGGGTGGTGGTTGGTTATCGATGTGCAGATCTCATGGTCCCGGGAACTGCAACCTCGGTCTTTGCAGGGACAGAGGGAGGTTATTTCTACGGAACATACTACCGACTTCCCGATGGTACGGTCTTCTCTGGGACCAGGGGAGCATTCTCTCCGGACGATGTGGGCTTCAACTACTGGATGGTAGAGTGGAAGAGTGGTCTGAAGCAGGGATTTCTCTCAAAAGGGGGGCACGACTTCCTTGGCCTCGAACTGATCTACACCGGCGATTGGCGTCATCATGTAGAGAATGAGGGTGCGCTCCTCTTTGCTTCGAGTGTCCCCGAGAAGGAGGGACTCCTCATGCACGAGCTGAGAGTCTCGGTGTTTGCAGATTATGTGCTTCCGCACATCCTTCACCAGTACAAGGAGGGGATGGGGGCTGAGGTGTGGTTCCGCATGGTCCCTCCCGGGATGGGTGAGGGGTCTGGGGGGACGGTTTCCTACTATGGGGTGGGGGGGGAGACGAAGGCGAGTTTCACGGTGTACGACTCTGATCCCGAGGGAGATGAGTTTTGCGTGGTGCTTGTCACACATGCACTTTTCGAGCATATGTGGGGAGAGCACGTTCCGTTTTTTGAACTGGGCTATGCGACGGAGTATCTTCGAGGGGTGGATGGACAGGGATTGGATACTCCCAATTCAGGTGTAGCTAATGCGGAGCTACGTTTCTACCTTCCATCGCCCGGGCTCGCCTTTAACCTGACTATCTGGCCCGTGCTCTACGTATTTTCAGACAACGGATACTTCTGGGACGAGGCGTTCGAAGAGGGAGTGTTCGTCTCCTCTGCTGGTCTGGGATGTGCCCTGGAGCTGGCTCCTGTAGGTGTGCTCTCGCTTTCAACGCAGTGGCGACTCACAGACACCAATGTCGATGGGACGAGATGGAGTCCGCTCTACCTCTCCTTGGGCTCGTATCTCTTTTAGCTGGATGTTCCCGGTGGGAGGTCCCGTACCTCCCACCGTATCCTTCCTTCTGTGAGCGCCTTTTTAAGCTCGCTAAATGTAGGTGCTACAGCCTGAAAGAGAAAGTACCTCGCCCCGATACGATCGGGAAAGTGGGCGTCTGAATTGGTGATGATGGGGTAGCCACGGGTCTCGAGCTGAGGAGGAATGTGCCAGAGTTCGACCGCATCGAACGGCTCGTCCGGGAGAAAGCCGAGCTGGCTGTAGCAGGAGAAGGCACCTCTGTCTATGTGGGAGGGTATGGCGAGGCCTCCCTGTTCGTGCACTGCCTTTACGGCTCGGTGGAGATCCACCGTGCTTGCCGAGGCGAGGGAGAAGGGGATCTCCTCGATGATCTCTTCGGCCGCATTGACCACCGGTTGGTCACCGTATCGTTCGGGATTGTGGGGTACGGTGATGAGCGATGCTTCCCACCACGATGAGAACTTGAGGGCCGCTTCAAGGGTGGGGAAGATGGCAAGCATGTGGAGTTCCTCCGCGGTGGTGAGTTCCAGGCCTGGAAGCACGGTGAGGCCTGCCTCTTCTCCGCACGCATGGACCGCAGGGGCATTGCGGGCGGTGTTGTGGTCGGTGAGGGCGATGAGCGCAAGTCCTTCCTCTGCCGCTCTCCGGACGATGGTGCGAGGTCCCATGGAGAGGTCCCCACACGGTGAGACACACGAATGGATGTGAAGGTCGGCCTTCCACCACCTCATGATGATTGGGTAAGGGCCGTGTAGAGGATACCGGAGCACTCGAACTGGTTGCGGCTGGTCCTCAGGATGGCGATCCCCTCCTGCGATGCGGCCTCCACCATGTCCTCAGGGATGGGCCTGCTGTTGCACACGAGGACCACCCTGATGCCGGTAAGGGTGGCCACCGCGATGGTGTTCTTGTGCGCCTGGATGGTGATGAGGATCGAGTCTTCGGGGGCATTGGCCATCACATCGCTCAGGAGGTCGGAGGTGTATCCGGCCCTCACCACCACCTCGGGATCGGGAATGAGAACCTCCTCCGCCTCAACCAGAGGGGGGATTTTTTTTATAGTGAGCATCTTCTCCTCCTTGGAAGGATATTGCGATCTTCACGGTGGTCCCCTTTCCAGGGGTGGAGTGGATGGAGAACTCATCCGCCACGCGTTTGGTATTGGGAAGTCCCATCCCTGCTCCGAAACCGAGGGAACGTATCCAGTCCGCTGCGGTGGAGTAGCCCTCCTGCAGGGCCAGGGCAATGTCCTCGATACCCGGTCCTGAGTCCTCAGCGGTGATCTCCACCCTCTGAGGGGTGAGCACAAGCCTGAGGACCCCACCTACAGAGTGCACCACGATATTCATCTCGAGCTCGTAGGCGGCGATGGACGCCCTCCTCACCACCTTGGGGGGGAACCCTCGCTCGGTGAGGATCCGTTTTATCTGGGTGGAAGCGGTACCTGCGTGTTCGAAGTCGTACTGCCTGATGTAGAACTCCCTTGTGTATGAGCCCGCCTCCGGCGGCTGTCCCTCGTAGGAACGCTTATAGAGGGTTGCTTCCATCTGCTCGAGAGCTCGGTTCGCCTGCAGGAGGAGGCTCGTGATGATATCCCTGCTCGTGACGATGCCTACGAGGCTTCCTTTCTTGTCGAGTACCGGGAATCGTCCGTAGTGGTACTTATCGAGATAAGAAATTGCGAACCTGAGCGGCATGTCCTCTTCCAGCACCACCACGTTTCTCGTCATGTAGCTACCAGCCGGTTCGTCGATGTAGCCCTTGTCGAGGGCGGTGATGATGTCGTCGATGCTCACGATCCCCACCAGACGGTTTTTCTGCACCACCGGGACCCCGGTGATGCGATTCTCTTTCATCTTGTGCTGGATGGAACGCAGGGATTCGTCAGGAGTGGCGGTGATGAGTTCCCGCGTCATCACGTCCCTCACCTTGAGGGTATAGATGAGTTCGAGGAGTCGGGGAGAAGGGATGTCACTCAGCGGCGCCTGATCCATAAGCACCTTCCTTGATGCGGGCGATGACCGCACAGGTCTCGAACGTGGGCAGAGGAGTGGAGATGAGGCAGATCCCGTATTCATCGGCGAGGGCCTTCATCCGGGGCTGGACGGGTTTCCCGCATACCAGGATCACCGCGGGAGCTCCCACGATGTGGGCGGTACGAAGGGTCTGTTCTGAGGCGAGGCCGGTGATGAGCAGAAAGCCTTCTCCTTCATGCGTGAGTACATCGCTCATGAGATCGCTCGCTATCACTTCATCACAGGTGATCGACTCAGGTGAGGGACCGGCGACGTGTGAACCTTGTATGGCACGTACTATATCGGAAAGCCGCATTATACCTCCTTGAGGCATGTGTATGAGGTTGTGACTTATGTTCACTCCCTTAGAAGTTCAGGATGGTGTTCTGTAATGTGCACCATGTGAAAGAGATTTTCAAGTTTGAGCGCAATGTTGATTTGGATAATGATACACTGCTCTTCGCATCCATGAGGGCACTGTTCCTGACATTTGAGATTCACCGTTGTGAAGTTGAGAAACCCCCGCATCCCTGCAAGGCGCATCCTCTGAAACATCTCGAGTGCTGCGTGCGAAGGAACGGCCAGAATGCCCACCTTTATACCCTCTTTTTGTACGAATGATTGCAGCATATCCACGTGGTAGATGGGGACCTCACCCTGTTCGTCAGGAGGGGGTGGTGCAACATCGAAGCCTGCTACGATCTGGATTCCTTCCCGACGGAGCTCCTGAGATTCGATGAGGGCCCGGCCTATCCTTCCGCACCCTACCACTACTGTCTTGCGTGGTTTCTGTGCTCCGAGCAGGTCTTCGAGGCGAGCGATGAGGTCATCGATGAGGTACCCCCCCTTCTTTTTCCCCTCTAAGCCGAGGGCGGAAAAATCTTTGCGGACCACGGCGGGGGTCAGGCCGAGCGCATCGGCAAGGTTGGATGAATAGACTCTCACGAACCCGAGGGACCTGAGGTTTTTGATCACCCTGAGATAGCTCGACGCCCTCGTGATAGTGTTTTTTGTGATCGATTTCTCGTTAAATGCATCCATCGAGTTTCATATTACCATTATTCCTGAATAAAGAAAAGACTATTGATATTAATGCACCTATTGTCTATACTACAGCATACCACCACAAAAACACAGGAGGGTGCATGGCTCAGACAGTAGAGGTGACGCTCCATCCGGAACTTATGTCCTTCATCGATCAATGGAAGGAGAAGCCTGGGAATCTGATCATGGTGCTCCACAAAACGCAGGAGATCTACGGGTATATTCCCCGGGAGATCGCCATGGAACTCGCCAAGGTGCTCGATGTACCACTCGCAAAGATCTACGGTGTGATCACGTTCTACCACTTCTTCAAGCTCCGTAAACCCGGAAAGCATCGGATCTCGGTGTGTCTAGGTACTGCGTGCTTCCTCAAGGGAGGCGAGGACATCCTCAAAGAGCTGGAGGACCTTCTGGGTGTGGGGCCGAACACCGCGACCGAGGATGGGCTCTTCTCGTTCGAGGCGGTTCGGTGTCTGGGGTGTTGCGGGCTCGCACCGGTACTCATGGTGGACGGCGAGGTCTACGGCAAGGTGACCAAGGACGACCTTCCGGGCATCCTTGCCAAGTACAGGGAACAGGGATAGTACGTATGCATCGTACGCTCTCCGATCTCATTCTCGAGCTCGTTCAGAATTCGCTTGAAGCCGGAGCGCGTACGATTGAGGTGTTCTGTTCCACCAGGGAAGGGTGGTGTACGGTCCGTGTGAAGGATGATGGAAGGGGCATGTCCCCTGAGGAGAAAGAGCGGGCGCTCGACCCCTTTTTTACCGATGGCAAAAAGCACCCGGGCAGACGTCTGGGACTGGGGCTCGCCTTCCTCAAACAGACGGTCGACTTGGTCGGAGGCGGACTCTCCATCGAGAGTGAACCGGGGAAGGGCACGGTGGTACGCTTCAGCATGCCGCTCGATCATGTGGACACGCCTCCGATCGGTGACCTGGCGAGCACGTGGCGAGGAGCCCTCTCCTTCGAAGGGGACTACGAGCTTCTCGTGCAGAGAGAGAGCGATGGTGGTGAGTACACCCTCTCCAGGAGGGAGCTCCTGGATGAACTCGGGGACTTCTGGTATGCACCTCATGCCCTTCTGCTGGACAGGTTCTTGCACGAGCTCGAAGGCTCGTGCCTCAACGCTTCACGTGAAGGAGATGTCTATGGGAAAGATGACGCTGGAACAGCTCAGGAAGCTTCGGGAAGAGAAGAAGCGGCTCCTTGAGATGCGCGATCCCGACAATAAGGAGATCCACATCGTGGTCGGTATGGGAACCAGTGGGATCGCTGCAGGGGCCAAGGAGACGCTCGATGCCTTCTTGAGGATCATCGAGGAGAAAGGGCTCACCAACGTGGCGGTTCGTCAGGTAGGTGGTTTCGGGCTCGATTATGCCGAGCCCACCGTGGAGGTGATCATGCCCGGCATGCCGCGTGTGATCTACGGTAAGGTCACCCCTGATGTGGCGCGGCGTATCGTGGAAGACCACATCCTTGGCGGAAAACTGGTGGAGAATCACGTCTACGACAGGCCCGCAGCTGATATCGTGAGCAAAGAGGAATAGGAGGGACGCATGGCATACAAGCAGTACGTGCTCATATGTGGCGGTACCGGGTGTGAGTCGAACAAGTCCGACCAGGTGTATCGGAATCTTCTCGGGCTCCTCGAGAAAGAAGGGATTTCGTCCGATATCCAGGTCGTCAAGACAGGATGTTTCGGGTTCTGCGAGCAGGGACCGATCGTGAAGGTGCTCCCCGAGGAGTCCTTCTACGTGCAGGTGAAGCCGGAGGATGCAGAGGAGATCGTCAAGGAGCACCTCATAAAGGGGCGACCGGTCACCCGTCTCCTCTACAACAAGGAGCAGAGCAAGGAGTTCGCACGGGTCGACGATATCGACTTCTATCAGAAGCAGTTCAGGGTGGTGTTGCGAAACTGCGGGTTCATCAACCCCGAGGATATCAACGAGTACATCGCCCGTGACGGGTATGCGGCCCTCGAGAAAGTGCTTCTCGAGATGAGTCCCGATGAGGTGATCGAGGAGCTCAAGAAGTCGGGTCTCAGAGGTCGGGGTGGAGCAGGATTCCCCACCTGGCGGAAGTGGCTCTTCACCATGCAGGCGAAGGACGATGTGAAGTACGTGGTCTGTAACGCGGATGAGGGAGACCCCGGTGCCTACATGGACCGGAGCGTGCTCGAGGGAGACCCGCACTCCGTGCTCGAGGCGATGATCATCGCAGGTAAGACGGTGGAGGCCCACAAGGGATATATCTACGTGCGCGCCGAGTATCCGCTCGCCATCCGCAGGCTCAACATCGCCATCGAACAGGCGAGAGAGCTGGGCCTCCTCGGAGAGGACATCCTGGGGAGCGGGTTCTCTTTCGACATCGAGATCAGGCTCGGTGCAGGGGCCTTTGTCTGTGGTGAGGAGACCGCCCTTCTCGCCTCCATCGAAGGTTCCAGGGGTACGCCCAGGCCAAGGCCACCGTTCCCTGCGGTGAAGGGATTGTGGGGCAAGCCCACGGTGATCAACAACGTGGAGACCCTTGCGAACATCCCGGTGATCATCCTGAGGGGTGGTGACTGGTTCGCGAAGATCGGTACAGAGACATCCAAGGGAACCAAAGTCTTTGCGCTCACCGGTAAGGTGAACAACTCGGGGCTCGTTGAGGTCCCCATGGGCACCACCCTGAGGGACATCGTCTTCAACATTGGGGGAGGCATCCCCAATGGCAAGAAGTTCAAGGCCGTGCAGACCGGTGGTCCCTCGGGAGGTGTGATTCCCGAAGAGTACCTCGATACGCCCATCGACTACGAGAACCTCCAGAAGCTCGGTTCCATTATGGGCTCGGGCGGTATGATCGTGATGGACGAAGACGACTGTATGGTGAACGTGGCCAAATTCTACCTCGGCTTCACGGTGGACGAGTCGTGCGGCAAGTGTGCTCCGTGTCGGGTGGGCGGCCGCAAGCTCTACAACATCCTCGACCGCATCTCCAAGGGCAAGGGCACTCTCGAGGACATAGACAAGATCAAGGAGATCTCCCACGCGATGAAACGGGCCTCGCTCTGTGGTCTGGGCCAGACCGCACCCAACCCTGTGCTCTCCACCTTGCACTATTTCGAGGACGAGTATCGGGCCCACATCGTGGAGAAGCGGTGCCCCACCGGCAAGTGTGTGGAGCTGGTCACCTACACCATCCTTCCCGACAAGTGTATAGGTTGTGGCGTATGTGCCCGTAGGTGTCCGGTGAATGCCATAAGCGGGGAGCGGAAACAGCCCCACGTGATCGATCAGGACAAGTGTATCAAGTGCGGTGCCTGTTACGAGGCCTGTAAGTTCAACGCCATAGAGAAACGCTAAGGGGGCCATGATGAAGACGATAACGGCTACGATAAACGGCATACAGGTAGAGGTGCCTGAGGGCACGAGCATCCTCGATGCAGCAAAGCAGACACAGGTGAAGATCCCTACCCTCTGTCACCATCCCGACCTGCCTGCGTGGGGTGCGTGTGGTATCTGTGTGGTGAAGGTGGCGGGCAGCCCCAAGATGCTCAGGGCCTGTGCCACACCGCTCGAGGATGGGATGGAGGTGATCACTCACGATCCTGAGATCGTTCAGGTGAGAAAGACCGTCATCGAGCTCATCCTCTCCACCCATCCCGATGATTGTCTCTACTGTCCGCGTAACCAGAACTGCGAACTGCAGCGCCTTGCCGCCGAGTTCGGAGTACGGGAGCAGCCCTACGAGAAGAACATCGTTGATCTGCCCAAGGACAGCTCCACCCCCTCCATCGTGCTCGATCCTTCGAAGTGTGTGAAGTGCGGCAGGTGTGTGAACGTGTGTCAGAGCATGCAGAACGTGTGGGCGCTCGAGTTTCTGGGAAGGGGCGACGGTACCCGTATCGCTCCGGCGGGCGACATCGCGCTCAACGACAGCCCGTGTATCAAGTGCGGCCAGTGCTCGGCCCACTGTCCCGTCGGAGCCATCTACGAGAAGGACGACACCCGGAAGGTGTGGGAAGCCATCATGGATCCCGAGATCCACACCGTGGTACAGATCGCTCCTGCGGTGCGCGTGGCCATAGGGGAGGCCTTTGGCTACGAGCCCGGCACACTTCTCACCGGTAAGACCTATGCCGCACTTCGACGACTTGGGTTTGACGCGATCTTTGATACCAATTTCGCCGCCGACCTCACCATCATGGAGGAGGCGAGCGAGTTCGTGGAGCGATTCGCCCACGGCAAGGGCCCCATTCCCCTCATCACCACGTGTTGTCCCTCGTGGGTGGACTACCTTGAGAAGTACTACCCCGAGATGATCCCCCACTTCTCTTCGGCCAAGTCGCCGCAGATGATGCTCGCCGCCATGGTGAAGACCTACTACGCCCAGAAGAAGGGGATCGATCCTTCCAAGATCTTCATGGTCTCGGTGATGCCCTGTACCAGTAAGAAGTACGAGATCGAACGTGACGAGAACATGTACTCTTCGGGTTACAAGGATCAGGATGCCTCCATCACTACCCGGGAACTCGCCCGTATGATCAAGTCGGCCGGTATCGACTTCCACAACCTCCCGGATGAAGAGGCGGATCAACCGCTGGGGATATACACCGGTGCCGGTACCATCTTCGGCGTCACCGGAGGTGTGATGGAGGCGGCTGTTCGTACTGTGTACTACTTCATCACCGGCAAGGAGATGGAGAAGGTGGAGTACACTCCCATCAGAGGACTCGACGGTGTGAAGGAGGCCACTCTGGATATCGATGGCACGCAGGTGCGGATCGCGGTGGCCCACTCCATCTCCAACGTCCAGTACGTGCTCGATAGGGTGAAGCAGGCCTTGCAAGAAGGCAAGGAACCACCCTATCACTTCATCGAGGTGATGGCCTGTCGCGGCGGATGTGTGGGGGGCGGGGGTCAGCCGTATGGCGCCACCGACGAAATCAGGGCCAAGCGGGCTGCAGGGATCTACACCGACGACGAGCGTTCGGTGTACCGGTGCTCACACCAGAACCCTGCCATCAAGCAGCTGTATGAGGAGTTCCTCGAAAAACCGCTCAGCGAGAAGGCCCATAAATACCTTCACACGCACTATACAGCTAGGCCGCTCTATCTCAAATAACATGAGCGGCTGGAAAAGAAAGAGCGCGCCCCACAGGGCGCGCTCTTTTATGCCTGTGAGCCCCCTCGGCTAGCTTCCCGCCTCCTCCGCCCTTACCACCTGGTGGGTGAGGGTTTCCTCGGCCGCTTCGAGGAGGGCCTCGATCTGCCTCCGGGAGACGAGGAAGTAGGCCTTGCCCCTCCGCTGAGCTGCGTAGAACTCTTCATCGTAGGGGATGAAGGCGATCTGCTCACTCTTGTGTCCGAGGGTCTCGTCGAACCGGTAGGAGATCACCACCTCCGGTTTCCCCGTGATGTCCGGGGCGGGATTCGGGGAATCACCGGCGATCCCCACGCACTTCTGATAGAACTGGCGGAAGGCCTTCTCCTCTATCTCCTTGCCGTTGAGGTAGAAGTGTTCTTCTACCTCAGGCGTGGGTGTGGGCGTAGGACTCGATGCAGGGGATGCTCCCGGAGTGGGGGAGGGCGTGGGTGCAGGCTTCGCTACCCTCTCGATCTTCGCTTCATAGGTGACATCCGAAGCCATGATGGAGAAGCTTTCCACGTTGTCTATGTTCACCAGAAAGATCATAGTGTCGATGAAGTCGAACGGAGAGGCCGTGAGTACGCGGCTTATGTCTTTGATCACGAACACCTCATGGCTCTCCGGCCTGCGGGCGTAGTACCTGCCGTCGGGAAGCTGGCTGCCTATGTAGAGATCGAGCGTCTCGTCCTCGCCCTCCACCAGGAGGTGATAGGGAGGATCGACCAGATTCACCTTCTCCGGAGTGAGGTCCGTGAACTCCTGGATCATGATCCCGGTTACGGGGAGGATGAAGTCCTCGAACTTCTGGGGATCGATGGCGATCCAGTAGGCGAGGGGTTTCGTGAGCTTGTAGGTGTTCAGAGGTGCGAAGATCCTGTCCTCCTGGGTGGTCGGTTGTATCTCGATGGGGGCGGCTCCCTTTCTCTCGAGGAGAAGATATTTCAGCTTGCTGCTGTCGATCGAGGCGAGGTGTTTGTCCCTTATGTCGTCCAGGGTGATGAGGAACGCGTCTCCCATGTACTTGGGGATGGTGTATACCGCGCTATCCCCTTCACGCATCGCATAATAGGTGTTTCCCGCCGGACTCAGGTCTCCCAGGAGGATCCGTTCGGTGTTTCCGTTCTTGTCTTCAAGGAGCACGCTCGCCCGTGGTGTATCCAGTCCGTATTTTGCGAGATCCTGGGTGTTCTCCTCGAGAAGTCTGTCGGCCCGCAGGTTGGTGAGGCTGTAGCAGCGACTCGTCACCTCTGAGTTGTCGATCGCGTAAGGGGTCTCGCCTGCGAACTTCCATTCACCCAACCCTTCCTCTCCTTCTTTCTTCTCGCGAACGAAGACGAGCCCCGAGGGTTCCACCGTGACTCTCACGATGTCCTGTCGTTCGAGGGTCCTCACGTAGAGGATCGTATCCTCCTCTATCTCTTCCTCCTTCTGGAGGAGCGGGCGGACGAGAATGAGCGCCGCCACCACGGTGGTGGCGGAGAGCAGGATCACGAGACTCTTTGCACGCTTGTTCACAGATGCCTCCTCCTGAGCCAGATGATGGTTCCAGTGATGAAGAAGGCGAGGGGGATCACGGCTACTACCACCACGCTATAGACGAGCACCTGCGTGGCGGTCAGACTGAGGGGGAGATTGAGAAGGCTCTTGGAGGGAATGGAGAGCATGTCCTTCCTCTCGATGCACCAGAGCACACCGCCCATGAAGAAGTCGAGATTACCGGGGATCTGGGCGTTGAAGGGATACAAGGTTTCGAGCAGTGTGCCGGCGCCCACGAGGACGATCCGCGTCTTCTTCTCTCCCCTGTCGTCGAGACGTTCCTCTATAGCTGCCGCGAGTGTGTGCGGGCCGGGGATGTCGCCCTCTCCTCTCTGGATGTCTTCTCTCTCCAGGTCCTTTCGGAGAAAGGATCTGTCCGAAGAGGTGAGGAGAGGCGTGACACTCACGTTCCGCCTCTTGATCTCCTCTTCCTTCACGGCCTGCGTCCACTGGAGGACGATCGCCTCTTTGTTCTGGGTGATGGTCTTGGTGATATCATGGTACTCCACGTTGGGGACCACCTGATAAGGGTTGCCTGTATGGCGCTCCCTGTCCTGCTCGATCACGAATCCGTAGTCGAACCGAGCGCCATATCTGGAGAGTAGATCGTTGAGCACCGGAAGCTCTCCTGCCCGCACATCGGCCGCGACGAAGAGTCGTCCTCCTTCAGCGAGATATGCGTCAAGCAGGTCTGCCTCGCCCGGGGTGAGGTCTTGCTTGGGCGCGAGGATGAGCACCACGGCTGCGTCCTCAGGGACCTCGCCTTCCTGGAGAAGGTTGAGTTCCTTGGAGGTGAGGTTCTCCCGTTCGAGGAAGTCGTTCATTGCGTAACGGGAGAGTCGTTCCTCGCGGTGTCCCACCAGCTCGTAGACCACAGGGCTCGCGCCGGTGGTCACGGCGTGAATCGCTGCGGTGATGCGCTTCTCTGCAGAGAACCCCGTGATCTCGGGTCCCTGGGGAGAGTTGTAGTTGATGTCATAGAGATCGTACGAGCTGATGATCCTGTAGGCTCCTTCTCCCTTCACGATGATCGATCCCTGCTGGAGACGCTCTCCCTCCTTTTCGTACTCCGTGACGAGTTGAGGGTTTTTCTCCAGGTCCATGTACTCCACGTGAATTCGAGGAGAGGCCTTCTCGTAGAGGGTGAGTACCTCCTGTACTACCCGCGGGGCCTTTCCTTCCTCGTAGAGGGCGATGACGGTGATGTCCTCATCGAGCCCTTTGAGAAAGTTGAGACTCTCCTCTGAAAGGGAGAAGAGCTTCTCCTCGGTGAGGTCGAACTTGAGATCGATCTGCTGGACCAGGATGTTCACCAATACGAGGAGGAGTGCCATACCTACCGTGAGGATGGCCGCATACCCGCCGTACCGTACCGGATCCCTGTTGAGAGAAGAGATGAAACCTTCCATGGCAGATCGTATATGTTTGAATATCTGTTTCATTCCGGCCTCCTTACGACCAGCGTCGTTTCTCGAGCGCGTGTGTGGTGATGAACAGGAAGAAGGTGATGAACGAGAGGTAGTACACAATGGAGGTCACGTTGAAAATGCCAAGCCCGAACTCCTGGTACCGCTTATTGATGGAAAACCACCCGAGCACCTTCTGTATGAGACGTTCGAACAGGCTCTTCTCGATACCGTAGCCGATACCTATGGCGAGGATACCGACGAGGAGTACCGCTGCGGCGAGAAGGGGATTCCTCGTGGTGCTGTAGAGATAGAATCCGAGGGCTCCGATCAGGAGTACCGCAAATACGGCACCGGCGGTGGCGTCCGCAGGGAGGGCATTCGCAATGCTGTCGATGAGGATGAAGAAGAGAATGGCGAAGAAGGTGACAAGGCCCGCAGTGATCTGGTTCTCGGTGACCGCCGAGATGAAGGTGCCCACTGCAATGTAGCACCCACCAAGGAGGAGAAAGCCGACATAGCTTCCCACCGTCTCCCAGAGGGGAAGGGAACCGTGGATCTCGATGATGACGGCATACACCACGGTGGCGAGAAGGGTGAGGGCAAAGACCGTGAAGGCGGCGAGGAACTTCCCTGTGACGATCTGCCATACCGGCACGGGGGCGGTGAGGAGGAGCTGATCGGTCTTCTGATTCTTCTCCTCGGAGAGAAGCCGCATGGTGAGGATAGGCGCGGAGAAAAGAAAGACCATGATCACCGAGGAGAAGAAGCTCGCGTATTCGGGGCTCCTCGTGAAGAGATTCCCTGTGGCGAAGAAGAAACCCGTGGTGAGGAGGAAGAGCCCCATGAAGACGTAACCCAGCGGACTCACGAAGTAGGTGAGCAGTTCCTTCTTGTAGATCGCCTTCATGCGATTGCCTCCTTGGTCTGGGATTCCTGGGTGACGAGCTGGAGGAAGATGTCCTCGAGCGAGATGTCGAGCGATCGCATCTGGAGTATGGGGAGGCCGGCCCTGGCGCAGGCGGTGAAGACCGCCTTGCGGATGTCGGTTTCCTCCGGGGCCTTGGCCACCACCTCGACCGTACCCTCTTCCTGGGAGGGGCGGAACTCCAGCTCCTGCACCTCCTTGACGGCGGAGAGGGCCTTCTCCACCGCCTCTCTCGTGCCCTCGATGCGGAGGAGCAGGGTATTGGTACCCATGAGCCGCTTGGCGAGGTTCTCAGGGGTGTCGTCGGCCACGATGACCCCGTTGTTGATGATGAGCACCCGTTTGCACACCATGCTCACCTCGGGGAGAATGTGGGAGCTCAGGATCACGGTCCTGTCCTTCCCGAGGTCCTTGATGAGGGTGCGGATGTCGATGATCTGTCTGGGGTCGAGTCCTATGGTGGGCTCGTCCAGGATGAGGATCTCGGGATCCCCTACGAGGGCCTGTGCGAGCCCCACGCGCTGCTTGTACCCCTTCGAGAGGTTGCGCACCAGGCGTCCCCTCACGTGGAGGATCCCCACCTTCTCCATGATCGACTCGAGGTGTTCTTTCTGGCGTCGCCTCGGTACGTATTTGAGGTCGGCGACGAACCTGAGGAACTCGTCCACCGTGAGGTGGCCGTAGAGGGGCGGGTTCTCGGGCAGATAGCCGATCTTCTTCTTGCACTCCTCCGGCTCTTCGAGGAGCTTCACCCCGTCGATGACGACGGTGCCCTCGGTGGCCGAGAGATACCCGGTGAGGATGTTCATGGTGGTACTCTTCCCCGCGCCGTTGGGGCCGAGGAACCCCACGATCTCTCCTTTCTGGATGCTGAAACTCACGTCGTGGACCGCCGTGTGGATGCCGTAGCGTTTGGTGAGATGTTGGACTTCGATCACGGCTTCCTCCTTCCCTGCATGAGATTGACGGCCGCTCGTGTGCGGCTCAGGAGTCTGAGCGGTCCTCGTTCGCCTCGCCCTTGTCGAAGAACGAGCGGACGATCCCCCACACACCCCCAACGGCGAGCGCACCGTAGAGGAAGAGCGAGAATGCGTTGTAGAGGGTGAGGGGAGGTTGGAGGACCTTGAGGATGTCACCCCGTATGTAGAGGAGCACCGGAACGGCGAGCGCAACCAGAGACGGCACGAGCGTCTGGAGGTGTGGTCGCATCGGAGTCCTCCTTCGGGGTTTCATGCGTACCTATGATACGGGTACTTTCTAGAAAAAACAATAGAGCAGGGAAGAAGTTACAGGATGGGTGTTGCGAATGGGATATGAAGTCGCGGTGATCCGTGATGATAAGGTGACGGATGTTTCCTTGACAGAGGAGGAAGCTTCCTTCTAGCATAGCTCGCATGAGGCCCATGTCGTTTGAAGTAGGTGTGCTTGCCTATCCTGCGGGATCATGTCTGGTCTCGTTCGGGAACACCAAGGTGCTGTGTGCGGCTTCCATAGAAGAAGGGGTGCCGCCCTTCATCGAGCAGGAAGGGGAGGGGTGGCTCACTGCTGAGTACGCCATGCTTCCTGCGAGTGTGCCCGAAGGGCGTAAGCGGAGGGAGCGGGATAGCAGGGCGGTGGAGATCCAGCGGTTCATCGGGAGGTCACTCAGGGCCGCCCTCGACCGCACAAGGCTGGGACCCTATACCATTGTGATAGACTGCGATGTGCTCCAGGCGGACGGTGGGACGAGGACTGCGGCCATAAGCGGGGGATGGGTGGCGCTCTACCAGGCGCTTGAGAAGCTCGCCGAGCTCCACGGGGTGGAGGGGCCTGAGTACTTTCTGGCAGGACAGGTGGCGGCGGTGAGCGTGGGTATCGTGGAGGGCCAGCTGGTGGCCGATCTGGATTTTGCACACGATCTGGCCGCGCAGGTGGACATGAACGTGGTGATGTGTGATGACAGGCTGGTTGAGGTGCAGGGCAATGGGGAGAAGGGGGCCTTCACCAGAGAGGAACTCGATGCCATGCTCGACCTCGCGGCACAGGAGATCGGGCTCATCTACGAGGCGCAGCGTGCGGCATTGGGCCTTGCATGATGAGGTCGAGGTCGGGTGCTGAGTTCATTGGACGCACGTTACTAGAGGATATGGCACCGATAACGGGTACCGAGAAGGCCTTTCTTCCGGATCACGAGGAAGGTCCGCCGGCACAAAGGGCAGGGCATCTTGAGCGCGTCTTCCT
The DNA here is from genome assembly GCF_000184345.1 of Spirochaeta thermophila DSM 6578. Lineage (NCBI taxonomy): Bacteria > Pseudomonadati > Spirochaetota > Spirochaetia > Winmispirales > Winmispiraceae > Winmispira > Winmispira thermophila. Next base: position 1,683,132 of record NC_017583.1, on the reverse strand, counting down.
TTTGTGTGAGGGGAGGGAGTGAGTGAAGACTGGTCCTCCCGCAGAATGGACAGGCGAGTGGGCGTAGAGTGGTGCGAGGGAGCTTCCCCATAGTATTATTCCTCTAGTAAAGTATATGTGATCATACGGTGTAGTGCGAGAGGAGGCGGTATGCAGTGGTTCATCGAGGCCCATGTGATCCTTCAGGCGTTTCTCGCCACGCTGTTCACGTGGGGTATGACCGCGCTTGGTGCCGGCGGCGTGTTCCTCTTCCCCAATCCTTCCCGTAAGGTGATGGATGCAATGCTGGGGTTCGCGGCGGGGGTGATGATTGCTGCGAGCTTCTGGTCACTCTTGAATCCTTCCATAGAGCTTTCAGAACAGATGGGGCTCATCCCCTGGGTCCCCCCGCTCGTGGGCTTCCTTCTGGGTGCGGGGTTCATCAGGCTCATGGACCTGGTGCTCCCCCACCTCCACCTGGGCCAGCCGGTGGAGCAGGCCGAGGGCATCCACACCACATGGAAGAAGACGCTCCTGTTGGTACTCGCGATCACGCTTCACAATATCCCGGAGGGGCTTGCTGTGGGGGTGGCCTTCGGAGCCGTAGGTGCGGGCATCCCCTCGGCGGACCTCGCCGGGGCCGTGGCCCTTGCCCTTGGTATCGGGATCCAGAACTTCCCCGAGGGGCTCGCGGTCTCTGGCCCTCTCAGGCGCGAGGGAATGAGCCCGGCCAGGAGCTTTTTCTGGGGGCAGCTCTCTGCGGTGGTGGAGCCTGTTGCCGCGGTGGCGGGGGCCGCCTTCGTGCTCGCGATGCAGCCCGTGCTTCCCTATGCCCTTGCGTTTGCGGCCGGGGCCATGATCTTCGTAGTGGTAGAGGAGGTGATCCCCGAGTCGCAGCTCTCGGGTAACTCCGATGTCTCCACCCTGGGAGCGATCATAGGCTTTGCCGTGATGATGACGCTGGACGTGGCCCTGGGATAGGTGCCTCCGGACGGATGTAAGGAGGGGCCTCGAGGGAGGGGTCCCTCCTTTTACGCAGGCGGCGCATGGGGGAGTGGGGAGATGTGCTACATGGTGAGAGTTCCCACCTCGAGGTTCAGCCACAGGCGGGGCCGTCCGTCACCGTGGGGTGGGAAGGGCCAGTAGATACCGGTGGTGAGGCTGAAGACCACTGAGGGGATGTCGAAGAGGCCCATGTCGGTGATGAGCCCACACCCTGCGGACTGAACAGGGGTGGTGGTGAGGTCGGGCAGGGTGGGTTCGGTGCTCTGCCAGCCTGCGGAGTACACGCCTGCGAGTCTCATGCGCCTGAGGTAGACGAGTGAGCCGAGAGGGGCGAGGTCGGGGTAGAGGAAGGGAACGGCATAGGTGGCCGTGAGGCTGAGGATGCTGTGCGCCTCATCGGAAGGGATGTAGCCGAGGGCAAAGGGTTCTCCGCTGAGGTCGTGGGTGCCCTGGGCTGTGTGGGCCTCCAGCGTGAGGGCTGCGTGGGGGAGCAGGCCGGGGATGCGTATGTCGAGGGTTTGAGAGAGGAGGTAGGAAGCCTGGTCCTGGAGGGGGTAGTGGAGGTGGGAGAGTTCTGCGCTGAGGCCCCACAGCGGGAAGGGGTCTCTTGGGCCTCCTATTCCCCTGAGGGTGAAGGAGAGGGTTTCCTCCACGGGGTATCTGGACCCCTCTTCAGGGGAGGTTGTGATGCCTGCGGTGAGTTCCGGTTGGAGGAGCCATCGGACGGCGTTGAGGCCCGTGCCGTGGCCGCCCTGGATGGGGAGGCGGACTGTGGCGAGGTGGGTGCTGGAGGGGGTGCCCGGTGCTCCCTCGAGGAGGTAGTCGCCGGCAAGACCGAGGTAGGTGGTGTCGAAGGCCCACCCCCCGTGGGCGGTGTGGGTGGGGAAGGTGTAGGCGGCAGAGAGGATGAGGTCTGTGGTGCCGAGGAGGTCGCTGGAGAAGAGGACGAGCGATGCGGTGTTGAGGAGGGTTTTCTCGGGGTGGAGGTGTGCGAGGTCAAAGGGGAGGATGGCCCATGAGTGGATGTTGAGGAGGTGGCCAAGGACGGAGTAGTCCTCGACCGGGTAGGCAATCTTGTCCATGGAGGAGAGGGCGGTGGTGGCGAAGGGGGTGGAGGATGCCCGGGGGGTGGGGGTGAGGGCTATGTGAGGGGCCTCCTCGGCCGGGAGCCAGGAGGAGGGGTCCAGGACGAGTGTCTGGATGGAATGGCCTTTCCAGGTGGTGTGGGCGGCATAGTAGAGGATCCCACCTGTGATGGAGGTGGCGGTGATGTTGTAGGGGGCGGTGGCGGTGAGGAAGAGGCGGGCCGGGCCGTCGGGTTGGGGCACGAGGGCGTAGATGGCGGGGTAGCCGTGGAGGGGAGCGATGAAGTAGAGGGCCTCGGCGCGGTAGAGAGGACAGGTGAGGGGGAGTGACTGTGGAGGGATGAGGGTGGTACGGGTGGCGGTGGGGATGTGGAGGAGCTGGAGGGAGACGCCTGCAGGGGAGTGCACCACCACGGCGAGTGTCTCTCCGTCGGGTGAGACCGCCACTTCTGAGGGTACCTCGCCGTGGGGGAAGGTGTAGGAGAAGTAAGGCGCAGGGGGAAGCTCATCGGGTCGTTCCATTGTGAACACCTGGAGTTGCGCGTTCCGATCACGGGAGAACCACAACCCTATGACCAGAGACCCGTCCTCTGAGGCTCCCACCCCGTAGTACCGGCCTTTCGAGGTGAGGCGCTTCTTCCTTCCTGTGGCGACGTTCATGTACCACAGGTCTGACCACCCTTCCTGCTCGCCCCATCCTGGGGCGTACTCCACCCAGTAGGCGCTCTCATCGGTGAGGGCCATGGCTTCACCGGAAGGGATCCGTCCCACCGAGCGTTCTTTTCCCTCTGGCGTGCGGAGCACCAGTTCCGTGCCCTTCTCGAGGGTGCCCCGGGCCAGAAGGAGGGAGCCATCCGGCCGTGTCCGCACCGCCGAGTACCAGGTGTAGTCCCCCTTTTCTGGCACCAGGGTACGGGAGGGGAACCGGGGTATCCCCTCCACCTCCTCTTTCCACACCTTCTGGTAATGCGAGATCATCTCGTTGTAGAGCCCTTTCACCCCCTTGCCTGTTACCCGGCGTAGACCTATGTCGAACCCTACATAGGGCAGCATGCTCCCCCATCTGATGGCCTCCTGGATCGCCTCCTCGCCATAGGTCTCCCGGATGTAGGAGACGAGGTGATACCCGAGTACGTAGTGGTTGGGGGTATAGACCACATAGGATCGGTTCACCATGGTGTGGTAGGAGAGGGGGTGCTCCAGGGTGAGGGCCCTGAACTGCGAGGCGAAAGCCGGGACGCGGCCCCTGCCCCTGTCGGAGAAGGCCGTCTCAGCCCACACCGCATCGCCCTCCATGAACCACAGGGGCATGGTGAGGGCTTCGTGTACCGCCTCGCCGGCCTCCCCGGCGAGGGCGTAGTAGAGCCACCAGGGACCCAGGCGGGCCGCATCTACCTGTGCCATGTGGCGGCCTTCGTGCACAGCGAGGAGCGAGTACCAGTCGCCTGCGAACAGGCCGCCGCGCACGTAGGGCACCTCGTACCAGTAACTCACCGCAGGGGGGAGGCCCACCGAGCCGTTCGCCGTCATGGTGGTGTTCCAGAGGACCACCGGCCAGGTGCGTGCAGGACCCTCTGGCCGTATCCCGAAGATCTCCTCTACGTGCTGCTCCAGGAGGTTTGCAACGTATTGTGCATCCTCCTCTAGCTCCGCAGGAAAGAGGATCTTGAAGTGGGGGGTGGTGATGGATTTCCAGTCCGTGGCGGAGAGAGGGGAAAGAGAGAGTACGACAAAGAGAAGCGCACACAGCACACGTTTCATGGCACCTCCCGTTTGATGTAATAGAGGGAATGAACCGCTCTCTTTAACCTTATCATGGGTACACGGGTGTGCCAGAGCGTATGACGGTGTTACATGCGAGAGAGAAAAGACTCGAGTCGCTCCACGATGAACCGGGTGGGAAGCACACCTGTGGGCTTTCCCTCTATGTGGTACACCCTGCAGGTGAAGCCCACGGTGGTGGGCACCTCACCTGTAGCGAGGTCCGTGGCATCGACAAGGATGGTGGGCGACCCAGGAAACCGCCACGTTTCGGCCTGTTCCTGGTTCTCTATCCGCACGTCCTTTACCATGTGAGGATCGAGCCCTAGCTGCTGGAGCGCCTCTTCCAGGTGCTCTCTCGTCTCTCTGCTGTGAGGGCATCCTTCAAAGTAGAGAAAGTGTATGGTCATATAACAAGTCTAACAGGAGGAGAGGTGAAGTGGAAGGGCACTGTCAGAGAGGTGCGGAGAACACGAAAGACGAGGAGATGCGCACCAAAAGGTTGACAAAAGACTAATAGTGTTATACATTGATATTACACTATTTCAAAGGAGCACGTATGGATTCTGTGATCCGAATAGAAGACCTATCCTTTAGTTATACGAAGAACACCCCTCTCTTCCAGGATCTTTCCCTTTGTCTCTACCCCGGTCAGGTGGCAGGCCTCCTAGGGGAGAACGGTGCAGGGAAGACCACCCTCCTCAAGCTCATCGCAGGAGAACTTTTTCCCGATGAGGGCACGGTAGAGGTCTTCGGTATCCCTGCTGACCGCAGGGATCCGGAAGTGCTTGGGCAGCTCTACTTTCTTGCCGAGGAACTTCCCTCCTACTCAGTGGTTGCTGAGACGTACGCCCGGACCACGGGTGTATTTTACCCAAGGTACCGCCACGAGATGTTTCTCGAGCTCTCCGACCACCTCGAGGTGGATGTCTCGAAGAAGCTCACCCAACTCTCGTACGGTCAGCAGAAGAAGTTTTTCCTGGCCTTTGCCCTCGCAACCGGGGTCCCTCTCCTCCTTCTGGATGAGCCTACGAACGGCCTCGACATACCCTCAAAGCGTCAGGTACGGCGGCTCATCCCTCGGTATGCAGCAGAAGGCCGTACGTTCCTCATAAGCACCCACCAGGTGCGCGATCTGGAACACCTCATCGACCCGGTGATCATCCTCCGTAAGGGGAGGGTGGTGCTCCATGCCTCAATGGATGACCTTCAGGAACGTTTCTCCTTCGTGGTGGCGCCCGAGGTGCCCTCCGCTGCCCTCTACGCAGAGAAGGTCCCCGGCGGCTATGGAGCGATCCTTCCGGGTGGCGGCAAGGGCGAGGTGGACCTCGAGCTCCTCTTCGATGCGGCGCGTACCGAACCAGAGGCGTTCGCGAGATTCCTTGAAAAGGAGGGAGTATGATGAACTCGATAGTGTATAGAGCCTCTCGTTACCTCATGCGGGATGCCCTCTTACGACGGGACAGCCTCTACACCATCCCTGGAGTGGTTGCGGCACTCTCGTTTGTCTTCATGTGTCTTGGACTTTCTGTGGATCCTCAAGGAGGGGATGCCTCAGCCTATCTGTTTATCTTTTCCTTCACAGGATGGGTGAGTGCAGCGGCAGCGCACAAGGAGCTTCAGCAGAAGGGGACACGTCATGAGTGGTACACCCTTCCCCTCGCTTCATGGGAAAAGACCATCTATCGCATGATACCTTCCCTCATCATCTGGCCCCTTGTGTGTTTCCCTCTCATATGGGTGGGCCGCATGCTCGCTGTGCTTGTGTTTGCCCTTTTTGATCCTGCGCATCATGCGGGCTTTCTCGTACCCCTCTATCCCCCGGGGGTGGGGGATGCCCTTCTCACCTATCTCCTGGGGCACGCGCTGTTCTACTTTGGAGGGGTGTACTTCACCTCCCATCCTGTAGGGAAGACCGTCCTCGCTTCACTGGGTGGAATGATCTTTCTCTCAGCCATAGTGGTGTTTAGCATATGGGCATGGAGCAAGCTCAGGGGTGTTCCTTTCGGAGGTTTCGATGGATTCAGCTTTCCTCTTGGCTCATGGAGGATGTTTTCAATAGGCCTTTCACTCTTCACCTCAGTGTGGTTCTGGGTACTTTCTTACTTCAGGATAAGGGAGAGGGAAGCGCGTGGAGTTTAAAGAGACGCGACCAATCTATCTTCAGATCGCAGATCACATCTTCGAGAAGATCGTCTCCGGGAGTTTCAAGGAAGGGGAGCGCATTCCCTCAGTGCGAGACCTTGCAGAGGAGATGGAGGTGAATCCAAATACAGTGCTCAAGACCTATGGGTATCTGGAACGACACGGTGTTATTCACAAGCAGCGGGGTACAGGCTTTTATGTGAGCGAAGGGGCAAAGGAAAAGGTGAAGGAGCTCCAGCGAGAAAGATTTTTTAAAGAGGTGCTTCCGGAGGTTTTCCTTATGATGGATACCCTCGGGATCACAGCTGATGATCTAATTCATTACTATACGACATGGAAGGAGGAATCGCATGAGACGTAAGGTGACGAACATACTTCTGGAAGTGTGGATCGGGGTTATGGTGCTCCTGGTAGGACTCTTCCCCGGGATTGCTTCCTGTGTGGGAGAACCACATCCCCTGTCATGGGGAGATGTAGAGACCAGGAAGGTGGAGGGGAGAGGCTTTTCAAAGATAGTATCTTCAGGTGTGTGGGAAATAAGGGTGGTGAAAGGGGATGAGTGGTCGGTTGAGGTTGAGGCACCTGAACGTCTGTTTGAGTATCTGGAGGTAAAAGAGAGAGGGGACATCCTCTCTCTTGGATGGCGGGGAAGGGTCACTATGTGGGGAAACGTCCCCACTCCTGTTGCGAGGATTACCGTTCCCTCCTTGAGGTCAGTGGAACTCTCAGGCGCATGCGAACTCACTTTCCGTGGACTTGTTGAGGATCGGTTCTCCCTTGAGGTGTCGGGCGCTGCGGATGTGGTGGGCAAGGAGGCCGCGTTTGGCGAACTTGAGCTTGAGGTTTCAGGAGCAGGGAGGGTGGATTTGTATGAAGTAGAGGTTGAGGAAGCCGAGGTGGAGATATCGGGAGCAGCTCATGTGACGCTCTGGGTGACTGAACGGCTGTTGGGTTCGGTCTCGGGTGTAGGATCACTCAGATACAGGGGGAATCCGTCAGAGGTAGATGTGGATGTCTCAGGGGCCGGGTCGGTCGCTCCCTTCTGAGCGGGTGAGGAGGATGCGGAGCGCTCCGATGCTCTCCTCCGCTGAGGTGTGGTGGATGAAGATACCGCCTATCGCCTCCCAGGATGCCCTGAGGCTTTCCCTGTCGTCGATGAGCACAGGGATTTCACCAGGCTGGAGCACCTTTTGTGCCGTGGTGGCCTTGTGTCGTGAGAGGCACGTGAGCACCTGCACATCCGGGCCGAGGTGGATGCGGCACCACTCCCGCTTCTGGGGGGCTGCCCATCTGCCGAGAGGAAGGCCGGTGAGCACGGTAGGGCCGAGGGGGCGGAGGAAGTGCCAAAGCTTCCGGCCGCCGGGGAGCCAGTCGAGCCGGGCGTAGAAGTGGGGTGTACGGGCGAGCACAGCCCACATCTCGGAAGGGGACTGCTCGTCAACCCGTTTCCCTGTGGCTTCGAGCACTCCCTTCTCGAAGTCCACGAGCACGCCGTCGAGGTCGACGAAGATACGGTATCGCATGGGTAAAAGGTGCGGATCTCCGGCCTTCTCGTCAAGGATATGGCCTTAAGGCCGGCTCTTTGTCTATAATTGAGAGGAGAGCATATCGTTCAGGAGAGAGCATGAACATATTCCTCAAGTCATTTGTATTTCTGGGGATCTACGGGGTGCTCCACTTTGGGTATGAGCTTACGGGATGGAGCTGGCTGGTTCCGGTGTTCGGCACGAACGAGTCGGTCTTCGAGCACCTGAAGATGGTCTACTGGGCCTACCTTTTTGCCTCACTCATAGAAGCGGCGGCCGCAGGATCGCTCAGGAGGCGGGAGACGCCTGGTTTCTGGCCCTCACGCTTCCTCTCCGTGGTGCTTGCGCCGTGGGTGGTGGTGCTCATCTGGTACGTGCTTCCGGGCTTTGTGGGGAAGGTGGAGAGCCTCGCGGTGGAGCTGAGCTGGGCCTTTGCGGTCACCTACGTAGTGGGGCTCGTGGCTGGCATGCTTGAGCACGACCTGGAGCGCCTCCCCTGGAAGGGCCGCACCCGCCTCTTGTTGACTGCACTCCTGGTGCTCGGGGGGTTCTTCTTCGTCTTCTTCTCGTTTTCCACGCCGTGGATAGACGTGTTTGTCGATCCTGCCACCCTTGAGTAGGGGAGTGTGGCGTGATCGATCGTGTGTTTCCGTTTTCGGCTATCGTGGGCCAAGAGGAGGCGAAGCAGGCCCTCCTCCTTGGGGTCATCGATCCGGGTATTGGGGGTGTGCTCCTCTCAGGCGAGAAGGGTACGGGAAAGACCACGCTTGTGCGAGCCCTCGCCTCACTCGTGCCGGGGATGCCTCTGGTGGAGCTCCCGCTCAACACCACCGAGGACAGACTGGTGGGATCGCTCAACGTGGAGAAGGCCCTTTCCGAGGGGGTGCGTGAGTTCGAGCCGGGGCTGCTCGCCGCGGCACACCGGGGGATCCTCTACGTGGATGAGGTGAACCTCCTTGAGCACCACCTGGTGGATCTGCTCCTCGATGTGGCGGCAACGGGGGTCAACCGCGTGGAGCGGGAGGGGATCTCCTATGAGCATCCGGCGCGGTTCCTGCTGGTGGGGTCGATGAACCCCGAGGAGGGGGATCTGAGGCCGCAGTTTCTCGACCGGTTCGGGCTTGCGGTGCCGGTGCGGCATCTGGAGGATCCGGACTTGAGGGCCGAGGTGGTGCGGCGGAGGCTGGCGTTCGAGACGGATCCCGCGGGGTTTTGCAGGGCATGGCAGGAAGAGGAGGAGGTGCTGGCCTCGCAGGTGAAGGCGGCGAGAGAGCGTCTCGGGAGGGTGAGGGTGGCCGAGGAGACCTACCGGGAGGCGGTGAGGATTGCGGCGGAGCTCGGGGCGCGGGGACATCGGGCGGAGCTGGTGATGGTGAGGGCCGCCCGCGCGCTCGCCTCGTTTCTCGAGCAGGAGGAGGTGGATGCCTCGCTGGTGAGGGCGGTGGCGCGGTATGCGTTGTTCCACCGGGTGAAGGTGGGGTCGGGTGAGAGTGAGGAGCGGGTGCTGAGGAGGATCGATGCGGCGGTGGACGGGCGTGTGGATGAGGGTCGGGAGGAGGGAGAGGTGGTGGTGGAGCCTGAGGATGCGATGGTGCCGGGGGCGGCGGCGGCAGGGTCGCTCATGTTCGAGTTCGTTAAAAAAAAACTGACGAGGTGGTCCACGAACCGGTAGTGGTGGAGATCGGGGAGCTGGACTTCGAGGGAGGGATGCGGGATGTGGGCCGGGGGGTGTGGAGGCGTGAGGTGGAGTATGAGCGGGGGCGGGCGGTGGGGGTGCGTCCGTTCGGGGAGGGGGAGGCGGTGCGGGATGTGGCGGTGGGGACGAGCCTGGTGGCGGCGGCGGGCGAGGGGGTTCGGAGGAGGGAGGGGAGGTTGGTGCCGGGGGTGAGGAGGGGGCACCTGCGGCGGTGGGTGCGGCGCAGGGGTGCGTTGGATGTGGTAGTGCTGGTGGTGGATGCGTCGGCGTCGATGGGGTGGGGCGAGCGGATGCGGGTGGCGAAGGGGGCGGCGCTCTGGATGCTGGAGCGAGCCTACCTGCTGCGCTGCAGGGTGGCGGTGGTGGCGTTCAGGGGGGAGGGGGCAGAGGTGGTGCTGCCTCCCACGGTGAGCAGGGAGCTCGGGAAGGTACGGCTCGCCCGGATGCCGGTGGGGGATGCCACGCCGCTTCCCGCAGGGCTTCTCGAGGCGGCCCGCTTGGTGGAGGCGGAGGGGCTCCGGTCACCGGGGACCCGCGCCACGGTGGTGCTCATCTCTGATGGTGAGAGCAACGTGCCCCTGCGGGACGGGGCGGACAGCTTCAGCGAGGCGGTGGGGATTGTGCGGGCCCTGGTGGGGAAGGGGGTGCGTGTGGTGTGTGTGGATGCGGGGATGGGGGAGGGGAGGATGGCCGAGCTCGCGCGGAAGGGTGGGGCGGACTACCGGCAGCTTCCCCGAGTTCCCGGTGCTCTTGGGGCCTTTGTGTCGGATCTCGTCGTATCGACGGATTCCACCTACGGAGAGCACGTATGAGGTGGAGGCCGGTTTGAGGGATTGGCGATTGTGAGAGAAACCCGGCCTCACCCGAGGGTGGGCCGGGAACGTGGAAGCAGAAGCTTTCTCATGTGACAGGGAAGGCGTCATGGCATGAAGATTCCAGGGAGGGTGGTGGTGAGCGGCGGGAAGAAGGTAACCAGGAGGAGCACCGTAACCATCACCAGCCACAGTGGGAACATGGTGCGCACCACCTTCTCTATGGGGATCTTGCCCACCGCACACCCCACGAAGAGGGCGGATCCCACTGGCGGAGTGGTGAGTCCTATGGCGAGGTTGAGTACCAGCATCACGCCGAACTGAATGGGCGACATCCCCAGTGTATCCACCACCACCGGGTAGAGAATGGGCGTGGTGATGAGGATGAGTGGGGCCATGTCCATGATCATGCCGAGCAAAAGAAGCAGTACATTGATGAGCAGGAGCAGAAGTACTTTGCTCGTGGTGATGCTCAAGAGGAGTTCCGTGGCCTTGGCGGGTATCCTCAGGTAGGCCATGAACCAGCCGAAGGCGCTCGCGGATGCGATGAGGGCCATCACCATCGCAAGGGTCTTCAATGAGCTGTAGAGAATCCTCGGGAATTTTCTCAGCGGAATCTCGCGATAGACGAAAAAGGTGACCACGAAGGCCCACACCACGGCCACGGCAGACGACTCGGTGGCGGTGAACACCCCGGAGACCACACCCACGATGATGATGACGGCCGTCATGAGCCCCATGAAAGCCTCTCCGGTGATGGCGAGGGCCTCCCGAAAGGAGTACCACCGCTCTCTCGGATATCCCCGTTTGATCGAGATGAAATGGGTGATGATCATGAGAGCGAGCCCGAGTATCACCCCCGGCAGGTACCCTCCAAGGAAGAGCCTTCCTATGGATACTCCTCCTGCAGCCAGGGAGAAGATGATCATGTTGTGACTCGGAGGAATGATGATCCCCTGGCATGCGCTGGTCACGGTGATGGCCACCGAGAAGTCCTCGTCATACTTGTTCTCCTTCATCATGGGGATGAGTATAGTTCCTATGGAGGAGATGTCGGCCACCGCAGACCCCGAGATGCCTCCGAAGAACATGCTGGCGAGGATGTTGACCTGGGCGAGGCCTCCGGGAAGTCTGCCTACGATGAGGTTCGAGAACTTGATGAGACGCTTGGATATTCCTCCCTGTCCCATGAGTTCTCCGGCCAGTATGAAGAAGGGAATGGCCAGGAGAGAGAAGGACTTGATGCCGTGGACCATCTGCTGGACCACCGACATGAGGGGAACCTTGAGATATATGCCCGTCACGATGGCCGCCAGGGCGAGTGCGAATGAGATGGAAACTCTCAGGATGATGAGCACGAGAAAGGTGCCCAACAGGAGGAATGTGGCGATCCCTGTATCAGGCATGGAAGACTCCTTGCAGATACTCTCGTATGGTCATACGTCCTTCGAGGACCGATTCCACGGCCTCTTGATCCGTGGGGATGCCGAGGAGTGCCATCAACGATTCCGCGGTGATGAAGAACCCGGCTATCGGGAGGATGAGATAGAGGATCCCCGCGGGCCAATGGGTGGCGGGGAGGATGGACCTGAGGGTGAATACGATGAGGATCCTGCCGTATACCATCATGATCACACCCACCACACCCTTTGCCGCGTAGTCGAGGATGTGCAGCACCCTGTTCACGAGGGGAGGAAGGCTCTCCTCATTCACGAGGTGGAGGCCGATGTGGAGGTTTTGCTTGACTCCGAGGGCGATGGAGATGAAGGCGAACCACACGAGAAAGACGAGGGAGACCTCTTCCGACCATCGCAGACCGCTGTTGAAGACATATCGGAGCACCACGTTGGTGAAGATGATCAGTACCATGAGTGCGAAGAGGATCTTCGCGAGGAAGAGCGTGACGATATAGAGGAGGTTGAGGATCTTGATCACGTGTTTCATCGAAATCTCCTCATACGGATACGAGAAAAGAGGAGGGCCCCCTGGGGGCCCTCTCTTGGAGATTACTGTACTTCCTGGATGCGGCGCACGATCTCCTGGATCTCGGGAGACTGCTTCGCATAGAGGTCCTTCATCCGTGCCTGCCAGGCGCTCTTGTCCTCCACCGGGATGATGGTGTTGCCCGCCGCCCGGACCTTTTCCTCTGCGACCTTTTCATAGGCCGCCCACTGTTCCCTCTGGTACTCTATGGCGTGCCAGGCTGCCTGTTTGAGGATCTCGATCTCCTCGGGTGTGAGTTTCTGGGAGAGGGAGATCTTGCTGCCGATGATGATCTCGGGCACCCTGAGGTGCTCGTCGAGGGTGTAGTACTTGGCTACCTCGTAGTGTCCGCTCGTGTAGTAGCTGGGCCAGTTGTTCTCGGCCCCGTCGATCACGCCGGTCTGGAGGGCGCTGTAGACCTCTCCGTAGGGCATCGGGGTGGCCACACCGCCGAGGGCGTTCACCATGGCAACCATGAGATCATTCTCCATGACGCGAATCTTCATCCCTTTGAGGTCATCTGGGGTGCGCACTGGCTTCTTGGTGTAGAAGCTTCTCGCTCCGGCCTCGAACCACCCGAAGCCGATGAATCCCGCATCTTCCACGGACTTGAGGAGTTCCTTGCCGATGTCTCCCTTGAGCACCTTCCACATGTGATCGGAGTCCCTATAGAGATAGGGGAGCTGGAGTGCGTTGAGGATCGGAACGAATGCCCCCACGGGTGCGATGCTCACCCGGGTGAGATCGATGGATCCGAACTGGACCTGTTCGATGACCGCCTTTTCCTCACCCAACTGGGAACTTGGATACACCTCGATGACTATCCTGCCGTTCGTTCGTTCTTTCACGAGTTCGGCGAACTTGTAGTCCCCCTTGGTGGTGGGATAGTCAGGCGGATGGGTCTCGGCGAGGCGGAGGACCACCTGCTGGGGTGCCTCGGCAGTGGTCTCTTGCGGCTTCTCCTTCTTCGCGCATCCTCCGAGGAGGAGCACGACGGCCAGTATCAGTACCACTATGATGTTGGACAGGGTGATGTTCTGTCGTCTCATATCCTCTCCTTTCGAATGTGGTATGGTGATATCATAAACTGATTACTACCGACTGTCAACGAAAAATGACTTTCGTTATGACTTTCGTTTTTTTTTCATAGTATTGAAATATATTACATAGTCGGCTATTATGGACCAAATAGTGCTTACTGATGGAGGGTGTATGAACTTTTATACCGGCTCAGGCACGACCCCGGTGGAGGTCTCCCCCGGGGTGAAAAGGGCGATACGAGCACACGGCGGAGGTCTCATGCTGGTCGAGGTATGGTTCGAAAAAGGGGCGAAGGCCGCGGTCCACACACATCCTCATGAGCAGGCTACCTATGTCATGGAAGGGAGGCTCAAGCTCACGGTTGAGGGAGAAGATGTTGTCCTCGAGAAGGGTGATTCCATCTATATCCCGCCCGAGGCTCCTCACTCGGCAGAGGCACTCGAGGCGACCCGGCTCCTGGACGTCTTCTCTCCTCAGCGGGAGGACTTCCTCTGAGATTTGTCTTTTCAGGCCCTTGTGCCGATATTTAACATAGGGGAAAGGATTTCCCTTACACCATAGGCAGGAGGCCGGTCATGACGGATCCCATTCGACCTGTAGATGCGGTGCCGATCGTGCCCGAGATTCCGGAGGCCCCTCCGGAGCCCCAGGAGAACGTCGAGGTTTCTGAGGAGGTAAGGGAAGAGGGGGTGGGGGAGCAGGTCAACGAAGAGGCCTGAGAGGTCTCACCTTCTTGAGGCCTTCCCCCACTCACTCGAAGGAAATCTCGTTGGGCAGTTCATTGGTATCATCGGGTGTGATGGGGAAATAGGTTTCGAGCAGCTTTCCCACCGCTTGTATCCCTGCAACAAGACCTTCACCGAACTCGCCCCGCGTGAAATACTCTTCCATGGTGTGTGCTGCCTCTTTCCAGAACCCTTCTCCGGCCTTTTCGTGAATCCCCTTGTCCCCGATGATGGCGAATGCGCGGTTTTTGATAGCCAGGAAGAAGAGCACGCCTGTCCGTTGTGCCGTCTTGTACATGCCGAGCTTGTTGAATGTGTTTATTGCCTCCTGGAGGACATCGCCGCGTTTTACCTCTTTCGCAATGTGGACGCGTATCTCGCAGGTGGATCGTTGTTCCACCTCTTCGATGGCCCGGACCACTGCCTCCTGTTCTTCCTTTGTGAGAAATCGTCTCGGATCAAGGGGTCGTTCCCTACCAACTGCCACTGGCACCTCCTCCGCCAAAGCCTCCCCCACCCCCGGAGAAGCCACCACCACCTCCCCAGAAGCCGCCTCCGGATCTGCCGCCGAATCCTATCCAGTAGATCCCTGGGCTTCTCCGCCTCCTTCCGCGGATGCTGTGAGCGCTTCTCCGGGAGTCGAGGATGAGTATGAGGAAGACCGCACCAAGGAAGAGGATCACTCCCCACAGGACGGGATCCTCGAGTGTGGATGGGGTGCCTCGCGCCATCGGTGTGTAGCCAGAGAAGATCTTCTCAAGGTCATCGCCGTCCACAGTGGCGGCGATGACCTTTTCCACCCCCTGCCTCACCCCGATGTCGTAGTTGCCCTCCTTAAATGCGGGGATGATGTACCGCTGGATGATGAGTGCACAGGTGGCGTCGGTGAGGACCGGTTCGAGTCCATATCCCACTTCGATGCGCACCCGTCTCTCCTGAGGTGCGACCAGTAGGATGATCCCGTTATCTTTCTCTTTCTGACCTATCTTCCACTTCTCTGCCAGGCGTATGGAGTATTCTTCAATGGACTGTCCCTCCAGGGACGGAACGGTGACGACCACGAGCTGATTGGTGGTGGTCTGCTCGTATCTCAGGAGAAGCGCTTCCAGTTCCTGCTCTGTCTGTGGTGAGAGGATGTCGGCGAAGTCGTTCACCCTCCCTGCCGGGGTATCGGGGAGGGTGAATCCGAACAGGAGACATGAGAGTGCAGCTATGGGTATGAGCGTGCGTATCTTGGCCACGGTATCTCCCCGGAGAGATCAGTCGAAATTCACCACGGGTGCCTTCTCGGCCCCCGCTTCTGCCTTAAAGTAGGCCTTTTCTTTGAATCCGAACATGTTGGCGATGATCACCGCGGGGAAACGGCGTATGGCGGTGTTGAAGCGCTGGGCAACCTCGTTGTACCTGCGGCGTTCCACTGCGATGCGGTTTTCGGTTCCCTCGAGCTGAGCCTGAAGGGCCAGGAAGTTTTCGTTGGCCTTAAGCTCCGGGTAGCGCTCCACCACCACGAGGAGGCGCGAGAGGGTGCTACTCAGCTCAGCCTGGGCCTGCTGGAAGGCCTCGAACTTCTGTGTGTCTTCTATCACTGAGGAGTCGAGGGTGAGGGATCCCACCTTGCTGCGGGCCTGCACCACTGCCTCCAGGGTCTCCCGCTCGTGTGAGGCGTATCCCTTCACCGTGGCCACGAGGTTGGGGATGAGGTCGGCCCGCCGCTGGTAGACGTTTTCCACCTGTGCCCACTGCGCCTTCACCCCTTCCTCAAGCTGGACCAGGTTGTTGTAGGTACCTACCACACATCCGTAGAGAGAGAGGACTATAAGAAGGATAATCCCTGCGACGATGAGGAGTGTACGCGTCCCTGGTTTCATGTGCGGCCTGCCTTTTTGGGTAGAGTGTTGCTCGTACAAGAAGATACTGCAGGAGAAGAGGTTGGTCAACGCTGAGGGGAAAGGGCAGAAAAAAACCGGCGCACTCAGCGCCGGTGTTAGCAGGGGGAGGACTCGAACCTCCGACCTTCGGGTTATGAGCCCGACGAGCTGCCAACTGCTCTACCCTGCGGTATTGTGTAGAGAAATATACAGAAACCGGCACATTGCGTCAACCCCTTCCGGGATTCGGCACTGTCAAGGGGGAGTGTTGAAATTGAGCTGGAGTTGATAAGGGGTGCATCTCCCCACCTCTTGTATCACCTGCATGCCCACCACGTAGAGGCCTACCACCTCATCTGCATGGGCACGGCTCATATACCCAGGATACCTCCGTAGAAAGCTTCTCATGTGCCGAAACATGTTCTCCGCAAGGTTGCTCGTCCTCACCTTCTCCTTCCACTCATAGGGTAACTCCAGATAGGAGAAGAGCCGCTCCTTCCGCCACAGGAGAGCAGCCGTCATCCGGGGGGCCTTCGTCGCCCACTTCTTCACGAATGCCTCGAACGCTTCCTCTGCCTCCTCCTTCCCTCCTGCCTCAAAGAGCCTCCAGTACTCAGTCCGAAAGGCTCGCCTCTCCTCCTGGAGGTGAGCCTTCTTCCCCTTCTGGTCCCCCATATCCTGCAGAAGCTTCTGCTCAAGGGTGCATTGCAGGTGCCAGAGGCATACCTGCTTCTTCGCCTCAGGATACACGGTCTCCACCGCCTGCCAGATCCCCTCTGCCTCATCGGCCACCACCAGCTCCACCTCCTCAAGCCCTCGCTCATAGAGTTTGGTAAGGAGTCGCTCGTAGCTCGCCCGGTCCTCCTGCTCCGCAACCACCCAGTCGAGGAGCTCATGAGATCCGTCCTCCTTCACCCCCACGGCACTCAGGACAACCAGCTTCTTCTGACCCCTCCCACGCCTCTTTGCCCACACTCCATCCAGCACAAGGGCCTTCACTCCTCTAAGGGACCTCCTCCGCCACTGCTCCTTCTCCTCACGAAGACGCTTTATGAGCCGCAGGAGTGTCTGCGGGTGAGCCTCTCCTATCCCCAGCTCCCGTAACAGAATGGCCCACGTCCGCGCGCTCATCCCTCTCACATACCCAAGGAGGAGCTGCTCAGCGAGGGCCACGAGCCTCTGCTCATAGGCGACCAGCTTTACCTCCTTCCCCCCGCCGGTGCGAATGCGGGGCACGCGTACCTCCTCGATCGGCCCCCAGGGGGTCTGCACGCTCTTCCACTTTCTGTAGCCGTACCGGTAGTACGGTGCCTTCTCAGCCTCCCCTCGTGCATATCGTGGTCGTCCCACTGCCTCCTCTCTCAGCGTCTCAAGGAGGTGCTCCAGGTACGTCTTGTAGGTGTGGCGCACCTCCTCCCGGAGTTGGGCCTCCACTTGCTTCATCAGATCAGAGAGGGTATACTGTGTATCAATCAGTGTGCGTGTGTTACCACGCTTCATGGGGTATCTCCTCCTTCTTTCAGAGGTTTGGTGGTGGGAGATACCCCTTATCTTTTTTCCCCGCCTTTTTCAACACTCGATGTTACAGTCCCTGTTACAGTCCCGGGTTTTGAGCGTTTTGTTGCTCTTTCTCAGTGGAGGCGGTTTGAGTTCGTAAATCGAAATTTGCAGAAAAATCGGGGGGATTTGCGAATCTGTGGGAACCACTTGTAGGTGTATAGGAAAGCTTTTATACTTCTCCTGAGATTTTAGAACACCATAAGAGGAGGGAGTATGCACATTCCTTCACACGTGATGTCGCATGCGCGGTCTGGTGCAGCAGGGGGCGGTATTGCAGGGCTTCTCACGGTGGGGGTCGCCTGGTGGGCCGCCCGAAGTGAGCGGAAGCCTGACGGCCTGCTTTTCGCGAGCGTGACGGCGCTCGTCTTTGCCCTGGAGATGCTCAATGTGCCTGTTCAGCATGGTACCTCGGGACACATCATCGGGACGGTGCTCGCCATTGGGGTGCTAGGCGCTCCGTTTGGTCTGCTTTCCATGGTGCTTGTGCTCAGCCTTCAGGCCTTGGTGTTTGCTGATGGGGGACTCGCCTCTCTCGGGTGGAACGTGATCAACATGGCCTTCGTCGCGGCGCTTCCGGCCCTCTTCCTGGTGCGGAAGGATCGGCCCGTCTCCCCGCTCCTGTGGGCGATTGCAGGTTGGGCCTCGGTGGTGCTCGCTGCGCTCGCTTGTGCGCTCGAGCTTGCGTACATGGGGATCTTCCCCGCACGCGAGGCGGTGCCTGCCATGGTGGGGGTGCACGCCCTCGTCGGGTTCATCGAGGGGGCGGGTACTGCGCTGCTCGTTCCTGTGCTCTCCCGGATGGGGAGCGAGGCACGAACGATGGGCTGGCTTGCCCCGGGACTCGGTGCGCTCGTAGGAGTGGTGCTCTTCGCACCGCTCGCGAGTCCGCTCCCCGACGGGCTCGAGTGGGTGCTCGAGCGCTTTGCCCACATCAAGGAGGTGGCCCCCTCGTTCGTGAGCCCGCTTGCCGACTACACGGTCCCGGGTGTGGCGAACCCCTTCCTTTCCACCATACTCGCAGGTATGGTGGGGGTGGTCCTTACCTTTGGCCTCGCGTGGGGTGTGGGGTGGTTTCTGGGTGTGCGGCGAGCAGGGTGAGTGTGGGTCTGAGTGTCTGTGGGGGGAGGCTGCGGTGTGTCCGCGGCCTCTTTTTTGTGGGGCGGGTCTTGTGGGGGCTAGCGGCGGGAGGGGGATGAGAGGAGGAAGGAGGTGATGATGAGGAGGGAGAGGGGAAGAGAGGCGAGGCCGAGGAGGGGGCGGGTGCGGGAGAGGAGGTTGTAGGCGAGGTGGAGGAGCCAGGCGAGGAGGATGCCGCGGTGGGAGCGGAGGGTGCGGGGGGGCGGGGTGGTGAGGAAGGGGCTGGCCCACAGGGTGGTGGCGGCGAGGTGGAGGGGGAGCGAGAAGAGGGTCCGGGCGAAGAGGGTGGAGGGGGAGGGAAAGGCGTAGAGCACGGTCTCAAAGGAGGCAAAGCCTGCCGGCACGAGGAGGACGGCGGGGCGGAGGGAGGGGGTGGGGATGCGGGGGAGGAGAAAGACGAGGGTGCCCGCCTTCACCGCTTCTTCGAGGAGGGGGATGAGGAGGGTGAGGAGGGAGGAGGGAAGGAGTGGGGAGAGGAGGGCGGTGAGCGAGAGGGCGAGGGCGCCGCCTGCCATGCCGGCAAGGATGAGGCCGAGGGTGTGGGGGATGGGGAGGCGGGTGAGGATGGCGGGGAGGGTGCAGAGGAGGAGGGCGCCACACCAGATGAGGGCCCAGAGTGCCACTTCCACGTCAGGTCCTCCTCGTCCTGAGGTAGTCCTCGAGTGCCGCGATGAAGGCCGTGTTGTGTTCGTGCGTGCCCACGGTCACCCGCATCCAGCCGGGGAGCCCGAAGCTGTCGAGCGGCCGGATGATGACGCCTCGCTCCATGAGCGCTCTGAAGGCCTCCTGTGAACTCCCTTCCACACGAAAGCACACGAAGTTCGCCTCTGAGGGGTAGTAGAACAGTCCCAGTCGGGAGAGTTCACCATAGAGGAATGCTTTCCCTTCTCTCGTGATGGCGCGGGAGCGTTCCACAAACGCTTCGTCGTCCAGGGCCGCGAGGGCTGCTGCCTGACCGAGGAGGTTCACGTTGAAGGGAGGCTTGAGCCGTCCCACATATCGTATCACCTGTGGGTGCGCCACGCCGTATCCAACCCTGAGGCCTGCGAGCCCGTAGACCTTGGAGAACGTGCGGAGCACCATGAGGTTGGGATGGTCTTTGAGGAGCTCGACGGTCTCGGGGAAGTCGCGGGCCTCCACGTATTCCCTGTAGGCTTCATCCACCACCACGAGCACGTCTCCGGGTACTTTTTCCAGAAAGGAGGTGAGCTCCTCATGGGAGAGGTACGTGCCTGTGGGGTTGTTGGGGTTGCAGATGAACACCACCCTGGTGGATGCGTCGATCCGGGCGAGGATCTCCTCGAGCTGAAACCGTCCCTCCTGCATGGGAGCGTAGCGGACCTCTCCCTCGAACACGCGCGTTGCAAAGGTGTACTCGGAGAAGGTGTGCTCCCCTGTCACCACGGAGGCCCCTCGGTCCACAAAGGCGCCGGCGATGAAGAGCATCACCTCATCGGACCCGTTTCCTATCACGTACCAGTCGGGGGAAAGGCCATGAAGCTCTGCCAGCTTCTCCTTGAG
This sequence comes from Spirochaeta thermophila DSM 6578, assembly GCF_000184345.1. Taxonomy (NCBI): domain Bacteria; kingdom Pseudomonadati; phylum Spirochaetota; class Spirochaetia; order Winmispirales; family Winmispiraceae; genus Winmispira; species Winmispira thermophila. The sequence continues at coordinate 1,663,288 of NC_017583.1, read as the reverse complement.
CGCGCGACATGCTCCATCCGGGTAGCGGTGGATGGTGGCTGCGGTGTCCTGGAGGGCCTTCAGGGCGAGCGGTGAGGGGCCAAGCGGATTCTCGTTGGAGGAGAGCTTTATTGCACCGGGGCGCGAGGCACCGGCCGTGTACGATGGAAGGGTTTCCACCACCTTGCGGACTCGCATGGACACTCCTTTTCAGGGATGGTAGAGTCATAGTAGCCCAAGAGGTAGGGATGAGGAAAGGAGGTCTTGTGCACGTTCTCTTCGTCCAGCACGTGGCGTTCGAGCGGCCCTTTATGATCGAGGATTACGTTCGCGAACAAGGGGCCCGCTGGGAGTCGGTGTGTCTTTCCTCTGGAGATGTGCTTCCCTCTGAGGTGCCCGATCTGGTGGTGCTCATGGGAGGGCCCATGAGCGTCCACGATGAGGGGCTGTACCCGTGGTTGAAGGAGGAGAAGGTCTTCATTCGCCGGTGTGTAGAGGCCGGGAAGCGCCTCATCGGTGTGTGCCTGGGCGCCCAGCTCCTCGCAGAGGCCCTCGGAGGTGAGGTGAGGAAGGCCAAAGGAAAGGAGATCGGCTGGTTCCCGGTGTACGTGACGCCCGAGGCCTCCGGCCACCCCTGGGTGGAGGGGATTCCCCCCTCACTCATGGCCTTTCACTGGCATGGTGAAGAGGTGACCCTCCCACCTGGGGCGCTCCACCTCTTCTACAATCACCACACCGAGGTGCAGGGCTTCCTCTACGAGGACCGCATCCTGGGGCTCCAGTTCCACCTGGAAGGGACGCCGGAGACCGGCGAGGCCCTCCTTGCCGCCTGTGCCAGCGAGTGTGCAGGCGAAGGCCCCTCAGTCCAGGACCCGCAGACCATCCGTGAAGGCTTCTCCCGCTATCTCACTCAGACGCGGAGGGTTCTCTTTCACCTTCTCGCCCGCCTGATTCCTTACGGGCAGTGAGCATCTTGTGTTCTTCAGTCACTTCTTTTATGAGCTCCGCCACCGTCCACTCGAGGTTCGTGGGGGTGGTCATGGCAAAGGCGATGCTGTGAGGATCCTCCACCACTTGCTTTATCGCAGGCAGGAGTCTCTGGATCTCCTGATGGGTGAAGCCGTGGAGCAGGACGAGCCGGTCTCGCTGTTCCATCGTAACTCCTTTGTTTGACGATCTTGAGCCCCTTGAGTAGGTTATTATACACGGACCCGGAACGACACGCCAGTACAAAATGTGATCCAAAGGGAGAAACATATGGATCTCGAACGTTTCACGGTGAAGGCGCAGGAGGCCTTGCAGAACGCGACCAAACTCATGCACCAGTACGATCACACCCTTCTCGAGCCGGAGCACATCGCCCTTGCGATCGTCCAGCAGGAGGAGGGGATCATCAAACCGTTGGTGGAGCGGTTGGGCGCATCCCGTGCCCAGATCGAACACGAGCTTGTAGCCCTGCTTGAAAAGAAGCCAAAGGTCTATGCAGAAGGGGGGTCGACCACTGGAGTGAGTCTCTCCAACCAGGCGGCTCGTGTCCTCAGCAAGGCCGAGATGGAAGCCAAGCGCATGCAGGACGAGTACGTGAGTGTGGAGCATATCCTCCTCTCTCTTGCCCAGGAACCGGGGGAGGTAGGACGTGTGTTCCAGCGCAACGGCCTCACCTATGAGGGCATAAAGCACGCCATAGAGGGTATCCGCCAGGGGAGACGGGTGACGAGTCAGGATCCCGAGAGCACCTACCAGGCCCTCGAGAAGTACTGCCGTGACCTCACCGCACTCGCCAGGCAGGAGAAACTCGACCCGGTGATCGGCCGCGACGAGGAGATCCGCCGCATGATCCAGGTGCTCCTGCGGCGCACCAAGAACAACCCTGTGCTCATGGGGCCGCCGGGTGTGGGTAAGACGGCCATCGTGGAAGGCCTTGCGCGCAGAATCGTGGCAGGCGACGTGCCCGATTCCCTCAAGGACAAGCGGATCCTCGCACTCGACCTCGGGGCCCTCGTGGCAGGGGCCAAGTATCGCGGCGAGTTCGAAGAACGCCTCAAGGCCGTGATCAACGAGGTCATCGCCTCTGAAGGAAAGATCATCCTCTTCATCGACGAGCTGCACACCCTCATCGGTGCAGGTGCGGCTGAAGGCGCCACCGACGCCGCCAACCTCCTCAAGCCCCCGCTCTCCCGTGGTGAGCTGAGGACCATCGGTGCCACCACGGTGGACGAGTACCGGAAACACATCGAAAAGGACGCGGCCTTCGAGCGCAGGTTCCAGCCCATCTACGTTGCGGAGCCCTCGGTGGAGGACACCATCTCCATCCTCCGCGGGCTCAAGGAGCGCTACGAGGTGCACCACGGTGTGCGCATCACCGACGAGGCCATCGTGGCCGCGGCGGTGCTCTCGGACAGGTACATCACCTCGCGTTTCCTCCCGGATAAGGCCATCGACCTCATCGACGAGGCGGCCAGCCGGCTCAAGATGGAGATAGAGAGCATGCCCACTGAGCTCGACCAGCTCGACAGGAGGATCCTCCAGCTCACGATAGAACGCCAGGCCCTCTCCAAAGAGAAGGACCCCGCCTCTCAGGAGCGGCTCAAGAAGATCGAGCAGCAGCTCTCCCAGCTCAAGGAAGAGCGCGACAAGCTCTACCTCAAGTGGCAGAACGAGAAGAAGATCATCGACGAGATCCGGAAGCTCAACGCCGAGATCGAGGAGCTCACCATACAGGAGACCCAGTACGAACGGCAGGGGAACCTCGACAAGGCGGCCGAGATAAAGTACGGCCTCCTGCCTCAGAAGCGGCGTGAGCTCGAGGAGAAGACCAAGGAGCTCGAGCGGCTCAAGGGCGAGGAAAGCTCGCTCCTGAGGGAAGAAGTGACAGAGGAGGACATCGCCCGCGTGGTCTCGAGCTGGACCGGCATACCGGTGACCAAGATGATGGCCTCCGAGAAGGAGAAGCTCCTTCACCTTGAAGAGGAGCTCGGCAGACGGGTGATAGGGCAGGAGGAGGCCATAAGGGCCGTGGCCGATGCGATCCGAAGGAACCGGAGCGGCCTCTCCGACCCGAGACGGCCGATGGGCGTCTTCCTCTTCCTTGGCCCGACCGGTGTGGGAAAGACCGAGCTTGCCCGTACCCTGGCCGACTACCTCTTCAACGACGAGCGGGCCATGGTGCGCATCGACATGAGCGAGTACATGGAGCGGCATGCGGTCTCCAGGCTCATCGGTGCCCCGCCGGGGTATGTGGGCTATGAAGAAGGCGGTCAGCTCACCGAGGCTGTGCGCAGAAGGCCGTACTCGGTGATCCTCTTCGACGAGGTGGAGAAGGCCCATCCCGATGTGTTCAACATCATGCTCCAGATCTTCGATGACGGAAGGCTCACCGATAGCCAGGGGCACGTGGTGGACTTCAAGAACACCATCATCATCATGACGAGTAACATAGGGAGTGATCTCATCCTCGAGGCCGACGATCTGGAGAAGGTCAAACCGCAGGTCAACAGCCTCCTGAGGGCGAGCTTCAAGCCCGAGTTCCTCAACCGGATCGATGAGATGATCGTCTTCCACAGGCTCACGCAGGAGCACATCTACAAGATCCTCGATCTCGAGATCGCACGCCTCAACGAGCGGCTTTCGGAGCAGCACCTCTCCATAGAGGTGGATCAAAAGGCCAAGGAGATCCTGGTGAGGGAAGGCTTCAGCCCCGAGTTCGGCGCACGACCCCTCAAACGCAGCGTACAGCGCCTCATCTACAACCCCCTTGCAAAAGAACTCATTGCAGGCAAGTATAGCGAGGGAGATACGGTGTTCGTGACCGCCGAGCACGGCCAGCTCCTCTTCACACGGAAAGTAGGAGAGGCAGTAGCCTCTTCATAGACACCTCAATTCTCGCCTTGAGGGAGGGCGTAGGCCCTCCCTCATTTGTGTGTGTGAACGAGAGAGGCGAGAAGCTCGCCAGAGTACGTGAGGAGAGGGGGCCGTGTTTCACAAGTGGAAGGAGCTCTAGTGAAAGAGCGTTTACGATAGCACCCAGTCCTCACACAAGACTTCTGTTTGCTCCAGCACAAGCTCGGTGGTTTGTTCCTGCTTGTCAGGAGGATAGCCGTATTTTCGCAGGATGCGCTTGACCAGTACTCGCAGCTGGGCACGGGTATTTTCCCGCTTGCTCCAATCCACCGAGACGCTTCCACGTACCCTTTCCACCAACTCCTGGGCGATCTTCCTCAGGGTCTCATCCCCCAGGACCTGCACCGCACTCTCGTTGGAAGCCAGTGCGTCGTAGAACGCCACCTCGTCCTCGAATAGTCCCAGATCCTCGCCTCGCCGAGCGGCTTCGCGCATCTGCTTGGCAATGGCGATGAGCTCTTCTATCACCTGAGCCGTCTCGATGGCCCGATTGTGGTATTTGTTCATAGCTCGCTCAAGCAATTCTGAAAGGTGATTACCATTTTTGAGCCACCTGTGGTATAATACCGAAGAGAGAGGTGGCACGGATATATACTGCGTCCCGTAGGAGTGGACACGGAGAAATGGTAGAGGTAAGACTGGAATAAGGGAGGAGGACGCAGATGAAGAAGCGGACATGGACCACTGAAGAGAAACTTGCGATCGTCCTGGAAGGACTCCGAGGCGAACGGCAGATCGCCGAGATCTGCCGGGAACACCAGATCAGCCAGACGATGTACTACCGATGGCGGGACAGGTTTCTGGAAGGGGGCACGAGAGCCCTTGCAGACGGCAGGAAGGAGAAGGACACCTATCGAGCGAAGATAGAGCAGCTTGAGAAGATCATAGCGAAGCAGGCGATCCAGATCGAGATACTAAAAAAAACGAAGGAGCTGTTGGGGAGATAGAGGCGGTGGAGCGGCTGGTGGGGGAAGGGTACCGGGTGAAGGATGCGTGTGAGGCGTTTGGCGTGAGTCGGAGCCGGTACTATGCGAGGAGGAAAAGGGGGCAGAAGGTGGGGAAGAAGCGGGAGGAGAAGGAGAGGGACGATGGGCGGCTTATGGAGAAGATCAGGGATCTTGTGGGGGAGCATCCGTACTGGGGGTACAGGCGGGTGGCGTGGTGGTTGAGGAGGCGGGAGGGGGAGGAGGTGAGCGAGAAGCGGGTGAGAGGACTTATGAAGGGTGCGGGGCTTATGTGTAGACGGGAGAAGAAGAAAGCGAGACGTGGGAGTGGGCGAGGGAAGCCGGTGGCGAGGAGACCGAGGGAGTGGTGGGGGATCGACATGACGAAGGTGCTGGTGAAAGGGATAGGATGGGTCTATCTCGTGATCGTACTTGACTGGTACACGAAGAAGCTGGTGGGGTGGAAGGTGTCGGTGAGGGGGAGGAGTGAGGAGTGGTGTGCGGCGATGGAGATGGCGGTGGAGCGGGAGTTTCCCGAGGGGGTGAGGGGGAGAGGGCTTCGGCTGGTGAGTGACAACGGGAGCCAACCGTTGAGCCGGTCGTTCATGAAGGCGATGGAGGTATTGGGGATCGAACAGGTGTTCACGAGCTACAACAATCCGAAGGGGAATGCGGACACGGAGCGGATGATACGGACGATGAAGGAGGAGCTGTTGTGGCTGCGGGAGTGGGAGCACGTGGGGGAGCTGGAGGAGGCGGTGAGGGGATGGGCGGAGGAGTACAACCAGCACTATGTCCACAGTGCGCTAGGGTACAGGAGCCCCGAGGAATATGAGGCCCTTTGGGCGCAGATGCAAGGAGAGGAGGTCGCATGACCCCTTTCGGTACTACCATTTCTCCCTACCCTTTTTGTCTTGACTTAATGGGCGCAGTACACATCACTGCTTGCGTGACGGATAGATGGAGCTTATAATGGCACTACGATTATTGTATGTGGGAGGAGATGTGCGGAAGGGGTTTCCTACGGTACTCGTGTTTCTCTTATTGGTGCTCTCCATGCTCTCTTCCTGTGAAAGAGGCACATCAAAGAGTGTAGAGCACACCCCTCTTCCTTCTCCCACGAGTTCTGCCTTAAGGGTGGAGCTCTCTGCCGCGCAAGAACCCTCTCCCCCTCCTCAGCCCTCGCAGGAGACGGGAGAGAAGGGGCTGACGATGAGATCCCCCGCTCCCTCTCTTCGTCCCTCTTCGGCCCCTCAACCCGCCCGGGTTCCGAGGGAGCATCCCTTTCTCCAGCACCTGAGGGAGTCCGTACTCGCGACCGACACCTACATCGGCCCCCTTCCGGGCCGTATCGCGCCTTCGTCGCCCGAAGAGGCGGCCCGCCGGACGGCACAGGCCTTTTCGACCAGGCGGCTGCCGCCCGAGATCCAGGATGAGGGGGTGCGGCAGCACGTTCTCAGGACCCTGGCCTATATGGATCGGCTGGGAGTCTCCGTCACAGGTGTACGTATCGGACTGGCCTTCCCCGACGCCTCGGGGCTCTTCCACGTGAACATCAAGCTGTATCTCCAAGAGGGATACGTGGGGGGGAGCCTCGTCTTGAAGAAGCAAGATGCCGGATGGGTGGTCTCCGACCTCCTCCTCGATACGGCATCGTTCCTCTCTCCCGAGACCGAGGAACGCCCCTTCGCGCCGGGAGGCTACGCCATGTTGCCCCTGTATTAGGGGAAAAGGAGGAGCAGGCCATGGGTACTCCGCTCAGGCGGATCGAGAAGGAATTCATCCTCAAGTCGCTCGAGGATGAGAAGATCCCCGTGGAGCTCCTGTTCCAGAGGCGGCGATACCGCGCGGAGATCCACAAGGTGGACTTCAAGACGAGCAAGATGTATCTCTTCGTGGAGGGGAACCCGGTGCTCGACATTCCCGTGGGCGACGAGGTGAGCGCCTATTTCCGCATCCACGGCACCCTCATGACCTTCGACATGGTCTACCTGGGGCGGGAAGACGACCTCGTGGTCACGAGCATCCCCGAGGGGGTCTATCGGGATCTCCAGCGGGAGTTCGAGCGGGTGAGACATCCGGAAAACGTGAGGCTCCTGTTCACCGTGAGGGGCGAGCGTTATGTCCTCAACTTTCCTTCCGTGAAGAAGGGGGGGGCGGGGACCCCACCGGTGGTGTCTCCCTCCTTCGATGCGGCCACCATCTCCGCGCTCCTCAACGACTTCAGGAAGAAGGCGGCCGAATTCTCCACCGAGAGCAAGATCGTCATGTTCAAGGAGCGCACTCCCGAATCCGAGGAAGAGCGTATCATCACCGACACGGGCAAGGTGCTTCTCTATCCTCAGAGCTATATCTACACGTCGGCCAACATCGACAGGCTCTACCCCCAGCTCAACCTCCTCTCCATAGACGCCATTCTCCTCTACTTCCGCGACCAAGGCGTCTCAAGGTCGGATGCCGTGCGCCGCATCAGGGAACTGGTGGCGCGGAAGCGGGAACAGAAGATAGGTCAGGAACTCTTTGCCCCCATCCTCTTCTATGAATACGTGATAGGGTATGTGTACCTGGTGAGCACGGTGGAGAAGAGGGTGCGTTACGACAGGCGGGTCCTCGAATACGTGCACGAGTTCTGCGCGAGTCTGGCCTATTCCCTCAAGATCCACGGGTACTTCAAGCCCCGGAAGGCCGAGATCACCTACGATCGGGCGGAGATCATCGACATAAGCCTCTCCGGGGTCCTGTTCACGTTCCCTCGACAAGTGGAGGACGATCCCTTCCTCCTCTTCTCGGAGATCGAGGTGGTGCTCGAAGTGGAAGGCAGGAAGGTCCCCGTCAAGGCCCGTGTGGTGCGGCGTTTTCAGGATGCCGACAAGCTCTACGTCGCGCTCGCCTTTCTCGATCTGAAAGACGACGACAGGTTCTTCCTCGCACGATCGCTCTACGGTGAGGATTTCTCCGGAGAGGTGAAGGTCATCTCTTCGGAGGGATCGGCGGAGGATTCTTCCTCGTGAAGCGCCTCCTCGAGAGATGGAGCGATGGGGAAATAGTGGAGGAGTTTCGTGAGCTCGATGACCCGTTTCACCGAGCCGTGGAGATTCACCAGGTAGAAGGCGATGTCCCGGCGTTTGGCCTCGGAGTAGGCGTAGAGGAGGGCCCCTATGCCGCTCGAATCGATGTAGGTGAGACCGTCGAGGTCGAGTACGATCTTCGCCGGGTGTTCGGGAAACACCTTCTGCAGCATGTCCTTTATCCGAGGAGCCTGGTAGAGGTCGAGCTCCCCGGTCAGGGAGAGGATGAACGAATGCTTCTCCCTGGTCACATCGATATCCATTCAGGCACCCCCTTTGCTACGCTGCATTATACCGCCTCCCGAATGAAGGTGCCAGGGGGTCATATGGTACGTACGTGATCCCGTATGAACTCCACCAGTTTTTTCAATTTGAGCGATGATTCTATGGGCACCTCTACGAAGCGAAATCCCGCCGTGTAGAAGAGATCCTCGTGGGCAGTCCATCGGACCTCGGCAGTCAGTTCAAAAGGGGGGATGCCCGTCTCTTCGAGGGGTATCACCTGGAGGACGTGATGCGCCCCCTTCTCCAGGGGAAGCGGCTTCAGGAACTCGAGTTTACAGCCGAGGACAGAGATGTCCCTCACATAGGCGGGGGTCTCCTCGTCCTCGATGAGGGCCTTGGCGTAGAGGTTATCGCGAGGTACTTTCCGCTTCTCTTCTCGCTGCTCCATGAGGGGCTCCTATAGCGATGCTTCCCCGGATGAGGGTCCCGTGTTTCTCCTGGGCGTCCCAGGGAACTTCGTTCCCGGTGCTGTCGAAGAAGTGGATTTCCAGTCTGTCGAAGACCTTCTTTGCGATATAGAGGCCCAGGCCGAAATGTCGGTTGCCGTTCGCTTCCCGGTAGGCATGGAAGGCCTTGCTCTCGATGTCGATCCTGTCCGCCGGTAGATTGATATCGTAGGGAAGAGTGGAGGGATCGAAGCCTCCTGCCTCGTCCCTTACCTCTGCGGTGAAGGAGCCGTCCTTGAAGGCGAGGGTCACGTATACAGGCGCAGGGTCGGTCTTCTTCGAGAGCGCCCTGAGGGAGTTGCTCACAAGCTCGAGTACGGCGTAGATGATGGTCTGAGGAGAGTGCGGGAGTCCGACTATCTCCACTTTCCTGAGGAGGGAGAAGACTTCCGTGACCGTGGCCCCCGGGTGGATCGTGAGTCGGATCCGGGAGAGTTTTTTCTCGCCAATCCGCAGATAGTGTGGCATAATCATCTATAAGGATAACCGATTCTGCCGAGAAATGCAAATAGGGGGAGGATGTGTTTCTCAGCATCTATCTCTACCACGGGAAGATGGCCCGACGGATCGGGCGGAGGCCGGTGCTGGAGTTCTATGACGAGCTTCGCAGGCGGCTTGTGGAGGTATGGCCGGGTTGCGAGTTCGTGGAGCACGGTGACCTGTGGCGCCTCTCCCTCCCCCCCCAGCACTCGAGGGAGGACGTGCTCGCGCTTCTCTCCTCGCTTTTCGCTCTCAAGGAGTTCGTGGAGGACCGTTCACACCTCCATCACGGAGTCGCCTTTCTCCTCGAGGATGGCGGATCCGGGGGCGGCCGGACGCACGAGGAGATCCCCCTCGGAGGCGGCTGCCTCTGGAGCACGGAGGGGGTCTACCGTCTCCTCGTCCGACATGTACGGGCGAAACGGGAGGAGGACCTGTGGCTCCTCACGGAACTGAGGGGCTATACCCCTTCCTCGGTCGAGTTCCCGTTCTCCCGGATGCCGCTTTCCCGGGGACAGTGCAGGGCCTTCGGCCGCTGCCTGCACATACTACGCCGGGGGGGCGTCTGCCACCTTAGGGCGCATCCGGCGGATCTCCTCGATTGGACCCTTGTCTGGCGTCTCGAGGGGAGAGGGTGGACCGTCCTGCCGCAGTCCTTCCACTCAGGACGCATGCTCGCCGCGGAATCCCTTCTCTCGGGTCTCCTCCGTCTCCTCCTCTCCCGCGTGGAGGAGGATGACTTCCCGAAAGGGTATGTAGGAGAGATGCTTCGAAGGGTTCGCTATGAAGACATCCTCGTCGACATCCCGCTCCGCGCACTCTACCATGCATGCACGCATCTCATGGATCTCCTCCGGCGCAGAGGACGGAAGGTGGTCGTGCTGGTCGCCTCGGAAGGGGGAGAAGAGGAGGAGCCCATCCTCGTACGCCTCCTCGAGTGGAGCAGGGAGAGGGGGATCGGCTGGGTGTGGGTCTCATCCACCTCCCCTCCCGCGTGGCTGAAGGACAGAGCGGTTTCCGTGGTGGCGCCTGGCCTCACTCCCGGGGACAGAGAGAGGTTCTTCCGGGAGAGAGGAGTCGATCCCCTCCGGGGAGCAGGAAAGTGGCACCGATTCGAACTCTACGCCCGGAACCTCGTGCGGGAGGACGAGGGCACCGGTCCCCTGGAAAGCTTTCTCATGGGACTCTCTCCGAAGGAGAGGAGACTCCTGTTGCTCCATGAGCTGTGTTTCCCCGTGCTGGGAGAGGAACGCATCAAGGACTGGGCCTCGAGATGGGATATCACGCCGCTCGAGGTGGAAGAGATGAGGAGCTGGCTGCAGGAGTATGGGGTGCTCTATCCGGGATCTCCTTCCTCCCCTCGGTATGCAGGAGTTTCCTCCTCCGGCGACGAGGTGCGGGAGATGGTCGCGCACCTCTCGATGGAACTCAGAAGGTTGGGGCATTCCGTCCCCTGGTTCTGGTTTCCCCATCTCCAGGGGGGGGAGCGGGATTCCTTCGTCTGGAACCTGTATCGGGGGTGGCTCCGGGGCGATAGCATGGTGAGGGATGCGAGAGAGGGAGGGCCTCTCTCCACACGGCTCCGAGAGGAGGAACGGCGTGGGCTCCTCCTCCTTTCGAGGATGATGTATGCGCTCGAGGAAGAGGAGAGGGGGGAAGGGGACAGGGTGGTGACGTTGTACGAAAAGGAGACATCGCTCTCCTCGCCTTTCAGAGAGTTTCTCGATCTCCACGTGGTGCGGTATCTCCGGGGAACCGATCCTCCCCGAGCCCTCGCCCTTGTGAAGGACCTCATCTTCCGGCTCCAGAACGGTCGTCCTTCCTCGTTCCTCAGGATCGTCGCCTATCTCGAGCTCACCCTCGCCATCGCTGCGAGAGGCACCCTCAGGGATGCGGAGGAGTATCTCCACCTCGCGGTGCACCTCGGAGAGAAGGATCAGGCCACCGGGCTCCTGGCCTCGCTCGTGGAATCCACCCTGTGGTGGCTCGAGGGGAGCTATACCAGGACGCTCCTCTCCCTCACCACGGCCCTGGACGGTGCGGTGGGGATCGACCTGCCCGAGGTGAGGGCCGCCCTCGGGTTCGTGCTCGGCCGGACCCACGTGGAGTTCGGTGAGTACGAGAAGGCTCTCGAGGTCTTCGACGCTACGCACGGATACTTCCAGTCCGTGCTCTCTTCAAGGGCCCTGCGGGTATTCAAGAAGTGGAAGGCCCGTTGTCTCTTCTTCCTCGACCGGCCGGAAGAGGCGGACCGCATCCTTCGGGAACTCCCTGAAGACGAGGAGGCGAGGTTGTTCCGTATAGAGGCCGCGGCCCGCGCAGGGGACACGAGAAGGATCATGGAACTGCTCTCCCTTCCGCCCGAGGATGTGAGGAAGTATCCGGAGGTAAAGGAAGACCTGCTTCCGTGGTGGTACACGGGCTTCGGGCTCATAGAAGAGCGGGTCTTCTATCAGCAGCCGAGGGAACGAGTCCCCAGGATGCTCACCCGGGTCCTGGAGCTCTACGCCCGGGGCATGGAGGGGGACATGTCCGCGGTGGAAGCCTTCTCGGAGATCATCCGCCACGCCCATCTGCGCAAGGGCGATCCCTATACCCATCTCTACCACCTCTGGTACGGCGAGATCCTCCTCGACCTCGAGAGGAGGGGCCTTTCCTATCAACAGGATCATCCCCTCACCATCCTTGGGAAAGGGGTGAAGCTCCTCCAGGTGAGGGCGAGCAGGATAGAGAACGCCACCCAGAAGCGGCACTACCTCTACAGGAACTACTGGAACGGAAGGCTCATGGAACTCGCGCGCCGCCACAAGCTCGTCTATTGACAGGCGCTTCCGGCTTTTGCTATAGTTTCCCACACATGGTGGCGTAGCTCAGTTGGTAGAGCAAGCGGCTCATATCCGCTGGGTCAGGGGTTCGAGTCCCTTCGCCACTATAAAAGGCGGCCGAGAGAAGAGGCCGCTTTTTTCTTTTACAGGGGATCGTCCTCGTGAGGGGTGTGGAACCGCAGGGAACAACGGATGCCCCTCTCTTCGCAGAGATGCTTCCACTCCTCGAGTTCCTCCGGCGGGTACGGCGCAACCTCCCTATAGGCGGGATCGAGGGTCACCGAGGGCCTGAAGCCTGCCACCACCACGTGGTCGATCCCCTCCGGCAGGTCCTCCAGCATCCGGGAGAAGACCTCCCTGTCCACGATGGGGGGACAGGCGGTCACCCGTACCTCATGGGGAATCCCCTGCTGCGCCACGAGCCCGAGCGATTCCCGCACCTTCTCTCCACCGGTCGTGTCGCCTCCCACCCTGTGGTAGAGATCGGGCGCGGTCTTGAAGTCCACCGCAACGTAGTCGAGAAGGGGAAGCACCTCCTCGAGCCGTTGAGGAAGGGTCCCGTTCGTGTCGAGCTTGCAGGCGTACCCCATCCCCCGCACCTCCTCGATGAGGGAGGGGAGAAACCCCTTGAGCAGCGGCTCCCCTCCGGTGAAGACCACGCCCTTGAGTATCCCGCGTCTCCGTGTGAGGAATGCGCGGATCTCCTCCCACGGGAGGAAGTCCTCGGAGTCTCCCTCTACCAATTCGGGATTGTGGCAGTAGGGGCACCTGAGGTTACACCCCCCCGTGAAGAGGACCGCGCTGAGCATGCCAGGAAAGTCGATGAGGCTCGTCTTCACGAGCCCCAGTCTGATCGCCTTGCTCATGCCACGGCAGCCGCGCCCTTGAGGAGATCCTTGAGCTCCTCAGGCGAGGTGGTACGGCCCACCTCCTTCCCCTTGCCGTCGAGGAGGAGCACGGTGGGGGTTCCGAGCACGCCGTATCGCTCCGCGAGGCTTTGCCCCTCGGCCGTGTCCACGTCTACGGCCCGGTAGGAGATCCCCGCCTCCTCGAGGGCCTGCCTCATGGCAGGACAGTAGGGGCACGCCTTCCGGTAGAAGTAGAGGATCTCGTCGGCTTCCCTCCGCTCCCGTGTCCTGAAGGTGTCGAAGGACAGCCCCACTTCGAAGGTCTTCCTGTGTCGGTACTCTTCCTTCTTGCCTTTGTTCCAGTTCTTGAGCGAGCGGTAGTAGCCGACGATCCGGGTGTAGATCTCGGTCTCCCTTCCTTTCACCTCGGCCAGCCTGGCCTTGAGCGATTCGATCTCCCGGTCGATCTCTGCAAGTCGTGTGCTCACGTCCATACGTTCCTCCTTACTGTGGGTGCATTTATAGTGCGGCCTGGAGCCGGCCCTTTTCCTGTTCCAGTTCCTGGATCCTGGCGAGGATGCGCTCCCGCTCCTCACGTTCGCAGTGTGGACAGTAGCGCACCTCTCCCTTCAGGTACCCGTGTACCGGACACACCGAAAATGTGGGGGTGATGGTGAAGTACGGGATACGATAGGTTCCTGCAATGGCCTTCACCAGATCGCGCACCACCCGCCAGTCGTCGATGGCCTCTCCCACGAAGGCGTGGAACACCGTACCCCCGGTGTACTGGATCTGGAGTTCCTCCTGCAGGTCGAGGGCATCGAAGATGTCGGCCGTGTAGTCCACGGGGAGCTGGGTGGAGTTGGTGTAGTACGGTTCCTCCTCACCTGCGGTGATGATGTCGGGGTAGTGCTCCTTGTCGTGCCGGGCGAGACGGTAGCTCGTGCTCTCGGCCGGCGTGGCCTCCAGGTTGAACAGGTCGCCGGTGTCCTCCTGGTAGTCCTGGAGCCTGCGGCGCATGTGCTGGAGCACCTCGAGGGCGAAGGCCCTCCCCTCGGGCGTGGTGATGTCCTTGCCCATGAAGTTGCGCAAGCACTCGTTCATGCCCACGAGCCCTATGGTGGAGAAGTGGTTGTTGAAGTGCTTGAGGTAGCGTTTGGTGTAGGGGAAGAGTCCCGCCTCCAGGAGCCGGGTGATGACCTTGCGCTTGATGGTGAGCGATTCGGCGGCGAGGTCCATGAGGTGGTTGAGCCGTCTGAAGAACTCGGTCCGCGAGTCCGAGAGATACCCGATGCGGGGGAGGTTGATGGTCACCACCCCGATGGAGCCGGTGAACTCGTCGGAGCCGAAGAGCCCGCCGCCCCGCTTCCTCAGCTCCCGCTTGTCGAGCTGGAGCCTGCAGCACATGGAGCGCACGTCTCCTGGCTTGAGGTCGGAGTTGATGAAGTTCTGGAAGTAGGGCGTCCCGTACTTGCCCGTCATATCGAAGAGCAGGGCGGCGTTCTCGCTGTCCCAGTCGAAGTCCCGCGTGATGTTGTAGGTGGGAATGGGATAGGCGAACCCCCTGCCGTTGGCGTCCCCCTCGAGCATCACCTCGAGGAAGGCCCGGTTGATCATGTCCATCTCCTCCTGGCACTCGCCGTAGGTGAAATCCTGGGGCTTGCCTCCCACGATCGCGGGCATGTCCTTGAGGTCCTCCGGTACCACCCAGTCCAGGGTGATGTTGGTGAACGGCGCCTGGCTGCCCCACCGCGAGGGCGTGTTCACGCCGAAGACGAAGCTCTGGACCGCCTGTTTCACCTCCTCGTAGCCGAGCCTGTCCACCTTCACGAAGGGGGCCAGATAGGTGTCGAAGCTCGAGAAGGCCTGGGCCCCGGCCCACTCGTTCTGCATGATACCCAGGAAGTTGACGATTTGCTGTACCAGGGTGAAGAGGTGCTTCGCCGGCTTGGAGGAGACCTTCCCCTCGACACCACCGAGCCCCTCCTCGATGAGCTGCCTGAGCGACCACCCCGCACAGTAGCCGGAGAACATGGAGAGGTCGTGGATGTGGAAGTCTCCGTTGATGTGCGCCTCTGCGATCTCGGGAGGATAGACCTTCTTGAGCCAGTAATTGGCCGTGATACTCCCCGAGTTGTGAAGGATGAGCCCACCGAGGGAGTAGTTCACGTTCGCATTCTCGTTGACCCGCCAGTCGCTCTGGGAGAGGTAGCCGTCCATGATGGCGGAGATGTCGAGCATGAGCTTGCGGGTGTCTCGCATGATGCTGTGCTGGGCCCGGTAGAGGATGTAGGCCTTGGCGAGGTCCACCTGGCGTTCCTCGATGAGCACGGTCTCGACCAGGTCTTGTATCTCCTCGATGGCCGGGGCCGAGTTGGGATGGCGATCTCTCATGAGCGCGCGGATCTTCTCCTCTACCAGATCGGTGAGGTGTTCGGCGAGGCTTTTGTCCTTCTCCCCCCGGACGCTCTCGATGGCCTTGAGGATGGCCCGCGTGATGCGTGACCTGTCGTAGAATTCGATCTGTCCGTCCCGTTTCACCACATACTTTGCCGGCGTTTCTCGCCGGGACGACACCTCATGTTCCATGTCGTTCTCCTCCTTAGCGTGTCACGTTGTTGGTTTTCTGGATGTGTCCTATCTCCTCCAGGAATGCCTTGAGATCCCTGAAGTTCTTGTATACAGAGGCGAACCTGATGTAGGCCACAAAGTCGAGGGCTTTGAGCTCCTCGAGCACCATATCCCCCAGGACCGACGTGGGAACCTCACGAGCGATGGGGTCGTAGAGGGCTGCGCGTTCCTCGATGCGGTTCACCAGCTCCTCGATCGTCTTGCCCGAGACAGGGAGCTTCTCCACCGCCCTCAGGATGCCCTTCTCGATCTTGCCGCGCTCGAAGGGTTCCCTCCTTCCCGACTTCTTGATGACCATGAGGGGTTTCTCCTCGATCCGTTCGTACGAGGTAAACCGATATCCACACGAGAGGCACTGCCGTCTCCGCCGGATACCCTCCCCTCCTGCGAGGGTACGCGTCTCTATCACCTTGTCGTCAGTACTCCCACAGTGAGGACATTTCACAGCTTGGAACCCCTCCCACATATAGGGTCTTTATGGATGTATTGTATGATAACACAGTATATATAGTGTGTCAATGGTCGGGGTGTGAGAAGCGCATCTCCTTCTTGAAGAGAGAGTTGAGGATGTCTCACCTTCACTTTTGAGACGAACTTGAGGTATGGTGTGCATATGGAGGTGCGAGGTGAACATCATCGTCTACGGTACCAGAAAGTGCAGGAACACGCAGAAGGCGATCCGCTTCTTCAAGGAGCGTCGCATCCCCGTGCAGTTCTTCGATCTCACCGAACGGCCCTTCAGCCCGGGGGAGGCGAGGAAGATCGCCCAGGCCCTGGGGAATGACGTGATCGATACAGAGTCCCGGCTCTACCGTGAGCGCCTCGCATTCATGGAGGTCTCCCTCGAGGAGCTCCTCCTCGAACACCCCGGTGCCCTCCGGACCCCCGTCGTGCGGGAGGGGACGCGTATCACCGCGGGCTATGTGCCCGAGGTGTGGTCTTCCTGGTTCTCCTAGAGGGGTTGTGCGAGTGGGTTTCTTCCGGTAGAATCAGGAGAGGAGGAACGTCATGGTGACCCGCATCTCTCAGCAGGCTGAAAACCTTCACATCCACGCCTTTGAGCAGCTCATCCCACCCAGGGAGCTCAAGGAGGCCCTTCCCCTCACAGAGAAGGCCCTCACCACGGTGGTGGAGGCGAGGAAGACCATCGTGAGCATCCTCACCAAGCAGGACCCCCGTCCCATAGGCCTGGTGGGCCCCTGTTCCATCCACGACCCTGTGGCGGCCCTGGACTACGCACGTCGGCTCGCTGCACTCCGCGAGAAGGTCCAGGATCGACTCTTTCTCGTGATGCGGGTCTACTTCGAGAAACCGCGTACCTCGGTGGGATGGCGTGGGTTCATCTTCGATCCCCATCTCGATGGCTCGGGCGATATCGCCTACGGCCTCAGGGAGGCGAGGAGGCTCCTCCTGGAGATCAATGAGATGGGGCTCCCTGCGGGATCCGAGCTTCTCGACTTCATCGTGCCCCAGTACATCGCTGACCTCATCTCGTGGGCCTCCATCGGGGCGCGGACCACGGAGTCGCAGACGCACCGCGACATGGCGAGCGGTCTCTCCATGCCCGTTGGCTTCAAGAACAGCACCGACGGCAGCATCGACAACGCGATCAACGCCCTCAAGGCGAGCAGGCACCCACACAACTTCCTGGGAATCGACCAGGAGGGGCGCACCTGCATCGTCCGCACCACGGGCAATCCACACGGGCACATCATCCTTCGCGGAGGAAGGCAGGGCCCCAACTACTACGAGGAGTTCGTGGAGGAGGCCGAATCTCGCATGCGCGAGGGGGGGTTCGAGCCGGCCATCATGATCGACTGCAGCCACGCCAATTCAGGCAAACGCTACGTGCGCCAGGAGCGCGTCTTCCGGGCGTTTCTCGACCAGCGCCTTTCGGGGCGCACCTCCCTCATCGGCTTCATGCTCGAGAGCAACATCCACGAAGGGTGCCAGAAGATCCCTGAGGACCTTTCCCAACTGGAGTACGGTGTGTCGGTCACCGACGAGTGCATAGGGTGGGAGAAGACCGAGGAGCTCATCCTGGAGGCGTATGAACGACTGGGAGGCGGAGAGAGATAGTCCTCCTTGTGCGATGCTCTAAACTGCAGTATACTGGTACTCAGTATGGGGGATGATACCATCATCGGTTCCAGTCCGGTGGGGAAGCGGCTGGGATCCATCCAGAAGCGCGAGAAGAACTACTGTCTCATCTTCGGCAATAAACGGCTTCCGATCGTCACCAAGATCACGATCGGCCGCGCCTCGGACAACGATGTGGTGATCGACAACAAGCTCGCGAGCAGGTATCATGCCTTCATCCAGAAGATCAAAAACGAGTATTTCCTCAAGGACCTCAACAGTACGAACGGTACCCATCTCAATGGCGTCCGCATTCCCCCTGACAAGTACGTGAAGCTCGCGCCGGGGGATGTGGTCACCATCGGCAAAACGAATCTCATCGTGATGTGACACGTACCCTCGGGTCACCTTCCTCTATGGTTCTTCGGCGGGGCTGAGAGGAGAGATGTCCACTGAGGCGGCCTTTTCCTTGAAGGAGCGTGAGGGCTTGAAGCGGGGAACGGCGATTGCAGGCTGTGCGGGCACGAGGATCTCTCCACCCGTGGCAGGGTGCCGCATGACCCGTGCCTTGCGTGGGGGGCGTACGGTGAGGCTGAAGGATCCGAGGTTCCCGAGGCGTACCCGCTCGCCCATGAGCACGCCGGCCTCCACGAGGGTGAGGTAGTCGGCGAGGAGTTCCTTCACCGCCTTCTGGGGAAGGCCGTGCCGGCGGGAGAGGTAGGAGGTGATGGTTCGGAGGGTGAAGTGGTCGATCTCAGTGGGCGTTGCGGGCATGGTGGACCTGTTGATCTTCACGAACCCGTTGGTGAGGTAGATGGTTGCTTCCCTCACCCTTCGCTCCTGTTCTGCAGGGGCGAGCGAGGGATCACAGACCGCTATCTTGTAGACCGCTGAGCTCTGCTTGAGGGCCGATCCCTCGAAAGAGGCGGTCTTCCCTTCCTCCACAGGTGCTGCGAGGCGTACGTCTTCGGCGCGGATGCTCTCCGGCACGTCGGAACGGAACTTGATGGAGGCGTACTCGAGCCACCTCCGATCTTCGCGGACCGGCCCCAGGCTGATGAGCGAGCCTGAATAGGTGAGGATGATGAGGCCTCTCGGATCGTCCGCCTCCACGCGGCCGAGCATCTGCATGCCGAGGCTCTGTGTCTGGCTCGTGAAGAGCTGGAACTTCTTTTCCCACGCGAGCGCGTACCGCTCTTTCAGTTCGTCCCGTACCGCGGGATCTTGCTCTTGAAGCAGCATCTCTATCTGACGCTGTATTTCGTAAGGGAGACGGTCGAATGTATTCATGTTACCCCCTTTTCAAGAAAAATGTGATAGAATACGCTATAGTATACAATGGAAGGAGGTTCGTATGGAAGTCTTTAATTCTCTTGCGCCGGTGATTCAGGAACACATCAAACAGATGGCCAAGACCACGGGTCTTCCTCTCGAGGATGAGACCTACGAGAAGCTCGCGAAGGCCTGGGTCGAAAAGGAGAAGGCCTTTCAGGAGGCGCTCCAGGAACACCGGTTCGAAGAGGTCTCGTTTTTCGGGAAGGACGATCCGCGCGGGCTCCTCGTGCTCACCTACTCGGGATCGCTTCTCTCCATAGGGCCGCTCAAGGAAGGGAAGCGGAGGGTGGAGTACACCTCCATCGGTCTGCGTACCGATGTGCCCGACAGTGCCGTGAAGGAGGACTCCGACCTCGCCGAGGATGTGGAGACCGATGCAGTGGTGAAGTTCTCCCGGGGGCCTATCCAGCAGAGTTCTCCGGTCTACAAGATAGCGGTGTTCTCCGAGGAGAAGCCGGCCGAAGAGGAGGACGAACTGCTCACCCAGGTGATCCAGGAACTCAGCGAGGATTTTGCAGAGATCAACAAGACCGTGATTGACTGATGTCGCTCCTTGACGTGCTGGACCAGATACGGGTCAGGGACGGCCTTCCTGAACGGGATGCCTACCTTGCCCTGGTGGAGGAGAGCCTCTCTCTGTTGGAGGGTGAGCCCCCTGTGTACCGACCGCGGGATGTAGAGGGTCGGAGTGGGGGGCTCGTGTACCTCGATCCGGAGCTCCCCACTGTGATCGTGCCCGACCTGCACGCGAGGTACGACTTCTTCCACGCCCTCATGCACGCCCGGCTGTTGGGGGCCGGACGGGTGGGGGAGATGCTCGAGGAGGGGCGCATACAGGTGCTCTGCCTGGGCGATGGGTTCCACTCGGAGCGGAGGGGGAGGGAGCGGTGGAAGGAGGCCTTCGACGAGTACGCCACCGCCTTCAGGGTGCGCAAGGCCATGGACGAGGAGATGAAGGAGAGTTTCGCGCTCATGGAGATGGTGATGCGTTGTAAGCTCGCCGCTCCCCGTTGCTTCCACTTTCTGAAGGGAAACCATGAGAACATCCTCAACGAGGAAGGGGAAGGGAACCATCCTTTCAGGAAGTACGCCTTCGAAGGCGAGATGGTGAGGGAGTACGTGCTCCGGTTCTACGGCGAGGACTTCCTCCACACGTATGCGAGGTTCGAGAAGGCGTTGCCTCTCCTCGCGGTGGGAGGACGTTTCCTCGCCTCCCACGCCGAGCCTGCCGAGGTGTACGACGAGGAGGTGGTGATCAACATGCGGCTCTATCCCGAGGTGATCTACGGCCTCACCTGGACGGACAACGAGGCCGCGGACGAGGGGAGCGTGGAGGGGATGCTCGCGCACTACCTTCCGGACGTGCCCGATGCCGTGTATTTCGGAGGGCACCGGCCGGTCTCCGGTGCCTACATGGAGCGGGCGGGAGGGCGGTACATCCAGGTACACAATCCTTCGCGCTGGGGGGTGGCGGTGGTGATGCCCGACAGAGCCTTCGATCCCGAGACCGATCTCGTCGACATCCAGTGAAGGAGGGTGTGGTGGCGGAACAGCCCAAGGCGATAGGCAACTACAAGGTGATCTCACTCCTCGCTCGGGGCGGTATGGGTGCGGTGTACAAGGCCCTCCACCCTGTGCTCAAGCGCCACGTGGTGATAAAGAAGCTCGCCCTCAAGGGGAGGAAGGAGGTCATCGAACGCTTCAAACGTGAGGCGAAGATCCTCCTGGATTGCAAGGACCAGAGGATCGTCCACATGTACGACTATTTCACCGAGGGACGCTCCCACTATATCGTGATGGAGTTCGTGGACGGAATGGCCGTGGACGTGCTCATCAAGCACCGGCGATACCTTCCCGCTCCCCTCGCGCTCTACATCCTGCGCGAGGTATGCTATGCCCTCAAGTACGCGCACGACCGCGGTATCGTGCACAGGGACATCAAACCGGCCAACATCCTCATCTCCAAGGAGGGGGAGGTCAAGCTCACCGACTTCGGTATCGCCGCGATTGAGAGCGACGAGGAGGAGGATCTTACCCGAGAGGGGATGACCCTCGGCACGCCTTCCTACATGCCGCCCGAGCAGTTCAAGGATGCGAAACACGTGGACAAACGGGCCGACATCTACGCCCTCGGCGTGATGCTCTATGAGATGGTGACGGGTAAGCGTCCGTTTCCCGGCAACTTCGCTCCCGAGACCATCATGATGATCCAGAAGGGGCGCTACCTCCCGGTGAAGAAGCTCAATCCCGATGTGCCCCGCACGGTGAGCAGGATCATCCGCAGGACCATCAATCCCAATCCCCGGAGGCGGTTCCAGGATGTGGCCCAGATCATCCGGATGGTGGAGCGCTACCTCTCGCGCTTCGATGAGGCCGAACTCAGGCATACGCTCTCGGCCATGGTGCTCCAGCCTGCGATCCCCGAGCCCGAGTTCAGGCAACGGAGGCGGGGGGGGCTTGTGGCGGCGCTTCTCACATTCGGTGTGCTCCTCTTGGGAGGTGCGGGGTATGCGGGATGGTGGACCGGTTTCATCCAGGAGACGGTACTCACCTCACGGTACGGGCGCCTTGCCGTGGAGGTGCGGGTGCCGGTCGGGGTGAAGGAGCCGGAGGAGCTCTTCCTCAAGGGGGTGCTCTTCATCAACGACCGGAACGAGATCCCGCCTGCACCCTATCCCCCGTTGCGTTTCGAGTTTGCGAGGGAGGAGGGGGAAAACCTGGTCTTCTCGTCTCGTCCCCTCTACGTGGCGCCAGGGGCCTACCGTCTCAAACTCATGGTGGAACACAGGGTGTACTGGTATTCCTGGGAGATCCTTCCTCTCTCCGAAGGTGAGCATCCTCCGCTTCTCGTGGATGTGGGCGAGGTGGCCGAGCGTCCGCTCAGGGTGGAGGGTGTAGCCCGTGACGCCCTCAGCGACACGAGGATCCTGGAAGGGGTGCGGTTCCTCGTGCTCCTCGACGGTCGCTGGGTACCGATCGATGAGGTGGAGGCAGAGAGACTGGTGACCGGACGCGTGTGGCGCTTCCGGGCAGAGGCGGCGGGGTACTACCCCGAGGTCTTCTCCCTCCTCATACGCCCGGGGCAGGACGAGCTTATCCTCTCCGCCGCCCTGGTGCCGAAACCGGGGAGGCTCGTGCTCTCGGCGCCCGAGGGGGTCAGGTTCCTTCTCGACGGGAAGGAGCGGGTACGTGCAGGGGGACAGGATCTCGGGTGGGTGGATCTCTCTGCCTACCGCGGAGGGGAAGGGGTCTGGGACCTTCCGTCCGGTCGATATGAGGCCATGGTGCGCAAGGGAGAGGAAGAGGCGAGGTTGGTCTTCCTTCTTCCCCCCGAGGGAGAGGTGCGGCTCTCGGTGCGTGAAGGGGAGAGTGGACTCATGCTCATGAAGGAGGAATAGTCATGTCGCTCATGATGAAACGTCTCGTGATGATGCTCCTGGGGGTGGCGGGGGGGGTCGTGGTGTGGCCCCTCCTGCTCCTCGTGGAGAGCCTGCAGACGACCTTTTCGAGCTATCTCGTGTTCTCACTGCTCGAAGGGATGCTCTTCGGCCTCGTCTTCGGTGCGGTCTTCGGTTCCTTCGAAGGAATCGTGGTCTCCTCGCGCAGAAAGGGGCTTCTCGGGCTGCTTTGGGGTGCGATCTTCGGCCTTTCGAGTGGCGCGCTGGGGATCCTCCTCGGCCAGCAGGTGCTCTTCGTGGTGGCCGAAGGAGTGCTCTCGGGGTGGGAACGGGGCCGGGAGGCGGGACTCATGTTCGCGAGCGGGCTCGGCTGGGGGTTCATAGGCCTTCTGGTGGCCCTCACCGAGGGGTTCAGGTCCCGATCCCTGCGCAAGCTCGGGGTGGGGATCGCAGGCGGGCTTGCCGGAGGCCTCGTGGGGGGGATTGCCCTCCAGGCCTTCAAGCTCTCCTTTCCCGGAAGTCCCTGGGCGCTTCTCGGAGGGCTCGTGCTCTTCGGACTTCTCTTGAGTTTCTTCTATGCCTTCTTCGAGAACCGGTTCTCGTGGGGTGCGCTCAAGGTCCTCACAGGGCCGCTCAAGAACAAGGAGTACCATCTGGTGAAGGCGAAGATGAGCCTCGGCTCCGATCCGAAGTGTGACATCGTGCTCAGGGGATACGGAGAAGTACGCCCGGTACACGCCTGGATCATGATGCGTAAGGGGAAGGTGGTGATCCGAAGGGAGGGGGATGCATCCCTCAGGGTGAACGACCGGACGGTGGAAGAGGCCCAGCTCAGGAGAGAGGATGTCATCGCCTTTGGCAAAGCCAAGCTCATCTACGGCATATTTGTGTAGGAGGGGAGTATGAAGGTACGCTATGCGTTCATGCTGGTGGCCGGGATGTTGATGGGAGGGGCGCTCTCCTCGCAGACGCTCACCATCACCCAGGTGGACACCTCCTCGCTCCTGTTCACCCAGACGGTGAGGGCCTACTTTTATGTGGACAACCTTCCGGGAGGGAAAGTGCTCACCGCCGCCGACATCACGGCACAAGAATCTCCCGACGGCGCCTCGTGGCGCCTCCTGCCCGTGCGCTCGCTGCGACGGGGCGTGAACCGAGAGGAAGGGATATCCTTCCTCCTCGTGCTCGACGCCTCGGGGAGCATGTGGGATGCTCTCGACGGCACGCCCACGGAAGATCCGGACCGGATGCGGATCACCCACGCAAAGCGGGCGATCCGTGAGTTTCTTCCGCTCCTCTCCGAGCGGGACAGGGTGGGGCTCGCGGTGTTCAACCGCACCTATCGGATGATTCAACCGATCGTCGACGATCCGGCCCTGGTGCTCGAGAAGCTCGATGCGATCGAGCGGCCCTCTCGCGAGCAGGCCTATACAGAGCTCTACCGCTCGATGGAAGAAGCCCTCACCAGCTTCGAGGAGGAGGGGCGACGTCGGGTGCTCGTGGTCCTTTCGGATGGTGAGAACTTTCCGGTGGATCCTGAGAAGAGTCCCGCAACGCCCGGGACCGCGGTCGATCTCGCCCACCGCTACGGCATCACCTGCTACGTGATCCACTTCGGTACCGAGAAGGACAGACTCATAGGGGATCTCGCCTCCGAGACCGGGGGAAGGGTGTTCGATGCGCGTAATGCCCTCGAGCTCGCCTCGGTGTACACTGCGATCCAGGAGCAGGTGCTCCAGGAATACGCGGTCGCCTACTATGCGGCGATGTTCCCCGGTGAACGGAGGTACGTGCGTATAGCCCTGAAGGGTTCCGGCACCTCCGACGAGCAGTACTACTACGCCGGCACGGTCCTGGGCAGCGCATCCAGCGGTGTGCCGTGGTACGCCCTGGTCCTCATGCTCCTCGCGATCGGTGTGTGGGCCTTCTTCCTCCTCTTCAAGCTGGAGAAGGAGACGACTCGGGCGGGACTCCAGCTCCTCTTCGGTGCCCCCGGCATGGGCACACGCATGTTCGCCCTCGCAGGGACCAAGACCGTGATAGGTGGCGATGCCACGGCCGACATCACCATCACAGGGAACCCCTCGCTCAGGCCGCAGGCGGCCACCATCTACTACGATCCGGATCGGGGCCAGTACACCATCCAGGGCGACGCAGAGCTCACGGTGAACAATCAGCCGGTGACGAGCAAGAAGCTCGAACCGGGGGATGTGATCAATATCTCGGGCACGGTCGTGGTCTTCGATGCACCCGACGAGGAGAAGAGGAAGAAGAAGGGATAGATGCTCATGCTCTCTACCGCGGGAGAAACGTGGAGCCCCTTCCTCCGTGCAAGACGTGGGGTGTGGTCAGCCCACGTCCCTTGACCGTAGGATGGTGATCCCCTGTTCCCTCATGCGGACCACAGCCTTCTCGAAGCCCTCCGCGCTGAGGGGCCTGGTAGCGTCCTCCACCACGAAGGTGGCGAATCCCTCGGCAGCCGCATCCATGGCCGTGTAGAAGACGCAGTACTCGCCGGCGAGCCCCGTCACGTACACCTCCCTCACCCCCCGCTCCCGCAGGTACCCGGCGAGGCCCGTGCTCCGTTTCCGGCCGTTGTCGTAGAACCCGCTATAACTGTCGATCCCGGGATCCGTCCCCTTGCGGACGATCGCCTCCACGGGACGGAGGTCGAGCCCGGGTGTGAACTCCGCGCCCGGGGATCCCTGCACGCAGTGATCGGGCCAGAGCACCTGCTCGAGGCCCGCGAGGGTGATCACCTCGTAGGGGCTCCTCCCCGGATGATTCGATGCGAAGCTCTTGTGTGTGGCAGGGTGCCAGTCCTGGGTGGCCACCACCACGTCGAACCGGCCCATGAGGCGGTTGATCACCGGGATGACGGCATCGCCTTCCGGCACCGGAAGGGCACCTCCCGGGACGAAATCGTTCTGGACGTCCACGACGATGAGCGCTCTCATACATCTTCCTCCTCACGCGAGATGTAGGGCGCCATGAGCTCATCCCGCAGGTGTCGCAAGGCCCTGCTCACCCCCACCTTGTAGATGTGGGGGTACTCGAAACGCTTGTACTCGGGGGGGAGCGCGGCGAGCCGCTCCCTCGCGTACCGGGCGATCTCCTGCACCGTGGGTGCGGGCCCCACACGGCGGCCCTCCTCCATCACCAGGTGGTGGAGCTCCTCGGTCTCGAAGTCCCTCACGCACAGCTTCTTGCCCGGTTCGTACGGGTGGTGGATGGTGTGTGTCCCCTCCTCGTCCGTGAGCAGTATCCCATCGGCCACCCATCCCCCGTCCCCGTTGGCGTAGCGCACCGCGCGCTTGCGGCCCGGGAGCGTGGTCTTCACGATGGTGTTGGAAATCTTCATCCGCGGCCTTCCTGCGCACATCGAGAGTTTGTACACCCCGTCCAGGGCCGCATCCGGCTGACCAGTCACCATCCTGGTGCCCACGCCGAAGATGTCGATGGGAGCGCCCTGCTCAAGGAGGCTCTTCACCACCCGCTCGTCCAGCTGGTTGGAGACCGCGATCTTCACGTGGGTGAGGCCCGCCTCGTCGAGCATCCTCCTCGCCTTTCGTGAGAGGTAGGCGAGGTCGCCGCTGTCGATCCGGATCCCGCGCAACCTGTGACCGGCTGCCTCGAGCTCCTTCGCCACCGTGATGGCGTGGGGGATCCCGCTTCCCAGGGTATCGTAGGTATCCACCAGGAGGATGCACGAGTCGGGATTGTGCCGCGCGTACTCCCTGAACGCCTCGAGCTCGTCGTCGTAGCTCTGCACGAACGAGTGGGCCATGGTCCCCACCGCCGGGATCCCGTAGCGCCGGGCCGCCTCCATGTTGGAGGTGCTGTCGCACCCTCCTATCACCGCCGCCCTGCTCGCCATGATACCGCCCCAGCCGTGGGCCCGCCGCAGTCCGAAGTCGCTCACCACGCGCTCGCCTGCCGCGAGACGCACCCTCGCCGCCTTGGTGGCGATGAGGGACTGGAAGTTGAGCACCGCGAGAAGGAGGGTCTCTATGAGCTGGGTCTCGAGGAGGCTCCCCTCCACCCGGAGGATCGGCTCGTGGGGAAAGGCGATCTCTCCCTCTCTGAAAGAGTAGATACTCCCCCTGAACGAGAACCCCTCGAGGAACGAGAGGAACTCGCTCCTGAACCCGTCGCGTTCCAGGAAGGCGAGATCCTCCTGTGAGAAGCGGAACTCCTCGATGAGCTCGAGGAGGTCTCCGAGCCCGGCGAAGACCAGGAACCCCCCTTCGTAGGGGAGGGTACGGAAGAAGTAGTCGAAACAGGCGGGAAGCTCGGCCCTGCCGGAGAAGAAGTAGGTCTGGGCCATGGTGAGCTCGTACTTGTCCACGAAGAGGGCGGGATGCAGCTCCACGCGCGTCCTCCTTTCGGGCGTCTCGTTGTAAGGTATCGTGAAAAAGGGAAAAAGACAACGCAGCCCCTTCCCGTTCCCGGGGCTGCGTCTCGTCTCACTGCTTCACCGATCCTGCGAGGAGGCCCCTGATGAAGTACTTTCCCAGGAGCAGGTACACGAGGAGCGGCGGGAGGGCGGCGAGGAGCGCGCCCGCCATCTGGACGTTCCACTCCACGATCTGGCTGCCCGCCAGGTTCTGGAGGGCCACGGTGATGGGCTGCACCCGAGGATTCTGGGTGATGGTCACCGCGAAGAGGAACTCGTTCCAGATACTCGTCATCTGCCAGATCACCACCACGACGAAGGCCGGGGCCGAGAGCGGGAGGAGGATGTGCCGGTAGATCCTGAAGAGCCCCAGTCCGTCGATCTGGGCCGCCTCTATGAGCGATCCCGGTATCTCGGTGTAGTAGTTGCGGAAGATGAGGGTGGTGATGGGGATTCCGTACACCACATGGGTGAGGATGAGTCCCGGCAGGGTGCCGTAGAGCCGGATCCTGCTCAGGAACTGCACCAGGGGGATGAGGATGCTCTGATAGGGGATGAACATCCCGAAGAGCACGAAGGCGAAGAGCAGGTTCGCCCCCGGGAACCGCCACTTGGCGAAGATGTACCCGTTGATCGACCCCAGGAAGGCACTCAGGATGGTCGCCGGCACCGTGAGGAGCACGCTGTTTAGGAAATTCGGCCCCAGTTTCTCGAGGGCCTTGGCGAACCCCTCGAGCGACACGGTACGGGGAAGCGACCACATGTTCTGGATGTTCACCTCCGCGAAGGACTTGAGGCTCGTGGCGAGGAGGACGTACACCGGTACGAGAAAGAAGACGGCTCCCACCACGAGCACCAGGTAGAGGAGGATCTTCGCCGCCGCCTTCTGCCGGAGCGCGTACTCCGTCCTCATGCGCGCCTCCCTTCCCTGAAGACCGACACCAGGTAGGGGACGATCACCACCGCTACGAGAAAGAGCATGACCATGGAGATGACCGCACCCTGGGCGTAGTGGTTGCCCCTGAAGGTGGTCTCGAACATGAAGATGCCCGGGAAATCCGTGGCGAATGCCGGCCCCTTGCCGGTCATCACGTAGACCAGGTCGAAGATCTTGAGAGAGATGTGTCCCAGCACGATGAGTGCGGAGAGGGTGATGGGCTTGAGGAGGGGAAGGATCACGAGCGTGAGCCTCTGGAAGTAGGTGGCCCCGTCGATCATGCTCGCCTCGATGACATCCTCGGGGATCCCCCTGAGGGCGGCGAGGTACATGGCCATGGTGTAGCCGGAGAACTGCCACGAGGCGGCGATGATGAGGGGGATGAGGGCAACGTGGAAGGGCCCCACGGTCGACGGATCGGTGTACCACCCCCAGGTCGCGGGGATACCCAGCTTCTGCAGCAGGGCGTTGAGGCCCACCGTGGGGTTGAAGATCCACCTCCACGCGACACCCGTGACCACGAAGCTTATCGCCATGGGGAAGAGGTAGATCGTCCTGAAGACATCCTCCCCCTTCACCGACCGCTCCAAAAGCAGGGCGAGGGCGAGCCCAGTGGTGACGGTGAGGCCGAGAAAGAAGATGGTGAAGAAGAGGGTGTTCCAGAGATCGGTCTGGAACCGCTGGGTCTGGAAGGTTTCAATGTAGTTCTTGAACCCCACGTAGGTGAAGTTGGGGAGGATACCATCCCATGCGGAGACCGAGACCCTGAACGACCAGATGATGAAGCCGTAGACGAAGATGCCCACGGCGATGATCGAGGGAAGCACGACCGCAGCGGCCTTCAGCAGTTCCCTTCGCTGATACAGCATATCGCGCTCCTTCCTGGTATGTAGAGAAAGAGGGTCCGTCCCCGGATGGGAACGGACCCTTCGACCGGCTTACTTCTTCGCGTACTTGTCGGCGATCTTCTGGAGCTGGGCCGCGGCCTTGTCCACGTCCCTGTCGGCCACCAGCACCGAGACCACGTCGTTGAGTTCGGTCACCCAGGCCTCGGAGGCGGCGGCGCCGTGGGCCACGGACGGGATGATCTCGTTCGAGGCGAAGTCGTCCATGGCGGCCTGGAGATACTCGTCATAGAGCGAACGGTCTCCATCGATCCGGCTGGGTATGGAGCCTTTCTTCGGATTGAAGGCATCCTGTCCCTCTCTGGAGGCGCACACGGTGAGCCACTTTATGGCCGCATCCCGGTGCGGGGCTCCCTTGGGCAGTCCGAAGGAGTCGGAGAGCATGATGAACATACCGCTCGTGCTGGGAGAGGGCGACCAGCCGTAGTCCACCCCCACCTTGAGCCCCTTGGACTTGAAGTAGCCGTGCGCCCAGTCGCCCATGATGGTCATGGCCGCCTTGCCGTCGGCCACGTACTGGGCTGCGGCGTCCCAGCTCAGGGCTGCGTGATCGCTGTTCACGTACTCGAGCATGCGCACGAAGGTGGTGAGGGCCCTCTTGGTCTCGGCGCCGTTCCATCGCGTCGTGCCGTTCCAGAGGCCGCGGTACCGTTCAGGACCCAGGCTCCCCGCGAGCACGGACTCGAGCAGATGGGTGGAGGCCCAGATCCCGTTGTCGCCGAGTGCGAGGGGGGTGATGCCCTTGTCGGCGAGGGTCTCCGCCACGGAGAAGAACTCGTCGAAGGTCCTGGGTGGGGTGAGTCCGTTCTGATCGAAGACCTTCTTATTGTACCACAGCACGTTCGAGCGGTGGATGTTCACGGGCACGCTGTAGATCTCTCCCTGATAGGAGATGATGTCGATCACCCCTTTGGGGTACTTGTCGAGGAACCCGTTCTCCTCGAAGATGAAGGTGATGGGCTCCATGGCACCGGCTACCACCCAGGTGTCGATGAGCTCGTGACCCGCGTGCACCTGGAAGCTGTCGGGCGGGTTGCCTCCCTGCATCCGGGTGGCGAGGACGGCCTTGGCATTGGATCCCGCGCCCCCTGCCACCGTGGCATTGATCACCTCGATCTCGGGATACTTCTGATTGAAGACCTCGATGAGGGCTTCGAGACCTTCGGCCTCACCCCCTGCGGTCCACCAGCTGAAGATCTCCACCTTGTTCTCTTCCTCCTTCTGCGCACCCGCCCACACCGTTGCTGCGAGCACCACGCAGAGGAGAAGTCCCGTGAGTATACGTCTCATGTGCACCTCCTCGTAAAGGGTGTATGTGTACGATGTAGCAATAAGGATGCCAAACGTGTTCATCGCATGAAGAAGACGGTCCATACAACTCGTTTCGATGTAATGTATTGTATTGGGATGACTCCGTTCGATTCCGTTCCTTTATCTTCATGGGGCCGATTGTTCCCTCATGGAAACAGGAGTGTTTCCTCCGGGATACATTCACAGGCCGTATTCCCGTATCCTGTGGTAGAGGGTCTTGCGGGAAATGCCCAGGAGACGGGCCGTCTCGCTTATGTGGTAACCGGTCCGCCTCAGGGCATCCTCGATGAGGGCGCGCTCGAGCTCACGGGTGTGGCGGCGTACTGCCTCGGGAAGGGTCTCGCCCTCCTTCAACGAGGGGCGGGAACCGGGAGCCCTGGGGAGATCGATGCGGTCGATGAGGGGTCCCTCTGCGAGGAGCACGGCGTTGGTGATGACATTCTTGAGCTGCCGGATGTTGCCGGGCCAGGTGTAGGAGACGAGGGCGCGTTCGACCTCTGGGGTGAAGCCTTCCACCTTGCGGTGGTACCGGAGTCTCGCCTCTTTGAGGAAGAGGTAGGCGAGGGGGAGGATGTCCTCCTTGCGTTCCCTGAGCGGGGGAAGGTGTATGTGGATGACCTTGAGCCGGTAGAAGAGATCGCTCCTGAAGAGCCCCTCCTCGACCCGTCTCTCTATGGGGGCATTGGTGGCTGCGATGATACGGCACTCGGCGGTGAGGGGTCTGCTCCCCCCGATGCGGTGGAAGGTCCGCTCTTCCAGGACGTGGAGGAGTTTGGCCTGCATCGCGAGGCTCATCTCCCCGATCTCGTCCAGGAAGAGGGTGCCTCGGCCCGCCTGCTCGAACTTGCCGCGGGTGCGTTCCACCGCTCCGGTGAAGGCCCCACGCTCGTGTCCGAAGAGCTCGCTCTCGAGGAGGGTCTCGGGGATGGCGGCGCAGTTGATCTCTATGAAAGGCCTGTCCTTCCGCACGCTCTCGTAGTGGATCCTCCTGGCCGTGACCTCCTTGCCGGTGCCGGTTTCTCCTGTGATGAGCACGGGGACGTCGAGGTCTTTCACCTTCTGGATGGTGACTTCCACCTGGTGCATGAGGGGGTGCCGGCTCCTGAAGGGCTCGCGTTCCTCCTTCGACCACCGGGCCTCGAGGATGGCCTGCTGTTCTGCGCGGCGCCGCATGTCCTCCCACTCCCGTTCCAAGAGGGAGAGGAGGAGGGTGTGGTCCACCGGCTTGGTGAGGAAGTTGCGGGCGCCCATCCGCATGCACTCCACGGCGGTAGGGATGTCGCCGTACCCGGTGATCACCAGGACCGCCACGTGCGGGTGGTGTGCCACCATCTCCGCGAGGAGGCTCATCCCGTCGTCCTTCCCCAGCCTGAGGTCGAGGAGGGCGATGTCCACCTCGTGGCGGATGAGGATCTCGCGGGCCTCGCTGGCGGTGCGGGCGAGAAGGACGCGGTAGCCCTGCACTTCCAGGAACTTCTTGAGACCGAGAAGCAGGCCTTCTTCGTCGTCAACGATGAGTACTACCGGCTGCACGTAGTCGTACCTCCACGGTGGCGCCGGAGGGGGTCCGGTTCCGTACCGCGATCCTCCCGCCGGCTCGTTGTATGATGTGATGGGTGATGGTCATGCCCAATCCGGTCCCTTCCGCCTTGGTGGTGAAGAGGGGGTCGAAGAGGTGGGCCTCCGAGGGTTCGGGGAAGCCGGGTCCCGTGTCGTGGAAGGCGATGACCAGGCCATCGTCCACGGAGCGTGCCTCCACCTGGATGGAGCCGCCTTCTCCTATGGATTCCATGGCGTTCTTGAGGATGTTGAGGGCCACCTGCTTGAGCTCCGCCTCCGAGATGAGGGCGGAGGGAAGCGGGCCTGTGCTGGTGTAGGAGAGCGCTATCCTCTTCTGTCTCGCCTGGGGGGAAAGGAGGCCGATGGTGTCCCTGAGGGTCCGGTCGACGTCGCAGGGGCCCTCGGTGCGTCCCCGTGCGTGGGAGAGGATGGTCTTCACGAGGTTCCCTATCCTGGTGATCTCTTTTTCGATCCAGAGGAGGGATTCGCGGCGCTCCGGGTCGTCTTCCACCGAGAGGAGGTAGGCGAGATGGGAGCTTATGGCGCCGAGGGGGTTGTTGATCTCGTGGGCGAGGCCTGCCGAGAGGGCGCCGAGGGCGGAGATGCGTTCGCTTATGAGGAGGGTTTTCCAGAGGGCCTCCAGTTCGGTGACTTCTTCGAAGACGAGGAGGGCCTTGGGTTCTCCTCCTTTCCTGTCGGCGGATTCGAAGGGTTGTATCTTGAGGGTGAAGACGCGTTCCGATGAGGCGAGGCGTACGCGTTCGAGGGTGGTGGGCCGGGAGAGGTCGAGGTCCTCGACCGGGGTGGGGAGGTGGAAGGAGGCGGAGATGAGGGGGGTGGCGAGACGGCCGAGGATATGGGGAGGGGAGGTGCCCAGCATGTCGGCGAAGTAGGTGTTGCAGAACTCGATCGTGCCGTCGGGGCGGGCCACCACGATACCGGCGCGGAGCGATGAGACGATCTGGCGGTTGTACGAGGTGAGGCGGGCGATCTCACGGTACTGCTCGCGGATGATCCGCTCTTCCTCGAGGAGGGTCTTCACGATGTGCGAGGCCTGATGGGCGATGAGACCGATCTCGTCGCGGGAGGAGAGGGGGGGGAGGGGGTGTTCCTGGGCGTGGGGGAGCCAGGCGAGGAGGCGCTGCAGGGGGGAGAGGAAGTGGGTGGTGCTCCCGGCGGCGAGGGCGGCGGAGATGAGGAGGGTGAGGAGGAAGAGGGCGAGGATGGTCAGGCCGATGGTGCGCAGGTCGATCTTGCCGGGAAGGGCGGAGCGGAGGGTGATGAGGTAGAGTCCTTCGGGGACTTCGCCGGAGAGGAGACGGGTGTAGGCGAGGAAGGGATGGTTGCCTATGCGGATCTCCCGGAAGGCGGCGTCGAGGGGAGGGGTGAAGCGGGGAGTCTGGGAGGCGAGGATGTGATCGGGGGTGGAGAGGGCCACGCGGGTATCCCGCGAGGGGTTCCACGCGAGGAGGCGGTCCTCGTCGACCAGGGTGAAGAGGAGGGCGTGGCCCGATCCTGCGGGGGTGTGGTAGGGCGAACCGGCGACGAGGAGGAGGGAGGGGCGGCCGTGCACGGGGGCGAGGAGGTAGAGGGCGCGGGGGAACCGGAAGGAGGAGAGGGAGAGGGAGGGGAGGGCGAAGGGTTCCCGGATACGGTAGCTGTAGTGGTCCACGAGGATGCGGCCGCCTTGGTCGAGAAGTACCACCCGGTCGGCGGGCGTGGTGGCGCAGATGAGCGAGGCGAGACGGGGAAGGGTGGGGGAGGGGGTTTCCAGGTGGGAGTTGAGGAGGGCGAGGGCGTTGAGCATGTCCCTCTTGAGCGCCTCGAGCGAGCCCTTCACCGTCTCCCACGTGCCGGTGAGGATCTCCTCCTCGGTGCGCCTCAGCCGCTCACTGTAGAAGAGGAGCACAAACGCAGTATTGAGCGCCGTGTGCAGGACGAGGAGACTCGAGAAGACGAGTATGAGCTTTGTCCGGAGTTTCACCTACCGGCTTACTATACCCCCTCTCCTCTCCGCGGTCAACGAAGACGTGCACTACGACCTCAGCATACCCTCCCTGAGGATCGAAAGGAGGTCGACGTCCACCATGTACCCCCCCATCTCCACGTACCGCGTACCGGGTCTCCCGTGCTCCACCACGCCGAAGGGCCCCTTGAAGTTCCAGAGGGCGTAACCCCATCCCCACTCGCGGTAGAGGGAGATCACGTCCTCGAACCACCGGAGGGCCGTAGGGTTCTCCACCTGGTTGTAGCATCCGAACTCCCCTATGTGGACGGTCACCCCTCGGGCGGCCACCTCGAGCCAGGGGCGGTAGAAGACGCGGAGCGTCTCCCTGTCCCAGGCCGCTCCCTCCCAGACGAGTCCGGGGTAGTTCGGGCGCTCCTTCACCTTCTCGTGGTCGGGCCACCACCAGGCACGGTAGTGGGTCAGGGCCATGGGTTGGTACCCCCGCCCGCTGTGGATCACCCCGAGATCGGTGAGTTCGGGCATGGCCTGGTGGCCGCCGCCCACCCCGTCGATCACGATGGTCCGATCCGGATCGATGGCCCGTACGGCCTCCACGGTCCGCCTCATGAGGGCCTCGTGCACCTCCCTGGTGAACCCGTACTGTCCCTCCTCCGGCGGCTCGTTGAGGAGGTCGAAGCTCAGCTCCTCTCCCGGGATGTCCCGGTACCTCCGGGCGAAGCCCTCCCAGAGGAAGACGAATGCATCCTGTGCCTCGCGGTCTGTCCAGAGATTGTGGCGTTCGAGGTCGTTACGGTTGATGCAGTACCCCGGTGCCCGGTGAAGGTTGAGGGAGACATGCAACCCACGGTTCCTGCATGCCTCGATATAGGCGTCGATCCGCTCGAGGACCCGCTCG
This sequence comes from Spirochaeta thermophila DSM 6578, assembly GCF_000184345.1. Lineage (NCBI taxonomy): Bacteria > Pseudomonadati > Spirochaetota > Spirochaetia > Winmispirales > Winmispiraceae > Winmispira > Winmispira thermophila. The sequence continues at coordinate 1,629,097 of NC_017583.1, read as the reverse complement.
TCCGGATGGAAGTAGTCGAATCCCTCCGTCCAGAACCTGTAGTCCATGGGGATCCGGATGAAGTTGAATCCCCAGTCCCCGATGAGGTCGAGGGCTCGTTCATCCGCAGGCTCTGGGGAAGGATGTTCGGGATCGCGCGAGAAGATCCACTGCAGGTTGAAGCCGTAGTAGGGCATGCGTCCTCCTCGTGGTTGTGTGCCACTATGATACCGGTTTCCATGGAAAAGGCAATACCCCTTGCCCCGGGCCATCCGGAAGGGTACCATGAACCACATGTCGGTCCTGCGCAGGATCCCCCTCTTCCTCATCCTCCTCGGCCTTGCCGCCGAGGAACCCGCCCCCTGGTGGTACATCGCCACCGGGAACGCGGCCGCCCCCCCCGTGCCCCTCTCCCCCGCCGCCGTCCTCCTCGCCACCGACGACCGCACCCTCATCCTCCTCTCCCTCTCCGGCACCCCCCTCCGCACCACCACCCTTCCCGCCCGCCCCCACACCCTCCTCGCCTCACCCCCCCACGGCCCCCTCTACCTCCTCCTCCGCCCCCACACCCTCCTCGCCCTCACCCCTGCGGGCACCCCCCTCTGGACCCTCGCCCTCCACCCCCCGCACCCCCCCGCCGTCCTCCCCTCCGGCACCCTCTACGCCCTCACCGCTCCCCGCACCCTCGCCCGCATCACCCCCACCGGCCGCACCCTCTGGCGCCGCACCCTCCCGGCCGACCCCGTACTTCCCCCCGTCGCCACCGCGGGCGGCCCCCTCTACCTCGCCCTCCCCGACACCCTCATCGCCCTCACCCCCGGCGGCCGCACCCTCTTCCGCATCCCCCTCGAGGCCTCCCCCCTCGCCCTCGTCCCCACCCCCCGGACGGGCCCCCTCCTCCTCACCGCGCGGTCCCTCACCCAGTTCGACCCCACCGGGACCCCGCTTTGGACCCGTCCCCTCACCCCCGGCGCCGCCCCCGCCCTTCGGACCGCACCCGGCCACATCGCCGTGATCACCCAGGATAGCACCATCCATCGATTCGATGCAGACGGCACCCCCCTCGGCCGCCATACCCTCCGCACACCCATCGCGCCCTCCCTCACCGCCCTCGCCGCCGACGGCACCCTCCTCCTCGCCACGCGCGACGGTCGCATCCTCGCCCTCGCCCCCGACCACACCCTCACCGACCTCACACCCGCCCCCCCCATCCCCTATCGCGGCACCCCCCTCCATCTCCTCCTCACCGAACAGGGACGCATCCTCCTCACCACCAGCGACTGGCTCCTCTACGCCCTCCCGACACCCCTTCGCCCCTCGCCCCTCTGGGCCCATGAACGCGGCCCTGCCGCCGGCACCGCCTCCCTCACCCGAGGCCCCGCCATCCCCCCCTGGTGGGAGGACGATCCCCGCTACCGGACCCTCCGCAGACTCGCCACCTCCTCGGACGTCGAGGACAACCTCAGGGCCCTCTCCCTCATCGAACGTCTCCTCGAAGGAGACCGGACCCTCGAGACCCTCGACTATCTCATCCCCCTCCTCCAGGAGCTCGCCCTGGGGGGCATGGGAGACCCCCGCACCACCTGCACCCACAGCCCGGTACGCGCCCGCGCCTACCTCCTCCTGGCCCGCACCGGAGACCCCGCCGCCCTCCCCCGGATCCTCTCGGGACTCTCGTACGAGACCCTCCCCGAACCCGTCGAAGCCCTGCTCGCCGCGGTGGCCGCCTTCCCCCTCGATCCCGACGGCACCCTCACCGACCGGCTCGAGACCCTGCTCCACAGACTCCCCCGCACCACCCTCACCGCCGTACTCGACGAATTTGTAGGTGCACTCTCACGCATTGTGGAGTATAATAGGGGGAGGGAAGGTGTGGAGAAGGCCATGAGACTCGCGCACCAGCTCGCCACAGGACCGTATCCCGCGGCCGTCCGCAGGGCCGCGCTTGACATACTCACCCACCAGGAAAAGGAGGCCCCATGAGACGCATCACCGCCCTCTTCCTAGGGCTCCTTCTCGCCATGCCCCTCGCACCCCTCGAAGTCGCCCGCGACGAACTCGAGGCCTACCGGGATGCGGAGGTCACCTTCGTCAACTACGAAGGCCCGCACGAGAAGATCGAGACCATCGAACAGATCAGAGGGATCGGCATCGCCCTCGCCGGTGGGAGGGACTACACTGCGCCCTTCACCGCCGACTACGCGGGCAAGTACCGCATCATCCACGCCGTCGATCCGGCCACCCCGGTAGGACTCGACGCCGACATCATGGAGATCCTCCCCTCGGCCCGTGTGGACCACATCCTCAACCTCAGACGCATCATCTCGGGATACCTCCAGGAAGCCTACGGCTATAGCCCGGAGGACGCCGCCACCCTCGCCTTCTTCATCACCATCTACAACGCAGTGCTCAGGGGCAACATCACGTACTTCCAGGAAATGTACAAACCCGTGGTGGTCCGGCACCTCAGGACCGACACCGTCGGCCTCTCGCGACACTACCGCGACTGGCCCGGGGGAAGCCAGATCGTCATCCCCCTCTCCGAAGGAGCGGCCCGCACGGACATCACCGCCGTAGAGACCCAGGCCCTCACCGGCCCCGAGGTCATCCAGGAGCTCAAGACCAGGGAGGACAAGGCCATCCCGGAACGCAAGGAGATGGTCGAGATCAAGGAGAAACAGATAGAAGAAGAGAAGGCCGCCCTCGAGGCCCAGAAGCAGGAGGTGACCGAAGAGGAGACACGACTCGCGGAAGAGAAGGCCGTCCTCGAAGCCCAGAAGCAGACCCTCGAGCAGGAGAAGGCACGGGTGGAGGAGACCCTGGCCCAGGCACCCCCCGGGAGCGAAGAGGAACGACAGGCCCTCGAGGAGAAACGGGCCGTGGAGGAGAAGGAAGCCGAGATCGCCCGGATGGAGGAGGAGACCGCCGAGAAAGAGACCCGGATAGAGGAGGAGAAGACCGAGATCGCCCGGAAAGAGATCGAAATCGAGAAGAAGGAAGAGGCCGTGAAACGTGAGCGCGAGGACATCGCCCGCGACCAGGAGAAGGTCATGGCCCAGCAGGCCGAAGCCGCACCCGAGCGCGTCCCCGTGGTAGAGGTGACCGATCCCGAGGGCCTCATGAAGAGCAGGTTCCTCCTCCTTGACACCACCACCTACGAGCCGGTCGCAGGGGCGGGCCTCACCATCGTGGGGAGGACCCCCGTCCCCTTCTCCGGAGGCTACCTCGTGATCGTGCCCCGGGACGGAACCACCGGCACCCTCACCCTCGTCGACGCCCGCACCCTCGACATCCTGAGGGAATGCGCCGACCCGGTGAGCATCCAGAGCCTCATCGAAGTACACGAGGGCAACGTCTATGCCGTGTTCCAGAAAGAGGGGAGGTGGCACGTAGGCCGGTTCGACCAGAACCTCGTTCGGCTTGCCTACACCAGGGAGGAAGTGGCACCCTACACGAGCTTCACCTTCACACCCACGAGCCTCTTTCTCCAGCGGCCCGACGGGAGGATCATCGAGGTCTCACTCTCGAGCCTGAGCACGGAGTGAGGGACCGACGTTGACCCTCACCCTGCAGATGCTGCATACTCGGTGCCGGACCACACCCACTCACGAGGAGGACCTATGAGCGAGCATCCCTTCAGGGGAAGGACCATCGCCACGGTACGGGATCTCTCGGTGGACGAGCAGTACTACCTCTACACCAAGGCCCGGGAGTTCAAAGAGGGCTTCGAAAAAGGCGGGGACATCTCGAAGTTCCGTATCGAAGACCCTTCCATGGCGGTGTACCTCTTCTTTCTGGAGGACAGCACGAGGACCAAGGAATCGTTCCGGAACGCCGCCCTCTTCCATGGGGTGAAGGTCAACGACTTCAACGTCCTGAGCTCCTCCTTCAACAAGAAGGAGAGCATCACCGACACCGTGAAGATGCTCGTGGGCTACAGTAAACGCACCATCGTGGTCACGCGTTCCCGTCAGGAGGGCCTCTGCAGGTGGCTCGAGCAGGCCGTGGGCGCCTACGCCCGCGACGTCGGCAGGGACCTCGTGGCCTTTATCAACGGAGGTGACGGCAAACACGAGCACCCCACCCAGGAGTTCCTCGACGAGTTCTCGTTCCTCGAACACCTGGGATGGGACAGGAGCGGGATCCACATCGCCCTGGTGGGAGACCTCTTCCACGGTCGTACCGTCCACTCCAAGGTCGACGGCCTCAAGGTCTTCCGGCAGGTGGAGGTCGATCTCATCGCTCCCGATGACCTCGCCATGCCCGAACACTACGTGCGCAAGATGGAGCTCGCAGGCTTCACCGTGCGGAGCTTCCCTTCGATCGATGCCTACCTCTCCCAGCGGAACATCGCCCCCATCTGGTACTTCACCCGGCTCCAGCTCGAGCGGATGGGTGAACACATCCTCGAGAAGGCCCCCATGCTGAGGAAGGCCGTCACCTTCAGGAAGGAGTTCATGGACCTCCTGCCGAAGGGAACGCGGTTCTACCATCCCCTCCCGCGGCACAGGGAGACCCCCACCATCCCCCACTTCCTCGATGCAACCCCCCTCAACGGCTGGGACAGACAGTCGATCAACGGCTATTTCACCCGGGCCGTACTCCTCTCCATGGTCGCCGGGAAGATAGGAGACGACTTCGAGGGTGCACCTCGCATCCTCCCCACCTTCAACGAAGACTTCGTGCAGGAAGTCGAGGTCCGACCACGACGGAAACCGGACTACAAGGTAGGGATAAAACCGGTGGAGAACGGGATCGTCATCGACCACATCGGGATGGGCAAGGATCCTGCGTCCATCTGGGACCAGGTCGACAAGATCCGGCGGATCCTCAGGCTCGACTGCATCAGCTCGCACGGCGTCTACAAGTCCCATCGCACGGGAGAGCACAAGGGCATCATCTCCCTCCCCGACGTCCTCTCCTTCGACAGACCTCACATCAAGATGCTCGGGGCCATTGCCCCCGGATGCACCCTCAACATCATCAAGGAGGGGCGGGTCGAACGGAAGTTCCGTATAGGGATGCCCCCACGTATCTACAACTTCGAGGAGATCTCCTGCACCAACGAGGACTGTATCTCACACCCCGATCAGCACGAGCACGTCATCCCGGAGTTCCACCGTTCCGACGAGGGGCTCTTCGTGTGTAAGTACTGTGAACGACCGCACACCTACGAGACCATATGGAGGAGCTGAGTCATCCCCTCCTCTTCTCCCACCACCTGCGGACGGCCCGCCAGAGTCTCCTGAACCAGAGCCGGATCCGCATCCAGAGGGAGGGGTGCTCGAGTGCGTTGAGGAGGAGATAGCCGTCGGTCTCCTCCTGGAGGGAGAGCTGTTTCCGGGTGGTGTTCTCCTCCATCTCCAGCTCCCGCATCCCCATCTCGTCGTCGATCGGCACGATCCGTACCTCGATGGTCTTCCACCCGAGTTCCTGTGCGGCCCTCAGCCTCCGATAGCCTGCGATGAGATCGAAGTCCCGGGAGATGATGATGGGGTGGAGGAGACCGTGCTTCTTCATGCTCTCTTTGAGCGGAGAGAGGTCACCCACATCCTTTCGTATCCGCTTGGGGATCCTTATCCGTCCGATATCCACTTGCATACGCTTCTAGGTACAAACTATCAAAAAATCTCCATTGTGGAAAGGCTTAGTCGAGCAAGGGATTGGAGGAGAGGTCCAGCTCCTCCTGCGGCGTCGGCGCGATCCCTCCGCCGGGGGTGGCGGACGGTCCGGCATCCAGACTCTCCATGAGGTTCCTGATCTCCGGATCGAGTTCTATCCCGATGGAGAGGGGCAGCTCGTCCGGCGTGTCCTGCACCAGGAGGGAGTCGAAGAGTTTCGATTCCAGGATCTGATCCCGCTCCTGCTCGAACTCCACGATGCTGTCGAATTCCTTGGGTTCCGTGCCGGTGAGGAAGACCTCCGTGCGGACTTCGCCCGTGTAGCCGGGTGGGGGCAGCAGCCCGTGCTCGGTCACCTCCACTTCCACGATCCCCCGTGAGGGTTTGGGGAAGTCCTTGGCCGGCAGGTCCTCGTGGATGGCCTTCATGTAGCGGGCCCACACCGGACCTGCGGTGACCGCTCCCGTCTGGTTGACGCCGAGGGAGTTGCCGGGCTGGTCGAAGCCGAACCAGACGGCCGTGGTGAAGTAGGGGGAGAAACCCACGGTCCATACGTCGGACCAGTTCTGCGTGGTACCCGTCTTGCCGGCCATGGGCATGGGAAACCCTCCCACGAGCTGACGGGCGTACCGGAGGGTTCCCTCCTCCACCGTGCTCTGGAGCAGGCTCGTCATGATGTAGGCGGTCTGGGGGCTGATGAGATAGATGGCGTCCCCCTTGCGCTTCTGCTCCTCGCGGAGCTCCTTTTCCGGTTCGAGCACGATCCTCCCGTTGCGGTCCTCCACGTAGCGGATGGCGAGGGGGGTCACCTCCTTGCCGCCGCTTGCGAACACCGCGTAGGCCCGTGCCATCTGTATGGGGGAGACGGTAATCACGCCCAGGCCCAGGGGATACTTCCGGGGGAAGGTCCGGGCGATCTCGGTCGGGTCGGAGATCCCCAGGAGGAGGGCCGCCCGTTCGATCGCCGAGTCGAACCCGATGGCGTCGAGCACCTTGAGGGAGGGGACGTTCATCGAGTGGGAGAGTGCCTCCCTCACGGTCACGTAGCCCTTCCACTCGCCCCGGTAGTTGAGAGGGGTGTACGGTGTGCCGTCGTCGTTCCAGAAGACCACGGGTGCGTCGTAGATGAGGGTGGCGGGCGTGAACTTCCTGGAGTCGATCGCCGCCGAGTAGTAGAGTGGCTTGAACGAGGAACCGGGCTGCACCTTGGCCTGGACCGCGCGGTTGAACTGGTTGATCTGTTCGAACGAGCTTCCTCCGACCATGGCGAGGATGTAACCCGTATCGTTCTCGAGGGTGATGAGTGCCCCTTCGACCCTCGTGCGACCCCGCTCCTGCTGGCGCTTCCGGTTTTCACGCTCGATGGGGGTGGCGAGCTCCTGTATGTCGAAGAGATTGGTGCTCATCTCCAGCACGGGGAAGAGGTTGTCCATGGCGTACTGCTTCGCGTCCTGCATGCGGCGCTTCTCGCCCGCGGCGATCTCAGGGAGGTCGAAGGCCAGGGAGAGCATGTCGAGCACCGGGATGAACTCCTGCTCGGCCTTGGACCTGGCCCGGGACCTGTTCGACCGGTAGACCGCATTCACCCGGGCGAATCCTTCCTGCATGTACCTGTCGGCCTTTTCCTGGAAGTCGAGGTTGAGGGTGGTGTGGATCACGAAACCATCGGTGTAGATGTTGAAGGTTCCAAGGAGCCGCTCTTCGAGCTGCTGTCGCACGTACTCCGAGAAGTACGGGGCCCTGTCCTCGCGTTCGAAGAAGGCCGAGGTGTTCTGGGGACGGGTGTAGTCGAAGTTGCGCCAGAACTCGTCGAACGATGCCTTGGCTTCCTCCTCGGTGGCATACCCCAGCCGCACCATCTCCTGGAGAACGGTCCACTGCATCTTCTTTGCCCGCTCGGGATGGTTGATGGGGGAGTACCTCGCGGGGCTCGCGAGCTGGATCACCAGCATCACCGATTCGGCGAGTGAGAGCTCCCGGGCCGAGTGACCGAAGTAGAACTGCGATGCGGCCTCCACGCCGTAGGTCCCGGCGCCGAAGTACATGGTGTTCAGGTAGAGTTCCAGAATTTCCTTCTTCGTGAGGTTCCGTTCGAGCTGGAAGGCCCACCACAACTCCTTGAGCTTCCTGGTGATGGTGATCTCCCGTCGATCGGTGTAGAGGTAGCCCGCCACCTGCTGGGTGATGGTGCTCCCGCCGGAGAAGTATTGACCGGTGACGATGTTCCAGAGGGCACGGAAGAAGTTCCTCACGCTGAATCCGTTGTGCCGAAAGAACTCCTGGTCTTCACGGGTGATGAGGGCGTAGATGAGGTGGGGAGGGAGTTCCTCTATGGAGACGATCTCCCGCTTCTCGTGTGAGAAGAACTCGGTGATGAGCCGGTCCTTCACGTCGAGGACCTTGCTCGGCAGCGCCACCTTGCTCCTTCCCACGTCGTAGAAGTGCTCGATGTTGAGGGTTCCGGCGAGGGCGAGACCCACCCCTATGCCCGTGCCGATCGACCAGAGGAGGAGCACGCCTATGAGTACGTTGAGGAACAGAGTGGAGCGCTGCACACCCATACGTAGAGACAGTAGGAGGAGGAGGGGGGTTTGTCAAGGAGGACCGGGTAGGCGATACGTGCGGTCCCCTCTGCCCGAGGAGGGACCGGCCTTGCCGAGCTGGCCCCTCTCTGGTATCCATATGAGGGATGCGGTTCGCGGATCCCCCGGTGGTCACAGTCTCTCTCGGGGCCTCGGAGCGGGAGATCGAGTGGGCGTGCTCGCTCGCGAGAGAACTGGACCTCGTCCTCGTGCCTCGCGGAGAGCGCAGCCTGGAGGATCTGGCGGCCGCATCCGGAGCCTCCGCGGTGCTGGTGGTGGGCAAGGATGGCCTCTCCCTGTTCCACGAAGGGAGACGGTACGTCTTCCACCCCAACATGGCCGTCCTGAGGGTCGATCGCCTCCGGAAGGGGGTGGGGGACAGGCTCGTGGCGGTGGCGGGGCTCGGGGCCGGAGACCGGGTGCTCGACTGCACGTGCGGGATGGCAGCCGATGCCGTGGTGGCATCCTTCGTGGTGGGGGAGGGGGGAGAGGTGCGCGCCCTCGAGGCCTCGCCCGTCCTCGCCTCCCTGGTGCGGGGCGGTCTCGCTTCGTACGTCCACCCCGATGCGAGGCTCTGCGAGGCCATGCGGAGGGTGGAGGTGCTCACCGCCGACTACAGGGACTACCTCGCTCAGGAGGATCCGGGCTCGTGGGACGTGGTTCTCTTCGACCCCATGTTCGAGTCCACCTACGACGCCTCACGCGGGATCGACCTCGTGAGGATCCTCGGGAGGGAGGGACTGCCCGACAGGGAGGACATCGAGAGGGCGCGGCGTGTGGCTCGGCGGTGTGTGGTGGTGAAGGATCGGCCGCCGGGCGCCCTCATCCGTCGTCTCGGGGTCGATGTGGTCCACCGCTCGCGGAAGGTCTGGTATGGGGTTGCGGAGGGGACGGCCTCACGATCGTAGAGATGAAGAAAAAGGGCCGACCCCCGAAGGGCCGGCCGCGGGTCGGTAATGTATAGCGTCTGGGAGGGGAACTATAGCGATTACCGACACCCTGATTATCGACGTATGCCGTCGGAAAATTTACCAAAAAATCTCCGCCACGACCACCTAGTGTGCCGGCTCCTCTATGTGCAGATCGAGGAGCAGGGTGATGGTATAGGTGACGTTCTCGGTGACCTCGAACTCCCTGGTGATGGAGTAATCCCCCACCTTGATCACCACGCTGTGGGTGCCCGTGGTGATGGGGAGCAGTTCCCGGGGCGCCGCGTCTATCTTCTCTCCGTCGAGGAAGATCTCGGCGACCTCGGGCACGTGGAAGAGGAGCGAGGGATGCGCCCTCTCGACCTCCACGACCAGTTCCGTGGTCTTGCCCTTCTCCACCGCGAACGTCTTCTCCAGGGGGGAGAACGCGGGGCCCTTTATGGTGAGGGAGTGGAGGCCGCTCGAGAGCAGGATCGGATCGCCCGTGTAGGAGATTTCCTTCCCGTCTATGAAGAAGGCGCATGCCGGGATTTCCTCGTCGTCGAGGCCCTCTATCCTGAGGCGGAGATACCCTTTCCGGGCGTAGAGAGGGAGCACGGTGCACTCGAAGGCCTGTGAGGAGGCCGAGGAGGGGAGACCCTTCATCACAGGGGTGAGGACGAGGGCGAGGGGGAAGTCGTCGGGTGCGACGGCCGGGGTGGGGAAGACCCCGGGACCTCCGGGAACGAAATCCGAGGAGGGGAAGGGGACCTGTATGACCACCTCGGTGGAGGTCGGGAGGATCTGGAAGAACGTCCGCGTCCCCTGGTAGACCCTCCGCTCCGGGGAGGGCGCGGGAAGGATCCCACGGTACAGAATCCCCGCGATCCCCTGCACACCCTGGAGCTTCCGGGGGACGGTGATCCGCAGCTCGAGCCCTGCGTACAGCTCCCTCTCCTCAGGAGGTATGGTGATCACGAGGACCTCCTCCAGGAAGAGAGGAATGGGGCCTCCGTCCCTGCCGTCCCACACCTTCGTCCTGAGGCCTCGGATCTCCTCCCCCCCAAGGGGCACAGAGAGGAGGAGGATGGCGAGCACGAGCATCATCTTCGCAGGAACTGTAGAGGATCTTTCCATCTCTCCCCCAATTGGGTGCCGAAGTGGAGGTGGGGTCCGGTGGTCAAGCCCGTGGTTCCCACGCGTCCGATCACGGAAGAGAGCACGACCTCCTCTCCCTCGGCCACCGTGATCTCCTCGAGGTGGCCGTAGAGGGTCTTATAGCCCCCCGCGTGTGCTATGATAATATATAGCCCAAGGACCGGATCTTTTCCAGTTGCCACCACCTTTCCTTCGCGGGCGGGATACACGGGCGTGCCTTCGGGTACGGCGAGGTCGATGCCGTAGTGGAACGAGGTCTTTCCCGTGATGGGGCTGATCCTGTGCCCGAAGGTGCTGGTGATCCTCGCTCCCTTCACGGGCATCTGGAAGAAGACGTTGAGGAAGAGGAGGCGTTCCAGAGGGGTGAACCCCTCACCCGGGTGGAAGAGGAAGCGCGTGGACGCTTCTCCCGTGTGGACCACCACCTCCCGGCCCTCGCTGCTCCTGGCTGAGACGGCCAGATACTGCTCGAAGTCGGTGCGCGGCTCGGTGGGGACGAAGAGCCCGGGCTGATTGGGGAGGAGGAGGGGAGTCCCCGGGATGAGATCGTCGGGGTGTTGGAGCCTGTTGAGGGTTGCGATCGCATCGTAGGGGATGTTGGCGGCGGCGGCGATGGTCATGAGGGTGTCGGAGGGGGAGGGCACGTAGAGGTAGAGGAGGAGAGGGGGAGGATCGGCGTCGGTGCGGGATGCGGCGAGGTGGGAGGATGCAACGTCGGCGAGGAGTTGTTTGAAGAGGGGATCGGAGGAGGAGAGGTCCCGGATGAGGGGATACCATGGCTGGGCGAGCGAGGGGAGAGTGAGGATGCACGAAAGGAGGAAGACGCGTCCCATCATAATAGGTATCGGAGGAAGAGGACGAGGAGAAGAGCTGCTCCTGCCACTGCCGCCCCGGCGAGGGGGGACCCGGCGCTCATGAGGAGGAGCCCGCCGATGATCCCTGTACCTCCGAGAATCCATCGGACCAGGCCTTTGAGGAAGGGGACGAGCACCTCTTTCGCATACGCCCGCAGACCCTTCGAGCGTATGCGTACGACGAGACCCCTGAAGAGATGGAAGCCGACGAGGAATGCGGTGAGTCCCACGGTGAGCCAGGCGAGGAGGGGGGACGAGAGCACGGCGAGGCCCCACAGGCCGTAGGCCGCGACGGCTCCCACCAGGGCGATGAGTGCGCAGACCAGCAGGACGTCGAGAAGCGTCTCCACCTCACGCTTGAGCGACTGTTTGTTCACGGCCTCCCTCCTTTGGATCCTTCCTCCTGGTCGGGGAGGTCGGGGCGTCCCTTCAGTATTCCCACAAACCACGAGAGTTCCTCCTCCTTCCCGAGTTTCTCTGCGAGGGGGAGGAGCTTTTCGAGGATCGCATTCACGCGACGGTCCTCTCCCATCGCCGCCCATATGCCCAGTGCCCTGGTGTAGGAGAGATAGGCGAGCTCGTCTTCCCCTCTTTCGAGGTAGAGGTCCCCGAGGGTCGTGAGGGAGAGGGCGATCCCGGGGGCATGTTCGGCCCTCTTGTCATGTGAGAGGGATTCCTGGAGCAGGGCCACGGCGGTCTCCGTATCTCCTTCGGAGGCGGTGATGGAGGCGAGGACGTAGTAGTTGGCGGCGAGTCCCCGCTGATCCTTCGCCCTCTCGTTGAGGGCCGCCGCACGTTCGAGATAGGCCTTGGCCTCCTCCCGTCGCCCTTCCCGTGCGAGCATGAGGGCCATGTTGTGGTACACGGTGGCCACCTTTTCCGGGTGTTCCTTCTCCACGTCCGACGAGGAGGCGATGAGCGAGTCGAGCATCGCTCGTGCCTCCTCCATGTGTCCTGTGCGCTGGAGGAAGGAGGCCCTGCCGGAGCGAACCTCGTATGAGAGGAGCCGGTCGTCGGTGAGGGCGAGAAGTTCCTCCGCCCGGGTGAGGGCCGCCCCGGCTCCCGTCTCGTCGCCTCGGGCGATGGCCACCTCGGCGAGGGCGAGATAGGAGCGGATCACCCCCGGGATGTGGTCCACGGAGAGGTTCTCATGGAGGGCCCGCAGGAAGAGGGCCTCGGCCTGGGCGTAGCGCCCCTTGGTGAAGTAGTCCCACCCGTACGTGAGGTAGGATGCCGCCTGGTTGCGCACCTCGAAGCGTTCCTCGGATACGGGCGGTTGACTCGAGCAGGATGCGAGGATCAAGGGGAGAGCGAAGAGCAGGTGTGCGTGCCTCATCGGAAGGCTCCTTCACGTAGAGGTTCGAGAAGGGTCTCCTGCGTCTGTTCCTCGGCTATCCCACCGCGGATGAGGGGATTGTTCCGGATCCCTTCCAGGACATCCCTTCCCCTCCGGATGGCCTGTTTCCCCTCTTCGAGGGTACCCACGAGTTGGGGCTCGGTCGAGGTGAGGAATTCGGTGAACTGCCTGAGGTTCGAGATCGCCGCCTCGAGTTCGCTGAGACTCGCCTCTATCGTGCTGTAGAGTTCCATCTCGTCGTCGAGTATCTTGGCGAGGGATCCCCGGGCACCCAGGAGCCGGGGGACGAGTCCTTCCACCTCGGACAGCCCTGCGGAGAGGGTCTCGATGTTGGCGGCGATCCCTTCTATCCTTTGGAGCACGGCGCCCAGGGCCACTCCCTCGTTCCCCGAGAGCCCCGCCTCCACCGTGGTGAGGGTCCGATCGAGGGAGAGGAGTACGGTGTTGAGGTTCTGGAGCACGGGCTCCACCTCCCCCAGGAGCCGGGTGATCGCGTCGGCGCCCGGAGGAACGTCCACACGTCCCTCTTCCACGAGGCGTCTCCCCTCCTCGAAGTCGAGCGAGGGGATGAGGCTCCCCTCGGGGAGTGGCGGGGTGGGCGTCTTCCCTTGGTAGAAGACGAGACCCCCTCCCAACCCGAGGGGGTTCGAGACCACGGCGAGCACCGAGTCCTCGTAGACCTTGTCGTAGAACCGATCTTCGATGTAGAGGAAGACCTTCACCCGGTTGTCCTCGTCGAGGGTGATGTCGGTGACCTTCCCGATGGCGAAGCCCTTGAACTGGATGCCCATCCCCGGCTTGATCCCATGGGTTTCGGAGAAGTACGTATAGAAGTGGTAGTTCTTCGAGAACCACCGCTGGTTCACGCCGAGGAGGATGAGGACCCCAACGAGGGCCACGAGGCCTCCCAGTACGAAGAGACCCACGATCTGGGATGCGAAGCGTATCTTGAATTTCATGGTGAACCCCCCTGCCACACGTCTTCTCCATCGAGGAGGGAGAGGATGTCCATGTCGTAACTCGCCGCCTGGCTGAGCACGTCGGAGAGGGCCTCGATGGTCTCGGGATTGGTGCTTCGGATCACCTCCGAGAGGGAGCCGGTCTCCACCAGACGTCCCTCTTTCAGGATGATCACCTCGTCGGCGAGGTTGGCACAGACCCTTGGGTCGTTCGTGGCCGCGATGATGCTCACTCCTTTCCCCTTCTCCTTTCTCAGGCGCTGGATCATCCGCTCACAGACGGCCGGATCCACCGATGAGGTGGGCTCGTCGAGGAAGAGGACGCGCGGTTCGACGAGGAGGGCCCTCATGAACGAGGCGATCTTCCTTTCCCCCAGAGAGATCTGGGAAGGGCGGAGGGAGAGGTCGTCGTCGAAGAGGAACTCCTCGCACATACGCTCGATCCTCCGCAAGAGGGCCTGCCTGTCGGCCGAGGGATCCCTCTGGAGCACCGGGAGGGTGAGGTTCTGGAGCAGGCTCATGTTCGCCCACAGTGCCGCGTCTTGAAACACGAAGGCGGTCTGCCTCCTCATCGAGAGGAGTCGCTCGTGGGAGAGCCGAGTGATGTCCTCCTCCCCGAAGATGATCCGGCCTTTTTCTATCTCTTTGAGTCCGTTCATCACTTTGAGGAGGGTGGACTTGCCCGATCCGGAGAGGCCCATGATCACCGTGGTCATGCCTTCGGGCACCTCCAAGGTGATCTCCTTGAGGATGGATACCCCTTCTATGGTCGCGGTCACCTCTTCCAGGCGTATACAACTCCGTCTCATAGGTAGTACACCAGGGTGAGGAGTGCATCGGCCACGATGCAGTAGACGAATCCCTTGCCTACCGCCTTTATGGCCACCTGCGGTATCTCGGTGGAGGCGCGTTCCACCTGGAACCCGCTGTAGGTCCCGACCAGGGCGATCACGGCCCCGAAGGTGGCGCTCTTCACCAGGGAGGAGAGGATGTCCACCGGCTTCAGCCTGAGGAGCAGGTTGTGGAAGTACTCGGCGAACTGTATGGGGTGGATGAGAGAGGTCACGAAGAAGGAACCCAGGAGTCCGAATATATTGAAGTAGACATTGAGGAGGGTGACGGCCACGATGGCGCCGAGGAACCGGGGTACCACGAGGTAGGAGATGGGGTCTATGCCGAATGCCATGTAGGCCTCGATCTCGTGGGAGACCACCATGGTGCCGATCTCGGTGGCGATGGCGGTTCCCGATCGAGCGGTCACGATGAAGGCCGTGAGGATGGGACCCAGCTCCCGGGTGATCACCGCGATGAGGATGGGGTAGACCAGGTCTCCCTGTCCGAACTGGGGGAGGAGGGAGACGCCCTGGATGATGATGAGGGCCCCTATTCCCAGGGCGAGGAGGGCGATGACGTTGAGGGCCTCCACTCCGGTGAAGAGTATCTGAAGAACGAGGACCCTCCCGGCTTCCCCCCGTCGTTTGCGGAAAAAGAGGACGGTCTCCTTGATGACCGTGGCCACGTACCCTATGCCGTAGAGGATGTCGTGTGTACGAGTGATGGCGCGATTTCCCAAGGAGCTGAGGATGTCTCCGCTCATGTACAGACTCCGCAGTGGGAAAGTCGTTCGATCAGGTCCGGGATGAGGGATGAGGTGATCGTGAGCCCCCCCGCGGTGGTGCCCAGGTCCACATCCCGCCTGTCCTTGCCGTGGAAGTCCGAGCCCGCCGAGACGAGGAGGCCCAGCGAGGCGGCAATCCGGGAGAACTTCCGTGCCTCCTCCAGGGAGTGGGAGTAGTGGTAGGCTTCTACCCCGTCCACCCCCGCCTCACGGTAGTCGGCGAAGCGCCGGACGAGCTGCTCGTCCGGGATCCCGAGGCTCACGGGATGTGCGATCACGGCGAGTCCCCCCGCCGTATGGATGGCCCTCACGGCCTCCTCCAAGGTGCACCCTGCCTTGGGCTCGTAGAAGGGCCTCCCGTAGTTGAGATATTCCTCCATGGCCTCGGGGATGGATCGTGCCAGACCCCTCGCCACCAGAAGGCGGGCGAAGTGCGGACGCGTGACCACCCCTTGCACCTCCTCCATATCCTCGAGGGAGACCTCTATGCCCGCTTCGCGCATCCTGTGGATGATGCGTACATTGCGCTCGTGGCGGCGTCTCCTCAAATCTGCGAGCAGATGTCCGAGCACGGGGTGCGAG
This sequence comes from Spirochaeta thermophila DSM 6578, assembly GCF_000184345.1. Lineage (NCBI taxonomy): Bacteria > Pseudomonadati > Spirochaetota > Spirochaetia > Winmispirales > Winmispiraceae > Winmispira > Winmispira thermophila. The sequence continues at coordinate 1,613,479 of NC_017583.1, read as the reverse complement.
GCATCGATCCCGAGCCCGAGGAGGTGGAATTCGCCACCCTCGTGGGCCACTTCTATCTCGATCCCCGGGATGAAGGAGATTCCTTCCTCTCTTGCGGCGCGTGATGCCTCCTCGAGCCCCGACGTAGTATCATGATCGGTGAGGGCGAGGAGGCCGATGCCCAGGCGGGCGGCCTCTTTTATGAGGAGGGAGGGGGAGAGGGCCCCATCCGAGGCGGTGCTGTGCGTGTGCAGATCGAGCCGCATAGCTTCCATACACCTATTACAGTAGGAAAAAACCGACTCCTGCTCAATGCCCCGGGGAGGGGCGGGGAAATCCCGTGGAGGATGGTATACTATATAAATGCTTGATTTTCTCGAGGTATGGTTTTACAGTCGAAAAAGGAGAGGATATGCCCCGAACCGTCCACTACAAAGCGAGCTCCGTGATCTATTTCGAAGGGGATGTGGGAGACAAGGCCTACATCCTCCGCGAAGGAGAGATCGTCCTCACCTCCACCGATCTCGAGACGGGCCAGGAGGTGCACGAACGGATAGGCAAGGGGGAATTCTTCGGTGTCAAGTCGAGCGTGGGGCGCTATCCCCGGGAGGAGACTGCGATGGTCCTCTCCGACGCCGAGGTGCTGGAGTTCTCCGCCTCTGAGTTCGAGGGCTTCCTCCTCAAGAACCCCCGGGTGATGATGAAGATGCTCAAGGTGCTCTCCCGTCAGCTCCGACGTATCCACAAGCGGGTTCAGACCTTGCTCGCCGTCTCGGAGGAGGTGAATCCGGAGGAGGGCCTCTTTTCTATCTGCAAGTACTACATCGAGAAACAGCAGTTCTCACAGGCCGCCTACGCCCTCGGCCGGTACCTCGCCTACTATCCCGACGGCGTCCACGTGGAGGAGGTGAAGGCCGCCCTCGCCCGCGTACAGGCTGCCCAGGCGAGAGGGGGTACGGGTGCGCTTTCCGTCCCGTCGCCCGAGCCCAGGAAGCCCTCCCTCTCGTCCGCGGAGAAGGACTTCTACGAGGCAGAGAGCCTGTTCGGCCAGGAACGGTACGAGGAGGCCCTTGCCTCCTTCATGCGAATTGCGGAGGGATCCGACCAGGAGGATGTCCGGCGCAGGGCCCTCTTCGAGTCGGGGAGGTGTCTCATGGCCATGGCGCGTTACGACGAGGTCATCCAGCACTACTCACGGTTCGCACGGGACTTCTCCGACGCACCGGAGACCTCGGAGGCCCTCTTCCTCATCGCCCGTGCCTACGAGGAGAAGGGCGATGGAGCACGGGCAGGGGCACTCTACCGTAAGGTGCTCTCCCTCCCGGGAGTGAGCAGCGAAGTGGTGAAGAAAGCGCGGAAGGCACTCAGGGGCCTGGAGGAACGGGTATGATGCTCACGGGGCCGTCATTCGACCGATTCGCCGTCTACTACAAGAGGGGTGACATCATCTTCTGTGAGTATGAACCGGGGGACACTTTCTACCTCATCCAGGAGGGGAGGGTACAGATCTCCAAGATCATGGGAGGGCTCGAAAAGACCATCGACATCCTCAAGCCGGGAGAGATCTTCGGAGAGATGGCCATCCTGGAGGAGGCACCGCGCTCGGCCACGGCCGTGGCCCTGGACGACGTGAAACTACTCGAGTTCACCAAGGAGAACTTCTCCCTCCTCCTCGAGGGAAACCCCCAGATCGCCCTGAAGCTCCTCAAGCTCTTCATCAAGCGCATCTATGACCAGAAACGAAGGCTCATGATCCTCACCCTCGACGATGAGCAGGCCAGGATCGCGGACGTGTTCCTCATGCTCGCCGAGTCCCGTCTTCAGGAAGAAGAGGACGAGGGTAAGGGGCTCGTCTTCGAGACCACGGTGGACGACATCGCTCATTGGGCCGGGATGAATCCCACCCGCGCCCGCAACGTGCTCAACCAGTTCGCCTCACAGCACCGGGTGACGCTCCATCCCGACAAGATCGTGGTGCACAACATCAACGATTTCAGGCGTCTGGTGTCCTCCCGGAGACCCATACGGAAATGAGAAGAGCACGGGGAAGAAAGGCACGCCTTGCCCGCTACCGCGAGATCTTCGCCCTCCTCGTGGGATACGGGTTCGACGAGGCCCTCCGCCGCCTCCCGCTGCGGGGCTTTTTCGTGAGGAAAAGACGCGGTGGGAAGGTGGAAGGGCTTCCCTACGAAACGAGGGTGCGACTCCTCCTGGAGGATCTCGGTCCCACCTTCATCAAGTTCGGTCAGCTCCTCAGCAACCGACCGGATCTCGTGCCGCCTCGGCTCGCCCACGAGCTCATGAAGCTCCAGGACCGGGTCGCCCCCTATCCCTCGGAGGAGGCGTTCGCCATCTTCGAGGAGGAGCTCGGAGTCGCTCCCTCGGAGGTGTTCACACGCATAGAACGGGAGCCCATCGCCTCGGCATCCATGGCCCAGGTCTACCGGGCCCATCTCCCATCGGGTGAACAGGTGGCGGTGAAGATCCAACGCCCTCACCTCGAGGAGATCATCGAGACCGATCTAGAGATCATGGAGCGCCTCGGCTCGCTCCTTGAGCAACTCTTCTTCGAGGGGCATATCCCCATGAAGGCCCTTGTCCGGGAGTTCGGGCGCCAGCTGCGGAAGGAGATGGATTTCTCGGGCGAGCTTCGCCGTATCCAGCGTTTCCGGGAGATCCACGCCGGGATGCCCCAGGTGATGGTGCCTCATGTCTACGAACGACTCTCGGGAAGTCGCGTGCTCACCATGCAGTACGTGGAGGGCATTCGGGTGAGTGAGCTGGATGCCCTCCGGGATGCGGGCATAGATCCTGCGGGTATCGCCCGGGTGGGCGTGGAGAGTGTACTCACCCAGATCTTTGTTCACGGGTTCTTTCATGCCGATCCGCATCCCGGCAACATCCTGGTCCTCCCCAACGGGAGCCTCTGCTTCCTCGACTTCGGGGCCATGGGAGTCCTCGATCCGTCCACCAGGATCCACCTCGCCCAGATCTTCCTCGGTATAGGTGAACAGAGTCCTCAGAAGGTGGTCTATGGTCTCCTCTCCCTCTCCGTCCGAAGGGAAGGATTGGACAGGAGACGCCTCGAGCAGGAGGTGTACGACCTCATCCAGGACTATGCCCTCCTGCCTCTCGGTGCGCTCAACGTCAAGGAGGTGATAGAACGCTTCTATCACCTCATCCTCCATCACAGGCTCGTCTTCCCTCCGGGACTCTATCTCTTCTTCAAGACCTTGCTCGCCCTCGAAGCGTTGGGAAGGACCCTCGACCCGGGTTTCCAGCTGGTCGAGTACCTGCAGCCGCACGTGAAACGGTTCGTGGTCAGCACCCTCAGGAAGAACCAACTCCTCAAGAACATCCCCTTCTTCCTCTCGGAGGCCTTCGACAGCCTCAACGAGACGGGGTTCGAGATACCCCAGCTCATCCAGCGACTCAAGGAGGGGAAGGTGGTGGTGGACCTCTCGGACACCGACCTCAAACTCCTCTCCCAGAAGGTGGACGAGTCGACCACCCGGCTCTCCTTGAGCCTCATCATCGCCGCGGCGATCGTGGGCTCGTCCATCCTCATACAGGCGAAGATACCGCCCCTCTGGAACGGGGTCTCGATTCTCGGAATCGTCGGTCTCGCTACGGTGGGGATCCTCGGGGGACTGCTCGTGCTTCACTTTTTGAGGAAATCTTAGAGCCAGAAGTGGGATTCGAACCCACGACCCACGCTTTACGAGAGCGTTGCTCTACCTCTGAGCTATTCTGGCGTGCGCACGGCATATATACCCTATTTCCTCTCGAAAATCAAGAAGCCAGTCCGGCAAAACCGTTAACTCTTCCTGCACGGGGTCGATAATCAAAGTGGTATGATACGTGGATACTACATAGGCGCGAGCGGTATGGCGAGCCAGCTCAACCGGATGGACGCCATCGCCAACAACCTGGCCAACGTGGACCTCACCGGGTACAAACGGGACACCGCGATCTTCAAGGCCTTCCCGGAACTGCTCATCCGAAGGATGAACGACAAGTACTTCAAGGTCCCGTGGGGGTCCATCGACAACACCCCCGTGGTGGGAAAGCTCGGCACCGGGGTGGAGACGAACGAGGTCTACACCGTGTTCGAGCAGGGACCGCTCAAGGAGACCAAGGACCCCTTCCACTTCGCCCTCGAGGGGCAGGGCTTCTTCACCGTGCTCACCCCGCAGGGTGAGCGCTATACGAGGAACGGGTCCTTCATCCTGGGACCCGAGGGCCTGCTCGTCACCAAGGAAGGCTACCCCGTGGTGGGTGAGAACGGGCTCATCCACATCAAGGCCAACAACTTCGTGGTCGACGAAGACGGACGCATCTTCCAGAACGCCCGCTTCGCGGAAGACCCCGACAGGCTCGTAGCCCTCGAGGAGAACGAGTGGGACGAGACGGAATTGGTGGACCGTCTCAAGATAGTGAACGTCCGAAGGCCCCGTTATCTCCAGAAGCAAGGGGACTCGCTCTGGAGGACCACCCGGGAGTCCGGGGAGGCGGAGATACTCCAGGATGGAAGACCGAAGGTGCGCCAGGGCTTCCTGGAAGGGTCGAACGTGAACCCGGTGACGGAGATGGTGCAGATGATAGAGGTGAACCGGGCCTATGAGGCCAACCAGAAGACCATCGAGACACAGGACAGCCTGCTCGGACGACTCATCAACGAGGCGCTGAAGATATGAACATGATGGATGAGGAGGCGGAGATATGATGCGATCGCTCTGGACCGCGGCGTCCGGCATGGTGGGACAGCAGTACCACATAGACACGGTGGCGAATAATCTCTCGAACGTGAACACCACCGGATTCAAGAAGAACCGGGTGGACTTCCAGGACCTCATCTACCAGACCGTCCGCATGGCGGGTACCCCTGCCACCGAGGTGACCGTGGTGCCCACCCCCACACAGGTGGGACACGGCGTACGGGTGGCGGCGAGCAGCAAGATCTTCACCCAGGGGGCCCTCCAGCACACGGACAATGTGAGCGACCTCGCGATTCAGGGCGAGGGGTTCTTCAGGGTCCTCCTCTACGACGGCACCTACGCCTATACCCGTGACGGCTCCTTCAAGATCGACAGCAACGGCCAGCTCGTCACCTCGAACGGGTACCGCCTCATCCCCGAGATCGTCCTCCCCGAAGGCTTCATTGCCGACACCCTCTCGGTCTCGGAGGACGGAAGGGTGACCGTGAAGGTGCCCGGTCAGGACGATCCCGTGGAGGTGGGCCAGATACAGATCTACCGCTTCGTGAACCCCTCAGGACTCCTCGCCGTGGGCGACAACCTCTACAAGGTGACGAACGCCTCGGGTGATCCCATAGGCGGGAGACCCGGATTCGATGGTATGGGCAAGCTCCTTCACAAGTTCCTCGAGATGTCCAATGTCTCCGTAGTGAACGAGATGGTGGAGATGATCGTGGCTCAGCGGGCCTACGAGCTCAATTCGAAGGCGGTGCAGACCTCGGATTCCATGCTCGGCACCGCCGTGAACCTCAAGCGGTAGGAGGACCGCGGTGATCAACCCCCTCGACCTGTATAAAATAGTAGACACATCGGTGACTCCTGGGCTCCCCCGGAAGGAGGATCCGAAGCTCAAGGAGGCAACCGAGGAGTTTGAAGCCCTCTTCGTGAAGATGATGGTCGATCAGATGCGGAAGGGGGTGCCTAGATCAGGGCTCCTCGAGAAGAACATGGCCGAGGAGGTCTTCGAGGACATGCTCTACGACGAGTATGCTCGGCTCATGGCCAAGAGCACCAGGTTCGGTCTCGCAGAGATGCTCTACAAGGAACTCTCCGGATGATCGAGGTGTAGTGAAATGAGAAAAATGTGCTGCCGTGATGTATGAAAAAGCATACAGAAGACGAGGTGACAAATAGGATGGTACGGGGAGGATCTCATGATCCTTCCCTTTTCTTTTTCTTGAAATGAATTGTATGGGTGTTGGATTATGGCACGCTCCTTGCTAGATAATGGACAGGAGTGTGCCATGAGCAGAAAGAGAGTCGTGAAGTACAGCGTCGGAAGGGAAGAGACGGCCTATCTCAGGGAGATCAAGCGCTACAAACTGCTCTCTCCCGAAGAGGAGAGGGAGCTCGGCAAGCGGATACGCCGGGGTGATCCCGTGGCGCGGGAACGGCTCATCACCGCAAACCTCAGGCTCGTGGTGAAGATCGCGCTCCAGTTCTCGGTACCGGATATCCCCCTCCTCGATCTCATACAGGAAGGTAACATCGGCCTCATCCGGGCGGTGGAGAAGTTCGACTACCGGAGGAATATCCGCTTCTCCACCTACGCGGCCTGGTGGATACGACAGGCCATCCACAGGGCGCTCATGAACAAACGTCGGCCGATACGACTTCCGAACCGTAAGGAGGACGTGCTCCGAAAGATAGAGAAGGCGAGACGGCTCCTCGAACAGCGGCTCATGAGGGAGCCCTCCACCGAGGAGATCGCCGATCTTCTCGGCATGGAGAGCGAGGAAGTCGAAGAGCTCATCAACCTGGGCCAGGAGGTGGTCTCCCTGGAAACCCAGATCAACGACGGGAGCATGGACCTCCACGATGTCTGCCCCGGTGGAGCCTCTCCAGAAGAAGAGGTGTGCAGGAAGGCCTGCAGGGAGGATACCCTCACCCTCATACAGCGGACCCTGGATTCCCGAGAGAGCGAGGTCGTGCTCCATCGCTATGCGCTCACCGGACCCCGCTATACCCTCAAGACATTGAGCGAGCAGATGGGGATCTCGCCCGAGACCGTGCGGCAGATAGAGATCCGTGCCCTCCGGAAACTGAGGGAGCGAGCCGAGGTGGTGGGCGATTACGTGCTCTCCCGGTGAGTTGAAGTTTACGCCGGAAACGGCGATATATGAGGTGTGAGTAGTACAGAGAAGCCGTCTCCCCGGAAGAGAAGCGGGAGCTCCCGATCCCGCGGCCGCAGGAAGCCTGCGAGAAAGCGTGCGAAGGCGAAGCGGAGCGCGAAGGGCTTCGGCCTCGTGTGGTTTCTCCTCGGCCTGCTCGCGGGAGCGGTCGCCGTATGGGTGGTGGTGCCTCCCCGTCCGGTGCCCTCTCCCCTCCCTACACCCGTGCCTTCCCCGTCACCCGTCCCCAGCCCGCTCCCGAGCCCCTCTCCCACCCCTCGGGTGGAGGGGGTCCTCTACCTCATCATCGACGATGCAGGGTATTCTCTCGACCAGGTGGCCCCCTTCCTCTCCCTTCCCTTCCCGCTCACTGTCTCCGTGCTTCCGGGTCTCCCCCTCTCGAAGGAAGTGGCCCTCAAGGTGCAGGAGGCCGGCAAGACCCTCTTCCTGCATCTCCCCATGGAGCCCGAGGGGGATGAAGACCCCGGCCCCGGGGCCCTCTATGTCTCCATGTCCTGGAACGAGATCGAGAAGGTGATCGCGGAGGACCTCGCCTCGGTCCCCGGGGTGCAAGGGGTGAACAACCACATGGGTTCTCGTTTCACCAAAGACCCTTTACGAATGGAGTGGATTCTTAGTATCCTTGCCGCCGGCGGTCTCCTGTTCGTCGACAGCAGGACCACGGCCGAGAGCGTGGTGCGGGAGACGGCGCTCAGGCTCGGGGTGCCTGTGATGGAGCGGGACGTGTTCCTGGACAACGAACAGACCGAGGCCTACGTCGAACAGGCCTTCATGCACGCCGTGCAGATCGCCAGGAGACGTGGGAGGGCAGTGGCCATAGGCCACGTGTGGACACGGGTCCTTCCCGGCGTGCTCGACCGAATGGCGGATCGCGCCAGGAATGAGGGCGTGATCCTGGGGGACATACTGGAGGTACTGGAGCGGCGATGAGGATAGTGGGTATAGAGACCTCGTGTGACGAGTGCGGGGTGGCGGTGGTCGAAGACGGACGACGCATCTTGAGCAACGTGGTGGCCACCCAGATAGAGTTCCACAAGCCGTACAGCGGGGTGGTGCCGGAGATCGCCTCCCGGAAGCACGTCGAATGGATAGCGGATGTGTACCTCAAGGCCCTCGATGAGGCAGGGGTGGCCCAGGAGTCCCTCGATGCGGTGGCCGTGGTGAACCGCCCGGGGCTCGTGGGCGCCCTGGTGGTGGGTGTGGCCTTCGCCAAGGCCCTCGCCTATGGGCTCGGGAAGCCTCTCGTCGCGGTGGATCACATCAAGGCCCATCTCTATGCTCCTCTGATGGAGTTCGATATCCCGTATCCGTTCCTGGGACTCCTCCTCTCGGGTGGGCACACCGTGATCGCAGAGGTGAGGAGCTACGACGAGTTTCGAGTGCTCGGTACCACCATTGACGATGCGTGCGGCGAGGCCTTCGACAAAGTGGCCAAGCACTATGGATGGGGATATCCCGGCGGTGTGGTGATAGACCGCCTCGCCCGGAAGGGGATCCCCGAGGCGTGCGCCTTCCCCGACCCCTCTCTCCACAAGGGGAGACACCGGTACGATGTCTCGTACTCGGGGCTCAAGACCGCGGCCATCCATCAGCTCGACCAGTTCTGGAATCCCGAGTACCCCCGGACCGACGAGAACCTCGCCGCAGCCTTCCAGAAGGCCGCCATCGACATGATCCTGAGACGACTCGAACTCGCGGTGGAGGATACGGGTATCCGCCGGATCGTGGTGGGCGGCGGGGTGGCCGCCAACTCGTATCTCAGGAACGCCCTTGGTGCCAGGTCCGATTGGCACGTGTTCTTTCCCTCTCTCCCGCTTTGCGGCGACAACGGTGCCATGGTGGCGGGTATCGCCTATCACTACGCGCGGGAGGGGAAGTTCGCCGCCCTCGATCTCGACGTCCATGCGCGGGTCGAGGCCTTCAAGCCCTATGCCGGCACGTGAGTTCCGGCCGGGGTGAAACTCATCGACGGAGGGGTGACATGTCCTTCGATCTCGACGCGAGAATCCGCAAGGTGCCCGATTTCCCCAAGCCGGGCATCCTGTTCTACGACATCACGAGCATCCTCATGGATCCAGAGGCCTTCTCCTACTGCATCGAGCGGATGGTCGAGCGGTACAAGGACCGCCCTGTCAACGCGGTGGCAGCCGTGGAGTCCCGGGGGTTCCTCTTCGCCGCGCCCTTTGCCCACAGGATGGGGCTTCCCCTCGTCCTCGTGAGGAAGAAGGGCAAGCTTCCGGGCAAGACGCGGGCGCGACGGTTCCAGCTCGAGTACGGGGAGGACGTGATCGAGGTTCACGAGGCCGATGTGCACGAGGGGCAGCGCATCCTCCTGGTGGACGACCTGGTGGCCACGGGAGGCACGCTCAAGGCTGCGGCGGAACTCCTGACCGAGTGTGGGGCCGAGGTGGAGGAGATCTTCTGCGTCATCGGACTCCCCTTCCTCAAGTTCAGGGAGTACCTCGCCGGCATCCCCGTCACCACCCTCATCGACTACGAGCACGAGTAGGGGCTTGACACGGGGGAAGGTTTTTTGTAGATTCTGGTAAGATTCATTCCCCGGTGGTGTAATGGTAGCACCGCAGACTCTGGATCTGCTTGTGGGGGTTCGAGTCCTCCCCGGGGAACGGAGACATGGCCCCTTCGTCTAGTGGTTAGGACAGGAGATTCTCATTCTTCAGGCAGGGGTTCGACTCCCCTAGGGGCTATATCCGGCGGCTGCCGGATTTTTTTTAGGATTTTCTGCATAAATATGCAGAAAATATCGCATAAATATGCAATAGGAGCCAGTAATGGAAGAACGCTGTGCCCTGGTCCTGGAAGACGGGATGGTCTTCTACGGCACCTCTTTCGGTGCCCCCGCCCTTCCGATCGAGCGCCTCACCCCTGGGCTGAAACCGCTCGAAGGGGTGGGGGAGGTGGTGTTCAACACGGGGATGGTGGGATACTTCGAAATCCTCACCGATCCCTCGTATACCGGACAGATCGTGACCATGACCTATCCCCATATCGGGAACTACGGGGTGGATGAGGCCTGGTGCGAGAGTGGTCCGGAGGAGGGGCGGCGTAAGGTGAAGGCCGCAGGTTTCGTCATACGCTCGCTCTATGACGGACCGGTTCCCGAGGGGCGCATGTCCCTTCACGAGTACCTCGCCTCACAGGGGATCCCCGGTATCACCGGCGTGGATACCCGTGCCCTCACCCTGAGACTCCGCGATGGCGGGAGCCCCTTCGGAGTCATCGTGGCCGTGCCCCACGGGAGGGAGATGCTCAACGACGAGGAGCGGACGAGGGTGGTGGAATACCTCACGAGCATCCCCCACATGGAAGGGGCGAACCTCATAGGGTACGTAGGCACGCATCAGGTCGTGGATCTGGAGGGCCGGCGGCCTCCTCACTTCGCAGTGATCGACTGCGGGATCAAGGCCAACATCATACGGGAGCTCAAGGCCCGCGACGTGCAGGTGACGCTCTTCCCCAGTTCCGTGGGAGCCGACGAGCTCCTCACACCCGAGTTCGACGCCGTGCTCTTCTCCAACGGTCCGGGCGATCCGGCGGTGCTCACCGAGCAGATCGACCTCGCCCGCTCCCTCATCGGCAAGAAGCCCCTCTTCGGCGTGTGCCTGGGCCACCAGATCATCTCCCTCGCCTTTGGCGCCAAGACCTATAAGATGAAGTTCGGCCATCACGGCATCAACAACCCGGTGCGTGACGAGTTCACCCGCCGGGTCTTCGTCACCTCCCAGAACCACGGGTTCGCAGTGGACGAAGAGACCCTGCCCGACGACCTTCTCGTCTGGTTCAGGAACGCCAACGATGCCACGGTGGAGGGAATCGCCCACAGGGATCTCCCGGTGAAGGCCTCCCAGTTCCACCCGGAGGCAGGACCCGGTCCTCATGACTGTTCCTGGATCTTCGACGAGTTCATCAGCACCGCCCTCAGGGCGAGAAAGGAGTAGCCCGTGCCGGCACGAAAGGATATCTCATCGGTACTTATCATAGGTTCGGGTCCCATAGTGATAGGTCAGGCCTGTGAGTTCGACTACTCCGGGACCCAGGCCGTGAAGGCCCTCAAAGAGGAGGGCTACAGAGTCATCCTCGTGAACCCCAACCCCGCCACGATCATGACCACTCCCGGCCTCGCCGACGTGGTGTACATGGAGCCGCTCGAGGTTCCCTACCTCGAGGAGATCATCAGGAAGGAGCGGCCTGACGCCCTGCTCCCCACCATGGGAGGGCAGACGGGCCTCAATCTCTCGGTGGAGCTCTACGAGGCGGGGGTGCTCGACCGCTACGGGGTCGAGCTCATCGGCGCGAACGTGGAGGCCATCAGGAAGGCCGAGGATCGGGGGAAGTTCAAGGAGGTGGTGACGAGTATCGGCCTGGACGTGCCCCGATCGGCGATGGTCAAGAGCCTGCAAGAGGGACGAAAGGTGATGGAGGAGATAGGCTTGCCCTTGGTGATCCGGCCGAGCTTCACCTTGGGCGGCAAGGGCGGGAGCATCGCCTCCACGCCCGAGGACTTCGAACTCCTCCTGGAACGGGCCCTCCTCGAGAGTCCGGTCCACGAGGCCCTCATCGAGGAATCGCTCCTCGGGTGGAAGGAGTTCGAACTCGAGGTGATGCGCGACCACATGGACAATGCAGTGATCGTCTGTTCGATAGAGAACATCGATCCCATGGGCGTGCACACCGGCGACAGCGTGACCGTGGCCCCCATCCAGACCCTCTCCGACTGGGAGTACCAGAAGATGCGGACCGCCGGGATAGAGGTGCTGCGGGCCATCGGCGTGGACTGTGGGGGATCGAACGTGCAGTTCGCCGTACGGCCGGACACCGGGAGGATGGTGGTGATAGAGATGAATCCCCGCGTCTCCCGATCGAGTGCCCTCGCGAGCAAGGCGACGGGCTTCCCCATCGCCCGGTGTGCCGCCAAACTCGCCGTGGGGTATACCCTGGACGAGGTGATCAACGAGATCACGGGGAAGACGGTTTCCTGCTTCGAGCCGGCCCTCGACTACGTGGCGGTGAAGGTCCCCCGGTTCGAGTTCGACAAATTCCCCTCGGAGTACGAGGAGCTGGGCACGCAGATGAAGTCGATCGGCGAATCCCTCGCCCTGGGGAGGACCTTCGCCGAGGCCTTCAACAAGGCCTGGCGTGCGGCCGAATACGGGTTCGAGGGGCTCCAGGAGCTTCGTGGTGTGAGTGACGAGGACCTCGAGCGGATGCTCCACTTCCTCCATCCCAGGAAGTTCTTCGCCATCTACACCGTGCTCCGACGGGAGGGGAGAGGAGCGGTGCCCTATCTCGCGGAGAAGACCAAGGTGGATCCGTGGTTCCTCTTCGAGATGGCCCGGGTGGCCGAGTTCGAGAACGAGCTCGAGCGTGAGCGCACGCTCACCCCGGAGCGCCTCCTCCAGGCGAAGCAGTACGGACTCACCGACAGGCGCATCGCCTCGCTCGTGGGGATGCGCGAGGAGGAGGTGAGCGCCATGCGGGATGCCCATGGCTTCAGGGCCTCCTACCACTTCGTGGACACCTGCGCCGGGGAGTTCGAGGCCCAGACCCCCTACTTCTACAGCACCTACGGCGAGATCGACGAGGGCGGGGATGCCGGTGAGGAGAGCGTGATCATCATCGCCTCCGGGCCGAACAGGATCGGGCAGGGTCTCGAGTTCGACACCTGCTGCACGCTCGCCACCATGGCCTATCGGGAACTGGGGAAGAAGGCCATCATGGTGAACTCCAACCCCGAGACCGTGTCCACCGACTTCAATGTCTCCGATAGGCTCTACTTGGAGCCTCTCTCCCCGGAGGATGTGGGGGAAATACTCAAGAAGGAGAAGACGAAGAAGGTCGTCGTCCAGCTCGGCGGCCAGACGCCCCTCAACATGGCCGAGGCCCTCGAGGCGGCAGGTGCCGAGATCGTGGGTACACCGGTGCGGGGTATCAAGGAAGCGGAGGACCGAGGGTTTTTCGCCGATCTCGTGCGTCGGGTGGGGCTCAACCAGCCGGCCAACCGCGCGGCCCGTACCCTCGAGGAGGTGCGCGCCTTTGCCGAGGAGATCGGCTATCCGGTCCTCCTCCGTCCCTCGTTCGTCCTGGGCGGGAAGAGCATGTTCATCGCGTTCTCGCCCGACGAACTCGAGGAGTTCCTCAGGCGTGGCGTTGAGATCTCACCCGAACGACCGGTGCTCGTGGACCAGTTCCTCGAAGATGCCTTCGAATACGACGTTGATGCGGTCTCCGATGGAGAGAACGTCTACATCGGGGGGATCATGCAGCACATCGAGGCGGCGGGCATACACTCCGGCGATTCCGCCTGCGTCTTCCCCCCGTACAAGTCGAACCCCGAGGTGCTCACCCAGATGAAGGACGCCACGGTGAAGATCGCCCGTGCACTGGGCGTGGAAGGGTTCCTCAATATCCAGTACGCGGTGAAGGACGACGTGCTCTACGTGCTCGAGGTGAACCCCAGGGCCTCCCGGACCGTACCGTATCTCTCCAAGGCCTCGGGGGTGAACATGGTGAAGGCCGCGGTGAGGGTGTGGGAAGGGGAGGACCTCAAGACCCAGGGGCTCGTGGGAGAGGACGGTGTAGGCGAAGGACGGTGTGTGGTGGGCTGGGCGGTGAAGGAGGCCATGTTTTCGTTCGACCGGTTCCGCACGGTCGACCCCATACTCGGGCCTGAGATGAAGTCCACCGGCGAGGTGATAGGGATAGGCCGCACCTTCGGAGAGGCCTTCGCCAAGGCCCAGCTGGCGGCGGGGAACACCCTTCCCACGAAGGGACGGGTGTTCGTCTCGGTGCACGATGCCGACAAGGCGACGATCCTGCCTATCGTGAAGGAACTCGTGGAGCTCGGATTCGAGATCGCGGCCACGAGAGGGACCGCCGACTTCCTCTATCGACACGGTATCTTTTCGGAGGTCCTCCTCAAGCTCCATGAGGGGCATCCGAATGTCGTCGATCACATGAGGAGGGGCCGGATCCATCTGGTCATCAACACCCCCCTCGGTCGATTCTCCCAGCGGGGGGACGAACACATCCGCATAGAGGCCTTGAGGAGGAAGATCCCCTATACCACCACCACGTCCGCGGCCAAGGCGGCGGTGGAGGGGATAAAGTATCTCCTCTCCGGTGAAGTCCGGGTGCAGGAGGTGACGAAATTCGAGTGAGTTTTTTGCGCCGGAGGTGTTGACAAAAAAGAGGGAGTCGGGTATAGTCACCCTCGCATTCGCAAGAGCGAGCGGATGTAACCCGCTTGACAAAGTGAATGAAAAGGCGCATACTATAAAACTGCGCTGTGGAATTGTGTTCTTTGGCAGAAGGTAGCGAAGGGGAGGTTGAGTAAGGGTGTGACGGAGACGAAGTGGTCGTACTGCTGCGTTGGGTAGTGGTACGGCATGAGGTAAGGTTTGAGCGAGAAGAAGAACCGCACTCTTCGGAGTGTGGTTAAGAGAATGATGGAGAGTTTGATCCTGGCTCAGAACGAACGCTGGCGGCGCGTCTTAGGCATGCAAGTCGAGCGGTAGGGTGGTGCTTGCACCACCTGAGAGCGGCGGACGGGTGAGTAACACGTAGGTGACCTATCCTCAGGTTGGGGATAGCCCGTGGAAACACGGGGTAATACCGGATGGCCTCTTATGGCTGTGGCTATAGGAGGAAAGGCCCGATAAGGGTCGCCTGAGGAGGGGCCTGCGGCCCATTAGCTAGTTGGTAGGGTAACGGCCTACCAAGGCGACGATGGGTAGGGGGTCTGAGAGGATGGCCCCCCACACTGGGACTGAGACACGGCCCAGACTCCTACGGGAGGCAGCAGCCAAGAATCTTCCGCAATGGGCGAAAGCCTGACGGAGCGACGCCGCGTGGGGGAAGAAGGCCGGAAGGTTGTAAACCCCTTTTCCCAGGGAAGAATAAGGGCGGGAGGTAATGCCCGTCTGATGACGTTACCTGGGGAATAAGCCCCGGCTAACTACGTGCCAGCAGCCGCGGTAATACGTAGGGGGCGAGCGTTGTTCGGAATTACTGGGCGTAAAGGGGGCGCAGGCGGTCTGGCAAGTCTGGTGTAAAAGGCTACGGCTCAACCGTAGTGTGCACCGGAAACTGCTGGGCTGGAGTCCCGGAGGGGGAGCTGGAATTCCCGGTGTAGGGGTGAAATCTGTAGATATCGGGAGGAACGCCGGAGGCGAAGGCGAGCTCCTGGCCGGAGACTGACGCTGAGGCCCGAAAGCGTGGGGAGCGAACAGGATTAGATACCCTGGTAGTCCACGCCGTAAACGATGTGCACTAGGCGTTGGGCCTTGGAGGCTCGGTGCCGAAGCTAACGCGTTAAGTGCACCGCCTGGGGAGTATGCCGGCAACGGTGAAACTCAAAGGAATTGACGGGGGCCCGCACAAGCGGTGGAGCATGTGGTTTAATTCGATGATACGCGAGGAACCTTACCAGGGCTTGACATCTACCGGGCGGCTGCAGAGATGCAGCTTCCCCGCGAGGGGCTGGTAGACAGGTGCTGCATGGCTGTCGTCAGCTCGTGCCGTGAGGTGTTGGGTTAAGTCCCGCAACGAGCGCAACCCCTGCCGTCTGTTGCCATCGGGTGAAGCCGGGCACTCAGGCGGGACTGCCGGTGACAAACCGGAGGAAGGTGGGGATGACGTCAAGTCATCATGGCCCTGATGCCCTGGGCTACACACGTGCTACAATGGCCGGTACAGAGGGAGGCGAAGCCGCGAGGCGGAGCAAATCCCAGAAAGCCGGTCTCAGTACGGATTGGAGTCTGAAACCCGACTCCATGAAGGTGGAATCGCTAGTAATCGCGCATCAGCCATGGCGCGGTGAATGCGTTCCCGGGCCTTGTACACACCGCCCGTCACACCACCCGAGTCGGGGGTACCCGAAGCCGGTAGCCTAACCCGTAAGGGAGGGCGCCGTCGAAGGTACGCCTGGTGAGGGGGGTGAAGTCGTAACAAGGTAGCCGTACCGGAAGGTGCGGCTGGATCACCTCCTTTCTGAGAGAAAGACACCCTGAAAGACCTCCCTTCGCTTTTTCTCGTGGAACAGGTGTGGGCCTGTAGCTCAGGTGGTTAGAGCGCACGCCTGATAAGCGTGAGGTCACTAGTTCAAATCTAGTCAGGCCCACTGTGGATAAGCGTGGCAGCGCGTGCTGCACGCGTTCTGTTCTTTGGCAGAGGGTAGAGAAGGGGGAGAGGGGAGATATGGTCAAGGAGATAAGGGCCTATGGTGGATGCCTCGGAGCCGCTCGGCGAAGAAGGGCGTGGTAAGCTGCGAAAAGCCACGGGGAGGGGCACACACCCTGAGATCCGTGGATTCCCGAATGGGGTAACCCGGCGGGCTGGAGGCCCGTCACCTATGGACTGAACACATAGGTTCATAGGAGCGAGACCCGGGGAACTGAACCATCTCAGTACCCGGAGGAGAAGAAATCAAGATGAGATTCCCTGAGTAGTGGTGAGCGAAAGGGGAGGAGCCTAAACCATGCTGGTGTAGAAGGTCTGGGCCGTTGCCGGCATGGGGTTGAGGGGCCGTTCTGGAGGGAGCCCGGAATCCCTCGCGCAGTTACCAAGCATCCGGCTAGTGGAATGGTCTGGGAAGGCCAGCCGGAGAGGGTGAAAGCCCCGTACACGAAAGCTGAGGTGCCTGCGTGGGAACGGTACCCGAGTAGGTCGGGACCCGAGGAAGCCCGACTGAATCTGGGGGGACCACCCTCCAAGGCTAAATACGAGGCGGCTACCGATAGTGGAAGAGTACCGTGAGGGAACGGTGAAAAGAACCCCGGGAGGGGAGTGAAAGAGAACCTGAAACCATAGGCCTACAAGCAGTCAGAGCCCGCGGAAGCGGGTGATGGCGTGCCTTTTGCAGAATGAGCCTGCGAGTTACTGTTGCAAGCGAGGTTAAGGGACAGGAGTCCCGGAGCCGTAGGGAAACCGAGTCTTAAGAGGGCGCTAGTTTGCAGCAGTAGACCCGAAGCCGGGTGATCTATCCATGGCCAGGTTGAAGCTGGGGTAACACCCAGTGGAGGACCGAACCCTAGTCTGGTGAAAAAGGCAGGGATGAGCTGTGGATAGGAGTGAAAGGCTAAACAAACCCGGCGATAGCTGGTTCTCGCCGAAATAGCTTTAGGGCTAGCCTTGCAGTTGACTGTAGCGGAGGTAGAGCACTGGATGGGCTAGGGCCCTTCACCGGGTACCAAACCCAACCAAACTTCGAATGCCGCTACAGGGTCTGCAGGAGTCAGACTACGGGCGACAAGGTTCGTGGTCGAGAGGGGAACAGCCCAGACCGCCAGCTAAGGTCCCGAAACCGTGCTTAGTGGGAAAAGAGGTGGGGCGGCGAAGACAGCCAGGAGGTTGGCTTAGAAGCAGCCATTCCTTAAAAGAGTGCGTAACAGCTCACTGGTCGAGTCGCCCTGCGCTGATAATGTAACGGGGCTATGCACGGTACCGAAGCTGCGGGTCGACACCTGTTTGAGGGTGTTGGCGGTAGGCGAGCGTTCCGCGTACCGATGAAGGCATGCTGGGAGGCATGCTGGAGGGGGCGGAAGTGAGGATGCAGGCATGAGTAACGAAAAGAGGGGTGAGAATCCCCTCCGCCGAAAGCCTAAGGTTTCCTGAGTAAAGGTCGTCTGCTCAGGGTTAGCCGGCCCCTAAGGCGAGGCCGAAAGGCGTAGCCGATGGGAAACGGGTTGATAATCCCGTGCCTCTCACAGTTTCCGAAGGGGTGACGCAGGAGGCGAAGCCGGGCCGGGGGATGGTAGACCCGGTGTAAGCGGGCGAGCCGGAGAGGGCGGTAGGCAAATCCGCCGCCTGAGGTGAGCCGTGAAGCCGAGCCCTGTAACAGGGGCGAAGCTGGTGTAGTCATGCTGCCGAGAAAGAGCCTCTAGGGGTAAGCTGTGAGAGACCGTACCGGAAACCGACACAGGTAGGCGGGATGAGCATTCCAAGGCGCGCGGGAGAACTCGCGTTAAGGAACTCGGCAAACTACCCACGTAACTTCGGGAGAAGTGGGGCCTCTGGTGGGTGGCGGAAGCTGCTTACTGGGGGTTGCAGAGTCCAGGCCCAAGCGACTGTTTACCAAAAACACAGGTCTCTGCGAACTCGCAAGAGGACGTATAGGGACTGACACCTGCCCGGTGCCGGAAGGTTAAGGGGATCCGTGAGCCGCAAGGCGAAGCGGTGAACCGAAGCCCCGGTAAACGGCGGCCGTAACTATAACGGTCCTAAGGTAGCGAAATTCCTTGTCGGGTAAGTTCCGACCCGCACGAAAGGTGTAACGACTTGGGCGCTGTCTCAACGCGAGACCCGGTGAAATTGAAGTATGGGTGAAGATGCCCATTACCTGTGGCTAGACGGAAAGACCCCGTGAACCTTTACTGCAGCCTGGCATGGGGACTTTGCATGGCATGTGTAGGATAGGTGGGAGGCAGGGAAGCCTGTGCGCCAGCACAGGTGGAGCCGTCGGTGAAATACCACCCTTGCCATGTAGGGTTTCTAACACCTGCCGTGATCCGGTAGGTGGACAGTGTCAGGTGGGCAGTTTGACTGGGGCGGTCGCCTCCTAAAGGGTAACGGAGGCGCGCGAAGGTCACCTTGCGCTGGTTGGAAATCAGCGTGGACGTGCAAGGGCATAAGGTGGCCTGACTGCGAGACCGACGGGTCGAGCAGGCGCGAAAGCGGGTCCTAGTGATCTGGCGGTACCGAGTGGAAGGGCCGTCACTTAACGGATAAAAGGTACTCCGGGGATAACAGGCTGATCCTGCCCAAGAGTCCACATCGACGGCAGGGTTTGGCACCTCGATGTCGGCTCATCGCATCCTGGGGCTGGAGCAGGTCCCAAGGGTTCGGCTGTTCGCCGATTAAAGCGGTACGTGAGCTGGGTTCAGAACGTCGTGAGACAGTTCGGTCCCTATCTGCCACAGGCGTTGGATGGTTGAGGGGGTCTGCTCTCAGTACGAGAGGACCGGAGTGGACGGACCTCTGGTGTACCAGTTATCGCGCCAGCGGTAGCTGCTGGGTAGCCAAGTCCGGAAGGGATAACCGCTGAAGGCATCTAAGCGGGAAGCCCACCCCAAGATGAACCATCCCCGGCACGTTATGTGCCCTGAAGGAGCGAGGGAGAAGACCTCGTCGATAGGCTGGCGGTGTACGCGTGGTAACACGTTCAGCCGACCAGTACTAATCCTCCGTGAGACTTGACCGTATCTTCCTGATCCCCTTTCCTCTGCCAAACAATGGAATCATTGCCTGGTGACTCGAGCGGAGGGGCAACACCCGTTCCCATTCCGAACACGGAAGTTAAGCCCTCCAGCGCCGATGGTACTGCCCCATGAGGGGTGGGAGAGTAGGCCGTCGCCAGGCTCTTTTTTTGTACTTATAGCGACCCCGCCGAAAGGGAGGGGTTTTTTTATGAATCATACTTGACACTAGTGCATAAAAAAAACGGCATGCTCCCTCCGGAAGCATGCCGTGCCCCTCCAGGGGGTCACTGATCATAAACCACACTTCTCTTTTCGGTCGGTTTTCCTCTGAGTTTAGAGTTTTTTCACCATTTCACGGGCTCGTTCTATTTCAGTGCGATGGAGGACGACACCTTCTCTGATCTTCTGATAGAGAATCCTGGAGTTGCCGAGCACGTGTTCCATCGCCGGTTCATCGGAGAGTCTGTCCACGATGTCTTGGAGCAGGAATCCCACGAGATCCCTCAGGGGATGGGTATAGATCCGGCTGTCCACGCCCTCCAGGGATGAGAAGATCTCCTGCGCGTGTCGGGGCGTGCCGTCCCAGGTGGCGAGTGTCTTGAGACCCTGTTCGAGGAGACAACCCAGCTCGGAGAGTCCCTCGAGGAGGTGTTCGTAGATTGCGAGGGCCTTCTCCCCTGTCTTCGTGTCCGGACGCTCAGGGGCTAGATCACCGGCGAGGATCTCTCGTATGAGGGGGTCGATGTGTTCTCGAACAGGGGGGAGTCCCAGGATGTCCTCGGGGGGAAGTTGTTCCATCCCCTCGATCGGGAGGCCCGGCCCGGTGATACGTACGCTCTTCACCATGCTCTCGGGGAGGTGGAGTGAAAACCAAGATGCGTAGAGCTTCATCCTCGCATTGGTGATGAGTGGATGGTCTTCCTCGATCTCGACGACGTCGGCTCCCCCCTCCCAGAGGGCGAGCGTCTCCTCCTGAACGGGTTGGTTGAGCCTCCAGGAGGCCGAGTGTCGTAGTCTCTCGTAGAGCGAGCCGCGGTAATAGGTCCTCCCATCGGGAAAGGCGAGGTCGAGACCGGCGCAGAAGATCGTGTTGCTCCCGATGTATCGGCAGAAGTCCCATGCCGTGGTGGAGACCGATCCTCCAGCGCCGAGTCGAGCGCGGAACGGGATCCACCGGGAGAGGTAGGCAGCGAGAGGGGAAGGGGATGCGATGAAGAGACTCCGGGATGCGTGCCTCCTGATCAGGGAGGGATAGACCGCAGGGTCCATGATGAAGAGGGATGTTCCTTGGCCCATGTGGTCGAGGTGCCGGGTGTTCCAGTATTGAGGGTCCACGATGACGACGAAGTCGGGCTCCACCCCGTGTGCCATGGCCCATCTGTAGGCGGTGTCCGTGGCCACCACGATGCAGCGCCTGGCGAGTTCGGGAAGGAGGGAGCCGATCTGATCCAGGGTGGGGCCCGCCGCCAGGAGGAGGGTGGGGTACGGGAATTCGTTCTGGAGGAGTTCGATCCCCCTCCCGTAGAGGATCCAGGGAAGGTTCACGAGGAGGTTGCGGATCCACCTCCTCCCGAAGCGTTCGATGGTGAAACGGTTGATTCTCCTCGTTTCCCGGATGCGGTTTACGAGTGAGGCGAGACGGGATGCTTCGTCCGGGAAGGCATAGGTATAGGCCGGAAGGGAGTGAAAAAAGATCTTCTCCGATCCCTTTCCCAGGAGGTCGTGATAGAGACGTTTCGGCACATCGGGGGAGGGGAGGAGGATCTTCACGCGATCGGAGGAGAGGATACGGGTGAGGGATCTTGTCCGCGCGGCGTGGAGGAGCACCTCCGGGGCGGGTTCCAGCACCCAGGCCTCGCCGTAGTGGTTCTTTTCCAGGAAGGCCTCCAGGTGGTAGCCGAGTCCGAATCCGAGGAAGACCACGACCTGGGCATGGCGGAGTTCGGGCCGATGCTCGAAGAGCCGAGCGGCTTCCTTCTCGGGCGCTCTGCTGCTGTGCACCACACGGCCCGCGAGTAGGAGGGTGGGGATGTCTCCCCCCTGGAGCTCCACAGGGACGGAACCGGATCGTTCGAGCAGGGAGAGGTGTTCCCGGGGAAGGAGGCGTTTGAGTGCCTCAAGGTTCGCCGTGAAGGTGTCCATTCCTACTCCAGTTCGAGGATGAGCCGCATACCGGGGCTGTAGGGTGTACCCGGCGGGGGATCCTGTCGGGTCACCCATCCGGAGCCCCTGATGATCACTTCGATATCGTCTCTCAGGAGGAGAGGGATGAGGTCCCTTTTGGAGAGGCCTGTGAAGTCGGGGATCTCATCTCCGATCTCGGGGAGCCTCTGCAAAAGGGGGGTCACGTGGCCGGTACCGACGAGGGTGGTCCGATTCCCCGAGGGAAGGGGGAGGTAGTCCTGGAGAAAGGCGGCGATCTCCCGTACCACCGGGGCCGCGATCCTTCCACCGTAGTAGCTGTCCCCATGCGGGGTGTCGATCACCACATAGACGATGACCCGCGGGTCGTCGGCAGGGAGGAGGGCCAGGGTGGAGGCCACGAAAGCGGTCTCGGAGTAACGTCCGGTCTCGGGGTCCACCTTCTGGGCGGTACCTGTCTTGGCCGCGATGGGAAGCTGCTCCAGGGCGGCTCGTCTCGCGGTGCCCCGCTCCACGGCCTCTCTCATGCCCTCCAGTATAAGGGCCGCGGTGCCGGGCGAGAAGACCCGGCCTGCGGGTTCGGGTCCCATCTCCTCGATCACGCTTCCGTCGGACGAGAGGACCTTTTTCACGATACGGGGTCTGAGCATCACGCCGCCGTTCGCAAGAGCGGTGGCCGCCTGGATCATCTGGATCGCCGTCACCCCTATCTCCTGCCCGATCGCGATGGTGGGTTTGGATCTGAGTGACCAGAGACGCGGCGGCTGCAGGACCCCTGCACTCTCCCCGTTGAGTCTGATCCCTGTCCTGGAACCGAATCCGAGCCTCGTGAGCATCTCATAGAAGCGCTGGCGATCCACGGTGTCCGAGGCATAGGCAGCTCCGGCGTTGCAGGAGTTCGCGAGGATGTCCTGTATGGTCTCGGTCCCGTGGACCCCGAGGCATCTGATACGGATGGGGGGAGAGACCGAGGCGTTTTCGTAGAAGCCGTTGCAGAAGAAGGTGCTCTCCCGGGAAGCTCCTCCCAGTTCCACGATGCTGGCGAGGCTGAAGATCTTGAACACGGAACCGGGCTCGTACACCGCCGACACGGGATAATTGAAGCGTTCCTCGTCCGTTGCCTCGGGATAGTGGTTGGGGTCGAAGTCGGGTAGTGCGGTGTAGGCGAGGATCTCGCCTGTGAGGGCGTCCGCCACCAGGATCATCACCGAATCGGCCTGTTCCTCCTCCTGTATCCGACGGGCGATCTGATCGGTCTTGTGCTGGATGTTCACGTCGATGGTGAGGACCACCTGATTGCCCGATGCTGCGGGGCTCTCGAGGGGGGATGACATGAGGGTCCTGTCCATGGTGTATTCTATGCCGTCGAGTCCCCTGCTGTCGGTACCGGCGAACCCTACGGCGTGTGAAGCGAGTTGCTTGAAAGGATAGATCCGCACGAATTCAGGCTGGAGGGAAAAGCCGGGAAGCGATCCAGCTTCCAGGAGATTCTTGATCTCCTGCTCCTCCGATGGGGAGATCCGACGTTTCACATAGAAGAACCCCGGATATCGTTGGATGAGGGAGAGGAGTTCCTCCTCACTCATCTCCAGTATGGGTGAGAGGAGGCGGGCCGCCTCTTCCGGTCGAGTGATCGAAGGTTTCCATGCGGTGAGAGCAGCCAGACGTGTCTGCATGGCGAGGATCTCCCCGTTCCTGTCGAGGATGGGTCCTCGTATGATGGAGCGGGAAGGAGAGGAGTCCTGGGGGGAACCGGAGAGCATGAGGTGGGCGTAGCGACCCACGAGAAGCACGCCCCAGATGCCGATGAGGGTGAAGACCAGGATGTCGCGCCAGCCGAGTCTGGAACCGATCATTGCCATCCTACCCTAGCACGATTGAGCTGTCCGTCTCAATCGATTATGGATGGATCTCCGTGTAAGGTAACGATCCCTCCCTGTCGATATCAGAGAGAGGAGGGGATCGATGCAACGAACGTCGTTCTACATGGAAAGCACCTATGTGAAGCCGGGTCTCCCCCGGAAGAGGCGTGTCCCTGATCGCATCCCGGGGTCCCGGATCAGGATGGTGGGCCACCTCCCTTCCGTGGAGAGGCGTACTCGTCCGGGGCGGGTCCTGTTGCACCGGGTGTGGGAGCGCATCACCTCCTCCGACCTCTGCAGGAGGGGGGCGCTCTCGGTGATGACCGTGTCGTTGGCGCTCAGTCTTTTCTTCTTCATCGCTCC
The DNA here is from genome assembly GCF_000184345.1 of Spirochaeta thermophila DSM 6578. Taxonomy (NCBI): domain Bacteria; kingdom Pseudomonadati; phylum Spirochaetota; class Spirochaetia; order Winmispirales; family Winmispiraceae; genus Winmispira; species Winmispira thermophila. The sequence continues at coordinate 1,590,029 of NC_017583.1, read as the reverse complement.
TTCCCTCTCCTCCGTGACCGTGTCGATTCCCGTGGCGGAATCACACGAGGATATCTCGGAGATCCTCCGTTCGTACGTACGAAGGGAGGAGCATCCTCCCGCCGATATCCTCGAACCCGTCGACCCTTCCCTCTTCTCGAGACTCTCCATCCGTAGTTATACGATACAAGAGGGGGACACTCTCTACGATGTGGCGAGGCGTTTCGGGTTGAGAATGGATACCCTCGTGAGCTTCAATACCATAGAGGATGTGAGGCGTATCCCCGTGGGGGCGCAGATCCAGGTGCCGGATAGGGACGGCCTCCTCTATACCGTGCGGCGGGGGGATACGCTCGAAGGGTTGAGCGGACGATTCGGGGTCTCACTCGCACGGATCCTCGATGCGAACGATCTCGACTCCGACGTGCTCACGCCGGGACAGAAGCTCTTCATCCCCGGTGCCCGCATGACTTCCTTCGAGCTCAAGAAGGCTCTGGGAGAGCTCTTCATCTTTCCCCTGCGGGGGAGGATCTCATCGGGGTTCGGTATACGCCCGGATCCGTTCACCGGGGTGCCGAAGTTCCACAATGGGATCGATATCCCCGGTGATGTGGGGACTCCTGTGTATGCCGCACTCGGGGGGAGGGTGGTGCAGACGGGGACGCATCCGATCTATGGGAAGTACGTGATCCTCTCTCATCCCGATGGGTTTCAGACCCTCTATGCCCATCTCTCGCGGATCAGGGTCGAGAAGGGAGCCTATGTCTCCCAGGGGGGAAGGGTCGGTGATGTTGGAAACACGGGGTACAGTACGGGGCCCCACCTCCACTTCTCGATATTCAAGTATGGAAAGGCGGTAGACCCGCTTCGATATCTTCATTAAAATAGGACGACGATTCGAGGAGGGATGGAATGCGACGACTGGCCATCGTACTCGTAGTGTTGTTCGCCGTGGTGACGTTGGTGAACGTGTATACGAGTGAGCTCTCCCGTACTGCCCATAGCGAAGAGCCCGCTCAGGCGGCCGCCAGTGTGGTGGACGGCTGAGGCGGGCTTCCTCGGCACCCGGTGGTTCCCTCCTATCTCCCGCAGCAGTGCTTGTACTTCTTTCCGCTCCCGCAGGGGCAGGGCTCGTTCCTTCCGATCTTCCGCCCGGTCCGGCGTACGGTCGCCTGGGCCGGTTGGGCTGCGCGGGGAGGGGTGCTCATGCGTTGGCGCGTGGGTGCCCCCACCGGCTGGAGTACGCTGAAGTCCTGGTGTACGGCCTGGATGCGTTGAGGTCGGCGCGCGCCGGTCCCCACCGGAGGGCGTTCCTCGATGCGCAGGAGGAGGAGCTTCCGCGCAATGCCGGCCCTGATCCGATAGATCATATTTTCGAAGATGTCGGAACCTTCGAGCTTGTATTCGAGGAGAGGGTTCTTCTGCCCGTACACGCGTAGGTACACCGCTTCCCGGAGCGCTTCCATCTGCTCGAGGTGTTCCTGCCACCCCTGGTCGATGTTTCTGAGGTACTCGAATCTGAGGAAGAGGTTGAGGGCCTCTTTGCCCGCCTTTTCTTCCTTCTCTCTCAGTTCCCGGTCGATGAGGGCGAGCAGGTGATCACGCAGGGCTTCCTGGGTGAAGGGGATGTCGTCGGGGATGGGGGGGGCGTAGTAGAGGTGTTCCTGGAGTGTGCGGAGCAGGAGGTCCGGCGAGGGGTGCGGGTCTCGGAATACGTGTTCGAGGGCTTCGTCCACGAGGTCTTCGATGGCCGTGCGGACCCGGTCGAGAAGGTGGTTGTCCGTGAGGATGTCGTCCCTCTGGGCATAGATGAACTTTCGCTGTTCGTTGAGTACGTCGTCGTATTCGAGGAGGTGTTTTCGGATTTCGAAGTTGCGTTCCTCGACCTTCTGTTGGGCCCGCTCGATGCTCCGGTTGATGAGGGGATGGTTGATTGGTTCGCCGGGCTGCATGCCCACCCGGACCATCATCTGCTTGAGATTGCCGCCGCCGAAGAGGCGCATGAGGGAGTCGTCCATGGAGATGAAGAACCTGGAGCGGCCGGGATCGCCTTGTCTGCCGGAGCGTCCGCGCAACTGGTTGTCGATGCGGCGCGACTCGTGACGCTCGGTACCGATGACGTAGAGTCCTCCCAGGGCCTTGACCTCTTCGTAATCGCGCTCCCATCGCTTGAGCTCTTCCTCGTACGCGGCAAGGTAGTCCTCCGGGGCGGCGTCCGTGCCGCATCGTTTGCGGGCGCGGAACTCGGGGCTCCCTCCGAGTTTGATGTCGGTACCACGGCCGGCCATGTTGGTGGCAATGGTGACGGCGCCTTTCGCTCCCGCCTCCGCGATGATGAGGGCCTCACGGGCGTGGTTCTTCGCGTTGAGCACTTCATGGGGGACTCCGCGTCGTTTGAGCATGGTCGACAGGGTCTCGGATTTCTCTATGGAGATGGTGCCCACCAGGATGGGTTGGCCTTTCCTGTGCACCTCCAGGATCTCGTCGCAGATGGCGTCGAGTTTTTCCTCCTCGTTGAGGAAGACGAGGTCGTCGTCGTCGATTCGTCGTACGGGTCGGTTGGTGGGGATGACCACGACCTCGAGGCCGTAGATCTTGGCGAACTCTTTGGCCTCGGTTTCCGCGGTGCCGGTCATGCCGGCGAGTTTCTCGTACATGCGGAAGTAGTTCTGGAAGGTGATGGTGGCGAGGGTCCGGTTGCGCTCGGCCACGCGGATGCCTTCCTTTGCCTCGAGGGCCTGGTGGAGTCCGTCGGAGTAGCGGCGTCCATGGAGGATGCGGCCCGTGAATTCGTCGACGATCTGCACCTGTCCCTCTTTGACCACGTAGTCGACGTCCTTGTGGAAGAGGAAGTGCGCCCTGCACGCCTGGGTGACATAGTGGATGTATTCGAAGTTCTCCTCGGAGAAGAGCGATCCCTGGATGACCTTGTGTCGCAGGAGGAGTTCCTCTATGCGTTCGAGACCGCGGGTGGTGAACATGACCCGCTTGCCTTTCTCGTCGATCTTGTAGTCTCCTGTCTCCTCGAGGTATTCGCCGGTCTCGGGATCCTTCTCACATTCCTTGAGGAAAGGGACGATCCGGTTGGCGTCGAGGAATTTGCGCCGGTCGTCTTCAGCCGGGCCGGAGATGATGAGGGGGGTACGGGCCTCGTCGATGAGGATGGAGTCTATCTCGTCCACGATACAGTAGACGTGCCCGCGCTGGACCTTTTGAGAGATGTCGTAGCACATGTTGTCACGCAGGTAGTCGAAGCCGAATTCGTTGTTGGTCCCGTAGGTGATGTCCTTGGCATAGGCCTCTTTCCGTGCGGCGGTGTCCATCTGCGAGAGGATGGCGCCCACCGAGACGCCGAGGAGGTCGTAGACGGGTTTCATCCAGTTGGCATCGCGTTCGGCGAGGTAGTCGTTCACCGTGACGATGTGGACGCCTCTTCCTGTGAGGGAGTTGAGATAGGCGGCCGGGACGCTCGCGAGGGTCTTCCCCTCACCGGTTTTCATCTCGGTGATCTTGCCCTGGTGGAGGACGATGGCACCGAGGATCTGTACGTCGTAGAGGCGTTCGCCGAGCTTCCGTCTGGCGGCCTCTCGTACGAGGGCGAAGGCTTCGGGGAGTATGTCGTCGAGGGTGCGGCCTGCCTGGATCTGCTGTTTGAACTCCCGGGTCTTCTCGGCAAAGGCGTGATCGGGGAGCGATGTCGCCCATGACTCGCGTCTGTTCACCTCGTGAAGGAGGGGGAGGAGGGCCTTCACGTCGCGTTCCCGTTTGGTTCCGAAGAGGCGTTCGAGTATGCTCATGGTTTTAAGCTATCGCTTTGAGGGGATAAGGTCAAGATTGACAGGGAGATAGGCCACGGTTAGTATAAGCTGGTAATGAAATTGTCATGGTTCTACAGGGCGGCGGCGGGGGGGGTCTTTCTCCTCGTGATGGCATGCGGGAGAACGCAGGTGGTGGAGCTCCCGATGGAGAACGTGATCCACCTCCCGTTCGGTCGGCTCGAGGACGAGGTGAGTTTCTTCCCCTTCGCCGGGGACGTGGCGGCGAACGATGTGAATCTCGCGGTCCGGGAGGGGAGGTTCTTCGTGGGTAATGCGAGTGCCGCCAAGGTGATGGAGTTTTCGTCGTACGGTGAGCTCCTGCGGTTGTGGTACAATCCGGCCAAGAATCCCCCGCCGGGGATGCTCTCGCAGGTGGGGGACAGGTCGAGCCCCAGAAAGGCCTTTCCCTACGGTTTCGTGCAGAACGAGAGTCTGGCCGTGACGTCGCGGATGGAGCTCCTGGTTGAGGATGCCCTTCCGCCTGAGCGGGTGGAGCGCGACGAGGAGCGGGGGATGGTCTTCAATCAGGTGGTGGTGCGGTTCGCCGAGGACGGGTCGTACCGCGATTATCTCGGGAGGGAGGGTGTCACAGGGGCTCCGTTTCCCTACATCGAGGGGGTGTACGTGGTCGAGGGGGACGAGGTGGTGGTGGTGTGTCGGGTGGGGGCCTCCTGGGAGGTGTACTGGTACGACAGGGAGGGGAAGCGACGGTGGTACCGCTCGTTCGGTCTGGACAGGTTGCCTCTGCCGTCGGGGGTCCCGGTGGAACGGGTGGTGCCGTCCATCGCCGGGGTGGTGCCCGATATGGATGGGGAGGGGGTGTTCGTGAAGCTGGATTACTTCATCGAGGGGGTGGACGAGGAGACGGGTACGGTGTGGGGGATCGAACGGTACGTGAGCAGGGTGTACTGGTACAGTTTCTCGGAAGGACGCTATCTCTCGTTCTACGAGCTTCCGGAAGAGCGGCTTTTTTCGGAGGAGCGTGTGTTCGCGAGGAGGGATCAGGCGGTGCCGATGCCGTACGATTTCGTGGGGGTGGGGCCTGGTCAGCACTTGTTCTTCGTGAAGAGGGAGGAGGGGGAGGAGGGGCTCTCCCTCAGGGTGGTGGATGCGGTGAGTCTCGTGGCGAGGGACTTCCGGCTGGAGATGCCTCGGGCCGAGCCGGTGTACGTGCGTTTCACCGTGACGCCGGAGGGGATGCTCGCGGCGTTGGTGGTGTCGGCGGGGGGGGTCGATTTGTTCTGGTGGAGGACGGATCGTTACCTCGTGTCGGGGGGTGGATGATGAGGCCGCTCGTTTCCGTGGAGGGTGCCCGGCGGGTGGATGCCCGGACCCGGGAGGAGTATGGGGTGCCTGAGCTGGTGCTCATGGAGCAGGCGGGGATGCGGCTCCATGAGGTGTTCCGGGAGGTGGCGGGGGAGGATGGGCCTGTGGTGTATGTGTGCGGGTCGGGGAACAATGGGGGGGATGCGATGGTGATGGCGCGGTGGGCGTGGTTGGAGGGAAGGAGGGATGTGCGGCTGGTCCTCAGGGCGCGGCGGTTCTCGGAGGCGGGGAGGGTCCAGGCGAGGGTGCTCGAGCGGTTGGGGGTGCCCGTGCTGGTGTGGGAGGAGGAGAGGGAGGAGGTGAGGCGGGTGTGCAGGGAGGCGGGGTGGGTGGTGGAGGGGGTGTTGGGGGTGGGGGCGAGGGGGGGGCTCGCGGAGGATGTGGCGGAGTTGTTCAGGGTGGTGGGGGAGAGTGGGGCGAGGGTGTTTTCGGTGGATGTGCCCGGCGGGGTGGGTTGTGAGGGGGGGGTGAGGGCGGATGTGACGGCGATGGTGGGGGTGGGGAAGTGGGAGGTGTTGGTGCCGGCGTGGCGGGAGTGGGCGGGGGAGCTCCGGGTGGTGCCGATAGGGTTTCCTCCGGAGGTGGTGAGGGAGGAGGCCGAGGGATGGTGGCTCGGGCCGGGGGATGTGGGGGGGCTGGTGGGGAGGGTGCGGGCGGCGTCGCACAAGGGGGAGAGGGGGCGTGTGGGGGTGTGGGCGGGGAGCAGGGGTCTGGCGGGTGCGGCGTTGCTCTCGGCGAGGGCTGCGGCGAGGACGCCTGCAGGACTGGTCTACCTCTGTTGCGACGAGGAGGTGTACGGGCTTCTGGGGGGGCTGGGGGGTGGGGTGGTGGTGCGGCCGGGCGATGAGGGGGTGCGGGTGGATGCGGCGGTGGTGGGGCCGGGGTGGGGAAGGGGGGAGGGACGGGTGGGGCAGCTGGCCGCGATCCTCGGGCGTTGCGGGAGGGGGGTGATCGATGCGGATGGGCTCGAGGCCCTCGCCCGGTTGCGGGACGGGGAGGGCCGGCTCGATCTGGGTGGGAGGTGGGTGCTCACGCCGCATCCCGGAGAGTGCGCGCGTCTTGCAGGGTGTACGGTGGAGGAGGTGCTCGGCGCGCCTGGGCGGGTGTGCGGGGAGCTCGCGCGGGGGTTGGGTGCGGTGGTGGTCCTGAAGGCGCACACCACGTGGGTGGTGGCGCCTTCGGGAAGGGTGTGGGTGTACGACGGGATGTGCGCGCCGTTGGGGACGGGAGGGGCGGGAGACGTGCTGGCCGGGGTGATAGGGGGGCTGCTGGCGCATGGGGTGGGGGTGGAGGAGGCGGCGTGTGCGGGGGTGGTGGCGCATGGGGAGGCGGGGAGGCGCTTGTTCGCGCGCAGGGGATGGTTCGGAGCGGAGGATCTGGTGGGGGAGGTGGGGACCATCTTGAAGGATCTGGGGGTGGACTATGGTTGACCGGGAAGGAAAGGACCTTCCCCCCTCCCTCCCCCACGAGGAGGAGCTCACCTTCCGCTACAGTCGGGAGGAACGCCTCTCCATGGCTCCCCCGCGCGATGGATCCCGTATCGACTCCCGTCCCTTCTGGAGGAACACCTCGCTCATGATCCTCCTCCTCGACGTGGTGGTGATCGTCATCATGGCCCTCATCTACCATGTCTTCCTCGCTCCCAGAGACTGGGAGGTCACCGCCTCGGGGTACGTGTGGAGGCTCGAGGCGGTCTCCTATCAGGGACAGGTCCTGGGCAGTGTGAAGGTGAGGCGGGATGATGAGAGGGTCGTGCCGGTGCAGGTCTTGGGATATGGAGGATTCCAGAAGGAGGAGCTGTCCTCTTCCGGGGAGCCTCTCTTTTCGGGAATCGCGGGAGAGGGTGAGGGCCCCTGGGTGTTCACCTTTTCGCTTCCGCTCCCTGAATCGGATAGCCAGAGCCCGATGATTTATGTATTATTACAGGTGGGACAGGAGACGTTCCTCCTCTCCCGGGAACCTAGAAGGATAGATTAGCGAAGGAGGTCCATGATGTTGCAATTCTACGCGCTTTCCGTGCTCACGAACTTCATGAGCGGTATCATCCTGGCCCAGGAGACGTTCTCGGAGCGTACGGGCATCACTGCGCTGTTCAATCCCGAGGTGCTGAGGAGCAAGACGTTCCTCCTCGTGTGGGGAGTCCTCACTGCGGTGACGGGGGTCTTCAAGATCCTTTCGGTCACCGAAGGGGACGTGATCATCGTAGGGGATCTCCTCCCGGCCATCGCCGGTCTCGCGTCCGGTACCGCCCTTCTCCTCATGTTCTACCGGGAACGGCGGACCCCGAGTGAAGGCGCCGAGGTGGGAAGCGATGCGGTGGATAGGATCGACGCCCTTCTCTCGCAGAACAAGACCCTGGTGGGCGTGCTCTCGGTGGTGGCCGCGCTCCTCCACTTCCTCTTCCCGAGGGTGCTCTTCCTCTGATGGAGGAGCGGCTCACCACTGCTGGCGTCCTGCTGAGGGGAGGGAAGGTCCTCCTCGCCCTCCGGAGGGAGGGGGGATCGGTGGGTGGGTTATGGGAGTTCCCCGGAGGCAAGGTTCGCCGAGGGGAGGCTCCAGAGGAAGCACTTGTCAGGGAACTGCGTGAGGAGTTGGGCCTCGAGGTGGAGGTGAGGGAGTGTATCTATACGGGGAGCTTCAGAAACGGCCAGGTGAGGTATACCCTCCTGGGCTTCCTCGTCGAGACGGAGGGGGAGCCTCGGCTCAACGAAATGCATGCCGACCTGCGCTGGTGGGATGTGGGCTCCGTGAGGGAGGAGATCCTCGTCCCCTCTGACAGGCCGCTCCTCAAGGCCCTCCTCTACAGGTCGAAGGAATGACCTAGATCACCGTGCCGGACGGGATGACCTGGTTCTTGGTGATCACGATGATGTTGTCGCGGATGTGATAGCTCCCGTAGTCGCCGTTCCTCCGTTCCTTTGGATCCACCCCTATCCTGCAGTTGTCTCCGATGCGGGTGTTCTTGTCGATGATGGCGTTCTTTATGTGACAGTTCCGCCCTATTCCGATATGGGGGATCCCCTTCCGTACATTTTCCTCTTTCTGGGCGGGTGTCTCGTAGAGATCGGCCCCCATGCACACCACTCCTTCGAGTACCGAGTGGTCTCGTATCACGGTCCTTATCCCGATGACCGAACGGCTGATCGAGGCGTTCTTTATGATGCACCCTTCGCCTACCAGCGAGGTGTCGATCTTCGTATTGAGAAACTTGCAGGGGGGGAGGTGTCTCATCCGGGTGTAGATGGGGGAGGTCTCGTCGTAGAGGTCGAACTCCGGATACTCGGTGGCAAGGGCGAGGTGTGTCTCGTAGAACGATCGTATGGTCCCGATATCGACCCAGAACCCGGTGAAGACGTGGGAGTAGACCGCATATTCCCTCACCGCAGCCGGGATGAGTTCCTTCCCGAAGTCGGTGTAGGGGCCCTCCATCATCTTCTCGAGTACTTCCGCCTTGAAGAGGTAGATGCCCATGGATGCGAGGTAGTGTTTCCCCTGTTCCCTGTGGGAAGGCGGCACGATCTGCGAGCTCTTGAGATGTTCGGTCTCTCCCCTCGGATCGGGCTTCTCCTCGAAGGCCTTCACCCTGTGGGACTCGTTGCTCACGATGATCCCGTAGCGTCCGATGTCTTCCCTCCGGACCGGGGTTACGGCGAGAGTGATGTCGGCGTCGCGCTCCACATGGAACCTGAAGAACTCCCTCAGGTCCATCCGGTAGAGCTGGTCGCCGGAGAGGATGAGGTAGTGGGAGGGGTTTTGCGTCCTGAAGTGGTGGAGGTTCTTCCGTACCGCGTCGGCGGTGCCCTCATACCAGCCTGCGTGGGAAAAGCCCTGTTCCGCGGCGAGGATCTCCACGAAGCCCCTGCTGAAGCTGTCGAACTGATAGGTCTGGGCGAGGTGGAGGTGCAGTGATGCGGAGTTGAACTGGGTGAGGACGTACACCTTCCTGAACCCGGAATTGATGCTGTTGGAGAGGGGGATGTCCACGATACGATACCGCGCTGCGAAGGGCACGGCGGGTTTCGAACGCTCCTTGGTGAGGGGGTACAAGCGCGTCCCCTTCCCTCCCCCGAGGATGATGGTGAGCACGTTTTCCAATGCCTCTCCTCCCTTCCTGCTGAAAGATACCTTCCCTGGGATGGAGCGTCAATCGGATGATCCCCGCACTTCCCGGTAGCATGAGATGTACGACCGGGCGGCGTCTTCCCAGAGGAAGCGTCTTCGCATGCCGTTCTCTCGGATGGTGCGGATCAGGTCCGGGGATGTGAGGTAGAGCTCACAGATCCGTCTCATGGTCTCCACAATACCGTGGGGGGTGAGCGGATCGATGAAGAATCCGGTGCCGCTCCCCTTCCGGATGTCCACTTCTTCCACCGTGTCCACGAGCCCGCCGCGCCGACTCACCACCGGGATGGTGCCGTAGGCGAGGGAGTACATCTGGTTGAGACCGCATGGTTCATAGAGGCTCGGCATGAGGAAGAAGTCCGCTCCCCCTTCTATGAGGTGGGCGAGGTGTTCGTCGAAGGTGATGTGCACCGAGAGATTGGGGTACTGGGAGGCGAGGGCTCTGAGGTATTCCTCGAACCTCCGTTCCCCCGTGCCCAGAACGATCATGGTGAGGGGGAGCCGGAGCAATTGGGGAAGGGCGGGGTCGGGGGGATCACAGAGGAGACCGAGTCCCTTCTGATGCACCAGGCGTGTGACCATGCCGACGAGGGGACGTCCCCGGTCCGGTAGACCGGCGAGGGAGAGGAGGTGCCGCTTCACTTCTTCCTTTCTTTCCAGCGTTTCGATGGAGTACTGCACAGGAAGATGGGGATCCGTCTCCGGGTTCCAGAGATCGTAGTCCATCCCGTTGAGGATGCCCCGGAGTCTTTCCCCTCTCTCCCTGAGTATCGTTTCCAACCCGTATCCGAATTCGGGGGTCTGGATCTCCTTCGCATAGGTGGGCGAGACGGTCGTGAGTAGGTCTGCATTGACCACTGCCCCGCGAAGGAGGTTGATGGCCTCTCCGGTGACGATGTCCAGTCTCTCCGCTTCCTCCCTGGTGATGCCCATGGTGGGGAGCTGGTGGAGGGGAAAGACCCCCTGGTAGCCCAGGTTGTGTATGGTGAAGACCGTCGGCGGATCTCCACCGGCACGGGCGCTGTAGAGGACGGCAGGAGCCGTCGGCCAGTCGTGACAATGGAGCACCTCGGGCCGCCATGTGCCGTGGCGGGCGAGGGCATAGGCCGCAGCGGAGAGAAAGGAGAACCTGAAGAGGTTGTCGGGAAAGTCCCTGTGATCCGTGGTGGTGTAGATCCCCTTCCGCGATCCGAAGAGGAGGGGATGTTCCAGGAGCAAGACCGGAACCCGATCCACTTCCACGTGCAGGATTCGGGCCCACAGGGTGTGTGAGCCCATCGTGATTTTGAGTTCCTCCACCTTTGGGGACTCGGGGACTTCCATCCCCTGGTACCTGGGAAGGAGTACTCTCGCGTCCACATCCTGTGCTCGGAGCGCGCCTGCGAGGGCGGCTACTGCATCACCCAATCCTCCTGCCTTGGCGAGGGGGGTGAACTCACTCGTGACCAGAAGGACTCGCACCTCTTGGACTCCCGCTCGATTCTAGAAGTATGCGATACCGAATTCTCCCACCACCTCGAATCCCACCTTTTCATAGGCGTGCCGCGCGATGGTATGACCCTTTCGAACAAATAAACACACTTTTTTCCCTAAAGTTTCACTCGTGCGCGAAATGGTGTGAACCAACGCCTGGGCTATCCTCTTTCCCCGCCATGCGGGAAGGGTGTAGACTCCTCCCACCTGGTCCACGGTGAGCCCTCGGGCATTGGTGCCGGCCTTGGCCACGACGGTGTCTCCTGTACAGGCCAGGTAGAGGATCTGATCCCGCAGGAGGTGCCGTATGGTGGCGAAACAGTGGAGCGGGGAGAAGAGACGGGGATCGTAGAGGACTTCCTCTTTTTCGTATCCTTCTTGGAGCTGGTAGAGGGCGGGTATGTCGGAGGCGAGAGCGGGTCGTATGACGAGAGGGACGGCGGGTTCCGGAGGAGGAGATGTCCGGGTTCGAAGCATGAGGTCGTATTCCCTGAACACTTCGGGAGGAGAGGCGAAGAGCGGAAGCAGCTTCTCTACTTCGGAGAGGAGGCCCAGGCAACGGTTTCCCTCTCGCCGGATCTCGCTTCGGAGTGCGGCCTCCTCGTCCGGCTCGAGGTACCCGACCTCCGGGAGGTAGGGGAAGAGACTCCCGTGATCGAGGAGGATGACTCCTCCGAGTCTCCCGTCTCGGAAAATGCCCCAGAGGCGGCGTCCTGGGCACGCTTCGGCCTCCACGAGGGTGCGAGAGGATAGGTACACACACTCCCACTCCCGTCGGGTGAGGAGGTCCGTGACCCATCGTCTGAGTGTCTCGTCCCTGAGATCCAGTGGAACGACGGACATCAGGGAGGTGCTCCGGAGGAGGGGGTGAGGGAGATGGGGAGCGTCCCCGTTGGGGTGAGTTTGCCCATGAGGGCGAGGAAGCCACCCCGGTAACACTCTTCGCTCGTACCGTATACGGCCACCGCCGTGTCCACCCAGGGGACCTCGGCGAGGTACACCGGTGTGAGGGTGGAGAGCACCGCGATTCGTGGCCCCCATTCTTCGAGCGAGGCGAGGACCTCGAGACTGTTGGGATTCATGAGACAGTAGATGACCAGATCATACTGCTGGACGAGACGGGAGAGTCGGGCCTTCACTTGTTCGGAGGCAAAGTAGAAGGGGAGATAGGAGAACTGGAAGGTGTCCGCATGGGGGAAGTATTCCTTCCCGATGGAGAGGAACCTGGTGTGCTGGCCCACGAGGAGTACTCGTGCATCGCCTCCAGGGGAGAGCGGCACCTTCCCGCTCCTTACCATGGTGACGGCCCTGAGGGCCTGTTCCCCGAACGCCTCCGCGGTTTCCTCGTCGGGGAAGGCCTCCCGCAGGGTCTCCTCGGAGGGGATGAGGCCTTTTGGTCCCATGGCCTTCAGGTATCGGATCTTGAGCGTGAGGATCCTCCTCACGGAGGTCTGTATTCGTTTCCTGAACTCGGGATCGTTCCGGTATCTCGACAGCACGGCCTCCCAGACCGGGTCTCCGGGATGAGGAGGTCGTGACAAGAGGACCATGTCGTTGCCTGCCGAGAGAGCCTCTACCACGATGTGGGGGATGTCCTCACCCGCGACACGGGCCCCCATCATGTAGAGGTCGTCCGTGATGACGAGCCCCTGGAAGTCGAGTTTCTCCCTGAGGAGAGAGATCACGTGGGAAGAGAGGGTGGCGGGCAGGTCGTTCTTGGAGAGAAGGGGAAAGTTGAGGTGTCCTACCATGACGGCGGGCAACCCCTCCCTGATGAGGATCCGATAGGGGAGCCAGTCCCTCTCCCAGAGGGTGGCCAGGTCGTCTTCCACCACGGGGAGCTCGCCGTGGGAGTCCCCGCGGGCGTTCCCGTGTCCCGGGAAGTGTTTGGCCACCGGGATCACCCCGGCGTCCAGGCTCCCATGGTAGAAGGAGAGCGCAAGGGTGGCGACCAGCCGGGGATCCGATCCGAAGGATCTCGGCCCTATCACGTGGGCTTCGGGGTTGACGTACACGTCCACGGTGGGGGCGAAGTTCATGGTGATCCCCAGTGCCCTCAATTCCTTTCCGATGAGGAGGCCGGTCTGATAGGCCTCGTAGGGGAGGCGGGTCGCGCCGATGGCCATGTTCCCGGGAGTCTCTACGGTCTCCCCCTTTATGTGGCGGACCCATCCGCCCTCCTGGTCGGTGGCGACGAGGAGGGGGATGCCGGAACGGTGAGCGAGCGCCTTTTCCTGGTAGGCCGCCACACTCCTCACCACCGGGAGGAGGCGCTCGGCGTTCCTCCCGAAGATCTTGATGCCGCCCAGGTTGTAGCGCCCGATCCACTGCAGGATCCGGGGGTCGGGGGTCTCGCCATCGTAGCCTATGAGGAAGACCTGACTGATCGTTTCCTCGTCGGACATGGCTTCGAGGAAGGAAGGGATCTCCTCCTCCGTGAGGTCCCAGAACGAAGCGGGACCGGCCGGCAGCATCCATGGGAGGAGGAGAAGAAGGAGGGGGGCGTGTCCCCCTCTACTCATAGGCTTCCCCTTTGAGTTCATCGATATACTTCGCTGCACAGTGGGCTGCGACCGCCCCTTCACCCGCACCTACCACGATCTGACGGAAGGGGGTGTTGCGCACGTCGCCGGCCGCGAAAAGACCGGGAATGGAGCTCATCATCTCCTGATTCGTGATGATGTATCCGGATTCGTCCTTCTCCACTCCCTCGACGAAACCGGTCTGGGGATCGGAGCCGATGAAAATGAAGACCGCATCGATGGGTTCCTCATAGGTCTCTCCTGTATCCACCCGTTTGAGGAGCACGGAGGAGACCTTCTTCACCCCGTTCACTTCCTCACCTCTTATCTCCACCGCCACGGTGTTGAACCGGACCTCGATGTGAGGGTTGTTGAGCACCCTCTGTGCCAAGGCCTTCTGCGCCCTGAAACGATCGCGTCTGTGGATATGGACGATCTTGTCCGTGAGCTTGGAGAGATACATCGCCTCGTCGCACGCGGCGTCTCCCCCGCCGACCACGAGCATCCGCTTCCCCTTGAAGAAGGGACCGTCGCAGGTCGCACAGTAGGACACCCCACGACCGGTATATTCCTTTTCTCCCGGGATCCCCAGCTTCCGATGTGCTGCCCCCGAGGCGAGGATCACCGCGTAGGAGGTGAGCACCCCCTTCGTCGTCTCGACTTCGAACACCTTTTCCTTTTTGGAAATACGTTTCACCGTGGCGTTGAGAAAGGAAGCGCCGAAGTTCCTCGCCTGGGTTTCGAAACGTTGGGCGAGCTCGAAGCCCGAGATGGGTTCCGGGAATCCTGGATAGTTTTCCAGGGTGTCGATGATGAGCGCCTGCCCGCCTGGTGCCATCTGCTCTATCACCAGGGTATCGAGGGCTGCACGGGCGGCGTACTGAGCTGCGGCAAGCCCAGCGGGACCTGCCCCAACGATGATCACGTCATGGTCGGGTGTCATGATTCCTCCATAAAAAAATTCATATATATGAAGATATAGATACTATCTTATCCCGTCAATCTTACTCTACCACAGCCTCCCGAAGTGAGCAACCGAAGGATGATATTTCCGATAATCATTTCCCGAGGGTCATCCGATGATTAAGAGGAAGACCTCCCCAAAGGAGCCGCGTATGGTAGTCCTGGCCCATATCATGGAGCGGACGCTCGAGCAGATGGTGAGAGTGGTGGATGAGATGCTAGATCTACAGGAGAGTCTGAGGAACGCACTCTTCGAGAGGGAGTGGGTCGAGGTTGAAGAAAAGGTGACGGCTCTCCTCGAGAAGAGCCAGGCCCTCCAGATGCTCGAAGAGGACAGGACACGTGTCTATGCGGAGCTTCTCGCTGAGCTCGAGCTTCCGCCCGATACGCCCCTCCGGACGGCCCTCCGATACATCGACCCGCCTGAGGCGCAGGGCATAGAGGATGTGGCCGGGCGCCTCCGGGAACGACTGTTCAGGGTACGCGGCCTGGGTGAGGTGATCGCCAGGTATGCCGAGGCCTCCTATGCCGCAGTGTACGCCTGCCTCAGGGACCTCTTTCCCGATCGGTTCCTGGGGGGATACGGCAAGGACGGGAGGAGGTCCCAAAGCGAGTCCTCGCTCCTCATAGATACACGGCTTTAGGAGGAAGGAATGCACTCCACGTTCATGAGCATAGAGATAGGAAAGAGGGGACTCCTCGCACACACGCAGGGCCTTGCGACCGTGGGACACAACATGAGCAACGCCTCCGTGGAAGGCTATTCGAGGCAGAGGGTGAACTTCGAGGCCATGGATCCCCTCTACATGCCCGGGCTCAATCGGGAGGAGACACCCGGCCAGATAGGGCAGGGGGTTTCCATCCAGTCGATCGAGCGTATTCGGGATGAGATACTCGAAGGACGTATCGCGGCCCAGACCAATGTGGGCGGGTACTGGGAGACGAGAAACTCCTACCTCCTCATGGTGGAGAAGACCTACAACGAGCCTTCCGATGTCTCGGTGCGGAGTCTCCTCGACGCCTTCTGGGATGCGTGGCAGGAGCTCTCGATCCATCCGGACGAGGTGGCGGCCCGACACGCGGTGATAGAGAACGCGAAGGCCCTGGTGGACGGGATACACGGCCGGTATCACGCACTCTCGAGCATCCGCAAGATGATCGAAGAGGACGTACAGGTGACGGTGAACGAGGTGAACGACTACATCGCCCGTATCGCCCACCTCAACGAGCAGATCGTGAAGGTGAAGGCCATGGGTGACAATCCGAACGATCTCATGGATCGGAGGGACCTCCTGGTAGAGAAGCTCGCGAAACTCATCAACATCACCGTGGACAAGCGCGATCCCGACGAGTTCACCATCCACGTGGGGGGGAGACATCTCGTCCAGGGGAAGGTATATCACCCCTTCATCCTCGACCCCAGGCCTCAGAACGAGGGATTCAGTGCCGTGCTCTGGGAAGGGAGTACGGAAGAGGTTCGCCTCGAAGGGGGTAAACTCGCCGCCCTCCTCGAGCTTCGGGACGGTGACGTGAGAGGAGAGATACAGAAGCTCGATACCATGACCGTGAATCTGGTGAACCTCGTGAACGAGGTCCACAGGAACGCGTATGGACTCAACGGACAGACTGGGGTCGATTTCTTCGTGGAGCATCCGGCCGTCCTCAATGCGGTGGGGAATTACGATCGCAATGGCGATGGAGAATTCGACTCCACCTATCTCTTCCGTATCCACGGCACGAACGTACTCGATCCCAACGCCCAGGTGGGTATAGAGGGGGTCATCACTCTCTCGGGGACCGAGGGGGATGTGCAGATCGCCTATTACCCCACGGATACGGTTCAGGATATCGTGAACCGCATCAATACCTCGGGAGCGGAGGTGAGCGCCTCGTTCGATCGTCTGGGAAGGCTCGTCCTCAAGGCCACTCCGAGTGGGGATGTGGCTTTCCCTGATTTCGTGATACGCCACGTGGAGGATTCCGGACAGTTCCTTTCCGGCTATGCGGGGATCCTTGGGGGTAGCGGTCCTGAGAACGCCTACGATTGGGAGACCGTGGACGCAGTGCTCACCCTGAGGGGCGGTGCAGAGTATGGAGTGGCACCGTTCGCACATCCTTCGGGATGGGTGGTCCTCAACCCGGAGGTGGAGCGGGATCCGGCGAGTGTGGCAGCGGGCTTCGGACAGGGGGGGAGGCCCGCGCCTCCGGGTGATGGATCGGCCGCCCTCGCCATCGCGAACCTCAGGACCGAACCGGTGATGATAGGCAGGCTCATGACGTTCGACGACTACTTCGCGGAGGCCGTATCGGAGATAGGTCTCAAAGGACAGCAGGCCCAGATAGCGGACGAGACCCAGAAGCTCATCATGAAAGATCTCAAGGATCTCAGGGAGAGTATCTCGGGAGTGAACATAGACGAGGAGCTCGCCCAGATGATCAAGTTCCAGCACGGATACGCGGCGAGTGCGCGTTTCATCAGCACGTTCAATTCGATGCTGGATTTGCTCATCAACAGGATGGCGGTGTGAGGAGGCATAGATGAACCGGATCAGTACCAACATGCCCAATGACGACATGGTCTACCACCTCCAGAAGCGGGAACGGGCCCTCTACAGGGTACAGAACCGTATGTCCTCCCAGACGAGGATCCAGGACCTGAGGGACGACCCTGTGGGGGCGGCCCATGCGGTGCGTTATGACTCCTTTCTCACGCGCCTCAAACGTTATGGAGAGAATATAGAGTACGTGCAGGACTACTACAATGTGGTGGAAGGCCATCTCAAGGAAGGGGTGGAGATACTCCAGCGGATCAGGGAGCTCACGGTACAGGCGGCACACGGGACCTACACCCCCGAGGACCTCAAGGCCATGGGGAAGGAGGTCGATGAACTTCTCGAGCAACTCGTCCAGATCGCGAACGCACGTGGCCCCGAGGGGCGGTTCCTCTTCGGAGGGGCGCGTACGAGAGGGGAGCCGTTCCGGGTGGTACGCGGGAACGTCCCCGGGGCCGACGATCTCCTCATCACGGGTGTCGAATACATCGGGGACATCACGGAGAAACAGACGGAGATCGCGGAGGGGGCCTTCATCACCACCGGTTTCTCGGGGAACTTCGTATTCGGAGCCCAGCAACAGCAGGTGTATGCCACCGTCGATGCGCTTGACTACAGGGTGGGAGAGGCCGGATATTTTTCTATAGATGGAGTGCGTATCGACGTGACGGAAGGGGATACCCTCTATTCCATCGTGCAGAAGATAAACGATTCAGCCGCTCCCGTGAGGGCGAGGATAGATCCGGTGAACCACTCTCTCATCCTGGAGACGACGGTACCTCACCAGTTGTGGATGGAAGACGGGGAGGGAACCGTGCTCCAGGACCTCGGGATCATCGCTCCTCCGGATGTGCAGCGTCCGCCCGGCAACATCGCGGCCTCCGCTGTCCACGGAGGTGGTTCTCTCTTCGACGTGGTGATGCGTGTGAGGGATGCCATGATGGTGGGTGATCAAGACGCCTTGGGAGGAAGAGGGCTCGGTATGGTCGATGAGGCCCTCTCCGCCCTCGTGGGGAAGATGGGAGAGATAGGCGCGCGGGGGACGAGGCTCACATTCGCCTATGCTCACAATCAGGAGGAGATCCCGGATGTGACGGAACTCTATGCGAAGCGGGTGGATCTCGATGTGTCCGAGGCCATCATCGAGCTCAAACGACTGGAATTCACGCACAAGGCGGCCCTCTCGACGGCTGCGCGTATTCTACCACCTACACTTCTCGATTTTCTGAGGTGACGATGGGGACAGTGACGATTAACACGCGCCCATATGGGCCACTGACCGTTGACGAACGACAGATCCTCACCTTTGTGAACGGGCTCTTCGGGTTCGAGCACCTCACCAGGTACGCCCTTCTCGACTCGCATCAGCCTCCTTTCTACTGGCTTCAGTCTCTCGAGGACCCCCAGGTGGCGTTCGTGGTGATAGATCCTCGCGTCTTCAGACCCGATTACGATCCTGCACCTCTCCCTTCCGATCTCCAGGCGCTTGAGCTGGAACGGCAAGAGGATCTCCTGATCTTCGCGATCGTCACGATCCCCGAGAACCAGAGGGAGATGACGGCCAACCTGCAAGGCCCCCTGCTCGTCAACAGGAAGACGCGTCGGGCCGCTCAGGTGATCAGTACCGACGACAGGTGGCATGTCAAACACAGGATCCTGGAAGAGCTTGCGGCCCTGAGGAAGAGATAATGCTGGTCTTGAGCAGGAAGAAGAACGAGAGCATCATCATCGGAGACAATATAGAGGTCCGCGTGGTGGATATACGCGGAGACCAGGTGAAGATCGGTATCTCCGCCCCGCCTCAGATCAAGATCTATCGGGAAGAGGTATATCGTGCCATCCAGGAGGAGAACCGTTCGGCGCTGAGCGTCTCCAGGGAGATCCCTTCCCTCGATGATCTTCTGGGTGACGATGTTCCTTAATCTGCTCTTCGTGTGATTCCTATCTCCGCCTCGCTGAGACGGAGATAGAGGGGTTGTGCAGACGTGGGTGCCGCTCCCTGCTGCTCATAGATCGATCGGGCGAGGGCGAGCACTTCTCGGCCCAGCGCTTCCCTGAACCGGGGCACCACCTGTACCTTCTGGTCATCCGGGAACCAGGTGTCCTTGCATCTCTCTGCATGAGGTCCGACGAAGGATACCCTTTTGTAAGGGGCGGTGAGTTCGGAGAGTTCCCCGAGGGTGAGGTCGAGGTACTCCGTCCTGCGCTCACCTTTCAGGTAGAGGGCAGTGTAGTACCGCTGTTTCCTACCATCGATCACCGGTAGTACTGGATACTCCTCGCCCCGGTAGGAGAGCGCGTAGGCGTCGAGGGTGGGGACGAGTACGAAGGGGATCCCGAGGCTTACGGAGAGGCCCTTGATGGTGGCGAGGCCGATGCGCAGTCCGGTGAACGAGCCGGGTCCTGCACAGCAGGCGAGGAGATCCATCCTGCTCAGCGACGTGTGGAGAAGTGTGCACACCCTGTGGATGGTGAGGAGCAACTGTTCGGCATGCACCAATCCCCGATCCACGTGGAGGGAGATGTGGTCTCTTCCTGAGGATGCCACGACCGAGAGGAGTTCCGTGGAGGTATCTATGCAGAGGATGTTCATCGCCCTTCTTCCTGCACGGTGATCTTTCTTCTGGATGCGTCCACAACCTCTATGGTGATCGAGACGTGTCGTTCGGGGAGAAGGGCCTTCACCTTCTCGGCCCACTCGATCACGGCGATACCATCCCCGTAGAGGATATCTTCCAGGCCCAGATAGATGAGATCCTCCTCGGAGGCGAGCCTGTATGCATCGATGTGATAGATGGGAACCTCAGCCTCGTAGACCGTGGCTAGGGTATAGCTCGGGCTTGTCACGAGCCCGTCGTATCCCCACCCACGGGCCAGACCTCTCGTGAGTGTCGTCTTGCCTCCTCCCAGGGGCGCATAGAGCGCCACCACGACCGGAGCGGTGATGCGTGAGGCGATCTCCCGACCCACCGCTTCGGTCTCCTCGGGGCCGTGTGAGAGGTATTCTTTCAGGAGAGGACTCCTTGTTCCCTCAAGGCCTTGATGTGTGACTTGAGCGCCTTCACGGCACCCAAGACTTCCCCGCTCCTCGGATGCTCATGGAGCTGCACCTCTATCCTCGGTTCTCCCAGGGGTGTGTATTCGATGTGAAAGGATATCGGGATCTCTTCCTTCCCATGCACCACCGACTGAAACACCGCCCTCGCGGTGTAGGTCTTGCGGTAGTCCAGAGGGTGATCCTTTTCCTTAATGTCTTCCACGGAAATGAGTTTCATCTTTAGAGGATAGCGCAAAAGCAGGTGGGAGTCAATATCTGGAAGGAGAGGGGCTGAGACCGGGACGCATGTCGTAGATGATCTCCCGGAGTTCGTTCAGCTGGTGACGTGACATGCTGGTGAACATCACATGCATGATCGTCCCCTTCCCCCTCTCGGTGGTGACTCCCCGCACTTTCCCGTACGCGGAGATGGGTTCCCCCAGGTCGGTCCTGAAGTCGAGTCTGAGGAGGGAGCCGGGGGGGAGGGGATAATAGGTCCTCACTCCGCAGCCGCCAGCCGAGAGGTCAATGATGGTGCCATTGTATCGCTGCCCGGTATTGACGACCGCCTCCCGTCTCCGGCCCGTTCCTTCCACGATCTGGACCTTGTAGAAGTAGGTGGGCGCGTTGAAGTCGATCCTCTTGTGGCGTCGTTTCATCACCTGTGGTACCCGGGAGAGGTGGTCGATATAGAGGATCGGGATGGAGGAGCGGGTGCTCACGTGGCGGATGGTGGCAGGGGCGGAAAACAGCTGGGTGCCGTAGCGTACGAAGCTGAGGTGGACCCGGCTGCCTGGCGGGAGTTTCACGAGCCTTCCCTGTTCGTCGAGAGGAGCTCGTATCCCCAGATAGGTGGGGGTGTTTTCTGCCACCTCGGAGAGATAGAGTCTCCGGTTGTGAGGGAGGTAGAGCTTGACCTCTTCCCCGGGTTTCAGCTGTCTGGTCGATCCGAGGGTCCCCCTCCTGGGACTATTGGCCTCGATCACCTGTTTGATGAGAAACAGGTGGTGCTTCCTGAGGTCCTTCTCAGCATCGGGGAGTCTCGATTCCTCTATCTCGGCCATCTCGCGTCTGAGAATATTGTCGAGGACAGGGCTGTTGTGGAGTACGCGTTCGGGATTGGGTACGCGGTACTTCTTCACCAGTCCCTCGAGGAGACGGATATAGTGTCGGGTGAGACCGATCTTCTTGGCCGACCGCCGGAAGGAGAAAGTGCCGAGGCCCGAGAGGCTTCTCGCCCCCCCTCCGCTCCGTTGAGAGGTGAGCTTTCCCACCACCACGGTGAGGAGTACGGCACCGATGAGGACGAGGATCATGATGAGATTCGTGGTGGGGTCGGTCTCGGTGAAGAACTGGAATTCGTAGCGAAGGAGCGGCATCTCGCTCACCTGTCCAGCAGGAATGTGAGAAACCGTTGCATCCTCGGTATGATCTCGTATTCGAAGAGGTCTCCCACGAGGACGTAATCCTGATCCTCGTAGGCCTGCGTGACCTCGGAGAGGAATCCGTTTATCTCCTGAGCCAGGCCGGGAAGGCCTTCCCACTGTTCCCGGGTGTCCCTGTCGAGGTTCCCGAGCAGCCGTATGATCCTCTGGAGGTATTCGCTGAATCTCAGGACGATGTCCCGCGCCTCCACCGCCTTCCCCGTCTGGAGGAGTATGGAAACCTCGGAGAGTCGCTCGAGTTCGGAGGAGAGTGCCTGGGCCGTCTTTCTCAGGTGATCGAGGGGAGAGAGGAGTTCTTCTATCCTGTCCTCGATGAGGACGAGGAGCGCGGAGACGAGTTCGAGTATCTCCTTCTTGCTTTCGGGGGAGAGGGATGTGCTCGTGAGGAGAGAAGAGGTCTTGAGAGCCTTCTCGAGGGGGGATGCCCCTTCGGTGGGAAAGATCTCAGGGAGGAGGTAGGAGAGGTGTTCCCGCAGGGAGAAGAAGTCTTCGGCGAGGAGGCGGAGGTTCGGGTAGTCCTCCTTTTCCACGAGGGATTTCATGACGAGGAGGTATTCTCTCAATGTCGAGAGGGTATAGGCCCTGAATTCCTGCGGAGTATAGGCGGTGATCTCCAGCATCTTCACCTGATCCACGGGAAGGCGTTCCCACTCGTTCCTCTCTTCGAGAGGGATCGCGGCCTCTCCGTTGAGTCGGGCTTCGGTGATGAAGAGACCCGCCTTGTTGAGCCACTCCTCCACTCCTGAGAAGACTTCCCCGAGCGTTTGTTCGTGTTCGAGCGCGATGTCCACTTTCTTCTGGTTGATGACGAGCTCCATGTGTTCCCCCTATCTGTTCTGATTCGAAAGGGATCGGGAGAAGTTTTCGATCTCCTGGGAATTCTTTTCGAGCGTCTCCAGCATCCCCTCCATCATACCATACTTTCTTCGGAGTTCCACCTCGTAGTCCTGAAGGTATTCCTTGTAGTCTTCGATCTCTTTGTTGGTGGCGTTTATCTTCGTCTTCAAGGTGTTGAGACGTATGTCGTACACCCCCCCCGTGCTCCCGTACTGCTTCAGGGTCTCCTCCGTGAGGAAGGCAGCTCCTGTATCGACCACGAGGTCCCCGTCGGTGTCCCTCCCGAAGAGATCCTTGATCACGAGGATGTCCTTCTCCAGGGCGGCATCCAGGACGTTTTCGTCGATCTCGAGGTAGCCTCGCAGCTTGGTACGGTCGAATGGGCCTCCCCTCGTGGCATTGGTTGAGACTCCTATCTGGGCGAGGAGCCGGACGGAGGGATCCCTCGTCTCATACGGGTTCATCATGATGGTCTGGAGCTTGTTCCTGAGCTGAGTGAGCGTCATGTCGCCGCGGAAGATCCCCAGCTTCTCCTTCGCTCCTTCCCGCTCTTCGTCGGTGAAATACCCTATCTCGGAGATCACCTGTTCGTCACCCTGGGTGTATATGTTGAGATAGGCCATGAGCCTGTTGTACTGTCCGACGAACGAGATGATGGTGTCCTTGATGGTCTCCTTGTCGGGGCGGATGGAGAGGTTCACCGTGCGATCACTCGTGTCGTGAAGATGGAGGGTCGTCCCGGGGATCGCGTCCTCGATGTCGTTTGTGGGTCGGGTGAGGGGAATACCGTCGAGGAGGAACTCGGCGTCTTGGGCCTGGCTCACGGGATGTTTCGGGATGAAATCCGCCCGCACCGACGGATCGTAGACGCGGAGGGATGAGATCGTGATCTCTTTGTGGGTGTTCCTGTTCCGCAATGCGATCGCGTCCAGACCGTCCACAAGGGACGAGAGAGGAATGGTGATCGTCTTGGGAAACGGTCCCCGGTCGAGAGGAGTGAGGGGCACCGTCCTCCCGTTCTTCATGGCAAAGAGTACCTGATCGTCGTCTACGCGGGCAGGGGTCGGAGGTGGAGTCCATTGGGGGAGGGGTACCTCCGAAGGAGCTCCCTCCACCGAGATACCATCCAGTGTCACCCCTTCCGTGCCGGGAAGGGAAGGGCCGGGAGGGGGGGTGGGTTGAGGTGGTTCCTCGAGTTCCTTCACATCCAACGTCACCTCCAGGACCATCTGAGGGGTCACCTTGACGGGAGGAGAGACAGGAATCTGAAGCGAACTCCCCGGAGGGAGGACGAGGGTGGAGTCCACGATCCTGTGGCCGGATTCTTCCAGGGGGGTCTCCCACGCGGCGATATGGGCCTCATCGAATCGAGCCTCGAAGGAGGTGACGGGCACGGGCTCGATGAGGCCGAGCTCCACGGCGAGTTCCCTCGCTGCGCCTTCGAAGGCGAGGGCGGCGTCCTTGCCTGTCTTGAGCGATTCGATGAGGAGGACTTGCTGGGTGGGGGACTGTCGTACGATGCTCGCCTTGAGCACTCCTTCCCCCCGCCGGTTGAGACGGGCGATGAAGTCCTCGATGGTGCCGCCGGAAAACGAGAAGCCGACCTCTTCTTCCCCTATGCGGAAGGTATAGGTTCCCTCCGGTACGGTGTAATCCTCGGATAGGGGATCGGAGAGGAAGCGGTCCGCTGTAGCGAGACGGGTGACCTTGATCCTGTGCGTCCCCTCCAGGGCCTCTCTGGTGGTGGATGCGGTGAGCACTCGCTCGTCGGAACTCTCTGCAACCTTTTCCTGGAAGGGATTCTCGAATCCGTAGAGGCGCTTTGCACTTTCCCTCACCTTGGAGGTGAGGGTGGCTATTTCCTGCCAGGCTTCCTGCTGTTTCTTGTAAGAGGCGAGGGTGTCCTCCATTCGAGTGAGGGGAACCTTTTTCGCCTCGACGAGCTTGCCGACGAGTTCTTCCGTGTTGTATTTACTCGTGACACCGGGAATTGAGATGTCGGACATGCGAGGCCCCCTCCATTCTCCCCCCTATACCTGCTCGTCTACCAGAAGAGCCACTGCCTCTCGTATGCGTCTATGAAGACGCTGCAATGCTTCTGGCGGGAGCTCCTTTATCACCTTTTCGGTTTCCCTGTCGATCACCTTTACGATTACCTGATGCACTTCTGGATCTATCATGTACTTGAGGCGTCTATTGAAAAGAGAAGGGAGTCGTGTCGGGGGACTGAGTGTCTCCTTCCTGGGTGTTTGCCTCGCCGTGCCGGATGTCTCGTGGGCTGTGCGTATATCGTTTGCCTGTCGATGTGTATCATAGTCCTGCTGTTGCTGGTTCCCCCCCCATACTCCGTCGATCCTCATGTGATCCTCCTAGAGGGGAGAGGATCGCTTCATGCGTTCCTCCCCCCTTCCTCAAAAGAGGATGCCTTACCCCAGCAACTGGAGCACAGACTGAGTCTTCATGTTGGCCTGAGCGAGCATCGCCGTGTTGGCCTGGGTAAGGATCTGGTTTTTCACGTACTCCACCATCTCCGAGGCCATGTCCACATCGCGGATCCGGGACTCGGCCGCCTGGATGTTCTCCGCTGCAACGGAGACGCCCTTCCAGGCCATCTCGAACCTGTTCTGATACGCACCGAGGTCCGCTCTCTGTTTGGAGACGATCCTCAGGGCGGTATCGACCTGACCGATGGTCCTGTTCGCGTCCTCGGGAGTCGAGATGGAGACGAGGGCTCCTGCACCCGCGTTCTGACCGCCGAGAAGGGCTTCTGCGGTCATGGTTCCTATGTAGATCCGCTCCTGCTGATCCATGTTGGCACCCACCTGGATGGTGAGGCTCCTGGGACCGTTGGGCGCGAATCCACCGGTGAGCAGGTTCATCCCGTTGAACTGGGCGTGGGATGCGATCCTGTTGATCTCGTCCACCAGCTGGGACACCTCAACCTGGATTTGTAGCCGGTCCTCGTCGCTGTAGATCCCGTTCGCGGCCTGGACCGAGAGTTCCCTGAGCCTGTGGAGGATGTCCTGGGTCTCCTGGAGGTATCCCTCGGAGGTCTGGATGAAGGAGACTGCGTCCTGGATGTTCCGGGCCGCCTGGTTGAGACCGCGGATCTGGGAACGCATCTTCTCGGAGATGGCGAGCCCCGCTGCATCGTCGGCTGCCCTGGTGATCCTGAGACCGGAGGACAGCTTCTCGATGTTCTTGGTGATCGCCGTGTCCCGTTCGGCGAGCGTCCTGTTCGCGTACAGGGCGCTCATGTTGTGGTTTATGATCATGTGACCCTCCCTGTATAGAGAGACTTCTGGAAAGGCGATCCCTGCCTTTCCCCCGGACGTACCGTCCGGTTATATACGTGAAGGAGTGCCCGGGTGGGATCCCGGGCCCCCTTGAAGAGACATCCCCTGGAGGGTGGACTTTTCAAAGAGCTACTACAATTTTACTCCATCATCCGAAAAGTTGCAACACCGATTGTGTCTTGGTGTTGGCCTGCGCGAGCATGGCGGTGGAGGCCTGGAGCAGGATCTGGTTCTTGGTGTAATCCACCATCTCGGCTGCCATGTTGAGGTCCCGGATGCGCGATTCGGCGGCCTGGAGATTTTCCGCACCGATGTCGAGTCCCTTCATCGCATGTTCGAGCCTCGTCTGGTAGGCGCCGAGATCCGCCCGCTGCTTGTTCACCTTCTTGAGGGCGAGATCGATGACGCCGATGGCGCGGTTGGCGCTCTCGGGATCGGCGAGAGAGATCGGGGTGTTATCGGCGTTCTTCATCTGGAGAGCCGCCGCGGTCATGGTACCGATATACACCCGTTCCCTCTGATCCATGTTGGCGCCGATGTGGAACCAGATGCTGGCCGTGACCACATTCTCCCCTTCCTCCCGAGCGAAGCGCCCGGTGAGCAGGTTCATCCCGTTGAACTGGGCGTGGGATGCAATCCTGTCGATCTCGTCCACGAGCTGGGAGACCTCCACCTGGATCTGCATCCTGTCCTCTTCGCTGTAGATCCCGTTGGCCGCCTGGACCGCGAGTTCCCTCAGACGCTGCAGGATGTCCTGCGTGTTCTGGAGGAATCCTTCGGCGGTCTGGATGAAGGAGATACCATCCTGGGCGTTCCGGGAGGCCTGCTTGAGGCCCCTTATCTGGGAACGCATCTTTTCGGAGATGGCCAGTCCCGCTGCATCGTCGGCCGCACGGGTGATCCTGAGGCCGGAGGAGAGTTTCTCCATGTTCTTGCTCAGGTCGAGATCGACGATCCCGTGTTGCCTCTGAGCGAACATGGCGCTGAGGTTGTGGTTGATAATCATACCTTCCTCCATGAATGGTGTAGTGGTCCGGGCGTCCATGCCCGGAAAATTTTCGCTCATGTCGGCACGCCGGCATACCGACACTACGAATAGGAGAGCCCCTGCCTTTGACCTTCCTCCATGGCAGAAGCCTCACTCTCTTATCGACGAGGAGGGGTATAACTTTTAGGGGGGCGCTGTTTTTTCGTGCAATCCGAGGGTCACACCTCGTCTTCGAGCATCTTCAGGTATTGAAGTGCGAGAGGGTCGTCGGGAGCGAACTCGAGGACCACCTGGAAGAGCCTTCTCGCCTCCTCCACCCGGTGTTGTTTGAGTGCCACGATGGCGAGGTTGGAGATGATCTTCGTGTTCTCCGGGGCTTTACGGAGGGCTCGGTTGAGGGCCTCCTCTGCCTCTTCGATTCTCCCTTCTTCGATGAGACATATGGCGAGCTCGTTGAGCGTGTCGGCATCATCGGGATGGAGGGACTCCGCCCGGCTGAAGGCCTCGAGGGCCTCCCCGTAGCGTTCCTTCCTCCTGAGCGCCCAGCCCAGAAGGAACCATGCATTCCAGACCTCGGGGTAGACTTCCAGAAACTGGCGGATGAGATCGATCCCCTCTTCCTCCCTGCCTCCTTTGATAGCCTCGTACGCCTGCTGGAAGAGTTCGTCGTAGAGGTGGTGCTTCTCGATCTCCTCGACCAGTGCTCGTACTTTTCCTTTCCTGGAGGGGGGCGCTTCGGGATGATCGAGGAACCGTTTGAGGTAGGTGAGGGCGGTGGCATAGTCGTGCTGCTCAGCATAGAAGAATCCGGCGTTGAGATACGCGGCGGGGGGAACCCCTTCTTCCATGAGGAAGAGACGGTTGTAGGTGAAGGCGGCGTTCTTTCGGTATTCCTCGGCCCGTTCTTCCTGCCCCAGTTTTTCGTAGTTCTTCGCCCGCTCCTCGTAGACCACGGCGAGGTTCAGGAGGTGAGCGGGGTTCTCAGGCTCTAGTCCGATCAACGCGAGGAAGATCTCCTCGGCGAGGTCGTACTCCCCCTGCTTCGCCTTGAAGACTCCTGTCTCGGAAAGCTCTTCCGTGAGAGAAGGGCGCACCGCCTTCGCGAAGCGGCGATAGTATGCAGCATGTGGGTCCCCTGGTTCGTAGGCGAGCACCTTGAGTATGCCGGAGAGGATCATCTCCCAGGAGAGCTCCTCCAGGGAAAAGGCATCCTTTCCCGGGGGGGGTTCCACGGGGAGGGGGATATGAGGGTCGATGGTGAAATCCTCGATGGAGAAGTCGAGATCTTCGGGGAGTGATATGAAGACGATATGTCGTAGGGGATCGTGTGTCTGTTCCTGCATGTTCTCTCCTTGGGGTTCAGGAAGGGGTGCTCACTGAGGGGTATCCGTGCCCTGTCGGGGGAGGTATTTGAGGGCCTCATTGAGACGGATCTTGTAGCCGTGGGGCACCTTGTCCTCATCGAAATGGATTCCGTACGCTCCGATGTCTTTCCGTCCCTCCACCGGCTCATAACGGATGATGAGACCGGGAATTTCGAAGGTCTCCTGAGGGTCTTCGAATTCCAGTCTGAGTCTCACCTCTTTCTTGAGGAGGAACTTGGCCACCCCCATCATGATCACCTTGGCTCCCGAGAACGAGAGGTCCCTGAGGAGGCATCTTCGGGGGACCATCTGGATGTAGACGAGGGTGTTCCGTTCACGGAGTTTGAGTCGGCGTTGCATCTCCTCGTTGAGGAGGATGCGCTCCTCTTTCCTGTTCTTGGCATTGATGTTGGCTTCGAGGAGGGTTCCCAGTATCTCTATGAGATCGTCGGGAGGCCTGTGTGTGTAGGAGAGGGTGAGAAAGCTCACCGAGGCATCCTGTTTCCCGTAGGGCGTGATTCCCGCCACCTTTGCCGAGACGAAGAAGGAGAGCGGCTGGTGTTTCTCCCGCTCCTGGAAGCAGAAGCGGAGGCTCACGAGATTCTTCGCCTCCTTCAGTTTGTCCATGAAGTTGAGCTTGTTGTTGAGGATGATCTTCGCCCCTTCCATGGAGGAGGAATAGATGATGCATGGCCACTGTTCGTCGAGGCACTTCACGTACGTCTGTGTGGGTACGAGTCCTATGGCGGCGTTGATACCTTTGGTGAAGGTAACCTCGATATGCTTGAACTGATTGTAGTATCGTGTGATCTGCTGGCTGGTGACGATGGCCATACCTAGTAGCAACTATGGTGCATTTCATCTCTGTTTGTCAACAACGGGTGGAAACCTCCCTATTCGAGGGCTTCGTTGATCTGGAGGAGGATCCGGGAGGTGAGACGTTCGAGTTCCTCGTCATGGGGAGAGGGGCTCTCTGCCTGTTCGTGAAGAAGCTCGTCCGCGAGGACAAGGCCTGCAAGGATCGCGATCTTGAGGGAATCCTGCACGCCTGTTTTCTTCATGATTTCTTCAACCTTCCGCGTGTATGTCGAGAGCACCTTCTCCATGTGTTGGGGGGACTGATCGGTCCTTATCGCGAATCGGGTTCCCAGGATATTGATCTCGAAGGGTTGTTCCATCTCTCGACTCAGAAGATGTCGAGTTCTGGAGGGGGGGGAGGGGAGGAGTCTTCCTCCTCTCCCTCTTCCTCTGAGGAGATGGGTTCATCCTCCTCTCCATCGGGAGCTTCTTCCTGCTGAGAGGGGGGGGCTTCGGTGTGTGGTGGAGCGGCAGGCGCCTTGTCGGAGGAGAGAAACTCGTCTTCAAGGGCGTCGAGGTGCTTGAGCGCGGAGAGAATTCCTTCCTCGATCTCCTTCTGATCCTCACGGTACTGATGGATGAGCTGTTCCAGCTCTTCGATCCGTTCCGTGTAGCCTGCGAGTTTCTCCTTGAGGAGGGTGTTCTCCTCTTTCAGTTCTCTCACCCTCTTGACGAGCTTCTGAACCCCCTCCTCCAGGGCCCTGATCTGCTCCACATTCACCATCTATACCTCCAGGGCCTTTTTCGCAGTGGCGACGAGCTCCTTGAAGGCCTGGGGATCCTCGATCGCCATATTCGAAAGGACCTTTCTGTTGATGGCGATATTGCTCTTTCTGAGCCCTTCGATGAAGCGGGAGTAGGTCATACCTTCCTCCCTGCATGCGGCGGAGATACGAGCGATCCAGAGCTTCCGGAATTCACGTTTGCGATACTTCCGGTCCCGGTAGGAGTAGACGAGGGCCTTCGCCACCGCATCCTTGGCAGTCCTGAAATTCGACTTCCGCCTTCCCCAGAACCCCTTCGCGAGTTTAAGAATCTTCTTTCTCCTGTCCTTTCGTCGTGTACCGTCTATCGCTCTCGGCATGGTTCTCTCCTCTTGTGTGTGGTGTGGTCAACCGTAGGGGAGAAGTCGTTTCACCCGCTTCTCCTCCATCTTGGGAAGATGCCCCGGTTTTCTCAGGTGGCGTTTGCGCTTCTGGGCCTTTTTCGTGAGTATGTGACGGAGATTCTGTTTCTTGTACTTCACCTTCCCACGTGCGGTGATGGAAAACCGCTTCGCGGCGCTCTTACGGGTCTTCATCTTCGGCATACAGGACTCCCCTCTACTTCTTTGATTTCGGAGCGAGCACCATGGACATGAAGCGACCCTCCATGCTCGGTGTCTTCTCCACTGTATAGCCGTCCTCGAGCAACTCGAGAATCTTCTCGAGGACACCTCTGCCTATCTCCGTGTGCGCGAGTTCTCTTCCTCTGAAACGGATGGTAACCTTCACCTTGTTCCCCTCTTCCAGGAACTCGCGTATGTGACGCGTCTTGAACTCGAGATCGTGGGAATCGATCTTGGGCTGCATCCTCACTTCTTTCAGCTTGTTCTGTTTCTGCTTCTTCTTGGTCTCCTTGAGCTTCTTTTCCTGCTCGAATTTGTATTTGCCGTAATCGAGGATTTTGCAGACCGGAGGTTTCGCCTGAGGGGCGACTTCCACAAGATCAAGTCCCTTCTCTCTGGCTCGTCGGAGGGCCTCCTGGGTGGGTACCACTCCGAGCTGCTCGCCGTTCTCGTCGATGAGACGCACCTCACGCGCGGTGATCGCCTCGTTCGTTCTGAAATCCTTGTCAGCCAATCAGCCTCCTCGCATTCGTGCTTCGCGGATTGTTCGAGTGGAAAAAACTATATCATTCTTTCCGGAAAGAGTCAAACCACCCCGAAGGGTCAGCCCGTGAGGCCTTTCAAGAGATAGCATGCCTCGGTGCTCCTCACGTTCCGTAAGGGACCCTTGAGGATCCGGCCGCGCCTGAACGTGATCTCCTTAAGGATCGGAATCCCGAGGTCCCTGCAGAGATCCAGGAAATCGGCACGGGTGCAGAGGTGGATGTTGGGAGTATCGTACCATTTGTAGGGGAGATCCCTGGTCTCCGGCATCCGCCCGGTGAAGAGGAGCTTGAGTCGTACCCCGAGGTATCCGAAGTTGGGGAAGTTGACGATCACCCTCCTCCCCACCCTGATCATCTCCTGGAGGAGCTGTTTGGGTCTGTGCACGACCTGGAGGGTGTGACTGAGGATGACGTAGTCGTAGCTTCCCGTCTCGTAGTCCTTGAGCCCCTCGTCGAGATCGCCTTGAAAGACGCTGATCCCTTTCTGGATGCACTGGAGGACCATCGCCTCTTCGATGTCCACCCCCATCCCCTTCACGCCCCGCTCCTCGATGAGGCGGGAGAGGAGCGCTCCGTTCCCACATCCCAGGTCGAGCACCCGTGATCCCGGTTCGACCATATCCACGATCACATCGAAGATGTAGTTCTCGCTCTGATACGACGCGGGCGAGGGGGGCATGGACCTCATGACGACCTCCTTCCCGTGGTCTCCCTGGCCACGGTCTCGAGAAAGGATGCGATGAGCGGGGTCTGCCGCTCGGTCTCTATGAGGAATGCATCGTGTCCATAGGGACAGTCGATGTTCACGTAGGAGACGTCTTTCCCCGCCTTCATGAGGGCGAAGACGATTTCCTTCGACTGGTAGGGGGGATAGAGCCAGTCCGAGGAGAAGGAGACCACGAGCATCTTCCCCATGACCCGTGAGAAGGCCTGGACGAGACTCCCGTATTTCTCGCTGAGATCGAAGTAGTCCATGGCCTTGGTGAGATAGATGTAGGTGTTCGCATCGAACCGTTCGACGAACTTGTCCCCCTGGTACTCGAGGTAACTTTCCACGCTGAACTGATCTTCGAAGTCGTAGCCATAGGTCTCCCGGTTCTGGAGCCTTCGTCCGAACTTGTCCCTCATCGCCTCGTCGGAGAGGTAGGTGATGTGGCCTATCATTCGGGCGATCGCCAGTCCCCGGGCGGGGATCTCCTTTCCGTAGTAATCCCCGTTGTTCCAGCGGGGATCGGATATGATGGCGTTCCTTCCCACGGCATTGAACGCGATACCCTGGGCGGTGAGTCGTGCGGTGGAGGCGAGTATCACCGCCGATCGTACCCGCTCGGGGTGGGCCGTGACCCATTCGAGCGCCTGCATACCCCCCATGGATCCCCCTGCAACGGCGAGGAGGCGCTCGATTCCCAGGTGTTCGATGAGTTTCACCTGGGCGTTCACCATGTCACCGATGGTGATCACAGGGAAGCTCATGCCGTAGGGGGTTCCCGTTTCGGGGTTGATCGAAGAGGGCCCTGTGGAGCCCTGGCAGCCTCCCAGGACATTGGAGCAGATGACGAAGTATCGGTTCGTGTCGAAGGCCTTGCCGGGTCCCACCATCGTGTCCCACCATCCCGGGGACGGGTCGTCGGGGGAGTGAAAGCCCGCCACATGGGCGTCGCCGGAGAATGCGTGGAGGATGAGGACGGCGTTGCTCCGATCGCGGTTGAGCTCCCCGTAGGTCTCGTAGCGGATGGTGATTGGTCCGAACGACTTTCCGCTCTCGAGGATGAGCCCCTCTCCCGGTGTCCCGAAGGTGAAATCCTGGGGGGTGACGAGCCCTATCCCCTTTCCATCGTCCCACCTGCGACGTTCCTTGCCCATGATCCTCGCTCCATTGCAGGAATGAGTGAAATGTGCTCTAATGGGCACATGATGTTGTTCGCCCTCGTGAGCATGCCTCTATTCCTGATTTTTCTGGTAACTATACTGGGTCTCGTTCCCGAGAGTAAAGAGGGGTTGTACCGGTTCCTGAGAGGACTCGTGTGGGCCGTGCCCTTTGCAGTGCTCTATGTGCTCGTCATGCAGGGGACGGGGCCCGCATACGAGGGGCTCTGGCTCTACGTACGGGAGGGCGTTCTTGGCCTCGGACTTCCCTTCCTGGCGCTCCTCCTCGCCGGGGAGATCTTCGGATCCCGCTGGGGGGAGGGGTTGGAGCGGTATGGCCGCTTCCTGTGGTTTTCGGGGGGGTTCCTCCTGGCCTTTCAGGTCCTCGACCTGCTCCTCCACGTGCGGTGGATGGGGGCCTACACCCTCTTCTCTCACCCCCTTCTCTTTTCCCTCTTCCTGTACATGGCACCACGCATGTATACCGAGTGGGGCAAGACGGGGAAAAGGTTGCGGATATGGGGGTACTGGATCCATGGGGTGGTCGTGGTGCTCGCCACGGCCCTCGTGCCATTCTTCTACTACAGCAACTTTCCGGTGGTGACCCTTGTAGTGTTGGTCCTCGTAGGAGGATCGGTGGCAGTGAGCGGGGTCTTCCTTCCCTCACTCATCTCGTGGGTAGAAGGTCGCGTAGGAGGGGGGAAAGAGGAAGCTCACAGAGTCTGAGGGAATGCCTGAAAGGGGATGTCCCTCATCGTAAGAGAAGAGCCCGCCTTCCATGGGCGGGCTCTTCTCCATGAGTACCGATCTTTCGCCGGGCCTTATGCCTTTCCTTCCGATCCAAGCACATTGATGATCTTGTGTTTGTAGAGTTCCTTGAGCTCCGCCCTGGCGGGACCCAGGTACTTCCGGGGGTCGAAGACCTCGGGCTGCTCGTGGAGCACCTTTCTGATCATGGCCGTCATGGCGAGTCTGCCGTCGCTGTCGATGTTGATCTTGCACACCGCCGACCGTGCCGCCTTCCTGAGCTGATCCTCAGGGATCCCCACCGCGTCTTTCAGTTTTCCGCCGTACTTATTGATCATCTCCACGTACTGAGGAGGAACCGAAGAGGACCCGTGGAGGACGATGGGGAAGCCGGGCAGGCGCCGTTCGATCTCCTCGAGTATGTCGAACCTGAGAGGGGGAGGTACGAGCCGTCCATCCGGGAGCCGGGTGCACTGCTCGGGCTTGAACTTGACGGCCCCGTGGGACGTCCCGATGGCGATGGCGAGGGAGTCCACGCCCGTGCGCTTCACGAAGTCCTCGACCTGGTTGGGATCGGTGTAGATGGTCTTCTCCGAGGAGACGTGTTCCTCGATGCCGGCGAGCACCCCGAGTTCTCCCTCCACCGTGACGTCGTACTTGTGGGCGTACTCCACGACCTTCCTGGTGAGTTCCACGTTTTCCTCGTAGGGGAGATGGGATCCATCGATCATGACCGAAGAGAAGCCCATGTCCACGCAGGACTTGCAGAGCTCGTAGCTGTCACCGTGGTCGAGATGGAGGACGATGGGGATCTCGTATCCGAGTTCCCTCGCGTACTCCACGGCACCGCGGGCCATGTGCCGGAGGAGGGTGGGGTTCGCATACTCCCTCGCTCCCTTGGAAACCTGGAGGATCACGGGAGAGCGGGTCTCCACACATGCCTGGATGATGGCCTGGAGCTGCTCCATGTTGTTGAAGTTATAGGCAGGTATGGCATACTTGCCTTCCATCGCCTTCTTGAAGAGCTCCCTTGTATTTACCAGACCGAGTTCCTTGTAGGAAATCATCTCTCTGCTCCTTTACGTAAGGGTGTGTAGTGCCATATTATGGACTTAGATGTGGGCTGTCAATAAGATCGGCTTCGGCTCTCCGATACCCATCCTCGTCCTCTCCCTTTTGTGCTTCGGGTGTCACTCGGGCGAGAAGCCCGTTCTGCTCCTTTCCGCCGAGGGGGTGACGTTCTGGGAGCGTGCCCTCTCCCTTCCTCTCGAGGAGGTGGAGGCGCGTACCGGGTGTGAGGTGAAGGTGTTCCCGGATGATGCGGATCCGGGGGCCCTTCCCCAGAGGTCGCGCGTGCTGGTGGATCCGCTCCTCCTCGTTTCCGGACGCCTCGTACCGGATCTGCTCCCTTCCGGGGGTGGATGGACCACCGTGTCGTTTTTCCCTTGGAGCAGTTTGGTGGTCCCCGAGGGGATCGAGGTGATCCATGCGGACATGGGGGATGCGTATGAGGATCTTGCAGCCTATATAAGGAAGATTAAAGAGAAACCGAAGCCCCCGAGGATCCTCGTGGTCTACAGGGAGGAGGACGAGATCCTTCCTGCCGTCCTGGAAGGGCTGGGCGTGGTCCTCATCCCCACGAACGAGACGACATCGTTGGAGGAAGTACGGACCCTTCTCTCGGGCGGCCAGGCCGGGGGTCCTTCGCTCGTGTGCATCCTCGACCCGGTCTTCACCGAGAGTCTTCCCCATTCCATCCAGGGTGAGGTGCAGTGGGTAATGTTACAGGATGCCCCAGCCGATACTGAACGTGAGGTGGAAGGGGTCCTCTATCCCGACCTCATGGGGATGTTCGAGGCATGGTGCAGAGGAGAGACCTCTCCTCCCTTGCGGTGGAAGTTCATGATCGTGGAGCGAGGATGAAACGTGTGCTTTCCATTTTTTTCACCGAAAACTATTTGACAAAGAAAATTGATGCTCATATAATTCAATTAGACGAGCGCTGGCAAAAGGAGTCGAGAATGAAACGAGGGATAAGCCTGTGTATAGGCATCCTCCTCCTCGTCGGGGCGGGGGGGGTGTATGCCGATGAGGTGACGGAAAACATCCAGGCGATAGTCATCGAAACCTTCGACGACCCCACTGGACAGGAAGCGAATTCGCACATCTGGATCGCGAGGGGAAGCAAGTACGCCTCCGTGATCGAAACCGATCAGGGAAGCGTTGCCTATCCTCAGTGGGCATATGTGGAATCCTATCCCGAAGCCCTCTTCCGGCGTCCTCCCGAGGACAAGACCCTCAGGGTCTTCGGAATCCACGGGAAGTTCGATCTCAAGGGCTACAACTACGTGGAGTTCTTTCCCGTGAGGGAGGAGAACGGCGAGTATGTCCCCGATCCGATCGTGCTCCCCGGAAGGGTGAAGGAGATGGACCTGTGGGTGTGGGGCTCGAACCACAACTATACCCTGGAAGCTCACATCCAGGACTACATGGGAAGGATCCATGTGCTGGACTTCGGATCCATCAAGTTCAAGGGGTGGAAGAACCTCAGGGTGAAGTTCCCCGGGGCCATTCAGCAGGCTGTCCAGTACGTTCCTTCACTCAAACAGCTCTCGCTGGTGAAACTGGTCCTGTGGACCACCCCGGAAGAGAAGGTGGACGATTTCTACGTGTACATCGATCAGATCAAGGTGCTCACCGATCTCTTTGAGACGGGATTCGACGGTGACGTCCTTGCCAACCCGGAGCAGGTACAGGATCTCTGGGCCAATGCCCCGGCACCAGGAAGAGAATAGGAGTGAACGATGAAAAGGATAGCAGGTATTATAGTCACGTCTATCATGATCCTCTTCCCAGTGATGGCTCAGAATGTGGATGAGATAGATCCCACCAAACTGGGCACCGATACGGCACAACAGAAGCTTCAGGAAGTCTCGGTGGACCGGTTTGAAAACCCCGGTTTCTGGACGGTGAGGATGCCGCTCGACAACGGCCTCGTCGAGTTCCGCCGGTTCGAAGGAGGGCCGAAGGACAAGGAGCCCATCCAGGCGGAGGTGGAGGCCGGTATCCAGGAAGAGGATCGCTACGTGCTGGGTGTGAAGGCATCGTTCTTCCGGCGGGGGCCGGTGGAGATCCTGGTGAAACCTTCGAGGCCCATCATCGTGGAAGGCATTGTGAAGACCCTCTCCGTCTGGGTCGTGGGTCGTAACTTCAACCACACCCTCAAGGTGTGGATAGAGGACGCCTTCGGGAACGAGGCGATCCTCACCATGGGCAAGCTCAACTTCACGGGCTGGAAACGCCTCTCCGTGCCGCTTCCCACCACCTTGAAACAGCAGGACTACCACTACGGACAGAAGTCCGGGATACGGATCAAAGGGTTCATCATCGAGTGTGACATGATGGAGACCTTTGGACGCTACTACGTGTACTTCGACGATCTCCGGGCCGTCACCGACCTCTTCCCCATAGAGGTGAGGGACGAGGACGACATGGCCGACAACTGGTGAACCGCTTATCACACACGCGTGAGACATTGTAAGGCCGCCGAAGGGCGGCCTTTTTCAATGGTGAAGGGTGGGGTCGGAAAGAGGGGGGACTCGTTCGAGGAACCGCCGGTAGTTGGACATGAGGTGGGTGGCCGTCTCCTCGGGGGAGAGGCCCTTGAGAGAGGCGAGGGCCTCGATGATGTGAGGGATGGTGCCGGGATGGTTGACCGTCCCCCGGACGGGCTGGGGGGCGAGGTAGGGTGAGTCGGTTTCCACCAGCACGGCCGAAAGCGGTGTGGCCCGGGCCGCATCTCTGAGGCTGTGGTTCCGGGGGTAGGTGAGAGTCCCTGCGAAGGAGATGTAGAATCCTCTCTCCAGGAGGGCCTCAGCCTCCTCGGGCCCTCCCGAGAAACAGTGTGCGATCCCTCCCCGGGGAGGGGGCACCTCGTCGAGGAGGGAGATGGCTTCGGGGAAGGCCTCGCGGAGGTGGAGGATGACCGGATGGCCGGTCTCCCGTGCGAGGTGAAGCTGCGTACGGAAGAGGGCGATCTGGGCCTCCTTTGTGCCGTAAGACCGGAAGAAGTCGAGGCCGATCTCCCCTATGGCCACGAGTGCCGGGTGGGAGAGGGCTTCCCGCAGGTGTGACATCAGGAGGGAATGGTCCTCTTCGCAGAGTGAAGGGTAGGCACCCACGGCGAGCCGGATCCGGGGATGAGTGTCCGGATAGCGGAGGGCCTCCCTCCATCTGCGGGGATCGGTGCACACATGGATCCCTCCCCGCCATCCTTCCTTGGAGAGGGTGCGGAAGAGGGTCGCCACATCCACGCCTTTGTGTTCCATGAGATCGA
Organism: Spirochaeta thermophila DSM 6578; assembly: GCF_000184345.1. NCBI lineage: Bacteria > Pseudomonadati > Spirochaetota > Spirochaetia > Winmispirales > Winmispiraceae > Winmispira > Winmispira thermophila. Next base: position 1,552,628 of record NC_017583.1, on the reverse strand, counting down.
GGTGAAAGTGTGAGTCGATGTACTCCACTGATCCTCCTTTCTTGACGATACCGTCGGGCTGTAGGTATAGTGATGAACACGAGATGCCGGAGTGGTGGAATTGGTAGACACAGGGGACTTAAAATCCCCTGGCCCGGAAGGGCCGTGCCGGTTCAAGTCCGGCCTCCGGCATCATCCTTCCATCTGATCGACCATCCTCGTTCCATCGTCCACAGGAGTGTCGAGAGTATTTCGCGATCGCCCGGAAGGATTGAGAGGGCTTGTGCGTCTCCCGGAGGGACGAGCGTGATCTCCTGATGGTCTTCGAGGTGCCCGGGAAGGTGGAGGAGGGGGGCGAGGTAGCTCACGAGGAGAAGACGTTCCTGCACGTATTCATACACATAGAAGAAGCGGAACAGGTGGTCCGGCAGGCGGAGATGGAGCTCCTCTTCGAGTTCTCGGGAGAGGGCCTCTCTCGCGGTCTCTTGAGGAAGAGCCTTCCCCCCGGGGAACTCCCAGAGCCCTGCATGGGGTCCGCGCTTTCTCTTGCCCAGGAGGATATTGCCCTCAGGGGAGACGAGGAGTGCTGCCACCACCACGGTGTGATCCGGGAACAAGGAGGCGGGGGGGATGTGAAGCCGGGCGGCGAGGTAGAGTCTGAGGGCGGGGTGTTCTGTATCCTCCGGAGTGGGCGGTATGTCTCCGGGCTCGGTTATGCCGGGGCCTTCATGCCACGGGAGTACGTGGATGCTGCAGGTCTCGAGTCGCGTTTCCTCCCAGAGCGACTTGCCCTCGACCTCGCCCTCCCACACGAGGCCCTTCCCTCCGAACACGGGTGCTGAGGACCTCTCCGGATGTCCTGCGTCCCTCACATCCGCCTCCTAGGAGCCGAATCTCGATTTCATACGGGCGAAGATGTCCTCCACATCCTCTTCCGTGAGGTCGGAGGGGGGCGCCTTGGTCTCGATGAGATGATCGGGAAGTTCCTCGAGGAATGGGGACGGAGTCTGCTCTTGGTCCTCCCGCATCACGCGTCGTTGTCTGCAGGAGGTGAGGTACAGGGCCTCCCTCGCCCGTGTGATGGCCACGTAGAAAAGCCTGCGCTCCTCCTCCATGTTGGCCTCCGATTCCTCGAGGGCTCGGGCGTGAGGGATGATCCCGTCTTCCACCCCTGCGAGGAAGACGTGGGCGAACTCGAGCCCCTTGGCGGCATGGATGGTCATGAGGTTCACCTTCCCCTTCGTGTCCTCCTCGTCGAGTTCGTCCTTCGTGATGAGGCTGATGCGGGTGAGGTAGGCTCCGAGGTTGGGATTGAGGTTGTCGGGATCGTTCTCCCAGCGTTCGATGAGGTCGGCAAAGAGCATGAGGTTCTGGTACCGGTACCGCGCCACCTTCTCGTTGTCGCGGTGTTCCTGCATGAGGTACTCGAAGTAGTCGATCCTGTCCACGAGGTCTCGCACGGTCTCTGCGATGGAGGTGCGACGACTGATTCGTTCCCCGAATTCCTCGATGAGTGAGACGAATTCGTCAAAGGTACGGGCCACCTGAGGGGGAAGGCCTTGCGCGTAGAGGAGCGAGGTGAGGGCGGAGTAGATCGAGAGCTCGTGCTCCGTGGCATACTCGCCGAGCATATGGAGGGTCTGACGGCCTATCCCTCTCCGTGGGGTGTTGATGATGCGCAGGAGGCTCACGTCGTCGTCCGGGTTGAGGATGACCCGCAGGTAGGCGATGATGTCTTTTATCTCTTTACGTTCGAAGAAGCTCGTACCACCCGAAAGCTTGTAGGGGATGTTGTGTCTGAGGAAGGCGTCCTCTATGGGGGTCATGAGGCTGTTGGTGCGTACGAGGACTCCTATCTCGTGATAGGGGATACGCTCCTTGAGGACCACGGTGCGGATGGTCTCCGCGATGTACTCCGATTCTTCCCTCTCGTCCGAGGGAAAGGTGAGGTAGATGGCGGTCTTGCCCGGCCTCCCGCTCCAGAGGCGCTTCTCCTTCCTGTTGGTGTTGTGGGAGATGAGCTGATTGGCGGCCTCGAGTATGGTCTGTACGGAACGATAGTTCTGCTCGAGTTTCACCTCTTTGCGCTCGGGGAAATCCCGCTCGAAGAGGGCGAAGTTCTCGTAGTTGGCGCCCCGCCATGAGTAGATGGACTGGTCGTCGTCGCCCACCACGCAGAGGTTGCGGTGCTCCTCGGCGAGGAGCTTGATGAAGTGGTACTGGAGGATGGAGGTGTCCTGAAATTCGTCGATGAGGATGTAACGGAAGCGCTCCCTGTAGGAGGCGATGACCTCGGGATGGGTCTCGAAGAGCCGTATGGGAAGCACGATGAGGTCGTCGAAGTCGACTGCATGATAGGCCCTCAGGTGTGCGTGGTATTCCTCGTACACAGCTCTATAGACCTCGTTCTCGGCATTCCACACGGCCCTTCCTGTCTTTATTGCACTGATGGTGTTCCGGATGGTGGAGATGTTGGCGAGGTCGGGATTGAGTCCCACCTCCTGGATGCATTGCTTGAGGAGGGCCTTCTGGTCCTGGGTGTCGTAGATGCTGAAGGTGGGACGGTATCCCAGCAGGTGGATGTGTTCACGCAGGATCTGTGCGCCGAAGCTGTGGAAGGTGCCCACCGTGAGGTTGGTGAGCTTCTTGCCCGTGAGGGTGCGGACGCGTTCCCACATCTCCCGGGCGGCCTTGTTGGTGAAGGTCAGGGCGAGGATGGCCTTCTGGGGGATGTGGGAGTCGAGCATGTAGGCGATGCGGTAGGTGATGACACGTGTCTTGCCCGATCCTGCACCAGCGATGATGAGGAGGGGCCCGTCGATCGTGGTGACCGCCTCGTACTGGGCAGAGTTGAGCTCCGCGCGGTAGTCGATCCCCATGGTGTACCTCACTTCACGATGAACTTGAGTGTCTCTATCCCTGTGAGTGTCACGAGAAGGACGATGATCCCTGCGATGACTACGCCCAGGGTCACCGCAGGTGCGGTCTTCCTGAGGGGGAGGCCGAGGATCCACGCGCCCAGGGTACCGGTGTAGGCGCCGGTGACGGGGAGGGGGACGGCCACGAAGACCATGAGTCCCCACATGCCGTAGCGCTCCACCTGATCGTGTACCTTTCTCCGGGCCCGTTCGAGGAGGCGTTCGGCGATGCGGTGGTAGACGGGGATGCCGAGGAGGGCCCTGTGGATGGTGTTGAGGAAGAGGTAGAGGAGAGGGGCGACCAGGCTGTTGAGGGTCACACAGTAGAGGTAGGCAAAGACCGGGTGGAGCCCTTGAGCGAGTGCGAAGGGGAGGCCTCCCCGGAGCTCGGAGACAGGGGCGAGGGTGAGGAGGGCTGTGAGGAGAAGCGTCCGGGTCATACGTCCTTCCTCTTGGAGAATGGGTGAGTACTCAAAAGTATCGGATGAACACGTAGAGAGTAGAGAAGAGGAGCGATACCGCCGTTACCAAGGCACCGTACTTGGTGAACTCGAGGAACGAGATGCGGTAGCCCGACCTTCCCGCGATGCCGGCCGACACCACGTTCGCCGAGGCCCCCACGAGGGTGCCGTTCCCGCCGAGGCACGCTCCCAGGGCCAGGGACCACCAGAGCGGTTGAATGGCGGGATGGCCGAGGGTGTCTCCCATGTGCTCTATGAGAGGTATCATGGTTGCGACGTAGGGAATGTTGTCCACGATGGCGGAGAAGATACCTGAGAACCATAGGATGAGGAGGGAGGTGGACTGGATATTGCCCCTGGTGAGCGAGAGCACGGCCTGGGAGAGGCGCTCGATGGCCCCCACCTCGACGAGGCCGCCTACCATGATGAACAGCCCGATGAAGAAGAAGATAGTGCCCCACTCGACCTCGTGGAAGAACTTCTCCACCTCGTGCTCGCCGGAGAGGAGCATGAGGAGCGAGGCGCCGGTCATGGCGATGGTGGCGGGTTCCAGCCCCAGGGCGCCGTGAATGAAGAACCCCACCATCACGAGACCGAGAACAAGGAGGGAGCGCTTGAGGAGCCGTGGGTTGGTGATGGCCTTGCGCTCGTCGATCTCCATGAGGCGGGCCCTGCGCTCGTTGCTCACCCTGAGATCCCTGCCGAAGAGCCACCAGGCGAGCAGGCCGTAGATCCCGAGAAAGAGGAGGATAAAGGGGGTGAGGTTCACGAGAAAGTCCATGAATGAGAGTCCTGCGGCGCTCCCTATCATGATGTTTGGCGGGTCGCCTATGAGGGTGGCGGTGCCGCCGATGTTCGATGCGATGGCGTCGCTTATCACGAAGGGAATCGGCGAGATGCCCAGCTCCACCGCGATGAGTATGGTGATCGGTGTGAGAATCAGCACGGTAGTCACATTGTCGAGGAGGGCCGAGAAGCCCGCTGTGATGAGGGCGAAGAGGATGAGGATGAGTACCGGATTACCCCTTGTGAGCTTCGCGGTCTTGAGGGCCACGTACTGAAAGAGCCCCGATTCCTTGGTGATCCCCACGATGATCATCATGCTCACGAGGAGGAGGATCACGTTCCAGTCGATGTGTTCGAGGAACGCCGCCTCCTGAGTGAGGATCTTGAGTAAAAGGAAAATCGATCCCCCCAGGAGGGCGAGGATGGTCTTGTTGATCTTCTCGAGTGAGATGAGTACATAGATGAGCACGAAGAGGATGAGTGCGCCGTAGATCTGCCATCCCATACTTATACCCTCAGCACCTTTTCGAGAATGTCCATGAAGCTCACCACACCGACGAGGGCCTCTCCCTCTACCACTGCGACGTGACGTCGCAGTGTACGGGTCATCTCGAAGGTGAGCTCTATCACCGTGGTCTGCGGTGTGCACACGGGGTGAGGCTGCTTCATCACCTCCTTCACCTGGATGCGCTCCTCGTTCTTGAGGAGTTCCTCGAAGGGTTCGAACGAGGAGAGGAAACTCAGATTCCCGAGCATGGAGGTGTATTGGGGAAGTCCTATGTGGAGGACGTCGAGCATCCGGATCTCACCCACGAAACGTCCGGACGCCTCGATCACCGGAAGGTAGCTCGTGTGATACTTCACGAAGAGGTCCACCACGTCCTTTATCGTATCGTCGGGAGAGATGGAGACGATGGAGGTGTTCATGATGTCCCTGACGAGAAGGCCCTTCTTTATCTCCACGTCGTGGGCTGCGATGATGCGGATGAACTGTTCGGGATGTTTTGCAGAAAGGAGCGCTTCCCTGGTATCAGGATCTTTGAAGAGGGTGGCGAGGCCTTTGAGGGTGTTGAGATAGGTGGAGGGCTGGGCCTTCGACGAGATGATGAGAATGAGGATGTCCACCTCTTTCCCGCCATAGGTGAAGGGCCTCTCCGGCACCGCCACGGCGATCACGTGGTCGTCGAAGTCGTCGAGCCTGAGGTGGGGAACACAGAGTCCGTGATCGAGGACCGTGGGTGCCTGCGCTTCCCTCTCCTGGACACGGGAGAAGAGGGTCTTCTCGTCCTGGTCCACGAGGCCACGAATGAGCCCAAGGAGGAGTCTCACCCCCTCTTCGAACGACGAGATACGGGCCTTGAGTTTGATGTACTCCGGGTGGAGGTAGCTCGAGAGTTTCATGCGATCACTATAGGGGAGAGGCCGGGCTTTGCCAAGGGGAGACAGGTCGTGCCCTCTCCTGGATACAAAAAAACCGGCCTTCCGGCCGGCCTGCCGCCGCGCAGAATCGAACTGCGGACACGGGGATTTTCAGTCCCCTGCTCTACCAACTGAGCTACAGCGGCATCGTTACGTGAGGATATATACCAGAAGATCGATCACATGTCAAGTGTAAGAGGGGTGATCATGTTCCTGCCGGTGTTATTCATGTTGACAGCGCAGGGGGGTTTTATTACTATCTTACCACCATGACAGGAAAAGAGCTGCGCGAGAAGTATATCCGGTTCTTCAGGGAACACGGTCATGCGGAGATCTCCGGGTTCTCCCTCATCCCGGAGAACGATCCGACGGTGTTGTTCACCACGGCGGGGATGCATCCACTCGTGCCCTACATCCTCGGAGCGGAGCATCCGGCGGGCAAGCGGCTGGTCGACTACCAGCGGTGCATCCGTACCGGGGATATCGATGCGGTGGGCGATGCGAGCCATCTCACGTTTTTCGAGATGTTGGGAAACTGGTCGTTGGGGGACTACTTCAAAGAAGAGGCCATCAGGATGAGCTACGAGTTTCTCACGTCCCCTCGATGGCTCGGGATCGATCCCGGGAGGCTCTCTGTGACCGTCTTCGCAGGGGATGAGATGGTCCCCCGTGATGAGGAATCGGCGGAGATCTGGCGGAGCCTTGGGATTCCCGAGGAACGCATCCACTTCATGTCGAGGGAACACAACTGGTGGGGGCCGGCGGGCAAGACAGGGCCGTGCGGGCCTGACACCGAGATGTTCATCGATACCGGCAAGCCTCCATGCGGGCCGGACTGCAAGCCGGGCTGCTCGTGCGGAAAGTACTTCGAGATATGGAACGATGTCTTCATGGAGTACAACAAGAAGGCGGATGGCACGTATGAGCCCCTCTCGCGTAAGTGCGTAGATACGGGAATGGGGCTCGAGCGTACCACGGCGATCCTCCAGGGAAAGCAGTCGGTCTACGATACCGAGTTCTTCGTGCCCATCATACGGGCGATCGAGGAGTCCACGGGGGCGGTGTATGGGAGGGATCCCGAGAAGGATGTCTCGATAAGGATCATCTCCGATCACATAAAGGCTGCCACCTTCATCCTGGGAGACGAACGGGGGGTAACTCCCTCCAACGTGGGGCAGGGGTATGTGCTCCGGCGTCTCATCCGGAGGGCGATCCGGCATGCGAGGAAGCTCGGAGTCGAGGGCAATTTCGTCCACCTGCCCGCCCAGGTCGTGTTGGACATGTACAAGGAGTACTATCCTCTCCTCGCGGAAAAGCGCGATTTCGTTCTCGAAGAACTCCGGGTGGAGGAGGACAAGTTTCTCAAGACGCTCCAGAAGGGCGAGCACGAGTTCGAGAAGATGCTTCCCAACCTGCTCAAGAACCCCAAAAAGGTGATTCCAGGGCGGATCGCCTTCAGGCTCTACGACACCTACGGGTTTCCCATCGAGGTGACCGAGGAGCTCGCACGGGAGCATGGGCTCACCGTGGATAGAGCGGGGTTCGACGAGGAATTCGAGCGCCACAGGGAACGCTCCAAGCAAGGCGCCGACCGGGTGTTCAAGGGAGGGCTCGCCGATCACACCGAAGAGACGACCAAGCTCCACACCGCCACCCACCTGCTCCATCAGGCGTTGCGGATCGTACTCGGCCCCCACGTCCAGCAGAAGGGGAGCAACATCACGCCCGAGCGGTTGAGGTTCGATTTCTCGCATCCCGACAAGCTCACGCCCGAGCAGATACGGAAGGTGGAGGAGATCGTCAACCAGAAGATCAAAGAGGATCTCCCCGTCACCATGGAGGTGATGACCCTGGAGGAGGCCAAGGAGAAGGGGGCGATCGCCTTCTTTACCGACCGGTACGACGAGAAGGTGAAGGTGTACTCGGTGGGAGATTTCTCGAAGGAGGTGTGCGGGGGGCCGCATGTGGAGCGTACCGGGGTGCTCGGGAGGTTCAAGATCGTGAAGGAGCAGTCTTCCTCGGCGGGTGTGCGGAGGATCAGGGCCGTGCTCCTGCCTCCCGATGGGTCTTCCGAGGAGTGACGACGCCGAGCTGTCCACATGCGCCATGGATGTGTTGGCCCTTGCGGTACCTGACGGTGACCGTGAGGGCCTTTTTCGTGAGGGAGGAGACGAAGGAGGAGAGGGCTGCGGGAGAGGGAGGACGGTAGGGGAGGCCGGGCACGGGGTTCCAGGGGATCACGTTCACGAGCACCCTGAGGCCTTCGGCGAATCCTGCGATGGCCCTGCTCTCCTCGGGGGTACAGGTGAGTCCCTCTATGGCCACCACCTCGAGGGTGATGCGTTTGCCGGTCGCCGCCTGGTATTTGAGGAGCGCCTCCTTCACATGGTCGAGAGGGTGGCGTGCTTCGACGGGCATGAGCTGTTTCCTCACCTCGGGCCGGGCGCTCGTGAGTGAAAAGGCGAGGCGGACGTGCGGCCCTTCTTCCGCCAGGCTGAGGATACCCGGGACGATACCGCAGGTGGAGACCGTGATCCTCCTGAGGCTGAGGCGGGAACCCCGCTCATGGGAGAGTATCGAGATGGCCTTCCTGAGGTTCGCGAGGTTGAGGAGCGGTTCCCCCATGCCCATGAAGACGATGTGCGAGAGGGGACCGGCCGTGTCCTGGAGGATGAGCCATTGATCCACGATCTCTCCGGGGGTGAGGTTCCTGGAGAATCCGAGTTGACCGGTTTTGCAGAAGGCGCACCCCATGGCGCACCCCGCCTGGGTGGAGAGGCAGGCGGTCTTCCGTCCCTTCCCGTCGGTGAGTACCACGGCTTCGACGATCTGTCCATCCTGCAGGCGTACCTGGGCCTTGATGGTCTCGTCTCCGGGATCCTGCACGAGTGCGTGGATCGTGGCGCCTCGTACGTGGTACGAAGAGGAGAGTTCCTCCCTCAGGCGGGAAGGGAGGGTTGTCATGCCGGAGAAGGAAAGGATCCGTTTCGCATGGATCCATTCGAAGATCTGGATGGCTCGATAACGAGGTTCCATTGGAAGGAGTTCGGAGATCTCTTCCGGAAGCAGGCCTGAAAGGGAGAGCCGTTCCCTGGTCCTCATGGCGCCGTTCAGGTCTCGAGTCTGTCGAGGAGATGCTGGATGTGGGTGTTTTTGAACCCCCTCCTGAAGAACTCCTTGAGCACGGATCTCGCCTCCTCCTTCTGATTGAGATGGAGGTAGCAGTCGGCGAGTTCTATGTAGATCTTGGGGTTCTCGGGATCGAGGCGGAGTATGGTGTTGAGGGATTCCGCTGCTTCGCGGTATTCCTTCCTCGCCTTGTGCACCATGGCGAGGCCGAGGATGGCGTAGCTGTCGAATTCTATGTTGAGGGCCTGGTGGTAGTACTCCTCGGCCCGCGCGAGATCCCCGAGGTGACGGTAGGCGTCACCGGTGCGGGTGAGGATGACCTTGTTGTGGGGGTCCTTCTCGAGGATACGCTCCCAATACTGGAGGGACCTGCGGTGATCGCCCACCCCTCGGTAGCAGTCGGCCAGGCCGAAGAGGGCGTAGAAGTTGTGGGGATCCTTCTCGAGGGCCTTGAGGAAGTAGGGGATGCCTCTCTCGTACTGTTTGAGCTTTCTGTGACAGTTCCCTATTGCCGTGAGCACTCTGATGTCGACACGGTCCCTGTCCCTCTCGAGTATGGCCTCCCAGTAGCTGATCGCGGTTCGGTAGTCCTTGAAGTCGTAGTGCAGGTGGCCGAGTCCGATGAGGGCGTAGGGGTTGCCCTCGTCGAGTTCGAGCACCTTGAGATAGAGTTCCTTGGATCGTTTGAAGTTTCCTGTCTTGCGATAGGCGTCGGCCACCCGGGTGAGGACCGTGACGTTGGTCTCGTCGTACTTGAGGTATTTCTCCCATATCTCGATGGCCTCGCGATAGCGTTCCTGGGCCTTGTAGCAGTCGGCCAGGCCGAAGAGGGCGTAGTTGTTGCCGGGGTAGTAACGCAGGCACTCCCTGTAGTAGGAGACGGCGCGGTCGTGCTCGCCCTTCTTCCTGTAGGCGTCTCCCAGGCCCACGAGGGCGTAGTTGTTGTGTCTGTCGAGCTCAAGGATCTTCTCGAAGCGGATGATGGCCTCTTCGGGTCTGTCCTGCTTGAGGAGGGCGTAGCCTTCTTGCGAGAGCTGGAGGATCTTTTCGTCCACCTCCTGGATGAGGTCCTTTCCCATGGGGAAGTCCTCCTCATAGGATGGTCGGTGTTCCCTGATCTCCTCATTCATGACGCACGTTCCCCTCTTCGTGTAGCCAGTGTCGTATGATTCCCGCGATCTTCTGCGTGATCGATTCGATCTTCCTCTTGTTACCGCTGAGATAGTAGAGTTTTATGGCGTCGATCGGTTTGTCGTGCTTCATGTACCAGTCGCCCACCCTCACGAGACCGTCCTTGTAGTCGCAGGTGAGGAAGATCTTCCTCGCCATATCGACCTCTCCCCGGTTGAGGAGTTCGTTGCCCTTTCTGATGAGCTGTACCCTGTCGGACTGGCTGAGAGAGGGAGCTGAAGGCCGCTCGGTAAGCCTGAAGAATCCTCCAGGAGGTATGTGCGCAAGAAGCTCATCGTCTTTTTTTCTTGGGTCTCTGTCCTTTTCCACCGACTTTACCATATGCGCGGATGTTTTTCAACCAATTTCTACAAAACCTCTAAAATCTCCAAAGTCTCACTTAATTCAAGATCGGCACGGCGTGTTGATTGTTAAGTAAAACATAGTAAAGGGAGCAGGAAAATGCAAGCTTTTCCCCTAGATGGTCCCCTTGGTGGACATGCGGGACCGTGAGGTGCCGCGCGGGGTGTACGCCTCTTCGAGGGCCTTGCCCCAGGCCTTGAAGAGGGCCTCGGCGATGTGGTGTCCGTTCTCTCCGTAGAAGGCCTCGAGGTGGAGGTTGATGCGGGCGTTGTTCACGAACCCGAGGAAGAATTCCTTGAGGAGGAAGAGGGGGAAGTTGCCGGCCTGGGCTTGGGGGAATGTCACCCTGTACACGAGATAGGGACGCTCGCATACGTCCACCACCGCCTGGCAAAGGGCGTCGTCCATGGGGATGATGGCGTAGCCGTAGCGCCGGACGGCTTCCACGCGCTGGAGGTGTTCCCTGAAGGCGGTGCCCAGCACGATGCCCGTGTCCTCCACGAGGTGGTGCGGATCGACTTCGATGTCGCCTTGCGCCTCGAGTTCGAGTCCGAAGCCGCCGTGGAACGAGGCGGCGTGGAGGAGGTGGGTGAAGAAGGGGAGGGGGGTGTTGAGGGAGATCCGGTCGGGATTCCCGGGGTGGAGGCTGAGGGTGATCCGGGTCTCCTTGGTGATCCGTTCGATGTGGATGGGGTTCTCCACGGCGTCTCCTTTCAGGGGGAGGGTTCTGTAGTTTCAATATCGAGCATTTCGAGGAATTCCTCAATCTCCTTGTAGTGGAGCTTGTAGTAGGCGGGGTTCGCCACGAGGTAGACTCGGATGCGGGCGAGTTCCTGGACCACGTAGAGGTTGTTGGCTTTGAGGGTGGAGCCTGTCTCCACGAGGTCGACGATGTAGGGGGCGAGGCCGAGGACCGGGGCGAGTTCCACCGACCCGGCCAGTTTGATGACCTGCACGGCCACGCCGAGCTTGTGGTAGTAGGTCCGGGTGAAGTGGGGGAACTTGGTGGCGATGGTGAGGGGTCCGGATCCTGCGGGTGGCGGGGTGTCCTTTCGGGCCGCGAGGCACATCCTGGTGGAGCCGAAGGGGAGGGGAGCGAGCTTGAGCAGGTCGGTCTGGCTCTCCGTGAGTACGTCTTCGCCGCAGATGCCGAGGCCGGCGATCCCGTGGCTCACGTAGACGGGTAGGTCGCTGTTCTTCACCAGAAAGAAGGTGAATCTGCCGGAGGTGTCCTCTATGACGAGCTTACGGTCGTCCTCGTCGGGAAAGATGATGCCGTAGCGTCCGAAGTGGTCCTGCACCTTCTTGAGAAGCCTTCCCTTGGGGAGGGCCATGGTGAGGCGGTCGCTCATGTGCGCTCCTTTCGTATGCGGGCGAGGATGGAGGGGGGGATGAATCGATGCGGGTCCCTTATAAGGGGTTCGAGCTTGCGGAGCATGAGGGAGTATCCCACGGAGGGGCACTCGAGGCCGAAGTAGGAGAGGAGGGAGTCGTAACGCCCTCCGGAGACCACGGCCGCATCGGCGCCTTCAACGTACACACGAAAGGCGATGCCGGTGTAGTAGTCCTGCCCCCCTGTCTCCGAGAGGTCGATGCGCAGGAGGGATCCGGGTACGCCCTGCGAGGTGAGGGCTTCGACGAGCGATGCGAGGGCTGCCACTTCCTCTCCGAGGGCGGTGGGGAGGTCACGGACGAGGGAGGTGAGTGCGGGGATCTCGCCGGGTTCTCCTATGAACCAGAAGAGTCGACGGTGGTTCTCTATGTCTCTCTCGTCCCAGCCTGCTTGGGTGAGGATCCGCCTGAAGAGGCTGCGATCGCGGGTGGCGATGGCATGGGCGATGCGGGAGGAGAGTCCGTCCGGGAGGGAGGAGAAGGCGAGGGAGAAGAGGCGTTTCGATCCTATGTGGAGGGCGTGAGGAGGGAGATCGAAGAGGGAGAGGGTGTGTGCGAGGAGGGTGAGGATCTCGAGGTCGCCTTCGGGGCCCGGGAGGCCGAGGAGCTCGACCCCCGCCTGGAAGTACTCGTCGTGGGATATGTCCTCCTGGCCTTCGTGACGGAGGATGGTGTCGGCGTAAAAGACACGAAGGGGGAGGTCTTCGGGGGCCACGGTGGTGCCGAGCTGTTTCGCGAGGAAGAGGGTGATGTCAGATCTGAGCATGAGGATGTCGCCTTCCCGGTCGACGAGGCGGTAGGTCTTGGCCTGGACGGCGGGGTCGAGGAGGGGACGGTAGATGTCGAAGAAGTCGAAGACCGGGGTCTGTACCGGGAGATAGCCTTGCGAGAGGTAGAGGTCTTCCAGTGTCCGGACCACGAACCGATGGAGGAGGGCTTCCTCCTGGAGGAGCTGCTCGGTGCCCCGTGGAATCTGGAGGCGCGCCCGGGCGGTTTCCGTGGTCTGGGCGAGTGGGAGGTCAGGTCGTGCGTGGTTGTTCTTTCTCTGCATCGCGGTCTCCAGTGGTCTGTGGGGCCACTATAGCACAATTCGATAGAAAGATACATATGACTGACCGAAGTGTTTCTCCTTGAAGCGTTCGAGCCTCCCCGGTGTCCCGGGGAGGGGGTCCTTTGAGGGGTGGTGGATGAGGATCACGGTGGTCTCGTGCAGGAGGGCCGAGGAGGAGACGAGTTCGAGGAGGCGGCCCTTGTGGGGGTAGGCGAAGGGGGGATCGAGGTAGATCACGTCGAAGGGGGAGACGGCGTGCCGGATGTAGTGCTCGGCGGGTTCGATGAGGATGCGGCCGTCTATCCCGAGTTCGCGCAGGTTGCGTTCGAGGACGGGTCGTTTCCTCCGATCCTTCTCCACGCACACGACAGGGGAGGCGCCCCGGGAGGCCGCCTCGATGGCCATGATGCCCGATCCCGCGAAGAGGTCGAGGAAGGATCGGCCCTCCATGTTCCCCAGGGAGGAGAAGAGGGCCTCGCGCATGCGCGCCATGGCGGGCCGGATGATGCCCGGCGGGCAGAGGACGGTGCGGCCTTTGTGGATGCCTCCGGTGATGCGCATGGGTTTCATGGGGCCTCCTAGAGGGCGGGTTCCTTGTCGGTTCGTTCAATGAGGGTGCGGATGAGGGTGTGTTCGGGCCTGAGGAGGCCGGGGTCCCTCGCGAGGAGGGCTTCCACGTCCTTCCGCACCTCGTGCATGAGGGGGGCGTCCCGGGTGAGGTGGGCGATCCGGAGCCTGAGGTGGCCGGCCTGGATCGTGCCGTCGAGGAGGTCGCCGGGGCCGCGTATCTCCAGGTCTTTCTCGGCGATGAGGAAGCCGTCGGTGGTTTCTTTCATGGTGCGGAGTCGGGCCTTTGCCTCTTCGGTGAGGTCGGGGCTGTACACGAGGAAGGCGTAGGATTGGCGGTCGCTTCGACCTACTCTCCCACGAAGCTGGTGGAGGGTGGCGAGGCCGAAGCGTTCGGCGTGTTCGATGACGATGCAGGTGGCGGTGGGGACGTTCACCCCCACTTCGATGACGCTGGTGGCCACGAGGATCCGGATCTTTCCCTGCATGAACTCCCGCATGATGCGTTCCTTCTCTTCGTCGGGGATGCGGGAGTGGATGAGGGCGACCTTCCACCGGGGGTATCGGCGGCGCAGGAACTCGACCATGGATTCGGCGTTGCGCAGCTCGAGCTTCTCGGATTCACCGATGAGGGGGTAGACGAAGTAGGCCTGATGTCCCTTCTCGAGCTCCTTCTCGACCCAGGTGTAGACCTTTTCCTCTTTGCCGAGCACGGCGAGGTGGGTGCGGACGGGTTTTCGGCCGGGGGGCATGGTCTTGATGGTGCTCATGTCCATGTCGCCGTAGAGGGTGAGGGCCATGGTGCGGGGGATGGGGGTGGCGGTCATGAGGAGGAGGTCGGGGTGGGAGGCCTTCTCCAGGAGGCGGGCGCGTTGTGAGACGCCGAACTTGTGCTGTTCGTCTATGATGGCCAGGCGGAGGTTACGGTAGGCGACGTCGTCGCTGAAGAGGGTGTGGGTGCCGATGACCAGGTCGACTTCGCCGCGGAGGATGGCGGAGAGGAGGGTGCGGCGGGCGGCGGGTTGGAGGGTGCCGGCGAGCAGGGCGGTGCGGACGCCGAAGGGGGAAAGGAGGGTGTGGGCGGTCTCGGCGTGTTGAAGGGCGAGGAGCTCGGTGGGGACCATGAAGGCGACCTGGTGCCCGGCTTCGATGTAGGGGAGGGCGGCGAGGAGGGCGACGAGGGTCTTGCCGCTGCCGACGTCGCCCTGAAGGAGACGGGCCATGGGGCGGGGGCTCGTGGTGTCGGCGTAGATCTCCTCGAGGACCTTCTCCTGGTCGGGGGTGAGGGGGAAGGGGAGGGAGCGTCGGAGGCGTTCCTGGAGGGTGCGGGGGAAGTGGACGGGGGCCTGAAGCTGGGTCTTTCGTTTCATGGCCGCGCGTACCACGATGACCTGGAGGAAGAAGAGTTCCTGGTAGATGAGGCGGGTGCGGGCGCGGGTGAGGGCGTCCCGGTCGGGGGGGAAGTGGATGGCGGCGAGGGCCTCGGGGAGGGGGGGGAGGGAGCGGGCTGCGAGGAGCGAGGGGGGGAGGGGGTCGTCGAGGAGGGGGAGGTACTGGCGGAGGGCGGCCTCCACGGCGGAGCGGAGGATGGTTTGGGGGAGGTCCTCGGTGGTGGGGTAGATGGGGAGGATCTTCCCGAACTCCTTCGGGCTCTCGGTGTAGGGTTCGATGATGAATCGTGTGGACTGGAGCTTCCCGTAGCGCATCTCGAACTGGCCGCTCACGAAGACCTTCATCCCCGGGGAGAACTTCCGGGAGAGGAAGTTGCGGCCGAAACAGACGAGGGCGGCGAGCTCGGTCCCGTCGTTGATGAAGATGCGGAGTACGGGATTGGAGGGTTTCCCTATGTAGTCCATGAGGGTGATGGTGGCAACGGTGGTGGCCTTGCCGGTGGCGTGGGCCTCGGCGAGGGAGGTGAAGGTGCTGCGGTCCTCGTAGTCGCGCGGGTAGTGCTGGAGGAGGTCGCCCACGGAGCGTATGCCGAGCTTGTGGAAGTGCCGTGCGGTCTTGCCTCCTATGCCGGCGAGGGTGGTGATGGGGGCGCTGATGTCCTCCAGGAGCATGGCGGCTCTAAAAGGGAAGGAGGATGAGGGCTCGGGTCACGAGGGAGACGAGGGCGTTCCCTGCGAGGTTGAGGAGGAGGAAGAGCACCCCGGTGATGAGGAGTCCCGTGCGGTATGAGAGGGGTCGGGAGGTACGCCAGAAGAAGTGGGAGACCGAGTAGGTGAGGGGGGAGAGGATGTTGTCGAGCGTGAACCAGAAGGGCCCCACGGAATTGGCGCGGAAGGCGATACCGAGGAGTCGGACGGCAATGAGTATCACGAAGAACATGAGGATGAAAGAGACCGCGAACCAGAGTCCCCCTACGATGATCGAAAGGATCTGTCCTACGTAGATCCGTCCCGTACGGGCGAGACTCAGGAAGATGTTCCCCAGCACCGAGAGGGCGAGGAGGGCGATGATGGGGGAAAAGTCGAAACGTTCGGTCCGGAGGAAGCCGATCCTCCTGAAGAGGGCGAGGTAGGGGTCGGTGATCCGGTAGAGCAGGAACAGCGCCTCCCCTCCCGAGGGGTAGAACCAGGAGAGGAGTATCCGAATGACGAGTATCAGACTGTACAGTGTGACGAGGGCGGAGAGGGTATAGAGTATCGTCGCGATCATGACGTCCTCCTTTCGATCTTCATGGGATCACTGGACCCATATCTCTCGCACGTACTCCTCTCTCCGGAGCTGATCGATCAGATCCCTCGAAGGGGATGTGGTGATGTGGACGGAGGCCTTCACCACCTGTTCTTTTCCCGAGGAGAGGGGTACGTGGAGGAACACCTGACAGCGGCCGCGGTGCTTGAGGATGAGTTCCCGGATCTTGAAGAGGTGGTCTTCCGGTACCTGGGGACTTGCGAGCCTGATGTGGACTTCCTGTGCGCCCACGGGGGGCAGGTCCTTCGGGTCGAGCATCTCTTCCACGATGAACTTGTAGTCATCACGGTTCCTCTCCACGCGTCCCCTGCATGCGACCACGGTGTCCGGGAGGAGGGGGGAGGAGAGTGCTTCGTATACGTTGGGGAAGAAGACCGCCTCGATGCTCCCTCTGTAGTCCTCGATGGTACCGAAGGCCATGCGGTTCCCCTTCTGGGTCGTGATTTCGCGTACGGTCTTGAGGACTCCCATGAGCTGGTAGGTCCTCGAGGGATCGGTCCTCTCCGGATGGGAGAGATCGAGGTTCACCCCCTTCTCCCATATCTCGCGCAGGTGGTCGAGGGGATGCGATGAGAAGTAGAAACCGAGAAGTTCCCGCTCGTAGCGGAGCTTCTCCATGGTGTCCCAGTCTTCCACAGGGGTGAACTGGAACTCCTCCCGGATCTGGGTTTCGGTCTCCTCGAAGAGGAAGCCCTGCGAGGCCTCCTGCTGCTCCTTTATGCGGTTCACGTGGGCGAGAAGGGCCTCCAGGTTGTGCATGAGTTCCGCCCGGTTGGGATGGAGGCTGTCGAAGACCCCTGCCTGGATGCATGTCTCGATCACCTTCCGGTTGACGGTGCGCAGATCCACGCGGAAAAGGAAGTCGATGAACGAGGTGAAGGGTCCTTCCTTCCGCTTGCCGAGGATCTCCTCCACTGCAGCGGTCCCCACGTTCTTTATGCCCACGAGGCCGTAGACGATCTTCCCGTCCCGGACCGTGAAGTAGCGTTCGGAGGCGTTGATGTCGGGAGGGAGGACCTCTATGCCCATCGCCCTGGTCTCGCCGATGTATTGGGCGAGCTTGTCCGGGTTGCCGATCTCGTTCGTGAGGTTCGCGGCCATGAACTCCGCGGGATAGTGGGCCTTGAGGTAGGCGGTCTTGTAGGCGAGTACGGAGTACGCGGCGGCGTGGGACTTGTTGAACCCATAGCCTGCGAAGGGGATGAGGAGCTCGAAGAGTTCCTCGGCGAACTGGCGGGAGTAGCCCTGGGCCACCGCCCCTTTGATGAACTTCTCCTTCTCCTTCGCCATGACCTCGGGCTTCTTCTTCCCCATGGCCCGGCGGAGGATGTCGGCTCCGCCCAGGGTGTAGCCCGCGATCTTCTGGGCGATCTGCATCACCTGTTCCTGGTAGACGATGACCCCGTAGGTCTCCTTGAGGATGGGTTCGAGGTCGGGGTGGGGGTAGGTGATCTTCCGTCTGCCCTGTTTCGCCTCGATGAACTGGTCGATGAACTGCATGGGCCCGGGCCGGTAGAGGGCGTTGAGAGCGATGAGTTCTTCGATGCTCTCCGGTTTCGCCCTTCGGAGGATGTTCTGCATACCCTCACTCTCGAACTGGAAGACGCAGGTGCTCTTCCCCTCGGCCAGGAGCTGGAAGGTCTGTGCGTCGTCTTCTGGTATGCGTTCCGTATCGAAGTCGGGAGTGTGCGTGCGGACGAGCTCCTCGGTGTGGGTGATGAGGGTGAGGGTCTTGAGTCCGAGGAAGTCCATCTTCACGAGCCCGCAGTCCTCGAGGTGTTCCATGGAGTACTGGGTGGAGATGTCGCCGGTCTTGGGATCCCGGTAGAGGGGCACGTAGTTGGTGAGGGCTTCCCGGCCGATCACGATACCCGCCGCATGGGTGGATGCGTGACGGCTGAGGCCCTGGAGCACCGAGCCTATCTGGAAGAGGCGCGTGTAGGTCTCGTCCTCCTCGGCGAGGCGGGCGAGTCTCGGTTCCCTCTGGATGGCCTCCTCGACCGATGATGCATCGCCCATGAGCTTGGTGAGTTCGTTCGCCTCGGCGAAGGGGATCCCGAGTACCCGGGCCACGTCCTTGATCACGGCCTTGGGTTTGAGGGTCCCGAAGGTGATGATCTGGGCGACCCGATCCTTTCCATACTTCCGGGTCACGTAGTCGATCACCTCTTCGCGGCGCGCGTAGCAGAAGTCTATGTCGAAGTCCGGCATGGAGATCCGTTCGGGATTGAGGAATCGCTCGAAGAGGAGACCGTACTTGAGCGGGTCGATGTTGGTGATGCCGAGGGCATAGGCCACGATGGATCCGGCCCCGGATCCGCGACCCGGACCCACGGGGATGCCCTGTTCCTTTGCGAAATGTACGAAGTCCCACACGATGAGGAAGTATCCGGTGAAGCCCATCTGGATGATGATGGACAGCTCGAGGTCGGCCCGCTCGCGGATCTCTCGCGTGATCTGGTGATACCTCTTCTTGAGGCCCTCGTAGGTGAGGTGTCTCAGGTAGGCCTCGGGCGAGTCGAATCCCTCGGGGATGTGGTATTCGGGGAGGAGAGGGCCGGGGAATGGTATCTCGAAGGCGCAGCGTTCCGCGATCCGTACGGTGTTCTCCAGGGCCTCGGGGATTCCCTCGAAGAGGCGGGCCATCTCCTCGGGCGACTTGAGATAGAACTCCTGGGTCTCGAACCGCATCCTGTCCTGGTCCGAGAGCTTCTTGTTCGTGCCGATGCAGAGAAGCACCTCGTGGGCCTCGGCGTGTTCCTTGAGGAGGTAGTGTACGTCGTTGGTGGCCACCAGGGGGATGTCGAGCTCCTTCGAGAGTTCCACCAGGGCCTTGTTGACGCGTTTCTGCTCGGAGAGGCCGTGATCCTGGAGTTCCAGGTAGAAGCGGTCGGGGCCGAAGATGTCCCGGTAGAACCGGGCGCGCTCGCGGGCTTTGTCGATCCGGCGGCCGAGGATGAGGGAGGGAATCTCGCCCCCGAGGCAGGAGCTCAGGGCGATGAGCCCTTCGTGATGTGCGGCGAGGAGCCCGTCGTCGATACGGGGTTTGTAGTAGAACCCCGTGAGGTAGCTCTCGGTCACGAGTTTGAGGAGATTGAGATAACCGGTGTAGTTCTCGGCGAGGAGGATGAGGTGGTAGTTGGCCGCGTGGTCTTGATCCTTGAGGGTGCGGGATTCCGGGGCCACGTAGCATTCGCATCCGAGGATCGGGGTCACTCCTGCCGCCCTGGCCTTCTTGTAGAACTCTATCATGCCGAAGAGGTTGCCGTGATCGGTGAGGGCCACGGCGTCCATGCCGAGTTCCTTCACCCTCTTGACCAGGTCCCCTGTCTTGATGGAACCGTCGAGCAGGCTGTAGTCGCTGTGTACGTGGAGGTGCACGAACGGATGGGTGCTCATGACCCTACACTATATCCCGAAACCGGGGGGCGTGCAACATGGGATGCTGCAAGGAGGAGGACGAGCCCGATCGGTGTGTCTGTAATATGTTTACAAGTATAGAGATAACCACCGTGAGATCGCTCAGGCGTGGCTCACGTTGAGGAGGAAGGTGTGGAGGAGGTGCAGGGCCTGCCGCTGTTCGTGGGGGGAGAGGCCGTACTGCTCCTGGGCGATGAGGGCCTCGGCTTCGTCCAGGGTGCGTGTCATCTCCCGTTCCGAGAGGGGGAGACGTTGGCCGGAGAGGAGTCCTTCCAGGTCGGCCATGCGGATGGGGAAGGGGTGTCGGGTGTGGAAGGCCCATCGGATCTCCTCGAGGAGTGAGCCCTCGCTCCGGGCGAGGCCGTAAAGGGTGAGTGGGCGATCCATGCGGTGGGGCGGCGTGAGGGAGAAGAGGTGGGTGTGGGTCCAGGGGGTTCGGGGGATGCGGATCCGGGTGAGGATCTCGTCTTCGTGGAGGAGGCTGAAGCCCTGCTGGTTCCTGATGGCGGAGACGGGAATCCATCTGCTCCTCGTGGATGTGCGGATCTCGACCACGGCGTCGAGGAGAATGAGGGCGGGCGAGATCCCGAGGCTCCTGTCGGGTATGGTGAGGTTGCCGCCCACGGTGGCCTTCCACCTGACGGTGGGAGGGGCTGCGAGGAGAAGTGCCCGGGTGAGGAGGGGGGGGAGGACGGCGCGGGCCACGGTGGAGAGATGGCCCTGGCTCACCATGGCGCCTATCTCCAGATACCGTTCCGTGCGGATGATCCGGCTCAGTTCTGAGACCCGTTGGAGGGTGATGATGGGTCCCTGGAAGCGGGTCCAGGTGTCGCTCATGGCGAGATAGGTGCCCCCTGCCATGAGAAGGGCCTCGGGGCGCTTCCGGGCGAGAAGGAGGGCGTCTTGAATGTCTTGGGGATAGTAGATGGCGACGCCGGAGTGCCTAGTAGTGTCCATATCGCCTCTGCCTGAATCGGAGGGCCTTCACGAGGCCCCTGGTATACTCCTCGGGGGTGATGCACGTGCAGGGAAACTGTGCCACGTGTTCCCTTATGCCCCTGGGGTCCATCTGATGATGCTCCGCGTATACGAGGAGACTGTGGCCGAGGAGGATACGGGAGGGGGCGCAGTGGCCGCAGGGGAAGACCTTCTCGGCGTGGAATCCCTTCTCCAGATCCACGTAGTCGGGGGTGGAGGAGAACCCTACGATCGTGAGGATGCGACGCTGTTGTACCGAGAAGAGGGGGACCATACAGGCGAGAGAGAAGACGTCGTCGATGAGCACCCCGCACCGTCCGCAGTAGCCACTGCCGCACGAACCCTTCACTGCGGTGACCCGGAGTTCACTCTTGAGGAAGGAGTGCAGATCCATGAGGGGGTCCACCTCCTGTTGAAGGTGGACGTGATCGAGCTCACAGGTGAGCAACATGGTGTTCTTCTCCCTGGATGAGGGTGGTGGAGCCCTCCCCATGGAGCTGGAGGAGGGCGAGATCGAGGGCGGGTGGGATGAGGGCGAAGGGGAGGTTGCCCGCGGGGAGGGGGACCGTGTTCTGGGAGGGGAAGAAGTGTATCTCTATGTTCGGAAGGGAGATGTCGGGATAGAGATCCCTTTCCCACGAGGAGCGTCTCATCGAAAGCGCCGTCAGGGTGTTCTGGATGAGGACCCTCCTGAGAGCCTCGGGAGAGAGGATGTGTCCGGCATCGATGCAGAGCCAGATCTTCACGATCCGAGGGACGTGGGTGAGGGGGATGGCCCGCACCTCCACTATGCCCACGCCCCATGCCTTTTCACTGGGGGGAAGGAGGTGATATCCTTGGGCGGTGGGTTTGACCCTCGTCCCTCTCGCATAGACCGAGAGGTGTATGGGGAGGGGGGTGCGGAATCGTTTCTGCTGGAGTTCTCTGCAGGCCCTCACCAGGAGCCCGGTGAAGAGCCTCACGTTTCTCCCCATGGATGAGGGACCTCCTGCGGGGAGGTCGGAGGCCCCCTCGAACGAGAAGGTGATCTTCCCTTCCGATATGCCGGTGTACTCCTTGATGAGAGATATCCAGACGTCCCGCAGTTCCGGATGTTGTGGAAGGTGGGTGCTTCGTACTACGAGTGTTCCGTCGGTCTCCAGCGAGAGGGAGAGGGCGGCACGTCGCCACCTCTCGGGGAACGAGAAGAACCCGTGCCAGAGGCCTGCGACGGCGAGACCTGTACCTCTTCTCGGTTCGAAGGGGAGAGCCTCTGTTCTTGGTGTGATGCTCTCGACAGTGAACTTGCGCGGAAAGTCGGCTTTTCGGGTGGCTTCCCGGACGAGAGTACGAAGTGCGTCGAAGGAAGGGTCTCCCCGGAGGTGTGTGAGCCTCCACTCCTCGGGAGAGGCCCCGGCCTTGAGGGCCAGGTGGTTCATCATGCCCTCCACGGCACGGGCGATGGGGACATCTCCCAGGCCGGCGAAGAACCCGGTGGGAAGGAGGTTCGTCCGGACGGCGCGTATGGTGAGTCGCATGCTCTTCCATCGGTAGAGGGAGAGGATGCTGGAAAAGGCCCGATCGACCATCTCCCTGCTGAAGGGCGCGATATACCCTGCATCGATGGAGATGAGGAGGTCGACCTTCCTCACGGCGTTCCGGGCGATCCAGGCGGTGTACTGGAGAAGCACCGAGGGGGCCTTGCTGCCGTAACGGCTCATTTCGTGGGGGGATAGTTGCAGCCTACACGGGCGCCCCGTTGTGCACGTGACGAAGGCCGCATAGGCGGAGCAGAGGAGCGGGGTGAGGACGTCCGCATCGTAGAGATGTTCCTCCCTGAAGAGGTTCACGTGGATCTTGGAGGACGGCTTGCCGCATACACGGGCCACGGTCTCTCGGACGAGCGAGGGCCATGGACATGTGGTGGCGATGTGGAGCACTCCGTCGGCGAGGTGGGTGACGATGGCCTCCTCGCGGAGTGGCGGCAGGGACTCGGACGGGACGAGGATACGGCCTCGTATGATCTCTGTCTCCGGTTCCTCCTCCCAGGGACCCCTTGTGGCGGTTCGGACGTGAGCGATCTGGTGGCCCAGGGCTTCTTCCAATGAGATGGTGGCGGGGAGTTCCTCGTAGGTCACCTGTATCCTCGAGAGGATCTCCCTCATCTCCCGGGAGGAGGGTGCGACGACGAGGAGGATGGGTTGTCCTTCATAGAAGACCTTGTCTTCCGCGAGGAGAGGGATCTCTTCATCGAGGATGGTGAGGGTAGGGCGGGGGAGGTCGGCTGCGCGGATGATGTTGATGTCGGGGGGGATGTCCTGGGGAATCTGGATCTCCCTGATCTTTGCGTGGGCCCTGGTGGACCTGAGGATGCCCACGTGGAGCATCCCGGGAAACGAGAGATCCAGGGGGTGTTCGGCTCCTCCGGTGAGTACGGTTCTCAAGTCCCTCAGGTTCATGGCCTTTTCCTGTAGGCGGCGTCGCCTGTCTCCAGGACCGAGCGGATCACGTAGTCCACCTCTTCATCCGAGAGATCGGGATAGAGGGGAAGGCTGAACGACCGCCGGTACACCCTCATGGAGACGGGAAAATCATCCGGTGAGAGGTGATAGCGTTTGCGGTAGTAGGGCATGAGGAAGAGAGGGATGTAGTGGACTGAGGTGCCGATACCCCTCCGGGCGAGCTTTTCGATGTACTCGTCCCGGGTGATGGAGAGGAGATCCTCCCTGATCCCCAGGATGAACAGATGCCAGGCGTGTTCCTCCGGGGCGTCGGGGAGTATGAGGTAATCCCTGGTTGCGAAGGCCTCCAAATAGCGGAGGGCGATCCTCTTCCTCTCCTCCCTGAGCTTCCAGGCCTTGCGGAGCTGCACCCGGCCTATTGCGGCGAGGATGTCGGGCATGTTGTACTTGAATCCCGGTTCCACCACCTCGTAGTACCACGCGGCCCCGGCCGTTCGATAGCGATTCCATACGGGCCTGTCGATCCCATGGAGCCTCATGAGTCTCACACGCGTCGCATACACCTCGCTCGCGGTGACCACCATGCCCCCCTCACCCGTGGTGATGGGCTTGGTGGCGTAGAAGGAGTAGACCCCCAGATCCCCGATGGCGCCGAGCATGCCCAGGGGAGTCTCCACCGGAAAGGCATGGGCAGCGTCCTCCACCACCGCGACTCCGGCGGTGCGTGCGATCTCGAGGAGCTCCGCCATCCGGGCCCCGCGTCCTGCGAGGTGCACCGGCACGACGACCTTCGCCTTTCGAGCCACCACGGGGTCCTTCAGTGTACGTTCGACTTCACGGGGATCGATGGTGAGGGTCTTCTCATCGATGTCGCAGAAGAGGACCTCCGCCCCGAGGTAACGGGCGACTTCGGCCGTGGCGGTGAAGGTGTAGGGGGTGGTGATCACCAGATCCCCTTCCCGGACACCCACGGCCTCGAGGGCCAGGTGGAGCCCCGCGGTCGCCGACTGTACTGCGCACGCATGAGGAACTCCCACTGCCTTGGCGAATTCCTCCTCGAAGGCGAGGGCCTCCTTCCCCGTGGTGAGCCAGCCGCTCCGTAGGACCCTGAGCACCGCCTCTTCTTCCTCCTTCCCTACGTGGGGCCGGGCGAACGGAATGGTGTAGGACGGGGATGCCTCGCTCATGCCGAACGCCTCACCAGCACCCGATAGGAGGAAAAGTATGTCGCGAGCACCTCAGAGAGGTGCTCCCTGTTCCGGTAGAGGTACTCCTTTCCCGGCATCCGGAAACAGATGGGCCGGAGCTCTTCGACGATTCTCTCCACCGGGAGGTTCGCCCCACCGTTCCTCACCACCTGGAGGATCCCCGGGTAGGGGGTGGGCTTGAGCTCCTCGTCCTCTGCGGTGAGGGTTTCGTGTTCCTTCTCTCCAGGGCGAAGACCGATGTACTCGATGGGGATGTCACGGTGGGGTTCGAAGCCGTAGAATCTGATCATCTGTTCGGCGAGGTCCTGTATCCGGATGGGTTTGCCCATGTCGAGGACGAAGAGCGCTCCCTTCTCCGTGACGCCTCCCGCCTTGAGGATGAGGGAGGCCGCTTCCGGTATGGTCATGAAGAAGCGGGTGGTCCCGGGGGTGGTGATGGTCACGGGCCCTCCGGTGAGAATCTGTTCCTTGAAGAGCGGCATGATGCTCCCACGGGATCCGAGGACATTGCCGAACCTGACCACCATGTAGGCACAGACCTCACCATCGCTGGAGAGCACGATCTCTTCGGCGATCCGCTTCGAACAGCCGTACACGCTCACAGGATCGGCCGCTTTGTCGGTGGAGACGAAAACGAACCGTTGCGTCCCGGCGGCACGGGCCGCGTCCACGAGGTTTCTGGTGCCGAAGACGTTGTTCTTGATGGCCTCCACCGGGTTCGCCTCCATGAGCGGCACGTGCTTATGCGCAGCGCAGTGGAAGACCACATCGGCCCTGAGGCGCTCGAGGATGTAGAACATGAAGTCCCTGTCCTGAAGCTCTCCGATGATGGGCACCACCGCGGCCTTCTCTCCGACCCCTTCCTTCTGGAGGAGACGGAGCTCCCGGTCGATCTCGTAGATACTGTTCTCCCCGTGCCCGAGGAGGTAGAGGCGCTGCACCCCACCGAAGAGGAGCTGGCGCGCGAGCTCACTCCCGATGCTTCCCCCCGCGCCGGTGATGAGGACCCGCTTTCCTCGAAGGTACCTGAGGGCCTCGGAGAGATTGATGGTGAGGGGTTCCCGGGGGAGAAGGTCGGCGGGGTCTATCTCCTTTGTCTGGATGAGATGTGCCTCGCCGTCGAGGATCTGGGATATGGTGGGGAGGATGCGGATGCGACCGAAGCCGGCCTGTTTGAGGGCCTCGTAGATCCCCTTGAGGACCATGCGTGAGGCCCCGGGCATGGCGATGAGGGCCTCGTCGTGGGGCCTGTTGCCGAGGACGGGCAGGACGTCGCGTATGGGACCCAGCACCGGAACCCCCATGAGTTTCGTGCCGATCTTTCCGGGATCGTCATCCAGAAAAGCCGCCACCGATCCGAAGATGCCCTTCTCCTGGATCTCCTTCGCAATGGCCGTACCGGCCAGCCCTGCGCCTATGATGTAGATTCGTGATGAACCCGTCGTCTTTCTCATGTGGTCGCCTCTCTCGAGCGAGGGTCTCCGGATCTGTCCATACCTTCATGACCTGTGATATAGTGTACATAGAGAGTACACGAGAAGGTCTCGCCCTTCAACTCATCTCTTTACATGTTAAGCTATCGGTTTTTTTCTTCCGATAGACAAGAGTAAGGAGAGATCCATGGATCGGAAAACCCTGCTCCTCATGATCCTCATAGGCGGTTTCGCGTGGACGAGCGAGGCGTCCCAGAACGTGTGGCAGGGGACCGCCACCGTCTCGCGGTACGGTGACTTCCCCTCCGGGGGATACTATGCTGCGTCGAACGCGTTTCCTCCCAACACCTTGGTCGAGGTGACCAACCTCGAGAACAGTGCCACGATCACCGTGATCGTGACCCAGCCCTTGAAAGAGGAAGGACTCCTCCTTCTCCTCTCCGGGGATGCGGCCCGCGCCCTGGGCATCCCCTCGGGCACCATCGCCCGGGTGAGGGCGGTGGAGAAGTCCAGGGTCACGGCGGGTGCAGCCGCCGGAGGAGCAGGAATCACGTCCGACATCGATTTCAATCCCGGAGCCACCATCCCCGAGAGCGCGCTCACGCCCACCCCCACCCCCACCCCCGTCACCCCTCTCCCCACCCCGCGCCTCCAACCCGGCTCCGTTCCCCTCACCGCCTCCCTGCTCGAGCCCTCCCCGCCCCCCGGCCCCACCCCCCAGCCGGCCCGTGCCGAGCCCACACCGGTCCCTTCACCGTCCCTCACGCCGTCCCCCTCACCCACTCCTGCGCCCGCCCGCGCCGAACCCACACCAGTTCCCACCCCATCCCCCGCACCCACCCCGACCCCCACCCCATCCCCCGCACCCACTCCCGCACCGGCCCGCACCGAACCCACCCCCATCCCCACCGTCCCCCTCCTCACCCCCACCGCACCCCCCACCGAACCCCTTCTCACCCAGCTCACTTCACGCACCCCCTCCAAACCCCTTCGTCTCCCGCCGCGTTCCGAGAATCCCTTCCTCTTCCTCACCGAACCCGAGACCACCCTCGACCTCTCCGAAGCCGAGATCGAACTCCTCGAGGAACCCGAACTCCCTGAATCCGGCGGTGAGATCGCCGCTGCCACTCCACAACCCACCCCCACCCCTGAGGTCGCCGCACCACCCACCCCCACTCCTACCCCGGAACCCGCACCGAGCCCCCTCATCTCCCTCACTCCGCCGCGCACCCTCACACCCACCCCCACCCCCATTCCCCTCGACGACCCGCCTCCCGTCCCGTCCCCTCAGCTCGCACCCGAACCACCTCATGCCCCCTCACTCGCCCTTGCCCCACCCCTCCTCGAACCTGCAGCACCTGCACGCGATGAAGCCCTGGTGGAGACCCTCACCCCCCCCACCATACCCGACACCGCCCTCGTCGTACCCCAGGAAGAGCCCACCCTGGCCGAGGCCCCACCCACTCCCGGCCCCACCCCCACCCCGATCCTCCCTGAAGGAGAGGTGGAACTCGCCCTCGTGCCTGCAGAGGAGCGCCCCCCTGTCGCCCCGGAACCCACCCCCACCCCCGAAGCAGAGGCCATCGAGCGCATCATCGAGCAGCTCCCACCCGCCCCCACGCCCACACCCTCTCCCACCCCCGCCCCTGTGGTGGCCGACACCAACCTTCCCCTTGTCGAATCCCTCGATCCAGGTGCATATTACCTCCAGATAGGGGCATTTACACGCCCCCAGACAGCCCTGCACCTGGTACAGAGGATCCGCACCACCTATCCGGTGGTCGCCTATCCCCTCACCCGACCGGACGGCACCACCGTGTACCGCATTCTGGTGGGACCTCTCAATGAAGATGAGGGAGGCACCCTCCTGTACTGGTTCAAGGCACAGGGCTTCAGAGACGCCTTCATCCAGCGGGGGAGGTGATGACCGAGCAGGAAGCCAAGAGGGAGATCGACCGACTCGTCGAACTCCTCCAGCGGGCGGACTACGAGTACTACGTCCTCGGCCGACCCCACCTCACCGACCAGGAATACGACAGCCTCTTCGAGCGCCTCAAGACCCTCGAGACACGGTTCCCCCACCTCCGGCGCCCCGATTCCCCCATCCAGCGCGTGGGCTCCGATCTCACCGTGGACTTCCCCGAAGTCGCACACACCATCCCGGTCTTGAGCCTCGACAAAGCCTACACCGAGACCGAGGTCCTCTCCTGGATCGAGAAGACCGAGCGCGCCGCAGGCAAGCCCCTCGGATTCGTCATAGAAGAGAAGATCGACGGCGTCTCCCTGGTGCTCTACTACCGGGGCGGCATCCTCGATCGTGCCGTCACCCGCGGCAACGGAAGGGTGGGGAACGACATCACCCCCAACGCCAGAACCATCAGGCAGATCCCCCTGCGCATTCCGGAAAACGGAGAGGTCGTGGTCCGGGGTGAGGTCTACCTCCCCCTCCAGTACTTCGACGAGATCAACGCCCGGATGGAAGTCCCCTACGCCAACCCCCGCAACCTCGCAGGGGGCGTACTGCGCAGGAAGAACAGCGCCGAGGTCGCCCGGGTACCCCTCCACTTCTTGGCCTACGACGGCTACCTTCCCTTCCCGGTCGCCACCTACACCGAGAGCCTCGACTACCTCATCGACTGGGGATTCCCGGTGAACCCGCGCCACGAACGCCTCCCCGCCGGAACCCCTGACCGTGAAGCCCGCATCCGCACCTTCATCGAGAGGGAACGCAGCGGGCGGGCGACCCTCGACTACCAGATCGACGGCCTGGTCTTCAAGGTGAACGAACTCGATGTCCGGGAACGCCTCGGCTACACCGGCCACCATCCACGATGGGCCATCGCCTACAAATTCGAGGCCCCACAGGCCGTGACCGAACTCCTCCGCATCGACGTCCAGGTGGGGCGCACCGGCCGCGTCACCCCTGTTGCACGCCTCAAGCCCGTTGAGCTCTCGGGTTCCACCATCTCCAACGTCACCCTCCACAACGAGGACTACGTCCAGGCCCTCGAGCTCGCACCCGGCGACCTCGTCGCCATCTCCAAGCGGGGGGACGTCATACCTGCCATCGAGAAGGTGGTGGAGAAGAACGAGGAGGGCGTGCCGGTCTGGCGCATGCCCGAACACTGCCCCGAGTGCGGCTCTCCCCTCGAGCGCCGGGGAGCCCACCACTTCTGTCCAAACAGGAACTGCCCTGCCGTGATCACGGGCAGGCTCAAGTTCTTCGTGAGCCCCAAACAGATGGACATCCGTGTCTTGGGGAACGAGACCATCGACTTCCTCGTGGAGAAGGGCTACATCCGGCGTATCCCCGACCTCTACACCTTCGACTACTGGAAGCTCCTCGACGAGCCCGGTTTTGGGGAGAAGAAGATCAGTCAGATCGTCCAGGGCATCGAGGAGAGCAAGAAGCGCCCCTTCTCCACCGTGCTCGTGGCCCTCGGGATCCCGGAGGTAGGCCCGAGCGTGGTCGAGACCCTCATACGGGGCGGCATCACGAGCATCGACCGGCTCTTTACCATCGCCGATAGAGGTGATGTCGAAGCCCTCACCCGGCTCGAAGGCATAGGTGAGAAGACCGCCCGGCAGCTCATGGAGACACTGAGAGACCCCGAGTGGCGGAAGGAAATCGAGGAGCTCCGGAAGGCAGGCCTCTCCTTCGAGGAGGAGCGACCTACCGTGGTCTCCGGCGGCCCCTTCGAAGGCCAGGCCTGGTGTGTGACCGGGAGCTTCCGGCACTTCACCCCCAGAAGCAAGGCCGAAGAGCTCATCGCCTCTCTCGGCGGGAAAGTGGTAAGCAGTGTCTCATCGAAGACCACCCACCTCCTCGTGGGCGAAAACCCCGGCTCCAAGCTGGAGAAGGCCCGCTCCCTCGGTGTCCGCCTGGTCTCCGAAGACCAGTTCATCGAGATGCTGAAGGCCGCGGGGGTGGACCCCTTCAATGAGAAAGAGAAGGGGCCCTCTGCCTCGCAAGAGGCATCTGAGCCCCCTCGTCAACCGGATCTCTTCTCCTCCTGAAGGAGTCTCACTCCCAGCCAGGCATCGAGGGCGAGAGTTTTTCTCGCATGAGGGAGAAGAGCCTCTCGGCCTCGCTCGGGGAAAGGTGGGCTACGAGAGGATCGGAGAGGAAGGCCCTGAAGGCGAGGTCCCAGTTCCGCTCGAGACCGGCCCTCGAGATGGTTTCCTGTTGTGCCACATGCCGGGTGAGATGACCGAGGAGGGAAGAGGGAAGGGCCCCGGCCTGGACGGGTTGCACCGAGTCGTACCTGAAGAGGGCGTTGGTCTCCACCACCGTCCCCGGCGGGAGATTGGCGATCTGTCCTCGGTTGGGAAGGTTCACGTTGCTCACCGTCTCCTCCACCCCAGCGATGGCCTTCAGCATGAGGACCCCTTCCTCTCCCGACGGGGCGAGCTCCACCTCTTCCTCACCGGAGGCGAGCCTCCGCGCCCGCGCCTCGAGCGACTTCTGATTCTCCACCCGCCAGGAGACCGGGGTGAGACTGAACTTCCAGGAGCGCACGGTCTCGGGGTCCTTCAAGTACCAGGATACAGGGAAGAACTCCGCGAGATGTCTGTCCCCTGCCGCTGCGATGAGTCCGAACCGCAGGAAGAGGTCGAACTTCACCTTGTGGGCGCTCGTGAAGTAGTCGTTCTCCCAGGTTCGTTCGCCCCCTGTCTCGAACCCCTCCTCCCTGTGACGCTCCGCGAAGCGCCGGTACATCGGGAGGAGGTCCACCCCCCGGAACGAAGCCCTGTCGATCCATGTGCAGTGGTTCAGCCCCAGGACATTGATGTGGATCTCCCTGCGCTGCGGAGGATCCTGGACAAGGCCCTCGTGTACCACCATCGAGGCGAGGAGTTCCTGGGTTCCAAAGACCTCATGACAGCATCCGAAGGCCTTCACCTCCGGGAACACCTCGTAGAGGGTCCGCACACAGAGTGCCATGGGGTTGGTGTAGTTGATCACCCAGGCCTTGGGCGCCCAGGTCTTGATGGCCTGCGCGAACTCTTCGTAGATCGGAATGGTCCTCAGGGCCCTGAACAGGCCGCCCGGTCCCGTGGTGTCGCCCACCGACTGGTAGATCCCGAAGGGCTCGGGCGCATGGACGTCCACCTCCATCTCCTTGAAGGTGCCGGGCATGATGGAGATGATCACCACATCCACGCCCTCGAGCGCATCCTTGAGGCTCGTCCTGGTCTCGTAGTGCCACTTCCCCTTCACATCGGAGCGGCTGGAGAGCCGGTTGCCGATCCGTTCGTTGAGGCGCGCCGCCTCCTGATCGATGTCGTAGAGGCGGACCCTTCCGGTGAGGGCGGGTTCGAGTGCGAGATCCGCCATGAGCTTCCATGCCCATCCGCGGGATCCCCCTCCTATGTAGGCGATCTCGAGTGACTGTTGTACGTGACTCATTCGTGCTCCTTGTGCTGCTGAAGTAGAGATGAGAGGAAGACGAGGGCCAGCCCCTGTCCCCATCCCTGTACACGTTTTTTCGGTATCTGCTTGTAGGCCTCCACGTCCCTCATCACTGCGGTACCGGCGGAGACGTTCCGCACCGAGCCGTCGGGCCCGATGTTGTCGACTATACCATTCAGAGCGCGTGCGACATATTTCCCGTGAAGGGGATGCCCGTAGAGTACGAGGGCCGCGGCGATGCCCGCGGAGGCACTCGTCTCCAAATAGGAAGAAGGATCGGTGAGCACCGTGTGCCAGAGCCCTTCCTCGGATTGGAGTCTCACCAGGGCGCTCAGGAGATCCCTGAGCGCCCCCTCGATCTGCATGAACATGGGGTAGGTGTAGTCGATGAGTCTGAGGGCCTCCGCCATGGTGAGGGCGGCCCATGCGTTTCCCCTCCCCCAGAAGATCCCTGAGAGATGGGTTCCCGAGAGATTGTCCCAGGCGTGGTAGAAGAGGTTGGTGGTCTCGTCCTGGAGGAGCTCCTCGTGCCAGTAGTACTGGGAGAGGGCGTCCTCGATGATCTCATCGTCCTGGAGCGTCACCCCCACCCGGAGGAGGAAGTAGGCGGCCATGAAGAGGGTGTCCACCCATGCCTGCTCCGGGAAGTCGTTCTTGGTGGACACCGTGTGTTGGAGCACTCCCTCCCCGAATCTGGGGGCCTCCTCCCGGAGGTAGCGGACCTTCTGCATCACGAGGTCCATGTACCGGGTCTCGCCCGTGGCTTCGTGAAGGGTGAGGAGGGTGTGGCCCATGGCACAGGCGTTCACGGTGAAGGGAGGGAGCCCCACTTCCAGATACTCGTCCACCCACCGGATGAGGAACTCGAGGTACTCGTCCTTCCCTGTGGCCTCCCAGGCCCTGCAGATGCCATGAAAGGCCACTCCCGCGGGCCAGTCCCACGTGAAGTCCACGTTCATGGTCCTCTTCGCTACGAGATCGATGATCTCTCGAAGCCTCTCTGGATCAATGGTCGGCATAGTCATGGCGTTATCCTTTCAATCCGGAGACTGTGATCCCCTCGACGAGGTATCGCTGGAAGAACATGAAGATGAGGAAGATGGGGACCAGAGAGAGCGTCCCCATGGCGAAGATGGCGGCCCAGTCCGTGGAAGTGGTGGGATCCGAGAACATCCTCAGGGCGAGCGAGACCGTGTAGTGTACGGGCCGGTTGAGATAGAGGAGCGGTCCGAGGAAGTCGTCCCACTTCCAGTAGAACTGGAAGATGGCGCTCGTCACCAGGGCGGGGCTCATGAGAGGGAATATGATGTGTCTGAAGGTGGTGAACCTGCTGCACCCGTCGATCTTCGCGGATTCGTCAAGCTCGAGGGGAATACCCCTTATGAACTGGATCATGAGGAAGATGAAGAAGGGCTGGCCGAAGAAGGTCGGTACGATGAGGGGGGCGAAGGTGTTCACCCACCCCAGTTTGAAGAAGAGGATGTACTGGGGGATCATCACGATCTGATAGGGGAGCATCATGGTGAGGAGCATACAGGTGAACCAGAAGGCCCTTCCCCGGAACCGGATGCGGGCGAACCCATAGGCAACCAGGGAGGAGGAGAGGAGGGTACCCACGGTCGCCATGGTGGAGTAGAAGAAGGAGTTCTGGAAAAAGGTGGCGAACGAGACCCCGCCCACCCCTTTCCACCCCCGCACGTAGGCCTCGAAGGAAGGAGCACGGGGAATGAGCGAAGCCGAGGCGAAGATCTCGGAGTTCTCCTTGAGGGAGCTTGCGATCATCCAGAGCACCGGATAGATCATCACGTACCCCAGGAGTATCACCACCGCATGGGTGAGGACCGAACGAAGGATCCTTGTCGTCTGCCTGTAGTTCATCTATCCCTCCTTCGCTTCGTAGTGCACCCAGAGATACGAGGACTTGAAGATGAGCGCGGTGAAGATCGCGATGACGAGGAGGAGCACCCATGCCATGGCGGATGCGTATCCCATCTGATAGAACTCGAAGGCCTTCTTGTAGAGCTGAAGGGCGTAGACCAGGGTGCTGTTCATCGGATCCCCGGAGGGGCCTCCTACTATATAGGCCTGGGTGAAGATCGTGAAACCGTTGATGAGCTGCATCACCAGATTGAAGAAGATGAGAGGGGTGAGCTGGGGGATGGTGATGTGTATGAATCGCTGGAAGGGATTCGCGCCGTCTATGTGTGCGGCCTCGTAGTAGCTCCGGGGTATCTGCTTGAGGCCGGCGAGGAAGATGAGCATGGAGGATCCGAACTGCCAGGCGGCGAGGAGGATGAGCGTGAGAAGGGCGGTCTTGGGATTCCCTATCCATGAAATATCCGAGTGTATACCCAGGGAGTGGAGCATCATGTTGACGATGCCGTCCTTCATGAAGATCCGTCGCCAGAGGACCGCCACGGCCACGCTCCCCCCGATGAGCGAGGGGATGTAGTATACGGCCCGGTAGAACCCCACGAATCTCAGGTTCATGTTGAGGAGCATCGCCACCGCCAGGGCGAAGACGAGCCTCAGTGGCACGGAGACGAAGGCGTACTGAAAGGTGACCCCGAGGGACTTCCAGAAGAGGTCGTCCCTGAGGAGGGCCCGGAAGTTGGAAAGGCCGGTGAAGACGGGGGGCGAGAGGAGGTCGTAGTCGGTGAAGGCGAAGTAGAGTGATGCGAGGATGGGGAAGAAGGTGAAAGCGAAGAATCCCACCAGCCAGGGGGAGATGAAGGCATAGCCTTCGAGGGTGTCGCGAAGGCGCGTCCTTCTCTCCCGTGAGGGATACCGAGTGGTAACGGATGTCATGTGATCGCTCCTTCAAAAGGGGTCTGCCGAAGCCGGCAGACCCCTGGTTCTGCGTGGTTGTACAGGAGACCGCGTCGGGCTACTTGTTCCTCGCGAGGATCTCGTTGGCCTGATCCATGAACTTCTTTGCTGCGGTCTTGGGATCGGTGACTCCGTAGAGCACCTCCTGGGTGATGGTCCTGAAGAGCTTCACCACCTCACCCGCGCCGGGAGGATCGGGAGGATCGATGGGGCTGTTGTGCCCCTCGCCCACGAGCTCGATGTACTCGAAGACCTGGCGGTTCACGGGATCCACGATGGCCTTGAGCGCATCCCTCACGGCCGGGACGATGGGAATCCCTCGTTCCGCGAGGAGGATCTTGTTGGCCTCGATGTCGGTGACGAAGAAGTTGACGAACCTGGCGGCCTCCTCCTTCAGCTTCGAGGACTGGGCGACCGAGAAGAACATGGAAGGCTTGAAGTACGTGCCGGGGCGCTTCGCACCGGGCAGGTAGGGAGGAAGGGCCACCCCGATGGGCCGCTTGGCCGCCGCCGCGGCGGAGACCACCTGGTTGCTCCAGAGGAACTCGACCCACGACCTTCCGCGGGCGAAGGCTCCCTCCTCCGGCGTGGTGCTCACGAAAGCCTCGTCGGGCCGTATGAGCACCCCCTTCTGGAGGAGCCTCAGTTGTACCTCGAAGAATCTCTCGAGGACTGCGGGATCGGTGAATCCCAGCGATGCCCCGGTGGCGGGATCGAAGAAGGATGCGCCCGTCTGTCTCAGCATGTTCTCGAAGGCGTGGCGTGGATCCGTGGTGGAGAAGGGGATGGTCTGGACTCCCGTCTTCTCGTAGATGGTCACGGCCATGGCCTCGAAGTCGTCGATGGTCCAGGTGGGCGAGGGCTCCGTGAGACCTGCCCTCTGGATCACCTCGGGGTCATAGATGAGACACCACGAGTTGGTTCCCAGGTTGATACCGTAGAGCTTGTCCCCCACCTTGCCGCCGAGGATGAGGTTCTCGTCCACCCCTTTGAGGTCTATGACCCCGGAGTCCACGAAAGGCGTGAGATCGACCAGGAGGTTTTTCCCACCGTACTGTCTGATGTAGGAGTAGTCCATCTGGATGATGTCGGGGAGATCGTTGGCCGCCGCCTGTGCGGCGAGCTTGTCCCAGTATCCCACCCATCCGGTCGTCTCCGTGAGGATGTTCACCTCGGGGTGTCGACTCTTGTAGAGCTCGACCACCTTGAGGGTACGTTCGTCCCTGGTGGGATTCCCCCACCAGGCGAGGCGAAGGGTGGCCCCTTTCTCCTCTGTCTCGCCCGTGCCCGATGCGCCGAGGGGAAGCCCGGCGAGGAGCACAAGGACGAGGAGCAGTAACATGCCTTTGCGTCTCATTCCATTCCTCCTCATGGTCGTATGGGATGATGGAGAAAGCAGCGAATGGCTTTCTCTACTTCGATTGTATCATATGAAACGAAAGAGTCAAGAAAAAGATTCAAAAAACAATGAAGGCCCCAAGGAGAGTGTACGAGAGCTCCTCCGGTCCCTGCGGGTACGAATACGCAGGACCGCGGGAGGGCTGAAGCAGGACGCAGTGTGTCTGCCCTCTTGATTTTTTTGTGGAATATGGTAAAATCGAAAAGGAATAGAAACCGTAATGAAAGGTGAAGTGCATGGCACTTGAAGACCTTGCCGAACGGCAGCAGCAGATCCTCACCCTCCTGGCGGAGAATGGTTCCCTCTCGGTCGGTGATCTCGCACGGCGCTTCGGTGTGTCTGAGGTCACCATCCGGAGTGATCTCAAGAGCCTCGAGGAGCGGGGCCTGGTGAACCGCACGAGGGGGGGTGCCACGCCCGCCCTCCACCGCAGCATCCTGGAGCGGATGCGCCTCCGGACCGAGGAGAAACATCGGATCGCCCGGGCCGCGAGTTCCTTTGTGGAGGACGGGATGGTGGTGATGATAGAAGCAGGGACCACCACCGCCCTCATCGTCCGCTACCTTGTAGGGAAGAGGGATGTGCACATCGTGACCAACTCGACCCTCGTCTTCTCCTATGCCCGACTCAATCCCTCGCTGAGGATCACGGTGGTGGGGGGGGAGTTCAGACGGGAGACGGAGTCCATGGTGGGGCCCATCGCGCTCTCCACCATACAGCGCCTCCACGTGCCGCTCGCCTTCGTGGGCACCGACGGCTTCTCCCTCGAGAGAGGTATGACCACACATCTGTTCGAGGGAGCCGAGATCGTGAAGGCCATGCGGCAGCACTCAGTGAAGACGATCCTCGTGGCGGACTCTTCCAAATACGGGAAGGTGGGCTTCGTCCACGTCCTTCCGCTCGAGGAGATAGACGTGGTGATCACCGATGCGGGGCTCCCCGAGGACGCGCGGGAGGAGCTGCGGGAGGCTGGGGTTGATCTCATTATCGTGTAAGGAGTTGAGGAATGGCTCATGAAGTGGTGATGCCGAGATTCGGAAGCACCGTGGAATCGGCGGTGATCGTGGAGTGGAAGGTGAAAGAAGGGGATACGGTCACTGAGGAGACTGTCCTCTGCGAGGTGGAAACCGACAAGGCCACCTTCGAGGTGCGTGCGGGCAAGGCCGGTACGGTACTCCGCCTCCTCCACGCCGAGGGGGAAGACGTGCCTGTGCTTTCGCCCCTCGCGTTCATAGGAGAGCCAGGGGAGGACGTCTCCTCCGAGGGCGTTCCCCGAGAGGCGACGTCGCGTGACGAGGCGGCGGCAGGCCGGTCTCCTGACCCGCAGGAGAGGCCCTCCGTCCCGTCCCCGGGGGAGGGGAGGGAAGAGGGTCGCATCTATGCGAGCCCCCGGGCCCGCCGTCTCGCCGAGAGGGAGGGAGTGGATCTCTCGGGGATGAAGGGTTCGGGGCCGAGAGGGCGGATCATGGAGCGGGACGTGAGGGCGGTGATCGAACGGAGGGGAAGGGGTGTGGCTCCCGAGGGGAGCGACGTGCGGCCTCGGCCGGCGGAGGCGGGTGTGCAAGGCCGTCCCCTCTCGGGGATACGCCGGGTCATCGCACAGCGGATGAGGGAGTCGCTCTCCCAGACGGCCCAGTACACCATCACCATGCGGGCCCCTGCCCGGGCCCTCCTCTCGTTCCGGAGGAGGTGCAAGGAGTCGGGGGACCCGGAGGTTTCCTCCATCACCGTCAACGATCTCGTCCTCTACGCCGTCTCCAGGGCCCTCCTGCCGGAGTATCCCATGCTCAACGCCCACTACGACGGCACGTCCCTCGTGCTTCATCCCTCTGTCCATCTCGGGGTGGCGGTTGATACCGAGCGGGGGCTCGTGGTCCCGGTGGTGCGTGATGCCGCCTCGCTCTCCCTGCTGGAGCTCTCCAAGAGGGTGAA
The DNA here is from genome assembly GCF_000184345.1 of Spirochaeta thermophila DSM 6578. NCBI lineage: Bacteria > Pseudomonadati > Spirochaetota > Spirochaetia > Winmispirales > Winmispiraceae > Winmispira > Winmispira thermophila. The sequence continues at coordinate 1,515,640 of NC_017583.1, read as the reverse complement.
GGAGCTCTCCCGGGCGGCCCAGAGGGGTGATCTCGATCCCGGTCTCATGAAGGGGTCCACCTTCACGGTCACCAACCTCGGCCCGCTGGGGGTTGAGACCTTCACTCCCGTGCTCAACTATCCCGAGGTCGCCATCCTGGGGGTGGGCGGCATCGTGCCCACGCCGGTGTATCTGGACGGGGATATGGACGAGGTGGTCCATGAACCTCGGCTCGTATTGAGTCTCACGTGCGACCACCAGGTGGTGGACGGTGCGCCCGCCGCACGGTTCCTGAAACACCTGTGTGAGGTCATAGCCGACATAGAGTTGTGGCTCGCCCGGTGAGCCGTGGAGCGCCGATCCAACATGGAAGGAGTCGAAGATGCCTAAGAACCTTATGGTGACGCCCGAAGAAGTGAGGAAAAGGGCCACGTTGAAGATAGATCCCATCCCCCTCAATCAGTACAGGGGTAATACCGAGGAAGAGCTCGCGCGATACGGGAAGGAGCGTCTGCTGCGTATCTACTACGACATGAGGACCATCCGCGAGTTCGAGTCCATGCTCGATGCGATAAAGAAGCAGGGGGCATGGGAGGGTATCAAGTACGATCACAAGGGGCCCGCCCACCTGTCGATCGGCCAGGAGGCCGCTGCAGTAGGCCAGGCACTCAACCTCGACGTCGAGGACTTCATCTTCGGAAGCCACCGGAGTCACGGCGAGATCCTCGCGAAGTGCTATTCGGCCATCTGGAAGCTGGATGAGCAGCGTCTCAGGGAGGTGATGGAGGGCTATCTCGACGGGGAGATCCTCGCGGTGGTGGACCGGATTCCCCACACCGACGTGAAGGACCTCGCCGAGAACTTCGTGCTCTATGGAACACTCGCCGAGATCTTCGCACGAAAGACGGGTTTCAACCGGGGGCTCGGTGGATCCATGCACGCCTTCTTCGTCCCCTTCGGGGTGATGCCCAATAACGCCATCGTGGGAGGCTCGGCCGACATCGCGGTGGGAGCAGCCCTCTACAAACGCATCAATCGGAAACCCGGGATCGTGATCGCCAACATAGGCGACGGCTCCACGGGATGCGGACCGGTCTGGGAAGCGATGATGCTCGCCAGCATGGACCAGTACCGGAAGCTGTGGCCCGAAGAGGTGGGAGGTGCCCCTCCTATGCTCTTCAACTTCTTCAACAACTTCTATGCCATGGGAGGCCAGACGTTCGGCGAGACCATGGGCTACCAGGTACTCGCGAGGATAGGGGCAGGGGTGAACCCCGAGAACATGCATGCGGAGCGGGTGGACGGCTACAATCCGCTCGCGGTGGCGGATGCCGTCGCCCGGAAGAAGGAGCTGCTCCTCGCGGGGAGGGGTCCCGTGCTCCTCGATACCGTCACCTACCGGTTTTCCGGACACTCGCCCTCCGATGCCTCCTCGTATCGCACGGAAGATGAGGTGAAGCGGTGGGAGAAGGTGGATCCACTCAAGGGGTATGCGGACTATCTGGTGAAACACGGGATCGCCACTCCCGAGGATCTCCGGAAACTGGACGAGAGGGTGCGGCAGAAGCTCATCCCCGTGGTGAAGCTCGCCACCGACGATGAGGTCTCACCGCGGGTGCCGGGGACGTTCATAGAGTCGGTCATGTTCTCGAACGACAGGGTGGACCGGTTCGACGATCGGGAACCGGAGGTGCTCCAGTCTCTCGAGGAGAATCCTCGGGTGAAGAGCATCCGGAGGAAGGAACGCTTTGGCCTCGATGCGGAGGGAAAGCCTCTCCCCAAGACCAAGGTCTTCCAACTCAGGGATGCGATCTTCGAGGCACTCGTCCATCGGTTCCTCGAGGATCCCACCATGGCGGCCTGGGGAGAGGAGAACCGGGACTGGGGTGGGGCCTTCGGGGTCTATCGCGGGCTCACCGAGCTCTTGCCCTACCACCGGCTCTTCAATGCGCCGATCTCCGAAGGTGCCATCGTGGGGGCGGGTGTGGGGTATGCGATCTGCGGTGGACGGGCGGTGGTGGAGCTCATGTACTGCGATTTCATGGGCAGAGCGGGGGACGAGATCTTCAACCAGATGGCGAAGTGGCAGGCGATGTCCGCCGGACTCCTCAGGATGCCGCTCGTGGTCCGCGTCTCCGTGGGCAACAAGTACGGGGCCCAGCACAGTCAGGAGTGGTCGAGTCTGGTGGCCCACATCCCGGGGCTCAAGGTGATGTTCCCGGCCACCCCCTACGATGCGAAGGGTATGATGAACCTCGCCCTCAGGGGGACCGATCCCGTGATCTTCTTCGAGAGTCAGCTCCTCTACGACGTGGGAGAGTACTTTGTTCCTGGTGGGGTCCCCGAAGGCTACTACGAGATCCCCGAGGGGCAACCCGCCCTGCGTAAGGAGGGGCGGGATCTCACCATCGCCACGGTGGGGGCTTCCCTCTACAAGGCCGTGGAGGCGGCCTCGGTGCTCGAGTCCCGGTTCGGCGTTTCGGCCGAGGTGTTCGACCTCAGGTTCATCGTCCCCCTCGACCTCGAGCCCATCGTGGAATCCGTGAAGAAGACCGGCCGACTCCTCCTGGTGAGCGAGGCGGTGGAGCGGGGCTCGTATCTCCACACCATCGCCTCGAAGGTGCAGGATCTCGCGTTCGAGTATCTCGACGCCCCTGTGGTGGTGATAGGGAGTCGTAACTGGATCACTCCCGCGGCGGAGATGGAGAGCCTGTTCTTCCCGCAGGTCGACTGGATACTCGACGCCGTGCACGAGCGATTCTTCCCTCTCGAGGGGTATACGCCCTTGGGGATGCATGCCCCGGAGGAGGTGATGCGCCGGTACAGGGAAGGGGTGTAGATGAGGATGGATCCGCAGTTCCAAAAAAAGGAAACGCTCAGGGAGAGGATCAATTCCCCCGGGCTACGGAAAGAGGAGCGACTCGAGGCCCTCTCCCTCTACCTCGAGGAACATGGGCTCGAGGGGAGGAGAGGCGAAGAAGTGAACAATCACATCCACACCTGTTACAGCTTCAGCCCCTATACTCCTTCCATGGCGGCCTTGAGGGCTGCGGAGGCAGGGCTTGCAGTGGCGGGATCGGTGGATCACGATTCCCTCGCGGCCGCTGAAGAGATGGTGGAGGCGAGCAGGTTTCTGGGGCTTGGTGGCATCGTGGGCTTCGAGCTGCGGGTGAGCTTTCGGAACACACCCTTTGGAGATCGAAAGCTCAACAATCCCGATCTCGAGGGTGTGGCCTACATCACGGTACAGGGCATTCCGTCAGGGAAGTGGAAAGAGGCGGAACCCATCCTCGGCCCTGTGAGGGAGGCGAGGGCACGGCGTACCGAACGGATGGTCGCGCGGTTGGGCGCACTTCTCGAGGAAAAGGGGATGCCCGGTCTCCAGTGGGAAGAGGTGGTCTCCCTCTCCTGTCTACGACAGGGGGGAACCATCACGGAGCGGCACCTCCTCATGGCGCTCGCCCACAGGTTCGTACGCACCTACGGAAGGGGTGGGCGCCTCGTCGAGGGACTTGTCCGTGAGTGGGGTCTCGATCCCGGTTCGAGGCTCGCCTCGTATCTTTCCGACCCGGAGAATCCTTATCTGGAATACGATCTTCTCGGCGTGCTCAAGGCCTACTTCCTCGAGCGCATCTACGTGTCTCCCGATGAGGATGAGTGCCCTCCGGTGGAGAGGGTGCTCCCGGGGTTGCTCGATCTCGACGGTGTGGTGGCCTACGCCTACCTGGGGGACGTGAAGGAATCTCCCACCGGCGACAAACGCGCCGAGACCTTCGAGGACGCCTTCCTCGACGAGCTCATTCCCTTTCTCAAGGATCTGGGGTTTCAGGCGGTCACCTACATGCCGCCTCGGAACACGAGGGTCCAGCTCGAGAGGGTACAGGCCCTCTGCAGGAGGTATGAACTCCTGGAGATTTCCGGTGTGGATATCAACAGCCCCCGCCAGTCCTTCAACTGCCCCGATATACTCGGACCCGAGTACCGACATCTCATCGATACCACCTGGGCCCTCGTGGGACACCAGCGTGTCGCGGATCTCGACCCCTCCTATGGCCTCTTCTCCAGCGGAGGGCCTTTCTCCCGGCTCCCCTTTGGCCGGAGGATCGAGGCCTACGCCCGGGTGGGACGGGAAGCGGTCGGGTTGCGGTCGGGAGAGGATGTGGCCGCTCTCGTCGAGAAGATGAAACGGGAGGTGCTATGAGTCTGTCAGAATCGATGCGGAGGGTGCTCCCGTATATCCGTGGAATGCTCATAGGGAGCACCGGAAGACCGGTCCGACTCGTCCCGGTGGTGGATCCGCCGGGTGTTCCTTTCGAGATCGATCTTTCGGAGATGGGAGAGATCACGGAGGAGAGGGTCCTTCACCTCCTCTCCACTGTGGCCGAGGAGTGGCGGGATGAGCGCTCCGGATCACGTTTCCTCCTCGTGCGGCTTCGTGAGGAGGAGCGGTGTTTCCGTGTGGAGGGACGGGGCGGAGGTCCCGGGAGAGGTGAGCCGGGATCCCCCTACGAGGGGCTCTCGACCAAGGGAAGAGAGGATGTCGTGAGGGGAAGGGTAGCGGTGGTCACCGGGGGTGCGCAGGGCTTCGGGGAGCAGATCGTGCGGGGGCTCTGTGCCTCGGGGGCGTACGTGTGCATCGCCGATCTCAACGCAGAAGGTGCGGAGCGCCTCGCCGACGAGATCAACGCCGAGGCGGGGGAACCTGTGGCGTGGGCCGTCCAGGTGAACGTGGCCGACGAGGGTTCGGTGGAGGGGCTCTTTGCCCGGATCGTGGAGGAGGCGGGGGGGCTGGATCTCTGCGTGAGCAATGCGGGTGTGTTGCGGGCCGGCAGTGTCCTCTCCCAGTCCTCCGAGGACTTCCGGTTCGTCACCGAGGTGAACTATGTGGCGTTCTTCCTGGTGACGAAACATGCGGCCCGGATCATGCGGGCCCAGCACCTCCTGGCTCCACGGTGGTACACCGACATCGTACAGATCAATTCCAAATCGGGGCTCGCGGGATCGAACAAGAACGGGGCCTATGCCGGGAGCAAGTTCGGCGGCATCGGCCTCGTCCAGAGCTTCGCCCTCGAGCTGGTCGAGTACCACATCAAGGTGAACGCCATCTGTCCGGGCAACTTCTTCGATGGCCCCCTCTGGTCCGACCCGGAAAAGGGGCTCTTCGTGCAGTACCTCCGGGCCGGGAAGGTCCCGGGGGCCAGGACGGTGGATGATGTGCGACGCTACTACGAATCGAAGATCCCCATGGGAAGGGGATGTACCGGACCCGACGTGATGCGGGCCCTCTACTATATCGTGGAGCAGGAGTATGAGACCGGCCAGGCCCTTCCGGTGGCGGGTGGACAGGTGATGCTCCACTAGAGGAGACAGTGTATGGACTACGCAATCGCAGTGATCGATATCGGCATGACCAACAAGAAGGTCTCGTTCTTCGATGACAGGCTCAACCTCCTCGAAGCCGCCCATCGGACCTTCCCCCCCGTACGGGTGGATGGAATCGAGACACACGACCTTGCAGGTATGGAGGAGTGGTTCCTGGAGGAGCTCTCCCGATACGCCGATCGGTTTCCCGTGAAGGCGGTGGCAGTGACGGCCCATGGGGCCACCGCGGTGTGCGTGGACGAGCAGGGGGAGCCGTGCGTCCCCTGCGTCTACTATACCCACGAGCCCGGTCCTGCCTTCCACAGGGAGTTCTTCGAGCGGTTCGGAGATCCCCTCGACCTCCAGCGACGGACGGGTACGGCCGAGTTCAAGGCGCTCATCAATCTCGGGAAGGGGCTCTATTTCGTGAAGCAACGCTTTCCGGAAGGATGGGCCCGTACGAAGTGGATCCTCTCCTACCCACAGTATTGGGGGTACAGGCTGACCGGGCGAATAGGGGCGGAGTGGACCTACCTGGGGTGTCACACCTATCTCTGGGATTTCCTCGCCGGAGAGTACTCCGAGGTGGCCCGTTCCATGGGCATCCTGCCCCTCCTCCCCCGGGAGATACGAAGACCGTGGGACAGCCTGGGAACCGTCTCGGAGGTCGTGAGCGATCGAACGGGTCTGGCCCCTAATACGATCGTCACCCTGGGGATACACGACTCCAACGCATCCCTCCTCCCGTATTTCGTCACGGAACGGGTGGGCGATTTCGTCCTCAACTCCACGGGCACCTGGTGTGTACTCATGAACCCCACTGATCGTTACCGGATGGAAGAGGAAGAGCTCGGCAAGGTGGTGTTCTACAACATCTCCGCCATGGATACCCCGATCAAGACTGCGATATTCAGGGGAGGGGCCGAGTACGAGGCGTACAGGGAGCTCATCAGTAGGTATGCCGCGCTCGATGAGGATCCGGATTTCATACCCATGGACTACGTGGATTTCCTGCGAAGGTCGGATACCTTCATCCTCCCCGAGCTCATCCCCGGTTCCGGCCAGTTTCCCGGCTCGCCTCCGGGTATCGTCGAGGGGGGACGGTGGTTCCCCTATGAAGAGATCGTACGGGGTGGGAGGGTCCCTCCCGTGCTTCGCGAAGGGAAGAGGGCCTACACGGCCCTGACGGTCTCCCTCGTGTTGCAGACCCTCGTCGCACTCCGGAGGATAGGCCTGCGAAAGGGACAGAAGGTCTTCATAGAGGGAGGATTCCGGAGAAACCAGGCCTATTGCCTCCTCCTCTCATCGGCACTTCCGGATCATCCGGTCTACCTTTCGGATCTCACGGAGGCGACGAGTTTCGGAGCAGCCATGACGGGGCGGATGGCGCTCACCGGCAGCGGTATCGAGGAGCTCTCCGGTGACACCTCGATACGGTACACCGAACTGGAGAAACACGACGTGCCCGGCCTCAAGGAGTATGAACAGGCCTGGCTCGATCTCATAGCACAGCACACAGAGAAAGAGAGGTGAGTGTATGAAGACCAAGGCGGTACGCCTCTATGGTGTCATGGATCTGAGGCTCGAGGAGTTCGAGCTCCCGGAACCCAAGGACGATGAGATACTCGCCCGGGTGGTCTCCGATTCCATCTGTATGTCGAGCCACAAGCTGGCGATGCAAGGGGAGGCCCACAAGCGGGTGCGCCACGATCTCAAGAAAAATCCCGTCATGATTGGGCACGAGTTCTGTGGTGTGATAGAGAAGGTGGGAAAGAAGTGGGCGCACAAGTACAGAGAGGGTGACAAGTTCGCCATCCAGCCGGCCCTCAACTACAAGGGGACGCTCTGGGCGCCGGGGTATTCCTACGAATACATAGGAGGAGACGCCACGTACGTCATCGTCCCTAACGAGGTGATGGAGATGGACTGCCTCCTTCCCTACACGGGGGAGGCCTTCTTCCTGGGATCCCTCGCCGAGCCGGTCTCTTGTATCGTGGGGGCCTACCACGCGCAGTATCACACCCATCCCGGCTCCTATCACCACGAGATGGGGGTGAAGGAGGGGGGGAGCCTCGCCCTCCTGGCGGCTGCAGGACCCATGGGGCTCTGCGCGATAGACTATGCCATCCATGGTCCGAGGCGGCCCCGACGCGTGGTGGTCACCGACATAGATCAGCGGCGGCTGGATCGTGCAAAGGAACTCATTCCTGTGGAGGAGGCCCGCAAGGAGGGTGTCGATCTCCTCTATGTGAACACCTCGGGTGCGGAGGACCCGGCGGACCTCCTCAAGGGACTCAACGACGGGCAGCCCTATGACGACGTGTTCGTCTTCGCTCCGGTGAGGGCCGTAGTGGAGCTGGGGGACCGTCTGCTGGGACCCGACGGGTGTCTCAATTTCTTCGCCGGCCCCACCGATCCCGAGTTCAAGGCGGAGCTCAACTTCTACAAGGTGCACTACGAAGGCCACCATCTCGTGGGAACCTCGGGCGGCAACACCGACGACATGCGAGAGGCCCTCACCCTCATCAGCGAGGGCAGGCTCAATCCGGCCGCCATGATCACCCACGTGGGGGGCCTCAACGCCGTGATCGATACCACACTCAATCTGGACAAGATTCCGGGTGGAAAGAAGCTCATCTACACCCACAAGAGACTCGATCTGGTGGCCATAGAGGACTTCGAGGAGAGGGGAAAGTCCGATCCTCTCTATGCCGAGCTCGCGAAGATCTGTGCGCGACACCACAACCTCTGGAACAAGGAAGCAGAAGACTACCTTCTCGCCCACGCGCCCGACATCTGATCAGAGGGAGGAACCCATGAGGATGCGCCTTAAGTTCGGTCTCATCACGCTTCTCGTCTTCATGGGGTTCCTCTTCGTCATCGTCCTCAACTTCGTCATCCTCGCCCGTATCGAGTCGATCACCGAGGTGGCACGGACTTCAGATCGACTCCTGGACGAGGTGAGGAGACTTCGAAATCGGGTGAAAGAGACCATGATCGCTGCCTTCTCTCCCGGAATCTACGGGAGCCTGAAGGACGTGGTCTACTTCGATCCTCCCGTATCCCTCGTGAGGAACCTCCGGAGTGAGAGCGAGAGCTTTTTCTCGCGCCTCTCGGGGTTCCTCGAGAGTGCCCCGCTCCAGAGACTGGTACGCCAGGGGATGCTCCAGAACGAGTACGAGACCGCCCTCATCATGAAGGACAAGGCGGCCTCCCGGCTTCGGGAGTTCTGCGAAGGGATGGAGCTCTTGCAGGAACGGGATCTCTTCGGTGATCCTACGCTCTACGCCACCATCCAGTCTTCGACGGACCCGAGGCTCATACGCATCTTCAGCACGGCCCGCGAGACCTCCTACTACCTGGTGAACAGCTTCGAGGGCTACCTCGGTTACTTCACCGAGGCCCTGGAGGAGGAGGCGCTGCGGAGCAAATATGTGCTCAGGGCTTCCCTCCTTGCCTTCTCGTTCCTCAGTGTGCTCCTCACCACGGTGGTGCTCACCGTGTTCTCCAGGAGGATCGTAGGCCGGCTGCGCGCCGTGGAAAGCGCCATCAGGGATCTCGCGGGGGGGAGGCTCTCCGTCTCGCTGGACTTTCGTTCGGGAGACGAGTTCGAGGATCTTGCGGCCAATTTCCGGAGGTATGCGGGACTCTTCGAGCAGAACATCCGCCGGATGGTGGAAGTAGTACGGGAGGTGGCCACGGAGGCGGTGGCCTACGAGAACAGGATCACGGCCTACGAGCCGGACAAGCTCAAGGGTCTCCTCTCCTATGTCCACCGTGTGCTCGTCGAGTACATAACCAGGGAGGAATCGATCGATGCCGCGGGGATCGCATTGTCCAGGAAGAATGGGTGTACCTGGTCCGTCTACGAGGGTGATCCTTCGCTCCGGGAGGAGGTGGGGGGGCTTCTCAGGGGCATGGAAACGGAACCACCACACGGCGGCGTCCTCCTCGCGGGAAGGGCCGGGATACATCTTCTCGTGGGGCACGTGGGGATCGGGGAGAGGAGCTTCGGTCTCCTCGTGCTGGTTGCGCGGAGGGAGTTCAGCGACCTGGAGCGCATCAGGTTCGAGAACTTCCTCGAACTCGGTGCACTCACGATCGACAACGCGCTCAAGTATCAGGAGCTTCTCGAGCGGAAGCACATGGAGTACGAGACGCTCCAGTCGCAGATAAGCCCCCACTTCCTCTTCAACGTGCTCACCTGCCTCCTCGCTCTCAACAGGATGAAGGAGCATGTGGCCGTGGAGCAGGCGATCTTTTCCCTCAAGGGCCTTCTCCGCTACACCATCGAGAGCAAGGCCGTGGTGCCCCTCCGGGATGAGTTGGGTTTCATCGAGGACTACCTGCGGCTCCAGCAACTCCGGTTCGGAGAACGGCTTTCATGGGAGATCCTGTTCCCCCGCGAGGCCGATGGGCTTCCCTTCCCTAAGCTCCTCCTCCAGCCCCTCGTGGAGAATGCGGTGGTCCACGGGCTCGAGGATGTTTCGGAGGGAGGACACATCTGGATCAGGATCACGGTGGGGGGAGGATTCCTCCACATCACGGTGGAGGACGACGGCAGAGGCTTCCATCTGAAGACGATGAAGGAAGGGGTGGGGCTTACCAACGTGAGGAGGAGGCTGCAGCTCCTCTTCCAGCACGCTCGTCTCGAGATCTCCTCGTCCCCCGGAAAGGGCACGGTCTCCATCGTCTCTATCCCTTTGAAGGAGCTCAAGAGGATTCATGCGCATACTCATCGCTGACGATGAGCCTTTGGCCCGATACACCATACGCAGTCTCCTCGAGGAAGTCGCCCATCCACGGGTCGAGTGCGTCCTCGAGGCCGCCGATATCCGGGAACTGAAAGAGACGATCTTCTCGAGAGAGGTGGATATCGTCTTCCTGGACATAAAGATGCCTGGTGGGAGCGGGTTGGACGCCATGACTCGGATCCTGAGAGAGCGGAGTGACATCCTCTTCGTGGTCGTCACCAGCTATGCGGATTTCGGGTTCGCAAAGACCGCTCTCGAGCTGGGTGCCCAGGGATATATCCTCAAGCCTCCTTCCAGGGAGGAGATGGATGCCATACTCGGTCGGCTCGAGGAGAGCCTCACCCGGCGAAAGAACGAAAGGCGGAAGGCATTGCACCAGTGGTTCGTGGACCTCCATGTCCTTCCGTACCCCGCCGTGAGTTCTCGTCCGAGCTTCCCGGATGGAATCTCGGAACATCCGATCCCCTTGTTCCTCTTTCACCCTGCGATCTCCTATCCGAACTGCAAGGGTGCCTTCGAAGCCGAGGGAGAGAGGCTTCTGGCCGAGGATGACGTGCTTCTCCATTTTCCTTCACACTATGGGGTGGATCTCTGTCTTTTTTGCAGGGAGGAGGGAAGGCTTCAGTCGACGCTCCTCCATCTCATGCACCACCTGCTCGAGCGATCTCCTGAGATACACCCCCTCCTCCTCGTGGGGAGGCCTGCCGCCTCGTCCCACGACGTGGCGGAGTTCTACGAGGAGGCGGTACGCCTGCTTCCGTTCGTCGCCCTGTTTCCTTCGGAGCGTATCCTTCCCCTGACGGTGGTCCAGGAGGCCTCCCGCACCCTCCTGCCCGGAGAGCGAGAGACGTTCGAGAACCTCTTCGCGATCGTTCGGGCCCTCGTGGAGCGCAACGAGGTGGGATTCCTCGATGCGGTGGAGGGTCTCATCTCACGACTACCTGGGCTGGAGGGACGTATCCGCTCGTATGTGGAGCAGTTCCTCCGTCGCTACATGGGGATCGATCGGCCTGCATTGAGGCTCACCGCCGCGGATTTCTCGTCGTGCCCTCTCGCCTCCAGGATGGGGATGCGATCCCGGGATGAGGACCACGATCCGGTGCGGAGGGCCCTCGCCTTCATCAAAGAACACTATACCCGGCCGCTTTCTGTCTCCATGGTGGCCTCGTACCTCAATCTCACCCCCAACTACTTCAGTTCCCTCTTCCATCGACGGACCGGCAAACGCTTCTCCGAATACCTCATGGAGCTGCGTCTCATCAAGGCGAGGGACTTCCTCCTTTCGGGATATTCGGTGAAGGAGGCGGCCCTGGCCGTGGGGTATGCGAGCGTACGCCACTTCTCCCGCATGTACCGTCGGTTCTTCGGGAGATACCCCTCCGAGGAGGGAAGATCGTAGAAAAAGGCACCATCCTGTGAGTTCCTGACACTTCTGGGGTTGCGAGAGCGGGGGTATGATGGGGTGGAACACATTCCAATTCAGGAGGGTCGTATGAAACGACTGATCACGGTACTGGTAGCCATGAGCCTCCTCACCACGGCGCTGTTCGCGAGTGGGGCAGGGGAGCAGGCGGGTGCGGCCGCGGGCAAGAAGCTCCGGATCGCACTCGTGGTGAAGAACCTCGGGAACGGCTTCTTCGAGGCGGCGCGGGACGGCGCCCTGGAGGCCGCCAAGGAATTGGGAGACGTGGAGATCATCTATCAGGGGCCCAGCTCTCCCACGGCCGAGGGGCAGATCGAGATCATCGAGAACCTCATCGCCACCAGGGTGGACGGGATCGCCATCTCGGCGAACGATCCCGATGCCCTCGTGCCTGTGCTGAAGAAGGCGATGGCCCAGGGGATCAAGGTGATCTCCTTCGATTCCGGTGTCTCCGAGGGCGGACGGATCCTCCATCTCGCTCCTTCGGACACCGAGCTCATAGGACGCAGTCAGGTGAAGCTCCTGGGTGAGCTCATCGGTTGGGAAGGCGAGATTGCCATCCTCTCTGCCACGGCCCAGGCCACGAACCAGAATGCCTGGATCGAGTACATGAAGAAGGAGCTCGCCGAGAACCCGAAGTGTAAGAATATGAAGCTCGTGGCGGTGGTGTACGGTGACGACCTGTCCGACAAGTCGTACCGGGAGGCCTTGGGCCTGTTCAAGTCGTATCCCGACCTCAAGGGCATCATCGCCCCGACCACGGTGGGTATCGCGGCTGCGGCCAAGGCCATCCAGGATCAGGGTCTCACCGGCAAGATCCAGCTCACCGGGCTCGGGCTTCCTTCGGAGATGAAGGCCTACATCCTCTCCGGTGTGTGCGAAAAGATGGCCCTGTGGAATCCGATCGATCTCGGTTACAGCTCCACCTACATCCTCTACAACCTCATCAAGGGAAAGAACACCGGCGCCGTAGGCGACGTGTTTTCCTGCGGGAGGATGGGCGAGATCAAGGTGGGACCGGGCGGCGTGGCGGTCATGGGAGAACCGTTCGTGTTCACCAAGGAGAACATAGAGAAGTTCGCCGCGATGTTCTAGGTTCTGTAGAGCGGCCCGTTGCAAGGCCCGGAGGAAGATGTCGCTCCGGGCCTTTCTTTGAGATTCGTAGGAAGGAGCGAACATGGAAACACCTTTGCTGGAACTGAAGGACGTCTCCATGATGTATCCGGGAACCCTCGCCCTCGATGGAGTCTCGTTCAGGATACGTCAGGGAGAGGTCCACGCACTCATAGGGGAGAACGGGGCGGGCAAGTCCACGCTGGTGAAGATCATGAGCGGGGTGCTCACTCCCACGAAAGGACGGATCTTCCTCGAGGGGGAGGAAGTGGCGTTCGGATCCCCCCTGGATGCCCAGAGGGCCGGTATCGCGGTGATCCACCAGGAGGCTGCGGTGTTCCCCGACCTCTCGGTGGCCGAGAACGTCTTCATGAGCAGTCCCGTATATGCCGGGCGGGTTCCCCTCCTCTCGTGGAAGGAGATGCACCGCAGGGCGGCCGCTATCCTCGAGGAACTGGGGGTGCCCCTGGACACCCGGGCGGTCGTGAAGGACCTTTCCACGGCCGAGCGTCAGTTGGTGGAGATCGCGAAGGCCCTCACCCACAGGGCGAGGATCGTGATCATGGACGAACCCACCAGTTCCCTCTCGGCACGGGAAGTGGAGGACCTCTTCAGGATCATCAGGGATCTCAAGGCATCCGGTACGGGGGTGGTGTTCATCTCCCACAAGTTCGAGGAGATCGAGGAGATCGCCGACCACTTCACCGTACTCCGTGACGGGCAATACGTGGGGGAAGGTCAGGTCCGGGAGACGTCCAGGGAGGAGATCATCAGGATGATGATCGGGAGAAAGATGGAACAGTACTATCCCGAGCGGGACTCCCGGCCGGGTGAGGTGGTGCTGGAGGTGAGAAATCTCTCGAGGGAAGGGGTGTTCCGTGATGTTTCCTTCGAGGTGAGGAGGGGAGAGATCCTGGGATTCTTCGGACTCGTGGGATCCGGCAGAACCGAGGTCATGCGGTGTATCGTGGGGGTGGATGCGTGGGATAGTGGAGAAGTGTGCTTCGAGGGGAAAACAGTGCGATTCAGATCCCCCAGGGAGGCGATGCGTCATGGTATCGTGTATGTACCCGAGGACAGACAGCTGCAAGGGTGCATCCTCAACATGAGTATCTGCGAGAACATCACGCTTCCCCTCCTCACGGCGCTCCACAAGAGAGGATGGATCGATCAGGTACGTGAGCGTCGTTTCGCAGAGGAGTATGCGAAGCGGCTCGAGGTGAAGGCTCCCCACGTACACGTGTGGGTGAATGCCCTTTCGGGTGGGAACCAGCAGAAGGTGGTGTTGGCGAAGTGGCTCGCCGCACAGCCCTCCCTTCTCATCCTCGACGAGCCCACCAGGGGTATCGATATCGCCACCAAGGCCGCGGTCCATGCCCTTGTAGCGGATCTCGCGGCTCAGGGGCTTGCGGTGCTCCTCGTCTCTTCCGAGCTTCCCGAGGTTCTCGGTATGGCAGACCGGGTGGTGGTGTTCCACGAAGGGAAGGTCACAGGGGTCTTCGATGCACGGGCGTGTACCTCGGAGGAGATCATGAGAGCGGCCCTCGGACACGGTGAAAGGGGTGTGGTATGAGAGTGCCGAGAGTCATGAAAACCCGTGAGTTCACCCTCTTCGTGTTTCTCGTGGTCTTCGTGGCAGTGGTAGGGATGCGGTCCCCTCGTTTTCTTGCAGTGGAGAACATCTATGACGTGCTCAAGGATTCCTCGGTCCTGATCCTCGCCTCCCTCGCTCAGTTCCTGGTCCTGCTCACCGGCGGGATAGACCTCTCCATCCCTTCCACTATGGCCCTTACGGGGATGTTGCTCGGTATGTTCAATATCGCGGTGCCGAATCTACCCTTCTATGTCTACGTGGGGGGTGCGCTTCTCCTCGGATTCGTTCTGGGCAGTTTCAACGGGATCGTGGTGGCGAGGTTGAGGGTTCCTCCCATCATCACCACACTCGGTACCCTCGCGATGTACCGGGCCCTCGTCTTCCTGGTATCGGGCGGGGAGTGGGTGAGCGCCCACGAGATGTGCGAGAGTTTCGTCTCCATACCCGTGGTGCGATTTCTGGGAATCCCGGCCATCATCTGGTATGCCTTCATCGTCTTCCTGCTGGTGACGTTCTTTCTCACGTATACGTGGACCGGGCGCTCCATCTACGCCACGGGTGACAACAGAAACGCGGCCCGGCTCGTGGGCATAGATACCAGGAAGACGGATTACCTTGTGTTCATGCTCAGCGGGGTGATCTCGGGACTCGCCGGTCTTCTCTATGTGACCCGGTATGCGGCGGCCCAGACCGACAGCGCCACTGGATACGAGCTGCAGGCCGTGGCGGCCTGTGTCATCGGCGGGGTGAGCGTCTTCGGAGGATCGGGAACGAGTACGGGGGTGCTCCTCGGGGCTCTCTTCCTTGGACTCCTCTACAACGCCCTCACCCAGATCAACATCTCGCCCTTCTATCAAATGCTCGTTCAGGGGATCGCCATCCTCATTGCCATCCTCGCCAATACCTTTGCGGAACGCTCGCGGGCCGAAAGGCTCCTCAAGACACGGAGGCACCGGGTATGAAGAACGTGCGACAGGGAATTCGCATCGGAGCCGTGCTCCAGAGATGGGAGGTCATCCTCTCCATCCTCCTTCTCACCATCATGGTGGTGAACGGCATCCTGAGTCCGTATTTCTGGGATGTCCGTAATCTCTTCAATACCACCTTCAATTTCACGGAGAAGTCCATCATCGCCCTCTCGATGGCCTTGGTGATCATCACGGGGTCCATCGACATCTCGGTGGGGTCGATCGTGGCCCTCTCCTCTTTCTGTATGGGATTGGTGGCCTCATATGGAGCTCCCGTCCCTGTGATCGTGCTCGTGGGGCTCCTGGTCGGCACGGTGGCCGGCATGCTCAACGGGTTCCTCGTGGGCTACCTGAGGATCCCGGCGATCGCCGTGACCATAGGGACCATGTCGTTCTTCAGGGGGATCCCCCAGGGCATCCTCGGTGACAAGGCATTCACTACCTATCCGGAGGAGTTCGCATGGCTGGGCCAGGGGTATGTCGGGGGGACGCTCGTTCCCTTCCAGCTCGTGGTCTTTCTCGCCCTCGCCCTGGTGGTGGGGCTCGTGCTCCACTACACGATTTTCGGGAGGATGGTCTACGCCGTGGGACGTAACGAGGTCGCGGCTGTGTTCTCCGGTATACCGGCGAAGCGGGTCAAGTTCGCGGTCTTCACCCTCAACGGGCTCTTCTCGGGCATTTCCTCCGTGTTGCTCACGAGCAGGATACTCTCCACCCGACCGAACATCGCCCAAGGCTTCGAGCTCGAGGCGATCACCATCGCCGTGCTGGGTGGGGTGGCGATCACCGGCGGATTCGGTGGGATTCCGGGTGTGGTGATCGCCAGTTTCGTGATAGGATTCATACGATTCGGGATGGGCCTCATGAACGTACCGGGTCGGGTCATGAACCTGGTGACCGGTGCGCTCCTCATCGTGGCCATCGTGATCCCCGAGTTCATCGCCTTTATGAAGAGAAGGAGAGAGACAGACATCGTGGAAGGAGGGAACGTATGAGACGACACGCCTTTGTGATGCAGCTCAAGCCGGGCTGCGAGGAAGAGTACAAGCGCCGCCACGACCTGATTTGGCCGGAGCTGAAGGACGAGCTTCGCAAGGCGGGAATCTCGGACTACACCATCTATCTGGACCGGAAGACGTACCGGCTCTTTGCGGTCCAGCGCCTCGCGGATGACGAGCGTACGGCGTCTCTTCCCGATCAACCGATCATGCGGCGATGGTGGGAGTACATGAAGGATCTCATGGAGACCAATCCGGACGACTCCCCTGTGGTCGAACCGCTCGAAGAGATGTTCCACATGGACTAGGGGAGGAAGGATGAGTCTGCAGGCCCTGGTGAAGCTTTCCCGTCTGTATGGTGCGGATCCCGAGTTCGTGCTCGCGGGGGGAGGGAATACCTCCTGGAAGGACGAGGCCCTCCTCTATGTGAAGGCCTCGGGGGTGTCCCTCGCCACGATCGACGAGACGGGGTTCGTGAGGCTCACGCGGGAGTGCCTCGAGAGGATACTCTCCAGGCCGTTCCCGGAGCGCGTGGAGGAACGAGAACGTGAGGTGGTGGCGGCACTCCTGGACTGCCGGATACCGGGAGAGGAAAAGCGTCCCAGCGTGGAGACGTTGCTCCATCATGTCATCCCCTACCGGTATGTGGTGCACACCCATCCTGCGCTGGTGAACGGGGTGCTCTGTAGCCTGGAAGGGGAGCGTATCGCGAGGGAACTCTTCGGTGAAGAAGCCCTCTGGATGCCCTACACCACCCCCGGATACGTGCTTTCCCGGGAGTTCCACCGTGTGGTGGCGGGATGGCAGGGTGGGGAACTCCCCCGGATCGTCTTCCTCCAGAACCACGGAGTGTTCGTGAGCGAGGACTCGCCCGAAGGGGTGATCGGTCTCTATGCCCGTCTCATGGAACGGATACGCCCCCTCTTTCCGCACGTTCCCCCTCCCTTCGGGGGCGTGATACAGCCACTCGGGGGAGAGATCCCGGGGATGCTCGAGCGTATCGTGCAGGAGGTGAGCGCCGGTACCTCCGAGGGGGTCTACCTCATGAGTCGGGATCCCGTGTTCGAGGGCTGCCTTGCCGGTGAGGAGGGAATGGAGGGGCTGAGGGGGGCCTTCTCCCCCGACCACATCGTCTACGCGGGCCCGGCTCCCCTCTTCTTCCCCACACGAGGGGGAGTCCCGGAGGAGGAAGAGGCTCGTTCCCGGACGAGGGGCTATCTCGAGGAGTATGGGGTGCTGCCCCGGATCTTCCTCCTCCAAGGGGTGGGGGTGGTCGCCCGTGCCTCCTCGGAGAAGGGGGCCCGGACGGCCATCCTCCTCTTCCATGATGCGCTCCGGATCTCTCTCTGTGCCCAGACCTTGGGTGGTCCGAGGTTTCTCACGAGAGAGGACGTGGAGTTCATACTCAACTGGGAGGCGGAACGTTTCCGCTCTCGCGTAAGTCTCGATCAGGGAGGAAACAGATGACATCGAACGACAGAGTTGAACGGGCCTTCGAAGAGGCGAAGGCTCGGTACGCGGACCTCGGTGTGGATGTGGAGGCCGCGGTGAAGAGGTGTGCGGAGATCCCCGTCTCCATCCACTGCTGGCAGGGCGACGATGTGGTGGGGCTTGAGGGTAAGGATACGCTCTCTGGTGGGGGTATCCTCGCGACCGGCAACTACCCGGGAAGGGCGCGGAGCGGTGACGAGCTCCGCCAGGATGCGGCCAAGGCCTTCTCCCTCGTCCCGGGGACGAAGCGTTTCAACCTCCACGCGATGTATGCGGAGACCGAGGGGAAGCGGGTGGACAGGGACGCCCTCGAACCGAGACACTTTGAGAAGTGGGTGGAGTGGGCCAAGTCTTTGGGAATAGGGCTCGACTTCAATCCCACCTTCTTCTCCCATCCTCTGGCGGATTCGGGGTTCACCTTGAGCCATCCGGACGAGGGTGTGCGGGCCTTCTGGGTGAGACACGCCATCGCCTGCGAGCGGATCGCTGCGTATTTCGCCTCTGAGCTGGATGGGGTGTGCATCAACAACCTCTGGATCCCGGACGGCTGGAAGGACATCCCCGTCGACAGGCTGGGACCCAGGGAGCGGCTGCTCGCATCGCTCGACGAGATCTACAGGGAGCGTCTCCCGGGTGTGATCGACACGGTGGAGTCCAAGCTCTTCGGCATCGGTTCGGAATCCTATGTGACCGGCTCGCACGAGTTCTATCTGGGCTATGCGGTGAGCCGGAACGTGGGCGTGTGTCTCGACATGGGCCACTTCCATCCCACCGAGACGATCCACGACAAGATCTCCTCGCTCGTCCTCTTCGTTCCACACGTGCTCATCCACATGAGCAGAGGGGTGCGGTGGGATTCGGACCACGTGGTGCTCTTCACGGACGACGTGCGTGCGGTGGCAGCCGAGATGGTGCGTCTCGGCAGGTGGGAGAAGATACACCTCGCCGTGGACTACTTCGATGCGAGCATCAACCGTATCCTCGCGTGGGTGATCGGTGCCCGGGCCGTGCAGAAGGCCCTCCTCTCGGCCTTCCTCGAACCGGTGGGCCGTCTCGAGGAGCTCGAAGCGGAGGGGCGCCTCGGTGAACGGCTCGCCCTCATGGAGGATGTGAAGAGCCTCCCGTTTGCCGCGGTGTGGGATTACTACTGTCTCTCCCAGGATGTGCCCCTCGATGTGGAGTGGATCCGCGAGGTGGAGGCCTACGAGAGACAGGTGCTTTCGAAGCGGACCTGATCAGGAGGGCGGATGAAGATCCGTACCAAGCTCTACGGGTTGGTGGGTGGGGCACTCCTCGTGCTGGTCCTTGCGGGAGGTGTCTACCTCGCCCTGCTCTCTCCCCAGGAGCGGATAGAGGATGAGCGACGCACGCTCGATGAGCTCTCGACGGCGCTCCTTTCCCTCCAGGTGGAGGTGAACAGGCTCGATTCCCTCCGGTTTTCGATGGGACGGGAGCACCTCGCCTCCCGCCTCAAGGAGCTGGATGCCGCCTTTCAGGCCGTGAGGGGGATCAGCTTCGTCCGGGAGAAAAACGAACGGGTGAGAGAATCGCTCGAGGCCATCGAGGCCCTTCAGGAGATCATCCTGGAAGATCTCGCCGAGGTGCAGGGGCTCTACGAGTCCCTCTACCGGTGGGCCGGGCGTCTCTACGGGGTGGGTGACTCGGTCTATCCCAAACAGTTCTATGTGATACCACCGGTCACCGGCGGGGAGGAAGAGAGGGAGGAGGCCCTCGTCCAGCTCTCCTTCTTCGACAACGCCCTCACCGGTTTGGATGGGAGTGTGGAGACCTCACTCTCCGTGCTCGAGGAACAGACCGATCTCATCGACGGCCAGATCAGGGCGCTGCGTCGGCAGGCGTTCTCGTCCTCCCTCGTGGTGGTGGGGATCATGGTGTCCGTGATCCTCCTCGTCCTCGTCCTCACGGCCCGGGGTATGGTCCGGCGTATCTATGGGATGCTCAGCGGGATAGGGAGACTCAAGGAGGGCCGTCTCTCGGTCCTCTTCGACACCAGGGGGAAGGACGAGCTCGCGTCGATCGGCCGTGCCATGGAGGAGTTCACCCGCGTGCTCCGCGCAGTGGTGGAGAGTATGAGTGATACCGTTTCCGCGAGCAGGGAGGTGAGGGAGTCCTTGAGCGGGGTCTCTGTGGAGACGAATGCTGCGCTCGAAAAGGTCTCCGAAGCGGTCAAAGGGGTGGATGAGAAGATGGTGTATCTGGAGGAGACCGCCAAGGCCACCGCCGCTGCGGTGGCCTCCATCGTGGAGGCCGTGGATCGGCTCAAGGAGCAGATACAGGTGCAGGCTTCCATGGTGGAACAGTCCACGGCAGCCGTGACCCAGGTGATCACCACAATAGGGTCGATGGCTACCATCGCCGGGGAGCACACATCACAGGGAGAGGAACTGGTACGGATCTCGAAGGAAGGCAAGGAGATCTTCGAGTCCGGATTCAGGAAGATGGAGGCGGTGGTGGAAATGGCCGGAAGGATAGAGGAAATGAGCAGGATCATCGGGAACATCGCATCCCAGACCAACCTTCTGGCCATCAATGCCGCCATAGAGGCTGCCCACGCGGGGGATGCGGGGAAAGGGTTCGCGGTGGTGGTCGAGGAAGTGAGGAAACTGGCGGAGGCATCGAGCAGGAGTTCCAGGGAGATCGCCGAGTCGGTACGGGAGATCACCGGTGCCATCGAGGGTGCCCGTGCGGGTATCTGGGACACCCGGGAAAGTTTTTCCCTGATCGAGGAAAAGATCGAGGAGGTGTCTGCTGCGATCGCGCAGATCGCAGGGAACCTCCAGGAGGCAGGAACCGGAAGCCAGCAGATCCTCTCCACGGTGACGACATTGAGGGACACCAGCAACGAGATACATGAGGATTCCCTTCAGGTATCGGAGCAGACACGGAGGATCGCTGCGTCGGTGTCTGCACTCGAGGAGGTGGTCGAATACGTGACCTCCGCCATGAGACGGGTGGAGGAAGACTTCCAGGAGGTCCTGGATGCCTCCCGTAAGGCCTCGGATCTCGTCGTGATTCTCTCCGAGCGGGAGGTTGCGTTGGAGGATCGTCTGAGCTACTTCAAGACGTCCGATTCGTGAAGAGGGTGGTCTTGTCAGCATGAGGTTCCAGACCAGGGTTTTCGTGGGGTATTCCCTGCTCATCGTGATCCTCGTGGTGATCCTCACCGCGGGGTTCTACGTCTACGCCCGGGGGCTCTTCGAACGCAACGCGGTCGAGACCTCGGAATTGCTCGTCTCCAAGGTGGGGTCTCAGCTCGACGCGATGTGGTATTGGATGGACTTCGTCCTTCTCACCCTCCTGTCGGATGCCTCTTTCAAATCCGCGGTCATCACCCTGCACACGCTCCCCAGAGACGATCCTTCGAACGGCACCTTTCTCAACGATGCCATGTGGACCATCCGTCGGTTCTTGCTCTCGTACGCCTTCCACAGGACCTTCCACGCCGTGCTCTTCTTCAACGACAAGGGGGACCTCTTTTCGAGCAACTTCATGGCCCATGCGAGCGGGCTCAATGGGGGAGGGGTGCCGGATGAGATCGACACCCTCCTTCCCCGTGAGATCGGAGATTCCCCCTTCTTCCTCCTTTCCCCTTTCCACGATCCGTGGGCAGAGGATCGTCCCGAGGTTTTCGGCATGGGTCGTACCATATGGGACACCGGAGTCGAGACTGCCTGGCTGATGGTACTGAAACCGCTCGAGGACCTTGAGGACCTGATTCGTCCCTCGCTTTCTCCTTACAGCTCGGTGGTCATCGTGTGGCGGGGAATGCTGTTCTTCTCCTCTCCCCGTCGCTCCTCGATTTCCCCCGATCTCCTCGCATTCTACGGCAAGACCGTGGAGCGGGAAAAGGAAGGCTTCCTCCCCAATCCCATCACAGGGAGGAGGGAGCTCGTCCTCTCATATGAGTCACAGATTGCCGGCTTGAGGGTCTTCTGGATCCTCGACAGGGATGCGCTTCTCAGGCCACTGCGGTTCACCTCCTTCATCGCTGCGATGATGGCCCTGAGCGTGGTCGCGATTTCACTCTTATTCAATCTCCTCTTCACCCGTTCCCTCACACGGCCGCTCCGTATGCTCAGGGAATGGATGGAGGACACCGAGGTGAAGACCCTCACGCTCCCTTCGATCCGACGCATCGAGACATCTCATGACGAGGTGGTGGAATTGGTCGAGGCCTTCAGGGATCTCACCTACCGACTCGACGACTCCATCCGGAGGGAACTCCAGCTCCGGACGTCCTGGATGCAGACCAAGCTCGATCTGGTGTACTCGCAGGTGAACCCTCACTTCCTCTATAATGTCCTCAACGTGATCTCCCAGAGGGCCTTCGAAGTGGGAGATACGGTGATTCCCACGGTGTGCGAGGGTATCGCGACCATGCTCCGGTATGCCTCCGCACAGGATCACATGGTGTTCCTGAGAGAGGAACTCGAGTACCTGCGCCACTACCTCTTCATAATGAAGCTGCGTCTCGAGGATGCCTTCGAGTGGAGGGTCGAGGTGGAGGATGGGCTCCTCGGTGTACGGGTGCCGAGGATGATCCTCCAGCCGCTCGTCGAGAACGCCGTCAAGTACAGGAAGCGGAAGGAACGGCTCGTCGTCCGCGTGGAAGGGGTGAGGAGGGGAGGGACCTCCTGGCTGTTGCGTGTATCGGACAACGGTACGGGGATGACTCCCGAGAAGGTGGAAGAGCTGCGGAGGATGTTCGCTCTGGTGGCCGTGCACCTCGACAGGGGGGAAGAGCTTCCCTCGGCCTCGGCTCCGGGGGGGACGGGGCTCGCCAATCTCTACACCAGGCTCTATGTGGTCTTCCGGGACCGACTGATATGGCGGATGGAAAGTAACGTAGGCGGGGGTACCCTCGTGGAAATAGGAGTTAAGGAGGACGGCGGTGATCAGGGTGATGCTGGTCGACGATGAGCCTCCGGCGAGGAGGTTCCTCAAGGGACTCATCGAGGGGATGGAGGGGTTCGTCCTGGTGGGAGAAGCCGAGGATGGGGCGGAGGCCCTGTCCAGGATCAGGGTACTCGATCCCGATCTCGTCATCACCGATGTGAAGATGCCGGTGATGGATGGTATCGATCTGGCGCATACCCTCGTGAGGGAACATCCCCTCATTCCCTTACTCGTGGTCTCCGCCTATGACGACTTCGAGTATGTCGAGGAGCTCCTCCACACCGGGGTGGTCCACTACCTGCTCAAGCCGGTGAATCCCGAGCGCATGCGGACCACTCTCGCCGAGATGGCGGCCTCTCTCCTCGAGCTCCGACGTAGGAGACAAGAGACGAACGTCCTGGCCCTCCTTCTGGGGGAGGAGACGGATGCCTTTTCCCTGGGTGCCAGGCACCTCTGGATGGCTCTCGGAAGGGTGGGTGCTCCCCCCCCTCGGTATCGTCTTTCCACCCCCCGGAGCATCACTGAGGTGGATCTTAGGGATCCCGAGACAGGTGTGTCGCTCTTCGTATTCCAGGGACGAGATGCCCACGAGCACCTCTACCTCTCTCCTGCGGAGCTCCCCTTTGCGAGGTTTTCCCGCCTCGTGAGGGATCATTTCGAAGGGTTCGACCGTCACCGGAAAACCCGCACCCTTATCCTTCGCTCTTCGCTCGTCGTGCCGGGGGATCTCCATCGTGCACCCGAAGACCTCTACAAAGCCCTCGACGAACACCTGGTCCTCGGGCGTGCCCGCATCCTTCGGTACGAGGATCTGTCTTACGAGGAGACGGATGATCCGGTTCCTTTCCTCGCGGGAGACGAGATGCTCTTGTTCATGCAGAGCGACCCTGGACGAGTGCCTCTGTGGTTCGAGTCCGCCGGCAGGGCCTTCGAGGAGCACGAGGTCTCTTTCGGACGGGTGATCTCCTGGGTAAGGGGCCTCTTCGCCGAGCTTTCGTCTGTCCTTCCGGGTGAGCAACCGGTCTCCACGGACGAAGAGGTGCTCGACCTCGCATCGTCGTGTGATTCGTATCCCGAATTGTGTAGGGCCCTCGCTTCCCACGTGGTTCCCGGGGATGTGAGGCTCGAAGATGCCGACCTCGCAGGGGCCCCTGCAGTGTTCGCGGAACTCTGTGCATATCTCAGGAAACACTTCAGGGAACCACTCTCGTCCGGAGAGCTGGCCCGAAGGTTCAGGATGTCGGAATCGTACCTGAGGAAGCTCTTCCGTGAGTACAAGGGTACGTCGTTCAAGGACTACCTCACCTCGCTCAGAATAGAGGAGGCGAAGCGCCTGCTCTCTCTCACCCCTCACCTCCCGATCAAGGCCGTGGCCGCCTCGGTGGGATTCAAGGACGAGTTCTACTTCAGTCGGGTCTTCAGGGAGCGCACGGGCATCTCTCCCACAGCGTACCGCGGGATTGCCGGAAAGTCCATGTAGGTGTGTCGATTCGTCCATGGTCATCCCCCGGAAGGGTGGTAGCATGAGTGCAACAATACCATTTCAGGAGGACAGTATGAGATGGAAGACGATGCTTCTGTTCGTCGTCATGGGGATGACCCTCTTTCCCGTCTTCGCCTCGGGCGAGGGGGAGGGGTCTTCCTCGACCTCGCCGGGGGGAGCCGAGCCGGTTGAGATCACCATGCTCATCGACAACCAGACGTCACTCGATGGCCTCAAGGCCGTGGCGGCTGCAGCGGAAGAAAAGCTGGGTATCAAGGTGACCTTCGAGTTCAGACCGGGCGGACCGGAGGGGGAAAACTATCTCAAGACCCGACTTGTCGCGGGTGATATGACAGATCTCTCTTACTTCAACTCCGGTTCCCTCTTCCTCGCCCTCAACCCTCCACAGTACTTCGTGGATCTCACCGATGAGGCCTTCATGGACCCGGTGATAGATGCCTTCAAGCAGACCGTGACCGTGAATGGGCGCGTCTACGCCGCGCCTGCGGGTGAGATAGTGGGAGGGGGGTGGTTCTACAACAAGAAGATCTATGAGCGCCTCGGGCTGAAGGTGCCCCATACGTGGGCCGAGCTCATGGCGAACTGCGAGAAGATAAAGGCGGCCGGCATCCAGCCCATCGCGGCTTCCTAACAAGGATTCCTGGACCAGCCAGCTCATCCTACTTGCCGACTACTACAACGTACAGCGGGCCTATCCTGACTTCCACGAGGACTACACCGCCCACAAAGCCGGTTTCGCCGATACCCCTGCTGCGCTCAGGGGCTTCGAAAAGCTCCAGGAGGTCTACAAGAGAGGATTCCTGAGTCCTCATCCCGCCTCCACCACGTATGAGAATGCCCTCCTCATGCTTGCGAACGGAGAGGCAGCCCACTACCCCATGCTCACCTTTGCGTTGGCCAACCTTCAGGCCGTGGCTCAGGACAAGGTGAACGACATCGGATTCTTCGGACAACCGGGAGATGATCCTTCCGATCATGGGGTCACCATCTGGCTTCCCGCAGGTATTTCCATCTGGAAGGGCAGTGCTCACATCGGTGATGCAAAACGGTTCCTTGCTTTCTTTCTCTCACAGGAAGGACTCGATGTCTATATGAAGGCTCAGAAGCCCATGGGTCCCTTTCCCATCCAGGGGATTTCCCTTCCCGACGACATTCTCCCTGCGACGAGGGATCTCCTTTCCTATATAAATGCGGGAAAGACCGCTCCTGCACTCGAGTTCATATCTCCCATCAAGGGGCCGAACCTCCCTCAGATCTGCGTCGAGGTGGGGCTGGGACTCAAGAGCCCGGTCGATGGTGCCCGCGAGTACGATCGAGACGTGGAGAAGCAGGCGAAGCAGCTCGGGCTCCCCGGCTGGTGATGCCCTTGATATCCGGGCCCTCTGCCACTGGCAGAGGGCCCCTTCCTTCATCACTACGAGCGTTGTGTGACTCCAGCGACAAGGAGAATAGATGAGAACGATGAGAACGAGAAACTACGGCTACTGGTTCATCCTCCCGGGGATGGTCATCTACGGGCTCTTCTTCCTCTTCCCCGTGCTCATTTCCTTTCCTTTCAGCTTCACCCGGTGGACCCTCACCGACTGGTATTTCACCGGATTGGACAATTTCAGGATGTTCTTCTCGGAGCCTTCTCTCAGGATAGGGTTCACCAACACCCTCCTCTATGCCGTGCTCACGAGCGGTCTCAAGACCGTACTCGGGTTCTTCTTCGCCGCCTATCTCGTGGGAAGACCCCTGGGCTCGGGCTTCCTCCAGTCGATCATCTTCTTCCCTTCTCTCGTAAGTACGGTGGCCGTGGGTGTGACCTTCAGCAGCCTCATGCATCCCACCTTTGGTATCATAAACAAGGCCTTGGCGTTCGTCGGTATCCCCGGTCCCGACTGGCTGGGGGATCCCCACCTCGCCCTCCTCTCGGTGAGTCTGGTCGACGTGTGGCGAGGGGTAGGAATGGCCACCGTGATCTACATCGCCGGGATACGCTCGATCCCACGCAGTTACTACGAGGCGGCCATGATCGATGGAGCGACCTCAGGGCAGCGCCTTCTCTCCATCACCCTTCCCCTCTCCCGGCCTGCCATGAATACCGTGATCCTGCTCTCCTTCATAGGGGGCCTCAGGACCTTCGACCTGGTCTGGACCATGACGAGAGGAGGTCCGGGATTCTCCTCGGATCTCATCGCCTCCATCATCTACAAGCAGTACCAGTCGGGGTTCTACGGCCTGTCCACCGCGGGAAACGTGATACTCTTCATCTTCATCGCGCTCCTCGCAGTACCGCTCAACAGACTACTCTCGAAGGCGGAGGTCACGCTATGAGAAAGATGAACAGACGCATGCTCGAGCTCTTGGCGGCAGGGATCCTCACTGTTGCATTCGGGGTGCCGTTTCTCTTCGTGATTCTCAATGCGGGCAAGAGTACGGCCGAGGCGGCCTCCATGGCCTTTTCCCTCCCCTCGTCCCCACAGTACCTGGAGAACCTCGGAGAGGTCTTCAGGGCAGGACGGGGGATGGTTCTGCGGGGGTTCTACAACAGTGCGCGGCTCACGATCTTCACCATACTGGTGCTCACGGTGGTGAGCGCCATGACAGGGTTCGTCCTGGAGCGGAGACAGGACCGGGTAGGCTCTCTCATCCAGTTCCTCGTCATGACGGGCCTCATGCTCCCTCCCGCGGTAGTACCTACCATCTGGGTGCTCAAAGGTCTGGGCCTCTACCGGACCCTCCTGAGCATGGTGATGATAGAGGTGGCCCTGGGGTTCCCCTTCGCCGTGCTCCTCTACAGGGCCTTCATGGTCTCTATCCCCCGGGATCTCGACGAGGCGGCCCTCATCGATGGATGCGGTCCGCTCTACCTCTTTTTCCGTATCATCTTTCCGCTCCTCAAGCCGGTGAGCGTCACCATCACCATCCTCACGGCCATCACCGTGTACAACGATTTCGTGAATCCCCTGTACTTCCTTCCCGGAGCGGAGAATGTCACGATACAGCTGAGCCTCTACAATTTCCAGACACAGTTCACCACCAGGTGGAATCTCCTGTTCGCGGATGTCCTGGTGATCGCCGTCCCCCCGTTCCTCTTCTACCTTTTCTTCAGGAGGCAGATAGTGGAAGGTATGGTGGCCGGGGCCATAAAGGCATGAAGGAGGAAAGTATGATCCATGTGTACGATGTCATGTGTGAGGGACAGAGGTTCCCTCTGGCTCTTCGTGTCCTTCGACCTCGGTTTTCCTGGAAGATAGGAGTGGCCGAGGGACTGCGCAATGTAGTGCAGGAGGCCTTCCAGATCCAGGTGGCGCTGGATGAAGGATTCACCTCCCCGGTGTGGGACAGCGGGATGGTGCGGGGAGGGATGTCCCAGTGGGTAGAGTATGGTGGAGCAGATCTGGCTCCCTGCACACGGTACTATGTCCGGGTGAGGACGAAAGTGGAGGGCGGAGCGTGCTCTCCATGGAGTGAACCGGTGTGGTTCGAGACAGGTCTTCCCGAGTGGTCGGCCCCGTTCGTGAGTCCCGAACCCGTGGAGCGGATGGGACAAAGTTCCAGGCCGCGGTATCTGCGTCGGGAGTTTTGGATCGATACGCCCGTTGTGAGGGCAAGACTCTACGCCACGGCGCTCGGACTGTACGAGCTCTCCATCAACGGCCGGAGGGTGGGGGACTCCTACTTCACCCCAGGGTGGACCTCGTACCACCACAGGGTGCTCTACCAGACCTACGATGTGACGGACTACCTCCAGCCCGGAAAGACCGTGATAGCAGGGATAGTGGCGAACGGCTGGTACAGGGGGGAGCTCACCTGGTTCCTCGAGAGGAACCTGTACGGCCGGGAGATCGCCCTCTCCGTGGACCTCAGGTGGAAGGAGGAGGGCGGTGAGGGGCGGCTCGTGACCGACTCCACGTGGAGGTCCTCAGACGGTCCGCTCGTGTATGCGGAACTCTATCATGGTGAGGTCTACGACGCCCGTCTCGAGGTACCGGGATGGGACCTGCCGGGATTCGACGACGGGGAGTGGGAGGAGTGCCGGGTTCTCGAGATGTCGGGGCGTGCCGTCGAGGCACAGGAGGCCCCTCCCGTTCGTATCCATGAGCGACTGGCCCCTGTGCGCATCGTGACCACGCCTCGCGGCGAGAAGGTGCTCGACTTCGGGCAGAACCTCACCGGGTGGGTCCGGTTCAGGGTGAGGGGCCGGAGGGGTGATCGGGTGAAGCTCCGGCATGCCGAGGTGCTCGACAGGGAGGGCAACTTCTACACCGAAAACCTCAGGAAGGCTCGGAACACCATCGAGTATGTCCTGAAGGGGGACGGCGTGGAGGAGTTCTCCCCGAGGTTCTCGTTTCAGGGGTTTCGCTACGTGTGTGTGGATGAGTGGCCGGACGAGGTCGAGCCCTCCAGCTTCACGGCCGAGGTGCTCCACTCTGACATGGAACCCCTCCTCGAGTTCAGGTGCTCGCACGAGCCCCTGAACCGGCTCCACCACAACATACAGTGGAGCTGGAAGGGGAACAGCCTCGCGATTCCCACGGACTGCCCCCAGAGGGATGAGCGGCTGGGATGGACCGGTGATGCGGCCATGTTCGTGGGGACGGCCACCTACCTCTCCGATGCGCGATCGTTCCTTCTCCAATGGCTCGTGGACATGACACTCGATCAACGGCGCGATGGTGCGGTTCCGTTTGTGGTGCCTGACGTGCTCTCCCTTCTCGAGCACCAGGATCCCAACTTCCGGGAGCCGCCTTTCGGCTCTGCCGGATGGGGGGATGCGATCACCATCTGCCCCTGGATCCTCTACCGGCGATACGGTGACAGGCGGGTACTCGAACGCCTGTACCCTGCGATGAAACGCTGGGTGGAGTACATGAGGGCACAGGCGAGGGACGGACTCGTCTGGGAGCGTGGCTTCCACTTCGGAGACTGGGTCGCCCTCGATGCCGAGGAGGGGAGTTACGTAGGGCTCACCCCCCTCCCGCTCATCGCCACGGCCTTCTACGCCCTCTCCACGGAGATCCTCGCTCATGCCGCAAGAGTGCTCGGCCTGGAAGAGGACGAACGCCGGTACACGGGCCTCCACAAGGAGATCGCTGAGGCCTGGTACCATGAGTTCTTCACCGGGGAGGGACGACTACGGCTCGAGACGCAGACAGGCTACACCCTCGGCCTGGCCTTCGGCCTCGTCCCGGAATCGGCCCGGGAGAAGGCAGCGGCGCGTCTCGCGGACCTCGTGCGGGAGAAGGGCCACCTCACCACAGGGTTTCTCGGGACCCCGTTCCTCCTCCGCGTACTCTCCGATCACGGCTATACGGACCTCGCCTATACCCTTCTCCTCAGGGACGAGTATCCGTCCTGGCTCTACGAGGTGGAGGCGGGTGCCACCACTATCTGGGAACACTGGGACGGGATCAAGCCCGACGGCACCATGTGGAGCCCGCAGATGAATTCCTTCAACCACTACGCTTACGGAGCGGTGGGAGAGTGGATGTATACCGTCATGGGGGGTATCCGGGTCGATGATGGAGGGCCGGGGTTCTCCTCGTTCTCGCTCGAACCTCTTCCCAGCAGGTACATTCCGGAGTACTCGGTCCGTTACAGGAGCCCCTACGGTGTAATCACTTCCGCATGGCGCATCGAAGGAGATAGCATGCACTGGGAGTTCGAGGTTCCTCCCAATACAAAGGCTACGGTGCGTCTCTGGGGGGTGAGAAGCGCATCAGTTCGAGAGGGTGAAGGCCTTGGATTCCAGGATCGTATGGTGGGGGGGATTCCTTGTGCCACTACAGTACTAGGCTCGGGGTGCTATCGACTCGTTTCTCCGGTACCGGAGAGAAGACCCAGATCGTGATCCATGTAACTCCAAGCCGTGAGTATGAAAGAAGGAGAGGGGTTTCGGCCCCTCTCCTTCTTTGTCCTGTGAGAACAAATGTCCGGACTTCTCCTCACTATCACCCGGTATGCAAAAAAAAGCACGCTTTTCCAAAGAAACGTATCCTTGACGGGAGCCGTATCTGTGATATTCAGGAGGTATGCATGTACACAACATGAGACGTGAGACATCGTTCCGTACCCTCCTGAGGCGTGTCGCAGGCTCGTGGCAGCTCTATGTGCTCATCCTGCCTGCCTTCCTGTACATCCTCATCTTCAGGTACGGACCCATGTACGGTTTGCAGCTCGCCTTCAAGTCGTACAACGTGCGGCTCGGTATCACGGGAAGCCCCTTCGTGGGACTGGAACACTTCCGCAGGTTCCTCTCGTATTACCGCTTCGGTGAGATCTTCTCGAACACCATCATCCTTGGGCTCTACAAGCTGGCGGTAGGATTCCCCATCCCCATCCTCCTCGCCCTCTCGATCAACGAAGTGCGTTCCCCAAGAATAAAGCGTTTCCTCCAGACGGTGACCTATGCCCCTTATTTCCTCTCGGTGGTGGTGGTTGTGGGGATCGTATACCAGCTCTTCTCGCCCCACTATGGAATCCTCTCAGGTCTCATAAGGAGTCTCACCGGTAAGACTCTCAACATCATGGGCACCCCGGAGGCCTTCCGCCACGTGTTCGTCTGGACCGATGTGTGGCAGCTCATGGGATACCAGGCGATCCTCTATCTCGCTGCCCTCTCCGCAGTACCTCCGGAACTCTACGAGGCGGCCGCCATCGACGGGGCTTCGAAATTCCAGCGCCTTCTCCACATCGATATCCCTTCGCTCCTTCCTACCGCCACCGTCCTCTTCATACTGGAAGTGAGTCGTGTCATGGACATATCGTTCGAGAAGGTCATCCTTCTCCAGACCCCGCTCAATCTCCGAGTCTCCGAGGTGCTCACCACCTATGTGTACAAAGTGGGAATCCTCGAAGGTTATTTCGACTTTGCCACGGCCATCGGCCTCTTCAACTCACTCATCAATCTGGTCCTCGTGGTGACCATGAATACCGTAGCCCGAAAATGGGGAGAATCTAGCCTATGGTGAATCAGACATCTCATCCCGCGCTCAGGTCCACCGGGGCGGACAAGGTCTTCGATGTGGTGAACGGTCTCTTCCTCACGGTGATCGCCGTGGTGGTGATCTATCCTCTGGTGTACGTACTGAGCGCCTCCTTCAGCTCTCCGGGCGCGGTCTCGAGGGGGGCGGTGGTGCTCTGGCCCGTGGAACCCTCTCTGGAAGGATACAAGGCCGTATTCAAGTACGACACCGTGATCACGGGATACCTCAATTCCCTCTTCTACATGGGGGTGGGCACCTTCATCAACCTCGCGGTCACCATGACCGCAGCCTATGCCCTCGCCCAGAAGGAGCTCCCCGGGAGGACCGCCATCATGGTGCTGTTCACCTTCACGCTCCTGTTCTCCGGGGGGATCATTCCCTTCTACCTCGTGGTGAA
The DNA here is from genome assembly GCF_000184345.1 of Spirochaeta thermophila DSM 6578. Taxonomy (NCBI): domain Bacteria; kingdom Pseudomonadati; phylum Spirochaetota; class Spirochaetia; order Winmispirales; family Winmispiraceae; genus Winmispira; species Winmispira thermophila. The sequence goes on along the minus strand of NC_017583.1, from coordinate 1,484,166 downwards.
GAACACCATCGGCCTGAACAACAGGCTCGACATGGTGATCCCCAACGCCATGTCGGTGGCCAATCTCATCATCGCCCGTACCTTCATCCAGCAAAATCTCCCTTCGGACCTCAGGGAGGCGGCCCGTATCGATGGGAGCGACGATTTCTACTTCTTCTTCAAGATAGCCCTGCCTCTTTCCGCCCCGATCATCGGCGTACTCACCGTGCTCTATGCGGTGGGACACTGGAACTCGTTCTTCTATCCGTTCATCTTCCTCTCTTCGAAGGAATTGTTTCCGCTTCAGATCGTGCTGCGAAACATCGTGCTCATGAACGAGATGGGGGTGGACTCGTACCAGAACGTGGAGTACGCGGCGCGGGTGGCGGGCCTGAACGACCTGCTCAAGTTCTCGCTCATCGTGGTGGCGAGCCTGCCGGTGCTGGTCATCTACCCCTTCGTGCAACGCTACTTCGTGAAAGGAATCATGATCGGATCGATAAAGGGTTAGGCCCATGTCGTTGACATGGAAATAGAAATCGAGATGCAGGAGGTCTATCATGCGAGATCGCATCGTGAGTATCGCTCTCCTGTTGCTCCTGGCGGCGGTGGTGCTTCCCGCTGCAGGACAGGGGGAGCAACAGACCGCCCAGAAGGTGAAGATCACCCCTCCGGGTGAGCTTCCCATCGTGGAGGAACCGGTGACGCTCAGCGTCTTCATCCCGAGCGTGGGATTCATTCAGGACATGAAGACGAATCCGATGGCCCAGTGGGTGGAGCAGGAGACCAACGTCAAGATCGAGTGGATCGAGACGAGCAAGGTGGATGCGCGCACCAAGCTCTCGGTGATCCTCGCTTCGGGTGACTATCCGGACATCATATTCGGATGTACCGATTCGGCCCTCAGTAAGCAGGATGTCTATCGGTATGCGAGGCAAGGGCTCTTCCTCCCCCTCACCGATCTCATCGAGAGCCAGGGGTACTTCATCAAGGAACTCTTCGAGGCCGAGCCGTGGGTGAAGGACGCCATCACCTATCCCGACGGCGAGATCTACAGCCTCCCGGCCGTGTTCACGGACGACTACCACATGACCATGCGCCAGAAGTTCTGGATCAACAAGGCCTGGCTCGACAGACTCGGGCTCAAGATGCCCACCACGATCGATGAGTTCTACGCGGTCATGAAGGCCTTCAAGGAAAAGGATGCGAACGGGAACGGCGATCCGAACGACGAGATCCCGATGACCGGGGCCAAGCGCCACTTGGAGGACCTCGCCATGTGGATCATGAACGCCTTCATTCCGGCCGGAGGCCAGGACGACTCGGGGGATGCCCTCCTGAACTGCTACGAGTTCATCATCGATGGCAAGGTGGTCTTCACCGCGAACAAGCCCGAGTTCAGGGAAGGACTCCGCTTCCTCAGGAAGCTCTACCAGGAGGGCCTGTTCGACGTGGCTGCGCTCACCCAGGACCGCTCGCAGGTGAAACCCTTGATCGAGGGGAAGGTGAACAGGATCGGAGGATATGCCTCCCACCATCCGGCCAACATGTGCAGCCTCTCCGGTGATCCTGCGGCGCCCATGCACCAGTTCACCGCACTCCCGCCCATCAAAGGGCCACAGGGCAAGGCCCATACACCCTGGTTCATCGATGCGGTGATCCGTCCCGTGGAGTTCGTGATGACCAACAACTGCGAGTATCCGGAGGTGGCATTCAGGTGGGCGGACCACTTCTACCGCCTGGAGACCGCGCTCCACGACAAGGGGGTCGAGGGAGTCCACTGGGCCAAGGTCGATCCCTCGGAGAACCTCATTGCGATCAACGGTGAGCCGGCCAAGTACAAGTACCTCAAGCCCCTCACTCCGGACGACAACGCCCAGATCAACATGGGGCCGGGCTGGACGCGGAACCTGAAGAACGAGTTCGCGAAGTCAGAGGGCTTCTCCTACGAGGAACTCCTCTACAACGCCACCCTGCTCTACGAACCCTACAAGGTGAGGCGGTATCCCTACGCCACCGCTTCGATCGCAGAGGAGAACCTCACCGAGTTCATCGACCTGAGGAGAACCATCCATACCTATGTGGGTGAGGCCATCGACAGATTCATCGTGGGTGATCTCGACGTGGAGAAGGACTGGGACGCCTATCTCAAGGAGCTCGAGAGCCTGGGTCTCCCCCGGTTCATGGAAATCCTTGAAGAAGGGTATTACACTTCGAAATGAACCATGCTTCCTGGGCAAGGGGACTCGTGGTCCCCTTGCCCACTATCTTTTGAATCCTCACAAGGGGGACGATGCGCGACAACGAACGACTTTCGTGGAACATCTTCCTGCGGTTCATCGTGAGCAATCTCATGATCCTCTTCCCCGCCTTGGTGGGGAGCGTGGCGGCGTATGTGCTCGCGTCGAGGACCATGTTCGAGGTGGCCGACAATATCGCCCGGATCCAGCTCGAGCGCACCGCCGCCGATCTCGATCTCAGGTTCCAGGATTTCGAGAAGGCGGTCACGGCCTTGAGCAGCGACTACGAAGTGAACTGGTACCTCAACCATCCCGGTGATTTCACCGGCTCGGAACTCTACCACACGAGACGTGTCTCTCGTCGGCTCGCATCCCTGCACCTTGGGATGGAGTTCCTCGAGAGGATCTTCATCTACCTCGAGAGGAGTGATCTCGTCGTCTATGAGAACGGGTTCGCTCCCTACGACCTTTTCTACACCACGCTCTTCGAAGTGGAAGGCTATTCGGCCGAGATGTGGCTCTCTTTGATGGAAGATGTGAACAGCAAAGAATTGCCTTCCTTCTTCCCTGGGTCCTACAAGGTGAGCGGCGGCCACTACGTGCCGGTCCTGTTCTTCATCAGGCCTCTTGGTACGGGTACCTACAAGAGGGGCGTCCTCGTGGCGATCTTCAACAAAGAGCTTCTCGCGCGACGTTTGTCCCCTCTCCCCGCGAGTTACGGCGGCGGGGTGATGGTGGTCGATGGGAGGGGAACGGTGGTGGTCTCCACCGGAGTCCCCCTCCCCGTGGATGAGGTGAGAGGGGCCATGAGGGAGGGACGGAAAGAGATCCGCGTCGGAGGAGAGGAATTCAAGATATATTCCCATCGCTCAGGCTTCATGGACTGGCACTACATCGCCGTGGTGAACACCAAGAAGGTGAACGCTCCGCTCTCTTCGGCGAGGGGGGTCTGGCTCCTTCTCGTGCTCCTCGGCTGTGTGGGTGGAGTGAGCTTCGCCTATGGAGTGGCCTTCTCCAATTCGAGGCCCTTGTCCAGGATAGTCCGTCGCATCCCCGAGGGGATGGGAGGATCGTTCCACGGTCTGACCAGCGTCTACCAGGAGGTTGAGGAGGCCCTCGTACACCTCTCCGAGCGGACGCACGAACTCGAAGTGGAGAGTGACCGGAAGAGTCGTCTCTTCCGGGATTATTTCTTCCAGATCCTCCTCAGAGGGGGATACGAGGACCGAGAAATCTGGAGGAAGGATGCGGAGAGGTTCGGCATCGAGTTCCTTACCGGCAGATATCTCGTGATCGCGGTGGGAACGAGTCCGCTCGAGTTCGGGGGTATGGGTGCCGAGGCCCTGGATCAGGTGGAAGTGTTCCTGGAACAGCGGTCGGGAGAGGGGGAGCACTGCCTCCGGATGCCTTCGGGGATCCTGGCGGTGGTGAAACACCTGCCAGGAGGGGGAGAGTGCAGGCGGGAGGTGGAGGAGTGGGTGCGCACCTCCCTGGAGGGGCTGCCGGAGCGCCTCTCTCGACTCCTCCTCTTCGGTGTGGGTTCCCCGGTGGAGGATCCCTTCCTCCTGCCCCTCTCTTTCGGGGAAGCGAAAGCGGCGCTGGAGGCCATTCCACCCGAAGGGAGGACCTCGATCCAGTTCTACGAGGATCTCCACCCCGCCCCTTTGGGCTACTGGTATCCCCTCGATGTGGAGGAGGCCCTCATTCGGGCGGCGAGGGGGGGGAACAGGGACCTCCTCGTCTCACTGCTCTCGGATCTCTGGAGGGAGAACTTCCAGGAGCGGACCCTGGTGGGGCTCGAACTCCAGAACTTCTTTCTCGCACTGCGGGGTACGATGCTCAGGGTGGTCAACGAGAACGGGCCGCCCTCTCCTGAGATCCTCGCACTGCTCGAAGCCCCTCCCAGGGGAGGGGACGAGGAGGAGGGGATCCGCTGGGTCACCGATGTCTTCACCAGGATCCTGGAGATGAGGAATCGTGAGAAGAGGAGCCACAACGAGACCCTCGCCCTCCAGATCGAGGGGTATCTCCGGGATCATTTCGACGACCCTTCGCTCTGCCTTTCCTCGATTGCAGAGAGGTTCCACCTCTCGGAGAGCTACCTCTCCTCTTTCTTCCGGGAGCAGCGCGGCGAGTATCTCTCCGGCTACCTGCTCAGACTCAGGATGGAGCGGGCGGTGGACCTCCTGGTGTCCACCAGGATGCCGGTGGAGGAGGTGGCCCGTCGCTGTGGATATACCAATGTCTCTTCGTTCAGGAGGGCCTTCAAGCGTATGTTCGGCGTCTCACCCCATCGTTATCGGGACGAACATGCAGGGTCTTCCATCTCGCAGTGAAGGAGTGTCGATGAAACGTGACGATATCCAGATACGAGACCCCTATATCCTCTGTGAGGACGGGCTCTACTATCTCTACGGGACCACGGATCCCGATCCCTGGAGAGGGGAGGGGGTCGGATTCGATGTCTATGTGAGCCGGGACCTCGAGGAATGGGAAGGGCCTCATCCTGCGTTCCGGCCGCCCGGACGGTTCTGGGGTCGCTTCAACTTCTGGGCCCCCGAGGTGCACGTGTACGGTGGGGCCTACTACCTCTTCGCGTCGTTCAAGGCGGAAGGGCACTGCAGGGCCACCCAGGTATTCCGCGCCACCTCACCGCTCGGGCCGTTCCGCCCCCACTCTCCCGATCCGCTCACTCCCCGAGGGTGGGAGTGCCTCGACGGCACGCTCTACGTGGAAGGGGAGCAGACCTGGATGGTCTTCTGCCGGGAATGGGTGCAGGTGCACGACGGCGAGATCTGGGCGGTTCGACTCTCGGAGGACCTTCTCACCGCGGTGGGCGCCCCGGTGCTCCTCTTCCGCGCCTCCTCGGCGTCATGGCCCGCTCCGCTGGAACGGAGGGACGGCTCGGGAAGGCACGACGCGAGGGTGACCGACGGCCCCTTCCTCTGGAGGGGGCCGAGCGGTAGGCTCTACCTCCTCTGGTCGAGTCTGGGCAGCACCGGCTACGAGATGGGGGTGGCCGTCTCCAGGACAGGGAAGGTCGAAGGCCCGTGGATCCATGAGCCCGAACCGCTCCTCGTCGGGGATCGCGGGCACGCCATGATCTTCCGGACCTTGGATGGAAGGTGGTCTCTCGCCTACCATCACCCCAACAGGACACCGGAGGAGCGGTTCCACTACGTCGAGGTCGAGGAGAGCGAGGAGGGGCTCCGGCTGAAGGGGGAGGAACACTAGATGGCCATACGGCGAAAGGACGTGGTCCGCAGGCACAATCCGGTGCTGTATCGGCCGGATCCTCTCTCGCCCCTCACGGTGGGAAATGGCGAGTTCGCCTTCACCGCCGATATCACCGGGCTCCAGACCTTCCCCGTTCCGAAGGGGGGCATACCCCTCTGCACCATGGCCCAGTGGGCCTTCCACTCGTATCCCGATCATCCCCATGAGGACCTCCGGCTCACGTACCACCGGAGCGGCTCGAGAACGGTGGGCTACATGAGCGAGGCCACAGGACAGGAGGATGTCTACACGGCACTGAGGATCAATCCACATCGGTTCCACCTGGGGACGCTGGGATTCCTCTTCGGAAAGGGTCTGCGCGCTGGATCGATGGGAGAGGATGGGTGCTCTCTCTTGCGCTCGCCTCGACAGGAGCTCGACTTGTGGACCGGCTCCCTCCACAGCTTCTTCCTGCTGGAGGGGTCTCCGGTGGAGGTGTTCACAGTGGTACACCCTTCACGGGACCTCGTGGCGGTGAGGGTGGAGGCTCCCCGACTCCTCGAGAGGAGGAAGATCGCCCTCAGGCTCGCCTTCCCCTATCCTTCACATGAGATGGAGGGGGCTCATTGGGATTCGGAGGATCGACACCGGACGGAGGTGGTCCGTTCCGGGGCGGGGAATGCCCTTCTCCTTCGCCATGTCGACGAGACCGTGTACTTCGTACACCTCAGGTGGAAGGGGGGTGGACGCCTCTTCCGGATGCGTCCCCATCTCTACGTGCTGGAGGGTGAATCCTCGCCCCTCGAGATGAGTGTGGAGTTCACTCCTGTTCCCCCCCGAACCCCATGTCCGGGGTGGACCGAATGTGCTGAAGGTGCTTCTGCCTTCTGGGAGGAGTTCTGGACCACCGGGGGGATGATCGACTTCTCCCGAAGCACCCACCCCGGCGCTCAGGAACTCGAGCGAAGGGTCGTCCTCTCCCGGTACCTCACGACCGTCCAGTGCGCGGGCTCGCTCCCCCCCCAAGAGACCGGTCTCACCTGCAACAGTTGGTACGGGAAGTTCCACCTCGAGATGCATCTGCTCCATGCCGGGCACTTCGTCCTCTGGGGTCATCCGAACCTCCTGGAGAGGAGCCTCTGGTGGTACCGGCGCATCCTCCCCGAGGCCGTGGCACACGCCGCCTCCCAGGGATACGAAGGGGCGAGGTGGCCGAAGATGACCGATCCTTCGGGGAAAGAGAGCCCCTCTCCCATCGGTGTGTACCTCTGCTGGCAGCAACCCCATCCCATCATGTACGCGGAACTCCTCCGGAGGGCCTTTCCCTCCAGGCCTGTGGTGGACGAATACGCCGAGATCGTCTTCCAGACCGCCAGGTTCATGGTGGACTTTCTGCAGTGGGATGGGCGGCACTACAACCTCGGACCACCCCTCATCCCGGTCCAGGAGACGCATCACCCCCTCGAGACCCTCAATCCGGTGTTCGAACTCGCTTACTGGCGGTGGGCGCTGGAGACAGCCCGTGAATGGATGCGCATGTCGGGAGGAGAGACTCCTCCCGAATGGGAGCGAGTGTTGTCTCTCCTCGCCCCGCTTCCCGTGAGTGGAGGAATCTTTCCTGCTCACGAACGGTGTAGTACCACGTGGACCGAACACAACCGGGATCATCCCTCCATGCTCTTCCCCCTTGCCCTTCTGCCGGATCCACCGTTGGACAGAGAGGTGGTGCGTCGGACCCTCGGCATGGTGCTTTCCTCCTGGGACTTCCCCAGCATGTGGGGATGGGACTTTCCTTTGTTGGCTCTCGTAGCGGCCAGGGTGGGGGAGGTGGAACGGGTACCGGACCTCCTCCTCATGGAGTCGCCCAAGAACACCTATCTCCCCAACGGTCACAACTACCAGGGCCCCGACCTTCCCGTGTATCTTCCCGGTAACGGCGCGCTCCTGTGGGCCGTGGCCCTCATGTCGGGGAAGGACGGAGCAGGCGAGACGAGGGGTTTCCCGTCTTCGAAAGGCTGGATGCTCGAGGTGGAACACCTCCCGGGCGTGCCTTTTATAAGAGAATTTTAAAAATCCTTGCTATAATCCTGATTCCAGGGTATACTTGTCCCCATGATGAAGACAAGTACGGAAAGTACACATCCTATACCAAGAGGTGCCCTCCTCATCATGGCCTTCCTGGTGGGGCTGGGAGGCCTCTATCCCGCGGGTATGAAGGAGCGTTCCATGGCGTATGCCCCTCTCAAAGAGGTATATAAGGACTATTTTTACATCGGTGCTGCGGTGAAGCTGGGCGAGTACAACAGCACGCCCTTCTATCAGGCCTATGGAGAGAGGTTGCTCGAGCACTTCAACTCGTTCACGGCAGAGAACGGGATGAAGCCGGAGAACATCTATCGTGATGGGACGTATGACTTCACCTATGGAGACCGACTCGTTCGATACGCCCGGGAGCATGGGGCCGTGGTGAGAGGCCACACCCTCGTGTGGCACAACCAGACCTCCTCCCTCATACCCGGGAAAATTCCCAAGGAAGAGGCGAAGCGGCTCCTCAAGGAGTACATCAGCACGGTGGCGGGCCACTTCCGAGGAGAGATCCATGCCTGGGACGTGGTGAACGAGGCGGTGGGTGACGGATCGCAGTGGCGCACCTCTTCTCCCTGGTATCAGTCGTACGGAGGGCCTGAGTACATCAGGGAGGCCTTCGAGTATGCGCGGATGGCGGATCCCGATGCCAAGCTCTTCTACAACGACTACAACGTGGTCCAGCCCGGCAAGAGGGAGAGGATCGTGCGCATGCTCGAGGAGCTCGATCTCGTGGAGGCCGGTCTCGACGGCATAGGGATCCAGGCTCACTGGAACCTCGTGTGGCCCTCCGTCGACGAGATCTCGAGGACGATCGAGACCTTCGCCTCCATGGGGCTTGAGGTCCACATCACCGAACTCGACATCGATTGCTACGATGGCAATCCATCTACTCCTCAGATGGAGTATACGCCTGAACTCGAGGAGCGCCTCTCCCGTCGCTACGCGGAGATATTCGAGGTCTTCCGGCAACACAAGGGTGAGGTCACATCGGTCACGTTCTGGGGTCTCACGGATCCCGATTCGTGGCTCAACGGGTTCTCAGGCGGACGCTTTCTTAAGGAGCGGAGGGAGAACTATCCACTCCTCTTCGACGGAAAGGGTGATCCCAAGAAGGCCTTTTTTTCGATCATCAACTGGTAGACCACGGTAAGGGGTTTTCTCCTTACAAGAGAGGGGCAGTGCCGTTGGCCTGCCCCTCTTCCTTTGTCTCTCGAGATGATTTTGAGGAGGTGATTCAACTGACCGTCAGCGGGAGAACATCCTCTCTATCTTCTCGCGATACATCTCGCTTATCACGTGGCGTTTCACCTTGAGCGAGGGTGTGAGCTCCACGCCCACTTCGAAGGGTTTCGCGATGACCTCGAAGCGGAAGATCCTCTCGAAAGGTTTGAAACCCTGGGCCGGGCTGATGAGTCGCTGGATCTCGTCGTTGATCGCCTCCTGGACCTCTGCCTGTTCCACCAGGTCCTCGTACTCCATGTAGGTGAGGCCTTTCTCCCTCGCGTATTCCTCTATCCGCTCCCTGTTGGGGACGATGAGGGCGCCCAGGAACTTCTGGTCCTGTCCCACCACCATCGCGTTCTCGATGAACTCTGACTCCTTGAGCTTCTCCTCGATGGGACCTGGCTCCACGTTCTCTCCGCCCCGGAGCACGATGGTGTCCTTTGCGCGGCCGACTATGGCGAACTCCCGACCATGGGTGAATCGTACCAGATCCCCCGTGTTGAGCCATCCGTCCTTGAGCACCTCGGCCGTGGCCTCGGGGCGCTTGTAGTAGCCGAGCATCACCTGGGGACTCTTCACCCAGAGCACCCCCTTGTGTCCAGGAGGCAAGGGATCTCCGTGTTCCCCGACCACCTTGTACTCCACCTCGTCGAGGAGGGGCCCCACCGTACCCACCATGGGGGCCTTTTGGTTCCGCACGGCGAGCACAGGCCCTGTCTCGGTGAGGCCGTAGCCCTCGAGGACCTGGATGCCCACGGCCTGGAAAAAAGTGTCCACATGGGGGGGGAGGGCACCACCACCCGAAACGCCCGTCTTGAACCTGCCGCCGAGTTTTGCCTTGAGCTTTCGAAAGACGAGTACCTCTCCGAGGCCACGGAAGGGGGCGAGGAGCACGAGGGGGAGGAAGGCCACCACCTTGTCGAGGATGCGGTTCCGGGGGAGGAAGTCGGGCAGAAGTCCGCGGAACATGTTGGAGAAATAGGCATAGAGCTGTCCCACCCCCACGAAGAAGTGGAAGAGGACCCTGGAGACGGCCGGGCCCTTGTTCACGTTGCGGTAGACCGCGTTCCGTATCCCTTCGAAGACCCGGGGAACCGCAGCGAGCCACTGCGGGCTCACCTTGGCCATATCCTCGAGAAGGATCTTCCCCACCGGTTTCGAATAGGCCACGGCGCCTCCGCGTTCCATGAGAACATAGTCCACGGCACGTTCGAAGGAATGCCATATCGGGAGGATGGAGAGAAAGATGTCTCCCACCTCGACGTCGAGAGGTTTCTTGAGTTTGTCGATCTGAAAGATGAAGCTGCGGTGGGGGAGCATCACTCCTTTGGGCTCTCCCGTCGTACCGGAGGTGTAGATGATGGTGGCGAGGTCGTCGCCCGTTCCCTGATCTATCTCTCGATCGATGAGCTGGGGGTCCTGGGAGAGGAGGGCCTTTCCCTTCTCTCTTAATTCACCGAACGTGGTGCACGCAACACCCTCAGGGAGCTCACACTCTTCCGGGGTGCCTTCAATGAGGATCACCTGGGAGAGTCCTCCAAGTTGCTCCTTTCGGGAGAAGACTTTTTTCACCAGATCTGGTTTTTCTATGATGACCCGCGTGCACTCTGCGTGCGAGAGGATGTAGGCGATCTCCTCCGCCGTAGAATCGCTTCCCCGCGGCACGTCCACCGCGCCCAGGGAGAGTAGCGCCATGTCCAAGGTGATCCACTCCCACCTGTTGTCGCTTATGAGCCCCACGTGTTCGCCCCGCTCGATTCCCATGTCCTTGAGCCCGGCCGCCGTCTCCTTCACCGTGGACCACCACTCCCTGTACGGTGTGGGCTGGAAGACCCCCTGGGAGTCTTTCACATAGAGGGCGACTGCCTCGGGGAACTCTTCGAGGATCTTTCGCCTCATACGTTGAGGCAGGGTCTCGTATACCGTACTCATAAACGCTCCTCTCGATAGAATCAAAGAGGAGGGGCGACGGCCCCTCCTCTCCATCATTTCACCTCTGCTGGGACATCCCCCACCAGGCAGAGCCATTCGGCCTCGGCGGCGAGCTCGTCGCCCACATAGGCCTTGCCGCTCTGTTTTATCATGCGGCTCGAGATCCGCTGGTTGGTGATCACCAGCTTCACCCTGTCACCCGGTCTCACCTGGCGTCTGAACTTCGCCTTCTCTATGGTGGCCAGGAAGAAGAGCTTGTCGTCGGCGATGAGCCCCTTCTCCCGCACACCGGCCCCGCCGCACTGGGCCATGGTTTCCACCAGGATCACTCCGGGAACGACCGGGTATCCGGGGAAGTGTCCCTTGAAGAAGAAGTCCTTCTCCGTGAACGTCCTGTACCCGACGATCTCCTCGTCGCTGACCTTCTCCAGCTCTTCCACGAAAAGGAATGGTTCCCTGTGGGGAAGAAGTGCGGTGATGTCCTGCATGTCACAGCTCCTTTCCTTGCATCGTCTCGAAATAATCCACCATAACTGTCCATGATAGTATATATGGAAATCCGGAAAGACACAAGTAAAAATCGGCCGATGGCCGAAAAACCATTGACGAAGCCTCCGCCACGTGCTAGCGTCTTCCTGAAGGAGACTGCACGCGGAGGAAAGAATGAATCTGGAAGAGATCTTCGCCCTCATGGACCGGTTCGAGAAGAGCGGCCTCGACGTCCTCAAGATAGAACAGGAGGATTTCACCATCGTCTTGAAGAAACACCCGGCTGTCCCTGCATCACAGCCGGTCATGATCGCGTCGCACCCCGCAACTCCGCAGGCGGCGCCGGTGGCTGCCCCCACCACCCAGGAGGGTGCAGAGGGCATCTCTGCTGCGGCACCGGGAGCCCCCGACCTCGAGGTCATCACCTCGCCCATCGTGGGCACCTTCTACCGGGCCCCCTCCCCCGATGCGCCTCCCTTCGTGGAGGAAGGGCAGAGGGTCGAGCGGGGGCAGACGTTGTGCATCATCGAAGCCATGAAGATCATGAACGAGCTCGAGGCCGAGTTCCCCATGGAAATCGTGCGCGTCCTGGCAGAGAACGGGCAGATGGTGGAGTACGGTACCCCGCTCTTCGAGGTGAGGCGTCTATGATCCGATCGGTCTTCATCGCGAACAGGGGTGAGATCGCGGTCCGTATCATCCGAACATGCAAGGAGATGGGGATCCGTACCGTGGTGGCCTGCTCGGAGGCGGATCGCACCTCGCTCGCCGTGCGGATGGCCGACGAGGCGGTGTGCGTGGGACCTCCGCCCGCATCCGAGAGCTACCTCAATCAGAGCAACCTCATCGCCGCAGCGGTCCTCAAAGGGTGTGACGCCGTGCACCCCGGATTCGGCTTCCTCTCGGAACGGGCGGACTTCGCCCGCAGGGTGAGGGAGGAGGGCCTCGTCTTCATCGGCCCCTCGCCCGAGGTGATCCACCTTCTGGGGGACAAGGTCCAGGCCAAGGAGACCGCTCGGAAGTACGGCGTACCGGTGATTCCGGGGAGCGACGGCGCGGTGGAAGACGTGGCGCAGGCCAGGGCCCTCGTGAGGGAGATGGGCTTTCCCGTGATCGTCAAGGCCGCGGCAGGTGGCGGAGGGAAGGGGATGCGGATCGTGTGGAAGGAGGAGGACCTCGAGCGTACGCTCCGCATCGCCTCGCAGGAGGCCGAGAAGGCCTTCTCCGACGGCACCCTCTATATCGAGAAGTTCCTCCAGAATCCTCGACACGTGGAGGTCCAGCTCCTCGGCGATGCCCACGGCAACGTGGTCCACCTCGGGGAGCGGGACTGTTCCGTGCAGAAGAACCACCAGAAGCTGGTGGAAGAGAGCCCCTCGCCGGTCGTCACTCCCGAGATGCGCAAGGCCATGGGTGAGGCAGCGGTGCGACTCTTCAAGGGCATAGGGTATGTGGGAGCCGGCACGGTTGAGTTCCTCGTGGCCGACGGTCGGTTCTACTTCATGGAGGTGAACGCCCGCATCCAGGTGGAGCACCCGGTGACCGAGATGATCACCGGCGTGGACATCGTGCGGGAGCAGATTCGGGCAGCGGGAGGTGAGCGGCTCTCCCTCACCCAGGATGAGGTGCGTCTCGACGGATACGCCCTCGAGTGCAGGATCAACGCCCTCTCGCCCGGAAAGGTGACGGCCTTCCACGCCCCTGCAGGCTTCAAGACCAGGATCGACAGCTACCTCTACACCGGTGCCGAGGTCCCGGCCTTCTACGACTCCCTGGTGGCCAAGGTGATCGTAGGTGCCTCCACGAGGGAAGAAGGGATCGCCCGGATGCTCCGCGCCCTCGACGAGCTCGTGGTGGAGGGGATCACGGTGAACACCGACCTCCAGAAGCGCATCGTCTCCCATCCCATCTTCCGGAGCGGTCGGTTCGGTACCGACGTGCTCGAGAAGATCCTCGAGGAAGGAGGCCAGGAATGAAACTCGGAGACGTCTTCCGGAAGGTCTTCGGCGGGGTGGGGGCGCCTCAGCGTCCAGGACTCAAGCCCGTGCTCGGCCTCGACCCCCGACGGTTCGTGGAAAAGAAACACCAATGCCCCGTGTGCCAGACCCATGTGGATTCCTGGGATCTCAAGGAACACCTCTATGTATGCCCCTCATGTGATTATCACTTCAGACTCGACGCATGGGAGCGGATTGAGCTCCTGGTGGACGAGGGCTCTTTCGAGGAATATGACGCCCACCTCAGGAGCGATGATCCCCTCGGCTTCCCGGAGTACAGAGAGAAGCTCCAGTCGGCCATGGTGAAGACCGGACTCAACGAGGCGGTGGTAAACGGCAAGGGCGCCGTAGAGGGGAGGGAACTCCTCCTCTCGGTGATGAGCTTCTTCTTCATCGGGGGAAGCATGGGCTCTGTCGTGGGTGAGAAGGTGATGCGGGCCATGCTCCGCGCCATCGACATGCGGCTCCCGCTCCTGATCTGCACGGCTTCGGGAGGGGCCCGTATGCAGGAGGGCATCTTCTCCCTCATGCAGATGGCCAAGACCTCCCACGCAGCGGCCCTCATGGAGAAGGAGCGTATCCCTCTCTTCATCCTCCTCACCGACCCCACCACGGGAGGGGTCACCGCCTCGTTCGCCATGCTGGGTGATGTAATCCTCGCCGAGCCCGGAGCCCTCATCGGGTTTGCAGGTCCGCGCGTGATCGAGGGGACCATCCGGCAGAAGCTCCCAGAGGGGTTCCAGCGTGCGGCCTTCCAGCAGGAGAAAGGCTTCGTCGATGCAGTGGTGCATCGTAGAGATCTGAGGAAGACCATCGCCTTCCTCGTGGATACCCACAAGATCCCCCAGCGGGGATGGCTCGGCACAAAGGGGGCGTAGATGGACGAGATAAGGATCCACCTGGAGAAACTAAAGGCCTCGATAGAACGCACACGTCCCGACCTCCTGCCCGACCTCGACCTCCTCATAAAGAAGTGGGAAGAGAAGACGAAGGAGGAACAGCGGGTCTCGGCATGGCACAGGGTGGAGCTCGCCAGACACATCCAGCGGCCCACCACGCTCGATTACATCCAGCGCATCTTCGACTCCTTCATGGAACTCCACGGCGATCGTGGGTGTGGGGACGACCCCGCGATCGTGGGAGGGATCGCCCTCTTCGAGGGATTCCCGGTCACGGTGATAGGTCACCAGAAGGGCCGGAACATGAAGGAGAACCTCATGCGCAACTATGGCATGGCCCATCCTGAGGGGTACCGCAAGGCCCTCAGACTCGCCAAACAGGCCGAGAAGTTCTCGCGACCTGTGATCACCTTCATCGACACCTCAGGGGCCTATCCCGGCATGACCGCGGAGGAACGGGGGATCGGAGAGGCCATCGCCCGCAATCTCAAGGAGTTTAGTGTGCTCGAGGTACCGGTAGTCTGCGTGGTGATAGGAGAGGGCGGTTCAGGAGGAGCCCTCGGGATAGGTGTGGGGGACGAGATCTACATGCTGGAGAACGCCATCTATTCGGTGATCTCACCCGAGGGATGTGCCTCCATCCTCCTGCGGGACGCTTCCAAGGCCAAGGAAGCTGCAGAGCTCATGAAGCTCACGGCTCAGGATTTGCTCGCCTTTGGGATCATCGACGGGATCGTCCCGGAACCGCCGGGAGGGGCGCACATTGATCCAGACTTTACCGCAGGGGAAATCAAGAAGACCATCCGGGATGCGCTCAAGCGGCTCAGGCAGAAGAAACCCGGGCAGCTCGTGAAGGAACGGAGCCAGAAATACTTCTCCATCGGTGTGTTCGAGGAGGGAGGGGAGGAAGGTTCCTCGCTTCTCCGCCGCCTCTTCGGCCAGCAGACCGGTGCCTGACCGGACCGCCACCCTCCTCACTCCTCTTCCTACCGGCGGGCGGGACACCTCCCGGCCTCGCCTCACCACCCTCAGGAATCCCGCCTTCCGGGGGGCGACCGTTCAGAACGTGGCGCCTCCCCCCAGCACCCACACCACCGTCGCACCCGGATCCCACACGCCCCCCATCCCCAACGCGCCCAGCACCCCCAGCACCCCACCCACGGCCACGCCCCACACCCATCCGCCTCGTCCTCGGCTCCTCCGCACGAGCCCGCGCCAGACCCCCATCCCCCCCAGCAGCACCAGCACCCCACCCGCCCCGAGCCGGGCGATCACCGGGTGCGCCTCCCGGAACGACCGGGCCGCGTCGTAGAGCCCGAGGGCCCATCCCGAGAGCGCGGCGTTGAGCACGAACACCCGGTTCGTCACGATGAGCACCCCTACCCCCACCAGGAACCCCCCCGAGACCAGCCTCACCCCCGTGGCGTGGCGCTTGAAGAACGAGAGCACCCCCTCGAGCCGCTCGAAGAACACCGCCACCAGGAGGAACGGCACCCCCAGGCCGACCGCGTAGAGGAGGAGTGCTCCGATCGCCGTCCCCGCCCCCTGCGCCTGACCCGCGAGCACCAGGATCCCCGCCAGGATCGGCCCCACGCACGGACTCCACCCCGCCCCGAAGGCCAGCCCCAGGACCACCGCCTGGATGAACCCCGCCCGGGCCCTCACGTGTACCCTTCGCTCCACGTTCAACCCCGGGACCAGATCGAACGCCGTGTGGATCCCGAACAGGATGACGAGCCCACCCGAGACCCAGCGCACCCAGTCCAGGGAGAAGAACCCCACCAGCCGGGAGGTCACGAACCCCAGCACCGCGAACACGATCGAGAACCCCAGCACGAACCCCAGCGCCGCACGGAGCACCGCCCCCCGTTCCTCACCGATCGACCGTACCGACACCCCCGAGACGAGGGAGAGGTACACCGGCACCATCGGGAGCACACACGGTGAGAGGAAGGAGAGCACCCCTCCAAGGAGGGCCAGAGGGAGCACCGCGATCCCGCTCATTCCGCGAGGACCCTCTTGATCGCCTCGTAGACCACCTGGGCATCCCAGTTACGCGCCCCCACGAGCTTCCCCCTCACGTTCCCCTCTTTATCGATGAAGTAGGTGGTGGGGATCCCCGACACCGCGTACATGCGCGCCACCTGACCCGTGGCATCGAGAAGCACGGGGAAGGTGTACCCGTTCTCCTTGATGAACGAGCTCACCTGGCTCCTCTGTTCCTGCACATCCACCGCGAGGAAGACCACATCCTCTCCCTTAAGCGCCCTCACCATGGTTTCGATCGACGGCATCTCCATACGGCACGGCGGGCACCACGTGGCCCAGAAGTTGAGGAGCACCACCTTACCCCTGTAATCCGAGAGCGAGACCTGTCCCCCCTCGAGCAGGGGGAGCATGAACTCCGGCGCGGGTACCGGGGTGGACGGCGTACTGAACCCCGCCCGTGCGAGATACCCCTCCAACGACTCCTCCATCGAGACGCTCACCCGTTCGAGAGCCTTCTGCCCCACCCCGGTCGCCTGCTTCTGGGATTCCGACTGCTGCTCACTGCACCCCATCGTCGCAAGGGAGAGCACCAACACCATCGCCCACCACCTCATGAAGACCTCCTCGTGATAAATATAGGAAAAATATTATATTTATGACTAAAAAAATCAAGCCTTTCCGGACCGCACATCCTCTCACCGACCCCCGAGCCACAGGAGCGCGAGCACGCCCATGTTGTAGAGGGCATGGGCCCACGCCACCTCGTGTATGTTGCCGCCTCGGGCGTACCGAACCCCCAGGAAGAGACCCAGGAGGAAGGTGAACCCCCCGCCGTACCACCCTCCCTCGTAGAGGTGTCCCATGGCGAACAGGAGTGCGGAAAGACCCGTCGCCACCCAGCCCGGCGCACCCAGTACCGTGAGACGACCCATGACATACCCACGGAAGACCACCTCCTCCCAGTACCCCGTGATCAGCGAGAAGAGGAAGGCCCAGAGGGGAAAGAAGGACGACGTCATCCGGAAAGGGAGCACCTCGTCCGGCCGGATATCCTGGAAGACGAGTGCCCACGATCCCACCAGCACTCCCATCCCCAGGAGGGTGACCAGGACCCGGCCGGGACGCACTTCCCTCACCCCCCCAACGGGAAAGGGAGGCACGCCCCAGCGGACCATGACCTTCCTGAGGAAGAGCACCAGGGTCATCAATGGGAGCGCTCCCAGCCCGTAGACCAGGACAAAATCGGGAGAAAGTGTTACACTGATAGGATCGGGGCCCACCGCATACTGCGATGCATACCCCGGGACGAGGAGAAGGAGGAGGACCCCCATCTCCGCGAGGACCAGGCGCTGTAGGCGTCCCACGTGAAGGTCATAACAGGAATTCTCGTAAGCATCAAGGATACCACGCGATACGTCGAAAAGGGTAATGTATGACCGTGTTCTTCATCATCATGGGCATCTCCCTCTTCGCCTTCCTCATCGGGTTCCAGAGGATGGGCGGGTTCACCTTTCCCTGGATCAAGTTCTACGTGGAAGGGAAAGAGGCGGGATTCTCCTTCAGTGACCTCAATCTCCTCAGGCGTCTTGCCGTGGACAACCACCTCAAGGATCCCACGGCCCTCTTCTGGTCGGAGAAGACCCTCAACCTCTGTATACGGAACACCATCGTCAAGTTCAGGAACCAGGGGCGGGAGCACGATCCGCACTCCATAGAGTACATAGGCCGGCTCTTCGACTACCGAAAGCGGGTGGAGTTCAGCCTCCCCAAGTACCGCCTGGGATTGAGGAGCACACGAGAGATAGAGGCGGGACAGATTCTCAGGATCATCCTCCCCGAGATGAGAGGGCGCATCTTCACCAGTTCCGTGGTGGAGAACATGAGAAAGTACATCGCCATAAGCTATCCCCAGAGTCCTCACCCGATTCCTCCCGATTTCTCCTGGATGGGAAGGGAGATACACGTCTATTTCTGGCGAAAGGACGATGCCGGGTATTTCTTCACGAGCAGGGTGCTCGGCGACTTCAAGGAGAGGAAGTTCGAGATCCTCCACATCGATCACGCCGAGGAACTCGTCCGAACCCAGAAGCGCAAGTCGATACGCCTCCCCATAGCCGTTCCGGCTCTCATCTTCCCTCTCAAGGACATCCATCAGGCGAGCGAGGAACCGGAGAAGATGGGAGGCTTCAAGTGTCGTATGGTGGACGTCTCCGAAGACGGGGCCGCGGTCCTGGTGGGAGGGCGCGCGAAGCCCGGTATCCCCGTGAAGATCCAGTTCCGCCTCGGGGAGGACCTGATCGTCATGTGCGGCATGGTGAAGGGGGTCTCGTACAAGAAGAAGACCCACCAGTCCATCCTCCACATCCAGAGCGTACCGCTCTCACGGAAGATGAAGAACACCATACTCACCCACGTCTACAAAGTCTTCGATGTAGAGGAAGGGGGGAAGGGCAGACCTCCGGTCTCTCCCGCTCCCGGAACGGACGTATCTCGAAAAAACGGTTGAAATTCCACACTTTTCCCATTACTCTCTCTAGTAAGGAGCAGGACGATGAAAAAGATACTCGCCTTTGCGACAGGGCTTTTTCTCTTTGTCACAGGGTCGGCAGGTGCCCAGGAAGCCGCCGAGAGCGGGGAGCTCGCGACCTACCGGGAGCAGTTCCAGAACGCCTCCCTTCCGGTGAAGGTCCAGATCGTCACCGACGCCCTCGAACTGGGGAGGACCGACTTCGGCCCCCTCTACAAGGACGCCCTCACCTATGTGGTCAACCAGAGGGACAAGCTCAAAGGCGATCCTGCCCTCCGGGAACTCGCCGCTCTCGCAGTCCGGGGGGTCGACGAGACCGCCTATGCCCCGGCCGCCCTCGACCTGTGGACCCTCTTCGAGGCCGACGAAGAGACCACCCTCCGAGTCTCCATCTTTAAGGCCCTCCAGAAGATCGTACGGCCGGGCGATCCGGTCATGGAGGGAGTCCATAGGTGGTTGCAGGAACAGAACGCGGGCGCCCTCGTCTCAGGGGTCCAGCGCGACAGGCAGGTGCTCGAGGCCTGCATGGACGCACTCGCGGTCATAGGTGATCCTGCGTCCTTCGATCCCCTTGTCCATACGATCCTGGTCCAGTACTCGCAGACCATCACCCAGAAGGCGTTCCAGGCCCTCCTCTCACTCGGGGACGTCGATGTGGTCGACGGTCTCGGGCGGATGATGGAGAGGGAACAACAGGAAGTCCGGGAGAAGATCTACGAGGTCTTCACCACGGCCCCTGCCCTCACCGAGGAACAGCACAGGAGGGTGGCGGAGAAGGCCCTCGAAGTGGCTATCGAGGTCATAAAGGCCCTTCCCGCGCCCCTCAAGCAGGTGAGCATGTGGCGGTACCGCATCGCCTCTTTCCTGGTGGAGAACCCTCCTGAAGGGAGCTTCACTCCGGTGGCCATCGATCACTTCAACCTCACCCTCCTCGAGTACGACAGAGGGATCGCGCCGCGGAGTGCCGTGGCCGAAGCCGTGGCTCTCCTCGGTGCCATGGATACCGACGAGGCCGCGGAACGGCTCACCGCCTACCTCGACCTCATCAATACCTACACCGAGCGGAGTCTCCACTACGACATCCAGATCACCCTTGCGGTGATCGAAAATCTCAAGAACCTGGGGAGGAAGGTCGCCTACAACAGCCTCCTCTACACCACCTTCCTCAACTATCCCGCCCGGATAAAGAATGCAGCACGGGAAGCCATGCAGGCCCTCAACGATTGAGGTTGCAGCATACGGGACACTGTGGGCCGGCCTCCTCGTCACAGGGGGCTGGCTCTTTCTGTGGGTCACGTTCCCCCTCCTCGGTGTTCCGGGATCCTTCATGGCAGGGATCGTGCTGGCTTCGTATGGCCTCGCCTCTTCCCTCATGGACAGGCGCATTTTTCTCGTCACCGTATTCCTCGCGATCGGCATTTTCGGGGGATTGGGGTGGCGTGTGGCGGAGGGGAATGGATATCTGGGCCTTCCGAGGGATCGTATCACACGTGTACAGGGGGTGGTGGTGGAGGACTCACGATGGCGGGGTCGTTGGTGGGAGACGGAGCTCTCGGTGCATGGGGTGGAGGGGAGAGACACCAGCCGGACTGCGGCACGACTCCGATGTCTCTTCAGGAGTCCCGAGGGGCCGTTTTGGAGGGGGATGGAGGTGGAGGGGGGCCTGGAAGGATATGCCGACGACGGGGCTCTGAGGGGACGTCTCGAGTTCCAGGGCTGGACATCGCCGGTCGCACGGCTCAGGGCGGAGGCGCAGGAGAGGGTCCGGCGCCTCCTCTCCCGCTGGGAACCCGAGTGCGCTGCCCTCTTCACCGCCCTCTTTCTCGGTGACAGGCACCTCATCCCCACACCCCTCTACGAGCGGTTCAGGGAGGCCGGGGCACTCCACGTGCTCGCCCTCTCCGGCCTCCACGCGGGGATCATCGTCGGCCTTCTCGCCCTGCTCCTGCGCCCCCTCCCCGGATCGTCCTGGAAGCCCTTCGCGGCGGCGGCCGGGCTCTGGATCTACGTGTGGTTCGTAGGCCCCTATCCCTCGCTCCTCCGCGCATCCCTGCTGGTGGGCCTCTCGCTGTTCCTCCTCCCCCGGAAGATCCCCGCTCCCTCCCTCCTGGGGACTCTGCTCCTCTTCATGGTGCTCTTCCTCCCTCGTGCACTCTTCTCCCTCAGCGGGATGCTCTCCATGACGGCCTTTGCGGGCATCGTCTTTCTCGCTCCCCTCCTTCGGACCGTGGTGATCCGGTTCCTGCCGGACCTCCTCGCCGTGCCCCTTTCGGTGGGCGCAGGAGCCTTCCTCGGTACGGCACCCGTGGTCTCGCTCGTCTTCTCCTCCCTCCCCCTCCAGGGCCTCCTCTCGGGTCTCTTCATCGTACCCTGCGCGGCAGGATTCCTCCTCCTGGGTATTGCGAGAGTCGCTCTCGAGGCCCTGGGAGGCACGCTCCTCGCCGGGGCCCATAGGACCCTGCTCTCCGTGTTCCTGTGGGTGGTGGAGGCCTGGGGCGGTCTTCCTTCACTTCCGGGGCCTTTCCCGGGTATACTGCTTCTCATGGGAGCAGTGGCGATGCCCTTCGTATGCAGATCCATCCCATGGGGAGGGGCGGCTCGTGGGTGAGACCTCGTACCCCATCCGGATGAGGGAGCTCATGGCACGCCACGGGCTCCGCGCCTTGAAGCGGTTCGGCCAGCACTTCCTCGTGCGGGACGACGTGCTCAGGAGGATCGTGCGGGCCCTCGATCTCCATCCCGGGGAGCAGGTCTGGGAGATCGGGCCGGGGATAGGCGCCCTCACCGCCCATCTCCTCGACGAGGGAGTGGAGGTGGTGGGCTTCGAGATCGACAGGGGATTCGTCTCGATCCTCAGAGAGGAGTTCGGCGAGGCGCCGCTCACCATCGTGGAAGGCGATGTGCGGGACACATGGCGCACCGTGTACCAGAGACGTGTCCCACACCGGGTGGTGGGGAACCTCCCCTACAACGTCGCCACGAGCATCATCCTCGACTTTCTCGAAGGTGGACTCGTGGTCCCCCAGGTCTTCATGGTCCAGAGAGAGGTGGCGGAACGCATGGCCGCCTCGGTGGGGAGCCCGGCATACGGAGCCCTCTCCGTGATCGTGGGTACCTTCTATCGTTGTGAACTGCTCTTCCACGTGCCTCCTACGGCCTTCTATCCCCGGCCGAAAGTCTGGTCCTCCGTCCTCCGCCTCCATCCCGTCACCTCTCCGGTGTCGCAGGAAGACATTCCCTCGTTCCTCTCGTTCGTCTGGAACCTCTTCAGATACCGCAGGAAGATGCTGAAGAACGTACTCCTTCGGTCACCGTTGGGGGCAGAGGGAGTGGAGGAGGTGGGTTCGCTCCTCGAGAGGGTAGGGATAGACCCTACCCTCAGGGCGGAGCAGCTCCCCCTCGATCGCATCCACGCGCTGTGGAAGGAGCAGGGGACTAGATGATACCCAGGTCCTCGAGCACGGTTTTGACAAGTCGTTTCTTGTCCTCGGCCAGGGGACAGAGCGGAAGACGGTAGACCTCCTGGATGGAGAGGGAGGAGAGGAGGGTCATGGCGTACTTGACGGGGATGGGGTTGGTATCTATGAAGATCGCCTTGAAGAGAGGCAGCAGTTCGTAGTGTCTGCGCCGGGCTTCCTCCATGCGCCCCTCGAGCAGGGCCTTCACGAAGGCGCTCATCCTCCCGGGGACGAGATTGCTCGCCACCGAGACCACGCCGTCTCCTCCCAGTGCCACGATGGGAAGGGTGAGGTTGTCGTCACCTGAGAGCACCGCGAACCCGTCCGGCCGTTTGGCGATGATCTCCATGACCTGGGCCATACTCCCGCTCGCCTCCTTCACCCCTGCGATGAGCGGATGTCCGGCGAGACGGAGGATGGTTTCGGGTTCCACGTTCTTGCCCGTGCGGCCGGGGATGTTGTAGACGATCACGGGGAGCTCACACGTCTCGGCAATCGTCACGAAGTGACGGTAGAAGCCTTCCTGGTTCGGCTTGTTGTAGTAGGGAGCCACTTGGAGCGTCGCATCTGCTCCTATCTCCTTGGCCCGTTTCGTCATCTGGATGGCCTCGTCGGTGCAGTTGGATCCCGTCCCTGCGATCACAGGGACCCTTCCCTTCGCCTGATCGACCACCACCTCCACGATCTTCACGTTCTCCTCATGGGTCACCGTGGGACTTTCCCCCGTGGTACCCACAGGAACGAGTCCGTTCACCCCTCCGGCGATCTGGATCTCCACCAGGTCCCTGAGGGCGCCGTAGTCCACGGAACCGTCCTTGTTGAACGGTGTGATGAGTGCGGTGAACACGCCTCTAAACATTGGCTACCTCCCCGAAGATATCGTCGATGAACGTCTCCACCGTGAAGAACCCCTTTCGTCCCAGGAGCCATTCGGCGGCCCTCACCGCCCCCACGGCGAACCCCCTCCGACTCCGGGCCCGGTGGGTGATCTCCACGGTGTCGGCCTCGCTGTCGAGCATGAAGGTGTGGGTTCCGGGCACCTCACCACCGCGTACCGAGGCCACGTGGAGCTCATCGGGCTCCGGAGCCCGGGAGAGTCGGTCGATCACCACCCGCTTCTTGGTCTTGCTTGCCTCTATGATCTTCTGCGCCAGCGTGAGGGCCGTGCCGGAGGGTGAGTCCTTCTTGCGTCTGTGGTGTATCTCATACGCCAGGGCGTCGTACTCGGGGAATGCGTGTGTCAGCCTTGTCGCATGGACTGCGAGGGCGAAGAAGAGGTGCGCTCCTATGGAGAAGTTGGCCCCCCAGAGGTATCCTATCTTTTCGCCCACCATCCGCCTGACTTCCTCGATACGATCCGTCCATCCCGTGGTCCCCACCACGGCCGGCACTCCTGTTTCCACGTAGATGCCACAGTTGGCGACTACGCTCGAGGCATGTGAGAACTCGATCGCCATGTCGGCACCGGAGAGGAGGGAAGGCGTGAGGGTGGGAGCGTCGCCGCTGCCCGAGGGGTCCACCCGGTAGGTGACCTCGTGCCCGCGTTCCCTGAGTACCTGTTCCACCTCTCGTCCCATCCGGCCGTAGCCTACCAGCACCACCTTCATGGTCTTCTCCCTAGTCCTGGGCGAGTGTGGCCGCCGCGGTGTTCACGATGTCGTCCACCGAGCACCCGCGCGACAGGTCGCTCACCGGTTTCGCGAACCCCTGGAGGAACGGCCCGTAGGCCTCTGCCCCTGCGAGCCGCTGGACCAGCTTGTACCCAATGTTCCCTGCATTGAGGTCCGGGAAGATGAGCACGTTCGCGCGACCCGCCACCTGGGAACCGGGTGCCTTCTTCTTGCCCACTTCCGGGACCAGTGCGGCGTCGGCCTGGAGCTCTCCGTCCACCACGAGGTCGGGCCGCTTCGCCTGCACGAGCGTGAGGGCCTCCACCACCTTGTCGACCAGGGGATGCTGGGCGGATCCTTTGGTGGAAAACGAGAGCATGGCCACCACCGGTTCGGCGTTGAGGAAGTTCCTGCACGATTCGGCAGAGGCGATGGTGATCTCCGCGAGTTGCTCCGGACTGGGATCGGGAATGGTGGCGCAGTCCGCGAAGATGAGATGGCCCTCCACCCCCCAGGAAGTGTCCCTCATCTTCATCACGAAGCAGGACGAAGCGTACTTGATGCCCTCGCGCGTCTTTATGATGGTGAGGGCGGCCCTGAGGACGTTTCCCGTGGAGTTCTCCGCCCCCGCCACCATGGCGTCTGCCTTGCCGAGACGCACCATCATGGCCCCCCATCGGAGGGGATCACAGATCTCCTTGTAGGCGGTCTCCTTGGTCATCCCCTTGTGTTTCCTCAGCCGGTGGTATTCCTCCGCGAAGGCCTCGAGGTCGTCGGGCACACCCGGCTGCATCACGCTGATGCCCTCGAGCGAGACCCCTGCCTCGCGCGCCTTCGCCTCCACCTCTCCGGGATCCCCCAGGAGGACCACCTGGGAAGCGAGTCCCTGTTTCCGGATGATCTGTGCGGCCTTTAGGGTTCGTTCTTCCGTTCCTTCGGGGAGCACGAGCCTTCGCTGGCGATCCTTGGCCTTCTTCCACATCTCGGCTACGAAATCCATGTCCTTCTGCTCCTTACGCATCGGTGATTCAAGGGCGATCATGTCCCTCACGAGCTATTATAGATGAGATCCCGTGAAATTGAAATACCGGGGATTGTGAAAGGTGTGCAAACTTTCTATGATGCTCCCATGCGCGTCGGTGTCTACGGGCTCGGCCGGTTCGGTCGGTTCTGGGCGGAGACCCTCGGGACCCGTTTCGAGGTATACGGATACAGTAGGACTCCCAAGGCCATCGCCTCCCGGCATTTCACGCTGACCACCTACGAAGGGCTCCTCTCGTGTGACGTCATCATCCTGTGCGTCTCCATCTCCGCGGTCGAGGAGGTGGCCCGATCTCTCGCCCGGGACCTTTCCCCTTCCACCCTGGTGATGGATACCTGCAGCGTGAAGACCTATCCCCTCGAGGTGCTCTCCAGGACCCTCCCCGACGGGATCGACATCCTGGGGACACACCCCATGTTCGGTCCCGACTCTGCGAGAGAAGGTATCGCCGGTCTCCCCATCGTCCTCACCCCCTGCAGGGTCACGGAGGAAGTGAGTTCCTTCTGGGAGGAGACCTTCCGGGAGATGGGGCTCAGCGTCCATCGGATGACGGCAGAGGAACACGACAGGGAGGCGGCCTACACACAGGGTATCACCCACTTCGTGGGGAGAGTCCTCGGGGAGCTCCACCTCGAGGACAGCCCGATCGCCACCGTCGGGTACAGGAAGCTCCTGGAGATCCGGGAACAGACCTGCAACGATCCCTGGCAGCTCTTCCTGGATCTGCAGCACTACAACCCCTACACGCGCCGGATGCGGGAGGATCTCGCCCAGGCCTTTACCCGCATACTCGCCGTGCTCGACAGGACGCTTGACGGAGGAGCGGACCCCTCTGTACGATAGCCTTTCCGGAAGGAGGGTGTACGTGCCACGTTTTCTCGAACGACATCTCGAGTTTTCGCAGTTCCACATGGTCCTCGGAGAGGATGCAGAGTTCGAGGGCAAGATCGAGGTCCCGGAGGCCCTGTGGATCAGGGGCAGGGTGAAAGGTGAGGTCGCTTCCTCCGGGGAGGTGGTGATCTCCGAGGAAGGGGCCCTCGAGGGAGAGGTGGAGGCCCGGGCCGTCCAGGTGAGGGGGACCGTCCAAGGAAAGGTCTCATGCGGAGGACTCGTGGAGCTCTTTCCCTCGGGGAAGGTAGGGGGGGAGATCGATACCAAGGAGCTCGTGATCCAAAGGGGTGCCCGATTCTCCGGGGAATGCAGGATGGAGGGAGTATGAGACGTGCGTTCCTGCTGGCATTCTTCATCGGCGGTATGGCCTTGAGCCTCTATGCCCAGGAGAAGCCCGATGCACTCGGCCTCTACAGAGAGCGACGATACAGCGAAGCGGTGGCCGTGTGTCTCCAGGAAATCCAGGAGACACCGCGTCGGGTGGATTCCTACGTGGTGCTCGGCTGGTCGCTCCTCGCCCTCGACCGCTATCAGGAGGCCCTCGACTACAGCGAGCGGGCCCTCGCATTCGCACCGTACGACTACAGGCTCCTCATGAACGCAGGGGAGAGCGCCTATTTCCTGGGCGCATACGAGAAGTCCCTCTCATACTTCCAGCAGTACGTGGCCGTGGCGCCCACGGGCCGTCACATCCCCGAAGTCTACGCCTACATGGGCGAAATCTACCTCAGGTGGGGAGAGTTCTATCACGCCGACATCGCCTTCAGCACTGCTGTCTACCACAGGAAGGATGTGCCCACCTGGTGGATACGGTTGGGATACGCACGGGAGCAGTCGAGACAGCTCCGTCTCGCTCTCGCGGCCTACGAGGAGGCGGTGAAGCTCGCCCCCTCGAACCAGGAGGCGACCGCCGGGGTCGAGCGCGTACGTGAGGCCCTCGCCCGTAGCACACCCTGATGAAGCCGGTGGTGATTTTCTACACCCTCGGGTGCAAACTCAACCAATACGAGACCGAAGGTATAGCCGCTGCCTTCCGGGAGGCGGGATTCCGGATAGGGGAGTTCCCTCAGTCTGGAGACCTCTACATCGTCAACACCTGTACGGTCACGAGCAAGAGCGAGCAGAAGGCGCGCAGGATCATCAGGAAGATCGCGCGGGAGCATCCGGAGGCTCTCGTCGTGGTGACGGGCTGTTATCCACAGCTCGAAAGGGACGAGGTGCAGGCCCTCTCGGACCGTGTCATCGCCCTCCCGTTGGAGGAGAAGCCCCTCCTCCTGCACCTGCCTTCCCGGCTTCCGGACGAGGATCTGGATCCCTCACGCGTGGAGCGTCTCCTCCAGGAGATCCGGACACAGTTTCCCCTCGACAGGACGGCCGGACGATTCCTCTACCGGGTGGACCGTCCTGCCTTCCACGCCCGCTCCTTCCTCAAGATACAGGATGGGTGCGATCGACGGTGCACCTACTGTCGGGTCCCGCTCGCGCGGGGAAGGGCGGTGAGCGACGACCCAGCGCGGATCCTGCAGCGGGTACAGGAGCTCGAGGGACGTGGTGTGAGCGAGATCGTGCTCACCGGCGTCAACCTCGCCCAGTACCGGTGGGAATCCCTCGACCTTGGAGGGCTCCTCCTCCGTCTCCTTTCGCATACTTCGCGCCTCCGGTTCCGCATCTCGTCGCTGGAACCGGAGGGCTTCTCGGAGGCACTCTGGGACGCCCTCTCCTCCCCAAGGATCTGTCCTCACTTCCACCTCCCTGTCCAGTCCGGATCGAACCGTGTCCTCAGGAAGATGGGGAGGTGGTACACGGCGGAAGAGATCTCGGCCCTCATCGCGAGGCTCAGGGATGTCTCCACGGATCCCTTCATCTCGGGGGACTTCATCGTGGGGTTCCCCGGGGAGACCCGGGAAGACTTCGAGGCCACCCGTGCCTTCCTGGATGAGAACGCTTTCTCCGGGGCCCACCTCTTCCGCTACTCCCCCAGACCGGGGACTGCGGCCTATGCTTCCAAAGCGCACGTGCCCGAGCGGGTGGCAAAGGAACGGGAGGAAGCCCTGCATGCCTGTGTGGAGGTGCACGCCTCGGCCTATCTCGCACGCCAGAAGGGGAGGGTGGTGGAGGTGATCCCCGAGCAGGAGAGGGTGAAGGCCGGACAGAGGTATGCGGTGGGGACCTCGGAGAACTACCTTCTCGTGTGGGTCCCGGTTCCCCTGGAGGGGGAGACGGTCCGAGTCGAGGTGGGGGATGTGGTGGAGGGAGAAGGACGTTCGGTCTATGGATATCCTGTTTCGATTTGAAAACCGGGGGTGATCGGTCTATATTGAAGAAGTGGGGAGTCCTCCTGTAACTTTTGGAGATTTTTGAGGTTTTAGAGATTCTGGAGACAATAGAGATGCGATTATGTCCCCCGGCAATGGTGTTCCTCCTGTGTGTTCTCACGGTACCGGGTGTCTTCGCAGAGCAGGACCCGCTCCTCATCCCCCTTCGGCCTCACACGGTGAGCACCGCCGGGGCGGGATGGCTCTTCGATGAAGGATACGCCTCTTTCTTCGCCAATCCCGCAATGCTGCCCGAGGACGGTTCCGACCTGACCCTCCTCGACGCTTCGGTCTGGCTCCATGAAGACCCTCTGCACACCGTGGACACCCTCGCGGCCCTTCTCCTCGCGGATGAGGGGGAGGCGCTCCTCCCATCCCTGGAGGAACAGCTCGAAGTGACGGGCCTCGGCGCAGGTTCTCATCTCGGGTTGGGATATGCAGGAGGAGGCCTCGGCCTGGGCCTCTCCGTGACCACTGACTCCTTCTTCTGGGGGACGTCGATCCCCTCCCATGTCCATGGGGTGATCCTGGGCGAGTACTCCTTCTTCCTGGGTGGCGCCTTCTCCTTCGATCTCGGGACCATGCAGGTGCGGATGGGTACGGACGTGAGGCCCTTCATGCGGGCATATGCCCCGCTCGACGAGGAGGAGGCCGGCGCGCTCTTCGCCTCGCTCCTCGATCTCCCCTCGTCGGGGACCTTCGGCGATGCGGCGAACACCCTCGCCGGGTACGGTGTGGCCTGGGACGTGGGGATCGTGCTGGCCCTCCCGGGCCCCTTCGCCCTGGCCTTGGTGGTGAGGGACGTGGGAGGGACCCGGATCTCCTATACCAGGACCTCGTTCGATAGGGCGAAAGACGCCTTTCTCCGCATGGGAGTCCCGGAGGGAGGAGAAGGCGTGGGAGACGAGTACACGATTCCCATGGGTGTCTCGGCGGGGCTCCGATGGGCTCCGGACACCGACGAGGCGTGGGCTCCCCGTCTCTTCGTTTCCGTGGGACCCTTCTCCGGCGACTGGGAGGGTCTGCCCGATGCGGTCCGCGTAGGTGCCGAGGTGACGATCCTTCGCACCTTTACACTGAGTGCCGGTTACGGATCGGGGGCCCTCTCCGGGGGTCTGGGCCTGGACATGGGGGTGTTCGAGGTGGATCTCGGCACAGGGTTCCCGCTTCGTGAATCCGGAGAGAGGGACAGCCTTTCCCTTTCGGGTATTTCGCTGGGAGTGAGACTCGGCCTCCCGTAAGGAGGGGGGGACTGTAACATCGAGTGTTGAAAAAGGCGGGGAAAAAAGATAAGGGGTATCTCCCACCACACTAATCCTTTTTTCAAGGAGGAGATACCCCATGAAGCGTGGTAACACACGCACACTGATTGAGACACAGTATACCCTCTCTGATCTGATGAAACAAGTGGAAGACCAGCTACGGGAGGAGGTGCGCCACACCTACAAGACGTACCTGGAACACCTCCTTGAGACGCTGAGAGAGGAGGCAGTAGGACGACCACGATATGCACGAGGGGAGGCTGAGAAGGCACCGTACTACCGGTACGGCTACAGGAAATGGAAGACCGTGCAGACCCCCTGGGGGCCGATCGAGGATGTACGCGTGCCCCGCATCCGCACCGGCGGGGGGAAGGAGGTGAAGCTGGTCGCCTATGAGCAGAGGCTCGTGGCCCTCGCCGAGCAGCTCCTTCTCGGGTATGTGGGAGGGATGAGCGCGCGGACGTGGGCCATCCTGTTACGGGAGCTGGGGATAGGCGAGGCTCACCCGCAGACACTCCTTAGGCTCATAAAGCGTCTTCGTGAGGAGAAGGAGCAGTGGCGGAGGAGGTCCCTTAGAGGAGTGAAGGCCCTTGTGCTGGATGGAGTGTGGGCAAAGAGGCGTGGGAGGGGTCAGAAGAAGCTGGTTGTCCTGAGTGCCGTGGGGGTGAAGGAGGACGGATCTCATGAGCTCCTCGACTGGGTCGTTGCGGAGCAGGAGGACCAGGCGAGCTACGAGCGACTCCTTACCAGGCTCTATGAGCGAGGGCTTCATGAGGTGGAGCTGGTGGTGGCCGATGAGGCTGAGGGGATCCGGCAGGCCGTGGAGACGGTGTATCCTGAGGCGAAGAAGCAGGTATGCCTCTGGCACCTGCAGGGTACGCTTGAGCAGAAGCTCCTGCAGGACATGGGGGAACGGAAGGGGAAGAACGCAGACCTCCAGAAGGAGAGGCGAGCTTTTCGAGCGGAGTACTGGAAGCTCTTTGAGGCAGGAGGGAAGGAGGAGGCAGAGGGTGCGTGTGAGGCATTCGTGAAGAAGTGGGCGCCGAAGGCTCCCCGGATGACGGCCTCCCTCCTGTGGCGGAAGGACCGGCTTTTCTCCTATCTGGAGTTACCCTATGAGTGGAAGGAGAAGGTGAGGACGAGCAACCTTGCGGAGAACATGTTTCGGCACATGAGAAGCTTTCTACGGAGGTATCCTGGGTATATGAGCCATGCTCATGCAGATGAGGTGGTAGGCCTCTACGTGGTGGGCATGCAGGTGATACAAGAGGTGGGGAGACGCACCCCTACGGGCTCCAACTCAATTTCAACACTCCTCCTTGACAGTGCCGGGAAAGAGACGATGCTTGTCTTTTTTGTTATTTTGATTATACTGATATATCACCTCCGCAGGAGTAGTGGATGAGGAGAATCGTTCGCAAGCGGCAACTTTCCGAGAACGTGTTTCAGTTCGTGGTGGAGGCCCCCCACGTGGCGAAGGCCCACAGACCCGGACAGTTCGTGGTCATCCAACTCGAGGACGAGTTTTCGGAACGGATTCCCTTGAGCGTGGCGGACTGGGATCCGGAGGCCGGTACCATCACCCTCATCGTTCAGGTGGTGGGGAAGACCACTCGGATGCTCTCTCTGAGACGGGAGGGTGAGGGGATCGCCCACGTGCTCGGACCGCTGGGTAACCCCACGGACATAGAGAAGGTGGGCACCGTGGTCTGTGTGGGAGGAGGGATCGGAACGGCACCGCTCCATCCCATCGCGAGGGCCTTCCGGCGGAAGGGAAACAGGGTCATCTCCATCATCGGAGCCCGCACGAAGGATCTCATCATACTGGAAGACGAGATGCGGAGCGTCTCGGATGAGCTCATCGTGTGCACGGATGACGGTTCATATGGGAGGAAAGCCCTGGTCACGGAACCGCTCAAGGAGCTCTGTGAACAGGGAGATGTGAACGAGGTGGTGGCGATAGGGCCTCCCATCATGATGAAGTTCTGTGCCGAGACCACGAGACCGTTCGGTATAAAGACCGTGGTGTCGCTCAATACCATAATGGTGGACGGCACAGGGATGTGTGGCGGGTGCAGGGTGAAGGTGGGAGACGAGATCAAGTTCGTGTGTGTGGACGGCCCCGAGTTCGACGGTCACCTCGTGGACTTCGATGGCATGATGAGGCGCCTTGCCGCCTATCGCCCCATGGAGCAGGAGAAGGACCACCGCTGCAAGCTCGAGCTCGTGGGAAACGAAAGGAGAGGGGAGTGATGGAACACAGGCATATCTCCGACGATGTCCTCTACTCGAAGGAAGAACTCGACCGGAGGGCGAGGGAGCTTCTC
Organism: Spirochaeta thermophila DSM 6578; assembly: GCF_000184345.1. Lineage (NCBI taxonomy): Bacteria > Pseudomonadati > Spirochaetota > Spirochaetia > Winmispirales > Winmispiraceae > Winmispira > Winmispira thermophila. The sequence goes on along the minus strand of NC_017583.1, from coordinate 1,452,681 downwards.
TCCGACCTCGAGGGGAGGACCCTCCGGAACAAGGAGCGGCTCGCGATTCCACCCCAGCCCATGCCCGAGCTCGATCCGGTGATACGCAGTCGTCGTGTGGACGAGGTGACCCTCGGATACACCGAGACCCAGGCCAAGGTGGAGGCCCTTCGGTGCCTCCAGTGCAAGAACGCGCCCTGCATAGCGGGATGTCCGGTGTCCATCAACATTCCCGCTTTCATCCAGAAGATCGTGGAAGGGGAGTACAAAGAGAGCGTCGACATCATCAAGGAGACGAACCTCCTTCCCTCCATCTGCGGGAGGGTGTGCCCTCAGGAAAAACAGTGCCAGGAGGCCTGCACGGTGGGCAAGGCGCTGAAGGACCCGCTCAAGGCGGTCTCCATCGGGAGGCTCGAGCGGTTTGTCGCCGACTGGGAGAGGGAACATGGCCTCTACACCCTTCCGCCCGTAAAGCCCGATTCGGGAAAGAAAGTGGCGATCATAGGGAGCGGGCCTGCGGGACTGACCGCAGCGGTGGACCTGCGGAGAGAGGGACACACGGTGGTGATCTTCGAGGCCTTCCCCAAGGCGGGGGGGGTGATGGTCTACGGTATCCCGGAGTTCAGGTTGCCCAAGCGCCTCGTGGAGGACGAGATACGTCATCTCGAAGATCTCGGCGTGGAGTTCGTCTACGACTTCCTCGTGGGTAAGGCGCGTACGCTCACCCAGCTCCTCGAGGAAGACGGGTTCGATGCCGTGTTCATCTCCGCAGGGGCGGGGCTTCCCAAGTTTATGGGCATAGAGGGGGAGGACCTCGTGGGTGTCTACTCGGCCAACGAGTATCTGACCCGGACCAACCTCATGAAGGCCTACGACAGGGAACGCGCTGATACCCCCATCTTGCTTTCGAGGCGGGTGGCCGTGATCGGTGGCGGGAATGTGGCCATGGATGCGGCGAGGATGGCCCTTCGGGTAGGGGCCGAAGAGGTGATCGTGATCTACAGGCGGACCGAGAAGGAGATGCCTGCACGGCGGGAGGAGGTGATCCATGCCATGGAAGAGGGTGTGGAGTTCAGATTCCTCACCAACGTGAAGCGTATCATGGGAGACGGGGAAGGGAAGGTGCGGGCCGTCGAGTGTCTTTCCTACCGACTGGGGGAACCGGATGCATCCGGCCGTCCCCGACCGGTACCCATAGAGGGGAGCGAGCACTCCATAGAGGTGGATACCGTGATCTTCGCCCTCGGGAGCGTACCGCATCCCCTCATACGGAAGACCATGCCCGAGGTCGCGGTGAGCGAGCGGGGGACCATCGTAGTGGACGAGCACCTCCGTACCAGTCATCCCCGCATCTTTGCGGGAGGCGACGTGGTCACCGGTGCGGCTACGGTGATCGAGGCCATGGGAGCCGGAAGGAAGGCGGCGAGGAGTATCCACCTTCTCCTCACCGGGGAACTACCGCCCCCGAAAGAGGCAGGAACCTCGTGAATAGTTGGAGAAGAGGGTCGGAAGGCCCTCTTCTCTTTCGGTCCCGATGGGGCAGGCCGGGAGCGGCCCTATATGCCTATGTCCCTCCGGTAGTACATGCCGGTGAAGGAGATCTTTTCCATATCCCGGTAGGCCTTCTCCCTGGCCTCTCCGAGTGTGGCACCCGTGGCGGTGACCGCGAGGACCCTTCCCCCCGAGGTGTACAGTACTCCCTCCCGTTCCTCGGCCCCTGCGATGAAGACCGTGTGCTCCACGTGATCGAGGCCGTGGATGGGGTAGCCTTTCTCGTAGGGTCCGGGATATCCGTCCGAGGCGGCCACCACGCAGCACGAACAGGCGGCTTCCCACGAGAGTCGTACGTGGGTGAGCGCCCGTTCCCAGCAGGCCAGGGAGAGGTCGACGAGATCGGTGGTGAGCATGGGAAGGAGGGCCTGGGTCTCGGGGTCGCCGAAGCGCACATTGTATTCCAGTAGTTTCACCCCCTTCGAGGTGATCATGAGCCCGAAGAAGATGATACCCCTGAAGTCCCATCCCTCTTTCTGAATTCCCTCGAGGGTGGGGTGCATGACTGAACGCTTGAAATCTTCGAAGATCTCCTCCGTGACGGCGGGGTTGGGGGCGATCACTCCCATGCCGCCGGTGTTGGGGCCGGTGTTCCCCTCGCCGATGGGTTTGTGATCCTTCGCCGACAGGAAGGGTATGATGGTGGTGCCGTCGGTGATGGAGAGGATGGATGCCTCCACTCCTTCGAGGAATTCCTCGAGCACCACCGTGGTGCCGGCCTCGCCGAAGATCCGCTCCTCCATGTAGGCGCGTAGGATCCTCTCCGCCTCCTCCCTGTTTTGCACGATGGTCACCCCCTTGCCGGCCGCGAGACCGTCTGCCTTTATCACGAGGGGGTAGTCGCTCCTTTGGGCGAACTTAAGGGCCTCGGGGAGGGAATCGGTGATGAGGTAATCGGCGGTGGCCACCCCGTACCTCCGCATGAACTCTTTCGCAAAGGCCTTGCTCCCCTCGAGTCGTGCACTCGAGGCCGGTGGCCCTATCACAGGGATACCGGCCTTCTGGAACCGGTCTGCCACTCCCTCCACGAGCGGGGTCTCGGGTCCCACCATCACCAGTCCCACCCCTTCCTCCTCCGCCTTTGCGACCATCTCCTCGAAGGTGAGCAGGGAAAGATTGCGGGCCTTCTCCATGCGGGCCGTTCCCCCGTTTCCCGGGACGCAGAGCACCTCTTCCACCTGGTTCGACCGTGCGAACTTCCATGCGAGGGCGTGTTCCCGTCCTCCGCTTCCTATCACCATCACCTTCATAGCAGGTACACCTTCCTTCCTTCCACTTTTATCCTTCCTTCGGCGAAGAGGCGCACCGCCTCCTCGAGGGCCTTGTACTCCTCCTGGTGGATGCGCTCCTGAAGGGTCTCCGGCGTGTCGTCGGGATAGACCGGGACCACCCGCTGGAGGACGATGGGCCCGGTGTCGGTGCCCTCGTCCACGATGTGCACCGTGCAGCCGGAGACCTTCACCCCGTAGTCTATGACCGCCTTGTGGACCTTGAGCCCGTACATGCCGGGCCCGCAGAAGGCGGGGACGAGGGCGGGGTGGAGGTTGATGATGCGGTTCCGATAGACCTCCAGGATGCGCCCCTTCAGGATCGAGAGGAAGCCCGCGAGTACGACGAGGTCGAGATCTTCGCCGAGTTCCTCGAGGATGGCGTCGGAGAGCCTCCCCCTGTGTGTGCTCCGGGATACGAGTACGGCCGGGATACCGGCTTTTTGCGCCCTCTCCAGCGCATAGGCGGGTCTGTCGGCGATCACCTTCTCTATGCGTATGGGGAGTCTCCCTTCTCCTGAGGCATCGATGAGGTGTTGGAGGTTGGTGCCGTTTCCTGAGACGAGGACTGCTACTCGAAACATACGCCCTTGGCTCCCTTCCGTACCCGCCCGATCCTCCATGCCGGCACCCCCTTTGCGCCGAAGACCTCGATGATCGTTTCGGCTTCGCCGGGGGCGACCGCGAGGACGAATCCGATTCCCATGTTGAAGGTGCGGAACATCTCTTCGTGCGCTACGCCGAGCGATTCGAGGTGGCGGAAGATCGGGGGAACGGGCCAGCTCCCCTCCTCGATCACGGCGGTGAGGTCGTCTTTGAACATGCGTGGTATGTTCTCGGGAAATCCCCCGCCGGTGATGTGCGCCATACCGTGGATCACACCCGGTCGTTCCTCCAGCACCTCCAGGACGGGTCTCACGTAGATCCTCGTAGGCTCCGTGAGCACCTCACCGATGGGCCGTCCCTCGAAGGCCGCCTCCCAGTCGGGGATGAGCTTCCGTACCAGCGAGAATCCGTTGCTGTGGAGTCCGCTGGAGGCGAGCCCCACGAGCGCGTCGCCTTCCCGTACGGCCTTCCCATCGAGCACGCGGTCGCGCTCCACCACGCCCACGGCGAAACCCGCGATGTCGTATACCCCAGGCGGGTAGAATCCCGGCATCTCGGCCGTCTCCCCGCCTATGAGCGCGCACCCCGCCTCCCTGCACCCCGCCGCCACCCCCTCCACGAGGCGGGCGGCCTTTTCAGGCTCGAGTTTCCCGCAGGCGAGGTAGTCCAGGAAGAAGAGGGGGCGCGCGCCGTGACACAGGATGTCGTTCACACACATGGCCACGCAATCCACGCCCGCCGCCTCGTAGCGATCCATGGCGAAGGCGATCTCCAGCTTGGTCCCCACCCCGTCGGTCCCCGCCACGAGGACAGGGTCGCGGTAGCCCCGGAGGTGGAAGAACCCCGCGAAGCTGCCGATCCCTTCGAGGACCTCCGGCCCGAAGGTGGTCTTCGCCGAGTCGGCGTACCGTCGTACCGCGTGCTGGGCAGCCTCTGTGTCGACCCCTGCATCCCTGTAGGTCACGGGCTTGTTCGCATCCATGGCGCGTGGGACTCCTTTCTCGTGGTCTCGTGTGGCCTCCCGACGGGGGGTCACCGTCCCTGCGGGGTGCGGGGGGACTCCTCCATCACGTACTTGCCTCGTTCTATGGCCGCCGAGAGGGGGTACATTCCGGTGAAGCAGCCGGTACAGTAGTCGTGCCTCCCCCCGATCGCCTCGATGAGGCCCTCCACGCTCAGGTACGCGAGGGAATCGACGCCCAACATCTTCCGTATCTCCTCGAGATCTTTGTTGGCCGCCACCAGTTCCGCCCGTGTGGGGATGTCGATCCCGAAGTAGCACGGGTACCGCACCGGGGGGGAGGCGATGCGGAAGTGCACCTCGCGGGCCCCCGCCTCCCTGAGCATCTGGACGAGTCGACTGCTCGTGGTGCCTCTCACGATGGAGTCGTCGATGAGCACGATCCTCTTGCCCGCCACATTGGGCCTGAGTACGTTGAGCTTCACGTGTACGGTGCGTTCCCTCAGTTCCTGGGCCGGGGCGATGAACGATCTTCCCACGTACTTGTTCTTGATGAGGGTCTGCGCGTACGGCATCCCCGAGGCTTCGGACCATCCCTCGGCCGCCACGATACCGGAGTCAGGGACACCGCTCACCAGGTCCGCATCCACCGGACTCTCCCTGAAGAGGATGCGGCCCGCCTGTTTGCGGGCGAGGTATACGCTCGTGCCGTCCAGTATGGAATCGGGGCGTGAGAAGTAGATGTATTCGAACGAACAGGTGGAGAGGAAGGTGCGCTCCGTACTCATGATACTCCGCACGCCCTCCTTCCCTATGATGAGGATCTCCCCCGGTTCCACGTCCCTCACGAGGCGTGCCCCCACTGCATCGAGGGAGCAGCTCTCGGAGGCGAGCACGTATCCTCCCTCGATCTCGCCGAGACAGAGAGGCCGTATCCCCCGGGGATCCCGCACCCCTATGAGGTACTCGGGCGTGAGGAGGACCATGGCATAGGATCCCTGGATCACCTGGAGGGTCTCGGTGAGGGCCGTCTCGAGGCCCTTCCGCGCCCGTCGTGAGATGAGGTTGAGGATGACCTCGGAATCATTGGTGGTGTGGAAGACCGTACCGGTCTCCTCGAGCAGGTCACGCAGTACACCGGCGTTCACCAGGTTCCCGTTGTGGGCGATGGCGAGGGTGCCCAGTTTGGACTGGGCGAGGAGGGGTTGGGCGTTCTCCAGGGTGCTGGAGCCGGTGGTGGAGTACCGGGTGTGAGCTATCGCCGCGTGGCCTTCGAGCCCCGCGAGGGTTTGTTCACTGAAGACCTCGGCCACCAGTCCCATGCCCTTGTGGAGCCCGATGCTCCCGTCGGGACGGACCATGGCGATCCCCGCACTCTCCTGCCCCCGATGCTGGAGGGCGTAGATCCCGTAGTAAGCGAGTCGTGGGGCGGCCGCCCCCTCTTCCATGCGGATCCCGAATACCCCGCATTCCTCATGCGGGTGATCGTCCCTCGGGTTCACTCCTGGGCCTCCAGGTCGACGGGCGAGTTCTGCTCCTCGAATTCTGCCTTCATTTTCGTCCGGTAGTCAATAAGGCGTTCCCTGAGCTCCGGATACTTGAGGGCGAGTATCTGTACCGCCAGGATCCCCGCGTTGAAGGCGTTGTCGATGGCCACGGTGGCCACCGGCACGTTCTTGGGCATCTGCACGATGGAGAGGAGGGCGTCGAGCCCGCCCAGGGCGCCGTTCAGGGGGACGCCGATCACCGGGACGACGGTCTTCGATGCGAGCACCCCCGGAAGATGGGCGGCGAGTCCCGCCCCGGCGATGAAGCATTCCACTCCTTCCCGTTCGAGACGGGCCGCCTCCCGTTCCAACAGCTCCGGCGCCCGGTGGGCCGAGATGATCCTGGCCTCATAGGGCACACCGAAGAGGCTGAGGGCCTTCGCCGCCCCTCTCATCTTCTCCTTGTCGGAGGCGCTTCCCATGAGAATCGCGACTTTCATCCGTCTCTCCTCCTGGGGTGGGTTTTTGGCGGGGATCACAGGAAATAGGCCACCCCGCTCTCGAAGATGCGCTCTTCCTTGTGGCCGGGTATGTTCTTCCCCACTCCGGGCCGTATTCGTTCGGAGTGGGCCATCTTGCCGAGGATGCGACCGTCGGGGCTCGTGAGGCCCTCCACGGCGAGGACGGATCCATTGGGATTGTATCGAGGGTCCATGGTGGGATTCCCCTCCGGATCCACGTACTGGGTCGCCACCTGGCCTTGATCGAGGAGACGGCGTGCCTCCTCTTCGCGCGCGACGAACCTTCCTTCGGTATGGGAGACCGGGAGCACGTGGACGGCTCCCGGCTCCTCCTTGAGGAACCACGGGGAGAGGCGGGAGACGAGACGCGTGCGGACGTATCGGGCTACATGGTGGCCGGAGGTGTTGTAGGTGAGGATGGAGGAATCCTCCTCAAGGTCGCGGATCTCACCGTAGGGGACCAGTCCCAGCTTGATGAGGGCCTGGAACCCGTTGCAGATACCCAGGACGAGGCCGTCCCGGTGATGGATGAGATCCTCGAGGGCGTGGCGCACCACGGCGTTTCTGAAGACCGTGGCGATGTACTTCCCGGAGCCTTCCGGTTCGTCCCCTGCACTGAAGCCGCCAGGGATCATGAGGATCTGGGCGTTCCTGATGCTCCGGGCGAGGGCCTCGAGCGATTCGTGGATGTGGGTGGGCGTCAGATTCCTGAAGACGAGCACGTCCACCTCGGCGCCCGCGCGCCTGAAGGCCTCGGCCGAATCGTACTCGCAGTTGGTCCCGGGGAATACCGGTATGCACACCCTCGGACGGGCGACCTTCGGGTGGGAGGCCCGCCTCCGGGTGGTTTCCTTCTCCACGGTGTGGAAGGGGAAGCTTCGGCCCTTTTCCCTCTCGTGAGAAGGGAAGACATCCTCCAGGGGCCTCGTCCACACGGCGAGGAGCTCCTCGAGGGAGATCCATTCCCGGCCTATCACTACGGCATCCCCGCCCGTGACCGCGATGCATGAGGCATGGGGATGCCGCTCGAAGGGCGCGTGGGGCACGTCGACCGGTACTTCAACGAGGAAACTTCCATAGCGCGGGCAGAAGAGGTCCTCCCGTCGAGGCTCGGAGACGAATACGCATCCCAACCTGTTGCCCACTGTCATGCGGGTGAGCCCCCCCGCGATCCCGTCGGCACGGAGCGCAGTGGCCGAGATGACCACCCCTTCCCCTATCCGCTGTGCGAGGAACTCCAGGTTTTCCATCAGTGCCGTGATGTCGGGAAGGTCGTAGTCGCCCGTGGGGGTGTGGATGAGGTAGATCTTGCTCCCCTCCCGTTTGAGCTCGGGGGAGATCACGCGGTCCACCGGGGCCGTGGTCACCGCAAAGGAGACGAGTGTGGGGGGTACGTCCAGGTCCTTGTAGGTGCCGGACATGCTATCTTTCCCCCCAATGGAGGGGATCCCCAGGCTCATCTGTGCATGGAGAGCGCCGAGGAGGGCTGCCGCCGGCAGTCCCCATCGGGTCGGATCGCTTCCCGGCCTGGGGAAGTACTCCTGGAAGGAGAGCCGCACGTTCCGCCAGTAGCCGCCCGTGGCCGCCACCTTGCAGACCGACTCCACCACGGCATAGAAGGCGCCGTGGTAGGGGCTCCAGGATCCGATCTCGGGGTTGAACCCGAAGGCCATGATGCTCGCGGTGCGCACGTCCCGTCCCGGCACCGGGATGAGGCTCACCATGGCGTCCACGGGCGTATCTTCGTGCGCCCCCCCGTACGGCGAGAGCACGGTGCCGGCGCCGATCGAGCTGTCGAAGAGGATCTGGAGCCCCTTCTGGGAAGCGCTCTGGAGGCGTCCCATGCGGAGCTTCCACGCCTCGAGGATGGAACCCTCCTCTCCTTCGGTACAGGTGAACGTGAGGGGAGAGGACTCGGGTCGTGGATCGGGGAGCTCCACCATGGTGTTGCGGCGGGCACCGTTGGTGGCGAGAAAGGAGCGGGGAAGGTCCACGGCGGTGAGCCCCTTCCAGAACATGCGGAGCCGCCCCGAATCGGTGACCTCCGCCACCACCGTCGCCTCCAGGTTCTCCTCGTCGGCATAACGGATGAAGGCCTCTGCGTCCTCCCGGGAGGTGACCACCGCCATCCGCTCTTGGGACTCGCTCAAGGCCAGCTCCGTGGCGGTGAGCCCTGCGTATTTCTTGGGCACCCTGTCGAGGAAGATGTCCACGCTCGGGGCGATCTCCCCGATGGAAACGCTCACGCCTCCTGCTCCCATGTCATTGCATCGCTTGATGAGCCGCAGCGCCTCGGGCCGACGGAAAAGACGCTGGAGGTGACGCTCCACAGGCGGATTCCCCTTCTGGACCTCGGTACCCGCCTTCTCTATGGCCTTCTCATCGTGGGCCTTGGAAGAACCGGTCGCACCCCCTATCCCATCGCGCCCTGTCCTTCCTCCCACGAGGATCACCACGTCTCCCGGAACGGGCTCCTCACGCCGCACATGTTCCGCCTTCACCGCTCCCAGCACCGCGCCGATCTCCATGCGTTTCGCCACATACCCGGGATGGTAGAGTTCGACCACCTGACCCGTGGCGAGCCCCACCTGGTTCCCGTAGGAACTGTAGCCCCTCGCCGCTTCCCTGGTGATCTTGATCTGAGGCAGCTTTCCCGGGAGGGTCTCCTCGATCGGTGTATGGGGATCCCCGCTCCCCGTGACCCGCATGGCCTGGTATACATAGGCGCGGCCCGAGAGCGGGTCCCTTATCGCACCGCCGAGGCAGGTGGCGGCCCCTCCGAACGGTTCTATCTCGGTGGGGTGGTTGTGGGTCTCGTTCTTGAACATGAGGAGCCAGTCCTCCTCACCCCCATCCGTGGACACCTTTATCCTGATGCTGCATGCGTTCACCTCGGGCGATTCGTCCAGATCGGCGAGGGCACCTGTCTTCCTCAGATACTTCATCCCTATGGTTGCCATATCCATGAGGGTCTCGGGAGGGAGGGAGCTCCCGTAGACCTCGCTCCTGAGGGCATGGTAGGTCCTGTAACTCGCCTGATAGAGGGGGGCATAGGGCCCCTGAGGTATCTCGAGATGGGCGATCTCCGTGAGAAACGTGGTGTGACGACAGTGGTCGGACCAGTAGGTGTCGAGGAGCCGGATCTCGGTCTCGGTGGGGTTCCGCTCGGCGGTCTCCTTGAAGAAGCGCTGACAGTGGAGGAGATCGGCGAGATCCATGGCAAGACCCATCACTTCCCTGAGGTGGAGGAGGTCTTCCTCGTTCGCCGAGATGAACCCCTCTATCGTCGGGATGTGTGCCGGTGGATCCGGAACGGGCTCGAAGAGGTGGGAGGGCTTCTCCAGCCGCGCCTCCCGGGAATCGGTGGGGTTGATGAGGTATGAGCGGATCCTTTCCTTTTCTGCCTGTGTGAGATCCCCTTCGAAGACGTAGACCGTGGCGTACCTCACCGTCGGTGTTGCCTCCGGCTCGAGGAGTCTGAGACATTGCACCGCGGAATCGGCCCGTTGATCGTACTGTCCCGGAAGGAGTTCCACCGGGAGCGTCCATCCTCCCGTGACGGGGAGTTCCTCACGGTAGACGAGATCCACCGGAGGCTCGGCGAAGATACCGGTGAGCGCCCGCTCGAAGGTCTCGGGCGAGACTCCCTCTACGTCGTATCGATGGATCACCCTGAGCCCTGTGAGGGATCGAATGTGGAGGGTGGTGACCAGGTCCTCGAAGAGGTGACGGGCCCTCACATCGTACTCCGGTCTCTTTTCGACGAAGACGCGCTCCACTCGATTCTGCGGCATACCGCATCATTTCAGATTTGCCCGGTTTTGTCAAAGGAAGGGGGAGGGCTCCATTGACCATGGAGGGACCTCCCTATTAGGATGCCTCCTCCGCTTCGAATAAAAGCTTTTCAATGTCGCCGAGGTGCGCTATACTGGGACAAAGGAAAAGTGGTATATCAGGGGAGGGAAGTCGTGCGTAAAAGGAGTACGCTCTCGTAATGAAAAATGTGCAATGCAGTATAGGATTTGTGCTGTCTCTCCCCTATGGGAAGGACAGCAGGGAAGTTGCCTCGTTCTACAAGTCCCTTATAAAACCTCTCGTCTCTCTCATCTATCATACACCGCAGATCCCGGTCTCTATCTACATGGGGGGCGCCCTCCTCGAGATGCTGAGGAGTCACAATGGTGCCTTCTTCGATGTCATGAAGGAACTCTGTGAGAGGAAACAGGTGGAGATCTTGGGAGGAGGGTTCTACGAGCCCCTCTTCCCCCTCATCTCGAAACCCGATCGCATAGGCCAAGTGGAGCTCCTCACCACCTACCTGCGTCAGGAGTTCGGCAAACGCCCGCGTGGGTGCTATTTGCCCTTCGGCATCTGGTCTCCGGATCTCGCCTCCACCCTGGCCACGGCGGGAATGGAGTACGTCCTCCTCCCGGACGTCCACCTCTCCCATGCGGGCATCCGCATGGGCACCCAGGCCGCCTTCCAGCACTACATCACCGAACACGACGGCAAGACCCTCTGTCTCCTCCCTGTGAGTACCCGTCTCAAGAGTACCCTCTACCAGGGGTCCCCGCGGGAGTTCTTGGAGGGTCTCCTGGATCTTCCGCTTCGGGATCAGGGGGTGCTTGTCCTCATGGAGGATTTCGCCTCGTGGAGCACCCTCTCTCCTTCACGTCAGGAGGCGGTGCTCGCATGGTGGACCGAACTGTTTTCGCTTCTGAAGACACGTTACGGCGAGCTCGATCTCCGACTTCCCCGCGACGTGGTGCGGGAGATCGTGCCGACCCGGAGGATACACCTCCCTCCGCTCATCCTTTCTCCGGAGGGGAACTCCGAACATTTCTACGTGCGTCAGGAGGTTTCGAGGATCGAAGAACCCCATCTCCTCTATGCGAAGATGCAGTACGTCCAGAGTCTGGTGCGTCAACTGAGGGGTGACAGGTCGAGGAAGAAGACCGCCCGCGAGGACCTCTACCGGGGACAGACCGGGGCGGCGTACAGTATCGTCTCCGGAGACGGTGGGGTGGCCTGTCCCTGGTTGCGGCATGCCGCCTACAGGGCCCTCATCCAGGCCGAGAAGAACACCAGGGAGAAGGGTATCTTCTATCCCTCCGTGGTGAAGACCGACTTCACCTTCGATGGATATCCCGAGTACCTCTTCCAGGGGGAACGGTACAACGCGTACCTCTCCACCAAGGGGGGGGCGGTCTTCGAGCTCGACATCCTGGAAGAGGAGTGGAACCTCCTGGCCACGTGCGGTCGGTATCCCTTTCTCAAGCTGGAGGGGAGTTCCCTTTCCGGTGAGGACAAGGAGCCACGGCTCCTGTTCGTCGACCGGTTCTATGAGGAAGGGGTGACCCTGGAGCACTGCATACGGGGGACCGCCCTCGTGGTCGCCGATTTCTCGGGAGCGCACTACACCGTGGACCACTACAGCAGGGACGTCCTCGACATCACCCTCTCGCACGAAGGGGTCGTCCGTCAGGGGAGACGTCAGACCGGCATCCATATATCGAAGCGCTATCTCTTCGGACCCGACACCCTGCGGGTGCGTTACCACCTCGTACTCGAGGGGCAACCTTCCCATCCTCTGAGGTTCGTCCCCGAGATCAACCTCTCCTTCCCCCCACAGGTGCCCCGTAAGATGCGCTATATGAAGGAGGGAGCGGGTGGGCCCCGCGACGCCTCGTTCCTCGAAGCGGGGAAGGAGCGCGCCGAGAAGGTGCTCTTCCTCCCGGAAGGGAAGAACGGCTCGACGTGTCTGGTCTCGTTCGACAAGGAGGTGCCGCTCTGGCACTATCCGGTACTCACCGCAGGGAAGAAGGCGGGGGAGACCGCCCTTCAGGGGATCGCCCTCCTTCCCCTCGTGGACATCTTCCCTCACACTTCCGAATACACCCTCGAGATAGCCATCTCTCCTGCGGTCAAGGGCTGAGTATCCTCCTGAGCCATCTCGTGGTTTCGACGTAGTAGGTATCGCGGGCCATGAGAAAGCTCAAGACCGCCTGTTCCTTCTTTCCCTGGAAGAAGAGCACCTGTCCGAGATAGAAGAAGATCCGGGCTTCCAACTCCGATGACTCGGTGAGGGAGAGGAGGTTGAGGAGCGCCTGTTCGGATGCGGCCCATGTCTGTGGGGAGGAGAGGTCTGCCGCGATGGACTTGAGCGCGGCCTCGATGGCTGTCTCGGGTGATCCGCCCTCCTCCTCCGGGAGCAGCTCCGGTGATGGGGGAACTCGAGCCGGGGGTGGGAGCGAGGAGAGCATCTGCTCCAGCGACTTCCGCGTGGAGAGGGTGAGGGGGACCCGCCTCTGAGGGAGCACGCTCCGAGCCGATGAGCCCGTGGCGGGTGCAAGATAGGGAAGGGGCGCCTCCCTGAGTGACCTGGATGGTGCCTCAGGCAGGCTCATGACGGCCTTTTCCAGGGGGATCTCCAGCGGGCTCCCTGTGGTGTTCTTCCCTGCGACGAAGGCCGTCGCTCCTCGCTCCAGCTCCAGGGAGTCCACCACCGCATAGTAGTACGGGATCCCCGGGACGGGTTGGTCGAGGTACGAGGTCTCCGAGCTCGGCACACGATCGACCGGAACGGCTTCCCGCAGATCCGCAGGGGAGGTGAAGGGGCGGGTATGGCGGTAGATGACGAGGGTGCGGTCCTCACGTGAGGCCCTGAACGTGAGTACGATAGTCGATCCCTCCACCCGTCCGGAGAGGGAGAGGACTTCGGCCGTTGAGGGGAGTGCCTCGGCGCTGATGGAGACGGGTGAGACGGTGGTGTTCCGGAAGGGAATGAACACCCTGTGCTCTCTCCCCTCTCGATCGACCGCCAGGACGGCATAGTAGTAGTCCCCTCCCGGCCGAGGCGTGTCGAGGAAGAATTGTACCCCTTCGTCCACCTCTCCCGCGAGTACGGCCCCTTCGAAGGTCTGGTCGTTTATCTGGTAACCGTGCCGGTAGATGCGGTATCTTTCTCCCGATATCTCGTCGACATCCCGCCACGTGAGTTTCACCTCGTTCTCCTTCACCGCCACTTTTAGGAACGAGGGATACAGGAGTCTCTCCTGTGCGGAGACGGGGACGAGGATCAGAACCGCACACAGTACGTGGACCAGGTTTCGCATCTTCTCTAGTCCCATCGGAAGAATCCTCCGTAATCTGTAGGACCTGTCCTCTGATGTGCCGGCCCCGTTCCCATGGGAGGGGGACTCCACGGTGGTGGGATCCACCCCGGATACCGATACCGATTTCATTCCGACTTTCAAAAGACGAATGAATTTGACAGGGGATGGTGGAGGATGTAAGATTATACGTCGAAACATCCTTTGGGATGTCATGACTTTCTTTCCGGGAGGTTTCTATGAAACGATTAAACCGATTTCTCACCCTGCTGCCCGCCGTGCTCCTCTTCACGGTGGGGTGCTCGCTCTCGACACCCTCCGCCGAAGTCTCCTCCAGGGCGGCTCCCCGCTCGGTGAGCACCGGTACGCTCCGGGGGATCAACCACGCGCATACCTGGTACAAGGACAGACTCGAGAGTGCGCTCACCGGGATTCGATCATGGGGGGCGGATTCCGTACGGGTGGTCCTCAGCAACGGGTACAGATGGACCAAGGACGACGCCGCGAGTGTCGCGACGATCATCGAGACCGCGAAGCGTCTCGGGTTCTCCGCCATCATGCTGGAGGTCCACGACACCACCGGATACGGCGAGGATGGGGCCGCCTGTTCGCTCGCACAGGCGGTCTCCTACTGGCGGGAGATACAGGCCGTGCTCACGGGAGAGGAGGACTTCGTGCTCCTCAACATAGGGAACGAACCATATGGGAATAACAACTACCAGAACTGGGTGCAGGACACCATCGATGCCGTCCAGGCCTTGCGGAATGCGGGGTTCCAGCACACCATCGTGGTGGATGCACCCAACTGGGGTCAGGACTGGTCCTTCACCATGAGGGACAACGCCCCTCAGGTGTACGCGGCCGATCCACAACAGAACCTCGTCTTCTCCGTGCACATGTACGGCGTATACGACACCGCCCAGGAGGTGCAGGACTATTTCCAGGCCTTCGCCGATATGGGGCTGCCGCTCATCGTGGGAGAGTTCGGCTACATGCATTCCGATGGGGATCCGAACGAGGAGGCCATCGTGAGCTATGCCCGCCAGTATGGCATAGGCTACTGGGGCTGGTCGTGGTGCGGCAACGGCGGTGGGGTCGAATACCTCGACATGGTGTACAACTGGGATCCGGCCGACCCCACCTCGTGGGGCGAGTGGTTCAGGACCACCGCACTCTCCGGGGGAGGATCCTCTCCCACGCCCACGTCCACACCGACTCCGACTCCCACACCGACGTCTACGCCCACATCCAGCCCCACACCCACCGCTACTCCTGGTTCGGGCGAGTATACCGAGATCAGTCTGCCCTTCACCTATGACGGGGCGGGTGAGTACTACTGGAAGACGAACGACTTCTCCACCACCACCAATTGGAGCAGGTACGTGAACTCCTGGAACCTGGACCTCCTCGAGATCAACGGGAGTGACTATACCAACGTGTGGGTGGCACAGCATCAGATCCCGGCTGCAGCCGACGGCTACTGGTACATCCACTACCGGAGTTCGGTCCCATGGGGGCATGTGGAGATCAGGTGAGCTTCGATGCCGTGGATCGAAGAGGAACGACGGGGCCGCCTTCCGGCGGCCCTGTTTCTGTGTGACCCGGACGGGATTCCTTTTATTGAAACCCATTCGGTGAACAGGTATACTGTGGGACGATCACACGAAGGAGAGGTGCATATGCTGGAAGAACTCAGGCCTGCGATCGAGGATCTTGAGGCGAAAGTCAAAGAAACCTGGAGGTATCTTTGAGAACTCGAGCATAAAGGAGCAGATCTCCCGGCTCGAAGAGGAGACCGGGCGTCCCGATTTGTGGAACGACAGGAAACACGCCGAAGAGGTGCTCTCCCGTCTCCGACGGCTGAAGGTCCGCTATGAGGGGTGGGCCTCGCTCGTGCAGGAGGTGGAGGACATCCATACCCTCTACGACCTCGCCGCCGAGGAGAACGATCCCTCGCAGGAGGAGGAGGAGGAGGAGTTGAGGCAGCAGCTCGCCGAGGCCGAGCGGAAGTTTCGGGAGCTCAGGCTCAGGGAGCTCTTGAACGAGGAGTACGATCAGAAGGATGCGTACCTCACCATCCATGCAGGAGCCGGGGGGATGGAGGCATGCGACTGGGCCTCCATGCTCCTTCGGATGTACCTCCGGTGGCTCGAGCGGAAGGGTTTCTCCACCCAGATCGTCGACATGGTGGAGGACGAGGGGGGGATCAAGTCGGTGACCGTGGAGGTGAAGGGGGACTACGCCTTCGGCTACCTCAAGGGCGAGGCGGGGGTCCACCGCCTCGTGAGGATCTCCCCGTTCGATGCGAGCGGGAGGCGCCATACCTCGTTCGCTTCGGTGTATGTGTCGCCCATCATCGAAGACGACATAGAGGTGGACATACGCCCCGAAGACCTGAGGATCGATACCTATCGTTCACAGGGGGCCGGCGGTCAGCACGTGAACAAGACCGAGTCCGCCGTGCGCATCACCCACCTGCCCACCGGAATCGTGGTGCAGTGTCAGAACGAGCGGAGTCAGCACAAGAACCGCGAGATCGCGATGCGGATGCTCCGTTCCCGGCTCTACGAGTACTATCAGCAGCTTCGAGAGGAGGAGCAGGAGAAGAAGGCCATAGAGAAGAAGGACATCTCCTGGGGGAACCAGATCCGCTCCTATGTCTTCCAGCCCTATACCATGGTGAAGGATCTCAGGACGAGGGTGGAGACAGGAAACATCCAGGCGGTGATGGACGGCGATCTCGATATGTTCATAGAGGCCTACCTCCTCCAGCAGTGGAAGGAGCGTCAGGAGGCGGTACAGACGTGAGGCGGGTATGAAGGCACGGGTCCTGCTGGTAGGTGTGCTCCTGGCCGGCGGGGTGGCTTCGGGCCTCGTGGCCGAGGACGTCATTCCCCTCCCCGAATCATGGGTCCTCGGCTTCCTCCCCCTCGAGGTGGAGGGAGACACCGGGACCTTGGGTACCGTGATCCCGGAGCTCCTCGCGCAGGAGCTGGAGGGGGTGAAGGCGCACCTGTTCTCACCGGCCGAGCTCCGGGCCTACAGCGCGTATCAGAGGGACCTGCTCATACGGAGGCTCCTCGCGGAACGGGTGAAGAAGGTGGCCGAGCGGGACGAGATCCTTTTCGATCCCGATCCTCTCGTGCGGTGGGAGACGCTCGCTTCGAAGAAGAAGGAGATCCGCGAGCTGGACCGGCGCATCGCACGGATAGGTCGACTTCCGGATGTCGCGGTGGATCGGGTGCCGATGGAGGTCTATCAGGATGACGCGGGGCTTCCGTTCCTTCCGGAGGGGAGGACGCTCGAGGAACGGATGGAGAAGGCGGGTGTGGATCTGGTGGTGGGTGGGGAAGGATGGGTGGCGGAGGGGTATCTGGTCGTGCACCTCGTGTTGAAGTGGCGGTACGGTCCGGATGTCCTGTGGGAGGGGAGGTATGTGGGGGGCGTGGACGAGCTCGTGGACGTGGTGCGGAAGGCGGCGGACGATCTGGCGCCGCACCTTCTGGGTGTGCGCCCCGCACGCCTCGTGGTGGAGGTGCCGGAGGGGGTCCAGGTGTTCGTGGACGGGGAGGTGGTGGGTATGGGTCGTGTGGAAGTCGGTCGCTTGCTCCCGGGGGAGCACCGCGTGGAGGTGCGCGGGAGGGAGGTGGAGCCCCGGGAGGCGACGGTCACGATCGGGGAGGGAGAGGAGCGCGTCGTCGAGGTTCCGATCAGGGAGGTGCCGGAGCGTCTCGTTCAGGTCTCCACCGTGCCCGCAGGGGCTTCGGTCTATCTGGACGGGGTGTATCAGGGCGCTTCGCCGTGTGAGGTGCGGATGAGGGGTGAGGTGGGTGTCCTCGAGGTGAGGAAGGAAGGGTACCTGCCGGTGAGGGCGCCCGTGGCTTCCATTGAGGGTGATGCGGTGGAGTGGGTCCTTTCTCCGGTGGGTATCGATCTCAAGGAGCGTGTGCGGGTGAAACGGGAGCGATTCTACACCTGGTTCGGTCTGTTTTTCATGTCGGTGCCTCTCACCGTCTTGAGCTACGGGTGGTGGGCGGATTCCTACGAGGCGGCCGAGCTTGCCCTCTCGAGGGGGGCGGCGAATGCCGACGACTACCTCGAGCGCATGGACGTGGCGGCGGGGTGCTACTATGCAGGGGTCGTGCTGAACGTGTCCCTGTTCGTCCAGGCCGTACTGACATTCGGCGACTATCTCCGCGCCCTCGAGAGGGTGCCTGAATGAGGAAGGAGTAGCTATGGCATGGCTCATGGATCGTCTCAGATCGTTGTGGGGAGGGGCCCGTTTCGATGAGGCCTTCTGGGAGGAGTTCGAGGACCTTCTCATCGAGGCCGATCTCGGAGCCGAGACCGCCTTTGAGGTGGTGGAGGAAGTGCAGAGGAGGGTGAAGAAGGAAGGGGTGGTGGATGTGGAGGGGGTCCGCGAGGTGATAAAGGACGTGCTCCGGCGGTATGTGAGGGCCGGGGGCTTCTCCCTTCCCGATTCGGGTACGGTGGTGCTTCTCTTCGTGGGTGTCAACGGGGTGGGTAAGACGACGACGATCGCGAAGTGCGCCCATTTCATACGCTCCACGTGGGGGAGGGATGATGTGGTGCTTGCGGCGGGGGATACGTTCAGGGCGGGGGCCATCGATCAGCTCAGGGTGTGGGGCGAGCGTCTGGGGGTCCGGGTGGTGGCCCAGCAGCCGGGGGCGGATCCGGCTGCGGTGATCTTCGATGCGATTCAGAGTGTGGAGCGGAGGGGGGGAGGGGTGGTGTTGGCCGATACGGCCGGGCGGTTCCACAACCGGGCGTCGCTCATGGATGAGCTGGCGAAGGTGGATCGGGTGATCCGTACCAAAGCGGTGCATGCCGACTACCGGCGGCTCCTGGTGATCGATGCCTCCACCGGTCAGAATGCCTTCAGACAGGCGGAGGTGTTCCAGGAGACGGTGGGTCTGGACGGGCTGGTGCTCGCCAAGTACGACGGCGCGGCGAAGGGTGGAGTGCTCGTCCCGATCTCCCGAAGGCTGGAGATCCCCGCCCTGTTCGTGGGAACGGGTGAGGGGCTGGAGGATCTCAGGCCCTTCGACGTCGAGGAGTATCTCTCCCGGCTGGTGGAGGGGTAGGGATGCGTGCGTACCGATGGCTCCTGTGGGGTGTGGGATGGTCGTTGCTCGCTTCGCCTCTGTGGTTCTCTTCGAACGAGATGGGGCAGGCGCTCGTCCCCATCGAGGAGTTCGACCGAGGTCGTTACGAGTACGTGCTGATGGTGGAGGATGGGGAGGGACGGCAGGTACGGGTGCTCTTCCGGGAGGGGGAGGAGGTGCGGCGCTGGGAGATCGTGTGGCACAGGGAGGGTGTGCCTTCGGTGGTGAAGGTGTGGGGGGACGGGGTGCTTTCCCGGGTCTCTCGGTACGACGAGGGGGGGCGCCTCCTCGTGGAGGAATTCTATCGAGAGGGGGAGTTCTCCGAGCGGGTGCGGTACGAGTATGAGGGTGCGCGGGTGGTGCGGAGGGTGTGGGAGGGGGTGGATGGAGGGACGAGTACCGAGGAGTTCCGCTACGATCGGGAGGGTCGGCTCAGGGAGGTGCGGGCGGTCCCCGAGAAGGGGGTGGACCGGTACGTGCAGGTGGGAGGCCGGCTCGTGGAGGAGTGGCACGGGGATGGGGGTTCGGGGTTTCTCGTCCGGTACGGCCGTTCCGGCGAGGTGGTGGAGCGCGAGGAGTGGGAGGGGGGGAGACTCGTGTGGGTGCGCACGTACCGGTACGGCGAAGGCGGGGTGTGTGAGGGGTGGGTGGAGGAGCGGCCGGCGGAGGGGGCGGTAGTGGAGGTCCGTTGCGATGGGGAGGGGCGGCCGGTGGAGGAGGTGTGGCGGCGTGAGGGGGTGTCGGTGCGGCGGGTGGTGTACGGGTACGAGGGGGGTAGGGTGGTGTGGGAGCGGGAGGTGACGGAAGGGCTCGTGAGGGAGTCTCGGTACGGATACGAGGGGGATCGGGTGGTCTGGGAGGAGGTGTGGGAGAATGGCGTGCGCGTGATGAGGCGGGAGTTCGGGGAGGGGGGGGCGGTGTCGGCGGAGGTGGTGGACCTGGGCGAGGGTGCCTCGGTGCGCCGGGTCTACGGGGCGGATGGACGGCTCGTGCGGGAGGAGTTCTTCCTGGACGGCGAGCTCGTGTCGGTGCGGGAGGCGAAGTGAAGGCGTGGCTCCGCTCGAGATGGAGAGTGTGGCGGTGGGTGGGGCGGCTCGCGGTGATCTACCTTCTGAGGGGAAGACGGAAGAAGACGGCCGCAGCCTCCCTGCTCACGTGGCTCGGAGTGGTGCTCGGGGTGGCCACTCTCGTCACGGTGCTCTCGGTGATGAACGGTTTCCAGAGTCTCACGATCGACTCCCTGGTGGAGGTCGCGTCCTTCCATGTGAGGGTGTACGGAGCGGTGGATGCGGCGGAGGTGGAGAGAGTGGTGGGTGAGGGGGTGGTGGTGCCGCAGGTGGAGGTGCGGGTCTTGGCGGGGGATCTGGGGGGTGAGGTGGAGTTCGTGGAGGTACGGGGGGTACCGGAGGGGATGAGGGAGCGGGATCCGGGGTTCGCGAGGGTGGTGGAGGTGAGGGAGGGTGTCTTCCGGGTGGGGGAGGGGAGGGTGGTGGTGGGGCAGGAGTTGGCCTATGAGCTGGGGGTGGGGGTGGGTGATTCCCTCGTCCTCACCGGGTTGAGCGTGGGAGAGACGGGGATCCTGGTCCCGGTGCGCCGGGGGTTCGTGGTTTCCGCAGTCTTCCGAACCGGAAACTATCAGATCGACCGTTCCATGCTCTTCATGGGCCTCGAGGATGCCCGCCTGGTCGCCGGTGGAGACGACGGCTCCTTTCTCGCCGTGAAACTCCCGCGCCCCTCACGGGCACAGGAGGTGAAGCGACGGCTCGTCCGCGCGGGCTACGAAGCGGTCACGTGGGAGGAATACAACAGGGCCCTCTTCGACGCCCTTCGTATGGAGAAGCTCTTCCTCGTCTTTCTCGTCGGTCTCATCTTCCTCGTCCTCGGACTCAACCTCGTCCACGGCTTCAGGAGGTCGATCTTCGAACGAAGGGGTGAGCTCGCCCTCCTGGTGGCGGTGGGGGCCCGTGTGGAGGAGGTGAGGCGCGTCTTCCTCCTCGAGGGTATCGTTCTCGGTGCTACGGGCGCATTCCTCGGCACGATGTGGGGGTATCTCCTCTCCATCAACATCAACAGGGTCTTCTCCTGGGTGGAGTCGATGCTCAACGCCGGTATTCACCTCTGGAACGCCCTCGGCAGGTTCTGGGGGGGGCGGTTCCGATTGGGATCCGTCCGCATCTTCTCGCCGCAATCGTTCTATCTCCTGGAGATTCCCTTCAGGGTGTATCCGGTTGAAGTCCTGGGGATCGTCCTCTATGCTGTCCTCGTCTCAGGGGGGGCGGCGTATCTGGCCACCCGCATGTTGCGGACGTTCTCCGTCACCGAGGTGTTACGCAATGAGTGATCCGATCATCGTCCTTGAGGAAGTGGTGAAGGAGTATCCCTCCGGAGAGACATCCCTCCGTGTGCTGGACGGGGTCTCGGGCGGTTTCGAGAGGGGGAAGGTCCATGTGATCATGGGTGAGAGTGGATCGGGGAAGAGCACCCTCCTCCACCTCATAGGGGGGCTCGACACCCCCACATCGGGGCGCGTACTTCTTGAAGGTCAGGACATGGGCGCCCTCGACGAGGAGGCGCTCGCGGCCTTCCGGCAGCGAGACATGGGGTTCGTCTTCCAGATGCACTACCTCCTCCGGGAGTGTACCTCCCTGGAGAACGTCCTCCTCCCCGCATATATGGCCGGGCTCTCCTTTTCTGAGGCGGCTGCGAAGGCTCGGGATCTCCTCGTGAGGGTGGGGCTCGGAGACAGGATGCACCACTACCCCTCCCAGCTTTCCGGCGGGGAACGACAGAGGGTGGCCATTGCACGGGCCCTGGTGAACGGCCCACGTATCGTCCTCGCCGACGAGCCCACCGGCAACCTGGACGAGCGCACGTCCCGCATGGTGGAGGATGTGTTCTTCTCCCTCGTCCGGGAAGAGGGGGCCACGCTCATCCTCGTGACCCACGATGCCGCCCTCGCCTCTCGGGCCGACACCGTCTACCGCCTTGAGGGGGGGAGGCTCCATCGGTCATGAAGCGCCTCATCTATCTCGCATGGAAGAACCTCTTCGACGGCCCTTCCCTCGCACCCCGTATCCGGTCCTCGCTCCTGGCCGTGGCCCTCGGCCTCGTGCCCTTCGTGGTGGTGCTCCACGTCTCCGACGGGATGATAGAGGCCATCACCCGCCGTTTTCTCGAGACCACCACCTACCACTTCCAGGCCTTCGCGTACGCCCCCGATCTCTCGATGGAGGAGGGCGTGGAACGTCTGGCGGCCGAGGGTTTCCTCGCTGTTCCCGAAATCCAGGGGATGGGCCTCCTGGTGAACGGGGTGAGGCGGGAGGGGGTCACGATACGGGCCGTGCCTTCCTGGTGGTGGGAGAAGGACGAGGGCCTTCGCTCCTCCCTCAGCATAGAGAAAGGGCGCTTCGATCTCTCCTCTCCCAGGCACATGGTGGTGGGGGTGGAGGTGGCCCGTACACTGGGCATCTCGGTGGGGGACAAGGTGAAGCTCCTCGTGCTTCGGAGCTTCGGAGGCGGAACCATCCTCCCGCGTATCGCCACCTTCGAGGTCACCGGAGTGACGTCCACGGGCTATCAGGATGTGGACAAGCTGTGGGTCTACGTCCCCTTCGAGTGGGGGGATCGGGTCTTCGACAGGCGATCGTCACGTGCCTTTCTCGGGATCAAGGTGGATGATCCCTTCCACGACATGGAGGCCTTGCGTTCCAGGATCGCGGCTTGTCTTGGCGCGGGATGGGTCGTCCTTTCGTGGAAGGATCTGGGGCGTGCGCAGTTTCTCTCGTTCTCCACGAGCAGAGCACTCCTCCTCGCCATCATGGGCCTTCTCGTCCTCATTGCGGCCTTGAGTATCTCCTCGTCACTGGTGATGCTCGTGCTGGAGCGGGCCGAGGAGATCGCCATGCTCAAGAGCATCGGGGTGCCACCACGTCTGGTGAGCAGGGCCTACCTGTGGACGGGGATGCTCGTGGGTATGGCGGGATCCCTCGCGGGAATGGCCTGTGGACTCCTCATCTCGCTCTACATCAACGAGTTGTTCGCATTCCTGGAACACGTCGTGAACCTCTGGCTCCGCCTTGCCGCCGGGCTTCGGGGTGGATCCTACGAGCCGGTGCGCATACTCTCGTCGGATTTCTACGTGGAACACATCCCCGTCCACCCCTCCCCGTTCGTCTTGTGGCTCATCTTCGTGGGGGCCTCGCTGATCGCCTTCCTCGCTTCCTGGGGTCCGGCTCGGTATGTGCTTCGGATCTCACCCGTGGAGGTCCTGCGGAGGGAGGGGTGATCCCGGAGGGGGATATTTCCTTTTGCCCGATTTCCTAGTACAATATAGTAACGCCACGAATGAGGGGAGATCGGCGATGGCATGCACGATCTGCGGTGAGGAGGATGTGGTCCTCAAGATACAGCATATCGCCAATGGCGAGGTGAAGGAGATAGAGCTCTGCGCCCAGTGTGCCGAGAGTGTGGAAATAGAACACTTCGGGGGGGATCTGAGCTTCAATATAGAGGAGTTCCTGCAGGCCCTCTTCGTTCCCGAGGAGGATGGCCTGGACGATGCCGAGGACGAGGAGGAAGACGACGTTCTCTGTCCGGGATGCGGTATGTCGATGGAGGAGTTCAGGGCCAGACAGCGGGCGGGGTGCCCCGACTGCTACTATGTCTTCAGGAAAGAGGCCTATCAGTTCCTCCCGCAGGGGTACAGGTACAGGGGGAGTGTCCCTCGGAGGTTCAACACCGTGAAGCGCATTCTCATGGACAGGATGCGGCTCAAGCGGAGCCTCGAACACGCCATCCGCAACGAGGACTACGAACGCGCAGCGCGGATCCGTGACAGGCTCCGAGAACTGGAAGAAGACAGGGCAGAACAGGGTTCATGAATCCTTACACCATTCCATCGCTCTCATGGTTCGACAGGACACCCGAGCCGCACGAGGTGGTGGTGTCCACCCGGGTGCGTCTCTCGCGGAACGTGGCGGGGTATCCGTTTCCCGGTATGCTCGGCACACGGGTCCAGCAGGAGCTCGTGGAGAGGATCGTGAGCGCCTGGTCTCACTATCTCCCCGGAACCCGCTGGGTGGATCTCAAGAGCCTCCCCGCCACGGCGAAGAAACAGCTCATAGAATCGCAGGTCCTGACCCGACAGGATCTCATGGCCTTCCCGGGCGGGTCTCTCCTGCTGTCTCCCGATACCGACCCTCTCGGTCTCGTCTGTTTCTCCGATCATCTCCGGCTGGTGCGATACGATCCCGGCTACAACGTGCAGCAGGGTATGGACAGCGTGCGTCAGCTGGCGGAGAAGCTGGACGAGAAGCTCCCGTTTGCCTTCTCGCTCGAATTGGGCTATCTCAATGCCAACGTACAGGATGTGGGAACCGGGTACAGGGTTTCGCTCCTCCTCCATACCCCTGCCACCTTTGCAGAGCGGGCCGTGGTGATGCTGAAGAAGCTCCTTTCCGAGCACGATGCGGTCTTCCTCCCTTTCCAGAGCGGCAGGGATCTGTACTCGCAAGGCATGTTCCTCCTGATGATGGACGGAGTCCAGGGCCTTCCCCCTGAAAAAGTACGAAAAAGGCTTGAAGATACCTGTACTATGGTAATACATTATGAGAGGGAGAAGCGAGAAACCCTTCTCTCCAGCAGGACGAGGAGAGAAGAGGTTCGGGAGAGGATCGACACCGCGTGGAAGATCCTCACGAGCTCCCGGAAGGTGTCCTCGAAGGCTGCCAGTGAGGCCTTGCTCCTCCTGAGGACGGCGGCGGTGTGGGGGGTGGGACCCCGCATGGATCTGGGGCGTTTCCCATACCTGTACTTCGCCTCCCAGCCGGGACACATGAGGAGCAGGATGGAGGCAGAGGGAGTTTCTCTCTCGCGTGAGGGAGAGGAGGAAGCCCGTGCGGCATGGCTCAGGGAGATGCTCTCTGACCATGGGTAGATACAAGAGGGGAGTCTATGTTTAAGGATTTGACGCAGCGCGCCCAGAAGATACTCACGGTGCTCGCCCAGGATGAGGCGAAGCGGTTTCATGCGGAAGAACTGGAGCCGGAGCATATCATCCTCGCCATCATCCGCGAAGGGGCGGGCGTTGCCTATAGAGCGATAAAACGTCTCAAGATCGCGCCGGAGGAGATCCAGGTCTTCGTAGAGAAGAATCTCTCCAAACAGAGGGGGAGTTTCATCCTCGGGGATGTACCCCTTTCCTCCAGGAGCAGGAGGGTTCTCGAGTATGCAGCCGAGGAGGCCCGCCATTTGGACGACGAATACATTGGGACCGAGCATCTCATGCTGGGATGTGCCCGCGACGGCGAGGGGGTGTTCACCCGGTTCCTGGCCCAGAAGGGCATCGACCTGGAAGTCTTGAGGGAGGCCATCCTCGAGGTGAAGGGGAGTGAATCGGTGTACAACAGCTCGTGGGGGGGGAAGGAGGAACAGGAGAAACGGAGGGGGGCTTTCCAGTCGGCTGCCTACAGAAAGAATACCCCATTGCTCGACGAGTTCTCCAGGGATCTCACCGAGCTCGCCCGGACGGGTAAGCTCGATCCGGTCATCGGGAGGGAGCGTGAGCTTCGTCGTATCGTCCAGATCCTGGCCCGACGCACCAAGAACAACCCCGTGCTCATCGGTGACCCGGGGGTGGGGAAGACGGCGATCGTGGAGGCTCTCGCCCAGCGGATCGTGCGCGGCGAGGTGCCCGAGATGCTCGAGGGCAAGCGCATACTCGTCCTCGATCTTGCGGCCCTGGTGGCGGGGACCAAGTACCGGGGCGAGTTCGAGGAACGGCTCAAGCGGGTGATGCGGGAGATCGTCTCGGTGAAGAACGTGGTCCTCTTCATCGACGAGCTCCACACCATCATTGGCGCGGGCGGTGCCGAGGGTGCCATCGACGCCTCCAACATGCTCAAGCCTGCGCTCTCACGGGGGGAGATCCAGTGCATCGGCGCCACCACCCTGGACGAGTACCGGAAGTACATCGAAAAGGATGCGGCACTGGAGCGCAGGTTCCAGCCCGTGTACGTTCGCGAGCCGACCATCGAGGAGACGATCCAGATCCTCGAAGGGATAAAGACGAGGTACGAGGATTTCCACAACGTCACCTATACGCGCAAGGCCGTGGAGGCGGCGGTGGTCCTCTCTGCTCGCTACATCACCGAACGCCACCTGCCCGACAAGGCCATCGATCTGCTCGACGAGGCGGGATCGCGGACCCACGTGCAGGTGCTCAACCGGCCTCAGGAGATAGAGGAGCTTGAGAAAAAGATAGACCAGCTCAATTCCGAGAAGATCATGCTCGTGAACACGCAGAACTACGAGCGGGCGGCTGCGGTGAGGGACCAGGTGAACCGGCTCAAGATGGAGCTCGAGAGGCTGAAGACCGCCTGGAAGCTCGAGATCAAACGGACGCAGAACATCGTGGATCAGGAGGATATCCAGGAGGTCGTCTCCGACATCACCGGCATCCCGCTCGTGAGGATCGCGCAGAGTGAATCGGAGCGTCTCCTCCATATCGAGGAAGAGCTCCACCGGAAAGTGATAAGCCAGGACGAGGCCATAAAAGTGGTGGCATCTGCCATCCGCAGGGCGCGGACGGGGCTGAGCTCTCCAAACCGTCCCATGGGGTCGTTCGTCTTCCTCGGGCCGACCGGTGTGGGTAAGACCCTTCTCGCGAAGACCCTGGCCGAATATCTCTTCGGCGACACCTCCGCGCTCATCCGGCTCGACATGTCGGACTTCATGGAGAAACACAACGTCTCGAGGCTCGTGGGGGCCCCTCCAGGGTATGTGGGCTACGAGGAGGGCGGCCTCCTCACGGAGAAGGTGCGTCACAGGCCCTACTCGGTGATACTCTTCGACGAGATAGAGAAGGCTCATCCGGATGTCTTCAACATCCTCCTTCAGATCCTCGAAGAGGGGGAACTGCAGGACAACCTGGGACACAGGGTCTCCTTCCGGAACGCCGTACTCATCATGACCTCGAACGCGGGTGCCAGGGAGATCACCCGCGAGTCCACGGTGGGCTTCCAGACCAAGGAAGGGATCCTCGATTTCAGAGAGATCCAGGCCTCTGCGATGAACGAGTTGAGGCGCATCTTCCGTCCCGAGTTCCTCAACCGAATCGATGAGATCGTGGTGTTCAAGAGCCTCAGCAGGGCGGATCTCGAACGGATATTGGGGCTCCTCCTGGAAGAGGTGTTCCAGCGGGTGAGGGAGCAGGGGATGGAGATAGAGATCACGAAGCGCGCTCGGGAGTATCTCCTGGACAAAGGGTATGATCCTCGCTATGGAGCGCGACCCCTCAGGAGGACCATACAGCGCGAGCTCGAAGACCCGCTCTCCATGGAGATCCTCAGGCAGCGTTTCGTGCCGGGATCGTACATCCTGGTGACGGTGCGGAGCGGGAAGCTCGTGTTCCAGCAGAAACAGACCAAGAAACCCCCTGAAAAGGTGACGGTGGAGACCCGGTAGGGGGTCTCTGTTTCATAGAACACCTCCCAAGGCAAGAGGCGGGCGTTGCCCGCCTCTTCTTCCCCCTTGACACGATATAAAAATATATATAATTTCATATCGATGACTGAGGACCGATCCATCGTTGTGTGTATGGGAAGCTCCTGCCATGCCCGTGGTAATGCCCTCACGGTGAAGGTGATCAGGGCATGGCTCGAAGAACACGGCCTCGATCAGGATGTCGAGGTGAGAGGTGAGCTGTGTTCCGGAAGGTGCAAGGAAGGTCCTGTGGTACGGATAGGTAACAGGATCTACGAGCGTGTCCAGCCGGAGGCGGTGCCGGACATCCTTTCCTTCGAATTCCCGGAGGACATGTAATAGATGACATTCCAGCGCCTCATCTATACGGTCACGTCCGACTGTTTCGATTGCTACAAGTGTATCCGCGAATGTCCTGTGAAGGCCATACGCATCTCCAGCGGTCGTGCGGAGGTGGTAGAGGAGTTGTGCCTATACTGCGGCCATTGTGTGGAGGTGTGTCCTTCCGGCGCAAAGAGGGTGCGCTCCGACGTCGACAGGGCCAAGACGATCCTTTCGCTCCGATCGAAGGTCGTGCTTTCTCTCGCACCGAGTTTCCCTGCGTTCTTCAGGGATACGTCCCCTCAGGAGCTCATCGCCGCATGCAGAAAGTTGGGGTTCCATGCCGTCTCCGAAACCGCGGTGGGTGCGGATATCGTGTCCGAGAAGATAAGGGAGATGCTCTCGGGGCACGAGGGACAGGGAGAGGGGCGTCTTCTCATCTCTTCGGCCTGTCCGGTGATCGTGGAGTACATTTCGAGGTATCGTCCGGACCTCCTTCCTTGTGTGATACCTGTGGGCTCCCCCATGAGGGCGCATGCCGAATACCTCAAATCGGTCTTCGGGCATGAGACCGCAGTGGTCTTTGCAGGTCCTTGCATCGCGAAGAAGAGGGAGGCGGAACAGTCGGGAGGGGTGGTGGATCTCGCGCTCACCTTCTCCGAGCTCGCCGCTTGGATGGAGGAGGCAGGTGTCTACCCCTCCGATCTCAGGACCGATGGCGGCGATTTCTATCCCTCACGTTCATCCTATGGCGCCTTGTACCCGGTCCAGGGAGGGGCCATCCGTACCCTCGAGCGTATGGGAACTCCCGGCTCGTGGATCTTCGAGTCGTTCTCCGGGATCACACAGATCGCCCGCGCCCTCGACGGTCTGGACATCGATTCCCTGGATGTACCGCTTTTCCTGGAACTTCTCGCCTGTGAGGGGGGATGTATCAACGGCCCGGCGTTCGGCAGCCGTAGAGGGAGCCTGGACCGTCATCTGAAGGTCCTGTCGTACGCCGAGGGGGCCTCCAGGGAGTGGGTGAGATGCGCGCTCCCGCTCGAGGTGGAGGTACACGGCGATCCATACCGTGAGACTCCGATCTCCGATGAGGAGATACGTGAGGCCCTCCGCTCGGTAGGCAAGTATTCCCCTGAGGACGAGCTCAACTGTTCCGGCTGCGGTTATGATACGTGTCGCGCCTTTGCCGAGGCCATGGTGCGGGGGAGGGCGGAGCGGACCATGTGTGTTTCCTACATGAGGAAATTGGCACAGAAGAAGGCGAATGCGCTCCTCAAGACCATGCCCTCGGCCGCGGTGGTGGTGGATCAGGATCTGAAGGTGGTGGAGTGTAATTCCAATTTCGCGCACCTCTGGGGAGCAGAGATAGAGGGTATGTACGGAGTGAGGCCCGGTCTCGAAGGAGCCGATCTGAGAAAGATCGTTCCCTTCTGGAAGGTTTTCCAGCTCGTGCTCGACGATCAGGGACCGGAGCTCGTGGAGGAGGATTTCAGGGTGGGAAAGCGGATCATCCACGGGAGCATCTTCGTGATCGAACGGGGTGCGGTTGCGGGGGGACTCTTCCAGGATATCACGGTGCCCTGGATACAGCGGGACAGGATCGTCCAACAGGCGAGGAAGGTCATGAAGGATCACCTCCGTACGGTCCAGAAGGTGGCCTATCTCCTGGGGGAAAACGCAGCGGAGATGGAAGCGACCTTGAGTTCCATCGTCGAGTCCTTCGAGGGGGAGCATCATGGATGACATCTTCGTCGAAGTCGGGTCGTTCCAGATACCCAAGTACGGTGAACATGCCGAGGGAGATGTGTTCTTCTCGAAGAAAGATCTCAACGGCAAGCGCATCGTCTCCGTGCTCTCCGACGGCCTTGGTTCGGGGATAAAGGCATCTGTCCTGGCCACGCTCACGGCCACTATCGGAGCGGGGTGTATCGCTCACAAGCTCTCCCTGGAAAGGACGGGAGGGCTTCTCATGCGGACACTTCCCGTATGTTCGAAACGCAAGATAAGTTATGCGACGTTTACCATCGTGGATATAGATTCGGACTACAGGGTTTCCTGCCTGGAATACGACAATCCCCCCTATCTCCTGTGGAGGGGGGACCGGCTCCTTGAAACGAGGCGGGACCGGAGGATCCTTCGTCGACAGGGCAAGGGACATCCTGCCTCCATGGAAGTGGCGCTCTCCTCTTTCCAGGCCGTCCTCGATGACAGGCTCATCTTCTTCTCCGATGGGGTGACCCAGTGCGGTATGGGAAGCCGTCGTTTCCCCTTGGGATGGGGATTGGAGGGGGTGATCGACTACGTGGGGAACATCCTTTCCGTCACGCCGGATATATCGGCGCGGGACCTCGCCCGCGTGGTTGTGCAGCGAGCCCTCATGATCGACGAGGGCAAGGCCAAGGATGACATCACGTGCGGGGTCGTCTATTTCAGAAAGGCACGACGGCTGCTCGTGGTGACCGGCCCTCCGCTCCGGAGGGATCGTGACAGGGACCTCGCCGCACTCTTCAGGGATTTTAGAGGCACGCGTATCATCTGTGGGGGAACCACTGCCACCATCATCGCCCGGGAGTTGGGCAAGCGGCTCTCGGTGAGGCTGGAGTGTGTCGATCCGGCCTTGCCCCCGCCGGGAGAGATGGAGGGGGCCGACCTGGTGACCGAGGGGATCCTCACGCTCGGGAAGGTGGCGGAGTATCTCGAGAGGGACGAAGTGGTGGAACGTCTTCCTCGCAACCCGGCCGCGGAGATCCTTCGTTTCATGCTTAATTCCGACGTGATCGAATTCCTGGTCGGGACGAGGATAAACGAGGCACATCAGGATCCTTCTATGCCGGTGGAGCTGGAGATCCGGAGAAATGTGGTGAGAAAGATCGCTGGTCTGTTGGAACAGCGATACTTGAAGAAGACCAGTGTACGATTCATCTGAGGGAGTCAAGGAATGAGCAAGATCAGGATCACGGTCTGTGTAGGAACCGCGTGCTACGTCATGGGAGGGGCGGACCTCCTGGCGCTCCGGGACGCTCTTCCCCCGGAGTGGGCCCCTCACCTGGAGTGGGAGGGGACCCCCTGCCTCAACCACTGCCGGGAGTTCGGGACGGAGCGGGCCCCCTTCGTCCTTGTCGACGGAAACCTGTTGGCGGGGGTGACTCCAGAGCGTCTCAAGGCCGAGATAGCACGTCTCATTGCAGGAGGGACCGATGCCGAGAGAGGATAACCGGACGAAGATCCGGAGGGATCTCCTCGTGAGGGTGGCACGCCTTCTCACCAAGGGGACCCTCGAGGAAGAGATAGATGCGATCCCCTTCGAGATGACAGGGGAGGGATGGGAACAGGTTCGATGCTGTATACAGCACGACCGGGCACTCCTCCGGCTGCGGCTCCTGGCCCTCATGGGCTTTGAGGTGGAGGGCAAGGAGGACGTGGCGCGACCGCTCGCCCATTACGCGCGTATCCTCATGGAAGATGTGGCGCGCAGGGTGAGAGGAGAGCGCGCCTTCTCCCGGGTGGAGGAACCGGAAGCGGTGGGTGTGACAGGGAGTGGTCACGGCTCCGGGCGTCCCTCGTCGGGTATCAGGGGTTCGGTCGACCTCGCCGTGCCGTTCGAACTGGACGATGGGTTCCCCCTCCATATGATCACCGAGGCCTGCAACGCCTGTGAGGGAGCCCGTTTCATGGTGACGGAGGTCTGTCAGGGCTGTGTGGCCCGTCCATGTAAGACGGGATGCCCCAAGGGCGCCATCTCCATCGTCCGAGGGCGGGCCTCCATCGATTACGAACGATGTATCAACTGTGGACTCTGTGAACGGGTGTGCCCGTTTCACGCCATCGTGAGAATACCGGTGCCGTGTGAAGAGGTGTGCCCTGTAGGCGCGATCGAGAAGGGGGAAGACGGGGTGGCTCGCATTGACCGTGGAGCGTGCATTCTCTGCGGCAAGTGTCTCAAGGCCTGTCCCTTCGGTGCCCCACAGGAACAGTCGGATCTCTTCAGTGTGGTGACCGCCCTCCACGCAGGAAGGACGGTGATCGCCATGCTGGCACCTGCAGCGATGGCCCAGTTTCCCACTTCTCCCGGACGACTCCTCTCCGCCCTTCGTCGAGTCGGGTTCTCTCGGGTAGTGGAGGTGGCGGCTGCTGCCGATCGCGTGGCGGAAGCGGAGGCCCGGGAGGTCGTAGAGAGACTCTCCGCCGGAGAGGCTTTCGTGGCCACCTCATGTTGTCCGTCTTGGGTCCTCGCGGCCTCGAGACTGGAAGGGATCTCCGATCACGTCTCGCACACCCCAAGCCCTATGGTGCTGGGTGCCCGAATCCTGAAGGAGGAGGATCCCGACGCCTTCGTGGTGTTCGTGGGTCCGTGTCTCGCCAAGAAACAAGAGAGGAGGGAGGAACCTGCAGTGGACGCCGTCCTTACCATAGAAGAACTCGGTGCCCTCCTCGTCGCCCTGGAGATAGAGGTGGGGGAAGAGGAAGCGCTTCCTTTGGAGGAGAGTGTATCGTCCTATGGAAGGGGGTTCGGTGCTTCCTCGGGGGTGAGCCGTGCGGTGCTCCATGCCATGGAGGAGTTGGGGGAGGGGATGAAGATCGAGCACAGGGTGATAGACGGGCTCTCCCCCGACTCCCTCAAGGAGATCGCTCGATGGAGTATGGATCCACCGGAAAGGACCCTCGTGGAGGTGATGGCGTGTGAAGGTGGGTGTGTGGGGGGGCCGTGTGCCATCGCACACCCCAGGACGTCGAAAACCCTGCTCATGAAATATGCCGGTGAGGGCGGTACACGGGGTTGACGCTGATCATCGTGGGGGGGCGCCGATTAGGGCATGGATGATCCCCCCTTCGCCAATCCAGAGCCGGCCGGACTCGAACACCACGGGGAGGGGGGAGAGAATCCTCACCTCCCCTTTATGGATCCCGAGCCTCAGGAGGACCGATCTGAAGGCACGGGGATCGTCCACATCATCGGGGAAGAGGAAATTGCCGAGCGAATAGAAGATGATGCCCTTCTTGTAGGTTTCGCCCCCTTGGAGGACATGAGGGTGGGCGCCGATCACCACATCGGCACCATGGTCCACCATCGTACGATAGAGGCGGACGAAGTCTTCTCTGGGCGCGTCGGTGTACTCGAGCCCTCCGTGCACCATCAGGAGACGGAGGCCCTCCCTCTCCCCCTCCATCGCCCCCCACAACCTCTCGTCCGCCCACAGGATCCCCGGCTTCCCCGGCCGTGCAGCCGCGAACGCCTCCCCGTCGAACCCGCTGTCCTCCCGCAGGTACGCCCCCACCCCCAGCACCCCCACCCACCCCTCCCGCAGCCGCACCCGCCACCACACCTGCGCCTCCTCCAGGCTTCTCCCCGCCCCCGACGTTGCCAGCCCCACCCTCGCGAGCGCGCGCAAGGTATCGAGGAACCCCGGCTCGAAGAAGTCCCACGAGTGGTTGTTCGCCAGCGACAGCCAATCGAACCCCAGCTCCCTCAGCCCCCGGAGCGCCCCCTCGGGTATCCGGAAGATATACGGCTTGGGATACGCCCCCGTGCGTGATGTCACCGCCCCTTCCAGGTTGCCGAGGAGCACCTCCACCCCCCTGAGCGCCTCCCACACCTCCCCTGCCACCCTTTGCGCACCCCCTGGCCCCGCCAGCACCTCCCCCAGTGCCCCGAACGGCCCCACATCCCCCACCACCCCCACCCAGCTCACCCCGTCCGCCTCGAACCCCACCCTCTCCCACCACGCACGAACCCCCGTATCCGCGAGGAGATCCGCCCGCACCCCCACCCACACCCGCACCTCCAGGGGGTATCCCTTCTCACCCGGATACCGCCCCTCCACCCGTGCCGCAAGATGCGGCAGGACGATCTCTTCGAGACGCACCGCCCGCCCCCACGCCTCTCCCTCCGGAAGGCTCTCCGTGAGCGCCGTCTCGAGCCGCACCGGCACCCCATAGAGGAGCGAGGCCACGGGCTTCCAGAGAAGACGCCCCTCCGGGACCCCTTCCCCCGGAGTCACCCGCACCTCCACCCCCTCAGGCGGCCGAAGACGCGAGACCACCTCCTCCCGCAGCATCTCCCCCACCGGTAGCGCCGTGCCGGACGACCCTCCCACCCCCCCGCTACACCCGCCCGAGACGAGGACTAGCAGCAGCACCGCTCCCATCCAGGAGCCGGATCCTTCCCTCCTTTCCATCTCCCTTAAGAGTAGTGGGATTTTCATCCTCTGTCACCATTCGTCTCGGGCCTCCGGGAGGCCTTTGACAAATCCCGGCATATCGGCAACAATACGAGCGGACCATCCCTTTCCACGAGGGGACCATGGCCTTCAGGTTCTTCCGTCGGATCCGTCTCGCCCCAGGCATCACCCTCAACCTCTCACGGTCGGGCGCCTCCGTCTCCCTCGGTCCCCGGGGGGCCAGACTCACCCTCGGAGGTCGCACGGGAGCCCGGCTCACCTTCGGCCTTCCCGGTACAGGCCTCTCCTACACCACCACCCTCGGCACGGGCACCACCGGACGGAGGGGAAGACCCTCCCGGCGCCGGGCATCCGCATCCCGAGAGGACTCGCTTACCCCTTCCTTCTGGGACGCCCTTACCGTACCGCCGGAAGAGCAGGCCCTCCTCGAGGCCTGCAAGGCCCTCGGCCGGGGAGACGAGACGGCGGCCCTCGAGGCCCTCGGCCGGGCGGGATCGATCCCCGACGCCGCCTACCTGGAGGGGTTCCTCCTGCTCAAGCATGAACGCCCTGCCGAGGCAGAAGAGGCCTTCCGACGCGCGCTCCGACGTCCCGAACAGATCGGCGCCTGGTGTGCGCGACATGGGATAAAGCCGGTCTTTTCCCTCCCTATCACCGAGGAACTCTCCGCCATAGTGGAACCTTCGGCGCACGGCGTGCTCCTCGGCCTGGTGGAAGCCCTCCAGGAGCAGGGAAAGCACCAGGAAGCGCTTCAGGTTCTCACCCGCCTTCAGGGAGAGCGGCCTACAGACCCCGTGGTGGCCCTTTCTCTTGTGGAACTCCTGTGGGACATGGACCCCGGAGACGAACAGCACCTCGAGAGGATCCTCACCCTCACTGAAGAAGTCGCCAACGAGACCCCGGTGCACGCCTGCCTCCTCCTCTACCGTGCCCGGGCCCTCAGGGCCAAGGGGCTCCCCCGTCTCGCCGCCCGCATCCTCACCCGCGCCCTCGCGAGGCGGAAAGACCGACCGCCCGAGCTCCTCAAGGCCCTCAGGTACGAACGCGCCCTCGCCTTCGAGGAGGCAGACCTTCCCGCGCGTGCCCGTGCCGACCTCGAGGCCCTCTACGCGGAAGACCCCCGGTACGAGGACGTGGCCCGCCGCCTCGGACTCGAGCCGTGACCAGGACACTCCTCGTGATACTGGACTGGTTCTTCCTCGTGTTTCACACTCTCTTTACCCTCTTCAACTGCACCGGCTGGGCCTTCCGTGCCACGCGCCGCCTCAACCTCGCTACCCTCCTCCTCACCGGCGCCTCCTGGGGCATCCTCGGTATCTGGTACGGCTTTGGCTACTGCCCTTGTACCGACTGGCACTGGCAGGTCCGCGAGGCCCTCGGAAGGCCCATCGACTCGCCCACCTACATCCACTTCCTCGTGCGCACCCTCACCGGCATCGACGCAGACGTCGATCTGGTCATCCGCGCCACCCTCGGCGTCTACCTCTCAAGCCTCGGCCTCAGCCTCCTCTTCAACCTGAGGGATCTCGTGAGGAAGCGCCGGAAGAGGAGAGGGGATCATCGCCGCATCGCGCACCCCCGGGAAGAGAAGTCCCCCCATCACCGCCGTGGCCGGGGCCACCAGGACCAGACCCATTGACCCCGCGAGGGTGTGGAGCACCTCCACGGCCACGTACTGCAGGTTGAGGGCATTCAGGAGGGGAACCCCCTGCGCCATGAAGACGAGGAGGAGGGGAAGGTACGACCCGGAATAGGCGAAGAGGAGGGTGGTGCTCATGGTCCCCAGTACCGCCCTCCCCACCCGCATGCCCGAGCGCACGATCGCCATCCTCCCGATATCGGGCCTGTGTCGTACGAGCTCCTCCTGGGCTGAGGCGATGTCCATCGCGAGATCCATGATCGCCCCCATGGCCCCCATGAAGATGCTCGCGTAGAGGATGCCGGTGAGGTCCAGGTAGGGAAACCCGGAATAGAGGAGGCTCTCGGCGAACTGGCGGACCGCTCCGTGCAGCCTGAATCCCCCTCCCCACAACCCGATCACGGCCAGGATGGCCCCCATCCCCACCACCGCACCGAGGAACGCGACCAGAGTCTTCCTCCTCCACCCCCCTATGAGAAGGAGGATGAGTCCCGTGAGGCAGGACACCACGGCCACGGCCACCGGGACGGGGGCATATCCTGCGAGGTAGGCGGGAAGGAGGAGCTTCCAGAAACTCACTGCCGTGAGTACGAAGGATACGAGGGCCCTGAAGCCCGTCCATCCCGCGAACACGAGGAGCGATGCCGAAAAGGCGAGGGCGAGGATGAGCTCCACATCGAGCCTCCAGAAGTCCGGCACCGAGGCCCATGACGAGAGCACCCCGTCCTGTACGGTGAGCACCACCAACACCGCATCCCCGGGGGAGAAGACCTTGTCCAGTTCGAGGCTTCCCTGGAGGATGTTGGTGGCTCGGACGCGCTCTCCTTTCCATGGACCCGATGTCACCTCCACCTCCAGGACCTGTTCACCCTGACGGACCAGGCCGAACTGGTGGAGGTTGCTGTCATCGGTCGTCACCACGAGGCCTTTTGCCCTCACCTCGTCAGGCCGGGGACGGTCGAACCTCGTCGTCGTTGGAAGCAGGAGCAACACCCCTATACAAAGGACGGAAGAGAGAGTGACGAGCCCGTCCTTCGATCTCAGGAGA
Organism: Spirochaeta thermophila DSM 6578; assembly: GCF_000184345.1. NCBI lineage: Bacteria > Pseudomonadati > Spirochaetota > Spirochaetia > Winmispirales > Winmispiraceae > Winmispira > Winmispira thermophila. The sequence continues at coordinate 1,416,399 of NC_017583.1, read as the reverse complement.
TGGAGTACGCGTGTCACGTCCCCTCCTTGTGGCAGAGTGAAGAGGGGCGGGGGGGATCCCCGCCCCTTCGAACGGGTCTACAGGTCCACACCCGCCAACCGGGCGATCCGCTTCGGGATATCGGTATTGTCGTAGTAACCTGTGAAGAGGTGAGCCCCGGGTCCTGTGGCATAGACCGGCACAGGAACTCCCGTGTGGCTCCAGGTCGTCCAGCCGAGGCCGGCACGGTTGTTCACCACATGGGTGAGGGTCACGGTGAACGGTTCGTACCCGCCGTAGAGGAGGTAGGACTGAGGATCATCCTCAGGAACCCCTTCCAGACTCGCCCGGAGGGCGCGCGAGAGCACCTCTTCCTCGTAGGGAGTGAGGGACTCGATCCCGAAGTATTCCCTCACCAGGGGCATCACATCGTCGAGCGTGAGGCCCTTTTTACTCTTGTATGATTCGAAGACCGCATTGAACCCCTCGAACGAGACCTTCTGGTTGAGGAGCACCGGGAAGGCATTCTCGTATCTCGTGCCGGCGAACCCTATGGTGAGTCCCCCTGTCTCATGGTCGCCGGTGACCACGATGAGGGTCTCATCCGGATGCCGTCGTGCGAACTCCACGGCCACCTGCACCGCCTCGTCGAAGTCGAGGACGTCCTGTATGGCCGCCACTGCATCGTTCGCATGACAGGCCCAGTCGATCTTACCCCCCTCCACCATGATGAAGAAGCCCTCTGGATTCTCGAGGAACTCCACGGCCTTTCGTGTGAAGTCGGCAAGATCGAGAGACTCCTCGTCCCTATCGATCTTGTAGGGCATCGCAGCGGATGAAGGGAGCACGGGATTGATCGCGATCACCTTCTGCGCCGACCCAGGAGAGAGACCCAGGATCTCCTCCTCGGTGGTGAGGATGGTATAGCCGGCCTTCCTCGCCTCTTCGAGCACGTTGGGCTTCCCTCCTTCCCTCTTACTTCTCTTTCCCTCCGGATCGCGGAATCCCCCTCCACCGAAGAACTCGAACCCGCTCTTTGCGAGCTCCAGACCGATCTCGTAGTAGTTGCTTCTACTGGGTTGATGGGCGTAGAAAGAGGCAGGGGTGGCGTGGTCGATGGAGACCGTGGAGATGATACCCACTTTGAGGCCTCTTTCATAGAGCCGCTCTGCAATCGTGGTGAAGGTCCGGGTTTTCCCCGGGTCCATGTTGATCACCCCGTTGGCAGTCTTCCTACCCGCCGCGAGTGCAGTGCCCGCGGCTGCCGAGTCCGTGATGTAGCTGTCCGAGGAATAGGTGGTCGCCATGCCGGTGGCGGGGAACGTGGTGAACGAGAGCCGTAGCGGGGCATCCTTCTGCTCCCGGGCCATGAGGTAGGCCTCGGCCGCATTGATCTGCGGAAGGCCCATACCGTCCCCGATGAAGAAGAAGATGTACTTCGCCTTCGGCTGAGAAGGCTCTGGGGAGACCTTGGGAGCGGATCCGGTCTCCCTCGTTCCCCCTGCCCCCATGGGTAGCAGGGAGACGAGTAGTAACAGGGATACGATGAGTCTCTTCATTCCACGTACCTCCAGGATGGTGTTGCTCCATCCTGGAGGCGGACGGTGAAATGCGTGTGAGGGACCGATGAAATTTCGTTTAAGTCAGCCCTTTCCTCGTCCCGCGCGGTGAGCGGCCGCTGCAATGAGCAGGCCGAGCGACCCGAGTAGGAGGAAAGCGCTCACACTGTAGAAGGCGAAGCCGATCCGGATCCCCCACGCCTCTGATATGGCAGACATGACGAACGGGAAGACGAACGAGCCCACACCGCCTCCTGTGGTGGCGAATCCCACGGCATCACCCTGCCAGCGCGCGAGTGCGGTACCCACGAGCGAGACCGTGGTGGGGAAGATCACCGCAGCGCCGAGGCCCGAGGCGAGCACCAGGACGACCAGGAGGAGAGGGGAGGGGAGCACCATCCCCAGAAGGGCCGTGAGGGCCACGGCCGCGGCAAAGAGCACGGCACTCCCCAGAAGTACGCGACGCTGCCGTGTCGGTGTGAGCACCAGGGGCGCGAGGAACCTGCCTGCAAGAAGTCCCACCCAGAACGTGGAGACCAGAAACACCGCGTACCGTTCCGGTATCCTGAACACCTGCACCCCGTACTCCGCCACCCAGTTGGATACCCCCAACTCCGCCCCTACGTAGAGACACAGGGTGAGGAAGCCAAGCCAGTAGACCGGCTCGCGAATGAGGGCCTCCCGTGGGTGGATGTCGTGGTCGGCACGCGGAATGTCGAACCTGGAGGGATTGAGCCGCTCCATCACCATCCACAGGACCAGAAAGAGCACCGCCATGCCCCGGTACACCAGGTTCCAGGGGATCCCGGCCTGAAGCAGGGCGCCAGTTGCCACGGGACCGAGGATCGCCCCTATGGCGAAGGCCGCGTGCAGCACGTTCATCGCCCTCCCGGACCCGTCCTTCTCGAGCTGGAGCATGGTGAGGTTCGCTCCTATCTCCACCGCACCGAACCCCAGCGACATGAGCGCGTTCACGAACACGTTCACCCACATGGACGGCCACCTCGCGAAGAGGAGGAGCCCCCCTGCTGCGAGGACGAACCCCCCTCTGAAGAGCCGGGAAAGTCCCACCGTGGAGGCGATCCTGCCCGCGAAAAAGGTGGCGATGAAGAAGCTCACCGACCCTGCACCCATCACCAGGCCGCTCTCCAGATAGCTCCAGCCGAAGGTCCTGATGAGGAGGGGGAGTGTGGCCCCGAAGAGAGTGAGGGCTATCCCCATCATGAGCATCACGCCGAAAAGACCCGCAAACAGCCGATTATCCATCACACCACGCATACGGGGAGTATGGCACAACGACGCACGTCTGTCATCAATGTCTAAGAGGCAAGCTTGATCCATATCCAGTTTGGAACTATCATGGACAAAGCAGGAGGCGTTGATGATTACTCGGGTGGAAGTCCGGCACTATAAGTGTCTGAAGAGAGTAGATGTGCGACTCCATCCGTTCAACATCCTCATAGGCCCTAATGCGAGTGGCAAGAGTTCTTTACTCGATGTATTTCAGTTTCTCCAAGAATCATTGGAAGATGATGTGGATAAGGCCGTTACCCGAAGAACCTCTTCCTTCGAAGATCTTGTATGGAAACAGGGAGAAAGCAAAGAGGGATTTGAGATTGGACTCGAAGCCGAGGTTCCCCAAGAGCTTCATAGAAATGGATACACAAAACTCCGTTATGAGGTTGCTGTTGGACTTTCTGAAGAGAGAGAGGTAGTCGTCCACTCCGAGAATCTCTGGCTCCTCTCAAAAGGGACAGGACGTCGCTCCTCCTTTCAAAAGAACACCGAAAAGGAGGCGGAGCTTTTTATCCCTGAGATTTTTGAGCTCCAGGATACGCATATCCTGCATAATGGACATACTCCAGAGGGATACCGCCTGGTGATCAGAAAAAAGCATTGGAATAGCAATAATTATTTCAAATCAGAGTCTACAAAATGGAACATAGCTTTTCGGCTTTCCCCAAAGCGACTCTCCCTTTCAGGGATTCCAGAAGACAAAGAGCGTTTCCCTATAGCCCTTTGGTTTAGAGATATGCTACGAGAAGGTATACAAATACTACGCCTGAATAGTCTCTCGATGCGGAGGTCTTCTCCTATCGATGCACCTCTCTCCTTTCAATCGGATGGTTCCAATCTCCCTGTGATGGTGGAAAAACTTCAGAAAGAGTATCGAGAGCGGTATGAATGGTGGGTAGACCATGTGAAGACCACGCTTCAAGATCTCGAAGGGATCGAGGTGAGAGAACGGCCTGAGGACAGGTCTCGTTATATTGTAGCAAAATATTCGAATGGCAGTGTGATCCCCGCTTGGATGCTTTCCGACGGTACGTTGCGAATGCTTGCCCTCACTCTACTTGCCTACCTTCCTCCGAAAGAAAGAATAGTGCTTGTAGAAGAACCAGAAAACGGCATGCATCCAAAGGCCATCCACTCCGTATATCAGGCTTTGAGCTCAGTGTACAAGGGTCAGATTCTCGTTGCTACACACTCGCCTTTGTTCATGGCCCTTGCTGAGCCCAAAGACCTCCTCATATTTTCGAAGACTTCTTCAGGGGCCACCGTGATAGTCCGCGGTGATGATCATCCTGCACTCAAAGATTGGAGGAAGCAGGACTCTCTCGACGTTCTTTTTGCCTCAGGAGTGTTGGGGTGATGCGGGTAGATCTTGTAGTGCTGGTGGCTGATAAAGACATGGAAGTTGCCATACGGAGACTCCTCCAATGTCGAGCCGATTCATTGAAAATCCGGGGGAACATCACATTTGCGGTGCATACCCATCCTCAGAGAGATCCGGGTGTTCTGAATGATGGGGTGAATTTTCTGAGAAACTTCGTGGGAAAGTGTAGTCATGCTTTGGTACTTTTCGACCGGGAGGGGTGTGGGAGAGAGCACCTTTCGGCCGAAAGATTAGAAGAGGAGATGGAGGCCCAGCTACACCGCAACGGTTGGAGCCGCGAGAGTGTCTCAGTGATCGTCCTTGACCCTGAGCTTGAGATATGGGTATGGAGTGGTTCATCTCATGTGAGTAAGGTAATAGGCCTCTCCGAACAAGAGCTTGACAGTCTTCTCAAGGAGGTTCCATGCAATGCTCTGAAGAAACCTTTACGTCCCAAAGAGGCGCTTAAGGAGGCTTTACGCAGAAGTACCCGTCCTTTCTCTTCCAGCATCTTTGACAGCTTGGCAAAAGACGTAAGCCTCACAAAATGTCAGGATCGGGCCTTCAAAAAATTTAAGGCAACACTCCGAAGATGGTTCCCGCCTCAAGATCTTGCATAGAGAGCTGGTAATTCCCTATTATACCGTATGGAGTTGTTCAGCCCTGAGGGACTTGCATCCGCCCGGCTTTTCTTCGTGGGCATAAAGGGCACGGGAATGACCGCCCTCGCCGAGCTGTTCTCGGCAGCAGGGGCTGTGATAGAAGGATCGGACGTCGACGATACCTTCTACACCGACGAGATCCTTGCCTCACTGGGAATTCGGGTACACGACTTTTCCCACCACCACCTCCACGCCCCCTGGCACGCCGTCGTCCACTCCGCCGCCTACCCCCCCACCCACCCCCAGCTCGCCGAAGCCCGCCGCCTCGGCATCCCCTGCTACCCCTACCCCCATGCCCTCGGCGCCTACTCCCGCCACTTCCGCTCCGCGGGCATCGCAGGCGTGCACGGCAAGACCAGCACCACCGCCCTCACCGGCACCCTCCTCCGCGCCCTCTCCCTCCCCGCCGCCACGCTCACCGGCAGCGCCGTCCCCCTCTGGGGAGGCCGCGCCACCCTCACACACCCTTCTCCCCGCTACTTCGTGGCCGAAACCTGTGAGTACCGCCGCCACTTCCTGCACTTCAACCCCACCTGGATCGTCCTCACCAGCGTGGAGGAAGACCACCTGGACTACTATCCCACCTATGAGGACATCTTCGCCGCCTTTCTGGAATACGCCCACCTCCTCCCCCCTGACGGCGCCCTCATCTACTGCGCCGACCAGCCCGGCGCCGTCCAGGCGGCCCGCACCCTTGCCGCCGAGCGCCCCGACCTGGCCCTCATCCCCTACGGCCGGACTGCACCCGGCCCCTTCCGCATCACAGATATCAGCCAGCACCCCGGCGCCCAGACCGCACGACTCGCAGCCGGCCTCTCCTTCACGCTCCACGTACCCGGCGCCCACATGCTCCTCAATGCCACCGCCGCCCTCGCCCTCACCGCCCTCATCGCGCAGGACGCAGGCCTTGCCCCCTCGCCCGAAGCCTTTCTCTCAGATCACGCTGGGCCCCTCTGTGCAGCTCTTGCCTCGTATACCGGCACCCGGAGGCGGAGCGAGGTGGTGGGCCAGGCAGGGGGCATCATCTTCATAGACGACTACGGCCATCACCCCACCGCCATCCGCGCCACTCTTGAAGGCTACCGGACCTTTTACCCCGGCAGACGCATCATCCTCGACTTCATGTCCCACACCTACTCGCGCACCGCAGCCCTCCTTCACGAGTTCGCCAGGTCCTTCGAGCCAGCCGACATCGTCATACTCCACAAAATTTACGCCTCTGCGCGGGAGACCTCTGGTGCTGTCACCGGAGAAGACCTCTACCGGGCTGCCTCGGCCATGCATCCCTTTGTGTACTATACACATGAAGTGATGGATGCCTTTGACCTCTGCACCCGTATCCTGCGACCGGGAGACCTCTTCATCACCATGGGCGCAGGCGACAACTGGAAACTCGGCCGCGCCCTCTACCAGCACTACGCCAACAAGGAAGGAGCACCCACATGCGAAGCATGACAGGCTACGCCTACCGCGAACACACCACGGACGAGTGGAACCTGTCTATAGAGCTCAAAGGCTACAACAACCGATTTCTCGAACTCTACGTGAACATCCCCTCATACGTGAGCCCCCTTGAACCCCGCATCAGGGAACGCCTCACCGCAGAGATCTCCCGGGGCAAAGTAGAGTGCTACCTGAGGATGCGTGAGTACCGGGAACAGGTGGAGATCCACCTCGACGAAGCCGCGGTGGACGCCTATGTGGAGGCCCTCAACCGGCTCAAGAAGCGCGCCAAGGTAAAAGGATCCATCCGCCTCGAACACCTTCTCGGCCTCAACGGCCTCATCAAAGTGGAGAAGCTCCAGGACCCGGAGCGTTACTGGCAGGCCGTTTCCCCACTTCTGGACGCCGCTATTGCCGACTTCAAAGCCACCCGCGAACGCGAAGGCCAGAAGACCAAAGAGCACATCGAGCAACTCCTCAGAGAGATCGAAGAAGCCTTTCAGGTGGTGAAGGCACACGCCGGAGAGATGGAAGCCTATCTCAAGGCTCAGCTGGAGCAACGGATGAGAGAACTCGTCGGTGAAGGAATAGATGAGCAGCGCCTTCTCACCGAGCTCGCCGTCCTCCTCACGCGCTTCTCTATTGATGAAGAGATCGTGCGCCTCGACGCCCACCTCTCACACTTCAGAGAGCTCTTTGACACCCAGGGCCCTGTGGGAAAGAAGATGGACTTCCTTTGTCAGGAGATGCACAGGGAGGTGAACACCATAGGTTCCAAGACTCCCCTCGTGGTGATAAGCCAAGCGGTGGTCCGCATGAAGGACGCCGTCGAAAACATCCGCGAGCAGGTTCGAAACATAGAGTGAGGGAGACCATGATCGTTGCCATCTCCGGAAAGAGCGGATGCGGAAACTCCACCGTGAGCCGCATGGTGGCCGAACGCCTCGGCCTCCGTTGGATCAACTACACCTTCCGTAACATCTCACAGGAACAGGGCGTGCCCTTCGAGCAGATCCTCAAAGAGGCCCAGGAGAGCCCCAGGTGGGACCTCTACCTCGACGAACGCCAGAAGAACCTCCTCCAAGAGGGAACCTGTGTGTTGGGTTCCCGTCTCGCCATCTGGCTCGCCCCACCGGAGGCTTTCAAGGTGTACCTCTACGCCCCACTCGAGGTGCGAGCCCGGCGCATCCAGAAGCGAGAAGGCGGCAGGTTCGAAGAGATACTCGAGGAGACCCGGGAACGTGACAGAAGGGACGCCGGACGCTACCTCGCCCTCTACGGCATCGACATAGACCGGTACGAAGAGGTCGCCGACCTGGTGATCGACACCACCGAACTCACCCCGGAGGAGATCACGGAGCGGATCGTCGCTGGTGTACAGAAAGGGGCTTAGCCTCGACTTTACATACCGGCACGGTTTTTGCTAATATTATACGTGACGAAAGGAGCCGGCTATGATACTCCCTCTCGAAGAACTCATCAATTTTGATGGTAATGTGTACGAACTCACGGTGGCGGTGGTAAAGCGCGCAGATCAGCTCGCCAAGCTGAAAGACAAGGAAGTACAGGAAGCAAAGTTCAAGATCGTGTCCCTTGCCCTCAGGCAGGTGCTCACCCACAAGGTGCAATACCAGCTCGAAGACCTCTCTGCATGAAGAGGCCCCGTATCCCCGTGGTGGTCCTTCTGGGCCCCACGGGGGTGGGAAAGACCGACCTTCTGGCAGATCTCCTTCCCGGTGCCATAGAGGTGGTGAGCGCCGATGCCTTTCAGGTGTATCGGGGCATGGACATCGGCACCGCCAAGCCCTCTCCCGAGCTCAGGAAACGCGTATCCCACCATCTCATCGATATCCGTGATCCACACGAACAGTACACTGTGGGCGATTTCGTGAAGGAAGCCGATGCGGTCATCCCGGAAATCGTTCGTCGAGGGAAGCTCCCCGTGGTGAGCGGAGGCACTGCCTACTACCTCCGCCACTTCCTCTTCGGCCTGCCTGCCACCCCGCCGGTGGACGAGGAGGCGAGGAGCCGCGTCGCTGCGTTCATGGAAGAGGCAGGCATCGAGCGCGCCTACGAACGCCTCAAAGAGGTCGACCCTCTCTCCGCCTCCCGCATCTCACCTCAGGATGGGTATCGCATCTCCCGCGCTCTTGAGGTGTGGGAGCAGACCGGCCGTCCTCTCTCCAGCTTTCCGATGATGCAGGGACCTCGGCAGGAGTACGACGTGCTCCTCGTGGGGCTCTCCCGTGCGCGCGAAGAGCTCCGGGAGCGGATCGAGCGACGTGTGTGGCGGATGTTCGAAGAGGGCCTTGCCGACGAGGTGGCCCGTCTCCGTGCCCGAGGCTACACCGCAGAGACTCCTGGCATGCGCGCCATAGGATATCGAGAGTTCTTCGACCATGAAGGTGCACCCCTCGAGGAGATCGCCGCCGCCATCGTGCTCCATACCCGCCAGTTCGCCAAACGACAGCTCACCTTCTTCCGGTCTTTTCCCGGAGTGCACTGGTTCTCTGCAGGTGAGCCCGAAGAGCTCTCCCGGCTCGTCCACCTGGTGGAAAAATTCTCCTCGATCCGGATGGGGTGAAGATCCTTGTTCCGTGTGTGCCTCCATATCGTCTTCCTGAACAACGTGGAAAGGCGGATCGTCACCTGGTATCCCGCAACGAGGCCGCCTTGTGGGGGCCCCATCTCAGAACGCCCCCTCGTCCACCGGCGTTTCCCGGAAGCACAACTTCTTCCCCTCGAACCCGTTTCCAGGTCGGATATTCTCTTTTTCCCTGCAGTGGGAGCATTCGTAGTTCTCCGTGAGGAGACCCCGTGGTCGAGATGGGGCTCGGAAGTGGATCCGGTTTCCCGGGTTCACTCCGACCTGAACCGGTACAGGTATCCCACGGCACCGTGTGGCACTACGGGCGTGTGTCCGAGGTTCCCCACCTCATCCCTCCACGGGTGGAGGAGGCCCAGTTCCAGGAAGAGCCCTCTGTAAACGAGGCTGTACGAGAGGCCGGTCGCCCAGTAACGATACCGTGCCCCCGGATCCTCGCCTGTCACCTGGCTTGTGGTGAGGTTGATACTGTGATGGAACATGGGGGTGTCGGAAAGGGTATATCCCAGGCTCAAGGTGAGCTGATGACAGTTACTCCCCCAGTACATGCCGGAGGCACGGATCCCTACCGGGCCCCACCAGAGGCCCAGCGTGAGATTCACGAGACAGCCGGAGAGGACGAGACCGATTTCAGGATACACGGGAGGCGTTTCTGTGGCTGAGAGGGGCTGGATGCCTCCTAGTAGCACGCACAACCCCAGCACGGTATTGACGATCGCAACTCCTGGAGAGACTCTCTGTCCCATCATGCCCCCTTCCCCTCTCCGATCCGGGTATTCACTCCGGCGAGCCCGGGACTGAAGTGGATCTCCGGGGATGACGGGGCTCTTCAGTGTATCACGTACACCCATGATATCAGAAGTGGTGTCGTGCAACAACGGATGTTCAGTTGCGGGGGGGCGATCCGATGGGGATTATACTATAAGTCGTTTCCGCTATTGGGGTTCCATGCCTTTACGGTGTGGGGAGTGGACTGCCCGTGTTCAGTTCCCGATGGTGGCTGCGGGGGATGTGTCGCTGCTCGGGGGCTTTTTTACATGTATCCTGTGTCCATGGTTTCCATCGGTTCAGGGGCATACAGGCGGGTAGTGTTAACCATTTGTGTAGCCTGGTTGACGAACCCCTCCACGTATCGCATCATCGGGGCATGGAACGACTCTTCAGGGCGATAGGTGACCATGTGGAGGCGGGTGAGAGCCTGCCCGACGAGTATGCCCTTAGGGTGCTGGAGGTGCCGGCCTCGCGGCTTCCCGAGCTCTTCGTGCACACCAATCGACTGAGGCTCGCACGTTTCGGCCACAGGGTGCACCTCTGTTCCATCATGAACGCGCGGAGCGGGGCCTGCACCGAGGACTGTGCCTTCTGTGCTCAGTCGGCCCACCACCGCACGGAGGTGGAGGTGTATCCCCTCAGGCGTGCGGGGGTGATTCAGGAACAGTATCGGGAGGCGGCACGACGGCTTCCCGTACGGCACTTCGGGGTGGTGACGAGCGGGGAGCGCCTCTCGGACGAGGAGCTCGAAGAGGTGGCAGAGGCCCTCTCGGTGAAGGAAGGGGTGCGCTGGTGTGCCTCGCTCGGGGCCCTGTCGAAGGCGGCGCTCCTCAGGCTGAAGGAGGCGGGGCTCACACGGTTCCACCACAATCTCGAGACCGCTCCCTCGTTCTTTCCCAGGATCTGTTCGACGCACTCGTTCGAGGAGCGTCTTGCCACGGTACGGGCGGCGAAGGCGGTGGGATTGGAGGTGTGCAGTGGGGGGATCTTCGGGATGGGGGAGTCGCCCGAGGAGCGGGTAGCCTTTGCCCGCATCCTCTACGAAGAGCGGGTCGATTCGGTACCGCTCAACTTTCTCATCCCCGTTCCGGGGACAAGGCTCGGCGGGATGAAGGCCATGGAGCCGGTGGAGATCCTGCGCTGCATCGCGATGGTGCGCCTCGTCCATCCTGCGGCTGAGCTCAAGGTGTGTGCGGGCCGGCTCCTCCTGGGGGATCTGCAGTCCATGATCTTCTACGCCGGGGCGACGGGGATGATGGTGGGTGATCTGCTCACCGTGGCCGGGCGGGAGGTGGAGAAGGACCTGAGGATGCTCGAGGCATTGGGGTGTGAGGTCGTGAGAGAGGTGGGGGGAGAAAGAGTCGGAGGGATGAGGTGAAGGCCCTCCTTCTAGGGGCGGTCGGGGTAGGTGTGGTGGGGGGCATGGTGCTCGTGGGAGTGGTCTTGGGTCTCCCGAGTCCCTTTCTCTCGGGTGCGATGATGGGGTTGGGGGTGATGGTGGCCGGGTGTGTGGGGTACCGGCTGTGGAAGGGGAGGGCGTTCAGGGGATGGCGGGGGATGGGGGCCGATCTGGTGCATGTGGGGGTCGTGGTGGTTTTAGTGGGTGGAGTGGTATGGGCGGTAGGGGAGAGGGGCGGGGTGGTGTGGGTGGGTGAGGAGGAAGGGTTCGCGGTGGAGGGTGAGGAGGTGACGGTGGAAGAGGTGGTGGGGGTGGGAGGTGAGGCGCAGGGCGTGCGGATGCGTCTGGGCAAAGGGGAAGGCCGGGTGAGTCTGAACAGACCTCTGAGGATGGGGGTGTGGTGGGTCTTTCTGGGAGATTTGAAGGAAGAGCGACTCGTCCTCAGGGTGCAGGATAGGTATCATGTGCTGTACCCCGGACAGGGGGCGCCGGTGGGGGGGCTGGAGGTGTGGTTCGAAGGGGCGGGGAGGCTGAGAGTTGGAGAGGAGTGGAGGGTGGTGCGTGCCGGTGAGCGGCTGGGGGATGTGGAGGTGGTGGGGGTACAAAAGGGGCGGTTCGTGGGGCTGGTGGTACGGAGGGTGCAGGGGGTGTGGGTGGTGATGGGGGGGTTGGTGGCAGTGGGGGCGGGGGTGGTGGTGCTCGGGATTCCCGGAAGGAGGCGCACATGACACGTATACTGATGATCGCGGGGTGGGGGGTGCTCCTCGCCTCGATGGTGGCCGTGGGCCTCGGCCGCCTTCGGGGGAAGGCGGGGAGGGTGGGGCGCTGGGGCGCGGGCTTCTCCCTCTCCCTCCTCCTCCTCGCCTGGGGCTATGAATCCGTGCGTACGGGCCTACCCGCCTTCCTCTCCCTCTTCCACCTCCTCCTCTTCCTCTCTATGGGGCTCATTGCCGCCTGGCTCCTCCTCCGTAGTTCTGAACCACTTCTCCTCTTCCTCGGGTGGGCCCTCGCCTCCCTCGCCCTCTCCCCCATGGCCCCTCCTCCTTCTTCCGCTCGGCCCATCCTCCTCTCCGCGTGGTTGGTCCTCCATGTAGTCACCACTGCGGTGGGCGAGGTACTCCTTTTTGTGGGCGCAGTCCTCTCGCTCCGGCGCTCCTCCTCAGACACCACGGCATCGACTATGGAGGGACTTCTCCGAGCGGGCTATGGCCTCTTCACTCTCGGGGCGCTCGTCTTCGGCGCGGTATGGGCTTTCTTCGCCTGGGGACGCTTCTGGGGGTGGGATCCAAAGGAGACCTGGTCGCTCATCGTCTGGCTCTGGTACACCGCCTACCTCCACCTCCCGGCCTCGCTCCGCCGACGCACCCCCTTTCGCCTCATGCCCCTGGTGGGTGCCCTCCTGCTCCTCTTCACCCTCGTGGGCGTGCCTTTCCTCTTCAGAGGTCTGCACTCCTACTGATCTGGCCCCCCATTCCCTTGAGGTGGTGGGTAGGGGAAAAACAGGTAGTCACGGAAGACTCCTCTGGGATTACCGTCCCCGTAGGGATGCGGTTCGTTTGCATTCTCGTGGCAGCTCTCGCAAAAGGCATCGGGTATCACCATCACCTCTTCGCCCGATTGCACGAGCCATACCCATCCTCCGCGGCTCCTCGGATCGTGGGGAACCTTTATCATCACGGTGAACATGTCCGGCTCCTGCTCCGGACTGGTGGGCCGCTGCCGGTAGACCTCCTTCACCACCATGGTCCCCTCAGGGTACACGTACGAACCGTCGATCCCCCGTTGAGGGTTCTCCCCCTCCGGACTTATGTAGATCCTCCGATAGGCGGTCCCGTGTCCGGGAATGGGGTAGTCGAGTTCCACCGTGGTGGTTCGTTTCCACGAGCGATACCCCTCCGTTACCCGATAGGCGGGCGCACCCTTTCCGCATCCCGTGATCACCGAGAGAACGAGAAGTACGGCTGCGAACACGCCCGTGAGGGACATCTCACGTCTCTGCATCGTCTCCTCCTCTCAGGCCTACGAGCATGTACACCTTCTGATCTTCCTCCTTGCCCTTCACCGAGAGACGGTAGGGGCCTTCCACTACGGCTTCCTCGACAAGGAGTTGGTGGAAGGCATCGGAGATCACCACCTTGCCCGGAGGCGCCACATCGCAGAGCCTCGATGCCAGGTTCACGCTGTCGCCTATCACCGTGAAATCGGCCCTGTCGGCGCTCCCTATCTTCCCCAGTATCACCTCCCCGGAGTGGATCCCTATCCCCACCGAAAGGCCCGCCACCTGATCCTTCCTCTCCTCGATCACGCGCTGGATGTCGAGGGCGGCGCGGGCCGCCCGCACCGGGGCATCGGATCCCTGGAAGAAGGCGAAGACCTCGTCGCCCACGTACTTGTCGATGTCGCCCTCGTGGGCATGGATGATCGATGTCTGGAGGGACAGGAGTTCGTTGAGCGCATGCACCACCCGGGCGGGATCCTCCCTGTCGGCGAACGAGGTGAATCCCCGCACGTCGGAGAAGAGGAGCACCATCGTGGTGCGGATCCCTTCCTCGCTCGCGTCCTGTACCGCCCGTATGGTACTCCTGGAGACGAACTTCGAGAGCTCGAAGCGTTCGTAGAGGCCCTTTACCATGGTGTTCACCGTCTCCCCGAGGAGCCCGATCTCGTCCCGTGGGCGAAGATCCACCCGAACGTGGAAGTTCCCGTTGGTGACGGCGGCGCACACCTCGCCGATCTTCTTCACCGGCTCGAGGACCGATCGCCTGAGGAAGAAGGTAAGGGCCCACCCCAGGATGATCACGATGGTGAGGAAGGCGCTCCCTGCGAAGATCACGTTCGCCCGCTGCGTCTGCACCGAGGAAGTGATGTCGTCCTGTATCTCGACGATCCCACGGACGGTGTGGTCTTCTCCGTGGCAGACCGTACACTTGGGGAGGTTGATGAGAGGGGAGTAGACCGTGAGGTATGCCCGGCCCCCCTCCTCGTCCTGCACCTGAACGGGATGGGGGTAGGGCGAACCGATGCGGGCGAGGAGATCGCCGGAGAGAGGGGGCACTCCCACGAACGCCCGTGGGCTCGAAGGTGAGAACCGCTGGCCGCCCAGACGCGTGTTCACCTGAAGAAGGGTGGTGGTGTCACTGAAGGCCGGGGTGCCGTCGGACCGGAAGAGGCGGATTCTCGTGCCCGGCTGGTCCTCCGAAATGTCCATGAAGTAGTTCACCGCGAGGGGCGCCTCCCCCGGCATCATGAAGTTCTCTATGGCGTTGTAGAGGAGTTCGCTCTGTGTCACAAGGCTCTCGGCCGTGGTCTCGCGTATGAGGTTCACGATGTTGGTGGTGAAGATCCCTACGATGAGCCCGATTCCCACGATGAGCGATCCCGATATGAGGAGGGTCACCTTCCTGGTGATGGGAACGATGCCTTTCATATTCGAAGCATACCCCCGCCCTGATCGTATGTCAAGAAAATTTTATAATATAAATAAATATCAGATATGACCGATTGGAATGGGGGGTGCTCACATTCGAGAGCGGAATGCCTCGTATGGTTCACGCCTGGGAAAAATCTGGTCGTGTGTCGACGCGATGGGGTGTACGCGATCCGATCGCCAGGAGTCTCCTCGTCGATAATAAATAGTTTTTTATCCATATAACCTCTTGACTTTTTTCTCCTCACCTCTAAATATGATAGTATCACCTCATCACAACAGGAGCGACCCATGGAATCAGTGATTCAGGAGCTCATCGAATCGCTCAAAAGGGACGGTGTGGAGGCCGGAGAGAAGAGGGCCCAGGAGATCGTCCGGAGCGCCGAGATAAAGGCCGAGCAGATCATAGAGAAGGCGAAAGAACAGGCGAGGTCCATGAGGGAAGAGGCGGAGCGGGCCGCGGCTCAGTTCCGACAGAGCGCGGAGGAGGCCATCCGCCAGGCGGGAAGGGACGTCATCCTCTCCGTGCAGCGCGAACTCGAACGCCTCTTCTCTCATGTACTGGAAGAGATGGCGAAGGAGTCCTATTCCGGTAAGGCCCTCGAAGAGGCCGTCGTGGCCGTGGTGAACAGTTGGGACAAGGATACGGTGGGCGATGTGGTCCTTCAGCTCCCCGAGGACGTGGAGGAGCAGGTCCTCTCCTCGCTCAAGCGTCGTGTCGCCGAGAAGGTGGCCGCCGGTCTCGAGATACGGCCGGTGAAAGGTCTCGACAGGGGGTTCCGCATCCAGCTCAAGGACGGGTCGGCCTACTATGACTTCACCGCAGAGGGGATCGCCGAGGTCCTTGCCGCGTATCTCAATCCCAAGGTGGCTTCCCTCCTCAAAGAAGCGGTGAAATGAAGGGGCGAGACGTGGCACGATACTACTATTTCTGCGCCTCCCTCCCCCTCCTCCAGTTCGAAGGTGAGCCCCCTTTTTCGGAGACCCAGTTCCTCGTCCTCGCCGCTCAGCACCTCACACCCGAGGACCGTGCGGTCCTGCTCGCCGCTCTCGACGAAAGGGAGGAGACGGACCACCCTCTCGTCCTCAGGATCAGGGAATGGATGAAGGGGGTGCACAACAACCTCGCCCTCCTTCGTGGGCAGAGGCTCGGGGTGAACGGCCTTTCCTGGACACGAGGCATGGTCGACGGGTACTACGCCGAACGGGTGAAATCCGTCTTCCAGCACGAAAGTCCCACGGGTAAGCAGGACGCGTACGACAGGATGGTCTGGGAGTTCCTCGAGGAGTGCGGGACAGGGCATGCCTTCGATCTCGAGAGTCTCATTGTATACGCTCTCAAACTCCGGCTTCTTGCGGCTCGAGCAGAGAGGACCGAGGAGCGGGGGAGCGACATCTTCGACAGGGTCTTCCAGCACCTGAGGACCCAGGACATAGTGGAAAAACTACCCTTTGGAGAGAGACAATGATTACAGGAAGAGTCGTGGGCGTCAACGGAAACATGGTGCGCGTGGAGGTGGACGGCAACGTCCGCATGAACGAGGTGGCGTACGTGTGTGTGGAGGACAAGAAACTCAAGTCCGAGGTCATCCGGATCAGGGGGAAGCACGCCGAGCTCCAGGTCTTCGAGATCACCAGGGGGATCGGCGTGGGAGACCTGGTGGAGTTCACGGGGGAACTCCTCTCCGTAAAGCTCGGACCCGGCCTCCTCGCCCAGATCTACGACGGGCTCCAGAACCCCCTTCCCGAACTCGCCCAGAAGTGCGGGTTCTTCCTCGAGCGGGGGGTGTATGTGGATCCCCTCGATCCCGAGAAGCGGTGGGCATTCACCCCTGTGGCGAAGCCGGGAGATGTGGTGACCGGGGGGGATACCCTCGGTACGGTGCCCGAGGGCATCTTCCAGCATCGGATCATGGTCCCCTTCAATATGAGGGAGCAGTACACCGTCAGACGGGTGGTGCCTGCCGGCGACTACACGGTGAACGACGTGGTGGCCGAGGTGGAAGACCCGCAGGGCGAGGTGTACCCCCTCACGATGTCGTTCTACTGGCCGGTGAAGGTACCCATCACTGCCTATGTGGAACGTCTCCAGCCCACTGAACCCATGGTGACCAAGATCCGCATCATCGACACCTTCTTCCCCGTGGCGCGCGGTGGTACCTACTGTATTCCCGGGCCGTTCGGAGCAGGGAAGACGGTCCTCCAGCAGATCACCAGCCGGAACGCCGAGGTCGATATCGTGATCATCGCGGCCTGCGGCGAGCGGGCGGGCGAGGTCGTGGAGACCCTGCGGGAGTTTCCAGAACTCATCGATCCGCGTACCGGACGAACCCTCATGGAGCGCACCGTGATCGTGTGCAACACCAGCTCCATGCCGGTGGCGGCCAGGGAGGCCTCGGTGTACACCGCGGTCACGCTCGCCGAGTACTACCGGCAGATGGGGCTCAACTGTCTGCTCCTCGCGGACTCCACCTCGCGCTGGGCGCAGGCCATGCGCGAGATGTCGGGCAGGCTCGAGGAGATCCCGGGAGAGGAGGCCTTCCCCGCCTATCTCGAGTCGGTGATCGCGAGCTTCTACGAGCGGGCGGGGGTCGTCCGGCTCAAGGACGGTTCCCTCGGTTCGGTGACCATCGGGGGCACGGTGAGCCCGGCGGGAGGGAACTTCGAAGAGCCGGTGACACAGGCCACCCTCAAGGTCGTGGGGGCCTTCCACGGTCTCTCGCGGGAGCGCTCCGATGCCCGTAAGTATCCTGCGATTCATCCCCTCGAGAGCTGGAGCAAGTACCGGGGGGTGACCGATCCGGCGAAGACCGAGTATGCGCGCAAGGTCCTCTTCGACGGGAACGAGGTGGCCCAGATGATGAAGGTGGTGGGTGAGGAGGGAACCACGCTCGAAGACTTCGTCACCTATCTCAAGGCGGAGTTCCTGGACAACGTCTACCTCCAGCAGGACGCCTTCGATCCTGTGGACGCGGCGGTGGGCGTGGAACGGCAACGCCACACCTTCGACATCGTCTTCGACATCCTGAGCGCCCTCTATTCCTTCACTTCCAAGGAGGAGGCGCGCAGGTTCTTCGCGTTGCTCACGCAGAAGTTCAAGGACTACAACACCTCCGAGTGGGATTCGGCCGATTTCAGGAGGCTCGAGAGCGAGATACGGGCCATGGTGGAAGAGAAGACGACGGGCAGGGACGAGGAGGCGGAATACATCCTTTCCAGAAAGGTGGAGAGCCATGCGTAAGATATACAGCAGGATAGAGTCCATAGCCGGGAACGTGATCACGGTGCGGGCGCAGGGCGTGCGGTACGGGCATCTCGCCGAGGTGGTCTCACGGCAAGGAAAGACCCTGGCCGAGGTGATCCGCCTCGATGGGGATCTCGTGGCCCTCCAGGTGTACGGAGGGACGCGGGGGATATCGACCGGCGACGAGGTGCGGTTCCTGGGGCACCCCATGCAGGTCTCCTTCTCCGACAACCTGTTGGGGCGGATCTTCGACGGGAGCGGGAGGCCTCGGGACAACGGCCCCGACCTCGTGGACGAGCTCATCGAGATCGGCGGGCCTTCGGTCAACCCGGCCAAGCGTATCATTCCCCGTAACATGATCCGCACGGGTATCCCCATGATCGACGTCTTCAACACACTGGTGGAGTCCCAGAAGCTTCCCATCTTCTCGGTCTCCGGGGAACCGTACAACCAGCTCCTCGCCCGTATCGCGCTTCAGGCCGAGGCGGACGTGATCATACTGGGGGGTATCGGCCTCAAGTACGACGACTACCTCTTCTTCAGGAACACGCTCGAAGAGGGCGGAGCCCTCTCCCGGACGATCTTCTTCGTGCACACCGCCTCGGACCCCGTGGTGGAGGCCCTGTTGGTGCCGGATATCTCGCTCGCAGTGGCGGAGCGGTTCGCCCTGAAGGGAAGACGGGTGCTCGTGCTCCTCACCGACATGACCAACTTCGCGGACGCCCTCAAGGAGATCGCCATCACCATGGAGCAGGTGCCGTCCAACCGTGGATACCCGGGTGACCTCTACAGTCAGCTCGCGGCCC
The DNA here is from genome assembly GCF_000184345.1 of Spirochaeta thermophila DSM 6578. NCBI lineage: Bacteria > Pseudomonadati > Spirochaetota > Spirochaetia > Winmispirales > Winmispiraceae > Winmispira > Winmispira thermophila. Next base: position 1,397,848 of record NC_017583.1, on the reverse strand, counting down.
GCTACGAGAAGGCGGTCGACTTCGAGGGGGCTGGTTCGATCACCATCCTCGCGGTCACCACCATGCCGGGCGACGACGTGACCCACCCGATTCCCGACAACACAGGTTACATCACCGAGGGTCAGTTCTACCTGAGGAACGGGCGTATCGAGCCCTTCGGTTCGCTCTCGAGGCTCAAGCAGCTCGTGAACAAGAACACACGGGAGGACCACAGGGCCATCATGGACGGCATGATCAAACTCTACGCGGCCTACAAGGAGACCCTCGAGAAGAAGGCCATGGGCTTCAGGATGTCGGAGTGGGACAACAAGCTCCTCACCTACGGCCAGTTGTTCGAGAGGGAACTCATGGACCTCTCGGTGAATATTCCGCTCGAGAAGGCCCTCGACAAGGGGTGGCAGATCCTGGCGGAGTGTTTCACTCCCGAGGAGACGGGACTCCGGTCCGATCTCGTCCGTACGTTCTGGCCGAAGAAACAAGAGGTGGCGCATGGCCAAGATCAAGCTCACCAAGAATGAGCTCAAGCGTCAGAAGGACGCCCTCAAGCGCTACGAACGCTACCTGCCGACGCTTCAGCTCAAGAAGCAACAGCTGCAACTGGTGATCACCCAGGTGGAGGCGCGGGTTGCGGAGGCCTGGGACAGGAAACAGTCACTTCTGGAAGGGGTGAGAGCCTGGCGTCGTCTCTTCGGAGAGGACGTGCGTCTCGAGAACCTGGTGAAGGTGAGGGAGGTTCGTACCGGAGAGACGAACATCGCGGGGGTGGATATACCCACCTTCGAGGGGGTCGACTGGGAGCCCCCCGCCTACGACCTGTACGCCCTCCCCGTGTGGGTGGACGATGCGGTGCTCTTCCTCAGGGAGCTCCTCGCGGTGGAGGCGGAGATCATGGTGCTGGAGGAGCAAAAGCGCAGGCTCTCGGAGGAACTGCGGATCACCAGTCAGAGGGTGAACCTCTTCGAGAAGGTGAAGATCCCCGAGACCCGGGATCACATCCGCAGGATCACCATCTATCTGGGGGATCAGCAGACCGCGGCGGTGGTGCGCGGCAAGATCGCGAAGAAGAAGCTGGAGGCCAGAGCATGATCGTACCGATGACGAAGGTGTTCCTGGTGATGAAGGCCTCCGAGGCGCGGGAAGCCCTCGCGGCGCTCCGTCGTTTCGGCGCGGTCCACGTCCACGTACAGGACCGCGAGACGGACGAGGTGGAGGCGCGGCGCAGGGAGCTGGAGCGGTGCGAACGGGCGTTGGGTGTGCTGGCCGAGTATCGCACGCAGAGGAAGGGGCGGAGCGGGAGCCGGCTCGGCAAGGAGGAAGCCTGCAGCCTGGTGGATCGCGTCCTCTCCCTCGCCGAGGAGCGACGGAGGCTCGAGGAGGAAGCGGCGGGGCTCTCTTCCCGTCTCGAGGAGCTCGGGCCGTGGGGCGATGTCTCGGACGAGGACATCGCCTTCCTCCGTGAACACGGCGTCTATGTGGAGCTCTGTTTCATGACAGGGGAACAGCGTGCGCGCCTCGGGAAGGATCCGGTGTGCGTGGAGGTGGGGATGCGGGGGGGGAGACGGATGTGCGTAGTGGTGGGGAGAGGGGAGGAGCCGGCGCTGCCCGAGGGAGTGGAGGTGGTGAGGATCCCGAAGGGAGGGCTTGCCGGCGTGCGACGGGCCCTCATGAGGGTGAGGGAGCGTGTGAGAGAGGTGGAGGAGGCGCTCCTCGACGCTGCAGGATCGTACGAGGAGCTCGTCCGGATGAGAGACGAGGTGGTGCGGCCTGCGTGGGAATTCGAGCGGGTGGCTGCGTCGCTCGAGGGAGAGGGACCGCTCGTGTGGCTCACGGGTTTCTTGCCCGAACGGGAGAAGGCCCGACTCGCCGACTATGCGAGGAAACAGGCCTGGGGTGCGCTCTTCCTCGACCCGGATGAGGACGATCCCGTCCCCACCTTGGTGGAGAACCCCAGGGCGATACGGATCATCAGACCGCTCTTCGACTTCCTCGACATCGTACCCGGCTACCGGGAGTTCGACATCAGCTTCGTTTTCCTCGCCTTTCTCTCGGTCTTCTTCGCCATGATCGTGGGGGACGCCGGATACGGGCTCATCTTCCTCGCCAGTTCCCTCTACATTCTCCGGCGCGAGTACCGCCTCACCGGAAAGGTGACCGATGCGGGAGTGCTCATCGCCTGGATGAGTCTCTGTACCGTGGTGTGGGGGGCGCTCACCGGGACGTGGTTCGGCTACGAAGGGTTCGCCCGCACGGCGCCCTTCTCGTGGTTCGTGGTGGAGGGGATCTCCTCATGGGAGCCCGAGGCCACCCAGACCGTACAGCTTCTGAGCTTCGGACTGGGGTTGGTGCACCTCTCGATCGCCCATCTGTGGCGGTTCGTGAGGGAGATCCGCGAGGGAATGGTGCTCCGTTCCTTCTCGCAGCTGGGATGGCTCTCCATCATCTGGGGGCTCTTCAACGTGGTTCTCAACCTTGTAGTGGATGCCGCACGGTATCCCATACTCCCGGTCTCGGTGTACGGGATAGCGACCGGGCTCCTCCTGGTGGTGCTCTTCGGCAGCCAGGAAGGGGACGGCTTCTTCAAGGGTCTCGGACGAGGATTCGCCGGACTCTTCACCACCGTTCTGGATGTGATCGGGTCGTTCGGGGATCTCATCTCCTATATCAGGCTCTTCGCCGTGGGACTCGCCACGGTCGCCCTCGCCGAGGCCTTCAACACCATGGCACTCGGCGCAGGAGGGAGCGTGGTGGGAATCCTGATCGCAGGGATCATCCTTCTCATAGGACACGGTCTCAATCTGGTGATGTCCGCCCTCTCCGTGGTGGTACACGGCGTGAGGCTCAACCTCCTGGAGTTCGCGGGTCATCTCGGCATGGAATGGACGGGGATTCACTATACCCCGTTTAAGGAGCCCACCACTCCTGCAGACGATGCGGGGGATGAGGGAACATATAAGGACACAACAATCCGAGAAAGGAGTGCAGTATGAACTGGGGACTCATAGGAATCGGCGGGGCGCTCGCACTCGCTGCGGCAGGTTCTGCGATCGGTATCGGAACGGCGGGTATGGCCGCCATAGGCGCGTGGAAAAAGTGCTATGCCCAGAACAAGCCGGCGCCCTTCATGCTCATCGCCTTCACGGGCGCGCCTCTCACCCAGACCCTCTACGGGTTCATCCTCATGAACAGCCTCCGAGACAAGCTCGGGACCATGGATCCGGGGCTGCTTCTCGGTCTCGGTGTGCTTGGAGGTCTCGCCATGGGCTACTCGGCGGCCTTCCAGGGAAAGGCCGGTGCTGCCGCCGCGGATGCACTGGCCGAGACAGGTAAGGGAACCGCCCAGTACCTCATCGTCCTGGGAATCGTGGAAACCGTGGCGGTGTTCGTGCTGGTTTTCATGATGGGTGTGACCGGTTGAGGAGAGTCGATCTCCTCGGGATGGACTCGCCCTGCAGTGAATCCGGGCCCGTGCGGATGCACGGGCTTTTCCTTTCGTCCCGTTCCTCGTTATAGTGAGATGTATGGGTGACATGAGTCAGAGAGAACATTTCGTCCCGCCCGAAGGCGGACGTGAGGTATATACCACCAAGGCCGTACCGGTGGGATCCCTCGTGATAGGAGGCGGCGCCCCGCTCGTGGTCCAGACCATGTGGAAGGGGCCTCTCACCCCTGAGACGGTGTCCACGATCGTTGAGGAACTCGAGCGGCTCTCGAAGATGGGGTGCGGGCTCATGCGCTTCGCCGTGCCCGACATGACAGCAGCGGAGGTGGTGGGCCGCATCGCCGAGCGAAGTCTCATGCCGGTAGTGGCCGACATCCACTTCGACTGGCGTCTCGCGCTCAGGGTCATGGATTTCCCCGTGGCCAAGGTACGGATCAACCCGGGTAACATCGGGGCCCGATGGAAGGTCGAAGAAGTGGTGAGAAAGGCCGAGGAGAAGGGAGTCGCCATACGAGTGGGGGTCAATTCCGGATCCCTCCCGAAACACCTTCGTCATGATCCCGATGTGGCGGCTGCCCTGGTGAAGGCGGCGGAGGAAGAGCTCGAGATCCTCGGTTCTCTTGGGTTTGAGAGGGTCATCGTTTCGCTCAAGGCGTCCGATATAGAAACCACGGTGCGTGCGAACAGGGTCTTCGCACAGAGATACGAGATTCCCCTCCATCTGGGCGTCACCGAGGCGGGACCGCTCATTCCCGGTATCGTGAAGTCCACGGCGGCCCTCGTACCCCTGCTTTCGGAGGGGATAGGCGATACCATCCGCGTCTCCCTCTCGGATTCGTGCGAGAAAGAGGTACTCGTGGGGATGGAGATCGCACGGGCGAGCGGTCGCAGGAATACGGGCGTGAATCTCGTCTCTTGTCCTCGATGTAGCAGGTACAGCTTCGACGTGATGGGCTTCATCGAGCGAGTGTACCCCTACCTGCTCTCGATAGAGCGTCCGATCACGGTCGCGGTGATGGGGTGTGTGGTGAACGGACCCGGCGAAGCCCGGTATGCCGATCTGGCCATCACTGGAACCGGTCGAGGTATTTTTCTCTATAGGAAGGGAGAGAAGATCCGAGAGGTTGCTCCCGATGAGGCAGTCGATGCGTTTCTCGAAGAAATTCAGCATCTCCTTTAGCCTCTTCTTGTGCCTCTCCTCGCTGTCCGCCCAGGAAGAGGTGCCGAGCTGGGTGATGTACGAACGCGCACGTGATCTCGCGCAGGAAGGCCGGATCGCCGAAGCCATCGTCCTCCTTGAAGAGGCCATCGACAGGGAAATCACCTTCCCCGAGGCCGAGTACGAGCTGGGGCGGCTGTTCTTCCGGGAAGGGGAGTTCACCCTCGCCGAACGGCATCTCCTCAAAGCCCTCGCGCAGAGACAGTACCTTGCGGTGGAGGCATCGTTCTATCCCATCGCCTACACCCTCGCCGAGGTCTATCTCGAAGAGCGAAAGTATCACGAATTCGAGGAGACTCTCTTCACCTATATCCTCTCGGAGGATGAGTCCTACATCGGCGAACGCAACCGGAAGAACCGGGAGGTGTGGACCACGACCCTCAAGGAGAAAGGGCTCGATCGCTTGCTCGTGCTCTATCGCTGTCCTGAGAACGCCTCCTACCGGGCCCATCTCCTGCTCTCCGAGTTCTATGGAGAGAACGGACGTATGGACAAAGCCCTCGAGCACGCCACGGTCGGAGTGATGATGGTGGTCACCACCCTTGTCGATACCATACGTGAAGAGGACTACCTCTACATCTTCTCGTCGATGGAGGCACTGTGGAGGAAGATCCAACAGGAAGATCTCTTCCTCTCCTATCTCGAGGATCGCGAGATCTACCGCCTCCTCTACTGGCTCGCCAACGCCCTCTATGGCCTGGCTCACCGGGAGGAGGCGGTGAAGTGGTGGTCGTTCGTCGCCGCCCGGGCGCCCGAGGGGCGATGGAAGTACCTCGCCTTCAGTCAGCTCAGGGAGCCCCGGGTGGCTCCGCCGGAGGAAGGCGTGCGCTAGGAGGATGTCATGGAAGGGGTCTACGTGGGTACGTCCGGCTGGACCTATCGCCACTGGGCGGGTCTCTTCTATCCCGAGGACCTTCCTTCCTCTCAGCTCCTCGAATTCTACAGCAGACATTTCTGTACGGTGGAGATAAACTCCTCGTTCTATCATCTCCCCCGAGAGAACACCTGCAGGAACTGGGCGGGGAGGGTTCCCGAGGGGTTCCTCTTTTCCATGAAGGCGAGTCGGTTGATCACGCATCTGCGGAAGCTCGGAGACGTGGAGGAGGAAGTCGAGCGGTTCCTCTCCCGTGCGGCCCTCCTGGGTGACCGACTGGGTGTGGTGCTCTTCCAGCTTCCTCCTTCTCTCCATAAGGACCTCGATCGGCTCGAACGATTCTTCCGTCTGCTCCCGCGGGGCTTCAGGTACGCGATCGAAGTGCGACACGAGTCCTGGTTCGATCAGGATGTCTACGATCTCTTTTCTTCCTACGGGGTCTCCTTCTGCATCTTCCACTTTCATCCCCTTCACGCCCCTTGGGTGGTCACCTCGCCTACGGTCTATGTGAGACTCCACGGGGCACTTGGCCGTTATCGGGGATCATATTCGGACGAGTACCTCGCTGAACTTGCAGAGAAGATGGCGACATGGCGCGGCGAGGGGAGGGATGTCTTCTGCTACTTCGACAACGATGCGGAAGGACATGCACTCCACGATGCGAGACGACTCATGGGTTTCCTCGACGCCTCCTGAGCGATGTCTCACCTTGAAACCTCCGTGGTTTGTCCGTACAGTAGCGTGGGTATGGATAAGATCATCATCAAGGGTGCTCGTGAACACAATCTGAAGAACATCGACCTCGAGCTTCCCCGCAACAAGCTCATCGTCATCTCTGGGCTGTCAGGTTCGGGGAAATCATCCCTCGCCTTCGATACCATCTACGCCGAAGGACAGCGTCGTTACGTGGAGTCCCTCTCCGCGTACGCCCGTCAATTCCTCGGCCGCATGGACAAGCCTGATGTGGACTACATAGAGGGGCTCTCCCCCGCCATCTCCATAGAACAGAAGACCACCCAGCGGAATCCGCGTTCCACCGTGGGCACTGTGACGGAGATCTACGACTACTTCCGTCTCCTCTTCGCCCGGATAGGGGTGCCCCACTGTCCGCAGTGCGGTAGGGAGATCCAGGAACAATCGCTCGACCAGATACTCGAGCAGGTACTCCGCATCCCCGAGGGTACGCGAATCATGGTCCTCTCCCCGGTCGTGAGAGGCAAGAAGGGAGAACACGTCCGGATCCTGGAGGATGCCCGGAAGGCCGGTTTCGTGCGGGTGCGGGTCGACGGACAGGTTCGTGTCCTGGACGAGGAGATCAAGCTCGAGAAGAATCAGAAGCACGATATCGACATGGTGGTCGATCGTATCGTCATGTCGCCCAACGTGAGACGACGGCTCGCCGAGGCGGTGGAGACCGCCCTCGAGCTCAGTGGGGGTATGTGTGTAGTGGTGGAGATGCCGGAGGGGGGTGAGGAACGTGAGCACCTCTTCTCCCAGAAGCATGCCTGTCCCGTGTGCGGGGTGAGCATGCCCGATCTGGAACCCCGGCTCTTCTCCTTCAACAGCCCGTACGGGGCCTGTCCCGCGTGTTCAGGACTTGGGGTGACCATGGAGTTCGATCCCGACCTCATCGTCCCCGATCCCTCCCTTTCGTTCAACGAAGGGGGTATAGCCCCGTACAGTCCTGACTCCAACTGGCAGCGAAGCCGTTTCGAAGCATTCCTGAGTGAATACGGGGTGGACCTCGACACGCCCATCGCGGAGTATCCCGAGGAGGTGAGAGAAGCCCTCTTCTACGGGTCCGATCGGGAGGTGGAGGTGCACTACAGGAATCGCAAGGGGACCGGCAGGTTCGACTACCGCACGAAGTTCCCCGGCATCCTCGAGGATCTCAAGCGGCGTTACATGGAGACTACCTCGGAGGAGATAAAGGAGTGGCTCGAGGGGTTCATGCGGCAGAAGCCTTGTGAGGAATGCAAGGGCGCACGTCTCAAGCCGGAGGCCCTCGCCGTCACCGTGGGGGGGAAGAACATCCACGAGGTCTCCTGTATGTCGGTGGAAGAGGCCCTGGAGTTCTTTCTCACCCTCAGGGAACGGATATCAGAGACCGAGTATCAGATCGCCCGGCTCATCCTCAAGGAGATCACGAGCAGGCTGAATTTCATGAAGAACGTGGGGCTCGAGTACCTCACACTCGAGCGCAGGGCCTCCACCCTCTCCGGCGGTGAGGCTCAGCGCATCCGCCTCGCCACCCAGATAGGGTCTTCCCTCGTGGGCGTGCTCTACGTCCTCGACGAGCCTACCATAGGCCTCCATCAACGCGATAACCAGAGGCTCATCGACACCCTCAAACACCTCAGGGATCTCGGGAATACCCTCATCGTGGTGGAGCACGATGAGCAGACACTTAGAACGGCCGACTACATCGTGGATCTCGGTCCCGGTGCCGGTATGCATGGGGGAAAGGTGGTGGCGCAGGGAACCGTGGAGGAGGTGACCGCGGTCCCGGAGAGTCTCACCGGCCAGTATCTCGCCGGAACCCTAAAGATCGAAGTGCCCTCCTCCAGGAGAGAGGGCAACGGGAATGCCCTCGTGCTCAAGGGTGCAAAGGAGCACAACCTCAAGAACATCACGGTACGCTTCCCCCTCGGTATGTTCGTGGTCATCACGGGCGTATCCGGTTCAGGCAAGTCCACACTGCTCAACGATATACTTTATCCCGCGGTCCACAACCGGCTCCACCGTACCCACTGGCCCGAAGGCGCGCACGAAGGCATCGAGGGCCTGGAGCACATCGACAAGCTCATCAACATAGATCAGAGTCCCATAGGCCGCACGCCCCGATCGAACCCCGCTACCTATGTGGGGCTTTTCACCCCCATACGGGAACTCTTCGCCTCACTTCCCGAATCTCGTGCCCGCGGATACAAGCCCGGCAGGTTCTCCTTCAACGTCTCGGGGGGGAGGTGTGAGCACTGTAAAGGCGACGGCACCATCAAGATCGAGATGCACTTCCTGCCCGACGTGTACATCACGTGCGACGTCTGTCATGGAAAGCGATTCAACCGCGAGACGCTCGAGATTCGGTATCGGGGGAAGACCATCTACGACGTCCTCGAGATGACGGTGGAGGAGGCCTACGAGTTCTTCTCTCCCATCCCCCCGATCGAACGGAGGCTCAAGACGCTCCTTGATGTGGGACTCAGCTACATCAAGTTGGGCCAGCCCGCCACCACACTATCGGGAGGAGAGGCGCAGCGGGTGAAACTGGCCCTCGAACTCTCGCGGAGGAGCACGGGGCGTACCCTCTACCTCCTCGATGAACCGACCACCGGCCTCCATTTCGCCGATGTGAAGAAACTGCTCGATGTGCTCAACCGTCTGGTCGACATGGGGAACACGGTGGTGCTCATCGAACACAACCTTGACGTGATCAAACAGGCGGACTGGATCATCGATCTGGGGCCCGAGGGGGGAGAGAAGGGCGGGCGGATCGTCGTGGAAGGAAGGCCGGAAGACGTGGCCGCCTGCAGCGCCTCCTACACGGGACGATATCTGAAGGAGGTGCTCTCGCGGTGAGGGAGAGGCGAGTGCCGGAGCGGCGTGGTGTCCTGTTCGTACTCTGCTCCATGGTTCTCACGTTTCTTCCTGCTCAGGAAACCACTCCTCCTACGATCCCCCCTCCCGCCGTACAGTCCCTGGAGACAGACTCGCAGGGGTCTGCCGGTGAGCCCGATGACCTCCTCACACGCACCATCATCCAGGATATCGTGACGGCATCCTTCTTCGAACTCGCCGCCTGGTGCAGGAGACTCGGCCTCCCCGCCACCGGTGACAGGGAGACCCTCAAGGCCCGTCTCTTTTCCTACTACGGGATCACCCCTCCCGAGACCCCTCCTCCGGCCGGAAGACGCATCACCCTCTCCTCTGCCAGGGTCGCCCGCTACACCACACGCACCGAGGTGGACGAGGAATACGTGGAACTCGGTGGGGGGGTCGTCCTGGAGTTCTCCGATGATCAGGGGGAGCACACCATCATGGCCGACCTGGTCGTGTACAACGCGGCCCTCAAGACCCTTTCCGCCTACGGCAACGTGGGTTATGTGAAGAGACGGGCGGGAAAGGAGGTGGAGCGCTTCTCGGGGAACTTCCTCCTGGTGAAAGTGGAGGATGCGAGCGGCCTCTTTCTCTCGGGCACCTTCTCTCAGGAAAAGAAGATAGAGGATGAACCCCTCACCTTCGGTACGACCGCGGACGAGGCCTCCCGTTACATCGTGGGGGAGGACGAGGCTGTGATCTCCCGTGATGTGAGGATCTCCTCCTCCCGGGGGGATCCTCCCTATTACCAGCTCGCCGCTTCCCGCCTGTGGCTCTTCGGGCAGAGCGACTGGGCGGTGGAACATGCCGTCCTCAAGGTGGGGGAGATCCCGGTCCTCTACATCCCTTTCTTCTTCTATGCGGGTGACGAACTGGTGTTCCATCCCGTCTTCGGTATCGACGAAAGGAGGGGCACCTTTCTCCAGACCACCACTTATGTGGTCGGCCATAAACCGCTCTCCACCGAAGGCGCCTTCTCCTTCATGGCGCCCTCGGAAGATCAGTCGTTCAAGTATGTGCGCCACGGCCTTTTCATACACAGAATCCCTGTCGCCCCTTTGGGTGACCAAGAAGCGGATTCAGAGGAGGAGGCCGGTCTCCGGGAGGATCGGCTCAAACTCATGCTCGACTACTATACGGGACTGGGCCTGTTCGCCGGAATGGAAGGAAACTGGAAGTCCCTCGGTCCCCTCTCGGGGCTCGATCTCCAGATCGGCCTGGCGCGCAGCAGAACCCTCTTCCCCTCGGGAGACGGCTACACCCCCTATACCCTTGAAGAGGGAGAGGTGGTGAGCAGATGGGACGAGTCGTATTTCGGAAGCACGGAATTGCCTCTCAGATACCGTCTCTCCTCGGAAGGGAGGCTCAATATTCCTCGTGGGTCCCTTTCCTGGAAGATCATGGCCCTCTCGGACCCGTACGTGGCGCCCGACTTCCTCGACCGGAAGGAGGATATCGCCTGGAAACAGGTCTTCGGCTTCTCCGACGGAACCGATGCGGATACGACTCCTTCGGAAGAGCCCTCCATCTCGTGGCTCCTGAGGGGGAGCGTGAGTCCGGGCCTCTCTCTGGGCACCCTCTTCCGGTGGACCAGCGTGTCGCTTTCCAATACCCTCCTGTGGGGAGTGAAGAGCCGTTCCGACGTGCCCTCGACCTCCCCTGAACGGACCTACTTCTATCCCACCAGCCTGGTGCTCCCCTCCCTCTCCCTCTCCTTTTCCGGAACGCTCCTCTCGTATCCCGGCGGAGGACGCGCCAGCGAGACGTCTCCCGAACTGCCGGAGGGCTTCCTCCCGCCCTGGGAGACCGATGAGTCGGAGGAGACCTCGGAAGGACCGCCGGAAGGGCCGTTCGGGCAGTACCTCCTTCCTTCCCTCTTCGATGATCTTTCCCTCTCGTCCTCCCTCACCCCGCTCCGTCTCTCCTCGGCATACGCCATGACCCCTCAGTGGGTATCGACCTACTACTACCCCTCAGACATCGATTCCCCGGAAGATGTCGAGCTCTCGTCCCCCTCCTACGGGAAGCACAACCTGCGGTTCACCGACACCTTCACCAACACCGCCACCTTCTATGACGGGTTCGGGCAGCTTTCCGCGCAGACCACGTTTTCCGTGAATCGCTACTATCCCATGAGACTCGACGACGAGATGTCCGACGACACATGGGAGGGGATACGAGACCCCATCCTCAGGCAGAACGATCTCTATCTCGAACAGAGGGTGCAGGCCGTCTCCAAACCCTTCCTCCTCTTCCTCCCGCTCAAGGATTCCTCGATCTCCTATACCATCCGTGCAAGGATCGTCGACGAGGAGGTGACCGATATCTCACCAGACGGCCTCCCCCGCTACGACTACCACTTCGTGGAATGGGAGGATGACTACATAAAGGAACACAAGGTGCAGTCTTCGCTCGTCCTCTCGGTGCTCGGGACGAGGCACACCCTCTCCGCCTCCTATGTGCTCCCTCCTCTCGACGAGGAGGTGTCGTTCGGACTGTCCGACACCATGGGACCGTGGACCCAGACCACCGCACTCAATTACCAGAGGGGGGACGGGGATTCCTGGGAGTTCGAGTCCCTCTCCTTCACCCAGAAACTCTCGTTCCTGGAAAACAACCTCCAGTTCACGGAGAACCTCAAGCTCGTTCCGGACGAAGACGATGCGTCGAGGATCAGGCCCGAGCAGCATGTGCTCACGGCGAAACTGTACCCCCTCACCATTCAGGCGACCTGGCTCCACACCTATCCCTATACCTTCGGTGGATACGGGGTGGGGTGGATCCGGGAGGACGAAAAGGAGTTCCTCCTCTCGAAGGTGAGTGCGAGACTCGGCTACACCTCTCCCGATACCTATCTCTGGAAGAACCGCATGGGAATCAGGGCGACCACGAGCTCCACCTACACCATCACACCCATTCGGGTCACCGACTCGAGGTGGGATCTCTCCTTCGGGTTGTCCTTCTTCATCCAGGAGTTCGTGGAGGTCTCGCTCTCCTCCGTATCGGTCAACAGGGCCGCCTATCGGTACATCCCCGGACTCCCGGAGAAGGTGGGGCTCGAGTGGGTCAACCCCCTCGTGGACATCGCCCGGTCGTTCAATTTCTTTTCGGTCGACGACCGGGAGGAGGCGCTCTTCAAGCTGCAGAGCCTCGATCTCTCGGTGACCCATCACCTGAGCGACTGGTACCTCTCGTTCTCGTATTCGGGTGAACCGGCCACCCGAACCACGGATGCAGGGATACTCGAGACGTACTGGGACTCCAGCTTTTCGCTCACACTCGCCTGGAAACCCATCCCCGAGATAGAGACGAATCTCGACTACGAGGACGCGGCGTTCCAGTTCTAGAGGAGGGGCGGCGGTTTCTCTTGAGGAAGGTCTTTCAGTAGTGGAATTCACTGTCGCCGATGAACTCCCTGAGGATGGAACGCCCGGGGACGTGTTGGGAGGAGATGGGAAGGAAGTTTTCCAGGAATCCGAGGAGACGGATCGCCTCGGCGTATTCCCGATGGTACGGCTTTATGGTCCTCAGGAGGGGTTCGGCGAAGACCTTGAGTACGCCGAGCTCGTAATCGAGTGCCGAGTTGAAGAGGATGTCGGCCTCCTCCTGGAAGGGGAAGATGTGCCGTTCCTCACCCCTGCGGACCGAGGGCCACATCTGGATGGTCTCGAGGGCGGTCTTTCCCCTGAACCGGGCGTCCCTCACCATACGCCGGATGAGGCGGTTGTCCGTGGTGGGAATGCGGTTGTGGTCGTCGAGGTTGAGTTGGGTGAGGGCGGAGACGTAGATCTTGTACTTCTGTTCCCTCGGAATCTGGGAGGTGAGTGCCTCGTTGAGGCCGTGGATGCCCTCTATGACGACGATTCCCTTTTCAGGAAGGGTGATGGTCCGCTCCGTATGCAGGGAGCGTCCTGTCTTGAAGTTGAAGAGGCGTTCCCGTATGGATCCGCCTTCGAAGAGGGCGACCAGATCACGGTTGAGGACTTCTATATCGAGGGCTTCGAGTGCCTCGAAATCGTAGTTTCCCTCCTCGTCCAGGGGGGTCTCCTCCCGAGGTCTGAAGTAGTTGTCGAGGCTTATGGCGAGGGGGCGGAGTCCGAAGACTTTGAGATACATGGAGAGCTTCTTTGCAAACGTGGTCTTGCCCGAAGAGGAGGGGCCCGCCACGAGCACGAGTTTGATCCGGGGTGCCTCGGCGGCGATACGGGAGGCGATCTGGGAGATCCGTTGCTCGTGGAGGGCCTCGGCGATCTGGATGAATTCGCGTTCCTTCCTCGCCTCGACGAGGGTGTTCAGGTCGCCCACCGAGGCCACGGAGAGGGTCCGTCCCCACTCCTTGTATTCACGGTAGACCTGGAAGAGCTTGAGGGGAGGTGCGTAGGACTCGGGTACGGGCTGTTCGGGATGTCGGGGAAACCTGAGGACGAAACCGGGGGGGAAGTGCTGAAGGCGGAAACCGTTGAGCAGGCCGGTGCGGGGTACCAGGGGGATGGTGGCGAGGTCGCAGTAGGTATCGCAGAAGAAGACGGGGATCTTGTTCTCGTTCTTGAACGTGAGAAGCTTGACGGTCTGCATCTGGTCCCTTCCTTGGAACTCCCAGATGGCGTCCTGATAGGAGAGGACCTTCCGTTGTATGGGGATGTCGCTGCGGATGAGATCCTGCATCTCCTCCTGGAGGAGGGCCACCTCTCTCGGGGTGACATCCTCGCGGTCCCTGAGGGTGTAGAAGTATCCGTCGCCCAGGGAGTGTCCTATGATGAGTCTGAGGCCTCTCCTGTGGGCAGCCATGGCGAGGAGGAAGCAGAGGCTCGCGCGGTATATGATCATGCCTTCGGGCTGATCGAAGGTGACGGGCTCTATGCTGCTGTTGAACTCGAGCTTGTAGGTGAGGCTGGTGAGCTCGTTGTTGACGCGTGCCGCCACGGGATGGATGTCCGGGAGGTGGGTCTTCAAGAGGTCTCCTACCCGGGTGCCGTAGGGGACTTCCAGTACGTGGCCGTTCGGAAGCATGACGCGGATCTCGTTCATGGGGCCTCCCGTATGGGTGTATCGCGACAGGGTCCTCACACTCAGTGTAGTGCGGTTTCGCGGGGTTTCGCAAGCGCTCAGGGGCGTGCGGGGGGATGGACCGGGTCTTTCGTATGAGGGCCATGTAGAGAGGTCCGGCTCCTCGTGAGGTGTCGGGGAGGATGTGAAAGCCGTAGCGGGTCGGCTCAAGGGTGAGGGTAGGGAGGGATGCGGGGAGCGGGGGCGGGTCCCGGACGATCTCGAGGGCGTTCCCGCGTCGTGTGACGAGTTTCTCCACCACGCCGTCGTTCTCCTGAGGGGTGAGGGCGCAGGTGGCGTAGACGAGGAGGCCGCCGGGGGCGAGGGCGAGGAAGGCGGAGGAGAGAAGGGCGAACTGGGTGTGTGTGAGGTTGCGGATGCGGGCGGGGGTCCAGCGGGAGAGGTGGGAAGGGGAGGAGAGGAGGTGGGCCTCGGAGGAGCAGGGAACGTCCGCCAGGATGCGGTCGTAGGCCTCGGGCTCGTGGATGCCCCAGGTCCGTCCGTCCCTCCCGGCGACGCGGATGGGGGCGAGGAGGTGTGTGGGCAGGTGCAGGGTGAGTACCTGTTTGAGCCGGGCTCTCCTGGAGGAGGAGTACTCGTTGGCCACGAGGAGCCCACGGCCCTTGAGGGCGAGGGCGAGGAGGAGGGTCTTCCCTCCGGGGGCGGCGCAGAGGTCGAGGACGCGATGGCCCGGTTCGGGGGCGAGGAGGGTGGGGGGGTAGAGGGAGGCGGGGTCGAGGTGATAGGGAACGAGGAGCCCCTCGGAGAGGGTATGGTAGGGTGATTCCATCCTCATCGAGGCCACGAGACCATCCCACCGTTCCCCGAAGAGCGATCGATAGTACTCGTGGAAGCCCTCTTCTCCCTTGGGTTTCTTGCCTATCTTCTTCATACCACACCAAGAGTAGTATATTTCCCGAAGAATGAAAATCTTCCGCCTTGATACGTTGATCCGTTATTTCTATTATGAGACCAAACAGACCCGAGGAGGAGTACATGGATCTGCGTGAACTGGAGAGGAAAGCCAGGATGTATATTCAGCTCGAGACCGGGGAGGAGTTCAGGAGAGAAGTAGAGGAACTCCTCGAGAGAGAGGACTGGGAAGCGCTCAACGACCGTTTCTTCGCCGACCTCGAATTCGGAACAGGGGGGATGCGTGGAATCATCGGGGGAGGATTCTTTCGCATGAATCCTCTCATGGTGCGCAGGGCCACCCAGGGCCTCGCCAACTACATCCTCTCCCAGGGGGTGAAGGATCCATCCGCAGCCATCGCCTACGACTCGAGACGATACTCCCGCGTGTTCGCCCGTGAAGCGGCGCTCGTGCTCTGCGGCAACGGGATAAAGACCTACCTTTTCGAGGACCTGAGGCCCACGCCGGAGCTGTCCTTCACGGTTCGCCATCTCGGCACCACCGCCGGTATCGTGATCACGGCGAGTCACAACCCTCCCCAGTATAACGGATACAAGGTCTACTGGTCGGATGGGGGGCAAGTGGTGCCTCCACACGACAAGGGGATCATAGAGGAAGTCCGGAAGGTGATCTCCGAGATCAGGTCGATGCCGGAAGAGGAAGCCCTTGCCCGAGGACTGCTCACCTACATCGGGGAGGACGTGGATCGGGCTTACTTCGACGCCGTGAGACGACAGGTGATCCGTCCCGACCTCTTCGAGGAACACGGAGGAGAGGTCTCGGTGGTCTACACCCCTCTCCATGGTACCGGGAGGATGCCGGTGGAGACCGTGTTGAGAGGGTTCGGGATCGACGTCTTCACCGTGCCCGAACAGGCCGATCCTGACGGGGACTTCCCTACGGTGGAGTACCCCAATCCCGAGGAGGCCTCGGCTCTGGAACTGGCGCTCTCGTACGCGCGGAAACGGAAGGCCGACGTGGTGATGGCCACGGACCCCGATTCCGACCGACTCGGCATCGCCGTTCCCGACGGACACGACTATGTCCTCATCACGGGGAACCAGCTCGGCGCGTTGTTGGCCGACTACATCTTCTCTTCGAAAAAAGAGATGGGTTCCCTTCCCGAGCGGCCTGCCTTCGTCAAGAGCATCGTCACCACCAATCTTCAGCGGAAGATCGTCGAATCGTACGGCGTGGAGTGCCATGAGGTGCTCACCGGATTCAAGTACTTCGCCGCCAAGATACGCGAGTTCGAGGAGAAGGGCGGTCCCCAGTACGTCTTCGGTACCGAGGAGAGCTACGGATTCCTCGTCGGGACCGATGTGAGGGACAAGGACGCCGTCTCCGCCTCGATCCTCACCGTCGAGATGACCCTCTACCACAGGGTTCAGGGGAAGACGCTCCTGCAGAGGCTGGAGGAACTCTACAGGCAACACGGCTACTTCGAAGAGATCCTCACCACGAAGACGTTCCCCGGTGAAAAAGGCATTCAGGTCATGAGAGGGATCATGGAACGACTCCGCACCGATCCTCCTCTCGCCTTCGGTGACCTCAAGGTGGTGGAGATACGCGACTACCTGGACGGCACCACCCTCTACCTCCCCTTGGGAGAGCGGAAGAAGAACATCGATCTCCCCTCATCCAACGTGCTCCAGTTCGTGCTCGAGGACGGAAGTGTGGTGAGCGCTCGCCCGAGCGGTACGGAGCCCAAGATCAAGTTCTATGCCTCCTGCACCTCGCCGGTGAAGGACTCGCTGGAAGAGGCGAAGCGGGAGGTCAAGGAGAAACTGGAGGTCGTCCAACGGCAGATCGACGGGTGGATCCCCGCATAGTGTCGAGGGGGCCCCTAGGAGAGGGGCCTCCTCTCCGCGGCGGACTTTATCTCCCTGATGAGCTCTCGGATCCCGGCTTCGTCGAGTCTGCCGTCCGAGAGCTTCTGGTTCTGGAGCGAGAGCCACCGTTCTTCCATCTCGTAGAGTTCGTCCGCGATCGTACCTCTCCAGATGAGGAGGGCGAGTTCTTCCGGGACTTCCTGGTATGAGAGGAAACGCTCGGCCGTGGTGAGTGCGAGATACCATCGGATATCATCGATCGCCACATCGTGTTCCTGGAGTAGCCTGTGGATATCCATGTGTCGGATGGTAGGGAAGGAGACCCTGCATGTCAACCTCGACTGATCCTGGAAGAGATCCCGTATCGATCGATTGGCGCAAGGAGGTGGTGGTGGCCTTCGATCTCGAGACCACCGGGCTCGATCCTGTGCGCCATTCGGTGGTGGAGATCGCGTGCGTGAAGTTCCAGGGCGGAGAACCCCGTGCCTTCTTCTCCCTGCTCGTGAAGCCTCCCCATCCCATTCCTGCCGAGGTGACGAAGATCCACGGGATCGGCGATCAGGATGTGGAGGAAGCACCTCCCCTCCCGTCCGTGCTTCCCATGCTCGAGTCCTTCGTGGGGACGCACCTCCTGGTGGCCCACAACGCTCCCTTCGACCTCTCTTTCCTGAGAATAGAATACGCCCGTTGTGGACGTCCCTATCCTGGGTTCCGCGCCATCGACACCCGGCTCCTTGCCAGGAGCGTCCTCCCTCATCTGGGCAGGTACAGCCTCGCATCCCTCACCCGAGCCCTGGATATCCCCCTGCAGCAGCATCACAGGGCATTGAGTGACGCATGGGCCTGCGGGGATCTCTTCTACGCCCTGGCAGAGCGCTCGTCCGGAGAGGGGTCCCTCCCGCTCGAAGGGATACTGGTCGGTTAGAGCTTGCCGAGTATCTTGAGCATGTAGAGTTCGAGGTATTCGCGGAAGGCCTCTTTCTCCTTGATGCGTTCGAAGGCCTTGTTCTCCGAGAGGGTCTGGGCCATGGTCCGGATCTGCTCCTTGGTCGGGGGCCTTCTCCTGTTGAGAATACGCATCTTCCGCAGGAAGTCCTTCGCGAAATTGTTCACATCCTCCACGAGGATCTCCTTCGACTCTTCGTCGATGAGCGGATTCCACCGCTCGATGAGTGACTCGAGCGCTTCGTCGATCCGCATGCCGGGCGGGAGGAATGCCTTCGTCAACTCCTGGATCCTCGCACGGAATTGATGGGGGGTATACGGCTGCGAGGCGGGGGTGGGCGGAGGGAGAGACGCCTCGCCGCGGTCGGTCGGGACCGGAGGGGCTTTCTGTCGGGGAGGTGCGGAGGAAGGTGAGAGGACCAGTAAGGATTTCTTCTTCTTGTGGGGACGGGCCGGCTTTCCCAGGAAGAGACGCTTGAGGAATCTGATGATGGTGCTCACCACCGGTATCACCTTCCAGAAGGGGAGCATGAGTCTTGCGTCCTTCAGGAGCTTCTCCCGGTCGAGGTCGAGGATTTCGGGGAGCGGCCTGAGACGCCGGTTCCGTTCGTCGAAGATCTTCTGGAGCTCACCCTTCTGAGCGGCAGGGAGGTCGGTTCCCTCCCATGCCAGATAGAGGAGGTGGAACTGGAGGAAGCCCGGAAACACGGGGTCTTTCCTCGCCACACGCTCCCTCACGTCGCGTGCGAATTCCTCGTCGTCGAACATCTCGGGGAGCTCTTCGTCCTTCTTGAGGAAGAGGTACCACTGGTTGGTGTATTCCCTCTTCAGCTCCATGGAGAGGAGGAATCGCCGTTCCTCGAACACGGGGAGCAGGAGTTCCCTCCTGATGTAGTAGTCCTGGTCGTCGGCTCCCTTGAGCTTCACGAGAGGGGGGAGGGAGAGGGGGTCGGGTGCCGTGGAATGCTCCTTCACATGGTCCACGATGTCGTTCCTCTCACAGAACTTGAGGAGCGGGATCCCTCGATCGTCCGTGAAGGAGAGGATCTCCCCCAGCGTGAACGCGTAGGGCCGCTTCTTGAGTTGACGCTCGAGGATCTGGAGGGCTCGTT
Organism: Spirochaeta thermophila DSM 6578; assembly: GCF_000184345.1. Lineage (NCBI taxonomy): Bacteria > Pseudomonadati > Spirochaetota > Spirochaetia > Winmispirales > Winmispiraceae > Winmispira > Winmispira thermophila. Next base: position 1,378,871 of record NC_017583.1, on the reverse strand, counting down.
CCTTCTCCTTCTTCTTCCTCACCTTGCTTTTGTAGTAGAGCAGGAAATAGGTGAGAAGATAGGCGGCGTGGCAGTAGGAAGTCTCCACCTCCTGTCGATCCTTTTTCGAGATGATGTCCTTGTAGAGGAAATTGGCGAGCTGGTTCCAGAAGTAGTACACGGTGTCGGAGGGTTCCCGTATCTCTCTGAGTGTCTGATCGGTCCGCGTGAGGGCCGCATGGAGCATGTTCCTGAGCATGGTTTCGTTCTGGCGGAAGAAGGGCCGTATCTTCTGGAGGAGGTAGGCCGAGTTCCGTTCATTGGTGAGGTAGGCACGCAGTTTGATGACGCAGAGCTCACAGAGCTTCTGAAGCAGGATCCTCTCGGTGATGACCACGACGGGGAGACCGTCCGGGAACGTGAGACGTATGAGCGTGTTTCCCTCGCCCGTCTCCTCGTGGCGTTCGAACCAGTGGAGGAAATCGTCCTTTACCGAGAGGGTGAGGAAGAAACGTTCAGAGAGGGATATACCGAGAAGCCCGGTGTCGGGGAACGGGAGATCCTGTGTGAGGGACATCTCCTGATAGTGGGCCTCGATACGCTCGTAATAGGGCGAGAGATAGTAGAGCATGTTGATCGTACCGTGGGGATCTGCATCGACGATCAGCATCCCCTCCCGTTCGAGCGGTTTCGCGAGCCGGACGACCTCCCGGGAGAGGGATTCCAGCGAGGTGAGAGCGGAGAAGGACGGGAATTCGTCTCTGTTCCTCTGGGCCTCCCGGATGGCGTAGGCCGCGAAGTGGTTGAAGGGGATCTCGGTATGCCGGAATCTGCTAAAGTAGGCCTCCACGAGCCGCCTGAACTCGTCTGTCTGTCGTTTCCCTTCCTCTGTGCTCATGGAATAATAGTATCCTGCTTTTCCTTGTCTTGCAAGGAAGAATGTTGACAAAACCCGAGATCACCACTTACACTCTAAGTGAGATGAAGAGCAGAGACTGGGGTGTGCTAGTGTTCTCGGTCGTCTTGCTGCTGGCGGGGTGTGTCTCTGGACAGGATGCTCCTGTCTCTCCATCCCCCACGTCGACCCCTCCTGTCGTCGTGGAAGAAGAAGTGGTTTCCGAGTCGGAAGGGACGATAGAAGTCTCCCAGGAAGTGTATGAACGTACCTTCGTCGAGATCGAGGCATTCCTCGAGGAACTCACCCTCATCATCCAGAAGCGTGATTTCGAAGCCTGGAGGAGCTACCTCTCCCAGGAGTACATCGCGAGGGTGAGTGATCCCTCGTATCTCGCCAGGGTCTCGGAAGAGCCGAAACTCAAGAAGAGAGGGGTGGTACTCCGTACGCTCGAGGACTACTTTCAGCAGGTGGTGGTGCCGAGCCGGTCGCGTGTGCGGCTGGACAAAATAGAGTTCGTGACCAAGGATATAGTGAAGGCCTATATGGTGATCAACGAAACCCCCTATCTCCTCTACAGACTCAGGCGGGAGGAGGGGGGATGGAAAATCTATTAACGAGGAGTACGGCATGAAACGAAAAGGGGTGTTTCTGGCGGTATGTGTGTTCTCCGCTCTCCTCCTGCACGGTCAGGAGGCAGGGGGTGACGAGGCGACGATCGAGGAATACTATCTCAGTCAGGATATTGAGCTCAGACTCATACAGGATGAAGCCTTCTCCAACAGCGAGGAACTCAAACTCCTGGCCCTCAGGAACCTCGAGCGAATGGTGGACGAAGGCCGGATGAGCGACGAGGATGCCGCATTTGCGATCCTCGAAACCCTTGCCACCGAGACCATTTCGCGAGAGGTGAGGGTGGGAAACCGAAAGGTGAACAATTTCCCCGAGGTGAGACGGCAGGCCTGCAACCTCCTTGGTCGTATAGGCGGAGAAAAGGCCAAGGATTCCCTCCTGACGGTGGTATTGAAGGAAGAGGAACCCATGGTCGTGGCCGAGGCGGTCTACGCACTCGGGAGGATAGGTCTCAACGAGAACGAAGAGGTGACGAATGTGCTCGCGTACAGGCTCCATCAGGAGAACATCAAGCCCGTTCCCGACAACAATCTCGCGTTCTCCACCCTCCTCTCCATCGAGAAGCTCGCCCAGGCCAATGACGGGGTCACGAACCCCGAACTCATCAACGCCATCGGGGAAGTGATCACCCAAGGCAATTACGTGAGGATGGTCAAGCTCAAAGCCCTTGCTGTTCTGGAGGAGCTGCGGAGGATCGCGGTGGAAAGGAAGCGATAGGCCACGACCATGTGCAAGGTCCTCCAGGCCCTCCCTGCGGGGAGGGCCTCTTTTGCATAGGAGCGCACTAGAGATGGAAGAACTTCTCGAGGTGGAGTTCCTTCTTGAGTCCGAAGTGGAGATAGAAGAAGAACCATGAGAGCGGAAGGGTGATCGCATCCACGATGAGTGCCCAGTCAAGTATCCTCGGGACGGCGAGATACCGGTTGGTGATGAGATTGATGGCGGTAGTCACGAAGGCCACGATCACGAGGATAGTTCCCAGGACCAGGTATCCATAGTGTTTCCCCTTGATGATGAAGGCGGTGAGACCGAGGAGCGCAAGGGCGCTCACCACTATGAGCGGAAGGCCGAGACTGAGCGCCCATGAGAGTGTCCCGTCGTCGAGAAGATCCAGTACGAGGAGAAACGCAGAAGCGGCTACCGGGATGGATCCTGAAAAAAGCAGCGGTCTCCTGTGGAGTGCCGCGGCCGAGAGGGTGAGGGACCAGACGAAGAGAATGGAGACCAGAGGATAACGAGACCAGGTGATCCCCTCGTTCAAGATGAGATCCACCGCCGCCACCACCATACTCGCCATGAGGGAGAACACCGTCACCAGTGGCAGGACGATGGGAGCAGTGTCTGAGGCGGGAAGAGGCTCAGCGTTGGGGGAAGTAGGGCGTATCCCTTCCTCGGGAGGTGCGCTGCTCTCGGAGAACGACCTTCCGCAGAGAGGACAGGTGTCCCTGTCCTCTCTCGTCACGATCCCACAGGAGCTACATCGTTTCACGAGCGATAATCCTCCTGGACATTGGTCTCTATGCTCACGGGGAGTCCCCTCTCCGTGAGCCATCGGAAGAACACCCGCTCCACCATCGGTTCATGGATGAGCCTTCCGAAACTCAAGGACACTGTGTTTCCATAGGTGACCACCCCGGCACAGACCTTCATGATGGGATCGGGAGGAGGGTAGAAGTCGAAGCGTTCGATGTACGGTTGCATCTCCTCGGGAACCTGCACCACGCCGAGATTGGAGAGGCTGCTCGTGGCTCTCCTGTCTCCCATGATCTCGTACATCCTGCTGAGCACGAGGTCCTTGAGAAACACCGGTACGAATCGGGCGAAGGGATTCCGTTCTCCTCCTACGTTCCTTTTTATCTGTGGAGCGAGGGCCTTCTTGGTGCTCTCCATCTTCATGAAATGAGTGACGTAGGTGAGGATCTCCTCGAAGTCGTACTCACCCAACCGAGGATCGATCCTGGGGAACATGAGGAGGAAGAAGTTGCGCATTGTCTTGGAGGGAAAGAGGCGCCTTAGGTTGACGGGAATCTGAATGATGATGGGTTTCGATCCCTTGGCCTTGCCCTCCTGGATGATCGTATAAAACGACAGGAAGTAGAGGGCGGTGAGGAAAGCGGTGACCGTGGTGTGGTATGATCGTGCGAGTTCTCTGAGCCCATCGGAGGGGACGAGCCCTGTGGTGATATAGTAACGACCGGGAGGTATGAGGTGCCCCGGAACGTGGAAGGCTCGGGGAGGAATCGAGGAACTCGGAACTCCGGCCTGATAGTGTCGTGCGAAACTGTCTTCGATCTCTTCCGGATGTGGTACGGAGAAAGGAGAAAGCAGGTGAGGGGATGATGGAATGGACAGCCCCTCCTCTATGGAAAGATAGGATGCCATGAGGGTCTTGAGGAACTCGAGGGCGCCCATTCCATCGGTGAGTGCGTGGGCCACCTCGAGGGCGATCCTCTCATGGGAGAGACGGATGCGGAGGGGGATCCCGGGAGTCCTCGTGGGGTCCCACATGCAAGGATACTCCGGATCGCGTTCGATGGGCGGGAGGTAAGGGATCCGATCGAAGTAATACCAGAAGAATCCCCTTCGGATCCTGACCTGAAAGTAGGGGAATCTGTGCAGAGTGAGGCGGAGGGCTTCGCGTATGGATTCATAGACCACTGGTTTCTTCAGCGTGGCGGAGATCCGGAATACGGTGGTCTTCCTCCTGCCTGTGATCGGAGGGAAAATTTTTGCCGCATTGTCCAGAGGAAACCAGTCTCGTTCAGGCTTCACGTCGTTCATCTGTGGCTTCAACCCATCATGATGGGGAACTTCCCCCCTTTTTTCAATACCCGATCCTGGGCTTTGGACGAGCAGTAAATCTCAAATATCTCAAAAACCTCGAAAATCTTTAATTTCCCTTGACAATCCGAGGTTCGCTGTGTATAGTAAAGACACAACCTCCAGTCCCCCCCTTTTGATACTGGCTTCCAGAGTTTTCCTCCTTTCTCTGGGAGCCTTTTTTTCGTCCCGGATCCAGGCAGAACAGAAAAAGGCCGGCGACAGCCGGCCTTCTCGATCACTCTCAGGGGTTAGTAATAGCGATATGAAGAGCTCCGGGAGCGATCGCCGCCGAAAGAAGACCGACGGCGCTCATGAGCCTTGTTGACTCTCAGTTGTCTGCCTTCGAGTTCATGCTGGTTGAGTGCACTGATGGCTGCTTCTCCTGCCTCTTCGCTTGCCATTTCCACAAAGCCAAAGCCCTTGGAAAAACCCGAATCGCGATCGGTGATGATCTTCACCGACTCGACCTCTCCGTACTGCTCGAAGAGCTGGCGGAGAGTGTCCTCCGTGGTCTGGTAATTGAGATTACCCACATAAATCTTGAAAGACATACAAAAAAACCTCTTTCCCCTAACGGGGTCATCATTCACCCTATCTACGATAGGGGAGTATACGGAAGCAGTGAGGAATGGAGAAAGGCGAAGAAGCTCTCATCATCCTACATTCTGTTTCCTGCTACTCAGATTGTATAGTAGCCTCATTCGTCTCACCCGTCAAGTGTTTTGTCTGAGCTCAGGGTGTTCAGAGGTGGACCTGCAGGTGATGGGTTGCGGTCCTCTCACCTGTGAGAGGATCGAAGATGTGCATCCGTGAGGGGACGAGGCCGACCTCATCGCCCTCCGAAGGGGAAGTGCCCGAGGGGACCGGCACTTCCACGAACACCCGGTCCTTCACTTTGAGCCGCATGGCTGCTTCCATGGCGAGGGGGCTCTTGAAGACCGAGACCACCTGGGCGGGCAGGATGTAGTCACCGGCGACACGCGGAGACCTGAGGGAAAAGTCTTCGGGCCGTATGCCTATCACCTTCTCCCGGTATTCGGGACCCATGAGATCCCCCGGGATCAGGTTGATGGCCGGGAGAAAGGGGTGTGGATGGAAGAATTCGGCCACGAAGAGGTTTCGGGGCGCCTGGTAGATCTCCTCGGGGGTCCCGGCCTGCTCGATCTTCCCCTCGCGCATGACCACGAGCCGGTCCGCGAGCAGGAGGGCCTCGTGCTGGTCGTGGGTCACGTAGACCGTGGTCACGTCGAAGTAGGAGAGGAGGGCCTTGAGCTGACGCCGGTATTCCTCCCTGAGAGGCTGGTCGAGATGGGAGAACGGTTCATCCATGAGGAAGAGGGAGGGATCACGGGTGATGCACCTTCCTATGGCGACGCGCTGTTTCTCCCCGCTGGAGAGGTTGGGAGGAAACCGGCCGGAGAGGTGTTCGAGCTTCACCCCCAGGAGTTGGCTCGTACGGCGGTACTTCTCTTCCGCTTCCATTTCCATCTCGTCCGACCACTGCTTCGTCCATTTCTTGAAGAAGAAGTAGGAGAGGATGTTCGTCTTGACGGTGAGGTGGGGGTAGAGTGCGTAATCCTGGAACACCATGCCGATCCGTCTCTCGCCCGGTGGGAGCTCTGTGATGTCCTTTCCGTCGAAGAGCACTTTCCCCTGGTCGGGGGGGAGGAGCCCACCGATGATGCGGAGGAGCGTGCTCTTTCCGCATCCCGTCGGACCGAGGACCACGGTCGTTCGCGCATCGGGGATGGTGAGATTCACGTCCGTAAGGGCGAAGTGAGGCTCTCTGGGGCCGAGGAGGGCCCCCTTCTTCCGGAAGAAGTTCTTGAAACTGAACGATGGGTAGAAATACTTGTACACGTGGACGAGGTTTATCTCTGCCACACTATGAGTATATACTGTATCCGATCATCTGTCAAAAACTTTACGGGTTCACCTTCACCGGTACGGGTGAGACTCCGACGGGCCGCCTCGCGAGGGCAGCCCGGATGTATCTCAGTACCGCCCCGGTGGAGTCCTCGGTGCAGATAGGCTCGGACGTAGAGGGTTGCCGGGGAAATGTCTCTATCTGATGGATGAACTCGGTGAGCTTCTCCTTCAGTCGGGAGGGTGGGGCGTGGAGTCCCCGGCCCGATCGTTCCAGCATGATCGCGTTGAGCCTCTGTTCGTATTGTCCCTTGAAGGGGATGGCACACACAGGCTTTCCCAGATAGAGGGATTCCGCGATGATCTGGTGGCCTGCTCCGGTGATCACACCTCTGCATCGGGCGAGATGAGTGGGAAAATCTTTGTGCGGGTCCGGGAAGAGATCGTAAGGGACCTGCAATTCTTCCAGGATGTCCAGCACCTGTGCCTTGAAGCATGGTTTCGCGTACACGAGGAAGCGCTCCCCCGGTGTGGGGGCCTGCTCGCGTATCTCCTTCCGGATGAGTGGTCCCACCGTGCCTCGGTAGAACGAGGAGAGGAGGGGGGTCCCGCCGGAGGGCATCATGAAGAGGGACACCAGTTTGGCCGCCAACGCATCGGGGAAGAGAGAGAAGCTCCTCAGCACCACTCCCGGGTGGTTGAGGAGCAGACAGGGGATCCTCTCCGCCACTGCCGCCCTCGAGAGGAACGGCTCGTAGTCGCTTACCACGAGGCCCACGCGTTCCTCACGCAGGGATGCGCGGAGTCCACCGAGGATCTTGGGAAAACGCAGGAAGAGGGGGATGTTGGACCGTATGGTTGCCGGATAGTTGATTTTGAACTCCTCCGTGATATAGTGGATGTGGGGAAGGTCCCGGAGCACCACTCCTTCCCGGGTGAACGGCTGGAAGAGGGAACGGATGGTGTGTGGTGTGTAGACGATCACCCGATACCGCTCGACGAGAGAGGGGAGGAGGCTGAGGGCTCTGGATGCATGTCCCCTTCCTTCTCCGTTTATCCCCAGGGCGATGGTCTTTCGTGGTTTCATATCACGAGAGGTACACCGAATGGGTCAGTCCGGCGTGAACAGAATGTGAGAAATTCATTATATTGAGAGTGAAAGGAGGGCAGAGATGGCGTTGCGTTCGTACGAAGAACACGTGGTGGACCATGCAGGTGTTCGACTCTTTTACCGGCTCTGGATTCCGGACCAGGTGAAGGCGGTGGTCATCGTGGCCCATGGTTTTGGGGAGCATTCGGGCAACTTCGTGGAACTCGCGGGACGGCTTGCCGACGAAGGGTGTGCCGTCTATGCGCCGGATCACTACGGTCACGGACAATCGGGGGGATCCCGCGGCTACATCCCTTCGTGGGACGTCTTCCACGGGGAGCTCTCCCTCTTCAGGGAGAAGGCCGCACGTGACTTCCCCGACCGGCCCGTGTTCCTCTACGGACACAGCATGGGCGGCACGATCGTGCTCGAGTACGCCGTGACCGAGGGTGAGGGCCTCGCCGGTGTGGTCGCCTCGGCTCCTGCCCTCTCTCTGGAGGGGATTCCCCCCTGGCGAAGGACGCTCGGACGCCTTCTGGCCGCCCTTCTTCCCGGGCTCCGTATCCCCTCGGGACTCGATACAGGTGGCCTCACCAGGGATCCGGTGATGTTGAAGCGCCTTCTCTCCGATCCTCTCTCCCACGGACTCGGGAGTCCGCGACTCGTTGTTGAGATGGAGGGTGCCATCACCCGCTGCCATGAGCGGGCGCCAGGTCTCACGATCCCCCTCCTCGTGCTTCAGGGGCGTAGAGACCATGTGGTGTCTCCACCCGCCACCGAACGCTTTTTCCAGCACGTAGGGAGCCCTGACAAGCGGCTCCTATGGGTCGATGAGGGGTTGCACAAGCTCGAGCACGACCTTGCCCGGCAACATGTCCTGGAGGAAGTGCTCCTCTGGATACGCACTCATCTCCCTGGAAGGTGAGCCGGACCCCCTCACATGAGCAGGTCCCTCCTCCATACGAGTCCCCCGCCGGGCTTCCCACAGGCGAGGCCTGCGTTTGCACCCGCGTCATGGGGTAATCGGTTCCCCATGGTCGAGCAAGGCCTTGTCGATTCCTTACCTTTTTAATAATATATTAGCATGGTTATATAGAGAGCCACGGAGGTTTTATGAAGATCTATCTCGTATACTATTCGACGTACGGTCACACCTATAAGATGATCCAGGCAGCAGCCGAAGGGGTGAAGTCCGAGGGTGGAGATGCGGTGATCCGACGCGTACCGGAGACGGTCTCGGAGGAGATTCTCTCCCAGATGGGGGCCCTTGACTTCTACAAGGCGCAGGCCCACGTACCTGTCGCCACGGTGGAAGAGCTCACCGAAGCCGATGGCTTCATTTTCGGGAGTCCCACCAGATTCGGGAACATGGCGGCTCAGATGAAGGCTTTTCTCGACGCAACCGGCCCTCTCTGGGCGAAAGGTGCCCTGGTAGACAAGCCCGCGGCGGTGATCACGAGTTCCAGCACCCAGCACGGGGGTCAGGAGTCCACCATACTGAGTTTCCACACCGTGCTCCTCCACCATGGTATGATCCTGGTGGGTCTTCCGTACACCTTCCAGGGCCAGATGGAAAGGAACGAGATATCCGGTGGCTCTCCCTACGGTGCCTCCACCATTGCGCTCGCAGGAGAGGAGGGGAGCAGGGAGCCCACCCCAAACGAGCTCGAGGGGGCCCGCTTCCTGGGAGCGCGGCTTGCCCGGGTGGCACGAGCCCTCAAGGGATAAGGTTTGGCATGATCGGGGCGCATGCGCTGCCATGCGCCCCTCTCTTGTGGGCGTGCGGGACGGGGAGTATCATACGGCATTCCCCGATGAGGAGGTCACATGGAACTCGGCCTTAGAGGAAAGACGGCCCTCGTGGCTGCGGCGAGCTCGGGACTGGGGTTTGCGGTGGCACTGCGTCTCGCCGCCGAGGGGGCACGTGTGGCGATCTGTGCCCGCTCGGAGAAACGCATCACAGAAGCAGCCGAACGGATTCAGGGAGAGACCGGATCCCACGTGCTCCCCGTGGTCGCGGACCTCAGCAGGAGAGAAGATGTGGCTCGCTTCGTGGAAACGGCCCGTCGGGAACTGGGGCCTGTATCCATCCTGGTGACGAATACCGGAGGGCCTCCTTCCGGTCCGCCTCTCTCATTTTCCGACGATGACTGGGAGGCCGCTTTCGGTCTCATCTTCTACAGCGCCCTCAGGCTCATCCGAGCTGTGCTCCCGGACATGGAGGCGCAAAAATGGGGGAGGGTGGTGTCCATCACCTCCATTTCGGTGAAACAGCCCATCGATACCCTCGTGTTGAGTAATGCAACGAGGTCGGCCCTCACCGCCCTCGTGAAGACCCTTTCCACTGTCTATGCCTCCCGGAGGATCACCTTCAACACTGTGGCGCCCGGCCCCATCTCGACCGGCAGGATGGAGCAGCTCATCCAGCACGCGATCTCCCGCGAGGGGCTCTCCCCGCAAGAGGCACTCTCACAGTGGATCAGCGACATACCCATGAGAAGGCTTGGGAAGCCGGAGGAACTCGCTGACCTGGTGGCCTTCCTGTGCTCGGAACGTGCAGGCTTCATCACCGGTACCACCGTCCCGGTGGACGGCGGTGCAGTGAGGGGGCTCTTCTGAGGCTCCCTTCAAACAAGCGAGAGTTCATAGTTATGCGTATGCACAAGTATATATATTAAAGTGTGTTATGATACCCTACACGGACTCCCCCGGTCGATAGAACAAGTCTCTCTCCACGTGATGGAGCACGAGTTTCCAGGCCTCGGGCACCGCAAAGGCTGCCTTCACCGTACCGCACACTATCGCCACCTCCCCCGGCCGGTAGATCTGACTCACCTCGCACTCCGCCCACCCGGCTACCCCTTCTGGAACAAGCGCGTCCACAACCTCTCCTCGCCGTGAGGGAATACCGAATCTTTCGAACTTGTCGATATTTTTCCCCGAGACCTCGCCCGTTTTCAGCACGAGTTCCTTTTGCCGGAAGGTGGGGAGGGCGGCGATGAAGGTCCCTGTGGCCTCGATGTTGTGAAACGTCGCATGCGAGGGATCGCACACAAAGAGGAGCTGTGTCACCGGCTCGTAGTCGAGTGGGCATGTCCATGCAATGGGGGCAAGGTTGTATCTGCTTTCTGGAGATCGCGTACATACCAGGAGTATCCCTCCCCCGTTGAAGATGGTGTACGCCTTCTCAGGGGCGATCGCACGATATTCCATAGATATCTCTCCTGGAGCCACATAAAAAGTGTGGGAGTCTGATTACGTATTCTATCATAGATATGTCATTTTTTCCATTTCCTCAGGATATCGTTCGCCCACTATCCGGATGCGCGAGAGGGCCTCGTCGATCTCCTTGAGGTCCTCGGGAGAGAGCTCCAGATCCGCCGCGCCTATGTTCTCCTTGAGCCGCTCCGGCTTGGTGGTGCCCGGGATCGGTACGATCCACGGCTTCTGCGCGAGGAGCCAGGCGAGGGCGATCTGTGCAGGCGTGGCTCCCTTCCTTCGTGCTATCTCCTTCACCAGGTCCACCAGGGCCATGTTCGCCTTGAGGAACTCGGGCTTGAAGCGGGGGATCCTGCTCCGGATGTCGGTCTCGTCGAACCTCGCCTTCTCGTCGATGGTCCCGGTGAGAAATCCTTTCCCCAGCGGGCTGAAGGGCACGAACCCTATCCCCAGCTCCTCACAGGTAGGGAGCACTTCCTCCTCGGGTTTGCGCCACCAGAGGGAGTACTCGCTCTGCACCGCGGTGACCGGAGACACGGCATGGGCCCGGCGGATGGTCTTCGCCCCTGCCTCAGAGAGACCGAAGTACTTCACCTTCCCTTCATCGATGAGGTCCTTCACCGCCCCCGCCACGTCCTCTATGGGAACGTTGGGATCGACCCGGTGCTGGTAGTAGAGGTCGATCGCCTCCACCCTGAGCCTCTTGAGCGAGCCCTCCACAGCCTTCTTGATGTGCTCCGGCCTGCTGTTGAGCCCTTTCCAGCCCGGTCTCCCGTCAGGATAGAGCTCGAAGCCGAACTTGGTGGAGATGACCACTTCGCCTTTGAAGGGTTCGAGGGCCTCTCCTACGAGCTCCTCGTTGGTATAGGGGCCGTACACCTCAGCGGTGTCGAAGAAGGTCACCCCCAGCTCCACGGCTCTACGAATGAGATTGATCATCTCCTTTCTGGCGGGGAGAGGCCTCTGTCCGAAGCTCATACGCATGCATCCAAGCCCGATCGCCGAGACCACGGGGCCGTTGCTTCCTAATCGTCTCGTCTTCATCGTCATCCTCCTGTGGTATTCGTTGTTACGTCAAGTATAGAGATAGTCCCTGCGCGAGGGATACTCTAATAATGGGAACTATTTGCCTGATTCTCCAGAAGATGGGAGGATTGGTTGAACAATGGAGGAAGAGGAGGTACCCTTCATACGAGACGAGAGGAATGGCCGCCGCCTGCCGGGAGGAAGACATGGGCGAAAGGTTCGAAGAGATACGGTCGCGACTCTCCAAAAAGCTTCTCCGGTATACCGCAGATCGGGAGCACATCGAGTACGAGATCCCTGGGCTCCTCATCCACAGGGTCACCCAGCCCACCGAGCCGGTGAGCTACCTGCTTCCTCCCAGTCTCTGCATGGTGGTGAGTGGAGCCAAACGTGTACTCCTCGGTGAGGAGGAGTATCAGTACGACGCGCACCACTTTCTCATCTCATCCCTGGACCTGCCGGTGGTGGCGAGTATTGTGGAGGCATCGGAGGAATCCCCCTACCTCGGGATGCGGCTCGAACTCGACATGGAGGCCCTCCTCGAGGTGGTCTATGACCCCGGCGTCGTCTCGCTCGCCGAAGTCCGTTCCTCGAGGGCCATGGCCATAGGTGAGATGACCGCTCCGCTCCTTTCCTCCTTCGAGCGCCTCGTGGACCTCCTGGAGGAACCCGACCACATCCCCGTTCTCGCGCCTCTCGTTCACCGGGAGATCCTCTATCGGCTCATCCTGAGCGGCCGGGGCGCACGCCTCAGGCAGATCGCCACCATAGGGAGTCACTCCCACCAGATCGGCCGGGCCGTTGCCTGGCTCAAGGAACACTTCGCCGAACCTCTGCGAATCCCGGAGCTCGCCGCTCTGATTGGTATGAGTCCTTCCAGTTTCCACCAGCACTTCCGTACCCTCACCGGCCTGAGTCCCCTCCAGTACCAGAAGCGCCTCAGGCTCAACGAGGCGCGTCGGCTCATGCTCCAGGGGCTCGATGCCTCGAGCGCCGCCTTTCAGGTGGGATACGAGAGCCTCTCCCAGTTCTCCCGCGAGTACAAGCGCCTCTTCGGCCTTCCTCCACGGGAGGACATACGGAGACTCACGCAGAAGGACGTGACCCAGCGGGCATAGGGGAGGGAATTATGGCGTATACTGGTAACGAGGAGGTTTCCATGGCTGACGAAAGAGCCCCATCTAAGTCCTCAAAGGAGGAGGCGAGGAGGAGAAAGAAAGGGAGGGGAGCCGGAGAGAAGGAAGTGCGGGCGAAGCTCGCCGAGATGGGCGAACCGGACCGCACCATGGCGGAGCGACTCCACCGGCTCATACTGGAGGAGGGGCCCATGCTCACGCCGAAGACCTGGACGGTATGCCGGCGCATGCCAGGGGAGGTGGAGATGCCTTTTCCCGATGTTTCCTTCAGGACCTCCCAATCGACGAAGCTCCGCAGCACCAGTCGTGCAGCTCTGGATACCGTGTGGCGTTCCCCATATTGCTCCCGCACACGGCGCTGTACCTTGCTGGCTGTGGCCGTTCCCTGGTGCCTGAGCAGTCGCCCCACATGGGCCGCTACTACGGCCCCCCAGAACGGATAAACCGCCATGGCCATGCCCCAGTGGACCGCGATATGGTCCTCACGCGGCAGGTGTGAGAGAAGCTTGAGGCCTTCCCGCTGAGGGGGATGGAGGTCGCGCGGGGGCGGACCAAGATCTTCATCAGGACGGTGATCACCTTCTCCCGATTGCCGCGTTTGGCATTCCCGCCGACAGACAGCTTGTCTTCGAGCAGCGCTTGGAGGGCGCCCCCGATGGACGCCTTGTCGTTTCCGGCAAGCACCAGGTTGGCCGTTCTCTCCAGCCATTCAAGACGGACCCGCTGGCTGAAACCGATCTGGGTCAGGCGACTGTTCATGGCGTACCCCCCTGTGCGCCACTTTTGCGGGCGGCCTTCGGGCCGTGCAAATCGGCTGTCCTGCCGATTTGTGATAAATAATCTTGATAAAATGCTCATCGAGGATGGCCGGAATTCTCATGCCGCGGTAATGGCGGCGCAGCAAGACCCGGAGCAGGTCCGATGGCTGCTTGATGAGTTCCGGCGCGATCTTGAACACATGACGAAGGACGAACTCCTTCGTAGCGTTGTCGCCGAGCTGCCCCGGCGCGTGCTTCGTCTGCGCATCGAACAAGGCGTCGAGATCAGCCCGGTCGAGCGCTGCGACCATGGGATAGCTGAGATTCGGGAAGAGATCGCTTACGGAGAACGAAAGCTTGCGGCCAGCCTGCAGCAGGTCGTAGGGCAAGGCTCGAGATCGCTCGACGGCGATCTCACCACCACCAGGTCGGTTTCTTCGCCACGGTCCCAGCGGGAGTGGAACTTGGATTCGTAGGCATAGCGAAAGGCGACATGATCCTCGAACGGGATCAGCTCAAAGCCCCGTTCCCGGATCCCTTCGAGGACACCAAGGATTTATGAGGATGGCCCCATAGACCACCCGCTGAAGATCTTCTCCACTTGGGCAGAGTCGAGCACGTCACCGGTCTTGTCGATGCCGAACTCTTCGAAGATGACCGCCAGTTTCTCCTCCAGGACCTCGAGGACGCGGTGTTCCACCGAGTCCTCGAACACGAAGTTGATGGCGCGCACCGTGTGGGTCTGGCCGATGCGGTCCACCCGGCCGATGCGTTGTTCCAGGCGCATCGGGTTACAGGGGATGTCGTAGTTGATGATCACATGGCAGAACTGGAGGTTGAGATCCTCACCTCTGGAGTCCGTCGAGATGAGGATGCGGGCATCCTTGGCGAATGCGTCCTGAACCCGCTTGCGCTTCTCTCAGGGCAGCGACGTGGGTCTCAGTACCGAGGGATGAAAAGCGACCGCCCCCACGTCGGTGGCTCGGCGCTTCTCCGTGCGGATGACAACAGAGCCGTAACCTTCGCGAGATGACTCACTCATTACACAGCACCTCAGTTTGCGCCAATACAAGCTCAGTGGCCTGTTCTTGCTTGTCAGGCGGATAGCCATATTTACGCAGGATACGTTTCACCAACACACGCAATTTCGCCCGCGCACTCTCCCGCTTGCTCCAGTCCACGGTCACGCTCCTGCGCACGCGCTCCACCAACTCCTGAGCAATTTGCTTCAGCGTCTCATCGCCCAGCACTTGCACGGCGCTTTCGTTGGCGGCCAGCGCATCGTAGAAGGCGGCTTCCTCTTCAGACAGGCCGAGTTTTTCGCCGCGCCGTTGCGCTTCGCGCATTTCCCTGGCCAGGGCGATCAACTCCTCAATCACTTCCGCTGCAGCAATGGCACGGTTGTGGTACTTCCTGAGCGCCGCTTCCAGCAGTTCTGAAAACGCCCGGGACTGCACCACATTTTTCCTGAACCGCACCCGGATTTCGTCCTGCAGGAGTTTTTTCAGCGTTTCCACGGCCAGGTTCTTCTGGGGCAATGCCCGCACTTCGGCCAGGAATTCGTCCGAAAGGATGGAGATGTCGGGGCGGTCAAGCCCTGCCGCTGCAAAGATGTCCACCACTTCCCGACCTGAGATTGCTCTGGAAATCAACTGCCGCACCGCGGCCTCGATCTCCTCAGGAGGTCGCTCAGCCGAACTGACGGTTGCCTTGATGAGGGAAGCGCGAATCTCCTGGAACAGGCCCACCTCGTCGCGGATCGCCAGGGCCTCCTCGTGGGGCACGGCCAGGGCAAAGGCTTTGGACAGCGCCGCTACGGCCTGCAGGTAGCGCTTCTTGCCGTCTTCCTGCTGCAGGATGAATTCCATTGCATCGGCAATGCCCTGCAGGCGCTCATCCGGGGACGCATGGAGTAGGCGGCGGTAGTCGAAGCCGTGCAGAATGCCCTGCACCACCTCGTACTTCTCCTTCATGACGGCCACCGCTTCTTCCTGGTCCACGGCGGCCTTTCCACGCCCGCCGCTTTCGGCATACACAGCCAGAGCATGTTTGAGCGAGTCGGCGATGCCCAGGTAGTCCACCACCAACCCGCCGGGCTTGTCGCGAAAGACACGGTTCACCCGGGCGATGGCCTGCATCAGGGTATGACCGTTCATCGGCTTGTCGATGTACATGGTGTGCAGAGGCGGGGCATCGAAGCCGGTCAGCCACATATCCCGCACGATGACGAGTTCCAGTTCATCGTCCGGGTCCTTGAACCGGCGGGCGATGAGTTCGCGGCGCTCCTTGTTGCGGATATGCGGTTGCCAGTCGTGCGGATCGGAGGCCGAGCCGGTCATGACGACCTTGATTTTTCCCTTCGTATCGTCGTCGCTGTGCCATTCGGGGCGCAGTTCGGTGATCGCCTTCAACTCTTCTTCTTGTAGGCTTTGTCAAACTCGCGAAGTATGGCCTGGCTATAAAAGGTCTTTTTTGGTGACTTGGGGTTCTGAGGGTCCAGTCGCCGAATGTGAGCAAATTGGGGATTGTTTGCTAAACTCTTTCGAAGCTGATGATATTCCTTATCCACCTTGAAGTTGGAATACCGTCTCCTACACTGCTCGGTTAATTCACGGTAATCCCACGGATAACGCTCGCGGATTTGTTCTTCGGTTAGCCGCACTGCCGGCGCATTGGGATCAATGGCAACCCGAACCGGTGTTGCTGCCAGCGACTTTGAGCGCACGAAGCGAACTTCGATGTTGACAGCAACAGAGTAGCGGGCATTGGGATCGGCGTCGGTGTTTTCGAGGCTTGCCAGATACTTTAGAAACCTCTTTTCCTCCCGGTTCAGTTCTACCGCTTCGGTGACCGGAGGAGCCACGAACGACAGCGGCATAAGGTAAAAGTTGAAGCGGGATAGGTCTTCGTTGAACCAATCCTGCGCGGCGGCAGCAAAATTCTTGACGGCAGCCATACCGATTTCCTGGACGCGCTCCGCAAGCTCAGGACTCCGGTGGTAGAAGTGGACCGCTATGTCGCGCAGTTCCGCAAGCGCGTCCAGATTCTTGCGACAAGCTTCGTCCAGAACCTTCTGTTCGGTCAGCTTCTTCGTCAGATAGTCTATGCTATGGGTGAGCAGGCTTCCCGAGCGCGTCCGCTTGTAGCGCGGCCGCTTGCTGCCTCCGCCTTGCCGCACGTAGAGGCTGCTGAGGCGATTCCTGTTCATCGCCAGCCACTTAGCTTTGAGCAAAAGCTCCCAGGCATTGAGCGCCAGGATGGTGAATGACTCGGCCCGATAGGGAAAATCGGGTTTGTTGTAGATGTCAATCGCCGCCACCATGGCGGCGATGGCGCGGTCGAGCAGTTCACGGCTCCGGGCTTTCATGAGCGTTTCCCACGCTTGCGCAGGCGGCTTTTTCGAGCATAGGACGGATACTTTTCATAGACCGTTTCGAGCAAGGCGTTGTGGTCGAGATCGCCATAGGTCTCGATGATCCCCGCAGCTGCTTCTTTGAGATCGTCGGGGAGAGCAGAGAGTGCCTCCTCGGCCTTGGCCGGGTCAGCCAGTGTGATTTTCGTCTTTTCCTCTTCGGCGTCGTTCTCCACCCGCACCAGGCCCTCGGCCTGCAGGGTGGCAAGATCGTCATAGAGTTCCTTGGCGAAGGGGCCGTAGTGGTAAGGAACGAAATGGTAAAAACGCCTGCGGTCGGCGTTGCCTTCCATTTGTAGCAGGAAAACGTACTTCATGAGCGCCGTCACCAGCACCGCAGCGGCCCGTCCGGTCTGTTTCGCCTTCTCGGCGATGAGCGCCAGAACCACCAGGCGCGGCAGCCGCTCATAGAATGCCTGCCGCTCCGCAATCCAGTCGGCGTTGGCGGCCTCCCATTCGGCCGTCAGCTCGCCGGTGAAGGCACGGGAGAGGAGACCATCGAAGCAACTAGACGAAAGACTTAATCCCTCTTTCAGCTTCCGGGAAGCTTCCATCAGTTGGCTTGCCTGTAAGCAGAACGATCGTTGTAGGGGAATTGGCGGGACAATTATTCTCTCCTGCTTCATAAGCTCCGGGCCAAAGCGCGGCATCTTTGTTCCTTGGGACTTTTGTACGGCTGTGGCCACAAAAAAGGGGAGGCGAAGGTAAATAGCCAAAAACTCTCTTAGCAGCTTAGGACCAGGCCGGAGAGGGACTAGTTCCGTACTGCAAATACCACTGGTATGTGGCAGAACAACCTTGTTCAGGTAGGGACGTAGCTTGCAATAAAGCACATGATCGGAAGTGAAGGAATACTTCGCACTACCTATCTCGCGCCCGTCTGTGGGATGGGGGCCGGTGTAGTTTCCTGTATTTGATTCTATGTGTTCCGGTGCCAAGTAGAGATAGGTCTTACCGGGTTCCGGTTTGATGAGGGCTGTGTCAAAGTGCACTAAAGACCCAATCGGTTCTGTCTCCCACCCCTTCGGATTCGTTGCCGGGTCGCCGAACATCTCCAGGAAGAGCGCGGGCAGGATTTTCTCCGCCAGCTCCAGCGCCTCTTTGCGCTTGCGCCGAATCTCGTCGGCCTTCTGCAGGATCTCCACAATCCGCTCCTGGACGGGGAGAGGGGGGAGGGGGACAATGATGTTTTCAAGTATATCTTTACCAATAGCCTTGAACGTACTGCCTTGTCCTTGCTCACTGAGCCAGGGCTCTATGTGCTTGAACCAGAAGTACAAATAGAGAGTCAGCGCATTCCTCTCGCCGCGTATTGCCGCAAGGCCGCGGCCAATACAACAGCGGTGGCTTGCGAGATTTGTAGGCCCCACAGGCGCCCGAACCGAAAGCAGGATATCCCCTGGTTCCGCAGTCTTCTTGGGTGCGGAGCACCACACCCGCGGGGTGGGTGACACGTCACCAAAGTCAGCCTTTCCCTGGTAGAACGGAAGCCCCTGTCCTTGTTCGTTGTACGTGGTTCCCGGGGGTGACTGTCCCATAACGACGGTCGCGATTTGTCCGTCTCCCAACTTGGCCCACTGCCAACCCTTGGGAAGATAGTTCTGTTGCTTATTCATCGTCCACCCTCCCATCCAAGAACGTTATTGGCCTTGTCAAGGAATTGCTGCGTTTCCGCCGGCTTGAGGTACCTGGCTTCACCGTTCTCACAGAGGAACCAGGTGGTACCGGGCAGCGTGAGCGCAGATCGGAAGCGCCAGAGCGGTGTCAGGTAGGCCTTCAAGGCGTCCGCTTCGCGCTGATGGTCGCTCTTGGACGCAAAGCACGGCTGCAACTGGCGAGCCCTCTCACGGTTGAGCGAAGTGAAGACGAAGCCATAGGCATGCTTGTGCAATGCCGCGAGGTACCGATCCTTGCCTCGGTCGTATTGGACTTCAAGATATTCGCGAAGGTATCTGACAATGCGCTGGGCCGCACGCTGCTGCTCAAGGGCTTCCTGCCAGAAGAGGACTTCCGCGGCTTCCTCTTTGCGGCCATTGCGCTGCGTGAGAACGAAGAAGACGCACGCTTCGTTTATTGCGGCTGCAGCGATCCACGCGTCTGCAAGGATTCGCTTGCAGGTTACGGAAGGCTTGAGCTTAACTCCGCCAAACTCGTTTGTGTCTGATAAGAGATGATCTGCCAGCCCTGGACCTCGACGAACGGGCTTTATCGTTTTGCTGGTATCAAAGCATGTACGCGGAAAATTTTCCGCCAGCCATTCTAAGGCGAGTTCCTTGAGATAAACGCAGGTGCCGGCAGGAAGTGCTTGAGCCAGTTGAGCATCGTTCGTTATGAAAAGAGTGTGGCCGTTGGTGATGCTTGTTGCGCCGATCAGGGCGTCGGGTGTCTTGAGCGACATCTTTTTGCCAGGAACGAAAGTCCCGCGCAGTCGGCCAGCGGCCCGCGCCACATCACCGTTAACATCGAGCACCTGGAAATGACGGTCCAAGATGGCGAGGAGATCGAGCTCAGGATCGTAGCCCGTGTTGCGGTGGGCGAAATGAACATGGGCAAGAAGCTCGGAGACGACGACAGTGCTGACATAGAGCTCGATCCGACCGTCGAGCGCAGCGCGAAAAACAGGGTCGAGGCAGTCCGCCCAAGGTTGCGCGGGCGGATCGCCAATGTAGTACTGGACGCAACAGGTATCGAGTGCTACCTTAGGCTTCTGCACCACTCGGCCGTTTAAAATTTGCTGTAGCTGCTCAACCGCCCAAGCCATACCTTTCACTCCGTAGTCTCTGAGCTAAACCGGATGGCACCTTTTAGACCCTCGGGCGATGTCGGGACGGTGACAAGCGTCAAAAGGTCTTGGAGGTCCTTGGTGATTTCCTCCTCCAGCTCCAGCAGGCGATTGATGAGCACTTCGGGCTTTTCGTGCTCGACGGCCTCGGCCTGATGCGGGCAGTAGCGCCCGGCGGTGAGGTTGTAGTCCGTGGCACGAATCTGCTCAATGGTTGCCCACCAGGATTTTTCGCTTTCGAACTGTTTCAGGTCATCGGCTTTGAGGATGGCCCGCACGCCGCCATCCTTTTCGTGGCGCCAGGTGTAGGGGAAAAGCGAAACCATGTGCTCCAGGTCGCCATCGGTCTCAAAATCGGGCAGAGGCCTGCGCGTCGCACCCAGGTCGCGGCCATCGCTTTCCACCCGATAGAACCAGACCTTGGAGGTGCGGACGTCATCCCTGCCAAGGGGCTTGCGGAAGACTACGATGCTGGTCTTGGCACCGCTGTAGGGGTTGAAGACGCCGTTAGGCAGGCTGATCACGGCCAGAACCTCGAACTGCTCCACGAGCTTGCGGCAGATCGCGCGCAGCATCTTCTTGGAGTCAAACAGCAGCCCTTCCTTGAGCACCACGGCGGCACGCCCACCGGGGCGCAAGGCATTCATCATGTGCTGGATGAAAAGCGCTTCGTAAAGCTTGATGTGGTATTCGAACTGCGCTAAGCGCTCCTGCTTGGTCGGCCCAAACGGGGGATTGGCAAGAATCACATCGTATTTGTTCTTGTGGATGTCCTGGGCTTTGTTGGAAAGACTGTCGTCGTTCTGGAGCAGGCTTGAGCCGTCTTTGTGGAGGATCATGTTCATCAGGGCAAGCTTGAAGACGATTGGCACGTGCTCCACCCCGATGAGGTGCTTTTCTTTAAGATTGCGCAGGAGACGCTCCTTTTCAGCCGCCGAGATCGTTTTCCTCTCTATTTTTGCCCGAACCCACTCGAACGCCCGAACAATAAAGCCGCCGGTGCCACAAGCCGGGTCGTAAATCGTTTCGCCGATTTCCGGATCAATGATCTGCACCATGCGGTCCACGATGTGGCGCGGCGTGAAGTACTCGGCGAACTCCTTGTTCTGGCCGAACTTCTGGAGCAGGTACTCATAGGCTCGGCCGAAGATGTCGTAACGCTCTCCAGGTTCGCCGACGCCGCGCATCATGATCTCGCGAAGATTGAGTTCGTTCAGTTTGGAGACGAGCGCGCGGATGGTCGTGGTGTAGCGTAGCCGGAAAACCGTGCCGCCGAAGAGGCGCCGCACGTCGAAGGTGATGTCCTTGCCATACTGATCCACGACCTTGCGGGTGGCAAGGTCATCGAACATGCGCCGGCAAAAGTCTACGCTGTCTTCAAAGCCATGTTGCTTAGCATAACCGTCGGGGTCGCTTGCCCACTTGTGGAATCGGTACTTGTTGGGGATCGCCAGCTCTTCGTCGTTCAGGGAACGGCCAAGGGCCTCCTCCTGCTCCAGGGCCATTTCATCCCAGAGCTTAAGAAAGAGAAAGAGGCTAAAGGTTTCCAGGCGCTCCGTGGCGTGAAGCGCATCGTCGCGAAAGACGTTGGCGATTTCCCAGAGCTCCTCGCCAAACTGATTGAAATCAGGTGTTCTTGCCATGGTTTTCCTCCTCAATGGGTGTTCCGGTTTCTAAGGAGAGGGCTTCATCGGCCAGCGAGAGCAGCTTGTCCAACCCGCCGAAAAGCGCCTTGATGCGGGGCAGTCCCCCGGCCTGGTCAAGCAGATGGCTGCGGAGGATTTGCTCCGGTTTGATATCGGGGTTAGCACGCTTGAAGTCGCAAACCATGAGGACCAGCTCGCGCTGCTCACTGGTCAGGCTCTTTCCCAGCGCCCACTTCTCGAATTCGCGACGTCTGTGCAGTGTTTCGAAATCGGCTTCGCCCATGGCCACGGCGATAAAGTCCTCCAGCGTGGCTTCGGGTTCACCGTAGAGATCGCGAAGCGTTGAGAGGTCAAACCCCATGGTTGCCAGGAATGAGTGGTCCGGCATGGTTGCTCCCTTGAAGTACCGCCAGCACAGGATGGTTTGGACGAAGCGTTGCTTGAGACCCTCGCGCTCGATGCCTCCTTTGAGCTGTGCTTCAACCTGACGGCGCAGTTCCTCAAGGACAGCAGGGGAGATAGTCTCCGAAAAGACCAGGTGCACGGGGACATCGGCGATGACCATCTGCTGTTCGCTGCCGACCTTTTCGCCCTTAGCTCCTGCGCCTTCACCGGCTTCTTCCCGCTCGCGCCGGATGACCTCCTCCTCTTCCTGCTCAACCGGCTCATCCTCGATGCCTGGCGTGTCGTTGGTGATGACAGGTTCAAGCCGTGTGATGTCCACAAAGTCCACGAGTTTGTAGAACTCCTTGCCCGTTTCCCGGCATTTGCGGGTGCCGCGGCCCTTCATCTGCACATAGAGCACCTTCGATTTCGTCGGGCGGGCCATCAGCAGCACCTCGACATCTGGCGCATCGATGCCCGTGTCCAGCATCCCGACACCTACAAGGACAATGGGTCTGGGAGCCATGTTGGGGTCTTTGTGCGCCTGTTCTATGATCGCCTTGCGTTCCTCGGCAGGGGTAATTTTTTGGAACTCTTCAATAAGAGTGCGCGCGCCCGGCATTTCGTTATGGACCGCAACGATGAACTTTTCGGCTGCGGCATCGTTGGGTGGAAGGTTGTTCAGCTCGTTGTACTTCTCGATCAGGGCGTAGCGAAGGTTTTTCGCATGGGCGATAGAGGCTGCGAAGACGATGGTTTTGACAGGCTGACGGGTTCCGATGACCTCGAAGTATTTTTCAGCGATCAGTCGGTTGCGTTGGGGGACATCTACAGCTCGGCCCAATTGTTCGGGTTCAAAGTCAAAGCCCATATCGTGCACGCCTTCCAGGTCCACATTGGTGTGGAACTTGAAGTGTATGCACTGGGCCAGTCTCTCCCACTCCGGCACCTCGGGATTGGTCTCAGCCTGGCGGATCGTGTAGCGGTAAATGGGCCCAGGATACTGGCCTGGATCGGTGAAAAAGCGATCCGTGTTGACGGTTTCCTTATCCGCGGGGGTGGCCGTCAAGCCCAGCAGGATGGCGCCGCCCTTGGCGAAATGATCGAGCACGCCGTACCAGTCACCAAAATAAGAGCGATGACATTCGTCAAGGATAACGAGACTAAAGTGATCAGCAGGATAGCTGAGGTATTTATTTCTCACTGCCATATGTTGAATCGTGCTGACCAGGATATCGCGATGTTTGTCTTCTTTTGAGCCTGTTGCCCGCTCAATGTTGAAGTTGTCACCAAGGTGCGTTTTGAACTTCTTGACGGTTTGAACGGCAAGCGCATCCCGATCTACGAGGAAGAGCGTCCTTCGGACTAAGCCAACGGACCAGAGCTTTGCAATAATGCCCGCAGCGGTAATCGTCTTGCCGGTGCCTGTTGCCATCTGGAGATACATGCGGCGGCGGCCTGCCTGGACAGCAGCCAGTACTTGAGAAACTGCCACACGCTGGTAGTCCCGCAGTTTGCCGTGTAGTTCTTTCGCTTGCGGACTGAAAAACTCGCCAAATTCGGCAGGTGTTGGGAATTGCTTGATGCGCTCTGGTAGCGTATTGGCCTTCAGGTTTTGCCGAAGGTAGACTTTCCCATCGCTCGCAAACAGGAGTGGGACATCATGACCGGTATTTTGTTTGTAGGCTCTGGCGTAGCGCTTAGCCTGTTCCAGCGCGGCCCATAGGTCTTTCCCGGGTCGCTTCGCTTCCAGGATTGCCACAACTCGACCTTCCCGAAGAAATACCCGGTCAGCTTCCTCGCCGTCCAAACCCTCGCGCCAGCGTTTGCGGGTCACGGTGAAGTCGGTAAGGTTCCATCCGCGCTCGCGAAGGTGTTCTTCGATGAGGAGCTCCACTTCATCCTCGTTTATTTGGGGGATATTCATCCAAGTAACCTCCTAGTTTTTAAAAAACTCGGAACGAGATAACGAAAGGAGCCCTGAGCAAGCCAAAGCAAGGTTCATATCTTGGTTGGCGTTGTTCGCCGGCGGCACGCCGTACTTCCAGCGGGGGTCCTCGGTGAGCCGCTCGCCGCCCCAGTCGCTCATGTTGAAGGGCGGATTGGCCAGGATGAAGTCGGCCTTGAGGTCTTTGTGGAGGTCCTCGAAGAAGGTATCCGCGGCGTAGGGCCCCAGGTCGGCGTCAATGCGGCGGATGGCCAGGTTCATCTTGGCCAGCCGCCAGGTGGTGGGGTTGGACTCCTGGCCGTAGATAGCAATGTCACCCAGTTTTCCACCGTGGGCCTCCACGAACTTCTCGGACTGCACGAACATGCCGCCCGAGCCGCAGCAGGGGTCATAGACGCGGCCCCGGTAGGGTTCGATCATCTCGACCAGGAGCTGGACCACGCACTGGGGCGTGTAGAACTCGCCACCGCCCTTGCCCTCGGCCGCGGCGAACCGGCCGAGAAAGTATTCGTACACCCGCCCCAAGGGGTCCTTGACGCCGGATTCCCGGGCCTTGAGGTCGATGTCGCCCACGAGCTTGACGAGCTCGCCCAGGCGGACCTTATCCAGCGTGGGGCGCGAATAGTCCTTGGGCAGCACGCCTTTCAGGCTGGGGTTCTCCCGCTCGATGGCCTCCATGGCCCGGTCAATGACCTGGCCGATGGTGGGCTGGGGCGCCTGGGCCTGGATGTGCTCCCAGCGGGCTTCCGGCGGCACCCAGAAGACATTGGCGGCCAGGTACTCGTCCCGGTCTTCGGGGTCGGCGTAGGGTTCCTGGAGCAGCTGTTTTCGGTGCGCCTCAAAGGTATCCGAGATGTACTTGAGGAAAATCAGGCCGAGCACCACATGCTTGTACTCCGCAGCGTCCATGTGGCCGCGCAGTTTGTCGGCCATCTCCCAGAGTTTGTTCTCAAAGCCGAGGTTCGCGCCGTTTGGTTTGTTCGTGGTCATGCCGCCTCCTTGTACTGAAAATGCTGTTCTGACACGTTAGCCAAGACGGCGCGGAAGGAGGGATTCTCGCTTAAGGAAGTCCAGTGGCTGTCGTAGGCGATGAGACCGGGCCGGTCCTCCGGCACCTCCTGGTCGAGCAGCTTCTTCATGGCCAGCGACAGGGTCTTGAGCACCTCGCGCTTCTCCACCGCCGTGACGCGCTCGAAGGTGTCGATGTAGTCGGGATGGACCGGGAAGAGGCGGACGAATTCGTCCATCCGCTCGTTCATGTGGCCGTAGAACTTGGCGAACGGTGTGAGGTACTCGAGGATCTTGGCTTGGCTAGCCGCCGTCTTCTTGAGCAGGTGCTCGGCGGCGATGAACTTCACGTCCTTGCGGGCGATGAGGATCTGTTCGAAGCGGTCCTTGACCCGGCGGATGCTGTCGGCCACGAAGGCGAAACGGGGGCTGTCGAAGATGGCCTCCTGCACACCCGCCATGAAGCGGAAGCGCAGGTCCTTGCAGACCTCACCCACCTCACGGAGGAAGTTGAGGTCGAGGATCAGCTCCTGGTCCTTGCGGGTGCGGAGATAGTCCAGCAGCTCATCCACGACCAGGAGCAGGCCATGGTCCGGATACTCCTGGTGGAACGCAGCCATCATCTCCTCGAAGGCCCGCTTGTTGTTGGGGACCTGGCTGGCATCCGGGAAGGTGTAGGTCACGCCCATGGCGGCCAGGTGCTCTTCCAGCGAGCCTGTGAGGATGTCCCGCAGCGACATGGTGGTGGCCCCGATCTCGGTGCGGACCACCTTGAACTTGCCGGCGATCCGCTCCGCGGCTTGTGCCACCTGTGCGTTGCCTAGGGCGGAAAGCAGATCCGCGTGCTCGGCGATGCTGGAGATCACCGACATCAGGTGTGACTTACCGGTGCCGTAGTTGCCCACGACAAGCAGCCCCTTGTTATCGACGGGCTGGTCGAACTGAAGCTGGGGGATCACAAGGTGGGTCATTCGTTCGGCCATCTCGTCGGAGATGACATAGGTGCTGACCAGCTGTCTGGCGCTTGCGGCCTCATCGGCATCCCGTAGCTGGACTACGGACTCGATGGGCTCGAACTGGATCAGGTCTCCATATCTCATGGTTGCGTCTCCGGGTCGCGCGTCGTGCGTTGCGTGTCATTGGCCCGCGTCTCCGGGGCGCGCGTCATGCGTTGCGCTTCGTTTTGTCTCAAGTAACGAATAAAACTCCCGAGGTAGCGACTCACTTTGTCGCATCGTTCGTAAAGATTGTTAAACCGGTTCTGATCGATGTAGCCTTGGTCCAAGGCGATGTAGAGCTGTGCCTTGACCTCACTAGCCAACGCTTTTGTCATCGACAGAAACCGCGAAAACACCCTATCGGTTTGGCGTTCAAATCCTTCCGCACTGTTGAATATCACTGAGATCAAGGCATGGCATCATCCGCGGCCCCTCGTCCACTTCCGGACGCCATCACCCCTCCTTTTTGTGAATACCCTTCCGCTCGATGTGAGTATGAGTATACAAAGTACAAAGATTATTATAACTGAAGAGGAGTACGGGAGTCAAGGGCACTGTCAAGGAGGGAACTGTCAAGGAGGAGTGTTGAAATTGAACTGGAGTTGATAAGAGATACGTCTCCCCACCTTTTGTATCACCTGCATGCCCACCACATAGAGGCCTACCACCTCATGCGCATGGGCGCCATTCGTATACCCAGGATACCGCCGCAGAAAGCTCCTCATGTGTTGAAGAAGGTTCTCCGCGAGGGTACTTGTCTGTCCCTTACCTTTTCCACGCATAGAGAAGCTCCAGATAGGAGAACAGTCGCTCCTTCCGCCACAGAAGCACAGCGTGCATCCGCGGCACAGGGGCTCCCCACTCGTTCCAGAACCCCTCAAGGGCCTTCTCTGCCTCACTCAATGTCATAGGCCCCAAAGGTGAGCATCGTCGTATAGGGTATAGAAAATAGAAAGGAAAGGGGAAATTGCATCACATGGGCACGAAAAAACCCACCTTAACGGTGGGTTCTCGCTCCGGCGGCAGGACTCGAACCTGCGACCTAGTGGTTAACAGCCACCCGCTCTACCGACTGAGCTACGCCGGAATGTCCTTCGGGTGACGTGACTATATCCCGACCGCCGGGGCTTTGTCAAGAGTTTCCGGCTACTCGGCACTGTCAAGGAGGAGTGTTGAAATTGAGTTGGAGCCCGTAGGGGTGCGTCTCCCCACCTCTTGTATCACCTGCATGCCCACCACGTAGAGGCCTACCACCTCATCCGCATGGGCACGACTCATATACCCAGGATACCTCCGCAGAAAGCTTCTCATGTGCCGAAACATGTTCTCCGCAAGGTTGCTCGTCCTCACCTTCTCCTTCCACTCATAGGGTAACTCCAGATAGGAGAAAAGCCGGTCCTTCCGCCACAGGAGGGAGGCCGTCATCCGGGGAGGCTTCGCCGCCCACTTCTTCACGAATGCCTCCAACGCACGTGCTGCGTCCTCCTTCCCTCCTGCCTCAAAGAGCTTCCAGTACTCCGCTCGAAAAGCTCGCCTCTCCTTCTGGAGGTCTGCGTTCTTCCCCTTCCGTTCCCCCATGTCCTGCAGGAGCTTCTGCTCAAGCGTACCCTGCAGGTGCCACAGACACACCTGCTTCTTCGCCTCAGGATACACCGTCTCCACGGCCTGCCGGATCCCCTCAGCCTCATCGGCCACCACCAGCTCCACCTCATGAAGCCCTCGCTCATAGAGCCTGGTAAGGAGTCGCTCGTAGCTCGCCTGGTCCTCCTGCTCCGCAACGACCCAGTCGAGGAGCTCATGAGATCCGTCCTCCTTCACCCCCACGGCACTCAGGACAACCAGCTTCTTCTGACCCCTCCCACGCCTCTTTGCCCACACTCCATCCAGCACAAGGGCCTTCACTCCTCTAAGGGACCTCCTCCGCCACTGCTCCTTCTCCTCACGAAGACGCTTTATGAGCCGCAGGAGTGTCTGCGGGTGAGCCTCGCCTATCCCCAGCTCCCGTAACAGGATGGCATATCTCCGCGCGCTCATCCCTCCCACATACCCGAGAAGGAGCTGCTCGGCGAGGGCCACGGGCCTCTGCTCGTAGGCGACCAGCTTCACCTCCTTCCCCCCGCCGGTGCGGATGCGGGGCACGCGTACATCCTCGATCGGCCCCCAGGGGGTCTGCACGGTCTTCCATTTCCTGTAGCCCTACCGGTAGTACTGCCCTTTCTCAGGCTCTCCTCGTGCATATCGTGGTCGTCCCACTGCCTCCTCTCTCAGCGTCTCAAGGAGGTGTTCTAGGTACGTCTTGTAGGTGTGGCGCACCTCCTCCCGTAGCTGGTCTTCCACTTGTTTCATCAGATCAGAGAGGGTATACTGTGTTTCAGTCAATGCGCGTGTCTTGCCGCGCTTCAGGGGGTATCTCCTCCTTGAAAAAAAGATGGTGATTATCCATTATTTGCCACCCGGGAGTACTCTCTAAGTACCTCCAGCAGAAGCTCGAATAGATCCTCCTCCCTATGATTATACCGCCACTCCAATTCTTTCAAGTAGAGCGGAAAACGTTCTACACTCACCCCGTGATGCTGGAGCAGCCGCCCTTTCGCATAACTCCAAAACCCCTCTATCCCATTGATGTACACTTTCCCATTCGCAAATCGCTTCCCGTGATCAATCCGCTTGTGCCTGAATCCATAGCTCACAAGCCCATCATAGCTCTTGAACCGGTCGGTATACACAAGCGACCCCCGCTTCACTTTGGCCACTGCCAGTCGTACAAGCTCCTCCGCACTTACCTGCTCCACCACTTCCACCTGCACTTTTCCCCCTCGCTCAAGAATCCCAAACACAGGAATCTTCCCTGCCGCCCCTCTCCCCCTCTTCCCCTTTCTCTTTCCTCCAAAATAACTTTCGTCCATCTCTACTTCACCTTCGAGCAGGCTCTTCCCCTCCTTCTGGGTGTGGACCCATATCGCCTTCCGAAACAATGTGTAGAGCCTCAGCGTCACCTCATAGGAGAGCCGTAACTGCAAAGCCGCCTTGTGGGCGGTAACTTCCATCTCAAAGAGCTTCATTGCCCACAGGATCTTCTCCCAGGAGAGCTTCATCCCCTCGAAGATGCTCCCTCGTCGTATGCTCCACTCTTTCCTGCACTGGTAGCACTTGTACTTCTCTCGTCTCACCTCGCCTATATGCTCACTTCCACAGAAGGGACACCGGGTGTACGTGACGAGGAGACCTTTCTCTCTCAGATAGGAGACCGTTTTCTCTCTATCGCTTGCAAGTGTTGAAAGACTTACGACGTCCATATCCGTGCCACCTCTCTCTTCGGTATTATACCACAGGTGGCTCAAAAATGGTAATCACCAAAAAGATTAGTGTGGTGGGAGATACCCCTTATCTTTTTTCCCCGCCTTTTTCAACACTCGATGTTACAGTCCCCGGCTACTCCTCCCAGCGGATGCACTCCACCGGGCAGATGGAGATGGCCTCGTCTATGCAGGATTCGTCGCCGCCTTCGGGGAGGATGACACGGGCCTTGCCCTCGTCGTCCATCTCGAAGACATCGGGACACGCGTCGGCGCAGCTGCCGCACCCTATGCACTCATCGCGGTCGATGACCACTCGCTTGGCCATGGCACACTCCTTTCACGACTGGTGTCACTACCAGTATACCCACGCCGGGTACCTCATGGCTACACTACCTCGTTATGGTGTGGAAAAAGACTGTAACCTGGGTTACGATGAGAAGGGGGTGGATATGAAACGCGCGTGGGTGTTGTGCCTGGTCGCGGGTGTTCTCATGGGGGAAGAGGTGCTCTCAGTGGGTGAGATTCTCGCTCATGGGAGTGCCTTGGCGGGTAAAGAGGTGGTATGTGAGGGGGTGTGGGTGGCGTATGGAGGACTGAAAGGGGTGCTTATGGGGCCGGGTGGGGTGGTACCGGCGGTGGGGATCCGGGAGATGGGGGAGTGGGGGCGCTATCGAGTGCAGGTGTATGAGGTGGCTGGGGGGATAGTGCTCGACGTGGTGGGATGGGAGGCGATCTGGCCCCAGGAGGTGGAATGGGTGGTGTGGCGGAGCGGGGGGATTGCGGGATTCAGGGATGTGGTGGTGCTTGATGCTGAAGGGACCGGCTATGTAGTGAGTGCGGGGGCGGGGTGGGTGCAAGTCAGAATGGCAGCTGAGGCGTGGGAGGAGCTGGAAGGGGTGTGGGAAAGGGTGAGGGGTAATGAGTGGGGTGAGGCGGTGCCTGATGGCTGGGAACTACGGTTGGTACGCCAAGGAGAGGAGGGGAGGTGGTGGTGGGGGCCGGGTGTACCGGGATGGCTCGAGGGAGCGAGCCGGATCGTGGGGACATGGGCCGAGGCAGCGAGGCGTGCACGTTGGGTTGAAGCCTGGGCTGGAGAGCGGTGGGGAGAGGGCGAGGTGGTACGCATGGAAGAGGTGTGGTGGCCGGATGCGAGCATGGGGTGGCCACGGGAGGGAGTATTCTATGCTCAAGTCATCACACCAGGCTGGAGGGTATGGATACGACGTAGAGATATGGAGATCGAGGTGAGGATTCCGGCGAACGGAGGCACACCGATCACTCGCGATTGAGCTGAGCTACACATTCCCTGCGTGCACGTAGTCGAGGTACTCCTTTGCGATCTCCACTGCCCGATATACGGTCGCCCGGGGTGTGGGAGGGATGGTGTACTTGTAGCGGGGGAAATAGGCGGAGAGGTGGAGGGGGATGTCCTTGCGTATGCCGGCGAGCCGGCGGGCGATGCTCCGCACTTCCTCCTCGCTCTCGTTCTTGCCCGGGATGAGGAGGGTGGTCACCTCCACGTGGATCTTTTTCGCAGCCTTTTCGATGAAGGCGAGGACCGGCTCGAGGCTCCCTTTGATCTCCTTGCGATAGAACTCGTCGTTGAAGCTCTTGAGGTCCACGTTGGCCGCATCCACCACCTCGAGGAGCTCGTCGGCCGGTTCGGGGTTGATGTACCCGTTGGTCACGAGCACGTTCTTGAGCCCGTGTCTCCGGGCCTCGACGGCCACCTCCATTACGTACTCGAAGTGGATGAGCGGTTCCGAGTAGGTGTAGGCGATACCGATCGAGTGGTAGGCCTTGGCCTGATGGATGAGCCTGTCGGTGGGTATCTCGAGCGCGGTGCGGAGGTATGTCCGATACTCCTGGGAGATCTCGAAGTTCTGACAGAAGGGACACTTGAACGAGCAACCGAAGAACCCGATGCTCAGGATCACCGAGCCGGGGTGGAAGTGGTAGAGCGGTTTCTTTTCTATGGGGTCGAGTGCGATGGAGGATATCTTGCCGTAATAGGGAAGGGTGAGCCTGCCCTCGCGGTTGAGGCGCACGGTGCAGACCCCGGTCTTCCCCTCGGGTATGATACACCGGTGGGGGCAGAGCTCGCACCGTACACGCGAATCCTCGAGGGGGGTGTAGTACCGTGCCTCCGGAAGCGCGGCGTCCATGGTCATACCACGAAGGGTTGTATCTTCACGGCCCGGGTTCCCTTTCTCACCCATACGGTGACCACTTGAACCGCGAGGCCCTCTTCGGTCCCGAGGGTGGCCTCGAGTTCGACATGGAGGATGTCGTCGATGATGAACTCGTAGAACCCCGCCTCCTCCTTGAAGGGAGGTTCCCACAGGAGTACTTTGTGGGGATCGTAGGGATGCTTCTTGAGGGTTCCGGAGAAGGGCACCCCTTCCAGGGCGTAGTCGGTATATCGGTGTCGAAGCTGCAAGGCGTGGAGTGGTTGGGCCTCGAGGTATTTCTGCGCCATATCCCCGCTCTCCCTCGTCCCATCCGCCCGCGGCAGCGGGACGGCGTAGTCGTTCCCGACGGGTCTACCATCAGAGTAATGAAAGATCACGGAAGATGTCAAGGAAATCAGAGCGGGGAGGCGGTGTGGGCCTCGATGTACCGCTTCACGTCGAGGAAGAAGTCCTCGGGGGCCTCGGTGAAGACGAGGTGCAGGGAGTCGTCGCAGGATGCCACGGTACACGAGAGGGTATGGATGCGGTCTCCTATCCTGAGCGAGCATGTGTCGAGGATCTGACCATGCTTGAGATCGGAGACCAGATGGGGGGCTTCGGGTTTGAAGCTCATACCCTGTTCGGAGATGTCTTCGACCAAGCCGAAGACGAGGCGGTTCCTTCCCGGATGGGTGAAGATGAACCGCACGGGTTCGCCGGGAGTGGGGACATACCTGCCGTGCCGCCTCTGCTCCCTGAACTCGCCGTAACGGGTGAGGATCTGCCTGAGCCGCAGGCGTTCCTCCCTCTCCTCTAGGTTGCTGCTCAGGAGGGCACGGACGCCGAGCGTCGTGGCCTTTGCGCTCTCTTCTTCGGAGAAGGAGTCTCCCACCAGGAGGATCACGGGAACAGGAGTGGGGAGGGTGGCCTTGAGGAAGCTCGTGAAGGTCTTCCAGTGTCTGGGAAAGTCCTCGGCGTTGAAGATCACGAGGTCGGGATCCACCTCCTCGAGGTTGTCCATGGCTTTCACCGGATGCCAGTAGTGCACCACCTCCAGCATGTGCGGGGGGAGGGCTCCTTCCACGAGACGGGGCAGATCCTCTCTGTCGGTGACGAGGAGCACCTTCATGCTATTCGGTCCTCAGGTTCTGCACGGTATAGTCCACAATATACCAGATTCCGTCGCGTTTTTGGAGGGAGTAGGTGTACTCTTTGACCTCCGTGTAGGTGGGATATCTGAACTTCTCGATGACCCGTACCGATCCCTCCCTGGAGGTGTACTCTGTCTTCACGATCTCGAACTCCTGGGGGATGAGCACGATGTCCTGATCGACCACCTGCTGGGTGAGTCCCTTCTTGAACTCCTCGAGCAGCCGGATGCGGTCTTCTTCCGCGGCGTTGAGGTAGCGTTGCCGGCGTGTCCGGTCGCGGGTGTAGAGGGCCTCGAGGTCGATGAAAAGGAAGAACCTCTCCCACTGACCTTTCTGCCGCGCCTCTATCACGGTGCGCACGACTTCGTCGGGAGGCAGGGGCTGGGCCTTGAGGACCTCGCCGGTCTGCGTTTCCACCCGTACCCCGGCCTCTTCGAGGGTGTCCATGGGGGGGTGTACGGTGAGGATGAGCCGGTTGGAGCGAATGGGTGTCGACGATGCCGCGTAGAGGTCGGGATAGAAGAGCCCCTGGATCACGTAGACCCCCGGTTCGGTGACGGCGCAGTAGTCCTTCAGGTCTTCCACGATGGCGTACTCCTCACCCGGGAGCAAGGTGATGGTACGGTAGAACACCGGTTGATTTTGGATCCGGTGTGTGATAAAAAACTCCGACTCCGGGACCCGAGTGTTTGAGATGGTCCTCATATCGAATCCGAAGGAATGAATCCTTTGATCCGCGATCTTGAACGAGATGTCCCGCGCGCCGGCGTTGGTGAGGGTGATCTTTATCTGTATGGGGGAATCGGGATAGTAGATGCGCTGGTTGTAGAGGCGGATGGAGAACTCGAGCCCGCTCACGTCCTGAGCCGGGAGCGCAAGGCATGCGAGGAACAGGGCGGGCACGATCGTGTGCAATCTCTTCATGTGTACCTTCCTGACTGTTATTATCATCGGATGAAGTGATGGATTCCTTATTTTTTCAGGATATATTTTCCGTCCTCTCCTCGTCCAGGGCGTGGAAGGAGTTGCTCTCCCGATACAACCGTGGAGAGGTGCCCATAGGGGTCCGCGGTGTGCAGGGTGGATTCTCGTCCTTCTTCCTCGCCCGGCTTTCCGGACTGGGACGCCCCCTCTGTGTGGTGTTCCCCACCGAGAAAGAGGCCGAGGATGCGGTGGAGAGTCTCCGTGCCCTGGGGGTGGAGGCGGGGTGTTTCCCCGAGTGGGGGATCACGCTCTACGGAGAGGGGCTCGCGGAGCACGCACCGGTCTTCGGAAGGCGCGCCGAGGTCCTCGCCCGTCTCCTGGCGGGTGAGCTCGAGGTGGTGTGCACCTCGCTGAGGGCCTTTCTCTGGCGCCTCCCCCCCGCGGATCGGTTCAGGGAGCGCCTCCTCGTCCTGAGGAAGGGGCAGCAGGTGGATCCTGCGGCCTTGGCCGGGCGTCTCGTGGAGATGGGGTATTTCCGGGTGCCGCGGGTGTCCCTGAGAGGGGAGTGTGCGGTGCGCGGAGAGGTGGTGGACGTCTTCGCGCCGGGTGAGGAGGGGGCTTTCCGTCTGGTGGTGGACTTCGACCGGATCGAACACATCCGGCTCTTCGACCCCTCGAGTCAGCGCACCCTGAAGGAAAAGGACCTGATCGTGGTTCCGCCCCTGAGGGAATATCTGTGGGATGAGGAGGGGCTCTCCCGCGTGAGGGAGGCCCTCAAGGCCCGCGCGCCCAGACTCGACGTGGACGGCCTCGTCGGGGAGCTTGCAGTGCGGGGGCGGATGCAGGGGGAGGAGCTCTACTGGCCGCTCGCCTACGAGAGTCCCTCCTCGCTCCTGGAGTACGTGCCCGGCACCCCACTCCTGCTCCTCATGGGCAAGGAGCGGCTCCTCCACGCGGACGAGGCCTACAGGACCGAACTCTCCACCGTACATGGGCGGGTGAGACATCTGAGACCGGTGCCCACGCCGGAGGATGTCCTCCTCCCGTTCTCGCACCTCGAGACCCGTCGCGACAGGATCGAGATCTTCCTTCTCGAGGAGGAGGACTCCATGGTGCACTTCTCCTGTGAAGGGCCCAGAGTCTTCTTCGGAAACGTGAATTTCCTCAAGGAGGAACTCTCCCGGCTCCTCTCCCTCGGCTACCGCGTGTACGTCCTCACCGATTCGGAGCCGCAGAGGGAACGCCTCGCCTTCCTCCTGCGCGAGTTCCCGGACGTGAAGGTGGAGCTCACCACTCTCTCCACCGGTTTCGTACTCCCAGAGGCGAAACGCGCCGTCTTCCACGAAAACGAGATCTTCGGCCGCAGGAGACGCACCCCCGCGTCGGTCAAACGGGTGAAGAGTGCGCCCATAGACAGTTTCGTGGAGCTGTCCCCCGGCGACTATGTGGTGCACGTTCACCACGGCATAGGCCGCTTCCTGGGGATAAAACGGATGAAGGTGGGGGAGAACGAGCGGGACTATCTCCACCTCGAGTATGCCGGCGAGGAGTACGTCTTCGTTCCCATCGAGCAAGTGAACCTCGTCCAGCGCTACATAGGGAGTTCCGACGCAGCGCCGCGTCTCGACAAGCTGGGCTCTTCGAGCTGGCAGAAGCGCAAGGAACGGGTCAAGAAGTCGGTGGAGGACCTCGCGAAGCGTCTCCTCGCCATCTACTCGCGCCGGAAGCTCGCCCATGGATTCGCCTTTCCTCCCGATACCGAGTGGCAGATGGAGTTCGAGGCCCGGTTCCCCTTCGAGGAGACCGAAGACCAGTTGCGGTGTATCGAGGAGGTGAAGCGCGACATGGAGTCTCCCCGGCCCATGGATCGCCTCGTGTGCGGGGACGTGGGCTTCGGTAAGACCGAGATCGCCCTCAGGGCCGCCTTCAAGGCGGTGACGGCCGGCAAACAGGTGGCCATACTGGCCCCCACCACCATCCTGGTGGAACAGCACTACGAGACCTTCCAGGAGCGCCTCGAGGGCTTTCCCGTACGAGCGGCCATGCTCTCGAGGTTCGTCCCGGTCCCGGAGCAGAAGGAGATCCTGAAAGCCCTCCGGGAGGGAAAGATCGACATACTCATAGGAACCCACCGTATCCTCCAGAAGGACGTGGTGTTCAAGGATCTCGGACTCCTCGTCATCGATGAGGAGCAGCGTTTCGGCGTGAAGGACAAGGAGCGCCTCAAAGAGCTCAAGGCCTCGGTGGATTGTCTCACCCTCACCGCAACCCCGATACCACGGACCCTCCACATGTCGCTCCTCAAGATCCGGGACATCTCGCTCCTCGAGACACCGCCCAGGGAACGCCGTCCCATAGAGACGCACATCCTGGAGTTCTCGGAGGAGGTCATCGCCCGGGCGATCCGCCGTGAGGTGGAGCGTGGAGGCCAGGTCTTCTATCTCCACAACCGGGTGGAAACCCTTCCCCAGGTGAAGACGTTCATCGAGCGCCTCGTCCCCGAGGTGATGGTGGAGGTCGCCCACGGCAAGATGAGTTCTCACCAGCTCGAGGAGATCATGCACCGGTTCATCCACGGCGGGTTTCACGTGCTCGTCTCCACCACCATCATAGAAAACGGCATCAACATCCCCAATGCGAACACCATCAT
This sequence comes from Spirochaeta thermophila DSM 6578, assembly GCF_000184345.1. Lineage (NCBI taxonomy): Bacteria > Pseudomonadati > Spirochaetota > Spirochaetia > Winmispirales > Winmispiraceae > Winmispira > Winmispira thermophila. The sequence continues at coordinate 1,343,073 of NC_017583.1, read as the reverse complement.
CATCGACCGGGCCGACATGTACGGTATCGCGCAGCTCTACCAGCTGAGGGGAAGGGTGGGCCGTTCCGACCGCACGGCCTATGCCTATCTCTTCTATCCTGCCCAACGTGAGATTTCCGAACTCGCCGCCAAGCGCTTGCAGGTGATCGCCGACCACACCGAACTCGGCGCTGGTTTCAAGGTGGCACTCAAGGATCTGGAGGTGAGGGGTGCGGGCAACCTCCTGGGACGGGAACAGAGCGGCGACATCCACTCCGTGGGCTTCGACATGTATCTCAGGCTGCTCGACGAGGCCATACGGGAACTCGAACAGAAGGAGGAGCGGTCCGAAGAAGAGGTCTATCTCGAACTCGAGTACACCGGCTTCATTCCCGATTGCTACATACAGGAACCTCAAGAGAAGATGGTGGTATACAAGAAGATCGTCTCGGTGCGCACGGAGGAGGATCTGGCGGCCGTCCAGGAGGAGCTCGAGGACAGATACGGTCCGTTGCCCCCCGAAGTGGCGAGCCTCCTCGGGATCGCCGAGCTCCAAATCCTCGCGAAAAAACTGGCCATCCGCGCCATCAGGGAACGAAAGGGAGAGGTGGAGGTCGAGTTCGGCAAGGTATCCCTCCTTTCCCCCGACAAGGTGCTCAGACTCATACGGGAAGGCAATGGGAGGATACGCCTCGACCCCCACAGACCGCACGTCCTCCGCCTCACCGGTGATTCGGTGGGTCTCAAGGAGAAGGCCGAATACCTCGTCCAGCAACTGGGAAGGCTGCTCTAAAGTCTTGCAAGAGGACGCATTTTCCCCTACCATTGCGCACATGACATCGGGATGGGGTGTGAAGACGTATGCCCCGCGTCAGGGGCGGATCACGAAAGGACAACGGCGTGCCCTTGATGCACTCAAACCACTCTACGCCGTGGATCTCACAGGCGGGAGGCGGCCGGTGGCGTCGCTCTTTCCCCGCCCTTTCGATCGTTACGTGCTCGAGATCGGTTTCGGCATGGGGGACGCCACCGTGGCCCTCGCGGAGCGGTTTCCCGGGACGGGCTTCCTGGGGGTGGAGATCCACTCCCCGGGAGTCGGGAAGGTGCTGAGGGAAATCCATACGAAGGGACTCGACAACCTGAGGGTGGTCCAGGCGGATGCCTTCCACCTCTTCGAACAGCTCCTCCTCCCGGACTCCTTCGACGGGGTACACATCTTTTTCCCCGATCCCTGGCCGAAGCGGAAGCACCACAAGCGGAGAATGATCCAGTCCCCGTTCCTCGACATCCTTCATCCCTTCATGAAGGAGGGCGCCTACCTCTACATCACCACCGACTGGGAGGAGTATGCCTCCCAGATCCTCCAGGTATGCTCCTCCCATCCGGCGTTCGTGAACGAGTACGGGGGGTTCGCTCCGAGGCAGGTGTGGCGGCCGGTGACCAAGTACGAGCGGAAGGGGGCGAGGGAGCACCACCCCATCTGGGAGGTCTTCGTGTTCAAGCGCACCTCCTCTTCCGGCTGAACTGCATATTCTTGCGTCTTTTTGCAAGAATATTGAATTTTTTCCTGATTTTTGCTAATATACTGCAAAAATATACAAGGGGGCACAGATGGATCTCACTGCCAGAGAGAAGGCCTTTCTCGAGAAGATCACCCCGATCGCACGAGAGAACAACACCATAGACCCCGCCCTCTACTCACGCTACAACGTGAAACGCGGCCTGCGCAACGAGGACGGAAGCGGTGTCCTCGTGGGACTTACGGAGATAGGTGAGGTACACGGTTATGTGATCGACGAGGGAGAGGTGGTTCCCGTCCCCGGAAGGCTCCTGTACCGGGGCATCTCGGTGGAGGATCTCGTGGCGGGTTTCCAGGCCGACGGGCGTTTCGGCTTCGAGGAGACCGTCTTCCTCCTCCTCTTCGGGTACCTTCCTACGAAGAGCGAGCTCGAGGAATTTCAGGCCGTGCTGGGAGAGAACCGCAATCTCCCCGGGGATTTCACCGAGAGCACGATCCTCAAGAATCCGAGTTCCGACATCATGAACAAACTCGCACGATCGGTGCTCACCCTCTATTCCTTCGATCCCAATCCTGAGGATCTGTCCATAGAGAACGTGCTCAGACAGAGCATAGAGCTCATCTCCCGATTTCCCGTACTGGTGGCGTACGGCTATCAGGCCAAGCGCCACTACTACCACGGAGAGAGCCTCTACATACATCCTCCTCAGCCCGATCTCTCCACCGCCGAGAACTTCCTGTACCTGATACGCCCCGACAAGGAGTACACCAGGAGCGAGGCGGAGATCCTCGACCTCGCCCTCGTCCTCCACGCGGAGCACGGCGGAGGCAACAACTCCACGTTCACGATACACGTGGTCACCTCGGCGGCCACCGACGTGTATTCCGCGGTCGCGGCGGCCATCGGTTCTCTCAAAGGGGCCAAGCACGGCGGAGCCAACATCAAGGTGATGGCTATGATGGAGGACATCAAGGCCCACGTGAAGGACTGGAGCGACGAGCAGGAGGTGAGGGACTATCTCGTCAAGATCCTCAACAAGGAAGCCTTCGACCGGAGCGGTCTCGTCTACGGCATGGGACACGCCGTCTACACGATTTCGGACCCCAGGGCGGTGCTCCTCAGAGAGAAGGCAGAGACACTCGCGAAGGAGAAGGGGTTCGAGGAAGAGTTCGGTCTCTATGAACTCATCGCCCGTCTCACCCCGGAGCTGTTCGCCGAGATAAAGAAGTCGAACAAGGTGATAGCACCCAATGTGGACTTCTATTCCGGCTTCGTCTACAAGATGCTGGGGATTCCCACCGAACTCTACACCCCCATATTCGCGGTCGCCCGGATCGCCGGGTGGTCGGCCCACCTCGTGGAGGAGCTCATAAGCGGAGGGAGGATCATCCGTCCCGCCTACAAGAACGTGATAGGGAAACGGGAGTACATTCCTCTCGATCAGCGGGGTTGACCGGTCATGTGCGTGGCCCGGCCCGGGACACAAAAAGGGGAGGGAGGTTGAACCTCCCTCCCATCCCTCCTTGCGAGGCCTCCTTTTTCTCTTTCACTCCTATTGACCTGCCTTTACCTCCTCCTGGCGCGACTGTGCTCTCTTTATCACCTCCTCGGCGATTCTACCCGATATCGGCTCGTAGTGGCTGAACTCTATTTCGAAAGACCCTGTGCCGGAGGTCATCGACTTGAGGTCGATGGCGTAGCGGAGGAGTTCCGCCTGGGGAACCAGGGCGTCGACCTCGACGATACCACCTCCTATGGGCTTCTGCCCCAAGACCTTCCCCCGTCGTCCGCTCAAGTCGGAGAGGATGTCGCCCAGATACTGTTCCTCTATGAAGACCGTGAGCTTCATGATGGGTTCGAGGAGGACGCAGCCCGCCCTCGTGAGAGCGTCCTTGAGCGCCTCCCGGGCCGCGATCTTGAACGCCAGCTCCGAGGAATCCACCGGGTGCTCCTTGCCGTCCACCACGGTGGCCTCCAGGTCCACCACCGGATAGCCGGCGAGGATACCCGCCTCCATTCCCTCTCGCACGCCCTTCTCTACGCCGGGTATGTAGTTCTTGGAGATGGCGCCGCCATGGATGGCGTTGTGGAAGGCGAAGATCTCTCCCCTGGGAAGGGGTTTGATCTCCATGACCACACGGGCGTACTGTCCGTGCCCCCCGGTCTGCTTCTTGTGGGTATACTCCGCGGAGGCCGGTTTCGTGATGGTCTCTCGATAGGCCACTTCCGGCGTCTTGGTGTGTACGTTGATCTTGAACTTCTCCCTGATCTTGTTGAGGATCATGTTGATGTGGAGCTCGCCCATTCCGGAGATCACGGTCTCCTTCGTCTCAGGATTGTAGGTGAGGGTGAAGGTGAGATCTTCCTCGGCCTCCCTGTGGAGGAGTTCGCCCAGCTTGTCCTGTTCCTTCTTGGAGTCCGTCCCGATCGCGAGCGAGAAGATCGGTTGAGGGAGGGCGAGTGGCTTGAAACGGAAGTCGATCTCCTGGACGGCGAGGGTGTCGTTCGTTCTGAGGGAGTCGGCCTTCGTCACCACGGCGATATCCCCTGCCACTGCCCCCGAGGTCTCGACGAGTTTCTTCCCGATCGCGGTGAACACCTTGGAGACCCGCTCTTTCTTCTGTTCGGAGAGGTTGAGGACCTCGGCGCCGGGCGTGAGACTCCCCTGTACGACCTTTATAAAGGAGAGCTTTCCCGAGAACTGATCGTAGAATGTCTTGAACACGTATCCGCAGAAGGGCGCATTCGGATCCACGGGCAGGCGATCCTCCTCCCCGTTGCGGAGGATCGGTTCCGAGAGGGCTTCGGGAGAGGGGGCGATCTCGTTTATCACATGGAACAGATCGTTGATACCGGAGTGGAGGAGGGCAGATCCACAGAGCACGGGCACGAACTTGTTCTCCTTGAGCCCTTCGGCGAGCCCGCGTTTCGCCTCTTCGATGGTGAGCGTCCCGGCCTCGAAGTACTTCTCGGTGAGCTCGTCATCCCCTTCGGCCGCCGCTTCTATGAGTTCGAGATGGGCCTGTTCCGCCGCCTCCCGGTATTCCTCCGGTATGTCGACCTCCTTCTCCTGCCCGCCATCCATGACATGCGCCTTCATGGTGAGCAGGTTGATCACACCCCTGTAGTCCGTTCCCTCACCGAGCGGGATGGTCACCGGAATGAAGGTCTTATGGAATCGTTCTTTGAGGTCCTCCACGGTCTTGTCGTAGCCCGCATTGTCGAGCTCTATCTTGTTGATGAAGACCATCCTCGGCATGTTGCGCATGTCGAGCCTTCGCCAAAGCTTGATCGTCTCTATCTGGACGCCGGACTTCGCGTCCACCACCATGAGGGCGCAGTCGGACGCCCGGAAGGCGGAGATCACTTCACCTATGAAGTCGCCGGCTCCCGGGGTATCGAAGAGGTTGATCTTTATGTCCTTCCAGGTGAAGGCGGAGAGTGCGGTCTTTATCGAAAAGCGGTTCTCTATCTCCTCGGGGAGGAAATCGCTCACCGTCCTGCCGGACTCGACGGTCTCGGGCTTGTCTATCACCCCCGCGGCGTAGAGGATGTGCTCTACGAGGGTGGTCTTCCCCGTTCCCCCGTGTCCCACTACTGAGAGGTTTCGGATGGTGGCGGTACTCACAGACATGGCGCACTCCTTTCCCCTGGTGATACATCTAGGTCTTACTACTATAGGGGCGGGGAAAAAGAGTTGTCAAGAAAAATATTCTGGATCGTTTCTTGTGCAGTTGGTTGATCAGGTGTATAATGAGAGCATTATCATACGGGAGACAAGGGATGCGCATCAGAACGAGATTGATTCTCCTCCTCGTCACGGTACTCACCGGGATAGGGCTCATTCTCGCAGGGATCACCATCCGCAACAATCTCGTCACCGGTCTTGGGGCCCTCCAGTCGGCCGGCTACGACGTGCTCTTCGCGGCCCATGGTTTCCTGGAGAGCACCGCCGAGGTGCTCGCCTACGACTACGAGGAACGCGGGGTGTACCTCGACACCGTGGTGGAGGAGTGGAGGCAGAGCATCGACCACCTCGGCAGCGCGCTCGGGGCCCTCGTGTCGCACCCCGGTAAGCGGCTCCTCCCGAAGGGGCTCCAGCAGGAACTCGACGCAGCCTATGAGTCCTGGGAGAAGGAGGACATCCCCTTGCGTATGGAGGTGGCCTACGAGTACCTTCAGGCCATCATCAACACCAGCGAGATACCGCGGGACAGGCTCTTCGGTATCCTCCAGATACAGAGTTTCCTCTATCAGCAACAGGAGACCCTCCATCATGAGGATGCGGGTATCGCATCTACAGTGGGGCTCGCCCTCTCCCGCATCCAGCAGGCCTGGAACCAGGTGGTGATCGCCCGAAGGGTGATAAAGGACTTCCTTGCCACCCGGGTGGAAGGGGTCATAGAGAAGGTCGATGCAGAGGTGGCCCGGATCACCCTCTGGAGCCAGATCGCCCTCGTGCTCTTCACCTTGGCGGTGATCGTCCTCTCCTCCCTCTTCGTGATCCGGATCAGTTCGACGCTCGCGAGGAGGATCATTCACCTCGAGCAGGTGATGAACCAGGTGAAGGACCGTGATCTCATGGTCGTGGCGAAGGTGGAAGGAAGGGATGAGTTGGGCAGCCTCGCGAGGAACCTCAACGAGGTGCTCGACACCCTCCGCGACTTCCTCCTCTCGGTCCGCGAGGCCTCCCGCAACGTCGAGGAGCTCAAGGACGTCCTCGCAGGCGGCGCCGCCCAGTCCGCCAGCGCCCTCAACCAGATCACCCGCACCATCGAGTCCATCCGCGACCTCGTCGCCCGCCTTGATGCCAACCTCGACGCCACCTCCTCCGCCATCTCCTCCATCGTCGACCGCATCCACTCCGTCGTCTCCCAGATCCAGACCCAGGCCCGCAACATCGCCGAAAGCTCCGCCGCCATCGAACAGATGAACGCCTCCGTCCAGCACGTCGCCTCCCTCGCAGAGGACCGCCGTGCGCGCACCGCCGATCTCCTCTCCGTCATCCACGACGGCGGAGAAAAGGTCAGCACCACCAACGAGGTCATCTCCTCCATCCACCGCGAAATCTCCGACATCCAGGAGATCATCGAGATCATCGACACCGTCGCCGAGCAGACCAACCTCCTCTCCATGAACGCCGCCATCGAGAGCGCCCACGCCGGCGAGGCCGGCCGCGGCTTCGCCGTCGTCGCCGAGGAGATCCGCAAGCTCGCAGAGTCCACCGGCGAGCACGCCGACCGCATCAGCCAGTCCCTCTCCCGCATCACAGACCGCATCCAGCAGGCCCTCCGCGCCAGCGACGAGAGCCGCCACGCCTTCGAGAACATCCGCCGCGACGTCTCCCAGTTCGCCACCGCCCTCGACGAGATCGCCGCCAGCATGACCGAGCTCTCACGCGCGAGTTCCTCCATTCTCTCCGCCACGCACACCATCAACGAGATCACCACCCGTGTACGGGAAGGAGCGGAGGACATGATGCAGAGGGCAGGGGAGATCCGGGACGCTGCGGAGGGATCGCGGGACGTCTCCCTCGAGGTGAGGAAGGGGGTGGAAGAGATCGAACGCGGCACCAGGGAGATCCTCCAGGCGGTGAACACCATAAGCGACCTCGCCCAGGAGAGCCGCAACCGGATGGTGGAACTCCACAAGGTGGTGGAGACCTTCAGGATCGAGGAAGAGCCGGACGCATCGGCGGTTCAGGCGGAATAGCACGTGCGAAGAGAGCCCGATCGCACCGCGGAACGCCGTGCATCTACGAACGCGGTCTCGCCTGGTCCTCCTTGGGGGCGAAGTGACTGAATTCCATGGAGAAGCTCGCCCGTCCCTGGGTGACGCTCCTCAAGGCGGTGCTGTAGCCGAACATGCGTTCGAGGGGAGCCTGCGCATGTATCTCCTCCACGGTGCCGCGGGACTCGATCCCCTGTATGACTCCCCCTCGGCCTGAGAGCTGGTTGACCACCTCCCCGAGGAACTCCGAGGGGGTGATGACCACGATACGCATGATGGGCTCAAGGAGCACGGGGGCCGCCTCCCTGCAGGCTCGCTCGAAGGCCCCGCTCGAGGCAGCCTCGAAGGCGAACTCCGTACCGGTCTCGGGATCGAACTCCACCTCGCGCAGTTCGGCCTCGACGTCCACGAGGGGGTATCCCAGGAGGATGCCGCCTGTGAAGGAGGCCTCCACCGAGCGGCGTATCGCCTCCAGGATCTCCTCCGGAATCCTGTTCCCCCTCACCTGAGAGACGAAGCGGTTGCCCGTTCCCCGCTCTCTGGGCCGCACCGCGAGCGTGACGGTGGCGCGCTGTTCCTTCCCGCCGATGATCCTGTCGAAGGTCTCGGTGACCGTGGCCTCCCTGGTGATGGTCTCGCGGTAGGTGACCCTCGGCTTGCCCGTCCTCACGTCCATGCCGAACTCGTCCTTTATCCTGGTCACCACCACCTCCAGGTGGAGCTCCCCCATTCCCGAGAGGAGGATCTCCCCGGTCTCCTCGTCCTCTTTCATGGCCAGGGACGGGTCCTCCGTGGTGAGGACGGAGAGGGTGTCGAGGAGCTTCTTCCTGTCCGAGAGGGTCTTCGGCTCCACCGAGATGGAGATGACGGGTTCGGGCAGGTGCATACGCTCGAGGAGCACCGGCTGTCCCTCGGAAGAGACGGTATCGCCTGTCTGGGCGAGCTTGAACCCCACGACCACGCCGATGTCCCCGGCCCTCAGCATATCGAGCGGTTCGGTACGGTTCGCATGCATCCGGAAGATGCGGGTGATCCGTTCCCGTTTCTTCTTCGCCACGTTGTAGACCGTGGTGCCCGTCTTGATGCTTCCGGCGTACATTCGGACGAAGCAGAGGTTCCCCGCATCCCTGTCCGCATGGATCTTGAAGACCAGGCCGAGAGGTTGGCCTGACTCCTCCTGTGGTATCTCCACCTCCTTTTCCTTCTTCACGTGATAGGCCTTGATGGGCGGCAGATCGGCGGGTGAGGGGAGGTACGAGATCACCCCATCCAGAAGGGGTTGCACGCCCATGTTCCTGAGAGAGCTGCCGCAGAACACCGGCGTGATCTGACGTGCGAGCGTGCACGAACGTATGGTGCGCAGGATGAGGTCCTCCGGTATCTCTTTGCCCTCGAGGAAGAGCTCGGTGATCCGGTCGGAGTGGCTGGAGAGGGAATCGAGGAGGCGTTCACGCCACGCGGCGGCCGTCTCCTCCATGTCCTCGGGGATCGGCAGGTAGTGGTATTCCGCCCCCTGCACCTCCTGGTTCCATTCGATCATCCTCATCGTTATGAGATCGATCACCCCCCGGAACGACTGTTCCTTCCCCACGGGGATCTGGAGGGGGACCGGATGCGCACCGAGTTTCTTCTCCATCTCCTCCAGCACGGCGAAGAAATCCGCCCCCATGCGGTCCATCTTGTTCACGTAGGCGATCCTCGGCACCCCGTAGGTGTCGGCCTGGTGCCACACCGTTTCGGACTGCGGTTCCACTCCCCCCACGGCACAGAAAATCACCACCGCGCCGTCGAGCACCCGGAGGGCGCGCTCCACCTCCACGGTGAAATCCACATGACCCGGGGTGTCGATGATGTTTATCTGATGATCCTTCCAGAAACAGGTGGTGGCGGCCGCCGTGATGGTGATGCCGCGGTTCTGCTCCTGCTCCATCCAGTCCATGGTGGCTTGGCCGTCGTCCACCTCTCCGATACGGTGGGTCTTCCCCGTGTAGTAGAGGATCCGCTCGGTCGTGGTGGTCTTTCCCGCATCGATGTGTGCAATGATCCCTATGTTGCGAATTTTCGTCCTGTCCATAACTCCTCGTGCGACCGATCGTAGCATATTCCAGGGGAAAAGAGAAGGCCTGTATTTCCTTTCGATACTCGGTTATACTATCCTTATGGAAGTGAGCGTCTTCTCCCGCCTGGTGAGAGAACTCTCGGCCGAAGAGCGGGAATCCCTGAGGAAGAAGCTCCTCGACGAGCAGACGCACCCCGAGGATCTTCCCCTGGGTGCCACGGAGGAGGAACTCCATCTGGAGGATCAGAACTATGAGGAGGTGTGGGACCGGCTCTCCATCATCCAGAAGTTCCTGCTCTTCCTCAAGGAACTCTTCACGGGCATCTCACGGGAACTCTCCATCAAACAGCATCTCCTCAGGAGGGTACGGGGGCGTATCCAGCGGAAGGACCCCCTCCTCCTCCACTTTCCGGAGAAACGCCTGGGGGTGAGGCTCTACGAAGGAATCCGGGAGATCGCCCGAAAGACGAGCATCCTCAGGGAAGAGCTCGGCCCGCTCTGGACGAGGGACCACGAAGATGCCTTCCTCGCCGCCCTCTTCGCCTTCGTGAGCCCCGAGGTCGACACGGAACTGCGACAGCTCCTCCTCGTGGACCGCATGGAGGAAAGGGTCGAACGTGAGGCGCCGGGGCTTGCGTTTCCCGACAGACGGAAGGAGATAAAGAGACGACTCTCGGAGGGCATGGAACGGATCTTCTCCTATATTCCAACCACGACCCGGAAGAGGATGCAGGGAGCCGCCCGACTTCTCTCATACCTCAAGAAAGTGTGCGAGTTCCCCTATGCGACGATCCTCTCGTTCTGGGAGGGAAAGGGCAAGGTCTCCTCACCCGGATGGGAGAACCCCGATCTGAAGAAACGTCTTCTCGAGATGGTGAGTCTCCTCTATGCCGAGGTGGAGACCCCTCCCGGAGGCTTCTTCCATTTCCTCTCTCTCTACCTGGACGGCCTCCGGGAAGAGGACGGGGCCCCTTCTTCCGGAACCGATGTGGAGGCTTCGCTCCTCAGGGTCCTCCAGGATCTCACGGAGGAGGTACACCGTCTGCCTCTCCTGGACGTGGCACGCTTCGTCTCGGAGAACCCGGTCTTCGTTCCCTCTCCCTTCGCAGGGGGAGAGGAGTGGCTCGTCCGTGTCCGGCGCTACTGGGACCAGGTGCTGCAGGAGTCCTTCGACCGGTTCGTTATCCGCCGGGAGAAGGAGGACCTGGAAGAGAGGATGTGTTCCTTCCTCGGGGTGGAGGACCTTGCTCCGCTTCCCTACTATGGATACTTCATCGACGACGAGTTCTTCCCCGGAAAGTTCGCCCTCTCACTCCGTTTCACGGTGGAATTCGCCGAAAAACTGTTCTTCCCGCAGTATCTCACCTGGCTGAACGTGATCATGATAGACGGGGCCTTCTACAAGGAGGAGAACCGGATCCAGCTCGTGGATTCCTTCACCGTGCTCACCGGTATGAGGGAGGTATTGGCGGATCTGGCCCTGCGCTTCTCTCCCGAAGGGGAGATAGGCAGGAGACGACACATGGTGGAACAGGAGTCCATCATCAAACCGCTCAAGCGGCGCCGACTCGAGGTGATCATGGAACAGGAGGAGAAGAGGATCGAGCGCTGGCTCTCTTCCCTCCAGGAGGCGGCCGATCTCCTGGGGAAGGTGCTCGGCGGCATCCTGTGGGGGAGGAGCGGAGAACCCTTCGACACCCTGTCCAACCTGGAGGACCTCGACGTGAGGGAACACCGGCGTCTCAGGAAGTCGCTCACCGAGGTGCAGCGTGGCGTTGCACTCATGGCGGGCCTGCTCAGGGAGTCGCTCGATCTCGAGGTGCGCGACAGGACATAGGAGTCAGTCCGTGAAGAGACTTCTGCCCGCGATGAGCTCGGGCCGGTATTCGAAGTGCATGTTGTCCCACACCGGCCACTTCCCTCCCCAGATGAACCCGTGTGCCTCGAAGACCTCTATCACCTTGAGAGGAGGCATCCAGCGTTCGGAGAGGGGGATGAGCATCCAACGATCGTTACCTTTGTTGCGTTCCCAGTACCAGTAGAGGGTCTTTCGCTGCCATCCCGCCGGGAGGAGGTCGAGGGCGATCCCCATGCTGTGGAACGACCTTCCGGCGGTGTCCCTGATGGTACGCCAGGAATAGCCCTCGACGACCTCGAGGGTATGTATGAATGCCGCGGTCTCGGGGTCTTCCTCTGCGAGACGCAAGAGGGCGGCCTCGATGCGGGCGAGCGGCTCCACGATCCGCTCGTGGATCTTCACCTTCTTGCCCAGGAACGAGACCTGGACGATGTGCCGCTCCACCTGTTCCATGGAGGCCGAATCGTAGACCAGGTCGAAGAAGAAGGTGGGGGTCACCCGTCCTGAGCTGCGGTTCTCCGGGGAGGCGAATCGGACGATCCTCTCTATGTCTTCCTCGGTGAACCTGCCGGGATCGGGGATCTGTTCCGCATACCGGTAGATGAGCATGCGGTACCGATCCTGTTCTCCGACCCGATCGGGAGGGAGGAACCGACCCCCGGCGCGGTAGAAGACCCCGGTACGCCCCCCTGCGGTCACGACCAGACGCCAGTCCCCCTGTTCGTGATCGTAGACCGGATCGAAGGTGAGATCGGGATAGGCCTCCTTGAGCACGGAGAGTTCGGGGAAAGGAGGAGGTGCGGGTTCCTCCGGAGGAGGGGAGGAGGTGACGAAAAAGGGGCCTGCGAGAATCGGAGCGCGTAGGATGAGATAGAGCCCCACGATGAACTTCGCCGAACCCATGTCGATCCTCCTTCATGGCGTCTTTTATATATTACTATATTCATCATGATTCGACAGCAGTGCGGTGGGTGAGGGGGATGCCGTCCCTCATAAAAAAAGTCCTGCAGGAGAGGTCCTGCAGGACGTGCATGGAGCGCCCGATGGGAATCGAACCCACATCATCAGCTTGGAAGGCTGAGGTACTACCATTGTACGACAGGCGCCGATTTCCCGTGCGAGGCACATACTACAAAAAGATGTGGTGAGTGTCAATATTTTCTACCGGATCCCTTGATAATTCTGGGGAAGGGATTATCATTGAAAGAGGAGGAAGCGGAATGAGGTTTTTGATCGTGGAAGACGATATCGCCGCTCGAGTGGTGCTCACCAAGTACCTGGAACGTCTCGGAGAATGTGTGGTGGCAGAGGATGGGGTCGAGGGCTTCGAGGCCTTCGTCGAGGCATGGGAGGGGGGGAAGCGCTTCGACGTGGTGTTCCTCGATATCATGATGCCGCGTATGGATGGCCAGGAGACGCTCAGGAAGATCCGGGAGTTCGAGCGTTCCAGAGGGGTGGATCCCTTCACGAGCACCAAGGTGCTCATGACCACCGCGCTCAACGATCCCCAGAACGTGATCCAGGCCTTCCACGAGGGAGGGGCGCAGGGATATCTCGTGAAACCCATACGCAAGGAGCGTTTGTACGCAGAGCTCGTCTCCTTGGGGATTCCGGTGGACTAGGGGGGAACCACCAAGGATGGGAGACCATGGTGTTGAAAAAGGAGGAGTCGGTCGGGGTCTTCACCGTCCTCGTACTTGAAGACGAGCCGGTCGTCGCCCTCGACATAAAGTTGCACCTCGAGCACATGGGCTATAATGTCCCGGCGGTCTTCTCCTCGGCCGAAGCCTTTCTCTCCCATTGGCAGGAATACGATCCCGATCTCATCCTCATCGATGTCCAGCTGGAGGGGGCCATCGACGGGATCTCGGCGGCCCGGCGTCTCAAGGAACAGAGCGATCTCCCGTTCATCTTCGTCACCGCATATGCGGACGAGCACACCATCGAACGAGCGAAGGAGGTGGAGCCCTTCGCCTACATCCTCAAACCCTTCGACGAGCGGGAACTCAAAGGAGCCATAGAGCTCGCCCTCTACAGACACCGGGTCGCCTCCGAGCTCAAAGAGCGGGAGAAACTCTTCTCGACCACGCTCCAGAGCCTGAGGGAGGGGGTGGTCATCACCGATGCCGAGGGGAGGGTCCGCTTCGTGAACCGGGCGGGGGAGGCCCTGCTGGGACGGTCGGAATCCGAGGTATCGGGACGGAAGTTCGAGGAGGTGGTGCGTCTCTCGCCATACGAGGAGGAGGGGGAACGGCGGGAGGGGATGTTCGTCCTGGGCGATCGCCTCGTGGAGTACTCCGAGACCGATCTGGTGTGGGACGTGCCGAGAGAGTCGTTCGGCAAGGTGCACGTGTTCCACGACTTCACCCACTGGATGGAGACGGAGAGAAAGCTCAGGGAACGGGAACGACAGCTCCTCCAGTCGCAGAAGATGGAGGCGGTGGGACGTCTCGCCGGAGGGGTGGCCCACGATTTCAACAACCTCCTCACGGTCCTCATGGGATATTCGAAACTCATCCTCCAGGGGCTTCCCGCCGATTCCCCGCTCAGGAGCGATGTGCAGGAGATACAACGGGCCACCCTTCGTTCTTCGCACCTCATACGTCAGCTCCTCCTGTTCTCCCGCCACCAGGTGGCACAGCCCGAGGTGGTGGACCTGAACGAGCTCCTCCGGGAGATGGAGCGCCTCCTCCGCAGGGTCCTCCGCGAGGATATCACCCTCACGCTTTCCTGCCTGGCGGCATCTCCACGGGTCTACGTCGATCCGGCCCAGTTCGAGCAGGTGGTGGTGAACCTCGCAGTGAATGCACGGGACGCCATGCCGAACGGCGGCATGCTCACCATACAGACGAGAAACGAGATCCTGCGGGAGGAGAGAAAAGGGGCCCTCATCTCCGTGCCCCCGGGCGAGTACGTGGTGCTGGATGTCTCGGATACGGGATCGGGCATCCCTCCGGCGATTCTCCCCAGGATTTTCGAGCCGTTCTTCACCACCAGGGAGGACGAAGGTACGGGCCTCGGACTGTCCACGGTCTACGCGGTGATCACCGGCGCAGGGGGGTTCGTGGACGTCTCGTCCACCCCGGGCAGGGGGACCACGTTTTCGCTCTACCTGCCTCTCACGGACCGCCAGGCACAGGAGCCGGAGGAAGTGAGGGAGGAGCCGCACCCGGCCGGGGGGTCCGAGACCATCCTCGTGGTGGAAGACGACGATCACGTGAGGGATTTCATCCACCGGAGTCTCCAGCGGAGGGGGTACCGGATGCTGGTGGTGGGGAACCCCGGGGAGGCCCTCCTCCTGAGCGAAGAGTACAAGGGCCCCATCCACCTGGTGATCACGGATCTCATCCTCCCTTATATCGACGGGAAGCGCCTCGTCGAACGGCTCAGGAAGGCGAGGCCCGAGACGAAGGTGCTCTTCATCTCGGGGTATCCTCCCTCCATGATCGGGGAGCGCTTCTCCCTCTCTCCGGAGGAGCCTTTATTGCAAAAACCGTTCGATCTTGATACACTCCTGCGCAAGGTGAGAGAGGTACTGGAGTTCTGACTCTCTCCGTATATCCCCTCCAAGAAGAAGGTTATGACCGAACGCCAGCTGACTCTGCGTAATTTCTGCATCATCGCCCACATCGATCATGGGAAATCGACGCTCGCCGACAGGTTCATCCAGCGCGCGCACATCGTGGACGATCGGGAGTTCCACGATCAGATGCTCGATACCATGGATATCGAACGCGAGCGGGGGATCACCATAAAGTCACAGACCGTGAATCTCCCCTACGAGGCTTCCGACGGTACGCTCTACCGGTTCAACCTGGTGGACACGCCCGGCCACGTGGATTTCTCGTACGAGGTCTCTCGCGCCATCTCGGCGTGTGAGGGTGCCCTTCTCCTTGTGGATGCCACGCAGGGCGTGGAGGCGCAAACCCTCGCGAACATGTACATGGCCCTCGAACACAATCTGGAGATCATCCCGGTGATCAACAAGATAGATCTCCCCGCCGCGGACGTGGAGGGGGTGAAGGAACAGATCGAGCACGAACTGGGGCTCCCGGCGGACGAGGTGGTGTCCATCTCGGCGAAGATGGGGACTGGTCTCGATAGTCTCTACGAGGCGATCGTGGGTCGGATCCCCCCTCCGTCCGGTGATCCCAAGGGGCCGCTCAAGGCCCTGGTCTTCGACTCCCACTACGATCCCTACCGGGGGGTGGTGCTCTACATCAGGGTCTTCGAAGGGTCGGTGGGTCGGGGGGACGAGATGCTCCTCATGTCCTCCGGCGCCCGCTACGGGGTGGAGGAGGTGGGTATCCTCAGGATGCGGGGCCTTCCCGTGGAGCGTCTCGAGGCGGGGGACATCGGATACCTCATCGCCGGGGTGAAGACCATCCGGGACGTGAGGGTGGGCGATACCATCACCTCGGCCGCGCGTCCGGCCGCCGAAGCGGTGCCCGGGTTCAGGGCGGTGAAGCCGGTGGTCTACTCCTCCATCTTCCCGGTGGACAGCAACGACTACGAGGAGCTGGGGAAGGCGCTCGAGAAGCTGGTGCTCAACGATGCCTCGCTGGTGTACGAGAAGACTTCGTCCTCGGCCCTGGGGTTCGGATACAAGTGTGGATTCCTCGGCCTGCTCCACCTGGAGGTGGTGCAGGAGCGCCTCGAGCGGGAGTTCGGGCTCTCGGTGGTCTTCACGGCCCCCTCGGTACAGTATCGGGTGAGGCTTCGGAACGGCGAGGTGGTCACCATAGAGACCCCGGACGAGTATCCCGATCCTTCCAGGATCGAGGAGGTGGAGGAGCCGTACATAAAGGCCACGATCATCACCCCGGACGAGTATGTGGGTCCCATCATGAAGCTGTGCATGGACAAGCGGGGGGTGCAGACCTCCATGATCTATCTGGACAGCAAACGGGTGGAGCTCATCTACGAGATGCCGCTCGCCGAGGTGCTCTTCGACTTCTACGACAAGCTCAAGTCCATAAGCAGGGGATACGCCTCGTTCGACTACGAGATCCTGGGGTTGCGTCCCACCGATGTGGTGAAGCTCGATATCCTGGTGAACGGCAAGCCGGTGGATGCCTTGTCCCAGCTCGTCTTCAGGGGGAGTGCGGCCGTCAGGGCCCGGGCCATCTGCAGGAAGCTCAAGGACGAGATCCCCCGACATCAGTTCAAGATACCCATCCAGGGTGCGGTGGGGAGCCAGATCATCGCACGGGAGACGATTCCGGCCCTGCGGAAGGATGTGACGGCGAAGTGTTACGGCGGGGATATCACCCGGAAACGGAAGCTGCTCGAGCGCCAGAAGGAGGGGAAGAAGCGGATGAAGATGATCGGCGAGGTGGAGGTGCCGCAACGGGCGTTTCTCGCGGCGCTCAAGGCGGGGGAGGGTGAGGAGTAGGTCGGGGGTCTATGGGGCCAGGGTGAGGGTGAATGATGTGTTGTCTCGCCTACACGAGGCCGAGGTCTGTAGGGGCCTGGATTCCGGTTGCCTGCGTGTGAGGGGGGTCCGTCTCCTGTAGACGGGGGTGCACGGATACGGGTCGATTCGTCGTCGGAACGAGTCTCTCGGTGGCGGGGGTGGGTGTGCGCAGGTCTCTCGGGTGCGGTGTCTCAGGTGGGTCTTTCCAGGATGGTCCGCGCGATCTTCGTGCTCCGCAGGAGTTCGGCGACGAGGGCATGGGCGGTCGCCCGTGTGCCGGGGTGGGTGGGGTCGGGTTGGATGCCGGGGAGGAGCGGTTCGAGGTAGTCGGGAAGGGTGGGGGTGCTGGAGGAGAGGGTGGTGCGGGTGTGTTCGAGTTCTTCCTCGAAGAGGCTGAGGAGGGTGGCGACGGTGCGGGGAGTGGGGGGGGTGTAGGGGGGTGCTGCGGGAGATGCGGTGAGAGAGGGGATGGTGTCGGGGACGATGAGGGGGATGTCGGGGCAGGGTGGGATGGGGGTGAGGGTGTGGATTCGAGGATGGATGTGTGAGAGGTCTTCGAGTTGGCGTGCGAAGGTGCGCAGCGGGGGGGTGATGTGGAGGTGGGGGTGTGAAGGGAGGGGGTGGTGGCCCGGGGGATAGGTGAGGGAGGGCCAGGGGGTGATGCGGGTGCGGGTGGCGAGCTGGAGGGTGTGGTGGAGGGTGCCTGGACTGTGGGTGAGGCCGGGGGGGAAGGAGAGGTCGAGGCCGGCGAGGAGCACGGGGCCGTCCGAGAGGAGGAGGGCGAGGAGGGCGGCGAGGGTGCCGACGGAGCCCATGGGCGGGAGGAGGGGAAGGTGGGGGAGGTGTTCGGAGAGGATGTCGAAGACCCGAGAGGGAAGGAATCGGGAGCACAGGGGGTGGCGCGGGCCGTGGAAGTGGCGGACGGCCGAGGGATGGGCGACGAGGTCGAAGAAGAGGGGGATCCCCGGAGGGATGCCGGCGAGGTCCAGGGCGTTGAAGGCCTGGGGGTCGAGGAGGAGGACGGCGTCGGGGGTGATGCCGGCGGAGAGGAGGGTGGGGGCGGCGGTGTCCGCGGCGAGGATGAAGAGGGAGGTGCGGTGGCTGCGTATGGCCGGGAGGGCGAGGGAGAGGTTCGGACCGGCTGCGGCGACGAGTACGGGGCGGGAGGGGCGGGGGTAGGGGGCGGTGTGGGGAAGGAAGGGGAGGTTGAGGATGAGGTTGCGGAGGTAGCGGGGGCCGAGCCGGATGAGGGTGAGGCGGTTCTGCCATGCGCGGTGGAGTTCCCGGCGGTGGTGTTCGAGCCACTCGGTGTAGGTGCGGGGGGCGAGACGGTAGCCGGAAGAGAGGTGGACGGGCTGGATGGCGCGGAAGCGGGCGGGGGGGAGGGGGTCGTCCGGAGCGAGGAGGGGGATGTGGGCGAGGGAGGGGGGGCGGCGGGAGGCGGCGAGGGAACGGAGGAGAGGGTCGGCCTCGAGGGCAACGAGGGTGCTCGATGGAGGGAGACGGGAGACGAGTTCCTCCACACCGTACCAGAAGAGCGGTGAGATGATCACATAGAGGGTATGTGGAGAGAGAGGAACGCGCCGGGCTTTCTGCCCGGCGCGGCTCTTCGGTGCTTCAGGATGATAGAGAGAAATACCTCTGTATCTGAGCCCCTCCCCCTCGTCGGTGGGAACGATCTCGAGGTCCCTCTCTCCCTCGTTCCTCATTGGCCCTGGAAATAGCGCACGAACACTTCGTTGAACCTGTCCTCGAGGAGATCCTTGTCCACGAGGAGGTTCACCACGTCCCCTTGCATGAACCGCTGTGCGAAGTACGAATAGAAATCGCGGGAGAAGGTGTCATCGTCTTCCGATTCTGTCTTTTCGGCTTCTATGAAGGCGACGAGAAGCCCTCCTTGAAGGTTCACCGGGTCCGTCACGCCTCCCACGGGGGTGGAGAACACGCGTTCGAAAAAGCTCTCGCTGTAGACGGCCGCCTGAAGGATGTTCCCGTCATCGGTGTTCGCCACAGGCGAGGGGAAAATCTCGAGATTCCCGTAGTTGATCGCAAAGTAGCCGGTGGATCCCGGCGTCTTGCCCTGGTCACGTGCCATGGCCTCGAACTCCTCCAGGGACTGCGCTGCGCGGAGCGCCGAGGCCTTGGTGGAGAAGTACTCCTCCACGATGTTCCGCTCGTAGCTGAGGAGGTAGTTCTTGATATAGTCGAGGGTATCCTTCCTCGTCAGATCAGGGGCCTCGGCTTCCCTGTCACAACGCACGATCACCCACGCTCCGGAAAGCGTGGTGAAGACGCCCAGGATGTCTCCTTTCTTCATGGAGAAGATGGTGACGAGATCGTCCTCCGAGAGGAGGTCCTTGAGGTCGGCATACCGGACCACCCCCATCTTCCCACCTTGCGAGGCATTCGGATCCCGTGAAGAGGCGCGTGCAAGCTCTTCGAACCGTTCGGGCTCCTTGAGGAGGGTCTGGTAGAGTTTCTCCGCTTCTATCTGGCTCGAGGTGACGGTGATGCGACTCAGCTCCATGGTCTTGAAGAGATCGGGATGAGCCTCCCCGTATGCCTTCGCCTCGGTCTCGGGATACTCGTCGAAATCATAGACGAGATAGCGGATCTTGCGTTGGGGATAGTTCATCTCGGCTATGAACGAGCGCTCGGCCTCTGAAACCACATTCCCGAACACGAGATCGTTCACCACTTGCTGGGAGAGGATGGTCTCCCGGTAGAACTTGCGGATCTGATGCCGTTCGGCGGGCGGAGTGGCCAGATAGCGATCCTCGCTGAATTCCCCGTCTTCCGTGTACTCTCTCATCACCGCGCGATCGAGGGCCTTCGAGGACACATGAAGCCCTGCGTCCTGGGCGAGCTTCAGAGCGGCGAGGTGGAATACCGTATTGTTGAACGCGGTCCTGAGTATCTGATAGGTGAGAAACTGACTTTGCTCGGCAGTGACGTTCTGCTGACGGATCTGGTCGGAAAGCCGTTCGATTTCACGCTGAAAATAGGTGTAGGGCATCTGAGGGAGTTGTTCCACGGGCATCCCTGCGTACTTTCCGTACACGATCTTCGTCTGCGATCCCACACCTGCGGATGGCACTCCCACGAAGATGAACGACACCACGATGATGGCGAATACGATGATACTGCCCCAATAGAGAGCCCCTCTCTTCCTGTGCGAGTCTCTCTGCTCTTCCTTTACCTTCTTTGCCATACCTATCCCTTTGCTGCTGGTCAGATTATTGAAAGCGTTCTCACGATACCACGAGTACCTGGGGCTGTCAATTGCAGAGGTTTTCGGAGCCCGTAGCTTTGCGTGTGGCACAACGCCGGGGAAAGAGTTGAGGGGCTCTCATGCACACCACTTAAGGTAGAATGCGCCACCTCCCCCAACCGCACCACCCGCCACTCTTCGGGCAGGGGGCCGAGTTCGGTCATGTGGTAGCCGGCGGGCAACTCGCTTTTCTCCTCAATCATCGCCGATTTTCTCCAGCAGGAAAAGAATCCGGCGACGCAATTCGGGCACTTCCTGCGTGGCCGTTATCCAGACGATCCGCCAGTCAACCGCGAAATATTCGTGGACCGCGATATTGCGAAAAGCCACAATGTCAGGCCACGGGATCTCCGGATGCCGGCTCTTGAATTCGGCAGGCAACCGGGCCGCCGCTTCGCCGATGACGACCACCTTTTGCAGCACGGCCCTTTGCCGCAGCTCGTCCTGCATGGACGTTTCCTCGTCCACGTCGGCCAGAAAGCGGGCGATGGCATCGGCTGCCTCAACGATGTCGATTAGATATAGCCGCTCAGGACGCATAGATCACCTGCTCCTCTCTGAGGATGGCGTCCCGGATTGCCGGTTTGAGACCGCTTCTCGGTACCAGGTCCACCGGACGGCCCAGGATGGCGGAAAGTTCCCGTGCCATGCGGCTCAGGGTCAAGAATCCCATCCGTGCCTCGGGTTCAAACTCTACCAGCACATCGACATCACTCTCCGGACCGAAATTCCCACGCACCACGGATCCGAAAAGCGAAAGTCGTCGCACCCGATACCGACGACAAAACGCCGCGATTTCGGCTTCGGGTATATCTATCTTGAGCCTCATACTTCCTCCTTTCCGACCGCCAGAGTGTCCGATCCGCTTCGACAAAGTTCCACCTCCCCCAACCTTACCATCCGTCACTTCTTGGGCAGAGGGGCGAGTTCGGTCAGGGGAGCCGGCGGGGAAGTGGGCGCACGCACTAAAGTCTGCTCGCTCGGCCTATTCATTCGCGTCTCCCCTCAATTGCCAAATAATCGCCAAAATAGCCAATTAAACACCAACTAATCGCCAACCCTCCGCAGGGCATAGTAAGTGCTCCTCCCCTTGCCATGAGGTTCCAGGATACCCAACTCAACCAAGCGATTGAGATCACGCCTTCCCCCTTCATCGGAGATCCTCGTAAGTGCCCTGAACTCTCGGTTGGTAATCTTCCCGTGTTCCTTCACATACAGCACCGCCTGGATCTGGCGCTCATTCAACCTGTCGGTCCACTGGCGCTTGAATTCCAGAGTGTCGCTCTCTTGCTGATTCATCTTGGGCATTCCGACCTCCCCCTTCGGTCATCCAGTAAACCCCAAAGCCCTCTGCACTCCGTGCAACTTGCGGTCGTCCTCCACTTGTTATATTCACAATTGCCCACTATACCGAGGGTATTTTAGTGCAGAATGATGTGTGTAGCAAGGGAAATGACTTATGATGGGATGTGGAGAGAGAGGAACTGGCGGGCGTTCTCCACTTGTCTCTTCAAGGTCTGCTTGACAGAGTGCGGCTTTTTGTGTATAGTCCACGCGTCACGTGGGGGCGTAGTTCAGTTTGGTTAGAACGCCGGGCTGTCAATCCGGAGGTCGCGGGTTCAAGTCCCGTCGCTCCCGAAGCCCCGAAAGGGGCTTTTTTTCATCGGGCTGTAGCGCAGGGGCTAGCGCGCTTGGTTCGGGACCAAGAGGCCGCGGGTTCAAATCCCGCCAGCCCGAAGACGTAGACGATGTTACGGTAAAAAATACGAAGTGTGATTTCTTCTCTATGGATTGAATCATCTGGGGTGGACGAGTAGGGACGAGATGTGGAAGGGGGGAGTCCTCTCGCGTTTGTGAACCATGGAAAAACGAATTTCGGTCTGAGCGCGAAAAGTTCTTAAAGATCAAGGAAGCACCCTCTAGAAACGCGTGACTCACCTGCAGGTCGGCGGGTGTTTCTCCAGCCATTCCCTTATCAGGGCCGTTCTCTCGAGCCTCCCGAGGGTTCGATACGCATGGTATTCGTATTCCAGTGAAAGTACGGGGATCTTTCTGCCGTTCAAGCTAATCCAGCATCTATGCGGCCTCACGTCTACTGGAGACTCCCATGTACCATCAGGTAGTCGTTTCTGGATCGCCCCCATTATCTCGACTTTGACGGTACCAATCATGCACGCACCCAGATGGGAGCGGACTCGCTCCGATCTGGTGTACTCAACCGGCCGCGTGACGTATTCACTCAGGCGGGCTTCAATCTCGTAGGCGCCCTCCCCGTCGGTCTGGATATCGATATCGTGGATCTCGAGCGGAAGCCCCTGCAGAACCATCCCCAGGCTACCGGTGATCACCCAGGGATGCGGCATATCTCTCAGCCGTTCCTCTATGAGGAGGAGAACTTCGCGATACAGGGTCGGAACCATACTCGACTCTCGTGCCACGCTCTCGAACATTCACCATACCCCCCGGCTCTTTCCCTGTCAAGGAAACAAGAGTCGGTGAGCTACATGATCGAAACGAGCCTTCGAACCGATTCATCGTGCGGGCGGCTCGAGCACGTAGAGTCTGCCGTTGGGGTGGTCGGTGAGGAGAAGGATGCGGCCTGCGGGATCCTGTGCCACATCGCGCACCCTTCCCACCGTGTCCTTCAGCAGGACCTCTTCGTGGACCAGGTCATCTCCCTTCAGGACGAGGCGTCTCAGGTGGGTGCCAGCAAGGGCTCCGATGAAGAGGTCGCCCTTCCATCGGGGAAAGGCGTCTCCGGTGTAAAAGAGCATTCCGGAGGGGGCGATCGAAGGACTCCAGTAGATCACCGGCTGTTCCATGCCGGGTTTGTGGGTCCCCTCTCCTATGGGTGCCCGGGTCCCGTATTCCTTGCCGTAGGTGATGACCGGCCACCCGTAGTTTCTCCCCGGGAGGACGATGTTCACCTCGTCCCCCCCGAACGGCCCGTGTTCGTGGGCCCAGAGGATGCCCGTCTCCGGATGGACGGCAAGGCCCTGTACGTTCCGATGACCAAGGGAGTAGATGGCAGGGTGGAAGCCCGTTCTCCCCACAAAGGGGTTGTCGGAAGGAATGCTGCCGTCTCTGTTAAACCTGAGGATCTTACCGGCGGTATCGGAGGGGTCCTGCGCCCTGTCCCGCTCGCCCCTCTCTCCGGTGGAGACGAAGAGGGTACCGTCGGGGGCCCAGGCGAGGCGGGAGCCGAAGTGCCTCCCGGAGGAGGTCTTGCGTTCCATTTCCCAGAGGATGCGCACATCCTCGAGGCTCGTTCCTGAGAGACGGGCTCTCGCAAGGGCGGTGCCCGAGGTGTCGCCAGCACCCGGTGCGGAGAAGGTGAGGTAGATGTACGGCTCCTCAGGAAAAGCCGGATCCACCTCTACATCGAGGAGGCCTCCCTGGCCTGTGGCTCTCACGGCCGGAGTTCCGGTGATCCGCACCTTCTCCTCTCTGTCCACAAGCCAGAGATTCCCCTCCCGCTCGGTGATGAGCAGGCGTCCGTCGGGAAGGACTGCCATGCCCCACGGATGGGAGAAGGTGTGCGGCGTCTGTACCAGGAGGAATGTCTCTTCTTCGGAACGAACCAGGAGACCTTCCTCGGCGGCAAGAAGCACACTCCCTTCGATGAGAAGACTCACCACAATGATCCATCGAATGTTCATGTCTCACTCCTTACATTAGTAATATACTAATATTTGTGTCCCGGCACCATTCCGTTTCACCTGCATGGTCGCACACCCATGTGCACTCAGTGGGGAGTGTGGTATCCTTCCCTCCCATGAGGGTAGCGGGAATAGACGGGGGTGGGGGCGCATGGACTGTGGCGATGTGGGATGGCTCTGATGTGCGCCTCCAGAGGGTGAGCCACATCCGCGAGCTGCTCGATGTACGACCTGTCCTCGTGGGGATCGACCTGCCCATCGGCCTTCCCTCGAGGAGGGAGCCCGGCGGAAGGCGGGCCGACAGGGAGGCGAGGAGGCGCCTGGGGAGGAGGGGGGTGTGCGTCTTCAGCCCGCCGGTGAGGGAGAGCCTTTGCGCGGCCACCTACAGGGAGGCACTCGGGATAAACCGGGAGGCCGGAGGGGGGATCTCGGTGCAGTGCTTCAGGCTCTTTCCCGCGCTTCGTGAACTCGACGAGTGGATGCGAGAAGATCCCTCCCGGCAGGAGTGGGTGAAGGAGGTGCATCCCGAGCTCTCTTTCACGGCCATGAACGGAGGAAGACCGGTGGAGAAGAGCAAGCACACGCGGGAAGGGATGCGCTGCCGCATCTCGCTCCTCGATGAGGCCCTCTTTCTCCCACGGTGTGGCAGGCGCATGGAGGAGGTGGTGGGCCCCCTCCCTGTGATATGGCGCGAGCATGTGGTGGACGCGTGCGCGGTGCTCTGGAGTGCCCTGCGCATCCTGGAGGGGACTGCGGAGAGAGTTCCCGCGGAGGAGGAGCGGGATCCCTGCGGCCTCCCCGTGGAAATCTGGTACTAGTCCTCGAGCAGAAAGATCTCCACCCGACGGTTGAGGCGTCGTCCCTCTTCGGTGTGGTTCGGAGCGACCGGCTCGGTTCCCCCCTTACCCAGATAGATGAGCCTGTCGGGCTCGATCCCCCGTTTCACCAGTTCCTCCACGATGGTCTTCGCCCGGGCCACCGAGAGGGCCATCTGTCCCTGGGGCTTTCCCACATCAGCGGTATGCCCCACCACCAGGATCGTTCGGTCGGGGGCCTTCTTGAGGGCCTCTGCGAGGATGTCAAGCTTCGCCTCCTCCCCCGGGAGGAGGACGGCCTGATCGGGGAGGAAGTGGAGAGTCCGCAGGGTGATCTTTATACCTTCAGGCACCTTTTCTACCGAGTTTTCTTCACCGAGGGAGGCGAGTTCCTCTGCCGGGGAAGGGGAAGTGAGTGTGGTGGAGGGCTCTGGTGTCGCAAGAGGGGAAGGAGTGGGAGAGAGCAGGGGAGAGAGACTTTCGGAGAGGAGTGCAATGGTGGTGCCGGGCAGGAAGGGGACCACCTCCCTATACCAGATGAGGCTGAAGCCCTTCCCCGAAAGGGTAGTGCCGTCCTTATAGAGGAACCGATCGTCGAAGGTATCTTTGATGAACCTGAGTACGCCGTCCTTCGAGAGGTAGATGGTGAGCACATGACTGCCCTCGCTCTTTGCGAGCTGAGGGTCACCTTCTGGATCGTCTCCCTTGTACCTGAGACCGAACCTGGCCCACAGGACGAACACCTCCTCTCCCTCGTACGAGGTCGTCCCCTGATACCGGTACTCCACCAGGACGTTCACCCGTGTGGGCATTCCCTTGCCCTCGGGGTCCACGTACACCACCCCGGGGCCCTGCCAGGATCCCTCCAGAGGGATACCGTCCTGTGGTATGACAGGGATTCCCTGGTGAGAGGGAAAGGGGGAGGAGGGAAGGTCCATCGAATGAAGAGCGAGTGGATAGGTGTTCACATCTATGATCTCATCCACCCTCCGCGGGACGGAAGGCGCAAGATGGGTGAAGCTCTCCAGAAGGAAGGCGGTACCTCTGTAGTGGGGACCGTGGGATGAGGGGTGGACCTCGATCCGTCCTCTCATCTCTCTGTAGAGATGTCCCTGATAACGGCCGTTCCTGGTGAGGGAGTAGTTGTGCTTCTCTACGATCCGTATGACCGGAAGCTCTGAAGGCTCAGCAAGGAGAGAGAACCCCACAAGGAAGAAAAGAACGGACGAATAGGAGATGCCTCTCATGGAGAAAAGTATAGTGTGGAGAAGAAAAAAGAGAAAGGGTCGCATTGACTCACATGAAATATTTGGTTAATTTTTCAAATATGGACACCTTAAAACGTGAACTCGACGAGCGTGTAGCAAGTCGCTACAAGGAGAAAGCCGCGATCCTCAAGGCTCTCGCGCACCCCACCCGGCTCTGGATGCTGGAACAACTCGCGAGGGAATCACGATGCGTCTGTGAGTTCGTCGCTGCCCTCGATGTGGATTTCTCCACGGTCTCCAAACACCTGGCCCTTCTCAAGAGTGCAGGGCTTGTGGAGGATACCAAAGAGGGCCGACAGGTCCGCTACCGTCTTGTTGCTCCCCAGGTCGCCGGGATCCTCGCCTTGGTGGAAGATCTCCTCCAACAGAGGGCAAAGGTGCTCGAGGCATCCTCGAGCTGACTCTCTGGTGGGCGGAACCTACGGTCATCGCGATCCCCGAGGCCCCCGGCCTGTGCGGTCTACACACCACA
This sequence comes from Spirochaeta thermophila DSM 6578, assembly GCF_000184345.1. NCBI lineage: Bacteria > Pseudomonadati > Spirochaetota > Spirochaetia > Winmispirales > Winmispiraceae > Winmispira > Winmispira thermophila. The sequence goes on along the minus strand of NC_017583.1, from coordinate 1,317,026 downwards.
TAAAGAAGGGAGGAGCGTATGCTCAATTCGCTCGCACGACATTTGAGGGAACATCTGTTCTGGTATTCCCTTGTATCCATCGGCCTGGGCTGGATAGGAGGGCTCCTGTTTCCAGATCTTCCCCGCACACACGCGGATGTCTTCAAGACAATGGCGAACATTCTCGTGTTCCTCATGATCTATCCGATGATGATAAATCTGAGGGTGGAAAAACTCCTCGACGTGGCAAAGGATCCCAAACCTGTGCTCCTCAGCCTCTTCTACAACTTTCTCCTCACCCCCGGCCTCTCCTACCTGCTCGCCAGACTCTTTTTTCAGGGATCCCCGGATGTTGCGCTTGGGTTCTGGCTCGTCATGCTGATACCCGGCTCCTCAATGAGCCTTGGGTATACCGGCCTCACCGGGGGGAACCTCGAAGTCGGTGCCATCGCCCTGGGACTCAATTTCGTGATCGTCCCTGTCATCCTTCCGTTTCTCATGCACCTTCTCGGTAAGACGTACGAGGTCCATGTGCCTCTCGGGACACTCATATGGACGGTGGTGCTCGTGCTGCTTCTTCCCATGATCCTCGGGGACCTCACACGAAGACTCATCATACGAAAAGGGGGTCAGAAGGGATACGAGTCCCTCAAACCGCTTTTTTCCTCGGTGACAATGCTCGGCATGTTCCTGATCGTGGCCCTCATATTCTTCACAAAGGCGGAGCTTCTCACAGAAAAGTGGACCATCCTCATCCCGCTCCTTGTGGTGACGTTTCTGTATCTCCTCGTGATGTTTCCCCTCATCACATGGATCAACCGATATGTGGGCTTGAGCTATGAAGAGCATATGGGAATCGTGTTTCTGAGCACAGGAAAGAACAACGGGACGGCGATCGCCATCGCCCTCATGGGGTTCAGTCCGCTCACCGCGATCCCCGCGGCCACACTCCCCCTCTTTCAGATCGTCTTCTCGATCGCCTACGTGCTTCTCGCCCCAAAGATAAGGTCCTTTTTCGAACGGAGATGAGGGAAACACAGGCGGGTGAGATACCTCGAGAACAGGAGAGGGCGCAGGACCCGGTCCTGCGCCCTCTTTAGGTGCTGGGACTACTTTTGCGCTCTGGACTGCCCGCCGAGTACGAACTTAGTGGTACGATACGCAGTGATGATCCAGAACACCACGAGGTTGACGAGCAGGAGGAGGGAGAACGCCCTGAGCAGTTCGATCTGAGTGAGGAGAAAGAGCATCCTTGTGGCGAGGGTGTAGGCACCAAGGGGAAACGTGAATGCCCACCACCCCATGGTGTAGGGAATTCGCTCGAAAAAGGCCTTTCTGAAGGTGAGCACCAGCGAGACGATGTACCACACCACCCCGAAGCCCCACAGGAGCACGGCAAAGGCTTTGCCGAAGACGGCGAGGGCCTCAAAGGTCTCATACGACTCCGCCAGCTTTGAGAGCGAGAGAAGACCTGCCGCACCTGCGCCTACCGGTCCGAGTCCCACCCACACGGAGGGAGTCATCTGAGAGGGCGGCATCTCGTGGAAGAAGTACCGGTGAGTCACCGCTGCGTTCACAAAGAGGTAGGAGAAAAACCCGGCTCCCCACACGCCAAAGGCACCCACGAGAACGGCTTTCCCCGTGGCCGGAGAAAAGAGGGGAAGAAAAGAGGGAACACCGAGAGGGATGATGAGAAGTGCTACAGGAGGAATGAGCCAGCCGAAAGTAGAGTGGGTGATGTCGATGTGGCTGCTTATAAAGATTCGATCGAAGAAGTGGACGGCAAGGAAGAGAATGAGCGCGCTCGCACCCGCCCAGAGAGCCGCAGGCACGCTCTGAGGGATGAAGGGAAAGAACCGACCATGGAGGACCATGAGGTTGTTCACCCATACTACCACTCCCACCGGGACGGTGGGAAGGAAGACGAGCATGCCAGCATCGTCGATGAGTTTTCTGATTTTCTGCGGGGTGACAAACCACATGAGCAACCAACACGTGAGGGCATAGAGAAGGATCAGGGTATTCAGCAGAAAGAGAACGAGGGCTCCCACCGCAAACCCTCCTCCCAGTCCAGCAAGGAGGATACTCAATACCCCTGTTCCCATGACCGCCGCACCCCACGCCGGATTGAACTGTTCCACAATGCGTCGCATAGCCTGCTCCTTTGTCGAACGGTGTGTGAATAATATATAGTTATTCTAATATTCTCAACAACCCCAGATGGAAAAAACAAGTGAATGATACGCGGAGAGGCTTGACCTGTCAACAACATTTGGTTATTTTACCAATAAAGCAAACATCGGTGGCACACCGGAGACGGTTCACCGAGAATATCTGCGTGTAAGGAGTGAAAGATGGCGGCACAGTGGTATCCCATCATTGATCCCGATCGTTGTACTAATTGCAACACATGTGTGGATTTCTGTCCCCACGACGTCTTCCAGGAGGGGCCAGACCATCCTCTCGTGGCCCATCCTGAGAACTGCGTCGAGTTCTGCCGGGGATGTCAGAAAGCATGCCCCAATGAGGCGATCACCTATTTCGGTGATACAAACCAATAATATCTTCATAGGAGGAGCACTATGGGAAGAAAAGGCTTGATTCTGTGTGTATGTCAGGGGAATTGTCCCTCTTTTCAGAAGATGAACATCTTCGAGGTGGGGAATGCGATCAGGAGAGAGAAACTTGTGGACTACATTGCAATTCATCCTCAGCTTTGTGCCACAGATGGAGATGGATTCCTTACCGCTCTTCTGGAGGGTAATTCAACAGATGAACTCTACGTGGGGGCATGTGATCCTGTGATGCAACAGAAGATGTTCCGTGATGCCTTTGAGGCTTCCGGATTCGACAAAGCACATTTTCATGGTGTGGAAATTCGGAACATGGATACGAACCAAGCGGTGGAAGCCATCAAAAAGGCAATAAGCGGGTAGAAACCGTACACATGCCCCCCGGGAGGGGAACGTAGTATCATACAGATGGAGGGGACTCTTGAAAATAGCGGTCACGGCAAGGGGTGCGGGATTGGGAGCATGGCTCGACCCTGTGTTTGAAGAGGCTCGCCAGCTCCTCGTGGTGGATGAATCCGATCGATTTACTGCATGGAACACACCTCCCGATAGCCACGATCCTGAAGGTGAGGACCGGATCCGTTGGCTCGTTGATGAGGGAGCCAACGTCCTGGTTACAGGACGCTGTTCGGAGAAAACCTATCGCAGACTCCGCGAAGCAGGTATACGTGTTCTTCGAGGAGACGAGGGAGCGGTCCTCCAGGTCGTGGAGGCTGCCCGAAGAGGTGAGCTTGCCCCTCTTGATCCTGGAGAAGAGATCCGATAGGTATCACCAGAAAGTTCTTTAAGAGATGAGGTCTCTTATACCCAGGTGTGCATTTTTGTGTACTGATTATATTATTTTCTCAGCTAAGGAGTGGCACTCATATGAACTGGAAAGAGGAATGGAAATACCTTGTGGGAATCGTCGCCCTGTTTCTCTTCTTCTACTATCTTCCGGTAGGGCATGAGCGATTCGACAATGCGGTCTTCGAGGCGCTTTCGCTCGCAAAGTGGTATGCTCAGGAACACGTGATCCTTTGTCTCATCCCCGCCTTTTTCATCGCCGGCGCCATCTCGGTGTTCGTGAGCCAGACCTCGGTGATGCGGTATCTCGGGCCGTCGGCCCCCAAGGTGCTCGCCTATGGCGTGGCCTCGGTGTCGGGAACCATCCTTGCAGTCTGTTCCTGTACCGTGCTTCCCCTGTTCATGGGGATCTATCGCATGGGAGCAGGCCTCGGTCCGGCTGTGACGTTTCTCTACTCGGGACCTGCCATCAACGTGCTCGCCATCATCCTCACGGCGAGGGTGCTGGGGATGCCCACCGGCGTCGCCCGGGCCCTGGGAGCCGTGCTCTTCAGCATTGTGATAGGCCTCCTCATGCACCTCTTCTTCAGACACGACGAGGATGAGAAGTCGCGGATGGAGGCGGCCTTTGCGTACGAGGGAGGCGAGGGGCGCCCCCTCTGGCAGGAGATCCTCTTCTTCGCTGCGCTGGTCGGCATCTTGGTGAGTGCAAACTGGGCCGCTCCCTCAGGCGATGGGGGGATATGGGCCGTAATCTATCAGGCGAAGTGGCTCCTCACGTCGGCCTTCGCCCTGGGCCTCGGCCTGATGCTGGTGGTGTGGTTCGGACTCGCCTGGTGGAAGGTGGGACTGGTGGCACTTGTGACCGGTATCCTTGCGGTTGCCTTCCCGCACCATCCGGAGGCGGCCTTCGCTGTGGGTTCGGTCGGTCTTGGTCTCATCACCGCTACCGACAAGGGGCAGGCTGGTGAGTGGTTTTCGGCCACATGGGGATTCGCCAAGCAGATACTCCCCCTCTTACTGGGCGGGGTGCTCGTTGCAGGATTCCTTTTCGGACGACCGGGACACGCGGGAATCATCCCTGCTGAATGGGTGTATCAGGCGGTTGGAGGCAACTCGATCTGGTCGAACTTCTTCGCAGCAGTCTCCGGGGCCTTCATGTACTTCGCCACGCTCACCGAAGTGCCCATCCTGCAAGGACTCCTTGGCAACGGCATGGGGAACGGCCCTGCTCTGGCCCTCCTCCTCGCAGGGCCTGCGTTGAGTCTTCCCAACATGCTCGTGATTCGGAGCGTGCTGGGAACAAAGAAGACCGTGGTGTTCGTGTCGCTCGTGGTGGTGATGGCCACCATAACCGGGATGCTCTTTGGAGCCCTGGTATAATGCTGATGTCATGTATTCAACAAATCGAAGTTTTGGAGGTGCGGTTATGAAGATTCAGATTCTCGGCATGGGGTGTCCCAAATGCCAACTGCTCACTGAACGGGCCGAACAGGCGGCCCGGGAGCTGGGGCTCTCGTATGAACTGGTGAAGGTGACCGATCCGCAGGAGATCATGTCGTTCGGGGTGATGATGACCCCCGCTCTTGCAGTGAACGGAAAGGTGAAGGTGGTAGGGAAGGTCCCCGGAGTGGAGGAGCTTAAGAAAACACTTCAAACTGTATGACAAAGAAGACGGATTGTGCGGTGCCGGATTTTCGAGGACATGAAAAGAGGCCCCTCTGCGGGGCCTCTTTTGTTCTACACTGGAGGTGGCGGGAATCGAACCCGCGTCCTGAGAAGCGGCCTATAGGCCTCTACAGGTTTAGGTGCCGGTTGCTATCTCGGAAGAAAGGAGGCCCGGCACCGGCCTCTTTCTTCCCAGTCCGACGTGTGATGTCCCGCACGGCGGCCGGACACACCGTACGGTAAGCCCTGCTTTCTGTCGGACACTCCCGTGCTCAGGGCTGCGCCCGGGGTGCCCGTGGCTGCGTTACTTAGGCAGCCAGAGCAAGTTCGTCGTTGGCACTTATTGCCGTGGCAGTTTTAGGAGGTACCGCTCCACCTGCAACCTATAGACACAACCCTTCCCAGTCGAATCCTGTACACCCCCTTCATTCTCGTGTCTACTCTAACAATGCATCCGGTTCGCTGAATCGTCAAGGGGTCTACGGATGCTTGCTGTAGAGCTCGACGTTGAGCAGGGTGATCTCGGCCTGTTTTCGGATTTCCTCAGGGATGTCGAGCTGGAGAAGCTGATAGAGGACTTCCCGCGCCTGATCGAAGTCCTTGAGATGGATACACACGTTGCTGAGGGCGAAGAGCGTGAGGTAGTCCTCAGGGTTGATTTCGCGGGATTTCTCGAGACACCGGTAACTCGCCTTGAAATCCTTCATCACGTGAAGAGTGACGCCGAGGTTCCTTAGGGCCGAAGCGTGATAGGGGAAGAGTTCCACCGCCTTTTCGAAGGCCTCCTTGGCCTCTTCGAGCTTGCCTCTCCGATAACAGGCGCATCCGTACGCCTCCCAGATGTCGGGATCTTTCTCTTCCTTCTTGAGGGCGAAGGACAGGGTCTTGATGGCCTCCCCCTGCCTGCCTGACTCGGTGAAGGCCACTCCAAGCCTGTGGAGGGCCCCGGCGTGATCGGGTTCTTCATAGAGAATGTTCTGAAGGAGGGGGATCGCCTCTTCATAACGCCCCTGCTGGAGGAGGGCATCGATCTCGGAGAAATCCCATTCCTGATGACTGCTCATACAATCAATATACTCTATTTTCGTGAAAAATAAAGGGTGATCCCTTTGGACTAGTATCGCCGGAGCTCCCGGTCCATCTCTCGTTTGATGTCCCGTTCCTTGATGGCCTCTCGCTTCTCGTGCTTCTTCTTTCCCTTCGCGATACCCACGAGCACCTTGACCAGGCCCCTCTTCACGTAGAATCTGAGCGGCACCAGGGTATAGCCGCGTTCCTCGGTCTTCCGCCGGAGCTGGTGGATCTCCTCTGCATGGGCGAGGAGTTTCCTGGGTCTGAGAGGATCGTGGTTCTCTATGGTGGCGTGGCTGTAGGGGGTGATGTGAAGTCCCATGAGCCACAGCTCGTCGTTCTTCACCCGCACGTAGGCATCGCCGAACGACACCCGCCCTTCCTTGACGGACTTGACCTCGGATCCCTTGAGCTCGATCCCGCACTCGAGGGTGTCCTCTATGAGATAGTCGAAGCGGGCGCGTTTGTTCTCGCCGATCACCTTGATGTCGTTCTGTTTAGCCATCGTGCCTCCGGATGAGGATGGGTCTGAAACCCACCACGGGGCTGGTCCAGGAGGGGTGGAGCACGCCCCGCATGGGAGGCGCCAACCTGGCCTGGAGGATGCTTCCCCCACGGACGGTCCGGGAGGCCGGTTCGTCCACGCCTGCTTCGATCGCATACCAGCCGAGCACCTCATCGACAGGTGGAGCGAGCGCATAGAGCGAATAATAGGGGCCGGCCGTCCATTCCCACAGATTGCCGAGGAGTGAGGCGATGCCTCTCTTGTCTTTCGCTGCCCCGGCGAAGGGCTCCGGAGGCCGGGGGCGGCTGCTCTGGGAGATTTCTGCAAGGCCGGTGAGGCGCACTGCCCACTCCCACTCCTGCTCGGCGGGGAGTCGTACTTCGTAGTGCGCCGTGATGGAGGGGGGAAGGTAGTCCTCCAGCCACCTGCAGAAGGCCTGGGCCGCATACCAGGAGACGTAGGGGAGCGGAGCGTCTTCCTCGAGGGTGGCGTAGTCGTACAGGTAGGTCCCGTCGACGAGACCTTGTTCGACGAGGGCGGTCTTGGCCTGTGGTGACCACTCGGGATGTGCCTGGAGAAAGAGGGCATACATCCCCTTTGTGACCTCACGGTCGAGGATGTAGAAGGGGGCGATGCGCCACGGCCGGGAAGAGAGGACGCGGGCTTTCCCGTCGCCGAGGTCTTCGTTCCGACTGCTGGGGTAGAGCTCTCCACCCGGGAGTGCCCTGAAGACGAAGGGGCCATGGCCGAGGGTGTCGGGCGCGGGGGCGGGAGTGGTGATGCGGTAGGGTGAGAGCGAGGAGAGGCGCTGTTCGACATATGTATGGTAGAACGCGTTCTCCTGGTAGGTGTTCGTCATGGAAGGGGGAAGAAGAGAGGGGAGCGCGGAGAGGAGTCCGGGATGTTCCTGGAGGAGAGAGATCGCCATGCGGAGGGCGGCGAGGGGTGAGGAGGGGGTGGGTCCTGTGCGGGCCTCCGAGAGCACGAGGAGGGCTCGCGCGAGGTCCACGGCCTGATCGGTGTGGGAGAGGAAGGGGACTGCGTGCGCGAGTGCGTGAGCCGCGGCCTCTGTGAGTCGCTCCCGGTGATCCGGTACGGGGGTGGTGCGGGCGTCATCGGCGAGCCAGGTGAGGAGGGGGGGGAGCGCGTAGGTGGAGATGGGGGGCGTGGTGAGACTCCAGGAGGAGAGGGAGACGAGCACCTGGTTCACGGGAACGGCCGGATCCTCGAGGGAGAGGGATGTCCGCATTTCCACATGATGGGGGAAGAAGAGAGTGGCGAGGCGTCTTCCCCGTATCTCTACGCTCTCCACTGCCGTATCCCATCCGGGTTTCTGTACTCGCAGGGTGTGGACTCCGTCAGAAAGGAAGACCGTGCACGGGCTGGTGCCGGCGAATCCGTCGTCGAGGTATACCGAGGCCCGAGCAGGGGCGGTGATCACCGTAAGGTACGCTCCCGGGTTGAGTATCCCGGGGAGGAGGAGGAGCACGAAGAGCACGAGCGCGATGAGGAGTGCCCATACCACCGGGACATAGATCGTGGGGGGCACACCGGCGAGGGGCCTGAGTCTCACCTGGCTCTCGTCCGGGGTGGGGGCTATAGGAGGCGTGTGCCCTGCACGCTTCGATCGTCTGGACTTTTTCATCCTCCGCAGTATAGGGGTGAGGCTACCGCTTGTCAACGCTGGGGGCTTGTGATAGGGTAGGTTCCGATATTGCACGGACTTAGAAAAGGGGTACCGATGAAGGAGTTCTCATCCCGGCTCGTGGAGAAGACCGAGGCGTTACTCACCTGGAGGGCGCGACGCAAGGCGAGGAAGAAACAGCGGGAGGCTGCGATCAGGGCCAGGCGAAATACGCTCCTCAAAAAACTGGGGGGGCTGCTCAGGGAACTGGTGGAGACGGTGCTCATCGTTCTGGTGATTCAGCAGTACCTCATCCAGGCCTATGTGATCCCCTCCGGCTCCATGGAACAGACGCTCATGATCGGCGACAGGGTGATGGTGGACAAGCTCACGTTCGGTCCGGAGATCCTCCCTACCGTGGGGAAGCTGCCGGGTCTGAGCTCGCCGAAGCGGGGTGACATCGTGGTGTTCGAAAACCCCTCGTACATCAGTCCGGGGGTGGCGTTCGAGATTCTCCACCGTTTCATCTACATGATGACACTGAGCCTGGTGGACATCAATCGCGACGAACAGGGCAATCCTCGGGCTCAGCTCCTCGTGAAACGGGCGGTGGGTACGGCGGGGGACAGGGTGAGGCTCGAAAGGGGAGAGGTCTTCTACTGGTTTCCCGGCGAGGGGGGATGGATCGCCGAGCGGGCTCTCCTCGGAAAGGGGGTGAGGTTCTCCTATCGTCCCCAGCGGTTGGTGTCTCCTGACATGTACCCTCTCTTGGAGAAGGCGGCCCGGGCGGTGGTGTGGTTCTCGGAAGGGTTCACGCCCGATCTCGAAGGGCGGGCCGCCTATCAGCGGATCGCAGACAGCAAGGAACTCGTCGACTACTATGCGTTTGAGCTCTACCAGATGGGCGAACGTGCGCGGCTTCACCCCGAGGAGCACGACTATGCGCGCATCTGGTGGCAGGGGGCGATGGGGTGGTACATCCCGCCGGGAAGGCTCCTCCCTCTGGGTGACAATAGGGACAACTCGAGGGATGGTCGGTACTTCGGGACGGTCTCGCTCAGGAAGGTGCTCGGGCGGCCGATTTTCCGCTTCTGGCCGCCTGCGAGGATCGGAGGGGTGAGGTGAGAGAGCGGATCTTCGCTTCGCGTCAGGAGCGAAGACGGCAGATGAAAATCCTCTGGATCAAACGGCTCCTCCTCGTGGCGGTGTTGTTCAATCTCCTCCAGATGTGTGCCCTGCGCACCTACCGGCTCGACTCCGAGGTGATGGCGCCTCTGTATCGCCGAGGGGCCTTTCTCGTGGCGACCCCCCTCGCCTATGGGCTCGATCTGGACTGGCTCGGTGTTCCGCTCCCCCGTTGGCGTGAGCCGTCCCGGGGGGATGTGGTGGTGGCGGTGTCGCCCCTCTGGGATCCTCCGGAAGGGGCTACGGGTGGAGGGATACGGCTCCTCGACTATGTGACGGGCGGGCGTTGGATACCGGGGCCGGAATGGCGGGTCCACTATGTGGTGCTCCGGGTGGTGGGGCTCCCGGGCGAGCGGATACGGGTGCGCGACGATGTGGTGTACGTGCGAGGCGCTGACGAGAGGGGGTGGGTCTCGGAGGAGGTGCTCCTCCCGGGGATGACGCGGCTGCGGGGTGGCGGTGAGGGGCCGCCTCCGTTCGACAGGGTGATCCCGGGCCTCCAGGAGGAGATGGTGCTCGGCGAGGGTGAGTACTTCCTCGTGGGAGACAACCGGCGCCTGGTGGCGGATTCCCGGATCTTCGGGCCTTTCGAGCGGTGGCGGATACGTGCCATGGTGGTGTGGGCGCCGATCCGAGGAGGGGGGGCGGAGTGAAGCCTTTCCTCGATATGGAGTCGGTGAGGGCCATCCTCGAGGGGAGGGGGGGGTATCCAGTCTCGGTCTACGTGCATGTGCCGTTCTGTGCCCGGCGATGCCGGTACTGCGACTTCTTCAGCGTGGCGGGGGCGGGTGAGAGGGTCATGGAGGGGTACGTGGAACGGGTGCTGGAGGTGCTGGAGCAGATGTTCGTCCTCCTCCGACCGTCGGAGATTCCCACGGTGTACGTGGGTGGGGGGACGCCGAACGTGCTCCCCCTGCGGTTGTGGGAGCGGCTCCTCACGGGGGTGCGGGAGCGGGTGAGGGTGTGGGGAAGGCCTGTGGAGTGGACCGTGGAGGTGAATCCGGAGTGGGTGGATGAGGAGAAGGTAAGGGTGCTCGGAGAGGTGGGGGTGACGCGGGTGAGTTTGGGGGTGCAGGGGTTGGATGAGGGGTTTCTCCGGCTCATGGGAAGGGGGGCGGGGAGGAGGGAGGTGGAGCGCGCGGTGGAGGTGCTCGCGGGCTGGGGGGGGCGGGTGAGTGTGGATCTTCTGGCAGGGAGGCCGAGGGGGATGAGCGGGGATGTGGTGCGGGAGCTCGAGGAGGTGAGGGGATGGGGGGTGGGGCATGTGTCGGTGTACGGGCTCACGGTGGAGGAGGGGACGGTGCTGGGGGCGATGGTGAGACGGGGGGAGGTGGTGATGCCGGGCGAGGAGGAGCTGGCGGGGGAGTGGGAGGCGATCTGCAGGTGGTTCGGAGAGCGGGGGTTCGTACGCTATGAGGTGTCGAACTTTGCGTTGCCGGGCGAGGAGTGCCTCCACAACCTGCGGTACTGGAGGCTGGAGCCGTACCTGGGGGTGGGGCCCTCGGCTGTCTCGACGTTGCCGGGGAAGGAGGGGCCCGTGCGGGTGCGGCAGGTGCGGGATGTGGGGCGGTTCGTGGCAGAGGGGGGTGTGTGGGAGGAGGTGGAGGTGATCGGCCCACAGGCGTTTCTCCTGGAGTGGTTCATGATGGGGTTGCGTACGAGGGAGGGAGTGGAGGGGGAGCGGTTCCGGAGGGTGTGGGGGGTGGGGGTGGAGGAGGTGCTGGGGGAGGTGGGACGGCGCTGGTGCGGGTGGGGGGTGGCCGAGATGGGGGAGAGCGGAGTACGGCTCTCGGAGCACGGACTCGACATCCTTGACTCTCTCCTCAAGGATATCGCTATTCTCATCTGGGAAAAGCAGATAGGCAAACCGCTCTGGCCCTGAGATCGAGGCCACATTGACAGGAAGAGGCACTCGTGTTATGGTGATCATCATAGAGATTCGTTTCTACGAATGAACTTCATCACATCCAACAGGAGTCACGATGTCAGGACATAGTAAATGGGCGACGATCCGGCACAAGAAGGCCGCGATGGACGCCAAGCGTGGTAAGGTCTTCACAAAACTCATCAAGGAGATCTCGGTAGCAGCTCGGACAGGAGGTGGAGATCCTGAGGCCAATCCCCGACTCCGCACGGCGATCCTCAAGGCAAAAGCCGCCAACATGCCCAAGGAAAACATAGAGCGGGCCATCAAGAAAGGGACGGGGGAACTCGAAGGAGCGGACTACACCGAAATCGTCTACGAGGCCTACGGACCGGGGGGAGTTGCCATCATCATCGAAGCCCTCACCGACAACAAGAACCGCACGGCTTCGGAGGTGAGGCACATCCTGTCCAAGCACGGTGGATCGTTGGGAGAAACCGGGTGTGTCTCCTACCTCTTCAAAAAGCGGGGCCTCATCACCTTCGATGCGACAAAATACACCGAGGATGAGATCATCGAGGCAGCGTTGGAAGCAGGGGCCGAGGACGTCTCCTCCGACGGGGAAGTGATAGAGGTACTCACCGACCCCTCGTCTTTCGAGGAAGTCCAGCAGGGCCTCACGGAGAAAGGGTTCGAATATGAGACCGCCGAGATAAGCCTCATCCCGGACGCCCGTATCACCGTGGACAAGGAGACGGCGGAGAAGGTGCTCAGGCTCATCGAGGCGCTCGAGGACAACGATGACGTCCAATCGGTCTCCACGAACCTGGAACTCCCCGACGACATGACTGTGGAATGAAGCGTTATCTGGGGATCGATCCCGGCCTTGCCACTACCGGCTACGGAGTGATAGAGACCGACGGTCGAGGACATAAATATATCATCGCCGGTACCATCAGGACGTCTTCCGGCCACACCCAGTCCGAACGACTGCTGAAGATTTTCCGCCACGTGCAGGAGCTCCTCCTGAAGTATGAGCCCGAGGCCATCATCATGGAGGAGCTTTTCTTCGCCCGTAATACCACCAGCGCCTTCTATGTGGCCCAGGCCATGGGGGTGGTTTCACTCGCCGCGGCCATGGAGGACATCCCCGTCTATACCTACGCACCCCAGATGGTGAAACAAGCCATCGTAGGCCATGGCAGAGCGGATAAGGCGGAAATCCAACGCTTCCTCAGACTCCTGCTCAACCTTCCGGACACAAAAATGTCGGATCACGCCTCCGATGCCTTGGCCATCGCACTCTGCCACGTGCACCAGCATGGCACACCCTTCGCCACCCAGGGAGAGGAAGATGCTCTATAGTGTGAGAGGTGTCTATAGAGGCGTCGATGGAGAAAAGGTGCTCATCGAAACCGGGGGGCTCACCTGGGAAATAGACGTGCCGAGCAGTATCCTCTCGCAGCTCCCTGAACCCGGGGATTCGCTCCTCCTCTATGTGTACCTCTACCACAGGGAGGATGTCCTTTCCCTGATCGGTTTCGCATCGAGGGAAGAACGCAGGCTCTTTCTGGATCTCCTCAAGGTACAAGGGGTCGGGCCGCGACAGGCCCTGCGTATCATCTCCTCCGTTCCGGTACCGATCTTCCGGGAAATCATCCAGAACGAGGATCTCGCTCGACTGGCGAAGACCCCGGGAATAGGGAAAAAAACGGCTCAGAAGCTGCTTCTCACCCTGAAGGGCAGCTATGTGAAACAGGGGCCAGGTGGGACGGAAAAAGCCGGACCGCATCGAGAACTCGTGGAAGCCTTGGCGGAAATGGGGTTCGACAGATCGCGCGCCGAGAGCGTGCTCCCGGATATCATCCAGGAAGTTTCCGGAGGGGAGAGCGTAGAGGGGAAAGAACAAGAGATACTGCGAAGAGCGATCATCAGGTTGAGCGAATGACCCAGAGCATCGGCTTGTCGTACCTTCAGCCACGAGGTAGGATGGAGATATGGACCACACCCTCTCACCGTTGAAACGAGAGGAGGATGCGCAGGAGGAGCGTCTCCGTCCTCTCTCTCTCTCGGAGTTCCAGGGCAAAGAGGAAATCAAGGAGAACCTCAAGGTATTCATCCGTGCCGCCAGACAACGTGGGGAAGCACTCGATCACGTCTTCCTCAGTGGGCCGCCCGGCCTTGGGAAGACCACCCTTGGAAGTATCATCGCCCACGAGTTGGGGGTCGAACTCAGAATCACGTCCGCCCCGGCTCTCGAAAAACCCAAGGATCTGGCAGGGATACTCACCACTCTCAGTCCTCGAAGCGTGCTCTTCATCGACGAGATACACAGGCTCAAACCAGCCATTGAAGAGATGCTCTATGTGGCGATGGAGGATTATGTCATCGACTGGATCATAGGGCAAGGTCCTTCGGCACGGACCGTGAGAATACCCGTACCCCCGTTCACCCTCGTTGGGGCCACGACCAAGGCCGGAAAACTGGCGACGCCCCTTGTCTCACGATTCGGCATAACATTTCACTTTAACTTGTATGAAAAAGAAGACATAATCAAGGTTCTCCGCCGTTCCGCCCGTATCCTCGGGTTGAGCGTGGAGGAACCTGCATTCGATCTCCTTTCTTCGTGTTCCCGTGGAACCCCTCGGATCGCCAATAGGATGCTCCGGAGGGCGCGAGATTTCGCAGAGGTCTACGGGAAAGGCGTGATCACCCCTCAGATCGTACGACTCACCATGGATCGCCTGGGCATCGATGAGGCCGGTCTCGAGGCACACGACAGGCGCATACTCGACACCATCATCACGAAGTTCGACGGAGGCCCGGTAGGTGCGGAATCCCTCGCCATCGCCCTTGGAGAAAGTGTGGATACACTCGAGGACTTCTATGAGCCCTACTTGATTCAGTGCGGTTTTCTCCAGAGGACCCCTCGTGGACGCATAGTCACCCCTCGAGGATATGACCATCTCAACATCCCGCCCAGAGGAAAAGACAGCGACGATGAAACTCAAAGATTTCTATTTTGATCTTCCTGAAGATCTCATCGCCCAACATCCGTCTCAGCGAAGGGAAGATGCCCGCCTCATGGTGGTCCACAGGGAAACGGGCCGGATCGAACACTCGTACGTGAGGGAGCTTCCCTTGATCCTCCCTCCCTCATGTCTCGTATTCAACGATACCCGGGTGAGGAAGAGTCGCATCCTGGCCACGAGGAGAGATTCAGGAGGAAAGGTCGAGATCCTTCTCCTCGAGGAAGTCGAACCCTCTCTGTGGAAGGCACTGGTTTCCCGGACCAGACGACAACGGGCAGGTGTGGTCTACGACCTTCCCGGTGGACGGGAAGCGGAAATCGTAGGTATGGAAGACGGACTCCGTCTTGTCCGCATCTCTCCCCCCATCGACGAGGCCTATCTCGATCGACACGGCCACGTCCCTCTTCCTCCGTATATCAAACGAGCGGATCTCCCTGAGGATGAGGAACGATACCAGACGGTATTCGCCCGACACCCGGGATCAGCGGCCGCCCCCACTGCGGGACTCCACTTCACCCCTGCTCTGATGGATGAATTGAAGTCGCGTCACACCGTAACCTTCCTCACGCTCCACGTGGGACTGGGCACCTTCCAGCCGGTGAGGACCGAAAACGTGGAGGAGCACAGGATGCATACGGAGAGATTTCATATCTCAGAAGAAACCGCACGGGTCATAGAAAGCGCAAAAAGCCGACACATCCCTGTGTGTGCAGTGGGGACCACATCGACAAGGGCTCTCGAGTCCGCCTGGGAGCATGGAAGACTCAAACGTGGATGGCAAGAAACTTCGCTCTATATCTATCCGGGGTATACCTTCAAAGTGATCGATCACCTTTTCACCAATTTCCACACCCCCGGCTCTTCCTTGATCCTTCTGGTCTCCGCCTTCCTCGGCAAGGACCTCCTTCTAGAGGCCTACAGGAAGGCGATAGAGCATCGCTATCGCTTCTTTTCCTATGGCGACGCCATGCTCATCATCTAGCTCTCAGTAGGTGTGCTCATCCATGGCGAGGAAGGCCTCGCGTACCGATTGGAGGCGGGTGAGATGCTCGCCGATGATCTCTTGGTAATCGAGTTCCCCGCTCGCTATCCTGACTCGCTCATCGGCCCAGTACTGTATCTCCGGGAGGAAGAGATACGATAATGGCTCTGCCTTTTCCGCCCATCTCCTCGCTTCTTCCCAGTACACCAGTGCGTACCGATAGAGTGCCTCTGCCTTGTCCAGACTCTCGAGGTTCTGCTCTTTCCACGGAGCGTTGTAGAAATAGGCAACCTGCTTGTCGTATTTGGAGCCCCAGAGGAGGTATTGCTCCACAAGCTTGAGACTCACGTGCATGGAAAAGAGGTAGCGGTAGTACTCCCATTCGGTGGGATTCCCGATCCTCGCAAGGGCATTCAGAGGATTGGCGAAGTCCGCCCGCAAGGCCTGCTCGAGATAGTAGATATTCTCGGCACAGCGTTCCGGGTATTGATAGAAATGGAGGTGAAAGAGCCGGTACCATTGTTCAGCGTACAGTACCTTGTACCCGTGGATGGGAAGGATGCTCACGAGGAAGAGGAGGAGGGAAACTACCGTCCTATGCCACCGTTTCTTCATATCTTACTCTATTAGATATCGAGTATTCCTTCCAAAAACTTCAAGATCTCCCGGGAGATGAGATCCGGCGGCTGTGTGCCATCCACATAGAGAACCTTGCCACCTTCTGCTTCGTATGCCCGGAGCACCTCTCTATATCGGGAAACCACGTTCATGAGCACTTCCCTCTGCTCGAAAAGGTCCTTCTGGGGTCTCGAGGAAAGACGTCGGAGACACTCCTCCACGGGCGTATCCAGATAGATCACCACCTCGGGGAGCGGGAACCTGTGATTGAGATCCTCTACCAATTCCCTCGTGTGATCGGAATCGCTCTGATAGGCGAGAGAAGAGTGAAGATACCTGTCACAGAGCACGATTTCCCCCCGTCCCACCCGAACCATGACCCCGTCTTCTCCGAAGACGTGAAGGTCTCGATCAGCGGCGAACAGGTACGCATACACGGACGCAGGGAGGGAGAGACCGCTTGCAAGACATTCTCGGATGAAAACCCCCACAGGACCGTCGGTCGGTTCCCGTGTCTCCCACAGGGGGTGACCACGTCCCTTCAGGGAGGACGCCACCTTGCGGAGTTGTGTCGTGGTTCCTGCGCCGTCTATCCCCTCGAAGACGACGAAACGGGAAAGGATCGTCCTGCCGCTGCTTTTTTTACGAGATGACATGTGATAGAATTTATACGATAAACAAGCGAAGCGCAATTTCCCGGAGTGATACAAAGGACATGACCAAGCGACTGCCCTCATCTCTTTTGCTCCTCATTCTTGTGACCTCCTTTCTTGTACTGTCGTGGGCAGTTTCGTTCACCCTCAGGCACAGTGCCACACCAAGTCTCCAATTTCTCATCACCCAGGTCCTGCACGACGTTGAATCCCGATGGGATATCGAGGTCTCCTATGGCTCGATCGAACCCTACATCTTTCCTTTCGTGAAAATCAAACATGTGGAATTGAGAGACGCCCAGGGAGGTTTCGTCGTATACGTGGGAGAGGGGGTGCTCACCTATAGTGCGCTCGCCCTGCTCAGAGGGGATGCCTCCTCCCTGTTGAAGAAAATCGAGCTCACCGATGTCCACGTGTTCTGGACTACACACGAAACTCATCCCTCGGAAGGTCCTGCCTTACCCCATTCCAGGCGCACCGCGTCTCTTTCCCTCCAACGGGTACTCTCTTCGCTGCCTCCCGAGGTCCTCATCCGTCGCGGGAGCTTCCAGATGGTACTCCCGGACGAATCTCGCATCATGGGGCGAGACGTTCGTGTCGACATTGCTCCTGGCAACGATGGATCCGCACGATACTCTCTGAGCGCTTCCCTCTTCTTGGATATCTCTCATGAGACCGCCGCCTACTACGAGGGAGTACTCCCGGAGAGGACATTCTTGGTACCGGTACGAGCGAGGGGCACCTTTTCCCCGGACATGCCGAGCATGGAGATGGAGCTATCCTGCTCCCTACAGGGGAGCAGGATAGAACTCTCCACCCAGCGGTTTCTGTTGTCTGTAAGAAACGACGCCCTCTCCTTCCAGAACCTTCAGGCATCGGTCCCATACGACATCCTTGGAGAATATGAATGGTCATCCTCCACACTCAACCTCATGGTACTCACCGAGGACTTCCAACCGAGCTCGCAGTTCAGGGGACCTCTCCTCGAGAGCATGCCCGCGAATCTGAAATTTTTCCTCGATGCCACGTATTCCACCCATCTTCAAATCTCATATCATCTCCCCGCCCGTACTCTCCGCTATACGGGAAGCGGCTCGGCTTCGTTCCTCTCGAAGGATCTCCACTCGATAGCCTTTTCGCTCGATGGGGAGAATTCCCGGATTCACCTGGATTATCTTACCGCCTTCACCCGATACGGCAGGGCCTCCATGGAAGGATTGCTCGACATTCATCCGTTCTCATTCCAGGGCAGGTTGCACATATCGGAGGCCCGATCTCCGGGGATGTCCTCGTTCGAGAGCATGAGCGGACGATTCAATGTGAACATCTCGGGATCGAACGAGACGATAAAAGGGTATGCCTTTTCCGGAGACGCATCATGGGGGGGATTCGAGCTCTCGAGAGCAGAGCTCTCTTTTGAAGGTGATATCGTACGACAGGAATACACGCTCAACGTGCTCCTCCTCCCCCGGAAAGGTGAGGGTTATGTCTATGGGGAAACCCACCTCTTCCCGTCCTCCGGTCCGTCGTCCCTCAGAGGGCAGGGACTCCTCCTCTTCCGCGATCTCTCCTTGTCCGATCTCACCCTCGCCCTCTCCGGATCGCAACGACGTTGGCATCCGATCATCCCCGAGCAGGCCACCATCAGAGGTGCGCTCGAATTCGATTTCGACGCGTCACGGTATCGTGTCTCCAGCATGGAGGACATCGTACTCTCGATCTCTGAGGAGGCGGATGCCTCCCTCACGCTCTCTCTCACCCCCGATCAGCTCTCCCTTTCTTCCTCGGGCACCCTCTATACCGTGCCCTTTCAAGGGACATTCTCCCTGGCACTTCGGGATACACAGAGGTTCTCCGGCGAGTTGTTGGTCGAGAATATCCTCTATCGCTTCTCTGGTATACTGCAGGAGAAGGAGTTCTCCCTGTCGGGAGACAATCTGACGTTTCTTTTGGAGGAGAAAGAGGGCAGGTGGGTCTTCCGAGGGAAGACGCGAACTCTTCCTCTGCCGATGATGCGCGGTCAATCCTCTCCGCAGGTGAGTGTCGACCTGTCGGGCGAGTTCCACACCACAGACGAGTGGTGGATCTATGTCCCCTATCTCAGGGTGACCGATCTCTTTCTCCTCCCCTCAGTCCGAGGGAATCTGAGCGGACGCATCGCCATCGATCCATCGGGAATCGAGGCCTTCGATCTTTCCTACGGTGATTCGTACTCCAATCTCGAAGGAAGTATGAGCCTGGTCCTGCCCGAGGGACTGGAGGGGCTCCTCACCCGCCGACGGTTGGCAGGGGAACTCGTCTTGCAATCGAAGACGACCAGGGAACGGTACGGCCTCCAGGCAGATATCTCCTCTTCACGTATCGACCTCTCCGCGTACGCAAGAGAGGCCCCGCTCGGGAGGTGGACAGAGGAGAAAGCACGAGGGAGGCTTACCGCCACCGTGAACCTCGAAGGGCCTTGGAACGATCCAGATCTCGAAGGAACGGTCACTTTGACGGAAGGGAGTGTCAACGGCATCCCGCTGGCCGCAAACGGATCTTTCGAGAAAAGCTCCTCGACCATGAGCATCTCTCTCTCGGAACTCCTCCTCGCACAGCACCGCCTCAGCGGTTTCCATCTGACCTACGATCTTTCCTCGGGAACCTTCAGAGGGGAAACGGATCTCTCTCTCGCAGTGGGCAGAACGACACAGAGCACCCCGGTGAGTCTGTACGGCACTATGGAACAACGGTTCGATGATCTCTCCCCCTTCCTCCACTCTCTTCCTTCACTCTCCTGTACCGGGTCGCTCGTCCTACACAAGGTCTCACTCGTAGAGGGACAACCAGTCTGGAGGTTCCTCTTCGCCTATACGCCTGCGGGTGTCACGCTCAGAGGCGGCCCGTCGAACGCAGCGAGCCTTGCCTTCTCCTTCGAGGACGGAGCACTCGATGCGAGTTTCAGTTCACCCCTTCCTCTGCAGGGGAGTATCAAAGGAACGATCCGTGAAGAGCATCTTTCTCTCACCCTGGCATTCTCGCGGATCGACGTGGAATCGTTTCAACCGCTCTTCGATCTGGGCGTGGTGAGGATTCGAGAGGGAATCCTCACCGGTGAGGTTTCCCTCGAGGGAGACCCCCGAGATCCGACCCTCACGGGGAACCTCGAGGGCAGAGAGCTCAGGGGTGTGTTCTTCCTCGTACCCGAAGAAATCTCGTCCGAACGTCTGAAGTTGGAGTTCCAGGGAGAAGGATTCCAGATCCTCCCCTCCAGAATCACTGCAGGAGACGCCACCGTGATCCTCTCGGGTGCTTTCACGAGAGAGGCATGGAGTCTCCCGTTCTTCCAGATCTCCATCGCCACCCTTTCCCCCAACCGACTCCACATCCTCTACGATTTCGGAACTCTTCAGGTAGACGGCTATGCGGCAGGGTTCGTGACCATCGAACAGACCCCCCAGTCCCTCTCCATCGCTGGAGATATCTTGGCCGAGTCCACGGTGGTGACACTTGCTCAAAGAAGGACTGAGGCCCCGGGAAAAGGGGAACCCGTTCCCCTCGAGATAGATCTCCGAATCCAATCGGGTCCCGATGTGCAGTTCGTGTGGCCCACACGAACCCTGCCGATCCTTCGACTCTATGCCGATACCGGGGAAAGACTCCGGTACACCGCTCACGGGGGTGAGGGGAGCTTCTCCCTGGAGGGGAATATCGGGTTGCGGGGGGGGGAAGTCTTCTACTTCGAACGAAGCTTCTATGTGAGGGAAGGCAGCATCCTCTTTCAGGAAAATCAGGACAAATTCGATCCCCGGATCACCGTTCGAGCCGAGATGAGGGACTTCTACAAGGGAGACCCCATAAGGATTTATCTCGTCTCCTACAACACCCCGCTCTCCCAGTTCTCACCCCGTTTCGAGTCGGATCCTCCGCTTCCTCCTGAGGATCTCAACATCGTACTCGGTCAGCGGTTCAACGAGGAGTTCGCCGAGGGATTCCTCAGCCCGGTCTCCCTCGTAGGCCTCACCACCGACCTCGTGAGCCAGTTCGCCCTCATGAGGGAGTTCGAGACCTCGGTGAAGAAGACCTTCGGGCTGGACGTCTTCTCGGTACGGACACACCTCTTCCAGAACGTTCTCGAGAGCGCCCTCCAGTCCCCTGAGTACCCTCTTGACAGGCAATCGCCATCTCTTGGAAAGTATCTCGACAATACCACTATCCTGGTGGGGAAGTATCTTGGCTCCGATGTGTTTCTGGAATCCCTCTTCCAGATTGCAGCGGAGAACCCCCTCGCTTCGGAGGTTCGAAGCTTCGGAGGGTTCGAGGTGAATGTAGAGGTGACGGTTGAATGGAATACTCCGTTCTTCCTCCTCTCCTGGAAGTTCGCTCCCGAGCATCCGGAAGAACTCTTCATCCCCGATCAGACGATTTCCTTGAAGTGGCGATTTACTTATTAGCATGAGGAAAGGAGTGTTCATGAGAGTAACGCGTCGTTTTATCATCCTCCTCCTGTCGGTAGTGATCTCTCTTCCACTCTTCGCTCAAGAACCTCCTCCCGATTGGTATCTCGGCAAACCGATAAAAGAGTTCTCGTTCTCAGGACTCTCGGCCGTGTCTGAAAACGAGATCCGGGGGATTCTCAGGCCCTATGTGGGAAAGACCTTCACCAACGATTTGTTCTGGGAGATCCAGAGCAAGCTCTACGCCCTGGAATATTTCGATGAGATCATCCCCAGCGCACAACCCGCCGACGAAAACTACTCCGCGGTGATCATCCACTTCGAGGTGAAGGAATTCCCTTCCGTGGATCGGATCACCTTCGAAGGGAATCAGAGGGTCAGGGACTCGGAACTCCTCGACACCATACTCCTGAAACGGGGCGACATGGTCACACAGGCGAAACTCAGGGCCGACGAGCGCGCCATCATAGAGCTCTATCATGAGAAAGGTTTCCCCGAAGCCTCCGTGGAAGGAATCCTACGGGAAGGGGATCGGGGAACCGAAGTGGTCTTCGTGATCTCGGAAGGTCCCCAGATCATCGTGAGGTCCATCACCTTCTCGGGTAACCTGCTTTACCCTGAAAAGACGCTCCGGGGACTCATGAAGACCAAACCACAGGGATTCCTCGTGAGTGGAGTATACAACGAACAGACATTCCAGGAGGATCTCAGGAAGATCGAAGACTACTACGCCCAACGCGGCTATATCGACGCACGGATCACCCACGTGGAAAAGACCGAGGAAATAGAGGGGGATCGTCACTACCTCCACATCACCATCTATCTCTCGGAAGGGGAACAGTACAGGTTCGGAGGAATCACTTTCGAAGGCAACAAGATCTTTTCCACGGAACGACTCCAGGAACTTTTCACTCTCAATGAAGGGGATTTGTTCGACCGCACCGCCTTCACCCGGGATTACCAGAAGCTCCTCGACCTCTATTACGAGAACGGCTACATCTTCAACCGGATCGACCTCAGGGAAGAGAAGGACCCCGAACAGCATCTCGTCTCCTATCATGTGACGATAGAGGAACGTGGGCGGGCGCACATAGAGAATATCATCCTCAGGGGAAACACCAAGACCAAGGACTTCGTGATCCTCCGGGAACTCCCCATAGAGGAAGGGGACGTCTTCAGCAAGACCAAGATCGTGGAAGGTCTGCGCAATCTCTATAATCTTCAATACTTCACCTCAATCACTCCCGAAACCCCTGCCGGAAGTACCGAAGGGCTCATGAATCTGGTGATCAATGTCGAGGAAGCGCCCACCGCCAATATCCAGTTCGGGGTGAACTTCGGTGGGAGCAGCGATTTCCCCGTAGCGGCGACCGTGGCCTGGAGCGACCAGAATTTCCTGGGCTATGGACTCGACTTCGGTGTGAACCTGACGGCGGCACCGAATGAACAAACCCTCGGCTTCAACTACACTGACAGATGGCTTTTCGGGAAACGGTGGACGGGCGGAGTGAGTTTGAGTATCTCTCACAAGGACACCGGGAGGACGATCCCCCAGGACACTGCCATAGATGGGATAGTGTTCGTGGGAAATGAGGAGAACGCTGTTCCCGACAATGGTCTTTATACAGGGCAATGGGTGGATGCGGAGACTGGAGAGCTCGTGCCCAATCCTTCCCAGGAACAGATCGACGCCGGGGAGGTGATAACCGATTACGAATACGCAAGGAGAAACGGCTTCACTATACCGGAAGAATATCTCATGAACTACGAAGCATGGGCGATTTCTTTCGGAATCAATACAGGATACCGTTTTTATACACCTGTGGGGAGACTCACTCCCAGCACCTACTTTTCCACTTCACTCACCACTCTCGACTACGATGCGAGCAGATATCGTCCTTTCGATCCCACGACGCGGGAAAACAGAGGGAAGTGGTTGTTTGTCAACAAATGGAACCTTGGAATCTCTCTCGATACCCGGGATATCTTCTATAGTCCCAGCTCGGGATACTATCTCAGCCAACAGCTCCTTCTCGTGGGAGGTTTCCTGGGCGGAAGCCGTCACTATATCCAGCCCACCACGAAGTTGGAAGGATATCTCACACTCTTCGACATTCCCGTAGCCGAAAATTGGAACTTCAAGTGGGTGCTCGCCGCTCATACAAGGCTCACGTATAACCTGGACCAGTTCTGGGTTCCTCAACCACCCACCTATCAGGCTACTTCTCTGGATCAACTCTATGTCGACGGATTCTTTGTGGGGAGGGGATGGTCGAGAGAACCCATCGGAGGGGGGAGAACCCTATGGGACAACTGGATAGAGCTCCGAATGCCCCTTCTCGAACAGATCATGTGGTGGGACTTCTATTTCGATTTTCCAGCATTTTCGGTGGATGTAACGGCTCCTTGGGATATTCCCCTGGAAAACTACCGGTTCGGGATAGGAGGAGGGATCCGGTTCGTCATCCCTCAGTTCCCTCTCCGGTTCTACATCGCCAAGCGTTTCAAGGTGATGGACGACAAGATAGAATGGCAGAAGGGGAGTCTGTTCCCCGACTCGCTCGGTCTGGATTTCGTCTTCACCATCGGATATGACCTCTATTAGAGCGGGAGGGACCCATGAAGCGCATACTCATCTTTGTGACAGGACTTCTCTTACTCGGAAGTACGCTCGCCCATGCAGAGGAACTCACCACAGTGGCCGTGGTCGACATCAACAGGGTGGCGATGGCCTTTTTCCGAAACTCTTCGGCGGTGAGAGAGATAGAGCGTTTCAAGACAGAGATTCAGGAGGAGGTGAACCGACTTACCGCCGAGATAAAGGCCCTCCAGGAGCAGAAACTCCAGGCACAGGAAGCGGGAAACGAGGAGCGGGCGTTGGCCCTCGATCAGCAGATCTATCAGAAGACCCAGTATCTGAGGGATTACTATCGAGTAAAAACCCAGCAACTCGAAGAGCGGCAGAGAAAGCTCACAGAATCGTCCACCTTCCTTCAGGAGCTGAAAAACGCGCTAGAATACGTGGCCGAGACACACGGGTTCAGCGTCATCTTCAAGAGCACGGATCCCGATCTCCTCTGGTGGCACAAGGAAGTGGATATCACGGATCTCGTGATCGAACGGCTCATGGGAAGCGCTCGCTGACGGTATCAGGCAGTCCCATCGTGCGACCCATGGAGGGATGATGCAGGATCTCCAGACCCCCATGATGCAGCAATACTGGGAATTCAAGAAGCGTTATAGGGAGGAGATCCTCTTCTTTCGTCTGGGTGATTTCTATGAGATGTTCGCAGACGATGCAAAGGAGGCGAGCCGGATACTGGGCATCACCCTCACCCAGAGGAATGGGATTCCCATGTGTGGGATACCCTTCCACGCCGCTCAGAACTATATCGCAAGACTCCTCCGGGCGGGAAAGAAGATCGCAATCTGTGAACAGGTGGAAGTCCCGGAGAAGGGGAGGGGACTCGCCCGCCGGGAAGTGATCGAAGTGATCACCCCCGGCACGGTCACGGATGAGGAGCTCCTCGAAAAACAGAAGAACAACTTCCTTCTCGCGGCAGCTCCCGCCGGCAAGGAGCGGGTCTCCCTCTCCTGCGTGGAGCTGTCCACCGGGGAATTCCTTGCCGGCACCGCCCCCGGATCCTTTGCCGAGATCCTCGCACGGGAACTCGCCCGCATCTCTCCCTCTGAACTCATCCTCCCCGAGTCCGCGATGGAGGAACCCGAGATCCAGAAAGTCCTCGATGCCCATGGTGAGATCTATGTCAACCGGTTCCCCGAATGGTATTTCGATCCCCGTACCTCCTTCGAACGACTCGTACGACACTTCAGGAGTGTGAACCTGAAGGCATTCGGGCTCGAAGAGGATTCTCCAGAACTCATCACCGCTGGCCCTCTCCTCCAGTACCTCGAAGACACGTGTCACACCCTTCTTCCCCACGTCCGTTCCATCCATCCCTATCGGGAGGAAGACGCGCTCCTTCTCGATGAAACGACCATCAGGAATCTCGAATTGGTGAAGAATATTCAGGACGGGGGGGAGCACTTCACACTCTATCGAGTGCTCAATCACACCACCACCCCCATGGGAGCCCGCCTCCTCCGACGATGGATCCTCTATCCGCTCGTCGCACCCGCCGACATAGAGGCGCGGCTCGAAGCCGTGGAGCACCTCTATCGGGACCAGCACCTTCTCCAGACACTGAGGAAGCTGTTCGCTTCCATGCTGGACATCGAACGCCTCGCCACGAGGGTCGCCCTGGACAAGGCACACGCAAAGGACCTCCTCGCCATAGCCGGTACCATCGAGGCGTATGAAGAGGCTTTTGCACTCCTCTCCGGGATCGAAGCATTCTCCTCCTTCCTCCTCCCCGTGGATCTCTTCGAGACGCTGTCCACCCTCGCCGACTCGCTCCTACCTGCTCTCATGGACAACCCCGCCACCTCCCTCAATGAGGGCAACATCATACGCGAAGGCTATGATCCGGAAGTCGACCGCTGCCGAACCCTTCGGGATCACAGCCAGGAGATCCTGGATCGCTATCTCCAGGAGGAACGTGAACGGAGCGGGATAAGCTCGCTCAAACTCAAATACAACAAGGTGATCGGGTACTTCTTCGAGGTCACCCGGGCGAACGCCCATCTGGTACCCTCCTATTTCATACCCCGTCAGACATTGGTTCAGACACAACGATTCACCACGGAACGTCTCATCGAGCTCGAATCCCAGCTCGCGGAGGCGGAGGAGCGACTCGTCGAGCTGGAGCGGAAGATCTTCATGGATCTTCGCGAACGAACCAAGACACATCTTGAAGGACTACTCGCCCTCGGAAAGAGCGTTGCAGCCATCGACTGTCTCCAGTCGCTCGCCTATGCGGCGACCCGATACGGATACACCCGACCCGTCCTCACTACCGAACTCGTGCTCGACGTGAAGGAGGGGCGTCATCCCGTGGTGGAGGCCCATCTTCCCACAGGGAGTTTCGTCCCCAACGACCTCCTCCTCGATCCCCCCCGCAGGACCCTCGCCGTCATCACCGGACCGAACATGGCAGGCAAGTCCACCTTTCTCAGACAAAACGCCCTCATCGTGCTGATGGCCCAGATGGGGTCGTTCGTCCCTGCGAAGGAAGCGGTGATAGGGATCGCGGACCGCCTCTTCTGCCGCGTGGGAGCGAGCGACAACATCGCCCGCGGGGAATCCACGTTTCTCGTGGAGATGAACGAAACCGCCTACATCCTACATCACGCCACTCCGAGGAGCGTGATCATCATGGATGAGGTAGGGAGGGGCACGGGAACCATAGACGGCCTTTCCATTGCATGGGCTGTGGTGGAGTATCTCCTGGAGAGGGTGAAGGCCCGCACGCTTTTCGCCACCCATTTCCACGAGCTCACGAAGATCACACATCCCGCGGTCTTCAATCTCAGTATGGCGGTAAGGGAAGATCGGGATGGAATCGTCTTCCTCAAAAGAGTGCGGGCAGGGGCCGCGGAAAAATCCTACGGCATACACGTGGCACGACTGGCCGGTGTCCCGGAGGCTGTGGTGAAACGGGCCCGAGCGATAGAAGAGGCTCTGAGCCGGAGGGAGGAAGATCTCACTGGAACCGAAGGGGGCCCCTCCATCCCCCCGCCCGACTCCAGGGACGAGCAGCCCGAACTGTTCTCACCATACGAACTCCTCGCGGAAGAACTCTCGCATTTCGACGTGGAAAGGCACACCCCACTCGAAGCCCTCAATGCCATAGCACGATGGAAGCGACTCCTCTCGAAGCGATCCTAGATCTGCTCGCGCCTCTCCATTGCCAGGTATGCGGCGCCTTCATCCCCCGCCCGCATCCCCTCCATCCCCTCTGTCCCCGCTGCCTCGCCGGCCTCATCCCGATCCTTCCCCCTCGTTGCCCCCGCTGCTGCCAACCCCTCCCTACACCCGCCTCCCCATGCCCACGCTGCATCCCCCCCTCCGTGGACGCACTCCAGGCCCCCTTCCTCTACCATCACACCATCCCCCGTCTCCTGCTCGCCTACAAACATCACGGACAGCGGCATCTCGCGCGCCTCATCGCCACCCTCCTCCTCCCCGCCCTCGCATCCTTCCCTCCCGACGCCCCCGTCATTCCCGTCCCCACCCACCCCCATCGCCTCCGCACCCTCGGATTCGGCCACACCGAACTCGTCGCCCGTCATCTCACCCGGCTCACCCGCCGTCCCCGATCCCCCCTCCGCCTTCAGCACACACACCCCACCCGCTACCACCCCCAGAAGCACCTTCCCCGCGCCCTTCGCCTCACCTCGGTCCTCGGCGTCTACCGGGCCACCCCTTCCCCCGTCGACCCTCCCCGCACCGTCATCCTCCTGGACGACGTAGTCACCACGGGAGCCACGATAGGGGAGTGCGCCCACATCCTTCGGACCGGAGGAGTCTCCACCGTCTACGCCCTCGCCCTCGCCCGCGACATCTGACCCTCCTCCGCCATCTCCTCGTCCCACCCCCACCAATCCTCCTTTGCTTTGCCTTTCCCGCCCATCTGCACTATACTACCTGATAGGATGTCACACCCCCCGTCCTCCCGTTCAGCCCGCCTCATCGACCGCATCCTCATCCCCGTCATAGTCGCGAGCATAGGGGCCCTCGCCGCGGGCGGACTCCACATGTACCTCTCCCTCCCCCGGATTGCCCACACCACCGCCGAGAAATCCCTCTCCGCCATCGAACGCGCCGTGACCTCCGAGCTCCACGCCCTTCTCGACCCGCCCGCCGACCTCGCCCTCATCAACGCCCACATCATCTCACTCCACCCCTCCCTCCCCATCGAAAAGATCCACGCCCTCTTCCTCGAGGAAATCGAATCCCACCCTGAAATCTCCATCGTGGCCGCAGGCATGGAAGACGGAACCTACGTGGAAGTCCAACGCCTCCCGCAAGGAATCAGGTACGGCTACCGACCGGCAGGCAGGGAAGGGGACCTCACATTCTTTCCCACCCCCTCCCTCTCCCCCGGCACCGAGCTCCAGCGTGTAGCCGGATACGACCCCCGCACGCGTCCCTGGTACACCGAGGCCCTCGACGCCGGCACCATGATCTGGTCCCCCCCCTACCGCCTCGCCTCGAGCGACGCCCCCGCCATGGCCGTGAGCACCCCCATCAGACTCGGAGACCGCACGATCGGTGTGAGCACCGTCACCATAGAACTCCTCCACTTCTCCCGCATCCTCGAGACCCTCACGACACCCCTCGACATCCGGTGCTACCTCTTCGACGACTCTCACCACCTTCTCGCCGCAGCCCCTGCGCTGCCGCCATACCGCCTCCTCGCCCCCCTGGACTCCCGGGAGGGATCGGGCACCCCTTCCCGGGATGACTCCCTCACCCGCCACCATCCCGAGACCATCACCCTCACCGAACTGGACGGGATCCCGGTCTACCTCCAGGAACACCTCCTCACCTCCCGGTCCACGAGCTTCCACCTCCTCACCGCCGTCCCGAGAGACTCCCTCACCGCACCCTTCCGTCGTGCCCAGCTCGCCGCCCTCCTCACCATCCTCATCCTCATGGTCGTGGTCGTAGTGATCGCCCTCTTCTCCTCGAGGAACATCGCCCGGCACTTCGACCTCCTCACCCACCACACCAGGGTCCTGAGGCTCCAGGAGGCCATACCCGCCGACCTGTTGACCCTCTCCCGGCGAACCGACGAGCTCGGGGAGATATCCCGCGCGCTCATCGATCTCAAACAACGACTCGACCAGCAACACGAGGAGGTCCTCCAGCACCTCGCGGCACGGGAACTCCTCCTCAAGGAGATCGACCACCGGGTCAAGAACAACCTCCAGACCATGGTGAGCATCCTCACCCTGGAGATGGAAACACTCCCCTCGGGACGGGCCAAAGACACGCTCCACCTCATACGACAACTCCTCCACACCATAGCCCTGGTCCACGACATGGCCTACACCCAACCATCCCTCACCAGCATCGACCTCGCCCAACTCTTCGACCACATCGTCTCCCTCTACAAGACCACCGGTCTCTCCCTTTACTACCATCCCTCCGCTTCTCCCCACGTACCCCTCGCCTCCGCCATCCCCTACGGCATCCTCCTCTCCTATTTCCTCGAAGCACTCCGTTCCTACGCATCGCCATCAGACCCTTCCACGCTCGAACTTCTTTCCCATGAGGAAGGGTACATCCTCACCATGAGAGCCGTTTTCTCTCCCTCCAGAGAGGTGGAATTCAAGAAACGCATCCTGGGATCCCTCCTCGTCAAGGGACTCCTCCCCCAGCTAGGAGGACAGGTCGTCTTCACCCGCACCCCCCTCTCTCCCCGGAAAGTGGAACTCGAAACCCGCATTCCCTTCTCAGCCTTCGAATGGTCTACCGACAGGGACTGTAACATCGAGTGTTGAAAAAGGCGGGGAAAAAAGATAAGGGGTATCTCCCACCACCAAACCTCTGAAAGAAGGAGGAGATACCCCATGAAGCGTGGTAACACACGCACACTGATTGATACACAGTATACCCTCTCTGATCTGATGAAGCAAGTGGAGGCCCAACTCCGGGAGGAGGTGCGCCACACCTACAAGACGTACCTGGAGCACCTCCTTGAGACGCTGAGAGAGGAGGCAGTGGGACGACCACGATATGCACGAGGGGAAGCTGAGAAGGCACCGTACTACCGGTACGGCTACAGAAAGTGGAAGAGCGTGCAGACCCCCTGGGGGCCGATCGAGGAGGTACGCGTGCCCCGCATTCGCACCGGCGGGGGGAAGGAGGTAAAGCTGGTGACCTACGAGCAGAGGCTCGTGGCCCTCGCTGAGCAGCTCCTCCTTGGGTATGTGAGAGGGATGAGCGCGCGGACGTGGGCCATTCTGTTACGGGAGCTGGGGATAGGAGAGGCTCACCCGCAGACACTCCTTAGGCTCATAAAGCGTCTTCGCGAGGAGAAAGAGCGGTGGCGGAGGCGGCCCATTAGAGGGGTGAAGGCGCTCGTGCTGGATGGGGTGTGGGGAAAGCTGAGGGGAAAAGGGAGGAGGGGGCTGGTGATCCTGAGTGCCGTGGGAGTGAAGGAGGACGGGTCTCATGAGCTCCTCGACTGGGTGGTTGCGGAGCAGGAGGACCGGGCGAGCTACGAGCGACTCCTTACCAAACTCTATGAGCGAGGGCTTGAGGAGGTGGAGCTGGTGGTGGCCGATGAGGCAGAGGGGATCTGGCAGGCGGTGGAGACCGTGTATCCTGAGGCGAAGAAGCAGGTATGCCTCTGGCACCTGCAATGCACCCTTGAGCAGAAGCTTCTGCAGGATATGGGGGACCAGAAGGGGAAGAAGGCTCACCTCCAGGAGGAGAGGCGAGCCTTTCGGACTGAGTACTGGAGGCTCTTTGAGGCAGGAGGGAAGGAGGAGGCAGAGGAAGCGTTCGAGGCATTCGTGAAGAAGTGGGCGACGAAGGCCCCCCGGATGACGGCTGCTCTCCTGTGGCGGAAGGAGCGGCTCTTCTCCTATCTGGAGTTACCCTATGAGTGGAAGGAGAAGGTGAGGACGAGCAACCTTGCGGAGAACATGTTTCGTCACATGAGGAGCTTTCTGCGGAGGTATCCTGGGTATATGAGCCGTGCCCATGCAGATGAGGTGGTAGGCCTCTACGTGGTGGGCATGCAGGTGATACAAGAGGTGGGGAGATGCACCCCTTATCAACTCCAGCTCAATTTCAACACTCCCCCTTGACAGTGCCCTACCGACACCTCCCATTGACACATGGAGCCTTCCCTGCTACCTTATACGAGAGGAAGATGATGAGTGGGCAGCAGAGAGTCGAGACTCCTCGACTCTCTTTTTTTACCCGGCGAGGAGGCACGCCCTTGTTACCCAGAGCGATCCGGACTCCGGAAGAAGAGAAGCTGTATCAGCACTTCGTGCCGCTCCTTGAGAAGATGGGCTACGCCCTCGTTGAACTGCACCTCAGGTATCGTAGAGGAGGAGCGGCCCTCGAAATAGTCATCCACGGCGCACACCTCTCCGTCGACGACTGTGCCCGTGTCCTCAGGCTCCTCAAACCCAAGGCACAGCTGCTCCTCGACCTTGCCGACCTCCACATGGAGGTCATGTCGCCGGGTATCGACCGTGTGCTCAAGAACAGGGATGAACTCGCACTCTTCGTGGGGAAAGGCCTGAAACTCCTCGACACGCGTAGCCAGCGGTGGGAGGGGGGCATTCTCGAGGCCGTCACCGAAGACCACGTCGTGCTCCGGAAGGGAGCGGAGCGCCGGTCCATCCCTATTGACTCCATAGGAAAAGCGAAATTAGACTTCACCCAAGAGGAGACTACCCCCTATGGCCACTGATCTCAAAGAAGCCATTCAGATGCTCGTGCAGGAACGCGGCATACCGGAGGAGCTCGTCCAGAAGACCATCGAGGACTTCCTCCTCGCCGCGTACAAGAA
This sequence comes from Spirochaeta thermophila DSM 6578, assembly GCF_000184345.1. Classification (NCBI taxonomy): domain Bacteria; kingdom Pseudomonadati; phylum Spirochaetota; class Spirochaetia; order Winmispirales; family Winmispiraceae; genus Winmispira; species Winmispira thermophila. The sequence goes on along the minus strand of NC_017583.1, from coordinate 1,285,611 downwards.
GAGATTCGGCACAGCGGAGAACGCCCACGTGGAGTTCTCCGAAGACGGCACCGAAGTGACCCTCTACGCGAAGAAGCAGGTGGTGGCCGACGAAGACTTCGAAGACGAAGTGCTCCAGATCCCCCTCTCCGAGGCCAGGAAACTCGCGCCCGAGGCCGAACCAGGCGATGAGTTGCTCATGGAGGTGGACCCCAAGAGCTTCGACCGCGGGGCGGTGCAGGTGGCGAAACAACGCGCCCAACAGGAACTCAAGGAGATACAGAGGGACACCCTCTACTCCGAGTTCAAGGACAAGGTGGGAGAACTCATCATCGGGTATTACCAGCGGGAACGGAACGGCAACATCTACGTGGACCTCGGCAAGATCGAAGGCATACTGCCGCGGAAATACCAGTCCCCGAGAGAGGTCTACCGTCCCAACGACAGGATCAAGGCCCTCATCTACGAAGTCAACAAGACCCCCTCCGGCCTCCAGGTGATCCTCTCCCGCACCCACACGGAATTCGTGCGCAAGATACTCGAACTGGAAGTCCCCGAGATCTACGACAAGACCGTCGAGATATTCAAGATCGTACGCGAACCGGGATATCGCACCAAGATCGCCGTCTACTCAAGGAAAGAAGGGGTGGACCCGGTGGGTGCGTGTGTGGGGGTGAAAGGCGTGCGCATCCAGGCCCTGGTGAACGAACTGGAGGGGGAACGCGTGGACGTGATCCGCTATGACCCCGATCCGGTCGCCTTCATCAAGAACTCCCTCTCTCCCGCCGAGGTGGAGCAGGTCATCATCCTCGACCGCAACAAGAAACACGCCCTCGCAGTGGTGAAGGACAACCAGCTCTCACTCGCCATCGGAAAGCAGGGGCTCAACGTCCGTCTCGCCAATCGCCTGGTCGACTGGAACATCGACGTGAAGACCGCCAAACAGGTCGAAGAGATGGGTATCGGAAAGGAGGCCATGGAAGCGGTCTCCGCCGTCTTCAGCGACCTCGATGAACAAGTGGAGGAGATCACGAGGATAGAAGAACTCCCGGGTCTTCCCCCACATATCGTGGAGATCCTCTCCCGTCAGGGATACGAGGAGATAGAGGATCTCGTCTTCGCCTATCAGGACAACGGACTCGAGCACATCCCCGAGCTCACCGAAGAGGACAGGCAACTCATCGGCAAGATCCTCGAGGACGCCGTCGAAATCGTGGAGGAAGAGGAGACGGCGCAGGGGATGACGGAGGAGGGAGAAGAAGAGTATGTCGAGACATACCTCTGCCCCGAATGTTCCGCCGAGGTGACTCCGGGAATGGATCGTTGTCCGCAGTGTGGGGTGGAGCTCGTGTTTACAGATGAAGAAGAGGAGAACTAGGATACATCATGGCACAGGAACAGGAAAAAAAACCAAAAGTCACACTCATCAAACACCAGGACACCGAGCCCAAGGAGGAGACGCCTCCCACTCCTGCGGTACCCGTCAAGAAGAAACGGGTGGTGGTGAAGAAGACGAAGAAGGTAGTAGCCGTCGCAAAGACGGACACCCAGGAGGAGGCCCCGTCCACGGAACCCCCGCAGCCTCAAGGGCCGGAAGCGAAAACTTCGGAGCCCACGTCGCCCCCTTCGACTCCCCCGCAGCCCACCCGCGAGGAAGGACCGCGGGATCGTTCACGATCCCCTCGTCCTCGGGGGGATAGGCGTCCCCCCCGGCCCCAGCGGAACAGAGGGCCGAAACCGGGAGGCCCCCCGTCCCGGGATCAGGGAGCGGACCGTGCGAAGCCCAGGCTGAGGATCACTCCCAAGACGGGAGCCCCTCCCGTTCCACTTGCAGGCGAGACCCCCGAAGCGGCGAGGGCCAGACAGCAGAAGGAACGAGAGCGAGAGCGCCGCAGGGAACTCTACCTGGAGAAGGAGCGTGAACAGGAAGAGAAGATCCTCAACCAGGTCAAGCGGAAAAAGAAGATCGAGACGAATCCTGTGCCGAAGGAGATCGACATCACGGAAGCCATCACGGTAGCGGAACTCGCAAAGAAGATGAATCTCAAGGCATCGGTCCTCATCGCCAAGCTCATGAGCATGGGCATGATGGTGACCATCAACCAGCAGATAGACGCCGACACCGCCACACTCCTCGCAGACGAGTTCGGCTGCAAGGTGAACGTCGTGTCCCTCTACGACGAGACGGTGATCGAACGCGAGGAGGACTCCGAAGAAGACCTCCGTCCTCGTCCTCCCGTGGTGACGGTGATGGGACACGTGGACCATGGAAAGACGAAACTCCTCGACGCCATACGGTCCGCCAATGTCGCCGAAGGAGAATACGGAGGCATCACCCAGCACATCGGCGCGTACCAGGTCGAACTCCCCCAGGGGAAGATCACCTTCCTCGACACCCCCGGCCATGAGGCCTTCACCCTCATGCGTGCTCGAGGTGCGCAGGTCACCGATATCGTGGTCCTGGTCGTAGCGGCAAACGATGGGGTGATGCCTCAGACCGTCGAGGCACTCAACCACGCAAAGGAGGCCAACGTCCCCATCATCGTGGCGATCAACAAGGTGGACTTGCCCGATGCCAATCCTGACAGGGTGAAGCAGCAGCTCTCGGAGTACGGACTCATCCCCGAGGAATGGGGTGGGAACACCATCTATTGCGAAGTCTCGGCTCTCAAGAAACAGGGGATCCAGGAACTCCTCGAGGCCATCCTCCTGCAGGCGGAGGTCCTCGAACTCAAGGCGAACTACTCCTGTCGAGCGGAGGGGAAGATCCTCGAGTCGAAGATCGAACATGGCCGCGGCATCGTCGCCACCGTGCTCGTCCAGAGGGGAACCCTCAGGATAGGCGACCCATTCGTGGCCGGGGTGTACAGCGGGAAGGTGCGGGCCATGTTCGACGAATGGGGCAACCGAGAGGAAGAGGCCACTCCATCCACCCCGGTGGAGGTCCTCGGATTCGACGGCCTTCCGGAAGCAGGAGATCCGTTCCAGGTCACCGAAAGCGAGAAACATGCGCGTGAAGTGGCCTCCAAGCGACAGGAACTCAAGAAGCTCGAAGAAGCCCGTAACGTCCAGAAGGTCACCCTCGACAACCTCTATCAGAAGATCCAGGAGGGGGAGGTCCAGGATCTGAAGATCATCATCAAGGCGGACGTGCACGGATCGGCCGAAGCGATCAGGACCGCACTCGAGCGCCTCTCCAACGAAGAGATCCGTGTGCGCATCATCCACGCCGCAGCCGGTGCGGTCAACGAGAGCGACGTACGTCTCGCCTCGGCCTCCAATGCAATCATCGTAGCCTTCAACGTCCGTCCCACCTCCCAGGCGAGCACCCTCGCAGAGAAGGAGAAGGTGGAGATCCGACGCTACACCATCATCTACGACGTGATAGACGACATCAAGGCGGCCATGGAAGGCATGCTGGAGCCCGAAATCAAAGAAGAAGTCGTGGGACTCGTGGAGGTCCGAGAGACCTTCAAGGTGCCCAGGATCGGCACCGTGGCGGGGTGTTATGTCCTCGAGGGGAAGGTGAAGAGGAACTCAGAGGTGAACGTGATCCGCGACGGGGTGGTGATCCACACCACCAGGATAAACTCCCTCAAGCGCTTCAAAGAGGATGTGAGAGAGGTGGACGCAGGATACGAGTGTGGAATAGGCCTCGAGGGCTTCCAGGATATCAAGGTCGGAGATCAGTTCGAAGTGATTGAGCGTAGAGAAATAGCCAAGAAACTATGAGGAGATGGCGAGGTGAAAGAGGAACGACTGACACGACTTGCACATCTCATACAGGAAGAACTCGCCCGCCTGCTCGTCTCGGGAGAGCTCAAGGATCCGCGCATCCACTGCTCTCTATCGATAAACCACGTCAAGCTCTCGAAGGATTTCTCGTTCGCGAAAGTGTACGTCTCCAGCTACGATCCCAGCCTTCCGGTCGAAGAGGGCGTGGAAGCGCTCAATCATGCGGCGGGTTTCATCCGCACCGTCTTTGCAAAGAAACTCACCACCAGGACGGTGCCCAGGTTCCGCTTCCTTCCGGATTCTTCGATCAAGGAAGGATTCGAGATTTCCAAAAAGATCGAAGCCCTCTTCCCCTCGGACGCCTCATCTCCCCCGCAGGGGGGTGATGAGGGCTGATGAACGGAATACTCCTCTGTCATAAACCTCCCGGCATACGCTCCTTCGAAGTGGTGGAACGAGTGCGCAGGCGTCTCGGGGGCGTTCGTACCGGTCATACCGGCACCCTCGACCGTTTCGCCGAAGGGCTTCTCATCCTGCTCACGGGTCGATGCACCCGACTCACACCGATATTCCACTCGCTATCCAAGGAATACGAAGCCGTCATCGAATTCGGCAAAGAGACCGATACTCTCGACCCCGAAGGCAGGATCATTCAGGTGGGCCCCGTCCCCGAAGAAAAGGCGCTCAAGGAGACCCTCGGAAGATTCCTCGGGACATACGAACAGATTCCTCCCGCCTATTCGGCCCTGCGGGTGGGAGGGCGTCGGGCACACGACCTGGCGAGAAGGGGGGAGGAACCGGATCTGGCCCCCAGACGTGTGGAGATATACGCACTCTCCCTCCTCGAATGGAGGCCTCCCTATGCGACCGTACGGGTCTCCTGCTCCGGAGGAACCTACATACGGGCTCTCGCCCGAGACATCGGATCCAGGCTCGGGACCTGTGCCTATGTGAGCGAACTGAAACGCACTGCGATCGGTCCGATTTCATCCGACGGCGCGGTTCATCCCGACGAGGTTACCGGCGAGGATGTGCTCACCCCGGAAGCGTTCCTGAACGCGTATCCCGAAACAGCCCCCCCTTTGACAGTCAAACCTTCTCATGAGAGGGGCATACCCCATGGAATCCCTCTTTCGGACCACACGTGGGACACCCCTCCAGAGGCACAAGGGTACTACACCGTCGTGAGTCGAGACGGCAGGGTTCTGGCCTTCATCGAAAAGGCGGAAGAGAGGTATCGCTACATATGTGTGCTTCCGTAGACAGGCTCACGTGGCCCGAGTTTCTCTCCCTTCCTCGGTATCCGGAAGACTCCGCCGTGACCATAGGCGTGTTCGACGGTGTACACCTAGGGCATCGGGAACTCCTCGAAACGCTCCTCTCATCCTCGCTCCATCCCCTCGTGATCACCTTCGACAAGAATCCGGAGGAACTCTTTTCACCCGACAAGCGCTACGAACGTCTCACTTCCCTTCGACAGAAAGTCTCGAGGATACGCGAGACGGGAATACCCGATGTACTCGTTATTGACTTTTCCCGTGATTTTAGTACAATCGAAGGACGGGAGTTTCTCGAGCGTGTGATCGATGTCACACGCATGAAAAGACTTCTCGTCGGAAAGGATTTCAGGTGCGGGAGGGGAGGAGCCGTTGGGATAGCAGAAGCGGAGGAGCTGTGCACGAGGAGAGGGGTAGAGCTCGTGGTGATGGAGGACGTGACACAGAATGGTACACGCGTGAGCAGTACCGAGATCAGAAAGAGGATTCTCGAAGGGGAACTCGACGCTGCGGAACGCATGCTGGGACGCCCCCATACGCTTGATCTCCGGGGGCTCGCGGGGGAGGGGAGAGGAACCCTTTGTATTCCCAGATGGAAGATCCCTCAGATCCTTCCGCCCCCTGGGGAGTATCCCGGAAGGGGTACGGGAGGAGAGCCCTTTCGTATCGTGATACATCCTTCCGAGATCTGGATCAGCCCCCTCGACGAGAGGGATTCCTCCTCTCTGGAGGTGATGATACTACATGAACAAGGAGAATAGACGATGGCACTTACCAAAGAAAGAAAGCAGGAGATAATACGGGAGTTCGGTGGTTCTGAGAAGAACACCGGAACCGTGGAGGCCCAGGTTGCCCTCCTCACCGAGCGGATCAACCTGCTCACCGAGCACCTCAAGGTGCACAAGAAAGATTTCAGTACGCGCCGCGGGCTCCTCAAGCTCGTGGGGCAGAGGACCGCGCTGTTGCGTTACCTTCAGAAAAAGGATCTCAATCGCTATCGAGAACTCATCAAGAGACTAGGTCTGAGGAAATAGGAGAACCATGGAACATTCAGTGACAATAGACGTAGGAGGACGGGAACTCGTTCTCACGACAGGAAAGATGGCCCGTCAAGCAAATGGAGCGGTCTTCGCCCAGTACGGAGGCACATGCGTCCTCGCAACCGCCTGTTGCGGGAGCGATGTGAAGGAAGACCTCGATTTCATTCCCCTCTCTGTGGATTACAACGAAAAATACTACGCTGCAGGAAAGATCCCCGGAGGATTTTTCAAGCGGGAAGGGCGTCCACGGGAGAAGGAGATCCTCGTTTCCCGTCTCATCGACAGGCCGATGAGACCTCTCTTCTCGAAGGCATTCAAGAGGGAGATCCAGATCATCCCCACCACGGTATCCGCTGATCAGATCAACACGCCCGATGTGGTGGCGATCGTGGCGGCCTCTGCTGCCGTCACCGTCTCCGACATCCCCTTCGACGGGCCGGTGGGGGCGGTGAGAGTGGGGCTCGTAGACGGCACGTTCGTCATCAATCCCACCCTGGAGCAGCTGGAGGCCTCGGCTCTCGATATCGTAGTGGCGGGAACCCTGGAAGGCATCACCATGGTGGAAGGCGGGGCGAAAGAGGTCTCCGAGGACACCTTGGTGGAGGCGATCGAAATCGCCCGTGGCGCCATCGTTTCGCTCTGTAAGGCGCAGCTGGAGCTTAGCGAACGCGCAGGCAAGAAAAAGCTCCCCCTCCAGGAAGAGGAGAGTTTCCCGCTCAAAGATGAAGTGATAGCATACGCCCGTCCCCGACTCGAAGAGGCATGCTTCGTCAAGGGGAAACTCGAACGGGCAAAGGCCATAAAGAAGACGCGGGAAGAGGTCAGAACCTACTTCGGAGAACGAATTCCCGATGAGCAGGAACGTGCCTTCAATGCGGTGATCGAAGAGCTCGAACGGGAGATCGTACGTTCCTCGATTCTGGAACGGGGAATCCGAACGGACGGGAGGGGGCCGGAGGACATACGCCCCATCACCTGCGAGGTCGGCGTCCTTCCTCGGACGCATGGATCCGCTCTCTTCACGAGAGGCGAAACCCAGGCCCTCGCGATCACCACACTCGGGACCGTGTTCGACGAGCAGATAATGGACGACCTCGAAGGCGACAAACGGGAAAACTTCATGCTCCATTACAACTTCCCCCCCTTCTCGGTAGGTGAGGTGGGAAGGCTCTATACGGGCCGGCGTGAAATAGGTCACGGTCATCTTGCACATCGGGCGTTGGAGGCTGTGCTCCCCTCGAAAGACGACTTCCCCTATACTCTCCGCGTGGTCTCGGAGATCCTCGAATCGAACGGCTCTTCCTCGATGGCGACAGTCTGTGGAAGCACCCTCTCCCTGCTCAATGCAGGGGTCCCCATCAAGAAACCCGTGGCCGGGATCGCGATGGGATTGGTGACGGACGGGGAGCGCACGGTGATCCTCTCCGACATCCTGGGCGAGGAGGATCACTTCGGTGATATGGACTTCAAGGTGGCCGGTACGGAAGAGGGTATCACGGCCTTCCAGATGGATATAAAGATCAAGAACATCGATCCGGCCACGATGAGGAAGGCCCTGGAGCAAGCCCGTAGGGGAAGGCTCCACATACTCGGGATCATGAATCAGGCCATCTCCGAACCGCGCCCGGAACTCTCCCAGTACGCTCCTCGTATCATCAAATTCGCCGTCGATCCCGAGAAAATAGGTCTCATCATCGGATCCGCCGGTAAGACGATCAGGCAGATCTCGGAGACTTTCGACGTAACCATCAACATCGACGACGATGGGAGTATCGTCATCTACAGCAAACAGAAGGAGAAGGCCGAACAGGCGAAGGCCTACATCGACAAGATGCTTGAGGAACCAGAGGTAGGGAAAGTCTACACTGGTAAGGTGAAACGGATCGTGGATTTCGGAGCATTCATAGAATTCCTCCCGGGGAGGGAAGGCCTCTGCCATATCTCCCAGATGTCGGTCGATCGCATTGGATCGCCCCACGATGTCGTGAAGCTGAATCAGGAGGTTCCTGTGAGGATCCTCGAAATAGATCGGTTGGGGAGGGTGAATCTCACCATGCTCATAGACGAGAGCATGGCGAAAGAGAAGGCGCAGAGCTACTCTCGGAGACCGCCCCGGACGCGTCGCAGGTAGGAGTGATCGCCCTCCGGGGCGATCCTTTTGTTCTGTATGACACGGAGAAGTTATCTTACCCTGTACCGATATGTTGGAGAGGAGATTGCACTTTCATTTGTGATCTCCTTCCTTTTTTTCTTTGTCATCTTCCTCATCAACCAGTTCCTCCTCTTGGCTGAACAGATCCTGTCGAAACGAGCTCCACTCTTTGATGTGATCCTTCTCATCATCTACGCGCTTCCCTCGATCGTCGCCATATCCGTACCTTTTGCTTCGCTTGCCGCTGCACTCATGAGTATCACCCGACTCAGCTCCGACAACGAATTCCTCGCGTTCCAGGCGGGTGGAATCTCCCTCCTCCACGCCTTTCTTCCTATGGTCGTATTCGGCCTTCTGCTCTCCTCGGTGTCTTTCGTGGCCAACGATTATTTCCTTCCACTCGGCACCCTCAACTTCGCGAAACTCTATCGCCAGATCCTCTACACCACCCCTGAAATCGAACTCGAATCCTATGCCATCAAGGAGTACCAGAATACCATCCTCATCCCGGGGAAGGTGAACCAATCCCACATCGACGATCTGCTGATCATAGAGGAGACGGAGGAGGGAACGAGAATCCTTCAGGCGCGCGAAGGAGATATAGTTCCGGGAAGGAATGAGAAAACAGCCCTTGCTCTGGAACTCCACGACGTATTTCTCTCGCTCGTGAAGAGGGAAGGGGATTACGAATACAGTTCCGCGGAAACACTTACGTATACGATCCTCGTAAAGGACATCAACATAGCCCTCAGGAATCCGGGGCCGAGAGAGATGTCCTCAGTGGATGTCTATCGCGTAATGAAGGAACGAGAGCAGGTGCTCGAGCAGAAACGCAGGTCTCACGAGAAGGAGCGTGACGACTTGCGTCGCAGTGTGAGCAGTCTCTATCTCACCACTCTCTCGCTGTCGAACGAATCGATCCGGAGCCGCTTCCTGGGGAACCTTCGCTCATCGCTTCAGCGTCTCAGGGAGAAAGAACGGATCAGGATCGAGGACAGGACCCTCCAGATCTATACGCTCGAATTCCACAAGAAGTTCTCCATCCCGTTCTCTTGTATACCTTTCGTGCTGCTCGCCATCGCGATCGGACTCTTCAACCTCAAGGGCGGGAGAGCAGCCGGGTTCGGTATAGGGATCTTCCTCTCCATCGTGTACTGGGGGATGCTCGTGGCGGGACAGATGCTGGGACTCAGGACATCCTTTTCTCCTTCACTGGCGATGTGGGTTCCCAATATCATCATATCTCTCGTGGCGCTCACGCTCTTCCTGATCAGGCAGGTTCGCCGATGAGGATCATCACACGCTTTGCTCTCTCCTGGTTCCTCCCTCTCTTTTTCGCGGCACTCGTCAGTTTCGTGACCATCCTCGAACTCATCGACCTCTTCACCAATCTGGTAGCCTACATAGACGCCGATCTCACCACGTTCCAGATCCTCCACCTGCAACTCCTCTACCTTCCCAAGTGTGTCACCTACAGTCTGCCCATCGCCACCCTCTTCGCCGTCGCCTTTTCCCTGGGGTCGCTGCATGCGAGTAACGAGCTCATCGCCCTCTTTGGAGCAGGGATCTCTCTCTATCGCTTCGTCCTTCCCTTCGTGGTGTGCGGTCTTCTCTTCAGCGGCGCCTACTTCTTCATCGAGGAGCTCCTTGCCATTCCCTCCCTCACACAGAAACAGGAACTCATGGCCATCCTCATGGGCCGGACCTCTCCCACTCAAGTGGTGAACGTCACCCTGGTGGGTGAGGAGAATCGGCTCGTGGTGCACACCCGCCGGTACGACGATCGATCGCGCACCATCACCCGCGTGCTCGTATACGAGAAGGACGAAGAAGGAGCCTTCGCGTCCCGGATAGAGGCAGAACGAGGCACATGGGATCCCGAACAGAGGGAATGGGTGCTGCAGCGGGTCCGACGGTATATCCGAGACGAGGAAGGGAACCTGAAAGAAGAATCATTCGAGAAGCTTCGAACGGATCTGGGTGAGATTCAGCCGGAGGACTTCCTCCAGACCCGTCATTCCATAGACAAGATGACCTTGGCAGAAGCGGGGAGATGGATACAGACCCTCAAACGGGCAGGACTCCCCTACAGGGAGGCCCTCACCGATTACTACAAACGCATTTCCTTCGCCTTCACCTCCTTCATCGTGGCCCTTCTCGCCTCATCGGTCGCGGGACGCTTCAAAGCCAATGCCCTGCTCCTGAGCCTTCTACTCAGCCTCTCCATCGGGGTATCGTATTACGTGTTCCAAATGGTGACAACGCTCTTTGCAAAACTCGGGTATCTTCCTCCGGTCGTGGGGGCGTGGCTTCCGGTCCTCGTCTTCTTCTCCGGGAGCATCCTTTTCTTCAAATACATTGCGAGAACATAAACATGGGAGTGAACATGATGCATGGGATTTTCTCCATCACGCACAGGGACCCTTCGTGTCTTGCCCGGACGGGACGTCTCCTTCTGCCTCATGGGGAAGTCGAGACCCCGGTGTTCATGCCGGTGGGGACCAACGGGTCGGTGAAGGCCGTGGACTTCTCCGTACTCGATGATATGGGGATAAGGCTGATACTTTCCAACACCTATCACCTGTTCCTTCGGCCTGGTGTGGACATCATCAGGGAAGCGGGCGGACTTCATTCGTTCATCGGGTGGCAGGGGAACATACTCACGGATTCCGGTGGGTACCAGGTCTTCTCCCTCGCCCCGTTCAGGAAGATCCGGGAGGAAGGGGTCTACTTCCGTTCACACATCGACGGTTCCTACCATACACTCACTCCGGAAGGGGTCGTGGATATCCAAACAGCCTTTGGAAGCGATGTGATGATGCCTCTCGATGTGTGTACGCCGCCGGGTATATCGAAGAAGGAGGCGGAGGAGGCCCTGGAGATCACGACTGCGTGGGCGAGGCGGAGCAAGGAACGATGGGAGTCCCTCCGAGAGGAAAGCGGGGGGCTCCTCTTCGGGATAGTGCAGGGCAATTTCTTTCATGATCTGAGACGGAGAAGCGTGGAAGAAATCTGCGCCCTCGAACTTCCCGGCACTGCAATAGGAGGGCTTTCCGTGGGAGAATCCTTCCCGGTATTTCAGGAATTCCTCGCGTTCACGGCCGCCCTGCTCCCCTCCGAGGTGCCCCACTACCTCATGGGCATAGGAACCCCGGAATACATCCTGGAGGCGGTGGAGCAGGGGATAGACATGTTCGATTGCGTATTCCCCACCAGGACGGCGCGCAACGCCAGTGTCTTCACCAGGAGCGGGAGGATCTCCCTCCGCAGGGAACGATTCACCAGGGACTTCGGGCCCCTGGATCCTGAGTGTACCTGTTACACCTGCCGACGGTATACCAGGGCATACCTGAGGCACCTCTTCAAGGCCCAGGAAATCATGGGGCCGGTATTGGCCACTATCCACAACCTGCATTTCCTGTTCACAATGGTGGAGGAAATTCGAGAGAGCATCAGAGAGGGGAGGTTCTCCCGATACAAGAGAGCGTTCCTCGCCCGCTACCAGGAGGGAACGAGAGCAGATGAGAACGAATGAATCCACATCCGGAACAGTACGAGCGAGTATCGTGCTCATGATCTGCACCACCCTTTCCCGCCTTCTGGGATTCGTAAGGGTGGGGGTGGTGGCGGCGGTCTTCGGGGCATCGGGGAAGGCCGACGTCCTCAACGCAGTATTCAACATACCGAACAATCTCCGCAAACTGATGGCCGAAGGCGCCCTTTCGTCTGCATTCATTCCGGTACTCACACAGACCCACCAGCAGGATCCGAGCGGCAGGGTGTCCAGGAGACTCATGAGTACCATCCTGGGATTCCAGATCATCGTCCTCGTTCCTCTCATCGCAGCAGGTATCGCAGGAGCGAGGACGATCGTACCTGTGTTGCTCGATTTCCCCGACCCCGGGAAGATGGCTCTCTCCATCAGTCTCTTCCGCTGGTTCCTGCCGTACACATTCCTGGTGAGCATAAGCGCAGTTCTCATGGGCACGCTCAATTCACATCACCGATTCTTCATACCCGCCGTGACTCCGCTGCTCTTCTCCCTCTCGGTGATTGGATGTATTCTCCTGGCGGGAAACAGGCTCGATGTATATGCCATGGCCTTGGGGGTCCTCATCGGGGGGATGATGCAGATCCTCTTTCAGATCCCTTCGATCTTGAGGAGAGGATACTCGCTCATCCCCAACCTTCACTTCCACGATCCTCCTTTCAGGGAAGTGCTCAGACTCTGGGGCCCCATCGTTGCCAGCTCCTCGCTCCTCGTGATCGATCAGCAGGTGGCGATCCTCTTCGCCTCGGGTCTCGAGGACGGGAGCACCTCCGCGCTCACCAACGCCATCGTCTTCTGGCAGCTCCCGTTCGGCATCTTCTCGGCATCGATCAACACCGCCTTCTTCCCACGTTTCGCACAGGACGCCCTCGACAGAACAAAAACAGCGTTGAGATCCTCGGTTGAACAGGGGCTCCTGGCCCTTGGCTTCTTTCTCTTGCCGGCCTCGCTCGCCATGGGGATTCTCTCCCACGACATCATATCGGCCGCACTCCAGAGGGGAGCCTTCCTCTCCTCACACACGGAAATGACGGCCCAGGTCCTACGTGCATATCTTCCCGGCATGTTCTTCGTCGGGTCGTTCAATCTTCTCCAACGCGTTTCCTATTCGAAAGGCGAAAGCGTGAAGCCCTTCATACTCGTCTTCCTGGTGGTCGCTCTGGACATCCTCCTCTCGTTCATTCTCAAGGAGACATCTCTCCGAGTGGCGGGACTCGCGCTGGCGCATTCCCTCTCCTTCTTCACCGGAAGCATCCTCTTGTTTCTCCTCACGGCAAGAGAGCTCGAAGGTTTTCCCTCTCCCCAGTTTACGAGGGAACTCGGGAAGATGGTGGCCGCCCTCATACCATTCGGAATCGTCCTCTGGGGTGTACGGGTCTTCCTCGGTGATCGTTGGCGGGAGGGGAGTTCCTTTTCCTATTTCCTTCTCGTGGGACTCTTGATCATAGGATCTGCGGTGCTTATCCTCCTCATGTACCGCCTCTTCAGAGTCGATCTCTCGAAGAGAATCCCTCTGAGGAGAAACCGATGAGACGGCATACGCGACCATCCCTGTATCTGATCTTCCTTCTCCTTCCCTTGAGTGCGGCGGGCCAGCAGCAGGGAGGATCCGAGACGACATCCATCGTGGAAGAACGGAAGCAAGTCCTCCTCTACGGTATAGAAACCGAGGTGATCGATGTGCTGGACAGGATCAAGACCGAACCCGATCCTTCCTACATCGAGCCACTCAAAGCGCTCTACGGACAAACCACTTCAAAGAAACTCAAAACAGCGGTGCTCGCCTATTTTTCGGAGAATGGGCTTCCTGATCTCGTCCCGGAGGCGAAGGAGACCCTCGACGCCTACGAGGACGCGTTCGACACATTCGGAGGTGCATTCCTCGGCGATGTCCTGGAGTACCTCAAAGAGGTGTCCCCCCGGGACTGCGAGGAGGTGCTCGCCACGTCTTTCGATGCACTATTCTCCCTCAACGACGAGGGCCTCAAAACCACCCTGGTGAGGATAGCGGGCGATCTCCAGCTTTCGCGACACCTCGAGCGAATCCGTTCCATCGCAGAAGACGATACTGCATCCGAACGTATCAGGATGGAGGCACTCAAGACGCTGGGAAAGATGAAGGACCCCGGTGCACTCGAAACCCTCCGAGACGTCTTCGATGCGGAAGAGAAAGGACTCAAACGAGCGGCCTGCGAGGCCATCGGTTTCCTGGCGGATCCCTCTACGCTCCCTCTCGTTCTCAAGGCGCTCCAGGATCAGACCGACCCCTACCTGAGGGCCACAGCGGTGAGAGCGCTCTCCCGCTTTCCTGATACCGAGGAGATCGAAGTCGCACTTCAGGACGCCCTTCGGGACAGTTTCTGGAGGACGAGGGTCGCGGCGTGTGAGGTCCTGGGAGAAAAGGGGAGTCGAGAGAGCATCCCCATCCTGAAATACAAGGCGGAAAAGGATCCCGAATTCCAGGTGCGGCAGGCCGCCGTGAAAGCCCTCTCCACCATCGGGACCAGAGAAGCTGTCGGCTTTCTCGAGGCTCTCCTCCTGAACGAACGGACCTCATTCCAACTCCGTCCGGTGATCGCAAAAGAACTCATCGACCGACACTTCTCCTCTGTTGCTGAAACGATAGAAAAGACCATGGCTCAGGAGTGGGAGAAGGAGAACTCTCAGTTGCTCCTCACCATCTGCAAAGAACTCTCTTTGAAGTCTGATCCGGGGCTTTCCTCTCTATACGAACGAATGCTCGGACACGCGAACTTCATCATCCAGATTTACGGGATAGAAGGCATCCGTCGGAACCGCCTCACCTCCTTCATCCCCCGACTCGAGGAAATCCTCGCCACTTCCAAGAACAATACCCTCAAGAAATATGCCCAGGCGGCACTCGATGGATTGAAGTGATCTCCGCCATACGGATGGAGAAGGGGAGGGGAGAGCCCCTCCCCCCTCATGTTCACGACATGTCGGCTTTTTCTATCTTCTCCACCACATAGTGATACGTTCGCTCGTTTATGGTGAATTCGAGTTCCTCACCCTCCTTGTGCCCATAGAGCTCCGAGCCGAAAGGCGAGAGGTAGGAGATTATCCCCTTGTCCGGATTCGACTCCCAGGGCCCCAGGATCACGTAGGTCTCTCTCTTCTTGGTCTCCTCGTTGAGGAGTGTGACCTTGGTCCCGAATGAGATCTGACTCGCATCGACTTCGTCCGGCCGCACGATCTGAGCCCTTTCCAGTTCTTCTTTGAGCTTTCCGATCGTGCTGTTCAACATTTCCTGTCGCTCCTTGGCTGCCTTGTACTCGGCATTTTCACGCAGATCCCCAAGGAGCAGGGCCTGGCTGATTTCCTTCGAGTTTTTGGGCACCTCCACCTCGTGGAGATATTTCAGCTCCTTCTGCTTGGCCGCATACGCCGCAGGGGTCACCATGATACCCCGTGGAACGACCACCTCGCGTTCCTCCCTGCCAGGCAACTTGATCCCGGGGAAGTGTTCCATGATGAGATGCCGCAACTCTATCTTGGTGGCGGGATCGAGCCCTTCCACATCCTCCACCAGGCTGTAGATGCGTATCACCTCTTCTTCCGATGCATGGAGAAGGTACTGTTCCAGCCGCTGCTCCTGGAAGAGGAAGGCATACACCTGTTTGTTCAGCTTCCTGTTGTGAACCACGTTCTTCGAGTTTTCTATCTCCCGATACGTGATATCAAGCAGATGGAGGAAATTGATGAGGATGCGCTCGAAAGAGAGCTCGAACGTCTTCCTGAACCACTCTTCATCGAGATAGTTCCGTATCAGCCATATGAAGGCTTCCCTCTCCTCCTTGTACCGATCGAAGAGGTCGTCCACGAGCTCCTGGAGGACATCGGTCCTGTCCTCCTCCCGGAGCGACTCGATGATGTAACGGTTCAGATACTGTGGGAAAAGATCCTTGAAGATTCTCGGCCATCCGGGAAGATTGTGCTTCACGAATTCGAGGAAGAGTCGTCTGTAGTCCTGATCCTGTATCTTTGCGAAGACATCCTTCATCGTGCGAGGGTCGTCGAGCCTGGAGAAGAGATCGAGAAGATCCACCTGGATCCTCTCCCCAAGATAGGGGTACTGTTTGAGGAGGCGTGAGAGAAAGAGTCCGGAACAGATCGTGGTCTCCGTGATCTCCTCGCCTTTCAGGAAGGAAATGAAATACTCCAACATTTCGTTGAAGAATTCGCTGTCCGGCTCTCCCTGCTGAAGGTATTCCTCCATGGTCTTGAGACGGGCAAAGAAGCTCTTCTCGGCCTTGAAACGGAGATAGATCTTTTCTTCGAAGGTTACAGGATGGCTCCTCACCATGTACCTGTCGGATCGATTGGGAACATTACCGAACATGGGGTCCGTCTTGAGGAGTTCCCTGGCCCGTTCACTCCACTCCGTCCACTCCCGGGAGGAGAGGATGGATGGGACGAGTTCGCTTTTTATGTCCCGGATACTCGCATTGTTTTCGAGACTCTTGATCACCACCTCGAGACCCCATCTCACGTTTGAGAGGAACATCTTCTTGAGTTTTTCCTTCGAAGACACCGCCTTCAACACCCATATGTGGCGCTTATCCAGAACCTGGAGAGAGTCGATGGCGAGCTGAAGCGACATCTTGTGGCCGCGTTTCTTCACAAAATCTATGACGACCTCATCGCCCTTGATGGAACGTATCCTCCCCACTCCCCACGTCCTATGGTAGACGAAGTTACCCTCGTCGAATGCGATGTGGCGTTCGAAGTCCTCTATGGCTTCATGGACGTTCCGCCAGTTCTGCGTGAGGTTCGAGATCTTGAGATACTCCTCGAGATTGCTGTGTCCCGCATATTTTTTCCTGTACGCTTCCACCAGAGCCTTTCGAGCACGGGTGTCCCGAGGGTCATAGGACAGGATCTCCTTGAGGATCGATATGGGAATGTCCTGATCTTCGGCATCCTTGTGAGCCTCATAGAGGAGATAGAGAAGCTGAATGGCCTTCTCCTCTCCGAGCATCGTCACGATCTTCGACTCCGCGTGATCGAAAAAGCTGATGTCCTGGGGAGCCAGGGTGAGCAGCCGCTCCCAGATCTCCTTTACATTGGGAAAATCCCCCTTCCCGATATACCGATGGAGGGCCTTCTTGTAGAGATCGACGGCTTCCTCCGTGGCCCCCTGCTCCAGCTTTTTTTCCGCAAGTGTCTTCACGAGATCTGCTTCTTCATAATCAACTTTTATGAGCCGTTCCCATATGGCGACTTTATCGGCCTCCCGTCCCTCCGTCTCGTACCAATGGGCCAGGGTCTGGAGTGCAAACCGATTCTCTCCGTACTCGAGAACCCTCTGACAGAGGTATTCGACGATCTTCCACTTCCTTTGATCGATGAACAGCTGGATGAGCGACACGAGGTGCTCGTCGTCCACTGCGCGTTTCTCTATCTTGAGAATCCCCGAAATATAGAGGGCCACGATGCTGTGTTTCGTGTGTTCCAGATGTTCCTCGCATATCTGGAGCGCCTCGGTGGACCATCCTGCCTTTCGTATCCTCTCGATGAGGTCATCGAGTTCTTTGAACTGGGTCACCGAATAACTGGTGAGCGCCGCTCGCGTCCACTTCTCTTCGTTGAGTTTTTCCTGGAGTTCCTTTCGTAGTGCGTCAGACATACATCCTCTCCTCAATGGATATAAAGTTCATAGATCTTCTCATCCAGAAGTCGTATCTTGTAGAGCGTATCCTGGATCTTGAGAGGTTCTTCATTGTTGATCCTGTAATGGTCCATGAGCCAGAAATACCTGTTGAGCAGGCGGGGGATGATCGTTCTTCTGTCCGCGTGTTCGTCCGTGAGTTCTCCTTCCAAGGCATAGATGGATTGACGGAGCTTCCCATATTCGAGCGATTTGAGTTCCCGCTTCACCGTGAAGACTCCATAGAGTACGCCATACACAGGAAGCCACTCCTGAAGGAGGGGAGGCTCGTACCCGAGCTCCTTCACCCGAGAAATCAGTCTGTTGATCATCTCGGATTCCAGGAAGGCGAGCTCGATCTCGGCGGGGTTGTGAAAGAAGGCCTCGCGAAAGAATACCTTCGCGAGGTGCATCTCTCCCATCAGGGCATACGTGTCCGCGAGTTGCGAGAGGAAAAAGGATCGTCGAGGGAACTCTCTCACAACCCGCTCAAGGGTCTGCCGGGCCGGTTCATAATCGCCGAGAGATTTCTCACAAACCCCCTTTTTGAACATGAGCTCACTCTCTCCTTCCTTCCCCTCCGAAGCAGACTCATACCACCTCAGAGCCGAGCCGAATACATATGTCTTACAACTGAAGACACACCGTTCCTCTGCACCTCCGATATGTTCGAGAAATGAGACGAAATGCTTCCATCGTTCCATGTAGAAATCGCCTTTCTCTTCAGCCGACCACTCATGATCCACCTCTTCTTCCATTTCTTTCCAGTACTGCACACACTTCAAGGAAGCGAGGATTCCCCTGTCGTCTCCATTAAGGAGAAAGGCCTGATGAAAGGAGTGAAAAGCCTCCTCCCACAATCCTCTCCTGAGAGCTTCATAGCCCTCTTCTACAAACCTGTGGAGCATGGATATATCGTTGTCCACACTTCTCCTGAAAAGTGATAGAAGTTTTTTCTATTATACCACTTACGGAATAATAGTCAATGAAGTGCCCTCACGCTCCCACCAAAGAAACCGTTCATTTTCATGAAAAAGTGTCGACAATATAATCGCATGAGATCCAGAGTCACCGCCGTCATCGTGCTCGTGATGTATATTCTCTCTTTCCCTCTCGGCGCCCAAGAAAACGGAGACGAAGCCCTGCTGCGACATGCGTTCGTCCTGGTGAAGGCCGGGGAGTACATCCAGGCGAAGGAGGTGTTCAGCCGGCTCCTCTCTTCAGCCGATTCTCCCGTCTACCTGGAGGCGCTCTTCTGGTACGGGAAGATCTGTCTCACCCTGGGGGAATACGACGAGGCACGGGAATCCCTCGAGGCCTTCCTGCTGAAAGGGGGGTCCCACCCCCTCTACGAGGAAGCCCTCTATCAGAAGGGAAGGCTCCTCTACCTCGAGGGTGACTACCAATCCTGTATCTCCCACTTCAACGCTTTCCTCGCCTCGTATCCTACATCCCAATTCGTTCCCAACGCCCTCTACTGGTCCGCGGAATCACTCTTCTCACTCGGCCACTTCACCGAAGCGAGACCGCTCTACGAGCATATCGTGGAGAACTACCGGTCTTCACCAAAGGCAGAGGCGGCACGTTACAGGATGGAACTCATCGAGTATGCGATGAGAGAGGAGGAACTGCTCCGACTCCTCAAATGGAGTCATGAAGAATATTTGAAACTCGCTGAAGAACTCAACCAGAAAGAACGATCCTACAAGGAAGCACTCTCCATCTACCAGCAAAAACTCAATCAGGTCCCTTCCCTCGAAGAGGTCGAGGCTCTCAAAGCCAGAATCAAGGAACTCGAGGCAGAGCTCTCACGCCTGAGACAACAGACGAACGAGTCCTCACGGTAATTCGAGGGAGTCTTCGGTCTTCCCATCGGACATTCCATGGGCTACAATGGAGGACACACTCAGACATCGTGGTGAGGAGAGGATGAAGGAATCAGATCTCCGTATGGCCCAGAAATTGTTCTCACGACGTCGTTACGGAGATGTCATACGCCTGCTCGAACCGTTGATCTTCGAGTACAGGGAAAGTTTCACGTTCTATGCCCTCCTCGGCCTCTCTTGCCTGCATGTCGGGGACTACGGGGGAGCGGAGACATTTCTCCTCAGAGCCCATCACCTTCGGCCGGAACGCCCCGAGATCATCCACGGCCTTGCCCTCATCTACCTGAAACGGGGGGACTCCTCGTCGGCCATCCAACGATGGCTGGAAATACTCGAGGACCATCCGCACTATGCTCCTGCCAGACACGCCCTCGACATGGTACGTACGTGTAGAACCGACGATGATCTGGAAGACCTCATCACCTCTCCCCGATTCAGGAAGCTCTTCCCCAGGATGCGCTTCCACCGGCGTCGACTCGCTCCCGTGCTCCTCCTCACGTCCTTCGCAGGGATCCTCCTCATCGGAGGTCTCATCGTGTTCACCATACAAGGGAGGGAGAGAGAGGACGCACTCTCGCCCGAAACCCGGCAGATCCTCCGCGAAATCGAGGCATACAATGGGGCTCTCTTCTCCCAAGAAGGGGAGTTCCGATACGTACTGACCAGCCGGGAGGCGCAGGAACTTCTCCACGAGATCCAGGAGGCCCTCGTGGCCTTCGACGACAATCGAGCCCGTATCTCCATAAACAAGATCCTTCTCTCGAACGTAGCCCCGGAAGTAAAAAAGAAAGTGGAAGGGCTCATCCCCCATCTCCACCCCCCCGAATTCGGCACATTGAAAACCCGCGTGGGATTCGCTGAAGTGATGAAAGATCCTCCTCTCTATGCAGGAGTGGGAATCCAATGGAAAGGAAGAATCTCCAACCTCGAGGTCGGACCCGATGCGATCACCTTCGACTTCCTGGTGGGTTACCACACGAGGCGGATTCTGGAGGGGATCGTCCCCGTAGAGGTTCCTTTTCCCGTGACGATCGATCCCGAACGGGCGTATGAGATCGTGGGAGAGATCATGATCGACGAACGTTCGCCGATAGGCTTCCTGGTTCGATGCCACTCTCTTCGATGGTTGGAGGACTGACGTGCGAGCTGTGGTCCAGCGAGTACATCGAGGTGTCATTGAGGTCGAGGGAAGGGTAGTGGCATCGATCGAAACAGGGATCGCAGTCTTCTTGGGAGTAGCCAGCGGTGACACGGAGGAAGACGTGACCTATCTTGCGACAAAAGTGGCCCACTTGAGGATATTCGAGGACCACGAGGGAAAGATGAACCGCTCGGTCATCGAAGAGGGGAGGAACATCCTCGTGATTCCACAGTTCACCCTGCTCGGAGACGTGCGGAAAGGGCGACGCCCCTCCTACAATGCGGCGGCTCCACCGGCCGAAGCCGAGCCCCTTTTCACGCGATTCTGTGAAACGATCGAGACATTCGGCCTCAGGACGGCCCGCGGCGTATTCGGCACTCATATGGAAGTCTCGCTGGTGGTGGACGGGCCTGTCACCATTCTCCTCGACTCGAAGAAGGCGTTCTGAATATGCTGAGCCTTTTGCGCTGTTTTCACGCAACGATAGGTAAAGAAATTACAAGCGGGTGGGGATTTATTTTACCCCAAAAAAGCGGTCCACAGGTGCGATAGAAGGGGAAAACGAGGTCGGAGTTGAAAAATTGACCCCAAAAAAGAGGGCCCCCGGGTTTTTCCATGATAGAATCATGGTAGCAGAAAACCGACGGAGGGGCCCATGGCAAGTATAGCACAGAAATCACTTTTTTGCTGGCACGATGTAGAAGCATTGGGGGATGTACATCGGCTTCGGCTGGTGTTGGAGAACCTGCCGGATGAGGAACTGATGCAGCAGCTGGAACAGAGGCGGGGGAGAGGCCGGAATGAATATCCGGTACGGGCGATGTGGAACTCGCTCGTTGCGGGGATAGTGTTTCAGCACCCGAGCATCGAGCAGCTACGCCGGGAGCTCTTGCGGAACGGGCAACTGAGGGACCTGTGTGGATTTGATCCTACCCGGGGAAGCGATGCGGTACCCAGTGCCAGCGCGTACAGCCGGTTTCTTTCCACCTTGAGGAAGCGGAGTATCCGGGAAGCACTGGTAAGGGTGTTTACCAGCCTGGTGGATCAGTGCTACCGGGAGCTGCCTGGATTTGGGCGGCGGCTGGGAGCCGATGGGAAGGGGATAGCAAGCGTTGCCCGTCGAAGGGGGAAGGGTGCCGGAGACCGGCGAGGGGAGCACGATGCGGACTGGGGGTGTCATGAGTATGTGTATCAGAATGAACGGGGGGAGGTGCAGAAGTCGGTAAAGAAATGGTTCGGGTTTACGGTGCACCTCCTTGCGGATACAGCGTATGAACTGCCGGTGGCCTTTACGGTGAGTCGGGCCTCAAAGCACGAGGTGCCGGTAATGCGAAAGCTGATTCGGTCCCTGGATCGCCATAGGCCGCATATACTCAAGGCGGCGGAAGTGTTCACGGCCGACCGGGGCTATGATGATGGCACGTTGATAGATCTGTTGTGGCACGAGCACCGGATCAAACCGGTCATCGATATTCGCAACCTGTGGAAAGATGGAGAACAGACCAGGCTGGTCCCGGGGACAAGAAATGTGGTGTATGACTACCAAGGGACGGTGAGTTGTGTCTGTATGGCCACGGGGACGCAGCGGGAGATGGCCTACCGGGGATTTGAAGAGAAGCGGGGCACGTTGAAGTACGGCTGTCCTGCGGTGCACTATGGGTATGAGTGTGCAGGCAAAGCCTCCTGTCCCTTGGCCTCCTGTATTCGGATCCCCCTCTCCACGGACCGCAGAGTCTTCACGCCTCTCGCCCGATCTTCGTATCGGTGGAAGCGGGAGTATGCCAAGCGAACGGCCTTGGAGCGGATCCACAGCCGGCTGGATCGAAGCTTTAGCCTGGAACTCCACACGATCCGGGGGCAGGAGAAACTGTCGGTTCACCTCACGCTGGTGTTTTCTGTCATGAGTGCCCCTGCCCTGGGACGAGTGCGAGAGAACCAAGCGAACCAGATGCGCTCCCTGGTCAGGCCTGCGGCCTAACGAGCGGTCTTACCGAAACCGATCCCCCGTATCCACGTTCCCTTGAGGAATCCTGAGGGAAGGTGTGTCCAGTTCGGATACAGAACCGCCGTGGTGGAGTGAACGCGAGCAAACCATCGTGCATATTGTACCGTTGTGAGCACTATTCCGGATGAGAATACGGTAACGTTGACACCCTAAGCAGGCATTACAGCGCGTTGTTGCCCAGGACTCCCGTTGGGTTACTAAAAAAGCAGTACAGCGCAAAAGGCTCGTTCTGAATATGCTATTGACGGATTCCCCGTGAGGCTCTACTATGCGTGAGAGGGGAGACTATGGCAAAAAACAATTCCTCACCCAACATACGAGAAGAAAAACTGAAGGCACTCGAGGCCGCGCAACTCCAGATCGAAAAGCAGTTCGGCAAGGGAGCACTCATGCGCCTGGGCTCCCGCAGCCATGTCGAAGGCCTCGATGTCATCCCTTCGGGATCCATTCTCCTCGACTATGCCTTGGGCGTGGGTGGATATCCCAAGGGGAGGATCATCGAGATCTACGGTCCCGAGTCCTCGGGAAAGACCACCATCGCCCTTCACGCGATCGCCGAAGCCCAGAAGCGGGGAGGAATCGCCGCCTTTGTCGATGCAGAACACGCGCTCGATCCCACGTATGCAAAGAACCTGGGTGTGAACATCGATGAACTGTGGGTCTCTCAACCCTCTTCCGGTGAGGAAGCCCTCGAAATCACGGAATCCCTCGTGCGTTCGGGAGCAATCGACATCATTGTGGTGGACTCTGTGGCCGCTCTCACCCCGCAAGCCGAGATCGATGGTGACATGGGAGACGCCCATGTGGGACTCCAGGCCCGGCTCATGAGCCAGGCACTTCGTAAACTCACGGGAGCCGTCGCCAAATCGGGCACCTGTCTCATCTTCATCAATCAGATACGGATGAAAATCGGGGTGATGTTCGGTAATCCGGAGACCACCACCGGAGGGAACGCCCTGAAGTTCTATGCCACGATCCGACTCGATGTCAGGAGAACCGAGACCATCAGCGAGGGGGCGGACAACGCAGTGGGAACCAAGGTGCGTGTCCGGGTGGTGAAGAACAAGGTGGCCCCTCCGTTCAAGAAGGTGGAGCTGGAAATGGAGTTCGGGAAAGGGGTCTCCAGTATCGCGAGCCTGCTGGACGCCGCAGTGGAACACGGGCTCATCCAGAAGAGCGGGAGCTGGTATTCGATCGGAGACGAACGGATAGGGCAGGGGAGGGAGACGATAAAGCAATATCTCGTGGAACACCCAGAGGAAGCCTCGCGCATCGAGGAGGAGCTCAGAAAGAAGCTTTTCCCACATCTCTACACGAACAAGACACCTCTTCCCGAAGAGGGGAAAGACGGTGTTCAGAAGAAGAACGGGAATGGGCAAAAAAAACCGAAGTCCCAGGAAGAGATACTCTTCTAGATGGCGACGACGTATATCGCTGTGGGTTCGAACAGGGGAGATTCCCTCGGTATAGTGGGACGCCTCCTTTCTGCCCTCAGGAAGAGGGACCCGGAGCTGCGGTGTGCTTCGCTCTACAGATCGGAACCCATGTACCTGAGGGACCAACCGGACTTCCTCAACACAGTGATTGAGTTCCATACCGACCTTCACCCCGAAGCCCTCCTGAGGTTTCTCCAGGAGCTCGAAACCAACGCGGGCAGGAACAGGGCCGAAGAACCACGTTACGGCCCGAGACCGCTCGATCTCGACATACTCCTCTACGACGATCTGCTGCTCACCACCCCTTCCCTCCAGATCCCCCATCCCAGGATGCAGGAACGACTCTTCGTGCTCGTGCCTCTCCTGGAACTCGCCCCTGACCTCGTGGACCCCCGGGACGGAATCCCGTTCCGGGTGAAACAGGAGCAGGCCGCTCTCCACCATCCTCTTCACCTTGAAAAAATAGCGCCGCTGGTATAGAAATGATCTTCCCATGGAGACGACGACGTTCAGACTACAGGACTTCGAAGGCCCTCTCGACCTCCTTCTTTTCTTGATAAAGCGGGCCGAGATAAACATATACGACATACCCATCGCGGAGATCACAGAGCAGTACCTCGAATTCCTCAGATACGCCGAACGGGTGGAACTCGACAATCTCACCGATTTCTATCTCATGGCCGCCACCCTGCTCTATATGAAATCACAGATGCTTCTCCCGCAAGAGCACGACGAGGTCGATGAGGACTGGGAAGATCCCAGAAAGGACCTCGTGGAGCAGTTGATAGAATATCAGAAATACAAGAAACTCTCGGAACTCATGGAAAAAAGGTGGGAAGAGGCAGAAAACTCTCCCCTCTCGTGGTTCGAGCGTAGAAACGGACAACCCCGTCTACCTTTCGATGAGGAACCGGTCTTGGAGGAAATGGATCCGTGGAACCTCTTCAAGGTCTTCTCCCACCTCATGAGCAGACTCTCGGCCGGAAGACTCATAGACCTCTCCGAGGATGTGACCACCTCGGAGAAACAGGCACTTCTCCTTGAACTCCTCTCCCAGAAGGACGAGTTCCCGTTCACCGACCTGATCACCCGTCCCCACTCGCTCCTCGATCTCATCTGTGCTTTCCTTTCAGTACTCGAGAGCAGTCGCCTGAAATTGATTCGCGTCTTCCAGAACCGGCTCTTCGGGGATATCATCATCAGGAAGAGAGAGGAGGGCACATGAAACTCTCACCCAGCGCCGCTCTGTGCGAGGCAGTCCTTCTGCTCGAGTCGGAACCGATCTCGATGGCCCAGATCGCGGAGACCACCGGACTCTCCTCGGAAGAGGTGGAGCAGTCTCTTCAAGAGCTCAAACAGGTCTATGAGACAAACGGACATGGGATCGACCTCTACATCTCCTCCGATGAGGTGTTTCTCTCACCCCACAAGCGCTTCTGGAGCGCGCTTCGCCCTCGATACGGGAAGAAACATCGTTCGAGGTTGAGCCGTGCGGCCCTGGAAACCCTGGCAATCATCGCCTACAGACAACCTATCACCCGGGCGGAAATCGAGGCCATAAGGGGGGTATCCTCCGACGCCATGATCAGGATGCTCCTCTCCCGAGAATTGATAAAGGAAGTGGGCCGTAAAGACCTCCCGGGAAGACCTGCCATGTACGGTACCACCCCAGAATTCCTTCGCATGTTCGGACTCAAGAGCATCGCCGATCTCCCGAAACTCCAGGAAGAAGAGGCGGAACGATTTGAACTCAAATAGTGGACAGAGACATCCCGGCTCATCCTCGCAACTGCGGCTCCACGTCTTCCTCGCACGGTGCGGTGAAGGCTCTCGGCGGGCATGCGAGGAACTCATCAAGAAGGGACGGGTGAGAGTGAACGGCAGGGTGATAACCAATCCCGCCCATCGCGTGGACCCGCAGGAAGACCGCGTGACCCTGGACGGGAGGGATGTCCACCTCGTCGGAAAGTTCCTCTATCTTGCATTTCACAAACCCCCGGGATATCTCTGCACCCGTTCCGATCCGCAGGGAAGGCCGCTCGTCTATGACCTCATAGATCCCGTCCTGCCGTATAAGGTATTCTCCATCGGACGGCTCGACTTCCTCTCTTCCGGTCTCCTGCTTCTCACAAACGACGGTGAGTTTGCGGATATCGTGATGCATCCCAAACACCGGGTCGAGAAAGAGTATCTCGTGGAAACCAAACGACCCATCCCCAGAGCACTCCTCGAATCCTACCTGAAGGGAATACGGATCGAAGGGGAACGATATGTGCTCAAAGCCTATAAATCGAAAAGCCCCCACAAGGTCCATCTCATTCTCGAAGAAGGAAAAAACAGGGAGATAAGGAAGGTCTTCTATTCCTCTCATCTCCCCATCGTGAGGATACACCGCATCAGGATAGGGCCTGTCCGGTTGGGTCGGCTCAGGCCCGGGCACTTCCGGAATCTCACCAAGGAGGAAATCAGACTTCTACGGGAAGGGAGAGGACATGATGATCATAGCCATTGACGGACCAGCCGGGGTGGGCAAGAGCACGGTAGCGAGATGCATCGCAGAGCGGCTCCACCTCCCCCATGTCAACTCGGGAGATCTCTACCGTGCGGTCACGTACCTTGCCATCATGGCGCAATACCTCTCTCCTCTTCGGGAAGAAGCCATCATTCTCCTGGCTCGAGACCTCACCTGCAGGATCGTCGAGGGCGTTCTCGACATCGACGGCATTCCCTCCCTTTCGGAGCTCCATACGGATCAGGTGGACAGGTGGGTGGCTCAGGTCTCTTCACTCCCCGAGGTGAGGAACCACGTCACGGAAAAGTTGAGAACCCTGGTACGAGAATCAGGCGGCGTCGTGGAAGGACGGGATATCGGCACAGTGGTCTTTCCCGATACACCCTACAAGTTCTTCCTTGACGCCACGCCGGAGGAGAGGGCACGAAGACGCTTCCTCCAGGGGACATCCTCGCTCCCCTATGAGGAGCTTGTGAAGGAAATCCGGAGAAGAGACGAGATCGACAGGAACAAACCACTGGGAGCCCTCAAGCAAGCGCCCGGTGCGGTCTATATTGACACCTCCGACTTGACCAGCGAGGCGGTTTGTGAGAAAGTTATACAGATCATTCGGCAGATATCGGAGAACAGGAGTAGGACTGACATGATGAACCATCAGAACTCAACGCTGGACCCCCAGATGAATACCTCCCCCGACCCATCCGTGCCAGAACAGGAGGAACTGCAGGAAATATATCTCAAGACCCTGGAAGAGGTGGAAGAGGGGTCTCTCGTAGAAGGCACAGTGATCGAGATCAACAAAGATTATGTATACCTCGACGTAGGCTATAAATCCGAAGGCCAGGTTCCCATAAGCGATTTCGATACCCTTCCGAAAGTAGGGGATACCGTCCCCGTGGTCATCCTCCGCAAGGAGACGGCCGACGGTCACATTCTCGTGTCCAAGAAAAAGGCGGATCAGCGGCTCTTCTGGAAGACATTGAAAGACGCCTTCCAGGAAAAGAAGCCTATCGAAGGGAAGATAGTACGGGAGATAAAAGGCGGCTTTGAAGTGGACCTGGGACACGGGTTCTCCGGTTTTCTCCCCAGGTCTCAGACCGACATCGAGCGTGTGGAGGACGTGAGCCCCTACATCGGGCTGGAAACCCGCTTTCTCATAGAACGTCTCTTCTCCAACAGAAAGGTGAACATCGTCCTTTCGAGAAGGAGGTGGCTCGAGGAGGAACGGGAAAGGAAGCGGACCGAGTTCTTCGAAACGAGAAAGGAAGGCGACATCGTAGAAGGTGTCGTGAAATCCTTCGCACCCTTTGGAGCCTTCATAGATCTGGGAGGATTCGACGGACTCCTCCATCTTCAGGACATGAGCTGGGGACGGGCCGTACGACCCAAGGATTACGTGAAAAAGGGTGAAAAGGTCAGGGTGAAGATAATCAAGATGGACAGGGAGCAGCAGAAGGTGAATCTCTCCCTCAAGGCACTCAAAGAAGACCCATGGACCCACTTTGAAGAACGTTACCACAGGGGAGATGTGGTAGAGGGGGTGGTGACCAAACTCATGCCCTTCGGGGCCTTCGTGGAAATAGAAGAAGGCATCGAGGGTCTCGTCCATATCTCCGAGATGTCATGGGTGAAGACCATCGAGCATCCCAAAGAAGTCCTCAAACGCGGAGCGAGGATCCAGGCCAAGATCCTCGACTATGACATCGAAGAACGACGACTCTCGCTGGGTATTCGTCAGCTCCAGGCCAACCCATGGGAGACTCTCCACGAACGCTATCCTGTGGGGATGAGGTTGACCCGTCCTATCACGCAGATCTTCCCGCACGGCGCGGTGGTGGAACTCGAAGAGGGAATCGAGGCCTTTCTCCCGGCAGAGAACATCTCCTGGACCGAAAGAGTGGAGGATGTTACAACCCTCTTTCAGCCGGGACAGGAGATCGAATTCTGTATCACCCGTATCGACAAGAAGAGACGCAGGATCCAGATCGGGATAAAACAGCTCTCCGAAGATCCGTGGAAAGCCCTTGCCAAGGCCTTCCCTGAAGGAAGCGAGATCGAGACCAAGATCCTCAGGAAGGAACCTCAGGGAATCGTAGTGGAGGTTCAGGGAGGAATAGAGGGCTTCATCCCCAATCGTCAACTGTGCGATCCGGCTGTGGAGACTCCCGAGAACGTCCGCGATCGGCTCAAGGAAGGCGACACCATACGGGCACTCGTACTCGAGCTCAAACCCTCGAAGAGGCGGCTTATCCTCTCCATCCGGGAGAAGGAGAGGAAAGAGCAGGAACGCGAATTGAGCAAGTACCTCCATGAAGGGGAAGGGGAGACAACCTTCAGCATAGCAGACCTCCTCTCTTCAAGCCAGGAGGACGAGTCGGAATGATATGATCTTTTCCTCGGAGATCATCGACAAGAGGAAATTGGAAAAGCTTCTCGAGATCAACCTGAGGATCAACTCGAGGTATCAGGACGTACATACCCTTCTGGAAGAGATCCTCTCCTCGGCAATGGAGCTCACGGAAGGGGAGGCTGCCTCGCTCCTCGTTTTGAATCGAGAGATGAATCGCCTCTATTTCGAAATCGCTCTCGGTCCCAAAGGGCCGGAGGTGAAACGCTTCTCCCTCAAGCCGGGAGAAGGTATCGCCGGATGGGTGGCGAAACACAATCGTTCACTCATCGTCAACAGCGTGGAAGATGATCCTCGACATTTCCCTGAAATCGATCGTGAGACGGGTTACAGGACGCGCTCGATTCTCGCCGTACCCATGAGGGTCAAGGAAGAGTGCGTGGGGGTCATAGAGGTTCTCAACAAGAAGGGCGACAAAGGATTCACCCAGGAAGATCTCGAGTGGCTCGAAGTCTTCGCGAATCAGGCCGGAATCGCCTTTCAGAACGCGCGCTATCTCCAACGAGTCCACAATGAGATAGAGCACCTCCAGATCCAGATCACCACCGCACAAGGTTTCCACCCTCTCATCGCGGAGAGTCAACTCATCAAGGAAAAACTCCAGCTCGTGGACAAGATAGCCCAGACCGACTCTCCGGTACTCATCCAAGGGGAGAGCGGAGTCGGGAAAGAACTCTTCGCCGAACAGATCCATCTGAGGAGCAAACGCAAAGACGGACCGTTCGTGCGAGTCAATTGCGCGGCACTTCCGGAGAGTCTTCTGGAGAGCGAGCTCTTCGGACATGTGAGGGGGGCCTTCACCGACGCCGTCCAGGATCGCAAAGGCAGATTTGAACTCGCCCATGGAGGCACGATATTCCTCGATGAGATCGGGGAGCTCCCCCTCACACTCCAGGCGAAGTTTCTCAGGGTCCTCCAGTACAAGACCTTCGAGAGACTGGGGTCGAGCGAGCCCATCCAGGTCGACGTGAGAATCATAGCCGCTACCAATCGAAACCTGGAGAAGGCGGTGGCGGAAGGATCATTCAGACAGGACCTCTACTACAGACTCAATGTCATTCCTCTCTATATTCCCTCCCTCAGAGAACGGGTGGAAGATATACCTGTCCTGGCCGAATTCTTCCTGAAGAAATATACCAGAGAGATGAACAAACCCATAAAGGGTTTCACCCCTGAAGCCTTCGAAGTCCTCCTTGGATATACATGGCCAGGCAATGTGAGAGAGCTCGAGAATGTCGTGGAACGTGCGGTGGTGATATCCCAGGAAGAGTACATCACCCCCGAGGATCTCATGATCTCCCGACCGTCCGAGTACTCTGAGCTCTATCAGCAGAAAGGCCTGAAAGAAGCCGTAACCATCTTCAAACGGAACTTCATCCAGAACGCGCTTCGTATGAACAGGGGGAACCAGACCCTCACCGCAAAAAAACTGGGGATCCAAAGAACCTATCTTGCGAAACTCATCAAAGAGTATGATATCAAAATCTAATGCGATGCAAGGAGAGAGACGATGCCACCAGTAGTACAGGAAAGAGAGGTGAGTACCACACCGCGAGTGGAAAGGTTCTTCAGCCGGTTCCGATGGGTGATCCTGGGAACGCTGCTGCTCGTGATCGCCGTGCTCACCGGATTCTTCACCTATCAACAGAGAGAGGCGGCGCTCCTCGATAAGGGAACCTACGAAGTCGAACAATTGGAAGAGCGTTTCGCCCGCCTACAGACGAGTGACAGAGAACAGGTCGGAGATGAGGAGGTGCTATCCCTCGAAGAGGATCTCAAGGGGGTCGTCGACACCTATGGAAAGGCCTATCCCTCCCAACGCGCGATGTACCTCCTTGGACACCTCGCCTTCTGGCAAGAAGACTGGGATGACGCTTCGATCTGGTTCGATCGTCTTGCAAAGGAATTCCCCCGCAGTTATCTTGCTGCAGTCGCACTCCTCGACGCCGCGGCAGCACGAGAAAACCTCGGCGATACAAGCGGCGCCACGACGCGTTATGAGAAAGTGATCGAAGCCGGTTTCTCCGTCCTGAAACCGCGGGCCCTCTTCTCGCTCGGAAGGCTCAAGGAGTCCTCCGGAGACAGAGAGGGAGCCCGACAGATCTATACTCAGCTCTTGGAGGACTATCCCTCATCCCAGTGGAGTCATCTCGCACGTGACAGAATGATATTCCTCCAACTCCAGGAATAACACCCAAAACCACGGAAGGAGGAAGAGGATGAAACGGATCAAAACAGGATGTGCCGGCTTTCTTATCGCCACAGGGATTTTCCTCCTCTTCCTCCTCCTCAAAGAGACCACGGCGATCTTCGACCGATGGGAACTCAAGGTACTCGATACCCATTTCAAGCTCAAGACTTTGACCACCTCCCGGAAGATAAAAGAGGGAGTAGAGGTCCGCGCCCAGAATCCCAACATATCCCCCGACATACTCATCATAGGAATCGATTTCCGAACCTTGAGTGACATCGGCAGGTGGCCTTTCGACAGATCCGTCCATGCGAAACTGGTGAGCAGATTCGCTCGTATCAGGGATCAGCAACAGAGGGAACGGGCGGTGTTCCTCGACATCTTCTTTGTAGAGCCGCAGGAAGAGGCCTTCAACGACGCCCTCCTCGTAAAGAGCATCGAAGAGAACGGCCGCGTCTTCCTCGACACCGTGCTTGAACTCAATCCTCCGCCTCCTGCCTATGAGGAGGTCCTCCACAGACGGCAGGAGACACTTTTCGAGGAATACGGGCTGATCACACGGATCGAGGGAGACTGGGAATCCATCCCTGCCTTCTACGGGCTTCAACCACCTCTCATCCCGTATGGCAAAGCCGCAAAAGGATACGGTCATGCGAATTTCGTGGAAGACTATGACAAAGTGTTTCGTCGCCAGCCGCTCATAGCCAAGCAGAGCCGGCTGGTGAGGCTCATCCCCCTCCCAGAACTCACCACGGATTTCTCGATCGACAGGTCCAAATTCGAACGTCTCGCGTGGGTGGATACGGAGGGGAGGGAACATCCCATCCCTTATCCTCTCACTGAGGAGATTCTGCAGAAATTGCAGGTGGAGATGGAGAAAAAGGCCCCGCCCAAGGAAATAGATCTGGATGGAGACGGCACCATCGACGGAGAATTCTTCGTGGTAAGATACTACAGGGACTATTTCCTGCCGGCGATCACCCTCTCACTCGCCCTCGAGTACATGCACAAACGGCCCTCGGATGTGGAAGTGGTACTCGGCGAATACATCAGGATACCTGATCCTCAGAAGTACAATCCGAAGACAGGGGAGTGGGAGCCCTATACCATCGTAGCGCGTCCTGCGGAGACGGACGAGAACGGCCGGATCGTGAAACCCGCGGAGGAGAAGACGATCCACGAACTTCGGATCCCCATAGATGAATGGGGCAATATGATCATAAACTACATGGGTCCCCCGTCCTCTTCAGATGGATACCAGACATTCCCGGTCCGCCCCTATGTGGGGTACGTCAAAGGTGCCTTACCGGAAGATCCTTCAAAAGGCCCGCGGGCGATAGCTCCGAATAAGATCATCATGGTGGGGCCCTTCGCAAAAGGGATGGCGGCCGATGAGAAGCCCACTCCGCTGGGATTGATGTATGGAGTGGAAATCCATGCAAACGCCCTGAACACCATACTCATGAGTCAGTTCATCGTACCCATTCCCTGGTGGGCGGACATCGTCTTTCTCCTCGGAATCATATATTTCATCGCCTTCCTCAGCAGCCGGAAATCGATCCTCCTTTCAGCGATACTCACCGTTTTGTTCCTCCTCGTCCTGTTCCTTGCGATCACCGTGGCATTCGATCTGTCCGGCGTACTCGTCCCGTTCTCCTCCACGGGTACCGCAGGGCTCTTCACCTTTTTTGCAATCGTCGTATATCGTGTGATGACCGAGGAGCGTGATAAGCGACGGATAAGAGAGATGTTTTCAAAATACGTGAGCCCCCGTGTCGTGGATCAACTCATAGACATGGAATCCCTCCCGGAACTGGGGGGAGTAGACAAGGAACTCACCGTCTTCTTCTCCGATATCAGAGGGTTCACCACGCTCTCTGAGACCATGACCCCTCAGGAGCTCGTAAATCACCTGAACGAATATCTCACGGTGATGACCGACATCATCCTGGACCTCGAAGGAACGCTCGACAAATACGTAGGAGACGAGATCATGTGTTTCTGGGGGGCCCCGATCCCGCAGGAAGATCATGCCCTCAGGGCCTGCATATGTGCCATCAGGCAGATGAAAGCCTTGGAGGAACTCAACGCGAAATGGCCTCCCGAAAAACGACTCAACATCGGGATAGGAATCAACTCGGGGATCATGACGGTGGGCAACATGGGTTCCCCTGGACGGATGAACTATACACTCATGGGCGATAACGTGAATCTCGGAGCACGCCTCGAGGGTACGAACAAAACCTATATGACGAATATCATCATAAGCGAATACACCTACAGCCTCGTAAAGGACAAAGTAATCGTACGAGAACTCGACAATATCAGGGTGAAAGGGAAGAACAAACCGGTACTCATCTATGAACTCATCGACGTACGAGACGATAGCTAGGAAGGCATCTCCCCCCGAACGAGGGAAAAAAAGGAGGAGAGCAGGGGAGTGGACACTCCTGTTGTTCCTGCTCGGCGTATACGCCGGATGTGGGCTTGAGACAGGCGTGATCCTTAATCCCATAGAGAGCGGACACCTTCTCTATCCAGGAGAAGACACCAAAACGGGTTTCAGGTATGACGGAGAGAACAGCGTATATGAAGCCTATTTCAAGGGTGTGGAACTCTACTACAAATTCTACGCGAGCGACATCTCCGATCGACAGACGTTCTTTGTCGACGACGCTTCATTCACATCCGACAAAGAGGACATAGAGGATATCCTGTACAACCCCGTCTCCTCGCTCACGAGCAAAGGGTACCGACGCGTCTATGCTGAAGGCTCTGAAGAGCTTCCTCTCATCCCCTTTGGATACCCCGATGGCACATACACCGTCACCATCACAGTGGACACCAGCAATGGTATCAGCAGGTTCGATGTAACCGGAAAAGAGACGAAGACCTCCACCATCATACGCACCGTCGAAAACGACGAACCATTCTCCTCTGCAGACAGGGACGACATCGACGTCCCCAATTCAGGAACGCATGTCTATCTCGTATTCGTCGCCGTGTGTTTCGGAGTGGACGACGAACTGAACAATCTCTACAGTGCCGCAAGGGTCCTCTATCCCATAAAAGTGGAAGTCCAATGATGAGCGAAATTCTTTTCTATCATACGAAAATGCTTCTCACACACCTTTCGGGAGCAGCGATCCTCACATGGGCCTACTACTTCCTTCACTTGAAAAAAGTCATGAGGTCTCACGAGGTCCGCATATGGTGGTCCTTCCTCGTCGCCTTCATCGGGAGCATTGGAGGAGGGACCCTCCATGTGGTCTTCACCGCGGTCTCCGGACGCATACATCCCATCATCTTCATCCTGGGAGGTGCGGGGGTGGCTCTGCTCATATACCATGCGAGTCGGCAGATACTCCACAAGGAAGACTTCTGATAATATATATTCTGTCTACTTGAACGAATAGCATCGGAGGGTGTATGAAGAACGAACCCCGGAAGACCAAGGAAGCCATCGTAAAGGAAATTCTTGCCATCCCCCTCCAGGAAGGAGCACCTCTCGCATCTCGCGAGGAACTGTCTTCTTTATTATACGACATCATAAAGTTTCTCAGGAGTCCCGAAGGTTGCCCCTGGGATCGCACACAAACCCTCATCTCCGTGCTCCCGAATCTCCTGGAAGAAGTATATGAACTCTGGACCGCTCTCTTTGCCGAACGCACGGAAGAAGTCGAAGAGGAAATCGGAGACGTCTATCTCAACGCCCTGATGTTCATGATCATCGCAGAGGATCTGGGATACTTCTCCTCCGAAGAGGTCTTGTATAGAGTGATCCAGAAACTCTATTCTCGTCATTCACACGTCTTCGGGGAAGCGAAAGCCGCCAATGCCGAAGAAGCTCTCGAGAACTGGAACAGCGAAAAACGTAAGGAACACAAGCCTCCCTCCTCGGTCTCACCGGATGAACTTCCTCCCCTCTCCACTTCCCACGTCAAAGAACATCTCTCCGGCATTCCCCCTTTTGATGCTGCGTACCTTTTGCAGAAGATTCTTGCCGAGTACAACTTCGATTGGCCTACCTACACCGGACCCCTGGAAAAAACAAAAGAGGAGATCAATGAGATCGAGACCGTTCTCGAAAAAGCACCTCATGACAGAGAGAGTCTGAAGAAAGAGGTTGGAGACCTTCTCTTCTCTGTTCTCAATCTCTCACGAAAACTCGACATTCACCCATCCGAAGCCTTACTGTCAACCCTTGAGAGTATTTTCTCCAGACTGGAGTCGATGGAGAGGATGCTCAAGGAAAAAGGGATCTCATTTCAGAAAAGCTCACCAGAGGAACTCGACTCCCTCTGGGAGGCCGCCAAAGCAGAGCTTGAAGGTTGAAACGTCCAGGGAGATCATACACGGAGAAACATCGTCCCGCATCTCGCAGGAGCATGTCCTCACGAAGGATGGCAAGCCCCTCGTGAGGGTGCAGTTCGGACAGCAGGGCCTTCAGATTCACCCCCCCCTCCACGGGAATGTACAGGAGAATGTCGCCCTCGACGAGGGAGAATTCGGGAAGCACCTCCGGAGAAGAGGCACCTCTCTCAGCGTGTTGTATCTTTTCCAAGACATGCTCAAGTTGTTTGTGATCTATGCCGCTCAATCTGTAGAGCTCTCCTGCATAGAGAGGAGTGAGAGATCCGGAAAAATTCTTTTTCACTATACCCCACACATCGATCCCTGGAGGAAAACTGTCTGCCAGGGTCCCATGATCGGGTAGTGTCGAAAGCGCAGCACGAAGTCTCACCACTTCACATAGCGAAGAGACCGCAACCGGAAGAGGCCTCAGGAATTCCATCCTTGGATGCGGGCTGAAACCTCTGGAATACTCTATCCTCATCCCGGCCCTGATAAAGGATCGTTCGAACACTCCAAGCATCGCTCGATGAGGAACATAAGAAAGCCCCCCTTTTTTCTCGAAGAAAATCAACACTTCTTCCAAGTCGTCCGAATGATGAGGCTTGTAGGTGGACGCTATCCCGATGTCTTCCGTTGAAGAGACTCGAGCATTCGAAGAAGGCTGGAGAGGTTCTTCCGGGGTATGTTTCAGATGGACCTTTCGAGAGCACACCCCACACGCATGATCACAAGGCACATCGCAAGGAGCGGTCATCTCACCCTTCTGCGCTCGTTTCCACTCCCTCTTGAGAAAGTGACGACTGACTCCCAG
This sequence comes from Spirochaeta thermophila DSM 6578, assembly GCF_000184345.1. Lineage (NCBI taxonomy): Bacteria > Pseudomonadati > Spirochaetota > Spirochaetia > Winmispirales > Winmispiraceae > Winmispira > Winmispira thermophila. The sequence goes on along the minus strand of NC_017583.1, from coordinate 1,249,465 downwards.
GTCCACGCATCCCCAGGGGAGCTCACCACTTTCCGGACGTCCTCTGAGCACCTCCTCTACAAGCTGTTTTTCCCGTTCGAGGAGGCTCATCCAGAGTTCTTCGTTCAGATACTCATCCCATGCTTCGAAGCGGGCACCCCTCTCCCATGCCTCCAGGAAGAGAGCCCCTACCCTTTCATCACCTCTGGAAAGAAGCCCTTCAAGTACTGACTGAAGCGGATTGTGGAAACCCACTTTCACCCACTTGTATCTCTTGAGACGGTCCCTCACCTGGAAGATCCTTCTCTTCGCCTCCTCATAGGAGAGCTGAGGAGCCCATTGGAAAGGTGTATGGGGTTTGGGGACAAAGGTGCCGATGTTCATATGAATGGAAATACGCGTTGCACGAGAGATCGTTTCTATGTATTCCACGATTCGCTCAGCTTCTCTCTCGTCTTCGATCGAATACGGGAGCCCTACCATGAAGTAGAACTTCGCCAACCGCCATCCTTTCTCCTTCGCTCGCTGGAGTATGGAAATCACTTTCTCCAACTCAACCTCTTTGTTGAGCCCCCTCTGTCCCTCAGGATAAGGCGTTTCTACGGCAAACGTGAGTCCACTCTTTTTGCCCTTTCCTATCTCTTCGAGCAGCTCCAGGGCAAATGTACTGACCTTCAAAGAAGGCAGGGAGAAACTGAGATGTCTCCCTGCAAACTCCCGATTGAGTGACCTGACGAGGTCGAAGATCCCGGGATAATCCCCGCTGCTGAGAGAAGCAAGGGTGATCTCCCTGTAACCGAGATTTTCGTGGAGATGTCTCACCTCCTCATGGATCGCGGAAGGAGACTTCACCCTCTGGGGCCTGTAGAAGATCCCTGCATGGCAAAACCTGCATCCCTGTGGGCAACCCCTCATGATTTCCACCACTGCATGATCCTGCACCGCGGGTATATTCGGAACAGGTCGATACGAATAGATCCGGGGTTCTCCGAATCCCATCCAGATCGCACGCTTTGCCTTCTGCTTGCCCGGCATCCACACGTGGGGGTCCTCGCCGAGGACCTGCAGAATGGCATCTCTGTCTCCCCCCTTTCTCTTCTCGTCTCTGAGACGATAGAGGAGATCAGGATAGATGGCCTCGAATTCGCCGATGAACACAGCATCGACCAAGGAAGCAAACGGAAGGGGATTCGTGGCTCCAGGCCCCCCCATGAGTATCACCGGATCTCCGGCAAGACTCCGGCGTGCTCCTTCTACAGCCACACCACCCGCTCGAAGTATGGTAGCTATATTGGTGAAACCGAGTTCGTATCCAACAGATATCGCCACGATATCGAACTCTCGAAGAGGGGTACGTGTCTCGAGGCCGTACAAGAGTAATCCATGATCCGAAAGGGATCGCTCAAAGTCAGGGGCGGGTGCAAAGACCCTCTCACAGTGCACACCCGGGATGCGATTGAGGAGATCATACAGATAGTATATAGCGGTATTGGACATTCCGATCTCATAGAGATCGGGGAAACAGATGGCAATGGTGAGATCATCCGGAGAAAACTCCTCCGTGATTGCACCGTATTCACCACCGACGTATCTCCCAGGCTGCCGCACAGAGTGAAGCGCTTTTCTCAAACGATCGAAGGCATACCCCATGTCAGGCAGTATATCTGTTCCTGTAGATATTGAGAACCATGCCCACAGAGATCAAAGCGGTCCAGAGGGAAGATCCCCCATACGAGACAAGGAACAGAGGGATACCCGTAATGGGCATGATGCCCAATGTCATCCCCACATTGACCATGAAATGGAACAGGAACATCCCCCCGATCCCTGCCGCGATCAACCTCCCAAAAACGTCAGGGGCAAGGACCGCCGTCCTGAAAATCCGTACGAGTATCACGAGGTAGAGGAAAAACAGACCGACCGCTCCCACAAATCCCCACTCCTCCGCAAGGATCGAAAATATGAAATCGGTACTCTGTTGGGGAAGGTATTGATAGTGACTCTGGGTTCCCTGAAGGAATCCCTTGCCCCAGATTCCTCCGGATCCTATGGCGGTCAAGGATTGTATGATATTCCATCCGGCTCCTCGTGCATCGACATAAGGATCGAGAAAAACGATGAGGCGCATGATCTGGTATTCCTTGAGGAATCCTCGGACGGGAAAAGAGAGGACAAGCGGGATCAGCAACAGCGCACAGAAAAAGCTGCCCCAATAGAAGGCCCGCGACTTTGTAATGAAATACCCTGCCAGAAGGAGAAGGAGTACAACTCCTGTTCCGAGGAGAATGAAGGGACTGAGGGACCCTGCGAAGATCTCGGCATAGAGAGGAGAGAGATGGAAGATCTCGACCATCCATGGGAAGACAGTCCAGAACAGGGAAAGCACTCCTACGAGTCCCCAGAATACGATATAACGGATGGGGGTACCCGCTACGAAACTCATCGTGAGGAAGATGGGGATGTACACCATCGCAGTTCCAAAATCGGGCTGCAGCAGTATCACCACGACGGGAATCATCACAATGAGAAACGCCTGTCCGAACACCTTCAACGATGTGACTTCGCCAGCCCTTTCCTCGAGGAAGTGGGCGAGCACAAGGATCGTTGCCACCTTCATGAACTCGGACGGCTGAATCCCCAGATCCCCTATTCCCAACCACGCTTGTGCCCCTTTCACCGATTTTCCTATGAAAAGGGTGAGCACCAAGAGGAACAGCAGACTCAGGAAGATGACGAAGGCGAGATTCTTGTAGATTTGATAGTCAAGCATGGAAAAGACGAGGAGCAGACCAATTCCTGAAACAGCCCATACGATTTGGCGTATATACTCATCGTTGTATCTCTCACCGGTCGAGGTGATCCCGCTCGAATAGATGAAGAGTATACCAATACAGACGAGGATCTGCACCGTAACAAGGAGAACCCAATCGGTATATGCCCACTGTCCCTTTATCAACCTTCTCATCGATCCTCCAACGCGGGAAGATACCATCGGGCAGGACCTTGCCTCAGTTCTCTGACGGTATCTTCATACGACAACCCTGAGAAGATACCATGAAACACGATGTTCGCCGCCTTCGGCGCCCACCATTCCCAGTCATTCGTGGCCTCCACCAGCACCGACACCACGACCACTTCCTCGGGATCCAAGGCATCGTAAGGAGCATAACCTACGAACCAGGAGGTGTATCGGTTCTCCAGGCCCACCTCTCCCGTTCCGGTCTTCCCCGCCACTTCCACAATCGGTGTCGTGATGACAGGGAGGGCGGTTCCATGGGTAACGACTCCCCGCATTGCTGCACGAACAGAGCTGAACACATCTTCCGTGATATTGGACGTTCGCAAGAGGGAGGGGGATATATTCTCCAGGACCTCTCCCGTCGTGGGATCCCGGACCTCCTTCAATACATGAGGCCTCATGATGAAGCCTCCGTTCACCACCGACGCCACTACGTCCGCGAGCTGAAGCGGGGTGACGCTGAGGAAGCCCTGACCTATCGACATGTTGACCGTATCTCCTCCCACCCAGGGATAGTTGTAGGTCTCCATCTTCCATCTGGGTGTGGGGACGATCCCCCTCACCTCTCCTGGAAGGTCGATCCCCGTGGGCTCCCCCAGTCCGAACTCCTTCGCATAGGCCGCTATCCTGTCCACCCCCAGGTATTCCGCCCCGACCGTGTAGAAGTATACATCACACGATTGAGCGAGCGCGTCTTCAAGGGCTAGGGGACCATGCCCTGCTTCCTTCCAGCACTTGAAAACCCTATCTCCATAGCGGTACTCACCCCTGCAGACGATCGTCCTATCCGGAGGAAAGACCTTTTCCATGAGAACAGCTGCAGTCATGACGATCTTGAAGGTGGAAGCCGGGGCATAACTCGACTGGATGGCCCTGTTGATGAAGGGAAACGACTTGTCGAGACTCAATCGAGTGAAGTAGGCCCTCCCCTCCTTGGGATCATAGAGAAGATTGGAGTCATAAGAGGGATACGAATAAAGACCGAGGATCTCCCCTGTGGAAGGCTTCAATACCACGATGGCCCCGTTCCTTGGTCCAAGAGCCTTCTTTATCAACGTCTGTATCGCGGGGTCGAGGGTGAGCACGAGTGTCTTTCCGTTCTCAGGAAAGAACACCACCTGCTCATCGAGGATCTGTCCCGATGCATCGACTATTCTATGTTTCAATCCGGTCTTTCCTCGGAGGAGTTCGTCGTACACCTTCTCCACCCCTGACTTTCCTATGAGGGTCCCCTGGGTATAGCCCTTGTTGTAGAGGGCGGTGAGCTCCTCCTGAGTGATCTCCCCGATGTATCCGACCACATGGGCGAAGAGATCCCCATAGGGATAATACCGGGATGGTTCACGCTGCCATCCGATCCCCGGGAACTCTGACAAATGTTCAGCGATCCCTACGATCTGCTCGTATCCCACGCCCTGAGCGAGCACCACGGGATCCGAGGCCGAGGATTCAATCTTGTCCAAAAGGCTACGTGCTGAAACCCCAAGGTGCCCGCCCAGTCGATCCACAAGAGGCGGGAGTTGTTCTTTTCCCACTTCGGATCTGAAAAAGAGCAGGGTGAAACTGTCTCTGCTCGTGGCCAGGATGCTCCTATAGTCCCTCGCAAAGACGTCTCCCCGCCGGGCCGGGATGAGCACCGCCCGCTGAATCGTCTTCTGCGACTGGGCGGAGAACAGCTCATTCTCCACCACCTGTACGGAAAAGAGACGGCCTATATAGAGAAATACAATCACGACGCTGAGGGCGATGAGAATGGAAATCCTCTGATTCGAGGAGGTTTTGCCGTATTCCTTCACGTTCATGTCTGCTCTTCACTGATGAGGCGAAGCCTTCGTAATCCTCCCCACAGGAGAGGCAGAGAGATCAAGGTGTATACGATATTGAGAAGGTATTCGACAGAGAGGAACTTCATGGATGGTCTCATCTGGACAACGGTACCCAGTCCGAACACGAGGGCCGTGTGCAGCAGAACCGCCAGGAGATAGACCCACACTCGCATCCCACGGGCTATATTCGAGATATTCCTCATGAACAAGAAATAGAGAACCTCAGTGAGGCGGATGATCGCAAAGAATCCCAGAGGGGTGCTGCCAAGGACATCCTCGAGGAGTCCTATACCCACTCCCAGGAGTTGAGCTGCTTTCCATGGATGGGTAAGGGAGAAGGCCCCCAGAAGAACCATCACAAGATCGGGGGTTCCACCGATGACTCCTGCGTATCGATGGAGGATCCCCATGAGAAAGACTCCAAATACTGAAATGAAGGCCCATATGAGATAGTGCCTCATACTCATGACTCGTCCTCATCATCAGGAAGGAGCACAAAGACATCGGTGAGGACATGAGGATCCATCGAAGGCCGAAGATAAAGCAGAAGAGAGGACTCGTGGGGATATGATACGATTTTCTCCACTCTTCCGATCTCGATACCGGGGGGAAACACTGTGGAGCGATGGGAAGTGACAACCACCTCTCCTACACTCACCCTGTGTTTCTCCGTCTTGGGAATGTATTCCATCACCACCGTCCCCTCCCCTGCCCCATGGACGAGCCCCTGTAAGCCAGTCTCCACGAGTTCAGCGGCGACATAGAAATTCCGTCGAAAGAGGGGTATGACCCGGGATGTAGAGCCGCCCACCTCATCGATCTTCCCTATGAGTAACAGTCTGGAACCCTCGAGGGTCACCACGGGAAGCCCCTTCTGTATCCCTGTGGAGCGGCCTCGATCGATTATGAAACCGCTGAAGAGAAGCGAGGGCTCGTCGGCCAGTACCCTTGCCGCCACGGAGCGATAGCCCAATCCCTCCTGAAGTCCAAGCACGGCTCTGCTCTTCATATATTCTTCTTTCAAAGCGAGATATTCGATATACAAACCTCGATATCGGTCGAGCTCCCTTCTCAACGCCTCATTCTCCTTGAGCAACCGGTCTCTGGAGCGGATGTTCGAAAGCGTAGAGGTTACCGTCTCCCCTATTTTCCCTCCAAATCTATATAGATACGAAAAAAAACCAAAGGACAGCGTCTCGCCCATTCCCAGAGAAGACAACAACAACACCAGGAGCACTCCGTAGAGTCCGCCCGTGAAGAAGAGGCGATCCCGCCACTTATCGGTCTTCATGGATTCCCGAGCCTACTCTTCTGCATGGCCTTTTCATATTCAAAATAGAGACCAGCCCCTATCGCCACACATTCGAGAGGGTTCTCCGCCACGAACACCGGAACCCCGGTTTCCTTTGCGACCAGTTTGTCGAATCCTTTGAGGAGAGCCCCCCCACCGGTGAGGACGATCCCTCTCTCCACGATATCTGCGGCCAGCTCAGGAGGAGTCTCACCGAGGGTCTTCTTTATCTCCTCGATGATGGCCACCAGGGGTTCCTGAAGCGACTCTCTCACCTCAACACTGTCGATCTCAAGGCGTCGGGGGAGACCGGTGATCGCATCGGTCCCCTTGATTTCCATCTTTTCTATCTTCCCTTCCGGCATGGCATTACCGATATTCTTCTTCAGGGACTCCGCAGTCTGTTCTCCGATTATGAGGTTGTGCACGTTTCTGATATGCTTGATGATGGCCTCATCGAACTCATCCCCACCTATACGTATGGCATTGGTGACCACCATGCCACCCAGAGAAATCACGGATATTTCGGAAGTCCCTCCCCCGATATCGCATACCATATGGCCTGCAGGTTCATAGATGGGTATATCGGCGCCTATCGCGGCTGCAAGAGACTCCTCGATGACTTTCACTTCACGCGCGCCTGCTTTATAGCCACTCTCCTCGACCGCCTTCCTCTCCACCTCGGTGATACAGGAAGGAACGCCTATGACCATCCGCGGTTTGATGAGCCATCGCTTCGAAAAGACCTTCTCTATGAAGTAACGGATCATCTTCTCGGTGGTCTCGAGATCCGCGATCACCCCATCCCGGAGCGGTCGTATCGCCACGATCTCTCCGGGAGTCTTCCAGAGCATTCTCTTGGCCTCTTCCCCCACCGCCAGAAGTCTCTTCGTTCCCCGTTCCACGGCCACCACGGAGGGTTCGTTGATGACGATCCCCTTCCCCCGCACATAGATCAGCGTGTTACAGGTTCCCAGATCGATTCCGATATCGGGAGAGAGATTCTGAAACAGCCTGGACATTCCCATAGAAAGACCCCCATGTTAATGAGCACTCAACCTCTCAAGAGAGAGGAGGTGGTTAGGATTTATTTGTAACGCTTTTCGCCAAAAAGATCGAGCCTTTATCTGGTCTCCCGCATGCGAGGCTATCTCTCCGAGATAGAAATAGGCCTCCGCGCTTTCCTGTATCTGGACGAGCTTCTCGAGGTAATCCCTCGCGTCCTCGTATCGCTGAGCACGATAGTGCAATTCCCCCAGGAGGAGGAGTGCTTCCACCTGATACTCTCGGTTCGATTGCTCAGCGAGAGGTGAAAGCAGGTCATGCGCACGATCATAGTCACCGAGCTCTATGAGCGATCGAGCGAGTGCGAGGTCGAGGAGTGGGGAATCCTTACCCTGATCCTTCGCGCGAAGGAAGAACTCACTACTTTTCGAATAATCCCCTTCTCGTGCAGCGGAAAGTCCCAGATATTCCAGAAGGTCTGCAGCCTCGTATCCCTTGGCAAGGGCATAATCCAGGTAGTATGAGGAAAGGTCGGCATAGAACTCCCCTTTATGGAAATAGGCCTTGCCGAGCATATAGGCTATTTCAGGGGTGAGGGGCCTCAGGATGAGGAGTTTCCGAAAGGCTACAATCGAGGCGTCAAAAAACTCCTGACGCTGCTCTTCCTCTATCTCACCCATTCCAAGCATGAAGTTCGCATATGCATTGAGGAGAAGTGCATGTTGATCTATCGGATTCTCCTCGAGGATTTCCTCGGTCTCGTCTTTCAGGGCGATATAATCGCCTGCCTCGAGGAGACTCCTCAAGGATTGAGACATCGTTTCTTCATTTTTCCAGAAAAAGAAAGCCCCCCCTGCCAGGATGAGGCTGAGGAAAACCCCTATCCCTATAAAGAAGAACGATCTCCGCCCGCGTCGTCGTCCAGAGGATCCAGATACATACAGCGCACTCATCGGGTGCGCTCATTTAATTACAAAAGCAGAAAAAAGTCAATGAAAAAGCCGGCAGGCCCGTAAGCCGGGTTCTGTTCTAGGCCATCATTTATCTGGTCGCCTTGAGGCTGGAGCGGTCCACCCGCGGGTTGTACGGCCGAGCAAGCCCCCGCTGCTTGACCTTGCTCCGGGTAAGGTTTGCCCTGCGCCCACTGTTACCAGCGTGCCGGTGGGCTCTTACCCCACCATTTCACCCTTACCTGCCAGAGGGGCAGGCGGTATCCTTTCTGTGGCACTTTCTGTCGGAGATGGTATCGCATCTCCGCCCAGATGTTATCTGGTACCCTGCTCTATGGAGCCCGGACTTTCCTCCTCCATGAGATCAGGAGGCGATGGCCCGACCTGCCGGCACTATACAATGTGCTCAGTCTTCGTCATATTCGTCAATATCTTCGTCGATCTCCTCCTCTTCCTCCTCTTCTTCCAACTCGTCCACCTCATCCTCGATATCGATATCTTCCTCCTCGAGTGGATGATCCAGATCTTCCTCGTCCAGATCTTCTTCAATCTCTTCCTCGGGTGCTTCCTTGTGCTTGAGGAGGGTCGAAGGCGCGATGGTTTCTCCTTCTTCCTCCTCCTCTCCGAGAAAGTCGATGGAGTCCTCGTCGTCGATCAGATCATCTTCAAAAAGCTCATCCTCGTCCACAAGATCCGAAAGCTCACCGAAGGACTCCTCCTCCTCCTCTTCCACTTGGGGCACCTCTTCCGGAACCTCCTGGAAAAAGAGAATCCTGGAACAATGGGGACAGAAGATGATCTCCTCTCCCCGACGTATCCTGTTGACGAACTCCCGGGGAAGCAGCATGAAACATCCTTGACACACGTCTTTGATCACCGGAACGATCCCGACCCCCTCTTTGCTCTGGATGATTCGAGAGAATTTGAACACCATATCGGGATCCAGAAGGGGACCGATCTTCTCTTCCTCTCTCTTGAGTTCCTCCAGGACTTTCATCTTCTCCTGTAGGGAGGACTGGATTGCTTCTTCTTCCTTCGAGATCTCCTTCTCCTGTTCCTCGATGAGCAATCTCTCCCGCTCGAGTTCCTGCTTTATCTCCTCCATCCTCGACTCCTCGCGTTGCAGATCCCTGCGGATCTGCTGTTCCTTCTCCGCCGCCATCCTTATCTCTTTGTCCTGCGCCTCGAACTCCCGCTGGGTTTGCAGGAACTCCATCCGGGCCTCCAGCTCCGCCCGTTTCTGTTCGGCTTCGGCGAGCTGTTCCCGGAGCTCCTTGACTTTCGATTTCACCTGTTCGTACCGCTGGTTCTTCTGAAGGAAATCTTCCTTGAGTCGAACCAGCATCTCTTTCTTCGCGGTAAGGGTATGGGGAAGTTCTTTCATTTCCTTTTGCAACTTGAACTTTTTACTGAGAACTGTCTGTAGCTCTTGGAGTGTGCTCAGGATTTCCGTGATGTTCATGTCCACCTCTCCATACAAAGGTTATTCTTCGAGATAGTCTTTGAGACGGCGGCTCCTCTTTGGATGGCGGAGACGCCGGAGGGCTTTCGCTTCTATCTGTCTGATCCTCTCCCTGGTGACGTTGAAGTACAGACCCACCTCTTCCAGGGTGAGGGAGTAACCATCTTCCAGACCGAACCGCATCTTCAACACCTCCTGTTCCCGTGGAGGAAGAGTTGCGAGGACATCCTTGATCTGTTGCTGGAGGAGCGCATAGGCTGTCTGATGGGAAGGATTGACCGCCGTCTTGTCCTCGATGAAGTCCCCCACGCTCGAATCCTCCTCTTCCCCTATGGGACTCTCGAGGGAGATGGGCTCACGAGCCACGTTCTTCACCGACTTCACCCTGCTGAGAGGCCATCCCAGACGGTCGGCGATCTCCTCATCGGTGGGTTCTCGACCGAGTACTTGCATGAGCTGTCGCGCCTCCCTCTGCACCTTGTTGATCTGTTCGATCATGTGTACCGGTACCCTGATGGTTCTCGCCTGATCGGAAATCGAACGTGTGATCGCCTGACGGATCCACCATGTCGCATAGGTGGAGAATTTGTAGCCTTTTCTGTATTCGAACTTCTCCACAGCCTTGATGAGTCCGATGTTTCCCTCTTGGACCAGATCGAAGAAGTGAAGTCCCCTGTTCGTATATTTCTTTGCGATACTCACCACCAACCTGAGATTCGCCTGGATGAGTTTGTCCTTCGCGGTCTTCATCAGATGATGTCCCCGCGCGATCTCTTTGCTCATCTCCAGGATCTGGGGGATGGTGGCCTCAAACTCGATCTCAAAGGCCTTGAGCTTCTTTTCAGTGAGTTGGAATTGGCGGATCGTCTCTTTTATGTCTTCAGCACTCATATTGAGCCGTTCTTCGATCCTCTTTCGTTCATCGGCAGAGGCGAGCCCCCTGCCAAGCAGACGCAGTTCCCGGACATCCTTCACCCCGAGACGGCGTTCGATGGATTCCTGCTCCCGTCGGTATTCCTCTATCTTGCGCGCGGTATCGAGAAACTTCTGCTGAAGTTGCTGTATCTCCTCTTGCTGGAGAGGGATCTCAGCGGCTTTCAGAAGAAGGTTATCCCTTGTCTTCAGGAACTCCTCGTGCTCAAGGATATTTACTCCCCGCTGCAGGAGCCGTCGCTTCTCCTCATGGTATTGTTTGAGGGAGACGGCGATCTTCTTGAGGAAATCCCTGTACGCCTGCTGAAGACGCTTTTTCTCAGCTAGATATTCGGTAAGTTCTTCCTTCGTGAGTCCCAGATCCTCGGGATTCTTTTTCGAAAAGATCTTCTGAGCGACCTGGTAGAAGAGGGAGAGGAGGACACCTGAGTGCTTGAGCACCTCTTTGATGATATTCTCCCCTTCCTCCATCTGTTTGGACAGGGACACCTCTTCTTCGGCGGTGAGCAGGTTCTCCCGTCCTATTTCCCTGAGGTAGAGCCGTATGGGGTCATCCGTACTCCCTTCTCGTTCGGTGATCACCACCCTTCGCCGGTTCTTCGCCTTCGATTCTCCTCCTTCCGAATCATCCTCCTCCACCACCTGGATGTGCGCCTCTTCCAGAACAGCGAGCACCTCCTGAATCTTCTCTTCGGAATCAGAGATCTCCTCCGGGAGGAAATCGGAAAGATCGTCGTATGTGAGGATCCCCTTCCTCTTCCCATATTCTATGAGTTTCTGAACCGAAGGGTGCATGGTCGTGGATGGAGTATTATTCTGATGTTTTTCCATATCGCTCATACCCTCTCAATTTCTCGAGTTCCTTGTCGAGGTACATCTTTTCAAGAAGGAGTTCCTGGATATCCCCTCCCTCTCGCTCGTACAAGGCTATCTTTCGCTCTATCTCCCTTCTTCGTCTGTGGAGCCACTGTTCCCTCCATCTGAACACCGCCTCTCTCACCGCCTCGAGAGGCACCTCGAATTCCCCGGAGAACACGGCCTCCAAGGCGAGCTCCCGGGCCTTCTCGTCGGTCACGTGTTCGAGCACCGCATCCGGCCGATCCATGGTCCCCGCCCTCAGACATTCCTCAAGCGCAAAAAAAAGCTCCTTTGCAGAGGCATCCTCCAGGGCGTCCTCCTGGATGAGAGGTCTCACCACGGTATAGTACTCCGGATGGGCGCAGAGAGCCTGGAAGAGGAAGACCTCGGTGGTCCTCCTGCGATCCCTCCCCATACCCATAGTAGTGGACAAGGGAGCGGAGTTCCTCTCCGACGATTGAAAGCGGTCGAAATCCTCTTTTATGGCCCCCAACGAGACACCCATCGATTCTGCCATTTCCTCCAGAAGCCGTTCCCGCCTCATGGTGCTCTGAACGGAACGAATGTATGAAAACATGGACGTGACGAACTCACGCATATCGGTTTCGGAAGACGTCAGTATACCTTCTTTCACTCTTCTTTCCAAGAGGCACTGAAACACGTCTTTCTCTTCCATAAGGATCTGCCGTACTTCTTCCGCTCCCTTTTTCTGGAGAAAGGATGCAGGATCCTCTCCCTGCGGTGGTACCACCATCCTACATGGGAAGTCCACTGCTTCACATATCATCCCGGCACGCTGGGCAGCTCGTTCCCCGGCAGCGTCACCATCAAAGAAAAAGATAATACTATCGGCGTAACGTTTCAACTGAATCGCCTGTTCTCGGGAAAAGGCCGTTCCCAGGGGAGCGACCACGTTCATGATACCATGCTGGTGGAGAAGGAGGACATCGATATACCCTTCCACGAGGATCACCTTCTTCGTCTTTTTGAGTTCCGGAAGTGCCCGATGGAGCCCGTAGAGGAGTCTCTTCTTCTTGAAAAGAGAGGTTTCCGGGGAATTCAGATACTTGGGCTGCTGATCCTCACGAAGCGCTCTTCCCCCGAATCCCACGACCTTCCCGCTCACATCGTAGATGGGGAAGATGAGTCTATGAGAGAATATGGCGTACCCCTCTCTCTTGGCTGAAAAGAGCCCGGAGACATGGAGGAGCTCCTCCGAATATCCCTTCCTGCGGAGGAAGCGATAGAGCCAGTACGGGTCGTGTGGTGCGTACCCCAGGTGAAAGGTATCTCGTGCCCACGAGAGGTCGATCCCTCGGGAAACACAATACTCCCTCGCGGCTCTCCCCTCCTCCCTCGAATGGAGAAAATGTTCGAACAGGCCCACGAGACGGAGATTGAGATCCTGAAGCGCCCGTTCCTTCTTGAAGGAGGCCTCTTCCTCAGGTGTGACCTTCGCTGTGATCGAGACACCGGCTCTCTCCGCAAGTCGCTCCACCGCCTCGTAGAACGTACAGTGCTCCACCTCCATCACGAACTGAAAGATATTGCCTCCTTTGTGACATCCGAAGCAATAGAAGAGTCCTTTCTCGGGATCCACGGAAAAGGAAGGATCGGAATCCGCATGGAAGGGACAGAGCCCCATGTAGGAGTTGCCGGCTCTTCGAAGAGAAGTGTATTCCCCCACCAGAGAGAGCACATCCACCCTTCTCTGGATTTCTTCGATGATCTCTTGCGGTATTCTCGCCATGGTCTCTCGATATCACCCTAGGGTGAAACGGGCTTGAGATAGAGGTACTTCGCCTCGACGTGTTCTTCGAACGACCGGGAGAAATAATGTCTGCCGTTCTGCGGATCCTTCAACACGAAATACAGATAGTCGGTCTTGGCCGGCTCGAGCGCCGCCCGGATGGCGACAAGGCCGGGGTTGGAGATGGGGTGCGGAGGGAGTCCCATCCGCCGGTACGTATTGAAGGGGGAGTCAACCTGGAGATCGTCATAGGTGAGCACGCTCCGTGGCGGCTGTCCAAGTTCCTCCGTGAGGACGTATTCCACCGTGGCGCACGACTCAAGAGGAATGTACCTCTCGAGACGATTGAGGAACACCGAGGCGATGAGAGGGGCCTCCTCGGGGTCCCTGTACTCCCGTTCCACGATCGAAGCGAGGATGAGACGCCGATAGAACCAGGACGAAGAGATGCTCTCTCCTTCAGGCAAAAGCGGGGTGACACGTCTCTTGAACGTTGTCACCAGAGCCTTCACGATCTCTCTCTGCGAGGTGCCATACGAGAAAAAATAGGTTTCAGGGAAAAGGTATCCCTCCAGCGTGGTCGCATCCACACCCAGCTCCGCAATGAGGCCAGGATCCTCGATGAAACGGAGGAACGCCTCCTCTGTACCGAACCCCTCTCTTTCCAAAAGTCTCCCTATCCGCGAGGCCGTCCATCCCTCGGGGATCGTGATGCGTGCATACGTTTCCCCACCAGATGTCAGCTTCTCGTGGACCTGGAAGAGCGACATGGAGGGAGAGAGAAGGTAGCCCCCGGCCCTGATCCGATGGGCGGTATTCGTGAGATAGAGAAGGAGTTCGAACGCCAGCGCGCTGCGTATGTAGCCCTGATCCGCCAGGCGCGTCGATACACTCTTGCCCGTATCGCCTCGATACACGATGAAGAGTGAAGAGGAGGTATCATCCCGAGTGGTGGGGAGGGAGAGGTATATCGCCCCTCCCCCCACCACGAGAAGCAGGATCATCACGAAAAGGAGCATCAGACCTACCGAGCGGAGGAAACTTCTCACGGTTCTCTTCATGCATCCCTCATTTCATCCCTTCGGTGCCTCACCACGCTATTCCTTGAGAAGGATGAACTCCACCCTTCTGTTCTTCCATCTGTTCTTTTCGTCCGTATGGGGTACGATGGGGAACCTTCCCCCCATGCCGGCGGTGGTAATCCTCCCCGGGTCGAGCCCCATGGCCACCAGGGCCTGCTTGACAGCCTCGGCACGGGCGAGGGAGAGGGGAACGAGCTCTTCCCGTTCCTCACGCTCGGTACCGGAGAGGTTCACGGCATGTCCCTCGATCCTGATCTTGTACCGCCGGTACTTGGTGAAGATCTGAACGAGCCGCTCGATGATCGCGCGGTTCTTCCGACCTTCCTCGCTCTCATCCAAGATGAGGTCCGCCTTGTTCGGTGGGAAGTGGATGCTCGAGATCTTGATCTTGAGTTTGTCACCTTCCCGTATCACAAGGACATCCACGCTCACCTTGGTTTCGAACCGGGCGGTATTTCCGACCCTATCGGTCGCGGTAAAGATGAGGGGATAGTCTTCTGCCGAGGAGACGAGTTCCCCGGAGAGGGATCGGCCGTCCCAGATGATCTGTGGAGCGGGAGAGCCCTGCCCTCCGAACCGGGTGAAGGGATTCCCATACGGATCCGTGATCACGATCTCCCACGTCTGAATCCCGGTCAGGTCACGGGCTCGGATGGAGATGGCGAGCTCATCGTCCACACCGTCATTGTCGGGGGAGAAGGGCGTCGGGGAGAGGGATATCGACAGTTCCGGAGGCTGCACATCGAGCACGAAGGGCGACGATTCCACCGTCATCTCATCACCCCGGAGGTATTTCACCGTATAACGAACCACATAGGTGCCTTCCCGGTAGTCACCCGCATCGCTCCTGCCGTCCCAGTTGAGGGAGTACTCCGAGGCGATCTCCTTCCCGGACAGTCGCTTCTCCACCTTTCCGTCTCTCACGAATTCCAGGGTCCACTCCTCGATCCCATCCGAGGGTGAGGTATAGACCTTGATCGGCTGGACGTCCAGGTTGCCGTCACCGTTGGGGGAGAAGGCCGGGTGGGTCACCGTGAGGAAGACCCTCACCGGTCGGGTGTCGAGAACGATCTCGTCCACCTTCCGCACCACCTCGTTCTCCGCAGCATCCCTTCCTGTGAGGAGGTACGTGTAGGTCCCGTCCTTCACCTTGTTCCCCGCGCTATCGGTGCCATCCCAGAGGAGGTCGGTGACAGTCCCCTCCCATCGGAACTCTCTGAGTATCTTCCCCTGTGTATCACGGATGTGGGCCACCCACACCGCACTGTCAGGGGAGCTCTGTCTGAAGATACACGCATCCTTCTTGCCGTCCCCGTTGGGTGAGAAGATGCGATTCTCCACCGTGAAGGTGAGCGCGGGCGCCTTCGTGTCCACCACGAAGCGAGAGACCTTGGCCGATGCAATGTTCCCATTGGTAAACTCAGCGGTCAGTTCCGCAGTGTACCCTCCATCGGGAACCGTCTCTCCCTTTTCATTCCTGCCGTTCCAGACGATCTGTTCGGGTATTCTGTTTCCCCCGGTGAAACTCCGAACCACCTCCCCCTTCTCTGAGAGCACCTTCAGCGTATAGCTCCTGAGGAGGGAGGTCTCCTTTATCTGAGGATAGAAGATGAGGCTGTCCCGTCGGCCGTCGCCGTTGGGAGAGAAGATGTCATAGTTCACCGAGAGGAGGACCGGTGTCTGCTCCGTGGAGAGCGTGAAAAAGACCCGCTCGGAGGTGAAGGAGTTGCCGGCCTGGTCGGTGGCTTCAACGAGATAGTAGTAACGTCCATCGAGCGCAAGACCCGTGCCCTCGGTACGACCGTCCCACTCGAACCGCTCGGGCAGACCGTTCTGCCAGGAGAAGGTACGCACGAGAACACCATCCTCCCTATGGATCGAGGCCTCCCAGACAGGATCCTTCGTGGCATTCTTGTGGATGATGGGGAGCGTGTCCTTTCTCCCGTCACCGTTTGGAGAGAAGATGGGGTCGGGGATTTCCACCATCACAGAGGGAGGCGTGACATCGAGTACGAACGTGGGCGTTCCCGCCTCGGGGCGGTTGCCGTTCTGATATTCGACCATGAGGAGGGCCTGGTATTCGCCTTCGGGGAGCACCCTTCCGTCGGCGGTCTTGCCATCGAAGACAAACGAGGCAGGAGGAACATCGGTGCCTTCCCGTCTGTACACCGTGTTCCTGGATGGAATCTCCACGATCTGGAGCGACCACCTCACGATACCTCGCTTCACAGGAACATCGAGCTCGAAACGGATCACATCCTTCACCCCGTCCCCGTTCGGAGAGAAATAGGCAGCGTCCACTTTGAGGGCCACGGGAGTCGGCTCGGTACTTATCACGAGGTTCGTGATGGTGGCCTTCACGGCATTTCCGGCCCTGTCCTTCGCAGCGATCTCATAGGAGTAGACACCATCCGGACACAGGGTCCCCTCGTCGTCCTTTCCATCCCACACGATGGTCTGGGGGGCTGCATCCTTCCACTCGAAGCGTCGCACCACCTCCCCTTTCTGGGTGAGGATACGGCCTTCCCAGCGTTCCTCGACAGAGCCTTCCTGGACGATCTCCACCTCGTCCTTGAACCCGTCGCCGTTCGGGGAGAAGATCTTCGCATCCTCACTCGCTACCTTCACGTCCACACGGGGCGGCGTGGCGTCCACCACCACTCTGTAGGGCTCGGTGGAGATGGTGTTCCCGTTGTCGTCCCATGCCTCGAGGTGCACGAAGTACGTCCCATCGGGGACCACCCCTCCGCTCTCGCCGAACCCGTCCCATCTCAGACTCTCCGGAACCGGGATGCCCGATTTGGGCCTCACGAGTTCCTTGAAAAAGGTCTTCACGTCTCGTTCGGTGGGGCGTACTTCCTTGTTCTCTATTCTGCGGACTTCGGATCCCTGTTCATCCTCGACCACGAGCGTATACCCCATCACGAAACGCTCATCCGTGATGGAGAGCGGGAGGAGGAGCTCGTCCTGGACTCCGTCGTTGTTCGGAGAGATGTAGGGGTTCTCAGGATACGAGATCTCGACCTTCGGGGGATTCCTGTCGATCACCCCGAGCGGTACGTTCACCCCTCCGGAGAAAAGCCAGAGTCCCCGGTTGAGCGGGGCGAGGGCGAACCGCGGCCTGAGCTCGCTCTTCGTCCACCCCTGTTCCGCCAGGAGTCCCTTCGACTGCTGGAGCTCGACAGGGAAGCTCGCCCCCACCGAGATCGAGGGGTACACATGCTGAAGAGGGACATCCTCGTCGAGCCATTCCCGGGCATTCACCACGTATCCCGTGTAGATCTCCACCACCTCGCCGAGACCAAGTCGGAAGCCGGTCTTGAGAATCGCATTCTGAAAGGAGGGGAAAGAGAGTCCTGCGCCCACCCGCAGAGAAGCCATCGATCCATCGAAGAGGAGCCCGTCGAAGGTGATCCCCGGCGTAAAGAGAGGGGGAAACGCTGCGATATCAGTAGAAGGCGAATACCCCTTGCCGAGTCCGGCCAAGGTGACTCCGAGCCTCGCATCCTTGAAGAGCCCCACCTGTTGGAGGAGGAAAAGCGCCCCGAGATCGCCCCCTGCTCCCACGTCGTAACGGTCCGCATTGCCGAAGAGGACTCTGAGTCCCATCCCCACCCACACATCCTCGAACACGTCCTTTGCCGCGGTGAGGGACACGCCGAACGTCGATCCCACCGGTATCTCATCCATACCGGAGCCCACGTACATGAGGGCCGGCGAGAAGACACCATATCGTGTAGGAAAGGCCATCCCCAGAGAGAAACCATGAAGCGCATAGCCGTTCTCGGAAGAGATCCCCCCGGTATAGCCAAGCTCCAGGGTGGTGCGCTGTTCTCCCGCCCCCGCGGCCGGGTTCACCATGCCGGTTGAGGGGAGGTCCCCCGAGAGGAGGAGCGCATCCGTTCCCACCAGGACGGGAGAGGAGAACACGGAGAACGACTCTCCAAGAGGAGAGGGCACATATTGGCCCACCAGCGCAAGACCGCTGCAGAGGATGAGGAGCGTGACGGTCCTGACATACTGTTTCATAATTGTTCCCCCTCTTTCAGTGCAAGGTAGACTCTTTCGACATCGCTCATCTCTTCGATGGATAACCGCTCGAAGAGCCACTTCTCCATCCTGTGCTTCACACGGGAGAGCACGGGATCCAGTTCCTCTTCATGTCTCCTCAATAAAATATACAGTGCGAGACGTTCTTTATCATTCAACAGAAACATAATGGATTTCCCCCTCCTGGGCAAGCCGAATATCCAGATCGCCCCCCTGATGGGCCGCATACTCCCTGGCGGCTTCACAGTTGTGGAAGAGGAACTTGTCGTCGTAGAGGGGCTCATGATGGAAGAGGAGTACGCGCGGGATCTTCCAACGAACCGCAAAATCCACCACAAGGGTGAACGAGGAATGCCCCCAGTTGATCTTCTCTATCGCCTCACCAAGGGTATACTGACTGTCGATGATGAGGAGATCCACCCCGGAGAATCTCCTCCGGTTCTCCGGGGTCGGGAGGAAGTCCTCATCCGCCAGTTCCACATCCGTGGCGTAGAGTACCGCCTTTCCCCCTTTCTCGATCCTGTAGGCATAGCTGCCTCCGGGATGCGTCATGGGAATGGGGGTCACGAACCCGCGACCCACCCGATACGGCACGTCCTCCTCCAGCACGATGAACTCCTTGTCCGCCCTCATCGCCTCCATGGTCACCGGGAAGAATGGCGGGCTCATGAGAACCTCCAGATACTCCCGGAAACGACGTACAGGAGAATAGAGACACACCCGCACCCCGGGATCGTAGAGAGGGGTGAAGAACGGGAGACCGATGATGTGATCCCAGTGGAAATGAGAAAAGAACAGATGATACTCCCGCTGCTTCCGGGGCCTCCTCATGATCTCGGTGGCGAAATCCCGGATCCCCGAACCGGCATCGAAGAGGAGGATATCGGCACCGGATCTCACCTCCACACATGCGGTATTCCCCCCCCATGTACCGAAAAGCCACTGAGGAAGGGAGGCGAGGAAACGTTCCTTCGCCTCCATCGAGCGCATGTCTTCGGAGGAGGCACGAGAGATCACGGCGGCTATCTTCTCCCTGACGGTTTCAGGGGCGAGAGGGGTGGGAAGAGATCCCCTCACCCCCCAGCATCTCACCATGAAATCACAGGACGATCGGAGGGTGCTCACGGCGTATTCTTCTCAGCTCCTCTATTTCCTCGAAGGTGTACAGCCTTCCTTTGTTCACCCCCGGGCAGGAGAGCTCGAGCGATCTCCACGTCTCCTCATCTCCGAGGTATTCTTCCCAAAAGGGGTAGGTTCGACACTGGATGGGGCGTGCCCGGTAGATGCTGCATCCTCCATTCTCCCAGAAGATGCAGTCGAAATTGGGTTTCTCCTTGAGGGAAAGCCGTCTGAACCCATTTATGTGGACATCCCTGCAGTATCGATCCACCGTTTCCGAAATATCGAGACCCAGGAAACGCGCGATCTCCTTGAGATCATCCATCGAGAGGAAGACATATCCAGGCTCATGTCGACAGCATCTCGAACAACGAACACAGGAGAATCTCAGGCCGTTTCTGTAGAACTCCGTCTCCATGCGTACTACCCTACTACGGAATCGAAGAATGGGAAAGTATCACCCCATGGACAGCCTAGAGGAAGAGATCCTCCCTCAGGAGATCATCCCCATACTGGCGCCTCCCCAGGGTGAGGATCTCGGTATGATGAGGAAAGACCGCCACGGTGTGTTCGAACTGCGCCGTTTTGGATCCATCCCGCATGCGGAAACCGCCTGTTCCGTCTTTAAACACCTCCGGGCGTCCAAAGGTTACAATGGGCTCTATGGTGAAGACCATCCCAGGCACGATTTTGAGGCCGGTACCGGGGATACCGTGATGATAGATGAGAGGCTCTTCGTGGTAGGCCCTTCCTATACCGTGGCCCGCGAAATCGGGGATCACCGAACACCCCACCCTGGACGCCTCCTCCTCTATCGTCGCCCCTATGTCACGGACGAAGCCGCCAGCCACCGCAGCACGGATCCCCGCCATGGTACACCTCCAGGCGGCACGGACGAGGGCCCTCCCCTCCTCGTCCACCTTCCCCGATAGGTATGTCCAGGCCCCGTCACCATGCCACCCCTCCAGGGCCACCGTGATGTCGATCGTGAGCAGATCGTTATCACGAAGTACATAATCTGCAGGCATGCCGTGGGCCGCCACATCATTGAGGCAAAATGAGACGGGATAGGGGAATCCCGCATCGAGTTCCAACGACGGGCGCACCTTCTTCCTCGCCATGGCCAACTCGCAGATACGCAAGAGCTCTTTCATGTTCACACCGGGACGCACCATCGGCTTGATATGCCTGAAAAGGACCTCGATGAAACGGCAGGACCTACGTATACAGGTGACCTCCACCGGGGTCTTGAGCGGGCCATACGAGAGATGCCGCATCTTCCTCATACTCCTCTGAAAAGGAGATCGAGGAGGAAGAGCCCTCCCAGCATCACGAGCCCCAGAGTGAAGCCAAGGAAGGCCCACACACGCAGGCCGATCGAGTGGTGGGCCCTGGGATGAAAAGAGAAGACGAGCAGGAGAAGACTCGCCGCAACCACCCCGCCGAAAAGCACCTGCATGAGTGCGAGAAGCAAGTTCTGTGTCTCCTCCGCGAGCCCCTGGATTCCCCCTGAGAGGAAAAAGATCCCCGTATAGAACAGAAGCACGAGATCGAGGAGGAGAAGCAGCAGAAGACTCTGTTCGAACAGTCGGCGTATCTTCATATCTCTTGCATTATCGGCGCCTCTATAGTATCACTATCACATGGATCGTGTGGAGGGTAGTCTCTACTCCGAAGGATTGTACCGACGGGCGGAACTGGTCTTCCACAGGTATCTGACCCCGCTCGAGCCACATCCGACGGACAGGGATCCGATTCTCCCCGAGTCCCTCCCGATAAAGGCGCTGCTGTTCGACGTATACGGCACCCTCTTCATCTCGGGAAGCGGCGATATCGGGGTGGTGCAGACACAGAACCCCGAGCATGCCATGCGGCGGGCCATGAGGGAAGCCGGGTTCCCTCTCATGGAGGAAGATGCCTCGTATACCTCGATCTTCTTCTCGCTCATCGAGAAACATCACGAGGCACGCAGGAGGGAAGGCATCCTCTTTCCCGAGGTGGATATCCTGGAGATCTGGAAGGAGTTCATCGAAGCTTTGATCGAAGAAGGACGCTTCGAGGGCGAAAGCCCCTCCGAAGAGGATCTCCCCCTCCTGGCCATCCGGTACGAGCTCATCTCGAATCCGGTCTTCCCCATGCCCGGGGCGGAGGAGCTCCTGTCTTTCCTCCGGGAAGCAGGCTTCACCTTGGGTATCATCTCCAACGCACAGTTCTACACACCCCTCCTCTTCAGGCACTTCTGGAATCACTTCCCCCCCTCTCTGGGATTCAGGAGCGACCTCTGCATCTACTCGTTCCTCTGTGGTGAGGCGAAACCTTCTCGCTCGCTCTTCGAGAAAGCGAGGAGTCTGCTCGAAACCGAAGGTGTCGATCCCGATCAGGTGCTCTATGTCGGAAACGATATGAGGAACGACATCGCCCCTGCCGCCGAGGTCGGGTTCCGGACTGCGCTCTTCGCCGGGGATTCCCGATCACTGAGAACGCGGGAGGAGGATCCGTCGTGCCGGGGAGTGGTTCCGGATTGCGTGATCACGGATCTCAGGGAACTCCTCTCTCCGATAACCGCCACGAAGGAGGTGCCGCGATGAAGAAGTTCATCATCGTGCTCGTCATTCTCTTACTGATCGGAGGGGCGATTTTCTATGCGGGATGGATCCAATTCTCACTGGACGAACATGAATACGGCGTGATCTTCACCAAGACATCCGGATGGGCCTCACGGGTAGTCGCCCCTGGTGAATTCGTGTGGCGGTGGGAACGACTCATCCCCACCAATCTCACGCTCCACGCATATCCCGTGACCACGCGGGCCACGGACATCGTGGTCGAAGGAGGGCTTCCCTCGGCCGATCTCTTCTCGGAAATCCTTCCTACCTCAGCCGAGTTCTCCTACCGGCTGGTCGTCCACCTCTCCTATCGCCTCCGCCCCTCGTACCTGCCCTCCCTCGCCCGAGAGGGGATCCTCCCGGATGATCTGGAGGACTGGTATGAGAACCAAGAGGTTCGAATCCGGGACCTCACGGAACAGACATTCTCCCGGGTGATCTCGGATACATCGCTCGACATGGATGCTTTCGGACCGAAGCTCTCGGAACGTTTCCGGGAAGAGATGCCGGCCTTCGAACTACTCACCCTTTCCGTCGATCTCGAACGCCTTCCGGACCTCGAGATCTACCGTCAGGCCCGACAGCTCTACGAGGAGATCCTCAAGGCCCAGGCAGAGGCACGAAGGGCTGCGGTAAGGGAGCGGGCATTCAGAGAGGAACGGGAGAAGATCCTCCTCGAACGGATGGAACGGTACGGAAAGGTGCTTCAGGAGTATCCCATCCTCATAGAGTACTTCAAACTCGACCCTTCGAATCCCGACCCTTTGGGGATTCTGGAAGGCCTCGAATAGTGGCGTTGCCATGGCCTACTTCTTCGTCTTCAACAAACTCGGTTACGTACAATCACGGACGACGGACAAGGGATGCATCCTCTGTCACATAGCCCAACACGACGGTACGGTACCTGAACTCGTTCTCTGGGAGGACGAGACGTTCATGGTGTCGGTCAATCTCTACCCCTACAATCCCGGACACCTCCTCCTCTTCCCTCGCCACCACACGGAGGACATACGAGACCTCACGGGGGAACAGCAGGTCCGTCTCATCGATCTCACAAGGGCGTGCCTGACACTCCTGGACCACACCTATCATCCCTCCGGCTACAATGTGGGATTCAACATGGGGCTGTGTGCAGGAGCGTCGATCCCCCACCTCCACCAGCACATCATCCCCCGCTTTCCGAACGAAATCGGAATAGGAGAGCTGCTCGGAGGCAACCGTATACTCGTGGAAGACCCGCGGAGGACCCTCGATCGGCTCAAGGAGACGGCGAGAGAGAAAGGACTCTTTCCTCCACCCTCCTGACCTTCGGCCATCCTTCACACGGGGGCGAGGTTCCTCACCCAGAGGTACCGTCCCTCCACCACCATGACCTCCACGACATCCTCCACCGCCTCGTTGCTGATACCCATATCCCCCGGCCGCCACTCGAGGGAGTCCAGCGGCCACCGCAATCCTCTCGTGACGGCACGGCACCTCCTGCAGGAGAGAGGAAAGAGGGAAATGATGTCACCCCTCTGCACGTCGATCCTGTATCTGCATCCTTCCCGGAGCACCCGGATCTCCTCGCGGTGGGTGAGCCACACCTCAGGATGAAAGTCGCGGATGCACAGGGAGACAATGCCGAGGAACTGATCGGCACGTCCCCCTCCCCCTCCAAGGAGAAACCAGCGATGCACCCCTCTCTCCCTGAGAGCCTCTATCGCGAGTTCCGTATCGGTATAGTCCTTGTCCCTGGGGAATATCCTCACCTCGGTACGAGGAAAGGCGTGGAGCACGCTTCTGTCCGGGAGGGAATCGAGGTCTCCCACGAAGAGGTGGGGGGTCAGCCCATACTCTCTGCACAGGAGGAGACCGGAGTCAGCGGCCACCACGAAGATCCGATCCGGATCCTCCGTCCGCGACAGGAGAGATGCGACGAGCTCCTTTTCCGGTCCGAGCCCTCCCGTACAGACGACCCCCACGTCCATGGGTCTATGTAACGAAAAACCAGAGGCATCTGTCAACTACGGGAAAAATGATAAAGCGCCTGCAGAGGCATCCGACAATTGAAGAGAGGTCTCGTCGAGACCAGGGAACAGGGAGGTTCCCACAATCTATCACGGAGGATAGCACATGATTATCAATCACAACATCAGTGCCCTCTTCGCTCATCGTCAGAACAAGTTCAACGGGATTGACATGGACAAGAGCATGGAAAAGCTCTCGTCCGGTCTCCGTATCAACAGGGCCTCTGACGATGCATCAGGCCTTGCCGTCTCCGAGAAGATGCGTTCCCAGATCCGGGGACTCAGGCAGGCCGAGAGAAACGCCGCCGACGGCATCTCGTTCATCCAGACCGCCGAGGGATATCTCCAGGATATCCAGGACATCCTCCAGCGGCTGAGGGAACTGGCAGTTCAGGCCGCCAACGGCATCTACTCGGACGAGGACAGGATGCAGATCCAGGTCGAAGTCTCCCAGCTGGTGGACGAGATCAACAGGATCGCATCCCACGCCCAGTTCAACGGCATGAACCTCCTCACCGGAAGATTCGCGCGGGAGACCGGAGAGAACGTGGTCACCGCCAGCATGTGGTTCCACATCGGAGCCAACATGGATCAGCGCGAGCGAGTCTATATCGGGACCATGACTGCGCAGGGCCTCGGTATCCAGAGCACCAACGGACTCCCCCATACCGCCAGTTTCTTCACCCTCGGCACCCCGGAGGATGCCAACAGGGCCATCGGTCTCATCGACAAGGCCCTCCTCAAGGTGAACAAGCAGAGGGCCGATCTCGGTGCGTATCAGAACAGGCTGGAGTACTCCCGAAAGAGCCTCTCCATAGGCGCCGAGAACCTCCAGGCCGCAGAGTCGAGGATCAGGGACGCGGATATGGCTGCAGAGATGGTGGAGTACGTGAAGAAGCAGATCCTGATTCAGACCTCCACCGCCATGCTCGCCCAGGCCAACCAGAAGCCTCAGTCGGTACTCGAGCTGCTCAGGTAGTCCCGTGACACCTGTATCGAAAGGCCCCGATCCTCGGGGCCTTTTTATTGACAGAACTCCCCCCATCCATATACTTGGCTCCATGGAAGCGCGCAGAGCACCGTTTCCTCTCCCCCGTTTCCCCGGAACGCTCCTGCTCGTCTGCAGGACACTGAGGAAACACGGATTCTCCTGCTATATCGTCGGGGGCGCCCTCAGGAACTTGGCTCTGGGTACTCCCCCCGAAGACTACGATCTTGCCACGGATGCCCCCCCTCGAGAGGTGATGAAGCTCTTCAGGAGGGTCATTCCCACGGGGATCCAACACGGCACCGTCACGATCGTGTTCAGGGATCACTGCTACGAGGTCACCACCTTCCGGGTGGAAACATCCTATTCAGACGGCCGGCACCCCGACGAAGTGCGGTTCACCACATCCCTCGAGGAGGATCTCTCACGGAGAGACTTCACCATCAACGCCATGGCACTCGATCCTCTCACCGGAGAATTCTTCGACCCGTTCGATGGGTACAGCGATATCAAGAGGAGACTCATAAAGGCCATCGGAAACCCTGAGGAGAGGTTCGAGGAGGATGCACTGCGGATTCTCAGGGCCATACGCTTCGCCACCCAGCTCTCATTTTCGATAGAACAGGAGACCTATACAGCCATAGGGAGGCATGTGGAGCACCTGAGACGTATCTCCTGGGAACGGATACGGGACGAGCTCTCCAAGATCATGGAAGCAGTCCGTCCTTCCCGAGGATTTCTGCAGATGGAAGAGACCGGGATACTCTCCATCGTACTCCCGGAGCTCGAGAAGTGCAGAGGTGTGCTTCAGTCTCCTCCCCACAGGTTCGACGTCCTCGATCATCTCCTTCACACCTGTGACGCACTCCCCCCCTCCGATCCGCCACTCAGGTGGGCGGGGCTCCTTCACGACATCGGGAAGCCCGAGACCCTCAGTGAGGACGATCTCGGTGGCATCCACTTCCATCGTCACGAACACGTATCGTCTCATCTGGCTCAACGCATACTGAAGAGGCTGAAGTTCCCCAACGCCGTCATCCAGGATGTGAGCCACCTGATCAGACACCACATGTTCGACTACACACCCGACTGGACGGACGCAGCAGTACGCCGTTTCCTCCACCGTACGGGTCCGGAGTATTTGGAACGACTCATCAAGCTCAGGATCGCGGACCGGATAGGGATGACGGGGGAGACGGCTCCTTCCCACGATCTTGCGGGACTCAAAGCAAGGGCGGAGCGCCTCCTTGCCGAAAACACCCCCCTCAGCATAAAGGACCTTGCGGTGGACGGACACATCCTCCAGGAAGACGCCGGTATCCCTCCCGGTCCCTGGATGGGGAAAACCCTCAGATTTCTCCTGGACGCGGTACTCGAAGACCCCTCTCAGAACACCCGCGCGCGCCTCACAGAGCTCGCACGGAATTTCTATACCCAGAGGGGGAAACAACACGTCTGAACGGATTCAATCCTCGTCACCGACGATGGCCCTGTAGGCGATGGAGGCGGCACTCTGCTCGGCTTCCTTTTTGTTCTTCCCCTCCCCAGGGCCGTACTTCTTGTCACGGATCTGCACCTCGATCCTGAAGGTACGGTTGTGTTCAGGGCCGAGTTTCTCCACCACCCTGTAGCGAGGGTAGGTCTTGAAATTCTTCTGCACGTATTCCTGAAGGAGGGTCTTGTAGTCTTTCTTGTGGCGGTTCTCGACGACTTTCTCGATCTCCGGCACCACCAGCCGGAGGACGAAGTCCCTCGCCGCCTCGAACCCTGCATCGAGGAAATACGCCCCTATGATTGCCTCCATCGCGTCGGCGAGGAGGGCCTTCTTCGTCCTCCCCCCGGCATACTCTTCACCCTTGCTGATGAGGATGAAGTTGTCCACCTTTATCCTTCGGGCGATCTCGTAGAGGGTGTCCTCGCTCACCACGAACGACTTTATGCGGGCGAGTTCCCCTTCCTGTTTCTCGGGAAACGTCCTGTACAGGTAATCGGCGACCGCCAGTCCGAGCACCGCGTCACCAAGGAATTCGAGGCGCTCGTTGTCCCCCATCGAAACACGCTCGTTTGCATAGGAACGATGGGAAAACGCCAGGTTCAGAAGCTCGAGGCTTCTGAACCTGATCCCTACCTGTTTTTCGAAGAGTCGAAGCTCTTTCTTTCGATCGTCAGAAAGGGGAGAATCAGCCCGTTCATTTCTTCCAGATGTCTTAAGAAACCACACAGGTGCTTATTTCTTCTCCAATTCTGCCTTTATGAATTCAAGCGCATCGCGCACCGTCTCAAACTCATTGGCCTTTTCGTCAGGGATGGTGATCCCCAGTTCCTCTTCGATGGCATATACGAGCTCGTACGTATCGAGGCTATCCGCCCCAAGATCCTGACGGAAAGAGGAATCCAGGGTGATCTTGTCTTCCTCGATCTCGAGCTTTTCGGCGATAAGTTTCTTCATCTTTTCAAAGAGTTCGTCCATGATGCGATCTCCCTTCTCCTTTAGGATTGATCAGGCCATCTCCTCTGGCTCTAGGACCTGCTGATCCTTGTAGTGTCCGCACTTCGGACACACCCTGTGCGGCCGCACCTTGCTCCCACAGTTGGGACACACGCTCAGCCCCACTGGCGAGAGCTTCATGTTGATCGACCGACGCCGCCTCGAACGGGCTTTGGAAGTCTTATACTTTGGTACCGCCATCTGTGCTCCTATCTCCTGTACTCGAATGCTTCAACACTATCGTAAGAATGAAAAAAAGTCAACCCTCTTGTGATTTTCTCATATCCTCTTCACTAAAAGTGAGTTAGAAATCGGCTGAGAGCCGAATACTACTGGAACCTGGTGAAATAGAGCAGGACGATGTATCCCGTATAGAGCAGGAGAAACCCTGCCCCCGCTGGTCTCCCCACACGCCCCCTCCGCTTGAGGAGAACCACGAGGAGAGCCGAGGAGAGACACATCATTCCATAGTCGTACCAGAACTCCGGGAGGGAGACATGCAGGGGCGACAGCACGGCACTCACCCCGAGCACACCCATCACATTGAAGATATTGCTCCCCACGATGTTCCCGAGTGAGATCTCGTTCTCGTCCTTCGTACTTGCCACGATCGAGGTGACGAGCTCGGGAAGACTCGTGCCTATCGCGATCACCGTGAGGGAGATGAAACGTTCCGAGACATGCAGCACCTCCCGGGCGAGCCATGTGCTTCCACGGATGAGGGCTTCGGAACCGAGGAGGAGGAAGGAAAGACCGAGAAAGAGGCGGACGACGATGCGGGAAAGGGAGACGGTTCTCTCGTGCACGTCTTCCACGAGACCTTCGGCCTTGAGAAGCTCCTCCTGGAGTCGCTGTTCCTTCTTGCTCTTCCTGTAGAGCAAGGTGAGGTAGGCCGCAAGGGAGAGGAGGAGGAGCCCACCCGCCCACCGTGCAAAGGCGCCATAAGACGAGGGGTAATACACGATCACCCCAATGAAGACGAGCAAGTACGAGAAGAAGAGCCATGGGAAGTCGAAGGTGAAGAGCTGTGCCTCCTTCATGACGGGAGCCAGGAGGGAAGCCACCCCGAGGATGAGCAGGACGTTCGCCACATTGCTCCCCACCACGTTTCCCACGGCGATACTGGGATGACCCTGGAGGGCTGCGAGAAAACTCACGAAGAACTCGGGAGCAGAGGTGCCCATCGCCACCACGGTGAGCCCCACCGCGAGAGGCGAGACCCGCAGACGGGTCGCGAGGAGCGAGGCGCCCCGTACGAATTCGTTCCCCCCGTAATAGAGGGCCCACACCCCTCCCACCACTCCGAGGAGGGCGAACAGGAGGTGGAAGGTCATCGCCTCCCCTCCTCCCCCAATCTCTCGCGGAGTGCTCTTTCCACGGAGGAGGGAACCAGGGAGGAGACATCCCCTCCGAACGAGACGATCTCCTTGATGGCGGACGATCGAAGGACGAAGTATTGCGGGTCGGTGGGTATGAATATGGTCTCGACTTCGGGATCGAGCCCTTTGTTGAGCATGGCGAGTTCGAACTCATGTGCGAAATCACCGAGGGCACGGACCCCTCGTATGATCACCTGTGCACCCGTGGCCTTGGCATAGTCCACCACCAGCCCATCCCACACCACTATGCTCACGTTGGCCATACCGCGCACGAGGTCGTCGAGAAGGGCCTTCCGTTCGTCAGGGGAGAAAGTAGACTTCTTCCGCGGATTCACCGAGATCACCACTTCCACGGACTCGAAGATACGGGCCGCTCGCTCGATGATATTGAGATGCCCGTACGTGGGAGGATCAAACGAACCCGGATATATCACTTTGGGCATAGGGCGAGTATATCCCCCCCTCCTCCGTTTGACAACCGAGAAAAATGGTGTAGAGTGTACAGTAGGGATGAAACGGGAAGGTTTCCTGCTCTGGTGTCTGTTCGTCTCCACGCTGACGGCTCAGACCGAGCCCGACTGGATACTCGAGACCCGCAGGAAGCCGGATTTCCTACTCTTCGAACAGGAGATGCGTTCTGGGGATCCCATACTCACCTCTCATCTCCTCTCCAGCCTCGAGAAGGAGATGGAGGAAACCTCACCCCACTTGAACACCCAAGAGATCCTCTACCTGCTTGAAGGGGTCCTCATGCGAGGTGAGGGAAGAAGGGATCACCTGACTCTCCAGAAGGTGACGAACCTGCTCTCCAGGATCGACCCTCATGAGCGGACCCCTGTCATCCTCCGTATACTCTCCGAAGAAGGAGAAAGGCGCTCCGTGCTCCCCCGTTATCTCCTGCCCCTGATTGCAGACGAGGGTTCCCCACTCACTCCGCAAGGGGTCTCGGTACTGGGGAACCTGCTCGAATACTATGGGGTGATCGAACCCGATCTCTCACTCTTCTCCCTCGTCCTGGCCTGTGCAGAGGTACACGCCCGAAGGACCCCTCTCCTCTTCCAGGATGAATCCTTTCTCTCGCCCCTCATGCTCTCCCTCGAAGGCCCGTTCCCTCGAGGAACGACCGAGAGGGTGTACGCCCTCCTCGAGGGGATCCTCTACGGATGGGAAGAGTGACAATGCTGAGGATCACGGCTCAGGGTGAGAGGTGGAGCTGTTTGCGCCAGTCCTTCCTCTCCTGAGGTTCGAACTCGATGCGCTTTCTCACGAAGAACCGTACGGGACTCGGTGGACTCTTGCGTAATACGATCCCGAAGCTCCCTCCGCCGAGGTAGCAGATTTCCTCTCCTTCCCGAAGCTGTTCCTTTTCCTTTATGAGCGATACGGCGCATTCGAAATGGATGGGGTCTCCCGTATCGGGGTGGGAGATGGCCTGGAGCACGTCGGCGATGGCCTCACCGCAATGGGAGCACGTGAACACAGGTAACGCGTGTTGGGACGTCTTCTCCTGAGGGGGTGATGTCCGGGAACGATTCCCGCTGTCGTCAGGCCTGCGGTTGCCTCTTCTCCGTCTCTTCCTGCTCATGGACCGCCTTTCCTCTCTGGATGAGCTCTATGGTAATGATCGTGGCGATTCGGTCAATAGCCTCCTCCAGATAGTGCTCATCCTGGATCTTCTTCTTGAGATCCTCTATCCTGCGTGGATCAATCTCCCGAGCAATCCGTACCATCTTCCGTCCCGTCAAACGCTGCTGGTATATGACGGACCTCTCCCGAGCGTCCTATGAAGACTACATCGAATCGGATGTCGAACCTCTCCTCATCGAATCCTCCACGCAGGAGGAACTCACGAGCGGTACGCACGATGCGTTCCTTCTTCCTGGGGGAGAGTGCGTATTCAAGATCGGACATCCCGAACCCCTTCCAGGATTTCACTTCGACGAAGACGAGCGTTCGTCCCCTTACAGCTATAATATCGACCTCTCCCGCCGATCCTGTAAAATTTCTTTCCAGAATCCGGTAGCCTTCGGCGAGGAGATAGGAGACTGCCTGTTCCTCCCCACGCGCGCCTTGGGCCCGTCGGTTCATCGCGACACGAGCCGTGACTTGATCTCCTGGGGCTCCACGGCCTTCACGATGAAGAGGGAACGGTTCTTCTCGAGATCACACGCTGCCTCGTCCCTCCCTCCAAGTTCGCGGCCCTCCGCCGACACGAGGAGGCGGAGTCGCGGTCTGAGAGGTGCCCGGGGGTTGGTCTCCACCACCACCCCCACCGCCCCGTTATTGAGGACCACCAGACTCCCCAAGGGGTAGATCCCCACCGTACGGATGAAGGCCTTCAGGATCTCCGGGTCGAAGCGCTTTCCGTTCTCGCTGAGAATCGATCGCATGGCCGTGTACCCGGTGAGAGGGCTCCGATAGGGTCTGTCGCTCACCATGGCCTGGAAGGCATCGGCGACCGAAACGATCCTCGCGAAGGGGGAGATCTCGTCCCCTACCAGACTCTTCGGATACCCACGGCCGTCCCAGCGCTCGTGGTGCTGGAGGGCCACGAGGGCCACTTCCTCGGGATAGCCCAACTCGTTGTGGATGATGCGGTAGGCGTGCACCGGATGCGTCCTCATCAGATGAAGTTCGGTCTCCGTGAGGGAAGAGTCCTTGTGGAGGATGTGTTCGGGGATGCGCAACATGCCCACATCGTGGAGAAGCGCGCCGGTTCCGAGAGAGAGACGCCGATGCCGAGGCACCTGGAGCGTCTCCGCGAGGAGGAGGGAGAGGAGGGTGATGCACACCCCGTTCGCCGGCAGGTCATAGACATCGACACCGCTGTAGAGTACGAAGTGGAGCACCTCCTGTCCAAACCGCTCCACGATGGAAACGAGACCATCCACGATACGGTCGATGTGGTCTCGCTGGACCGATGACATCTCCGCTATACGGTCGAAGACCTCCTTTGTCTCTCCTATGACCCCCTTCAACCGCTCGTAGAGCTCCTTCTGATGCGGGGTGTGGAACGAGGAGAGAAAGAGCATGAGATCCCTCGTGTTGTCGGGATCGATGGCTTCCCCTTCGGAGTAGACCTCCTCTATGTTCCATTTGATGAGTTTCTGGAGGTCCTTTCCCTTGAGGGGCACGTCGGCGGGAAGGAAGAGGCTCTTTTTCTCCTTGTCGAGGTAGACCGGCGAGGTGAAGCGGATCCCCGGTTTCAACTCATTGATCGCTATCACTTTCATCTTTTCGTACACTCCGTTTTTCTATACTATACACAAACGCGAAAATCGTCGCTACCACTTCATAGAGATCCTCTGGAATATACGTCCCCGGGAGGAAGAGGTCATACCCTTCGCGCGCGATACGATGCTCCACTATCGGGATGCGATGTTCCCGGGCAAGCTCCAGTATGAGATCGGCGGTCTTCCCTCTTCCCTTCGCGATCACGAAAGGAGCCGGGAGCTCGGGAGTGTACTTCATGGCGACGGCGGCGGACGCGCTCCGCCTCCTGTCCTGATCCTTCTCCTGTCTCATACCGAGAGATCCACCTGCATCCCCCTGCCGGGAACATGGATCTCGAAGCCGTCGAAGACGTCCCTGGGGAGAGGGTTGACGTGACAGGGAAACCCCTGTCCCTCGAGCCGGCGCTTCAGGCCGGCGATGAGGTCTCCATGGGGCTCGAAGACTTCCGGTGAGAGGAAGACATCGATCCTCCGGGAGGGAGCCCTCCAGAGAATGAAGACGTATTCGGCGTGTCCCTTTAGGTGAAGCGTATAACGCTCGATGGGGGAAGCCGCCTCCCGTCTCTCATAGGAGAGACACCCCTCGATCGAGCGGTCCTGTGCGAGGAAAAAGCGGAACGGGACGATCCAGGCCGTGTGATCGGGGCCTTGGAGGGAGTTGAAGAAGGGCAGCACCCCCGGTCTCTGTTCCTCGTGCCCCCCGAGTGAGGGGAAATAGACACAGGGGGTCTCCATCTCTTTCGGAGCCGGGAAAGGGAGGGAAAGTTCGGAGAGGAGTCGTTCGAGGAGCTCGGGTTCGGGTGCGAGGCCTTTGAGGAGCGCCCTCACGATGAGGCCGAGTTCGCGGGCACCCAAGGCGCCTTCGTCCGCCTTTGTCTCAAGGAACCGAAGGAAACGGGGGGGGATGAGGTATGCGTACTTCGTCAGCAGGAACCGGGAGAGAGGAGAAAACGGGTCCCGAAAGGGGGGGGAGAGGATCCTGAGATAGATCACCCCGTGGCGTCGCTCGACTCTCGCGGTGTAGCGAGCCCCCTCTTCGAGGGGGAGGCTGCTCTTCACCACGTAGTGGTGTGCTCCCACACGGGCTTCCCAGAGCCCGGAGCCAGCCTTTCTCAAAACAAAAAGGGATACGACCGAACCCTGTCGTATCCCCTCTACCCTCGCAAGTGGATGCTGTCGTTGGACGTCCCAGACGAACATCGTCTACTTCTTCGTGGGAAGTTTCTCTTTCACCCGGGTGGCGCGCTTTCCGATGCGATCGCGCAGGAAGTAGAGCTTCGCACGTCGGACCTTTCCTCTCCTCACCACTTCGATCTTCTGAATGCGGGGCGAATGGAGGGGAAAGATGCGCTCCACTCCCACCCCATAGGAAATCTTACGCACGATGAACGTCTCCCTGAGGCCGCCGTGCTTTTTCGCGATGACGATACCTTCGAAGACCTGAATCCGTTCATTCTGGCCCTCGACGATGCGGAAGTGGACACGTACCGTATCCCCCACGTTGAAGTTGTCCCGCTCGTCCACCATCTGCCTCGCTTCAATCGCCTGTAGCTCGTTCATCTCCTCTCTCCTCTAAGATGATCTTGAGAATGCCTTTTTCCTCTTCTGTGAGCGCTTTATTATGCAGTAAATCGGGACGCCTGTCCAGAGTCCTCTCGAGGCTTTTCCTGAGCCTCCACCTGCGGATCTCCGCGTGATGTCCCGAGAGAAGCACCTCGGGAACGGACATCCCTCGGAACTCCACGGGCCTCGTGTAATGCGGATACTCCAGGAGACCGGAGGCATAGCTCTCCTCCTCCAGGGATTCC
Organism: Spirochaeta thermophila DSM 6578; assembly: GCF_000184345.1. NCBI lineage: Bacteria > Pseudomonadati > Spirochaetota > Spirochaetia > Winmispirales > Winmispiraceae > Winmispira > Winmispira thermophila. The sequence goes on along the minus strand of NC_017583.1, from coordinate 1,215,630 downwards.
CGGGTGATGACCCCTTCCCGGAGGCGGATGACGGCGTCGATCATCACGAGCGCGGCGAGTTCCCCGCTGGAGAGCACGTAGTCGCCGATGGAGTACTCCCGCGCTCGATAGAAGTCGAGCACCCGTTGGTCCACCCCTTCGTAACGGCCGCAGATGAAGATGAGGGTCTCCTCGCGGGAGAGGTCCCGAGCGACCTGCTGGGTGAACCGGTATCCCGCGGCACTGGGATATACCACGGTGTGTGAAAGGGCGTCCACGCTGTCGAGTGCCTCGGCGAGAGGTTCGGGTTTGATCACCATTCCCGCTCCCCCGCCGTAGGGTGCATCGTCACATGTCCGATGACGATCGTGGGCGAAGTCCCGGAAGTTCACGAGGGTATAGGAGATGAGTCCTCGTTCCACCGCCTTGGCGGGAATGGAGGTGGTGAAATAGGGCTCCACCAGCTCCGGAAAGAGGGTGAGTACCACGATGTTCATTCGAGGATCCATGGAGTCTTGAGCTCGATTCTTCGCCTCAGGATGTCGACTTCGCCGACGAAGTGATCCTGAAAGGGAATCATGGCCCGCCCTCCGCCCGAGAGGGCCACCTCGAGAAGGAAGGCGTGCGGCGCTTCGATCACGGCGACGATCGTCCCATGGAACACCGAACCCGCTTCTCCCCTGCTGTACACCTCGCACCCTTCGAGATCGGCGATGTAGTACTCCCCTTCCCTGCAGGGGGCGGCCTTCTCACGCGACACCCAGATCTCCCACCCCTGGAGACGCTGGGCGGCTTCCCGGGTATCCACTCCCTTGAGCTTCAGGAGAAGGGTGGGATGTGTGCCGAAGACGCCTTCCACCTCGTACTCGCGTTCGATACCGCGATAACGGAGAGTGAGCCGCTCCAGCTTTCTGAAGTGCTCACTCTCCCCCGAAAAGCTGTGTACTCTGAGGGCACCGTTGGTGCCATGGGCGGACCGGATGTACCCTATGGCAAGCCGATCCTTCATCGACTCAGTCGAGGATCTCGAGGATCACCCGCTTGCCCGTCTTGGTCGCAGCCGCGCCCAGTATGGTACGGATCGCCTTGGCGATGCGGCCGTGTTTGCCGATCACCTTCCCCACGTCGTTGGGATCCACCCTGAGTTCGAGGATGGTGGACTTCTCGCCTTCGATGAGGTTCACCTCGACGCTGTCCGGATTATCGACCAGGGCCTTCGCGATGTAGGCGACGAGTTCCTTTTCCATTACCCACCTCTCATTTCACGGTGATGTTCTTTTTGTTGAGAAGGCGCTTCACCGTTTCGCTCGGCTGTGCACCCTTCTTCAGCCACTCCCGGACCTGCTCTTCTTTCACCACGATCTGCTTCTCCGGGTCCTTTTCGATGGGGTGATAGAGTCCCACCTCATCGAGTACCCGTCCATCGCGCGGGTTCCGAGATTCGGCGACCACAATCCGGTAGTACGGCCGCTTCTTGGTACCGAATCGCTTGAGTCTGATCTTGACCACCGCTATCCTCCTCCTGTGCTAGCTCATCCACGACGTAGGCATGGACTGCTGCATTCCTTTCTGTTTCAGCATCTTCTTCATCATAAGACGCGTTTTTTCAAAATTTTTCAAGAGGCGGTTGACCTCGTAGACCGAGGTGCCGCTCCCTCGGGCGATACGCTTCTTACGGGAGGGGCCTATGATCCGGGGGTTGCGTCGCTCCGCAGGCGTCATGGAAAGGATGATAGCTTCCTCCCTTCGTATGGCCTTCTCGTCGATCTCCTGCCCCCCGAGGGCTGCCTCCATCCCGGGGACGAGTTCGGCGAGCTTCTGTAGACTCCCCATTTTCTTGATTTTCTGGAATTGTTCAAGATAGTCCTCGAGCGTGAAGGTGGCCTTCTTGATCTTCTCCTGAAGCTTCTCGGCCTCCTCCGCCTCGGTGAGCTCCCGAGCCTTCTCCACGAGGGTGACCACGTCACCCATGCCAAGGATACGGGAAGCGATGCGGTCGGGATAGAAGGGTTCGAGGTCGTCGACCTTCTCGCCGACGCCTATGAACTTGATGGGCGCGCCGGTGATGGTTCGTATGGAGAGGGCTGCGCCGCCCCTGGTGTCGGAGTCGAACTTGGTGAGTACGACACCGGTGATGCCCACGGCCTCGTTGAAGGCTTTGGCCACGTCCACGGCCGTCTGACCGGTCATGGCGTCGGCCACGAGGAGGGCCTCGTCGGGGGAAAGGTCTCGGACGAGGCGGGAGAGTTCATCCATGAGCTCCCGGTCGACCTGATGGCGACCCGCGGTGTCCACGATGAGGGTGTCGACGGCCTGCCGCTTCGCGTGCGAGAGGGCGCGCTTCACCACCGCGCGCGGGTCCTTCTGGGACCGGTCGGTATAGACGGGTACGTCGATGGAGGCGCCCAGGGTCTCGAGCTGGTCTATGGCGGCCGGCCTGGCGAGGTCGGCTGCCACCAGAAGGGGGCGCCTCCCCTTCTTCTTGAGATGGAGCGCGAGTTTCGCCGCGGTGGTGGTCTTTCCCGACCCTTGGAGGCCTGCGAGGAGGATGATGCTCAGGGTGTCGGGACCTTTGAGTGTGAGGTCCTGCCGTTCGTCGCCGAGGAAGGAGACGAGCTTGTCGTAGAGGATCTTCACGAATTGCTGGCCCGGGGTGACGGACTTGAGGACGCGTTCTCCGGTGGCTTCCTGGATGGTCTGGTTGACGAATCGTCGTACGACGCGGACATGGACGTCGGCCTCGAGGAGGGCGTACTTTATCTGTTCCACCGCTTCCTCGATGTTTTTCGGGCTTATGGTGGCCTTGCCGGTGATGCTACGGACGATGTCCTGAAAGGTTGCGCTTATGCGATCAAACATGCATCTCCCCTTCTGCCAAAGGCAAGCTCTATGTATAACGAAATCCCCGGGAAAAGTCAAGCAAACTGTTTATCTCACATAGAGATAATGTCGCTCGAGATGGCGCATCCGGGAGAGTATCTCTTTTCTCCTCTGGGTAAGGGGATAGGTCTCGAGGATGCGTCGATAGAGGTCATAGGCATCCTCGATCCGATGGGGAGGGGCTTCCTCGTAGTAGCGGGCGCGGTAGTAGAGGAGGTCTTCGCGCTGGGCGGGAGTGAGGGGGGCCTGGTCGAGGGTCTCGAGAATGGAGGGGATGGGGGGGTAGGTGTGGGTGTCGAGGAGGAGGGTGAGGGCGTCGAGGAGGACGGGGGGGGAAAGGAGGGAGGCGGCTTCGACGTGGCGGGCGATGAGGTCGGGGGTGCGGGTGAGGGTCCCGAGGCGGAAGAGCTGGGCGCGTATGGGGAGGGTGTCGTCGGGAGAGGCGGAGAGGAGGGTCTGGAGGGTGTCGAGGGCCTGGTCGTAGGCGCCTCGATCGATGAGAGCGAGGGCTTCCCGGAGGGTGGGGGAAGGGAGAGGGGATGCCGGGGTGGAGAGAGGGGCAGGGGTGGAGACGGGGGTGGGGCCGGGGGACGCGAGGGGGGTGGTGAGGCCGCGGGGGGTGGAAGGTGGGGTGATCTCGAGGATGAGTTCTTTGATGCGCATGGTGCCGTCGTAGGGGTTCTGTTGCTGGAAGAAGAGGGTGTAGGTGCCGGGGGCCGGGAGGGCGAACTGGAAGATGGTGGTGCTTCCGGTGGAGAGGCGATCCTCGAGGGTCACGGTGCCGCCTTCACGGGCGCCGGCGAATATCCAGCCCGGGCCTTCGAGCACGACAGGGATGATCTCCTGGTAGGGGATGGTCTGGTGGTCGGTTTCGTCGGGCTGGAGGGTGGTGGGGAGGAGGGGGGCGGTGGGGGTGGGGGTGGGAGTGGGAGTGGGGGTGGGTGTGGGTGTGGGGACCGGCGAAGGGCTCGGGGAGGGAGCGATCATGGGAGTCGGAGAATGACCGGTCTCCGGAGAAGATGTCATCCGCTCTGCACTCCTCTCCTCCCCCTCCATGAGATCCGGGAGGGGGTCGAGAAGGAGGAGTTCTTCGAGCTTCATCCAGCCCTGCTCCGGTTCATCCGACGGATCGGCCAGCAGATCAAAGGGGAGATCGAATGCGAGCTGAAGACCTGGGAGAGGGGCCAGGCAGAGGGAAAAAGCGGCGACGATCGTCCTCCAGAACCGATTCAGCATCATGGGATATGCTCCAGAATCGTACGAATTTCACGACGGACACGTGCCCGATAATCCTCGCTTCCTTCGACCATCATCCACCACTCTTCCAATTCATCGGATGTCCAGGCGTCCGCTGCATTCCGAAGGGGGAAAAGCCGGAACTCAGTGATCCTCCGGAAGAGATCGGGTATCAGGAGATCATCAACGCTATAGAATGAAGCGATGGGAGAAGAAGAGACGGGGGCAGGAGACTCCGGTGCCTCGTCTGGACCTGAGGGAATACCGCTCCAGACCCACACTGCGATACCTATGCCCAGGAGTCCACCGGCAAGGAGTGAGAGTAGTACGTGGAGAGGGAGTCTTTTAAACGATATCCTCCGCATATGAGGGCTCTTCCTTCCCCAGAAGTCGTATGGTCACTATCTTGGAGATCCCGGACTCTTCCATGGTGACCCCGAGAAGGTTGTCGGCTCCTGTGATGGTCTTCTTGTTGTGGGTGATCACGATGAACTGGGAACGCTCGCTGAACTCCCTGAGGAGCTCCACGAACCTTCCGATATTGTTCTCATCAAGAGGGGCATCTATCTCATCCAGGATACAGAAGGGAGATGGTTTCACCATATAGATGGCGAACAATAACGCCACCGCGGTGAGCGATCGTTCCCCCCCTGAAAGCAACCCGATGTGCTCGAGCTTTTTACCGGGAGGCTGTGCGAAGATTTCGATACCCGACTCGAGAGGATCGGAGGGATCAAGCAGTTTGAGCTCTGCCCTCCCGCCACCGAACAGACGTCGGAACACCTGATGAAAGTTCACCTTGATCTTCTCATAGGTGGCGAGAAAGAGTTCCCTCGATTCCCTACGGATCTCCTGGAGCACAGTGGTGAGGTTTTCCTTTGCCTTGTTCAGATCGCTGAGTTGGGACACGAGGAATTCATAGCGGTCCTTCACGTCCTTGAATTCCTCCGCAGCCATGAAGTTCACGTTACCCAGTCGCCTCCGTTCCTCTCTCTTCTCCGCCAACACACGGGCGAGATCCCCTGGATTCTCCTGCACTTCCATCTGAAGGAATTCCCTCAGGCTCCTCCCGTGCTGGTCCTCGAAATACGTCTCCAGTCCCTTGATCTCCTCTTCATACCGCGCGACTTCCACCTGGAGCCGCTCCACATCCTCCTGGAGCCGGGAAAGCTCCCCCATCTTTTGTTTTATTTCATTTTCATGAGAAGAGATAGCAGAATTCTTCTCCTTGATGTTACGCTCTATCTGGACGATCTTTTCTCTACAGGAAGCCTCCTCCTGGAGGAGGGCCTTCTGCTCCCGTTCGAGGGCATGGAGGGAAGCCTTCACGGTATCGAGTCGTCGGTTCGAAAGATCCACCTCCTTCTGGATCTGGTTGATCAAGGAGAGCGTCTCCTCCTTGTCCCTCAGGAGGGCATTCACGGTCTCACGGAGGGCTTCCGCCTGAGTCGCGATCCTGGTACTCGTCAATCGCAGGTCCTCGAGGGATTTCCGCCGCTGTTCGTTTCTGGTACGGACCTCACGGATGCGGGTCTGGAGCTCGGCTATCCTTTCCCGAGAAGACTGTATTTTTTTTGTTACATCTTCAAGTAAATTATCAATAGCCCGTTTCTTGGTGATGATCCCCTCGGGAGCGGTGAAGGCCTCGAGAAATGAAGGTTCCGTGGCCAGATACGCGGCATAGAGGTCTCTCGCCTGCTCCACCGCCCGGGCCATCTCTTCCAGCCATTCCTCAAAGGGGGGGTCGGGATTCCCGAGCCGCTTGAAGTCCTGCAGGATCTCCCGTCTGTGACGGATCCTGGCAAGGAGGTGATCGAGGGACTCACGGAGCGCGTGCGAGAGTGAGACTCGTTCCTTTGCGGAGAAATTGCTCCTCTTCAAGCCTTCATCGAGCTCCTTCACAATCTCTTCCGTGAGATTCGCGAGCTCTCCATGGAGGTGTTCTCGTTCCCGTTCCAACTCGCCGATCATGCCTTCAGAATCAGCGATTTCCTGCTCGAAGGCGATGATCTGACGCTCGGAAACAGCGATGCTCTCTTCCCATTCCTGTATCTGGCTCTGGATATGTCGCCGCTCCTCGAGAATGCGTTCGTATTCCTTCTCTTTCTCCACAATACTCGATTCGATACGGAGGAGACGATCACGAAGGTGTTGCTCCCTCACCCGGTCGGTGGAGATCTTTCCTTCGATCTCACTGATCTGTTCAGAGAGGAGGGTCATCTGGGAGGAAAGGCTGTGTCGCTTCACCTCTAGTCCATATACCTCCCTTTGATAACGTGCGAGATCGTGTTCCAACGAGCCCATGGTATCAAGGCTGTCCTCCACCGAATCGTTCAAGCGATGTATCTGCTCTTTCAGCCTGCTTCTCTCCTCCTGTCGCTCCCGGAGCCTCTCCCGGTGACGCACGAGGGCCTTCTCTATGCGCCGATACTTGAGAAGAGACTGTTTTATCTCGATTTGGAAGATCTCCTCCGAGAGTGCACGATACCGTTCCACCTTTTCGGCCTGCGCCTTGAGGGCATGATATCTCTTTTCCACTTCACGAAGTACGGATTCCACGTGAACCATGTTCTCTTCCGTCCGGAGGAGTTTCTGGTTCGCTTCGACTTCCCGCTGGCGGTATCTGGTGATCCCCGCGGCCTCTTCGAATATCTGTCTTCGATCCTCTGGACGTGAGGAGAGGATCTGGTCGATCTTCCCCTGCTCCATGATGGAATACGCGGATTTACCTATCCCCGTATCGAAAAAGAGCTCCTTCACGTCCCTGAGGCGCACAGGAGCATTGTTGATCGCATACTCGCTCTCCCCCGAGCGATACACCCTCCTCCTTATGGCGATCTCATCGAAGTCGAGAGGAAGATGCCCCTCGTTGTTGCTCAGGATGAGCGTCACTTCCGCCACATTGAGAGGTTTTCTGTCCTCGGTTCCATTGAAGATGACCTCCTCCATGGAAGAGGTACGAAGAGTCTTGGTGCTCTGTTCGCCCAACACCCATTTGATCGCATCCACGATATTACTCTTCCCACAACCATTTGGGCCAACGATGGCCGTCACTCCTTCCCGGAACTCTATTCTCGTCTTCTCGCCGAAGGATTTGAAACCGAAAAGCTCAACCGCCTTGAGTATCATGCACCGTCCTGATCAGATAGTAATGATGGGGAATCATAGCAGGAGAAAGGTGGGCTGTAAAGGGAAAGCCTTGCAAGGGGATAGGAACCCCTGGTAAGATGGGACTCACCCCATGGATACGGTATGCGGCATCGACGAGGTAGGCAGAGGCCCTCTCGCCGGCCCGGTGGTGGCTGCAGCGGTGGTTCTCACGCCTGGAACCTCCCTGCCCGGGCTCAAGGACTCAAAAAAACTCTCCCCTGAAGAGAGGGAGCGTCTCTTTCCTCTCATACAGGAAGCGGCAGCAGCCGTCGGGGTGGGATGGGCGTGGCCGCACGAAGTCGATCGTCTCAACATCCACAACGCCACGCTCAAGGCGATGGAACGGGCCTACGAAATGTTGATACAGAAGCTATCGCCGTCCCTCGTTCCCACCGAAGTAGTGATAGACGGGAGGCACGCCCCCCCGTCCATCACTCATGCACGGGCGGTAGTAAAAGCAGACACGTTCGTACCTGAAGTCATGGCTGCATCCATCGTGGCTAAAGTCTTCCGGGATGAATGGATGAAGATCTATCATAGGTTTCTGCCAGAATACACCTTTTCACAGCACAAAGGTTACCCCACCCGGCTTCACAGGGAACGGATTCTCACAATCGGAAGCTGCCCAATTCATCGTCGGACCTTTCTTGTTCGAGCCGCTCGATCTCCTTGAGCGCTTCCCTTAGGCCGTTGAGGAAACGGTAGAGATCTTCCCTGTAGACCACCACCTGATCCCTCTCAAACCCTTCCCCCAGCTCATCCTTTCTGCTCTCCACGATTGCGAGGAAGAGTTCTCCATACCGGTTCTCTTTCACATTGAAGAAGTAGGTCCTCTTGCCTGCGAATACCTTTGATGAAAAGAGTTCTCCTCTTGTCCCCATACTCACTCCTTCTCTACGTATCATTGATGAGGTTATACCTCAAAATCTCTCATCGTGCAAGTGGATATTTCTCCTCGAGCAGGAATTTCCAGATGAGAGTGCGACACCCTTTCCTGGCTGGCGCTCTTGATTGCGTTTCCATTGATAGAAAAAGAGAACTCCTTCTTGATTGTTTCTCCTTCCAAGAAACATTCGCCGAGTGTCGCCGCCTCGAGGGCATGAGCGAGATAGTCGGAGAGATGGACGAGACTGTAGAGCAGTACATCCGACATGCGACCGGATCTGAGGGCATGGAGGAGACATGCATCGACGAACAGAAGGACATCGGCGATTTCTGCACACCCACACTCAAGGAAACACAGGCAGAGCTCTCGGACGATCTTCTGGATCCTGACGAGCACCGCATCCATGCTCGTCGTCGAAGGGGCAAACTCGGTAAGGGCATGAAACGTTCCAACGAGGGTCCTGAGCCGTTTCCTTCGTGGAGCCTCGATCATCCCTCCCCCTGGGAAGCGTTATGTGCTCCTCTTCTCATCCTACTCCTTCCTCCAGGAAAAATCCAGCCTCCGGAAGCTCCTGTGGGGACTACAATATATTGGAGAGAGAGAAGGAGGCTGCGAGCTGAAGATAGGCATCGAGGAATCCTGATGTGCGCTTCTTTATATAGAGTTGAACGGCCAGATATTCGTCCTCTCGATTCACCACCCATTTCTTGAGCGTAAAGGGATCGTTCACGGAGATACTCGCCTCATCTGCGATGCTCCCCGGGTATACCCGAACAACTCTGTAATTCTCCTCCCACGGCAGGCCTCCACCCACCTTTTCCACTCTCATTCCAAAAAGGACCGAAAACACCACGGGACGCGGGGCCCGGTTGAGGATCCATTCCGCCACTCTCTCCGGCCGTTCCCCAAGTGCCGTGATGATACGTCCCGGTTTATCCTCATGCAGGTAGTCGAGAGAGACAAGCGTTCCCGGACCGAGGTCGAGAAGCACCCGCTGGGCCTCCCTGAGTGTGTGCACCCTCCGTCCATCTATCGATGTGATGACGTCGCCTGGGCTCAGGGGAAATCCATCGAGGGGTCCACCGGGGATCACCTCCACGACCTCGATCCCACTCTCCCCTTCGTACAGTGAGAGTCCCAGCCACGGGTACATCACCCTCCCTCCCCCATACAGGCGAGGGATGATGAGAGGAAACCAGTACCCCGGAATGGCGAAGTTGATACCTTCGAAATCCTCCACCCCGGCGAATATCACCCCTACCACCTCCCCTCTCTCGTCCAGGAGCGGACCTCCGCTGTTTCCGGGATTCACTGGTACATCCACCTGAAGGACGTCCCCCAGTTCGAGGAAGGGCCGGTGGAGGGCCGAGATGATCCCCGAGGTGAGGGTGCTCTGAAGACCTCCGGGAGAACCCACTGCAAAGAGCTTCTCTCCCGGGGAGAACCCTTCTCTCAAGGAAAGAGGAAGCACCACAGGGACGTCGACCTCCGTCTTGAGAAGGGCGAGATCGAAGACAGTATCATACGCGAGGACCTTTGCGGGTATCTTCTCCTCCGGTCGTGAAGGGAGACGGACGAAGACCCTCGAATAGCCCTCGTAGGAGGGATCGACCTCCGAGTGGATCACATGATAGTTGGTGAGCAGGTGGCCCCGGTCATCGATGAAAAAACCGCTTCCTATGGCCCGGTCGGGCACTCCAACCCCTTGGCGGATGGAGATTCCTCTGTCCACCCAGATGGTCACCACCCCTCCTACATATCGGGTCAGAAGATCGGAGGATGGGGAAAGGCTCTCACCCCCATCGGGCGAAACCTTTGAAAGCCAATAGGAGTACTTCCACTTTTTCGCCTGTGAGATATATGGTTCAAGGGCCTCACGAGGAGGGGAGTATCCCTCCTCCACCGCTCGATAGAGCATCATCAAGGCGGGAACCCAGCAATGCTCCTCCCGCAGGACTTCCGCCTCCTCGAAGAAAAGGCGTCCTCTGCTCCACTCGGGCAGTTCGACCCCAAGCGTCGTGAGACTCACGAAGAGCTCGCGGGCTTTCCCGAACTCTTTTTCCTCGATGGCCTCCGAAAATCCCGCCTTCATCATCTGGAGGGCCCGCTCCCTCAAATGAACACGATCATCGTCCGAAAGGGCGGCGCCTCCTCCTGCCTCCATGAGGGAGAGAAGCGTAAGCACACGCTCCGGTTTTCCGTCATCGAGGAGGGATTCGAGCATGGAGATCGTCACCTCTTCCACAGGGGGAATGGTCTCCTGCGCCCTTCCGGATTCGGTGACGCAGGACGAAAACACGAAAACCGAGAGAGAAATCCACAGGAGGATCCCCTTGAGATGTTCATTTCCCATGATCATACAGCTCCTCACACATGCTGATGAAATCGAACGAGTCACCCAACAGTGAGGGCGTCCGCAGAGTGGGGGTGGGTCCCCCATTCTCCATGAACCAGCGATATTCCGCCTCTTCGTAGCGATAACCGAGATTTTCTTCCGACACCGTGCTTTCCACGAGATTCCCTTCGGCATCGAAAAGGTCCTCGATCTCGAAGATCCCATCCCCATCGGGATCGCGCTCGCCCTTGAACGGAACGCCCCCACGATACCATATACGAACATCCCATCCCTCTTCCCCGTAGAGGCGAAGCTCCTGTTTGAGTATCTTCCGGCCCTCCAAGGTAAACTTCCGCCAGGGCAACTCATCGGAGATCCTGATTTCCTCAAACGAGACGGCATGGCGCCAGAGCTCATCGAGGGAGAAAGAAAAGGAAGGACGGCTCCCACCCCAATCGGCGAGATACCAGTCGGCACCGCCGTGAGGGATTCCCCTGATGGGCAATTCCTGAGAGAGGCTGGAGAGCGAGAGGATATACTTCCCAGTGTCGGTGTTCCAGGAGCATCGTGAGATGTACGGGTACGGAGCGAACTCCACGGAAAAGAACCGTTCCCTCACAGGATATACAGCGAGGAAGGAAGGATTCCCATTGAGATAGACCACTTCCAGTTCCGGTGCACCGTCCTGATTCTCGTCGTACGAGAGCCGCACAGGACTGCCCCTCTCCATCTGAATCGAATATTCCGGCATGCCGTCCATGTTGGTATCCCAGAAATACCAGGGACTTCCCTCTATGAATGCACGCAGGGAGACACGTTCCTCTTCCGTGAGGGAGGCCCCACGGGTGCAGGACAGGAGGAGTTCCCTCTGCCTATAGCCCCCTTCATGGAGGAAACCTTGCCACAGGAGAGGATCCCGAGGACGTTGTCGTGCCAGCTCGAAGGCCGAGAGGAGGGAGGATGCCTCCCCGTTCCTCCGCCACCGTGTGACCAAAGGACGAAGAAGCTCGACACGCTCCTCTTCAAAGAACAACCGTACGAGACTCTCCAGGTGAGCGATATCCCCACCTTCAGAGAAGACCATCCGCGAAGGGGATCCCACACCCAGGAGTGCGGAACCTATGATGAACCATTCCTCCGAAGGGTACAGGTGCAGCGCTCGCGTGAACCATGCTTCCAGGTCGGGGTCATCCGTCCGTTTCATGGCCATGAGCAGGAGCCTGTACCATTCGGAAGGAACCCTCTCCCGGGAGGCGACTTCATCCCGGAGAAGACGAGCGAGCAGGTGGTACTCCTTCTGCATCCAGAGCACATTGAAATAGAGGGTCTCTATCCGTTGGGGTTCCACGTATACAGGCGCGAGAGGGGCACTCAGGGCTTTCACCAGTGCATCCCGCACCTCCCATCCCCTCCCCGCCCGGTCGAAAAGAACGGCTGCCTTGACGAACCAGAGATCGGGGAGATCCTGGGAGAAGTCCAGGCCCCTCAACGCGATCTGAAGTGCACTCTCCAGATGTCCCTCATCGTAGAGATCGACCGCGGTCCGGGCATATATCTTCGCCACCTTCGAAAAGAGGGGCTCTTCCTCCGAGAAAAGGGAACCACACAACCCTCCCCAGAGCAGGAAGAGGAGCAACGATCTGGATTTCACCCCCGTCCACGGCCTCCTTCGCTCAAGCTTCTCCCGGAACCCGCCGGGGCCTCATATTCAGGAGCTCGCATATATCCTCTTCAGTGAGGGTCTCTCTCTCGATGAGAGTTCTCGCGAGCACGTCGAGTTTTTCCTTGTGTTCCCCCAGGAGATTCATCACCTCGTTCAAGGCAGAGGTGAGGATGTTCCTTATCTCCTCGTCTATCTTGCGGGCGGTCTCCTCCGAATAGTCCTTATGCCGAGCGATCTCCTTGCCGATGAAGATGGGCTCCTCCTCCTGTCCAAGGGCTACGGGCCCAAGGGTTTCACTCATCCCCCACTCGCACACCATCCTTCTGGCGATCTCGGTGGCCTGTCTGATATCCTCTTTCGCCCCCGTGGTCGTCTCATTATACACGATCTTCTCGGCCGCATAACCCCCGAAGGCGACTTTTATGCGATCCATCAGCCAACTCTTACTCTTGGAGTACTCGTCCTTTTCCGGAAGGGAGACCGCCATTCCCAGCGCCCTCCCCCTCGGGACGATGGTCACTTTGTGGAGGGGATCCACGTGCTCGAGAAGGAAATGGAGGAGCGCGTGACCGGACTCGTGATAGGCCGTCTTCTCCTTTTCTTCCCTGCTCAATACTCGAGACTTCCTGGCGACTCCCATGAGGATCTTGTCCCGCGCTTCCTCGAAGTCTTCCATTTCCACCACACCTTTGTTCTTACGAGCGGCGAGGAGGGCTGCCTCATTGACCAGGTTCTCGAGATCGGCCCCGGATGTCCCCGCCGTCCCGCGAGCGATCCGCTCGAAGTCCACATCCTCTCCGAGCGGAACCTTACGGGCATGAATGCGCAATATCGCCTCCCGCTCCTTCACATCGGGCATGTCCACCACAACCTGACGGTCGAAGCGTCCCGGCCTGAGAAGGGCCGGATCGAGGACATCGGGGCGGTTGGTCGCCGCGAGCACGATCACCCCTTCCTTGCTCTCGAATCCATCCATCTCGACGAGAAGCTGGTTGAGGGTCTGTTCGCGTTCATCATGTCCCCCCCCATATCCTGCCCCCCGCACCCTTCCCACGGCATCCAACTCATCGATGAATATGATGCAAGGGGCATGCTTCCGTCCTTGATCGAAGAGGTCCCTCACGCGTGCGGCACCCACTCCCACGAACATCTCCACGAAATCCGAACCGGACATATGGAAGAACGGCACTCCGGCTTCTCCGGCCACCGCACGGGCAAGCAGGGTCTTCCCCGTCCCGGGCATCCCCACGAGCAGCACTCCCTTGGGGATACGGGCGCCCATACGGGTAAACTTGTGAGGATTCTTGAGGAACTCCACCACTTCCTGGAGCTCGTTCTTCGCCTCCTCCTGGCCGGCGACGTCGGCGAACATCACCTTCTTGCCGTCCTGATACTGGCGCGCCCTGCTCTTCCCGAAGGAAAAGGCCTTGTTTCCTCCCACCTGCATCTGTCGGAACATGAACCATATGAACAGAAACCCGATGATCCATGGGATGAGTTCGAGAACGATACGGAGTGGAGAGACCCCCTTCACGTCCCCAGAGACTCGGACCCCTTTCTCCCGGAGCTCGCGCATGAGCATATCGTCATAGTAGGGAATCTTGGTGGTGAACAAGGTCCTCTCACCATCCCTGCTCTGGAGTGTACCACGTATCTCGAACTGGTCGAGAATGGTGACCGAATCGACCCGCCCCTCTTCCAAGTAGGAGAGGAAGGTGGAATACGGGATCTCAAGGCCCGTGTTCTGGCTCGAAAAGAAAAAGCTGATGATAAAGAGGGTAATGAGGGCAAAAAGAAAGATGAGAGCAAAACGATTGCTATTGGGATTGAACTGGAACTGTGGCTGTTTAGGATCGCGTTCTTGATTCACCGCTCAATGCTCCTTCCCACATGGTGTAATCGGATATACAGTACATCCTCGTCTCCTTTGAAAGGGACAGGGTTCGGATCGGCAAAGATATCCTCATATCCCGCCCATCCCCCGAGTATCGCTACGATACCCTTTCCTGGAGCTTCCAATACGGGAATACTACATCTCAAGTGAGGAGGAAGGTTCCACATCTGGAAAACCTTATGCACACTCCTTCTGAGAGACCCCCTCGCCACCGCATCTCCCGCCTTTCTGGATCGGCACACATACGTTCCCACAGGCAGAACCATCTCATTCGCTCCAGGCCTTCCCTTCTCGAAGGGAATGTGTCGACCACATCGGACCTCCATCCTCAACTCGTCGGTAAGTCGAAACTCACCTTCTTTTTCTATCACTACAAAATACCCATTTTCTCCATGAAGGACAACATGGGACCGCACCACGAGATACTCACCCTCCCGCCGCATCATGACCCCTCTCCCCACCACTATCCCGTCCCACAGGGATTCCGGATGCCATACATACGGACGTATGTGCCAGAAAGGCAATTCCTCACCCTCGGATGACCCCTCTCGACTCATGAACACCTGGTACAACCTGTAGAAGAGGAGGTAACGCTCGAGGGGATCGGCCATCGACACGAGGTGGAAGGGAACCCTGAGTCCGGAAGGGATCTCCTCGATGGGGATTTCCCCGACAGGAACTCTTCTCTCCAGATAACGATGATACAACTCGGCCTTCTCGCTCAACGCCACGACGGCCTTCGTCCATCCGGGGAATCGCTTCTCGAGGAGCGGGAGGACATGGATCCTCAAGAAATTGCGATCGTAGGAATCCTTCTCGTTTGAGGAATCCTCGAGATAAGAGAGCCCCTGCTCCTGCAGGAAGGAAAGAACCTCACTCCTCGAACAGGAGAGAAGAGGACGGAGATAGCGGTCGCGTACGGGTGACATCCCCCTCAAGGCGAGAGGATCCGATCCCCGAAGGAAGCGAAAGACGACGGTCTCCACCTGATCATCCCGCGTGTGACCGAGGGCCACGTAGTCTCCTTCGCCTTTCGAGAGGAGTTCCTCGAAGAAGGCATAGCGCTCCTCCCTGGCCACCTCTTCCACACTCTTCTTCGAAGCCTTCGCACGATGGAGGATCCATCCTTCGGGGAGCCGCTTGATATGCGAGGGGAGGTCACGGGTCTCCGCCAGAGACATCACGAACCGATACTCCTGATCCCGCTCCGACCGAGGGCGTATCCCGTGATCGAGATACACCACCTTGAGAGTCAGGTTCAATCGTTGGCGAAGGAGGAAGAGGGAGTGGAGGAGCGCGGTACTATCAGGCCCTCCCGAACAAGCGACGAGGACCACCGCTCCTTCCACGTGATCGAATCCCTTGAAAAAGGTGTACACTTTTTCGAGCATCAGTAGTACCGCCGGTTGAGGACCTCCATGACACTCTCCACCTCTTCCTCGATGAGACGGGGAAGATGCTCCACAAAACGGAGTACCGTTTCCTCGATCCTCTCCCTTTCTTCCCGCGGAGGCACAGAGAGCACATAGTCCGCGAGGTCCTCCCCTTCTGGAGGACGTCCCACCCCCACATAGTACCGGACGAAGTCAGGAGAACCGAGGTGCTGAATGATCGATTTGAGACCGTTGTGTCCTGCGTGTCCCCCTCCGATCCTTAACCTGCCGTTTCCCGGCGTGAGATCGACTTGATCGCACACCACGACGAGATGCCACGGAAGCCACGTTCGATCAACGAGCAGATGTGAGAAGATCGCACCGGATCTGTTCATGTAGGTGAGGGGTTTTATGAGGACCACCTCCCGCCCCTTGATCGTCCCTCGGGCCTCAGCCCACAGAGCTTTCTCCTTGAAAGGGGCATGCAGATGGGTGGACGCTATGCGCTCCACGGTCCACCACCCTACATTGTGCCGTGTGAGCGCATAACGCCTACCGGGATTACCAAGACCGACGATATAGTACGGCGGAGCCAGGGTGCTCGCTCCTCAACTCAGTCCTCGGATTCCTCGGAGACAGCGGCACCGCCCTCTTCCTCGACCGCTTCAGGTGTCTCGACGACGACTTCGCTCACCGCGTGACCGACAGCCACCACCGTCTGATCCGGAGGATTGAGGATCTCCACGCCATCCGGGGCCTGGATATCCTGTACATGGAGGGAATCGCCGACTTCGAGAGACGAGATATCCAGTACAATCGCCTCGGGAAGATCCTTCGGAAGACAGGTGACTTCCAGTTCCTGCACAAAGAATTCCAGGAGTCCTCCCTTCTTCACCCCTTCGGGGGTGCCCTCGAGGTGGATGGGAACATGTGTCTTGAGTTTCTTCTCGGGATTGATCTCCATGAAATCGAGATGAATATACTGCCCTCGGATCGGATCGTACTGATAATCCTTTATGAGGACCTGCCGCGTCTCTTTGCCTTCCAAGGAAAGGTCCACGATGACATTCTCGGCAACGGTTCCGTGAAAAGTCCTATGGAACTCCCTCGCATCGAGCGCTACAGGCACCTGATCCTTTCCCCCATAGATCACGGCAGGGATCTTACCCTCCCGCCGAAGGGCTTTTGCCTCGGTCTTCTTCTGTGCCGTTCGCACGATCGCAGTCAATTTGGTCTTTTTCACGACTCACTCCCTTCTTCGAAATTACATAATTGATTGAGTACTCACATGTACACTACTGCAGAAAGCTGGGACGGCAGGATTCGAACCTGCGAATGCCGGGACCAAAACCCGGTGGCTTACCACTTGCCGACGTCCCAGAGATGAGACACGTATGGAATATAGTCCTATACTCCCGCCTGGGGAGCTTCATCTGCCATCGAGATCTCCTCACGCTCCCCCATCCGCTCGTACATGGAGAGGATATCGGCCTGAAGCTTCTCCCGGAAATCGGCCTTGATCGGATGAGCTACATCCTTATACTCCCCGTTCCGCGTCCTCCTGCTCGGCATGGCGATAAACGTCGCAGTCCTCCCCTCGATGACCTTTATGTTGTGCACCACGAAGCAATCATCAAAGGTGACCGTGACGTACGCCTTGAGTTTCCCTCCCCCCTCCACTCTCTTTATCCGGATGTCAGTAACTTCCATAGAGCCACTCCTTATGCTGGATCATCGCCCGATCACATCAGGCGCACCATACACGAGGCAACCGTTTCAGGGGGTGAGCTCGATAGGTTTCATAACCCTGTCGAACCATCGCAGCATCCGCCCTCACGAGATCGGCAAAGGAGGGGAAAACCCCGTACACCACACTCCCACTACCTGAGACGTTCGCGTAGAGGGCCCCTAACTCACCCAAGCCCTGCACGATATCTTGGAGGAGAGGATATCGGGGAACGAGTACGTCGAAAAACGCATTGCGAAACCCCCATTTTTCTGGAGCGTACATCTCATAGGACTTCACGATCCGCCTCGGGGACAACCCCTCGTGCATCACGACCTCTTTCCGTTCATCGTAAAGTGCGTACGCCTGCACGGTGGATATGGGAAATCCAGGTGCCACACACAGGAGCCAGAAGTCGTCTCTGGGTTTCACCGGACGGATCACCTCCCCCCTTCCCTCCACGAGGGCGGCCGGAGCACGACAAAAGAAGGGAACATCGCTGCCCACCTCCAGTCCGAGTTCAGCGAGTCGCTCTTCTCCCAAACCGACTCCCGTGAGGGTATCGAGCACCCTCAGCACGGCAGCAGCATTGCTCGAAGCCCCGCCGAGACCTGCCCCGGAAGGGATGCGTTTTTCCACCTTGACATGAACATATCCTCTCCACCCCGTCGCCTCTCTGAAGATCCGGACTGCCCTGTGAACAGTACTCTCTTCAGGAGTGGCCGGAACACCATCCACTACATCTTCTTCCGCGTCTGTCAAAGAACGAATCCATATCCTGTCGAATATGGATATCGTCTGGAATATCGATCGTATATTATGATAACCATCCTCCCTCGTGTCAAGTATTTCGAGGTGGAAGTTCACTTTGGCAGGGGAGAGTACCAGGGCATCCCAGAGCTTTCCACCTCTCGTCCTAGTGCTCCACATAGTGGCACCCTACCGATACCTGCTGAGACACCGCCGACTGGGCGATGATTCGAGCCACGAGAACCGCATTCCGCAGTTCGACGATATCCCTTCTCACCTTCGCCTTCTTGTAAAAGCTTTCGACTCGATGCTGGAGGTAGTTGATATCGGCGAGCGCCCTGTTGAGACGCTTGGATGTCCGGATGATCCCCACATAGTGCCACATCAGAGACCTGAGGTACTTGAGATCGCTCTTCACCAGCACCGGATCCACGTCCTCCTCTTGAGGGGGGAACACCCAATCAGGTATGCTCCTCTGAAGGCGTCGAGAGGGGCGGGAATGTCGACGGGCGATGTCCTTACCGGCACGGATGCCGAAGGTGAGCGCCTCCAGGAGCGAAACAGAGGCCAGCCTGTTGGCTCCGTGAACCCCGGTGCAGGCGCACTCCCCCACGGCATAGAGTCCCGGAAGTTCCGTCCGCCCATCGAGATTCACCTTCACTCCTCCACAGAAATAGTGGGCTGCAGGGACCACCGGGATGGGGTCCTTCGAGATGTCCAGTCCGAGCTGCAGACAGGATTGATAGATGTAAGGGAATCGCGTCCTCACATCCACGGAGAGGTCTCTCGCATCGAGGAACACATACTCCGTCCCCTCCCTCTCCATCTCCCGGTAGATGGCCCGGGCCACTTCATCCCTGGGAGCCAGATCCTTGAGCGGATGTATGCGCTCCATGAAGTACTCGCCCGAATGGTTCATCAGGCGGGCACCTTCCCCTCG
Source organism: Spirochaeta thermophila DSM 6578 (assembly GCF_000184345.1). NCBI lineage: Bacteria > Pseudomonadati > Spirochaetota > Spirochaetia > Winmispirales > Winmispiraceae > Winmispira > Winmispira thermophila. Next base: position 1,196,818 of record NC_017583.1, on the reverse strand, counting down.
AAAGGCCTCTGTGATGAGCATTCGCTTGAAGTCCCTATGATACAGCACAGTGGGATGAAACTGGATGAAATGGGCATTGATCACCGGGACTCCCGCACGGGAGGCCATCGCCACTCCATCACCCGTGGCTCCCGGAGGATTCGAGGTGTGAAGAAACAGATTACCGACCCCGCCGGTGGCAAGTACCACCGCCCCGGTGAAGACGAGATCGACCCCACCTTCCGGATTCAGAAGATACACTCCTACCACCCGGGATCTGCGATACCGTTCCTCGGGGTCCAGAGAGTTGTGGCTGTTCGTCACGAGATCGATTGCCGTGTAGCCGGAGAGGAATTTCACGTGCGGATTCGAACCCACATAGGCGAGGAAGTGCTCCTGGATGCTCTTTCCCGTCTCGTCCTTCACATGAAGAATACGCCTCAGAGAATGGGCCCCTTCCTTGGTGAAATCGAATCCGTCCGTTGTGGTGTCGAAAGGAACATCCGCCCGTTTTATGAGATACTCTTCCACCATCTTGGGGCCTTCTTCAGCAACCAACCGGACGGCCTCCTTGAGATTGTAGTAGGCCCCTGCTTCAAGGATATCCCTCATGAGAAGGTCGGGAGAATCGTTCTCCCCCCGGTATACGATCCCCCCCTGCGCCAGGTATGTGTTCGATTCGAGAGGATTATCCTCCTTGGTGACCACAAGGACATCGAGACCTTCCTCGGCGGCAGCCACGGCGGCACTGAGCCCTGCGAGCCCCGATCCCAGCACCACCACATCCACATACTCCCTGTTCCAGACACCCATCCGTACTCCTATCCTGCGGCGACTACTTTCATGGAGAAATCGAACGCAGGGGCTGAATGTGTGATCCTCCCCACCGAGATATAGTCAACTCCCAGTTTCGAGACTTCGGCGATTTTCGGAAGGTCCATATCCCCCGAACACTCGAAGAGGACCTTTCCCCTCCCCCGGCGTATCGATTCCTCCATCTCACTCGGTGACATGTTGTCGAGCATGATGATGTGTACACCGGCACCGAGGGCCTCTTCCACCTCCTCCACGGTACGACACTCCACCTCTATCTTGAAGCGATCCCCCCATCTCTCTCTGACCCGCTCCACCGCCTTGGTGATGGATCCCGCCCCATCTATGTGGTTGTCCTTGATGAGCACCATGTCATAGAGACCCATCCTGTGGTTTTCCCCGCCCCCGATCCTCACCGCGTACTTCGAGAGGCGTCGGAATCCGGGGAGGGTCTTCCGGGTGTCGAGGATCACCGTGTGTCCCGACTTCCCCGCCTCCTTCACGAACTTCGACGTATAGGTGGCGATCCCGGAGAGAAACGCCAGGAAGTTGAGGGCGATCCGCTCCCCCGTGAGGAGGTCCGCCATCGGGCCGGAGAGCTCAGCGACCACATCTCCACGGGAAAGCACATCCCCGTCCTGCCGGAGGAACGAAACCGAGATGCGCTCGTTGATCTTCCGAAAGACCCTCTCGAACACGAAATCACCAGCCAGTATCCCCTCCCCTTTACTCACCACGCGGGCGGCACCCTCCGCCTCGGGAGGAAAGATGGCCTTGCTGGTGACGTCACCTTCCTCTCCCAGGTCCTCCTCCAGGGCGAGGGAAATCAAATCCTCCAACTCTCTTTGGTACATCTCCTGAAGGGACTTCATCCTCGATCGCATGAGGCTATGCTATCGCAATGTATACAAAAAGACAAGAGAAGACATTCAAGAGCCTTTTGCGCTGTACTGCTTTTTTTAGTAACCCAACGGGAATCCTGGGCAACAACGCTCTGTAATGTCTGCTTAGGGTGTCAACGTTACCGTATTCTCATCCGGAATAGTACTCAGAACGGTACACTATGCACGATGGTTTGCTCGCGTTCACTCCACCACGGCGGTTCTGTATCCGAACTGGACACACCTTCCCTCAGGATTCCTCAAGGGAACGTGGATACGGGGGATCGGTTTCGGTAAGACCGCTCGTTAGGCCGCAGGCCTGACCAGGGAGCGCATCTGGTTCGGCTGGTTCTCTCGCACTCGTCCCAGGGCAAGGGCACTCATGACAGAAAACACCAGCGTGAGGTGAACCGACAGTTTCTCCTGCCCCCGGATCGTGTGGAGTTCCAGGCTAAAGCTTCGATCCAGCCGGCTGTGGATCCGCTCCAAGGCCGTTCGCTTGGCATACTCCCGCTTCCACCGATACGAAGATCGGGCGAGAGGCGTGAAGACTCTGCGGTCCGTGGAGAGGGGGATCCGAATACAGGAGGCCAAGGGACAGGAGGCTTTGCCTGCACACTCATACCCATAGTGCACCGCAGGACAGCCGTACTTCAACGTGCCCCGCTTCTCTTCAAATCCCCGGTAGGCCATCTCCCGCTGCGTCCCCGTGGCCATACAGACACAACTCACCGTCCCCTGGTAGTCATACACCACGTTCGGTGTCCCTGCCACCAGCTTCGTCTCCTCTCCATCTTTCCACAGGTTGCGAATATCGATGACCGGTTTGATCCGGTGCTCGTGCCACAACAGATCTATCAACGTGCCATCATCATAGCCCCGGTCGGCCGTGAACACTTCCGCCGCCTTGAGTATATGCGGCCTATGGCGATCCAGGGACCGAATCAGCTTTCGCATCACCGGCACCTCGTGCTTTGAGGCCCGACTCACCGTAAAGGCCACCGGCAGTTCATACTCTGTATCCGCAAGGAGGTGCACCGTAAACCCGAACCATTTCTTTACCGACTTCTGTACCTCCCCCCGTTCATTCTGATACACATACTCATGACACCCCCAGTCCGCATCGTGCTCCCCTCGCCGGTCTCCGGCACCCTTCCCCCTTCGACGGGCAACGCTTGCTATCCCCTTCCCATCGGCTCCCAGCCGCCGCCCAAATCCAGGCAGCTCCCGGTAGCACTGATCCACCAGGCTGGTAAACACCCTTACCAGTGCTTCCCGGATACTCCGCTTCCTCAAGGTGGAAAGAAACCGGCTGTACGCGCTGGCACTGGGTACCGCATCGCTTCCCCGGGTAGGATCACATCCACACAGGTCCCTCAGTTGCCCGTTCCGCAAGAGCTCCCGGCGTAGCTGCTCGATGCTCGGGTGCTGAAACACTATCCCCGCAACGAGCGAGTTCCACATCGCCCGTACCGGATATTCATTCCGGCCTCTCCCCCGCCTCTGTTCCAGCTGCTGCATCAGTTCCTCATCCGGCAGGTTCTCCAACACCAGCCGAAGCCGATGTAAATCCCCCAATGCTTCTACATCGTGCCAGCAAAAAAGTGATTTCTGTGCTATACTTGCCATGGGCCCCTCCGTCGGTTTTCTGCTACCATGATTCTATCATGGAAAAACCCGGGGGCCCTCTTTTTTGGGGTCAATTTTTCAACTCCGACCTCGTTTTCCCCTTACTATCGCACCGTTGGACCGCTTTTTTGGGGTAAAATAAATCCCCACCCGCTTGTAATGTCTTTACCTATCGTTGCGTGAAAACAGCGCAAAAGGCTCGGAAGACATTCAAGGGGTACTTGATTATCACACCCTCTCTCCTGCACACTATGTCCTGTCATGGATCTTACAGAAATCCGTTACGCACTTGAAGATGCGATCAGCGAGTTGTTCCAGGAGATAGGGCCCCTTCACGCGAGTATAGCCGCGGTCTCCTCAAGGGATTGTCAAGGGGGAGTGTTGAAATTGAGCTGGAGCTGATAAGGGGTGCGTCTCCCCACCTCTTGTATCACCTGCATGCCCACCACGTAGAGGCCTACCACCTCATCTGCATGGGCATGGCTCATATACCCAGGATACCTCCGTAGAAAGCTTCTCATGTGCCGAAACATGTTCTCCGCAAGGTTGCTCGTCCTCACCTTCTCCTTCCACTCATAGGGTAACTCCAGATAGGAGAAAAGCCGGTCCTTCCGCCACAGGAGGGAGGCCGTCATCCGGGGAGCCTTCGCCGCCCACTTCTTCACGAATGCCTCCAACGCACGTGCTGCGTCCTCCTTCCCTCCTGCCTCAAAGAGCTTCCAGTACTCCGCTCGAAAAGCTCGCCTCTCCTTCTGGAGGTCTGCGTTCTTCCCCTTCCGTTCCCCCATGTCCTGCAGGAGCTTCTGCTCAAGCGTACCCTGCAGGTGCCAGAGGCATACCTGCTTCTTCGCCTCAGGATACACCGTCTCCACGGCCTGCCGGATCCCCTCAGCCTCATCGGCCACCACCAGCTCCACCTCATGAAGCCCTCGCTCATAGAGCCTGGTAAGGAGTCGCTCGTAGCTCGCCTGGTCCTCCTGCTCCGCAACGACCCAGTCGAGGAGCTCATGAGATCCGTCCTCCTTCACCCCCACGGCACTCAGGACAACCAGCTTCTTCTGACCCCTCCCACGCCTCTTTGCCCACACTCCATCCAGCACAAGGGCCTTCACTCCTCTAAGGGACCTCCTCCGCCACTGCTCCTTCTCCTCACGAAGACGCTTTATGAGCCGCAGGAGTGTCTGCGGGTGAGCCTCGCCTATCCCCAGCTCCCGTAACAGGATGGCCCACGTCCGCGCGCTCATCCCTCCCACATACCCGAGAAGGAGCTGCTCGGCGAGGGCCACGAGCCTCTGCTCGTAGGTCACCAGCTTTACCTCCTTCCCCCCGCCGGTGCGAATGCGGGGCACGCGTACCTCCTCGATCGGCCCCCAGGGGGTCTGCACGCTCTTCCACTTTCTGTAGCCGTACCGGTAGTACTGCCCTTTCTCAGGCTCCCCTCGTGCATATCGTGGTCGTCCTACTGCCTCCTCTCTCAGCGTCTCAAGGAGGTGTTCCAGGTACGTCTTGTAGGTGTGGCGCACCTCCTCCCGTAGCTGGTCTTCCACTTGTTTCATCAGATCAGAGAGGGTATACTGTGTCTCAATCAGTGTGCGTGTGTTACCACGCTTCATGGGGTATCTCCTCCTTGAAAAAAGGATTAGTGTGGTGGGAGATACCCCTTATCTTTTTTCCCCGCCTTTTTCAACACTCGATGTTACAGTCCCTCTCCTCAACCCCGTCGGTGGAGATAGTGAGTTCGCTCGGTCTGGTCGGAGGCATGAAAGGATACGGATTTCTCCTCTTCTCACAGAGAAACGCCCTCCTCTTCACCTCCACCGTCTCACGGGCGCTCGGGTATGCGATAGAGGGGGAGGAGCTCACGGAGCTCCACAGATCGTTTCTCCTCGAGTTCACCAACCAGATCTTCGGAAGGACCGCAGGCAAGTTCTCACGCTTGGGCATCGATGTGCGTATCACCCCCCCCTCCCTGCTATTGGGGAAAGGGGTCTCGCCTCTCTTCTTCCACGAGGCCGCACATCTCCATCTCTCCATACAGGGGACGTTCGGGACCTTTCTCCTGTCTCTCATCCTGAAACATCCTTTGAGATAAAGACACTATTCCCATCCCGGGGGGCCGCCATGGACCGGAGACACGAATACCACGACGACTACGAGACCTTCCTCAACGAGGAGGACGACGAAGAGGATTTCCTCGAAGAGGAGGAAGACGAAGGGGATCTGTTCGAGGATGAGTACGAGGACTTCGAAGACGAAGATCTGGAGGAGGACGACTGGGAGGAGGACTGGGAAGAAGATGCGGAAGAAGATGACCTGGACTACGACGATTTCGAGGAAGATCCGTAGATCACAGGAGCCTCGTGCCAGAGCTTCTCGAGCTGGTAGAATCCTCTCAGTCGCTCGCTCATGAGATGTATCACCAGCACGCCATAGTCGAGCAGGACCCACTCGCTGTAGGACAACCTTCCCGTTCCCGACAACGGGAAGAGGGCCTTCTCCTCGCAAAAGGTCGTGAGCTGCCCCAGCAAGCCTCTGAGATGTCCCTCGCTCTGGAACGTGGCGATCACGAAGAAATCCGCAATCGGGGATATCCCCCTGAGATCGAGGGCCACGACGTCACGTGCCTTGTGGTCTTCCAGGAATTCGGCGATCTCCCGTACATCCAGTTCATTCTTTACAGTACCTTCCATCGAAATCCCTCCCAAGGATGATAGTGATATCCGCTGGTGGATCAGAATCCATGAGCGACTCAACTCTCGTGCAGTGAATAATACGGGCTACGTTCTGAGCCCTTTCGGGATCCCCCCTCCTGTCGATGATCCTCGTATATTCCTCCTGATCGGATTCTGCATTCCCGATACTCACCACCTCATACCCGAACCCTTCAAAGAGGGTTGCGGTACGACGGGCCAAGCCCTGCACCGTGGTACCGTTGAGTATCTGCAGCGTCACCCTCCTCTCGATGGGAGAGAGAGCGGAATCCTCCTTCAAGAGCCCGACAAGATGTTGGACGGTCTGGCGAAGCAGATCCCCCTGGAAGTGGGGAATGAGGAGATCCTGTTCCTCCACGCGCGAGATCTTCCCGAGCACCCGCTGGGTGACGATCCCGGCGAGATGCGCATTCCCCAGGACGTCCCTGAAGTGTCGGAAGGAAGAAGCGTTCATGCTGCTCGAAAAGAGGGAGAGGAACAATCTCACCACCTTGTCATGGTGGAGGAGTGGATGCTGGGCACAGGAAGAGATGAAGGATTGAAAGAACTGCTGACGCAGAGAAGTCGCTTCAGGATCCGATGGGGGTGACCCTTTCCCCCGGGCAGCATAGAGAACCAACTGCCGTGCCTTTGCTCCATCGAGTCGCACATTCCCTGAAGGGAGAAGCACCCTGTGCGGTTCCTTGATGGAGATCTCCTCCGGAATGAAGACCTCGATACCCTCCAGGAGATCCACCACCTTGCCCAGGTTCTCAAGTGAGATCTCAAACACGAAATCCATCTCCACGCCCAGGAGAGATTCCACGTACTTCTTGAGATAGGAGATCCCCCTCTGCCTGTATGCATAATCGAGAGAGTCTATCCGTTCCAATTCGGCGAAGAGCATCCCGGTGTTGAACGGCACGTCGAGAAAGGCGAGGTTGCCACGCGAAGGATCGTAGAAGAGGACTTCCGTCATCAGACCGCCTTCCTCATCGTATACCACCCAGAGGAAAGAGATCACCTCCTTCTGCCCGGCTTTCATCGTGAAATCATCCACCCTCACATGGGAGTAGACGAGGAACCCCACAGCAAGGATCGTGAGGACGATTCCCCCCAGTATGAGCCCTACGACCAGTCGGGAGGAGCGCATACGTGTGTCATACATGAGCATTGACCCTCTCTTCCCTCAACGCTCGATACATCTCCATGGTGACCGGGTGAACCGGGAACCCGGATCGCTCCATGTGCTCGACCACCGCACATACCATGTCGGGAAGGGGAAGAGAAAGGATCCTCCCGGCTTCTTCCCTGGATATGTGCGTACGCTGGGGTTCAAGGTAATCGGCACAGAAGAGTATCTGTCCGAGCGGACCAAGACCGGGAGCCCCGAGGGTATGATGCCGAACGGCCTCCAGGATCTCCGGGATCGGAAGGCCATAGACATGTGCAAGGAGGTGGGCGGCCACAGCTCCATGGAGGAGAACAGGATGTTCCACCTCGTGTTTCCCTACATCCTCGAGGCACGGAACGAACGCGACGAGCACATCCCGGGGAAGGTCCCTCGCGAGATCGTGGGAAAGGCCTGCCACGTGGGCGGAAACGATCGAGACCCCCTCCCTCCGGGCGATCTCCCTGCAGAGGGTCGCCACCCGCAGGGAATGTCGATAACGAGCAGGGCCGACAAGCCGCTTGAGGCCACCGTGGACCTCTCTCATGAGGTGCCTATGATCTATAGAGTCCGTGTTCCACGATATACTCATACACCGGTTCAGGGACAAGATATCGAAAGGCCTTTCCTTGGGCAACCCTTTCACGAATTTCCGAAGAGGAGATGTGAATGATGGTGTTGGTGATATAGGTGTGACGCCATGGCACCTCATAGGGTGAGGAAGAAGTCCTCCGTGCGATCACTATATCGACGAGTTCCGGAAGGATATCGGCATGCTTCCACGAGGAAAAGCCGGGGACCAGGTCGTCTCCTATGAGGAGGCCAAGTTTCCCCGTCAACGGCAGAGTCTCCATGAGATATGTGATCGTGTCGAGAGTATACGAAGTCCCCTGCCGACGTATCTCGCAATCATCCACCGTGAATCGAGGGTTGCCTGCAGTCGCGCGTTCGACCATCTCGTACCTGTGCATGGGATCGTCGTGGTCTGCAAGGACCTTGTGGGCAGGACGGTAGGCAGGCACGAAGATCACCTTCTCATACCCAAGCTCTACACAGGCTTCCTCTGCGACAAAAAGGTGTCCTACGTGAATGGGGTTGAATGTGCCTCCGAAGAGGAGGACCCTCATAGGCCGCCCTCCTCCGCCGCCCGACGCTTGAGATCGAGAAAGGCTTCCCCGAGCTCCCGGAGCCCCTTCCGCTGGACTGCCGAAATCCCGAGTACAGGGATCCCCGGATGCATGGACCTGAGGGCCCTGAGTCGTTCCTCGGTACCGGGGAGATCGATCTTCGTCCCCACGATGATAGAGGGTTTCTCGGCAAGGCCCTGCCCATAGGTCCTGAGTTCGTTCATGAGGATGTCGAATGCACCTTCCCACATCTCATCCGCGAGGTCTATGAGAAACGCGAGACCGGCGGTTCGTGCGATATGCTTGAGGAATCGGAGACCGAGTCCCGCGCCCCTGCTGGCCCCCTCGATGATGCCGGGGATGTCCGCCAGAATGAGCTCGGTCTCGTGGATATACATCACACCGAGGTGGGGGATCCTGGTGGTGAAGGGATACGAGGCGATACGGGGGTGCGCATTGGTCACGACACTGAGGAGGGTGGATTTACCTGCGTTCGGGAAACCGACCAAGCCGATATCGGCGATCAGTCTGAGTTCGAGGATGATCCTCCGTGTCTCACCGGGGCGGCCCGGTTCCGCATGACGGGGAGCCTGATTGGTGGGAGACTTGAAATGGACGTTTCCCCGTCCTCCCCTCCCCCCCCTGAGGAAGACCCACTTCTCCTCAGAGGAGAGAGAGGAAAGATCCTTGAGCACCTCACCGGTGGCGGCATCCCTGACCACCGTGCCGGGAGGCACTTCGATAACCAACTCCTCTCCGTTCTTGCCGTGCTGCTGCTTCCCTCGTCCAGGCTCACCGTTCCCGGCTCGGTAGACAGACCTGCGCCTCAGATGCACGAGGGTTTTCAGATTGGGACGTATAACGAAGACGACATCTCCCCCTTTGCCTCCATCGCCTCCGTCGGGACCGCCCCTGGGGACATACTTCTCCCTCCGGAACGAGACACAACCATCCCCCCCCTTCCCGGAGGATACCTCTATCTCCACCTCATCGACGAAACGTTCCACACCCTCTGCCGCATCCGACATGAAGCTGAAAGAGGATCATACCGAGACGGGAAGCACATCGATGAGCTGCTTCCCCCTGCGGATCCTGAAATTGACTCGTCCCTCGACCTTCGCATAGATGGTGTAATCCTTGCCCAGCCCCACATTGAGTCCGGGGTGGAACTTGGTACCACGCTGTCTCACGATGATCTCCCCGGGTTTCACGATCTGCCCACCGAATCGTTTCACCCCGAGGCGCTTCGACTGAGAATCCCTTCCGTTCTTCGAACTTCCGCCACCCTTCTTATGTGCCATATGTCATTCCTCCCTGTAGTCGATGTCTTCGGGATACTCCCGAGCCAAATCCTCGAAACCCTTTTTCAGGAAGGCGGTCACGCCCTCCAACCACTCGCGATCTGTCGCCACAAAAGGGATCCGGATCCAGAGGCTTCCCTCCTCGCTCGCCTCGCCTTCCAGAAGCCCACCCAACCGCTCTTCCAGGAGTCGGGCCGCCGTCCTCGCAAGTATACTCACCCCCGCACAGGGGATACTCAGGCTCCCCCTCCGTGTCGCATGCCCCTCGACCTCGAGCGTCCGCAGAACTCCTTCCTGCACCTCAAGGAGGACCCGGATCATCCCGCTAGGCCTGTATCTGTTCCACCTTCAGGAGGGTGTACTGCTGCCTGTGGCCCTGTTTCCTCCGGTAGTTCTTCCTCCTCTTATACTTGAAGACGATCACCTTCCGATCTTTCCCGTGCCCGGAGACCACGGCCTTCACCTTTGCACCTGTCACATACGGCGCACCCACTTTTATCCCGGCATCGTCCCGCACCATGAGGACGGTGTCGATATCCACCGGCTGCCCCTCATCTGCATGGAGCCGTTCCACCTTGAGGAACTTCCCCTCTTCAGCCTTGTACTGCTTACCACCGATTTCTACCACTGCGTACATAGTCCTACCCTCTCTGAAATGTCCTGGTGTGTATACCATATAGGCGCTGCATGGTCAAGGTCTCATCCTGGGCAGAACACTCTCTCCCATGAGGAACCGGTCCACTTCGTATGCAGCTTCACGCCCTTCATGGATGGCCCATACCACGAGGGATTGACCCCGCCTGGCGTCACCTGCAGCGAACACCTTAGGATGCGAGGTGAGGAAGGAGCCGTAAGGTGCCGCTATGTTGCTCCTCGGATCCCTCTCAAGGCCGAGGATTCCAGGCACGTCCTCTTCCGGCCCCAGGAAGCCCAGGGCGAGAAGGACGAGATCGGCCTTCCAGATCTCCTCAGTGTCGGGGATCTCTTTCATCACATGACGTCCCTGTTCGTCCTTCTCCCACTCCACCCTGACCGTGCGGACGGCCTTCACATGTCCGCGTCCATCCCCGATGAACTCCTTGGTGAGGATGCAGTATTCCCGCGGATCCCTTCCGAATTTCGCGATGGCCTCGGCATGGCCGTAGTCCACCTTGAACATCCGCGGATAGAGGGGCCACGGCGCCGCTTTCTCCCTCTCTTCCGGAGGCTTGGGGAGAAGCTCGAAGTTCGTCACTCCTGCACAACCGTGGCGGATGGAGGTGCCGATACAATCGTTCCCGGTATCGCCGCCTCCTATGACAATCACGTGCTTGTCCTTGGCCGAAATGTAGGTGCCGTCCGAGAGATTCGAATCGAGGAGGCTCTTGGTGTTGGCCTTGAGGAACTCCATGGCGAAGTGAATCCCCTTGAGATCACGTCCCGGCACGGGGAGATCCCTCGGCCTGGTCGACCCTATGGCGAGGATCACCGCGTCGTATTCGGCCACGAGCTTCTCCGGATCCACATCCCTTCCTACCCACGCGTTCGTGACGATCTCCACCCCCTCCTGGACCATGATGTCGATCCGCCGTTGCACGAGCCCCTTGTCCAGCTTCATGTTGGGGATCCCGTACATGAGAAGCCCACCGGGCCTGTCATCACGCTCGAATACCGTCACCTGATGACCCGCTTGATTGAGCTGGTCTGCGGCGGCGAGTCCCGCCGGTCCGCTCCCCACCACGGCCACCCGCTTCCCGGTGCGTACCTTCGGCGGGCGGGGCACCATCAGCCCCATCTCATAGGCCCGATCGATGATCGTGCACTCGTTGTCCTTGATGGTCACCGCGGGCTCGTTGATCCCGAGCACACAGGCCGTCTCACAGGGGGCGGGACAGACCCGTCCGGTGAATTCGGGGAAGTTGTTGGTGTATTTGAGGCGATAGAAGGCCTCTTCCCATTTCCCCTTGTAGACGAGGTCGTTCCACTCCGGGATGAGGTTGTGGATCGGACATCCATAGGAGGTGTGACAGAAGGGAACACCGCAGTCCATGCAACGGGCCCCCTGCTGTCTCCGCTCCTCCTCGGAAAGGTGGATGTGGAACTCCTCGAAATCCCTTATCCGATCAAGAGGATCTCTATCGACGATCCCCTTGCGGGCATATTCCATGAATCCAGTCGGCTTACCCATGTGTCACCTCCACGAGCGGCAATCCCTTCTTCTTTCTCTCAAGGACTCGTTCGTATTCTGGAGAGATCACCTTGACGAACTCGTTCCTGCGCTCCTCCCATGTCTCGAGGACATGAGCGGCCACCGTGGAACCCGTGTACGAGAGGTGATTCCTCACCAGCCTCAGGATGTTCTCTTCATCCTCGGGGAGGAGATCCCTCACGTTCACCATGTCGTAGTTCACCTTCTCCCTGAACTCACCATCCTTGTCCCACACGTAGGCGATACCTCCACTCATCCCCGCACCGAAGTTCCGACCCGTAGACCCGAGGATCACGGCGGTCCCCCCGGTCATGTACTCACATGCGTGATCGCCCACGCCTTCCACCACGGCGTGGACGCCGGAGTTCCTCACACAGAAACGTTCCGCCGCCATGCCGCGGAAATAGGCTTCACCGTAGACGGCACCGTAAAGCACCACGTTCCCCACGATGATGTTCTCCTCCGGGACGAAATCCGACTCGGCAGGCGGGACGACGACGAGTTTCCCTCCGGAAAGTCCCTTACCCACATAGTCGTTCGCATCACCTTCGAGGATGAAGGTAAGCCCCTTCGCGAGCCACGCTCCGAAGCTCTGACCCGCAGAGCCCTTGAAGCGGACGATGAAGCTGTCGTCCTCCAGGGCATCGGCTCCCAGTTCCTTGGTGAGGGAATGACTGAGCATGGTGCCGGTGGCCCGGTCGGTATTACGGATCTGATAGAAGAGCTCCTTCTTCTCCCCACGTTTCGCCGCAGGGACGATATCCTCGATGAGCCTCCGATCGAGCACCGTATCGATACCATGGTCCTGCGCCTGCATACAGTAGACTCCCACGTCCGGACGAGGCCTGAGGGGCTGAGCAAGCACAGGGGTGAGATCCAGACCTGCCGCCTTCTCGGGGATGGCATCCTCGTCCACCTCCAGCAGGTCGGTGCGTCCGACCAGCTCGTTGAAGGTGCGGACACCGAGTTGGGCCATGATCTCGCGTACTTCTTCGGCCACGAAGTAGAAGTAGCGTTCCACGTATTCGGGTTTGCCCCTGAACTTCGCCCTGAGCCGCTCGTCCTGGGTTGCCACGCCCACCGGGCAGGTGTTCTTGTGGCACTTCCTCATCATGATACAGCCCATCACGATGAGCGGGGCGGTTGCGAACCCGCACTCCTCCGCACCGAGGAGCGCGGCGATCACCACGTCCCGTCCCGTCTTGATCTGACCGTCGGCCTGGAGCACGGTGCGGGAACGCAGATCGTTCATCACCAAGGTCTGGTGCGTCTCTGCGATACCGAGCTCCCACGGGAGGCCTGCGTGCTTGATACCGGTGAGCGGTGACGCCCCGGTGCCCCCGTCGTGTCCAGAGATGAGGACATGATCAGCATGGCCCTTGACCACTCCTGCGGCGATGGTACCCACCCCCACCTCGGAGACGAGCTTCACGCTGATGCGGGCGCCCGGATTCGAGTTCTTGAGGTCGAAGATGAGCTGGGCGAGGTCCTCGATGGAGTAGATGTCGTGGTGAGGGGGAGGACTGATGAGACCGACGCCGGGTGTGGTATACCGGGTTCGGGCGATGATCTCGAAGACCTTGTGCCCGGGAAGCTCTCCCCCCTCCCCGGGCTTGGCCCCTTGGGCGATTTTGATCTGGATATCGTCGGCATTGGTGAGGTAGTTGATGGTCACTCCAAAACGGCCCGATGCCACCTGCTTGATGGCCGAGCGCTTGGAATCCCCGTTGGGGAGAGGGAGGAAACGCTCGGGCAGTTCTCCACCTTCACCCGTATTCGACTTGCCGCCGAGTCTGTTCATCGCGATGGCGAGTGTCTCATGTGCCTCCTGCGAGATGGAACCGAAGCTCATCGCCCCGGTAGCGAAGCGCTTCACGATCTCCGAGGCAGGTTCCACCTCCTCGATAGGGATGGGCGTGGTCTTCTTGAACCTGAGGAGTCCTCTGATCGTGGCCTGTTCCCTGGAACGTTGGTTCTGCCGCTCGGAGAATCGCCGATAGGCCTCCGGATCGTTGTACCAACATGCGTGCTGGAGGTTCGCGATGGACTCGGGATCCCACATGTGCTTCTCACCGGCATAGCGGTAGTGGAAATCCCCGGGATTGGGGAGGTCGTCCCCTATGGGTTTCGGACGGCGGGGATAGCCCAGGCTGTGTCTGAGGAGGGCCTCGTCCGCCAGGGTCTCGTATCCCACCCCGCCGAGTCTGCTCACCGTACCGGCGAAGGAGCGCTCCACCACCTCCTGGGAGAGTCCCACGGCCTCGAAGATCTGGGCACCCTTGTAGCTCTCGAGGGTGGAGATCCCCATCTTACCGAAGACCTTGAGCATTCCCTTCTCGAGGGCCTTGATATAGCGATTGAGAGCAGTCTCATCATCGTACTCGTGTTCTCCCTCGCGTCCCATCTGCCAGATGGCCTCATAGGCCAGATAAGGGTTGATCGCATCGGCTCCATAACCGACCAGCATGCAGAAGTGGTGCACCTCGCGGGGTTCGCCCGACTCCACTACGACGCCGATCTGTGTCCGCAGGGCCTTTCTCACCAGATGATGGTGAACCGTACCCGTGGCGAGGAGAGCGCTCACCGGTACCCTGTCCGGACCCGCGTTCCGATCGGAAAGGATGACAAGGGAGCACCCTTCCCTGATGGCCTCTTCCGCCTCCTTTTCGATACGATCGAGGCATGCGAGGAGACCTGCCCTCCCATCCCGTCTTGGGAAGGTGATATCGATCACCTTCGATCGCCACCCCCGGTAGTCGAGATGCTTGAGTGCCGCGAGTTGCTCGTTGGTGAGAAACGGCGAGGGGAGATGGAGCCTATGACAGTGCTCGGGCGTGGTCTCGAGGAGATTCCGCTCCGGCCCGATGAACGTCTCCAGGCTCATGACCTTCCACTCCCGGATCGAGTCGATGGCCGGATTGGTCACCTGCGCGAACAACTGCTTGAAATAGTCGTACATGAGACGTGGCTTGTTCGAGAGAACCGCGAGCGGTGTATCGTTCCCCATGGACCCCAAAGGCTCCTTCGCATCCTGCACCATGGGCTTGAGGATCATAGAGAGATGCTCTCTCGTGTATCCGAACATCCGGAGCCGCTCTTTGATCGTCTCGGGGTAGAAGCCATGAGGTTCGACTTCGGTCTTGAGCTCATCGAGCTCGATCACCTGATCCTTGAGCCACTCCCCATACGGGCGGGCATTGGAGATCTTCTTCTTGATCTCCTCGTCATCGACGATACGCCCTTCCTGGAAGTCGACGAAGAACATCCGGCCCGGTTGAAGGCGCCCCTTCTTCACCACCTTGGCCGGGTCCACGGGGAGGACGCCCACCTCACTCGCCATGATCACGAGGTCGTCCTCGGTCACGTAGTACCTGCTCGGCCTGAGACCGTTCCGGTCGAGTACCGCACCGATCACGCGTCCGTCTGTGAAGGCGATGGAGGCCGGGCCGTCCCACGGCTCCATGAGGCAGCTCATGTACTTGTAGAAGTCCCTCTTGTCGTCCTCCATCTTGTAGTTCTGCCAGGCCTCGGGAATCATCATCATCACGGCCTCGGGAAGGCTCCTCCCTCCCATCATGAGGAGCTCGAGCACATTGTCGAAGGTTCCCGAGTCGGAGAGATCCGGCTCGATGATGGGGAAGACTTCCTTGAGCCCGTCTCCCAAGAGATCGCTCTTGAGAAGTCCCTCTCTCGACCGCATCTTGTTGATGTTGCCTCTCAGGGTGTTGATCTCTCCGTTATGACTCATGTAGCGACACGGCTGGGCCCGGTCCCAGCTCGGGAAGGTGTTGGTGGAGAACCGGGAATGCACCATGGCGATGTGCGAGGCAAAGTCGGGGGACATGATATCAGGATAGAACCGGAAGAGCTGTTCGGGGGTGAGCATCCCCTTGTAGACGATCACCCGGGGGGAAAGACTGCAGACATAGAAAAAGTCGTCGGGATCGTGCTCCTTTCCCCGGAGCATGTGGGTCGCCTTCTTCCTTATGAGGAAGAGCCTGCGTTCGAAAGTGTCGATATCGATCCCTTCTTCCGCGCCTACGAACAACATCTCGATGACCGGCTCGGAGGCCTTCGCCGTAGGGCCGATCATGTCGTCGACCACCGGCACCCTCCTCCAGCCGAGCACCTTCTGCCCGTAACGAGCGGTCACTTCCTCCATGACGACACGACAGGCCTCCCGTCTCTCTTCCTCCCGGGGGAAAAAGACGAGCCCTGCGGCATAGCTCCCCTCGGGGGGGAGATCGATGCCCAGGTCTTCCTTTGCGACCCGTGCGAGGAAGGGATGAGGGAGGGACACCAGGATGCCGGCGCCATCGCCTGTGTTCTTCTCACTGCCCACCGCACCGCGGTGCGTCATATGGATGAGGATGTCCTTCGCGTGCTCCACGATCGTGTGACTCGGTCGCCCCTTGATGTTGGCGACGAATCCCACACCGCAACTGTCGTGTTCGAACCAGGGGTGGTACAAGCCATGCGGACCCGGTCTCTTCTTGAACGCCATACACCTCTCCATCGCAGAAATTTCGGGACTAATATTTATGCAAAGAACGTACCAGATTTGTAATATTTATACAATACCCGAGAGTAGAATAAGTACCGGGGTGGGAGGGACTACCGAGATACCGATTCACGCCTCCACCCCTCTCACCCTCATGATCCACCAAAATGTAGGTTTTCGAGAGAAATTTTCTACATTTTTGTAGATTCTTACATCTTCTCGAGGAACGGGATGTTCACCAGTCTGAATCCGTTCTCCAACACTTGTCGGATCCCTCGGGCGAGCGCGAGCCTTGCCCGGGCGGTATCTTTATTCGGATGGGTGATGATGGGGTTGTCGTGGTAGAAGCTGCTGAAGGTCTTTCCCAACTCGTAGAGGAAGCCTATGACCAGAGACGGGTTGTACTCCCTGGCAGCCGATTCCACGACCTCGGGGAACTGGGAGAGGAGCACGATGAGCTCCCATGAGGCATCGTCGACAAGCTCGGCCGTCGGCACCTCCTCCACCGGCACCCCGAGGGAAGGATCGGCCTTCCGCTCCATACTACAGATGCGGGCGCCCATATACTGCAGATAGGGTCCGGTGTTGCCGGTGAGGGAGAGCGACTCCTTGGGGTTGAAGATCATGTCCTTGTTGGGCGAGACCTGGAGGAGGAAGTAGTGAAGGGCGCCCAGGGCGATGGCCTCCGCCGTACGATCGATGTCCTCCACCTCGTCCACACGCCCCTTCTCCCTGATCTCCTCGCGGGCCATCTCCACGAGCCGATCGAGGAGGTCGTCCGCATCCACCACCGTCCCCTCACGGGACTTCATCTTCCCTTCGGGGAGATTCACCATCCCGTACGAGAGATGGTAGAGGTTCTTCGCCCAGGAGAAACCGAGCTTTTCGAGGACGTAGAAGAGCACCCTGAAGTGATAGTTCTGTTCGGAGGCCACCACATAGATGAGGAGATCGAAGGCCCAGTCCTGGTACCGGGCCACCGCGGTTCCCAGGTCCTGGGTGAGGTAGAGGGATGTCCCGTCGCTCCGAAGCAGCACCTTCTTGTCCAGACCGATCTCCGAGAGATCCACCCAGACCGAGCCGTCCTCCTCCTGGTAGAAGACCCCATCCTCGAGTCCCTTCAACACCAGGTCTCTGCCGAGCAGATAGGTGTCACTCTCATAGTAGATCTTGTCGAACGAGATCCCGGTGCGACGGTAGGTCTGTTCTATGCCTTCGATCGCCCAGCGGTTCATCTTCTCCCAGAGGGCCCGCACCTCGGCATCCCCATCCTCCCAGGCTCTGAGCATCCTTCGCGCCTGTTCCTCGGCCGTGGAGTCCGTCTTCGCCCACTCGTTGAACTTCACATAGAAGTCGCCTACGAAATGATCCGGCTTCTTCCCCACCTCCTCGGGTGTCTTCCCCTCGCCGAACTTCTTGTAGGCGAGCATGGACTTGCAGATGTGGATCCCCCTGTCGTTGATGAGATTGACCTTGAGGACATCCGCACCCTGGGAGGCGAGGATGCGGGAGACACTCTCTCCCAGGATGTTGTTACGCATGTGCCCCAGATGGAGGGGCTTGTTGGTGTTCGGGCAGGAGAATTCCACCATGATCCGCTTGTCCTGGTGAAGGGTTCCGGCTCCGTACCCGGGTCCGGCATGTGCGATATCGGAGAGCACCGAAAGGGCGAACGCCTCTCTGTCGAGGAAGAGATTCACATATCCCCCCGCTCCCTCAATCTTCCTCACAGCTCCCTCTGGAAGAAGTCGCGCCACGACCTCCTCCGCGATCTTCTGGGGTGCGGTCCTGAAGACCTTCGCGAACCCGAAGAGGGGAAAGGCGACATCGCCGAACTGCGACGAAGGAGGACGCTGGGCCACGAGGCCGACCTCGTCGAGGAGGAGGCCCTTCTCCCGGGCCAGATCGAGGAGCACGGTTCGGATCCGTTCGGTCCACTCTCGTTTCAACTTCGTCAGAGCCCATTCTCTCATCGTACGTCTTCCTCTCCTTACCTGAACGTAATGGGAAACGTCGATCACCCGATGCGTGAGCCATCTAAAGGTGCGCGATTTTTCCGATTATGGCAAGCATGTGCGTAAAGTGCGTTCCCTCCCGCCTGAACGAACCGAAGCGCGTATCACAGGCGGTACATGCATCCACGACGAACACCCTCGCCCCCGCCTCCCTGCAGAGCCTCCGGTTCACCGCAGCCAGGTCCAGATAAGGCCCCTCCTCCCTCCACACCACCGCCCCCTCGCCCCACGCCCGTTCGAACCACCTCGCCCGCTCCTCATCCACCCGGTAGCAGCACGCCCGTATGGACGGCCCCACCACCGCCACCACCCCCTCACCCCCCAACCGCCGCACCAGCTCCCCCGCGATCCCCGTCCCCCGCCACCCCGAGTGCGCCACCCCCCACACCCCCCCATCCATCCGCCACGCCCACACCGGCACGCAATCCGCCACCGTGACTCCGCACACCACCTCCTGCGCCACGAGCCCGTCCGCCTCCACCCCCGCCTCCCCTGCATCCACCACCCGCCGTCCGTGCACCTGCCGCACACACCGCACCTTCCCCACCCCCACCTCCCTGCACCACACCTCCCTCGCCGGCGTCCCCTCAATCCCCGTCCCCATATCCCCCGCCGCAGCCAACGAGATCGCCGCCCTCACCCCACCCACCGGCTCCCCTGCACCATCCTCCACCCACACCCACATCACCCGCTCCCCGGTCTTCACCACGAGCCGCATCGCTCCCCCCCTGGCATCACCCTGCCCACGCCCCATGGCGCCTCACGCCCTCACCTCGTAGTCCACCACGCACCGCCCGGTGAGCCGTTCACCGAGGAAGGCCTTCACCTCCTGGTGGTAGGGGTGCACCTGGTAAGCATCCAGACCCTCCCAATCCGCGTGTCTCGTCACGAGCACCACATCGTACGCATCCGGATCCGGCCTCCCCTGGACCCCCACCTCCACGTCCAGAACCTGTGGGATCCGTCCCTGCATGGAGAGGAGCCGCTCCCGCACCTCCCGGAGCACCTCCTCCCGACGCGAGGCATCGGCCAGCCTCCACATCACGACATGGACCACCATACACACCTCCGCGAACACATACCCTGTGGGTGTACACCGAACCTCCCCGCCCCATCAACCCCTACGGACGAGTCGTCTCCCGGGGGATGATGTGCGTATCCACCACGAAGTGAGGGGGCACGTTCTCCTCCTCGTCGAGGTGGGCGATGAGGAGACGCGCGGCGTGATACCCCAGATCATAGGGATGGATATCCACCGTGGTGAGAGACGGCCGATGGAACTGCCCCTGTACCGTGTTGTTGAACCCCGTCACTCCGATATGGCGGGTGATCCCCAGCTCCTCGATCGCCCTCACCACCCCGATCGCAAGCAGATCGTCCGTGGTGAGAATCCCATCCACGGTGCGGTCCCTCGAGAGAAGTTCACTCGCACACCGATACCCCTCCTCCTCGGAAAACCCCTTTGCATAGAGCACCCTCCCCTCCCTGAGAGGAAGCCCCCTTATCCTGAGCGCCTGTTCGAACCCTGCACACCTATCCTGCGTCACCATCAGTTCGGCAGGCCCCCCAAGGAAGGCCAGCTCGGCGTATCCCTTGTCCACCATCCAGTTCACCAGCCGATACATCGCCTGGAAGTTGTCGTTGTCCACCCAGAGCACGCCCTTGAGCCCCTCAGGGTGCCCTATCACCACGAACGGGATCTGCTGTTGCTTCATGAACGCGAGACAGGCATCGTTCCTCCGCACCGTGAGGGCAACCACCCCATCGATCCTCCGTGACCGATAGAGCTCCTCGATGAAGGAGATCTCCTCCTCCTCGTTGTTCGAGAAGGCGTAGAGGATGAAGTACCCCCGCGACTGGGCGTGGATGCTCAATCCCCGCAAGGCGTGGATGAAAAAGGGATTGAGAAAGAGGTCATCCTCCCCGTTGGGAAGGATGACCCCGAGCGTCATGGTCCGCTTGTGCACCAGGGCCCGGGCCGCCGCATTCGGGTAGTAGCCCAGCTCCTCCATGGCCCGGAAGATCCGCTCCTTGGTCTCGGGCTTGAGCTTCGCGGTCGAATAGATGGCCCGGGACACGGTGGAAGGAGACACCCCGGCTCTCGAGGCCACATCCTTGATCGTCACCTTCTTCCTCATCAGCCTTCATCCAGATCGATCTCGGTACGTCCCCCCCTCACGGGAACCGACAGACTCCTCCACGCTCCCCCGGGGAGAGGAAGGAGGACCCGAACCTCTTCGAACCGCGTCCCGGCCTCCCAGTGTATGATAAGCCGGTTCCGGTCCCTTGTAAATCTGTGCACCAGAGCAGGAGCGGGCGTCTCCCCATCGTCCTCGTGGAAGACCCCCTCGGCCTCGCCATCGGGCCACACCTCGAGAGAGAGAACCCTCACCTCCCTCTCCCCGGTATGAGCCATGGCCGACGGATACACCGGGATGACCGCCCCTGCACGGACGAACACCGGGATGTTGTCGATCGGGGTCTCCACGATCGAATACCCCGACGCCCACCTCTCGTGGGTGTGGTAGTGGAACCACTCACCCGGCGGGAGGTAGACCATTCTCCGCCGCATCCCCCGCTCGAGCGCAGGTGCCACCACCAGGTCCCCCCCCAGGAAGAACTCGTCGTTCCTGAGTGCATCCGGGCTCCTGTCGTACCAGAAGAGAGGACGCCACACCGGCGCACCGGTAGCCGCCATCTCGTGGAAGCGCTCATACACATAGGGGAGGAGGCGGTACCTCAGACGTATGGCCTCCCTGCAGAGATCCGTGACCGAACCATCAAAGGCGAACGGCTCCTGCGGCACGAACCCCTTGGCGTTGTGCCCCCTGAAGAAGGGGTAGAAGGCCCCGAGCTGGTACCACCGTACCAGGAGCTCAGGCGTCACATTCTCACCGAACCCTCCCACATCCGCACCCACGAACCCCACCCCGGAGAGCCCCATGTTGAGGATCTGCGGGATCGACATGCGCAGATGCTCCCAGGTGGAACGGTTATCACCCGTCCAGACCGCCGCATACCGCTGGATCCCCGCAAACCCCGCCCTCGTCAGCAGAAAGGGCCTCCTTCCCGGACGGAACCGCTCAAAGGCCTCTCTCGTCGCCATCGCCTCCAGCAGGGCGTAGAGGTTGTGCATCCTGTCCTGTCCCGACCACCGCCCCTCGTCGTACATCCGCACCTCCTCCGGAACCGTCTTGCTCTCGAAGACATGATCCGAGAGCAGGGCCGGCTCGTTCATGTCGTTCCAGATCCCCTCCACTCCGGCCTCGAAGTAGACCCTGTGGAGCCCGGCCCACCAGGACCGCACCTCCTCCCTCGAGAAGTCGGGAAACTTCACCAGACCGGGCCACACCCTCCCTTCGAACTCCGACCCGTCGGGCCTGCGCAGGAAGAACCCCCTCTCGCTTCCCTCGTCCACCGCCGGATACACACCCGGGGAATCGGCCTTGAGCCCCGGATCCACGATCACCACCGGCCTGAACCCCAGTTCCTTCACGGCCCTGAAGTGTTCCGCCGGATTCGGGAAGCGTCCCCTGTCGAAGGTGAAGACACGGTACCCATCCATGTAGTCGATATCGTACCACAACCCGTCACAGGGGATGTCGAGCTCCCGGAACCGCCTCGCCACTCCGAGTGCCTCCTCCTCCGACATGTAGCTGTACTTGCACTGCTGATACCCGAGGCTCCACAGGGGAGGAACTTCGTGCCTCCCCGTCAGCCCGGTATAGAGGGAGAGCACCTCGTGAGGGGCATCCCCGGACATCACGTACACCGTGAGGTCGTCACGGAAGAGGCGCACCGTGAGTCTCTCGGGATCGGCGTTCCCCACATCGAAGAGCGACCTGTAGGGCGAATCGAGGAAATACCCCCACCACGGGCCGCCCCCCAGCCGCCCTCCCAGCATGAACGGGATGCTGCAGTACATGGGCCGGGATGCCTCGGTATGGGGGAAGTTCGCATCCGTGTTCCAGTTCTCTATCACATAGCCCCGCCGGGAGAGGGGCGTCATCTGTTCACCCAGCCCGAACACCTCGTC
Source organism: Spirochaeta thermophila DSM 6578 (assembly GCF_000184345.1). Taxonomy (NCBI): domain Bacteria; kingdom Pseudomonadati; phylum Spirochaetota; class Spirochaetia; order Winmispirales; family Winmispiraceae; genus Winmispira; species Winmispira thermophila. The sequence goes on along the minus strand of NC_017583.1, from coordinate 1,174,487 downwards.
CTCCGGCCCGAGTCGGTGCCGATCCTCCATCCACTCCACGTCCCGGAAGACCCCCTCCGACTCCCAGAGGAAGACCTCGCTCCGATACCATGAAGCCGCACCACCATCCTTCACCACCACCCGGAGCATGCCGTCCCCCACCTCCACTCCTCCCTCGAGCTCACGCACCTCGAGCTCCACGGGCCGCGCACTCCCCACCACCGAAAGGCTCCGGTACTCCCGGAGCGGACACGACCTCCCGAACCGTACCCTGAAGATTCCTTTCGCATGCGACGAAATTTCCATGACACCCCGTTCGAATTCGAACCTGACGGTGGAGCCGTCCACCACGACCCACGATTCACACCTTCCTGCAGACACCATACTCTCTCCTTTCCGAACACTCGATGTCACATCCGTAGACCGCTACGACAGACCCCAGGCTAGTCCCCCTTCACCGAACCCAGGGTGAGACCCGAGATCAGATATCTCGAAGTATAGAGGAAAAGCGCTACCACTGGAATCGCCACCATGATGGAAGCCGCGGCGAACATCCCCCACGAGGTCCTGAACTGCCCCTGCAACTGCTGGAGCCCGAGCGGCCAGGTGAAGAGGAAATCCTTCTGGAGCATGATCCTCGCGAGAAGGAAGTCCTTCCACGCGCTCATGAAATTGAAGAGAAAGGCGATGGACAGCCCGGGAAGCGAGAGCGGCAGTATGATCCTGTAGAAGGTCTGCATCCTGGTGGCTCCATCTATCATCGCAGCCTCCTCCAGGGAGGCGGAGATGGAGTCGTAGTAGCCCTTGAGTATCCACACGCTGAACGGAATGGACCCCACCGAGTAGGCCAGGACGAGCCCCCTGTAGGTGTTGAGGAACCCGAGCCGTGCCGCAAGGATGTAGAGAGGGATCATCATCATGCTCGCCGGAATCATCTGGGTGGCGAGGAGGAAGACCAGGCCCGTCTTCTTGCCGGGGAAGTTCCAGCGGGAGAACCCGTAGGCTGCGGTGGAAGCGAGCATGAGCCCGATGAAGGCCGTGGTCACGCTCACCACCAGGCTGTTCCACAGCCACAGGAAGAAGTCCTTCTTGAAGAGCACATTGTAGTAGTTCTCGAGCGTCGCCCCCTCGGGGACGATCCTGAGCGAGGTGGAAAGCAGTCTGTCACCCGGTCGCAGAGACACGGAGACGATCCGCAAGATGGGGAAGAGGGCGATCACACAGGCTACTATGAGCACCGCATGGGTGAACACCCTGAACCACAGAGGATCCCCACCTATGGTAATACGCTTCATGGATCTCTTCATCACATTCATTCCTTCACCCCCTTCAAGCCGCCGGTTATTCTTATGTACCAGAGAGAGAAGAAGAGCAAGATGAGGAACACCACAAAGGCGAAGGCCGCGGCGAATCCGTACTGGTTGTATTCGAACGCAGCTCTGAAGAGCGCGGTCACCAGGAGGTCGGACGATTCCAGCTCGTTCTGATTGATGAAATAGGGGACGTTGAAGTTGTTGAAGGTCCATATCACGCCGAGGATGACCGCCGGCGTGAGGATGGGCTTGAGAAGGGGAAGGGTCACGTACCACAGCTTCTGGGCGCTCGTTGCGCCGTCGATCTGGGCAGCCTCGTAGTATTCCTTGGAGATACTCTGGAGACCTCCGAGCGAAATCACCATCATGAAGGGAACACCGAGCCAGATGTTCGTGATGTTCATGGCGACGAAATTCCAGAGCGGATCCGACTTCCAGGGGATGGGATCCGCACCCAGACGTGTGAGAATGATGTTGAACACCCCGTACTCGTAGTGGAACTCCCCCCGCCACGCCAGTCCTGAGATGATGTCCGGTATCGCCCACGGGAGGATGAGGAAGGCCTTGTAGATGTTCTTGAGGAACATGGGCCGGTTGAGGAGGATCGCAAGCCCCAACCCCAAGGTGACGTGGGCGCTCACCTGGATCACCGTCCACAGTACCGTTCTGAAAAAGATGGGGAAGAAGTACGTCTGCTTGAGTACCGGCCGGGTGAAGACCCGTACGAAATTGTCGATCCCTTCCTTTATCCCGAACGTGGGATGTTTGAACGTGCGAAGACTCATGTTGCTGAAGGCCAGGGCCAATTCGAACACCAGGGGATAGACCACCAACAGGATGAGTCCCACGATACCCGGAGCCAGGAGCATGTAGAGGAGCATGTTCTTCATCCTGAAGGCACGTCCCACCCCCCAGAGAAGCACCTCGAGGAGGAGCACGCCCCCCAGGATGAAGAAGATGGTCCCCCCCACCTGTCCCAGCGAGGTGGCTATGATGCCTGTTCTCATATCGCCTCCATTCGACCAAAAAGGGGGGAGGGTTCCTCCCCCCTTCCTCAGTGTATCACAGGCCTGGAGAAACTCCCTACCTGAGTGCCTCTATGCCTGCCTCCGCGGCCCCCTGCATGGCAGCAGCCGCCTCCTCGGGGGTCTTCTGATCCGCGAGTACCGCATTCATCTCCGGCTTCATCGCATCCCACACCGCCCTCATCTCGACCACGGAGGGCATGGGCGTGCCCACGGCCATCTGGTCGGCGGAGGCCTTGAGAATCTCATCGTTCTTGATGAGGGGATCGTCAAGCGCCGCCTTCAGGCCGGGCAGACGACTCAGCGTCTTCACCATCCGGATCTGGTTGTCATAGTTCGTGGCATACTTTATGAATTCCACCACTGCAGAGAGCTTCGCACCGGAGACTTCCTTGGGGATCATGAAGTACTTTCCACTCGTATAAGGCGCAGGCCAGAGCCCTGTGGCGCTCACCTTGGGGATCCGGGCCACACCGAGCTTCTCACCCATGGCATCCCTGTAGCCGCTCAGCGACCAGTCGCCGTTGATGATCATCGCGGCCTTCCCCTCCTTGAAGAGGGTATCCGCACCGTCGTAGTCGGACTCGGGCGGGAGTAGTCCGTGGGTGAACTTGAGCTCGTGGAGGAACTTCAAGGTCGCCACCATCTCCTTCGTATTGAGGGTCGGGGTCACCCCATCCGAAGCGAAGACCTTTCCACCGAAGCCTCCGAGCCAGGGAACGAGCCAGAACGGCTCGGTCTGGTTGAACACGAGAGGAATCACACCCTTTGCCTTGAGCTGAGAGCCAATCTTGATCAGCTCGTCGGTGGTCTTCGGTGGATTCGGCACGAGGTCCTTGTTGTAGAGGAGCATGAGGTGGTTGCCGCTCGAGATGGGCACTCCCCAGACATGACCTTTCATCTCCACCGAGGGGACATACTTCGAAAGATCCACCAGGTTCTCGACGGGCTGGATGAGATCGGCGACGACGAACGGACCGGCATGGTCGTTCACGGTCCACAGAAGATCGGGTGCAGCCCCGGCGAGACTCGCGGTCTGGAAGTCCTCACGAAGGGCCTCGGTGTCCTTGTTGAGCACCTCGATAGTCACACCCTCATGGGTTTCGGAGAACTCTTGAGCAAGCGTTTGCACAAATTGGAAAGCTCCTTCTGCTTCACCTTCCTGGGTCCAGAGGGTGATGAGCACTTCGCCTGCTTCTCCGGCGGCCTCACCCCCACCTTGTGCCATCAGGAAGGGGGCGCCGACGAGAAGCAACATGAAGAGAGAGGCAACATGACGTCTCATAACGCGACCTCCTCATAAGGTTATACGCTCGCTATGCAAGCGTTTTCACGAAGAGTATACAACATCTTCCCATATCTTGCAAGTTTTTCTTTCACCTACCTGCTAGAACGGAAGCTCGAACTGAAGCGGGGAGGTGCTCGATTCCCCTCGAAGGTCTTTCCTTCCGCGGCCCTCCCCCACAGATCTGCCTCCATGGAGCGGGGCGTTCACTCGTTCGTACTCCATCGCGGCGCTCACATCCGCTTTCGGCTGGAAGGTCTCCTCCACCCAACGTGTGAACGCGTGTAGCTTCTGGAGCGAAGCACGCTTCTCCGAGCGATCCGCCTTCATTCTCCCCACCAGGATGTCGAGCTCTTCTATCACCCTGTCGTAGACCCCGGTGAGTACCGGGAACGGATGGCCGTCCTTTCCTCCGTGTGCGAACGAGAAGCGGGCCGGATCCGTAAAGCGCACCGGCGCACCATAGACCACTTCCGCCACCAGGGCGAGGGCCTGCAGCGTCCGGGGACCCATCCCCTTGAGGAGGAGGAACTCCGAGAACTCCCTGAGTGAGGCCTCATGGGCCACGGCGAGTACGGCCCCCAGCCGAACCGGGTCTACATCCAAAGGAGCGACCTGGTGACGGGATGGCATGCGCACGCAGTCCACGGCCCGGGCGAGCTCCCCGAGCTGGGTCTTCAGGGGTTGGGCCACGAAGTCGAGTATCCCCTCTCGGGCTGGGGCCGCCCCGGAGGCGGCAAGGTTGAGGATCCGGCCCCTGTGCGGCCCCACCACGGCCGTGTGGGGATCGGCGAAGAAGTCGCTCACCTTCTGGGAATACCAGTGGTAGCGCCTCGCCGTCCGTTCCTGGGGATTCATCCCCTGCTGGATCACCACCCACTTTCCCGAGCGGGTTACCACAAAGGCATGGAGGTAGAGCTGATACCCATCCTGCACACAGGTGTTGTCCACCTTGGCAACGAGACGAGATGTCTTCACGAGGACCTCGCCCTCGAGTCCGGTGCGTTCGGCGAAGGCGAGGAGCTGCTCGGGAGTCTCGCGGGAGAATCTCCCCCTCCCGCCGCACACCTCGATACCAAGTTCCGGACGCTCGTCGAGGGCCCGTTTGAGGGCGTAGAGCACGGAAGTGGTCACCCCGGAAGAGTGCCAATCCATACCGAGAAGCGCGCCGAACCCCTGGAACCAAAGAGGATCCGCCAGTCGAGAGAGGAATCCCTCCTCTCCGAACTCGAGGAGGATGAGTTCTGCAAGCGGACCGGCGAGACGCCTCATCCGCTCGGCGAGCCATGCAGGAACGCGTCCCGTGTGGAGAGGAAGGTCGGCACTCCCTGTCTTTCTCATACCGCTCTCATTGACGAAACCTCGATCTTTGCGAGATAGTATATCCCATATGTCCGAAACACACCACCTCTACGAGCATACTTCAGCGAAGGACGTTCAGTGGGAATCGCTCTCCTTCACCGAACGAGCGGTGCTCTGTTTTGTCTTCGAGGGCGAGCGGGTGCTCCTCATCCACAAGAAACGCGGTCTTGGAAAGGGGAAGATCAACGCCCCCGGAGGAAGGATTGAACCAGGGGAGACGGCCCTCGAGGCGGCAGTGAGAGAGACCCAGGAGGAGGTCGGGCTGATCCCGATCCAACCCCAGGAGTGCGCCCGTCTGCACTTCCTGTTCACCGACGGCTACTCCCTTCACGGCACGGTCTTCAGGGCCTTCTCCTATAAGGGTACACTCAGAGAGACAGAAGAAGCCACCCCGCTGTGGAGTCCTGTGTCCTCCATCCCCTACGATCGTATGTGGGAGGACGACAAACTCTGGATTCCCCATCTCCTGGAAGGCCGCTACGTGGAAGGATTCTTCATCTTCGACGGCGATACCATGCTCGACGCTCACGTGGTGACCGGAACGCTTCTCCCGCCGCCCAGATAGCGGGCGAGGACAAAGAGGTAGTCGGAAAGTCGGTTCAGGTATCGCTGTCCCTCCGCGAGATCGGTCATCCCCCGCTCACGGATATAGCGAACGAGCGAACGCTCGACCCGTCTGCAGACCGCCCGGGCGAGGTCGGCATAACCGGAGGCGAGGTTCTCGCCCGGAAGGACGAATCCTCTGAGGGGAGGGATCTTTCTCAGGAGATCCGCTTCCTCTTTCTCGAGTTCTTCCACATCGTCGGGAGAAACCGAGCGTCTGTGATCCCCTTTACCCACTGAAGCAACCTGAGCCCCCAACACGAAGAGCCTGCGTTGAATTTCCTCCAGGACATCTGAGAGCCGGAACTCGCTCCCCGCCAGCGATGCCTTCAATACGCCGAGCCAAGAGACCAGCTCGTCGAGATCGCCGAGCACTTCGAAGACCAGATCGTCTTTCGGCCTTCTTTCCCCAGATGCGAGGGAGGAGACTCCTTCGTCTCCCCCCCGAGTGGTGATCGTTGAAAATTCCATACCGGACCTTCAGGTATAATGACGAAAATCTCTGATGAATCCCATCTCCCTCAGCTTGGCCAGGGCCTTCTCCTGGATCTGCCTCACCCGTTCCCTCGTGATCCCGAGCAACTTCCCGGTCTCTTCCAGGGTGAGCGGTCCTTCACCGTTGAGCCCGAAACGAAGGGAGATGACGTTTCTCTCGCGCTCACTGAGATCGCTGAGCGCCTCGAGGAGGACGTCACGGAGGTACCGATGGAAGACCTTTTCGAAGGGGCCCTGATCCTCGTCGTCGGAAACGAGGTCCCCCAGTGTGGTCATGTTCTCTTCATCGACCGTGATATCCAGGGAGGCCGTTTCCTGTGAGACCTGCATGATTTCCGCCACCCGCCTGTCCGGAAGCCCGGTGTATCGGGAGAGCTCCTCTTCCGTGGGATCACGTCCCAGTTCCTGGGCAAGCTCCTTGGAGAGCATGAACACGTTCTTTATGGTGTTGAGCATGTGGATGGGAATGCGGATCACGCGGCTCTTGTCGGCGAGCGACTTCACGATGGCCTGCCGAATCCACCATGTACCGTAGGTGGAGAACCGGCATCCCTTGGTATAGTCGAACCGTTCCACGGCCTCGATGAGCCCTATGTTCCCTTCATCTATGAGATCGAGAAGGGAAAGGCCTCTGTGCTGGTATTTCTTCGCAATGGACACCACGAGACGCAGGTTGGCCGTTATCATTCTGTTCTTGAGTTCACGGAGGCGTTGATCGAGCCGTCGTTCCTCCTCGAAATGATGAGCCCGTTGCTCCTCGGGGAGCGAGGAGAGCTCCCGCAATCGGAGTTTTATCCTCTGTATTTCCCCCCCGATCCAGTGCTCTTCCTCCGGAGTGAGGAGAGGATACGAGGAGATCTGTTTGAGGTAGAGCGCGAGGGCATCCGCATCGGAGAGTTCATCCTCCCGTGCTGACACATCTCTCGTGCTTCTTCTCTTCGCTGGGTGGTTCACCTGCTGCTGTTCATGGGACATGGAATGGATGTGTTGTTTGTGTTCCATGGGCCTATCTCTAAGAATAATAGCCGGGTACGCTCGAGTCAAGGAAATGGAAGAAATTTCCTCATGAATTTGCACGAGGAGCCTTCTCGGGATCCACCGGTTGTCCGTCCCTGTAGACGAAGAAGAAGACCGACACCGGGTTTCCCAAGGGTGTCTTCCCTGCAGTTCCGAGATTCGTACCCTTCCCTACCATTTCCCCAGGGGATACCTGTACCTCCTCGAGTCCCCCATAGACGTAGATGTACCCCCGGAACTCCACCATCACCACTTTACCGAAACTCCCGTACGGTCCCACCCAGATGATTCGTCCTCCGGTCACCGAGATCACGGGATCCCCCATCGATGCCCTGATGCTCACCCCTCTCACCCTTCCTTCGAGCGGAGATCTCTCTCCCGGATGGGGCCACGTCCCTCCCGCCTCATACACGACAGGGGACGGGGCTTCACCCTCCGGCGTCTCTTGTTCTCGAGAATCTTCATTCCGGAGGACCGGTATCCCCTCCACAGGGAGGTAGAGGAAATCCCCCGCCTTGATCACGTTGGAAGTGAGACCGTTCACCTCCTTCAGGGTTTCGAGAGGCACATTCCACCGTCGTGAAAGGCTGTAGAGGGTATCCCCCTTTTGTACCCTGTAGACCCCCGGGAGGAGGAGTTCCTGTCCCGGCTTGAGATTCCTCTCGTCCACCGTTGGATTGCTCGAGAGGAGGACTTCCAGAGGAATATGAAACGTCCGGGAGATACCGAACAATGTATCCCCCGGACGGACCGCATACCGTGTGACCGGAACATCTTCCGCGGTCATCACCGCGACACACACCAGTATCCATGCTGTGACGCCGAGTGCTCTCTTCACATTCATGCGTTCTCTGTATCGGCACCACGGGGCTAAAATCTTACCACCCTCACTCGAACATGAGAGCCTGGACGGGATCGAGACGGGAGGCCCGATACGCGGGATAGAACCCGAAGAAGATGCCCACGAGTGCGGAGAAGACGAACGCGAAGAATACCGCAGGCACGTTGAGGACGAAGGACCACTTCATCAGGGAAGTGATGAGGAGCCCGAGCCCTATTCCGAGTCCCACCCCCGCTGTGCCGCCTACGGCACAGAGGGCCACCGCCTCCAGGAGAAACTGCCCTCTGATCATGAGAGGTGTGGCTCCCAGGGCCTTCCGAATACCTATCTCCCTCGTTCGTTCAGTCACCGAGACGAGCATGATATTCATGATCCCGATCCCGCCCACGATGAGAGAGATGGCGGCCACCCCGCCGAGGAGGAGGTTGAGGGTGCCGGTGGTCTCGGAGTATACCTCCGCGATGGTGGCGGGAGAGATCACCCGAAAGGCATCGGAATTGCCGGAAGCCTTCTGGGTGAGACGGTTCTCTATCCGATCCGCGAGTTCCACCACGTCCTCTCCCTCCTTCACCAGGAGGAGGTAGCTGCTCACGTTGTCCGTCCGCTCGAGTCTCGTGGTATAGGTCTGATACGGCACGAAGATACTCGTATCGAAGGACACTCCTACGGTATCCGATCGCGACTTCATCACCCCGATCACCCTGAATCGCTTCGCTTGACCACGAAAGATCCTGATGTACTTCCCGATGGGATCGGTATAGGGAAAGAGAGCCTCTGCGACCTCCGATCCCAGGACCACTACCTGTTTCCTCGCATCATCCTCCTCTTTGGAAAAGAAACGGCCTTCCTCCGCCTCGTAAGAGAACATGGAAGCGAACGAGGCAGGAACCCCCATCACCGTAGCGGAGGTGGAGGAATGTCCGTACGTGACGAGGAATTGACCACGCTGAAGGGCCACCCCCTGCTCGATGGTGGGGAATTCGGACGAAAGGTCGTCCACCAGATCCGGAACCGCAAGCCGGACCGCCTCCTTTTCCGAGAGCCGGGGGAATATGGAGATCACATGCAATCCCGCCCGGGCGATCTGTTCCTCCACACTCGCGGTGGCGCTTTTACCCAGAGAAGTGATCATGATGACCGACGCCACACCGATGATGATCCCCAACATGGAGAGGAACGTCCTCCCCTTGTTGTGCATCATGCTGAGAAACGCGAGTCGTATATTCTCCCAAAAAAAGGTCATACCTCCTCCTCTATGAGCCCGTCTCGTATACGTATCACGCGCTGGGCCTCTTGCGCCACCTCGGGATCATGTGTCACTATCACCAACGTACGCCCTTCCTCATGGAGCTCCCGGAAAAGATCGAGGATTTTCCTTCCGGTCTCCGTATCCAGGGCTCCGGTGGGTTCATCGGCGAGTATGATGAGAGGCTCGGTCACCAAGGCCCTGGCGATCGCCACCCGCTGACGTTCTCCTCCCGAGAGTTCCGTGGGTCGGTGGGAGAGGCGATGCGAGAGGCCGACTCTCTCGAGGGACCCTATCGCCCGTCTCCGCCGCTCCTTGGAGGGGACTCCTGCGTAGATGAGAGGAGTCTCCACGTTTTCCTCTATGGTGAGCCGGGGAAGGAGGTTGAACTGCTGGAAGACGAAACCGATCTTCCTGTTCCGGATCCTCGCAAGCTCCCGCTCAGAGAGCCTTGAGACATCTTCCTCCTCTATGAACACCTTCCCTCGTGTGGGGACATCCAAACAGCCGACGAGGTGCATGAGCGTGGACTTCCCCGATCCGGAAGGCCCCATGATCGCCACGTACTCTCCCTTCTCGACCCCGATACTCACCCCCCTCAGTGCGGGGACTACCACCTCGCCCATCCTGTACTCCTTCATCACTCCTTCGGCCCTAACCACAAAGCGTGCCATACACTCACCGCCCTCCCTCACGTCTAGGTGCACCTCCCGGAGGAGGGCCAGGTGCACCTCCCGGAGGAGGGCCCCCCACACCAGGCCCCACAAAAAACATGCGTGATCCACCTCCTGATGATCCCGAGGTCTCCGAAGATGAGAGGATGAGGACCTCGTCCCCTTCCTCAAGTCCGGAGAGCACTCGAACGCGATCCTCATCGAACTCTTCCACCTGGACTTCCTGGGGCATAGGCCTCGCGGTCCCCTCGGGGGATACCCTCATAACGATGGTCCTCCCCTCTCTCGTGATCACCGCGCGTTTATCGAGAAGCAGGAGTTCCTCCGCCTCCTTCACCACGATCTGGCCGGTGAACGAGAATCCGGGCTTCACCCCTTCCGGAGGATCCGGGATGAGAATGTCCACATCACACACCGCGATCCCCTGCGAGTCAACCGTCGCAGTCTCCGATATGTCTTCGACCCGACCTTCGACCTCGACATCAGGGAAAGCATCGAAGAGGATCCTCACCTTTTGACCTATATTCACCTTCCCAAGGTCGAGCTCATCCACCTGTACCGTTGCCCTGAGGAAATCCGTGCGGATGATTCGACCCAACGATTGAAGCTCATTGGAGACGAGTCTATCCCCTGGCTTCACCGCAAAATCCACGAGGAGTCCCGAGAGAGGAGCGATGAGTACACGTTCCTCAAGAGCCTTCTTCGCGAGCTTCACTCTCATCTCGAGGAGTTGTTCTTCCCGAGTGGAGATCGTCCCTTTCTTCTGATCAAGCTCGTACACTGCCTGCTGGTACTCATACTGCTCCTCATCGTCGTCCAGCCTGAGAATCACCTCTCCCTTCTCCACCATGTCTCCCTCTTCTACATAGACTTGCTTCACCTCTCCCCCGCTCGTCATGGTAAGGGTTTGTTCTTCTCCCGGCTCTACATTCCCCGAAACCTCCACCACCTCATCCTGGACGACCTTCTCCACTTTCACCCTCTGCGAGGTAACCTCAGCTGACTCTGTGCTCTCCTGTCTCAGAGAGAAAAGTACGATCACCCCTCCCAGTACTATGACGACCGATGACATGCTAATAATGAAGCCTCTTCTCGTCACGATATCCTCCTCACTCTTCAGATACGAAAGATGCATGTATACTGGAATCGAGAAGCAGGAGCTTCACGGAAAGGAGCTCCTCTTCGATGGTAATACGATCCATTGCTCTCTGCTTCTCCTTGAGCTCTTCCTGAGAGATGATTCCCTCCTCATACCGTGCGAGTGCCACTTGGTACTCCCTCTCAACGAGAGGCTTTTCATCTCGAATGTCTTCGAGGTTCATCAGGTACTCCTCAAGCTGGAGGCGCCAATCCTCAATCTGAGAAATGGCATCCCTCACCTCAAGTTCCTCCCTAAGGTGTGCAAGAGAAAGATCCAGCTCTTTGCTCACCCTTTCCCGGGAGGAATCACCAGGGGAGATGTTCCAGCTTACCGCTGTCTGAAGGGTGAGCGTTCTCTCCTCTGGAGTAAATCCCACCCGGGCAGAGAGGGCCCCACCTCCCCACGAGAAGGAGAAAAGCCCACCAAAGGAGAGCCGAGCCCCTTCCACGAATTCTGAAAGCGGTACATAGGAGAAACCTCCCACCTTCAACTCAGGGAGAGGGGAAACCTCATCCTGATATCCGATCTCTTCCAGTTCCCGTTCTCTTTCCGCCATGATCACACTGGAAAACCCACCATAGCCTTCAGGGATGGCTATGGTGATGTCAGCAGGAGCGGGAAGATCCGGAAGCTCTCGTACTCCTGTGAGACTTCGATACTCCTCGATATATCGCTCTTCTTTCATCTCCAGGAGCTTCAGAGCCCGCTCCGTGCTTCGCAGTTCCACTCTTGTTCTCTCCAGTTCCAGGGAATCCTCTGGATAGCCGAGGTCCTCGTACATGGACAGGGTCCTGAGGACATCGTCCTTCTGGGCCTCCAGATCCAGGCGATCACGCCTCACTTCGTAGATATTCCTCACGATCTCCAGGAGTTCACGGGTCACCTCATACCTCCTCTGGAGGAATGCCTGATAAGCATTCTCACGTTTGTACTTCACCTGGAGGGTCTGGACACGAGAAGTGGAGGGATACCCCGACAGCGGATGAAGAATCTCGAAAGAGACGAGGCCTTCCCTCTCTTCCGAGGAAAACGAGGTCTCTAACCCCATCCCGATCTCGGTACCGAGTGGATAGGGAAGCACCAGAGAGAGTGAAGGTGAGAGAACCGTGTGAGAGCCACCCTCGGAAACATCAAAGGACAAGATATTGCCCCCGCTGCCGCCGCCATGAATATCCAACGAAAGACCGGGTCGGAGGGAGGACTCTTCCAGTTCGGCCTGATCCAGTTGTATCCCGAGTATGCGATACGTCACATCCTCTTTGAGAGCCATACCAACCACTGCATCAAGGGACAACCTCTCCTCCGCCGCAAGATCCCACATCACAGGGAGAAGCATGCACATAAGAGCTGCACGATAAGAACTTCTCATTTCATACTCCCTCACATAGAACTCATAGTATTCGACCATGAGACTCAGCTCTGTATTCCATGAGCGAGTCCCACATGCTACGTTTGGAATATGATCGTGTATGAGATGGTCAAATAACTATGGAAGATGGTGGTGGAACAGGATCGCAGGCTCTCTCACGAGAGGGAAGGTGGAGCGGAAGGGCTCGTCGATGCCGCACGAAACGGAGATCATACGGCCTTCCGTAGACTGGTCGAGATGTACAAGGACAGGGTGGCCCGAACAATAGTGGGTATCCTCGGCCCGGTCCCCGAGGTGGAGGACATCGGGCAGGAGGTCTTCCTCCGCTTCTACAAGTCGCTTCCGAAATTCAGAGGGGAGGCGTCGGTGGGCACCTATCTCACCCGGATCACCATCAACCTCTGTCTCAACGAACGGAAACGACGTTTCCGGGCACCACTTCCCCTCGAAACGGCGAAGGAACCGGAGATGGATCCCCCGGACGAGCGAACCATCACCACCCTGGCTGTCCACGAAACACTGGCAGATCTCTCGGTAAAGCACAGGGTGATACTCACTCTCTTCTACCTCAACGAGCTTTCGGTGGAAGAAATCTCACGGTCCCTCGAGATCCCGGTGGGCACCGTGCTCTCGCGGCTCAGCAGGGCCCGGGATGCATTCGAGAAGGCATATACTCGTCGTATGGGAGAGACTCATGAAACGGCGTGACGATCCGATCAAGGAACTCCTCGAACCTCTGAAGAGCTACACATTCAGCCCTTCGTTCGTCGACAAGGTCATGGAGCGTGTCATCTCGGGGCGGTCCGAGGCCCACGTGTGGGCCTATCTGCTCGCATGGAGGAAACCGCTCCTCGCGGGCCTCGCCGGATCCCTCGTGGCTTGCCTCTTTCTCTTCGCCTTCTCCGTGTTCCCGCCCCGCCAAGAGATCGACATCACCCAGATGGCCTCACATCAGGTGGTCATCTCCATGCTTGAGGACCTGTTCTAGGAGAAAGGAGAAGAGAACGTGAAACCTTCGGTCAAGGCGTTTCTGCTCGTGGCACTGGTCTTTCTCATCGGGGCTGCCATGGGAACAGGAGCGACGCTCCTCTACATGAAAACCCATCCCCGCTCCTTCAGGGCATTGTTTTTTCAAGCTCCTCCACAGACTTCAGACATCATCCGCGAGGAGTTCACGAGACGTCTCCGACTCGATCCCGAGCAGGAACGGAAACTTCTGGACATATGGGATCGCTACAGCAAGCGCTTCCAGGCTATCGAAGACGAGTTCAAGGACGCTCTGCGTACGGAACTCGAGCAGATGAGGGAGGAGATGGCCCCCTATCTCACCCCCGAGCAACGGGAGTTCCTCTTCGAGAGACTCACCCGACCGCCGCGACACCCCCTTCCCCCACCCCCCGCTCCACGCTAGGCTACTCCCACTCTATGGTGGCGGGTGGTTTGCTCGAGACATCGTAGACCACCCGGCCTACATCCTTCACCCGGTTCGTGATGAGCGCAGCGATTTCCAACAGGTCCGCCGTGGGAAAGGGATAGGCGTCGGCCGTCATCCCGTCCTTGGAGGTGACGGCACGGAGGGCCACCACATACCCGTAGTTGCGGTCGTCCCCTGTCACCCCCACGGTCCGTACCGGCAGAAGGACACAGAAGGCCTGCCATATCTCGTGGTACAGGTGACGCCTCTTCAGCTCGTCGATGAAAATCGCGTCGGCTTCCCGGAGGATGTCGCACTTCTCCCTGGTCACCTCCCCGAGTATCCTCACCGCGAGGCCGGGTCCAGGAAACGGGTGGCGCTCGAGCACCTCCCGGGGTACACCGAGATGAGCCCCCAGTCTGCGCACCTCATCCTTGTAGAGCATGGAGAGGGGCTCGATCACCCTCCCTTCCTTCCGCTTCCGCTCGATGAGAGGGGATCGCACATTGTGATGCGATTTGATGACCTTCGCCTTGTTCCCCACGCCTTTCCCTGATTCGATGAGATCGGTGTAGAGGGTACCCTGGGCGAGGAAGGCCTGATCGGGGATCCTTCGACGTCGAAGCTCCTCCTCCTGGACCTGGATGAACACATCCCCGATAATCTGACGTTTCTTCTCGGGATCCACCACCCCCTTGAGGGCCGAAAGGAACCTCTCCTCGGCATGGACGATATAGAGATTGCTGGCTCCAAGGGTTCGGAGATTGGCCTCCACCTCCTCGGTCTCGTTCTTCCTCATGAGGCCGGTATCGATGTAGAGGAGATGGACCTGCTCGGGTGGAAATGTCTTGAGCAGGAGGGCGGCCACCACGGTGGAGTCCACCCCTCCCGAAATGAGGAGGAGGAGAGGATCATCCCCCACTTGTGTCCTGAGGAGCCCCTGGACATCCTCGAGGTACGAGGCCATGGTCCACGTCTTCCGGGCCCCACAGATACGTACGGCGAAGTTCTCGAGCACGGTGAGGCCGTACGCGCAGTGGGTCACCTCCGGATGGAACTGGATCCCGTAGAGCGGGAGTCGCTCGTGGGTTATGCCGGCCACCAGGTTGTGCTCCGAACGTGCGATCACTCGAAATCCCTCGGGCACCTCCACGATGGTGTCACCGTGGCTCATCCACGAGACGAACCCTTCCGGGACGCCCTCGAAGAGCGGCGAGGCTTCGGTGAAGAAGAGTCTACTCCGACCGTACTCGCGGTGATCGAGCGGGGCCACCTTCCCCCCGAAAAGGTGCGCGAGCTGCTGCACCCCGTAGCATATCCCCAATATGGGGATACCCAGGGAAGAGACGCGCGGATCGACCTTCGGCGCCTCCGCATCGTAGACCGAGTAGGGAGAGCCCGAGAGGATGATCCCCTTCACGCCTTCAAGGGGCAGGGATTCCACCGGCGTATCGCCGGGAACGACCTCGCTGTAGACCCCTATCTCACGGATCCGCCTGGCGATGAGCTGGCAGGTCTGACCTCCGAAATCGAGGACTAGGATCTTTTCCATGGGTCCTTCCGGATGATGGTCTCCTCCCTCTCACATCCCACCGATACGATCTCCACCGGAGTGGAGGTGTACTCCTCTATGAGATCCACATAGGCCCTCGCCTCGGACGGAAGGTCGTCATAGGATCGGCACTCCCGTAAGGACCGCTTCCACCCTTTGACGGTCCGGATGACAGGTTCGGCATCCTCGAGCGCCGAAATGGAAGAAGGGAACTCGGTGATCACGTCTCCCCCTATCCGGTAGGCGACACACACCCCGATCTCATCGAACGTATCGTAGACATCGAGGTGTGTGAGGTGGAGAGCCGAAAGACCTCCCGCCTCACAGGCGTACTTCAATGCCACGAGGTCGAGGTAGCCGCACCTTCGGGGACGTCCTGTGGTGGTGCCGTACTCGTGCCCTATCTCACGGATCCTGTCGCCCAGGCCCGCCTCATGATCCCGGAACTCGGAGGGGAAGGGCCCATACCCCACCCGTGTGGTGTAGGCCTTGCAGACGCCGTACACCGCATCGAGGTCACAGGGTCCCACGCCGCCCCCCAGGGACGCACCCGCAGGAGCGGAGACGCCGGAGGAGACGTACGGATAGGTGCCCACGTCGAGGTCCAGGAGGATACCCTGTGCCCCTTCGAAGAGGATATTCCCGGACACACGGCCTCGCATGAAGGAGACGAGGTTCACGAGGAGGGGCTCGAGGCGGGAGAGATAGGGTTCGACGAACCTCTTCTCCTGAGGGGTGAGGCGGGAAAAGAACTTATCGTCGAAGAGGTCTATCATCCGCACCCCGTCCCTGAAGGCCTTCTTCGCATACGCCACCCCTATCCCCCTCCCCGTCGTCCCGATAGGGTAACGACGCTTCTCGTCTACGGCCTTGTCCTCAGCCTTGTAAGAAGGAAATACCAGATGCGCCCTGTCCGAGATATAGAGCCTCCCCTTCCAGTCCACCCCGAGGGCTTCGATCTGGGAGAGTTCCAGGAAGAGTGCCTCGGGATCGATCACCATCCCCGTGCCGAGCACCACTTCCGTGTCCGGGTACACGATCCCGGACGGAACGAGATGGAGCTTGTACGAGACACCGTCGTGCACGATGGTGTGTCCCGCATTGGCTCCCCCCGAATACCTCACCACGAGATCCGCCCGGCTCGCGAGCACATCCACGATCTTACCCTTCCCCTCGTCCCCCCATTGAGCTCCTACCACCACTATGTTCATCGTCGCTCCTCTCTCTTTTTTCTCGTGCTATCGGGAATAGTTCGGAGGCTCCTGGGTCACGGTCACATCGTGGACATGACTCTCTCTGAGCGCCGCATGTGTGATCTTCACGAATCGGCGATAGGATCTGAGATCCTCGAGGGTACGGCACCCGCAATACCCCATCCCCTTCTTCAGACCAGATACGAGCTGGTGGAGATAGGGGGCGAGTTCGCCTTTGTAGGGGACTCTCCCTTCCACTCCTTCGGGCACCGGCTCCTCTCCCTCGCCGATCTGATACCGATCTCCCGAACCTTCCCTGATGGCACCGAGAGATCCCATACCTCTGTAGCTCTTGAAGATACGTCCCTCGTAGATGATCTCCTTGCCCGGAGCCTCTTTGAGCCCGGCGAAGAGGTTCCCGATCATCACCGCATGGGCACCGGCCCCAATGGCCTTCACGATATCCCCCGAATACTTGATACCCCCGTCCGCTATGACAGGGACGCCGTGCTTCGCAGCCTCCTCCGCACACTGGAGTACGGCACTGAATTGCGGCACCCCTATCCCCGCCACGATTCTCGTGGTGCAGATGGAACCGGGGCCGATACCCACCTTCACCATGTCGGCGCCGGCTTCGATGAGGGCCTTCGTCCCTTCCACGGTCGCCACATTTCCCGCGATCACCGGGATGTCCCATTCTTTTTTTATTGCCTTCACGGTCTCGACGACGTTGCGTGTATGTCCGTGCGCCGTATCGATCACCACCACGTCAACCCTGTTCTCCACGAGAAGCGGGAGGCGCCGTCTGAAGTCCCCCGGAGAGACCGCAGCCCCCACGAGAAGACGGCCGTGACTATCGAGGGCGGCACGAGGATGTTTCTGATGCTTCTCTATATCCTTGACCGTCACGAGACCGATCAGCTTCCCCGTCTCGTCCACGAGGGGGAGCTTCTCCACCTTGTGTCGGTCGAACGCCTCCTGGGCCTGGTCGATAGTGGGTCTTCCCCGCTCCACCACCGGGTCCGGGGTCATCACCTCTTCCACCTTCAGCCGTTCGTCCTTCACGAACCGGAGGTCCCGACCGGTGAGAATGCCGCACAGGGTCCCTTTCTCGTCCACCACCGGGAGGCCGGAGATGTTGTACTGCTGCATCAAGGCCTTGGCCTCCCTCACGGTTTGTCCCTTCCGGACGGTGATAGGCGACTCTATGATCCAGTTGAGGTAGCGCTTCACGGCCGCCACCTGGCCGGCCTGCTCCTCGGGAGAAAGATTCCGGTGGATGACCCCCAACCCGCCTTCCAGGGCCAAGGCGATCGCCATCTCCTTCTCCGTGACCGTGTCCATCGCAGCAGAAAGAATAGGGATATTGAGCCTGAGCCGCGGATGGAGTTCCACTTCAACCCTCGCCTCGGAGGGAAGGAAATCCGCGTATCCTGGGAGGAGAAGGATATCGTCGTAGCTGAGTCCTTCGAACATCTGCATCTGATTCATAGGCGCTCCTCTATCTCGTCCATGAGCCGTGAAAACTCGCGTGCGAGCTCCCGGGCACGTTCCGGGGCCTTGCCGCGATACCTCCATGGTTCTGCAAAGAAGGTCTCGGGCTCCTCGCCCACCGTCTCCGCAAGCGAGGAGGACAGTTTCTCCCAGACCATCCGATCCTCGGCGAGCACCTGGAGGAAGGACTTGCCCGTGCGTTCCGCCTCGAGGGTCGCCCTCCTTACGATCTCGTGACCGTTCCATTCGCCCGCCCGGGCAAGGAGGACATAGGCGGCCTCGGCCAACATCGCTCCCCCACCCTCCTTCAGGTGCTGGAGCATCCGGTCCCTATGCACCTTGAGCCCTGCGAGGATACGTCGCATCCTCTCGGCTGCGGCCACGAACCCCGCCACGTACTCGGTCACGAACCTCGCCGAAGCGGAATTGGTGAGATCCCGCTGATGCTCGGAGATCTGATCCAGGTAGAAGGTGAGGACCCTGGGGGCGAAAGCCTTCCAGAGGCTCTTCACATGTTCCGAGTTCCAGGGATTCCGCTTGTGCGGCATGGTGGAGGAACCCACCTGCTTCTCCCCAAACGCCTCCTGGACCTCACCTATCTCGGATCGTTGGAGGTGCCTGAGATCATCCGCCAGATTGGCGAGGATCCCGAATGCCACGTTGAGCTCGAGGAGGAGACGAAGGAGGTACTCAGGCTCCACGAGCTGAGTGGCATGGTCGGTGGGGAGGAGCCCGAGTCTCGAAAGGACACGACGCTCGAATCCCCGGGGATCCCTCACCAGAAGGCTCGTGGCGTTGTAGGCACCCACCGCGCCTGAGAGTTTCCCTCTCAGATCCCTGGAGAGCTCTTCCAGGCGGAGGATGGACTTCCCGAGCCGGGAGACGTATTCGGCGACGGCATATCCGAAGGTGATGGGCACCGCATACTGCCCATGTGTCCTCCCCACCTGAGGAGTCTCGGCCTCATGTTCGGCAAGCTCGATGAGCCTCCGCTCCACCTGGAGGAGGAGTGGGAGGACCACCCGCCGCATCGCATCCCGATAACGGAGCGCCGCAGCCGTATCCATGATGTCGACCGAGGTGGCCCCGAGGTGGACGTAGGGTCGAACCTGTTCGGGGAGATGACGCACGTAGACGTTGACGAGGGCGCGGATGTTGTGCTGTGTCTGCGCCTCTTCCTCATACACCTCATCCGGCGTCACCTCCTCGGCGGCCTTCCGTACCGCCCGTTCGAGATCGGGGTCGAGCACCCCTGCTTCCTCCAGATGAGTGAGGAGCAACGCCTCCTCCACCCTGAGGAGATACCAGACATTCCCCTGCTCGCTCAGGTATCGGGAGAGTTCGTCGAAGAGCTCCCTGTTGGCCAGGTAATACCTGTGGTCGAGCGGGGAGAGATTGAGGTAGAGGGATTTCTCCTGCGATGACATGGGGGAATCATTGCAGATTTGAGAGGCTTTGTCAAAGACTCCCTTGGCGAAGGCTTCTCCAGTCCGTAGAATAGCCCCATGCACGCCACGAGACTCCTGCAGATCATGTCGCTCATCGTCTTTCTCCTCCTTCTCTCCTGTGCCCCCACGCCGGGCGGAAGGAGATCCTCACCAGGATCCCTCCCCATTCTCGAGCAGGAAACACGCTTCGTCTCCCTCTCTCCTCAGGAGCACCCGAACGAACAGGAAAGCGAAGGCCTCTTCGCCAAGCCCTACATCTCCCTTCCCGAATCATCACAGGTCATCACCGTGCTCACTGTACAGCTCGATATGGATGGTGAAGAGGAACAACTCGTGGCATACAAGACCAGCCCCCAACCGGCCACCCCCATCACCCTCTCGGTCGCGGACTACGACAGTATCCGTGATGTCTACCGGGAAGTGTGGAAGACCTCGCTTCCCATGACGAGTCCCTACTTCTTCTCGATGGAGGCAATCGATCTCACGGGAGACCACACCCCCGAACTCGTGGTCCAGGGTATCACGGAAACAGGAGACCTCAATCTCCAGATCTTCCGCAGGACCCTCTCTCCGTGGGGGCTCTCCCTCTCTTACAGATCCGTCCTTTCCATCACCACTCAGGGAAAGGTGGAGATAGTGCGCCATGAGCGTTCCACGGCCTACGCCGAGGGTCAAACCACCGGCCAGGCCTTCCCGGTACGTGTGACCACGGAACGCACCGACGAGGGCGGCACGATCATCCAGACCATCACGACGTACGAGTGGGATGTCTTCCAGGAGGTTTACACCGTGCGCGCCACGGAAGAACGAGCCCTGGAGCACCGGGGCGATACCTCGGAAGAACTCCGACGCCTCTTCGAGGGAACCGCCGAAGCCATCGCCACTTTCGTGGCCGGGCCGTGGTTCAAGGAAGAAACCCACGAGGAAACATTCCTCGTGCTCGACTACGAGAACAGGGAGATATCCTTCTATCGCGAGGACATCCAGGAGATCTACCTGTGGCAGAACTCGATCAAGAACTTCTACCGGGGGATCTCCATCATCGCACAGAACAAGACACTCCCTGGCCTTTCCATATCGATCTACCTCTCACTCCAGGATGCGAACACCATACAGATATCGATCACCACACCCGAGATACGGGATCCATCCCCCTGGAACGGGACCTATTCCCGCTTCACGGAAGGACTCCAGAGGGCCTTCTTCTCCCGCTCTCCCATCTCTCCTCGTCCCCTGCACCTCTCCGGTGTGTTCACGAACGAAACCACGGGAGGACAGGTGATCTTTTCCGATCCCTCCCGTCTCACATGGCACACCGAAGACAAGAGCCTCTCCGGATTCTTCACCACCTATGCGATCAAGGAACACACGATCCTCGAGTTCCTCCTCTTCGAGGAACGACATACCCCCCCGACGCACAGACTATTCCTCGTGACATCATCGAAGGAAGAGACCGTGCCGCTGGGCGTGAAGAAGGAACTCGTGCTCCTGCCCATCCGCCTCACCCCCTTCGGGGTGGAACCACTCCCCTCCGCCGTTCCCATCACCCTTCAGCAGATCATCAGGGAACAGCGGGAGACCCCTGCCCCCACCCCTCAATAGAACACGACGAACCCCTCGATGCGCTGGTCCTTGAGGGAGACCAGGATCTCCTGGGCTCTCTCCTGGGTGAGAGAGGGAGTCTGGGCCTCCACAGGAAGGAGCACGCGGAAGAAGGTCCTCCCATCCCTCACGGCCTCGACTATCAGTGCCGTGAAGCCCTTTTCCCCGAGGATGTCCACCATCTCCTGAGCGTTCTTTCGTTCGAGGAAGGACCCCACCTGGATCCCAACCCGCAGCCCTCCCTCCTCATCCGTAGTCGCCTGCTCCCCGGTGCTCCCGGCGGGGGACATGGTCACCCCTTCGCCCAGGGAAAGCATGTACGAAGGATACCAGGAAATCTCGGCGTGTGAAGCGGAAAGCCCTCTCACGAGCACCGACTCGGGACTCTCCGGAAACAGCTCTTCCAAACGGTCCCTGATCCTCTCCGCCGACGTCCCCTCACCATTCAAGAGGCTCGCGAGAAAGGCCGTATACAGGAGAGCGGGGGTAGGATCGGACAGATCGAGAAGGGCCGTCGTGAGGGCATGGGCATCCTCGAAGCGCCCCGTGGCGAGATAGATATGAGCGAGGAGCAAGAGCGCATCCCGTTTGATCACGGTGGAGACATCCTGAGAGAGGAGTTCCCGCGTCCTCGATTCCGCAAGGACGAAATCCCCCAGCTCGTAAGTGAGGCGAGCTATCCCAAAGAGATCGACAGGATCGCGGGAGACCGAATACCTCCGAGTGAGGGCTGCGAGTGCTCCTTCCAGATCGCCCGAGAGCTCCAGTGCAAGAATCTGCTCCCGCGAAACCGCACCCACTCCCTCGGCAGGCAACAGCCCCCCCGGTGGGACGCACCAGAGGAGGAGTCCCAGCACAAGAGTGTACAGCCTACCTCTTCTCCGGAACCTCGCCGGATGTCTCCTTCCTGGAATCATCGCCTGAACTCCCCTTCTTCTCTTTTCGGCCCCGCCGGAGAAGAGTAAAGGGAATCGTCACCACGACACCCAGGAAGAAGGCGAAACTCAAAGCGAAGGCCACCCGTACATCCTCCAGGGTGTACACGCCGAACGAGATCGTGGTCCTGTTGTCGAGGTTGAGACCTACGAACACGAGGACCAGGATGAGGAGCACTATCGTGAGGATGAATCTCCAAGGCATCGTATCACCTCCTTGGCTCTGAATGTGTTTCCCTCAAGGGACACGAGTTGCACGTGGGCGAAACGACCGATCCTCTCAGGGGGAGCCGGGAAGACCACCATTTCGTCCTGCTCCGTCCGGGCGAGCACCTCGTCTTCCCGCTTCCTGCTCACCTCTTCCACCAGGACATCCACCATCCGCCCTATCTTCCTCTGCTTCCACTCCAGGGAGAGCTCCCTCTGAAGTCTGATCACCCGACCCAACCGTTCCTTCTTCACCTCGAGAGGGATGGGGTCTCCCCATTCGTACGCCCGGGTTCCCTTCCGTGGGTTGTAGTAGTACGTATATGCATCGGCGAAGCGAACCCGACGCATGAGGTCGAGGGTGAGCTCCAGATCCTCCTCCGTCTCCCCCGGAAAGCCCACGAGGATGTCCGTAGTGAGGGCTATCCCGGGCATCGCGGTGCGGATCCTCTCGACCAGGTTCAGATAGTGCTCCCTGGTGTAGCGGCGGTTCATGGCCCCGAGGATCCGGTTGGAGCCGTGCTGCACAGGCAGGTGAAGGTGTTTGCAGATAGAAGAAGAAGCGCTCATCACCTCGATCAGCTCCTCGGAGAGATCCTTGGGATGTGAGGTGAGGAACCTGAGCCACGGAAGCTCGGGGAATCTATGGACGATCTCCCTGAGGAGGCCGGCAAATCGCATCTCTTTCCCCTCCCACGTGAAGCGGTAGGAGTTCACGTTCTGACCAAGGAGCGTGATCTCCCTCACACCCTTCTCGAGGAGGGCCTCTATCTCCTCAAATATCTCGGAAGGGCGCCGCGAAATCTCACGCCCTCTCACATAAGGGACGATGCAGTATGAACAGAAGTTGTTGCACCCGTGCATGATGGGGACGAAGGCCTTGAACCCCAGTCCGCTGTGATGGAGCTTCTCGAAGCTGTACTCGTCCTCCTCGGTGAGGAGAAGCTGCTGGAGGAGGGTGAGATCCTCGGCCCGCTCCCTGAGGAGCCGGACGAAGGAGTTCTTCTGGAAGGTACCGACCACCACGTCCACATGGGGGAACGCTTCGAGCACTTCCTCCTTCATGCGCTCCGCCATGCACCCCATGAGGACCAGGATGAACCTCCCGTGCTTCTTGAGATACCTGTAGTAACCGAGCCGCCCCGCGATTCGTTCCTCAGCGGTCTGGCGCACTGTGCAGGTGTTGAGCACCACCACGTCTGCCTCTTCCGGAGCTGAGGCACGTCCCCATCCCGCCTCCTCGAGATCCCGTATGAGGGCCTCGGACTCGGCCTTGTTCATCTGGCACCCGTAGGTCTCCACCCAATAGGTTCT
Source organism: Spirochaeta thermophila DSM 6578 (assembly GCF_000184345.1). Lineage (NCBI taxonomy): Bacteria > Pseudomonadati > Spirochaetota > Spirochaetia > Winmispirales > Winmispiraceae > Winmispira > Winmispira thermophila. Next base: position 1,150,978 of record NC_017583.1, on the reverse strand, counting down.
CATCTCGCTCCCCTAGTGGCGGAAACACCGCTGGCCTGTGAAGACCATGGTAACCCCCGCCTCGTTGCAGGCCTGGATCACCTCATGATCCCTGAGCGAACCACCGGGCTGGACCACACCGGTGATCCCCTCGCGGATCCCCACATCGACTCCATCCCTGAAGGGGAAGAAGGCATCGGACACCATGATCGCCCCCTCGAGGCCACCCCTCGCCTCTTCCACCTCCTCCCAAATTTCGCGGCGTTTCGTCTCGTCGTCAAGCTCGTACCAGCTCACTCCGAACCGTTGCCAACAGAGCCGGTCGGCCATCTTCACGTAGGCCTTGTCCCTGGCGATCATCGCCACCCCCACCCTGTCCTGCTCACCGGTCCCTATCCCCACCGTGACACCATCCTTCACATAGATGACCGAATTGCTCGTCACCCCGGTCTCCACGAACCACCCGAAGAGCATGTCCTCGAGCTCCTTTTCGGTGGGTTTTCGCTCGATCTCGTAGCGCACCCCCTGATGCTCGGCCACCGCCGGGAAAAAGTCCTCGGCGGTTCGAACGGAAGAAGCGAAAGAGGCCTGGAGGATGAGCCCTCCGTCCAGAAGTGAGGTGAAGTCGATGTATCGTCTGAAGGCGAACTCCCGGAGATTCTCCATCCTCGAGATGCGCATGATCCGCAGGTTCTTCCGGGTCTTGAGAAGGTCGAGGGCCTCACCCTCGTAGTCGGGCGCCGCCACCACCTCGCAGTACGTACGGGCGATCTCCTCGGCCGTCTGGCGATCGACGGCTCGGTTGAGCACCACCGCTCCACCGAAGGCCGCGATCCTGTCCGCGAAGTAGGCCTTGGTATAGGCCTCCGCGAGGCTGTCGGCCACCGCCACGCCTGAAGGATTGTTGTGCTTCACGATCACGCAGCACGGCCTCTCCTGGAGGTAGCGGAGGATGTGGAGGGCGCTGTCCACATCGGTGATGTTGATCTTGCCGGGGTGTTTCCCCGACTGCAGGAGCTCCACGTCGCTCGAGAGCCATGCACCGTCGGCGAACACCTCCACCGACCCGAGGGAGACCGCACCGTTCACGAGGCGGTACATGGCCGCAGGCTGATCGGGATTCTCTCCGTACCTGAGGCCTCGGTCCTCGCCCTCTATGGTCCAGCTCACCTTCTCGTAGATGAGGGTGTACCGTTCCCCCTCATTGACGAAGGCGAGCTCTATCCGAGGCGGGAAGGGATCCTCCTGAATCGTTCGATACATCCTCTTGAGTTCACGGTAGTCCTTCATGCCTCCGGCTCCTCGTACGGGGAATCCTCGAAGGTTGCGGGCACATGCTCAAGAAACCGGGCAATGGCCCGATCATAGGCCGAGGTGCGGGCGAAGACCTCACGTGCGAGCGAGAGCCGGAGTTCGTAGCTGGTCGCCCCTGTGTGGACCTCGAGGTCCTCGAGCACGCGTCCGTACTGTGAAGGATCGCTCACCGCAGCCACCCGGAGGAAGTTCTTGGCCGCGGCCCTGAGCATACAGGGGCCGCCGATGTCGATGTGGGTCCTTCCGTCCTCTAGCGTGGCCCCTGCCTCGGACACCGCCTTCTCGAAGGGGTAGAGGTTCACCACCACCATATCGAAAGGGACCGCGCCGGTACGGGCCATGTCCTTCCGGTGCTCCTCGTTGTAGGTCTCCGAAAGGAGCCCCATGTAGATCTTGAAGTCGAGGGTCTTCACCAACCCTCCCTGCATCTCGGGCTGCCCCGTATACGAGGAGATGGGGACGAGATGATGGGAGGAGGCTTCCCCCAACACCTCGGCTACGAGACGCGCGGTCCCTCCTGTCGAATAGATGCGCACATCGGGTGCGAGGCGGACGAGCGCCCGAACGAACTCCGGAAGTCCGCTCTTGTCGGCCACGCTGATGATCACGTGCCGTACCGGGACCAGTCTATGCACCAGGTTCACACGATTGAGTTCCATACCGATCGCTCCCTCTTTCCACGCTCTATGCAGGCATAGGCGTTGTGGTTATGGATACTCTCCATGTTCTCCACCTCCACCCTGAACCAGGGGAAGGCGGCGAATCGCTCCACCCGGAGGACCACCTCTCTCGCCACGTCCTCCACGAAGCGGGGATGCTCGTAGCCGTGTTCGGTGATGAACTTCTCGTCCTCACGCTTGAGGAGGGTGTAGATCCCTGCGGAGGCCGAGGCCTCTATCTCTTCGATCATATCTTCTATCCAGAAGAAAGGCCCCAGCTGGACCGTGAGCCGTACCATCCCCCTCTGGTTGTGGGCGCCGAACCGGCTTATCTCCTTGGAACACGGACAGACCGTGTTGATGGGCACCTCTATCCCCACGAAGAAACTGCGGTGTTCCCCGTTGAGCTCCCCTATGTAGCTGCACCGATACTCCAGGAGACTCTTCTGGCGGGAGACCGGGGCTTCCTTCTCGATGAAGTAGGGGAACGAGAGATCCACGAAGGCCGCCTCTGCATCGAGCGCCTTGCGGACATCCTCGAGCATGGAGAGGAACCCCTTCATCTGGATGTTCTTGTAGTGTGCCTGAAAGACCTCCACGAATCTGCTCATGTGCGTGCCGCGAAAGTGATGGGGAAGGTTGGCGAACATGTTCACCGTGGCCACGGTGTGTTGGATCCTGTGCCTCTTGTCGAGCACAGTCACCGGATAGGTGAGGCCCTTGATACCCACCTTGTCGATGGGGATGTTCCTGTCGTCGAAGGCGCTCTGGGTGTCAACCACCACGACGCTCCTGTGCGAGACGGGCGGCCCGCACCGTGTTCCAGAGGAGCATGGCCCGGGTGACGAGGCCCACCCCTCCCGGCACGGGCGTGATCAGGGAGGCCTTCCGGGCGACCTCCTCGAAGGCCACATCGCCTATGAGCCGATATCCCCTGGGGGAGGACGGATCCTCCACCCTGTTGATCCCCACGTCGATCACCACCGCCCCTTCCCTCACCATATCGGCCGTGAGCACACCGGGACGGCCTGCCGCCACCACCACGATATCGGCCTGACGTGTGAAGGAGCCGATGTCGGGCGTGGCCGTGTGGCACACCGTGACCGTGGCGTTCCCCCCCTCCCGCTTCTGCAAGAGGAGGTTCGCCAGGGGCTTGCCCACGATGTTGCTCCTTCCCACCACGACCACGTGGCGACCCCTCACCTCCACCCCCGCGTGGCGCAGCATCATGAGGATACCGTGCGGCGTACACGGCAGGAACGTCTCCTGGCCGAGGACCATCCTCCCCACATTCACCGGATGGAAACCGTCCACGTCCTTCTCCGGGGCGATCCGCTCGATGATGGCCTCCTCATCGATGTGGGGAGGCAACGGAAGCTGGACGAGTATCCCGTGCACTCCTTCCTCCCGGTTGAGCCGGTCGATGAGGGCGCACACATCCTCCTGCCCGGTCTCCTCCGGGAAGGTGTGTTCCTCCGAGAGGATCCCCACACGCGCTGCATCCTTGCGCTTTCCCCTCACATAGGCCACACTGGCAGGATCATCCCCCACCCTCACTACGGCGAGAAACGGCCTGCATCCCGAGCGTGCGAGCGAATCGACCTCCTTCGCCACATCGGCGAGGATCCGATCGGCCACCTCTTTTCCGGAAAGGATCTGAGCAGGCATGCTTTACTCCTCGGAGCTTTTCACGGTATGATGTGTACCAGGCTTTGTAGCACAAAAACGACCGGAACGCAAGGAACAGGCCGATGGACTTCGAAAGGAGCGTTGCATGAAATCCAGAATCAGAAGGCGTGTGTGGGCAGGTCTGCTCTTCTCCCTCTTCATCCTCCAGTGGACGGGGGCCCAGGAACTCCCCACGAAGGAACCTGGAGCACGACCCCGTCCCACCTATGGACTGGGCGATCAGAGTCTCTCCCTCTCCGCGGGTGTGCTCCTCCCCCTCTTCTTCCAGTTCACCGAAGACTTCAGGACCGCCCCCACCAACCTGAGTCTGGGGGGCACCGCATCACTCAAGTGGTCGGGATATCTCTCCGATGCCACCAGGCTGGGGTTCGACTTCGGCGGGATGTTCGCCTTCAGCCCGAACTCGAGGGCCCTCTACATGGTCCCCTTTCTCTTCACGTTCGACTACATCGTCTACGCCTTTCCCTTCGAGGTGCCGCTCCATGCGAGCGTGGGACCGTGCTTCACCCAGCTCGAAGAGCTCTTCCACATAGATCCCATGCTCAAGATCGGGGCCACGATCCTCTGGGACTACGACCCGGCCTGGTCCTTCGGGATGAATCTCCACTACTGGTGGATCATGCAGCTCTACACCAGTAATCCGGATACCCCTCCACCATCCCACTCGGCCTTCGGGAACTTTCTCGAGATCAGTCTCGTAGCGGAATACAGGATACGATAGGAGGCACCATGAAGCGTATCGCCCTCTTCATACCCCTGTTTTTCCTCCTCGTCTCTTGTACGAGGGGGACTGTCGGCATCTTCTACAGCCTCTCCATCGAGGAGAAGATACTGGACCTCTCCAACCTTCCCAATGATCTTCGGGTAGAACGATTCGCCGCGAGCTCAGACCGGTATTTCGTGAGCGAACTCAAGATCTTCTACCGTGATGCGGACTCCTCCGAGTGGGAGACCATCCCCTCCCCCGAGGGGCGGCCGATGAACACCTCACTCGCGGTCTTCGGAGGATATCTCTACGCAGGGTTCACCGACGCAGAACTCACGGAGAAGGGGCTCTACCGGGTGGATGCGAGCGCCTCCTCGTACGATGCAGCCTCCTGGGAGGAGGTGGGCTCCTCGGACCTTCCCTCGGGCACCATCACACGGCTCTTCGCGGCGGGCTCGGCCCTCTTCGCCTGTATCCACGATGGGGGCTCCTATCGGCTCTACTACTCCACCGACGGCACCTCCTTCAGCGATACCGGGCTTTCCCCCTCCGCCCCGGTACAGGGCGTCGCGTTCTTCAGCTCCACCTACTATGTGCTCGCCGAGGACGGGGTGTACGGAGGCTCCTCTCCAACCGGCCTCTCTCAGATCTCCGACTCCGCCTTCGATCCGATCGATGCCTTCACCTCCATCTACACCGACGGGACGACCCTCTACCTCACCGGCATCGATCTGGATGAGGACGGAGACGTGGTGAACGGATACCTCCTCACATACGATACGTCCACCTGGGAGTCTTCCACCGGCTATGATGGAGAGGGCTTCACCTCTTTCACAAAGGAGGGGACCTCTCTCATAGTAGGGACCTACAGCGGTATCCTCACAGGGAACGACATCGATTCCCTCGATTCACCTTCGGACGGAAACTATCTCTCCACCGAACTCCCCGGCCTTCACATCTCCACCCTCTATTACGATTCCAGTACTCAGACACTCTTCGCAGGAACCTTGGGGGGAGGGTTGTGGCAGAGAACCGAAGGGGAGTGGAACAGGGAGTAGCTCCGCACTCAAAGTAGTGTGCCACAAGATGAGGGGCTTCCCGTCGGGAAGCCCCTCATGCGTCCGTCCGATCAGCAGGTCCCGGCCTCAATCCCCCCAGGTGAGCTCAAATCCGATCTCCTGTCCCTCCCTGACCACAGTCAGGCCGAGCGTCCCTGTCTCCTTCAACCGGCCGAGCTGCACGTAGAAGTCCTTCAGGCTCTGTACAGGGTTTCCTCCCACCGCAGTGACGATATCCTCCGCCTTGAGCCCTGCCGTCGCAGCCACGCTTCCCTGCTCCACCGAGGAGACGATGAGACCTCTGAGGCCCTCCGTGTCCTCGGGAAGATGACGGCGCACCTCGTCGGTGAGTGGGTACACACTGAACCCCGGCCAGAGGTGCTTGTTGAGGGTTCGGATCGCCTCCTCGGCAGGTCGCTGGCCGATCCTCACTTCCACCACCATCTTCTCCCCCATCCGTAGCAACGTGAAGTCCGTCTTCTCGCCTGGCCGCAGGTCTCCCACCCTGAGGACGAGTTCGTCCGCATCCCTTATAGCCGCCTCTCCCACCTTGACGATGTAATCACCGGGCAGGATGCCTCCCTCATAGGCAGGACTTCCCCTGAACACCTGGTACACGAACGCACCCCTGTGCCCCTCGAGCCCCATCTCGTCTTTCACCGCGTCCGCGGGATCCCCCACGCTCACCCCGAGCCACCCGTACTCCACCTTGCCCTTCTCGATGAAGTCACGGATCACCTTTTTCACATTGTTGATGGGGATCGCGAACCCCAAACCGATGCTCCCACCGGTGGGCGAGGTGATCCAGGTATTGATCCCCACCACTTCCCCTTTGAGGTTCACGAGAGCTCCTCCGGAATTCCCCTTGTTGATGGCGGCATCGGTCTGTATAAAGTCGCTGATGTTCCCGTCGGGGCCTCCCCTTCTCCCCAGGGCGCTCACGATCCCCGCCGTCACCGAGAAGTCGAATCCGAAGGGATTTCCGATGGCGAGCACCCAATCCCCCACATGGAGGGTGGAGGAATCGCCGAGGACCGCTACGGGTATGTCGGTGCTATCGGCCTCGAAGGAGAGGAGGGCGAGATCCTTACGCTCGTCACGACCCACGATGGTGCCGGGGAAGGTCCTGTCATCGTAGAGATGTATCGTGATCTTCTCGGCCTTGCCTATCACGTGGTTGTTGGTCAGCACATAGTAGGTCTTCCCCTTTCGATCCACGATCACCCCCGATCCCAGGGCCTCGCTCTCATACGGCTGTGGCTCCCCCTCCTCGGGTTCGCCGAAGAAAAAGAAAAACCAGGGAGTCCCTTCCTCGGGAGAGGGCTGCTGCTTCGTCTCCACCACGCTGATCTCCGTGACGATCGGAAGCGCCTGCTCGGCCACCTCCCGGAACGAGTTCTGGAGAGTCTCCAGATCGATGGCGGCCTCTGTGTGTGGTGGAGGGGTTGCAGAGGCCCCTGTGGAGCACGAGAAACCGAGAAGGAAGATCATCCCCCCCAGGAAACCCATCAAAAACACGAAAAGACCTTTCATCGTACGAGAATAACCCCTCATACTTCTCCCTCCTGTTGCTTCGATAGTAGAGGAACGCGTTCCTCGCCCCAATCGGTGAGTATCTCGGGTCCTTCCGGAAGAACGGCGATCGTGTGCTCGAAGTGGGCCGAGAGGCTCCCGTCCACCGGCACCACGCTCCACCCGTCCTCGAGGATCCGTACGTAGTCAGCCCCCAGGGTGAACATCGGCTCTATCGCGAGGACCATCCCCGGCATGATACGGGGGCTTCGCCCTTTCCCCACATAGTTGGGTATCTGCGGTTCCTCGTGGGGCGAGAGTCCCACCCCGTGACCACAGAACTCCCTCACCACCCCCAGCCCGTGGGCCCGAGCGTGCCGGTAGACGGCGCGTGAAACATCATGGATGCGATTTCCCGACCTGGCCTGGGCTATCCCGAGATACAGGCTTTCCTCGGTGACTTCGAGGAGCTTCCGCACCTCTTCCGCCACCCGTCCCACCGGTACCGTGAAGGCGGCGTCGCTGAAAAAACCCTCATAGTCGACCCCGCAATCGATGCTCACAATATCGCCTTCCTTCAGGCGTCTCCCGTCGGGTATCCCGTGGATCACCACCTCGTTCACCGAGATACAGACCGCAGCGGGGAAATCCATGTAGCCGAGAAAGGCCGGTCGCGCCCCGAAGGCGGCGATCTCCTTCCTGGCGATCCGGTCGAGCTCCCGGGTGGGTATACCCGGCCCTATCGAAGCCCGCAAGATCTTGAGCACCTGAGAAAGGATGCGCGCCGATTCGCGTATCCCTTCCAGTTCCCTTTCGCTCTTGAGAGGAATCATGCTATACTCCTTCGCTCCCGTTATAGCAGCTTTAGGCCCCTCACTCAAGCTTTCGCAGGAGCACCGCTGCATCCACGGTCCCCGGATTCACCGAGAGCACCTGCCGGAGGAGGGCCCTCGCTTCACCCGTGGAGCCCGAGGCGGCAAGGAGCCACGCCCTGAGTGTGAGAAGGTCCAGCTGTTCTTCCTTGGCAAACGTCTCCAGCGGTGCACGGGTCAGGAGTTCGGCCCCTTCCCGATATCGCCCTTCCTCCCCAAGGATGAGGGCGAGATCGTAGAGAGCTGCAGCCCTGTAGTCCCCCTCGACCTCGGACAGGAGCCTCTTCGCTCCCTCCCTATTGCCCCGTTTCAGAAGCACCAGGCCCCTGTAGAATCGGTACCAGGTTCTCCCCTGCCAGAGGCCGAAACCGCTCTCCAGTAGTTCCTCCAGATCATCCCACAATCCGTGCGAAGAAAAGAACCACGCTCCATATTCCCAGGCCGCCTCTTCCCCCCTATGACCTTCGATCATCTCCCACACCTCCCCCCTCAGGAGGAACGGCTCATGGGTTCTTCCTTCAAGGAGAAGGGAGACAATACGGGCGAACGGATCGTCCAGTGATGCAGCCAGGATGCGCGCTTCATCCTCCTCCCCCCGAAAGAGGAGCACTCTCACCCTGTCCCTCAGGAGGAGACCATCACCGGGAAAGGCGCGCAGACCGGCCTCGAGGACCTCCTCAGCCTCCTCCAGTCGCCGTTCCTCGAGAAGGGAAACCAGGAGATTGTGATACGCACGGGGCTCGTGACGTGGGAAAGCCGCGATCAGATGGCGATAGAGCGCCGAGGCCTGGGTGATCCGACCTGTGTGCCAAAGGCTTTCCGCGACCAGATGGAGTCGTTCAGGAGTGGGGACACGGAGAAAGTCCTCGGACCTCTCCACCACCTCCTCGTAGACTCCGGCGTCATAGAGGATATAGACCAGCAGATCCCGCGCCGTCTCTCCCGAGAGATCGGCCAGGATACGAGCCGCCTCATGGTAGGCCCGGTCCCTCTGAAGGAGGAGCAGCACTCCCCGCATCGTGAAGGACTCGTCATCGAGCTCTTCCCCGAGGGAGAGATACACATCCGGATCCAGGAGGAAAGGGAAGAGGCTCCCCATCCGCTGGATCCGACGGATCGAGAACTCCTCGGCATGCTGTTCCAGGAGAGCGTGCCAGAGAGACTGAAAGACATACCGGTAGTCGGAGGGCGGCAGGTGGCGCCAGGCCACTTCCATGGCCTCCTCCGGCCGCCCCGCCGAGAGCAGGGCGTGGATGAGGAGGAGCCATATCCGGGCCTGCCCTGGATATTTGCTACCCGCTTCCCGGCCCAGCTCCAGGAGTACCGAGTAGTCTCCACCCATCTCCTCCACGAGGTAGGCCCGCTTGAGCACGCGGAGCCATCCGGCCGACGTCCGGGGGAGATCCCTGTCCATGTTCGCGAGGATCGTCGCGGCGGCCACGGTTTTCCCCGAGGAGAGCATCTCATCCACACGATCGAGCAGGTCCTGGAACGACCGCTCGTCCTGCCATGAGGTCACGTCTCTCCACACGAAGAAGACCGCGAGGGAGAGTCCCGAGAGCACCACGAGGAGGAGTGCCAGGGCTCCGACCCAACGTATCCTCTTCATGTCCTCCCCAGTGTCTTCCGGATCGCATCGAGGACACCGTTGACAAAGCGATAGGAATCCTGCGTACCGAACTGCTTCGCGATCTCCACGGCCTCGTCGATGATCACTCGGGCGGGTATCTCCTTCTGGTAGAGGAGGGCGTAGACACTCATCCTGAGGATGGCGCGATCGGTCCGCGCGATCCTCCCGAAATCCCAGTGCTCGAGGTGCTTCTTGATGAGATCGTCCACCTCCGGAAGGTGTTCGAGCGTTCCCCTCAGCAGGAGCTGGGCAAAGGTCCTCACCTCCTCCGGAATCTCCCCATCCGCCCATGGGAAGGAGAAGACCTCCAGTCCGTCCCCTCCCCCACCATCACTCGCAAAGAGCGCCTGGAATGCGAGTATCCTCGCCTTTCTCCTGAGGCCCATACCACCTACCAGGAAAGGTTCTTCTCATAGATCGAGACATCGGCCTGTGACCTGAGCTCTTCTATGAGCTTCTGAAGCGCTTTCTGGTATGCCTCCTGCCGCTTCTGACCGACGAGGAGCGCGGTGATCTGATCCCTGACGGTCTGCTTGCTGTTCGGGAGGAGTCTGTCGTCGAGACCGAGAAGCCTCGGTTCGTGGTGCTCGGTGACCACCACAATGTGGTATCCCACATTGGAGGCGAGTACATCGCTCACCTTGTTGAGGGGGAGGGAAAAGATTTTGGAAAAGAACTCTTTTCCGAGAAAGGATTCACGCTGCTTATCCGTTCGCAGGAGGTATCCCACATCACCTCCCTGATAGCGGGAGGCCTGATCGTCGCTGTATTTCTCCACCGCTTCCCGAAACTTCTCGAGGCTTCCATCCACCTCTTTCTTCACCTGAAGGACGCGGTTGTACGCCTTCTTCTTCTCCTCATCGGAGAGACCACGGGTGTCGATGAAGATATGTGAATACCGCACCATCTCCGGGGCCGTGAAATTGCTTATGTTCTCGTTATACACCCTTCGTATCTCTTCCTCGGAAGGAGCGGGTACGTTCTGAATCTCCTGCCCCTTCTTCTGGTAGAGGTACTTCTCGGCGATGAGCCGCTTCTTCATCTGCTCCTGGAATTGCTCCCATGTCATCCCTCCCTGGGACTCGATCAGTCTTCGGAATTCTTGATCCGAGACATTGGGAGCCACACTTTGCTTGTACTGCGCGATCGCCTGGGAGAGTTCCTCCTGGGTCACCGAGAGATATTCCTTTTCCGCGGCCTGATAGATGAGGATCTCACCGATCCGGGCATCCAGGAGCTGTTTCCGCTCCTCCAGGGAAAGCTGTCGTCCCAGCTGTTTCTCGAGGAGTTCCACGTCGGCCTTGAATTGACGCTGCGTGATCACCTCGAGTTTGGTGAGTTTCACCCGTGCGACGGGCGCATCTATGATCTGTCCGAACGCGGGAAAGAGTCCCATCACCACCACACCCAGTACGATCTTCCAGAGTCTCATACGCTTTCCTCCTGTAAAATCTTCTGATAGAGGCGAGAGGCATCCGCACGTCCGCCGTTCCGCACCAGTGCTCTCTGAAGATAGAATCTCGCCTGCGTCCTGTCCCCTCTCCTGAGCGAAAGCTCGGAAAGCCGCTTATAGAAATAGGCCTCATCCCTCGGGCCCAGTATCCCGAGACCGATCAACTCCACAATATATCGCATCCGCCGTTCCATCTCAATCTCGGAACCGCCCGCCCATCCGAGAAAGTGCCTGAGCTTCGCGAGCACCTCCTCGAAGAAGTGCCTGAAATACGGCTTCTCCTTCTCCATGGAGCTCACCGCGAGGAGATGGACAACCGCCTCCTCGAGCTCACCCCTCTTCTCATAGGCCTCGGCCACCAGGAAGAGACAATCCATGGCATCCTCGCGATCCAGATACTCCTCCAGCCGGAAGTCCCCTTCTTGCCGAAGCCGTTCGTACAGGGATATCGCCTCCTCCTCCCTGTCGTGGAGGAGATCGAAGAAGATCAGCTTGGCCTGACTGTGGAGATCGTCCACCCTCTCTCTGAGGAACTCCCGGTAATCGAAACGATACCTCTTTTCCCGAGGATGGCAGGTGAGGATGCACCGGTCATAGTCTTCCCTCTTCCGGGGATCGCTGAGGGTCTGATAGGCGAGGAGGAGCTCCCTCATACGCGCGAGATCCTGCTCGGAGGCATTCTCGTGCAGATCGGGATGCATCTCCTTTGCCTTTCTCCGAAAGGCACGCTTGATCTCCGGGAGACCGGCGTCCCGGGGTACGCCCAGGATCTCATAGTACGTACCGCTCATCTGTGTCCGCTCACTCCTCACGAGGACGGGTGGAGAGGTGGAGGTGTTCTCCGAGGTACTCGGCCTCTGCGGGAGAGGAAATCACCGCGGAATTCTTGAGATAGAGTCCCTCGTGTTCCATCGCAGCCATGAGTTTGAGGAGGGCCTTCGCCGCGAACATGCGCTTCGGAACGAAGGCAAACGCCCGTTTTCCCGCGATCTGTCCGGCCCTCGCGAGAAACTCCTTGAGCGCCCCGGGAACCTTGGGCCGGAACAGCGTCTCAGACACCATCCCCACCACGAGGTAATCGTACAGGGTGAGTTTCTTCTCCCGATCCACAGCCACATCCAGGAGATCCACCTGTACCTGGACCCCTTGACGTTCGATCCCCCGTGCGAGAGCCCTCGCGAGGTCCTTGAGCTGGTCCGACCTGCCCGATCCATAGAAGACGACTGCTACTCTCATTTCATTCCCTCAGGCTCATAGTACCTCGATTTTCCTCGATTGACAACGCAGTCCGAAGAAAAACGGGGAGAGGTCACCCTCTCCCCTGTGCTTCATCCTCACGAGAGCGCCGCCTCGTCACTCGGACGAAGAGGCCCCGGTCCCGCTCTCCATCTCCTGCTCTGCGGGCACTGTCGCCTCCTCACCGGCGGGGAGTTCCTCCTCCCACCACCTTACCCCCTGCTCCATCTTCTCCTGACGGGCCGTGGTGAGGACGCTCTCGGCCTCCGGAGTCCTGTAGACCCAGGCGATCCCGATCACGCAGAGGAAAAAGATCACACCGAGAATCTTGGTCCCCTTACTGAGGATGTTGTCGGACTGGACTCCGAAGACCTGGGAGGCCCCTCCTCCACCGAATATACCGCCGAGCCCCTCACCCTGCTCATCCTGGAGCAGGACAAGGAGTATGAGGAGGAGAGAGGTGATGACGAACACCACGATCAGAAAGACACCCAGTATTGCCATGGTATCACTCCAGATGAAAGTTTACGATGGGCAGGAAGTTCTCCGCGGAGAGGGAGGCGCCGCCCACCAGCGCCCCGTCGATATTCTCCATCGCCATGAGCGCCTTGATATTGCTCGGCTTCACGGAGCCCCCATATTGGATGATGAGGGCCTCCGCCGCATCCGTACCGTGTAGACTTGCAACGGTCCTGCGGATGTGCCTGTGCATCGCGTCGGCATCTTCAGGTCGCGCGGTCCGCCCCGTCCCGATGGCCCATACCGGTTCATACGCGATGGTCACACGGGAGAGATCCTCCGGGGCCACTCCATCGAGCCCTCGCTTCACCTGCTCCTCGACCACCTGTTCTGCCTTGCCGGCCTCCCTCTGTTCGAGGGTCTCCCCCACGCAGAGGATGACCTCCATCCCCTCTTCGAGCGCGAGGCGTACCTTTTCGTTGATGAGCCTGTCGGTCTCTCCATAGATGAGACGTCGTTCGGAATGGCCCAGTATCACCACCGAGACATCGAGATCCTTGAGCATGAGGACGGAGATCTCACCGGTGTGGGCGCCCTCCCTCACGGAACACATGTTCTGTGCCCCCAAGAGGATAGGGGATCCCTTCAGCACCTCCCGCACCGCGGAGAGGGCAGTGAAGGGAGGAGCGACCATCACCTTGTGGGGGCAGTCCTTGAGGTTCTCCACAAGGGCCTCCGCAAGGGCACGAGCCTCCCCTGTCGTCTTGTGCATCTTCCAGTTTCCTGCGATGAAAGGCCGTCTCTCAGTCACGGTACTGCTCCTTACTTCTTCAACACTTCGATACCGGGAAGGGGCTTGCCCTCCAGGAATTCCAGAGAGGCTCCACCACCGGTGGAGACGTGGGTCATCTTGTCGGCCACACCGAAGGCATTCGCCGCCGCCACCGAATCACCACCGCCCACCACAGTGGTACCTTTGCACTCGGCGATCGCCTCGGCCACCTTTCTGGTGCCCTCTGCAAATGCCGGGAACTCGAAGACCCCCATGGGACCGTTCCACACCACCGTCTTCGCCCCACGGATGCGCGCACACGCCTTCTCCACGGTGCGGGGGCCGATGTCCATGCCCACCTTACCCTCAGGGATATCCACCGCATCCACGTACTCCGCCTTCGCCTGCTCAGAGAACTCCGAGGCCACCAGGTGATCCTCGGGGAGGATCACCTCCACCCCCAGCTCCCCGGCCTTTTCGAGGAAGGAACGTGCGGTGTCGGCGGACTCCTCCTCGTAGAGCGAGTTCCCGATGGAGTGGCCCTGCACCTTGAGGAAGGTATAGGCCATGCCTCCGCCGATCACCATGGCGGTGCACTTGGAGAGGAGGGATTCGAGGACACCGATCTTCGTAGAGACCTTCGCCCCGCCGATGACCGCAACGAACGGCTTCTCGGGATTCTCGAGGACGTAGGAGAGAAACTTGACCTCCTTCTCCATGAGGAATCCCGCCGCCGCGGGAAGGAGGTGAGCGACCCCTTCGGTGGAGGCATGGGCCCGGTGCGCACTCCCGAAGGCGTCGTTCACATACACCTCACCGAGAGAGGCGAGCTTTTTCGCAAAATCGGGGTCGTTGCTGGTCTCTTCCTTGTGGAATCTCACGTTCTCGAGGAGGAGGACTTCACCCGGCGTGAGCGCCTCGGCCATCCGCTCCACCTCCGGCCCCACGCAATCCGGCGCCATTTTCACCTCCCGGCCAAGGAGTTCTCCGAGACGCTCGGCCACGGGGGAAAGGCTGTACTCCGGCTTCCTCTCACCCTTCGGTCTCCCGAGATGACTCATGACGATGAGCGCAGCCCCCTGGTCGAGCAGGTACTGCAGGGTGGGAAGCGCAGCACGAATGCGGGTGTCGTCGGTAATCACTCCGTCCTTGAGAGGCACATTGAAGTCCACACGCACGAGGACCTTCTTGCCCCTCACCTCTATATCCTTCACGGTCTTCAATTCCATGGTGTTCCCTCCTCTCTCGGAAATGGACATGCGCGCTTCATGGCGCACGAAAACAAAAGAAAAAAGGAACGCGGGGGACATCCCGGGAGGGACGTCCCCCGATAGGTTTCAGCAGTAGGGTTCGAGCTTCTTCACGAGGTCGACCACCCGGTTGGAGTAACCCCACTCGTTGTCATACCAGGAGAAGACCTTCACGATGTTGCCACCGAGCACCATGGTACTCTGCGCATCGAAAATGGAAGAATGAGGGTTGTGGACGATGTCGGCCGAGACGATCGGATCCTCGCAGTACTGGAGGATGCCCTTGAGCTCGCCCTCGGCGGCCTTCTTGAAGGCATCGTTCACCTCTTCGACGCTCACGTTCTTCTTCAGAATCGCTACGAAGTCGGTGATGGAGCCGGTGGGCACGGGAACCCGGAGGGCCACTCCGTCGAGCTTGCCCTGAAGCTCGGGAATCACCTTGCCGATGGCCGCAGCGGCACCCGTGGTGGTGGGGATGATCGAGACCGCGCACGACCTTCCCCTCCGGAGGTCCTTGTGGGGCATGTCGAGGATCACCTGATCGTTGGTATAGGCGTGCACCGTGGTCATCATACCGGACTCGATCCCGAAATTCTCGTGAAGCACCTTCACGAGGGGAGCGAGGCAGTTGGTGGTACAGGAAGCGTTCGAGATGCACTGATCCTCGGGCTTGAGGTCGTCATCGTTCACCCCGATCACGATGGTCCTGTCGATCTTGTCCTT
Source organism: Spirochaeta thermophila DSM 6578 (assembly GCF_000184345.1). Lineage (NCBI taxonomy): Bacteria > Pseudomonadati > Spirochaetota > Spirochaetia > Winmispirales > Winmispiraceae > Winmispira > Winmispira thermophila. Next base: position 1,135,666 of record NC_017583.1, on the reverse strand, counting down.
CGCCGGCACGGTGAGGATCACCTTCTTGGCAGGATACTTCTCATTGAGGAGGTGGTCGCCGTAACCTCCCTTCTCGCCCGACCTCGAGCGGAATACGCCCGTGGACTCGATCACCACGTCCGGGGACTCGCCCCACGGTATGTTCTTGGGATTCCGCTCAGCGGTCACGCGGTACTTCTTCCCGTTCACGATGAGATGCTGATCGTCGTAGTCCACGGTTCCGGGGAACTTGCCCTGAGTGGAATCGTATTTGAGGAGATACGCGAGGGTCTTGGTATCGGTGAGATCGTTGATACCGACGACCTCGACACCCTTCTCGAGCGCAATCTTGAATACATTCCGCCCGATCCTTCCGAATCCGTTGATAGCGATCTTCATCAGTATTCCCCCTCGACTAAAGGTTTATGGATAATTCTTTACATATTCGACTATACGGAAAACGACATTCCGTGTCAATGCTCCCCCTCACGGAAAGAAGAGCTGGAAGATGCGGTAGAGGAGAGGGTCGGGCGGGGCGGGCGGCTGCTCCTCTTCGGCCTCTGCCACAGGGGGAACCACCACCATGTCACCCCGGTTCACCCTGTCGTATATCGAAGAAAGCGTGAGGGTCCCCTCACTCACCAGATCGCTCACCGCCTCGACCTTCACCCTTCCCAGGACACCTTTCGGATCCCAGGTGAACCCTCCTCTTACCCCTTCGAGCCGTACCGTAACAGGATCGAGCACCAGGAACTCCATCCCCTCCTCCACCCCATGGACGCGTCCTATGTTGAGAAGGACCGAAGAGAACCTCCGGTCCGCGATCGTTCCGTAGAGAGGAACGGCTGCAGAGACCTCCTCGGCCACCCGGAGGAGGGATTCTTTCAGGCGGTCGTTCCCGGACTTCCGTATCCTGAACTCCTTCTTGAGCAGACCGCTCGAACCGATATAGAGTCTGGCCCTCCACTCTACCACCCTGTCGGTCTCCACGCAGTCGAGGAGAAGGAAAAAGTCCGCCCCATCCCCTCTGGCCCGGCCGAAGGCCTCCTCCCAGGAGAGAGGATGGTCGTCCTCCACCTCGACCGTGAGCCGCTCATCGACTCCCAATGCGAAACGCAACCCGGCGAGGACGTAGGGGAGGGAAAACGGGTGCAGATCCGTGGACCTGGAGGAAAGACCCACGAGTATGCCGATGGAGGGAGGGGTGAGGTCGAAGGGGTTCACCCCCCAGCGGGAAGGGACGTCCTCCTCGAGCATCCGGCGGGCCACTTCCAGACGGTCCTCCACGTGTTGATCCGCGATACCGGAAGAGACCATGAATTCGAGCCTGTCCACGTACTTGTGGGGGAATCCCATCCTCCGCTGAAGTTCCGCAAACTCGAGATTCGCCTCAGCGTCGTAGGGGAAGAGGCGCAACCCCCTCCTCAGGAAGTGATAGGCCCTCTGGAAATAGAACTTTTCGGCATACTCCCCTGCCTGCGTGAAGTGATAGTCCGCCGCCGTCCGTCTCTCAGGGGCCGAGGCGGGAAACCGCTCGAGCAATATCCTCTCCATGGCGTAGCGCGCCACCTCGTCGTCGGGATATCGCTCCAACACCTCCCGGAAGGCCCTGAGACTCTCCTCAGGACGATCGAGTCGGTCCAGGACCACGCCTTTGAGGTACCATCCTTCCCGGGAGTCCGGTCGAGCGCCGAGGAAACCGTCGAGGTGATCGAGTGCCTCTTGAAACCGTCCCTTCCCCGTGGCGACCTGGGCGAGGAGATAGGAGGCCTCCACCGCATTCTCATCGAGGGTGAGGGCGCGTCGGGCCTCCCTCTCGGCCTCGTCCCATTCCTCCTTTCTCAGGTGGGAGGAGGCGGCGAGGAGGTGCACCTCCGGATCCGATGGATAGAGACGAAGGGCCTCTTCGAGATACGAAGCGGCCTTGTCCCGTTCCCCTCTATACTCGTAGAGAAAGGCGAGTATGGTGAGAATCTTCTTGTGTTCCGGGAACATCCTGAGGGTGCGCTCGTACTCCCTCAGCGCTGAGGCCACCTGCCCTCTCGCGAGCGAGAGCTCCGCGATCCCCATGCCGGCCTCCACGTTCTGAGGTTCCCGGGAAAGGATGTCACGATAGATACGCTCGGCCTCTTCGAGTCTTCCCAGTGCAAGAAGGCACCGTGCATAGAGGAGGTGGCTATCGGTGGAGCGGGGATCGAGGCTCTTCGCCTTCTCCGCTCCTGCCAGGGCCACCTCGTACTGACCGAGGGAGAAGTACGCTTCGGCCAGTCCCTTGTAGGCCTGGACGAACGCCGGATTCTTCTGGATCGCCTGTTGGTAGAGTTCGATCGCCCTGTGGTAGTCTTCCTGGATCCGGGCCTCTTCCCCCTGTCGGAAAAGCTGGAGGGATGTCTCTTCCCCTCCCAGAGGAGAGACGATCAACATGAACAGGAGAAAGAGCCGGTACCTCATCCATCCTCCCCCCGCGCGTCCTTTCCTCCCGACCTTCCCGGGAGCACCACCTTCACTTTCTTGATCTTGTGCCCCTCGAGGTCCTGCACGATGAACTCTATATCGTTGTAGATCACGCGTTCATAGCGCACCGGGATCTTACCGAGAAGCTCGAACACGAACCCCCCGAGGGTATCGGTCTCAGGGCTCTCCAGTTCGATTCCCAAGGTATCGCCGAGCTCCTCGAGGAGGATACGAGCGTCACAGAGGAAGGTCCTCTCGTCGAGTTGAACCACCTCCTCTTCTTCATTGTCGAACTCGTCCTGTATGTCGCCCACGATCTCTTCTATGATGTCCTCCAGGCATACGATACCCGATACACCACCGTACTCGTCGACCACGATGGCGATGTGAACCCTCCTTCGCTTCATCTCCCTGAGGAGGTCATCGAGGCGTTTGCTCTCCGGGATGAAGTAGGCGGGCCTTACGAGCTTCCCTATCTCGATGGGTTGGTTCTTGACGAGGAGCTTCAGGATATCCTTCACATACAGGATCCCCACCACGTTGTCGATCGTCTTCTCGTATGCCGGGAGACGGGAATGTCCGGAATCGGCGACCCTTTCGAGCAGCTCCTCCAGAGGACTCTCTATGTCCACGAAGACCACGTCGATACGGGGGACCATCACTTCCTTCACGGTGGTCTCGGAGAGTTCCTCTATACCTCTGATCATGTCCTGTTTTTCAGCCTCCACCTCGGGCGGCGGCTGTTCCCTCTTCTTCGGGCCGAAGAGAGAGAAGAGAGAAAAACCCCTACGTTCGGATTTCAAACCGGTACTCCTCCTTGACACGTGAAAGGATATCCTCCTGGTATACGAGCATCGGCTCTGAGGGATCGGTGCTCATATGGTCCATGCCCGAGAGGTGGAGGAGCCCATGGAGAATCACCCTCAGAAGCTCCTCATGTGCAGGCACACCCCAGTCAGCGGCTTGATGCACCACCACCTCCGGCGCGATCACGATATCTCCCTGGATACGAGATCCCCCCTCGGAATCGGGGAAGGAAAGCACGTCGGTGGGTTCGTCCTTTCCCCTGAACGTCCTGTTGAGTTCCTGAATGAACTCCGGGGAACACATCACCACCGCGATGTCTCCGGACTCCTTCCCCACTTCCTCGAGCACCCGTGCGACGAAGGAAGGGACCACCTCTTGCCACGGGGAGGTAGGGATATCTTTCCATATCACCACGATCTCACTCACTCCGGCGATCCTTCTTCGTATCGGGATATTCTATCCTCGTATGGACGCTGGCGGCAAGGATTCTCACGAACGTCTCCTCTATGCGGGTGAGGTCCTTGACGGTGAGAGGGGCGTCGTCGAGTTGGCCGTTCTTCAACTTCTCGAAGATGACCGCGTGCACTCGCTTTTCGATGGCCGCATGCGAAGGTTTGCCCGAGAGGGCGCGTACCGCAGCCTCCACTGCATCGGCCAACATCACGATGGCCGCTTCTCTGGTGAGAGGCCGATCTCCTGAATACGAGTAGTTCTCCCTGCTCACCTCTCCCCCATTCTTCTTTACGGCCTCCTGATAGAAGTACTTGATGAGATCGTCTCCGTGGTGCTGGGCGATGATATCGATCACCGCCTGTGGAAACCCCATCTTCTTCGCGATCTCCACCCCCCGCTTTGCATGGGCCTTGATGACCGCGGAGGAGAGCGAAGGATTGAGGTCGTCGTGTCGATTCGTTCCTCGTTGATTCTCGACGAAGTACTCCGGCTGTTCGATCTTCCCTATGTCGTGGTAGTAGGAGCCCACCCGCGCGAGAAGGGGGTTGGCCCCCACCACCTCTGCGGCGGCCTCGGCCAACTGCGCGACCATCATGCTGTGGCTGTAGGTACCCGGGGCTACGGCGAGCATCCGTTTGAGGAGGGGTGTGTTGAGATCCGAGAGCTCCAGGAGTCGGAACCTCGTAGGCGCGTTGAGGAGGTGCTCGACGAGCGGGAGGAGCATGGTGACGAGCATCCCCGAAACGAGGACGTTCGCCGCACCATATCCCATGAACGTCCCCACCTCCGTGAGAGAGAGGGAAGCGAGCCCTCCGAGCACCCCGGTGACGGGAATGCTCACCACGGTGAGGATCAGGGAGGACCGGATGAGATCCATGCGTTGTCTCACCCCGTGCACGAGAAGCACCCCACCCATACCCATGGCGAGCGAGAAGAGATAGGCATGCATATCGAACCCGAAAAAAGGAAGGAAGAAGACAGAGAGGAATCCCACGGCAAGAAGCGATCGCTCACGGCCCCAGAACACGGGGAGGAACAGGGCGCAGACTGGGAGGAGGAGAAGCACTCCGGGAGAGACGCCCTCTGGAGGGGGGAAGAGGATCCGAAGTCCGAACCCAAGGAGGATGAGAAGGACGAGGAGGACGGAAAAGAACCCCCAGAACCCTGCGGCAGCGCTGGACTGGAGATCGGGAGCCGTGCGGAGGAGGAGGAATCCCAGGAAGAGGACCGCCGATGAAAAGACGAATTCCCAGAGAAACGAACGGGGGACCGTAAAGACGCGGTATCTCTTGAGCAAGTTGAGAGTGGCCACATCGTCCTCTGTGAGCACGAATCCCTTCCTCACGATCACGTCACCCTTCTTGAACTCGCGTACTACGGGTTCCACATTGCTCAATAGTGCATCGCGCTTCTCCTCCGATGCCCTCCTGTCATACACCACGTTTTCCCGGACGAACCTCGAGACGAACAGATCGAGAGCCTCCACCTCCCGATCCGTAAACCCATACCCGGTCCGGTACTCCTCGATCACCTCGGAAAGCCGGGATCTCGTGAGAACGTCTCCCATACTCCGGGAGAGGGCCCGGAAGGTCTCGCCTTCTGAAGGGATGCGGAGTTCCACGGTATCCGCGTACCCGAGCACTTCCGAGTCCGGGAGTCTGAACACACCCTGTTCCTCCACCCGCTGCATGAGGGAGGAGAGGGCCTCCCTCCATCGAGGATGTGCGGCCGCTTCGAACAGGAGCGTGAACTCCTCTTCAGAGAGCATCCCCGGGAGTCGGGCTTGGAAACGGAAGTACGCCCCCTTCACATCCGCCTCGGAAGAAAGCCCCCTGGACGCAGGATCCAGGACGAGCTCCCGTACAGCGGCGAACTCCCTCTGCATGGTCTCCGTGACCTTCCTGTCGAGGACGAAGACAGGGGGAACCAGTCTCTCCATGGCGCTGAGCCTTATCGCAGTGGCCTTCTCGTCCACCACCATCACATCACGGTCCAGCACCACATCCCGCTCCGCCACTCTGCCCACCTCGAAATCGTCGTATGAAGGACGCTCGAGGAGGTCGAGCACACGCAACCCTCCCACCTGGATGAGCGAGAGACAAAGCACGACGGCCGCGCCCCCGAGGACATCCAGCGGGAGACGTCGAAGCCGTCCCACCACCCGAAAAAGAAACGAGAGGAATGCGCTACGAGGGGTCTCTTTCATATGCCTCTATGATCTTCTTGACAAGGGGATTCCGCACCACATCCTCCCGCGTGAAGTAGGAGAACCGTATCTCGTCTATCCCCTGCAGGATGGATTCTGCATGGAGGAGCCCGGACCTTCCGGGGTCGGGGAGATCTATCTGGGTCACGTCACCCGTTATCACCGCCTTCGAATTCTGACCGAGCCGGGTGAGGAACATCTTCATCTGTTCCCTGGTGGTGTTCTGGGCCTCGTCGAGGATGATGTAACTGTTGTCGAGACTCCTCCCCCTCATGTACGCCAGAGGGATGATCTCGATCATCCGTTGTTCCTCCATCTTCTGGTACATATCGAGGGGGATGAGGGCATCAATGGCATCGTAGAGCGGTTTGAGATAGGGATTGATCTTCTGGAGGAGGTCACCGGGAAGGAATCCGAGCCGCTCTCCTGCCTCCACCACCGGACGGGTGAGCACCAGTTTCTTTCGTTTCCGCGAGATGAGCTCCTCGAGGGCATGGGCCACCGCCAGGAAGGTCTTCCCCGTACCCGCAGGTCCTATGGCGAAGACCATGGTATGCTCCCGCATCGCCTGGATGTACACCGCCTGATTGTAGGTTCGGGGGAAGATGGTGGTCTGTCCTCCTCGTATGGAGATGGAGACGTCCTTGAGGAGCTGGGTCTCCTCCTCGGCATCTCTGAAGGCCGAATCGAAGAGGGATTCTATGAGATATCTTCCCGGGAGATGCCCTCTTTGCACGTGGTACCGGAGTTCCTCCACCACTTTTTTGAGGGCGCGGATCTTCCCGGCATCGTCGGAAAGGATGGTGATCTCGTTGCCCCTCGTGCGGATGGGCGCATCCAGGATGTGCTCGAAAAGCACGAGGTTTTCATCGTGGGCCCCACATATTCCTGCGAGGAGGGCGTTGTCCTCCACGACGATGGTGTAACCCTTTTTGGATCTCTCGTTTACCATCTTCTGTTTGATCCTACATAGTAGGCAGAAGCGCTCACCCCGTCAAGAGGAAGGCCCTTTCCTTTCCGGAGAAAGCAATCTGCCGAGATCAGGGAGTTTCCTCGGGTGATACCTGCAAGAGAGCACGTGAAAGGCAAGATCGAACGCCTCCCCTACACGGGAGAGGACGGCGGAATCACTCGTCGCGATGAGCACACCGGCACGCTTCAATTCGTAATCCGCCGAATCACACACCGAGACCTCGCCTGCAAGTCCTCGGACATCGAAACGCCGCTGAAGAGCGGAAGCCAGGTCGCCGCTATGGGAGACCGGTCTGTCGAGGAGGATGTGGATCCCCACCCCGGGGAGTTCCGCCTCGAAGAAAGAGAAAAGGGCTTCCACCACCTCCTCGAGAATCTTCACGTGGTGGATATGGCCGTGGATGCCGCCTATGTCCCTGAGGAAACCATCGGTGGAGAGAAAGACAGGCCTCCCTAGGCGATACGTGAGGAGCGTGAGGAGTATGTTGTATCCGTCCACGAGGAGGCTCCCCCTTTCCAGGATCCGCACGAGAGGCACCTGCTTCTCCCGGTGGGCCTTGGAGACGGAACTCGGCAGTACACCTCGGTAAAGGATCATCCGTTGATCCCGGGAGAGGCGAAACCGATTCCCCACGAGCCTCGCCACATCTCCTTCGGGATACCCCCTGTCGAGCAACCAGAGGTAGTCCCGTGCCGCTTCGAGAAAGGCAGGGGAAAAGAGATCCTCGAAAGCATCGTTCATACTGATCCTCGCATACGGGGGGGACTCCACGAGCTGAACACGGCATAGATGTCCTCTGGGCGTTCGCTCACACACAGGAGATCCCTGAAAGAGGGTTTGAGAAAACCTTCTTCCACCATCCTCTCGATGAGTGAGAGGAGAGGGTCGTAGAACCCCTGGAAGTTGAGGAGCATGACAGGTTTCGCATGCTGTTCCAGCTGGAGGAGGGTGTATACCTCGAAGAACTCGTCCATGGTACCGATCCCGCCCGGAAGTACCACGAACCCGTCCGCCTTCTCCTCCATGAAGATCTTTCGTTCGGCCATCCCCTCCACCACCACATACGTCACTCCCTCCATCCGCTCCACCCACCCCTCCATGAACCGGGGGAGCACCCCGGTGACCCGCCCTCCTTTCCTCAGTGAGCCCCGGGCCACCGCTCCCATGAGCCCCACGTCCCCACCACCGTATACGAGTTCAAGGCCCTCTTCCGCAAGCACCTCGCCCACCCGCTCCGCGAGCCGTCTATACCCGTCCGCTCTCCCTTCGGAAGCCCCGCAGAAGACAGCCACCGTTCGTACGGGATACATGAATCCTCCACGATATCGTTTCTCGTAGGTTTACCACAGAGCCGCGGTAAGGACCAGTACACCCCCCATGAGGGCGAGACCATCCGGTCGGGCATCCCCCTCGGACATTCCCCATGCACAGGCGGCCCAGGCCACCCCCATCCAGGTCGCCACCACATCCCGCCACTCCACATCGCCCCCCGAGAGCCCGTCCCACACCTCTTTCCCGATCGCCGCACCGATCCCCATCCCCACACCCAGAGGGAGCCCAGTTCCATCCCAAAGCCCTCCCATGCCTCCACCGAGCAGGGTGAGCCCCGCTCCCATGCAGAAGTGACGCCCCTTGTCGGTGAACGGAGATCCAGTGATACCCTCGAGGCCAGCCACCGATCCTGCCGTGAGCATCAGGAGAAGGACGATCCGCACTCTCCTCACGATACAGGAGTATATCCCCATCCGCGAATGAAGACCACCCCCGTATTTCCATCACATCTCCCCTGTGGTATCGTTGGCGTATGAGCATCACACCTCGCAAGGCGCTCCAGGACGTTCCACGGATCATCCACGGAGGACTCCATGGAGGATCCTCACGCCTCCTCGACTTCAGCGTGAACCTCAATCCCTTCCCCATCCCTCGGGTGATACGGCGTGCGGTCATCCGGGGCATACGTCACGCGTATCCGGACACCGCCGCGGCCCTCCTCGTCGACGCCCTCAGCACCCATCTGTGCGTCCCGAGCGATTGGCTGATGGCCCTCAACGGTACCTCCGAGGGGATACTCCTGCTCTCCCTCTGCTATCTCTCACCGGGGGATTCCGTCCTCATCGTGTCTCCCACGTATCAGGAATACGAGCGGGCTGCGCTGCTCATGGAAGCACGTGTCCACCATCATCGCCTCGAGGAGACACACCTCTTCGTGCTCCAACCGGAACGTCTCGAGGACGACATCCGTAGGATCCGCCCCCGGCTCCTCTGGATCGGCAGCCCCAACAACCCCACCGCCACACACCTCTCCCCCAAACAGGTGCGCGAAGTCCTCTCGGTCTGTGAATCGACGGGCACGCTCTTCATCCTCGACGAGGCGTACGCCAACTTCCTCCCCTCAGGCCCCCTTTCGCCGCTCCAACCCTTCGTGCGGAGCGGTCATCTTGCAGTACTCCGATCCATGACCAAGGACTATCTCCTCACTCCCCTGCGCCTGGGCTACATCGTCGCCCATCCGGACATCATCTCCACCCTCAGGAAGGCGCAACCCCCCTGGTCGGTGAACACCCCTGCCCAGGAAGCGGGACGTGCCGCCATCCGGATCACGGATGTCTTCACCAGGCAATGGCGGGCCACGCACAACCTCGCCCGCGATCTCCGGCACGCCATCGAGTCCCTCGGATATCCCACCATACCCTCGGAGTGCAACTTCTTTCTCACACGCGTGGGAGATTCTTCCGGGATCACCGCAGCCCTCCAGGAACATGGAGTGCTGGTGAGAGACTGCTCGTCCTTCGGCCTTCCTTCCTACATACGCATAGGGACGAGAACGGCCCGCGACAACGCCCGCCTCCTCCGGGCCCTCCGCCACGTCGGGAGAAAACGGCTGTAGACGAGCAGAGCCCACCCGGAGGGGTGGGCTCTGCGTCTCCGGAGGAAGGCCTAGAACTTGATGAGCACTCCGATGAGGCCTGAACCGTACCACCCATAGTAGCCGCCTTCCACATTGATCGCGAAGTTGGGGGTGAGGAAGTAGCTCACACCACCGAGCGTCCCGAGTCCGATCCTGAACTCGGTTTCCCGGTCCCCTGTCCATCCCCACGAGTATGAAGCAAACTGCGGGCCGAGCCCCACATACCAGTCCGTGTTCGCGAGGAACTTCAAGTTTTCAGGGGCGCTCTCCTCGGTGAACCCCAGATGGGCGGTCGCAAAGACCCCTCCTCCAAGGTAGGCGTAGTGATAGTCGTCTCCCCAGTAGTCATCAGTCCACCCATAGTACGAGATCCGTGCGGCACCACCAAAGGTGAGGGGCACCTTTTCCCCGAGATCGATCTGATGGAAGATCATCTCCACCCCACCCGAGACATCGACGGCGCCCCAGAAGAAACCCCACCCCACCCCTGCATAGATCCCGAAATCACCCGGCGCCATGAGCGCCTCCATCGGTCCACCCGTATCCTGGGCGAAAACCATGCCTCCTACGAGGCACAAGACCACCAAGAAAACACCATACCTTCTCATCATTGGCCTCCTAAGATCAGGGATGTTACCCTACAACATAGCACACATCGGCTTGCAATTCAGGGCAATTTCTCCACATCGGTGGACACGCGGGTTCCTGACGGGAAGCATCACCCTATCTCCGAAGGAGGTCCCCCCTCGGGAGGCCGACCTTGCCTCAAATAGGAAAGGAAGAGGCGGAACTGCTCACGGTTCATGGAGGCGATCTGGGCATAGGAGAGGGAAGCGACATGCCCCGATGAGGGGAGTCGTTCCAGATCTTCCAGATACATCTTTCCCAGATCCCTCATCACCTCCTTTTCGAAGAGAACCTTCCCCCCCTGGTATCCGGTGAGCCTCGTCACACCAGAGGAAGGATCCATTGCAAGATGGAGGATCTGGAGATGCTGGAAGGAGGGGATGAAGAGGTCGATGTTGAGGGCGAAGAAATTCCACGAGGTGAGGAAGTGATAGACGAGGCGCACCTGATCATGCTTGTAGATCACACTGAGGTTGAGGTACTCCACATCGAGGACACCCGAACGGGTATGTCCATCGTCCCTCAGATTCGAAAACTCGATGAGAGGAGCGAACGATCCCGGTCCGCCTCCCCGGGGGGGCCTCACCGTCTGCCGTATGAAATCGTATACCTCGGTTTCATCCCTGAACGCTGAGACTGAAAGCACGTTCGTAACCCATCCCGACATATTCCCAGTATACCACCTTTCAGTGGTTTGTCCAGAGAAAGAAACCGCCCGTTTCCCGGACGCACACAAAGACAGCCACCCCTCGGGGTGGCTGTCGGATACCGATCTCGCGTATTCCGATCGTGGACTATCTCACTGGGTCTGCGTCTCGGCCCCGGCCTCCGTACCGGCCTCGGCATGCATCTTCTTCCGCTCGAGATAGCGGAGCACCTGGAGGTTCCCGAGCCTGCGGAGTTCGGCGTTTCTACGCGCTTCTTCTCTCGACTGGAGGATACCCCAGATGGCCTCGTGATCGATGTCCTCTTCAAGATCGAGCACCGCCTTGTCGTAGACCACGCGGACATCCTTGATGTAGGTGATGAAATCACCACCCGCCATGCTCCCATCCTTGTAGATCCTGAACCCGATGAGCTTCACGAGAGGCCGCAGGTTGGGATAGAGAGGATAGGTCTTGAGTTCCCGCTTCCTCACATCTTCGATGTAGTTCGGGTTCTCCCACACGAGCTCCTTCCAGCCATCGAAGTTGAGATAGCCGAGGAAGATCTCCTGCTGCTCACCGTTCTGATCCTGGAGGATGAGAGAGAGGCCCTGTGGGAAGTTGAGTCCGCGGACGTTCACATGGACCGACTTCAGGACACCCACGTTGGTGACCACCCCGTATCCATGGAATTTGGTCCCCTTTCCTACTTCCTCCTGCGGCACGCTGAGGGTCCCGTCAGGGTTCACCTCGGTCTTGTCCGCATAGGCGGGAATCTCGAAGGGCGGCTGGACGATTGCCCAGGCGTTGTAGGGGGTATCCGGGAAGCTCACCCGCACGCCCATCACCGTCTCTCCGGCGTACTTGGGAGCCGTGTCCTTCACCCTCGCCTCTCTGACATAGGAGTTCACCTCGGTGACCACGAACCTGGCCGAAGAGTTGAGGTGGACCTCCCAGTTGTTGACCGCGAGCGAGGTCTTCATGAGGGCCTTATCCTCCTCGCTGAACCCTGCACCCGCAGAGACACTGTAGTCCACGAGGGTGGCACTGTTCTCCGTGGGATTATCCGCGGGATAATCAGGCGTGAGGGTGGAAAAATCTATAAGGACAGCTTCCTCTGCAAGGACCTGCAGACTCCCCAGAACCAGAAGACTCATCGCCAAAAGCATAAAGATCCGTTTCATCCCGTGCTCCTTTTTCATAAAGGCTTACTAATTAGAATTATACGTATCACGTTTGGTTTGTCAATGTTTTTTTGGCAAAGACAAAAAAAAATTTCACATTTCCTTCTCCAGATCGCCGAGGAAGGGCGACTCATAGGGAAGCTGACCCTCGATCGTTATATTCATTTCTTTTATATATCGAAAATTAAAGAATACGTTCTTCCTGAGGGCCTCCAGACTCTGACGGAACGACACCTGCAATCTCTCCGTGGAGAAAAAGGCTTCCTTGCTGAGATCGAGATAGACCGTGGTGTCGGTGACGATGAGGCTCAGTATACGTGTGTCGTGGGTGAAGAGAGGAGTGTGTGTCACCTCCTTGGGGCCGAGGAAGAGGTGCCGGATGAACTCCTCCACCTGCTCCTCCCTCGTCTCCTCCCGGGGGAGGTAGTGTACCTCGCCCTCGAGGCGCGGCGTGATCACCCCGGGGAAGAAGGTCACCACCCGTACATCTTCGGGAGGGAATACCCGGTAGAGGAAGACGGAGAGGACGAATGCCACGATATACGCTGCGAGGGCATACTCAGACCTCGTGAGGATGTTCCTTCGCACGGATCCTTCCTTGCACGACATCAGAATGAGAGCGATTCATAGTGTTCTATGAATCGGGCGACGCCATTATAGAGGCCCCTCGCGATATCCTGCAAGTAGGCAGGGGAGGAGAGCAGCCTTGCCTCCTCGGGTTCGGTGACAAATCCCACCTCCACCAGAACCGCAGGCATCCGCGCGTTCCTCACCACGTACCACTTCTCGGCCTTGAGCCCCCGATTGGGACTCACCTTCCCTATTGTTGCATCGAGGCCATCGGAGATCATCCGGGCCAAGAGGGCGCCCTCAACGAAGAGCTCCTCCTCTTTCATGCTGTTGAGGATGGGAAAGACCTCCTCCGCCTCGACCTCCTTTGGATCCACCACCGTCCTGCGATAGTCCTCGGGAAGATACCACACTTCGAAGCCTTTCGCTTTTCGATTGAGAGAGGCGTTCGCATGAATCGAGATGAAGAGAACGGCATCCTCCCGATAGTCGCTCAGTACGGTGTTGGCGAATTCAGTGCGCTCTTCCAGCGAGAGGTAGCGATCGGATTCCCTGGTGAGGAAGATGCGCTTGTCGGGATACGCATTCTCGAGAAGCTCCCTCAAGCGGAGGGAGATGGAGAGCACCACGTCCTTCTCCTGGAGCACGAGCTTCTTCCCATCGGACAGGGCGTGGGTGCCTATGGTTCCCGGATCCTTGCCCCCGTGTCCGGGATCGAGGATGATCGCGGCGATCCGGGGGCCCCGTTCCTCCTCGAGGAGGGAGAGAAGGCGATCCTTTGTCTCGTCGGTGAGGAAAATCGTGCCGTTCCGTTCGGTGAATGCGGCCTTCACAGGGGTACGGTAATCCAGGTAGGCTACGGGGCTTTCCAGCGAGAAGGAGAGTATATGGGAGGATGTGGAGATGAGGCCTTTCCTCCCAAGGGGATCCCAATAGAGATGGCCCCCTACATCATGGAGGAAGGAGAAGAGTGGATACGTTTCCGGACCTGCATTCCCTTCCTGACCGAACACGGCAACGAGAGAAACGAGGAACACGATAAGGAAAAGGACCCTTCTCTTCATCCCACGGGCTCCAGAGTTCTCGGATCAACCCCCCCGCGCAGGGTGTCCACGTACCACCTCGCGCCCTGCCAGCCACCTTTGAGAAGAGCAGCCCAGAAGTCCCGCCCCAGAATCCACGGGAGAGGAGACACCGAGGCGAGGTATGTGTCCATCTCTTCCAGGATCTCCCCTATGGTGTGATAATACCAATCCCGATCCTGTTTCACCCTGAGGGGGAGGATGTCCACATAGGCGTTCAGACCCACCTTCCTCACCCGATAAGGAGGAGAAACCCGAGGTAAGCTGCGATACAAAGACGAGAGACGAGAGAGGTGAACCTCCTCCTGGGGATCGAGACTGAAGGCGGAAGGGAACGAGGTGTCTTCGAAAAGGAAGGAGGAGGTCTCCGCATCTCCGGGGAGGAGTACGAGCCTCACCCGGGACACGCTCTCTTCTGCACGTGAGACCGCCTCTTCCCGAGTCCCCCCAAGAGCGAGCACGTTTCCGCACTTCTCCACATTGTTTGTCGGGAAGCGTACCCTGTCTCCGGGAGAGATCCTGAGGAAGGTCTTCTTCACCCCCGGCTCGAGCCTGAGGAGGTGGAAGCCTTCTATGTCCCTGATCACACCTGGTATGGAGAGAAAGGCCCGCTCGGCGCACACCCGCTGCCACCGGGGGGAAAGATCTCCCGGCGGGAGGCCCACCGCGATACGAAGGGCGGCCTCGGTGACATCCACCCCCGAGGCATAGGGATAGGTCCACCCCGACATGTAGCCGCCCGAGAGGCGGGCCGCGATCTCGCCGATGACAGGGCCGCGGCCGGTGTAGAACACGTCGCCCTTCGCCGCACCCTCGGTGATCCCCAAGGCCTTCACGGCCCGGACAAAGACCTCCTCGAGCTCGGCCCTCACCGACGGCGGGATATCCGTGGGCATGGTGTGGCCCATCTCCACGAAATAAGGAGGGAAGAAGATGTGCCTGTCGGCGACGCCGCAGATGTGCACCTCTCCCTGCCACACCACGGCGTCGATACTGAACTCCGGACCCTCGAGAAACTCCTCCAGCACCACCTTTCCCGAAAGGGAACAGGCTGCAGCACTCTCGACCGCCTCCTCAAGCTCAGGAGTGTCTCTCACCAGCCGCACCCCACGGGCCCCCATGTTGTCCGCAGGTTTCACCACGAGGGGAAAGGGGATGCGACGTCCCTCCTCGAGGAGGCGGTTCGCTCTCTCCTCACGTGAGAGCACCGCATATCGGGGTACCGGGATCCCCGCACGGTGGAGGTGCTCCCGCATGAGCGCCTTGTCCTTGGCCCTCAACGCCACCTCGTAGGGTATGCCCGGGAGCCCCATCCTCTCGGCCACGTAGGCCACGCTCGTGGAGAAGTCGGTGCCTGCGGTGAACACACCGTGGAGCCCTCCCTCTGAAGCGAGCTTCCGGGCTGCAGCGAGGAGCCCTTCGGTATCCTTGAGATCGACGTGGAAGAAGAGATCCGCAAGCCGTGCCCCTGGGGCAGAGGGGTCGGCGTCGGCCACAGCCACCCTCCATCCCAGGCGCCTGGCGATCTTGATCGCGGGAAGCTGCATGACCCCTGCACCGAGGATGAGTACGGTCTTCTGGTCTTCCATGATCCCCTCCCACACTACACCTCTTACTCCAAGAATCGGCACATCTTCAGCTCGCATGAGGATGTGAGGAGGGGACACTCATCTGTACTTCTTGGCATAGATCTCGATAGTATCACCGAGCCCCAGGAGACCCAGGAGCCGGCCCGTGATCCTCCATCTCAGCGTCCCCGGGGGAAAGAGGCGTCCCAGGACCGGGATACGTTCCGGGTGGAGGCCTGTCTGTCTCACGGCCACCACCTTCATCCCCCACCGTCCGAGGAGACGGCGCATCACCCCCACCGAAAGGAGGAGGTGATGATCACGGGGGCTCTCCCGATAGAAGCGATCCCTCCTGAGGAGCCAGGAGAGGCCGCGCGCGTTCGGGGTGCCGAAGGCGAACATCCCTCCCTTTTTGAGGAGGCGGGCCACCCTGTCGAGGACCTCCGAAAGCCTGCGGAAGTGTTCTATCACGAACCACATGGTGAGGGCATCCCACTCCCCCTCCTCCTCCCACTCCTCGAACCGCCCCACCCACGCCCGCACCCCCAGCTCCTGCCGCACATAGGCCACCGCATCCTCCCCCACATCCAGACCCGCCGGCACAAACCCACCCTCCCTCGCCGCCACCAGGAACGGCCCATACGCACACCCCACATCCAGCACCCTCCCCCCCTCCGGCACCCACCTGCGCAGGACCCTCACCCGCTCCCTCCCCCGCTCCACTATGGACGCAAAATCCTCCAGGTACGTCCTCCCGTACTGGGCGCGGTACTCCTCGAAGAAGTAGGCCGGCCCGTACTCCCGCTCCCCCGGCCCCAACCCCAGCACATACTCCAACCCACACCCCGCACACCGCACCACCGTCCTCTCCTCCCCACGCCACACCGCCCGCCTCCCCCGCTCCCCACACCCCGGACACCCCACCCCGCCCCACCCCTCCACCACCCCCCTCACCACCTCCACCGCACTCCTCCCCCGCCCCCTCCCCCCACACCCCCTCCTCTCCGCCCCTCAGCACACGCCCGAGCAGCCTCACCCACCCCCGCCCCGGCCGCCCCCCCGCAAACCCCGCCCGCCTCCCCAGTCCCGCGTGGTAGGCCGTAGGGTTGAGGAGCAGGACCCCCACCCCCGCCTCCCGCGCCTCGTACGCCGTGAGCCCGAACGAGGTGATCACCAGATCGTAGTCCCCAAGGCGCTCGTGGAGCGGCCCGGAAGGTCGCACCACCCGCCACCCCGTGCGCACCTCCCTCCCGAACCTCGGCCCCACCACCACCTCCACCTCACACCCCCCCCACACCCCCTCATCCAGACCGCACACCCACTCCGTGAGCCCCCACGGATCCTCCCCCCCGAAGCTCACCAGAACCCGCTGGATCTCACGCCCCCTCCCCTCCCGCCGCGGCACCTCCCACCACACCGGCGCCACCCGCACGTTCACCCGTTCCCGGTGCGCCTGCGGCAACCCTGCGAGCACCACATCCGCCTCCCGGGCGAGCACGGGATCCGGATCGAGCGCCACCACCACCCCCTCCTCCTTGAGCGCCCTCACCCACCCACGCCCCGACCGCCGCACATCCACCACCCACACCACCTCCCCCCTCTCACCCTCCCACCTCCCCCCATCCCACACCCGCACCCCTGCCTCAACCCCCTCTTTCCGAAGCCCCTCCGCGAGCCGCTCCATCCTGACCCTGTGTCCCGTCCCCACCCCCCTCCCCTCCTGGGCCACACACACCACCCTCACCCCCATCACCGCACCCCCTCCACCACCGCATCCCGCGCCTTCCCCCCCCACCTCGCCACCAGGTCTTCGATCTCCACATCCGGATCCTCGCTCATGATCCGACACACGAAGAGGAAGTCATCGAGGGTGTCCACCGTGACCCTGAGGTGCGGCGCAGCCCACGAGGGAGGCGGGTCGACCAGGTTCACCACCAGCCCCCCCTCCCCACGGCGCACGTACGGCGTCACGTGCTCCCTGTCGTAAGGGTCGACCGTCTCCTCCGCGGCCCGGAAGAGAGCCGACGCATTCACCACCTCCACCCCCGTGCCCAGCGGCAGGTCTCTGAACCCCGTATAGTCGGCCCCCTCCCGCCGGTGGAGCGCGAGCGCCGCCGAGGCCGCCACCGCAGAGACGAGCGGGTTGTCGCCCGTGGCACGGACCACCGTACGCACCCCATAGGCCCTGGCCGCCATGACGTACCGTGCGAGCACATCATCCCTCGGCCCTGCAAAGACCGCGAACCCACGGGCCCGGGCATAGGGAGCGAGAAAAGGAAGGCTCGCCTCATCCGTGAGCAGCACGTACACATCGGCCGGCACCCGCCTCAGCCGCACCATGGCGTGCTCGATGAGGGTCCTCCCCCCCAGCGCGAGGAGGGCCTTGGCCGGAAGCCGCGAAGAGTCGATCCTGGCCTGGAGGAAGATGCCCGTCATACCTCCTCCACCTCCCAGGAGGCCACCAGGGTGACGGCGTCCTGTCGGAAGAGGCCCTCCGTCTCCTCCAGCCACCTTCGCACATCCCGGAACTCCCTCACGGCCCGCTGCCACCCCACCCCTGCCCGGATCCCTGCGTGGAGCGCCCTCCACAGGGAGAGGTGCATCCTCCCCTCCTTCCTCCTCGGTGCGAGCACCTTGAGGAAAAACCTGAAAGACGAACTGTCGGGCGTGAGATCCTCCGGTGCGGGCTGGGAAAAGAGCTCCACCTCGACGTGTGGGTAGTAGAGGAGCCTGTAGCCGAAGAGGAAACACCTGAAGGCGAACTCGAGCCGCTGCCAGTAGGGATGTGGGATCTCGGGGTCGAACCCGCCCACGGCTTCCACCAAGTCACGACGATAGAGCCCCGTGTAGCCGGGCATGAGGATGGTGGGAGTCCCCCCTGCAGGCCTGCCCAAGGGGAGCACCTTGAGGAGCCGCCGGGAGAAGGCAGGGGCGTAGACCGAGGGGAGGGGCTCTCCTGCGAACCGTAAGGCCGGGACCGAGACCACCACATCCTCCTCAGGCACGGGAAGGCGCCTGGGGAGCCTGAGATCGTGCACCGGCCCATCGAGTACGAGCACGTAATCGGTGGCGGCCTCTGAGAGGGCCACCTCCACCATCTGCCCCCGGGAGACCTGCTCCTTGAAGTAGAGCACACGGAGTTCTGGGTACGTGCTCACCAGGGCATCCACATCGTAGTGCACGGGCCGCTCCTCGAGGAAGAGGATGCGGGCCGGCTGCACCCGTCGGGCGGTGCGGGCGAGGTCCTCCCGCGAGGCGAGGAGCCCGCGCACCATGAGGGCCACGGTGAGGCCCGAGTGGTTCGGGACGGTGCCTGATCCTTCTCCTACCACGGTGTACGGTACGGTCATGCGCATCCCTCTAGAAGTTGAAGTTGAAGTACTCGGTGCACCTCGCGCAGAGCTCGGGATACTCCTCCCGTACGTGACGTTCGTACCACGGCCTCCCCCGCTCCCATAGCTCCTCGAGCTCGTCCTCCCAGACGTTGCCGAGGGCGTGCGCCGCATCGAGGTCTTCACGGCAGAGGGGCACGGTGCCGTCGAAGAGGATCACCATGTCCCGGGCGAGGTGCCAGCAGGGGATGCGGGTGAGGGGCGAGATGTCGACCACCATGCGGTCCGGGAGCCTACCGCAGAAGGAGTCGTACTGCTGGAAGATCACCTTGTACCCGCGGTCGGTGAGGGTCTGATAGAAGGTGCGCAGGTGGGCGTCGTTCTCCTTCATGCGTACGGCCTGGACATAGGTGTGGGCCGGGACGATACGGTGGAGGGTCTCGACGGTGCGGAGGGCCTCCTCGAGCCCGTCGCCGCGGAGGGTCCGATAGAGGGAGGGCTCTACGGCATCGAGGGAGACGATCCACATGAGCCTGCCGGTGGTATCGAGGGAGGCGGTGCGTTCGAGTGCCGCAGGGCCCCAGCCTATCCCGGAGGTCTCGAGCAGGAGGGAGAGCCGCGGGTGGGCGAGGACATGGGCGGCGAGTTCGGCGATGGCGGGGTGAAGGCCGGGTTCGCCCCAGAGGGAGAGGCCGATCACCGCATCGTCGGAGAAGGCGGCGATGCGGTCCACCAGGCCGGCGAAGCGCTCAGGCTCCATGAAGGCACGCACCGCACGCACGTCCTCCTTGAGGGGATAGGGGCAGTAGGCGCAGGACTGGGGACAACCGCGCACGATCTGCACCTGGTAGTAGGCCGGGAGGGTGCGGAGGAGCTCCTTGTGGGAGAGGAGGTAGGCGGTGATCTCGTCGGCGTCCTTGTCCCAGAGGGGAAGGGCGGCGAGCCGGTCGCAGAGGAGGTGGGTGCGGCGGGTGTCGGCGAAGAGGGGGATGCGGAGGAGCCGGGCGTCGTGCGACGAGAGGATGGTCTCTATGTCGAAGGCGTTGATGTCCTTCTGGAGGATCGGAAAGAGGTCCTTGCGGGTGACAGGTTCGTCGCCTGCGAGCCGGGTGAGCGCCGAGAGGGCACGGCGTGAGACCACCTCGGGCGCGAGCCCGTCGGGGTGGCCTTCGGCAAAGGTGTAGTCCGCAAAGTAACGTTCGTGCTGATCGAGGAGGCGGGTGGCGAGGCCGTGGTGGGTGAAGGGGGCGTCGGCGTGGAGGATGAGAAAGGCCTCGGCGTCGGTGTGCGCGGCGAGGGTGGCGAGGGCTTCGGCGAGGCCGCGCTGGGTGGGGGGGGCGAGGAGGGGGGTGGGGGCACCGTCGGGGAGGGGGGGGTGGGAGGGCGGGAGGAGGAGGTGGAGGCGGGGGGAGAGGCGGCGGGCGAGGTCGAGGGCGCGGGCAAAGGCTGAGGGCCCAGAGGCGAGGGGCTTAAGGGCGTATTCGGTGAACTGCAGGCCGGTGAGCACCACGTCGTACTTCATTGTTCACATTATCGTCACCAACCCGCAGGGGGTAAAGAGGTCTCCCTTGCCCCGTTGGGGGAAGATGAGGTACTCTTGGTCCAGCACGTATGAGCATACCGCAGAAGGTCTTTTCCGTCTCAGAGATCACTTCC
Organism: Spirochaeta thermophila DSM 6578; assembly: GCF_000184345.1. Taxonomy (NCBI): domain Bacteria; kingdom Pseudomonadati; phylum Spirochaetota; class Spirochaetia; order Winmispirales; family Winmispiraceae; genus Winmispira; species Winmispira thermophila. The sequence goes on along the minus strand of NC_017583.1, from coordinate 1,115,223 downwards.
CTCATCAAGGGCTACCTCGAGGATGCCTTTCCCTACGTGGCGGTACAGGGAGAGATCTCCAACTGCCGGCCTTCGTCCACCGGGCACCTCTACTTCAGCTTGAAGGATGAACGGGCCGTACTCAACGTGGTAATGTTCCAGAGCAGGTATCGCCGCCTCTCGTTCCAGCCCAAGGACGGCATGATGGTCCTGGCGAAGGGCGCCTTGAGCGTGTACGAGGCGCGAGGCGCCTACCAGCTCGTGTGCGAGGAACTCGAGCAGGTGGGCGTGGGCGCTCTCCTCGAGATGCTCGAGAAGCGAAAACAGAAGCTCGCGGCCGAGGGACTCTTCGACAAGGAACGCAAGAGGCCCATTCCTCTCTTCCCTTCCCGCATCGCAGTGGTCACCTCTCCCACGGGCGCCGCCGTACGGGACATCATCAACGTGCTCACACGGCGCAACGCAGGGGTGGATATCGTGGTGGTACCCGCCCCTGTACAGGGAGAGAACGCCGCTCCCATCATCGCCGAACAGATCCGCAGGGCCGACGCGTGGAAGCTCGGGGACGTCATCATCGTGGCCCGCGGTGGAGGCTCCATCGAGGACCTCCTCCCCTTCTCCGAGGAAGTGGTGGTGAGGGCCATCGCCGCGTGCGAAACCCCCGTCATCTCAGCCGTGGGACACGAGATCGACTACACCCTGAGCGACTTCGCGGCCGACCTACGCGCACCCACCCCTTCGGCTGCGGCGGAGATGGTGAGCGCCCACAGGGAGGAACTGCTCCAGCGGGTGCACCACGCCCACCTCACGATGGTTCGAGAGATACGGAGTCTCTGCGAGCGCCTCAGATTCCGCCTCGGCAAGGTGAGCGAGGAACAGCTCGCCCGTCTCTTCACCCTCTACCGGGCACCCTATCTCCAAAGGTGGGACGAGGCACACCAGTCCATCGTTCGTACGATGCGGGAATATCTCCTCAAACTGCGACACCGTATCGAGATGGCACGCGAGATCACCCAGGCACATTCTCCTCGGGCCGTCCTCTCACGAGGGTATGCCATCGTACGGGACGCTGCCACGGGGGACATCCTGCGGGACACCCGCGCCGCCTTCGAGGGGCAGAGGCTCTCCATCACCCTCGCACGGGGGGAACTCGAAGCGCGTACCACGCAGGTGGCCCCGCCGGAAGACGAGTCAGCGACAACGGAGGTGCACGATGCCTAAGAAGGACTTTGAGACCAGACTCTCGCGCCTTGAAGAGATAGCCCAGCGTCTCAAGGAGGGGGATCTCCCACTCGAGGAGGCAACCGCTTGCTTCGAGGAGGGGATCACGCTCGCCCGTCAGCTCGAGAAGGAACTCGCCGCGGTGGAACGGAAGATCGAGATCCTCCTCAACAATCCGGAGGATCCCGAGAGCGCACCCGAGCGGAAAAAACCCGAAATGGGTCTTTTCGACTTCGAAGGCTGACGGCTACTGCCTGAGCCGCTCAGGCAGATGGACCACGTCTCCTGCCCTGATACCGTGCATATCGAAGAATCCCTCTTCCACCTCGAGGGCGTACCGTACAGGGACCGAGGCCTGAACGGGCACTGTCGAAAACGGCACGAGGTGGTGGATCTCCCGGATCACCCCCGCCTCGTCGATGAAGGCCACCGAGAGCGGGAGGGGGGTATCCTTCATCCAGAAGGCCGCCCGGTACGCCCTGGGGAACACGAAGAGCATGCCGTCATAGGGCGCGAGGGTCATGCGGCCCATGAGGCCCCGCTCCCGTTCCGCCGGAGTATCGGCAACCTCCACCTTGAGCGATATTCCGTCGATCCTGATGTGTGCCATCTCCCCTCCACCGCATCCGAACAGGACGGAGAGCGCGAGGACCAGGCTGGCCGCCTTAAAAGAGATCCATGAACGCTTCACGGGCCATGTCCTCCGTGCTCTGAAGTACCGCCTTGCCTTGGGTGAGATCCTCATGGGAGGTCCGGTCGATGTATTTCACGGTGAGCGGTCGCTCGAGGATGAGGATGGTCTTCTCGTCCGACCAGCGTGCGAGCGAGGGGCTGAACTCTTCCGGGTCGCCGTATTTCTCCACGAACTTCCGGTACATACCGAAGTAGTCGAGCTGTGTGGTATCGAGCTGGAGCACGATGAGCGAGAGTCGCTCGTTGTAGAACTGGAACTGGGCGTTCGTGATATACTTCCAGGCCCTCGTCTGGATGATGATGTCGTCCCGACCGGGGCTGAAACTCACATCAAGCTCCTCTCTGTAGAGAAAGAAGGTATCACGTTTGAGCTTCTCCTTCACCACCTCCACAGCCTCACTCAGTTGGATGCCACGGAACCCCCGCTGAATGGGCTGGGGAGGCGGCGCCTCCTGGGGAACGATCCAGAGGAGGGACAAGAACATCACAAGGAGGCCGTACACCCTCATGACACCTCCTAGAGAGAGAGATAGAAGTAGATGAGCACCAGAAAGGTGGCACCCAGGAGGAGCATGATGATCCAGAAGAGCGAAGCGGGAAGGGAGTCCTTCTTCTCGAACATCACGAAGGAGCTGGTTCCATCCGACGGTTCCTCCCGTCTCTCCTGCGGGTAGTGCACCTCACCCAGGTAGCCGCAACTCGGACACCCCTTCAGGAACTCCTTCACCCCCCCGGTGTACCCACACTCGGGGCACCTCACATCGGTGAAGATCCTTCCGCAATGGGGGCAAATCCTGTCCCGCGGGCTCACCTGCTGGTGACAATACTCACAGTAGAACGTGCTCCTCTTCACGGCGAAAGCTCCACCACGTCTTCGGCCTCAAGCACGGCGATGAGGAACTCCTCGTAGGAGGCCTCCTGCTGGTAGTAGGTGGTGATCTCCCACCGCCGGGGCGTCTCCTCGTCCACCGGCCAACGCGCCTCGATCACCTCAGGCCCTGCACACCAGACCCCTGCAGGTTCGGCTCCTCCCTCCCAGGAAGCGAGGTATCCGTAGGATCTGCCGGAGAGGGGAATCTCGAGCACCCGGATCGGCACTTCGTCCCGACCGTAGGCATAGACGAAAAGGGAGAGTCCGTCTTCGGCGGGGAGACCTGAGACCGCGAGGTACCAGTGGGTGTGATTCCGTGCCAGCCAGATCCGCTCGGGGAGGAGATCACGAGTCCTCCAAAAGCGTGCGTCCTCAAGGGGGATCTCCTCCTCCCTCTCACCCGTGCCCCTGAAGGCGCGCAGGGGGAGACCGTCGTCAAGAGCCTCCCAAGAGGGCGGGTATCTCTTCCAGTCCCGGATCGCGCCGTCGAGGAACACCGGCGAGAACGGCACCGGCACACTCCAGAGGGGGAGAACCACGGGAGCACCGTCCTCACTGAGGAGCACTTCCTCGCTGAGGGGATACCAACCGGGTGTGGACGGAAGGAGAGCGCGGAACAACCTCACCTGGAAGGTCTCACGATCGATGAGGTACCCTGTGACCAGGGCGGGCACCTGTCTCATCTCGACCCATTCCCCTGGGGCGAGGAGCTCGATCTCGTCCCCCCTCTCCTCGAGGAAGGAGAGGAGATCGGGGATCGAGGCGGCCGAGAGGCGGGCGATCTCCTCCTCGTTGTGCACAAGAAGGAAGCCTGCCGGCTGGGTGGAGGCGTTGTAGAGGACCACCTCATCCCTGAACTCGCTCGAGTTGAGGGCGGCGAGCACGGTGGTGAAGAGGAAGAGGAGCACGTAGTGGCGTATCTTCATCCTTCTTCCTATCGGCATGGAAGGCTCCGTTTTTCAGCGGAAACAGGAGACAGTCCCGCGCGCATGCCTACCCCTTCCTCTGGAGGGCCATCACGGTGAGGTCGTCGTACTGCTCGTCCTCCTTCAGATTCCTATGGAGGAGGTATTCCGGCCGCTCTGGATCAGGCTCGGAATCTGTGAAGTAGAGACCGTACTGGAGGAAAGTCCGTTTGAGGCACTCATCCACAGCGCGATCCACTACGACCACGTCCGAAGGCCCGGTCGAAGGATCGCGGTAGATGCGAAACATCTTCTCCACGGCGAGGAGTCCCAACACCATGTCCCTTGCCGTACTGGAAAGGGAAGAGAAATCGAAGACGAGCTCCACGGGATCAGGATCGAGCACCCGGATGAGGCGGTAGGTTCCCCTCCGTGCAATCGTCTCCACCACCGCTCGGATCCGTTCGAGACCGAACTCTTCGGTCTCCTCTCCGGGACGCAGGTGTGAGGGCACCTCACCAGAGGTGATTTCCTCTTGGGTGACGGTATGTGGTGTGAAGTCAGGATTCTTGAGGACCCGTTGGGCCTCCTCGAGTCCATCGGTGAAGAGGATGAGGATGTCGCCGGGCGAGAGCTGGAGCGAAATCTGCTTGAACCCGCCTTGCATCTCCACGAGGGAACTGTCGAAGACCCCGGCCGCCGGTGCGGTGGGGAGCCGTATCTCCTTGAGACGCCTCTCGGCGGCACTGAAGTAGTGAAGAAGGGTATCCCCCGCGTTCGAGACAAAGCACCTCCCCGTCCGCTCGTTGTAGAGCCCCACGGTCATGGCTGCGAACCGACCTTTGAACTCTCTCCCTGCGATGAGATCGTTGATCTCCGAGAGGAGCCTGTCCAGGTGCACCCCATCTCTCCGTACGTCGAGGTTCTGGCAGTAGTTGAGGAAGATGGTGGCAACCTCCACCATGATGAGGGCCGCCGGCACGCCCTTGCCGGCCACGTCGCACTTGAGGAATGCATAGTGATCCCTGTCCACCTTCTGGTAGTAGAAGTAGTCCCCCGAGACCCCTTTGGCACCCTCGTAGTACCCGAAGATGGAGAGGCGTTCGTCTTCCTCCTCGGCGGTGGTGAGCTTGCGCCCGGCCTCGTCCTTCTTCAAGGGGATGAACATCTTCTGGACCTCCTTACCCACGATGAGCTCCTTGTTGGCTGCCGCGGCCTTCACGAGCCCCTGGGTCATTTCGTTGATGGTCTCGGCGAGAAGGGCGAGCTCGTCACGCGACTTCACCTCTATCACGTGGTCGGCGAGCTTCTCCTTGTCCTCGGTGTCCCGTATCACCTCCACCCCCGCGACGAGCTTCTTGATGGGATTGACGGTGATGGCCGAGAGCAGGAGGGCCCCTCCTATGCCCAGGAGGAGCGCCGCCACGGTTATGAGGGCCGTGATCCTGATGAGAGCGGCCCGGGAAGAGGCCACCTCCTGGATGATCCTCTCGGTGGAGATCGTGAGCCGCACCATCCCACGGACATAGGCGTCCTCCCCCCGCACCCTGTAGAGCACGGGCTTGAAGAAGGTGTACCTGGTGGTACCATAGTCCAGGTCTTCGGGGTCGAAGGTGGGGACGCTCCCCACCACATTGCCCACCTGCTGGAGCACCGCACGCATGCGGGCGTCGAGTGTGCGGATGGTCTCCTGGAGGTCCTGGAGCCTCACCCGCGAGGCTTCGTCGGTGCGCGTGGCGAGGGCGAGGGCCTCACGACCAAGACTGTCGATCTGCCGGGGGAGATCACCCAAGGCCTCACGCGCCCGCTCGTTCAGGGTACGGACGAGCTCGATCCTCAAGGGCGTGATATCGTCGGTGATCACCGACTCTCCGGGCACGAGCTCGGCGGTATCGATCATGGAGGCGATCTGGGAATCGTTGGAGGCCCATACGATCTCAGGGGCGTCGGGTTCGAGACCCGCGAAACCCGTGATGGTGGCGGAGAGGGCCTCCTCCATGGCCGAGATCTGGGCAGGCAGCTGGAGCAATTCGAGGGTGCTCTGCGAGGGAAGGTAGGTGCGGGCTCCGCTGGCGAGGCTCTCCAGGAGCACCTCCGTGCGTTCCTTCAGGGCGCGCGCGAGGCTGCGCTCCTGTGTGGAGATCATGTAGGCCCCGAGCGGGATGGCCACCAGGAGCACCACCGTGATCACGAGTACGGTGAAAAGGAGGGTGAACTTCACCCTGAGACTCATTCCTCTTCGTCGCATACGCACCACCTCCTGTTTCGTCAGACCCGGCAGCCGCATCCCCTTCACGAGAGCACGGGCCTGGGCGGTGAGGAGGGACTGCTCCCTCATCACCCCTGCGAGTTGGAAAACCGCCACCCCACTCACCACGAGGAGGGCCAGCATCACGAGGACTACCGCGACAGTGCCCGAGGAGATACTGTAGCGAGGAACCGGGAGGAGGGTCACCGGCAGGGAGTAGTCACCGAAGTACCCGATCTTCACCGTGCCGCCCGGCTCCAGAGCGATGAGAGGCCGAGGGGTGATCGAACGGCCACGCGTGGGGTGGATGACCCCCACGTAGTAGTGCCCTTCATCGGGGTTATCGATCACAGGGCCGGCGATCACCCTGTCCGACCTCACGGTAAACTCACCCCTCTCCAGCGAAAAGACGTAATGGTAGGGCTCCTTCCCATCCTCGTCGAGAAAGATCGTATGTACTTCCCCTCCCTCCGCGAATCCCCGGCCGTGTATGGTGAGGGCCACACGCCCGAGATCGTCCTTGCTCGCATCCACATAGGTGATGTAGGTGACCGGCACGTACTTGTTGAGCCGAAAGAAGACCACCTGCGGAGGACCTGCATTGCCCACGGTATCTATGGCCCGTACACTCAAAGCCCACAAGCCGTTGTCGAGATTGCGGAAAGAGAGGATAGGATTTTCGGTCATCACATAGGCGGGAGGGGGCGAAGGGCTCCACCCTTCCGGAAGCTCGGGCTCCATCCAGCGGACAGGTTCCTCATCTCCCGGCTGCACCCCCTCTCCGAAGGATACCAGCTCGTCAGGTCGATTCGGACGCACGTACTCGAGCCGGTAGGAATAACCTGCCACGGGCTCGTCAGGTGGGGGAGTCCAACTCACGCTGAACGTATTGGAGGGCAGGAATCCCTCCTCGTCGTAGGGGAGTGGCTCGAAGACCACCTTACCTGGAGGCGAGGTATCAAGCACGTAGGAAAAAGTAGCAGGCTCCGACCAGTTACCGGCGTAGTCCTGGGCGATGATCCTGAAGTACCACGGCCCGTCTTCGGATGCCTCCACCGTGACCTCCGTGGTGTCCTCAAGGACCATGAGCCTGTGCGGCACGGGTGCCGAGGGATCCTGCGACCATACGTAGCTGAAACCGGCTATCCCAGAGGAATCGAAAGGAACACTCCACCGGATACGCACTCTCTTCGTCCGCGATCGGGCGCCCTCGCGTACCCCTTCGGCCTCTATCCTGGGCGAAGGGACGCTCCTGTCAGGCTCGAGGAAGGCGATGCGCGAGCGCGCACCCTGACGCTGCTCCCAGAAGACGAAGAGGTCACCGTCGATCAGGAGGGGAAAGGGGAAGAAGGCCCGCACCCCTGGGGGAGAGAGATCACTCGATCTCCAATCCAGGCCCACCCTGTAGGCAAGCCTCACGTGCTCTTCCCCCTTGCCCGTGTCCAACCACAGGACGTAAGGCTTCCCTTCATAGGGGAAGATGCGAGGGGCATAGTGGGCATAGTCTCCCGAGGAAATCCGTTCCATGGGACCGGCGGGAGTGCCATCGGAGGAGAGCTCAAGGAGGTAGATCTGCGTGGGGGTGCGAGCGTAGGTGCGCTCCCAGACCAGGTAGAGCCTGTCGTCCACCACGGCGAGGAAAGGCCTCTGATTGTCGAAGACCTGGAAGGCGGCGTCGGGCACCTGTGGATCTTCCCCATGGGTGAGGGGAACGGCAGGAGACCATGTCCTCCCTCCGTCGGTACTCACCTTGCAGTAGAGTTGGTAGGTCCCGCGCTCCGAGAGACCGAACGACTGGTAGACCACGTACTCTTTCCCTCGCCAAGAGGCATGAGCGGGGAGAAAGTTGAGCTCCAACTCCCTTCTCTCCTCCAGCTTCGTGAAGGAAGACCACGTCCGCCCATCGCTCGAGCGGGCATAGAACAGGCTGAGAGAGTCCTCGATGGACTGGTTCACGAAGAGGAGATACCCTCCGTCCTGGGTCTCGAAGAGGCGCGGCCCCACCGAGACATCGAAACCGGCCCCCACGTCGAACGAAGAAAACGAGGCACCCCCGTCCTCGGAGATGAAGAGGCGTGTGGTCCGTTCGTCATACGTGAGGGCCACGAACACCCTTCCCCGCCCATCCACGAGGAGGGAATAGATGGCGGCCTCATCCCCCACGAAAGGGATTTCCGTGACGAGGGAAGGCTCGCTCCACTGCCCCCCTGCGCGAAATGCACTCACGAACACCCCTATCACACGGGAGGACCCTCTCCGATAGAACTCCTCCCATCCGATCACCGCGAGGCCCCCACCTGTATCCCCCTGGATGAAACGCGCACCCTCTCTCCCCATGAGATGGGGAGCCTCCCAGTAGAGCTCCTGAGCCCCCATACTCCAGGTAATGAAGAGGATCACCGGCAACACGCAGAGCGGGAGGAGACGTCTCATAGCCTGGATTCTATCCTCCGTTTGAGCTCCAAGAGGGGAGGATACCTTTTCGCCCTCTCATCGGCAAGAAGTTCCTGGACGATGGCCAGGGCCTCGTAGTATCTCCCCTCCACATATTTCTGTTCGGCCTCCTTGTAGCGCCTGAGCGCGTAACTGGGGAGGGTGACCGTAGTTTGAGCCCCCATGGCAAGCTGGATCCGGTCCTTGAGGGCGACGGCATCCTGATTGTCAGGATCGAGGGTGATCGCCTGGTTGAGCTGCTCAAGGGCCACAGGGAAGTTCGCCCGATCGTTCCGGTTGAAAATATCGAGGGCCTGTACGTAGAGTTCCTTCGCTCGAGCGATATTTCTCGGATCCGGAGGAGGCACCCGTACTCCCAGGGTGATCTCGGCCCGATAGATCGCATCCTTGAGCCCCGGAAAGTCGGGACGTATGGCAGCCAGGTCCTGGAGCTCCACGTAGGCCTCCTGCGGCGCCGTATTCAGCTTTGCAATCGACTCGTCGATACGCCTCCTGAAAAGCGCATCGAAGTTGTCGGGATTTCTCAACTGTTCGATCCTCAGGAGGAGTATGCTCGCATCCCTGTTGAGGGGGAAGGCCATCCTCACCCTGAGCAGCTTCTCCACCGCCTGATCAAGGAGTCCCATCCCCTCGTCCCGTCTCCCACCCTCGATAAGAGTCGAGGCCCTCTGGTAGTCCTGACGCGCGAGGTTGAGAAGCTGGGTGATCTCGCTGTAGAGAGGGTCGGTCTCCGAGATGGTCCTGCCCCGCTGGATGGCGAGGGCGGCCCGGACGAACTTGAGCCAGTAGACCACCTCTTCGTTGTCCTCGGTATGGGTCACCCGCCATCTGGCCTGAGCCCGAAGCAGGAGTCGCTCCGCCTCCTCGAAGTTACCCAGGAGGTACTGCTCCCTCCCCTGGGTGATGAGGGATCGTACCTCACGGATGATCCGCTGGTTCTCCTCACTCACGATACGCTCCGACAGGGCGATGAGCCTGGCATCCACTTCCCTCCTCAGCTCCATATCTTCCTGATACGAGAAGGATGTGGCGAAGAGTTCGCCGGCCTCGGAAAGGAGAGTCCGGGCTTCCTCGTAGGCCTCTCGATCGATTGCACGCTCCGCGTCCCGTAGTTTCTTCAGCCCCTCGTTTCGGTATCGTTCCGCGAGGAGAGACTGCTCACGGGCCTGTCCCTTGAGTCCCTGGAGCGTCTCGAGGAGAGCACGCGCTTCCTCTGCGCTCGAGTCGAAACCCGCAACGAGCCTCTCCACCCCCTCATCGGTACGAAGGTACTCCTCCATAGCGGCGTACACCCGGCTGCGGGATGCATGGAACGACAGGTATCCCTGCAGCGCCTGCTCCGCCTCCTCCGCCAGGGCAAGGGCCTCTCGAGGATACTTCGCGAGCACGGTCTGGAGCGTACCCCCCACCTCCACCTCCTCCTCCCTCCCCTCGAGCAACTCCCGCACGCCCTGCACCATCGCCGCCACCTCCCTCACCCCCTCCTCCATCCTCCCCACATCCCCCGCCAGGGCCTCCACCACCACCCGCACCGCCCGCCTCTCCTCCTCCCCCGCCACCCCCTCGAGGTACCGCACCGCACCCTCCACCACCCGTGCCGCATCCCGTCCCCCGAACGCCCCGAACCGCCCCTCGAACACCCCCGCCATCTCCTCGAGCTCCCCCATCACCCCCCACACCCCGGCCACCCGCTCCCGCACCGCCGCGAGCCGCACATCCACATCCCCCTCAAGCACCCCCACCCCCAGCACCTCCCTCAACCGCCCCATCGCCCCCGCCACCGCCCCGTACGCCCTCCCCACCAACACGGTCCTCCCCCCACGCCCCACGATCTCCCGCTCCCAATCCCCCATACCCCCCCTCTCCCATACCCCCGAGGCACCCCAGCACTCCTGCAGCCGCACCATCACCCCTGCGAGCCGCATCGCATCCTCCCACACCTCCGCCCCCCCGAACCCTTCCTGCACCACACCCTCGAGTCTCCTCTCGAGCCCCGCCGACACCCCCCCGAGCCCCTCGAGCAGAGCCCGCTCCAGGGCCCCCACCACCCCCTCCCGTTCCCGCACCTGCACCCGTCCCAGGACGAACCGCTGCATGAACCCCAGGAAGAAATCCTCCCGCTCCAGTCCCGCACTCTCCATCACCCGAAGGTTCTCCCACGCCACCACCCGCCCCAGGCGGAAAACCTCCCTCCTCGCAGCAGCCAGCCGGAACGCAGCCTCTCTGAGAGCCGCATACCCCTCCACCACCTCATCCACCCCACCCCCTTCGACCACAGCCGCATACCCCTTCCAGGCATCCTCAAAATCGGCCAGCACCTCGGAAAGCCCGCCTGCGACCCCCTCCAGGCGCGAGACCACCCTGCCCACCTCGTCGAGTATCACATTCCCGTACTGCGAGGAGAAGAACTCCTCCCGGTAGAGCCCGAACCCCTCCTGATAGAGCCGGACCGCCTCGGCGTACCTCCCTGCATCGAGAAGCCGGGCCCCCTCCTCCATGATCCCCCTGAACCGATCCTGATTGTACACGAACCGGGCCGTCTCCTTGGCCCTCGCGAGCGACTCCCTCACCGCCGGATCCGGTTCCTCGTCCATTCCTTCGAGCTCTTCGATGATCTCGAGAGCCCGCTCGACATCCCTCTGGACATAGAGCACCTCGATGAGCTCGGCATACAGGGCGTTGAAATCCCCCCGCACCATCCGCACCCGTGCGAGAAGGGCCTCCGCCTCCTCCATCCGATCAGGATCCTCCCTCATTACCTGGGTGATGATCTCTATCGCCCTGTTGTACCGCTTCTCCTCGATGAGACGCCGGGCCATCTCGAGCTCATCCTCCCCCTGCCCACCTGCATACACCACCCCCCCCACCAGGAAGACGAGGAGACACCACAGGAGCAGCCTCACACCCATGTACCTCACGCGACCTGCCTCACCATGCCAAAGTATACCACCCCTTCCACATCCTCACTGCACTGGAAGAACCTCCCCCGATGAAGTATATTGAATATGGAATGAAACACCCACTCCTGTATACTCTCATCCTTCTCCTTATCGGCACAACGCCCACGGCCCTTTTCCCGGAAGAATTCTCCACCACCTACGGCAACATCGCCGAAACCCTCTCCTCCCTCTCCGATCCGAACACCGGGCTCACCATATTCCCCTTGCTCAGCATCCCCATAGGCGGAGAATACCAGGCCATGGGTACCGCCTACACCGCCCTCACCCGTCACGCGAGCTTCATCGACGCCAACCCCGCCGCCTCCGCCGCGCTCCCTCTCACCGAACTCGCGCTCTACCACAACGACTGGATCGCCGACACGAACATAGAAGGCGTCGTCTACACCATCCGCTTCGACGACCTCGGCATCGGCGCTGCAGGCAAGTTCCTCTACGTCCCCTTCACCCAGTACGACGCCTGGGGCAACCGCCTCGCCACAGGATACTACAGCGAGACCGTGATCGGCTTCAACGTGGCCTACAACTTCTTCTCTTCCTATGATTTCTTCGGCATCGCAGCAGGCATCACCCCCAAGATCGCCATCAGATCCATCCCATCGGTCTTCTACGCCGACCAGTCGGCCCTCGCCTTCATGGCGGACATAGGGATTCTCACCAAGGTCAACTTCCTCAAGTTCTACTCCTCCCGAAACAGGAACCTCTCTTTCGGACTCGTGATCAAAAACCTCGGGATCGAGATACTCGCCCCCACGAAGGAACCCCTTCCCACCGCTCTCACCACAGGACTGGGCTACTCACCCATACGACCCCTCACCATCGCCTTCGACTTCACCCTCCCCTTCAACCTCATCCCCGACGTACCCGCCGAGGCCCCCTTCTACGCCACCGGGGTGGCCCTCACCCTCACCGACTTCCTCACCATGCAGACGGGCCTCCTTCTCAAAGGAGGCAATCCCCGCATCTCCATGGGCACCCTCTTCACCATGAAGGACCTCTCCATCCAGACCACCTATGTGCTGGACATGACCACCCAGTTCGTCCCCCTCGACAGGCTCAGCGTGAACCTCACCCTCAACCTCGGCGACAACGGGAGGGCCGCACTCCAGGCCGAAGTCGACCGCTACTATCTCCAAGCCCTCGAAGCCTACGCCCGGGGCGACCTCGAGACCACCATAGCCCTCTGCGAGAAGGCCCTCGCCCTCGACCCCGACTTCACCCCGGCACGAAAGACCCTCCTCCTCGCCGAAGAGAGCCGCGAGCTCCAGAAACGTATGCTCGAACTTCAGCAGATCGAAGGCTAACGCCCGTTCACACCTCCCCTCACTCCGCCCGGCTCCTCGATCGCCACGTGGAGGAGGAAGAAAGGCCCGTCCTTGCTCTGAAGGACCTTCCGCACCCTGCGTGACAGGCCCCCTCCCCCCGCCAGATACGAACGGAGACTCCTGCGCACCAGCTTCCACGAGAACGAGGCAAACCTCCCACGGAGGAACGCGTTCAGATCCGAGAGAAGCCGATCTTCCGTGTCCGACCGATCCCTGAGAAGGAGACTCGCCTCCTCCAGGGCATCGGGCCCCTCCTCCTCGAGCCGCCAGAGCGCCGACTCCACCTTCCTGAGGAAAGGATGCTCCTGGAACCGGATCCCGTCCACCTTTTTCCTGAGCCGCGCCTTCCGCTCGAGCACCTCGAACGACCTCAACTCCCTTCTCAGCAGAAACACGAACGTCGCCACCGAAAGTCCGAACGCAACCACCGCCTCGTCCACCACCGGGAGCGGATCCCTGATGGCAAAGGCAAGGACGAAGTAGCTCACAAGGAACACGAGAGCCGAGAGGAGAAAACGTACCACGAAACGGTTCTCCTGCACCCACTCCTTCACCCCATCATCGACGAGCCCGTAGAGGTGGTTCCTGAAAGCCGTGAGCGCCGAGACGTCCGGCTCGTTCCCGAGGAAGCCCTCCACCTCGACCGTCTCGAGGAGGAAGACATCCTCAGGCCGATTGAACGGATGGAGGAACCGGCTCGAGCCGTCTTTCATGAGGAGATGGAAGATAGGGGATACGTCACGCCTTCTGGAAGTCATATTCCCTCTCCTTGATCTTCCGTGCGAGATCGTGATAGCGGAAGAGCTCTGCATACCTGCGGGCAGTCATCCCGAGCGAATCCCTCAGCGTGACATCCGCGCCCCGGTCCACCAGCAGCTCGGCGATATCGAGGGCCCCCTGACCGATGGCAAGGATGAGCGCCGTCTGCCCGTTCTTGCTCTGCACGTCGAGGTCCGGGTCCTCCTGGAGGAGACGCACCACGATCTCCCTGTTGCCGTCCGCGGCCGCATCCATGATCGCGGTGTTCCCCCTGTCGCCGGAGACCGCATTCACATCGGCCCCGTGAGCGAGGAGCAGGTTCACCATCTCGAGCGATCGCACCCTCACTGCATGACAGAGGGCCGGGACCCCCTTTCTGTCGCACGTATCGGGAGAGAACCCCAGGAGGAAGAACTTCTCCAATGCCTCGATCCTCTCCTTCTTCACGCACTCCATGAACCCTTCCGCGGAGAGGGGAATGTCCTGCTCCTTGAGGAAAAGCCTCGCCTTCTCCTGTTCCTGTTCGGCCAACCACTCCTCTTTCCCACGAAGGAACGCCGAGCGTACCCCCTCCAACGAGGTGATCCCCTCGATGCTCCGGAGAAAAGGAGGGACGTGCACCCTCCCTTCGAGCACGAGATAGTAGACGTATCGGGTCTTGGCCACGCAGAAACCGGCGAGGAAGAACAACCAGGAGAGATCGCCACTCCGCTCGTCTATGGAGGGGGGGACGACCAGAAGGATGTGCGTACTCGCATTGAGCACGCCGAGGAGCCTGTCCGCCGCATCATCCTTCCACCAAGGATGGATCCTGTAAGCCGCTCCCGAGATGCCCAGATCCTTCATCACCCTGAGCACCTTCGTGGCAATCTCCTCGTCCCCCGGGTGAAAGAACACCGCCACTCTCATACCTGACATTCCTGCTCTCACATTCCACATTACTGTAAAACGCTCGGCTGTGCAAGTCTTGAAGAACCTTCACCTTTTCCCTAGGCTTCCCCCATGGAGTCGTTCATCACGATCTTCCTCTACTCCTTCCTCATCGCCCTTCCGCTCCTCCTCATCCCCCTCCTCATGCGGTTCCTGGTGAGCACCGTGGTCCTCCTGAGGGCGAGGAGGAAGTTCTTTCCCCTGGCGGAGTCCCGACTGGAGACGGGATGGAACGAGGAAGACCGGATCCTCCTTCATAAGATGGAACAGTACATCCGAGAGAGAATAAAGACCTACTCCCTCCTTCCGTTCAACCTCCTGCAGGACATCAAGGAACTTCTCCTCACCATCGAAACGCACTACCACCCCGACATCGAACGGTCACGAACTCCCCGGACCCTCCGCTACTCCTTCTCCATCAGGAGACTCCTCGAATGCACCTACCTCGCCCTCGACGACCTCATCCTCAGGAGCAGGAAGACCCTGTGGTTCTCCACCATCAAGAGGATCAGGCTCATCTGGTTCTACCGCACCCGTCACGTCCAGGCCTTCTACTCCGCCCTCATGAAGTGGAAACCGATCAGGATACTCTGGAGGAGCCGCATCCTCGGAAAGATCATCGCACTCACCTTTCTCCTCCTCGCCTTTCCGGTGATAGGACTACCGGCGATCCTCCTCTACAGCATACGCTCGACCGTCTCGAGTCTCCTCATCGAGGGAATGTACCGGCTCTTCTACGCCTCCCTCCTCTACCAGATCTCCTACTACGGCCTCTTCCTCTACGGTCGGAAGAACCCCCTCATATCCGATCGGATAGAGAAGCTCTCTCCCCAGACCCTACGCGAACAGGCGAGGCGCATAGAGGAGCGACTCGCCACCTTCTGGAAATCGGAAACCACCCCCATCTTTCCGGAGGCTCTCGAGACCTACCAGCGCACACTCAAGGAGATAGGACTCCCCGAGGACCCCGTGTTCACCCACAGGGAAGCTCCTTCGTTCTTTCAACACCTCTCCACCACCCTGCAGTCCCTCCTCCACTCCGCGGGCAAGGCCTATCAAGAGATGATCATCCCCCCGCAGGAGAGCCGCTCCTATCTCGACGAACTCCTCCTCATCTACTCCCGGACGGGATCCCTCTACGCCCCCAGCGGAGTGGAACCCCTCTTCCACATCAGGATCGGCCACCTGCTCACAGGAGCACACGCCCTCTCCGTGCTCCTCCTGAGTCTCCTCTACGGCATCCCCGGCGGGAAATTCCTCTCAGGAAGCATCACGGTGGAATTCATCGTGGGTGTCCAGGAGACCATACAACGTCCCCCGGTGAAGACCGCCATGGACGTGGTCACCGGCAACCTCAGACAGTTCGGTCTCCTCCGAAAGGTGGGCATCCTGCGGCAAGGCATACAAGGGCTTAGGAGACTCGGTCACGTGGTCACGGAGTTCGTCCTTCCCCCCGCCTTCAGGTTCATCCAGGACGTCTTCCGCCAGGAGATATACTACAGGACGGGGAGACTCCTCCTCTATACATGGGAGGAGAGCTCCCTCAAACACCCGCCGCTCGCCCTCTTCGACCTCTTGCCCCGGTGAGCCCTACCCTCTATAGTAAGACCATGATCGGTTTTCTCATCAAAAAGGCATTCTTCGACACGTGGGATCATCTCATCACCGTGGTGGTGCTCAACCTGGGTTTCCTGCTCTCCTTCGCCATCCCGACCGTGGTTCCCGAATGGGTAAGCCCGCTCGGCCTTCCGGTGGTCACCGCCGTGGTGGTGGTAGGGCTCGTCATCACCTTCCTCTATCTGGGCATGCTCGCCATGGCCGCGAAGGAAATCGCCTTCTACCGCACCCCCTCGTTCGACGACCTCCTCTCCTACCTCACGCACACCTGGAAGGGGTCCCTCGTCTTCGGCGGCCTCACCGCCCTCGCAGTGCTCATCCCCTTATTCTTCTTTCCCTTCTACGCATCATGGGGAGGCGCCATAGGATTCATCGGCATGGTGATCCTCCTGTGGGCCCTCATCGGGTGGTCCCTCATGAGCGTGTGGTTCTATCCCCTCCTCTGTCAGATAGAACCGAAGGTGAGGAAAGTCCTCAAGAAGTCCTTTCTCCTCGCCTTGGACAATCCGGGCCTGAGCATCGTCTTGATCCTCTCGACCCCGGTGATCCTCTTTATCTCCATCTTCACCGCCCTCCTCGTCCCGGGACCTGCCGGCCTCATGGTATGGCTCCAGGATGCTCTCAAGCTCCGTATGTACAAGTACGAGTATCTCGAGGCGCACCCCGATGCTGACCGAAAGAAGATCCCATGGGAGACCCTCCTCATTGAGGAGAGGGAACGGGTCGGCAAACGGACCCTCAAAGGCATGTTCTTCCCGTGGAAGGAGTAGTATCCTAGAGACCGAGCACTACTCCTCGGGGACGAGATCTCGTCGCTTGAGCCAGACGGCAAGATAGAGGAAAGGCGTGTCGAGGGCAGCCACGATCCACTTGAACAGATACGTGGTGACGGCTATCTCCACCACCACCCCAAGCGGGTACACCCCTGCAAAGGCGAGGAACGAGAAGATCGCGCTGTCGAGGAGCTGACTCACCATGGTGCTCGCGTTGTTCCTGAACCAGAGCCAGGAAGGGAACCGCTCCTTCCAGAAGTGAAAGGCCCACACGTCGTGGAACTGGGAAACGAGGTAGGCCACCAGGCTCGCAAGGACGATCCTCGGCATGAGGGAGAAGATCGCCTCCAAGTGTTCCTGCGAAAAATCGTCCGGCCCGGGCACGAACCAAAGGGCGAACTGGGTGAGCACGATCATACCAAGCAGGCTCACGAAGCCCATCACCACCGCCTTCCGCGCCTCCCGTGTACCGTAAATCTCGGAGAGAATATCGGTGACGAGGAAGGTGGAGGCATACACGATGTTGCCGAGGGTGGCGGTAAGCCCGAAGAGCGTGATCGTCTTCACCACCTGGATGTTTGCGATGATCACGCTCACCGGAATCCATAGGAAGAGCCCGGCCTTCCCCATCGTCCGGTAGAGGAGAATGACGAACACAAAGGTGAAAACGAGCATTGCACACCAGAGGAGTTCGTTTGTCATGGAAGGCTCCTTGTTTTGGTGAGGCGGGTTGCTGCGACCGCCGTATCCGCAACGCGGATACACTCAGGACGTTTCCGCCACCACAGGGTTGCGGAGTACGCCGATTCCCTCTATCTCCACTTCCACCACATCCCCTGGATGGAGGGGACCCACCCCCTGCGGGGTGCCGGTGGCGATGATGTCCCCTTCCTCCAGGGTCATATGACGGGAAATGAAGGAGATGATCTCAGGGATCCTGAAGATCATGTCTCCCGTGGACCCGTCTTGGACCACCTTACCGTTGAGACGACACTGAATCCGAAGGGCGTGGGGATCCGGGATCTCCCGAACGGGCACGATCACGGGGCCGATGGGGCCGAAGGTGTCGAAAGACTTGCCACGCCACCAGCCGGACTTGTCCCGCTTCTGGATGTTCCGTTGGCTCACGTCGTTGAAACACGTGTAGCCGAAGATCACCTCTGTGGCCTCCTCAGGAGGGATGTTCCTGCACTCCCTGCCGATGATCACCGCGAGCTCGGCCTCGTAGTCGGTGCGCTCAGGATCGTCTGGGGTCGCATAGCGGCTCGCCATCGCAGGGAGTACGATCGCATCCTCGGGTCCGACAAGCACATTAGGGGTCTTGTTGAAGAGGATGGGCTCCTCCGGCAGATCCTGTGATTTCACTATCTCAGCGGTGATATTCTCTGCAATATGCTCCCTGTAGTTGAGTCCCAGGGCAATGATCTTGGAGGGACGGAGGGTGTAGGTCTCATTCGTCCCCGCAACGGGTAGCACGACCTTCTTCATGGGAGGCCCCCTTGTCACATGAAAAATCCCCCTCACGGGGGGATGGGCGATAGTGGATTTGAACCACTGACATCCTGCTTGTAAGGCAGGCGCTCTCCCACTGAGCTAATCGCCCATGGACGTATCGACGTCAAGGCCGATAGTAGTATGAACAAAACCATATGTCAACACGATCGGCTCTGCGGCTCTGTGTACTGCGCCCATTACGTCAAGACAAAAAGGGTAGAAGCCTTTTGCGCTGTTTTCACGCAACGATAGGTAAAGACATTACAAGCGGGTGGGGATTTATTTTACCCCAAAAAAGCGGTCCAACGGTGCGATAGAAGGGGAAAACGAGGTCGGAGTTGAAAAATTGACCCCAAAAAAGAGGGCCCCCGGGTTTTTCCATGATAGAATCATGGTAGCAGAAAACCGACGGAGGGGCCCATGGCAAGTATAGCACAGAAATCACTTTTTTGCTGGCACGATGTAGAAGCATTGGGGGATTTACATCGGCTTCGGCTGGTGTTGGAGAACCTGCCGGATGAGGAACTGATGCAGCAGCTGGAACAGAGGCGGGGGAGAGGCCGGAATGAATATCCGGTACGGGCGATGTGGAACTCGCTCGTTGCGGGGATAGTGTTTCAGCACCCGAGCATCGAGCAGCTACGCCGGGAGCTCTTGCGGAACGGGCAACTGAGGGACCTGTGTGGATGTGATCCTACCCGGGGAAGCGATGCGGTACCCAGTGCCAGCGCGTACAGCCGGTTTCTTTCCACCTTGAGGAAGCGGAGTATCCGGGAAGCACTGGTAAGGGTGTTTACCAGCCTGGTGGATCAGTGCTACCGGGAGCTGCCTGGATTTGGGCGGCGGCTGGGAGCCGATGGGAAGGGGATAGCAAGCGTTGCCCGTCGAAGGGGGAAGGGTGCCGGAGACCGGCGAGGGGAGCACGATGCGGACTGGGGGTGTCATGAGTATGTGTATCAGAATGAACGGGGGGAGGTACAGAAGTCGGTAAAGAAATGGTTCGGGTTTACGGTGCACCTCCTTGCGGATACAGCGTATGAACTGCCGGTGGCCTTTACGGTGAGTCGGGCCTCAAAGCACGAGGTGCCGGTGATGCGAAAGCTGATTCGGTCCCTGGATCGCCATAGGCCGCATATACTCAAGGCGGCGGAAGTGTTCACGGCCACCGGGGCTATGATGATGGCACGTTGATAGATCTGTTGTGGCACGAGCACCGGATCAAACCGGTCATCGATATTCGCAACCTGTGGAAAGATGGAGAACAGACCAGGCTGGTCCCGGGGACAAGAAATGTGGTGTATGACTACCAAGGGACGGTGAGTTGTGTCTGTATGGCCACGGGGACGCAGCGGGAGATGGCCTACCGGGGATTTGAAGAGAAGCGGGGCACGTTGAAGTACGGCTGTCCTGCGGTGCACTATGGGTATGAGTGTGCAGGCAAAGCCTCCTGTCCCTTGGCCTCCTGTATTCGGATCCCCCTCTCCACGGACCGCAGAGTCTTCACGCCTCTCGCCCGATCTTCGTATCGGTGGAAGCGGGAGTATGCCAAGCGAACGGCCTTGGAGCGGATCCACAGCCGGCTGGATCGAAGCTTTAGCCTGGAACTCCACACGATCCGGGGGCAGGAGAAACTGTCGGTTCACCTCACGCTGGTGTTTTCTGTCATGAGTGCCCTTGCCCTGGGACGAGTGCGAGAGAACCAGCCGAACCAGATGCGCTCCCTGGTCAGGCCTGCGGCCTAACGAGCGGTCTTACCGAAACCGATCCCCCGTATCCACGTTCCCTTGAGGAATCCTGAGGGAAGGTGTGTCCAGTTCGGATACAGAACCGCCGTGGTGGAGTGAACGCGAGCAAACCATCGTGCATAGTGTACCGTTCTGAGTACTATTCCGGATGAGAATACGGTAACGTTGACACCCTAAGCAGGCATTACAGCGCGTTGTTGCCCAGGATTCCCGTTGGCTTACTAAAAAAAGCAGTACAGCGCAAAAGGCTCCTACCCTTTTTGTCTTGACTTAATGGGCGCAGTACACGTTATGACCTCTTTCCACATTCTAGCTCCCTCACCCTGGTCCTGTCAAATTTTTCCCCTCCCGCTATGAAAAAACATGCATACCCGTCACGTCGCTTCACCTCACACCAGGCTCCACTCCCTCTCTCCCGGAACATACGAAGCTACCATATGTGAGAGCCCCACCGAGACCAACCTGAGGATACCGAACACCACCTCCCCCTTATCCTTGCCTCCAGAGGCTCAGCATCCTCAAGCTATAGCTTCACCCTCCCCTCCAGTCGAGACCGAAGCCCCCTCCACATCGGCTATCACACGGTACCTTCGACGCGTGGAAGACAACCCCCTACCCATCCAGAGAACCTCAACATCCCTCCTCACGGGACTGTAACATCGAGTGTTGAAAAAGGCGGGGAAAAAAGATAAGGGGTATCTCCCACCACACTAATCCTTTTTTCAAGGAGGAGATACCCCATGAAGCGTGGTAACACACGCACACTGATTGAGACACAGTATACCCTCTCTGATCTGATGAAACAAGTGGAAGACCAGCTACGGGAGGAGGTGCGCCACACCTACAAGACGTACCTGGAACACCTCCTTGAGACGCTGAGAGAGGAGGCAGTAGGACGACCACGATATGCACGAGGGGAGGCTGAGAAGGCACCGTACTACCGGTACGGCTACAGGAAATGGAAGACCGTGCAGACCCCCTGGGGGCCGATCGAGGATGTACGCGTGCCCCGCATCCGCACCGGCGGGGGGAAGGAGGTGAAGCTGGTCGCCTATGAGCAGAGGCTCGTGGCCCTCGCCGAGCAGCTCCTTCTCGGGTATGTGGGAGGGATGAGCGCGCGGAGATATGCCATCCTGTTACGGGAGCTGGGGATAGGCGAGGCTCACCCGCAGACACTCCTGCGGCTCATAAAGCGTCTTCGTGAGGAGAAGGAGCAGTGGCGGAGGAGGTCCCTTAGAGGAGTGAAGGCCCTTGTGCTGGATGGAGTGTGGGCAAAGAGGCGTGGGAGGGGTCAGAAGAAGCTGGTTGTCCTGAGTGCCGTGGGGGTGAAGGAGGACGGATCTCATGAGCTCCTCGACTGGGTCGTTGCGGAGCAGGAGGACCAGGCGAGCTACGAGCGACTCCTTACCAGGCTCTATGAGCGAGGGCTTCATGAGGTGGAGCTGGTGGTGGCCGATGAGGCTGAGGGGATCCGGCAGGCGGTGGAGACGGTGTATCCTGAGGCGAAGAAGCAGGTGTGTCTGTGGCACCTGCAGGGTACGCTTGAGCAGAAGCTCCTGCAGGACATGGGGGAACGGAAGGGGAAGAACGCAGACCTCCAGAAGGAGAGGCGAGCTTTTCGAGCGGAGTACTGGAAGCTCTTTGAGGCAGGAGGGAAGGAGGACGCAGCACGTGCGTTGGAGGCATTCGTGAAGAAGTGGGCGGCGAAGGCTCCCCGGATGACGGCCTCCCTCCTGTGGCGGAAGGACCGGCTTTTCTCCTATCTGGAGTTACCCTATGAGTGGAAGGAGAAGGTGAGGACGAGCAACCTTGCGGAGAACATGTTTCGGCACATGAGAAGCTTTCTGCGGAGGTATCCTGGGTATATGAGTCGTGCCCATGCGGATGAGGTGGTAGGCCTCTACGTGGTGGGCATGCAGGTGATACAAGAGGTGGGGAGACGCACCCCTACGGGCTCCAGCTCAATTTCAACACTCCTCCTTGACAGTGCCGCGCCTCACGCCACCCTTGACTTTTTCTCCATCCTACTCTACAAGAACTACAATGATGTGGAGAAATGCATCCACCGGCATCATCATCCTCATTATCAGCTCGCCCTGAGGGCGGGTGGTGATGCCTCTGGGTGCACAGCCAGCCGTCCTCTCGGGTCGAGGGGACGGCTCATTTTTTATGGAGGAGTGAACCATGACCCATGAGCAGAAACCCTTCGTCGTGATCTACGACACCACCCTCCGGGACGGCATGCAGGGGATCGAGATAACCTACACTGTCGAGGACAAGATCCAGATCGCCCACAAACTCGACGAACTGGGGGTCGATTACGTGGAAGGGGGGTTCCCCCTCTCCAACGAGAAGGAGGCGGAGTTCTTCAGGAGGGCACGAGATGAACACTTCGATCACGCAAAGATCGTGGCCTTCGGGTCCACCAGAAAGCCGGGCCGGAAGGCGGAAGGAGACCCTCACATCGAGGCCCTCCTGGAGGCGGAGACCGAAGCCGTCATCGTGGTGGGTAAGGCGTGGACGGAACACGTGACCAAGGTGCTCAAGACATCCCTCGAGGAGAACCTCGAGATGATCTACGACTCCATCTCCTACCTGCGCTCCAAAGGGAGGATCGTGTTCTTCGACCTCGAACACTTCTTCGACGGGTACAAGGCCGACCCCGACTACGCCCTTAAGGTCCTCAGAGCAGGGACCGAGGCCGGGGCCGAGTGTCTCGTGGTCTGCGACACCAACGGCGGCACCCTCCCCCACGAGGTCGCGGAGATCATGGGGGCCCTCCCCCAGAAGGAACTCGCCCCGCTCGGGGTCCACTTCCACAACGATACGGGGAACGCCGTGGCCAATTCCCTCATGGGCATTCTCTCAGGGGCCATCCACGTACAGGGAACCATAAACGGCTGGGGTGAACGGTGCGGCAATGCCAATCTCTGCAGCATCATGCCCACCCTGCACTACAAGATGGGGTATCCCATCACCGCAGGGCCGCACCTCACCAAGCTCACTGCGGTCTCGAGGTTCGTAGCGGAGAAGGCGAACATCATCCCCGACAAGAGGCAGCCCTATGTGGGAGAAGCGGCCTTCAGCCACAAGGCCGGCCAGCACGTGGATGTCCTCCTCAAGGCCGAGCACCTCATGGAGCACATGGACGCCTCGCTCGTGGGGAACGAACGACGCATCCTCATCTCGGAGCTCGCGGGCAAATCCACCATACTCAAGAAACTCTCCCGTTACGGTTCCTTCACGAAGGACTCCCCCGAGGTGGAACAACTCACCCGACTCCTCAAGGAAAAAGAGGCCGAAGGCTACGAGTACGAGGCGGCGGAGGCATCTTTCGAGATCCTCATACTGAAGACATTGGGGCTCTACAAGCCGCTCTTCGAGTTCGACAACTATCACCTCGAATCATTCAAGGCCGGCTCCGCCGACTCCAAGACCGTGGGAAAGCTCTTCCTCTGTGCCGAGGACAACGAAGTGATGGGGGCTGCGGTGAAGGTGGGACCGGTGGAGGCCCTGGACGCCGCACTCAGGGACGCCCTCCTTCCCTACTACCCCTTCATCGAGGAGATCTCCCTCACCGACTACCGCGTACGCGTCCTCAACCCGGAGAGGGCCACCGGTGCCAGGGTACGGGTCTTCATCTCCTCCCGTAACCACAACGGCCATACCTGGGACACGGTGGGCGTCCATGAGAACATCATCGAGGCCTCGTGGCAGGCCCTGGTGGACAGCTACGACTACTACTACAACATCTTCGTCCTCAGTCAAAGGAATACGCAATGAAGAGACCCAAAGTCATCTACATCACCGGATTCAGACAGCACGCGGGCAAGACGATCACCGCGCTCGGGCTCATCGGTCTCCTCCAGAAGAAATGCCCCCCCGAAGAGCTCGGCTACATGAAGCCGGTGGGACAGGAGCTCGTCCCCTTGGAGGACGGGACGATGATCGACAAGGACGCCCGTATCCTCCAGGAATTCAGCGGGATCCCTGACCTCGATCCGCGCGTGGTCTCCCCGGTCAGACTCGGAAGCGGGTTCACCAAGGAATTTCTCGATTCTCCCAACAGGAAGGCAGAAGAGGAAAAACTCACCAGGAAAGTCCTGGACTCCCTGGAAGCCCTCTCCCACAAGAAGATCATCGTGGCGGAGGGAACCGGTCATCCCGGCGTGGGGGGCATCGTCGGCCTGTCCAACGCCCGCGTGGCTGAGATCCTGAGCGCGGAGGTCGTCTTCCTCTCGGGGGGAGGTATCGGGAAGGCTCTCGACATGCTCGAAGTCGACCTCCACTACTTCATGTGTCAGGGCGTCAATGTGAGGGGAGTGGTCTTCAACAAGCTCATCCCCTCGAAGATCGATCAAGTGCGCCACTACATCACGG
The DNA here is from genome assembly GCF_000184345.1 of Spirochaeta thermophila DSM 6578. Taxonomy (NCBI): domain Bacteria; kingdom Pseudomonadati; phylum Spirochaetota; class Spirochaetia; order Winmispirales; family Winmispiraceae; genus Winmispira; species Winmispira thermophila. The sequence continues at coordinate 1,090,872 of NC_017583.1, read as the reverse complement.
AGGAACTCCTCCAGGAGCGGTTCCCCTTCTTCACCCCGCCCATCCGGATCCTCGGATTCCTCCCCATGGTGGAAGACCTCTCCAAACCCACCATGCACCTTCTCAGCACCATCTTCCCCGGTACCCTCGCCATAGGCGACGTGAACCGGGAGGAGTGGCACAGGCCGTGCGGGAAGATCATCATCATCACCCAGGACAAGGACCACCTCCACCCGGACCACTACCTCTCGGACCGGGCGCTCTATCTCATCGGCGCAGGTTCCCCGGACAGGGTGGCCCTCATCGTGGAGGCACACCAAAAGGCGGGAAAACCGATCGGAGGATTCATCCTCACCTGCGGGGACACCACACCTCTGGAGGACAGGACCGTCCTCACCCTGGAGCAGGAACACATCCCCGCCATCTACGTGCCGTTAGACACCGCCACCGTGCGGGAGAAGATAGAGGACGTGTACGAGAACCCGAAGCTCCAGATCCAGGACATCGGAAAGGTGACGAAGATCCAGGAGCTCTTCGAAGAATACTTCTTCTGGGACCTCTTTTGCGAGACAATGGACATATAGTCCTCTCCGCGATATACTTTGTCTCAAAAATCGTATGGGAAAGGGGGACCGATGCTCAATGTACTGATCAAGGGAGGGCCTGTCCTGTGGGCCATCATCCTTCTCGCCTTCATCGGCACCGCCATCGTGATAGAACGGATCCTCTACTTCAGGAAGATCCGGGTAGACGAGGAAAAGCTCTTCCGCAGGATAAAATCCTCCCTGGAAAAGGGACACTTCGATGAGGCGCTCTACATCTGTGACACCAACTATTCCCCCCTCAGCGTACTCATCAAGGTGGGGATCGAGCACAGGGACCATCCCGAGCACATCCAACGGGAGGTGATCAAGGACGCGGCGAACCAGGAGGTTCCGCGCCTCGAGAAGAACCTGTCGGGCCTCGGGACCATCGCCCACATCGCACCGCTCCTCGGCCTTCTGGGTACGGTGACCGGTACCATGAAGACCTTCGGCGTGCTCGGTCAGTTCGGCGCCGTCACCGACCCGGGCATACTGGCGACGGGTATCTCGGAGGCCCTCATCACCACGGTGGCAGGTATCCTGGTGGCAGTCCCCGCGGTCATCTTCTACAACTACCTGGTGACCAAGGTCAATCTCCTGCTCATCAAGATGGAAAACCAGGTCAACTCCCTCATCCTCATGATCAACGCGAGCAAGAAGCGGCAGGGGGCGTCATGAGACTGGAACGTCGGCTCAGCCCGCAGGTGAACGTAGATCTCACTCCACTCATCGACGTAGTCTTCCAGCTCGTCATCTTCTTCATGGTCTCCAGTGTCTTCAAGACCACTCCCGGGATCTCCCTCGAACTCCCCACTGCCGGGACAGCCGAACCACTCACCGTACAGGAGCTCGTGATCACCGCCATCGCGGAGGACGAGATCTACGTGAACGAGGTGAGGACCACACTTGAAGGCGTGGAGAAGCTCCTCGCATCCTGGAAGGACGAACATCAGGATGCCGAGATCCAGGTGATCCTGGAAGCCGACAAGGAGGCCCAGTACCAGCTCGTGATATCGCTCCTCGACGGTCTCCGGCGGCAGGGGTTTCAGGACGTGGGTCTCCGTACCAGGATGAAACGATAAGGCGATGAGGACCGATCTCAGACTCCGCGAAGACAGGAAGAGAGCCGCGCTTTCCCTCGCACTCACGGTGGCGATCTATCTCCTGGTCCTGATTGGGTTTTGGATAACCGGACTCCTGAGGCTCGAGGAACTCTCCGACGTGGCGGGACCTGTGAAGGTACACCTCACCACGAGGGGGCAGCAAGAGAGCCCCGCATCCACACCCCGTCCCCTCGAGACACCTCCACCACCATCCCCCGCCCCCACACCACTCCCCACCCAACCGCCAGCAGCGACCCCCACCTCCGCCCCCGCCACACCTCCCGTTCCTCCCACCACCCGACCCGCCGCTACCACGACTCCGAGCACCCCCCCGTCTCCCACGCCGGCGGTGATCACCGGGAGGGAAGAGGGGAACACCTATACACTCGGCTTCTCCGAAGCAGCAGGGAAAGTGGGGAGGAGCATCTACGTGCCGATCTATCTCTACATGCCGCTCCCCTCACAACTCCCCCGTTTCGTGGGTGAGAACATGGTGAAGGACCTTCGCTCGAAAGCCCTCTTTCTGCGCTACTACCAAGAGGCCGGTGGGGCCTTCTCTCTCGTCGAGCAACCTCCTCTCGATGACCGCCCTGACCTATGGGATGCGCTCAAGCGGGCCGGTTACGACATCGGTCACGCCGAATACAGACACAGACCGGGTCTTCGCCCCGTGACCATCCAATTCTCGGTGGATTCCCATACCAGGGGGAGCACCCTCCTCTCAGTGACCCTCGTGAGTTCCTCGGGCTACTCCGACATCGATGAAGCGGTCCTCTACGGTTTTTCCCGTGCCACCTTCTTCAACAACACCGACAGACCCATCAAAGGGTCGTTCACCTACCGCTTCTAGCGATCCTTGAGGAACACGGTCTTCTCGAGGGATATGATGAGATCCACCTCCCCCACCGTGAGTCCGAGCTCACGGGCGATACGCTCAGGAGGATGACCATTCCTGTAGAGGGAGAGGACCGTCTCCGAAAGAGGAGAGAGCCCCTTCTGGCTCTGCGGATCCCGCACGGAGTTCGGCTCCCGAGGAGAAGGGATATCTCCCTGTACCACGACGGGTTCATTCGGGGTATCGGATGAGCGTGTGGTACCGGCTGCATCCACCTCCCCCGAGGATCTCTCTGTCTCTGGAGGAGTGGTCCTGTCCCTGGGTTCCCCCGCCTCTCCGCTTTCAGGCACGGCGCGGGGCGCGAGATCCTCTGACCGCCGTAGCAGATCCTGAAGGACCTGGATACGCTTGTCGGCACGGTCCACGAGTTTCCTGAGGCCCGAGATCCTGTGCTCGAGGATCGAGACATTCCTGTCGGTCGTCTCGTTACAGCTTGCCAGGATCTCCTCGAGCTCCCGTCGCACCCTGTTCATGAACTCGAGCGTCTCCACTTTCTGTTCGATCTTCCGGTTTATGAGGAAGACCGACCACAGGGTCCCGCCGATGAGTCCACCAAGAAACCACAACCACTCCATATGTCACCTTACCCCAGGAGATCCACGTGGCGTCCGATGTCGGGGTCTTCCACGACTTCGGGTGAGGAAGAGGTCGCTCTACGGGACGCTTCCCGCTCCTCCTTCGACCGCCCCTTGCCCTGCCCCTGTTCGCGGCCTTTCTCCTCCTTCACTTTCTCCACCCCTTCCCCCACCTGGCGCGTCTCATTCACCGATCGGCTTTCCTGCTGCGCCCGCTTCACCAGCTCCTCACCCTGCACGGTCTGATGATGCACCGGTATCTCACGCACACCCCCCTGCTCCCGTCCAACCTCGTGGAGCCTCGTGAACATCGTCTGCAGGTCGATGGGATGGAGGGCCATACCCTACCTCTCGAGGAGATCCAGTTTGTCGAGATCCTCCGGTTCCTCGTACTTCGTCACCTTCACCATATTGGCCTCCGAGATGAACGTGACCGCCTTGAACTCGTTCTTCACCTGGAGCACCGCATCCCTGATGACGATCTTGACGCCCGGAAACACGGTCCCCGAAGCCGAGATCCTCCCCTTGGTCTTGAGCTGAGACAGATAGGCGCGGGTATCCTCTATCTCCTTCTGCAGGTTCTCCACCTTGAGGGAGAGCTCCCTCCGACGGAGGAGGAGCTCTTTGTACACCTTGAGTCTCTCCTCGGAAAGCTTCTGGGTCTTACGCTGGTTCTCGAGCGTTCCGAGGTTCAGCATGATCTCCTTGAGCTCATCCTGCAGTTTCTCGAGTTCCTGGGAGAGATGCTCCTCCTTTTCCTTCGCCCTGGGATCGTATCCCACCTCGAGGATCGTCTCTATGCCGCCCACCGAGCCGAGGTTCTTCGCCACGATCTCTTCCGTGGCGATGAGCTTTCCTCCTACTATACTCGCCCGACGACCATGGCAGATGATCTTCTTGTTCGCCGAGACCGTACAGTTTATGATCCCATCCGAGACGAGCACGAATTCCCCCGCCTCCACCCGCGCGTTCTCGATGAAACGGGAGACCACGTTCTTCCCGGCCCTGATGAGAGCGGCCGACTTTCCGGCGATCCCCTGGTGGACCACGATATCACCCTCTGCATCCAGCTCGCACTTTCCCACGCTCCCTTTCACCTCGATATTGCCGCTCGCCTTCACCGAGAATCCGTCCTCGACATTCCCCTTCACGATCACCGTACCGAGGAAGAGGATGTTCCCGGTCTTCAGGCTCACATCCCCTTCCACGGTGTACACCGGTTCCACGGTGATCTTTCCGCCCGTGATCATCACCTGGCCGTTGATCTCGGCCACCGCCACCATCCCATCCTCGGAGAGTTTCACATTCTTGCCCACGGGGATGGGCAGATCCTTCCCATCGCGTGCGGGGAGGAGTTTCCCCGTGACCGTCTTGCCGGGCACGCCCTTCCCGGGAGGGATCTTCTTCGCGAGCACCTGACCCGCCACTACGTTCTGGACGAGGTTGAGGTCCTTGTAGTCGACCCGTCCGTCGCGCTCCTTGAGACGGATCCGAGAGGGGTTGGTCTCGAAGTTGTACACGATCTTTGCATCCTCGCCATGCCGCGGCGGCGTCCCCTCCGCGATCAGTATCTCCTGTCCATAGCGCGGATTCCTCTCGAACTCCTCTATCACATCCTCCTTGAGACCGTATTCCACTCCGTTCATCTTGAGGAAATCCCGGATCATCTCCGCGGTGGGATCGGTACCGCCCTCCCGAGGGGGCTGAGCGAGGAGATAGGCCCTCATCTCCCCATCGGTTATGTTCACACTGAGAACCGCATCGTGTGCGGGATTGTAGCTGTGAGGAGCGATCCTCACGAACTGCCCGTCGGCCTTCCGTACCACCTTGCTCACGAGGTTCACGTCTACGGAGGCGTCCGTCCTCCGGGCGATCGCCTCGAGCGCCGCCCGTTCCGTGACCGGTTTTCCCTTCCCCTCGGGAGGGATCACACAGAGATACACACCGTCGGGGGAGAGTCTCACGAAGGCCTGTCCATCCCGATCCTTGGGAACCGGAGCCATCTCTTCGATGCCCAGTCCGGCTTCCTCTTCACGCACCTCTTCCTTCACCTTCTGTACCGCCAGGGAGGCCACGACGAGCCATGACTTCTTCCCCATACCCAGGAAACCGGACGATCCTTTCTCTATGACCTCATATTCCAGATCCTTTATCCTGCAACCGAGTTCTATCGCCGCCTCCTGGAGTGCCTCCTCCAATGTCTGGCCCGTGACCTGGACGAGTTTCCTCCTCTTGTCCTCTTCCAGTTGTGTCTTCATGTAATCACGGAGTTGATCAAGGGAAATCACCGGTCCCCCTAGAAGATACCTTTACGTATGTTCCTCAGCTTCACCCTGAGCCGGCTGATCGCCTTGGTATGGAGCTGAGACACTCTGGACTCCGTCACATTAAGGATAGCCCCGATTTCCTTCAAAGTCAAATCTTCGTAGTAATAGAGCACGAGGACCTTCTTTTCCTTTTCAGGAAGCTCTTTTATGGCTTCCGCCACCACCCGCTTTATCTCCTCGCGCTCCACGCGGGCGGCCGGATCATAGGCCTGGGGGGCTTCGAGCATATCCGCAATGGCCACCCGATCGTTCTCGTCTCCTGTGTACCAGAGTTCCTGCAGGGAGAGGATGGAAGTGGAACTGATCTTCTGGAGTGTCTTCTGGAGCTCACGCGAGCTCATATTCATCTCCCGGGCGAGTTCCTCGTCGGTGGCGGCCCTCCCCAGGGAACTCTCGAGCCTGTGGAGGGCGTCCTCTATCTCCTTGCTCTTCTGCCGTACCGAACGAGGGACCCAGTCCATTGCACGGAGTTCGTCGTAGATGGCGCCTCTTATCCTGGTGACCGCATAGGTCTTGAACTTCACATGCTTTTCGGGGTCGAATTTCTCGATCGCATCGAGGAGTCCGAACGTTCCGAAGCCGATCAAATCGTCGAACTCCACGCTGCTGGGAAGCCCCACCGCGATCTTTCCCGCAACGTATTTCACGAGTGGGGCGTACTGTTTGATGAAGTACTCACGGATCTGGGGATCCCTTGTCTTCTGATATTCCTTCCAGAGCTCGTCTTCTGTCCTCTGCGCCAGGCTGCGTTCATCCATGAACCATTACCCTTTCTCATCTTTTTTCAATAGGGTGCGTATCGCCTGAGCGATGACTTGTGGATCCTGATCCCCCATGCCTCCTCCGCCCCCCGAGATCGACTGAGAAGACTCGAATGACAGCGGATCCGTACCATCCTCCTCCGGGCCCTCCTCCTCGGCGGACACTTCTTCGAAGAAATCCTCTTCCAGATCATCGATCTCGGGGAACTCGTCGAGTCCCCCATCCTCCCGATCCGAATCGAGGGTGGAGGCGTCCGACATCCCTTCCCCGTGCTCCTGGCTTTCCCCCTCTCCACCCCTCTCCCCGAAGGATCGGACCGATTCTTCGGTATCATACTCCCTTCCGCTCCCCATCTGTTCCCCGGAAACCGTCCGTGGGGACGGGGAGGCTTCGTCCTCGAGCACGATATCGACCACGTGGTCCTGTTCCTCCTCCGATTCCTCAGGGAGCGGCGAAGGGGCGGGCTCCTCCCCCTGAACCAACTCCGGGAGGAACCGCCGCACCACCTCCCAGACGACGTACAGCACCCCGCCGAAAAGGACTCCACTTCCCAGCGCCCGGAGCATCGCCACCCCGAGAGGATTACCGGAGAAGAGTCCTATGAGGAGGGACAAGGCCGCCACACTCCCTCCTCCCGCCAGGGCATACGTTATCTTCATATAAATCCAACCGTTACCAGGTTAGACGAAAACGGTGCCTCCGTCAAGCAAAGCCCCCTCACCCCCTGCCGAGGAGATTCCGCAAAAAGCCTCCGAGTCCTTTCCCCTCACGGTATTCCACCTTCTCCAGTCTGCTCACGAGGTGTTTGACACATATGGAGGCCTTCCCCCTGGGATCGAGGACGATGAAGGGGCGTTGTTTCAGCACCGCATCCTGTACCGAACCGTCTTCGTACACGAATCCGAGATAGTCGATCTTCACGTTGAGGAACTGTCCCGCGATGGTGGTGACCCGCTCCGCCACCCGTCGTCCCTCTGCCACACTCTTCACCCGATTCACCACGAGCTTCAGTCCCATGTTGATGTTCTCTATCTCGGTCGCGATGATCTTGATGATCCCGTAGGCGTCGGTGATTGCGGTGGGCTCGGGGGTGGTCACCACGACCACATCGTCGGCAGCCGCCACGAAGGATATCACGTTCTGGGTCACCCCCGCGCTGGTATCGATGATGATGACATCGGCGAAGGAGAGTCCCACCAGTTCTTCGATGAAATGCTCACGCTCGTCGTCCGAGAGGTTCGCGATCTTCGCGAATCCCGATGCCCCTGCGATGATCTTGATACCGTACGGCGTATCGACGATGATCTCCTCCAGGGTCTTCTGCCGTCTTATGAGGTGATAGAGGTTGTACTTGGGGATGATGCCGAGCACCACGTTCACGTTCGCCAGGCCCAGATCGGCATCCATGAGTACCACTTTCTTCCCCAGCTGGGCATAGGCGATGGCGAGATTGGTGGCGACGTTGGTCTTCCCCACCCCTCCCTTACCGCTGGTCACGGCGATGATCCGTGTACGACTCTGCGAGAGAGGGACCATCCGACCTCGCATCAACTCCCGTAGAGATTCGGCCTGGTCTGCCATGATCTACTCCATATCTTCCAGTATGAAGCCGCGTACTGCAGCCAGAAGTTTGGCCGGTGTCGCCGCCGCGATGTCGTGGGGAACCGCCTGTCCGTTTGTGATGAAGGATATGGGTTTTCCCTTCTCCTCCAGCACGCTGATGATGTTCCCCACCGTGGTGGTCTCATCGAGCTTGGTGAGCACCACCGACGTGTAGTTGAACGGCTCAAACTGCTGCAGGACGGTATATATATCGGCTGTTTTCGTGGTGGCACTCAAGGCCAAATGTGTCTGGGCACGGCTGCCGCAGGCCTCGAGCATGTCCTTCATGTCGGCGAGTTTCCGGTAATCACGGGGGCTCTTTCCTATGGTGTCCACGAAGATGATGTCCACATCCTGGAAGAGCCTCACCTGGCGTTCGAGTTCTTCGTAGCTTTCCACACAGGCGACGGGGATGCCCATGATGTTGGCATAGGTCTCTATCTGTTGGCGGGCGGCGATCCGATAGTTGTCGATGGTGATGATCCGCACGTCGTAGCGGATGTTGTCCTCGAGCCCCAAGCCGTACATGGCCGCCAGTTTCGCGATGGTGGTGGTCTTCCCCACCCCCGTGGGGCCCACCAGGATGAAGATCTCAGGTCTCCTGGTGAATTTGAGCGGGTAGATCCGTATCGATTCCCTTACCCACTGAACGACGAGTTTCTGGAGGAGGGCGAAATCCTCGATCTGCTGGAGGGTGAGTTCGTCCCTGATCCGTCGGATGGTCTTCTCGATGTAGCGATCGGTGAATTCCGCTTCCTCGAGCATGGCCCGAAGACGTCTGATGTGTTCATGTTCCTTCTCATCCTCTCGTACCGTCCCCCTCTGGATGTTCTCCTTGATCTGGGCGAGCTCCGAGAGCACCTTCTCGAGGATCTGGTCACGGGGAGACTGCTCAGACTTCGCGAGCTCCAGGATTCGCCTCCGCTCCTCGTCGAAGGAACGCCTCGGTGACGAGGGGGTACGTACTCCCTCAGGGACCACGTAGCCGGTGATCTCCACCCCTTCCCGGGGAAAGAGTCCGAGAAAGCCCCCAAGGCGTACGGTGCGCTGAGAGAGGATTCTCACCCTGTCCCCGTACTTGGTCCTGATTTTCTGGAGCGCCTCCGCTCGGGTGGGCGCCTGCTCGGTGAAAAATTCCATAGGAATATCCGCCTCCTCAATCGATCCTGATCTCACCCAGTGCCTCCACCCTCACCTCCGAAGGGATCTCCGGGACCGAGAGCACCACCAGATCGGGGACGTCCCGGAGGGTGCTCTGCTTCACCAGGGGCCTCGCGGCCTCCTGACAGAGGACGATGGGAAGGTATCCCTGCTCCTGGACCTGCCGCACTGCGTTCATGACCGCATTGATCCACTTTCGATAGACCCCGGGTTCGAGGGCGGCCACGATCCCCCCTGCGGTCTCCACCCTTGCATCGATGATCATCTGTTCGAGCGCGGGATCCAGGGTGAGGACCCGCAACACACGGTGCTCGTCAGTATATTGTGCGCAGATCTGTCTGGCAATCGCCTGTCGGGCCTTCTCTATGAGGAAGGTGACATCCTTCGTCATGCGGGCGTAGTCGGCGATCGTCTCCAGAATGCTCACGAGGTTCCGGATGGAGACCTGCTCTCTGAGGAGGCCCTGGAGCACCTTCTGGATCTCACCGAGAGTGAGCACCTCCTGGACGTCATCCACCACCGCGGGGTAGTCCTCCCTGAGGGCGTTGAGCATCGACTGGACCTCCTGGCGTCCGAGGAGCTCGGCCGCGTGCTGTTTGATGATCTCGGTGAGGTGCGTGGCGATGATGGAGGGAGGATCCACCACCGTGTAACCAGCCCGTTCGGCCCTGTCGCGGTCCTCTTCCTTTATCCACCTGGCCGGAAGCCCGAAGGCGGGATCCCGGGTCTCCTCTCCGGGAATCTCCTCGGTCACTCCCCCGGGATTGATACACAGGTAGGCCCCCATCTTGATCCTTCCCCGGCCTACTTCCACCCCTTTGATCTTCACGCAGTACTCGGAAGGTTCGAGCCGCATGTTGTCGACGATGCGTATCCTCGGGATCACGATCCCCAACTCGAGGGCCGTCTCCTTTCTGATGCGGGTGATACGCTCCAGGAGCTCCGCCCCCTGCTCACGGTCCACCAGGGGAATGAGGGCGTAGCCTATCTCAAGGGCGATGGGGTCGAGGGGCACCACCGGGGATATCTCGGGCTGCTGAGGGACGGGACGGGCGGCCGCCGCCTCGGCAGCGGCCGCTTCGGCCTCCCTCACAGGGCGTTGTGCGAGCCTGAAGCCCACGAAGGCGAGCAGGCCCGCCATGGGGACGAGCACGTACCAGGGGAAACCGGGCAGGAGCGAGAGGAAGACGAGGAATCCCGCGGCCATCCAGTAGATCCTCCCCTCCTGGGAGAACTGGGAGGAGACATCCTGGCCGAAGGTCCCATCGGAGATGGCCCGGGTCACGATGAGGCCCGTGGCGGTTGAGACCAGGAGGGCCGGAAACTGGGAGACCAGGCCGTCACCTATCGTGAGCGAGATGTAGGTGCGGAGGGCCACGTCGAGCGGTTCCCCGTGAATGGCCATCCCCACGATCATCCCTCCGAGGACGTTGATGAAGGTGATGAGGAGTCCCACCTTCACGTTCCCGGACACAAACTTGGAGGCACCGTCCATGGCCCCGTAGAAGTCGGCCTCCCTCTGGAGCTCCGCCTTCTTCCGGGCCGCCTCCTCCTCCGTGATCGCCCCCGAGTTGTACTCGGCCTCTATGGCCATCTGCTTCCCGGGGAGGGCGTCGAGGGTGAACCTGGCCGCCACTTCCGCCACCCGCGTGGCCCCCTTGGTGATGACGATGAACTGTACGGCGATGATGATGATGAAGATGATGAACCCCACCACGAGACCTTCGGCCCCCGCGGATCCGACCACGAAGGTGCTGAACGCCCGGATGAGCCGTCCCTGGAACCCGCTCCCCTGGGTGAGTATGAGCCTGGTGGAAGAGACGTTGAGGGCCAGTCCGAACACGGTCAACACGAGGAGGAGGGTGGGAAACACCGAGAACTCGAGGGCTCGCCTCACGGAGAGGACGATGAGGATGGTGAGGAGGCTTATGACCAGGTTGAGGGCCATCAGGGTGTCGAGGAGGACGGCGGGCATGGGAATGACGAGCATCATCACCACCACGATGACCCCGATGGCTACGAGCACATCGGATCGTTGGGTGATGAACACGTTTCTGAGCATCTGCTGGACATCGGCCATAGCAGCCTCCCTTTACATCACCTTCTCCCGCCGGCGGGCATCCACGGCGTACACCTTCGCGAGAATGGTCGCCACCACGGCGTAGTACTGTTCCGGGATGGTATCACCCACCTCCACGTCCTGGTAGAGGGCCCGCGCGAGGGGTCTGTTCTCGACCAGAGGGACTCCGTGTTCCCTCGCGATGGCCCGCATCCGGAGGGCGAGTTCGTCCGCTCCTTTGGCCACCACCGTGGGCGCCTCCATCCTCGCCCGTTCGTACTCGAGCGCCACGGCGTAGTGGGTGGGGTTGGTGATGACCACATCGGCCTCCGGCACCCGGCGGATCATGTTCCTGGTGAGGATCTCCCTCATCCTCTGTCGGAGACGGCTCTTCACGAGGGGATCCCCTTCGTACATCTTCCGTTCCTCCTTCAATTCCTCCCGGGACATCTTGAGGGACTCGAGGTGTTGCCGTCTCTGGAAGAGGTAGTCCACGATCGAGATGGCGAGGAAGACCACCGTGGCCTCGAAGAGGATCCGGAACACGAGCGCACCCAGGAACCTGATCCCCTGGAGGAGCGGAACACGGAGGAGGTTCACGAGCCGTGGAAGCTCCATCCGGATATTGAGATAGGCGAGGAACCCTATCGCGGCCACCTTGAGGATCGTCTTACCCAGGTTGAAGAGGGCTTCCGTCGAGAAGAGCACTCTCTTGGCGAACCGGGAGAAGTTGGGAACGATGCGCTGGAGATCGGGGGTGATGGGTTTCACCGTGAAGAGGAATCCGACCTGGAGCACGTTTCCCGCCACTCCGGCAAACAGGGCGACCACGAAGAAGGGAAGCGTGAGTTTGAGGAAAAACTGGAGGAACAGGACGAAGAACCTGCCGGTATGGGTGGGCTCCGGAGAAGAGATGCTCGAGAAGAAGGTCTGGAACATCGAGACCATAGTGGAGAACAGGTAGGAAGAGAGGAGGGCCAGTGTGATGAGGGTGAAGAGCATCACCAAGGTGGAGGGGAGCTCGGGTGTCTTGGCCACCTTCCCCTCTTCGCGTGCCTTGCGGATCTTGTGCTCGGTGGGTTCCTCGGTTCGCCCCTCGTCCTCCGCCGCGAACCATTGGAGGTGCACGTGTACGAAACGGGAGATGGAAGCGGCATCCTCTTGCCACATCGCCTCGAGGGCGGTCTGCCTCATCATGAACCACCTCCCGGCGAGAAAAGTTCCACCAGGGCATAGAACATGTAGTCGAATATCCTGCTCATCATCTCCGCCACGAAAGGCAGGACCACCAGGAGGAGGATGAACCCCACCCCGATGGAGATGGGAAATCCCATGAGCAGGAGATTCATCTGGGGGGCGGCCTTTCCGAGCAGGCCCATGCTCACGGAGACGAGAAGGAGCACCGAGATGAGCGGAAGGGCAAGGACGAATGCGTACTGGAAGATACCCGCAAGCCCATGAAGGAAGACATCGAAAAGATCCTCCCTGTAGACGAGGATGTCCGCGGATCGGAAGGCCTTGATCGAATAGTAGACTCCCGAGAGGAAGAACTTGAGGAACCCGCCGGTCACGAGGAACACGAGCACCGCCACGTTGCTCATGACCTGCCCCATGAGGGGGAGCTCCTCCTGGGAGAGAGGGTCGTAGACCGAGGCGGCGTTGAAGCCCATCTGGAAACCGAAGAATTCACCCGCGATCTGGAAGAGCGAAAAGTAGAGCAGTACGAAAAAGCCGGTGATGAGTCCCACGAGCACCTCACCCAGAAGGAGAAACGCATATCCCAAACCGGTCTCCGGTATGGTGTAGAGAGACGAGGCCCAGGGGAAGACCGCAGCACTCGTAAAAAAGGCGAGTCCCACCCGGGCAATACCGGGAATACCCGAGGAGGAGAAAAGAGGACTGATCGCAAGAAGAGTGAACACCCGTGCGAACACCAGGAGAAAGACCTCGGCACGGACGACAAGATCAGTGAACACCCGTCACCTCCTCTATCCTCCCATCTCCGGGATCATCTGGAAGAGATGGACCGTGAACTGGGAGAGAGAAGAGAGCATCCACGGGCCGAGCAGGAGGAGCACCAGGAGTATGGCGAGGATCTTGGGGACGAAGGTGAGGGTCTGCTCCTGGATGGAGGTGGTGGCCTGGAAGATCGACACGATGAGGCCCACCAGCATACCCACCAGGAGGAGGGGCGCCGCTATCACGATGAGTTCGTAGATCCCGCTCCTGAGCAAATAGATCGCCTCTCCCAGTCCCATCTCTCACCTCCTCAGACGAAACTTCCGAGCAACTGCTGTGTGATGAGCGTCCACCCGTCCACGAGTACGAAGAGGAGCAGCTTGAACGGGAAGGAGATCATCACCGGCGGGAGCATGATCATCCCCATCGACATGAGGGTCGAAGCGACCACCATGTCGATGATGATAAAGGGGATATAGAGTATGATCCCTATCTTGAAGGCCACGGTCAGCTCATGGAGGATGAAGGCAGGGATGAGGATGTGGGTGGGCACATCCGCCAGGGTATCGGGCCTGGGAAGACCGCTCATCCGCATGAAGAGTCGTATGGGCTCCACGTTGTTCTGCATCTGCCGGTACATGAAAATCCTCAAAGGGCCGACCGCCCTGCCGTAGGCCTCCTCTACATCTATCTCTCCCCTCGAGAGAGGGACGAAGGAATCGTCGTACACCTCCTGGAACGTGGGCCACATCACGAACAGTGTGAGAAAGAGGGAGATCCCCATGAGCACCTGTGTGGGCGGCACCTGCTGCAGACCGAGGGCCCTTCGGATGAAGTCCAACACCAGGGCGATCCTCAAGAACGAGGTGGTAAGGACGAGGATGGACGGGGCAAGGGTGAGTATCGTAAGCAGGAGGAGGAGCTGGATGGAGAGCGCCACCTCCTGATCGCTCTGAGGCTCGCGGATGGTGAGATCGACGAAGGGGATATTGAGTGCTTGGTCCTCTTCAGGACCCAATTGCGCCACGAGCCCGAGCGGACCCGGAAGGACGAGCATGAACACGACGAGGAACCCTATCCGTTTCACAGCCGTTTCAACCTCTCTCTCTGTTTCTCGAGAAAGGTCATCGCCCGGGGAGCCGGCCCCTCCTCCGAAGATGCAGGATGCTTCGGCGGGAAGAGACGGTCGAGGAAATCGGAGAAACGCCCTCCTCGCCCCGTCTCCTGCCTGGAGGCGATGAGCTCTATCCGGTCGAGGGTCTCCTTCTCCTCGATTCGGGCGATGAGCGTCACACCGTTCTCACTCGACCCCACGAGGAAATAGCTGTTCCCCACCCCGATCACATGAACCGCACGGGTCCCCTGGAGGACCCTGGTGTCCACCACTCTGATGAGATCCTCCCCGCTCCCGCGGGCGACACTCATCTTCCGAAGGAAGTAGAACACCGCGTATATGGCTGCGAGCACCACCCCGAGCAGAAGGAGCATCCGGACGCCATCCCAGAGGGTGAAGCCCACCACAGGTTGAGGAGAAGGTGCGCCACCCCCGGTCTCTCCCACCTCGGGCGCCTCAGAGGGAAAGACGAGTTCCGATTCGGAAACCTCCTGGGGGGCCGGGGGAGGAGTGGTCGTCTCCTGTGCAGGGAGAAAGGTCGTAGTGAAGATCAGCGTTGCTACTATACCACCTATCAGTCGCTTCACATGGATCGGATGAGACTTCATCTGTTCTGTTCCCCTCCCAGTATGAAGTAGTCGCTACGTCAGCTCATTGAGACGCTCCAGCGGTGATATGATCTCCGTGACCCGCACACCGAAGTTCTCGTCTATGACCACCACTTCACCACGTGCAATGAGCTTGTGATTCACGAGTATGTCAACCGGCTCACCGGCCAGTTTGTCGAGCTCGATGATCGTCCCCTCGCCCATGGCGAGGATTTCCTTCACCATCTTCTTGGTCCTCCCGAGCTCCACCGTGAGCTCCATGTATACATCCATGAGGAGCGAGATGTTCGCCTGCTGTTCGGGACCAAGGGCCCCCTCCGGAAACGAGGGAAACTGCACCTGCTGGACCTGAGGAGCTCCCGGCCCCCAGACCGTTGGTTGTCCCTGTGACTGCGCCATGGTAGCCCCCTGTGCAGAAGTAGAAGCCTGGTTTGCAGGTTGAGAGGGAGAAGGTCGAGAGGGATTCACCAGAGATCGCACGAATGGGACGTCGAAGAATTCGATCACCTTGTGCCCAACCCCGTCGATGACCACCGGATACTCCGCCGTTACGACCTCCGGGACGTCGAGATTCAACTGATCCCTGGAAAATTCGGCTCCCTGCGCAGGGGCGGTCAGGATGGTCATCCCCGACACGTCACCCAGCGAGGTGACCACTGGCCCGTTCATCTGGGAAAGCCCCTCCTGAAGGGCGGAGACGGCGGCCTCGGTGAGCTCCACGTTCTCCTGTCCCATGAGCAGGCCGGCGATGAGGGTGGACACCTCCCTGTCGAGCACATACCCGTGAGCAGCTCTCGTACCCTCGGTGAACGGTATGTCCACCTTCACCACCTGCTCCGGGAGCCCTCGTATGAAGGTCTCCGCCTGGACCGCCTTCACCTCCGGAGGCTGGACCTCCACCTGTTTCCCCGTGAGCATGGAGAGATTGGCCGCCTGCGAGGCCACGGTGTTCTGCAGGAGCGCCCTGAACTTCCGGAGTTCCTCGGGGGACAACGAAGGGGCAGGCCCCCCCTCGGGCGTCGAGAAGTTCACGCTTCCCTGGAGAAGGGCATCGATCTCTTCCTGTGTAAGGGAACCATCACTCATAGTTCCTCTCCTTCCGCAGTCAGCTCCTCGACTTCCTGGGACTCTTCGATCTTCTCCACGAGCTGGACTGCAAGTTTTTTCCCGACACGCCCCGGCCTGCAGTAGAACTTGGGACGGTTCTCAATCTTGAGGACGAGCGGCTCCTTCACCCTCGTGGGAAGCATGATGACATCCCCCTTCTGAATGCTGAGGATGTCCCGCATCTTCAGGTTCATGGAACCCACCTCCACCACGAGGTTCACCTCGACGCTGGAGATACGTTCCTTGAGGATCGCGAGGTTCTCGGTGGTGCCGCCCTTTCTCACCGAGGAATACCAGTACTGTGCCGAGAGTTTGGAGATGATGGGCTCGATCGTGAGGTAGGGGATGCAGAAGTTCATCATCCCCTCCACGTCCCCCACCTTCGTCTCGAGGGTGACCAGGACCACCATCTCCGTGGGGGGAACGATCTGGGCAAACTGGGGGTTGGTATCGATCTGGCCGAGTCTGGGTCTCAGATCTATCACCTGACTCCAGGCCTCCCGCATGTTCCCCAGGATGCGGACCATGATCCCCTCCATCACCGTGGTCTCTATGTCGGAAAGGTCCCGATCCCGGGGGACCACCGAGCCGTCCCCCGGTCCCCCGAAAAGCCTGTCTATGATGGAATAGGTGATGGTGGGGTCTATCTCGAGGATCGCGGAACCCTTGAGGGGATCCATGTTGATGATGCCTATCGTGGTGGGATTGGGGATGGAACGTATGAACTCCTCATAGGTGAGCTGATCGACCGAGGCCACGTGGACCTGGACGAGGCTTCGCAACTGGGCGCTCAGAGAGGTGGTCGTGAGACGGGCGAAGGTCTCGTGCATGATCGAGATGGTACGAATCTGCTCCTTCGAGAACTTGTCGGGCCGCTTGAAGTCATAGATCTTTATCTTTCTCTGCTCGGGAATCCGCTGGACTTCCTCCGTTTCTATCTCCCCAGCAGAGATCGCCGAGAGAAGCTGATCTATTTCTTCCTGCGAAAGGACCTCGGTCATGTACGTTCCCCTCCTCCCGTCATCCCTTCTAGAATTCTACCAGAGTAAAGGTATCGAATACAATATCCTGCACCATACCACTCGTGAGGACATCGTTTATCTTGGCCTTGAGCTCTTCCTTTATCATCTCCTCGTACTGGGGGCGCAGTTCCTCAGCCCGCTTGGAGGAGAAAAACCTCCGGATGAGGTCACGCAGATAAGGTCTCCGCTCGTTGAGTTCGGTCTGAAGGGCCTTGTCGTTCACCTTGTAGCCCAGGTAGACGACCGCGAGCAGGGTGTACTGGGCCTCGTCCGAAGTCCGAGCCCGTATCTCTCCTATCTCGTACCACGCGAGCACGGGAGGGGCGGCCTGGTACTCGGGCGAAATCTCGGGAGGATTCTGCGACTGGCTCGAGACGTTCAGGACCCGCAAGGTGATGATGACCACCGTGACCACGAAGACCGTGGCGAGCAGCCCGAGTGCCACGTACTTGAGGATCTGGATCACGATACTGGGAAGGAACCCCACCTGTTTCGATTCCGCCTCTACGGCTCCGGGTTCCTGCGTTTCATCGTCGAAGATGTCGCTCACCTTCCCCTCCTATCTTCAAATTCTACCAGAAAATCAGAGAATTGAAAAGGTTTTCTACAGATGTCCCTCCGAGAGTATGACTATGTCGATCCTCCGGTTGTAGGCCCTCCCCTCGGGAGTGGAGTTGTCTGCGAGGGGTACGGTGTCGGCGAGCCCCATCACCTGGAAGTGATTCTCGTCCACCCCGTAGTCGGAGAGAAAGTGGAGTACGTTGATGGCTCTCGCCGAGGAGAGTTCCCAGTTGCTGGGCCACGGCCCCGCGGGATCGGTGGGCACATCGTCCGTGTGGCCCTCTATGCGGATCTTCCTCCCCTCCAGCTCCGGGGAGGTGAGGAGATTGGAGAGTTTTATGAGGGTCTCCCGGGCGGCCTCTATGTTGAGCTCGGCACTCGCACTCCTGAAGAAGGCGTCGGCCGCCAGGGTGATCACAAGCCCCCGCTCATCCTGCTTCACCCGCACGGTCTTGGCCCGTATCTCGGGCTGGAAGGCCGAGATGGCCTTCTTCCTCGCCTGGTCAAGGGCCCGCCCACGTTCCATGGAGGGAAGGCTCATCACGGTGTTGCCGAGCTCGGCAAGACGGCCCACCGAGAGGGTGTTCCCTCCCTCCCGGCTCCCGAGCCCGGGGAACGCGGAGAGGATGAGTCTGAGCTGATACCCGTCGATCGTCGCAGTGGTGAACATCATGACGAAGAAGGTGAGGAGAAGGGTCACCATGTCACCGTAGGTGAGCATGTAGTCGGGAGCCCCCTCGTCACACTTCTTCTTTTTCTGCATCTCCTTCGCCACCTTAGTCCCTCCCCACCTCCTGGCGGACCGCCTCTCGTTCCTTCGGCGGGAGGAACGAGAGGAGTTTCTCAAGGAGGACCCTCGGATTGTCTCCAGCCTGGATGGAGAGGATCCCCTCTATCATGATCTCCCTCACCAGGGTCTCGTCCCGGTCCCTGTCCATGAGCTTGTTCTTGAGAGGGATGAGGAAGAGGTTCGCGAAGAGCGAGCCGTAGAGCGTGGTGATGAGGGCGGTGGCCATTCCCTGCCCGATCGCAGAGGTATCCCCGCCTGCAAGGTTCTTGAGCATCGCGATGAGACCGATGAGGGTCCCTATCATCCCGAAGGCGGGCGCGATCTTGGACCAGTCGTCGAAGACCTTGGCCCCCACCTCGTGCCGGGACTGCATTTCGTTGAGCTCGGTGTAGAGCACGGTTTTTATGATCTCGGGATCGATCCCGTCCACCACCAGCTGGAGCCCTTTCCGCATGAACTCATCCTCGATCTCGTCGAGGTTGTCTTCGAGGGCGAGGAGTCCCTCCCGTCTCGCCCGCTCGGCATAGGCCACCAGGTCGTTGATCACCCTCCCCTCCTGCCAGTTGGGGACGTTGAGGGCATGTGACACGTACTGCATGATCCCCAGTATCCGCGCGAGCGGGTTTCCCACGAGCATCGCTCCGAACGAACCGCCGAACACGATGAGGACCGAGGCGATGTCCATGTACACACCGAGTGGCACCCCCGCCACCACAATACCGAAGACCACGAGTCCGAGTCCCACGACGACGCCAAGTATCGTACCCAGATCCATTCGTCACTCCTCGTTGAAGAACAGGCCGATCTTCCTTCGATATTCGATGATCCTATCGAAAATCGTCTGGTAGTCCTCACGGACCACCAGACGCTTGCCCGAGAGCATGATGAGGGTGGTGTCGGGATTGAGCTCGATGTATTCGATGTGGTGAGGATTCACGTAGAAGACCGTGCCATCGAGCTTCGTGACCTTGATCATACCCCTCCTATTCTACGCCTCTATCGTTTGAGCGTCAGCAGCTCCTGGAGCATCTGATCGGACGTGGTAATGGTTCGGGAATTGGCCTGGAACCCCCTCTGCGTCACGATCATATCGGTGAAGGCCTCGGCGAGGTCCACATTGCTCATCTCGAGTGCCCCTGCGATGAGCTTACCCTTTCCGGCAAAGTTCGGCGGTCCCACGTTGGGATCCCCGGAGTTCAGGGAGACCCGGAACATGGTCTCACCCTCCTTCTCGAGACCGCCCGGGTTCACGAACGTGGCAAGCGCGATCTGACCCAGCGGACGGTTGTTGCCGTTGGAGTAGACCCCGGTGATGACCCCATTCTGATCGATCTTGAACCCTTCCAGATACCCCATGGTGTAGCCGTTCTGCCGGAAGACCTTGGTGGAGCTGCGTTCCGCGAACTGGGTCACGGCGTCCACCACGCTCCCCACCTGACCGAGATTGAGGTTGAAGGTCTGCCGTACGGCCGCCTCACCCGGCGGGATCGTGGCCTCGGGCACATCGAACCCCACCTGCACCTGGAGAGCCCCTGCATCGAGGACGTCTCCCGCCTCGTCCTCCACGGACTGAATCGTCCCAAGATTGTCGAACTGGATGATGAAGGTATTGGTGGCATTGTTGGTCTCACCCACGTCCACCAGGGTGTTCGTGGGCGTCTCTGCATCGGGATCCACCGTGACCGTCGCACGCCACCGGTTGGGTTCACCCACCACCTTGGTGAACTCGATCCTGAGGGTATGCGGATTACCGAAACTGTCATAGATGTCGTAGGTGGCCACCCAGGTGCCTTCACGCACCGTCTCGGGACCGGCGCCGGGAGGAATCTCGGGGAGCCGCTTGTCGAGGTTACAGGCGAGGAAGACCTCCGTAGTGGCGGACGCGGGGTCCTTGCTCCCCACCGGGATGATGAGGTCCTGGAGGGATCCGGTGGTATTGATGAATGTCTGTCCGTTCACGGTCTCGGCCCTCCATCCCTGCACGCGCAGCCCGTTGGCGGGATTCACCAAGTATCCCTCTTCGTCGAGGCCGAAGACCCCCGCCCTGGTGTAGAAACTGCGGTCACCCTTTCGAAGGATGAAGAAGCCCTCACCCTGGACGGCCACATCGGTCATCACGCCGGTGGTCTGGAGGGAGCCCTGGGTGTGGATGGTGTCGATGCTCGCGATGGTCATGCCGAGCCCCACCTGTTTGGGGTTCACCCCACCCACCTCCTCGGTGGGGCGGGCTGCACCGGAGAGAGTCTGGGAGATCATGTCGTGGAAGTTGACCCTCCCCTTCTTGAATCCCGTGGTATTCACGTTCGAGATGTTGTTACCGATCACGTCCATCCTGATCTGATGGTTCTGAAGTCCGGACACACCGGCATACAGGGATCGCATCATGGTCTACCTCCTACTCCATCCTCACGCTTTCTATCTGATTCATGTCGAAATATCTCCCGTTCACCAGGAGCTGTGGGAACTCCCTCCCCCTCACCTCCTCGACCACACCGGAGATCTCCTCGTCCCCGTTCTTGATCACCACCGTCTTCCCCAGGAGAGAAAATGCCTGGGAACTCTGGAGCCTCAGTGCGAGTTTCGAGAACTCCTGGCTCATATTGGTCATCTGCTCCAGTGTGGAGAACTGGGCCATCTGGGCGATGAACTCCTTGTCCTCGAGAGGCTGGGTGGGGTCCTGGTGGGTAAGTTGTGCAACGAGCAGCTTGAGAAAATCGTCCTTCCCGAGCTCCTGCTTCACCTGCCTGCCCTCGGCGAGAGACTTGTTGAGGGCGTCCACCTGGGCGGCCACCTTGGCCTTCTCCACATCGTTCATCACAAGGGAGATATCCATACCTGTCTCCTACACGGTAAGGTTGATCGTCGTCGTCTCATATACCTCATCGGCAGCAGGTACCGCATGCTCAAGCACTCCGTGAGGAACGACCACCCTCATGGGCCCGGCTTCCGGCTCCTCGGAAGACGGGTCACGCTGCGGGGAGAAGGAACCGTTCCCTCCCTCCACGTCCACGAGAAACTGCCCCACCTGGAAGCCTTGGGACTTGAAGTGCTGAAGGAGGTCGTTGAGGTTCTGCTGAAAGGCCTCCTTCACCACCATGTTCTCCACCAGGATCCTCCCCGAAAGCCTCCCCTCCGTGACTTCCACGTGAATACGCACGCGTCCGAGGCTCGGCGGTCGGAGTACCAGATGGATGTCTCCCTTCTCCTGATCACGAAGGACGAGCCTCGCCTGGCGCACGATCTCGTCGTTTCCGGCCTCCCTGAGCGAAGAAAGAAGTTGTCTCTGAACGATCGAGAGATCGGAAGGTGAGGGGTTCTGGGGCGTCCGGATCTGCTGGAAATCCCCCTCCTTACCCCTGAACACAAGGGGATCGAGGATGGGGTCCTCCCCCGAGGGGAGATGTTCGCGGGAAAGGGCACGGAGGTCCTCCTGTGCAGCCTTCGAAGGCGCTTTCGAGGAAGGTTCCCCCTCGGCCTTCCCCGCCACGCTTCGTTCCCGGATCACCTCTATGACTATCGGCTTGATGCTCCGAGGCTCCTTCACAGGGGCGGCCCCTTTGGTACGGACGTCTTCCCCTTCCTTCGATCGGGGCAACGCCTTGTCCGAGGAGGAGTCCGCGAATGCTGGTCCAACGGAGACGAACGAGGAGGCGACCCGATCGGCATGCGGTGACTTCGTGTTCTCCGTGCGCCCCTTGTCTCCGCTGCGGCTCTCATCACCTCGCTCTGGAGCGGGGGCATCCTTAAGGAGTGCGCTGTGACGAAGGGACACGGGTTGCTTCGGCTTCTCCCCTTTCGTGGAACGAGGATCCATCGGTACTTCACGGTTTTTCGCCGCATCCTTGCGTATAGGGGGCTTCTCCCCTTTCTTGCCCACCGGGACATCCTCCCCCATCCGCTCCTCCCTCCCCTCACTCCGGACCCGGTCCTCTCCCTTCCTCGGTCTTCGGGCTTTCATCTCCCCGGCAGAGGGAGATTTCTCATCCACCTCATCGCCCCCCCCCTCTTCGGAAGAGGCCGTCGGCCGGCTCTCCCGCACCCCCTCTTCCCCCCTCTCAAGGTGCTCCTCCAGGATACGGGCGAAGGTATCCGAACGCGGCCCTCCGGGAGTCCTGGTCTGCTGGGAGGAGGGCTGAGGGGAGAGGTCGACCTCGGAGAGGATCAAGGCCTTCATCTAGGGCCTCCGCACCATCTTGCGCTGAAGCCTGGCCGCACGATCCGCCGGCATGAGAGAAAGCCAGTACGGTACGATCGAATCCTCTCCCGTCTCCGCTGCGATTTCGTCAACCATCCAGAGGATATCGATGACATCCTGATCGTCCTCCATATTCAGAAGAATCTCCACGGCGCGGTCGGGCGGCATGTTGATGAGGTACTGGGCCGTCTGCCGTACGATGGCCCTTTTATTTTCGTATTGTTTCATCTGTTCATTGAACGATTTTTGTTGTTCCTCCAACGCCTTCTGCTTCTCCTGGAGCTCCTCCCACATGCTCTCGAGTTCCGCTTCCCGCTCTCCAAGACGCCGTTCCCACTCTTCCAGCTCGGCCTCTCTGAGTTTGAGGGCCTCCCGTTCCTTCTCGATCCGGGCGCTCTCCAGGAGGGTGATGCCCGGAAGGGCCGCGGCGGGCTGGGGGCGTTTCACCCCGATGAGATCGAGCAACGGGGAGAGTTGCTCCCTCACGTCTATCACCCCGAGATACGTGAGCCAGAGCCCTCCTCCCAGGAGGAGCAACACGATGAGAAAGACGAGGGCGAAGATACGGAGACCCGGCCCCACACGGGTATAGTTTTCAGGCATCGTGATCCTCCCTCACATGCGTGGCGGCATACTGTATCCCTGCCGCTTCGTCAACGGCCTTCTGGTCCTCTTTCATCCACTCCTTCCGGTACGCCTGGAAACAGCGGTCCCTCAGACGCTCGAACACCTGCGTCTCGGCCCGAGCCTTGAGGAATTCTTCACGGGCCCGGGCTTCCTCGTCCTCCAGGCGACCTCTCCTCGCGAGAAGCTCGTCCCGCTCTCTCTCGAGCCTCTCCCGGTAGAGGGCGGCTGCCTGCATCGTCCACAGATCGAAGGTCCCTCCCTCCCTCCCCTGGCGGAGGGCCCTGACCGACTCAGCCACCACGTGTCGGATCGCCTGGTCCACCTCCTGTCGTTCCTGTACCACCTTCCCGAGCGCTTCCTTCTTCTGCTCTTCCACATGTTCCCTCAACCTGAGCATGCGGGCGAAAGGGAACTTAAACCGTCTCATCGTCGCCGGATTCCTCCTCCGTGGTCTCCATCTCCGCAAGCCCAAACAGGCGGTGAATCGTCTCGGCGAGAGGGGCCCGCTCCTCGATCTCCTGCCTCAGGAAGGCGTTGATATCAGGCAACTTCTCTATGGCCTTGTCCACCTCCGGGTTGCTCCCCCTCGCGTAGGCTCCCACGTTGATGAGGTCCTCGGTCTCCTGATAGGCGGCGAGCCACCTCAGGACTCTTCTCGCCGCCTCCCTCACAGGAGGGGTGGTGATCTTGGGAGCCAGTCGCGAGACCGATGAGAGGACGTCGATCGCAGGATAGTGCTGCCGCTGGGCGAGTCTCCTCGAGAGCACCACATGGCCGTCGAGGATACCACGCACGGCATCGGACACGGGCTCGTCCATGTCGTCCCCCTCCACGAGGACCGAGAAGAACCCGGTGATGGTCCCTTTCTCCGATGTTCCACATCGCTCGAGAAGCTTGGGGAGGGTGGAAAAGACCGAAGGGGGATAGCCCCTCGTCGCAGGAGACTCCCCCAGGGCGAGCCCTATCTCCCTGAGGGCCCTCGCGAACCGGGTGACGGAGTCGAAGAGGAGCATGACGTCCTTCCCCTGATCCCGGAAGTACTCGGCTATGGCGACCGCCACGAACGCCCCTCGATAGCGCGCCACCGCAGGGGTGTCGGAAGTGGACACCACTACGACCGAGCGCTTCAGCCCCTCCTCTCCCAGATCGTGCTCTATGAACTCCGCGACTTCCCTCCCCCGCTCGCCGATGAGGGCGATCACGTTCACGTCCGCGTTGGTGTTGCGGGCGACCATCCCCAGAAGGGTCGACTTTCCCACCCCGCTCCCTGAAAAGACACCCACACGCTGTCCCTTGCCTATGGGGAGGAGGCCGTCGAGAGCCCTGATCCCCGTGGCGATCTGCTCTTCTATGCGTCTGCGCTTGAGTACGTGCGGAGGTCCCCCCTGCACCGGATACCGTATCCCTGGAGGGAGGGGCCCCTTGTCGTCTATGGGCATGCCGCGGGCATCGAGTACCCTGCCGAGAAGACCTTCGGAGACCCGTATGGAGAGGGGCTCACCCATCGCCTCTATCACATCCCCCACCTGGATCCCCTCAGGGTCTTGGTATCCCATGAGATAGACGGTCGATCCCTTGAGACCTATCACCTCGGCCCATATCCCGGCATCAGGATCGTCCGGGGGATGGATGCGGCAGAGTTCACCCACCACTGCGAGGGGGCCCTGCCCCTCGATCCTCATACCCTGTACGGCCTTCACCCTCCCCCTGCATTTCACCGTCTCGGTCTTTTCCACCAGGGCCAGATACTTTCCGAACATGGACTACTCCTGTATTCGTTCCCTCTCGACGATGGGAACGGTCTCCAGGATCTTCTCCTCTATCTGCTTGAGTTGAGTGGAGATTCTCGCATCTATCTGTCCGAAGTCGGTCTCGACGATACATCCGCCCCTGTCCACCGTATGGTCTTCCATCACCGTCACGTTGCCCACGTGCTCTATCTTCTCTATGATCTCCTTGAGATGCGCCGAGGTGACCTCGAGGTCCTCGAGGTTCACACGGATGATCACGTCGGTCTTGGACTTGAGCTTGCGGAGGGCCTGGACCACGTTGTTGATCACGATGTTCTTCTGGTGCTCCGAGAGCACCTTCACCACCTTCTGGGCGATGAGAAGCACGAGCTGGACGATCTGGGCCTCGGACTCCGCGAGAACCCGTTGCCTCGCCTCGATCACCTTGGAAATCATCAGATGAAGCCTGTCTATGAGACGATCCACCTCGTCCTTACCTCTGCGGAACCCCTCCTCTCTTCCCTCGGCATACCCCTTGTCGTAGGCGGCCTGCTCGATCTCCTCGGCCTTCTTCCGGGCCTCTGCAACCAGGTCCTCCACCCGCTTCTGCGCCTCGGTCACGATACGCTCGGCCTCCTTCGAGGCCTCTTCCTTGAGCCGGGCAGCCTCCTCGTTTCGCTTCTTCACCTCCTCGAAGGCGACCTGTTCCGCCTCCTTGATGATGCGGTCGGCCTCGACCTTGGCCCCCGAGATGATGGCCTCCCGCTCCTTCTCCCACTGCTTCCGGAGTTCCTCCTCTTGGCGGTGCAGGTGTTCGAGATCCACCTTCTCGACCACCTCTCCCTCCGCCTCCACCGTCTCCATCTCTTCCACCGTCTCAAGGAGACGCGGCTCCTCCTCTCTCTGTGCGTGTTTCGGAGGAGGTGTCCCCCGCCGTACCGGTTCGGGTGAGGGGAGCACGATCCTCGTGGAGAGGGGGGTGATCTCCCCTGCCTTGAAGATATACTTGGCCACCGGTCTGTCCTCCCTCGTCTAGGGGCCTATACCACGATCTCATCCTCACCGCCGCGCGCGATGACGATCTCGCCCTGCTCCTCGAGTTTCCTGATGATGGAGACGATCTTCTGCTGGGCCTCCTCGACGTCCCTCATACGGATCGGCCCCATGTACTCCATGTCCTCCTTGAGGAGGGTCGCCGCACGCTTGGACATGTTGCGGAAGATCTTGTCCTGCACCTCGGCATCCACGGCCTTGAGGGCCTTGGCGAGCTCCTGCGTGTCCACCTCGCGGAGCACCTTCTGGATCGCCCTGTCGTCCAGGAGCACGATGTCCTCGAAGACGAACATCTTCTTCTTGATCTCCTCGGCGAGCTCAGGATCCTCCTCCTCGAGCGACTCGATGATGGACTTCTCGGTGGAACGATCCACCATGTTGAGGATCTCCACGATGGCGTCCACCCCTCCGGCCATGGTGTAATCCTCGGAGGCCAAGGTGGAAAGCTTCTTCTCGAGCACCCGCTCCACCTCGCGCAAGACCTCGGGTGAGGTGCGGTCCATGGTGGCGATCCGTTTCGCCACCTCGGCCTGGATGTCGTGGTCGAGGCTCGCGAGGATCACCGAGGCTTTCTGGGGATCCAGGTAGGAGAGGATGAGGGCGATGGTCTGCGGGTGCTCCTGCTGGATGAAGTTGAGGAGCTGTGTGGGATCGGTACGCCGCACGAAGTCGAAGGGCCGCACCTGGAGACTGCTCGTGAGCCGGTTGATGATGTCCACCGCCTTCTGGGTACCGAGGGCCTTCTCGAGGAGTTCGCGGGCGTAGTCGACCCCGCCGGTGATGATGAACTCCTGGGCCATCATGAGTTCCTGGAACTCCATGAGGACCTTGTCCCGCTCCTCCGAATCGATCGTCTCGAGACGGGCGATCTCGAAGGTGAGGCTCTCTATCTCGTCCTCCTTGAGGTGTTTGAAGATCTCCGCCGAGAGCTCCGAACCCAGCGTCACCAGGAGGATGGCCGCTTTCTGCCGGCCGGTGAGCTCTCTCTTCACCCCCGGCTTCTTCACCTGATGCCCGGAAGCGGGCGCTGCGGTCTTGGTCTTGCCCATGTCATTCCTCCATCAACCAGGTTCGTATGAGCTGGGCCACCTCTTCCGGATGCTCCCGTGCCATGTTGATGGCCTGCTCCTGGAGCTCCATCCTGGCCCTTTCCTCGACCGACATCTCCACGGCCGCCGCCTCTTCCTCCGCGCTCCGCAAGGCGGCCTCCCTCATGGCCTGATGCTGACGGGCGAGCTCCTCCTCCTTGAGACGCCGCCGCCTCTCCATCTCCCTCGCGATGAGCCTGAAGATGATGAACGCCACGAGAAGAGCGGCCACACCCAGGAGGGAATAGAAGACAGTCCGCTCGAGCTGGCGTCTCGCCCGGAAGGCCGCATCCTCTTCGGCGAACTGGAGCGTCCTGTCGAACTGGATGTGCTGCACCGTGATCAGGTCTCCTCGTTCCCTCTTGTAGCCCACCGCTCCTTTGATCAGCTCCTCAGCCTTCCTGAGGTCCTCGTCCGAGACGGGGAGGTACGTCCGCTTGATGGAACCATCCGGATTGAAGACCACCTCCCCCTTCTCATTATACTCCCACTTCCACACCCCGTCGAGTGCGACGGCCACGCTGATGCGCTTGATCTCCCATGGGTCCTTCCGCTCGGTGATGTTCCTCGTATTCACCACCTCGTTCTGTATCAACGAATTGCGGGAGTACTTTCCTACCAGGCCTTCGAGATCCTTGTACGCGGGAGGTGTCTGCCCCTCCTGTCCCGGAGGGCCTTCGGGGTTGAAGCCCGTGCCTTCGAACTTCTCGTCCTGGATCTCCTTGGAGAGGGTGATGGAAGGCACCACCTCGCTCTCGTCGTAGGGCGTCCTGGGGTTGTCCGGTTTCATCGTGATGGGGAAGTGCTCCTCGGTCTTCACCTCCACGTCGCTCATGTCGAGCTCGATGTCCAGGTTCACGATCTCGACCCTGTCCGAGCGGAAGACCGTACCGAGGGCGGATAGGATCCGCTTCTTGTACTCGTTCTCGAGTTCCTGTTTGGTCTTGAGCTGCCTCCGGGCGAGTTCGAGACGATCGAACTGCTCCATACCTTCGAAGTCGTTGAGCACCACTCCCCGCTGATCGGTGATCGTGATGTAGTCGGGATCGAGGCCCTCCACGGCGAACTGAACCAGCTTCACGATCCCCTCTATCTTCTTTCGATTACTGGTGATGTCCGATCCCGGCTTGGGCACGATGATGATGGAGGCGCTCGGCGGTTCCTGATCCTCGGCGAAGAGGGCCTTCTCGGGCAGCACCAGGGTGACACTCGCATCATCGATGTCGTCCAGGGCCTTGAGGTGTTCCTCGACGGTCCTGGTGATGGCCCTACGCAGGTTCACGTTCCGTTCGAAGTCGGTGATGGTCCACCGCTCGATGTCGAAGAGCTCCCAGGGATCGGTCCCCCGGGGAACGAGGTCCTCCCGCACGAGGATGGCCCGCATCCTGCGTGCGGTCTTCTCGTCCGAGACCAGGATGCGGTTGTCCGCCGTCACCTGGTAGGGGACGTTCTCCTCCTCCAGGCGGGTGGTGATGTCCTCGAGCACCTGTGGATCGGTGATGGCCTTGTTGAGGAGCGGAACCATCGAGGGCGCACCGCTCAGGCTCGCGAGGAAGACGAGGCTTCCCACGAGCACCACCACGATCGATATGAAGATGATCTTCTGGACGAGCGACCACTTACCCCACGCGTTCTTCACGCGCTCCAGAACGTTCTTGAGCCACTCATTCATGTTCCCCTCCCAGTACGGTAGATCCTATCCGCGTCAGCGCAACGACAGGATCTCCCTGTATGCTTGTACGGCCCTGTCCACCACCGACTTGGTGATGGAGAGGGCGAGATTCGCCTTGGCCATGGCGATGGTCACGTCGTGCGGGTCCAGGGAGTCCGGATCCGTGATCATCTGCTGGCTGAGGAGTGCGCTCTTCTGTTGAAGGCTGTTCACTCCGTCGAGCGCCTCGAAGAGGAGTCGGGAGAAATCGTCCGGATCCACAGGCTTTTCCTCGGGCTTGTGGCCCTGGAAGTGGCGTGGATCAGCCTTCTGAAGGGTGATCTTGTGTCCTACGGCCGCGGTCTCTGTCAGGAACTGCATCTAACTCACCTCCCTATCTCCAAGGCTTTCAGGAACATGGTCTTCGACCCGTTCACGACGGCCAGGTTCGCCTCGTACGCCCTCGAGGCATCGATGAGGTCGACCATCTCGTTCACGATGTTCACGTTGGGATACTCCACATAGCCCTTGAGCGGTCCCGACTTGATGGCGTCCGGATGGGTGGGATCGTACACGAGTCTGGTCTTCGCGTCGTAGTCCTTCTCCACCTTCACCACCCTCACCCCCTTGCCGAGACCGTTGTCGAGCGGCTTGGGGAGGAACGGACTCCGCCAGTAGGGCTGCTCCACCCGTGGTCTGAAGACCACTCTGCTCCGTCTGAAGGGGCCCCCTTCGGTGGTGCGGGTGGTGGTGGCGTTCGCGATGTTGTTGGAGATCACATCCATCCGGAGACGCTGGGCCGTGAGCCCCGTGGCCGCTATGTTGATCGGTGTAAAGAGCCCCATCCCTCACCTCCTCACCTGAGCACCAGCTGGACCTGGGAGAACTGGTGGGAGACCGTCTGCACCATCATATTGTAGAGCAGTTCGTTGTTGAGGAGGTCCATGGTCTCCTGCTCCAGGTCCACGTTATTGCCGTTGTTCTTACTGGTCGTCCAGAAATCGAGGATCTTCCTCGGCCGCACCGTGCGGTAGTCCACCGGTCTGTTGAAAGGGATGTGCCGGGGGTCGGTGATGAAGGCAGGCAGCTTCCTCACCTTCTCAGACTCGAGGGCCTTCTTGAGGGAGCTTTCGAAATTGAGCTCACTCCGCTTGAAGTTGGGGGTGTCGGCGTTAGCGATATTGTTCGCGATGATCTGCCGGCGTATGAGGTTCACGTCCATCTCACGATGGAGGATATCGAGCGTCTTTCCGAACGTGTTGCCGATAAACATCACTGCGCCTCCCTGAACTGGAGAGATTCCCTCTCTTTACCTATCGGCCGCCTCCTCGTGGAGATTACGGATTTCTCCATGCCTAGAGGATGTATCGTGTGATATCTTCATTGACGAGCACCTTCGCCAATCGTTCTTTCACATAGTCGGCGGTGATGGTGATCTTCTGTCCCTGGATCTCGGGACCTGCGAACGAGACCTCCTCCAGCACCACCTCCATGATGGTATGCAGCCGGCGGGCTCCTATGTTCTCGGTACGTGTGTTCACCTCCTCGGCGGTCCGGGCGATCTCCTCGAGCGCCTCCTGGGTGAAAGAGATCTCCACCCCCTCGGTCTTGAGGAGTTCGGTGTACTGTTTGATGAGGGCATTCTGGGGCTGGGTGAGGATCTTGAAGAACTCGTCCCGTGCCAGGGGCTCGAGTTCCACACGAAGGGGAAACCGGCCCTGGAGTTCGGGGATAAGATCGCTCGGTTTGCTCATGTGGAAGGCCCCGGCCGCGATGAAAAGGATGTGGGAGGTATCCACGATGCCGTATCTCGTATTCACCTTGGCTCCCTCTATGATGGGGAGGAGATCCCGCTGGACGCCCTCGCGGGACACATCCACACCACCCGTCTTGCCTTCCTTCACCGCGATCTTGTCGATCTCGTCGATGAAGACGATACCCATCTGCTCCACCCGCTGTCTGGCGATCTCCGCCACCTGATCGGTGTCGATGAGCCGCTCCATTTCCTCGGCGAGAAGCAACTCCTTCGCCTGTCGCACCTTCACCCTCTTCCTCTTCTCCCCTCCGAAGAGGTTGGCGAGCCCGCCGAGACTCATACCTATCTCCTCGAACCCCGTACCGGAGAAGACCTCTATGGAGGGCATGAGCGGACGCCGCACGCTCACCTCCACCATACGGTCGTCGAGCTCCCCTTTTTTCAGCATCTCCCTGAACCGTTCCCTCGTGCCGGGCGAGACACCCGACTCGCCGGTGGCAGTCCTGCTCCCGGGGAGGAGCAGGTCGAGGAGACGTTCCTCCACCCTCCGTTCCGCCTCTTCCTGGACTCCCGCCTGCATCTCCGATTTCACCATGGCCACCGCCACGCTCATGAGGTCCCTGATCATCGATTCCACGTCGCGACCCACGTACCCCACCTCGGTGTACTTCGTGGCCTCCACCTTGAGGAAGGGTGCCCCGGTGAGGCGGGAGATCCGCCGCGCAATCTCGGTCTTCCCCACGCCCGTAGGACCGATCATGATGATGTTCTTGGGTGCGATCTCGTCCCGCAGCTCGGGGGGAAGCTGCTGCCTGCGCCACCGGTTGCGGAGGGCGATGGCCACCACCTTCTTGGCCTGCCCCTGACCCACGATGTACTTGTCGAGTTCCTCCACGATCTGCCTGGGCGTGAGGTCCTCCAGCTTCCGCTTCACCCCTTCACTCATGAGAGCTCCTCCACTATGATCTGTTCGTTGGTATAGATGCAGATGGATGCGGCTATCCGCAAGGACTCCTCGGCGATCCGCCTGGCGGAGAGGTCGGTATGGGAGAGCAGGGCCTTCGCCGCGGCATGGGCATACGGCCCTCCCGATCCTATCGCGAGGACCCCGTCTTCAGGTTCCACCACGTCTCCCGTGCCCGAGAGGAGGAGCATCCGCTCCCTGTCGGCCACGAGGAGCAACGCCTCGAGTCGCCTCAACATCCTGTCGGTACGCCAGTCCTTGGCCAGGGCCACCGCACTCCGGAGTACGTCCCCCGAGAACTCCTTGAGCTTGCCCTCGAACCGCTCGAAGAGGGTGAAGGCGTCGGCCGTGGCACCGGCGAACCCCACCAGGACCCTCCCGTCGTAGAGGGTCCTCACCTTGCGAGCGTTTCCCTTCATGATGGTGGTGCCCATGGTCACCTGGCCGTCCCCCGCCATGGCCACCACGCCGTTCCTTCGAACCGCGATCACCGTGGTGCTCTTCACCTCGCTCATGAATCGCTCCTTTCCGCATGAGGGTGCGCCTTCCGGTACATCCGCTTGAGGGCGGGAAGGCTCAAGTGCGTGTACACCTGGGTGGTGGAGAGACTCGCGTGGCCCAACATCTCCTGCACCACCCTGAGGTCGGCCCCCCTCGAGAGGACGTGCGTGGCGAACGAGTGCCTGAAGACGTGGGGGCTTATGCGCTTCTCCAGTCCCTTCTCCCTGGCCCGCCGTTCGATGATGTAGGCCACGCCCCTGGTCGTGAGCGGGCTCCCCTTCTGGTTCACGAAGAGCGCCCCCTCCTCACGTCTCCCCATCCGCTCGAGGAGGGCCTGCCGAAGGGGGAGATAGGCGGCGAGGGCCTTGCGCGCACCCAAGCCGAGGAAGAGGAGCCGTTCCTTGCCGCCCTTCCCCTTCACCACACACCACCCCCGGGAGACCTGCACACCACTTATGGTGAGCGAGACCAGCTCCTGCACCCGGCACCCGGTGGAATAGAGGACCTCGAGGAGGGCCCTGTCCCTGAGGCTCGCGAAGTCGCTCCCCTCTATGTCGAGGAGACGATCCACCTCGTCCTCGAAGAGAAACGAGGGAAGCCGCTTCCCTGCCTTCACCGAGGAGATCCCCTCCATGGGCGAGTCGATCCTCACCCCTTCCCTCCTCAGGAAGCGGTACCAGCTGCGGAGCGAGGAGAGCATGCGGTTGATGGAGGAAGGGGCCTGGCGGGCGAGCGTGTACTCCGCCACGCAGTGGCGTATGTCCTCGCGCGTGGCGGAGACCAGATCGGTTCCCAGCTTCTCCAGGAAGGCCCCCACCTTCACCAGGTCGTTCCGGTACGATCTCACGGTGGCTTCCGAGAGTCCCCTCATGTGCGAGAGGTGGGCGAGAAACCGATCGATGAGTGTCTCCTGGTGGAGTGTGCTCACGGATCCTCCCTCCATGGTCATTCCTCGCTCCCCACGGTGGAGATCTCCAGCTCGGAGGTGTCGCTTCCATCGATCACCACCGGCACCTCCCCCTCCCGTTCGTGGAGATAGCTGCACGAGGGATTCACGCAAAGCTTCACGCTCCCCTCCTTCGAGGTCTTCTCCATGAGCGGCCAGCCGCACATGGGACACGAGGTCCCGCTGGGCGGATAGGGGCTGGTGAACGAACACTCGGGATAGCGCGTACATCCGTAGAAGACCCTCCGTCTCCCCCGCCTTCCCCGCCGCTCCACGATCTTCCCGTCACACCCCGGCATGGGGCAGTCGGCGAGGGGGAGGGGACGTGCGTTCCTGCACTCGGGGAACCCGGAACAGGCGAGGAAGTAGCCGAACCGACCGAGCTTCTTCACCATGGGACGACCACACTTCTCGCAGGTCTCCCCGGTCTCCTCCTCGAGCGTGCCCTTGATCGACTCGAGGTGTTCCATCACATGGTCCACCTTCTCCCTGAACGGCCCGAAGAACTCCCGGATCATGCTCACCCACTCGACCTTCCCCTCCTCGATCTCGTCGAGCTGGGCCTCCATCCGGGCGGTGAAGTCCACGTCCAAGATGTCGGGGAACGATTGCACCAGGATGTCGTTCACCACCTTTCCCAGCTCGGTGGGGACAATCTGCCGCTCCTTCCTCACCACATAGTAGCGGTTGAAGAGCACCTGGATGGTGGGGGCGTAGGTGGAAGGTCTGCCGATCCCCAGCTCCTCGAGGGCCTTCACGATCGTGGCGTCGGTGTACCTGCTCGGCCCGGTGGTGAAGTGCTGCGAGGGGATCCACTCCTCGATCGTGAGCTCTTGTCCCTCCTCGAGCGGAGGGAGCTTCTTGCTGGTATCCTTCGGTTTGAGGACCGAAAGCACGGAGAGGAAGCCCGGCTCCACCACCTGTGTGGCGCTCGCCCTGAGGACTCCTTCCCCCACCTCACACTCCACAGTGACGGTCTTCGTGACCATGGGTTTCATCTGGGACGCGACGAAACGTTCCCAGATGATGGAATAGAGGCGCCACTCGTCCCGGGAGAGATGCTGTTTCACGTGATCGGGCGTGTAGTCCACCACGGTGGGTCTGATGGCTTCGTGGGCATCCTGGGCGCCCTTGCCCCGGGCATAGCGCACGGGGGCATCGGGAAGGGCCTCCGGATGATGGGTCTGGATGTAGTTCCGCACCATGGAGAGGGCCGATTCGGCCACCCTCGTGGAGTCGGTCCTCATGTAGGTGATGAGACCGATGCGGGTGCCGCCGAGGTCCACACCTTCGTAGAGACGTTGGGCGATCTGCATGGTCTTCTGTGAGCTGAAACCGAGGCGATTCGCCGCCACCTGTTGGAGCTGGGAGGTGGTGAAGGGAGGTTTGGGCCGCACCTGCCGGGACGTCTCCTTGAGAGACTTCACCCTGCAGGGGTGTTCCCGGAGGAGGGCAATGATCTTGCCGGCTTCCTCCTCCGTCTTGATCTGGGGCTTCTCACCTTTGTAGCTCACGAGCTCCAGGTCGAGCGAGGAACGCCCCACCACGGCGCGAGCAGCGATGGTCCAGTATTCCTCCGGGACGAAGGATTCCACCTCCCGCTCCCGTTCACAGATGAGCCTGAGGGCCACCGACTGGACGCGCCCGGCGGAGAGGCCGTTCTTCACTTTCTTCCAGAGGAGGGGGGAGAGATGATATCCCACCAGGCGGTCGAGCACCCGCCTCGCCTTCTGGGCTTCCACCTTGTGGATGTCGATGGACCGGGGGTGCTCCACGGCCTCCCGTATCGCCTGGGGGGTGATCTCGTTGAACACGATCCGCCCTATCTCGAGATCCGGATTCTTCTTGAGGAGGGCATCCCTGATGTGATAGGCGATGGCCTCCCCTTCCCTGTCGTTATCCGAGGCGAGGAGGACCTTGGAGGAGGCGTTGGCCTTCTCCTGCAGGGCCTTCAGGATGGGAGCCTTGCCCCTCACCACGATGTAATCCGGTTCGAACGAGCCCTCTATGTCCACCGCGAGCCGTGACTTCGGCAGGTCTATGAGGTGTCCCTTGGACGCCTCCACCTTGTATCCCTTCCCCAGATACTTCTCTATCGTCTTCGCCTTTGCAGGAGACTCCACCACGAGGAGGGTGTAAGGATTGGTGTTCGTGTCACGCTTTTTCTTCATGGCTTCCTCTTTATGATCGATCCACCGTGTCGAAGGATGTGTCCCTCGAGTTCCGCCTCCATGAGGCGGGCCACGGTCTCTCCGGGGCGTCCCCGGTCCTCGGTCCGGGAACCCCCTCCCCCATCGGCCGGGGCCTCCCTCTGCGAAGGGATACCCCAATCCTCCAGGATGTCCGCAATCCCGCCTACGGCCTTCGCCCCCGAGTCGGCGAGGGCCCGTACCCCCTCTCCCTGAGGCGAGGAGAGGAGATCGCCGTGGACGAAGACATCCCGCCCCTCGTCCAGGGCGTACTGGGCGGTGATGAGAGCGCCGGAACGCGCCGGTGCCTCCACCACCACGGTCCCCCTCGTGCATCCCGCGATGATCCTGTTCCGCTCCGGGAAGTGGTGCTTTCGTGCCGGTACGGAGGGGGCATACTCGGAGATCAGGGCTCCTCCCGCCTCTACGATCCGGATGGCGAGGCGGCGGTGATGCCGAGGGTACAGCTCGCACAGGCCCGATCCGAGCACCGCCCACGTGGGACCTCCCGCATCCACCGCCCCCTTGTGGGCTGCACCGTCTATACCTCTCGCGAGCCCCGAGACCACCACACCCCCTTCCTGGACCGCGTCACACCCGAGAAGATAGGCCGCCCGGCTTCCCTCGAGGGTGGGATGCCGTGTACCCACCACCGAGACGAAGAAACGGGGTTCCTTTGGCTCCAGATTTCCAATATAGTAAAGAAGGAAGGGAGGGTCAAAAGTCTCTCCAAGCAGGGGAGGATAGAGCCGCTCCCCCCTCCGACACACGGAGATACCCTTCGCCTCGCAGAGCCGCACCTCCTTCTCTGCAGCCTTCAGGGCCTCCGCCGGAGAAAGACGGGCCCGAGGGATGATCCTGCCGATCATCCTCTCTATCTCGCCCTGAGTGAGACGGGCGAACTCCTCCACAGAGGAGAGCGAGGCGAAGACCTTCTCCTTCTCCTTCCCCGAGAGAGCGGGGAGCAGGTCCACTGCAAGGGCGAGCGGATTCACCTTCACTCCGTGCCTCCTGAGAGCTGGAGGATATGCTCCTGGGCCCTCGTCTTGATCTCACGATCCCGGGCGTGTTCCACCACGTAGCGGTACTCCTCCTTGGCCTCCTCTATCCTGCCCACCTCCACATAGGCCCTCGCGAGCACGAAATACGGCTCCATCCAGCCCGGATCGATTTCCACGAGCTTCCTGAGATGTGGAATCGCATCCTCCGGCCGCCCCATCTCGAAGACATAGAGGATGGCGATCCCGTAGAGGCTCTCCTTGAGCCTGGGGTCGAGATCAAGGGCCCTGAGGTAGTAGGACTCGGAGAGTTGGAGATACCGATCGCGCTCCACGGGATCCATCTGGGCCTTCGCCATCCGGCCCGCGCAGATTCCCGCCATCTGAAACAATACCGGATTCTCGGGATAGATGGTGATCGCCTCTTCAAGGGCCTCGAGCGCGAGACCGAACATACCCTGCTGCATGTAGGCCTCGGCCAGGAGCTTGTAGTAGACCCCGAGCTGTCCTGCGGCACGGACCTTCTCCTGGACCACCTGCCTGTACTTCTCTATACCCTCCTTCAGCTCGGCGATACGTTCGGGGTCCTGCTTCGTCTGCTCAGGTTCGGGCTCGAAGACGAGGAGTCGCTCGAGCATGGCCTCGGTATCGTCCTTCCTGCACCCTCCAAGGAGAAGCAGAGGCACCAGAATGAGGAGGACACGAGCTCTCATGGCTACCCCCTTGGGTGGTACATGTGATGGTAGGATGCGAGGCGACGGGCGTCCACATGGGTGTAGATCTGCGTCGTGGAGATATCGGCATGCCCAAGGAACTCCTGCACCTCCCTCAGATTCGCCCCTCCGTGGAGCAGGTGGGTGGCGCACGTGTGTCGAAACGTGTGGAGCTTTGCGTCCACCCCGCTGGCCGCGACGAGCCTCTTGAGTCGGATCCAGGCGCCCTTCCGCGAAAGACGTCGTCCCCATCGGTTGAGGAAGACCGCCTGCTCCCGCGAGCCAGGACGGCGTGCCGCCAGGACCGGTCGCGCCTCGGAGAGGTATCGCCTCATCCAGTGCCCGGCCTCCTTTCCGAAGGGCACGAGACGCTCCTTCTCCCCCTTGCCCCGCACCTTCACGAACCCCTCGGAGAGGAAGATGTCCTGGAGGTCGAGTCCGCACGCCTCGGAGACCCGAAGCCCGCAGGAATAGAGCACCTCCAGGAGGCATCTGTCCCGCATCCCCTCGGGGGGGGTGGTATCCACCGCTTCGAGGAGGATCTCCACCTCCTCTTCCTCGAGGACGCGGGGCAGGGTCCGCGAGATCCGGGGCGCATCCATCTCCTCGAGCGGGTTGTCGGGCCGCACCCCCTCGAGCACCAGGAACCTGAAGAACGATCGGAGGGCGCTCATCTCCTTGGCGATCGTGCGGGTTTCCTTGCCTTCCCCCCGCTCGTCGACGATGAACTCCTCACACGTACGGCGGGAGACCGTCTCCACCTCCAATCCCCTGCACTCCAACCATGCGCAGAACCGTTCACAGAGAGGTAGATACGTCTCCTCGGTGAGGCGCGAACGCCCCAGCTCTGCAACGAGATGCGTCCGGTATCGGCGCAGCAGGCGCTCATGCCCGGTAGTCATAGACCTTCCTCACTGTCCCTTCCTTCGCTGATACCTCAGGACAGCAGGGATGCCCAACTCGTCCTCGCTGGGGAAGAGCGACCGTGGAACCATCCGTTCTTCCTTCTTCGGGGCCCCCCCCTTCCCGAGTATCCTGTCCCACTCGTCCACCGAGAGGACTTCCTTTCGTTCCTGGGCGGGCTTCTCCTCCTCCACCGCCCTCACGTGCTGGAATCCGGTGGCGATCACCGTGACCACCACCCAGTCCTCCATCTCGGGATCCTCGGCCGTGCCCACGATGATCTCGGTCTCCTCGTCGGACTTGGAGTTCGCATTGATGATGTTCATCACCTCGCTGTACTCCTGGAGGGTGAAGTCGGGCCCCGCCGTCACGTTCACGAGTATTCCTTTCGCCCCTTCGATCTGGATGTCGTCGAGGAGGGGGTTGTTGATGGCGGTGGTGGCGGCGTCGACGGCTCGATTCTCACCACGACCCCTTCCGACCCCCATGAGGGCATCGCCCCTTCCCTTCATGATCTTGCGGACGTCCGCGAAATCGATATTGATGATACCCGGCCTGGTGATGAGGTCGGAGATGCCCTGCACCCCCTGCCTGAGGACATCGTCCGCCACCTTGAAGGCCTCTCTGAGGGGGGTGTTCGGTTTCACCACCTTGAGCAGGTTCTCGTTGGGTATGATGATGAGGGTGTCCACGAACTCGCGCATCTTTCGGATCCCTTCCTCGGCGATCCGAGCCTTCTGTCTGCCCTCGAAACCGAAGGGCCTGGTCACCACCCCCACGGTGAGGATGTCCAGCTCCCTCGCCACACTCGCGATCACCGGCGCCGCCCCGGTCCCCGTCCCTCCCCCCATACCCGCAGTGATGAACACCATGTCCGCACCGGTGAGGAGATCCCGTATGGTGTCCCTGTCCTCCTCGGCCGCCTTTCCCCCCACTTCGGGATTCCCTCCGGCTCCCAGACCACCGGTGAGTTTCTTACCCAGGGGCACCTTGGTATCGGCCAGGGAGAGCCCCAGGGCTTGCACGTCGGTGTTCATGGCGACGAAGTCCACGTGCTGCACCCCCGCCTCTATCATGCGGTTCACGGCGTTGCATCCGCCTCCGCCCACACCGATCACCTTTATTCGCGTGGGGTTCTGTGAAAACTCGTCGATCAATTCGATATTCATTTCCCCTCCCTTCGCCTCAAGGGCGTCATTCGAAAAAGTTCTTGAGCCACTGCCCGATCGAGGAGAACCACGACGATCTCCTCTGGGACAACGGCCTCACACCTTCCTCGAGGAGCACTTCCTTCCCGAAGAGGAGGAGACCCACCGCGGTGGCGAACTCCGGCGTCTCGAACTCCGGAGGAAGCCCCTTGACCCCCATGGGATACCCCACACGGGCGGGCTTGCCGAAGACCTCCATGGCGAGCTCGGAAGCCCCCTCGAGGAGGGCGCCTCCTCCTGTGAGCACCACCCCCCCACCCACGTGGGGGAGATAGCCCTTCTTCTGGATCTTCTCGAGTATGAGCTCGTAGATCTCGGTCATACGAGCCTGTATGATGTGCACCACCTCGGCCCTGCTGGTCGCGAGGGGAGGCCGTCCCCCCACCCCCGGGATGATGACTTCTTCGTCCTCCACGAGGGGGAGGAAACAGCACCCCGATTGGCGTTTCAGCCGCTCCGCAGCCTCGAACGGAGTCTCCAGCATGATGGAGAGGTCGGAAGTCACCTGGGAGGCCCCTATGGGGATGGCTCCCGTGAGGTACGGCGCTCCACCCAGATACACCACCACATCGGTAGTGCCTCCTCCGATGTCGATGTGGACGACTCCCAGGTCCTTCTCGTCCTCGGTGAGGACCGCCTTGCCCGCCGCAAGGGCTTCGAGGAAGAGGCCGTGCACGTCATACCCTGCCCGCTGGACGCACTTGATGAGGTTTTGGGAAGCCGTGACCGATCCGGTGATGATGTGCACGTCGGCCTCCAGCCGCACACCGAGGATGTTGAGAGGGTCCTTGATGTGGTCCTGCTCGTCCACCTTGTACTCCTGGGGAATCGCATGGAGGATCTCCCGGTCCATGGGGAGCCCAAGGGCCTTGGCCGCATCGAGGACCCGCACGATATCCTCCTGAGAGACCTTCCGCTCCTTGCCCTTTGGAGAGACGGCCACCACTCCCTTCGAGTTGATCCCCTCTATGTGTGTGCCCGCGATCCCGGTGAAGACATCCTCCACCTCCCTTCCCGCCATCATCTCGGCATGCTCGATCGCCTCACGCACCGCCTCGAGGGTGGCATCGATATTGATGACCACCCCGCGGCGCAGACCAGGAGAGACGGCCCTCCCCACCCCTGTCACCTCGAGCTCCCCCCTCTCGGAAAGCTCGGCGATGAGACTCCTCACCTGTGTGGTCCCTATATCCAGTCCGACTACCACGGGATCCATCAGACACCACTCCTCTTCGTATACGTAATACGCCCTCCTCTGAAATCCACTTCAGACATCCCCTCCAGGAGGCCCTCCTCCGAGAGCACATCGAGAATCATGAGGGCATAGTGCACCTTCTCCTCGGTGAGATGGCCCTCGAACCTCACCGGCACCCGGTAGCCTCTGAAGAAGACCTGGATGTCGAAGAGGTATTCCCCGCGGGCCACCAGCCTGAACTCCGAGATCAGCCCCAGAGTCCGGGGACTCGTCTTCCGGAGTTCGTCTACATCCTTCAGGAAGGCCCGTACCGCCTCAGGCACCCGGGCCCCCACCATGAACTTGGAGAACCGCACACCGCTGAGCACGGGCAGGTCCACAGCGGGGACCTGCTTCCCCGCGAGGAACACCACACCCTCCTCGTCGCACACCGCAGGGACGAGGACCCCGTCCCGATCGACGAGAAGATACACGAGCGGCGTGCGAGAGGCAAGGCTTATCCTCAATGTCCCGGGGAAGACCTTCTCCACCTCCACGTGGGCCACCACGGGCCAGGCCTCGAGTCTCCGCCGGATCTCCTCGGTCCTCACCGTGAAAAGGATGGGATGTCCGACATCGAGTCCCGCCCGCTCGAGGATCACCTCGGAAGACGCCGGGAGATCCCCCTCCAGGATGATCCTCGTGATCCTGAGCCGGGGGAGGAGCACCACCTGCACTACGAGGTAGAGGGCGCCCGCCAGCAAGGAGCAGGCAAGCACCCACCAGATCCACCGCCCTCTCGATCCCCGTTCCTTCGCAGGGGTCAGGTATTCCGCATAGAGCATGTGGTCAGCCATGCGGGTCCCTCCCCCTCCGTGACAGATTTCCAAGGAGTCCGCAGAACATGAGGGTCACGAGGGCCGCCGACCCTCCTGCGGAGAAAAACGGGAGCGGCACCCCGGTCGTGGGAAGCAGACCGCACACCACCGAGAGGTTTATGAGCACCTGGAGGGCGAGGGTGGTCGTCACGGAAAAGGCGAGCAGCCTGGGGAAGTCCTCTCCCTGGCGCATCCCTATCCGGTACCCTTCCAGGACGAGCATCGCGAACAGGAGGCAGATCCCCACCACCCCCACGAATCCCAACTCCTCCCCCACCGTGGCGAAGATGAAGTCCGAATGGGCTTCGGGCAACACCCCATACTTGTAGGTGCCGTTTCCCATGCCCTTGCCCCAGAAGCCCCCCTCCGAAAGGGCGCGGAGCGAGGCCTGTATCTGGTATCCCACACCGTCGGGATCACGGGACGGGTCGAGATAGGCCAGGAGTCTCAGCACGCGGTGTTCCCTGGTGAACAGAAGGATGAGGAAGAGCGGAACGCCCACCATGAAGAAAAAGGCGAAGTACCTGAAGGGCACCCCTGCCGCGAAGAACACGTACATCCCCGAGAAGAGGAGGAAGATGGCGGTGGAGAAGTCGTTCTGGAGATAGACGAGCAACACGAAGGAAAAGAGGACGACCGCGGGCGGCACGATGGAGACCCCCGGATCCTCGAACCTGTCACGTTTCCTGGAGAGGATGTAGGAGAGGTAGAAGACGAGGACGAATTTGGCGAGTTCCGAAGGCTGGAAGGAGACGCCGGCTACCACGATCCAGCGGTTCGCACCGAAGAACGACACCCCTATACCGGGCACGAAGGTGAGGAGGAGGAGCCCCAGGGTGCCCAGGACCATCCAGGGCACGGTGCGCTGCAGGACCTCGAGGGGGATGAGGACGAGGGCTCCCGCCACCACGAGACCCACCGCAACCCTCACCGCCTGTTGGAGCACGAAGTAGTAGGGGTTGCCCACCAGGACTTCCGAGCGATAGTGGGAGGCAGAGAAGAGCATGGAGAGCCCCACCGAGAGGAGGAGCACCACCAGCAACGGGAGGAAGGTGCCTCTCGAGGAGTCGTGGACACGTTCGGGTGCGAATCCGCCTCTCATGGTACCCCTTACTGGATCTTGAGCGTGGAGAGCCCTATGATCGCAAACAGGCCTCCGAGTATCCACATGCGGATCACCACCTTACTCTCGGGCCAGCCCGAGAGCTCGAAGTGGTGGTGGAGCGGCGCCATCCTGAAGATCCGCTTCCCTCCCCGAAGCTTGTAGGAGAGGACTTGGAGGATCACGGACGCGGTCTCGAGGACGAACACCCCCCCCACGATGAGCAGAAGGATTTCCTTCTTGAGGAGGATACCCAGGACGGCCAGGGTTCCCCCCAGGCTGAGGCTCCCCGTGTCGCCCATCATGACCTCGGCGGGATGCGCGTTGAACCAGAGGAAACCGATGCTCGCCCCCACCAGGGCCGTGGCGAAGACCGCGAGCTCTCCACTCCCGGGAAGATACGGTATCTGGAGGTACTCCGAGAAGTCCACACGACCGGACAGGTAGGCGAAGACCGCCACCGCCAGCCCCACCATGATCACCAGGCCGGTGGCGAGACCGTCGAGCCCGTCGGTCAGGTTCACGGCATTGGAATACCCGACGATGAAGATCACGGCGAAGGGAATGTACCAATACGAGAGATCGAGGACCGGATTCTTGAAGAAGGGGATGTAGAGGAGGGTGGTGTACTCGTTCCCCTGTCTGAGGATGAAGAAGAGGATGAGAAGGGAGAGGACGATCTGTCCTATGAACTTCACCCCTGCCCGCAATCCCGTACGGTTCTTCTTGAAGACCTTGAGGTAGTCGTCGACAAAACCGAGAAGACCGAAACCCACCACCGAGAGGAGCATGATCCAGGTGTAAGGATTGCGAAGATCTTGCCAGAGGAGCACCGAGATCAGGATGGAGAAGATGATGAAGGTTCCCCCCATGGTAGGTGTACCCGACTTCGCCCGATGGGTGCTCGGGCCGTCCTCTCTCACCTCCTCCCCCGCTTTGAGTCGACGAAGCCAGTCGATCACCATGGGCCCCAAGACGAAGGAGATGAGGAGCGCGGTGACAGCGGCGTAGGCCGCCCTGAAGGTGATATACTGGAAGATATTGAAAGGCGTGAAGTACTTCACGAGCGGATAGAGTAGTTCCTTAAGCATGATACCTCCCCTCGAAGTCCTGGATGATCCGTTCCAGGCCCAGTGCCCTCGAGCCTTTGAGCAGCACGAGATCCCCTTCCTGAACGATCGAAACGAGGAGCGAGGACGCCTCCTCCACGGTCCTCATCCACCAGACCCCGCTCCGCCCCTCGAGCACAGCAAAGGCGGCTTCCATC
Organism: Spirochaeta thermophila DSM 6578; assembly: GCF_000184345.1. Lineage (NCBI taxonomy): Bacteria > Pseudomonadati > Spirochaetota > Spirochaetia > Winmispirales > Winmispiraceae > Winmispira > Winmispira thermophila. The sequence goes on along the minus strand of NC_017583.1, from coordinate 1,047,721 downwards.
TCCTCACCCACCAGCAGCACCACATCCGCCGGATATCCGGCGAGATAGTCCCCCAGCCTCCTGTGCTCGGACGGAGCGGCATCCCCCAGCTCACGCATGCTCCCGAGGACCACGATGCGCCTCCGGACCCCCTTGAGACCCCGCACGCCCTCGAGCGAAGCCCTCATGGACTCGGGATTCGCATTGTAACAATCCACGAGGAACCACACCCCCCCGATCTCCTTGAGCTCCCCTCTCCCGAAGAGCGGACGGTAGGCCTGGAGCCCCTCCGCCACCATCGAGGGAGGAACACCCAGGTGATCGGAGAGACGGATCACCCCCAGGGCATTCCTCACCATGTGTTCCCCGTATCCCTGGAGCGGTATACGCAGCCCCTTCCACAAAAGGATCACGCCTTCGAGCCCCCGACTCTCCCACCCCTCGAAGCCCTCCACCGTGGCAGGTCCGTAGGGGAGGAAGGTTCCACGCCACCCCTCCACCAGGACATGGAAGAACTCCTCGTCCTCGGGGATGAAGCCCACCGAGCGATCGTCGAAAGAGGAGAAGATCTTCGCCTTCTCGCGTGCGATGCGCTCCCTCGTGCCAAACCGCTCCAGATGCGCACTCCCTATCCCCGTGACGACCGCGAGATTGGGCTTCACGATACGTGCGAGCACGTCCATCTCCCCGACATGATCGATACCCATCTCGCAGATCACCACCTCAGGCTCCTCCCGGATACCGAGGATCGAGAGCGGCACGCCTATTTCCGAATTGAGGTTCCCTTCGGTGGCCCACACCCTCGAATAGTGGAGGGAGAGCACGGCTCTGAGCATCTCCTTGGTGGACGTCTTCCCGCTGCTCCCGGTCACCCCTATCCGAATCGGAACCCGGAGGGACGAAAGGTACCACTCGCCCAGGGTCTGAAGGGCCTCGAGCGTATCGGGCACCACGAGGAGGGCCCCGCGGGTCTGGACCACGTGTTTCAGGAGGGCCGATCCCGCTTCAGAGAACACGGTCTCCTGCACCAGGGCTGCAGACGCGCCTCGTTGGAAGGCCTCTCCCAGGTAGAGGTGACCATCGGTGAAACGACCCCTGAGTGGGACGAAGAGCACACCTTCTTCACACTCCCGGGAATCGATCGTGACCCTCCGGATCGGGGGACGTTCTCCGGATGGGGCGACGAGGCGAGCTCCTACGATGGAAGCCAGCTGGTCCAGGGAGAGGGCGGGAAGGGTACGGGCGCTCATTCCCCCCCTCCTTCCACCTCGATGACGAGACGGTCTCCCACGGGCCCGAGGCCCAGGGATTCCTCGCCGAGGCGCTCTATCCGCTGAGGATGTCTGAGGGCCTCCACCGCGGTGATGAGCTTCTTGTTCTCCTCCACCATCCGTTGCTGCTCCAGTTCGAGCCGCCGGAGTTCCTCCTTGAGGGCCGCATACCGGTACCCCTGCCAGATATTGAGAAAGAAGAGGAGAGAAAAGAGAAACACACCGAGCCACCTAAGGTAGCGCATGTCCCTCCTCCCTGAGGTGCGCCGCATCCCGGACCTTCTCGAGCACCCTCAGCCTGGCGCTCCTGGAAGCCGGGTTGGTCCTCACCTCCTCTTCGCCGGGACGGACCGGCTTCTTCGTGAGCACTTCGACTATGCCCTGTCCCCCACACCTACATATCGGCTCTTCCGGGGGGCAGGTACAGGCGCTGGCATAGAAACGGAAGAGACGCTTCACGATCCTGTCCTCGAGGGAGTGAAAGGAGATGACCGCCATCCTCCCCCCCGGCGCGAGGAGTCTCACTCCCGCCCTCACGGCCCTCTCCACTCTCTCCAGCTCCTTGTTCACCACGATCCTCAGGGCCTGGAAGACCCTCGTGGCCGGATGGATCCGTCCACGCCGTGCCTTGGGAGGCACGGCCTTCATCACCACCTCAGCCAGGTGATCGCTCGTGGTGATGGGCATCTTCCTCCTCTCGCTCACGATCGCCCGTGCGATCCGCCTCGAGAAGGGCTCCTCCCCGAACCGGGAGAAGACATCCACCAGCTCGGTCTCGGAATAGGTGTTCACCACGTCGGAGGCCTTCATGGGGAGATACGGAGAGAGCCGCATGTCGAGCGGCTCTCTCCGGAGAAAAGAGAAACCCCTCCCAGACTTCTCGAGATGATACGACGAGATGCCCAGATCCATCAGGATCCCCACCGGTCTGTCTTCCGCAGGGAAGGACTCCAGGACCTCGTCGAACCACCCCTGGACGAGGCGCACCCGATCCCCGAACCGACTGAGACGCTCGCCAGCCCGGGAGAGCATGATGGGATCCGCATCCACCCCGAGGAGCCGGATGCCGGGATGAGATTCCAGGAGGGCCTCGCTGTGTCCGCCCTCACCGAGCGTCGCGTCCACCACCAGACCGTCCCGCACCGAAAGAAAGGCGCCCACCTCTTCCCTCAATACCGGTACATGTACTATCTCCATGCTCACCATCTCGTCTCCTCCTTTGTTCAGAAGAACACCATCTTCCCCAGGTCCTCGGCCGCCTCCTGGAACTCTTCCTCATGGAGTTCCCAGTACCGTTCGAGCTCCTCGGCGTCCCAGAGCTCTATATACTTCTTGATGCCCAGAATCACCACATCCCTCTGGAGCCCTGCGAACTCACGCATCGCCTGGGGAACCGTGATCCTCCCCGCCTTGTCGATCTCCACCTCCTGGGCGGGAGCGACGATCCTCCGCTGGAGGAGCCGGGCCTTCTGCTGGAAGGGAGAGATGCTCGTGAGCAGGTTCTCGGAGATACGGGCCCACTCCTCAGGGGGAAAGAGCCAGAGGCATCGATCGATCCCACGCGTGAGGATCAGAGAATTGCCGGGGAGCTCGACCCTCATCTTGGAAGGGAGGAGGAGCCTGCCTTTGTCATCCAGCGTGTTCCTGAACTCCCCGGTGATCATGTTCCACTTTCCCCCTAAAATTTCCCACTTTTTCCCACTTATTTCCCATACTACCGCATTTTTGAGGTTTGTCAATAAAAAAGACTCAAGGTGAGACGGGATTCTGCCGATAAAAGGGGCTCATCTCAACACATGTTGAGATAGGAAGAGGTGATGACGAGGCTTTCAGAGGATGTAGAGGGACGGACTCACCGGCACGTTCGCTCGAGCGAAGACACGATAATCCATATCTCCGAAGAGAGGATACCGCCGCTCCCTCCCGGTGATGAGATCCGCAGGGAGCGCCCCCCGGGCAAACGCGTCGTAGATCTTTCTGAAATAGAAGAGGTGTTCCTTGATCCTCCGGAGCGCGTAGGGGACCATGGTCCCGTTCCGGATGATGAAGGGCCAGTCCGAGGCCTGCGCGAGGAGGAGCTCCCTCGCCGCCTGATTGAGGGCCCGCCGCCGCAGCCCCTCGGCATCGGAGAAACGCTCCACGAGGTCTTCCATCTGCTCCACGGCCGCATGGAGGTGTCGATAGATCCAGTCGTTCCGACCGTCGAGCCACACCTCCGAATAGCCCTTGGTCCCCCAACTGGAGAACGAGGGACGATTCTCCTGGAAGGGATACCCCTCTTTCAGGTAGTCGGAGGGACGTATGAGGGAAAGGGTCTCCTCCTCCGCCACCTTCCTGATCATCGCCTCGAGCCAGGCGGGTCCCTCGAACCACCAGTGGCCGAAGAGCTCCGCATCGTAGGGACAGACGATCGCAGGAGGAAAGGGCATGTGCTTGGACACCTGCCGCACCTGCTCCGCCCGCTCTTTCACGAAGTGCGCGGCATGCTCCTCCACCCGGGCGAGGGCCCGGTCCGGATCGTAGATCTCCTTCTCTCCCGAGCGGCCCGTGATCGCATGGTACTTGTAGCCCGTGAAGACCCGGTTCTCCCCGTCGGGGAGGAAGAACGCAACGTCCTCGAGGGGGAGCTCGTACCCCACGTCCCGGTAGAAGTCCCGGTAGACCGGATCGGCCGGGTAGCCGTCCTCGGACGACCACACGGCGCGTGCCGCTGCAGGATCGCGACCGAAGGCCACCACGCCGGACGGGGTTCGGACCGGTGCGAAGATGCCGTACTCCGGCCGCCTCTCGGCAAAGAGGATGCCATGGGCCGCGGTGAAGAAGTAATCGATCTGCGCGGCGTGGAGGTACTCCTCGAGACCCGGCTCATACCCGCATTCAGGGAGCCAGAACCCCCGGGCCGGAAGCCCGAAGGTGGACAGATGGGTGCTCATCCCCAGGGAGATCTGGGCCCACACCGCAGAGGGATAGATGGTGAAGAGGGGAAGATAGGCATGCGTGGCCGCCGTGGGGATGATCTCGAGATATCCCTTCTTGTAGAAGTAATCGAAACCCTTTACGATGTTGCGAGCGTATTTCGATTCGAAGTCCTCGAGATTCGTCCGGTAGAGGTCGAGGTACATCTCCACCACGCGTTCGAGTGCGGCCTTTCCCTGGACCCGCCGCTGCTCCTTCTCCCCCAGCTCGAGGAGGAGATGGAGATGATGGACGTAACGTTCCTGGAGGAGGGGGTCGGTGAGCATGGAGATGAGGGTCGGGGACACGGACATCGAGAGGGAAAACGGGACTCCGTCCTTCTCCAGGCGTTCGAAGACCCTCAGGAGGGGGAGATAGGTCTCCGAGATGGCCTCGTAGAGCCAGAACTCTTCCAGAAAACGCGGGTGTTCGGGATGACGGACAAAAGGGAGATGTGCGTGGAGGTGGAAGAGCAGGTATCCCTGGGTCATACGTCACCCACCATAGTAGGAACTTGAACTCGTACTATCAACCCCCCCATCGGGGAAGAAGAGCTCCTCGCGGTTGTGGAGGGCCGAGATTGAGATGAGGATGTCTGAGTTGAGACTCACCTCGCCGGGTCGTTTCGGTTTCACCTGCGGTACGGGGACGTGTACCACGTTGGACCTGCAGAGCAGCACCTCGCGATCCTTCTCCATGGTGATGAGATCCACGCGGTAGGCCGCTCCCTGCACGGGGATGTTGATGTACCAGGAGCGGTCCTGCAATTGTACGGGAATCACGAAGCTCTCCTCGGAGAGGAACCCCTCTCCATCCATCGTTCCCCGATGTACTCTCAGGAAGAGCCCCCCGAACTCCTCCTTCTTGAGGCGAACGAGGAAGGTCTGAGGTATCTCCCAGTAGCAGAAGGCCCAGGAAGGATCCCTCAGAAGGAGGTAGATGCCTGTCCGGTTGTATTCCCGCGGGAAGGGGAACTCCTCCTCGCCGTAGTCGATCTCCTCGTCGAGCGAGATCTCGTACTTCCGCTGCTCTATCCTCATGGGATGGTTGGTGAACAACTCGCGTTCCTCCCTCCTCTCCTCGTAGAAATCCAGGAGGATGTCCACCAGCTCGTCCTTCTCCGCATCCTCGGGGAGGCGCACCCCTTCCCTGTTCGCGAGGCGCTGCAGTTCCGCGACCGAAAGCTGCTCGAGTCGCTTTCTCAACATAGGTCTATCCTAGGGAAAAGCTTTTTCACCTGTCAAGTAACGCACCCGTCTTCCTGGAAAGGACGATCATCACGTCGCCGAACCCCCACCACTTCGCCAGCACGTCCAACGGGCGCTTGAGATACTCGGGGGCGAGGCCCTTCGCGATCCCCCCCCAGGTCTTCCACCGCACGGGAGAGAGCCCCGCCCGGACGAGGAGACGGGAAAGATGTCGCTTCGTGAAGAGGAAGACGTGATCGGGGATGGCCGACCTCCAGCGCTCCTTGAGGAGACGGGCCTGGAGGCCCTCCCGGTTCGGAGTGACCAGGATACACCAGCCTCCCGGCACGAGGAGCGAATGGATGCGTTCGAGAAAGCTCACGGGATCCGGGACGTGTTCGATCACGTGCGAGGAATGGATCACCGAGAAGGATTCGGGCTCGAAGGGAGCTTCCTCGAGGGTCCCCTCGAAGACGTCCACACCATGGTGTTCCCGCGCGTGACAGACCGAGTGATGACAGATCTCGACCCCCTTCGTCTCCCATCCCCTGGAGGAGAGGTGGGCGATGAGGCGACCCGTGGCACAGCCGATGTCCAGGAACCGACGGACGGGCAGGGTCCGCTCGAGCCAGAAGAATCCCACGTCCCGGAGCCCCTTGAGCATGAGCTGGAAGAAGTTCTCCTCGTTCTCCAGCTCATACTGGAAGTACCGCTGGTCGTACCGGGCATGGAGGGCCCGAGGCACCGGTTGGGGATACTGGTACACGAACCCGCACGCCCTGCATCTCACGTAACCGAAGCCCTCTCCCTTCCAGAAGGGGAGGCGCTCCTCCGATCCGCACACGTAACACGGGATTTCTCGTACGGGCTCGTCTCCAGGGATCGAGGAATACGTCTTCATCACACACTCCTATCGTACGACCAGGGGATACACCCGGGAGGAGAGATTTCCGGCAAGATCACGGGCCACAACCCGAAGCTGCTGTCGGCCGGGGAGGAGCCTGAACGCACCGAGAAAGACCAACCCGTCCCCGGTGTAGACAGGCTCTCCCGGCACGCTCCCCTCGGGGAGAAGGGCCTTCTGGACCAGGGAGAGACTGCTCCACTCGATCGTCGAAAGCTCCACCCCTTGGAGGAGGAGTGAACACCGGAACCAGAGACCCTCTCCCAGGGGCCCGGGATCATCAGCCCGCAGGAAGAACCTCCACACGCCGGGGGGTATGACGGTCTCCCCCCCGGAGGGGAGTGAGATCCGTTCCCTATCCCTCTCCATAACGAGGTCCAGGATACGGGGGGGACGGGTATCGGGAGGATCGACGGGGGGAAGGACGATGAGGGGATTCACAATCTTTTGCCGCCGGAGATCGAAGAGCTCGAAGTACCACGAGGTCCCTTCGATATCGGCGAGAGGAGTGATCGGCCCCGCCACAGGAGGCAGGGGAGAAGGGGGAAGCCCCTGATAGATGGAGAAGAAGTCCTCCTCGTGTGCGATCACCACGAGAGAGGACGTCCACAGGGGAAGGGAACCTGCATCCCCGGCCTCTCTCGTGAAGACCACCTCACCGGCCGCCACCGGCGACACCGTCCCCCGTGAGGTGAAGATGAGCCCGGGGAGCGTCATCCCCTCGACATGGCTTCCGAACCCCATGGAAAGGAAGGAGGGATCCACGGGCCACTGATAGGCCCAGAGAGGAGACGTCAGAAAGGAGAACAGCACCCCCAGGAAGGGAAAGAGGGCCTTCCTCATACGTCATCCTCCAGTGACAAGGAGAACACCCCTCCCGGATGGCGGAGGAAGACCCTCCGTCCTTCGGAACCGGAGAAGGCAGGAGGAGGAAGGGGAAGGGAGAAGAGGACCGCATGCATGAGGGATGAGATGAAGGAGAGCATCCTCCCCGGACCATCGCCGTGGTCCACCAGGTGGAGATCCGCACCCAGGGCGGCGGTGAGGCGGGGAGAGGAGAGAGGAAGCGTCCAGATCTCGCGGGTCCTCAGATCAACGAGGAGGAACCCTTGCGCCGATTCCACACCCAGAAGGGTGTCTGAAAGAAAAGAAAGGAAGACCGGACGTCTGAAGGAGGAGTCGAGGACGAAGCGCATACGCTCCTCGAGGCCTCCGTCGATGCCGAGGAGTACCACCTGCTGGGGGTGGAGCCCCACCACCGCCGCACAGAGGGAGAGATTCGGGCTGAGGGCCACACCGTACACCACTCCCCCCCCCTCCCACACCCCCTCACCCCCCCTCCCCCGGACCACCACTCGCCCCCCCACCTCTCCCGCCGCCATCACTCCCCCCCTCACGTCCAACGCCGTGAGCATCCCCGCATGGACCCACATCCCCCGCTCCTCCCCGTCGGTCCCCCACTCCCAGACCCTCCTCCCGAACCGCCCCACCATGAAGAGCCGATCATCCTTCACGAACGGCACCCCTCTGTCCGGGAGCCGCCCCTGCACCCTCCCGTCCCACCCCCGCACCACCCAGCCATCCCCCTCCCGCGCCACCACACCCCACCTCCCCCCCACCACACCCTCCCCCCTCACTTCCCGCCACCCCTCCTCCCCCACCGCCCCCACGACCCCCGGTCCCCCGTACACCCACACCACCCTCCCCACATCCCCCCCCTCCCCTCCGCCCCACTCCGGCACCAATCCCACACCCGTCCTCACCCTGTACGGGAAGACGACGAACAACACCACCGAAAGCACCAAGATCCAGAAGACACCTGCTCGACTCACTTCCCACTCCCGGGACTATCCTATAAAATCGGAAGGAAGACTGTCAACAAAACCGGATCCGGAGGCCCTCATGCCCCTCGACCCCCGACACATCGAGGCACTCCTCACCGCCGCACGCACCGCCGCCGGCCTCGCCTACGCCCCCTACTCCCACATCCACGTAGGCGCAGCCCTCCTCTGCGACGACGGCACCATCGTCCAGGGAGCCAACATGGAGAACCGATCGTACGGCCTCACCGTGTGCGCCGAACGCACCGCCCTGTTCCGCGCCCTCCTCGAAGGCCGACGCGCCTTCACCGCCCTCGCCATCTACAGCCCCGACGTCCCCACCCTCCTCACCCCCTGTGGAGCCTGCAGGCAGGTCCTCAGCGAGTTCCTCCCCCCCGAAACTCCGATCGTCTGCCACGATCCCGAAGGAGAACCGAGGGTATTCACCCTGGGCGAACTGTATCCCCACGACTCCCTCCGCCATCTCAACCCTCAGGCCCCCTGAGGCTGTCCCCCGCCCGCAGCGCCCCTCTGCTGCATCTTCTTCTCGTCGTCCTCCATCTTGTTACGCCACACCTCGATCTTCTTCGACACCATCTCCACCTCCTCGCGTTCACCCAGGAGCATCATGAGCCGCTTGTAACTCTCGAGATAGAGGATCGCCTTCCTGAAATCCTCGAGCCTGTGGGTGGCCAGCTCATAGCGCTCCCTGTAGCGCTCCGCCGCCTGCATGAGGAGGCGCTTCACGAGCTCCAGGTACTGCACCCGCTCCCTGTACCCCTCCACCCGGGGATCGAGCTTCTCCACCAGGGTGCGCAGGTCGAGGATATTCTTTGCCACCGTGGCGAATCGAGCCTCCATATCCACGAAGGCCCACTTCCACTTCGAGCCCTCACCGAAGGCCTCCCTCACGCTCTCCAGGGCGAACCCCAACTTGTGGATGAGGCGGAACCGCTCCTTCTCATCCATACCGCTTATGGCATCCAGCCTGTCCTTGAGATCGGAGATGGAAGGATCGATGAAGTCGGAGACCACCTCCTCGATCTGGATCACGCTCTGTGACCACACCTTTCTCGCCTCGTTGAGGAACCCATCGTTCTTCACCCCCAGGAGCGTCTCCGAGAGCGCGTCCATCACCAGGTACAAGGAGACCTTGTTGAGAAGAAGTTCCGCGAGGGCGAGCTTCTGCACCTCAAACCCCGAATCGGCCTTCGAGACGATGGCCGACAGGTTCCGCTCCCTCGCCGAGAGCTGCTCGAGCCTGCTCGTATACTTCCGAATACGCTCCGTGTAGCGCGCCCGTGCCTCGGCGCTCACCTTAGCCACGCGTGGATCCTCCGTACTTCATGAGTAGCTCCCGTGCATGCTCCCGCGAGACCCTGCTGTCCACGTCCCCCGAGAGCATGCGCGCTAGTTCCTCCTCCCGGTCATCCCCTTCCACATATTCAATATCGGCCATAGTCTCGTTTCCCTCAACCCGCTTGCGCACCACCAGGTGATGATCCCCCCTAGCGGCGATCGATGCGATGTGCGTGATACAGAGCACCTGCTTGTATCTCGCCACCTCGTAGAGGTACTCGCCCACCGCGAGGGCCACCTCCCCCCCTATACCCGTATCCACCTCGTCGAACACGAGGGTGGCGATGGGATCGCTCTGCGCCGTGAGGGTCTTTATGGCGAGCATCACCCGAGAGATCTCACCACCAGAGGCGATCTTGCGGAGAGGCTTGAAGTCTTCACCCGGATTGGGGGCGATGAGGAACTCCACCCGGTCCATACCCGAAGGGGTGCACACGGGCGCCCCCCGCTCCGAGAGACGCTGCTCCACCTGGACGGAGAACCGTGCCTTCTGCATCCCCAGGGAGCGGATGATCGTCTCCACCCTCCGGGCGAACTCCTCGCCCACCCGGACGCGGGCCTCCATGAGGGCCTTTGCCCGTCGGAGCACCTCCCGCTGGAGCTCCTCCACCTCCATCCTGAGACGGGCCGTCTCCTCATCGTACGACTCGAACCTCGAGAGCTTCCGGCGCGCCTCCTCGAGGAAGGATAGCACCTCCTCCACGGTGTCGCCGTACTTGCGCTTGAGGCGCTGGATGAGCGCGCTCCGCTCCGCCACCGCCTCGAGCCGCTCGGGAGAGAAATCGAGCCCCTCCCGATACGACCTGATCTGCTCCGTCACATCCTCGAGCTCGTAGTAGGCGCTCTCGAGACGTGCCCCCAGGGGCTCCACCCTCCTGTCCACCCGCTCCACCTGACCGAGGAGCCTCCGCATCTGTTTGAGGGCGGGAAGCACCGCCTGTGGCCCCTCGGTCGCGAGGGAGAAGAAGTCCTTGAGGTCCTCGGCCACCTGCTCGAGGTGGGAAAGGAGGGAGAGCTCCTGTTCCACCTGTTCGTCCTCGCCCGGTGTGAGCCGTGCCGCCTCGATCTCCTCCACCGCATGGGCGAGGAGCTCCCGCTCCCGTACGAGGTCCCGCTCCTTGGAGAGGAGATCCTCGAGCTCACGCCGCCGCTCGGTGAGCCGCCTGAAAACCTCGGCGTACGCGGCCGCATCCCCCTCCAACCCGCCGAAGGCGTCCAGGTACTGCCGATGCAACTCGGTTCGGAAGAGCGACTGGTGCTCGTGCTGACCGTGGATATCGAAGAGGAACCCCGAGAACTCCTCGAGGTCCGCGACCGTCACCGGCGCGGCCTGGATGAAGGCACTCGACCGACCGGAACTCCTGACCACCCGCCGTACCACCACCCGGCCGTCCTCGGGTTCAATCTCGCGCGCCCCGAGCCAGGCCAGGGCCTCCCGATTGCCCTCCACCACGAAGACCCCCGCCACCTCGGCCTGCTCCTGCCCGGCGCGCACCACATCCGCATCCGCCTTGCCCCCGCCGAGGAGCCCCAACGCCCCTATGAGTATGGACTTCCCCGCCCCGGTCTCACCCGTGAGGACCGTGAACCCCGAGGAAAAGTCCACCACGAGCTCACGCATGATCGCATAGTTACGCACCGAGAGCTGCTCAAGCATACACCGGTCCTCCCGACCATCCGAGTTTGGTCCGGAGCACGTCGTAGAACGTCCACCGCGGAGACAGCAGGAGGCGCGCCCTGATCCCCGCATCCTCCACCCGCACCTCGTCGCCGGGAGCGAGCTCCACCACCTCCTGCCCGTCTATGGTGAGGATCACCCCCGTACGCAGGTGCTGATGCACCCGGGCGATCACCGGCTCGGAAGCAGGGGTCACCACCGGCCTGCTCGCGAGCGAGAGGGCACAGATGGGCGTGACGATGAAGGCCGGCACCTCGGGATGGAGGATGGGGCCTCCGGCCGCGGCCGAGTAGGCCGTGGACCCCGTGGGAGTGGCGATGATCACCCCGTCGGCATGATACTCGCCCATGGTACAGGAGTGCATGACCACCGAGAGACGCACGATCTTCGAGATACCGGACGAAGAGATCACCGCATCGTTGAGCCCGATGCACGAGGCGACCACCTCCCCACCCCTGGAGACCGTGGCCCTGAGCATGAGACGCTCGCTCACAAGGGCCTCCCCCTCCTTCCAGGAAGAGAAGACCTCGCTCCACTCCCCCTCGCCGAGCTCCGCGAGGAAGCCCAACCTCCCGGCGTTGATCGGCAGAAGCGGTACCCCGTGGGAAGCCACGAGCCGCGCGCTGTAGAGAACCGTACCGTCGCCTCCTATGGAGATCGCCAACCGCGCGCCGTCGAGGGAGGCTTCGGGGAGTGACCCCTCCAGACCGACCACGCGGTACGAAAGCCCTTCCCCCCTGAGACGCTCCTCCACCTCATTGAGGATACGAGGGGTACGCGGCTTCTCGAGATTTGCGATCACCACGACATCTGGCATACGTCCACCCGGATTCAAGGGAGGGAGGCGATCACACGCGCCACCCGTTGGACCCGCTCCTTGGACATGATGGGATAGAGCGGGAAGATGAGACAGCGACGGAGGAGTTCCTCCGCTCCCGGACACGACCTTCCCACATCGAAGCAGGCGATGAGCGTATCCTCGAAGGCCTCGCCCGCCTCCACCCCCTGTTTCTTCGCATACTGGAAGGCCGCCTTCCGTTCCGAGGAGAGGAGGACGGGAAAGGTCCAGGGCACCGAGACGGCCCCTTCATGGACGGAGGAGAAACCCGAATGTCGGGACCTCATGAGGGCATCGAGATAGACCTCCCAGATCCCCCTGCGCCGTTCCATGAATTCGTCGAGCTGGGCGAGCTGAGTCATACCGAGAGCGGCGTTCATGTCCGAGAGGAGGTTGCCGAAATGGATCTCCGTCCTCGCCCGGACAAGGGCCTGGGCCTCCTTCTTTCCGCATCCGCCGATCACCGCACCGCCTCCGGTGGTGATGATCCCATCCGACTCGAGACTCACCACCACATATCGGGCGAAGCTCCCCACCGGTGCGCCTTCCCACGAGGCCCCCACCCCCTGGGACATATCCAACACGAGCGGTACCCCCAGGGAGGCGAGCGTCCCCATGTGCGGCACCACCCCCAGGGGGAGATTCCAGAAGACCGCCCTCACTCCGTCGACGAGGTCCTCGAGCCCCCGGGGATCACCCGTCCGCGGATCCACGTCGGCCACCACCACATCCACCCCTAACCGCGCCCACACCTCACCGTACACAGCGGGAAGGAGGGGCGAGGCAAGGATGCGGTCACCAGAAGAGAGCTCGAGCACCCCCATCAATGTGAGGAGGGCACGCTCGTACTCCCGAAAGGCCACTCCGTCGACTGCACCCAGGACCCTCGAGAGATCCCTCGCGAAGGTCCTGGAGACCTCACCCGGGGCGAGGCGTTCGTCGACCATCTGTGCGAGTACGGCCTCCATGTCTCTCCGTCGGATGGAGGGACGGAACAGAGGAATCGACATGTCGGCTCCCTTACCTTGCAATGGTGCGTTCAATCTGCCTGAGCTCCTTGGGGCTGAAGAGTCTGTGGACATCCAGAACGATGAGGTACCCATCCTCCTGCTGGACCACCCCCTCGATGTACTCGGTACCGATACCGGTGAAGACCTCGGGAGGAGGCTGTACCTTCTCATGGGGAATGGACACCACCCTGAGTACCTTGTCGATGAGGACCCCTATCTTGTTCCTGTCTATCTCGAGAATGAGTATCCCACTGAGCAGGCGATCCTCCTCCGAGAGTTCGGGTTCCGGGATGTGGAACCGCCTATGGAGGTTGATCACCGGGATGATATCCCTCCGCAACTTGAAAATACCCTCGATAAAAGGAGGGGCGTTGGGAATGGGACGGACCTCTTGCCTCCGCTGGATCTCCCTCACATCGAAGATATCCACGCCGTAGATCTCGTTCCCGAGCTGAAACGTCACCAGTTGGAGTTGATCCTGTTCGGCCATGCTTCCCCCTTCCCCATAGAATAAGGGAGGATATGGTATTGTGCAAGAGGAAACCCTCGAGGTTATGTATCCGACAACTCCTCGAGACGCCGCTGTTTGGTCTCGAGCAGGGAACGGAGACGCGAGAGCTCCTCGAGATGATCCCGTATCGCCGGGGATTCGGCGGTGATGGTCTTCTGTCCCTTCTCGATGAAGGCGTGGTACACCTCCGCCCCGAGCAGGGTGCTCACCTGCTTGGCCTTCTGCTCGAGTTGATAGATCTCGACCCTGAGCGCACCCTTCTCTCCCGCCTCCTCGGCCTTGGCCTTGGCCTTGGCGAGGAATTCCGCCGACACGTCTACCCCCCTGTCCACCAACTCCCTGAGTTTTGCAAGAAAATCCATACACACCTCCTGTTCCATACTAACCCATTCCCGACCGCTGTACAACATGCTTGTCATACAACGTGTTCCATGGTACATGAGAGCCATACATCCACGACGGGAAGGAGCATGCTGATGCGATTGGTATTCCTCGGCCCCCCCGGGGCGGGTAAAGGTACGGTGGCAGCCATCCTGAAGGATCGGCTCGGGATCCCCCACATCTCCACCGGGGACCTCTTCAGGGACGCCATCTCCCGGAAGACCGATCTGGGAAGAGAGGTGGAAGGGATCCTCGCCCGGGGGGAACTGGTACCCGACGAGCTCACCGTGGCCCTCGTCCGGGAGCGGCTCAAGGCCCCCGATGCCGGACACGGATACATCCTCGACGGATTCCCCCGTACCATCCCCCAGGCGGAAGCCTTGGAGGCCTTCTCGCCGCCGGAGAAGGTAGTCAACTTCGTGATCGACGACGAGGAAGTGGTGAAGCGCCTCTCGGGGCGAAGGGTCTGTCCCTCTACGGGGAGGGTCTACCACGTCATCTACAACCCCCCGAAAGTGGAAGGGAAGGACGACGAGACCGGGGAAGACCTCGTCATCCGTCCGGACGACAGGCCCGAGGCCATACGCCATCGCCTCGAGGTCTATCGGACCCAGACCGCACCCCTCATCACCTACTACGGCAAGAAGTCCAGGCTGGTGGACATACCCTCCGATCGTTCGATAGAAGAGGTGGTCCACCTCGTCGAACAAGCCGTACGAGGCCTCTGACACCTCATTCCTGGGGGAGCATCCCTTCCGGAAGGAGATCATGCTCCTCCAGGATCCCCTTCACCTCATCCACAGGGACGAGGAAGGGAGAGGAGAGGAGCTCCTCTGCCCGTTCCCTGTCGGAGAAACCCAGTTCACAGGCCTTCCGGAGGTCGTCGAGCCCTTCTTTCACCTCACCGGCATAGAGGAGTCGCAGGCGAGCCCTCAAGAAGAAGGCATCGGGATCCTCGGGGTTCACCGAGGTGAGTGTGGAAAGGAGGGTGAGGGCATCGGCGTATCGCTGGGCCGCTTCATACGCCCGGGCGAGCGCGCGGAGCAGATACGGATCCTTGGGATACGAAGAGAGTGCCGTCTCCCCGAGGGTGACGGCCTCCTCGTCCGTGGGAGCGGTCTCGAGCCGCAGGATGGCATAGAGGAGCAGCACCTCCTTCTTCTCCGGAGAGATCTCGTACGCCTCCCCTGCGTACGCGAGGGCCGCACTCACATCACCCTCTTCCATGCGGAGACGGGCGAGGTTGTAGAGAATCGTGACATCGCCCGGCGAGAGCTCGAGCGCCCGACGGTAGAAGTCCTCGGCGGTGTCGGGATCCCCTTTGCAGATGAAGAGGTAGGCCAGGGTGGAGAGGACCATGGTGTTCACAGGATCCCTCTCGAGCAGTCCCTCGAGGAGGGCCTCGGCCCGGTCGTACTCACCCGTCCGGATGTAGGTGCGGGCGAGGTTGTACTCGATACGGGGGGTGTGCGGGGAGAACCTCAGTGCCTGGGTATACGCCCCAACGGCCCGGGAGAAGTCTCCTTCCTCGTAGTAGGCGTTGCCGAGAGAGAAGTATGCCTCTGCGAGATCGGGCCGGGGGGAGGAGGCACAGGAGGTCATCACGAGAAGACAGAGGATCGCCGCCGGGACGAGGCCTCGTACAGCCATGAGAGGAGCCTATCCAGGCCCGCGGAGGAAAGTCAAGGGAATGCGTGGGAGGAGTCAAGACCGTCTCTTTGCAGAACCTGCCACCTCTGCGATCGCATCCAACACCTCACGGACATCTCGATCCACGTCATCGGGGGAGATGAAATCCGCGAGCACATGGTAGTTGGTCTTCGCCATTTCATTGCGTAGTCCAATCCTCTCGTAGAAGTTCTTGAACAGCGGGGCAAGGAATTCGTCACTCGCTTTGAGATCCCCACCCCATGGATCTTTGCCCAGAGTCCTCAGTGCGGCTTCGATCTCTTCAATGGCCTTCTCCATCTCTTCACGCCATCGAGCCCCAAACAGCTCGCCGCTATGACGCTTCCCCTCCGCCTCGGCATATGCGAGGAGCACCTCCTTGCGGCAGATGTAGTTCTCTATTTCCCTCTTGGACCACATGACATGTCTCAGATCGGGATCCTGAGGCAATGCTCTGTCAAGACGATCATACACGGCGATACCGACAAGATCCTGTTTGGCTTCCCGAAGTGCATAGAAGTGTTCCTCTGCTTTCCGTGGCTGATTCCCTACGTAGTGGACAAAGGGACGCTCCAACACCTTCTCAACCGGATGCCCCAGTTTCCGGGCGAGGGCCTTGAGTATAGCCAAATCCGTAGAACCTTCAAGGTACAAGACCCATCCCGTGGTCTCGGCCAGATAGTATTGGTCGTGACCGATGTCGCGCAATGCCTTCAACAGCTGGCTTCCCCGGTCATCAACTCGATGGGGCCTTCCGACGAAAGCTATGACCAGATCCCGTTGTGCTGCTTCATTGAGAAGGATTTCTGAGTGACTCGCTGCAATGATCTGACTGTTGGTTGCCTCCGAGTGTTCACACAACAACTCGTAGATCTGCCTCTGCCGGAGAATCTCAAGGTGCGCATCAGGTTCGTCGAGCAGGAGCACAGATCCTGTGTTGATCGCCATATATGCGAGCAGGAGCAGTGTCTGCTGCTCGCCGCGTCCCGTAGCCGAAATTTCGAGTACCGTGTTGGAGGGAGCAGAGTAATCGAGAGTGATCTCCCCGCGTTCCAGGTTGTACTTGGGATCGTTGAGTCTCGACCCAAAGAGACGATACATGTCTTCTTTTATCCTCTCCCACTTTTCCCTCCCGTTCTCACTTTGCAGAACTTGCCAGCATAGATTCCGTAACACCTCGGCCGTGCGGCCTTCTCCCAGCCTCACCCGTATGGATCCCAGCTCAAGACGGTCTTCCCGGGCTGCAAGACCTGACATCGGGGGAAGATAGGCGATCTGAAGATCCTTGAGATGGGCGGGTACATCGAGCCGCCGTCTGTTCGGACCGAGCGGAGGACGACAGTAGATGGATTCTTCGTTTGCATAATCGAATTCCAAACGACACTCCCACAGGTTCGTGTCCACACCCTCCACCCCAATCTCGATCCTCACATTCCGGGTCTGGGCCCTCCCTCCTATCCGCTCTCCCTCTCTCACATGGAGATCCCTCCACAATAGTTTCGCCGAGGGCACGGGGATGGATATGAGATCCTGCCGGCTGATCGTCACCCCAGCCCGTTTGGAGGGGACATCCTGGGTTCCCCTCTTCTCGAGCCATCTCTTCACGCCGAGATCCCACAAGGCGATCGCTTGGAGAGCGGAGGTCTTTCCCGAGTTGTTGGGCCCGACGAACACCACCCGCTGTGAGAGGTCGATCTCACATTCGTCCAACACTTTGAAATTCCGTACGCAGAGCTTTGTGAGCATTCCCTTCTCCTCGGCAATGGAAAGGGTACATCCCCAGTCTATCCCACGCCCCTGCACAATGCAACAGGATCCTCTCCACGAAGCCGGTCCAGTAGCGACAATCATTTTGGAAAGTTCTCTCCACTTGTTTTTCCTCTCGATACGCTCTATGTTGTATGGGTGCACCGTGCAGATTCATATTAGAGAAGGAGGAAACGGCATGACCGTACGGAAACGCGTGCTCATGGTGGCGCTCCTGACGGCAGTGGCCCTCAGCGCTCACGGATTCGGCATCGGCCTCGCATTCGGACTCGAACCGGTCGGAGGGCTCCCCGGTACCAACGCCTTCCTGTCCGTGAAACCCAACGGCTCCCCTCTCCTCTGGGGGCTCGGATTCACGGTGGGGTCCGAGCAGGTCTCCATCGGCCTCACCGGGGACTACTGGTTCACAAACGAGCAGCTCGTGGGCGTGCTCAACTACTACCTCGGGTTGGGGTTCTACGTGGGATACGCGAGGATGAACGACGAGAACGACATCCAGCTGGGGGGGAGGGTGCCCATCGGACTCAACATCTTCCCTTTGAGTCCGCTCGAGCTCTTCCTCGAGCTCGCTCCCACCTTCACCCAGAGGATCGCGGATCCCTTCAAGTTTCCGGATTTCAACTTCGGGCTCCAGGGATCCCTCGGATTCAGATTCTGGAGCAGGTGACACAGGGAGCCCCGCGTAGGCGGGGCTTTTTCGCTTGCCGGGACATGAAAAAAGCCGCCATCTCCGATGGCGGCCAGCGTCTCCTAGGGGATTCGAACCCCTGTTACAGGGATGAAAACCCTGTGTCCTAACCCCTAGACGAAGGAGACATGTATCGCCGAAGCTTGAGCCGCACAGGATTCGAACCTGTGACCCACGCCTTAAAAGGGCGTTGCTCTACCAGCTGAGCTAGCGGCCCCCCGCGACGGCGTGGACTATACACCAAGGCCTCCAGAATGTCAACATCCAGCCCCCCCTGGGCACTGTCAAGGGGGAGTGTTGAAATTGAGCTGGAGTTGATAAGGGGTGCATCTCCCCACCTCTTGTATCACCTGCATGCCCACCACGTAGAGGCCTACCACCTCATCTGCATGGGCACGGCTCATATACCCAGGATACCTCCGCAGAAAGCTCCTCATGTGACGAAACATGTTCTCCGCAAGGTTGCTCGTCCTCACCTTCTCCTTCCACTCATAGGGTAACTCCAGATAGGAGAAGAGCCGCTCCTTCCGCCACAGGAGAGCAGCCGTCATCCGGGGAGCCTTCGGCGCCCACTTCTTCACGAATGCCTCACACGCACCCTCTGCCTCCTCCTTCCCTCCTGCCTCAAAGAGCTTCCAGTACTCCGCTCGAAAAGCTCGCCTCTCCTTCTGGAGGTCTGCGTTCTTCCCCTTCCGTTCCCCCATATCCTGCAGGAGCTTCTGTTCAAGCGTCCGCTGCAGGTGCCACAGACATATCTGCTTTTTCGCCTCGGGATACACGGTCTCCACCGCCTGCCAGATGCCTTCTGCCTCATCGGCCACCACCAGCTCCACCTCCTCAAGCCCCCGCTCGTAGAGCCCGGTAAGGAGTCGCTCGTAGCTCGCTCGGTCCTCACGCGCTGCAACGATCCAGTCAAGCAGCTCGTGTGTCCCGTCCTCCTTCACCCCCACGGCACTTAAGACCACCAGCTTCTTCTGATCGCTCCCCCGCCTCTTGGCCCATACCCCATCCAGCACAAGGGCCTTCACCCCGCTGAGGGGCCGCTTCCGCCACCGCTCTTTCTCTTCGCGAAGACGTCTGATGAGCCTCAGCAGGGTCTGCGGGTGAGCCTCTCCTATCCCCAGCTCCCGTAAGAGAATGGTCCACGTCCGCGCACTCATCCCTCCCACATACCCAAGCAGAAGTTCCTCGGTGAGGGCCTTGAGCCTGTGCTCATAGGTCACCAGCCTCACCTCTTTCCCGCAGCTGGTACGGATACGCGGCACGCGTACCTCAGTAAGGGTTCCCCATGGGACCTGCACGGTCTTCCACTTCCTGTAGCCGTACCGGTAGTAGGAGACGTCCTCAGGACCTCCTCTGGCATATCGGTCTCTTCCCACTACCGCATCTCTGAGTGCCTCAAGGAGGCGCTCCAGGTAGCTCTTGTACGTCTGGAGGACGTGCTCCCGTACCTGGTCTTCCACTTGCCTCATCAGGCGAGAAAGGGTAGAGTGTGTCGCAGGTACATGTGTCATGGGGTATCTCCTCCTTAGCTGTAAGTGTGTGTTGGTGGGAGATACCCCTTATCTTTTTTCCCCGCCTTTTTCAACACTCGATGTTACAGTCCCCTCTTTCCCTGGAATACCGGAGCTTGCATATCGGCAGTGGATGGACTAGGCTCTTAATAGGGAGACCACATGATGCCATCGAGAAAAAAAATCGTCTATCTCTTCAAACACAAAAGTCTTATGAGAGACAAGGTGGAGGAGGAACTCGCCTTCCTCCGCTACTCCATGGAGGCCCTCGAGCGCATCCTCGTGCTGTATCAGGACTTTCTCATAGAGGCACCGCATCTCTCACAGGACGAGATCGAGGAAGAATCCGCCCACCTCCAGGAAGAGCTCTCCACCTACAACATCGACTTCCTCGCCCATGAAGCCGTGAGGAGCATCGAGCAGATCTCCTCATACACCTCCCATCTCTGCGAGATCTACCGTCTCACGCTCTCGCGACTTCTCAAGAAAAAGCAGTTCGGAGAGCGGCTCCTCCATGTGCGTAAGACCCGGTAGAAGGCATGTCCCCCGGAGGCTGCTCACCCTCCACGTTCCCCTCCTCGACGGGGTGCGGAGGAGAGGCCCGAGAGAGGCAAGGAAGTCCTCGCGCGGAACGGTGACCGCCCCCATTCTCAGGAGATGATCGGTGGGCACCTGGCAGTCGACGAGGGTGATGCCCAGCCTGAGGAAGAGGGCCCTGGAGAAGACGAGGGCCGCCTTGGAGGCATTGTCCACCAGGGAAAACATCGACTCGCCGAAGAAGACCCGCCCGAGGCTCACACCATAGAACCCTCCCACGAGCGCTTCCCCTCTCCAGACCTCCACCGAGTGAGCGTAACCCAGGTGATGGAGGCGGATATAGGCATCGTGCATCTCCGGTGTGATCCACGTTCCCTCCTGTCCCCGCCTGGGTACCGTCGCACAGGCGTGGATCACCTGTTCAAAGGCGAGATCTGCGGAAAACCGGAAGTCGCTGCGTCGAAGGTCACGCCTCAGACGCTTGGAGATGTGGAGGTCGTTCGACCAGAGGATGCAACGAACCTCGGGCGACCACCAGAGGATGGGATACCCCTCCTCGTACCAGGGGAAGATCCCCTGCTCGTAGGCCGAGAGAAGCACGCCAGGCGAGAGATTGCCCCCCGCCGCCACGATATCCTCGTCGGCATCCAAGGGAGAAGGAAACAAGATCCGTTCCCTGTGGGAAAGGTAGGCCACGCCCTCAAGATACGGGATCGGTCGTCTCCTCCTCATCCTCACACCTCACCACCACATCGTCGTCTTCGATGTCGGCGACGGCCTTCCCGCCCTCGGAGAGGGGACCGAAGAGCACGGCATCCACGAAGAAGCCCTTGATCTTCTCCTCTACGAGCCGGGCGATGTTCCGCGCCCCGAAGACCGGCGAATACCCGTGTTCCGCGAGCCATCGCACGCATCGATCGGTGACCTCGAGCGTGACACCCTTCTCCGCGAGCTGCTCCTGGAAGAGTCTGAGCTCCTTTCTCACTATCTGCTCCACGATCTCGGGGGCCAGACGCTTGAAGACGATGACCTTGTCGAGCCGGTTCCTGAACTCAGGACTGAAGAGCTGTTCCACGGCATGTATGATACTCTCCTCCTGCATCACACGCTCTCCGAATCCTATCATCCTCTGACCGAGCTCCCGTGCCCCGGCATTCGAGGTCATGATGAGGACGATGTTCCTGAAATCCGCCTTCTTGCCGGTGTTGTCGGTGATGGTGGCGTAGTCCATGACC
This sequence comes from Spirochaeta thermophila DSM 6578, assembly GCF_000184345.1. Taxonomy (NCBI): domain Bacteria; kingdom Pseudomonadati; phylum Spirochaetota; class Spirochaetia; order Winmispirales; family Winmispiraceae; genus Winmispira; species Winmispira thermophila. Next base: position 1,026,419 of record NC_017583.1, on the reverse strand, counting down.
TGGAGCAGGACATTGAAGATATCGGGATGGGCCTTCTCTATCTCGTCGAGGAGGAGCACGGCATGGGGATGTTTACGCACCGCATCGGTGAGAAGCGCGCCCTCCTCATATCCCACATAGCCGGGAGGGGAACCGAGGAGACGAGAGACGGTGTGCTTCTCCTGGTACTCGCTCATGTCGAACCGGAGGAGGGGCACTCCCATGATGTCGGCGAGCGAGCGGGCGAGCTCGGTCTTCCCCACCCCGGTGGGGCCCACGAAGAGGAAGGAGGCCACCGGCTTGTCGGGCCTCCTGAAGCCGGCCCGGGCCCTCTTGATGGCCTGGACCACGGCCTCCACGGCCTCGTCCTGACCGAACAGGCGTGCTTTCAGCTCCTGCTCGAGGTTCCGGAGTCGCTCCCTCTCCGACGTAGAGACCGTGCGTTCGGGGATGCGGGCGATCCTGGAAACCACCCTCTCCACATCGTGCACCGTCACTTCGACGGGCTCCCCGGCCTCGACTCCTTCGCGGTAGGTCCTCATGCGTATGTAGGCCCCTATCTCGTCGATCACGTCGATGGCCTTGTCGGGTTGATGTCGATCCGTGATGTACTCCGTGGAGAGTCGGACCGCCGCCTCGAGGGCTTCACGGGAATACCGTACGTTGTGGTATGTCTCGTATCGGTCCGTGATACCCATGAGGATCTCGAGGGTCTCCTCCGGGGTGGGCTCGGGCACGTCGATCTTCTGGAACCGGCGGGCGAGGGCCCTGTCCTTCTCCAGGAATTTCCGATACTCCTCGTAGGTGGTGCTCCCTATGCATCTGATCCTGCCTGAAGCGAGTACAGGCTTGAGGATGTTGGAGGCATCCAGGGCGCCTCCCGTGGTGGCTCCGGCGCCCACTATCGTGTGTATCTCGTCGATGAAGAGGATGGCCCGTTCCTCGGCGAGGAGGGCCTTGATGACGGCCTTGAGACGCTCCTCGAAGTCCCCCCTGAAACGGGTGCCGGCGATGAGCGCGCCCATATCGAGGGCATAGATCTTGTACCCCTTCAGGATCTCAGGGACCGTTCCCTCCGCGATCCTGAGGGCGAGCCCCTCTGTGAGCGCCGTCTTTCCCACCCCCGCCTCCCCCACGTGAAGCGGGTTGTTCTTGAACCGCCGGCAGAGGACTTGTATGGTGCGCTCGAGGAGATCCTCCCTCCCGACGAGAGGCTCGATCCCCCCTTCCCTCGCCCGCTGGACCAGATCCACGGCAAAGGCCTCCAGGGGGTTCGAGGCGCTCCGTTTCTTCCTGGGTTCCCTGTCTTCCTTGGGCGATTCCTCCACCTCGGGGGTCTCCTGCTCCTCCCTCGCCCTGGTGACCGCCTCCAGCAGCGTCACGCGCTTCACCCCGAGCTCCCGGAGGATGTGTCCCGCATAGGTGTACTCCTCGTCGTAGATCGCCACCAGGAGCATACCGACGTCGATCTCTTCGCGGGAGGCGGCTTTGGTCTGGAAGTACGCCCGATCGATCACACTCTGGAATCCGAGAGACTGTTCCGGCGGATCGTTGCTGAGCGGCACCTTGGTCGAGAGATACTTTTCGAGAGGACGGGCAAGAGCCGGGATGTCCACCTCGCAGTACTCGAACACGCGCTTCACCATCTGAAACTGAAGCGAAACATAGAGGATGTGCTCGGGGGTCACGTACTCATGGCGTCTCCCCCTCGCATCCTCATAGGCCGCATAGAGTATATCCTGTACCTCAGTACTCAGCTTCATCCTTCCTCCTACGCCTTCTCCACGGTGCACCTCAGAGGGTGACCGGCTTCACGTGCACGTCTGTGTACCTGGGCGACCTTGGTCACGGCGATGTCATAGGGGTAGGTCGCCACCTTTCCCTTGCCCGTGCGGTGTACGGTGAGCATGATCTTCGTGGCCTCCACTCTGTCCTTGTGGAAGATATCCACGAGGATGTCCACCACGAACTCCATAGGCGTGAAATCGTCGTTGAGGAGGACCACCCAGTACATCTCGGGTTCCGAAACCTCGGTCTCCTCCTCCACCGCCTCCTCTTCTTCAAAGAGCGGCGTCCATTCCTCTGCCACGGTTCCCTCCCTTGCGGCGATATCCTCCATGACGGTAGAACTGCACGTACGCACATTCCCTGGGCATGTACCTGGCCCACAGGGCATGGAATATCGTCACCTTCCTGCACTCCCTACACACCTTGAATCGACGTTCGTACACCGTGCACAGATTCGTCTCACTATTAAGATAGCGACACGGAGAAGAATAGTCTATGAAGACCGTGCCATCGGGCTGGACCTCCTTGGTGTAACAACACCTCCCGCAACGGTTGCACAGGTCCTCCCACTCCTTCCTGCCGCGGACGAGGTAGTACCAAAGAGCACCGATCATTGCGCTGGTCCGAAGTACCCCGATTCGTCCCGTCCGGAACGACTGAAGAAGCGCACCTCCACTTCCACGGGGATGAAGGAGCGGCCGAAATCGGGGTTGGAAATCGAAGTATACGAGAGCACGTATCGCCCCGAGTGCTGACTCCCGATCCTCTGTGCAAGATCGGAAAGGCCTCGGGGGGCCGAGGGATCGAACACCTCGCCGCCCGTCTTCTCGACGAGGTAAGCGAGCTCGTCGGGGATGGTGCGTCCACCCGACATGTCGACCACGTGGAGGGTGATCTCGTTCTGGAGGAAGAGGCCCAGAATGGTGTCGATGCTGTACGAGGAAAAGGCGCCGGGAGGGAAGGCACCCGAGGAGAAAAAGACCACCGCTCGTTTGCCCCGATACTTCAACACCTGGAAGGCCGCCTGCCTCAAGGCGAGATCCGGCCTCCAGCGTGAGGGGAAGGCCCCTTCCACCAGGCGGTCGGGGGAGAGCGGCTCTTCCTGACCCGACTCCGCAAGGAGGACCGGCTCGTCTTTCGCGGCGAAGACCGCCACCGATCCCTGAGAAGAGAGAGAAGGGAGAAGGGAGGCGACGAGTGAAGAGAGACGGCCCGCATACCTTCTCATTTCCGGGGAGTGCTCCAGGATCAGGGCCACCTCGCTGCGGGCGCTCCGATCCGCCTGGAAGACCAGCCGGACCTCTCCCGGGTTTCTCCCCCCCTCGGTGAAGAGGAAGTTGGAGTTCTCCAGTCCCACGAGAGGCCTCCCGTCCCGATCGCGCACGGCCACGTCCACGAACACCTGCGGGAAGTCGCGCGCATCCACCCGCTCCACGTCCACATAGAGCCCGCCGTAGACCGCCGCCACCTCCACCATGAAATGCACCTGGTTGGTATCGATGTCGCTCACCACCAGATCTCCGTTGGGGGTCCGCGCCATACCCATGAGACGCCTGGCCGAGAGCTCACCCACCCGGGCGAGGGACCCCGTGGACGGATCGTAGAGGAGCAGTCGATCGCCCGCCGTGAGGAAGAACCGTCCATCCGAAGGGTACAGGGTCTCCACCTCACGGAAGAGCCCCTTCCCCATCTCCCTCAGGTAGTTCCCCTCGGTATCGAAGACCACGATGCTCCCCCGCGCGGTATCGGCCACATACACCTCACCTCCTCGAACGGCGATCCCTCTCGGCCCCTGAAGCCCGGAGAAGTCGCTCCCTCCCGTCCCGAAAGAGAAAAGGAACTCCCCCTCGGGGGTGAACTTGCTCACCCTCCGGTTTCCCCACTCGGTGACATAGACATATCCCTGTTCATCGAACGCAAGGTACTGAGGGCCGAGAAGCGCACCCGGGCCCATCCCCCTCTTGCCGAAGCTCCGCACCCTTCGGCCGTATCGATCGAGCACGGAGATCCTGTCCGCCATGAACTCCGACACATAGAGGAACCCGTCCGGAGAGAGCTTCACATCGAAGGGGGCCGAGAATCCCCCGAGCTCGCCTTTGAAGCTCTGTATGAACCTGCCGGTGGGGGAGAGGTGTACCACCTCGTTGCTCCCGAAGGCAGCGATCCATATCGAACCGTCGGGTCCCACGTCAACACCCGCGGGGTTCCGGAAGAGGATCCGTTCCCCCTCCCTCGCCTCCTTCTGAAACACGGACACGAACGAGATCCGGTAGTCTTCCTCAAGGAGCACACCCACCCATCTCTTCACGGTTTCGTACTTGTACTGAAGGTACGGGGGTGCATGACCGTGGGAGAGGACGTACTCCCACTCTGTGAGCGCTGCGTCGTAGAAACCGGACCTGAGGTAGGCCCTCCCCAGCCAGAGATGTGCCTGGAGGAGGTCGGGGCGATAGGAGAGACTCTTCTGAAACGAGAGGATGGACTCGTGGAGGAAACCGAGATGGAAGGCCCTCACCCCCCACCTGAACTCCTCCTCGGCCCTGATGCCTTCGATGGAAACCTCCTGTGCGAGGAGACCTCCGGCGAGCCCAAGCCACAAGACGAGCCAGCGCATCCTCATGGCCTCTCCCCCACGATGATCTCGTAGTGTTCCCTTATGGTCGGAGAGTCGGGAGCAAGGGCGTGGGCCACCCTGATCACATTCCTCGCCTCCGCGAACTGACCGTTCTTGTAGAGCGCCCATGCGAGGGAGTCCTGGTACGCGGGGTTACGGGGCGCCTTCTGGACCGCCTTCCTGCAGTACTTGAGGGCGAGGGAGAGCCGCACCCCCTGTTCGGCGAGGAGGTAGCCCATGGAATTGAGGGCACTCGGGTTGTCCGGATCGAGGGAAAGCGCCTTTTCCGCGGCGCTGAGACTCTCTCTCAGCTCACCGAGCATGTACCGCACATGAGCGAGGGCGTTGTAGACCGTGGCGGACTCGAATCCCTCCTCGACCACCCGCTCGAACTCGAGCTGGGCCAGCTTGTAGCGTTCGGTAAGTGAGTAGATGTATCCGATGAGCATACGAACCTGGTACCGCTTGAGTGGATGCGTATCGGTGGTGAGAACCTGCTCCAGGTAGAGGAGGGCCTCCTCGTACTCCCCCAGACGTGCGTAACAGAGTCCCATGTAGTAGGCCTGGTCTGAGGGACTCAACCCCTCGGTTCCGTCGGAAGAGAGGAACTCCTGGAGGGCTTCCCGGTACTTCCCTTCCTGAAAGAGCTGTTTCCCGCGCTGGAAGGGGCTCTCCACCATGCGTCACTCCCCCAATCGCGCCTGAAGGGACATCAGGCTCCTGTGACATACAGGATGCACCAGAACAGGGGAAATGGAAATCCCCCCCTCGTCCACCACGCTGCAATCCAGCGGCATATCCTCTTCGAAACCGCAGCCGGGGGCTTCCGAGACGTGCACCGCGGTACCGTAGACGATGAAGTAACGGGAACCGTCCGGTCCTTCGAACCGTTGCACCGAGTCCGAGTAGACCCTCCGTGCAGGTCGGGTGACCACCACGCGGGGGGACCGGGACTGGAGGTTGGGTGCGTTGATATTGAAAAAGAGATCCGGTTCCCAGGCATCGACCAGGCGCTCCAGGGCCTCGCGTATATAGAGCGCGAACGGCTCGAACGCATAGGGCGGAGAGTCCGCAAGAGAGACCGCGAGTGCCGGGAGGTCCATGAGGGCGGCCTGGCGGGCAGCGGCCGCGGTTCCCGAGTAGAGGATGTCGGTTCCGAGGTTCGGGCCGGGGTTGATGCCGGAGACCACCACATCCGGCCTGGTCTCCGGGCTCATGCAGGCGACCACCACGCAGTCGGCCGGAAACCCCCCACACGTGTATATCCCCGGGGCGCGTTCCCTCACCCGGATGGGTGTCCTGAGGGTGATGGTCTGTGATGTGCCGCTCATCTCCTGCTCAGGGGCCATCACCACCACCTCGTAACGATCTTTCAGTGCCTCATGGAGGGCCCACAACCCCGGGCTCTCGATCCCGTCGTCGTTCGTGAGGAGCACCCGCATCAGGAGATCACCTCGACGCCATCGGAGGGTCTGCACTCATACACGTCGGCCGTGAAACCGAAGATCCGCTCGTACTCTTCCACCCTCTCACGATAGAGGGAGACGGCCCGCTCCTCCAGGAACGTCACGATGCACCCACGGAGCCCCGTCCCCACGAGTCGCGAACCGTATACATCGGGCACCTCGAAACAGCGTTTGGCGATCCAGTCGAACTCCGGGCAGGAGACCTCATAGTTGTCCCTGAGGCTCTCGTGCGACCGGGAGAGCACCCTCCCGAAGAGCACCTTGTCTCTCCTCTGAAGCGCATGCCGGGCCTCCTCCACCCTGAGGAACTCCTCCACCACGTGGAGGGCCTTCCGCCTCACGTGCTCGGGGATGCGACCCATGGAAGATCTGAGCTCCTCCACCGAAAAGTCGCGGAGCGACCGTCGCCCCTGTTCCCGGAGGAAGTCTGTGAGGAACTCTTCGAACTCCTCGTCCATTCCCCCGTACTCCTCGGTGAGGATATGCTCGGGCACATTCGCATCCGTCAGGAGAAACGTCGTCCCCGGGAATCCCAAAGGCAGCACCTCGGTCTCCCAGGTTCGGGTATCCACCATCACCAGATGATCCCTCTTCGCGTGGAACATGGTGAGGAAATCCACGCGTCTGGGCACGGTGCCGAGATACTCCTCCTCTCCCGCCTGGATGAGATCGATGAGCTGCGCCTCGGAGATGTGCACCCCGCTCAAGGTCGCGAGAGCTACCGCAAAGGCCAGTTCCATGGCGCTCGAGGAAGCCAGACCGATCTGCGGTTTCACCGTGGAATAGATGGTCACCTCGAGGCCGTGCGGGGGAGCCCCCCAGTCCAGAAGCTGTGCATAGAAACCCTTGAGATAGTTCGCCCACCGGTCCTCTTTCCTATATTTGAGGTTGGGTATGCTCGTCTTCTTCCTCTCTCGGAGGGAGGCGGAGTAGAACCTGAGGGAGGAGTCCTTTCTCCTCGAGATAGCCACATCCACCCGGTGGGAGGCGGCGAACTGGATGGCCCGGCCCTCGTGTTCCTCGGTATGTTCACCGAGGAGACTCACCACACCGGGAGCCGAGACCGCTATCTCTGGGAGGACTCCATATTCCTCTCTATGGAGCTCCCGGATATCAGACATGCCCACGTCCTCCTGGTACGCTTTTCCCCATATTACCCGAAAAAACAAATCTATTCAATAAAAAATCGTTATTCTTTTACAGTACAAGAGATTTCCAGGGGGAAACCCGATGGGGCGACCGTAGGCCACACTCTTCGCCAATAGGATCCTCGGGCCCCTCGTTCCCCAATCCCAGAGACACCACCTCATTCCCCTCTCTCCCCGAGTCTATCGAGGAGAAAGACGAGGGCCTCCGCAAGATGGGAAGAAGCGCGGCCGAGGAAGGCCGCGAAGTCCGAAGGGGCATTGCCGTCCGCCCTGTCGGAGATGATCCTGAGAAGGAGGAAGGGCGTCCGGTTCACCGTACACACCAGCCCTACGCTCGCGCCCTCCATCTCCACTACATCCCCTCCGAGCTCCTCGATGAGGTAGGCCATCCGCCCCCTCTGCGCCCCTGCCACGAACTGGTCCCCGGTGAGGACCCGCCCTTCCCACACCCTTCCCCACGAGGGCGTGAAGCCCTGCATGAAGGCACGCAGACAGGGGTCTGCCTCCAGCACGTGGTAAGGGGTGAACGGGACCTTGCCCCGAGGTATCCCCAGGGCCGTGGCGTCGAGATCGTGCTGCATGCAGTCACGAGAGACCACGAGATCCCCTATGTCGTAGGAGGGGTTGAGGGCTCCCCCTATGCCGGTGAAGATCACCGCCTGCGGTGTATATACCTCGAGGAGGTGCTGGCAGACCATGGCGGCGAGGACCTTGCCGACCCCGCTCTTCGCCACCACGAGATCGAGGGATCGATAACGCATCCGGTAGATGGGGAACCCGTTCCAGTCCTCTTCGGAGATGACATGGAAGACGTCCCGGTATGCGGCGATCTCCTCGTTCATCGCGCCGAGTACAAGATACATACCCATTCTCCCGCCGGTACCATTCCTATACGATCACCTTCCGACCTGTCAACACAGTATACGTGCCTCACCCCGCCGGAACGAGACCTCCGCCCCCTCACCCCTTCACCTCCCCCACTCCCCTATGCTACAACACCCCCATGCGCTCTCTCCACATCGCCCATATCCGCGCCCGCCTCCTCTCCGAGCTGCGCGCCTTCTTCCGCGCACACGACCACCTCGAAGTGGACACCCCCCACCTCGCCCCTTACCTCATCCCCGAGGCCCACATCCGCCCCTTCACCACCACCCACCACCCTCTCCACGACACTCCCCGTGCCCTCTCCCTCCTCCCCTCCCCCGAACTCTGGATGAAGCACCTCCTCGCCCAGGGATACGGCGACATCTTCCAGATCTCCCACGTCTTCCGGGACGCCGAACCCCCCTCTCCCCGGCACAGCCCCGAGTTCACCATGCTCGAGTGGTACACCACCGGCTCCACCGCCGACGACCAGATCTCCCTCACCGAGGAGCTCTTCGCCACACTCGCCCACTCCCTCGACGCCCCCCACCTCTCCCCCCCCTTCCACCGCCTCACCATGGAAGAAGCCTTCACCCGCTACGCAGGCTTCTCCCTCGAGGCACACCACTCCCGTGAGGCCCTCGCCTCCCACGCCACGCGACTCGGCCTGGAAGTCTCCCCCCGCGAGAGCGCGGAGGACCTCTTCCACCGCATCTTCCTCACCTTCGTGGAACCCCACCTCCCCATCGACCGCCCCCTCGTCCTCACCCACTACCCCACCCTCGTCCCCACCCTCGCACGCCCCATCCCCGACACGCCCTGGCGCGAACGCTGGGAACTCTACGCAGGGGGGATGGAACTCGCCAACTGCTATACAGAGGAGACCGACCCCGTCCGGGTGGAACGCTTCATGGAAGGCGAACTCACGAGGCGAGGCACCTCCACCCCTCCCCCCCCTCCCGACTTCCCTGCCACGTGTGCGCGGATCCCCCACCCCACGAGCGGCGTGGCCCTCGGCGTGGACAGACTCCTCATGTACCTCACCGGCGAAAAGGACATAAGGGGGGTGATCTTTTTCCCATTATCTGATACTATAGAAGAAATAGTGGACTAAAAACTTAATGATTATCGAACGGAGAAGCTGAAGGATATGATCAAGGCAGGAAGCATCGACAAAGGCATGTATCTCCTGTACAAAGGAGAGCCCTACTTCGTGGCCGAGCGGGAGTTCGTCAATCCCGGCAAAGGATCCGCATTCGTGCGGCTCAAACTCAAGCACGTGAAGACCGGGCTCGTACTCAGAGAGACCATCAAGACGAACGACTCGGTGGAAGAGGCCAACATCGAGGAACGACGCGCCCAGTACCTCTACAGCGACGGCACATCCTTCCACTTCATGGACAACGAGACCTACGAGCAGTTCGAGATCCCCATGGAAGGACACGAAGAGAAGGGTCACTATCTCAAGGAGGGCGAGGTGTACGACCTCGTCTTCTGGAACGGCGCCCCCCTCGACGTGAAGCTCCCCCCGAAGATGGTCCTGGTGGTCACCGAAGCCCCCGAGGCCCTGCGGGGAGACACGGTGAGCAACGTCACCAAGACCGTCACCTGTGAGACCGGACTCCAGGTGAAGGTGCCCATCTTCATCAAAGAGGGAGAGAAGATCCTCGTCAACACGGAGACCGGCGAGTACGTGGAGCGCGTGAACACCTGACCCAGGAAGGAACGGCGGTGCCTGCAGGCAGCACTCGGAGAAGAAGAGCACGACGGAATCTCATCGACGACATCACGGCCCTCACCGGTAACACCCCCCTCTATCGGCTCAGCCGGATCTCCGAAGAAGAAGGCAACACCCTCCTTGCGAAGCTCGAGTGGTACAACCCCACCGGTTCGGTGAAGGACCGGATGGTGGCCCACATCCTCAGCCAGGCCGCCTCCTCGGGAAGGATCAAACCGGGCGACACCATCATCGAACCCACGAGCGGAAACACCGGGGTGAGCCTCGCAGCCTTCGGAGCGGCCCGAGGCTACCGGGTCATCCTCGTGATGCCCGACACCGCCCCGGTGGAACGGCGCCACATGCTCGCAGCCCTGGGTGCCCGTCTCGAACTCACCCCCGCCGAGCAAGGGATGCGGGGGGCCATCGAGCGGGCCGAGGAGCTCGTAGAGGAGATCCCTGACAGCTACATGCTCAGCCAGTTCATCAACCCCGGCAATCCGGAAGCCCACTACCAGACCACCGGGCCCGAGATCTGGTACGACACCGAAGGACAGGTGGACATCCTGGTGGCCGGCATCGGTACAGGCGGCACCATCAGCGGAGCGGGGCGCTTCCTCAAGAAAAAGAAACCCGAGTGCCTCGTGATCGGCGTGGAGCCCGCCGAGTCCGCCGTGATACACGGCGGAGAACCGGGCAGGCACGGCATCTCCGGGATCGGAGCCGGCTTCGTCCCCAAGACCCTCGATCTCAAGGTGGTGGACCAGGTGGTCACCGTCTCGAGCGAGGAGGCGAAGGAAGGGGCGAAACGCATCGCCCGCGTGGAAGGCCTCCTGGTGGGCATCTCCTCCGGGGCCGCGCTCATGGGCGCACTCGCATATCTCTCATCTGCGGGCATCAAAGGCGCGCAGGTGGTCATCATATTCCCGGACAGCGGGATACCATACCTGAGCACGGGGTTGTACCGATGAGAATCACCACAAAAGGTCGATACGCCATCAGGGCGATGGTGAACCTCGCCCTGAGCACGGAATCCAAGCCCATACCCATCAAGAAGATCGCGGAAGAGGAGAGCATCTCCCCGGAGTTCCTCGAACAGATCTTCTTCAAACTGCGCAAGGTGGGCATCATCGATTCGGTGAGGGGGCCGGGAGGAGGATTCGTGCTCTCGCGACCTCTCGAGAGCATCACCATCAAGGACATCTTCGACGCAGTGGACGAAGGCCTCGGCATCACCCCCTGCACCGAGGAAGAAGGCAAGTCCGGGCCCGAGCTCTGTGAGAAAGCCGAACGCTGCCTGCTCTACGAAGTCTGGAAAGAGACCGCCTCCCACCTCCGTCAGTACTTCGCCTCCATCACCCTCAAGGACCTCATCGACAAGGCCAAGAAGGGCATGTACGAAGCCATCGTGGAAGGACAGGACTTTTCGATTTAGCACACCTGAAACCTGAGATTCGTTCTCTAGGGCCCCTGCAGGATACCACCTGTCTTACTCTTCCATGCCTTCGATCTTTCCAGGCAGTTTGTGGATGTACACATCCCGTTGGGGATAAGGAATCTCAATACCATTGGCCTTGAAGGCCTCCCATATCGCGAAGTTGATCCAGCTTCGGGCGGGGTACTTCTCGTCGACGTTCGAGATCCAGGTGTAGAGGGTGAAGGTGATGCCCGAATCGTCGAACGAGTTGAGGTAGACCACCGGCGGCCTGTTCTTCACCCTGTAGGGACAGCGTTCCCCCACCTCGAGGAGCACCTTCTCCACCAGGCGCACATCGCTCTTGTACGAGACCTGCACCGGATTTCGGAGCACCACCCTCCGGTCGTAGTGAGAAAAGTTGTAGACCGCCTCCTGGACGATCTTGGAATTCGGCAGGATGATGCTCTCGTTGAAGAGGGTGTTCACCACCGTGGTGAGCATACGTATCTCATGGACCGTTCCCTCTATGTCGCCGAACAGGATACGGTCTCCCTCCTTGATGGGCCGGGTGGAGATGATGATGAGCCCTGCGAAGAAGTTAGCCACCACCGACTGGAGCCCGAATCCGATTCCAAGACCGAGCACCCCGAGGAGCACCATCAGCGAGGAGAGGTTGATCCCTATGAACGAGAGTCCCACCAGAGAGACGAAGACGATCGTGAGGTAACGGGCCAGGTTCACCAGGGTGAACCGACGCGACGGATCCATTCCCTTCACACGCTGGAGGATGGAGTGCTCGAGCATCCGACGCATCAGGTTTCCACTCACCGTGGCGGCATAGAACACGGGGATGAGGAGGATGAGAGTGATGAGAGAGATGCGGGTATCCCCCGTGCTGTAGAGGGGTTCGTTAAGCACGGCGTAGATCTTCCCCAGGTACTCACCGAGCCTCGTACCGAAGAGGCCGAAGATAAGGAAGAAGGCGAGCAGTCCGAAGACCACCCGGAGCGACCGCCGGGTCCAGCGGAGGATACGCCTCTTCGTCTCCTCCTTGAAGCTGCTCCTCTGAAGAAGCCTGGCAAAGACGAAGCTGAGTACCCTGTAGAGGAGCACCGCACCAACCAAAGGGATGAGGAAGGAAAGGATCACGTCTCCTACGGTGAAGGGAAAGTCGAGTCCCCCGATGCTCAGCGGCTTCGAAAGGAAAGTGATCAACGCCTTCCACATCTCGTCCATCAGGTCTCCTCTACGAAGGCGCGCATCCTCTCCTCTTCCCCTTCGGTGATGAGCCCCATGCCCCTGCACACCGGGAGGAACTCGCGGATGTGGGCATAGGCGTGGAGACGGATACCGACCTCTTCCATCTCCTTGCGTCCCCGCACCCCGCGCTCCAGAAGTACCACGAGGTCTTCAACCACAAGGCCTGCATCCCGGAGTACCGTGGCCGCCTCGATCTTCGAGCCTCCTGTGGTGATGAGATCGTCCACCAGAAGGACGCGTTCCCCGGGCTTCCACTCCCCTTCCACCCTGTTGCCCGTGCCGTAGCCTTTGGCGTCGAGTCTCGGATAGATGAGCGGCTTCCTTAGATGGAGCGCAAGCCCCGCGGCGATGGGAAGCCCGGCCGTGGGGATCCCTGCAATACGATCGAATCCGAGCCCTCGTGCGAGCGAGGCGTAGGCGCTGATCACCTTGGGGAAGAGCTCGGGGAACGAAGGGACGCGGCGTAGGTCGATATAGAACGGAGACCGCTTCCCCGACTTGAGGACGAAGTCGCCCACCTTGAAGCACCCGGCCTCCACCAGTCCCTTCAGTACACGCTCCTTCAGCCCCTCACCCGTCCACCCGCGGCCCGCCGCCTGCGCATCCCGTATCTCCTCCACCACCTGCGCCGCCGCTTCTCCCGGATCCTCGGCCCGGGCGATCCCCCGCGCCACCACCACCAGCACCCCCAATCCCTCCGCATCCATCCCCGCCCACACCGCATCCCCCGCACTCCCCCCCTGCGCCCCCACCCCCGGGGCGAGGAACCACACATCCGGGAACCGCTCACGCAGGAGAGAAAGGGCCTCGGGCGTGTTCCCCGCCACCACGAGCCCCACCTCCCCGTCCCACCGCACCGCCTCGTCGGCCACCCTGAGGAAGAGCGGCTCTCCTTCCACCTCCAGCTCCTGGAACCGCCCGGCGGAAGGGTTGCTCGTCCGACAGAGCACGAAGACCCCCTTCCCCTCATAGGCGAGGAACGGACGTGCCGCATCCTCACCCATGTAGGGCGAGAGGGTCACCGCATCCACCCCCAGCCACTCGAAGGCCGCACGCGCGTACGCCTCGGCCGTGGCTCCGATGTCGCCACGCTTCACATCCAACACCACCAGGGCATCGGTCCGCTGGTGGACCAGTTCCACCGTATCCTTGAGCGCCCGCATCCCCTCAGTCCCCCACGCCTCGTAGAAGGCACTGTTCGGCTTGTAGGCCACTGCATAGGGGGCGGTCGCCTCCACGATGCGGAGATTCTCCCTCATGAGGGCCTCGTAGGGGTCCTGCGTTCCCTCCGGAAGACGAGGATCGAGCCCCACACAGAGGAGGGATCGTTTTTGTCTTGCCCGGTCGGAAAGTGCCTCGAAAAATCCCACGGACGCGCTCCTTTTCAGTATACTCACAGTGTAATGCTTATAACACGGAGAGCATACCTGGTGCAATGAGGAGCCGTTGCAACCCCGCGTTCCGCCTCGTTCCGGCGATGGCTGTGCTCATCGCCCTACTCTCCTGCAGAGGAGGTCCTGACGTGTCCACACATCCCACACCGGTACATCCGGATCAACACTTCATTCAGGTGGGGGAGTTGACCATCTCCTACTTCGACCTCAACCCCACAGCGAGAGGACTCCCTCTCCTCTTCATCCACGGATACAACGGCAGCGGTTACGAGGCCATCCCCCTTGCCGGCGAGCTCCGTGAACACCGGATCATCGCCCCCGACTGGCCGGGTTCCGGCTACTCATCCAAACCCACCGACCCCTCGTTCTACCGGGTCTCTTCCTACACCCCGCTCTTCATCGAACTCATGGAACGCCTCGACATTCCCCGGTACCTCGTGATAGGCCACTCCCTGGGGGGGAGGCTCGCCTCACATCTCGCCGCCTCGGCGCCCGATCGCATCCCCGCCCTCGTGCTCATCGGACCCTACGGATTCGCGGTCCAGGACGACAACTTCCTCTTCCTCCTCACGAGACTCGGTCCTCTCGTGGACCTGGGCTTTTCCTTCAACAACCCTGCGATCGCCCGTACGAGCATCAAGCAGAACGCCTTCACCTCTCCCGAGGCAGTCCCCGAGGACTACCTCGAGTACGTTCTCTCCTCACTCTTCGAACAGGGCGGAAACGAAGCCCTCAAGCTGGTCACCAAACACCTCATCCACGACGGATACCTCGAGGACGTCCTCCCCAAGATCACGCAGCCGGTGCTCCTCCTGTGGGGACGGGATGACAGAGTGATGCGGATCCACCATGCCCCGGAGTTTACGAGACGCCTCGGCCTCTGCTATTTTTATTCCATGGCACATATGGGACACATGCCACACATGGAAGCGCCCCATACCGTGGCCCGCTATATCGAGGACTTCCTCGAGCGGGTGGTGATCTTTTCCCGGGAAGAGGTGCGCCATGGATCGGGAAATGCTTGAGACTCTCCTCGAACGAGCGGCAACCTTGATCAAGACATCCTCCTACACCGTGGGATTCACCGGCGCCGGTATCTCACATGAGAGCGGGGTCCCTACCTTCAGAGGACCCGACGGCCTCTGGTCACGTTACGACCCGAAGGTACTGGAGATAGACTTCTTTTTCCGCCATTCGAAGGAGAGCTGGGAGGCCATACGGGAGATGTTCTTCTCGGTGGACCATCCCCCGGAACCCAATCCGGCCCACGTCCTCCTCGCCCGTATGGAGGCACAAGGACTGCTCCATGCGGTGATCACCATGAACATCGACAACCTCCACCACCGGGCCGGATCACGGAATGTGATAGAATACCACGGCAACACCCGGGAGGCGGTCTGCACCCTCTGCAGGAGGCGGTACACAGCCCGGGAAGTGTTCGAGATGGAGGCCCCCCCACCTGTTCGTGCGGAGGTCTCATCAAACCGGACTTCGTCTTCTTCGGCGAGGCGATCCCGGCCGAGGCCTACACCAGAAGCGTCGATGAAGCCCGCAAGGCCCAGTGCCTCCTCGTGATAGGGACCGCCGGAGTGGTGTATCCCGCTGCATCCATTCCCCACATCGCCGAGCGGGCCGGCGCCCATATCATCGAGATCAACCCGGAACCTTCGTCCTACACCGAAAGGATCACCGAGGTCTACCTCCCCTTGAGGGCGGCCGAGGCCGCCATCCTCCTCGCCCGCCATCTGGAGATCGATCTGGACCTCTAGAGAAGGAGCCCTACGGGATCATGAGCGCATGATCTCTATTGGAGTGCAGGATCGGTTCAGTCCTGGTCAAAGGAGGAGCGTCTCCCTTCACCTATCGTAACGCCTCCTTCGGGGGGCTGCGGGTCCTTCGTCGCGGACCGCCTCCGAGCCCTCCTCCACAGCCAGGTCCCCATCCCTACCGAACACACCCCCGAGAGGAACACCGCCGGGAACTCGAACGACGGATTTCCACCTGACGTCGGCCCCCCCAAGGGCAGGAGGCCGTTTTCAAGGAGCACGATGGTCATGTTGTAGGAGAAGTGGAGCACCCCCGAGGAGAGGATGGAGCCGGTGGCCGCATAGACGAGCCCGAGGGCAAGTCCCACCGCGAAGAGGGAGACCACGCCGAGAAAACTACGGTGGAACAGGGAGAACACGCCCGACGAGATGAGCACCGCTGCCCACAGAGGCATCCTTCGCTGAAGAGTCTGCTGGAAGAATCCTCGGAAGAGGAACTCCTCGCAAAAGGCGGGGGTGAGCCCCACGCTCACCGTGACGAGCACCCATTCGAGGGGACTCCCAGCCCGGTAGAGTTCCCTCGAGACCTCGAACAATTCCTCGAGCCCGGGAAAGAGCAAGATGTTCCACGAACTCAGGAACGAGGAGAGAGGAACCAAGATGGGCCCCCAGAGAAAGGCGCCCACGGTCACTCCAAGGTCGGCCTTTCCTCTCAGGGCATACTCCCACACATGAGGGGTGTGCCAGCGACGCACGAGGAGGGAGGCGAGCCCAACGAAGACTCCCCACTCCACTACAAGGGTGAGAACGAGGGAAGGGACCTTCACGGCCCGGTAGAACTCCCTGAGGAGAGAGGGAAAGTCCTCGTCCAGGAGGGAAGGACTCTCCAATCCCTTCCCCACGAGGAAGAGGAAGGCCCCCACCAGTTCGCCCACGAGCCCGCCTATCGCCAGGTACAGCCCTCCTGTGAGGAAGACGAGGATGAAGGCCCCCAACACCGGACTCTGCCCGGGGCGTTCGAAGGTAGGGATGGGGGATGCCCCTCTCTCGTTCACACGTCGCCCCCCTCGGGCGGCACGCCTGCCTCGGGTTCTACGACATCGGATGCCGGGGCGTTCTTCCGCACCGAGAGATCCACGAAGAGAAGCGCGGTGAAGACAGGAGCGAGGATGTGGGAGCCGATGAGCTGGATCCCTTCCACCACCCAGACTCCCACCCAGACCCAGGGACTGCTGTAGAAGGAGAGCATCCTGGAGACGAGATCCTCCAGGTTCCTTGGATCGGGTGAGAGGAGGATCCGAGAGAAGAGACTCAAGCTCAAAGGAGACTGGACGAGGAAACTCAGGAGAAGCCCCATGAACCCCACGAGCAACCAGAAGAGGAAGAGATACCCGAAGACCCTCCACCACGAGCCTGAGACGAGTTCCAGACTCCGACGTATACCGGCCCACGCGCCCCTGTCTTCGAAGATCACGGCATACGCCGAGAAGTTCACTGCCACCAAAAACCAGACGAGGAATACGTACCACGCCACCACGAGGAGGACGACGAGGACGGTGATGAGCACAGTGGCCACCCTCTCTTCGAGGAGGAGAGAGGCGAGGAAGCCTCCCACGGCCCCCACGACACCGAGGCCGATGAGCGAGAGCAGTACCAATCCGGCCATGACGAGCCACTGGAAGATGAGGCGTCCCAAGGCTCGGACCACCCTCACGAGCGCACCCTGGAGGTTCCCCTCAGCACGGTGGACGTGATCCCATGCGAGAAGCCCCACCACGAGTGTACCCATCCACTGAACGATCATCAACACCAGATCCCAGACCCAGAGTCTCCCGAACTGGGCGAGGACCGCCTGCATGAGGTCGAGACCCCGATCATAGTGGTGTGAGAGCTCCTCGCCCGTGAAGACGAGCGTCCTCATGATCCCGGGAAGAACCCTCGCCGTACCCGCCAGGAACACCCCGGTGAAACCCCAGAGGCATACCCATACCACCAGGAAGGGGCGCCACAACTCACCTGTCATCCGGAACGTAGTGCCGAGCATCTCGCCGAGACCGTACGTTCGAACACGTTCTTCCATGGGTCACCTCCTTAAATCCCGTATACAAAGAGCGTAGGGAATGGAAGCGCTACTGTCAAGAAAAGACGGATATCATTTGACTTTACCCCCCCTGTACCCAATACTGAATAGGAGGAGGAACCATGTCGCTGAGGATCGGATTCATTTCGTTCAGGATCTCGGGGACCGACGGGGTCTCACTCGAGACGAAAAAGTGGGCCGACGTGCTCACCCGCATGGGGTTCGAGTGCTTCTTCATGGCGGGTCAGCTCGACACCCCTCCCGACCGCTCGTACGAGGTCCCTGAGGCACACTTCCAGACCTCCGACGCAAAGACGCTCTACTACCGTTGCTTCTACCAGACGGTGAGAGATCCTGAGACCAGTCGTATGGTCCACGAGAGGAGGGAAACGCTCAAGACACACATCTACGAGTTCGTCCGGCGTTTTTCCCTCGACCTCCTCATCCCCGAGAATGTACTTGCCATTCCCCTCAACATCCCCCTCGCGCTCGCCCTCACGGAGTTCATCGCCGAGACGGGGTTCAAGGTGATAGGGCACCACCACGACTTCTACTGGGAGCGCAAGCGGTTCCTCACCAACTGCGTGTGGGACTACATCAACTGGGCCTATCCCCCCCACCTCGCGAGTGTACACCACGTGGTCATCAACAGCTCGGCGCAGAACCAACTCGCCCTCCGCACCGGCATCTCATCCACCCTCATCCCCAACGTGATGGAGTTCGAAGTGCCTCCCCCACCTCCCGATGAGTGGGCGCAGGACGTGCGGGAGGCCTTTGGCATACGCGAGGACGAACTCTTCATCCTCCAGCCCACGAGGGTGGTCCAGCGCAAGGGAATCGAGCATGCCATAGAGTTCACCGCCCGACTCGGTCTTCCTGCCAAGCTGGTGATCTCCCATGCATCGGGCGATGAAGGCCACGAGTACGAACAAAGGGTGAGAGAGTACGCTCAGATGCTCGGGGTGAATGCGATTTTTGTGAGCGACATCATAGGAGAGACGCGCGGGTACACCCCTGACGGGAGGAAGATCTACTCACTCTACGACGTCTATCCCCACGCGGATCTGGTGACCTATCCTTCCATCTACGAGGGCTTCGGTAACGCCTTTCTCGAGGCCATCTTCTTCAAGAAACCGCTCCTGGTGAACAACTACTCGGTCTACAGCCACGACATACGGCCCAAGGGGTTCAAGTGCCTCGAGATGGACGAGTTCATCACCACCGATCTCATCGATACCGCGCGGGAACTGCTCAAGAGGCCCGACGTGATACAGGAGTGGGTGGACCACAACTACGAGCTCGCGCGTCAGTACTACTCCTACAGCGTGCTCAAGACCAAGCTCACTTCCATCCTGGTGAGCCACTTCGGCTACAACAACATCAGCCCTTGTCCCGATACGGTGTGAGCCAGAGGACCTCGTAGCCGCCGAGCGAGATGGAGAAGCGGTCCTCGTCCTCTCGGTAGGGGACGAGGGTGTCCCCGCTTGTGAGCTCGGTGAACAGGTGCGCATCCGGCGCGGTTCTGAATATCGAGGAGGGGAAGACGCACTCCTGCTCGATGTGGCTCACGTTGATGAGGCAGAGCACCTCCTCTGTGGCGTCAGGGCTCCTCCTCAGGAGGGCAAACACGGTCTCAGGGGCCTCGAGCACCTCCTGCATCCCCCTGGGATCAAAGGCGCGACTCTTCCGTCGGGCGGCGAGCATGTCGAGGTAGCCCTCGAAGACCATGCTCCTCAGGCTCTCAGGATCGCGTAGCTCCTCGAGCACCCCTTCGTAGGAGAGCTTCTGCCGGTTGATCGTGCGGTTCATCCCGGTCTTCTCCACCCCTTCGCGCCAGTTTTCCGAACCCAGAAGGCTGTGGACATAGATTCCGGGCATCCCCACCAGGGAGAGCATCACGGCTTGGCTTGCGAGGAACTTCCTCGCCCGGGTCGGGCGGTCGAGGTGGCTCTCGCTGATCGCACTCAGATAGTTGATGTTGAGCTCATAGGGCACCTCTCCCTGGGGTGTACTCTTGTAGGAAATGAGCCCTCCTCTATCCTTCACCGCCTCGATCATGGCATCGATGTACTCATCAGGGAGAATGCCTCGAGCCGGAAGTACGCCTATCCCATCATGAGAGGCAAGGAAATTGAAGTAGCTCACCTTTCCGCCGTAGGTATCGATGGTACGTGCCCACTCCCTGAGGTAGGAGACATCTTTCCGGAGAAAGGCATCCAGGACGAGGGGAGGAAGGGCGAACTGATACACGAGATGGGCCTCGTCCATATCACCGAAATAGGAGATGTTTTCTTTGTGAGGCACATTGGTCTCGGTGATGATGAGGACCCAGGGGCAGACCTCCTCACAGATCGCCCTGAAGAGCTTCACCACGGCATGGGTCTTGGGGTGATGGATACAGGGAGTACCGAGTTCCTTCCACAGATAGGCGATGGCATCAAGCCTGATGATCTGGGCCCCTTGAGAGACATAAAAGAGGAAGATGTCGATCATCTCCAGGAGGACCCGTGGGTTCGCATAGTTGAGATCCACCTGATCCCGGCTGAAGGTGGTCCACACCAGTACCGGCCCCTTCGCACTCTCGAACTCGTGAACAAGGGGAAGGGCACGGGGTCTGAAGACCCCTGAGAGATCGGTGCCGGGCTCCACGGTGATGAAGAAGTCCTCGTACTCAGGATCGCCCTGGAGGAAGCGCCTGAACCACTCGCTCTTGGCAGAACAATGGTTGAGTACGAGGTCCACCATGAGGCGGAAGTCTTCGCTTATACGGCGGACATCGTCCCAGGTGCCCCATTCCGGGTTCACCCGGCGGTAGTCCATCACCGAGAATCCGTCGTCGGAGGAATAGGGGAAAAAGGGGAGGATATGGACTCCCTTCATCGTGCCGGAGAGGTACTCTCGAAGGAACTCTCCGAGGGTGGCGAGGGGGGCTTCCCCTTTTCTTCCGAACTGATCACCATACGTGATGAGCACCGCATCTGTGTGATCGAGCGGAAGGCGGCCGGAGGCATACTCCTCGTCAGGAGAAGGAAGACGGCCCCTCCACCCATCAAGAAGGGCATGAAGCGCCTCATGGGTGTCACGTCCCGTCTCCGGTCCATAGATGAACGAGAGGAGCTCTCTCATGCGATCCACAGGTTCCATACATCCTCCTCATGCGCTTCTCTATATAAAGACTATAGTAGGGGGAAACAGGGATCGCAAGTCACAAGGAAGATGAAAATCTTCAATCTTATAGATAAATTATTATTCATACACCCCTTTCTGCACTCTCACCTTCGTGATACAGGTCCGGGAGAATACTTCACGAGTGTCGATCTGGGAATAAGGATGGCTTCATTGGATGTCTTTCTTGACAGACTCGGCCCAAAAAGGAGAGTATAGGGTATACGAGAAAAGGAGCCGGTATGGCCACTGTGCAGAACATTTCGCACGACGGTGTGGTGGTCGCTCGGGAAGAGAACCGTGTCCGCATCGTCATGCAACGCTCCACCCTCTGTTCCCACTGTGCGGCACGAGGTGCCTGCACTCTGGGAGATTCGCAAGAGCAGGAACTCCTCGTCACGACGGAGGAACCGGTGGAGCCCGGCGAGCGGGTCCGCCTGGTCATAGAGGAGCGTCTGGGCTGGAAGGCCATCCTTTTGGGTCTCGCCCTCCCTGCTTTCCTCCTCCTGGGAGGGATCTTCGCGTCCTTGGCTCTGGGTGCAGCCGAGGTCGTCTCCGCGATTGTGGGACTGGGGACCGTGGCCCTCTACTACGGTATCCTCGCCCTCTTCCGGAAGAGCCTGGAACGCAGTTTCAGCGTGAGGGTGGAACGCCACTCCCATACCACACGATGAGGAGTATACCGTGACTATCATCATCGCTTCTGTCGCCACACTCGTGGTGATGGCCGCTGTGTTCGCACTGATCCTCTACTGGGCTTCGCGTAAGTTTGCGGTGGAGGAGGATCCGCGCGTGGCTGCGGTGACCGAGATGCTTCCGGGTATCAACTGCGGGGCCTGCGGTTTTCCGGGCTGTGCAGGCCTGGCCAAGGCCCTCGTGTCGGGGGCCGATAAAGGCGATACCTCTGGTCTCTTCTGTCCACCCGGTGGGCAGGAGACCATGACGCGTATCGGCGCCTTCCTGGGCGTGGAGCTCGGCGGGAAGGATATCCCGGTGGCGGTCCTACGGTGTGGCGGCTCGTGCGAGGCCGCACCTCCCAAATTTACCTATGATGGGACGCGTACCTGCAGAATTGCGCATATGGCCTCCATGGGCGAAGGAGGCTGTCCGTACGGTTGCCTCCACTACGGCGACTGCGCCGAGGCGTGTCCCTTCGATGCCATCAGTATGGACCCTGTCACCGGGCTTCCTGTGGTGGACGAAGAGAAGTGTACAGCGTGCGGGGTATGTGTGGAGGTGTGTCCCCGGAACCTCTTCGAGCTCAGGCCCAGGGGCAAGCGTGGCAGAAGGGTCTGGATCAACTGCCGGAACACGGAGAAGGGAGCCCTCGCGCGGAAGAACTGTGCGGTCGCCTGTATCGGTTGCGGGAAGTGCGTGAAGGTGTGTGAGACCGTGACCCAGGCGATCACGCTCGAGCACAACCTTGCCTATATCGACCCCGTGAAGTGCATCGCCTGCGGGAAGTGTGTGGCCGAGTGTCCCACGGGCGCCATCGCCGCCACGTTCACCCCGCCGGCACTCAAGAAGAAAGAAGAGGCCCTTCAGGGGTCGTAGGTGAATGACGAGTGTGGTACCGGGCGCCCACGAGGGGCGCCCTATCCTCTGGTTAAGGGAGCTGCTGTGAAGTACGCGACGTTTCCCAAAGGGGGGATTCACCCCCACGAGCACAAACTCACTGCACACCTTCCCATCGAACACCTCCCCTTACCCGAGCAGGTGGTGATCCCCCTGGGGCAGCACCTGGGCGCCCCGGCCCGTGCTCTGGTGAAACGGGGTGACCAGGTAAAGGTCGGCACCCGCATCGGAGAGGCTCAGGGCTTCATCTCTGCTCACGTGCATTCGAGCGTCTCGGGGAAGGTGCTGAAGGTGGACGAGATCACCGATCTGAGCGGGTATCGGAGGCCTGCGATCTTCATCCAGGTGGAAGGAGACGAGTGGGAAGAAGGGATCGACAGGTCACCCGAGCTCGTGACCACTTGTGACCTCTCCCCACAAGAGATCATCGAGCGCATCAAAGAGGCCGGCATCGTGGGGATGGGAGGTGCGGGCTTCCCCACCCACGTGAAGCTCTCCATCCCACCCGGGAAGGAGATCGATACCCTCATCATCAACGGGGTTGAGTGCGAACCCTACCTCACCGCCGACCACAGGCTCATGCTCGAGAAGACCGACGAAATTCTGGTGGGCATCTCGCTCATCCGCAAGGCCTTGGGAGGCCCTCGTGTGTTCATAGGAATAGAGGCGAACAAGCCCGACGCCATCAAAGTGATGAGGGAGCGCGTGAAGGAATGGGAAGGGATGGAAGTGCGACCTCTTAAAGTGAAGTATCCCCAGGGAGCCGAAAAACAGCTCATCAAGGCCCTCACCGGTAGGGAGGTCCCCTCCGGCAAGCTTCCCCTCGATGTAGGGTGCGTGGTGAGCAATGTGGGCACCGCCCATGCGGTCTACCGCGCGGTACAGAAAGGCATACCGCTCGTGGAACGGGTGGTCACGGTGACCGGGAAACACCTCTCCCGACCCGGGAATTTCTTCCTGCGGGTGGGGACCCCCCTGGAATGGGTATTCTCCCAGCTCGGCGGTCTCCCCGCTGATACAGGGAAAGTCATCGCAGGCGGTCCGATGATGGGCAAGGCGCTTCCCAACCTGGAGGTCCCGGTGACAAAGACCACCTCCGGGATTCTGGTTCTCCCGAGGGAGGAGGTAGTGCGAAGACCCGTGGAGCCGTGCATCCGGTGCGCGAAGTGCGTGCAGGCCTGTCCCATGGGTCTCGAGCCCTATCTTCTCGAGCGGCTCTCTGCTCGCGAACGGTGGGAAGAGGCAGAGGCCCGTGGCGTGGTCGACTGTGTGGAGTGCGGATCGTGCGCCTACATCTGCCCTGCATCGAGGCCGCTCCTCGACTATATCCGCTACGGTAAGGCTACGGTGATGATGCTCAGAAAGAAGAGGAGTGCATGATGGATCAGAAGCTCGTCGTTTCACTTTCACCCCACGCGAAGGCACCGTTCCGGGTACAGACGGTGATGCTCATCGTCATCCTTGCCCTCTTCCCCGCCCTCATCTCGAGCATCTACTTCTTTGGGATACGGGCGCTTCTGGTGGAGATTGTGTCCGTGGGCACCGCGGTATTCACCGAGTGGTTCATCCAGCGGGTACTCCTCAAGAGGCCTTCGAGTGTACACGACCTCTCCGCCGTGGTGGCAGGGCTCCTCCTCGCCTTCAACCTCCCCTCCAGCATCCCGCTCTGGCAGGTTGCTGCGGGAGCCATCTTCGCCATCGGGATCGCAAAGATGGCCTTCGGCGGTCTCGGCACCAACCCCTTCAACCCCGCCCTCGCGGGGAGGGCCTTCATGCTCGTGAGCTTTCCGGTGGAGATGACTACATGGCCGCAGCCGGTGGTCACCCGCACGCTCATGAAACCCGACGCCCTCACAGGAGCCACTCCTCTCGGGATTCTCAAGGAAGGGGTGAAGTCAGGGCTCTCCCTCGATCAGATCGCCGACAAGCTTCCCTCGAGGTGGGACCTTTTCATCGGACACGTGGGAGGCTCCCTCGGTGAGACCAGCGCCCTCGCCCTCCTCATAGGTGGACTCCTCCTTGTTCTCCTCAGAGTCATCTCCTGGAGGATCCCTGTGTTCTATCTGGGGAGCCTTGCTGCCCTCACCGGGATCTTTCACCTCATCGCCCCCTCCCGGTATGCAGACCCTTTGTTTCACCTTCTCTCAGGAGGAGTGATGCTCGGTGCCTTTTTCATGGCCACCGACCTGGTGACCAGTCCCATGACCGCTCCGGGCCAGATCGTGTATGCCCTAGGAGGTGGCCTTCTCGCAGGACTCATACGGCTGTTCGGAAGCTATCCAGAGGGTTGCTCCTACTCCATCCTCATCATGAACGCCTTTGTGCCGCTCATCGACCGGGCCTTCCCACCCTCACGCTTCGGCGCCCGTCCGGTTCAGACCCAGATGAAGGAGGCGCGCCATGGCTAAGATGTCTTCCACCCTCAAGAACATGGCAGTGGTGCTCGGAGTCATCGCCCTCCTCTCCTCTTTCCTCCTTGCCCTGGTATACCGAGGTACGGCCCCTGTGATAGAGCACGTGCAGAAAGAAAAACAGGCGGCGGCCATCAGGGAGGTCCTTCCTCTCTTCGACAACGACCCTGTGAAGGATGCCATCACCTTTGAGGATGTCCCAGAACTCGTCTTCTTTCCGGCACTCAAGGGGGATTCGCTCGTGGGCGTGGCGGTGCGCACCTATACCGACAAGGGATTCTCCGGCAGGTTCTGGCTCATGGCGGGATTTCTTCCGGATGGCACCATCCACAACGTGGTGGTGATCGAGCACAAGGAGACCCCCGGTCTGGGTGCCAACATGACCACCGAAAAGTTCAGGGCTCAGTTCCGCGGAAAGAATCCCGCGGAATTCCCCCTTGTGGTAAAGAAAGATGGCGGCCCGGTGGATGCCCTCACCGCGGCCACCATCAGTTCCAGGGCGTTCTGTGACGCCTTGCAGCGGGCGTACGATGCGCTTATGGCACACCTCCCGCAGATAGAGTCCCCACTCACCTCCAAGGAGGCTGCACAATGACCTGGAAAGAGAACCTCCTCAAGGGCTTCTTCAGGGAAAACCCCATCTTCGTCATCATGCTCGGCATGTGTCCCACCCTCGGGGTCACCAATTCCGCCATCAACGGCGTGGGCATGGGCCTCGCCACCACGGCCGTACTCCTCGGCTCTAACACGGTAATCAGCCTCATCCGCGACTTCATCCCGGAGAAGGTACGCATCCCCTCCTTCATCGTGGTGATCGCCACCTTCGTGACCATCATCGACCTGGTGATGGCGGCCTTCGTGCCCGAGCTTCACGAGAGCCTGGGACTCTTCATCCCCCTCATCGTGGTCAACTGCATCATCCTGGGGCGAGCCGAAGCCTTCGCCTCCAAGCACGGGGTCGGTGCCTCCTTCATCGACGGGCTGAGCATGGGACTCGGCTTTACCTTTGCGCTTACCATCCTCGGTTCGGTGAGGGAGATCCTCGGTTCCGGCTCGATCTTCGGCCTGTCCTTCGTGCCCGAGGGGGCGAGTACGGTCCTCCTTTTCGTGATGCCGCCGGGAGCCTTCATCGCCCTGGGACTCCTCATACCCGCGATGAACACCCTGCGGGACAAGCTCGCAAGGAAGGAGGCCTGAGGTATGGAATACATCGCCATCATCTTCGGTGCGATATTCATCAACAACATCATATTCGCCCAGTTTCTGGGGATCTGTCCCTTCCTGGGTGTGAGCTCCAGGCTCTCCACAGCCACGGGCATGGGAGCTGCGGTGCTCTTCGTGATGACTCTTGCCACCCTTGTCACCTACCTCATCCACGATCTGGTCCTCATGCCCCTGGGGCTCCACTTCCTCGTGACCGTGGCATTCATCCTGGTCATCGCCTCCCTCGTACAGTTCGTGGAGATCGTGCTCAAGAAGATCGCTCCCCCGCTCTATCAGGCCCTCGGAATATTTCTCCCTCTCATCACGACCAACTGTGCGATCCTGGGAGTAGCGCTCCTGGTGCTTCAGAAGGGCTTCTCATTCGGGGAGAGCGTGGTCTTCGCGGCCGCCACGGCCCTGGGATTCACGCTCGCCCTCGTCCTCATGGCGGGTATTCGCGAGCGCCTCGAGCTCGCCGACGTGCCAAAGCGGATGCAGGGAGGGCCCATTACGCTCATCACCGCAGGGCTTCTCTCCCTCGCCTTCATGGGCTTCAGCGGGATGATGTGAGCCCGCCGCGGAGCCCTGCTCCGCTTCCCCATATACCCGGAGGGCGGTTCGCCCTCCTTTTTTTCTGCCTCGTTCACAGGAGACACACATTCTTGTTGCCTGCTCCAGGAACTCGTACTATAATTGAGTATATCCGTTGGTTTATATTCACCATGAGTTATCGTAAGGAGGAGGTTTCCTCCTTATCATCATCCAAAGGAGGTGTTCCACATGAACGAAGAAACGATCAAACCCAGAAAGCGATGGATCACTGACTGGTGGCCCAACAAACTCAACCTCAAGGTCCTCCGCCAGAACTGTGAGACATCGAATCCCTATGGAAGGGACTACGACTACATCAGTGAGATCAAATCCCTCGATGTCGATGCAGTGATCAGGGATCTCAAGGAACTCATGAAAACACCTCAGGACTGGTGGCCGGCGGACTTCGGTCACTACGGTCCCCTCTTCATAAGACTTTCCTGGCACAGCGCAGGAAGCTATCGTATTCACGACGGACGGGGAGGCGCCCGGAACGGCAGCATCCGTTTCTCCCCGAGGATAAATTGGCCGGACAACATCGGTCTCGACAAGGCCATACGCCTCCTCTGGCCTCTCAAAAAAAAGTACGGGAAAAAACTTTCATGGGCCGATCTCATCATTCTCGCAGGCACAGTCGCCCTGGAGGACATGGGGGTCGAGATCGCTGGATTCTCTCTGGGAAGGGAAGACATCTACGAACCTGACGAGAGTCCGGATTGGGGGGCAGAGGAACAGATGCTCTCCGGCAAGAAGCGATTCAAAGAAGGGACGCTCGAAAAGCCCTATGCAGCCACGGAAATGGGTCTCATCTATGTCAACCCTGAGGGCCCTGGCGGCAACCCCGATCCCAAGGGATCGGCCGAAGAGATCCGCCTCGCCTTCGCGCGGATGGGCATGAACGACGAGGAGACAGTGGCCCTCATCGCGGGGGGACATGCATTCGGCAAGTGCCATGGTGCAGGCCCGGGGAAGCATCTCGGCCCGGATCCCGCCTCATCATCACTCGAACAGATGGGGCTCGGGTGGAGCTACGGGTATAAGACCGGCAAAGGGCCGCATGCGTACACCTCCGGCCTGGAGGTGATCTGGTCTTCCACACCCACCAAGTTCGGTCTTCAGTACCTCCAGTTCCTCTTCAAGTATGAATGGGAGCTGGAACGGAGTCCCGACGGGAAACACCAGTGGGTGGCCAAGGACGCTCCCGAGATAGTGCCCGATCCTTACGACCCTCAAAAGAGACACAAACCCAGAATGCTCACCGCTGATCTCGCCCTTCGTTTCGATCCCGTATACGCCCAGATCGCCCAGAGATTCCTCAAGAACCCGAAAGAATTCGAGAACACATTCGCAAAGGCGTGGTTCAAACTCACCCATCGGGACATGGGCCCCAAATCCTGCTATATGGGACCATATGTGCCGAAGGAAGAGTTCATCTGGCAGGATCCCCTTCCCCCACGTGGGTACGAACTCATCGATGCAGAGGATATCAAGGATCTCAAGAAAAAGCTCCTGGAATCGGGATTGAGTATCCCACAGCTCGTCTACACCGCATGGTCTTCGGCTGCCTCGTATCGACATTCAGACCGACGGGGAGGAGCAAACGGCGGGAGGATCAGACTCCATCCGATGAACCAGTGGGAAGTCAACCATCCGGAGCACCTCCAGAAGATCCTCCCGGTCTACGAAGAAATCCAGCGTTCGTTCAATGAACTCCAGGAGTCACGAGGAACCGGTAAGAAGGTCTCCATCGCCGACCTCATCGTACTCGGGGGATGTGCTGCGGTGGAAGAAGCGGCGAGAAGGGCAGGATACAACGTCGAGGTACCGTTTTCCCCGGGAAGAGTGGACGCCCGGGAAGAGCACATCGATGTGGAATTCTACAAGGAGATAGAACCTTTCGCGGATGGCTTCAGGAACTATTTCAAGGACCCCACCTCCTTCGACGAGGGAGACGTGTATACCACTCCCGAGTACTTCCTCGTGGATCGCGCCCAGCTCCTCACGCTCACTGTCCCCGAGATGACGGTGCTGATAGGAGGGCTCAGAGTACTCGGGGCCACCTATCGGTACGAACCACATGGTGTCCTCACGGACCACCCCGGTGTACTCACCAACGAGTTCTTCGTACACCTCCTCGATATGGGAGTGGAATGGAAACAGGCGGATCCCCATCGATACCTCTTTCGCGGGTATGACAGAAAGACGGGATCTCAACGCTGGACTGCTACCAGGGCGGATCTCATCTTCGGCCATCATGAAGAACTGCGTGCCGTGGCCGAAGTATATGCGGCCGATGACGGAAAAGAGAAGTTCGTGCTCGATTTCGTCGAGGCATGGAACAAGGTGATGAACCTCGACAGATTCGATCTCAAGATGCCCTCATAGCCTCGTGCTCCGAGAACCGTGCGGGCGCAGCACTCTCTCGAGAGGGTGCTGCGCTTTTTTTGAAGCAGGGAAGTGAGATCCTCTGTCATCTCGAATAGAACGCATATGGAGGCGCGTATGGAGGTACGGGAACTTCCCCCTCACGACAGACCGAGGGAGCGGCTCGTGGAACGGGGGCCGGGAGCCCTCTCGAGCGAGGAGCTCATGAGCGTGATCCTGGGAAGCGGCATCAAAGGCAAGGGCGTCCGGAAGCTCGCACGGGAGGTGCTCTCCTTCCTGGAGGCGCGGAACTTCTCCTGTTCGGTGAAGGAGCTCACCACCATCGAGGGGCTGGGGCAGGCAAAGGCCACGCTCATCCTCGCGGCCTTCGAGCTCGCGCGAAGGTATCTTGCACCTCCTTCCACCCCCATCACCACGCCGGAGATCGCCTACCAGTTCCTGAGGCCGTATGCCGACAAGAAGCAGGAGCACTTCCTCTGCCTCTCGCTCAACGGCGCCCAGGAGCTCATCGCCCTCAGGGTGGTGAGCGTGGGTCTGGTGAACCGGGCACTCACCCACCCCCGCGAGGTCTTCGCCGACCCCATCGCCGACCGGGCCGCGAGCATCATCGTGGCCCACAACCACCCGAGCGGTTCCCTCACCCCGAGCGTGGAGGACCAAGAGGTCACCCGCAGACTCAAAGAGGCGGGCGAGATACTGGGCATCCCCCTCCTCGACCATATCGTCTTCTCACAGAAGGGATACCTCTCCCTCAAACAGGCAGGCTACCTGTAGACCGCATGCCTCCTCTTCGATATGCGGGGCCTCCGCCCGTCGGGTGAGAGGCCCCGCTTTTTTATGTACAAAAAGGAGGAGCCCTCCGGGCTCCTCCTTACGATGAGCTTAAGACTCAGCCCTTGGATGCCTCAAGGGCCTGTTCCAAGTCCTCGATGATATCGTCGATGTGCTCGATACCGATGGAGAGTCGTACGAGCGAGGGGTCTATCCCGGCCGCCCGTTGCTGCTCCTCAGAAAGCTGGGAATGGGTGGTGCTCCCAGGGTGGATGGCGAGTGACTTGGCATCCCCCACGTTCGCCACATGGGAGAAGAGCTTGAGGCTGTCGATGAACCGCTTGCCGGCCTCCTTACCACCTTTGATCCCGAAGACCACCATGCCGCCAAAACCTCGTTTCAGATACTTACTCGCATTGGGATAGGAGGGATCTTCCGGAAGCCCTGGATACCTCACCCATTCCACCTGGGGATGGGCTTTCAGGTAGTCGGCCACCTTCGCCGCGTTCTCGCAATGCCGCTCCATACGCAGGTGGAGGGTCTCGAGCCCCTGGAGGAAGATCCATGCGTTGTCCGGGGAGATGGCCCCACCGAGGTTTCTCAGGGGCACGACCCTCATTCGAATGATGTAGGCAATAGGATTGAGCTCTCCGAGATCATACGCAAACCTGAGCCCGTGGTAGCTCTCATCGGGCTGGGTGAGGGTGGTAAACCGCGGGTTGTCCCAGTTGAACCTCCCTGAGTCCACCACGATCCCGCCTATTGCCGTACCGTGCCCCCCTATCCACTTGGTGAGGGAGTGCACCACGATATCCACCCCGTGCTCGATCGGTCGCAGGAGGTACGGCGTGGTGAAGGTGGAATCGGCGATGAGAGGGAGGCCGTGCCGGTGCGCGATCTCGGCGATGGCCTCGAAGTCGGGGACATCGAGGGTGGGATTCCCGATGGTCTCCACGAAGACCGCCCGGGTCTTCTCGTTGATGGCAGCCTTTACCTCTTCCAGATCATAGGGATCCACGAAGCGAACCTTGATACCGTAGTCGGGAAGGATATTGTTGAACATGGTGAAGGTGCCGCCGTAGAGATACTTGCTGGAGACCACCTCTGTCCCCGCAGTGGCGATATTGATGATGGAATAGAAGATCGCCGTGGTCCCCGAGGCCACCGCGAGAGCGGCCGCTCCGCCTTCGAGGGCCGCGACCCGCTGTTCGAGCACGTCCTGCGTGGGGTTGTGGAGCCGGGTGTAGATATAGCCCAGCTCTTTGAGGGCGAAGAGGTCGGCTGCATGATCTGCATCCCTGAACAGATAGGCCGTGGTCCTGTGCACCGGATACGCTCTGCTGGGTGGATCGAGGTCACGTGGCAGTCCTCCATGAATCGCCAGTGTTTCCAATCTCATGGTTTCCTCCTGTCGCGTTCAAGTATATGCGAGGCACGGGGATTCCGTGCGTCACGCCTCTTCTTCGAAGAGCCAGGTGCTCAGGTACCGCTCACCGGTATCGGGCACGATCACCACCACACGCTTTCCGCGGTACTCCTCCCGCGAGGCCACCTGGAGGGCGGCCCACACGTTCGCACCGGCCGAAATCCCTGCGAAGATCCCCTCCTCCTTCGCGAGTCTCCGCGCGACGGCCCCCGCATCTTCGGCCTTCACGGTGATAATCTCATCAATAAGAGAAAGATCCAGCACCTTGGGGATGAATCCCGCCCCTATCCCCTGGATGAGGTGCGGTCCGGGCTCACCACCCGAGAGTACCGGGGAATCTGCAGGCTCCACGGCCACGAGCTTCACCTCGGGGTTCCGCTCCTTGAGGTAGCGACCGGCTCCGGTGATGGTTCCCCCGGTACCCACCCCGGCGACCAGCACGTCCACCTTCCCCTCGGTATCCCTCCAGATCTCAGGCCCCGTGGTCTCATAGTGGATCTTCGGGTTGGCGAGATTCTCGAACTGCCGTGCGAGGAAGGCGTTCGGAATGGTCCGGACCAGCTCCTCGGCCTTCTCCACCGCCCCCTTCATCCCTTTCTCCGCAGGGGTGAGCACGAGCTCGGCCCCGAGAGCTGCAAGGAGCCGTCTCCGTTCGATGCTCATGCTCTCCGGCATGGTGAGGATGACCCTGTACCCTTTCACCGCCCCCACATACGCGAGGGCGATCCCGGTGTTTCCACTCGTGGCCTCCACGATGACCGCCCCCGGGGTGAGGATGCCTTCTTTCTCGGCCTCCACTACCATGGAAAGACCTATCCTGTCCTTCACGCTCGAGAGAGGGTTGAAGAACTCGAGCTTCGCCACCACCTCGGCGGGAAGGCCATCGGCCACCTTGTTGAGTCGAACCAACGGGGTGTTACCCACCAGCTCGAGGATGTCCTTTGCAATAGCCATACATACCTCCGCTATATCGTGTAATCGAGGATTCCACGTCTCCTCTTGACAAGCCCAACAAGCTCCTCAAGGGAACGTCCCTCCATCCATACCTGGATGTGCTTCTCGAGATCGGCCCAAATGGGGGCGTCGGGGCCCTCGTCCGCCTCGTGTGAAAGAGGAAAGATCACATAGGGCTCAAAGGCAGTCACGACCTCGCGTAAAGTGATCCTATGAGGAGGCCTGCGAAGCGTGTAGCCCCCACCCTTCCCCTTGGTGCTGAGGACCAGGCCAGCTGCACGAAGGTGGGAGAAAACCCCCTCGAGGAACTTCTCGGAGATGCCGTACTGCTCGGCGATCTCCTTCACCGAGACCGGACCTGCACCGTGGGAGAGGGCCAGGTGTACGAGCGCCTGTAGGCCATATCTCACTTTCGCCGGAACCTTCATACAATCTCCTACAGGTTTAATATGGTTTAAGTATAGCAACAATCGCCTTGAATGTAAAGTATTTTTGTCATAAAAAGGCGAACATTCCTCCCTTCCCTTTCCCCGAATCAGGGCCTATACTATACCAGCGAACCATACTCCAGGAGGTCGCACTATGATCGTTCGTATCATCACCATCCAGGTGGCCCCCAGCAAAGAGAAGGAATTCGAGGAGGTCACGAGACGGAACCACCGAGGCTCTGTCCAGGAACCGGGAGTTCTTCGGTTCGACGTGCTCAGGAGCCTCGACACTCCGGGGAAGTACGTGCTCTACGAGGTCTACACGGACGAGGGGGCCACGAAGGCCCACAAGGAGACGGAGCACTACAAGGAATGGAAGGAGGCGGCGGAGACCCTCACCGCAGGGCCCCGATCGGGAGAGGCCTTCGCGGTGATCGCACCGGAGGATCCGGAAAAGTGGCGGTCATGACGGGACTCAATTCTCGAGGATCGTGATCTCCACCCGCCTGTTGCGGCTGCGTCCCGCTTCGGTGGCGTTGTCCGCGATGGGGCGGGTGGCACCGTATCCTTGTATGACGATCTGCTCAGGACGTCTCACCCCCAGCTTCATGAGGAAGTCGGCCACCGCCTTCGCCCGCTCGATGGAAAGAGCGAGACGGCCTTCGGGAGTCCCGGCGAGGGCGGTATGTCCCTCCACGAGGAGGTCCCTCTCCGGATAGCGGGAGAGGATCTGTGCGATCTTTCGGAGCTTCTCCTGTTCCTCGGGGAGCAGCACCGCCGAATCGGGAGGAAACTGGATGTTCTCGAGGCGGATCGTCACCCCCTCCTCTGATGTCTCGACCTCCGCATCGGGGATCTGGAGGTCCTCTATCGCGGCCTCCACCTCTTCCCTCACCTTCTCCCTGTCGAGAGGAGAGGCCCACACCACCTCGGCGTCCGCGGTGCCGGTGAACTCGTAGACATCCCCCGTCTTGAGGGTGAGCACGAAGGCGAACTCCTCTTCGTAGTACACGAGCATCCCGCGCTCCGCATCCCAGTAGTGCCTCTGCCTCGAATAGCCATGGATACGGACGGGGGCCATCGGCGAGGGATCGGGTACGGAAGGCTCATGGAAGACCGGGTACTCAACTTTGAGGAGATGGAGGCGCCGCCCTTTCCAGTCCACTTCCCCCTCATAGGTGTACCGGACCAGTATGGGGAATCGGAACGGCCGGGTGAGGCCCAGTTCCTCGAAATCGTGCACCTCCTCGCCCTGCGCCACCCAGGAGTCACCCGGCTGTACGTCCTCCTCCGGAAAGAGGGGGACATCGCGCACCACGGGCATCACGTACTCGGGAGCGATCTCCACCTTCCCCGAAGGCGAGAGCCAGTACCGGCTTTCGTACTCGCGTTCCATGGAGTACACGTCCCAGCCGATACCCACCTGAGCCGCGGTGACGAAGCGGGCCTCACAGAAGACACGTTCCCCTTCCCGCTTCGTCACCTCTATCGCGATCCTGTTGAGGAAGGTGTTGGCGTACTCGATCTGTCCGTAACGGACCTTCTCGGAAACCCGTGAGATCACCCGGTACGCTTCACCGGGTTCGAGTTTGTAACGGAACTCGAGTCCCAGCAGGCTGCCTGCGATGATGCCGAGATAGAGTGCCACTGTGAGACGTCGCATGCTCCCTCCCCTCCCTCTATCGGCAGGAAGGCCCTTCCCCCACACCCTCTGAGATCACACCTCCTCGATGTCGAGCCTCGAGGGATCCTTCACGAATTCGGGGAAGACGTAGACGATCACCCCCGTCTTCTTCACCCTGAGTTCCGCGAACCCCTTCTCCACCAATGCATCGAGCGCGGCCCGAGCCTTCTCTATGGGGATGTCTGCCTCGAGGGCGACCTCTGCAGGGGAGGTGACCCCGTTCCCCGCGCGAGCGAGCCGCAGGATGGTCCGCTCGAGTCGCTCTCTCTTCCTGTCCGCAGGACGAGGGCCTCCAGCGGATCCCATGGAATGCGAGAGTATGTCCTCGATCTGCCTCCGTCTGTTGGCTTCCTCGACCTGATAGGGAAGGGTGAAGAAGTCGTACACAGCCCCGACCGCGCCGAGACCGAAGGTACACATGTAGAGGATCCCCGTGCCGATCTTCCCGAGATAGATGCGATGGAGTCCGAGAACCCCGAAACCGGAGACGAACCAGAGAAGGTAGGCAATCGGCAAGGAATAGTACATATACTCACTCCTACATGAGGTATTCTTTCTGATCCCTCGAGAGGATCACTCGACCCTCTCTCACCAGTTGCCGCAACTCGCCCAGGAAGTCCTTGGTGACCTGTTCCACGTCTCGCCTCTTCACTGCTCCGAGCCGGAGGTACTCGTCGGTCACCATCTGCCTGCGGCGCTCGGAGATATTCCTCATGATCCTCGCCTTCACCTCCTCGGGTTTTCCCTTGAGGAGGAGAGCGATCTCCGTATCGTCGAACTTCCTGAGGATCCCGGCGAGTTCCCTGTCGGGGATCTGCTCCAGGATATCGAGCGTGAGGAGCCGCTCTTCGAGTTTCCCCACCAACTCCGGGGATCGGTCCTTGAGGGCCTTGAGGATCTTCTCTTCTTCCTCCAGAGGGGCATGTTTGAGGATCTCGGCGAGGACCTCCACCCCGTCCACCTCCGGGACCTCGGTATCCCCCAACTCGTGGAGACGTTTCCTGAGCGCCTCCTCCACCCGAAGGAGGATCTCCTTGTCGAGCTTCCTCGGCCGGGCTATGTACTTCACGACGGACACCCTCACCTCAGGGGGGAGGAGGGTGAGCACTCCGGAGACCTTCGCGGGATCGAGATAGGAAAGGATGGCGCTGACGATCGCAGGGGCTTCCTTCTGGAGAAGGTACTTTATCTGCCTCGGAGTGAGGTCCTGCAGAAAGGAAAACGGGCGCCGCTCCGCCTCCTCGATACGGGAGAGGATCCGCCCCGCCCGCTCCTCTCCGAAGGCGGCCTCGAGAATGGTCTTCGCCACGTCCTTCCCGCCCCGGGGAGACTTCACGACCTCCCTCACGCTCCTGAACTCTTCCAGGATGTCGTGCGCCTCTCTGGGAGAGATGGCGGGGATGTTCGCGATCCGGGCGGCAACGGCCTCCACGAGGGGGGGATCGAGGTGTTTCACCACCTCGGCCGCCTGTTCCTTGCCCACGAGGATGAGGAAACGCGCGATCTTGTCGAGCTTCTCCTGCGAGAGCTTCCCCGGCGCCTCCCGCTCCTCCGGCCTCCGCCCCCTGCGGGGAAAACCCGTCCCGGAGGAATCGGCCTCTCCGGGATCGACCCCGGGCCGGGGTTCGACCTTCTGGATCCGTCTGTAGGCCTCTATCCCCCGTTTCCGTATCTCCATACCCTCCAATCCTACCCATACCGGGCGAAAGGGTCAACGTTCGAGGGACGAGGGGATGTAGGGCGAGAAGCGCGCTGGAACAGGCACCCGCACCAGATGCACGTGCTGGCTCTCATAGTAGCGTACAAAAGAGTCGAACGGCGTCTCCCTTCCGCGCTCCATCACCACGATGTGGAACCTCCCCCCCTCGTCGAAAAAAGGAAAGAAGACCGCCACATGGTAGTGTTGCCAGAGCGTGGGATCCTCCCCCCACTCCCCGTTGACGGAACCGAAGTAGAAATAACCCGGCCTTCGCACCGCCTCCAGATAGAGCACGGCGGCAAGATCCTTCACCCGGAACCCCACGTCCTCCACATACCGGAAGCCGGGGACCTCCCGCACATCATGCGCCTCCGGATCAGCCGAACCGGAGCCGGTGAGGAGCGAGTGGAGCACCTCCGCGAGAGACCTGGTCCAATCCAGACCGAAATAGGGATCCCTCACCTCCTCGTAGATACGCCCCCAGCGGCTTCCCCGTAGGGATTCGTAGCGCCTTTTGAGCGTCTCGATGTCCAGGAGACGGCCGGTTTGGACGAAGGCGATGCTGTCTCCTATCCACTTCGCGAATCCGGAACAGTTGAAACCGGCCTCATTCACCGCTTCCCCGGTGGCGATCCGCACGAATACACCTGCGGCGTCGAGGGCGCCATCGTCCGCATCGGGGAGGAGGGGGAGCACAGGCCTGACGGCATCGACCATCCCCTCCACACGACGGTCATACTCGTCCGGGACATGGGAAAACACCTCCCACGGCACGCCCGCCGAAGGGAGCCACCGATCCTCCGGCATGACGAGGAGATCCTCGAAACGATAGGGGAGGCGGAGGCCCTGCACCCAGGGGATGTCCATGACCGAGACATCCATCCTGGTCCATGTCTCCTCGGGGTAGAGCCGTATCGCGTTGCCGGGATCGCCGCCGAGGAAGATCTTGGCCTGGAGGAAGGAACCATCTTTCAGGCTCCGCTTCACCACCCAGGTCCCCGGCCCCTCGAGGACGAAACGATCGTCCCGGGAGGGAATGAACACGAGGTACCCCGCTCCCTCCTTCCTCGCGGGAAGCACCTTCACACGGTACGGGGTGCCCCGCTGCGGGAGTATCCGCTCCTCCGCAGCGAGGAATTCGTAGAGTCCTCCGAGGAGGATGTCGCTGCAGGCTGCGCGGGCTTCCCAGGACGAGGGGAACGCGTTTCCCTCACCACTCCCCGCATCCAGGCTCACCACCTGTCCCGGAAGGAGTGAGGGGATGAGGAACGCGACGAGACGAAGGACGAAGCGGAACCTGTATCCCCCCATGCTACCTCGATTCCCCCCTCTTCTTTCCATCGGCACCTCTCCCGTCTTCCATGACATCCTCGAGCGTTTCCCGGATCCGCTGCACCTCCGAGAGACAATGGAGGAGGATGCTCCTCACGAGGGCGAGCTGGAGGTGGATCTCCTCGTGCGAGGCGATCTCCTCCTCGAGGGCCTTCCTGACTCCTTCGATGGTATAGCGTTTCTCGTGGGCAAGATAGCGGATCCTCGAGATGACCTGGAGATCCGCCGTGGTGTAGATCCTCCTCCCATAGGCATCCTTCTTGGGGGAGAGGAAGGGTATCTCCGACTCCCAATACCGGAGGACATGAGGCTTGATGTTGAAGAGCCTGCACACCTCTCCTATGGTGTACACCGGCATCCTATTCCCTCAGATCGATGAAGATGGGGATGTGAGAGAATCCGAACTCCTTCCTCACCCGGTTTTCCAGATACGAGAGATACGAGGACGGGAACCCTTCTCTCCGGTTGACGAACAGGAGGAAGCGTACCGGCATGGAACTCACCTGGGTCATATACCGGACCTTGTACCGGCGCCCCTTCCGGGAAGGTGGAGGCACTTCCTCCTTCCACCGCTCGAGGGCGCGGTTGAGGGGCCCTGTCTCCACCCGCTTCCCGAGTTCATCGCGGAGCATGAGGGCCGTATCCAGGAGCTTGTCTATTCCCTCCCCCCGTCGCGCGGAGATCTTCACGATGGGCGCATAGTCCATGTGGGGGAAGAAGAAACGGATCCTCGCTTTCATGGCCTGAAACTGGTTGGGAACCGGGGTGAGGGCGTCCCACTTGTTGAGCACCAGGATCACCCCCCGTCCCCTCCTCTGGGCCACCGCCGCTATCTTCTTGTCCTGCTCGGTGAGCCCCTCCTGTGCATCGATGAGCAGGAAGACCACGTGGGCCTCTTCTATCACCTTGAGAGAGCGCCGCACGGAATAGAACTCCAGATCATCCTCTATCCTCGACCGGCGCCTGATCCCCGCGGTATCCACTATCCGGAACCACCTCCCTCTGTACTGAAAACGCCCTTCGAGGAGGTCCCTCGTCGTACCGGGGGCATCGGACACCAGGGCCCGCTCCTCGCCCAGCAGCGTGTTTAGGAGAGTGGACTTGCCGGTGTTCGGTTTCCCCAGGATTGCCACGTCGATCTCAGGGGCGGAAGGGGCGTCTCCTCCCCCCTCGGGGACGACGAGCCGCCGTTCGATCTCCTGCTCGAGCTCATCGATACCGCGTCCGTGTTCCGCAGAAGTGAAGCACACGGTATCGAACCCGAGAGAGAAGAAGTTCCACGCCATCTCTTCCCTCGCCTCATTGTCCACCTTGTTCACCACCAGGATGAGTCGCTCCTTGTAAGGCCGCAGGAGCTCGAGCAGTTCCTCATCCTCGGGAACCAGTTCCGTGACGTCCAGCACGAGAAGGAGCACATCAGCCCGATCCACCTCACGGAGCGCCCGTTCCCGGACGAGGGGTTCGAAGATCCCTCCCCGTTCGGAGGTGATCCCTCCTGTGTCCACGAGGAGGACCCGCCCCCCTCCCAGCTCCCAGGTCTCCTCCACCGCATCCCGCGTGACCCCGGGACGCGGGTGGGTGATCGCCTTGCGCCGGCCTATGAGACGGTTGAACAGGGTGGACTTGCCCACATTGGGGCGTCCCACGATCACCACCCGGGGGAGACGGGACTGCACTCCCACGGTCCTCCGGCCTTCAGTTCGCTCCGACATGACCCAGCTCCTCCATTTTCTCCCTCACCAGGCGTTCCACATCCCGATGCGACTTGAGTTGCAGGATCGCGCCTACGAATTCCTCGCACTCCGCCACGGAGGTGGAACGGACCAACCGCTTCACCTCGGGGATGCTCGCCGGACTCATGCTCAACTCGTCCAGCCCGAGTCCGATGAGCACGAAGGTGGCGAGCGGATCGCCCGCCATCTCTCCGCACATACCCACCGGGATACCCGCCTGGTGGGCGTGGTCCACCGTCATCTGGATGAGCCTGAGGACCGCCGGATGAAACGGCTGATACAGGTAGGCCACCCGCTCATTCCCCCGGTCGGTGGCGAGCGTGTATTGAATGAGATCGTTCGTCCCTATGGAGAAAAAATCCACCTTCTGGGCCAGGATATCGGCCGTGAGGGCCGCAGCAGGGACCTCTATCATGGCCCCCACCGGGATGTCCCGTTCAAAGGGAATACCTTCCCGCTCCAGCTCCTCTTTCACCTGGTCGAGGATCTCGAGGCCCATCACCACCTCCTCCTGGGAGGAGATGAGGGGGAACATGATGCTCACCTTGCCGTAGATGGAAGCCCGCAGGATGGCGCGAAGCTGAATCTTGAAGATGTGGGGATTGGCGAGGCAGAACCGGATCGCCCGCCATCCGAGGATGGGGTTGTGCTCGTCGTGGGCATCGTAGAGTCGGGGGATCACCTTCTCTCCACCCAGGTCGAGCGTACGGATGATCACCTCCCGGTCGCCCATCTGTTCGATCACCTCACGGTAGGCCGCATACTGTTCCTCTTCGGTGGGAAGGTGGCGGGAATGCATGAAGAGGAACTCGGTCCGGAAGAGACCGATGCCATCCGCACCATGGGCGAGGACCGACTCCACCTCCTCCGGGACCTCTATATTGGCCCTGAGGAAGATCCTCTTCCCGTCCCTCGTCTCTCCGGGGACTTCGTTGAGACTGAGGAGCTGAATCGCCTGCTCCTCCACCTCCCTCATACGCTGCTGGTACTGCTCCATGACTTCCGGCGTGGGGTCCACGATGACCACGCCATCCCTGCCGTCCACGATGAGGGTCTGACCGGACTTCACCTGTCTGCTTATCTCGGAGAGCCCCAGGACCGAGGGTATCTCGAACGCGCGCGCGAGGATCGCCGTATGGGACGTACGCCCACCCGCATCCATGGCGATACCCTTCACCATCCGCTTGTTCATCTGGATGGCTTCGGAGGGCAGCAGGTCGTGACACACCAGTATCACTTCCTCCTGGAGATCCGAGAGGAGTATCCGTTCCCTGTAGAGGAGGTGGTTGAGGATCCTGTTGGCGATGTCGCGTATATCGTAGATACGCTCCCTGAGATAGTCGTCGTCCGCATCCTTGAGTCTCTCCACGTAGGACTCGGTGGTCTCGAGGAGTATCCACTCGACGTTCCGCTTGCTCTCGGCCACGTCCCGTTCCACGCTCCCGGTGAACTCCGGATCCCTGAGCATGAGGAGATGGGAATCGAGGATCTTCACGGTCTCGCCCTGTTGACCTTCCTTTATCCGTTCGATCTCCTCGACGGCCCGTTCCACCGCACCCCTGAACCGCTGGAGCTCCTCCTCGACATGATGATCCTGCAGGTAATAACGAGGGATCGGAGGGAGTTCGGTGCTGTAGACGAACGCCGGGCCTATCGCGATGCCAGGGAAGACGGAAATCCCCTTAAATTTTTTCATGTGCATACTATAAGGAGTTTTCTCTCCGGTGTCAAATGCGGAGTCCCCCGGAAAGGAGAGAGGACAGGAGCCCTTCAAAGGAGCCCCTCATCTCTCCCCGGGATCCTGCCGATACACTCGGTGATGGCTCGGAAGAAGAAACAGCAGGGTTTCGGCGTGCTCTTCTGGATCGCCTCGATCCTCGTGGTGATCATCGTCTACCTCTG
Source organism: Spirochaeta thermophila DSM 6578 (assembly GCF_000184345.1). Classification (NCBI taxonomy): domain Bacteria; kingdom Pseudomonadati; phylum Spirochaetota; class Spirochaetia; order Winmispirales; family Winmispiraceae; genus Winmispira; species Winmispira thermophila. The sequence continues at coordinate 985,667 of NC_017583.1, read as the reverse complement.
GAACCGTCCCACCATACTGAAGGTCATGGAGAATACCGGCTTCATAGAGGTCGTAAAGGAAAAGATCGCGAGTCCCACCCCCGCCACGTCCACCCCCACCCCCCCCGTGGCCGCTGGCCCCACCCACACGAGCCCGCCGCCCCCGTCCCCTCCGCCCACGCCATCCCCCACCCCTCACACGCCCCCGCCTCCCTCCCCCTCAGCCATCACGCGCAGCCGCACCTCGCTCCTCTATTTCGTGCAGGTCTTCGACGACGGTCGGGTGGAGCTCGTACCCGTGAAACGTCGGGTGACCTACACCGACGCGCCCCTCACCGCCACGCTCGACGCCCTCCTCCACGGCCCCACCGCGGGGGAACTCTCCGCCGGCATCCGGAGCCTCATCCCACCCGAGACCAGGCTCCTGGGAGTCCGGGTGGAGAACGGAACTGCGTATATCAACATCAGCGAATCCTTCCGGTTCAACCCGCTCGGCCAGGAGGGACTCGTCCTCCAACTCAAACAGATCATCTACACCGCCACCGAGTTCCCCACCGTGGAACAGGTACAAATACTCATCGAAGGGAAGACCGTGCGCTACCTCGGTTCCGAGGGCATCCCCATAGATCATCCCCTCTCCCGATCGTCGCTGTAGAACCACGCCTCGAGCTCCCGGAACCCCGTCGCCTCCCCCTCTCCCGTGAGCAACACGAGGAACTCCTGGTTCCCCTTCTTTCCCCTCACCGGCGAGGGGAAACACCTTCGCGGGACGAATCCCTGTCCTGCGCATGCCTCGAGGGTCTCCCGCACCACCCGATGGATCGCCTCCCGGTCCTTGAGCACGCCCCGAAACCCCTCAGGAGTCCCCCCTCCTCTCACCACCTCGAACTGCGGCTTCACGAGAAATATCCCCCACGCCTCACGAGTCAGGGAGAGCACATGCCCCGCAACCGGAACCAAGGAACGAAAGGAGAGATCCACCACGGCCGCATCGGGCACTGGATCGAGCGAACGCACCTCCCGGATGTTGGTGCGCTCGTGCACGAACACCCGCTCGTCCACCCTGAGCTTGTAGGCGAGCTGGTTATAGCCCACGTCCACCGCGTGGACAAAGGCCGCTCCATGGAAAAGCAGGCACTCGGTGAACCCCCCGGTGGAGGCCCCCACGTCCAAGAACCCCTTGCCTGCGATGTCCAGGTTCCACGCATGGAGCGCAGCCTCGAGTTTATACCCGCCTCGTGAGACATATCTCGGTATTCGCCGCTCTATGCGGACATCTTCCCGGACTTTCAGGTAGGGATCCTTCACACACACCCCGTCCACGAAGACCTCCCCACAGAGCACGTAGGCATAGAGCATGTCCCTCCGGGTGTCGGGGAAACGGGAGGCGAGCAGATCGAGGAGCACTACGCGACGCATCGCATCTAGACCCCCAGGTAGTGCCGTATCCTCTCGATGGAACGTGCCTTCCCGGACCGCACATCCACCACGATCGCCACCCCGCAGATCGTGGCGGGACTGTCGACCACTTTGAGCTGGTGGGGCACCTGCGTGGTCACCCGCTCGCTCGCAAGGGAGGGATCGAAACCGATCACCGAGTCCACAGGCCCCGTGGAGCCCAGATCCGTGATATAGGCGGTACCCCCCGGCAGGATCTTTTCGTCGGCGGTCTGGATGTGGGTATGCGTCCCCACCACGGCCGAGACCTTGCCGTCGAGGAAGAAGCCCATGGCCTCCTTCTCGGCCGGGGACTCGGCATGGAAATCCACCAGAATCACCGAGGCCTCTCTCCTCAACCGGCGGATCTCTTCCTGGGCCTTGCGGAAAGGACAGTCGGCCATCACGAGACGTTGCCGGCCGATGAGATTGAGGACCCCGACCGCGACGTCACCCTTCTCGAGGACAGTCGCCCCCTTGCCCGGTGCGCCCGGCGGATAGTTCGCCGGCCGGATCACCCTCGCGGGATCCTGCTCCATGAGGGGGAAGACCGACTCGTCGTGCCAGATATGGTTTCCGGTGGTGATCACATCCACCCCCATGGCGAAGAGGCGTTCCGCGAGCTCACGGGAGAGGCCGAAACCATCGGCCGCATTCTCACCGTTGATCACCACCACATCCGCCCCCGTGGATCGAACCAGGGAGGTGAGTCCCGAAAAAAGGGTGCGCATCCCCGGGTGTCCGATGATATCTCCGAGCATCAATATCGTCATGTCCTGAGCCATCCTCTCTCTTCCATCATGTACTATGCATCACTCAAAAACGCAAGGCTGCCCATGTCGGGGGACACAGGCAGCCTCGGCATGAAACCCCCATCCGCTAGCGGGCGTACTCGACCACCCGGGTCTCCCGGATGATGGTCACTTTGATCCGACCGGGATACCGGAGATCCTCCTCGATCTTCCGGGCTATCTCCCGAGCGAGCTCCCGGGCCCCGGCGTCGTCGACCAGGTCGTTGTTGACCATGATCCTGATCTCCCTGCCCGCCTGGATCGCGAAGGCCTTGTCCACTCCGGAGAACCCTTCCGCGATCTTCTCGAGCTGCTCGAGGCGCTTGATGTAGTTCTCGAGCGACTCCCTTCTCGCCCCCGGTCTCGAGGCGGAGATGGCGTCGGCGATCTGGACGATCACCGACTCGGGACACGTGTGCGGCACATCCCCGTGATGCGCTGCGATGCAGTTGATCACCCTGCTGTCCTCGCCCATGCGCTTGGCGAGCTCTATCCCGAGCTCGATGTGCGTGCTGTCGTCATCGGACTCGATCGCCTTGCCGATGTCGTGGAGGAGCGCCCCCCGTTTGGCGATCATGGGGTCACCTCCCACCTCGGCGGCGATCATGCCGGCGAGTACGGCCACCTCTTTGGTATGGGCAAGGACGTTCTGGCCGTAGCTCGTACGATACTTGAGGCGTCCCAGGGCCTGGACCGCCTCAGGGGGAAAATCGTGTATCCCCAGCTCGAACAGCACCTTCTCTCCTTCCTCGTAGATGGTTTGGCTCAGCTCTTTGGTCACTTTGTGGACAACTTCCTCGATACGGGCGGGATGGATCCGTCCGTCCGCGATGAGGCGCTCCAGAGAGATGCGGGCGATCTCCTTTCTCACCGGGTCGAAGCACGAGAGCACCACGGCCTCGGGCGTATCGTCGATGATGATATCCACGCCCGTGAGGGTCTCGAGGGTACGGATGTTCCGTCCCTCCCGGCCGATGATCCTCCCCTTCATCTCATCGTTGGGAAGGCTCACCGTGGTCACGGTGACCTCGGCCGTCACATCGGTGGCGATGCGTTGCATGGTGCTCACCAACACGTCACGGGCCTTGCGCTCCGCCGTGGCCCTGGCCTCCTCCTCGATCTTGTTCACGAGGATCTGGGCATCCCGCTTCGCCTCTTCCTCGAGCCGCGAGATGATGAGCGACCGGGCCTCTTCCCTGGTCAGTCCGGAAATCCGTTCCAGTTCGCTCTCGATCTCTTGTTCCCGTCGTCCAAGTTCCGTCTCTTTTTCCGCCAGCAACCTCTCTCGGTCCGCAAGGGCTTCGTTTCTCCGCTCCACCGCTGCCAGTTTTCGCTCGAGCGTCTCCTCCTTCTGCAGGAGACGCCGCTCGGTCCGCTGAAGCTCGGCCCGTCGTTCACGGAGTTCTTTCTCGAGCTGGAGCCGCTCCTTGTGGATCTGCTCCTGTGCCTCGAAAAGAATCTCTTTCTTCCGTGCCTCAGCCTCTTTTACCGCCTCATCTTTTATTCTCTCAGCCCTCTGCTCCGCAGAGGTAAGCTGAAATCTGGCATACAGCCATCGAGCTGTCCACCCCAACGCCAAACCAAGAAGAGGAAGGGCAACTGAAAGAAGAACATTCATCAGCTCCCTCCACTTTCTTGTCTAGACCCCTAGACTATGAATATATTACAGAAAAGTCAATTATTCCGTGTCATCGTGACACAGAATCGCTTTTCCGTCGCACCTTCTAAACCGGACGGCATCCCCGCCGGTTACACCACCACTTGCAGGAAGCCCCGGGCGCACCTATACTCGCACACATGGCATCCCCACCTCCCATCCTCCTCGCCTCCCGATCCCCGCGCAGGGCCTCGCTCCTCAGCTCCGCGGGCATCCCCTTCGTCCAGTGGGCGCCGGAGTATCGCGAAACCCTCCCGCCGCAGGGAACACCCGAGGAACGCATCGCCGCCCTCGCACGCGACAAACTCCGGCAGGCACTCCAGGCCGATCCCCCCACCCCCGGCGAATGGGTCCTCACCGCCGACACCGCCGTGGTGGTCGACGAACGCATCCTGGGGAAACCCCGAAACGAGGCGGAAGCCCGCGCCATGCTCACCCTCCTCTCCGGCCGATCCCACACCATCCTCACGGCCCTCTCCCTCCACCACAGGGGCGGCCTCACCCTCACGCGCACCGCCCTCACCACGGTGTGGTGGGCGCCGCTCACCGAGGAGGAGATCGACCTCTATCTCGCCTCCGGCGAGTGGCAGGACGCCGCCGGCGCCTACCGCATACAGGAACGCGGCGGCCTCTTCATCACCCGCATCGAGGGCTCCTACTCCAACGTGGTGGGCTTGCCAATCCATCTCCTTTATGGCATGCTCAAGGAAAGCGGGTACCCCTACCCGCACATCTTCCGCCCGTAGGGCGAGAAACAGAGAAGGAGACCCCACGGGGTCATCGAGGAGGTTCCCTTGGCAGTCGTGACCATGAAGAACCTGCTGGAATCCGGTGTGCACTTCGGGCACCAGAAACGCAGGTGGGATCCCCGAATGAAGAAGTACATCTTCGCCGAACGGAACGGGATCCACATCATCGACCTTCAGAAGACCATCCAGGCCATCAAAGAGGCCTACGAGGTGGTGCGGAAGACCGTGCTGTCCGGCAAGAGCGTGCTCTTCGTCGGCACCAAACGCCAGGCGCAGGCGGCCATCCAACGCGAAGCCGAACGGTGCGGCATGTTCTACGTGAACCACCGGTGGCTCGGCGGCACCCTCACCAACTTCGAGACCATCAAGAAGTCCATCCTCAGGCTCAAGAAACTGGAGAAGATGGAGGTGGACGGCACCTTCGCCACCATGTCCAAGAAAGAGGTCTCCCGTCTCATGAAAGAGAAGGCCCGGCTTCAGCGGAATCTGGGCGGTATCAAGGAGATGAAGGAGCTCCCCGGCGTGGTCTTCATCATCGACACCAAGCACGAGGCCATCGCCGTGGCCGAGGCCAAGAAGCTCGGGATCCCCATCATCGGCGTGGTGGACACCAATTGTAACCCCGAGATCATCGATCATCCCATCCCCGGCAACGACGATGCCATTCGAGCCATCAACCTCTTCACCAAGATCATCGCGGATGCGGTCATCGAGGCGGACAACGAGATGGGCCTCGAGGTCGTGGAATCCCTCCAGGAGGAAGAGCCCATCGACGAGAGCCAGATAGAGACCGGCAAGGAAGAAGAGATCGCCGAGCTCAAGGTCTCGGTGGGTGCCCGTCTCGGCAAGGAAGACGAGGAGGAGGAAGAGGGGGTTCTCGCAGGCGACTACTCCGAGTACTCCCCGGAAGAGGAAGAAGAAACCATCGAACAGATCACCGAGCTCGAATCGGACAAGTTCATAGGCGACGAAGACAAATATTACGAGGAGTGACCCATGGCTATAAGTGCTGCTGACGTAAAGAAACTCAGAGACCGCACAGGCGCGGGCATTATGGACTGCAAACGCGCACTCCAGGAGGCGGGCGGCGATTTCGAGAAGGCGGAGCGCATCCTCAAGGAGATGGGCCTCGCCGCCGCAGCCAAGCGGAGCGACAGGGCCACGGAGGAAGGCCGCGTCTTCGTCCGTGTCACCGACACCAAGGCGGGCCTGCTCGAGATCCTCTGCGAGACCGACTTCGTGGCGCGCAACCAGGACTTCGTGACCACCGGAGAGGAGATCCTCGCCCTCATTATGGACAAGGACCTCTCCATCGAGAGCCCCGAAGTCAAGGATAAGATGACCGAACTCGGCATGAAGGTGAAGGAGAACCTCAAGCTGAGGAGGGCGGACGTCCTCACCATCGGCCCCAACGAGTACGTGAGCTCCTACGTGCACGGAGAGGGACGGATCGGCGTGCTCGTGAAGTTCTCGCTCGAGAAACCCGAGCTGAAGGAGGATCCGGCCTTCAAGGAGTTCGCCTTCGACTGCGCCCTCCACGCAGCGGCCTTCGCCCCGCTCTACCTCTCCCCGGAGACCGTACCGGCCGACTATCTCGAGGAGCAGAAGGAGATCTTCACCAAGCAGGCCCAGAACCTCGGGAAGCCCGATAAGGTCATACAGGGCATCGTCCAGGGCAAGATCAAGAAACACTTCGCCGAGATCTGTTTCACCGAGCAGGCCTTCGTAAAGGACGACAAGAAGAGCGTGAGACAGAAGATGGAGGAACTCTCGAGACAACTCGGCGCGGGCATCTCCCTGGTGGATTACCGGTACTACAAAGTCGGTGAAGAGCTCTGAGCCCTTGCCATGATCCCTTGCGCACTGCTACTCTTGGAAGCAGTGCGCTTTCTTTTTTTAGGAGGAGAACATGGAACAGATCAAGATCGACGCAGAGACCAGGATGAAGAAATCGGTGCACGCGCTCAAGGATCAGCTCGCCACGATACGCACGGGAAGGGCCACACCCGCCCTCTTCGAAAAGATCACGGTGAACTACTACGGCCAGCAGACACCCCTCAACCAGGTGGCCTCCATCTCCGCACCCGAACCCCGACTCGTGGTCATCCAACCATGGGACAAGAGCGTGCTCCAGGAGATAGAGAAGGCCATCCAGTCCTCAGACCTCTCCCTCAATCCCGTGAACGACGGCAAAGTCCTCCGCATCAACATCCCCCCCCTCACCGAGGAGAGGCGAAAGGAGTACATCAAGCTGGCGAAGAACGTCGCGGAACAGAGCCGGGTGGCCATCCGGAACATCCGGAGGGATGCGAACGAGGCCCTCAAGAAGGCGGAAAAAGAGGGCCGGCTGAGCGAGGACGAACGGAAACGAGGTGAGGAGGAGATCCAGAAGCTGACCCAGAAGTACATAGACGAGATCAACAATCTCCTCGAGGCCAAGGAAAAGGAGATCATGGAAGACTGATGGACATCGGCACCTCCCTCCCCCGACACATCGGCATCATCATGGACGGCAACGGCCGCTGGGCCACCAGGAGGGGACTTCCTCGCTACAAGGGTCACGAAGAGGGCCTCAAGGCCACCAAGAGGGTGGTGAAGGCCGCCGCCGAGCGAGGTATCCCCTATCTCTCTCTCTACACCTTTTCCACCGAAAACTGGAAACGGGCACAGGAAGAGGTCTCCTTCCTCATGGGCCTGGTGAGACGCTACCTCAAGAAGGAGTTCGACTTCTACAGGGAGTACGGGATCAGGATCGTCCACAGCGGCAATCTCGAAGGCCTTCCACGCGAAATCCGCCGTGATCTCCTCGACGTGATACGGGACACCGCATCCTTCACCGGACTCACCCTCAACATAGCCCTCAACTACGGGGGAAGGGATGAAATCCTGCGGGCGATGAAACGCTGGCTCGAAGAAGGAGGAGGCCAGGAGCTCACCGAGGAGTCCTTCCGTCGCTACCTGGACGTCCCCGAACTCCCTGACCCCGATCTCGTCATCCGGACGGCCGGAGAGCAGCGCCTGAGCAACTTCCTCATCTGGCAGGCTGCCTATGCGGAGTACTATTTCACTCCGGTCCTCTGGCCGGACTTCTCGGAACGCGATTTCGACGAGGCGCTCCGGGACTATGCGAGCCGCACTCGAAAGTTCGGAGGCACCGCGTGAGCAATCTTCTTCAACGAATCCTGCTCTTCTCCATAGGGCTCCCCGCCCTCCTCGCACTCGTGATCTTCCTCCCCTACTACAACGACATAGGGATAAACCTGGTGGCGATCATGGTGGGGGGAATGAGCGGCCTCGAGATGAGGCGGATGCTGAAGGAGGAAGGACCTCGATCCGCGACATGGGCCTTCCTCCTGGGCGCGGGACTCCCTCTCGCAGCCTATCTGGGGCTCCTCTTCTCATTGGGGTGGGCCCCCGTGATCCTCGTGATCACCCTCGTGCTCCTTGCCACCCTCTCCCGGGAGACATTCGTCTCCCGGGAGAGCGACGTCCCCCACATCACTCACAGGATGAGCGCCGCGGCCTTCATACTCCTCTATCCCGGGGCCTTCCTCATGTTCGTCCCCCACATCACGGCCTTTCCACGGGGGGCACTCCTCATGGCCGTCTTCATACTCGCGGTCTATCTCAACGACTCGATGGCCTACCTGACCGGCAAGCTCTGGGGAAGAGGCGGGGTACTTTTCATAAGCCCCAACAAGAGCATCGCAGGATTCATAGGCGGATTTCTTACCTCCCCACTCGTCCTCCTCGTCTCCCGCGCGCTCGTTCCCGACGTATTCCCCGGACCAGCGTGGAAGGCCCTCCTCTTCGGAAGCCTCGTCGGCATCGCCGCCATCCTGGGGGATCTCGCCGAGTCGGCCATCAAACGGGCGTGCAGGACCAAGGACTCCGGCGCCATCATCCCCGGACGTGGGGGCATCCTGGACTCGGTGGACTCCCCCGTGTTCGCAGCACCGGTCTTCTATTACCTCTACCTCATCCTCTTCACCTAGGTCGAGGGACGCTGCCTATGAAGAAACGGATCATCGTCCTCGGATGCACGGGAAGCATCGGAAGGAACGCCCTGGAAGTGGTGCGGGCCTATCCCGAGCGCCTCGAGGTGGTGGGTCTCTCGGCGCATACCAGGGATCGGGAGCTCCTCGCGGCCGCCCGGGAGTTCGGCGTGGAACGCCTGGCGCTCACAGGAAAACGAGGCGGAGGGGTCCCTTACGAGGGCGAGGAAGGTCTCCTCCACCTCATAGAGGAGACCGAAGCCGACATCGTGGTGAACGGTATCGCGGGGACGAGAGGCTTGCTCCCCTCCCTCAAGGCCCTCGAGACCGGCAAGGATCTCGCCCTCGCCAACAAAGAGAGCCTCGTGGTGGCGGGAGAACTCCTCCTCGAGACAGCCACCAGGAACGGGCGGCACATCCTTCCCGTGGATTCCGAACACGCAGCCATCTTCTCTCTGCTCCGGAATGTTCCTCCGGATGCAGTGAAGGCCCTCTATCTCACTGCCTCCGGGGGAGCACTGCGGGACATCCCCCTCTCACGACTCGAGGAGATCACCCCCGAAGAGGCGCTCAGACATCCCACCTGGGAGATGGGCCCCAAGATCACCATCGACTCGGCCACCCTCGCGAACAAAGGACTCGAGGTGATCGAGGCCGCGGTCCTCTTCGGTGTGCCTCCCGAATCCGTACGGGTGGTCATCCACCCCCAGAGCGTGGTACACGGTCTCATCCTGCTCCGTGACGGGTCGTGGCACGCTCAGATGAGCACCCCGGACATGCGGCTCCCCATCCAGCAGGCCCTGTTCCATCCCGAGGTCCCACCCCAGGCCCCCGCTCCGCTTCTCCTGGAGGAGGGACTCGACCTCAGCTTCAGGCCGGTGGACGGGCGGCGGTACCCCATGCTCGGGCTCGCCTACCAGGCTCTCGCTTCACAGGGGAAGCGCATCGCCTTCAATGCGGCGAACGAAGAGGCCGTCCGGGCCTTCCTCGAGCGCAGGATCTCCTTCCCCCGGATCGCCGAGGTGGTGGAATCCGTACTCGCCAGGGAATGGCCTTCCCCTCGGGGAGGGATCTCCCCTATACTGGCACTGGATGCCGAAGTGCGCAGGGTTACGGAAGGTATCCTGAAAGAGAGGAGTGATCATGCTTCTTAAGATAGCCCTGGGACTCGTGGGACTCGGCGTCGTGGTCTTCTTCCACGAACTGGGCCACTACCTCGCGGCCAGGATCGTGGGGATCCACGTCGAGGCCTTTTCCATAGGATTCGGCCGCCCCCTGCTCCGATTCAGCAGGAAAGACACCGTCTATCAACTGGGATGGATCCCCTTCGGAGGCTTCTGTCGTCTCAAGGGCGAACACGCCCTCCAAGAAGCCCTCGCCAAGGGACTCCCCGAGATCCCCAAGGAACCTCATTCATTCTTCGCGGCCCCGCCTCTCGCACGCATCTTCGTGAGCCTGGCGGGTCCACTCGGAAACCTGGTCTTCGCCATCCTGGTGGTGGGGATGCTCTGGACCGTGGGCTTCCCGGTCCGCTCTCCAGGCACCACCATCGTCCTGGAATCCGACTATCCCCTCGTCACCGCTGAGGACTACGCCTATCCCGCCACCGAAGCCGGCCTCAGGACAGGGGACACGATCCTCGCCGTCAACGGCTCCCGGATCCGCACCTTCAGCGAGCTCTCCGAGCTCATCCTCCTGGAGGGGAACGAACCCCTCGTCGTGGAAGTGGACCGGAACGGGACGAGACTCACCTTTACCGTCACTCCCGCGATCAACCCCGAGACGGGACTTCCCCGCATCGGAGTGTACGCATGGATCGACCCGGTAGTGGAACGCGTACAGGAAGGGAGCAGCGCCGCGATCGCCGGCATCAGGCCCGGAGACAGGATACTCGCCGTCGACGGCGTCCCCGTTCCCCACACCATCGCCCTCCACACCTACCTCTCATCCCGTAATCCCCGGAAGGTCTCCCTCTCGGTGATGAGGGGAGGCGCTCCCATCTCCGTGGACCTCATCCCCCACTACGAGAACGGGGCACCGGTCCTCGGGATCCAGTTCGCGGTCCCGATGGTCACCCTCAAGGCCCCCCCTCTCGAGGCTCTCGTCCGCTCGTGGAACCAGATCACCCTGGTGGTGAGGGAGACTCTCCGGGGGCTCGCCGACATGGTGAGAGGGAGAACCGCAGGGGAGGTGATGGGGCCCTTGCGGATCAGCTACGCCGTAGGTGACGTGATCACCCAGGGCGTCTCCTCGGGAGGTGCGGCAGGCATCGTCCCTGCCGTCCAGTTCCTCGCCTTCATCAGCATCGCGCTCGCGGTCTTCAACCTCCTCCCCCTTCCCGTACTCGACGGCGGACACATCCTCATCTACTCGATAGAGTTCCTGAGCAGGAGGGCGCTCCCACCTCGAGTCCTCTACCGCTACCAGATGATAGGAGGGATGATCATCATGGCCCTCGCCGTGGTGATCCTCTTCATGGACATATTCTCGCTCGCCGGCTGGCACTAGAGACACGCTTCGAGGAGTAAGGATATGAAACGCATCATGTGCATCTTCTTCATCCTCGGATTCTGTGGACTCACACTCCCCGGTTTCCACTCTTCGGTGGTGGTCCAGACGCCCCACAGTGATACCATCCTCGACATCGACGGCCATCCTTCGATGCCCCTCCTCTTTTCCGCCGGTGCAGACGGCTGCGTCCTGGTCTACGACACCGAGCGGAATCTCGTCATCCGCCGGCTCCAGGTCTCACCCTACTCACTGGAAAGGATCGCCGTCCATCCCGACGGGGAGGAAATCGCGGTGCTCGTCCACACCGGAGACGACGCCTATCTGCTCGAGGGGTACGAGTGGCGTTCCGGCAAGCGATTGTTCTCCCGACGCCTCCAGGAGAGACCCCTCTCCCTCTCGTACTCCCCGAAAGGTACCTACATAGGACTCACCTTCCCGACCTGGCGGAGCTTCTCCCCCTACTCCTCGAAAGGCACTCCCATCTCCTTCTTCAGCCAGGGATTCGGTATCGTCTCGTTCTTCTTTTTCTCATCCACCGAGTCCACCCTGGTCACCTACACCCCCGCATCCTCCCTCCTCATCTACTGGGACACGAAGACGAGAAGGGAAAAAGCCCGCGTGAGCCTCCAGGAGAAGGTCGAAGATCCCGTGCTCTACAGTCCCCGTCTCCTCGTGGGGAAGACCCAGGAGCGGCTCGTGGTGCTCGATATGGTGACCGGGAAGGTGTTCGCGGACGTCCCCCTCAGGGAGATCAGGGACATCCTGGTCGACCCGGAGAAAGAGATCGTGGTGGTCCAGGGCTCCTCGTTCCCCTCCCTCATCCGGTACAGGCTCCAGGGACAGAGCCTCGTGGAGGAGGAGAGGATACCCCTCGCAGGCATCCTCTCCTCGGCGGTCTCCCTCGCACTGAAGGACGGTACGCTCTACGCCGGTATGAACGACGGAAGCGTACGAAGCTTCTCGATGACGACGAAGTCCGAGACCGCGATCACCACCCACCTCGAGACATCGATCACCGATCTCGCGGTCCATGCGGATCGGATCTTCTGCAGCACCAGGGATTTCGTGGTCGAGTGGGACGCCGCTTCCATAGGGAGTCGTACCGAACAGCTCGTGACCTCCCGACGGCTGGCCCTCCCCTTCCAGAGGAACACCGCCCTCTCCATAGCGGGAGACACCCTCGCCGTGTGGACCACCGCCCCCCCCGATCCGCCCGTGGTCATGTTCTACGACCTCTCCTCCCGGTCGCTCAAGGGCCAGTACCGGGCCCTCTCCACCTACCCCTCCGGGGTGCTCCTCGACGAGGAACGCATCATCATACTCGAACGCAACACCTCCATCCGCGTCCTCGACCCCTTCACCCTCGGCGAGACCCTCCGGATACCCGGCAACGGCATACTCGACATGGCCATCTCGGACGAACTCCTCTTCGCAGGGAGGACCCAGACGTCCCTCACCCCCTACTCCCTTCTCAAGATCGATCTGCTCTTCGGGGAGACCCTCCCGCTCGAGAACCGGATGTCGGTGATCTACCGGCTCGTACTGGATCCTTCCCGGAACGTGCTCTACGGGCTCGGCCTCACCCAGGATCACGTCACGGCCATCGAGCGCTTCCGCATCTCGGGGGAACGGATCTCCTCGTCCCGGGTGTACACGAGCACGATCTTCGATCCGGAAGGGGACATCACCTTCGATCCCGACACGGGCTCCCTCTACACCACCGCAGGATACACCACCCCCCTCCTCCTGTCGGGATCGAGGCGGCTCCTGTTCGAAGCCACCAGTCACCTTCCCCGAAGGCTCTTCCTCTCGAGGGGAATCCTCTACGCCATCAACAGGGACGGGAGCGTCTCCATCTGGGACGCGAACACCCGCTCGCACCTCTACGACGTGCTGCTCTTCACCGACGGGGAGTGGCTCATCGAGGGGAGAGACGGCCTGCTCCTCTCCTCGTCGGAGCGGGTGAAGGAGAGGTTCCTTCCCCTCAGTGACTCACGAGTGACGCGTGAGGGATTCGAAACGGGTGTATTGAGGAAGGAAGGCCAGCTTCACCGTGCCGATCGGACCGTTACGCTGCTTCGCCACGATGAGCTCGGTCTCTATCTCGTGCGGATGCTCCTCGTCCGCACTCCTGTCCGTGGGTCGCTCCCTGTGGATGAAGATCACCACGTCGGCGTCCTGCTCGATTGAACCCGACTCTCGAATGTCCGCGAGCGTCGGACGCTTCCCCTCGGTCTCCCGCCTGAGCTGGGAGAGGGCCACCACCGGGATGTCGAGCTCGCGGGCCAGTGCCTTGAGCGAGCGGCTGATCTCGGCGATCTGTTCGTGCCGCGCGAGGGCCTGATTCTCGGCCGTGATGAGGGTGAGGTAGTCGATGAAGATGATCTCCACCCCGAACTGAAGCCTCATCCGTCTGGCCTGCGCCCGGAGATCGAGGAGCCGCAGGTTGGGTACGTCCACGATGTAGAGGGGGGCCTCGTAGATCTCGCCCGCAGCCTCCATGATCTTCTGGAAATCCGCGGGCTTGAGGAGCCCGGTCCGGATATGATGGAAATTGATCCTCGCCTCGCTCGCCACGAGCCTGAGCATGAGGGCCATGTCCGCCATCTCCAGGGTGAAAAAGCCGACCGGAACCTTCTTGCGGATGGCGATGTTGGCGGCCATGGAGAGGGCCAGGGCGGTCTTTCCGACCGAGGGCCGTGCGCCGATCACGATGAACTCAGAACGCTGGAATCCGGTGAGGAGGTTGTCGAGATCGGAGAATCCGGTGGGAATGCCGGTGTAGGTGTCCTTCGTCTTGTACCAGCGCTCGATGATATTGATGGTCTCGGTGAGGAGCTCCCTCGTGTGCTTCACCGTGGAGGTGGTACCCAGCTCGGTGAGCTCGAAGATCTGGCGCTCCGCCTCCTCTATGGTGAGCCGGATCTCCTTCCCCTCGTCGTAGGCGTCTGCGACCGCCTGCTGAGCCACCGTGATGAGCCGCCTGCGGATGCTCCTGTCCTGGACGATCCGGGCGTAGTACTCCACGTTTGCAGTGGTGGGCACCTCCGAGGTGAGAGAGGCGATGTACGCAGCCCCGCCGCTCTCCTTGAGGAGGTCCCTCGCCTTGAGTTCCTCGGTCACGGTGAGGATGTCGATGGCCTCGCCTCGATCGAAGAGGTCCAGCACGGCCTGATAGATGTTTCTGTGGGCGCGCCGGTAGAAGTCCTCCGGCCGGAGATAAGGGAGCACCACCGGGAGCGCCTCGGGATTGAGGAGGAGCGCCCCCAGCGTGGCCTTTTCCGCCGTCTCGTCATGAGGAGGCACGAACCCCTTCCCCACGGAGGGAAGGGCGCGATCTATGACAGGGTCACTGCTCATTCTGCCTGGGTGGAGACGGCTTCGCTCGAAGCCTCGGACGTCTCCTCTTCGGCGGCTTCCCCGCTCCCGCTCCCCTGCGCTTTTACCAGCACGGTGAGTGTGGCACGCTGGTCCTCGTAGATGTGCACCGGGACCTTGTAGGTACCCACCATCTTGATCCCGTGACCGGGGACCTCGACCCTCTTCCGCTCGATCTGTATACCCTTCTTCTGGAGGGCCTCCACGATCACCGCAGCCGTCACCGATCCGAAGAGCTTGCCCTTCTCACCGGCGGGCATCTCGAGTTCGAGGGGCTCGCTCTCGAGGAGCGCCTTCAGATCCATGGCCTTCTTCCGTTTCTCTTCCTTCCGCTTCTGGATCTGGTGTCGTCGGCTCTCGATGAGGGCGACGTTCGCCCTGTTCCAGAGAAGGGCGAGGCCCCGAGGAATGAGATAGTTCCGTGCATATCCAGGAGCGACGAGTTTCACGTCTCCTTCTTCTCCAAGGTTAGGCACGTCCTGAACGAGGATCACCTTCGTTGCTTTCATACTCACGACTCCTTCCGAGGTCTTAAGACTAACCAGTATTCGGCGATTCCAAGCCCGGGGAGCAGAACGCCCACCAGAAGGTTCATCCCGGGGATGAACAATGATACCACACAGAGGCCTATGAGGGCAACACTCCCCCCACGGGGGAAGAGACGGCGCAGGTGGAAAGAGAGCACTCCCACGCCCTGCACCCCGTAGATCACGAGGCCCATGGCGAACGCGTTCCGCACTGCGAACGCGAGCCCCAACGGAAGATCGACGAACCGCTCCAGGAGGAACCCTGCGAAGGACAGGAGGAACCACCAGAGGAACCATGCGGGTGCCCTGAAGCCTGCGAGGAGCGACATGCCCGGATGCGAGAGGAGCCAGCCGAAGTACCAGTTGCCGGCCAGGATCACCATGTACCACACGAAGAGGGAAGACCCAAGCGCCTGGACGAGAACGCTGAACGTCTCCATCCTCTCCTGTGAGGAGAGATCCTCCACGAAGACATCCCCACCCAGGAGGGTGAGCACCCTGTCCCACATCGTATAGGCGAGCTCGGCCAGGTTCCCCCATGCGAGCCCCACGGCCACCACGAGACCCGTGACGACCGCGGCCACAGCGGTGATCACGATGAGTCGGGTGAATCGAGGAAACGGAAGGACATCCTCCACGAGGAACACGAGGCCTCCCATCCAGAGGAAGAGAAGAAGGAGGTTCATCCCGACCAGGACTCCCCACGCCGGGTCCCACCCTTCCAGCCCCCAGAGCAAGAGGTGAAGGGCGAGCAAGCCTCCTCCCGCCGTCCCCAAGGCCGCATACCAGGATACACGTCTCGCTCGATAGAAGAGATAGACGAGAGGAACGAGGAAAAAGGGAAGGAGGAGTCCCGAAAGGTACGACACCATCGCGAGGACTCCTCCTCCCACGCCCATGAGCCAAAGACGCGATCTATTCTCCAGAGACTCCATCATCAACCCATGGGAAGGAGCGCCAGGATCCTGGCCTTCTTGATCTCCCGTACCAGCCTCCTCTGGTTCTTCGCAGACGTCCCGGTGATCCTCCTCGGGAGGATCTTGCCGTTCTCCGTGAGGAACTGGCGAAGCACCTCCGGCTTCTTGTAATCGATCTCGAGCTTGTAGAGAGCTATCTTGTCGACCTTTTTCCGGAAATAGGGGCGCCGCGGCTGGTCCTGAGGACCTCTCTGCGGCCGCTGTTCCCTTCGCTCCTCCCTGGAGCCATTCTCATTCTTCTCTTCGGTTCTCACATCGTCGGACATCATTCCTCTCCTCAGTCTTTTAGAACGGTATATCGTCTTCGAAATCAGGCTCACCAGAAGCTGGTGGGGTGGACGCCCCACCGCCGGACGGTGCAGGCCTGTCCTGCCCTCCACCCGTTCCTCCGCCTCCCAGGAGGCGGAGGTTGTTGGCCACGATCTCCACCCTGCTCACCGTCTGGCCTTCGCGCTCCCAGCGATCCTGTCTGAGCTCCCCCTGTACGGCGACCTGCTTCCCCTTCACCAGATACCGCGCCACCGCCTCACCGAGGCGTCCAAAGAGCACGATATCGAAGAAGTTGACCTCTTCCGACCAGGAATCGCCTTCCCGCTTGTCACGATTGACAGCGAGGGAGAACTTACACACAGGGGTCCCTGAGGGAGAGTATCTGAGCTCCGCATCTCTCACGACCCTTCCCACCAGGACCACACTGTTGATGTCTGCCATGGGAACACCTCACTTGGTGTCGACCCTGGTCACCAGGAAGCGCAACACCTCAGGGATGTACTTGAGATCATGTTCGAGTTTCGAGATGATCTCCGGCTTTGCATTGAACACCCACACATAGTAGTGACCGCGGGTCTGTTTTTTGATTTGATAGGCGAGCTGGCGCTCACCCATGTCCTCTTCTTTTTGAATCTGCGTCTCGTGCTTGTTCAGGACCTCTACCGTCTTCTGTTTCCCTTGGGTATAGAGCTCCTGCTCGCTACGAAACACACACACGAGTTCATACGTCCGCACCGTCTTCCTCCTCTTCTCGGCCTGGCGAACCATCTTCAACGAGATGGCTAAAGAGGTCATAAGAATCTATCACAAGGGAAAGAGAATGGTCAAGAGCAACACGGACGATTCCGATAGGTAAGTGATGGCTCGGATCACCACCTATGCCGAACACCTCTTCGCTCTCGAGACCCTCATGCAGGCCCTGAGGGACATCCTCCGCCTCCCCCTCGAACCCGAAGTCTTTCTCGATCACCTCATCGAAGAAGTCTTTTTTTTCGACAGGAGCCTCAACCTCCTCCAGCGCCAGATAGAACGTCATACCGAGCTCGCCGACTACAAATCCCTTCTCCACAGCGCAGGAAGGGCTCGTATCCACTTCGCTCGCCTCATAGAAGACATCCTCAAGAAGGGATCCGCCCTCAATCTGAAGGGCACCTCGGCGGAGAAGCGTCTCCGCGTGCTCCAGGAAGCCCAGGAACGCGAGGTGGAACGGCTGAAGAGTCTCATCTCCTCCCAGGAAGGAGAACGGGACGTGGTCTCACCCGAGGAAATAAGTAAACTCCTCTCCCCAGGGGAAGAGGATTGACCCCCCCTTGGAGTTCTCCCTCTCCATCGATACAATAAGATCGATATGGAACGGCAACTCGCTCTCCTAGAGAAAAAGGTGGGTGAGCTCTCACTCCTTTTCGAGGTGAGCCAGCTCCTCGCCCAGACCATTGACGTACGGGAAGTCCTCCAACCGGTACTCAGACTCATCGCCGAACAGTTGGGCATGAACCGGGGGACCATCACCCTCCTCAACCGTAACACAGGGGAGATCGTGATCGAGGAGGCCTACGGACTCTCCGAATCCCAGAAGCTGAGGGGGCGCTACCGGATAGGAGAGGGGGTGACGGGAAAAGTGGTGCAGAGCGGCAGACCCATCGTGATACCACGAATCTCGGAGAGCAGGGAGTTCCTGAACCGGACGGGATCACGCCAGAAGCCGCAGAGCGGGGACCTCTCCTTCTTCTGCGTTCCCATAAAGGTGGGAAACGAAGTGGTGGGGACATTGAGTGCGGACAGGGATTACGATCCCGACCTCAACCTCGACGACGAGGCACGCCTCCTCACCATCCTCGCCTCCCTCATCGCCCAGGCGGTGAAGCTCAAACAGGAGCTCGTGGAGGAACGGGAACGCCTCATGGAGGAGAACGCGCGGCTGCACGAGGAACTCAAGGAACACTTCCGTCCTGCGAACATCATCGGCACATCGAAGGCCATGCAGGACGTCTTCGACATGATCGCGCGGGTCTCGAGGAGTGAAGCGACCGTGCTCATCCGAGGGGAAAGCGGCACGGGCAAGGAACTCATCGCCCAGGCCATTCACTACAACAGCCTGCGGGCGGACAAGCCATTCATACGGGTCAACTGCGCGGCCCTGCCCGAGACCCTCATAGAGAGCGAGCTCTTCGGACACGAGAAAGGGGCCTTCACCGGGGCCCTCACGAGAAGGAAGGGACGGTTCGAACTCGCCCATGAAGGGACCATCTTCCTGGACGAGATAGGAGACCTCTCCCCCCAGGTACAGGTGAAACTCCTCCGGGTGCTCCAGGAGAAGGAGTTCGAGCGGGTGGGGGGAAGCGAGACAATCCGGGTGAACGTACGCGTGCTCGCCGCCACCAACAGGAACCTGGAAGAGCTCATGGCCCAGGGGAAGTTCAGGGAAGACCTCTACTACCGGCTCAACGTCTTCCCGATCCACGTTCCCCCGCTCAGGGAGAGACGGAGCGACATCCTCCTCCTCGCCGATCATTTCATAGAGAAATACGCGAAGCAGAACAACAAGCATATACATCGCATCTCGACGCCGGCCATCAATCTGCTCATGAGTTACCACTGGCCCGGGAACGTCAGGGAACTCGAGAACTGCATAGAACGTGCCGTCCTTCTCAGCACCGACGGAGTGATCCACAGCTACCACCTCCCCCCCACCCTCCAGAGCGCCGAATCCACGCAGACCGAGTTCAAGGGGACCCTCAAGGAGGCCTTGGAGAATCTGGAACGTGAACTCATCATCGACGCCCTCAAGACGTGCAGAGGGAACATGTCGAAAGCCGCCGAGATGCTGGGGATCACCGAGCGCATCATGGGACTCAGGGTGAGGAAGTACAGGATAAACCCCAAGGCCTTCAGGCCACGAACGAAGGTTTCCACAAAAATGTAGGTTATAGCGAATTTCTCTACAGAAATGTGAAATGTTTCGCCCCTCTCGACGAGACCGTAAGACAGACGGCCTGCTCAACACCAGGCTTAGCTCCTCATCCTCAATGAGTTAGCGCCTTCCGCCCCTGCGATCGTCACTCCTTGGCATGTTAGTTGCTTTCTCTTCTGCAACATCGCTTCACAGGAGGAACGTATGAGAAGAGCAGGCGTATTGATGCTGGTCCTCCTCCTCGCAGGAGGAACGCTGTGGGCCCAGGAGGGGGTGGAGGAGACCCTCACACTCCACGGGGCGGCCCTCGACATGATCTGGCTGGTGCTCACCGCAGCACTCGTCTTCCTCATGCAGGCCGGATTCGCCATGGTGGAGACGGGCCTCACCAGGGCGAAGAATGCGGCGAACATCCTCATGAAGAACCTCATGGACTTCTCGGTGGGGGCCCTCGCCTTCTGGGCCATAGGATGGGCCCTCATGTACGGCGCCCCTTCGCTGGGCGGTCTCATCGGGGGCAACGGGTTCTTCCTCTCCTATTCCCCCGAGGCGCTGGAGGCATACGGGGCCTCGTCCATGTACGATATCTTCCGTGACTGGATGTTCCAGGTGGTCTTCGCCGCCACCGCCGCCACCATCGTCTCCGGGGCCATGGCCGAGCGCACCAAGTTCACGGCCTACCTGACCTACTCGGTCTTCGTGAGCGCCCTCATCTATCCCACCTTCGGACACTGGGTCTGGGGCGGCGGGTGGCTCTCGGAACTCGGGTTCCACGATTTCGCGGGGAGTACGGTGGTCCACTCCATAGGCGGGTGGCTCGGACTCGCAGGGGCCATCGTCCTCGGCGCGAGGAAGGGCAAGTACGTCCGTGTGGGCAACGAGGTCACGGTAAAGGCCATCCCCGGTCACAACCTTCCACTCGCCGCACTGGGGGTATTCCTCCTCTGGTTCGGGTGGTACGGCTTCAACCCCGGATCGACGCTCTCGGGGAGCGATCTTTCCATAGGCCACGTGGCGGTCACCACCACCCTGGCCGCCGCCGCAGGGGCGGTCCTCTCCATGATCACGTCCTGGCTCCTCTACGGCAAGCCTGATCCTTCCATGTCGCTCAACGGAGCCCTCGCAGGATTGGTGGGCATCACCGCAGGCACCTGGGTGATCGGCCCTACAGGATCGGTCATCGTGGGTGCGATCGCGGGAATCATCGTGGTCTTCAGCGTGGAGTTCCTCGACAAGGTGCTCCACATCGACGATCCCGTGGGTGCGGTATCGGTCCACGGCACCTGCGGCGCCTGGGGGACCCTCGCGGTGGGGCTCTTCGCCAATGGGGTGAACGATCCCGGTATCGTGGGGCTCTTCTACGGCGGAGGATGGCACCAGCTCGGCGTACAGGCGGTGGGCGTGCTCGCAGGGTTCGCCTGGGCCTTTGTGACGGGACTCATCCTGTTCAACCTCATCAAGGCCACCATCGGCCTCAGGGTGAGCGAAGAGGAAGAACTCAAGGGTCTCGACCTGAGCGAACACGCAGTGGAGTCCTACAGCGGATTCCAGATCTTCAGCAACATGTGAGGAGGAACCGATGAAACTCATCATCGCCTACATACAGCCACACAGGCTGAACGCAGTAAAAGAAGAGCTCTACAAGAGGGAGATCTACAAGATGTCGGTCACCAATGCCCTGGGAGCCGGTCAGCAGAAGGGCTTCACCGAGCAGTACCGGGGGGTGATCACCGAGGTCAACCTTCTCAAGAAGGTGCGGCTCGAGATCGCGGTGAACGACGAGTACGTGGAGCCCACGATAGAGGGGATCATCGCCGGCGCACGGAGCGGGAAGATAGGAGATGGGAAAATATTCGTCTTGCCCTTGGAGGAGTGCATCAGGATACGGACCGGGGAACGGGGAAACACGGCGATAGGATAAGACCTTTACTGTTGAAGAGAGGGGAGGGAGGCTCCCTCCCCCTTTCTCCTTCTTTTTCTTTCTCTTTCGGAAGGAGATCTTTTCTCACATGGATCCAAGAGAACCCACCACAGAAAGCCCAAAGATGAGGGAAACCAGAAGTGCAAGAATGGCTTCGGCAATGAGCGTGAAAAACCACGCAACAAGCGTAGTACCAAGGGATTTGCCGTAAGTGGTTTTATACACTGCCCGTACCACCAACGCCTGAACCAGAACCCCTATTATGAAGCCGAGCACAGATCCCACAAAGTGAAGGGAGAAAAACACGAGCGAGAACACGAGCAACACTACCCATCCCACCAGAGTAGCAAGGATGGCCTTCACGTAGTTTTGCTGTTCAACGTCGATAGCCTTTGCACCCCAATTGAGAAACAGAGCACCGAGAAGAAGACCAATAAGGAACAAGATAATAATGGCTGCTACCATGCTTCACCTCCTTGTTAAGGTAGAATACAGTCCTGCGCACCCTCCACAGGACAGTTGTATTATATATCACTCCATGGCATAAGTCAAATTTTGACTATAATTTTTCTTTACAAGACTATTGGGACTGTAACATCGAGTGTTGAAAAAGGCGGGGAAAAAAGATAAGGGGTATCTCCCACCAACACACACTTACAGCTAAGGAGGAGATACCCCATGACACATGTACCTGCGACACACTCTACCCTTTCTCGCCTGATGAGGCAAGTGGAAGACCAGGTACGGGAGCACGTCCTCCAGACGTACAAGAGCTACCTGGAGCGCCTCCTTGAGGCACTCAGAGATGCGGTAGTGGGAAGAGACCGATATGCCAGAGGAGGTCCTGAGGACGTCTCCTACTACCGGTACGGCTACAGGAAGTGGAAGACCGTGCAGGTCCCATGGGGAACCCTTACTGAGGTACGCGTGCCGCGTATCCGTACCAGCTGCGGGAAAGAGGTGAGGCTGGTGACCTATGAGCACAGGCTCAAGGCCCTCACCGAGGAACTTCTGCTTGGGTATGTGGGAGGGATGAGTGCGCGGACGTGGACCATTCTCTTACGGGAGCTGGGGATAGGAGAGGCTCACCCGCAGACCCTGCTGAGGCTCATCAGACGTCTTCGCGAAGAGAAAGAGCGGTGGCGGAAGCGGCCCCTCAGCGGGGTGAAGGCCCTTGTGCTGGATGGGGTATGGGCCAAGAGGCGGGGGAGCGATCAGAAGAAGCTGGTGGTCTTAAGTGCCGTGGGGGTGAAGGAGGACGGGACACACGAGCTGCTTGACTGGATCGTTGCAGCGCGTGAGGACCGAGCGAGCTACGAGCGACTCCTTACCGGGCTCTACGAGCGGGGGCTTGAGGAGGTGGAGCTGGTGGTGGCCGATGAGGCAGAAGGCATCTGGCAGGCGGTGGAGACCGTGTATCCCGAGGCGAAAAAGCAGATATGTCTGTGGCACCTGCAGCGGACGCTTGAACAGAAGCTCCTGCAGGATATGGGGGAACGGAAGGGGAAGAACGCAGACCTCCAGAAGGAGAGGCGAGCTTTTCGAGCGGAGTACTGGAAGCTCTTTGAGGCAGGAGGGAAGGAGGAGGCAGAGGGTGCGTGTGAGGCATTCGTGAAGAAGTGGGCGCCGAAGGCTCCCCGGATGACGGCCGCCCTCCTGTGGCGGAAGGAGCGGCTCTTCTCCTATCTGGAGTTACCCTATGCGTGGAAGAAGAAGGTGAGGACGAGCAACCTTGCGGAGAACCTGGTTCGGCACATGAGGAGCTTTCTGCGACGGTATCCCGGGTATATGAGTCTTGCCCATGCGGATGAGGTGGTAGGCCTCTACGTGGTGGGCATGCAGGTGATACAAGAGGTGGGGAGACGCACCCCTTATCAGCTCCAGCGTAATTTCAACACTCCCCCTTGACAGTGCCAGACTATTTTTAGACTTGCATATTCTTGCTTTTTGTGTTAACCATATTTTCCATGATGTTAACCAAAGGTGAAGACCATCTGAAGCATACGCATCTCCTAGCAATCGATCGCGCCCACATTTGGCATCCCTATACCCAAATGAAGGACTACTCTCAGGAAGATCACCTTCTTATAGTACAAGGAGAAGGTCCCTATCTTTTTGATCATGAAGGCAACCGGTACTATGATATGACAGGGTCGTGGTGGACCACAGTGTGGGGGCACAACCATCCCTCTCTTATTGAGGCCATACATCACCAGCTCCACGAGCTCGACCATGTACTCTTCGCAGGATGTACCCATCCCCCTGCTACCCGCCTGGTCGAGAGTCTCACAAAAGTTCTCCATCCGTCACTCTCTCGATTCTTTTTCTCTGATGACGGCTCCACTGCAGTAGAAGTAGCCCTCAAGATGGCATACCAGTATCACAAAAATCGTGGTGATCGAGAGCGCGAACTGTTCATCCATCTCAAAGATTCGTACCACGGGGATACCAGTGGGTGTATGAGTGTAGGAGGAATAGACATCTATTTTTCCCACTACAGAGGCCTCATGGTAAAAACTATTGAAGTACTCCCACCGATCAGGAAGTACACTTCACAACCTCCCCCATTCACTGAGAGTGGAGGCGATGAGAGAGTCCTCACACAAGGACTGATCCGAATAGAGGAGACTATCCATGCCTTGTGGAAGAACCTAGCGGGAGTAATAGTGGAACCTCTCCTGATGGGCGCAGCGGGGATGCAGGTTTACTCACGCAAGTACCTCACTCGCCTCAGGGAACTCACGAAAGAGTACGGTATCCTTCTCATCTTCGATGAAGTGGTTACGGGATGCGGGAGAACAGGGCGCATGTGGGCATACGAGCATGCGGATATCGTTCCCGACATCCTTATAGCCGCAAAAGGAATTACTGGTGGCATGCTCCCTCTCGCTCTCACGATTACTACGGATGAGATCTACTATGCCTTCTATGATGATTATGCGAAAGGCAAGACCTTTTTCCATGGTCATAGTTATACAGCAAACCCCATAGCCTGCGCAGTGGCCCACGCAAACATTGAATTGCTCCTCCAGACACGCATTCTCGAAACCGCCCAAAAGACATGGGAAGCGTTTCATCAAGAACTCCTCTCCTGGGAAGGGATCCCCTGGGTAGGAGATGTACGTTTCATAGGATGCGTGGGAGCTGTGGATGTGGTGAGAGAAAAAAGAGATGAAGGAGAAGTCCTCTTCTCTCCTGAACTCAGGATAGGGCGTCGCATTGCCAAGAAGGCACGCCA
The DNA here is from genome assembly GCF_000184345.1 of Spirochaeta thermophila DSM 6578. Classification (NCBI taxonomy): domain Bacteria; kingdom Pseudomonadati; phylum Spirochaetota; class Spirochaetia; order Winmispirales; family Winmispiraceae; genus Winmispira; species Winmispira thermophila. The sequence goes on along the minus strand of NC_017583.1, from coordinate 961,326 downwards.
GTATGGGCTTCTTCTCCGCCCTCTTGGAGACACGATTTACTGGCTCTTCCGACTGAATGCTACAGAGAAAGAGGTACGGGAAGTAGTCCACAAGACATTCCGCGCGATAGAAGAGACAGTGTGGGAGGTGCAACACACCGATGCTCTCTGATAAGTGGGAATCGATTCGAAGAGAACTCATTTCCTCCTCCCGATTCCGTACATGTGAATCCCTTCGGCAAGAGGGGAAATATGTGTTCTGGAATGGACAGAAGCTCCTTCATCTCTCTTCGAACGACTATCTGGGCATCGGTACAGATCTCGCCCTTCAACACCAGTTCCTCTCTGAACAGCTTAACAACGCAGAGAGTGCAGGACGATGTCTAGGGGAAGGGGGAAGCCGGCTCTTATGTGGGAATACTGCGTCAATCGAAAAAGCAGAGAAGACCTGGTGTGGATGGCTGGGCAAAGAGAAGGCACTCCTCTTCTCAAGTGGATACCACGCAAACGTGGCACTTTTCTCTGTATTAGGAGAGCTCAATGCCACCGTATTTCTCGACGAGGAGTGCCATGCGAGCATGTTCGATGGACTCAGGATAGGGCGGACACGATTTTATAGATTCAGACATAATGACCCTCATCATCTTGAGAACCTCCTCTCCCGCTACGGTCATAAAGGAGAACAGGCGGTCATCGCCACAGAGGGAATCTTCTCTATGGAAGGTGATACCCCTCCGCTCCCGGCCCTGTGTGAACTTAAGAATCGCTTTGGCGCCTTGCTGGTGGTGGACGAGGCTCACGCTCTGGGGGTTATAGGACCACAGGGAAGAGGCGCTGCTGCAGAAGAGAAACTGGATACATGGGTGGATGTGGTGATCGGGACAGGAGGAAAGGCTCTTGGAGCATCAGGGGGAGTGGTAGGTGGTCCTCAATGGCTCATTGAGGCCCTCATCAATCGGGGTCGTTCGTTGATATACACCACCGGTATCCCTCCTCTTCTCGCAGAATGGCACGCATGGATTATCCCCAAAATTCAAGCGATGGAAGAGCAACGGATACACGCAACACGGCTCACCTCATTACTACAAAGTGCTCTTCAGAGAAAAGGCATCCCGGTGAGAGGGGGCAAGGGATGTCTCCTCGCTGCGATAGCAGGCCCAGACCCAAAAGCTGTAGAATGGGCAAAGCACCTTCGAGCTTCTGGCTTCTTTGTCCATCCCATACGACCCCCCACTGTCCCTCCGGGAACCTCGCGAATCAGGTTTTCGATAACTGCTTTGATGTCCCAAAAAGATATCCTTCATTTAGCTGATGTCTGCGGAACACTTATGGAATTATAAAAGGCGGGACGCTTATGAAAGTCTATGCCATTAACCCTCATCGAGAGGAGATAATTGTGTGCTTTCTTGGGTGTGGGATGAATGAACAGGCAGTAGCTCCTCTAGGAGAAAGCACCTCTAAAGGAATTATAGTTCTTTACGACTACACCACACTCTCATTCCCCCCCGACCTAGAAGAGGATCTGAGAGGGAAAAAGGTATGGCTTATCGCGTGGTCGATGGGAGTATGGGCAGCGATTCACACCTGGTATCACACGGGTATCACACCCTTACAGGCAATAGCCTTAATGGGAACACCATTTGGTATTCATAAAAATTACGGTATCCCTCCTTCGTGGTTTCTCGCCACGCTTCGCACCTGTTCCGATCCGGTGAGGGAGGAGTTTCTCGTCCGAGCGGGGATAACAAACTCTGAAGCAATGCGTCCTACCGAAGAATGGAAACAGGAGTTAAAGGCCCTGTGGAACTACAGGGAGAAACCAAAACCTGAACTCGCCCTCTTCACACATGCAGTGATAGGTAAAAACGACATAATCTTCCCCCCAGAAGCTCAGGATCGGGCATGGTCTAAAGAGGGGATACCCTATGTGGTATGGGACCTTCCCCACTATCCTTTCAATTTTTTTACCTCATGGGAGGATATTCTCGATGTACCACATGAAAGGTAACGTTCCCCCTTCCGCCCTCATACGTCGACGCTTTCAAGATTCTTTTTCATCATATGAACAGCATGCAATAGTGCAAAAGAAAGTTGCCCATATGCTCTGCGAGCGGGTTGTCTCTTTTGCCCCTCCAGCACCTTATATCATGGAAATAGGATGCGGTACAGGATTCCTTACCCGTCTCCTTCTCAATAGATGTGCTCCTGCGCGCCTTATCACCAATGATCTCGTTCCAGAGGCACAGACCTATCTTCCTCCTCATCCTGCTGTTTATTTCATCGCTGGAGATGCGGAGAAGATCGACTACCCTGCTCCCCTTGACATCGTGATAGGAGGGGGAGTGCTGCAATGGATTCGTCATCCGGAACATGTATTCCAGAAAGCCTTGAAGGCATTACGAAAAGGTGGTCTGGTAGCTTTTTCTATCTTTGGTCCCCTTACTATGATCGAGGTCACGGTGTTAACTCATTGCAGGCTCCCTTTTCGCTCACTCTCGTGGTATGTACATACCCTGCGGAAAACAGGCTTCCTTCCTCTCATTGCAGAAGAATGCTTCTATACACTCTTCTTTTCATCTGCTCTCGAGGCGCTCTATCACATTAAACACACAGGAACTCATGCTCCAGGACATGGGTGGAAAGGCTCTATCTGTGAGATTGTGGCAACCTACGAGAAGACCTGGAAGCAGGGAAACACAGTTCCACTCACCTATCAGGTATTCTTGCTCATAGGGAGGAAACCATCCAATGGGACGGATAATAGGGATTACCGGGATTGATACAGGGATAGGTAAAACGTATGTGACTGGACTCCTTGCTCGTGTTCTGAACAACCGAGGAATCCGGGTGATCACGGCAAAGGCAGTACAGACAGGATCTTCTACACAAATCGCAGAGGATATACTCCAGCATAGAAGACTTATGGGAATCCCCCTTCAGAAAGAAGATGAAGCAGGCCTTACATGTCCATATTCCTACCGATTACCTGCATCACCTCAACTTGCAGCCAGAGAAGAAGGTGAGACGATAGATCCTTCAAAGATTGCCTCATGCCTCACTACTCTTGCTCACGCATGGGATATTGTACTGGTAGAAGGAGCAGGAGGGCTTCTCGTACCTCTCACTGATCGATACACCTTCCTCTCTTTTTTTCAGGAGTACCGGATCCCTGTGTGTCTCGTCACTTCCGCAAGGTTAGGAAGTATCAATCATACCTGGCTCACCATGGAAATGCTCCTTCAACACGATATAGAGGTACTGAGTATTTTTTATAACCTCTTTCCTCCTGCTTATCCCCCTATTACTGAAGATTCATACAACCTCTTTTCCTCTCTGTGGCCCACTATCCCTATCGTTCGGATACCGTATGGAGACGATCCCCGCCCCATTGAGGAGACACGTTTTGCCCCTGTGCTCCGTGCGATCACCTAGCTCTTCATGTACTTTCTGTACCCTCTCCCTCTGGTGTGATGAGGACAGGTTGTACTATACTCCTGAAGGAAATCCGCCATGGAAGAGAGAATTTCTCTTACTATAGACGAACTCATGCCTCCTCGATACAAGGAGAGCTTTACCCGAAAAGACAGGGAAGACCACCAGAAGGCCCTGGAAGTGCTCTCTGAGAAACGGCCCTACGTACTCCGCCTCTATCCTGTTTCAGAACGAATTGGGGAGGTTTGTATCATCAGTGTGGACATCCCCGGCATCTTCTCCCTCTACAGTGGGATTCTCGGTACCACGGGCTTCAACATCAGGGCGGGGTCGGTGTTCACCGGGACGAGACCGATGGAATCACCGCCTCCACTCAGGAGGAAGGGTTACGCCATCCACCGCCGGGACAGGATACGGTCTCGACGTCTGATCATCGACCGATTCACCGGGGTGCTCGAAGAGGGGAAGGACTTCTCATCCTGGAAGGCGGAATTCGAGACCAGGCTCTCCCGCGCCTATCGCTTCATCATGGAAGCCTCCACCCTGGAAGAGGGTCTGGAACGGGCACGCGAGGAACTCGCCCTGGAAGTGGCCCGCTACCTGCACACCCACAGGGAGATCCTCCCCCCGTACATGTATCCCGTCCTGGTGGTGCACGATCTCTCGATCGAGGAGTACACCCGTATCCGTGTCGCATCCATAGACACACCGTTCTTTCTCTACGCCCTCGGGACCGCACTCCACCTCAACAGGGCCTCCGTGGAAAACGTACAGATCGCCACGCTGGGCAACCAGGTGGAGGACACCTTCGACTTCGTCGACGTCTCTGGACATCCGATCACCGATCCCGATGCACTGAACAGACTCAAGCTCTCTCTCATGCTCACGAAGCACTTCACCTATTTCATCGCAGGAGCCCCCGACCCCTCACGGGCGCTCAAGCGGTTCGAACACCTCCTCGGAGAGGTGCTCTCCCGTCAGGAAGACGCTCCCGACGAGTTGCTCGCCGATCCGCATCTCCTCGACGAGCTCGCCGTGGTCCTGGGGGCGAGCGATTTCCTGTGGGAGGAATTCGTCCGACTCCAGTACGATCAGATACTCCCCCTCCTCAAGGCCCCCTCAACGAAGGGGTTCAGCACCCCACCGGAAGATCTCGAGCGATCCCTCGGAGAAGCCCTCGCACGAGCCCATACCCTGGAGGAAAAGAGACAGATCCTCAACGACTGGAAGAACCGGGAACTCTACCTCATCGACCTCGACCACCTGCTCGTGTGGAACCAGGACTTCCGCATGCTCAGCGAGCGGCTCACGATACTCGCCGAGGTGGTGGTGGGAAAGGCCATGGAGATCGCCTGGGAGGAACTGACACGACGACATGGTCTTCCCCGCACCGTGGCGGGCATGGAGGCCGAGTGGGCGGTCTTCGGACTGGGGAAACTGGGAGGGGCGGCCCTCGGCTACGCGTCGGATCTCGAACTCCTGTGTGTGTTCAGCGACCAGGGACGGACGGACGGGCCCGAAGCGATCGGTAACGCCGAATTCTTCGAACGCTTCTTCAGACAAGGAACTTCGCTCATCGAGGCGAAGAAGGAGGGGATCTTCCAGGTCGATCTGCGGCTCAGACCCCACGGCGACGCCGGACCACTCGCATGCAGTCTGGAATCCTTCGTGCGTTACTACGGAAAGGGAGGTGGGGCACACAGCGCGGAGCGCCTCGCCCTGGTGCGGATGAGACGGGTGGCGGGGAGCCCTGTCCTGGGAGATCGGGTGGAACGGCTCAGGGACGAGCTCGTCTACGAGGCCCGGAGCATCGACATGGAGGAGATCCGCTCCCTCCGGGCGAAGCAGATCGCACACAAGACCCGGCCGGGCACCTACAACGTGAAGTTCAGCCCCGGAGGGCTCGTGGACATAGAGTATGCGGTCCAGATCCTCCAGATCCGGTACGGCGCCGAGATTCCGGAGGTACGGACACCGAGGATACACGTAGCCCTGGAGGTACTGCACAGGAGAGGGATACTGAAGGCGGAGGAAGCGGACCATATCGTCGAGGCTTACTACTTCCTCCGGAAGGTCATCAACGGACTCAGGATGTTACGCGGCAACGCCCTCGATCTCGAACTCCCCGAGCGAGGGTCCCTGGAGTACGAACACCTCGCACGCAGGATCGGCTACCGTATGAAGGACCAGATATCCGCGGCCGACCAGCTCCGCTACGATATCGAAGCACACACCGCCTACGTACGCACGTTCGTGGAACGCCATCTGGGGGACGAGGCCCTCCCTCCCACCCCTTCCGCGAGCATCGCAGACCTGGTGCTGGGTGCACACCTCGCCCCCTCACGGGTCGAGGCCATCCTCTCCAGAGCGCATCTTGCCGACTCCGGGCGGGCCCTTCGGAACATCCACACACTCACCTCAGAGCACCCCACTCATGCGGCCTACGCCCTCCTCGTGGCATGGGACGTGCTCCGGGCACTCCCCGATCCCGACATGGCCCTCAACAACTGGGACCGATTCTACACGACCCTCCCTTCGGAGACATCCGAAGGCCTCTCCCGGCAGTCTCACTTCACCCAGATCCTCTCCCAGCCCGGACGTATCGACATCCTCCTCAAGACCTTCTCGGCGAGCCAATACCTCGCCGACACCCTCATAGGATCGCCGCAGCTCTTCGAGTGGCTCACGGATCCCAAGACGGTCCACACCACCCTCTCGGCGGATTCCCTCCTCTCGGATCTCCACGGGAGAGCCCCCCTCTCCCTCGAAGAGGAGGACTTCTCCGAGGCCCTCAGGCGTTTCAAACAACAACACCTCCTCCGGATAGGGGTGCGGGACATCTGTTTCCACTACCCTCTCGAGACGATCACCCGGGAACTCTCCCTCCTCGCCGAGTCCATCCTCACCCATACCCTCTCCTATGCACTCTCACGTACCGCCCCATCCCTGGAAGGGAGATCCCCTCTCGCATTCCTCGCCTTCGGCAAGCTGGGAGGAGGAGAACTCAACTACAGCTCAGACCTCGACCTGCTTCCGGTCGCTCCCCCCGAAGCACACGCACACAGGGAGGCCCTCAACGAGGCCCTCATCCTGTTCACCCGGATTATTACCGCCCACACCGACCGGGGCTTCCTCTACCGGGTGGACTACCGACTCCGGCCCTTTGGAGAGAAGGGGCTCCTCCTCTACGACACCGAGATGCTTAAGACCTACTACAGGGAGAGCGCCTCGCCATGGGAATACCAGGCCGCCCTCAAACTCAGAGGCGTGGCGGGCGACGAGCGCCTTTCCGAGGAGTTCGTCTCCTGGGTGAAGGCATACGTGCAATCCCGGATCCGATGGGACGAGGTGAAGGAGTGGAATCTCAGGCTCCGACACTCCGCACTCCAGCAGTACGGCAGGGGGCTGAAAAAGGGCATCAACATCAAGCAGCACGAGGGAGGGTTGCGCGACATCGAGTTCGGAGTCCAGGCACTCCAGCTCAAACACCTCCCTGACTCTCCCGAGCTTTGGTGCGGCAACACGCTCACCGCCCTCGACCTTCTCGTCCGTCACGGCATCCTCGATGAGGAAGAAGGTCGTACCCTGAGCCGGAACTACCGCACCCTCAGGGCCCTCGAACACGTACTCCAGCTCATGGAAAACCGGCAGACCCATACGCTTCCCTCGTCCGGCATCCTCCCCATCGTGAAGAGGCTCGATCCCTCGCTCGACGAGGAACGCTTCAAGACCATGCTCGATGAGATCATGCACTACAACCGGGACTTCTTCCGCCGCACCCTGGAGACCACCGCCTAGAGCACCCGCCGCACCCGCTCCCACTCCTCCCCGTAGCGCCTCCCCGCCTCCTCCCACCACGCCCGCCACCGCTCGTCCGGCACCACCTCCGCCTCGTACCGCACGAGCCCCTTCGCCGCCTCGGCCAGAGACCCGAACATCCCCGCCCCCTTCCACGCGCAGCACGCATCCCCCACCAGCTCCGCATCCCTCACCGCCGGCACCACCACCCGCACCCCCAGCATATCCGCCCGCACCTGCACCCACACCCCGTTCTTCGCCTGTCCCCCACACATCACCACCCGATCCGCCCCACACCCATACCTCCTCAACACCCCCCACGCATCCTGCACCGCCATCCCCAGGGCCTCCACCACCGCCGCCGCCATCTCCACCCGCCCATGCTCCACCCCGAACCCCCAGAACACCCCGTGCGTGAAGTCCCACACCTCACCCCGATGCCCGGCAGGAAAGAAGAACGGCCCCCTCCTTCCGAGCCACCCCTCCCCCTCACGCTCCCAGAACCCCCTGATCTCCTCCATCATCTCCACGTACCCCCTCCCCCCCTGCCCCGAGAGCCCCCTGAACCACTCGAACATCCTTCCGGAAAAACCGAAGACCACCCCCACGTTCCAGAGCCCCTCCACCACATGCGGAAGACACCGCACCCCCTCCCCCGCCACCGGCTCCCTCACCGCCCAATTGAGCCCCTCCGACGTCCCCGCCCTGTCGCAGACCTCCCCCTCCGTCACCACCCCGCACCCCAGCAACGCCATGAAGAAATCCGTCCCCCCTGCGTACACCGGCACCCCCGAAGGAAGCCCCCACCGCGCCGCCACCTCCCCCCGCACCACCCCCCACCGCTCACCCGACCTCACGAACGGCGGGCACTTCTCCCACACGAGCCCCGCCCCACGCACCTCCTCCTCCGACCACACCACCCCATCGAACGCGGCCGAAGGAGAGATCATCCCCACCCGGCCGGTGAGACACGCGCACAGGAACTCGGGCGCGCCCATGACCCACCGCGCCCTCCTGTACACCCCGGGGAACTCACGGGCCAGGTACGCCATCCTCGAGACGTAGTAGCTCCCCTCGCCCCGCCCGGTCCGCGCCGACCACATGAGCGCAGGACCAAGCGGCGCGCACTCCTCGTCCACCAGGACCAGCGTCGGCCCATGCCCGCTCACCGCGATCCCCTCGATCGCATACCGCCCCGGCATCACCCGACCGACCCCCTCCTCCAGCGCCCTCACCCACACCCCCGGCTCCTGCCACTCCGCCCCCCCATCGAGCCCCACCCTCGCATAGGCCAAGAGATCCCCGCCCTCCCCCACCACCCCCACCTTGAGGGACGAGGTCCCGAGATCAACCGAGAGGACCGCCCTAGGCTTCCTCACCCTCCTCCCTCGCTTTCTTGCGCTCCTGCTTCTTGAGGAGCCACTGGATGATACTGCTGTTATCCAGGAGCGGACTCAGACTCTGACGGTGGTGGAGACGCGAAATCGTACGGGCGAAGAGATTGGACACGTTTGCAGAGATGTACCACTCCCTCGAGAGCAGATCATCCTCGTGATACACGGCATTGGTACCGATCACCCGGTGGAAGAGCCCCTCGCGATACGCCTGCTCGAAGTGCTCCACCGCATCCCCCGTGAAAAGGGGAAGACTCACCGCACAGATGATCCGCTCCGCCCCCTCCTCCTTGAGGAGCCGCATGGCCTTGATGAGCGTACCACCCGTACCCAACATATCGTCGGCCATGAACACCGTCTTGCCCTGCACATTACCCAGGAGCTTGAGGGAGGAGATGTTGCTGTTGGAGGCATCGGTCGAGACCTTCGAATAGTCCCGCTCCTTGTAGATCACCGCGAGCGGCTTCTTGAGCGACCCCGCATAGAACTTGTTCCTGCTCACCGAGCCCGTGTCCGGCGCCACCACCACCAGATCCTCGTGCTGAAGATCCACCAGGTCCGAGAGCTTGAGCAGGATCTGATACGAGGCATGCAGGTTCTCCAACCGCAAGGTGTTGAAACTGTTCTGGATCTCTGTGGAGTGGATGTCGAGCGTGATGATCCTGCTCACACCCAGGAATTCGAAGATCTGTCCCACCCGGGCGGCGGTGAGCCCCTCCCTCCCCTTCTTCTTGTGCTGCCTCGCATACGGATACGAAGGAAGCACCAGGCTCACGCTCTTGGGACTCGACTGCAACACCGCATCGATCGTCACCAGGAGCATGATGAAGTTGTCGTTCACCGAGAGGGTGTACTCCTTACCGTCGGAGAAACGCTGGGGATACCGGTTCTCCACATCCTGGACGATGTAGACTTCCTTGTCCCTCACCGAGGAGAGGAGCTCGGTCTTGAGTTCCCCGTTCGCGAAACGCACGAACGCGGCGGGTATGTGGAACTGCGGGGGGACATAGGCCTCGGTGTTCTTCCCGTTGACCGAGGGGTGGACCAGATCCGAGAAAAGGGATATCTCGCGTATCGCATCCTCCCGGGAGATACCGTACTTTTCCGAAAGTCGTGCCACCCGCTTCTCGAAGCGCCGCTTATAGATCTGCCTCAGGTGGGCCACGATCTCACGGGCGAACACCTCACCACCCGGACACGCCACAATTCCCAACGAGGAAGGATCATGCACTGTCATACGCCCTTACTGCTCCGATCGTCATGAGGTGGGATGACACACATTACCACACCGCGGAAATCAGGGTCAAGGGAACGACGATCGCGGGACTGTCAAGGGGGAGTGTTGAAATTGAGCTGGAGCCCGTAGGGGTGCGTCTCCCCACCTCTTGTATCACCTGCATGCCCACCACGTAGAGGCCTACCACCTCATCCGCATGGGCACGACTCATATACCCAGGATACCTCCGCAGAAAGCTTCTCATGTGCCGAAACATGTTCTCCGCAAGGTTGCTCGTCCTCACCTTCTCCTTCCACTCATAGGGTAACTCCAGATAGGAGAAAAGCCGGTCCTTCCGCCACAGGAGGGAGGCCGTCATCCGGGGAGCCTTCGCCGCCCACTTCTTCACGAATGCCTCCAACGCACGTGCTGCGTCCTCCTTCCCTCCTGCCTCAAAGAGCTTCCAGTACTCCGCTCGAAAAGCTCGCCTCTCCTTCTGGAGGTCTGCGTTCTTCCCCTTCCGTTCCCCCATGTCCTGCAGGAGCTTCTGCTCAAGCGTACCCTGCAGGTGCCAGAGGCATACCTGCTTCTTCGCCTCAGGATACACCGTCTCCACGGCCTGCCGGATCCCCTCAGCCTCATCGGCCACCACCAGCTCCACCTCATGAAGCCCTCGCTCATAGAGCCTGGTAAGGAGTCGCTCGTAGCTCGCCTGGTCCTCCTGCTCCGCAACGACCCAGTCGAGGAGCTCATGAGATCCGTCCTCCTTCACCCCCACGGCACTCAGGACAACCAGCTTCTTCTGACCCCTCCCACGCCTCTTTGCCCACACTCCATCCAGCACAAGGGCCTTCACTCCTCTAAGGGACCTCCTCCGCCACTGCTCCTTCTCCTCACGAAGACGCTTTATGAGCCGCAGGAGTGTCTGCGGATGTGCCTCGCCTATCCCCAGCTCCCGTAACAGGATGGCCCACGTCCGCGCGCTCATCCCTCCCACATACCCAAGCAGAAGTTCCTCGGTGAGGGCCTTGAGCCTGTGCTCATAGGTCACCAGCCTCACCTCTTTCCCGCAGCTGGTACGGATACGCGGCACGCGTACCTCAGTAAGGGTTCCCCATGGGACCTGCACGGTCTTCCACTTCCTGTAGCCGTACCGGTAGTAGGAGACGTCCTCAGGACCTCCTCTGGCATATCGGTCTCTTCCCACTACCGCATCTCTGAGTGCCTCAAGGAGGCGCTCCAGGTAGCTCTTGTACGTCTGGAGGACGTGCTCCCGTACCTGGTCTTCCACTTGCCTCATCAGGCGAGAAAGGGTAGAGTGTGTCGCAGGTACATGTGTCATGGGGTATCTCCTCCTTAGCTGTAAGTGTGTGTTGGTGGGAGATACCCCTTATCTTTTTTCCCCGCCTTTTTCAACACTCGATGTTACAGTCCCACGATCGCGCAGGCCCGCCCCCCCTGTTCATGCGGTCTCGTATTCCCTCTCTACAAAGCTGCGGCCCTCCCACCGACGTGAGACCCAACGTCCTATCATCACGAACCCCCGAAACCACTCGTCGAGCAACTTACCGAGCCAGATGCCGCCCATTCCCCACGACAGAAACACCCCGAAGAACCATGCTCCGGTCACCGAGATCCCCCACATCATGAGGATCCCCATGATCACCGGAAACACCGCATCCCCCGCCCCCTTGAGGGCCGAGATCACCACGAGGTTGATGGGTCTCCCGAACTCCAGGATCACCGCCCAGACGAGGAGCCCGGAGGTGATCCGGATGATCTCGGGATCATCAGTGAGAAGACGAATCACAGGGCCGCGGAAGAGAGCAATCGTCCCCATCACCACCAGACTGCTTAACATCGCCACCACAGTGGTACGCAGCACCTCCTGAAAGGCCCTGTCGTTCTCGCCTGCGCCGATCCTATGTCCCACCAGTATTTGAGAGGCGCGCCCCAACGAGAGCGAGATGATGAAGCTGAACCGGGAGATGTTCACGGTGTAGGTGTAGCTCGCGATGGCCGCCGTACCCATGGGGGTGATGAAGTAGAGAAGGGCCATCTGCGCGAGGTTGTAGGAGAGGTTCTCCCCGGCCGAGGGTCCCCCGATACGGAGGATGTTCCTCACATGCTTCCATCTTACAGGAATGAACGACCCTTCCTGGAAGAAGTTGAGATCCCGCCGCCTCAAGACGGTGAGGAGCATCACCATCATGCCCGCCGCCTGGGAGATCACGGTGGAAAGGGCCACCCCCTTCACCCCCAGAACAGGGAACCCTCCCGGGCCGAAGAGCACCAGGTAATTGCCCACCACATTGAGCAGGTTGGCACCGAAGTTCACATACATCGGGAGACTGCTGTAGCCATGGCTCCTCACGATGCTCGCGAGCAGGAGGCTCACGGCCTGAAACACCGAACAACTGAAGTACACATACAGGTACTCCTTTGCATACTCCCCCACCACCGGATCCACCCGAAGGGAAGTGATGAGGGGGTCTACAGTCAATCTGAGGCCAAGGCTGAGGATGAGCCCCACCACCACATTGAAGAGAAGGGCGGTCCGGCCGATCTCCGCCGCAGTCCTCTCATCCCCCGCACCCAGGTGTTGGGAGATGAGGATGCTCGCCCCCGTGCCACCCATCATGTAGATGAGCATCACGAAGAAGACGAACTGCTGCACCATCCCCACCGCAGCGGCCGCCTCGTCGGCGTAGTGCGCGAGCATGAAGGTATCCACCGACGAGAGGGTCGTCCTGAGCGCCGTCTCTATCATGATGGGCCAGGCGAGGCCCGCGAGCGTGATGCTTCTCTTTACCGCAGTGCTTGTCATGGAACCCCTACCCTACCATGAACCCCGAATCCGTATAAAGACCTCCAGCCCAGGAAGTGTGTGGCATCTTCCCGGTGGAATGGGATATACTCTCCGAAAGGGAGGTGGTATGAGGAAAAAGCGCACTCGAAAACAGCCGGGGAGTCCTCCGGGGACCCTCGTCTACACCGGTAAGCCCGAAGGCGAGTTCGAGCTCACCCTCATCCAGTACAACGAACACACCTACAGGGAACTCACCCTGGAACGCATCGAAGACATAGCGGCACACCTCGACCCCGCCCTCACCACCTGGATAAACGTGGTAGGGCTCCACCGCGTCTCTCAGATCGAGACCCTGGGGAAGATGCTTGGCCTTCACCCTCTCACCGTGGAAGACGTACTCAACGTGACCCAACGGCCCAAGGTTGAGGACTACGAGCACTACCTCTTTGTCGTGCTCCACATGCTCACCTTCAACGATGAGGCCCGGACGGTCGAATCGGAGCAGGTGAGCATGGTGCTGAAGGACCACCTCCTCGTCACCTTCCAGGAACGGAAAGGAGATGTCTTCGATCCGGTGAGAGAGCGACTGCGGCGCAACAGGGGCATCATCCGACGGCACGGCGCAGACTACCTCCTCTACGCCCTGGTGGACGTGATCGTAGACCACTACTTCCTCATTCTCGAACACCTCGAAGAAGAAACCGAACGGCTCGAGGAAGAGGTGGTCGAACATCCCACTCCCCACCTCATCAGGGCCCTTCACGCGGTGAAGCGTAACCTCATCACCCTCCGGAAATCGGTCTGGCCCCTAAGAGAGCTCCTCTCCACCCTCTCGCGGGGGGAATCGCCGCTCATCTCCCAGATGACCCTCTACCTGAGGGACGTCTACGACCACACCATCCAGGTAATCGACACGGTGGAGACCCTCCGCGATGTGGCGAGCGGCCTCCTCGACGTGTACCTCTCCAGCGTGAGCAACCGCATGAACGAGATCATGAAAGTGCTCACCATCATCGCCACGATCTTCATGCCCCTCACCTTCATCGCGGGCATCTACGGGATGAACTTCAGGTACATGCCGGAACTCGAGTGGAAGTGGGGCTATCCCGCGGTGCTGGGCCTCATGTGCTTCCTGGGAATAGGGATGCTCCTCTACTTCAAAAAGAAGAAGTGGCTCTAGCGAGGCGTTTCCAGCTGTGCCAGCGCCTCCCTGAACCTGCGCCTCGCCTCTTCGGCCTTTGCCGCCAGGGACTCGAGCCGCTCCTTCGCAGGCCCGAGGTTGAGATTGCCCGGAGTTCCGGGATAGGTTCGCGCCCTGAGCGCCGCATCGGGATCGCCTTCCGGGAGCGAATCCAGCCGGGAGGCCACCTCCCTGTAGGCATCCCTGAAGCTCTTTCCCTCCTGCACAAGGCGGTACACCTCATCGGTGGCGAATATCTCCTTAGAGAACCCCGCCCTCATACGCTCAGGGAAGAGCACAAGCCCCTCTACCACGCGGGTGCACATCACCACCGAGTCGATCGTGGTCTCCACCGCACGCATGAAGGGCCCTTTAGTCTCCTGGAAATCGCGGTTGTAGCCCGAAGGGAGGCTCCTGATGATCCCCTTGATCTGCACGCCCCAGGCACCCACCGAGGCCGCCTTGGCCCTGAGAAGCTCGAGACTGTCGGGATTCTGCTTCTGCGGCATGATGCTCGAACCGGTACACAGCTCGGGAGGAAGCTTCATGTAGCCGAACTCGGGGAGCGAAAAGAGGATCACATCCTGGGCCAGCTTGCTCAAGGTGAGCATCACCTGCTCGCAGGCGTCCACCACCATGGCCTCACACTTGCCGCGGGAGTTGTTCGCGTACAGGACATTGTTCTGTACGCGGGAAAAGCCCAGGAGTCTGGTGGTGTACGCCCTGTCGAGGGGAAGCGGTACCCCATAGCTCGCCGCAGCACCCAGGGGGTTCTGATCGACCACCTCGTGCACGCTCAAAAGAAGCGAGAGCACGTCCACGAGCTCCTCGGCGAACGCGGCAAACCACAGGCCGCAGGAGGAGGGCATGGCGATCTGCATGTGGGTCCTTCCGGGCATGGGAACGTCCGCCGTCTCCTCTGCCCGGCGCAGGAGAAGGCCGATGAGCCCGGCGAGGGCCTCGGCAAGGAGGTGTATCCTGTCCTTCATGTAGAGGCGCAGGGCCACGAGCACCTGATCGTTGCGGGACCTTCCGGTGTGGACCTTCTTCCCTATCTCGCCAAGCCGGGCCACGAGCCAGTTCTCGATCGCCGTGTGACCGTCCTCGTCTTCGGGCCTGATTTCAAACTTCCCTGCCCTCACCAGGGAGAGGAGCTCCCTGAGGGCCTCCTCCAGGGCCCTGCCCTCCTCGTCGGAGATGATCCCCACGTGCGCAAGCATCCTCACGTGGGCGATACTCGCAAGACAGTCGAAGGGAAGGAGGCTTCGGTCCAGCACATAGTCCTCTCCCACGGTATAGCGCTCGATCACCTTGTCGGTCTCGTAGCCCTTGTCCCAGAGCTTGCCCATGGACCCTCCTCATGCCAGCGTGTGAGCCATTATAGGGAGGGCGACAGGAGGGTGCAAGATGGGCACTGTCAAGGGGGAGTGTTGAAATTGAGCTGGAGTTGATAAGGGGTGCATCTCCCCACCTCTTGTATCACCTGCATGCCCACCACGTAGAGGCCTACCACCTCATCCGCATGGGCACGGCTCATATACCCAGGATACCTCCGCAGAAAGCTCCTCATGTGTCGAAACATGTTCTCCGCAAGGTTGCTCGTCCTCACCTTCTCCTTCCACTCATAGGGTAACTCCAGATAGGAGAAAAGCCGGTCCTTCCGCCACAGGAGGGAGGCCGTCATCCGGGGAGCCTTCGCCGCCCACTTCTTCACGAATGCCTCCAACGCACGTGCTGCGTCCTCCTTCCCTCCTGCCTCAAAGAGCTTCCAGTACTCCGCTCGAAAAGCTCGCCTCTCCTTCTGGAGGTCTGCGTTCTTCCCCTTCCGTTCCCCCATGTCCTGCAGGAGCTTCTGCTCAAGCGTACCCTGCAGGTGCCAGAGGCATACCTGCTTCTTCGCCTCAGGATACACCGTCTCCACGGCCTGCCGGATCCCCTCAGCCTCATCGGCCACCACCAGCTCCACCTCATGAAGCCCTCGCTCATAGAGCCTGGTAAGGAGTCGCTCGTAGCTCGCCTGGTCCTCCTGCTCCGCAACGACCCAGTCGAGGAGCTCATGAGATCCGTCCTCCTTCACCCCCACGGCACTCAGGACAACCAGCTTCTTCTGACCCCTCCCACGCCTCTTTGCCCACACTCCATCCAGCACAAGGGCCTTCACTCCTCTAAGGGACCTCCTCCGCCACTGCTCCTTCTCCTCACGAAGACGCTTTATGAGCCGCAGGAGTGTCTGCGGGTGAGCCTCGCCTATCCCCAGCTCCCGTAACAGGATGGCCCACGTCCGCGCGCTCATCCCTCCCACATACCCGAGAAGGAGCTGCTCGGCGAGGGCCACGAGCCTCTGCTCATAGGCGACCAGCTTCACCTCCTTCCCCCCGCCGGTGCGGATGCGGGGCACGCGTACATCCTCGATCGGCCCCCAGGGGGTCTGCACGCTCTTCCATTTCCTGTAGCCGTACCGGTAGTACGGTGCCTTCTCAGCCTCCCCTCGTGCATATCGTGGTCGTCCTACTGCCTCCTCTCTCAGCGTCTCAAGGAGGTGTTCCAGGTACGTCTTGTAGGTGTGGCGCACCTCCTCCCGTAGCTGGTCTTCCACTTGTTTCATCAGATCAGAGAGGGTATACTGTGTCTCAATCAGTGTGCGTGTGTTACCACGCTTCATGGGGTATCTCCTCCTTGAAAAAAGGATTAGTGTGGTGGGAGATACCCCTTATCTTTTTTCCCCGCCTTTTTCAACACTCGATGTTACAGTCCCGGAAAACGTTCTACACTCACCCCGTGATGCTGGAGCAGCCGCCCTTTCGCATAACTCCAAAACCCCTCTATCCCATTGATGTACACTTTCCCATTCGCAAATCGCTTCCCGTGATCAATCCGCTTGTGCCTGAATCCATAGCTCACAAGCCCATCATAGCTCTTGAACCGGTCGGTATACACAAGCGATCCCCGCTTCACTTTGGCCACTGCCAGTCGTACAAGCTCCTCCGCACTTACCTGCTCCACCACTTCCACCTGCACTTTTCCCCCTCGCTCGAGAATCCCAAACACAGGAATCTTCCCTGCCGCCCCTCTCCCCCTCTTCCCCTTTCTCTTTCCTCCAAAATAACTTTCGTCCATCTCTACTTCACCTTCGAGCAGGCTCTTCCCCTCCTTCTGGGTGTGGACCCATATCGCCTTCCGAAACAATGTGTAGAGCCTCAGCGTCACCTCATAGGAGAGCCGTAACTGCAAAGCCGCCTTGTGGGCGGTAACTTCCATCTCAAAGAGCTTCATTGCCCACAGGATCTTCTCCCAGGAGAGCTTCATCCCCTCGAAGATGCTCCCTCGTCGTATGCTCCACTCTTTCCTGCACTGGTAGCACTTGTACTTCTCTCGTCTCACCTCGCCTATATGCTCACTTCCACAGAAGGGACACCGGGTGTACGTGACGAGGAGACCTTTCTCTCTCAGATAGGAGACCGTTTTCTCTCTATCGCTTGCAAGTGTTGAAAGACTTACGACGTCCATATCCGTGCCACCTCTCTCTTCGGTATTATACCACAGGTGGCTCAAAAATGGTAATCACCTTATTTTTTTTAGAGATCTTTGAGGTTTTATAGATTTTTGGAAAGGTCGGGCTACCTCAAGGCGATGAGAATCCGTTCGAGGACCTTCTCTCTGTTGAGTGGTTTCACGATGAAGTTCTTCGCTCCCTCGAGGAGGGCCGTCTTCACGAGATCATCACGCCCGAGGGCGCTTATGATCACCACACGTGCATCGGCGTCGAATTCCATGATCTTCTTCAAAGCAGTGATCCCGTCCATTCTCGGCATGGTAATGTCGAGTGTCACCAGGTCCACATCGGGATGGAGGCTCTTGTAGAGTTCCACCGCCTCCTCCCCGGTGTTGGCCTCGCCGATCACCTCGAACCCCGCCGAGGAGAGGATCTGCCTCAGTTGTTTCGTCACGAAGATGGAATCGTCCGCGATCAATATCTTATAAGGGGTGCCATCCGGTTTACGCCCTTCGAACTTTCCGGCTTGATCCCCGACGGGGAGATCACCTTTCAGTTTCATGCTCCGCTCCTCATGTACACTCGTCTGTTCCCACGATCCTATCGAAAAACACCACGACAGGCAAGCGTGTCAGAATCTCTCACCGTACTTTCTCTGGTAGTACGCAACCCTCTCCTCGAGAGACTTCCCCCTGAGAGGAGGTCGGGAGGAGACGATCTCTTCCCTCCTCACCTGTCTCTCCCCTCCCCTGCTCTGTCCTCCTTCCGGATGTCTTCCCCCAGGAGGACGACGTCTCCTTTCTCTCTTCCTGCCGGATCCGCTTCTCCGCCGCCTCTCCCCGGCCCTCAGGGAGCCCTCCAGGAGTTCCCCCAGAGGGAAGGAGGGGAGGTGCCTTTCCATGTCGAGTTCCGTCTCCAGGTAGTCGTAGGCGTCCGCCTCCGAGACCAGAGAAATGCAGAGGGGGCCGACCCCCTCCTCGAGAAATCGAATCCGGTAAAGATAGGAGTCGCCGGAGACAGGCATCTGATAGTTCACCACCATCGAGAAGGCGGGCACGTGAAGGTTCCGGGAAGTGGACTCGGACGTCACGACCACTACCCGGCCGGAAGCCCCGAGAGGTTCACCGAGAAGGAATCCCTTGTGCCGGGGCATATCGCCGGTGACGCAGTAGTTCTTGATGCCGCCGATGAGGAGGGCCCCAGCGACCTGCTGGCTCACCTCGTCGCCGCCGGTGAAGACGATGGTGTCGTGGGAGGGGAAGCGCCTGAGGAGGGCCTCGAGGGCTTTCAGTTTCCTGTGCCCTGCGAGATGGTAGACCCTCTCCTCCACGCCCGAAAGGATGGAGATGGAGGGCCTCGGCCTCACCTCCTCGGGATGATCGGCGTACTTCCACGCGAGATTCCGCATCTCCAGAGAAACGACAGAAGAGAAGAAATAGGAGAGACGCTCCGATCGGTGAGGCCGAAGGAGATCGAGGACTTCGTAGAGGCTGTCGTCGAGGAGCATCCTGTGCGCCTCATCGACTACGAGGCAGGTGAGGGAAGCGGGATCGATCTGCCCCCGCTCCATCATGGAGCGCACGGTCCGTGGAACACCCACCAGGAGCTGATACCGCTCTGGAGCCCGTGTCACCTCGCTCCGTCCGGCGATTCCGCACCTGTACTCCAGGTAACGACCGATCACCTCCGCCTCATGATGGACCAGGTTCTCGAGTTCATGGATGGGCACCAGAATGAGCGCCTTCTTCTCCGCATGCTCTGCATCGAGGAGGCTCTGATAGGCCATGCTCACATAGGCCGCCACCCGGGCGTGGAGATACTGGGCGTCGAAGAGGGCATCCCGCCTTTCACGATACCGCTCCATGAGATGGATGAAGGCCGGCCAAGGCTCGAGATACCCGGATTGAGAGAGCGGTCGCGCGATGTACTGATGTAGTCCCAGTTCCTCGTACTGCATACCTGCTCCTTCTCTACTAAAGGTGTACAGCGAGCACTCAGAACGTCCTGATCACGGTAGATATAGTATCGCAAAAAAGCAAAAGGGGAAAGAAGAATGCGCTTCCACTCTAGGAGTGCTGGGGGGAGAGGCTGCGTTCCACGTACTCCTTCGTCCGTACGAAGCCCTGTTTGAGACGGGGAAAAAGCTGCTTGCACCGGGAGATATCCCCCTCCTTCGCCGCCGTCTCCATCTCGGCCGCAAGGTCGCCCAACAACTTCATGGAGAGATTCCAACTCCCCCCCTTGATCCCATGGGCCTCGGTACGCACCGTCTCGGCATCCTGCCTCGAGAGGGCTTCCTCTATCCGGCCGAACTGCTGGGGAAGTCGCTCGAAAAACCGATCGATCACGTTCGAGAGCACGTCCATGTCATCCATGAAGGCCTCTCTCGCCCCGGTGAGGTCGAAGAGATCCTCTTCTCCCACTTTCTCGACGGGGACGGTCTCGGTCGAAGCCGACTCAGGAGCGGGTCCATCCCTCTTGGTATCCGACAGCCACTTCTGGAGCACAGGGAGCAGATCCTTCTTCTTGAATGGTTTGGGAAGGAAATCGCTCATACCGGCCGCGAGGGCCCGTTCCCTGTCCTCCCTGAAGGCGCTCGCCGTCACCGCGATCACCGGCCCCTCATATCCGTGCTCCCTCAGGACCCGGGCGGCGTCGTAGCCGTTCATCTCGGGCATCTGTACGTCCATGAAGATGAGGTCGGGTTTGAGCGCGAGCCCCTTCTCCACCGCCTCTTTCCCGTTGCCCGCAAGCTCGACCCTGTAACCGAGTCGAGAGAGGATGGTGAAAAAGAGCTCCTGGTTCACTATGTGATCCTCCGCCACGAGGATGAGATAGTTACCTGCATCCGCGGGCCTTTCCTCTCCTCCTTCAGGCCCTTCCGCTTCCACCCCTTCGAGTTCCATCTCCTCGTTCACCACCCTGGCGACGGTTCGATAGAGGTCGTCTTTCCTCACCGGCTTGGCGAGGTAGGCGTCGAACCACTTGAGGAGCTTCATCTTCGCCTCTGCACCCTCCCCCATGGGGCTCATGAGGACCATCCGCGTGTCGTTGATGCTCCTGTCGGCGTTCACCTCGCTCGCGAACTGCCATCCGTCCATGCCGGGAAGGGTGAGATCGACCAGCACGAGGTCGTATATCTCCCCTCGTTCGGCCCGTTCTCTCATCTTCCTGAGCGCCTCCGCTCCTGTGGAGGCATCGTCGATATGGGGGAAATAACGCTGTAAGTATCGGTGGAGCACCCTCCTGGTGAGGGGGTAGTCCTCCACGAGGAGGAGGCTTCCCACCTCTCCAAGCGATACGGGTGGTTCGTAGGATTCCACGATCGGCAGGGGGAGCAGGAACCAGAAAGAGCTCCCCTCCCCTTCCCTGCTTCTCACCCCTATCTCACCCTTCATCATCTCCACGAGACTCTTCGAAATCGCGAGTCCGAGCCCCGTACCGCCGAAACGCCTGGTGGTGGATTCGTCGATCTGGCTGAAGACCCGGAAGAGTCTATGCTTCTTGTTCTCGGGTATGCCTATACCGGTATCCTCCACCGTGAACGCCACCCACGCCACTCCCTTCCTCTGCTGCACGAGCTGTACACGGCAGAAGACATGCCCCTTCTCCGTGAACTTCACCGCATTGTTGGCCAGATTGACCAGGATCTGGCGTATGCGGAGGGGATCGCCTTTCACCCTGCGGGGCACCTCCTCACCGATATCCACCACCACTTCGAGGTGTTTCTTGTGCGCCTGGAGTGAGACCATACCCACGGCCTGCTCCACCACCTCGTAGAGGTCGAAGTCGATGATCTCCATGGGGAGCTTTCCGGCCTCTATCTTCGAGTAATCCAGGATATCGTTGATGAGGGCGAGAAGGGCCTCTCCCGAGAACCTGATCTGCTGCACGTAGTCCCGCTGCTCCTCGTCGAGACGTGTGTCTTCGAGCAGTTCCGTCATACCGAGGATCGTGTGAAGCGGGGTGCGTATCTCGTGACTCATGTTGGCGAGGAACCGGGACTTGGACTGCACCGACCTTATCGCCTCCTCCCGCTCCTTCCGAAGGTGTTCCTCGGTGACCTTCTGATCCGTGATGTCGAAGACCCCGAGGAGGACCTCTGCTCCCCTCGAGAATCCCCAGAGTCGCCACCAGGCAATGCTCCCATCCTTACGGGCCGCCCGTACCAGGAGGCCGGCCTGATGCGCCTCTCCGCGGGCGAGGCGATCGATGAACGAACTCACCACAGGTTCGTCCGATGAATAGATGATCTGGGGGAACCTCACCCCGTCCAGCTCCTCCTCGCTCCAGTCCACCATATCGAGGAATCGGCCGTTCGCAGCCAGGATGTCCCCCTCGGGGGAGAGCAGGATCATCCCCACCGGCACGTGTTCCAGAACCTCGAGGAGCATGGGCGAAGAAAAGCTGGACATCCGCTGCAACGGGAGCCTCCTAGAGTGAGATGAGGACCTCCACCGCCTTTCTGCGGAGGAGCTCCGGCTTGAGGGGTTTCACGACATAGCTCTTCACCCCGTATTCTACCGCTTTGAGGACGGTCTCGCGCTTTGAGAGGGCGGAGAGCACGATGATGGGAAACGAGGCACCCATGGACTTGAGGGCCTGCATGGTGGCGAATCCATCCATCTGGGGCATGAGGAGGTCGAGGAAGAGGAGCGTGCACCGGGAAACGCCCTCCTCGTCCATGACGAATTCACGTCCATTGTTGTAGGCCTTCACCGTGATCCCCACATCGGAGAAGGCCTTCTTCACCAGCTCCTGGATCACGAGATCGTCGTCGACCACACAGAAGAGTGCACCGCGGGGAAGGGCCCCAAGGAGGGCGCCGGAGGAGGGTCGTGCCGATCTCTCTTCCACCTTCTCCGCATCGAACCGCAGATGGAATTTCTCCTCCCGCGCCGTGTCGGGCCTCTGGGAGGAGAGGATGTGTTCCGCGGGCTGCCCTCCCACTTCGGCCTTCTCTCCCAGGAGGGCGTCCATCACCTTCTCGAGGGAATCGGCCACCTCTATCTTCTGGAAGTCGTCGTGGTGGGCGAGGTACTCCCTCACGAACTCGCTGGTGGTGAGCACCTTGACGAAACGGGGTCGCGTCTTCGTCTCCTCGAGCACGATGTGGAAGAGGGCGGCGAGCTTGAGGGAATCGTCCTTGGTGATCTCGAGGCTGCTCATGATCACCAGCACCCGCGGGACCTTGAGCTTGTAGAGTTCCATGAGCTCCGCGAGCTTGTAGCGGAGGAGCTCGATCTTCTCCTTGTTGAGGCCCTGCGCTACTTCTATGAAGACGATCTCCTCGTTCACATGGGCCTCGATGATGCACGGCGTATCATCGAGCGTGACGGGGACACCCAGCAGTTCAGAGATCCCTTTGAGGAGTACATCGATCTTGAGGGGCTTGGTGAGGATCTTCCGAATCCCCTTCTGGGCGAGTCTGAGGAGGGTCTGTTTGTCCATCGCGCCGGCGGTGAGGATGAGGGGGATCCCCTTCGTGTTGGGGTGACTCGACTTCTCGTCGAGCACCTCCTCCACGCTTCCTCTCGAGAGAAAGGAGTCCAGGATCACGAGATCGGGGACCTCGTTACGCATCTTCACCAGTCCGTCGAGGGCATTGGGACTCGAGATCACCTCGAATCCGTATTCCGGGAGCTTCTGTGTGAGGTATTCCCTCAGATGCGAGGATTCATCGATGACGAGGATCTTTTTCATGTGTCCCCTTCCATGAGCGGATCTTACCTTCTCTCAATATAATGGATAGACGTGCGGCTTGTCAAAATACTCCCGGATGCCCGAAAAACCCGTGGGTGATTCTCATGTTTCACGGAGGAGGAGCCCCCATTGCCGGTGAGAAGGAATGAGAGTATATTCATATCTGACTGATAGTCATCTAATATATATCAGTCATATACAAACGATCGGTCGGAGTTTTCATGGGTACGGCGGAACGAAGGGCACGGGAAAAGGAGGCCCGACGCAAGGCCATTCTGAAGGCCGCACGAAAACTCTTCCTCTCCCGAGGCTTTCTCGAGACGAGCATGGACCAGATCGCCGAAGAGTGCGAACTCAGCAAGGGCACCCTCTATCTCTACTTCAAGAACAAGGAGGAACTCGCCCTCGCCATCGTCAATCAGACCTTCGACGAGCTTCTCGCACGGATCAAAGAGGCCACAGAGAAAGCCCGCACCGGCCTGGAGGCCCTCAAGAAGGTGGTGGAGGCCTACCGGCGGTTCTACGAGGACCACGTGAAGGAGTTCTCCTTCGCCGCCTCGCTCGAGTTCCTCGCCCAGAAGATCGGTGTGAAGAAGGAGAGCATCAAGGCTTCCTATACCCGGGTGGACGCCATACTCGCCCTCATCATCGATATTCTCAAAAAGGGTATACACGACGGGTCCATCCGCAAGGACATAGAGCCGGAGAAGGCCGCCTTCGCCGTGGCGAACGTGATCAAGAGCTTCCTCCAGCGCATGGCCGTCGGCGCAAACCTCCTCCTGCTGGGGACGAACTTCTCCGAGCAGGAGATCATCGACTACACCCTCTCGCTCTTCCTCGACGCACTCTCACCGGAAAGGAGCAGCACATGAAGGTACGCGTCTCCCTTCTCTATCGGTATCCCTGGCTCACCATAGGCGTCATCTTGGCCATCACCCTGTTCTTCGCCTTCCAGATCCCGCGTATAGAACTCGACAACGATCCCTTCCATTTCATTCCCGAGGAACATCCGGAACGGCTCGCCTTCAAGGAGACCGAGGACCAGTTCGGGGAGGCGCTGGGGATCGTGGTGGGGATCGAGACCGAGGTGGGTACCATCTTCTCGCCCGAGGTCCTCTCGTTCGTCGACGCCCTCACGAGGGAAATAGAGTCCCTGGAAGAGGTGGAAGAGGTGACATCCCTCACCAACACCGACTACATCGCCCCCACGACCGAGGGCATGGAGGTGGTGCCGATCATCGAGGATCCCACCGATCCGGTCCAGATCGCCCGCCTGAAGGAGCGACTCCTCTCATGGGAGATGTACGAAGGGGTGCTCTACTCCCCCGACTTCAGGGGTACGCAGATCATCGTTCCCATCAAGAGTTCCACCACCGAGGATGAGCGCCAACACGTCTATTTCGCGATAAAGGACTTCATCGCACGCACCCCGCACCCCCACATGCGCACCTACATCGCCGGTACCCCGGCGGTCACGGTGCTCATATCGACCAACATGCAGAAGGACCTGGTGCTCCTCATCCCCCTGGTGATCGGGGTCCTGGTGCTGGTGCTCGCCCTCTCCTTCCGCAAACCCGGGGGGGTGATCCTCCCCCTCACCACGGTGATCATCAGCACCATCTGGACCGTGGGACTCATGGCCCTGCTCGGGATCAAGCTCTCTCTCATAGGAACGGTCCTCCCCGTGGTGATGATGGCGGTGGGGAGCGCGTACGGCATCCACATCATAAGCCACTATTACGACCTCATCAGAGAGCGGGGCGGTCGGGTGAACGAGGAGGAGCACGACGCCATCGTGGCCTCCATCGTGCAACACATAGGGAAGTCGATCTTTCTCGCCGCGCTCACCACCATGGTGGGATTCGGTTCGCTCGCCTCGAGTCAGGTGCGGCCCATCCAGGAGTTCGGGATCTTCAGCGCCTTCGGCGTCCTGGTGGCCCTCGTGGTGGCCGTGACCTTCATACCCGCGCTCCTCATAGCCCGTCACCGTGCCCTTCAGGTCCGGCTCAACAACAGGAAGGTGGAGAAGGAAGACCTCGCCGACAGGTTCATGCTCTTCCTCTACACCCTCTTCTCGCAGAAAAAGGGGAGCATCCTCCTCTTCGCCCTGGTGGTGGTGATCGTCGGTATCTACGGCACCACGCTGCTCGACAAGGACAACGTACTCATCGACTACTTCCGACCCGGCACCGAGATACGCGAGGCGGACAGGTTCTTCAGGGAGCGGTTCGTAGGGACCAAGACATTCGAGATCGTGGTCGAGGGCACGGAGAGGGGGGCGCTCACCAATCCGGAGGTGCTCAAGGCCATGGAGGATCTCACCCTGTACCTCAAGGACAAGTTCCCCGAGGTGAAGAAGGTGGTCTCCTTCACCGACTTCCTCAAGCGGATCAACCAAGTGCTCAACGCACCGCCTGAACATGAGACTCCCGTTACCGCCGAGCCTGCCCCCGCCGCCTCGAGCGCTCCGGAGGAGTCTCCCGGCCTGCCCTTCAGCTTCTTCGAGGAGGAGGGAACCGAGGATGGGCTCTTCTTCTTCGAGGAAGAGGGGACCGCCAAAGGGGCTGCTGCGTCCGAGCGAGCCGCCCCACCTTCTGCCGAGAGGGCTCCTGCGCCCCAGGGGGTGACCACCCTCACACGGGAGGAGTTCCTCACCATCCTCAACCAGGCGTACGCCCTCGCCCCCAGGGCCGACATCTCGGCGGCCGAGCTCGTGCGGCTCATCGATCGAGCCCTCAACTGGCGAGGCGCCTCCTACTACGAGATACCGTACGATCCTGCGAAGTACCCGGTTGAGACCAGGGAGGAACTCGCCAACCTCATCTCCCAGTACCTCCTCCTCTACTCGGGAAGCCTCTCGGCCTGGATAGACGATGCCATAGAGCCATCCAAGGCCAAGATGACCGTACAGCTCGCCACGTCAAGCTCCATACGGGCCTACGAGATCGCGCGCGAGGCCGAGGAGTATGCACGTGCCCACTTTCCGGAGGGCTACACCATACGGACGAGCGGACAGGCGAAGGTGGAGTACGCCCTCACCGAGCTCATCGTCAAGTCCCAGACCATAAGTATCGCGGTCTCGCTTGGGCTCGTGTTCCTCATACTGGTGGTCACCTTCAGGTCCATCGCCGCCGGGATCTACGGGCTCATCCCCCTGGGGATCACGGTGCTCATCAACTTCGGGGTGATGGGGCTCACAGGTATCAGACTCGACATCCCCACCTCCATGGTGGCCTCGCTCGCCATCGGTATCGGGATCGACTACGCCATCCACTTCATGAACTACTACCACCGCGAACGGATCAGCACGGGGGACAGGGAGAAGGCCACGCGCAACAGCATGAAGGGCGTGGGCAAGGCCATCCTCTTCAATGCGGTATCGGTGGCTGCAGGATTCCTGGTGCTCCTGCTCTCGCAGTTCGTCCCCATCGCCTACATGGGCCTACTCATCGCCCTCACCATGGCCACCTCGAGCGCGGCCTCCATCACCCTGTTGCCTGCGATCTTCGCCATAAAGGAAGCGGCCTTCCTGAGAAGGGCCGACACCACACACCACACGGGAGGAACCCCATGAGACGAGTGTTCACCGCATTGCTCTTTCTGCCACTTCTCGTCAGCGGGATCTTTGCCCTGGACGGAAGGGAGATCATGGAAAAGGCCCGCGACGCCGTGAAGGTGGACGCGAGCCACGCCCTGGTGCGTATGCTCCTCATAGAAAAGAATGGGAGCACCTCGGAGCGTATCCTCGAGATGTTCGGTAAGAAGGGGAGCGACGATCTTACGCGATCGCTCATCGTCTTTCACAGGCCCGCCTCGGTGAAGGACACCAGGTTCCTCGTCCTCGAGCAGAAGGGGAGGCCAGACGACAAGTTCATCTACCTTCCGACACTGCGTCGGGTACGGAGGATCGCGGCCGAAGAGGGGGGCCAGTCGTTCATGGGCTCGGACTTCACCTACGACGATATGTCGAGCAGAGACATAGATGATGATGTCCACACTCTCCTGCGCGAAGAGAACCTCGATGGTGTTCCCTGTTATGTGGTGAAGTCGGTACCAAAGGATGCAAAGAACAGCCAGTACCACCACAGGGTGAGCTGGGTGAGGAAGGACAACTTCATTCCCATTCGGGTGGAGATGTACGAGGACGAGAAGACGATCCTCAAGGTGCTCACCATCGAGAAGCTCGAGAAGGTCGAGGGTGTCTGGACGCCCATGGTCACGCTGATGAAGAACGTGAAGACAGGCCATGCCACCAGGCTGGAGATCCAGAAGATCAAGTACAATGAGGAACTGCCGGATGCACTTTTCAGCCAGAAGTTCCTCGAAACAGGAAGGCTGTGAGGGAGGTGACCTATGAAGATACGATGGATGTGTGTGGTGTTAGGCGTTTGTGCCCTGACGCTCGGTTCCCAGGAGCTCTCGTTCTTCGAGGAAGGAGCGGCCGGCCTTGTGGAGGTCTCAGGGAAGGTGGAGAGCCAGGTGCGTCTCTTCACCGATCCTGACGAGGACGCGGGTGACCAGGCGGTATCGCCCTTCGCCACGGTGGAGCTCGGCCTCACCTACGAGGGCGAGCGGTCTCGGGCAACGGCCCGGCTGCACTACAGCCAGTGGTACGACTACACCACCCAGGAGGGGGTGTACCGCTCGCTCGAAGACCTCATCGACGAGGCCTATGTGCAGATCTTCCTGCCCTGGGCCACGCTCGATGTGGGGTACCTCAAGCTCGTGTGGGGCAAGGGAGACAAGGTGCACGTCTTCGACACCATCAACCCTACCGACTACTCGGACTTCATCAACCCCGACTACCTGGACCGGAAGAAGGCCGAGAAAATGGTGAGACTCAGCGTGCCGGTGGGCACGCTGGGGAGCTGGGAGCTGGTGTACGTGCCGGTCTTCACGCCCGATGTGTTCCCCATGGAGGGGATGTGGGTGCAGCGGGAGCTGAGCGAGCTCGAGCGTGCGGTGGAGGGGGTGATCGAGGAGGCGGCCGCACAGATGGCACAGAATCTCACCACACAGTATATCACAGGAGGGATGAACCCGACAGCCGCTCAGGACCTGGCCTCACTCAAGGCCGCCGCCTGGGCGGAGGAAACGAGCTCCTCGGCCATCCGGTACGACCTCCCCGACTCGTTGGAGGACTTCATCGCCGCCACCAGGTTCACCTACTCTGCCGGTGGGGTGGACCTGGGGCTCTCCTACCAGTACACCTTCGACCGGCTCCCGGTGATCGATACCTCGCGGCTCGCCACCGACTACCGGGTGACGATCTCCTACGACAGGGTGCACCTCTTCGGTCTCGAGGCAGGGGCTGCGCCGGGAGGGTTCAACCTCAAGGGTGAGCTCGCCTACTTCCTCACCGAGGATACCGCGGGCGACGACCCCGTCGTCCGGAACAACCGCATCGCCTACCTCGCGGGGATGGACAAGGACCTGCCGTTCGGTAACCTCAACGTGAACCTCCAGGTGGTGGGTACGGTGATCCTCGGTACCTCGGGGATCGAGGCGGGAGACACCGAGTACGACGAGGATGGGACCTACACCACCACGCTCGTGAACGCGGGGATCACCGAGCGGCTCCTGCACGACACGCTCACGATCGAGCTCGCAGGAGCCTACGCAGTGGAAGACGGCGACTATATGATCCGCCCGAAGCTCGAGTACAACGTGGCAGACGACATCTTCCTCACCGCCTCCTACACCTGGTTCGGAGGAGACGAGGCGGGCTACTTCGGTCAGTTCAACGGGAACAGCTTCTTCCAGGTGGGGGCACGGATGGCGTTCTGAGGCTGTGGTGCTACGAGAGGAGGCGCCGCATACGCGGCGCCTTTTTTTGGCTCACCCAGGTCTTGTCTCTTTTCCGTTTTTTGTCTTAGATGGGCTTTTGTGAAGGGGGTCCCCCTTCGTGAACGAGAGAATGTCGCAAAGAGGAAGGGCGATGGCGGTAGATCGGCTGCACCTGATGAGCGCGCTCAAGGGGTACATCCTCTCGGTCTCCGGATGGCGGAAGGTGTTCGCCGCCTCAGGAGAGGAGCAGGATACGTCGCCTGAAATCAGCGAAGCCGACAGGGTCCTGGCAGTCTGTGCAGGAAAGGTGATCGGGGAGTTTTTCAGAGGGCAAAAGCAGGGGACTTCGCTGCTCCTCGCCCGGGATTCGCGGCCCACAGGGAAGGCGCTGTGCAGGGCGCTCGCCGCAGGGTTGTGCATGGAGGGTGTGGGGGTGCACTACGCGGGGATCGCGGCGGCGCCTGAGGTGATGGCCCTCTCTGCGGCGGACCCCGATCTGGCCGGGTTCGTGTACGTGTCCGCGAGCCACAACCCGGTGGGGCACAACGGGATCAAGGTGGGGGCAAGGGGAGGGGTGCTCTCTGCAGATGAGGCGAACGAGCTCATACGCAGGTTCAGGGAGGAGGTGGAGAGGCTCGGCGAGGCGGAGGCAGAGGGGCTCCTCGAGGGGGAGGCGCCTTCGGATCTGTGGGAGGAGGAAGCCAGGTGGAAGGACCGGGCGCTCAGGGCGTACGGGGGGTTCGTGCGGCGGGTGATCACGGGGGGGGAGGCCGAGGAGGAAGTGGCCCGAAGGTGGAGGGAGCTGGGAGAGGGGGTGCGCAGGAGAGGGCTGGTGGTGGTGGGGGAGCTCAACGGGAGCGCCCGGGGGGCGAGCGTGGACAGGGAGGTGCTGGAGGACCTTGGATGCGAGGTGCGCCTTTACAATGCCGAACCCGGACGATTCGTCCACGAGATCCTGCCCGAGGGGGAGTCGCTGGAGATGTGCGCGGACCTGGTGAGGAGCGTGGTGGAGGAACGGGAGTGCGAGGTGCTGGGGTACGTGCCGGACTGCGACGGCGATCGGGGGAACCTGGTGTACGGCGCGCCCGGGGTGGGGGTGAGGGCGCTGGGGGCACAGGAGGTGTTCGCGCTCGCGGTGCTCGGCGAGCTGGCGTGGCTGGATGCGCTGCTTCCCGGCGGGGTACAGGCGCACAGGGTGGCGGTGGTGTGCAACGGGCCGACGTCGCTGCGGGTGGAGGAGGTGGCGGGGGCGTTCGGGGCGCACGTGGTGCGCACGGAGGTGGGGGAGGCGCATGTGGTGGGGAAGGCGGAGGCGCTGCGGCAAGAGGGGTGGGTGGTGCGGGTGCTGGGGGAAGGGTCCAACGGGGGGAGCATCGTGCATCCGGCACGGGTACGCGATCCCCTCGCCACGCTCGGGTCGGTGCTCAAGATCCTCGCCCTGCGAGAACCTCCCTATGCCCTCTTTGCGAGATGGTGCGCCCGGAAGGGCCTCTCCTATCATCCCCACTTCACCCTCACAGACGTACTCTCCTCTCTCCCCGCCTACCTCACCACCGGCACAGGTGCCCCTGAGGCACGTCTCACCATCCGATCAGAGGACCGGGCCGCCTTCAAATCCACCTACGAACGCCTTTTCCTGTCGGACTGGGAACTCCGCGCGAACGAACTCCACGAGCGCTTCGGCATCACCGGCTTCGAAGAACACCACCACGAAGGCCTCGAGACACACGTGGGCTTCGGCCCCTCCTTCCGCACCGGCACACAGAAAGGAGGCCTCAGGATCCTCTTCAAAGACGAAAAGGGCGAGCCATGCGCCTTCATGTGGATGCGGAAATCAGGGACCGAACCCGTCTTCCGTGTGATGGTGGATGCACGCGCACATCTCCCCGGCCTCTACGACTACCTCCTCGAGTGGCAGCACAGCCTCATCCGACGTGCCGACGAGGAGGCTTCACGAGGTCGTACACGCTCCTAAGTGCGGTTCAACACGAAAATGCTCGCATTGAGCACAGTGGCAAAGCTCACCCACAATAGATACGGAATGAGGAGGTATCCTGCCCAACGCTCTATCCGGACAAAGACCAGAATAAGTGCGAGAATGGCGACCCAGAGGATCACGATATCCACCAGCGCGAGACCGGGACTTCGGCGCGCGAAGAAGAAAAACGACCAGAGCACGTTGAGGATCAATTGTACCACAAAGAGGAGTACCGCAAGGCCCACCTGGGAAGAGAACCCTTTCCGAATCACGAGGTAGAGAGAAATCCCCATCAGCACAAAGAGAACGGTCCACACAGGGGCGAATATCCAGTTGGGAGGATTGAAAGAGGGCTTCTCGATGGTGCTGTACCAGCCTTCGATGGCAGGCATGGTGAAAGACGAGCCAAGAAAACCAACACCAAGACAGATACCCACCGCAACAACGAAGAGCATGATCTCTTTCACTATCATTATCTCCTCCTTAGAAAGCCAACGTACTACTCAGAATAGTAGTACTCTTATGACGAAAATGCAAATCGCATTCTACGGCACATACACCCTTCCCCCCTCCCTCACCACCAACCCCTCCCGCTCCAACGCCCCTACCACCCCCTCCACTTCCTCCCTCCCCCTCCCCAGCCGTTCCGCCAGCTCCCCCACCTCACACCCACCCCGCTTCACCAGCACCCGCAGCACCGCCCCTCGAACCTGCCGCACCGACCCCTCGAACCTCCCCTGACGCCGGTAGTGCGCGCTCCTGCGCCCTGCATTCCCCCTCCGCGCCTTGATCGCCGCCCCCACATCCATCAGGGCATAGTACCACGTACGCACATCATCCCGATAGAGCGTCTCCTCCACCAATGGGAGAATCTCCGCATCCCGCACCCCCTCCCTCCCCGGGAAAAACCGATCGAGGAACACCGTGCGGATATTCGTCTCTATGAACACGCACGGCTTCCCGTAAGCGAACGTCGCCACTGCCCGCGCGGTGTACGGCCCCACCATGGGAAGCACCTCCAGCAGCTCCGGTTCCTTCGGCAGCCGCCCGCCCCACCACTCCACCACCATCCGGGCGCTCTCCCACACCCCCCTCGCCCGCCTGTTGTATCCCAACCCCTGCCACACCTCCAGCACCTCCCCCAGCCTCGCCCCGGCGAGCACCTCCCACGAGGGAAACCGCGCCAGGAACTCCCCGTACTTCCCCACCACCCGCGACGTCTGCGTCTGCTGGAGCATCATCTCCGAGACGAAGATCGCGTACGGATCACGCGTGCGCCGCCACGGAAAATCCCGCCCCTCGCGCCGGTGGAACCCCAGCACCTCCTCCTGGAACCCCCTCACCACCGCCGACCCCAGTCCCATCCTACCTCCTCACCCCCACCCCACACCCCAGCCACTCCCACACCCGCTCCGCGCAAAACTCCCCCATCCCCCCTTCGAACAACACATCCGCCTGGTAGAACACCTCCGGGTAGCGATCCTTCACCAACGTGGGGATCGCCACGCACACCATCCCCGCATCCAACGCCGCCTGCACCCCCGGCTCCGAGTCCTCGAAGACCACACACCCACCCGGCTCCACCCCAAGCCTCCCCGCCGCCTCGAGGAACACATCCGGCGCCGGCTTGGGACGCGCCACCTCGTCCGCCGACACCACCACCCGGAAGAACCCCACGAGCCCCGTCTCTTCGAGCAGCACCTCGATGACCCGTCGGGGAGACCCCGACGCCAGGGCACACGACATCCCCGCCTCCTCAAAGAGCCCCAACAACCTCCGCATCTCGGGAAACACCTGCACCCTGCCCCTGGCGTGCTCGAGGAAGAGCCCGATCTTCTCCCTTGCCAGCTCCTCATCGGACCTGGGGATCTCTTTCTGCGTACGCATCCACTCGATGAACCCCTTCGTCCCCCTCCCGATCATGTACTCGCGCAGGGCATCATCGTGAGGAATCCCGTACCGATCGAGAAAGGCGCAGTCCGCATCCCAATACACATCCTCCGAATTGACGAGCGTACCATCCATATCGAAGATCGCCGCCCGGATACCGGGCGGCGCGCACTCACGCCTCATCCGCATCCGTACCCCCCTTCTCCTGCTTCTTTCTCCGCCGCTCCGCCCCTCTGCTTATCCTGTTCCACACCCCGGCGAGCCCCATCGCCTTCCTCACCTCGATGAGGGTCTTCCTCCCCTCCTCCCTCATCCGCATGGTCCCCTCGTAGAGGATCTCGTCCACCAGACCCGTCTGCCGGCGGAAGTACTCACGCCGCTCTCGGATGGGATCCAGGAAGGCATTGAGCGCCCTCGCGAGCTTCTCCTTCACCTCCACGTCCCCCACCTTCCCCTCCCGGTACCGACGCTTCAAATCCTCAACCTCTTCCTTGTTGGGATTAAAAATATCGTGATAGATGAACACCGGATTACCCTCGACCCTTCCAGGCACATCTGCACGCACCCGGTTCGGATCCGTGTACATCTTGAAGACCTTCTTCTCCACGGTCTTAGGATCGTCGGAGAGGAGGATGGCGTTCCCGAGCGACTTGGACATCTTCGCCGCACCATCGATCCCCACCAGTGTGGGAACCTCACCCACCAGCGGGTCGGGAACGGGAAAGACCTCGCCGTAGAGGAAATTGAACCTGCGCGCGATCTCCCGGGTCAGCTCCACGTGCGGCACATTGTCCTTCCCCACCGGCACCACGTGGGCTCGGGGGAGGAGGATATCGGCCGCCTGGAGCACCGGATACCCGAGGAGCCCCAGAGGCATCTCCTCCAGGTGCGCAGCCTGGGCCATCTCCTTGAGAGTCGGGATGCGCTGAAGACGGGGGACCGTCACGAGCATCTCGAAAAAGAGATTGAGCTCGTACACCTCGGGAACGGCGGACTGCAGGTAGATCACCGACTTCTCCGGGTCGATCCCACACGCCAGGTAGTCGAGCACCATCTCCCTCGCATTCTCCGCGATCGCCTCCACGTCCTTCTTCTCCGGCTTCGTGGTGAGCATGTGCAGGTCGGCGATGATGAAGAAACACTCGTAGTCGTCCTGGAGCTTCACCCTGTTGGCGAGAGAACCCACATAGTGTCCCAGGTGCAGCTTCCCCGTCGGTCTGTCACCCGTGAGAATGCGCTTTCGTTCCATGCCCCCTCTCCTTACCCTGAGATACGGGCATACTATAGACAGGAACCCCTCTCCTTGCAAGGGAGCTGGCATGATCCAGGAAACGTGATATACTGGGACCACGATGCGGACCCGTCTCATGCATGCAGCATTTCTCCTGCTCATCTCCTCTCTCCTGCCGGCCCACCCCCTCTCGGGCCTCTACACCTACCAGACCACGGCAGGCGATCGCTCGTGGGAGGACCGTTACCGGGTCGTAGCGGACGGCGGGCGCCTCGACATCGAGGTGGAGAGCACCGAAGCCCGGTGGGAAGCCGTGCATGCGGGCACCTCCACCCTCCTGTGGAAGTACGAGGCCGGAAATCTCCGCATCACCACCCGATGGGCCCCGGACAGGCGCGTCCTCCAGTACACCAAGGAACAGGAAGACAAGAAAGAAAAGAAGACCCACGAGTTGAAGAAAGACCTCCCCTTCATCCAGGTCTTCGAATTCGGCCTCATCCCCTTCATCACCGAATCCTCGAAGGAGAAGCTCACCTTCTATGCCCTGCGCCCCGCCACCGGCGAGGTCTACGAGATGGAAGCCCGGAAACAAGGGGAGGAGACGCTCACCGTGATGGGAAGAGAGGTCCGCGCGGTGAAGGTCACCATCCGACTCGCCGGGTTGCTCTCCGCCTTCTGGAAGAGCACCTACTGGTTCGACCCTGCAACCGGGGTGATGCTACGATTCGAAGGAACCCTGAGCGCAGGCGGGGCCTTCCTCACACGACATCTCACCGGAATAGGACCTGTCTCCCCCACTCCCGAACGATAGAATGCGTGCACTCTTTCATGACCCCGCTTCCGATACCTGGCTCCTCTTCCGTCGGCCTCTCAGAGTCCTGGTGGTGGGCCCCGAAGCCCTCGCCTCGATCCCTCAGGTGCTCGAAGAGGTCGACCACGAGATACAACGCTCACATCGGTATGCTGCGGGCTGGCTCGCGTATGAGGCCGCCCCGGCCTTCGACCCCGTACTTCCGGTGTATCGCCCTTCCGGACCGCTCCTCTGCCTGGGGGTATTCCACCCTCCGGAGCATGTCTCGCTTCCCCCTCCGCGACG
The DNA here is from genome assembly GCF_000184345.1 of Spirochaeta thermophila DSM 6578. Taxonomy (NCBI): domain Bacteria; kingdom Pseudomonadati; phylum Spirochaetota; class Spirochaetia; order Winmispirales; family Winmispiraceae; genus Winmispira; species Winmispira thermophila. The sequence continues at coordinate 926,340 of NC_017583.1, read as the reverse complement.
GATCGAGCCCCCCTCCCTCACCCCGGAACTCGACGAGGAGACCTATCTCTTCCACCTTTCGAGAATAAGAGAGGCCCTCGAGGCAGGCATCACGTACCAGGTGAACTACACCTTCAGGCTGGAAGGCCGCTCTCACGCAGATCCCCTCCCCCTCTTTCTTTCCCTGCTGGACAGAACCGGCCCTTCTTACAGCGCCTATGTGGAGGCCGGGGATCACGCGGTACTCTCGTTCTCGCCCGAGCTCTTCTTCCGCACACACGGGGATATCGTCGAATGCGAGCCCATGAAAGGGACAGCTCCTCGTGGAGCCACCCCAGAAGAGGACACCCACCAGGCCCACCTCCTCTTCTCAAGTGAAAAAAATCGAGCCGAGAATCTCATGATCGTGGACATGATCCGTAACGATCTCGGGAAGATCGCCACCATCGGCACGGTGGAGGTTCCGCACCTCTTCGTCATCCGGAGCATCCCCTACGCCCACCAGATGGTGAGCACCGTGAGGGCGCGGACATCCGCCTCGATCCCCCGGCTCCTCGAGGCCCTCTTCCCCTGCGCCTCCATCACCGGAGCCCCCAAGGTGAGCACCATGGGTATCATCGCACACGAGGAACATTCCCCACGAGGAGTGTACACCGGCACGGTGGGATTCTGGAGCAGGAAGACTGCGCTGTTCAACGTGGCGATCCGTACCCTCGTGAAGGAGGGGCCGCGCTGGTACTACGGGACCGGGGGAGGCATCGTGTGGGACTCGGATCCGGGCGAAGAATACCTCGAGGCCCTCCTGAAGGTGGGAGCCCTGGGGAGGCCTCTCGCCCCCCCTGCAGGCCCCCTCCATGCCCCCAAGGAGGAACCACCTACCGTATTTTCGTCACCTTGAAGTCGTCGATCTCCACCGCCAGACTGTTGGTCCTGAAACTCACATAGCTTCCCTTGAGGAGCGAGGGATCGAGGTGGAAATAGTAGTAATACGAGGTCTCCACCGGATGGTAGACGCGGATTTCCCCTGTGGAGGTATCCACCCGGATCTTCACCGGAAGGGGATACTGAAGGTAATCGAGGTTCTCGAGCACCACTTCCCGAGGATAGATCTCCACATTGTATTCCGGCATGAGCTCCATCTCGCTATTCGAGAAACTCCGATACACCTGCCCACGGAAGCCGTAATGAACAGAGGTGGGAGGCACGACATCGTCATAGTTCAACCAGAGGAGATAGGACCTTCCGTTCCCCCACGCCTTTCCCGGTGCAGGCTTGTCCACACCGATATGGATCCCGAAACCGCCATGATAGGGACCCGTGACACGGCCTCGATCCCCCTTGTAGCCCCCATCCACGTACTTCACCACGAACTCGATGAGGAACACCCCCGTCTGGGGAAGGGGCCTGTCGATCCGGGCCATTCCCGCCTTCACATCGGATTGGAGCAGGGAACCGGAGGCAGTCCATATCCCATAAGCAGGTCTCCACTGCCCCATGGAGAAAAAGTCGTCCTGGGCGATCACCGTCTGGGCGACGATCGATCCGCTCAGCACGAGGCCCACGAGGATCGCAAAAAGATAAGAGTGCTTCATCTTCTCCTCCTCGACACAGTGTAGAGGTTTCCCCGCAACCGTGGATGCCCACCAGTCTGTATGCCTGTGGAATATGGTACCACTGTTTCCGGAATTCCGCAAATTCCACGTGTACTAAACCAATATCGATTCCCCGGCGATCCTCACGGCACCACGCGTAGCACACCGCTGCCTGCGTCCTTCACCCCTGGTGCAACACGCCCGCCGGTGCTACGATACCCCGTACCGGAGTAGCCCATGCCGACTCATCCAGAGGGACACACGCCCCCGTCGGAGGAATGGTCGTCTCTCCAGGAGCATCCTCCCCTCCTCGAGAGCCTGAGATGGACCCCGCACGGCGGACTCTGGCTCCTCGAAGAGCACCTCGCACGGCTCGAACGGAGCGCCCGGATCCTCCGATACCCCTTCTGCCTCTCCGCGACACGAAAGGCCCTCGAGGACTACACCTCCACGCTCGCGCACCCTGCAAAGGTGCGCCTCCTCCTCCACCCCGACGGCAGGCTCGAGACCGCTCATGAGCCGCTTTCCGCCAGCGCTCCCCCACTCCCTGTGCCCCTCCTCCTCTCGCCCGAGCCCGTGGATCCCTCCTGGTGGTGGCTCCGGCACAAGACCACGTTCCGTCCTTTCTACACCCGCATGGCGGAACACGAGGGGACCTCGTATTTCCTCTACTGGAACACCCGAGGCTGCGTCACCGAGACCGGCTTCGCGAACATCCTTCTGGAGGTGGGAGGCGTGCTCTTCACCCCTCCCGAGGAGGACGGTCTCCTCCCCGGTGTCTACCGTGCGCACCTCCTCGCAAGGGGAAAGATCAGGGTGCGCCCGCTCAGAGTGGAAGACCTTGCGCAAGGGAGGATCCATCTGATCAACAGCGTCCGCGGATTCATGCCCGCCCGTCTCGTGAACGGTCCCGTCTCGAGGCCGTCCCCATGAGGATGCTCACGGCCTTCAGCTGGGGGATGTTCTCACACACGATCTTCACGATCACGGTGAGGGGTACGGCGATGAACATCCCCGCCACCCCCCAGAGCCAGCCCCAGAAGAGGAGCGAGAAGAGGACCACCACCGGACTCAAGTTGAGCTGCTCACCCGCGAGCTTCGGTTCGAGGAGGTTCCCCATCACCATCTGGATGAGAATCATGCTCCCTGAGACGAGGAGAGGGTGCTGCCAGTCCGGATAGAACTGGATCACGGCGAAGAGCGAGGAGAGGCCCCAGACGACCGCCGACCCGATATTGGGGATGAAGTTGAAGAGAAAGGCGAGGAGCCCCCATATGAAGGCGAAGTCGAGACCGATGAGCGAATAGGCCGCCCAGACCAGCAATCCGGTGGCGAGACTGATCAAGAATTTCACCGCGAGGTAACGGGAGATCTGCTCCGAGATGTGCTCAAGGATACGGGCGATCCGGGCGGTGAGCCCCCTCCTGAGGGCCCTCAGCATCTTCCGGGGGAGGTGACGCCACTCCAGGAGGAGGAAAAGGAGGAAGAGGAGCACCAGGACGGTGTAGCTCACCAATTCCACCAGGCGGCCGGAAAGGCCTACGAGGTAACTCCCTATGGTCCGCACCCACGAGAGGTCGTTGAAGAGCCACTCCCTCAGGTGGAAACGATCCACCAGGGTGTTGTAGAGGCCGATGAACCTCGTCTGGTAGCGGGGATACTCACGTATGAGGGAGTAGAGGCTGGACGACAGCAGCGTGCCGAGCCCTGCGATGATGAGCACGAGGAGGAGCATCACCACCGTGATCCCGAGGAAATAGGGGATACGCGCACGATGCATGCGTACGACGAGCGGTGCAAGGATGAACGAGAGCAGAGCCGCGATCACGAGGGGGAGCACCACCTGCTGGGTGATGTGGAGCACCCCCCCTATCGCAACGAGAGAGAGGAGGGCAAGGAAGATGACCTGCAGGCGTACCAGGCGTTCCACGACGCCAGGGTACCAGAAAAGCCCCTCACATAGAAGAGGCCGTCGTCTCCGGAGAAGGCTCGGGAGAAGGCGTCTCCTCTGCCTCTTCGGCGAGCTCCTGCGCGAGTTCGTCGAGTTTCACCTGGAGCGAATCCACGAGATCCGCCGAGACCGGCTCGGCCTGGGATTCCTGAGCGAGCTCCAGGAGCTTCTGATACCGTTCTTCGGGCGGGAGGTCCTCATCGCGCAGGATGAGGAAGTAGCGTGCCGTGAGCCTGAGGTCCACGTCCCTGTCCGAGAACCCCTCCATGACCCACGCCTCCCTCACCACATTGCGGGAATTTTCGAAGAAGTAGATCTGCTGTCTTCCCTCCTCCTTCTTTTCACCGATTCCGATGAGGGTGAAGGGCTCGAGTTGCCCCGAGGGTAGAAGGGTGGTGGGTCTCTGGTAGTAGTCCACCTTCTTGGTGATCACCCCCAATGTCGCCCTGAGTGCGAGGTATCCGGTGTACGCCCAACCCTGGGTACCGTCGGAGAGGCGTACGAGGGCGTACTCCAGCTTGTTGCCGCTGGAGGAAACTCCCTCCTTGATCTCCCCAAGGAAGGTGACCCGTTCACCCACGGTCGCCGTGGCGAGGGATTTCTTGCCCTTGTCGAGACTGTCCCAGATACTCACGGCCTCCAGCACCACGGCGGGCGCTTCCTCCCGGGGGATGTTCCTCGAGGACACGCCTTCCTCCTGGGCGCTCGCCACGGGCTCTCCACCGGTGGGCGCAGTCTCCACGCTCTTCCGCTCGAGCCTCTCGCATCCAGAGAGAAGAAGAAGCACGAGCAGCCCTCCTGCCAGCATGGAACGTCTCATCTCGTCACCTCCTCGTACCATATCACTCTCTGCATTAAACATGGAAGCCGGAACGCATGTCAACACCGAAAGCCCGAACGGGGCCTTGCTGTTCGAACAAAACATGATTATTTTAGTAATAAATACGGAATCAGGAGGAATCCTATGAGCTTCACACTCCCCTCACTTCCCTATCCCTACGATGCACTCGAGCCTCACATAGACGCCCGGACCATGGAGATACATCACACCAAGCACCATGCCGGGTACGTGAATAACCTCAATGCCGCGCTCGAAAAAGCGCCTGCTGCAAAGGACAAAGACCTGGTCTTCCTTCTCAGGAATCTCAAAAGCCTTCCCGAGGAGGTGCAGACCGCGGTACGCAACAACGGCGGCGGGCATGCGAACCACAGCCTCTTCTGGACCGTGCTCTCGCCCAAAGGTGGCGGGACGCCCCGGGATGCGGTCGGCAAGGCCATTGCCTCCACGTTCGGTTCCTTCGATGCCTTCAAGGAGGCCTTCTCCAAGGCGGCCGCCACCAGGTTCGGGAGCGGCTGGGCCTGGCTCGTGGTGAACGCGTATGGGGAGCTCCAGGTCTACTCCACCCCCAACCAGGACAGCCCCTACATGGACGGCTTCATACCTATCCTGGGCCTGGACGTCTGGGAACACGCCTACTATCTGTCGTATCAGAACAGGAGACCCGACTACATCGCCGCGTTCTGGAACGTGGTGAACTGGGAGGAAGTCGAACGACGCTACAAAGAGGCCCTCGCCTCGCTGTGATCCACCCACCGATATCGAACAGGGGAACGTGAGGCGTTCCCCTGTTTTTTGTATAGAAAATTATTCAGTCTTTTCTTTTTCTCGTGTTTATCATATAATAAAAGTCATAAATTTCATTCGACCCGTGTGGAGGAAAGCGTGAAGCGACACAAGCTGCTCAATGTACCGAGTATCCGGAGGCTTCCATCGTACCTTCAAGTGGTGAAAGGAGCGGCGGAGGAAGGGAGGGAATACATCTCCGGAACCTACATCGCACAGGAACTCGAGCTCGAGGCCATACAGGTGCGGAAGGACCTCGCCCTCACGGGTATCATGGGGAAACCCAGGCTCGGGTACCCTGTCCAGGAACTCATCCACGCCATAGAGCGATTCCTCCGATGGGACATCGATCAGTTCGCCTGTCTCGTGGGAGCGGGTAACCTGGGACAGGCCCTCCTGGGATACCAGGAGCTCAAGAGACACAAGTTGCACATCGCCGCGGCCTTCGACGTGGATCCTTCGAAGATCGGCAAGATGGTGCACGGCACGAGGATCCACTCCCTCTCGGAGTTCGCGGCGGTAAAGGAACAGGAGGGCTTCGAGATGGCCATCCTCACCGTGCCGCCCGAGGTGGCGCAGGAAGTGGCCGAAATCATCGTGGACCATGGCATCAAGGGGATCTGGAACTTCACCAACGTGAAGCTCAAATTGCCCTCCCACGTGGTGGTTCAACAGGAGGACCTCTCCTCGGGGTACGCGGTACTCTCGCTCAAGATGGCGAAGTTCGCCCGCTAGTACGAGGCTCCTCGATCGAGGCGAGGGCCTGTCGTATCCCGTGCTCGAGGGGAAGGAGGCGCGGATCCGTCATGTCTTCCACCCCATGGGGCACTGGATGCTCGAAGAAAGCTACAGGCCGGGTCGGAGCTCCTCCGAGGACCACCACGTGGTCCGCGAGGAGGAGGGGCTCCTCGAGTCTGTGACTCACCAGCACGGTGGTACGGGGCTGTTCCTTCCACAGGCGGTGGAAGACCCGTAGTGTCTTCGAGAGGAGCACGAGGTCCAGCGAGAGGAAGGGTTCGTCCATGAGGAGTAGCGGTGAGGGAAAGGCGAGGGCGCGGGCGAGGCCCACGCGTTGCTTGAGTCCTCCGCTGAGCTGGTGGGGATAGGCGCCCGCATAGGGGGCAAGGCCCAGTTCCTCCATGAGATGCTCGACCATCGTTCTCTCCCCCTCGTGTGGTGGCAGCACGAGGGCGATGTTCTCCCTCACCGTGGCCCAGGGGAGGAGCCTCGGCTCCTGGAAGACCATGCTCACAGGGCCGACGGGGAGTCCGGTACATCGACCCGCCTGGGGCGTGAGGAGTCCTGCGAGGACCCTGAGGAGGGTGGTCTTGCCGCAGGCCGATGGTCCCATGAGACAGGTGATCTTCCCCTCGGGAATGGTGAGGCTGAAGTCGTCGAACACGAGCCTTCCGGGAAAGGCCACGCGTATGCCATCGAGCCTGATCCCACTCACCGCATCCCTCCCCAGAAGACCCTCCTGGAGACGAGGCCGAGCAGCAGATGGGAGAGACCGCTCAAGACCACCCCGATCAAGGTCCAGGCGAAGACCCCAGGGGTATCGATGAAGAGCTTGGCGGTGTAGAGGGCCGTCCCCACCCCCGAGGAGGGGAAGGCGATCACCTCTGCAGCGATGACCGCCTTCCAGACGAGGCTCAGCGCCGAGCGCGCCCCGGCCAGTACGAAAGGTATCAGCGAGGGGATGTAGATCCTGGTGATCTGTACCCTGGGAGAAAGCCCGAAGGCCCTCGCCATTTCCAGCAGATCCACCGGGGCCGCCTCCATCCCCTCCAGCGTGGTGATCAGGATGATGGGGAATGCCATGGCGAGTCCCACCCAGAAAGGCGTGAGCGCGCTCCCCACCCAGATGAGGAGGATGAGGATCACCGAGACCACGGGCACCGACTGGAGCACCACCGCAGCAGCCCTGAGGGGCAGAATGAGACCTCCGGAGACCCCCCCGAGCACTCCAAGCGCTACACCTACGGTCAGGGCGCATGCGAACCCGCCCAGGGCCCTGAGCGTGGTCACGGCCACGTGGGAAAGAAAGAGGGGATCCCGGAGGATCCCCACTACCTTCAGCACCACCTCTTCGGGAGAAGGAACGATCAACGGGCTTCCCGCGAGGAGGGACACCACCTTCCAGAGAAGGAGCGCCCCGAGCACGACGAGTACGAGACCGGGTTCCCTCCCCCATCCTCGTGTACTCATCTCACCACGACCCTGAAATATCGCTTCTTGCCCGCCCGGAGGAGGATCTCCCCCGCCTCGGGCACATCCTGCAACCGCACCACCTGCTCCAGATCCTTCACTTGTTCGCCCTCGATGTAGGCACCGCCCTGGGAGATGAGACGACGGGCCTCGCTCTTGGAGGCACAGAGATCGGTCTTCACGAAAAGCTCCACCACACCGATACCGTGCTCGAGCTCTTCCCGTGGGATCTCCACGAAGGGGATGGAGGAACGGTCCTGCCCCCCCTTCCCGAATGCCGCCCGGGAAGCCTCGAGTGCCTTGTCGGCCTCTTCCCTGCCGTGGATGAGCGCGGTGAGCTCGTAGGCGAGCCGCTCCTTGGCCAGGTTGATCCGCTCGTCCGTGTGGGCCGTGAGGGTCGCTATCTCTTCGATCGGAAGGAAGGTATAGTACTTGAGGAACGTAGCCACGTCCTGGTCCGGCACGTTCCTCCAATACTGGAAGAACTCGTAGGGGCTCACCATGGAGGGATCGAGGAACAGGGCTCCCTTCTCGGTCTTCCCCATCTTCTTCCCGTCCGAGCGGGTGACCAGGGGCATGGTCAGGCCATAGGCCTCCTCTCCCCTCACCCTCCGTATGAGGTCGATCCCGGCCACGATGTTGCCCCACTGGTCGTCCCCGCCTATCTGGAGGGTGCAGCCGTAGCGCTCGTTGAGCACCAGGAAATCGTAGGCCTGGAGGAGCTGGTAGTTGAACTCGATGAACGAGAGGCCGGTCTCGAGGCGCGCCTTGTAGGTTTCGAAACTGAGCATCCGGTTCACCGAGAAGTGCCGTCCGATCTCCCGGAGGAAGTCGATGTAGTTGAGGTCGGCGAGCCACTCGGCGTTGTTCAGCATGAGAGCCTTATTCCCGTCCACGGGAAAGAAACGCTCTATCTGGGCCTGGATGGCCCGGGCGTTGCGATCTATCTCCTCCACGGAGAGGATCCTGCGCATCTCGGTCTTGCCTGAGGGATCCCCTATGCGGGCCGTGCCCCCGCCTATGAGGATGATGGCACGGTGCCCCGCGTTCACCAGGTGCGTGGCAGCGAAGAGGGGGACGAGGTGTCCCGCGTGGAGGCTCGGACCCGTGGGATCGATCCCCAGGTAGAAGGTGACGGGGCCCTCCTGCATACGGGCCCCGAGCCCCTCGAGGTCGGTGCACTGCTTCACCAGGCCGCGTTCGGCAAGAACAGCGAGGGCGTCGCTCATGTGCCGACCCTCCTGTACTCCCTGATGGCCTGCTGAATGGCAGACACGACCTCGTTCCTGTGGACCCTCACCTGCTCCATCGAGTCCCGATACCGAAGGGTGACGGTGTCGTCCTCAAGGGTCTGGTAGTCCACGGTGATGCAGTAGGGAGTCCCCACCTCGTCCTGCCTCCTGTACCTGCGGCCTATGGCCCCGCTCTCGTCGTAGAAGGTGTTGAAGTGGTCCCTCAGCTCCTCCTCGAGGTTCTGGGCATAGGTATCGAGCCCATCACGCCTCATGAGCGGGAACACCGCCACGGTGATCGGGGCGATGAGAGGATGGAACCTGAGCACCGTACGTTTTTCACCGTTCTCGAGTTCCTCTTCATCGTAGGCATCGGAGAGGACCATGAGCACGCTGCGGGTGAGTCCCGCCGAGGTCTCGATAATGTAGGGGATGTACCGCTCCCTCGTCTCGTCGTCGAAGTACGATAGGTCCTTCCCCGAGAACTGCGAGTGCCGGCTCAGGTCGTAGTCCGTGCGGTTGTGAACCCCCTCCAGCTCCCTCCATCCGAACGGGAACTCGTACTGGATGTCGACCGCCTCCTTGGCATAGTGGGCGAGCTCGTCCGGTCCATGCTGGTGGAACCTGAGCTTCTCAGGCCGAATACCCATCTTCCTGTAGTACTCCATCCGCTCCGCTTTCCAGTAGTCGAACCACTTCTTGTCCTCGGAGGGGTGCACGAAGAACTGCATCTCCATCTGCTCGAACTCGCACGTGCGGAAGATGAAGTTCTTGGTCACGATCTCGTTCCTGAAGGCCTTGCCCACCTGGGCGATCCCGAAGGGAACCTTGAGCCTGCTCGACTGCAGGCAGTTCTTGTAGTTCACGTAGATACCCTGGGCGGTCTCGGGCCGCAGGTAGACCACCGTACTCTCGTCCTCGACCGGCCCCAGGTGGGTCTTGAACATGAGGTTGAACTGGCGCGGCTCGGTGAAGGAGTCCTTCGCACCGCACTCCGGACAGGGAGCCGAGAGATCTATCTGGTCGGCCCTGAACCTGGCCTTGCACTCCTTGCAATCCACGAGAGGGTCGTGGAAGTTCTCCACATGGCCCGAGGCCTCCCACACCTTGGGGTGCATGAGGATGGCGGCATCGAGTCCCACGATGTTCCGGCGTTTCCGGACCATCTCGTTCCACCAGAAGCGTTCGATGTTGTTCTTGAGCTCCACACCAAGTGGACCATAGTCCCATGCCGACGAGAGTCCACCGTAGACCTCGCTCGACTGAAACACGAATCCGCGGCGCTTACAGAGCGACACGATGGTATCGAGGGTCACCTGTGCCATGTCTACTCTCCTTCCGTGAGCGATGAAAGTTTTTCAAGTGCGCGGTCGATCCTCTGCAACGTCTCTTCCGCTCCCAGGAGCCGTATGGACTCGAGGAGGGGTGGGGAGACCGTGGAGCCGGTGACGGCCACCCTGAGGGGCATGAGGAGCTGTCCCAGCTTGATCCCCATCCGTTCCGCGAGGGCCCGCATCCTCTGCTCGTTCTCCTCGTCCGTACGCGTCCAGTAGCCTGCAAGCTCCTCCTTGAGGGCGGCGAGGATCCTCATCGTAGCAGACGCGTCGAGCTTCTTCGGCACCAGGAGAGCCGGCTCGTAGTCGGGAACCTCGTGGAAGAGGAACCAGAGGAGGTCCTTCACGTCGCGGAGCACCTTGAGGCGCTCCTTGACGATCGGCACCGCGAGCCTGAGCTTCTCCTTCTCCTCATCGGTGGGAGGGCTCGGGAGGAGCCCCGTCTCCTCTGCGACGGGGAGGAGGAGGGCGAACAGTTCCTCATCGGTCTTCGCACGGATATACACGCCGTTGAACCACTCGAGCTTCTTGTAGTCGAAGACCGCAGGGGACTTGTTGAGCTTCTCCAGGGTGAAGACCCGCTCGAGCTCCTCCCGCGTGAAGAGCTCCCTGGAGTCGTCGTAGGCCCACCCCAGGAGGGAGACGTAGTTGACGACGGCCTCCGGAAGGTACCCCATCCTCCGGAACTCCTGCACGCTCGTGGCGCCATGACGCTTCGAGAGCTTCTGGCCGTCGGGACCGAGGACCATGGGAAGGTGACAGTAGACAGGATGTTCCCACCCGAAGGCCCGGTACAGGAGGACATGGAGCGGTGTCGAGGGGATCCATTCCTGGGCCCTCAGGATGTGCGTGATGCGCATGAGGTGGTCGTCCACCACGTTGGCCAGATGGTAGGTGGGAAACCCGTCGGACTTGAGGAGCACCGGATCGGGGTTGACGTCCGCGTTGGGGTATTCCACCCTCCCCAGCAGGTAGTCCTCGAAGACCGTGCTCCCCTCGACGGGCACCTTGAACCGGATGACATGGGGCCTTCCTTCGGCGAGGAGCCGCTCCACCTCATCGGGGGGGAGGTTCCTGCAGTGCCGGTCATAGCCGGTGGCACGTCCCTTTCCCCGTTCCTTTCTCAGCTGTTCCAGACGCTCCGGAGTGCAGAAGCAGCGGTACGCATGTCCCTCTTCGACGAGGAGACGGGCGTGCTCCTGATAGAGTTCCTTCCGCTCCGACTGGAAGTACGGACCATACGGTCCGCCCTTGCCCGGTCCCTCGTCCCAGGTGATACCGAGCCACTCGAAGGTTTCGAACAGGTCCTGGAGGGCCCGCTCGTCGTAGCGCTCCCTGTCGGTATCCTCTATCCTGAGGATGAAGGTGCCCCCCTGCGAGCGGGCGAAGAAGTAGTTGAACAGGGCCGTGCGAAGCCCCCCTATGTGCTGAAGCCCGGTGGGCGAGGGCGCATACCGTACTCGGACGCTCATGGACACTCCAGAAGTCGAAGATGTGTAAGGGATTATAAGTGAGCCTCGAACGAGGGTCAAGGCGAGGGAACGCACCGGGAAGCCGGGCAGGTGGTGCCGTCTCCGGGCGTGTGAGCCTCTAGGCCACCCCCGCCCCGTTCTGGCGGTAATCCGCGAGGAAATCGGCCAGGCGCCCGATGGCGTCGCGAAGCGTGTCCTTGTCGGGAAGGAACACGATCCTGAAGTGGTCGGGGTGCGGCCAGTTGAAACCCGTGCCCTGCACCACCTGGACCTTCTTCTCCCTCAGGAAATCGAGCACGAACAGCTCGTCGCTCTCGATGCCGAAGCGCTCGGCATCAAGCTTCGGGAAGCAGTAGAGGGCACCCTTCGGCTTGCGACACGAGACCCCCGGAATCTGGTTGAGGAGCTCGTAGCAGAGGTTCCGCTGCTCGTAGAGCCTGCCGCCCGGTCTCACGAGGTCGTCTATGCTCTGATACCCGCCGAGGGCGGTCTGGATCCCGAACTGGGCGGTCATGTTGCTGCACAGACGCATGTTCGAGAGGAGCGAGATCCCCTCGATGTAGTCCTTGGCGAACGGTCGCTTCTTGCCGCTGATCATGAGCCATCCCGCACGGAGTCCGGCGGCTCGGTAGGCCTTTGAGAGGCCGTTGAAGGTGAGACACAGGGCATCCTCGGCGATGAGCGACATGGGAGAGTATGCGGCTCGCGCATCCTCGTCATAGATGATCTTCTCGTAGATCTCGTCCGAGAAGATCACCAGGTTGTGTTCACAGGCGATCTCGTAGATCTTCTCCAGCACCTCCCGAGGATAGACCGCACCCGTGGGGTTGTTGGGATTGATGACCACGATGCCCTTCGTGCGCGAAGTGATCTTCCGCCGTATGTCGTCTATGTCGGGTATCCAGTCGCTCTCCTCGTCGCAGATGTAGTGTACCGGTCTTCCACCCGCGAGACGGGTGACCGCAGTCCACAAGGGATAGTCCGGAGCGGGGATGAGCACCTCGTCCTCGGGATTGAGGAGGGCCTGGAGGCTTATGGAGATGAGCTCGCTCACGCCGTTACCTATGAAGATATAGTCGGTGTCGGCGTCGAACACCCCCTTGGCCTGGTAGTACTGCATCACCGCCTTCCGGGCGGGAAAGATGCCCTTGCTGTCTCCGTAGCCTTGCGCATTCGGTAGATTGATGATGATGTCGTGGAGGATCTCGTCCGGGGTGTTGAACCCGAACGGCGCAGGGTTCCCGATGTTGAGCTTGAGGATCTGGAATCCCTCCTCCTCCATCCGTCTCGCCTCGTCCATGACAGGCCCGCGGATCTCGTAACACACGTCGTCGAGCTTGTGCGATTTCTGGAAAAGTTGTTTCATACGTACACCCGTTCTACCGCATCGGCTATGAGTTTGTTCATGATAAGTACCACAAGCTCCTCCCTGTGTCCATCGAGGTAGCGTCTCAGGGCGGACTTGGGTACGGCACGGAGAAAGGCTTCCCTCTTCTCCTCGAGGAGCGTCTGCCGCTCCTCGTCCTTGGGAAAGAACTCGCTGAGGGCATGGAACGAGAGCAGACGGACGGCGGGGTTCTTTCCCCCGTCGAGGAGGGAGAAAAGCACCCGTTCCGCCTCTTCGTACTCGTTGCAGAGGATGAGTCCGTAGCCGTGGAACCACTGTGACCACTCCCTGTCGGCGCCTTTGAGCCGCCCGACAGCGTTCGCATAGTGATCCCGTATCGCCTCGCCTTCGTTCGAGAGTATCAGAGGAAGTCCGAGTTCGAGGAGAAACGTCCGGTGTACCGCGGGATTCACCTCTTCGAGAAAGACATCGAGCCTCCGAATGGCCTCCCACTCCCCCCTCATGGCAGCGAGCGTGAGATAGAGCTGCACGTCCCCCCGGGAGACCCGCCTCAGCTTGAAGATCCGGTTCGAGAGGAGCTCGTAGAGGGCATCCCACTGTTCTTCCTCTAGATAGGAGAAGAAAAGACGGTTCCTCGTATAGAACAGCAGAAGGAGCACGAGGAGGAGGAGAAATCCCGCGAGCAGGTACCAGTACGAGGACCAGAAGGACACGGCATACTCCCAGCCGAGCATCCAGAAGGGGAGCAACACGAGGAGGAGGGATGCGAGGACCACCACGCCGACGAAGGCAAGAAAAAGGACCTTAAATTTCACCGTGTTTTCTCCTATAATGAAAAAGAGTGTAACGTATACCCCATGGGGCGGTCAACAGAAGATGAAACAGATCCCGGTGAAAGATCTCAAACCCGATAGCTACTGTTCGGACGACCTGTACCTGGACGAGGAATACATCCTCCTCCCTCCCGAGGTGCCCGTCTCATCGGAGCTCATCAACCGTCTGGTGCGGTGGGGATTCCTCACCGTGTGGAGCAACGGCAGTCTCTCGGATAATCCACCGGGGGGGATACTCCCTGTAGAGGAAGGAGAAGGGGGAACCGGCCAGGAGGCACCATCCCTCGTGGTCGACGCCGCCGAGCAGAAGACGCTGCAGGCGGTGCGGGAGTTTTTCTCTGATCTCGTGACCTTCTGCGAGAAGACCTATTCCGCGTTTCTCAACAACCAGCGGCTCAACCCCGGCACGGTTGCCGACAAGGCCAAGGAGGTGATCACCGCCGTCCGCCTCCACCAGCCGTTCATCTTCAGGATCCAAGAGATGGACGATCCCCGGCGCAACTACCTCATCGTCCACTCCGCCAAGACAGCCATCCTCGCGGCGGGCCTCGGGCTGCGCCTCCAGATCCCCCAGTTCAAACTGGTCGACCTCGTGACCGCCGCCCTGCTCCACGAGATAGGGATGATCCGGCTTCCGCCCCAGCTCTACCTCTCGAACAGGGTGCTCACCCCCGAGGAGAAACGCGCGATCACCGCCCATCCGGTGATCGCCTACAAGACATTGCGTTCGTTCGGGTTCCCGATTCCCGTCTGCCTTGCCGTGCTCGAGCATCACGAGCACATGGACGGCTCGGGCTATCCCCGCGGCCTCAAGGGCGACCAGATCTCCGTGGCCGCACGGATCATGGGGATATGCTCCACCTACGCCGCGCTCACCGCGGAGCGTCCCTATCGTCCACCGGCCGAAGGGCACACGAGCCTCCTCGACATGATGAAACGGGCCGGCAAGTGGTACGATGAAATGCTCCTCAGGTCGCTCATCTTCATGCTCTCGCTCTACCCCATCGGCTCGTACGTGATGCTCCAGTCCGGCGCCAAGGGCCTGGTGGTGGAGTCGAACCCGGAGAACCCCCGGTGTCCCGTGGTGAAGATACTCTTCGACGACCGGGGCCACCGGCTCAAAGATCCCATCCTGGTGCGTACCGACGAAGGCATCAACACCATCCGCCGCGCCCTCACCCAGAAAGAGGTGGAGGAACTGTTGGGGTGAGGAGCCGGAGGGATCAGGGACGGCGATCCGCGCTCCTTTCCTCGTAGACACCCCCTTCGAATGAGTGAGAAGGACTCTGTATCAAGGAGGATCGGTGCTCCAGATAGTCGACAAACTGCTCCCCGTCCTGTTGCTCATCGCGAGCGGTCATCTACTCCGGAGAATCCGGGTTCTGGAGCCTCCCGGCCTCTCGACATTGAAGAACCTCGTCATCGACCTGGGATTACCTGCCGTCATGTTCCTCTCGTTTCTCCGAATCGAGCTGGACCCTCGGCTGACCCTGGTGGTGGTCCTTATCTTCGCCCTGAATCTTCTGCTCTTCTTCCTGCGGAAGATGGAGCCCATAGGGGGGAAGGGAACCTTCGCGCCGTTTCTCATGAGCGGCTTCGAATACGGCATGTTCGCCTTTGGGGTCTTCAGCGTGGCATACGGGGAGGAGCACATCCCTCTCATCGCAGTGACGGATCTGGGACACGAGCTCTTCATCTGGTTCATCTTCGTCCCTGCACTCATCGGCACAGCGGGTGGCAGAAGAGGACTCGGCAGGACCATCCTCTCGTTCATGACATCCCCAGTGATCATCGGGATAGTGCTTGGCCTCACGGCGAACCTCCTGGGACTTCGGATTCCGCTGGAAGGGGCACCTATCTCGGCCGGCATCATCCGCATGCTGGAGATGATCGCGAGTATGACTGGACCTCTCATCCTGCTGGTAGTGGGAGCAGGGCTCGAATTCTCCCCACACGGGTTCCATCTGGCATTCAGGACCCTCGCGGTTCGCTTCCCGACAGTCCTCCTCCTGTTCTTTGCACTCAGCCGGTTCGTCTTCAAAGGATGGCTGGACCTGCCATCCGGTTACAGCACGGCCCTCTTCGTCCTCCTCCTCTCCCCACCACCGTATGTGATCCCCATCTTCATGGGAGAGCGACACGACGAAGAACAGGGCAGGATCAACACCACCCTCGCATTGTATACGCTGGTGTCCCTCGGCGCATTCCTGGTGTACTTCGCACGCTTCCCCATGATCGGGACATGAGGACGGTAGTGCCTGTCTCTCCCCCTTTCGGACGAGGAGAGGATGCCCCAGTCCGTCTGGAGTGGTATCGACCACACCTTCACGGCATGAGGAAGAAGTCTTCGATCATTCGGACAAACAGTCCAGGCCTTTCCAGGTGTACCACATGAGCGGAATCCACTCTCTCATATCTCACATCGGCTCCATGTCCCAGCAGAGAGACCGCGTGCTCGGCCTGCTCTTGGGTCATGGCCCCGTTTAAGGTATCGTCCTCGAGGTAATCGAAGTTCGCGTGAATCAACAACACGGGACAGGTGATACGCTGGAGTGCTTCGGCATGATCGAAACCCCTGTTCCATTCCCCGGTGTAGAACGAGGCCCCGAAACGAGCATCATAACGATCGAGCCCCCGGAGCATCTCCTGGACCGTCACGGGAAGGAAAGGAAGTTCCAGGGGTTTCCCGGGATTCAGCGCCCTGTAGAGGCTCACGAGCAGCCTAAGCAGGTACTGCGATAAAGGCCCCGTGTAGGTCGAGAAGAACTCCTTTCCGTGTTGCACCCAGTAATCGAGGAAGTCGCCGTCAAAGCCAGGATCACGTAAAGCCTCATGTGCTTTCCGAAAAAGCTTGTAGGAGACCGTTCGCCTGACCTCCGGATACTCCGAAGAAAAGAGGGGCGGATCCTCGAGGGCGATCGCACGAATCAGATCGGGTCTGTTCGCCGCAAGCCATACTGCAAGGAGCCCTCCCGCCGAGTTGCCCGTGGCATAGACGGGTTCTCCGATGATCGTCTCGATGAACGTCGCAAGATCCGTGCCGATCCGCTCGGCGGTCATGGGATAGTCATCCGGCACAGTCGTCTTTCCGTGTCCCGGATAGGTCACAGCGAAGACGTGGAAACGGGAGCCGAGGTCCGGCAAGACCTTTCGGTAGGAATGCCAGTCCAGTGTCTGGGCGTGGAGCAGGAGGAGCGCGGGCCCGTTGGTCGGCCCCTCCACATAGTTGAAACTCACCTCCCCAACCACGGTGGTCTTCTCGGTGATCCCTGCGTGGATGAGCACCTCGTTCTCAGGAACCTCATAGCGGACGATGTACACACCAAAGGCGAGTACCACCACGGTCAACACACCCGTGACGAGGAGCAGCACCCTCAAGGTCTTTCCTGCTCTCCCACTCATGTGTAACCTCCCCCAGTTGCTCGGCGTGCAGCGCCAGTATACGTGTACCGACCCTCACACATCAACGCACAAGCGCCGTTTGGAGAGAGGGTAATCCTAAAGAGAGTCACAACAGCAAATCAACTCTCGGTTGGGATGGTGCGGGTTGACCTACTTTATCAGATGAGCTACCATCTGGACAACGTTACTCCCCCACCATCTGCTTGTCTCTTTCTCCAGTTTTTTCAACACCAAGTAGTACGGCCTCTCTTTTTATGCAAACGCTTGCATAATTCGAAAGACCGGGGTATACTAGGCGTATACCATCGAGGAGGGTGTAATGAGCGACCGAGTACTCCCGCGTGTGGCGTACTTTTCCATGGAGTACGGCCTGGAATCCGATTTCAAGATCTACGCCGGCGGGCTCGGCATCCTGGCCGGTGACTACCTCAAGGGCGCGAAGGATCACGATTACCCCATCGTGGGGATAGGGATCCTCTGGAAACAGGGCTACACCGATCAGCTCGTCGACGAGGACGGCAGGCCCTACGATGCCTACAAGAACCATCGCTATGAGTTCCTCAAAGACACGGGCGTGAAGGTGAAGGTGCGGATCAGGCAGAGGGATGTGTGGTGCAAGGTGTGGCTGGTGGACTGCTTTGGGAACGCCCCTCTCTACCTGCTCGACACGGATCTCCCCGAGAACGAGGACAGGTGGATCACCGGTCAGCTCTACGGGTGGTTCGGCGAGGAACGGATCGCCCAGGAGATGGTCCTGGGTATCGGAGGCGTGAGAGCCCTCCGTGCCCTCGGTGTAGAGGTGGATGTGTACCACTTCAACGAGGGCCATGCGGTATTTGCGGCCTTTGAGCTGATCCGTGAAAAGATGGAGAAGGGGATGGGCTTCGAGGAAGCGGTGCGGGCTACTCGAGAGGAGGTGGTGTTCACCACCCACACCCCGGTGAAGGAGGGGAACGAGAGTCACTACCTGGACCGCCTGATGTACATGGGTGCCAACCACGGACTCACCCTGGAGCAGCTCGTGCGACTGGGCGGGGCACCGTTCAACATGACGGTGGCGGCCCTGAGGCTCTCCCGCATCTCCAATGCCGTGGCCCAGCTGCACGCCGAGACCGCCAACAAGATGTGGGAAGGCGTGGAGGGAAGGTCGGAGATCATCGGGATCACCAATGCGATACACCTCCCCACCTGGGTTGACGAACGGATGCTCAGAGCGGCCGGGGGTGCAGGAGACCTGTGGGAAATCCACATGGAGAACAAGCGGGCGCTCATCGCCTCTGTGAAGGAACGCACCGGGGTGGAGCTCGATCCCGATGCACTGCTCATCGGTTTCTCACGACGCGCAGCACCGTACAAGCGGAGTGATCTCATCTTCACCGATCCAAAGGTCATCGATCCTCTCCTCAAGGCCCGGAAGGTGCAAATCGTCTTCTCGGGCAAGGCCCACCCGCTCGACGACACGGGTAAGGGGATCGTGGCCAACCTGGTGAAGATGACCAGGAAGTATCCGGGTTCGGTGGTGTTCCTGGAGAACTATGATATGAGGATAGGGCGCATGCTCACCCGGGGTGCGGATGTGTGGCTCAACAATCCCCGACGGCCCCTGGAGGCGAGCGGCACTTCGGGCATGAAGGCGGCGATGAACGGGGTGCTCAATCTAAGCACGCTCGACGGATGGTGGCCTGAGGCCTGTCGACACGGGGTGAACGGGTGGCAGTTTGGAAACGGGTTTACGAGCCCCAATGTAGAGGAGCACGATGCCCACGATGCGAGAGCGCTCTACCGTGTGCTCACCGAGGAGGTGATCCCCACCTACTACGAACATCGGGGGAAGTGGGTGGAGATGATGCGGCAGAGTATCCTCACCACCAAAGACCGGTTCGACGTGAAGCGGATGCTCGAGGAATACTACGAGCGCATGTATCAGAAGTAAATGAAGGCCCCGCACCACACGGTGCGGGGCACCCCGTAATGGGGATGGAGGGAGGGAACCCGCCATGAAGTACAGGGAGAAGGGGGCGGCGGGTCAGTAGCCCGGCTGTATGAGAGAAGAGCCCTGATCTCCTCCTGCATAGAGATAACCGCCGTGGATCTCGAGGCCTCCCACATAAGGAAGAGAAAGGGAGGCGACCTCCACGGGAGAGGCGGGATTCGAGACGTCCAGCATGGCGATGCGCTCAGCGTCCGAGAGGTAGAGGTAGGAGTCAGAAGCAGCCACGGCGTAGACCGTGTTGGTACCGCCGTTCACATCTTTCTGCGCAACCTGCTGAGGAGAGGAAGGATCGGTGACGTTCACCACCACGAGGCCGTCTCCATCCGTACCCACGTACGCATACCCACCCATGAGGGTAAGCGCAGAGGCGGTGAAACCAGAGACCTGGGCCGCGGCCACCGGTTGGGAGGGAGTACTCACATCCACGATGAGAAGCCCGTTGTCCCCGTCTGCGAGGTAGACGTAGTGTCCCTCTTTCACCACGGCACGGGCATCGCCGGCGGTGTCGAGCCACCCTGTCATGGTGAGGTTGGAGGGGCTACTCACGTCTACGATCCCAAGGCCGGCAGGCCCCCAGGCTACGTAGGCATAGGTCCCTTCGACCATCACATCCACAGGCCACTGACTGAGAAGTGTGATGCTCCCTTCCACGGCAGGATTTTCCTTGTCACTCACATTGATCACGCGGAAAGCCCCCTCGTTGGTCACATAGGCGTATCCAAATGCGACATCGAGCCCGTGCGCCGACACATCACCGGGAAGGAATGTGGTAGAGACCAAGACAGGGCTGGAAGGATCGGCCACATCAACGATTTTAAGAGTGGCGGAAACATACGTGGTGAGGTAGGCATAGTGCCCATCGACGGCAACGTCCACCGCACTCCCGACACCGAGGTCTCCCACCACCGAAAGGCCGGGGGAGACCGGGTCAGAATCTCCCACCGGAGAGCTACACCCTGCGAGGAGGAGGAATGTGAGGATAAGAATAACATGTACGTGTTTCATGGCATACTCCTTTACGGTAGCATAAACTTAAGTATATCACTCAATTTTATGGAATTCAAAATTCGAATTTTTTTATGAATAAGTCATATTAATGGATACGAACGCAATTCCCTCCTCTCCTGCAGTGGAGATACCGATACCGGCACGAGTGGAAATTTCACCCTCTCCCATACGACGCCTTCCTCCCCCGATTGACATGTGCGCGCACATATGTTAACCAAATGATTGTTATGGTTAACCCAAAGCGGCTCATCCTCACCCGGCTCAGAGAAGGTGGAGTGATCTCGGGACAGGAACTCGCCCGGGAGCTTGGGGTCTCTCGGGTGGCGGTGTGGAAGCACATCCAGAGCTTGGTGGAGCGCGGATACGGCATCATGAGCACGGGTGGTGGATATGTGCTGGAGGAAGACGGGGACTTTGTCTATCCCTGGGAGTTTTCGAATCCGGAACTCGTCCACTGGGAGGAAGAGACGGGGAGCACCATGGATCTCGCGCGGGAGCGCGCGGCATCGGGGGCGCCCGCAGGTACGGTGGTGGCGGCAGAACGGCAACGTGCGGGGAGGGGCCGGTACGGCAGGCGGTGGGAGACGCCGCCCGGGTCCATCGCGGCCACGGTGGTGTGGCGGCCCGGGGTGGGTCTCGACCGTGCGTGGGAGGTGCTCTTCGGGGCCGGGGCGGCACTGGCCGAGGTGTTGCGGGAGCAGGGGGTGCCTGCGGTGCTCCACTGGCCCAACGATGTGTACGTGGAGGGGAAGAAGGTGGCAGGACTCCTCCTGGAAGTGCTCGCCGAGCACACGCGGCTCGTGTGGGCGAGTGTAGGAATAGGGGTGAATGTCCACTCAAGGCCAGAGGTGCCGGAGGCAGGGGCACTGGACGAGTGGACGGGTGGGAGGATACGGCGAGTCGAGCTTCTGGAGGAGGTGATCGCCCGCATGAGGCTGATGCTGGGTGAGGGGCCACAGGTGGTGAGGGCACGATGGCGGAGGGTGTGCGGGCTGTGGGGGAAGCGTGTGGTGGTGGAGGAGCACGGAAAGGTGGTGCGGGGTGTGGCGGAAGACATAGGGAGGCGGGGTGAGCTGGTGGTGCGGACGCCAGAGGGGCAGGGGGTGAGGGTGGTGACAGGGGTGTGCACGGTGGAGGGATAGGGGACTGTGGAAACGGCGTTCGTGTGTGCGCTGGCGTGGCCAGCGATGGTAACTCGCATATAGTAAGGAGTGTTTCATGGATCAGAGGACGGTACGGTATGCCGTGGTGTGTGCGCTCTTCGCGGCGCTCATCGTAGTGGGGTCGTATCTTTCGATTCCCATCGGGCCGGTGCCCATCGTACTGCAGAACCTCTTTGTGCTCCTCGCAGGTCTCGTCCTGGGGCCGTGGCTCGGCGCGGCGAGCGTGGGGCTCTTCCTCCTCGCAGGTGCGGTGGGGCTCCCTGTGTTCGCAGGTGGAACCGGCGGGCTCGCACACCTCGTCGGTCCTACGGGTGGGTATCTCTTCGGCTACCTGGTGGCTGTGGTGCTGGTGGGGCTCATCGCAGGGCGACGTGGCGATCTGGCACGTATGGTCATCGCAGTGGTCGCAGGCTCGCTGGTGATCTACCTGCTGGGCGTGCCCTGGCTTAAGGTCTCGCTCGGCATGGACTGGGGCAAGGCCATCGCCGCAGGGATGCTTCCCTTCCTCATCGGTGATGCGCTCAAAGCAGCTGCTGCGGTGGCGATCGCCCGGGCGCTCCGTCCGCTCCTCATCTCGCAGGGGTTCATCGAGTCTGCATGAGTATCGTACTGGAAGGTGTGTCCCACCGGTTCCCGGATGGCTCGTGGGGTCTCAAGGATGTATCGCTCACGATCTGGGAGGGTGAGCGTCTTCTGGTGGTGGGCCGGAACGGCTCGGGGAAGACGCTCCTCATGCGCCACCTGGTGGGGCTCGCACAGCCTACCGAGGGCAGGGTCCTGGTGGATGGTCGCGATGTCCGCCAGGATCCGTTCTTTGCGCGACGCAGGGTGGGGCTGGTGTTCCAGAGTGCCGATGCCCAGCTTGTGCGCCATACAGTGAGGGATGAGGTGGCGCTGGGGCCTGAGAACATGGGGCTGCCGGGAGAGGAGGTGGCGCGTCGTGTGGAGCAGGTGATGGCTCGTCTGGGTATCTCCCAGCTTGCGGCCCGTCATCCTCGAACGCTCTCGGGTGGTGAGAAGCGGAGGGTGGCGATTGCAGGAGTGCTCGTGATGGAGCCCGCCTACCTGGTGCTCGACGAGCCGTTCGCCAATCTGGACCTGCCTGGTATACGGAACGTGCTGGAGGCCCTGGATGCGTTGGCAGAGGAGGGTCGGGGATGGGTGGTGATCTCGCACGAGGCGTGGTGGCTCAGAGGCCGGGCTGAGCGGGTGGTGGCGATGGAGGGGGGGCGGGTGGTGCTGGAAGGAAGGCCGGATGAGGTGGCGGGAAGGCTCGAGGCTCTGGGGATATGGGAAGGAGGGGGGTGGTGAGGGATACGCTCCTCTTTTTCTACCAGCCTGGTGATGGGGTGCTCCACAGGGTGGATGTGAGGAGCAAGGCGCTGGGGTTCGTGTGGGCGTGTGCGGCTACCATGGCGTCGGGGAGGTGGGGGCTGGGGGTGCTGGGGCTGCTGGGGGTGGGGTTGTGTGTAGGGGGCGGGGTGCGGGGGGTGTGGGGGAGCCTGAGGGGGGTGGCGGTGCTGGGGGTGCTGGTGCTGGTGGGAAGGGCGCTGAGCACGGAGGGGACGGTGGTGTGGGAAGGGCTTGGGATGCGGGTGACGGCAGAGGGGCTGGTGAGGGGGGCGGTGGGGGCGGGGAAGCTGGGCCTGCTGGTGGTGTGGGCCCACCTCTTCCTCGCCTCCACCCCCCTCTCCTCCTTCGAGGCCGCCCTCGCCTGGCTCCTCTCCCCCATCCCCGTCCTCCGCCGCCTCCGCGGCCTCATCGCCGGGACCCTCTCCCTCATGCTCTCCTTCCTCCCCCTCATCGCCCACCAGGCCGCCCTCATCCAGGACGCCCTCGCCGCCCGCCTCCTCTCCCCCTCACGCCATCCCATTCGCTACCTCACCCTCCTCTCCACCACCCTCATCCAGAACCTCATCCTCCTCGCCCAGGAGACCGCCGACGCCCTCACCGCGCGCACCTACTCCTTCACCCCACCCCCCCTCCCCACCGGCCCATCACTCCTTCCTCCACTCCCCTTCCTCGCCGTCCTCGCCCCCCTCACCGCCCTCCTCGCACTCCTTCCCTCCTAGCCCCCCACCCAAACGCCCTCAGCGCATTGAGCACCGCAAGGAGCGTGGTGCCCACATCCCCGATCACCGCCTCCCACATACCCGCAAGCCCCGCCACACCGGCTGCCATGAGCCCCACCTTGAGGCCCAGGATGATCGCCACATTCTCCCACAGCACCACCCGTGCCTTTCGCGCGAGCCGCACCGCCTCCACCACACCGTGGAGCGAATCCTCCATGAGCACCACATCCGCGCTCTCGCTCGCCACCTGCGTGCCACCCGCCCCCATCGCAATCCCCACATCGGCCTGCGCGAGGACCCCCGCATCGTTGACCCCATCCCCCACGAACACCACCCCCTGTGCCTGTTCTGCACACCGCGCCACCTCGGCCACCTTGTCCTCCGGGAAAAGCCCCGCCTTCCACTCCCGGATCCCCAGATCCGCCGCCACCTCCTGCACCGCCTCCTCGGTGTCGCCTGTGAGCACCACCACGCGCCGCACCCCCAGCTTCCCGAGCTCCTCGAGCACCCGCTTCGCCTCCTCCCTCACCTCATCCTGCACCCACAGCCTCCCCACATGCCGGCCATCCAGCGCCACCTCCACCACACCCCCGCCGGAGGAGCACCCCTCGTGCGGGATCCCCTCGTCGTGGAGCAGGCGGTCGCTCCCTGTCACCACACGCCGCCCCATCACCTCGGCCACCACCCCACGCCCCGGCACCTCTCGCCATGCCCCGGAGAGCCCCTCGAGATCCCCTCCCTTCTCCCGATACGTCCTCCTCACCGCCTCGGCCACAGGATGCGCCGCGTGGGCCTCGGCCCTCGCCGCCCACTCGAGCACCTCATCGGCCGAGAACCCTCCGGCCGGCTCCACCCCTTTGACCACGAACACCCCCCTCGTGAGCGTCCCGGTCTTGTCGAACACCACTGTGGACACCCGGGCGAGCGCATCAAGCACCGTTCCCCCCTTGAAGAGCACCCCCCTCTTGGCAGCCACACCCATTGCACTCATGTACACCAGGGGGATTCCCACCACCAGGGCGCACGGACACGAGATCACCAGGAGCACCAGGGCCCGGTACCCCCACACCGACAGCGGTCCAAGCCCCACCACAGGGGGCACCACCGCCACGAGCACGGCAAGCGCCACCACCAGAGGCGTGTACACACGGGCAAACCGGGTGAAGAACCGCTCCACCCGCCCCTTCCGTTCCCTCGCCTCCTCTATCAGCCGTCGAATCCTCACAATGGAGGACTCACCATACGGCCGGCTCGCCTCAATCTCGAGGAGACCCGTGAGGTTGAGAGCCCCTGCCTGCACCTCATCACCCTCCTCCACCGCCCTGGGGAACGACTCCCCTGTGAGAACCGCGAGGGACAGGTCACTCCTCCCCTCACGTACCACGCCATCCACGGGAACCCGCTCACCAGGACGCACGAGCACCACCTGACCCGGCCGCACCTCCTCGGGACGTACCTCACGGACTCGTCCACCCTCCACGAGGCGAGCCACCTCCGGCATCACCGACAGAAGGGCCGAGATCGACTCCCTTGCCCGACGCACCGCGCGATCCTGGAGGGCCTCGCCCAACTGATAGAAGACCGCCACCGCTGCAGCCTCGGCATACGCCCCCAGCACACAGGCCCCCAGGGTAGCCACACTCATGAGCACGAACTCGTCGAGGATCCCCCCGCGTAGGAGACTCCTCACCCCCTGTTGCCACAGGGGAAGCGCAGCCCACACGTAGAGGGCAAGGAAGGCAGCATCCCACACCAGGGACGGTACTGCAGGAATGACCTCACGAAGCACGATGAAGACAAGGAGGACTCCAGAGGCAGTGAAGTACGGCCAGAGCGGCGTCCTCTTCTCAGCAGGGGAGGCGCCCACCGCAGCACACGCACTGCAGGAGGCATCCTCTCCACCGCACGCCCGTGTGGAAGGAGGTATCTCCTGTGGAACGTATCGTCTTTCCATTCCGTGCTCCTCACATCTCCTCGAGGTGCTCCCGGGCGAGCTCGTACACCTGTTTCACGTGCTCGTCCGCAAGGCTGTAGTACACATGCTTTCCCTCCCGTCTCGAACGCACGAGCCATGCATGTTTAAGGAGCGCAAGCTGGTGGGAGACCGCGGACTGCGTCATCTCCAGCCGGTCGGCAAGGGTGTGCACGCAGAGCTCCTCGTCGAAAAGGAGGGAGAGGATCCTGATACGGGTGGGATCCCCCATCATCCTG
The DNA here is from genome assembly GCF_000184345.1 of Spirochaeta thermophila DSM 6578. Classification (NCBI taxonomy): domain Bacteria; kingdom Pseudomonadati; phylum Spirochaetota; class Spirochaetia; order Winmispirales; family Winmispiraceae; genus Winmispira; species Winmispira thermophila. The sequence continues at coordinate 900,918 of NC_017583.1, read as the reverse complement.
AAAAAGGAGGCCATTTCATCGATGAGGACCTCCTGTTCCTCGGAAAACTCAGGCATACATGCTCCTTGAAATGAACATATGAACAACTATTCATATATTAACAGACGATATTCCTTTTGTCAACCTCTCACCATTCGGAGTAGTCCGTACGAGCGCTCCCCTACTCCACCCGCTCCCCCACCCTCACCGGGGCCTCCATGATCTTGGCCTTCACGAAACGTCCCGACTCGGTGAGCTGGTCGTCGGGCCAGGGCCCCGTGGTGCTCGCCCCGAAGACAAGGACCGAGGCACTCTCGCGCTTGTCGTTCATGGCCCAGTTCGCCCAGCTTATCATATGTTCATCCAGAAAGGCGAGCCAACGTTCGGATTCCTCCACATCAATCGGCCCATCTCCCGAGGCCTCACACGTACCCCACTCCGTTACAAAAATCGGAAGCCCCTTCGAAAGAGCATACCGGGCCTTTTCCCTCAACTCCTCCCGGTGCGTCCCTGCGTAGAAGTGGAGGGTATAGGCGATGTTCTCGTACCCGGTAATCGGATCGTCGGCCGCCACATCAACGTCCTGCGACCAGTGCGGCGTGCCCACAACGATGAGGTTCTTCGCCCCCCTCGAGCGTATGGTCTCGATGATGCGCACCGCATAGGCCTTGATCTCGTCCCATGTCTCGGTATCAGGCTCATTGTAGATCTCGAAGATCACGTTCGGTACGTTGCCATACCGCTCGGCCATCTCGGCAAAGAAGGCCTCGGCCTGCGGAAGGTAGATGTTGTGGGAGTGCCAGTCGATGATCACATAGATTCCCTCCTCGATCGCCGCATCCACCACCTTGATGAGGAGGTTCTTGTGGTACTTGTTGCTCGTGAGGTAGGCGTTCTCCACCCCCATGGCAGCTCGAATGAGGGAGACCTTCCAGGTACGGGCGAGGTTTCTCACCAGCTCCGGGTTCCAGAACGGCGCCGACCACTGACTCCAGAAGAGGCTCATTCCCCGTAGCTGTATCCTTCGGCCATGGGCATCGCAGATCGCATTGCCCCTCACCTGGAGCATGCCGTGCCGATCCACCACCGATCCGCCGGTGGCGAGGCTGAGACCCACCCCCACGCCCGCCGCGAGCACCACCACCGCCGCGAGCACGATGATCCACTTCCGCTTCATGAGACCACCTCCTCTGCCCTAAGTATAGAGCACGCCCTCCAGTTGGTCGAGATGTCCGCCCTACTCCACCCTCAGCGAGAACGGCATGGCGGGAAGTCCCGATTCGTCGAAGAGGTTCACCTCGGGGGTGTTGCGCCACGCGTACCGTACCTCCCGCACCTCCTCGGGGTGCTCCACCTGCAGCAGCACGGACTGTCCCTCGATGAGGGCCGGGGCCGGGACCACCTCTCCCGAGGAGCGCACCACGGAGAACTCGCGGGGCGGATTCCCGTCGTGTGTCACGAGCCTCTCCGCATGGGCGAAGATCACCCGCACCCCCGAGGGCTCCCTCACCACCCGCACCGCAGTGGGGGGGAAGGGGTCGATATCATCCCGCCCGTAGACATCGTGGAGGGCGAGGAGGGCGAGGCGCTCTCCCACCTCACGCTTGCGGCGGGGATGGATGTCGTCCGGATCGCCCACATCCACCGTGGGCGCCATACCCGTGTGCGGCACCTCGAGCACCGCCGCCTGGGCCTCCCAGAACCTCGGGAGGAGCCCCTCGGTCCCATAGTCCCACGGAGCGATCTGGGCGAAGAAAAACGGAAGCGCCGGGTCACCGAAGAGGCGCCTCAGTCCCTGGATGAGGGCGCGCATCTTCACCGTATAGAGGGGTCCATCGCCCACGTCGCTCTCCCCCTGATACCAGATCACACCCTTGAGGGCGAGGGGCACGAGCGGAGCGATCATCGCGTTGTAAATCGTAGCAGGCTTGAGCTTGTCGTAGTCGGTGATCCCCTCCCATGGGTGACGTGCAGCAGGATCACGCTTCAGGGCATCCTCGTACTCCGCGCGGGCCTCATCTATCATCTCGGCATACCGTGCCAGCTCCGGGAAGGCCCGAAGCTCTTCCTCGGGGATCCAGGCGTGGATGGGGCTTCCTCCATAGGCGGCCTGGATGAGGCCTATGGGCACGCCCAGCTCCTTGTGGAGCTTCCTCCCGAACGTGTAGGCCACCGCGGAAAACCCGAACCACCCTCCGGTCACGAGGTACTCGCGCTCGGAGGGGAACCACGCGCCCGGAACATCCCTTTCCGGGAAGGGACCGGTCGACTTGGGGATGAGGTAGAGGCGGATGTGCGGGTAGTCGATGTCCTCGAGCTCCCGGTCGCGATCGGCGATGGCGGCCATGCCCATCTCCATGTTGGACTGCCCGGCACAGAGCCACACGTCACCGACCAGCACGCCCCGGAGCACCCGGACCTCGGGCTCCCCTGCGATCCGCCTCCGGTCACGCTCCGAGAGCACATAGGAGATGGTCATCTCCTCGTCCCGGGTGGACGCCTCCATGGGATCGAGCCAGACCATCCACCTCCCCTCCTCGTCCACCACGCTCCGCTTCACCTGATCTCTGAATCGCACCTCCACCGTGAGGCCCGGATGTCCGGTTCCCCACACGGGGACCGGCACCTCACGCTGGAGGACCATGTTGTTGAGGAAGAGTCTCGAGGTCTTCAAAGGGACCAGGGGTTCCGTTGTCTTCTCCATGGTTACACACCCCACGAGCAAGAGGATACTGCTCACCAGTGCGAGCAGGCGATATCCACAGGTTCTCAGCATAGTATACCTCCTCGCACCCATCCTACCAGGATAGGATGTCCCTGACAAGAGAAAACGGTTTCTTTCGTATGCTCTGAGCTCTCCCCCGCGAAATTTCCCCAGCACGCTGAATCGAGATTGACAGGCGTTCCCTCCTGCCGTATCGTGGAGCTATGAACATCATCATCCATGGTGCGGGAAGGGTGGGGTTCCAGCTCGCCCGGACCCTCATCCAGGAAGGACACGCGATCACCATCATCGAACAGGATCCCGCCCTCGCACGACACGCGGCCAATCTCCTCGACTGCTTCGTGCTCAACGAGCCGGGAAACCAGATCGAGACCCTCCGAAAGGCGGAGGTGGATAAGGCCGACTACTTCGTGAGCGTCACCGACTCCGACGAGATCAACATCATATCGTGTGGGCTCGCCAAGAGCGTGTTCCATACCCCCAAGACCATCGCCAGGGTGAGGAAGTTCGACTACAGCGCGAGCGAGGTGCTCGAGACCCCCCTCTTCGGCATCGACATCATCATCAACCCGGAGATAGAGACCGCCCGGATGGTGGTGCGCGCCATCCAGAGCGGGGCCATGAGCCCCATCAGCCTGTTCGAGACCTCGCACTTCCAGCTCCAGGTGATAAAGGTCCCTCCCTCCTCGCCTTTCATCAAGAAACCCATACAGCACCTCCGCGCCGTCGTAGGCCTCCTCTTCCTCGTCCCCCTCATCCAGCGGGGGGAGGCCTACCAGGTCCCCTCGGGCCACACTCCCATCGAGGAAGGCGACCATCTCTACATCCTCGCCCGCCCCGAAGACTTCCCCACGCTCTACAAGGCCATAGGCATCACCCCCGAGGAGATAAAGAAGATCGTCCTGGTCGGCGGCGGCGAGTTGGGCTGCTACATCCTCGACATGCTCAACGCACGAAGGGAAGAGGGCGGCTTCTTCCGGCACCTCTTCAGGCGCATCTTCACACCTCAACGCTACCAGTTCCACATCATCGACCAGGACTACGACCGGTGCAAGTACCTCGCTCACCGGTATCCCGACGCCACCGTGAGCAACGTGGATATCTCTCAGGAAGGCTTCATGGAGGAGGGGAACCTCGAGGGGTACGACGTCGTGATCACCGCCACCCAGAGTCAGGAGCTCAACCTGCTCACCGCCCTCTACGCCAAGAAGGTGGGGGTGCGCAAGTCCATCGCCGTGGTCCACCGCATCCCCTTCATGCACCTGGGGGAACAGCTCGGCCTGGACGTGACCGTGAGCCTCAACCACGCCGTGCTCACCACCATCCTCAAGGCCATCTACCAGGAGAAGGTTCACACCATCTACCCCATCTCGGGGAGTCCGTACGAGCTTGTGGAGACCGTGATCCTCCCCACCTCCCCGTTCATCGGGAAGAAGATAAAGGAGCTCGGGCTCCCGGGGGAGACGCTCATCCTCCTCATCACGCGAAAGGAGGAGCAGATCATCCCCTCAGGGGACACAGAGCTGAGGGAGGGCGACAAGCTGGTACTCATCTTCAACCAGACACACCGGCAGAAGGTGGAGGAGTTCTTCGCGTGATCCACCTGAAGGGAATCGCCCGCCTTCTGGGGTTCCTCCTCCTCCTGCTCGCAGGGTTCCTCCTCATTCCCCTGGGCATCGCCCTCTTCGAGGGGCCGCGTACGTGGCAGGCCTTCCTCTTCACCATGATCATCATGGCAGTCTCGGGCCTCGTCCTGCTTTTCCTCTCCACGGGGGAGCGCTTCATCAAGCTTCAGGTCCGCCACGCCTTCCTCTTCGTCACCTTGAGCTGGATCTCGGCAGCCGGATTCGGAGCCCTTCCCTTCACCCTCTCGGGGAGCATCCCCTCCTACACCGACGCCTTTTTCGAGACCATGTCGGGGTTCACCACCACAGGGGCCTCCATACTCACCGAGATCGAGGGGCTGCCCCGTTCGATCCTCTTCTGGCGCTCGCTCACCCACTGGCTCGGCGGTATGGGGATCGTGGTGCTCACCGTGGCACTCCTCCCGCTCCTCGGGGTTGCGGGGGCCCAGCTCTTCAAGGCCGAGTCACCCGGCCCCACCCTCGAGAAGGTGACTCCCACCATCGCCCAGACCGCGAAGGTGCTCTGGAAGATCTACGTGGGCTTCACGGCGGCCGAGACCGTGCTCCTCATGCTGGGCGGGATGGACCTCTTCGACGCACTCACCCACACCTTCGGCACACTGGCCACCGGCGGGTTCTCCCCCCGGAATCAGAGCGTGGGGGCCTACCGCTCGGCCTATGTCGACGTGGTGATCACGGTCTTCATGCTCATGGCGGGATTCAACTTCGGTCTCTATCACAGGGTGTGGTCGGGAAAGGGCCGGGATATCCTGAGGAACACCGAGGCCAGGGCATACGCCGGCATATTCGCAGTGTCGACTCTCGCCGTGGCCCTCGCGGTGCGGCCTCTCTATGGATCCCTCCTTAACGCCCTGCGATACGCCGGCTTCCAGGTGGCTTCCATCCTCACCACGACCGGGTTCGCCACGGCCGATTTCGATGCCTGGCCTGCCTTTGCGAAAGGCGTGCTCTTCTTCCTCATGTTCGTAGGAGGATGCTCGGGGTCCACGGGAGGCGGGATCAAGGTGATCAGGCTCGTCACCCTGGCCAAGCAGGCGGTGGTGGAGTTGAAATACCTCCTCTTCCCCTACGGTGTCTTCAGGCCCCGCGTCAACGGAGAGCCGGTGAGGAAGGATTTCCTCATGAGCATCTCCGGTTTCTTTTTTCTTTATATAGCGATTCTTCTCGCCGTGACGCTGGTGGTGACCTCGGGAGGATACGACCTCACCACCTCGTTGTCCTCGGCCCTCGTGACCCTGGGGAACATAGGACCGGGATTTGCAAAAATAGGACCGACGCAGAACTACGCCTTTTTCCCTGTATACATCAAGTGGGTGCTCTCCGCCGCCATGCTCCTGGGAAGGCTCGAGCTCTACACGGTGCTGGTGGTGTTCCATCCCAGGTTCTGGCGCTAGGAGACGTTATTGACGTGGGAGGCGAATACTCTTTAGAGTAACGACATACCCGAGAGGAGGCCGAGCCATGGCGCAGACACCGAAGATCCCCTTACGGAGCAGCATCACCACGAGCGGGAGGCTGATGGCGGGAGCCCGGAGTCTCTGGCGGGCGGCGGGCATGAAGGAGGAGATGATCGGCAAGCCGGTGATCGCCATCGCCAATTCGTTCACCCAGTTCGTGCCGGGACACACCCACCTCCACGAGATAGGCCAGTATGTCAAAAAGATCATCGAGAGCCGCGGCTTCTTCGCGGCCGAGTTCAACACCATCGCCATCGACGACGGGATCGCCATGGGGCACGACGGGATGCTCTACTCCCTCCCCTCGCGCGATCTCATCGCCGACAGTGTGGAGTACATGGTGAACGCCCACAAGGCGGACGCCCTGGTCTGCATCAGCAACTGCGACAAGATCACGCCGGGCATGCTCATGGCGGCCATGCGACTCAACATCCCCACCATCTTCGTGAGCGGCGGTCCCATGGAGGCGGGCGCTCTCGATGGGAAAAAGTATGACCTCGTGGACGCAATGGTCCTCGCGGCGGACGAGGAGGTCTCCGACGAGAAGATCTCCGCCATAGAGCGGATCGCCTGTCCCACGTGCGGTTCATGTTCAGGCATGTTCACCGCCAATTCCATGAACTGTCTCAACGAGGCTCTGGGCCTCGCCCTCCCGGGTAACGGCACGGTGGTGGCCACCCACAAGAACAGAGTGAGGCTCTTCGAGCAGGCGGCGCATCGCATCTGCGATCTGGTGGAAGAATACTACTACGAGGGCGATGACAGGCACCTTCCCCGGTCGATCGCCACCCGTGAGGCCTTCATGAACGCGATGGCCCTGGATATTGCCATGGGGGGCTCAACCAATACGGTACTCCATATCCTCGCGATCGCCCGTGAGGCGGAGGTGGAGTTCACCCTCGAGGACATCGACGAGCTGTCCCGTCGGATCCCCTGTATCTGCAAGGTGGCACCCAGTTCGGAATACCACGTGGAAGATGTAAACCGAGCCGGCGGCATACTCGGGATCATGGGCGAACTCGAACGGGCAGGGCTCCTGCACACCGAGGTGAGAAGAGTGGACGGCCTCACCCTTGAGGAGGCCATCGCGCGCTATGACATAAGGCGTCCCACGGCCACCGAGGAGGCAAAGCGCCTCTATGCGAGCGCCCCTGCAGGGAGGCCGAGCCTCACCATGGGCTCGCAGGAGAGCTACTTCAAGGAACTCGATCTCGACAGGACGAACGGCTGCATCCGCGACGTGGAACACGCCTACTATCCCGACGGCGGGCTTGCGGTCCTCTACGGGAACATCGCTCGACGCGGGTGCGTGGTGAAAACCGCGGGCGTGGACCCGAGCATCTTCCACTTCAAAGGACCTGCGAAGGTCTTCGAGTCGCAGGAGGAGGCCTGCGAGGGCATCCTCGACCCCGAACGTGTGAAGGCAGGAGACGTGGTGGTCATCCGCTACGAGGGACCGAAGGGGGGACCGGGGATGCAGGAGATGCTCTACCCCACCTCCTACCTCAAGGCCCGCCACCTCGGCAAGGAGTGCGCCCTCATCACCGACGGCAGGTTCAGCGGCGGCACCTCGGGACTCTCCATCGGGCACGTCTCCCCCGAGGCGGCCGAAGGGGGTGAGATCGCCCTCCTACGGGACGGCGACGTCATAGAGATCGATATCCCCAACCGGCGGATCAACGTGCTGCTCTCCGACGAGGAGCTCGCCCAGCGAAGGAAGGAAGAAGAGGCACGAGAACGGCCCTACACCCCCAGACACCGGAATCGTCCCGTATCGAAGGCACTCAGGGCCTATGCCCTGCTCGCCACCTCAGCAGACACCGGTGCGGCACGGAAGCTGCCTGACGAGGGATAGAGGGAAGATCCGTCCTCCTTGGAAGGGGCTCCACCGGAAGGAAGGGGAGGAGAGGCAGAACACTGCAGTGAGAGAAGGACATCTCAATACCACCGGAAGGGCAGGAGCTCCTTCAGAGGCACCACCCGATCCTCGCCCACCACTACTGCGGTCCGTTCGTTTTCGTCATTGATCTGTAGCATGAACTCCCTGCATCTCCCACAGGGAGGAACGATGTGTCCTCCTTCTCTGATTGCTACCACCATCTCGATACGGGTCTCACGATGCTTCAGCATCTCAGCGATGGCGGCATGCTCGGCACAGAAGCCGATCCCACAGGAAACATCGATACTGATCCCGGTGTAGATCCTTCCTGAGGTAGTACGTATCGCCGCAGCCACACCCCCTGCCGTCATCCATTCCCTGGCCAATCCGAACTCCCCGAGGTACTTCCTCGCTTCCCTTATGAGCGATGCGACCTCATCCATCTTCCCGATCCCCCTCTTCTGCGGCATCATCGGTCGGGATACTGAAGGGGCGAGGATCGAAGCGCTCACTCCCCAACCAGAGGTCTATCTTCGTGCCCTCCTCCGTCCGGGATACTGTCGCATGCTTCACCTGCCATCCTATCATCTCGAGTCTCGAGGTACCGAAAAGATCGTGCCCCGTCATGGTTCCGTAGTATTCCGCCAGCTCCGGACGGTCCTGTATCCTGAGGGCCTGGGTAATCTGCCGGATCTCTTCATCCGTCCTCACGGTTGAATCGAGGAGTGTGAGGTGGAGTCCGTCCTCTTCCTGGTGGAGGGAGATCACCATTCGCTGGGGGGCCTGGGAGAGGCTGAAGTTCGCGAGTTCCCCTATGAGGTGAAGGATCATCTCTTTCCGTATCATGACGACTTCCTTTCCTCACGATGCGTCTTGAACCATTCCATGATGGCCACCAGCAGGGAGGCGGTCAATCCTCCGGCGAATCCATTGTTGTAGAGGGCGAACCCGCCATGCCAGAACCCCGTGCGGCTCACGACCACCAGGTGCATGAAGCCGGCTATGAAGCCGACGAGCGGGCCGAACTGCCCCGCGAGGGGGGCCAAAGTGGTCCCGAAGAGCGCCGCAAGGAGGGGGCCTGCAGAGGCCGGATCATACCCGAAGACGAGAGAACTCACCCACACACCCAGGACCACGGGCCAGGAGTTGCGGAGCGTCTTCCCGAATGCACCGAAACCGATCACCGTGAGGATCCCCCCCAACACCGGTCCGTTGAAAGCCCCTCCCACCACCCACACATATGCCGCCGAGGCCAAGCCCAAGAGCCCCATGTTCATAAGACTTCCCCCAGGCGCCACCATCGTCACGAAGTCGGAGGGAAGTCTGCCCGGGATGCTCAGGATCGACCGAAGCTCCCTGAACCCCCCGCCGTGGGAGAAGATGAGTCCTGCGAGGACCAGGGTGAGAGAGAGGAGAGGGACGAGCAGAACCATCGCAAGGGGAGGATCTTCGAGGAGACGGACCCCCAAGGGGAGGAGACTGTCGGCAGAATCGAGGATCGAGGCGATGAAGAGCCCAAGGAAACCGGAGGTGAACCCGATGTTGTAGAGGTTGTATCCCTGATGCAGGTGGAGGAGTGCCACCCCCACGGGGGGGATGAGCATACCCACCAGAATGGAGGCCCCCACCCCGAGGACGGCTGAAAGAGGCAACGGGAGTCCAACCTCGAAGATGAGATACGTCGTGAGGGGACCGAGGGCCGTACCGAAGAGGGCGAAGAGGATGTAGGATTTGAACGGCTTTCTCATGAGGAGGGAAGAGAAGTACACTCCGAGTATGATCGGAGCGATGTTCAGTATGGTCTTTCCGAAGAGCGCGAATCCCATCAGCGTGAAAACCGCGGCCATGGTGGGCCCTGCGAGAAGCACGCCGCTCCATCGAATGAGGAGCAGGCCGAAGATTCCCACGAGGACAGCGTTCAGGAACGCTCCCCCCACCCCACCCCATGAGGCGAAGTCGTTCAACAACCTCGCAGGAGAGGTCTGCAATCTCACGAATCCTCTCAACGCCTGGATCAGTCCATCCTCAGCAAGGCCGAGACCAAGGAATTCCAGGAGCACGATCCCCATCACCACATAGAGAAATCGTTCATTCCGTTCCACGGCTGGCTCCCACCGGAAGATCCGGGATATTCTAACACACATCCAGGATTTGTCAAATGAAATATATCAGATCTCAGAAAGGATCGGTGAAGACCTGTCAGGAGGGCGCCCCTCCCAAGAGAGGCACCCAGTGGAAGAGAGAGACATGTCTCCACGTATAGTCATACACCGTTGAGGCATTTCGAGACAGAGGGAAAAGGACGCAAGGGCACACGGAGGCAGGGCCTCCTCCCTGCCTTCAGTCTTCGCTTTTCTGTGCTCCACCACACAGGGCGATGATGGGCGAGATGATGAGTCCCAGTCCCAGCCCCGCGAGGATGCATCCCACAAAGGCAAACACCGATGTCTGGAGGAAGAAGAATCCCACCCCCAACCCGATCATCAGCCCGCCAGCTATCGCGAGCTCGCTCTTGTCCTCGTGCTTCTTCTGTTTCTGTTGTTCTTTCATTGGTACGACACTATCATGCGGGGGGCGAAGACACAACCCATTATGACTCCAAACAGAGGGACGGGGTTTCGTCCCGTCCCTCCCGCACGTGTGACTCACGATCTCTCAAGATGAAAGCGACTCGCTGCACCGCTCGATGATGTCTGCGAGCATCTCTTCGGTGAAGGCACCCCCGCTGAAGTTCACCAGATCCCTCAAGGGGAGGTACCTGATGATCGCCTGTGCCATGTTCGGGCTCCGCTTCATGATCCCTTCCATCGGGCCGCCAGGCCGGGTGAGCCCTCCCACCACCTCTTCGCCGATGGACTTGGTGGCAGGATGGGCAAGGAGATCCCCCAGGAGGGTGTTCCGACCCACCTCGAAGGGCACACGATCGTTCGACCGCACGGTCACCCGCTCCGAGAGCCGGATATCCCGCGAGGAGGCGCCCACCAGGATCTCGAACTCACCTTCCTCCACCACCCAGTCCTGCACCTCGGGCGCGTAGTAGGCAAAGGCCCGCCTATCGAGGGTGAAGCGCACGGTCTTCTCCTCTCCCGGTTCGAGAAAGACCTTCTCGAAGCCCTTGAGCTCCTTTTCAGGCCGCACCACCGAGCTCTCCACGTCCCGCACGTAGAGCTGTACCACCTCTTTCCCGGCCCGCTTCCCCACATTCTTCACCGAGACCTCCACCACCAGTCCATCGTCGGCCGATACTTCCCCGGCGCTCACCTTCATCCCGGTATAGGCGAACTCGGTGTAGCTGAGCCCGAACCCAAAGGGGAAGAGCACCTCCTTCCCCACCGTGTCGTAGTAGCGGTAGCCCACGAAGATACCCTCCCGGTACTCGACCCTGTCCCGCTCGCCCGGGAACCAGAGGTAGCAGGGGGTATCCTCCAGGCGCTGCGGGAAGGTCTCCGCGAGCTTCCCGCTGGGAGAGACCACCCCTGCCAGGATGTCCGCCACCGCACCCCCCACCGCCTGGCCGCCCAGGTAGGCCTCCAGCACCGCCTTCACCCTGCCCAGCCACGGCATGCGCACCGGCGCGCCGTTGTGGAGCACCACCACCGTGCGGGGCTGCACCGCTGCCACGGCCTCCACCAGCCGGTTGTGGCTCTCGGGCAGCTCCAGGTGCTCCCTGTCGTATCCCTCCGACTCCCACTCCTCCGGAAGCCCCACACACACCACCGCCACCTCCGCAGCCTTCGCCGCCTCGCACGCCTCCTGGATGAGCCGCTCGTCAACCTTCCCCTCCTCCCCCAGCACGTAGCCCGGCGCATAGGAGATCTCTGCTCCCTTCAGCACCTTCGGCAGCTCCTCGTAGAGGCTCTCCACCTTGAAGGCGTTGATGTGGGAGCTCCCGCCCCCCTGGAAACGGGGATGCCGGGCAAAGGCGCCCACCAGCGCCACCCTCCTCACCCCTTCGAGGGGGAGGATCCCCTCCTCGTTCTTGAGGAGCACCATGCACTCCCGCGCCGTCTCCCTCGCGAGACGGTGGTGCACCTCCTTGTCGTAGGTACCCGAATGGGCCTCCCCGGCCCGCGCGAGCACACCCAGTATCCGCTCCACGGCCCTGTCGAGCACCTCCTCGGAGAGCCGCCCCTCCCTCACCGCCTTCACCAGATTGCCCGGCCCCACCCCGAAGCTGCTCGGCATCTCCAGATCCATCCCGGCCTTGAGCGCCTCCACGATCTCGTCCACCGCCCCCCAGTCGGACACCACGAACCCGTCGAACCCCCACTCCTCCCTGAGCAGCCGGGTGAGGAGAAACGCGCTCTCCGTGCAGTACGCCCCGTTCACCCGGTTGTAGGCGGCCATCACGGTCCACGGACGGCCCCCCTTCACCGCCCTCTCGAACGCCGCCAGGTAGATCTCGCGCAGGGTGCGCTCATCGATCACCGCATCCACACTCATCCTGCGGTGCTCCTGGTTGTTCGCCACATAGTGCTTGACCGAGGTCCCCACCCCCTGCTCCTGCACCCCCCGGATGTAGGCCGCCGCGAGCTCGCCTGCGAGGTACGGATCCTCGGAATAGTACTCGAAGTTCCTCCCGCAGAGGGGCGAGCGCTTTATATTGATCGCAGGACCCAGGAGCACATCGATCCCCTCGGCCCTCGCCTCCTCGCCGAGCACCCGGCCCAGCCCATGGAGCAACGCCCTGTCCCAGGAACTCGCGAGCGCCACCCCCGAGGGGAAACACACCGCCGGCACCGTCATCTCCTCGGCATCCACCTCCGTCCCATCCTTCATCTTCCTGAGCCCATGCGGCCCATCGGAGAGGAGCATGGACCTCACCCCCAGCTCCGGAATATCCACCGTGAACCAGAAGTCCTTCCCGCTACACAAGGCGGCCTTCTGCTCGAGCGAAAGTCGTGCAACGATATCCTTCACCTGCATATATCCTCCATAAATTGTTGATGTCTCGTGTCGATCACACGGGCTCACGGCCCGCCTCTACCGCTTGCGATGCGAGAGCAGCCACCGGTAGAGGTCTTCACCTGCGTACACCCGAACCCACACATCGTGTCCCATATCCTGTTCCGTGGTGAACCGGTAGTCCCTGTGCCCCAGATCCTCCAGACGGATGAAGGCGGGGAAGAACAGACTCGTAGGCACCACCGGATCCCTTCCGCCGGAAAAGCACCAGATGGGCATCCTCGCCTCTGCGAGCGGCTCCATCATCTCCGGGTAACCGAATCCCACCACCGGGGCGATGGCCGCGAAACGCTCGGGATACCGTGAGGCGATGATCCAGGTTCCGATCCCACCCATGGAGACGCCGGACAAGTAGACCCTCGACTCGTCCACCCGATACCGGCCGGCCACCAGATCGAGGAGCACGGGGATATCCTCGGCCACGCGGTCCCATCCCGGTGGAAGGGCCTCGATCGGAGGAAGCACCTCTGCAGGCACCGCCCCGGTGTACGGCACATCCCACTCCATCGCCGTGATCCGGGGAGGCACGCCCTCCTCGAGCCTGCGGGGAATCTGGTCACGGGACCGTCCGGTGATGTAGGGAGGGGCATCCGGCCCCTCATCCCTTCCCCACATCGGCATCTGAGGCGCCACGATGATGAACGGGAGATCCCGCTTCTGAATCCACGCCTCGTAGAGCGGACCGTAGGAGAGCACGTAGTCGAGGTCCTCCTTGCCGTCACCCCGCTCACCGTCGCCGTGAAGGAAGAGCAGGAGAGGCCACGGGTCTTTCGTGTCCTCGTAGCCTGCGGGCACGTAGACAAAGGCGTCCCGCTCCTTCCCGTCGTCCACACTCACATAGGATACGCGCTCAAGTCGCGCTTCGCTTCCTTTCATCGATCGACCCTCCTTGAGACCTGCACATGAGACCAGCACTCCCACGAGTGCACAGCCGAGCATCAACCGTACCTTCATTCTAAGACCTCCTGGCGAAAAAAGCTAGTTTCACTATTCCACATACCATCCTCTCCCGCTACCCTTTTCTTGCACCCAATGCGCGCCCCTTCTTTACCCGCCACAGGAGACCCTCACGTCCTCCATTCCACAGAACGGATCCACGGGATTCCTCCCCCGGAACTCCCTCCTCCCCATGAGGAGATCGACCAGCACCTTGAGGCCCACCTCAGCCGGGGAATACACGTTCACATACGTCCCCACCGTGGGCGCCTCGAAGAGGAAATACGGACTGCTCAGGGAAATCATCACCGTGGGGATGTCGTCCCAGAAGCGCCACATCGATCGGAATGCTCCCCCATGCAACTCCGCCCAGGGGATCGAAGCCCGCCCTTCACTCATGAAGGTGTAGTGATCGAGCAGGTAGATGGCCAGATCGTAGAGATCAGGATCGGGGAGCACATCCGCCTCCATCCTGGTCACCCAGAACCCCTCCTGCTCGAGATAGTCCTTGAAGGGGGTGAACCCCGAAGGCCCGAAGACCTCGGGAGGCCGGCTCTCCAGCAGGAGCACCCGGCGGTACCGCTGCGGCGAGATGGGCAGGATATCGTTCTCGTGCTTCACCAGCGTGATGGACGAGGCGAAACACTCTTCGGCCCACCGGGCGTGTTCCTCCCTCGACGCCCTCGCCTCTTCCATGAGCCCTCTCACGTGCGAGGACCAGTCCTCAACGCGGTGAAGGCCGAGGGCCGCTTTCCAGGCGAGGATACGCAACACCGCCTCGTCCAACCGCTCGGGAGCCACCCGCCGCGACTTCACTGCATCGAGGACGATCTGGACATCTTCCTCAGGGTCCTCGGAAAAGAGTATGATATCGCATCCCGCATCGAGGGCACGGGGCAGGAGATCCTCCCTCTTCCCCTGTGAGGCGAAACCCGCCATGGGGGTGGCATCCGAAATCACCACGCCATTGAAACCCAGACGCTCCCGAAGGAATGTGATCGTGAGATCCCCCGAGAGAGAGGCCGGCACGAAACGATCGGGACCGTCCACGAGCGCAGGGGCGCAGATGTGGGCGCTCATGATGCTCTGCACTCCGGCCTGTATCACCCCTCGGTAGACCTCACCGTAGCTCGCATCCCACACATCGCGGGAAAGGCTGTTGCACGACGTCACCAGGTGCTGATCGCGATCGTCCACCCCGTCTCCCGGCCAGTGCTTCGCACAGGCTCCCATCCCCTCTTCCTGGAGCACCCTGACGTAGACCTCGGAGAGACGCCTCACCATGTCGGCATCGCTCCCGAAGGTCCTCGCTCCGGTGATGGTACTCCTGAAGTTGTAGTTTATGTCCACCACGGGGGAGAAGGTCACATTGTAGCCCAGGGCCCGCCCCTCCCTGGCAGCGATACGGGCCATCCTCTCCACATCCCTGAGGGGATCGGACGATGCGGCCACCCCCATCTGTGTCTGGAATTCGCTCCCCTCATCACCGATCCTGACCGCAAAGAAGGAAAACTCGAGGTCGCCGGTGAGGAGGAGGGGGACGCGTGAGTGTTCCTGGAGGAACACGGCCGAGGAAGCGAGCGTCTCCCACGAGACTCCGTTCGGGAATCTATGGATCCCCCCGGGCTTGAGTCCCAGGACGTACTGCATCTTCTCCTCGGAGAGCTCATCGCACAGTAGGACGAAGACCTGACCGACCTTCTCTTCGAGAGAGAGGGATCGGAACGTCTCCTCCACCCACCGCCGGTCCTGAGGAGAAAGAGAAAACGGTGCTCGGCTCATCCACTCCATCATGGTATCTCTCCTTGAAAAATTATCTTATCGGTCCTCTTCGGAGGACACATACCGCTCGAGAAGACGAAACGCCTTCTTCCTGGACAGGGGGTTGTACACAGAGTGAGGCGGGGGGGCCAGTCGCTCCATGGTACTGGAACGCCACGCAGAGGGGGTCGATCCATAGAACTTCCTGAACGACGTCTCATACGCCTTCACACTGGGAAACCCATAGTCCATCGCGATCTCCGTGATGGTGCGGGAACTCGTGATGAGATCCCGCAACGATTTCTGCAGACGTACCATCTGCAGGTAATCTTTGAAGGCAAGCCCTACCTTCTCGTGGAAAAACCTGGAAAGGTAGCTGGGATGCACCCCTTCCCGCTCGGCGAGTTCGGAAAGGGAGATACGATCCATGTAGTGGGTGTCCAAGTATTTGAGGATGCGCGCCACTCTCGAGAAGTATCTCATGCTCTCCTCGATCTGCGACATGTCCACCTGCATCTCCCTCTCCCCCACCCTGAACTCCGAGACGAGGAGCGAGAGGATGCGAAACACCCTTTCCATCATCCTGAGGCGTGCACCCTCCTCTGTCTTCCGGGACATGGCCATGAGGGAGGCGAGTTCCGTCCTCAACCTTCGATACTTCTCTTGGTCCTTCCCCTCTCTCGAGAGCGTGGAGTTACAGAGGAATCGCATCTGCGAGAACCCTGGTTCCCACTGATCGGCATAGAGCACATCCATCTGGAACACGAGGACGATATTCTGATCACCCATGGAATGGGTGAAGTGGAGCTCCTCGCCGTGCACCAGTACCACGTCGTCGATCCCGCATACGTACTGGTTTCCCTCCACCTGCACCAGGATACTCCCGTCCAGCACGAAAAGCATCTCCAACTCCTTGTGGAGATGGAATCCGCACTCCCTCACGTTGTGGAGGAACACCTTGAACGGAAGGTGCTCCTTGTACTCCACGTTCTCTATGTAGAAAAGACCTTCCATGCTCTCACCCACCAACAATGGCGAAGGGAAGGGGCGGATCGCCCCCTCCCCACATCGATCTCAGTCCAGTGGAATCACATCAGCCACATGGACCCTATGTCCAACGGAAAAAGGTATAGAACCTACGTCCATAAGGGACGACTTCGAGATCGTGAGACGGTAGTCGCCGGCGGGAATGATCCATGCATCCGCTCCCTCGTCGAAGACGGCCAGATATTCCCTGGGAATCCTGATCTCGACACGTTCAGAGGCGCCCGGCTCGAGGATTTCTGTCTTCGCGAATCCCACCAGAACCTTCGCCGGCTCGTCACCCACAAGATCTCTCTCGAGGTATACCTGGACGACTTCTCTCCCCGGCACATCTCCGGTGTTCGTCACCTCCACCCGGAGCCGGAGTTCCTCATCTCGTGTCACCTCCCCTTCGACCCCAGCAAGGGCCAGGTCGAACGTCGTATACGAAAGTCCGTATCCGAACTCATACGCGACCGGGACGTTGTCGGTGACGAAATACCGGTATCCGACCATGACCCCTTCTCCATACTCCACACGTTCCGGGTTGTCCATCGGGGTTCCGGGAAAGTAGGAACTCGAGGGGACATCCTCGTAGTCGAGCGGGAAAGTGGTGGTGAGCCGCCCGGAAGGATTGACGCGCCCCGAAAGCACATCTGCGATTGCATGGCCTGCCTCCTGTCCAGGTTCCCAGACCAGGAGGATCGCATCGACGAGATCCCTCCAGTCATCAACTTTTATCACCCCCCCGATGTTGAGGAGGACTACCACCTTCTTCCCTTTCGCATGAAAGGCACTGGAGACCTTCCGTAACAGGGACTTCTCTTCGCTGCTGAGATAGAATTCCTCCCTGCTCCTGTCGGCGAACTCACCTGAGATCCTCCCTATGGTGACGAGCGCCACATCAGTACGGGAAGCGAGAAGATCCACCATCTCCTCAGGAAGATCCCACTCTGCGATCCTCTTCTCCGGCTCCCACCAGTTCTTCTTCGGAGGGAGGTTCGCTTTCGCCTCTTCTATGTAGTGCAGATACCTCTCCTTCAGATCACTATCCACTTGATAGCCCGCTGCGGTGAGTCCTTCCGCAGGGGAGATGCGGTACGCCTCGTTCACATCACCGCTTCCCGTCCCTCCGATGATCACATCATAGAACGAAACCCCGAAACCCGCTACCCGAAGCCCAGGATCAAGCGGAAGGGTGTTCCCCTCGTTCTTGAGAAGCACCATCCCTTCGGTCGCTGCCTTTCGGGCAAGCAAGGAGTGGGCTTCGAGATCGGGCGCCTCTGGCCGTTCCACACCACGTGCCGAGGCACTTCCCAGAACGATACGGGCCACCCGCTCCGCGTTCCGATCCAGCACTTCCTCATCCAAACCTCCCTCCTTCACCGCCGCCAGGAGAGAAGCTCGCTGGAAGGGCGTACCCGGCATGAGGAGGTCGTTCCCCGCCTTCATCTGAGCCACAGGGTCCTTCCCTGCGAACCAATCGGTCATCACGAGTCCCGAGAACCCCCACTCGTTCCGGAGCACTTCTGTGAGGAGCCAATGGTGCTCGCTGCAGTAGAGCCCGTTCACCTTGTTGTAGGCGGACATCACGGCCCAGGGCTGCCCCTCCTTCACCGCAATCTCGAAGCCCCTGAGATAGATCTCCCGAAGGGCCTTCTCCGAAACCACCGTGTCGATGGACATACGGTTCGTCTCCTGGTTGTTCGCCGCGTAGTGTTTGAGACAGGCCCCTATCCCCTGGGATTGCACGCCCCGTACGAATGCTGCCGCCATCTTTCCGGTGATGAGCGGATCCTCAGAATAGTACTCGAAGTTCCTCCCCCCCAGAGGATGTCGGTGGATGTTCATGCCGGGAGCCAGGATCATATCCACCCCGTAGGCGAGGGCTTCCTCACCCATGGCCGTACCCACTTCCTCCAGGAGAGATGTATCCCACGATGAAGCGAGCATCCGAGCGATAGGGAACGCGGTGCAATAGTAGGTCTTCTCTTCCTCCCCCTCTCTCACAGGGCTGATACGCACCCCCGCAGGTCCATCCGCCATCACCATTGCAGGGATCCCGAAGTGGAGGAGAGGGAACGTGGTCCCTGCCGCTCCCGGGACGATCCTGTCCGTTCCCATTATGGAAGGCGCAAACGCCACATTCCCCATGCCGGTCCCCACAACGAAGTATACCTTTTCCTCAAGACTCATACGGGAGACCAGATCCCTGGCCCTCTCATCCAACGGAAGTGATGGGTCCTCATAGGGAAAGACCACAGGAGCGGAGGACGTGTGTTCCTTTCCTCCCGCCCCCCAGAGGCTCGAGGTACTGAGGGCCATCACACATACGAAAAAGCACAATACCCTTTTCATACAACCTCCCTCGTAAAAGGTGTACAACAGTGTACCGGCCTTCCCCGCCCCTGTCTTTCCTCTTTTTTACATGGTATCAAGGCGTTCCTTTACCGGAGCCGTGACCGGCGACGAGACGAAATGCGGCGGCCGTTCATCAACGCTCCATCATTGACAACAAAAAACGACTAGGCTATATGCTCTTTCTCCTTTATAACCCTGTAAGCATACCCAATGCGGAGGTAGCACGAGTGAAGCACCAGATCCGATCGTCCCTCGGAGGTCCACTTTTTCTGAGCGCCATGGCGGTCCAGTTCCTCATATCCACCAGCACCTTCATGCTGTTCACCGCGCTCCCGCTCTACTTCCAGACCCAAGGGTCACCCAAGACAGTGGCCGGGCTCTCCACCACGCTCTTCGCGATCGCCGCGCTCCTCGCCCGTCCCCTGGGAGGCGTACTCTTCGATCGGTACGATCGGACGCTCGTATTCCATCTCGGAGTGGGAACCCTGATAGGCGCCACATCCCTCATGGCCCTGCCCGCCGGAATCCCCTACCTCCTCACCTGCCGGCTCTTGCAGGGAGTGGGATTTTCCCTGTTCACCACCGGGATGGGAGTCCTCCTCCCCGACTTCGTGCCCCAGGGCCGCGTGCTCCAGGCCATAGCCATTCAGGGCCTCGTCGCGTCTCTGGGCCCTGCCCTCGGAGGACCGCTCGCCGTACAACTCCTGCCCGCCGGATTCGAGCTGGTGGTCGTGACCTCCACACTCATCGGCATCGCGGGAATGGGTCTGGCCGTCCCTACCTTCCCTCGGGCACCATCCTCACGCGATGGAGAAGGAAGCGCATCCTCCCAGGATCTTCCCCACAGACTCTGGTCTCGTCTATTCCACAAGGAGGCCCTCGCCCCTTCCGCCTTCGCCCTGCTCCTTGGTCTGAGCTACGGCGCGGCCCTCACCTTCATTCCCGGCTATGCACTCACCAGGGGCATACCCAACGGCGGCCTCTTCTTCACCAGCTTCACCCTGGCCGTCGTACTCACCCGACTCTTCTTCGGAAAGGTACAGGGCGACCTCTCTCTCCTCATGTCGGGATCCTTCATCGTGAGCGGCATCTCGTTTCTCCTCCTCATCCCACTTTCCGGTTACCTGCACCTCCTCGTCTCGGGGTTGCTCTACGGTGCAGGGTATGGCGTGGCTTTTCCCATCCTCAACACAGGGGCGCTCATGAGCGCAGCTCACCATCGGAGGGGTGCCGCCGCCTCTACCTTTTTCACCGCCATGGACGCAGGAGTGGCCGTGGGCTCCCTGCTCGCAGGGGGGATCGCACAGGCTCTTGGATTCCCCGCCGTGTTCCTCACCTTGGGGATAGGGCTCCTCCTGGGAGGAGGAGTCATCCTCCTCCCGGAGGTACGACGAGCGGGATTCCTCCATACCCGGGAGTAGCAGTTACTCGAGACTCCACTCGGCCATGAGTCTCGGCACATCGGCGAGGAGGCTTCTCGTGTATTCGTGCTGAGGATCCTCTATCACTCGCTTTGCCTCACCCTCCTCGCAGATCTTTCCTCTGTGCATGATGGCGATCCGATCGCTCACATAGTAGGCGAGCCCCAGATCGTGCGTGATGAACACGATGGTCATCCCGCGTTCCTTCCGGAGGGAGAGCAACATGTCGAGGATCGTCGAACGGGAGCAGGCGTCTATCATGGACGTGGGCTCATCGGCGATCAGTACACTGGGTTTGATGATGAAGACCCGGGCGATCATGAGACGCTGCATCTGGCCGCCCGAGAGCTCGAACGGGTATTTGTTGTAGATCTCATGATAGGGGAGGTTCACGAACGAACACGCCTCCTCCTTGATCCTGCGCGCCTCTTGTTCTGAGGCCTGAATACCCGCCACCTTGAGACAGTCCTGGAGGAACCTGTCCACTCTGAAGAACTGGTTGAACGAGGCGAAGGGATCCTGAAAGATGGCCTGCACCCCGCTCCAGTAGGCCCTTCGCTCCCGCTGGCCTCGCAACCGCAACACCTCTCCTCTGTAGCGCACCTCACCGGAGCTCGGCCTGAGGAGTCCCAGGAATATCTTGGCCAGGGTGGTCTTTCCGCTCCCACTCTCCCCCACAATGGAGACGATCTCTCCTTCCCGAAAGCCGATAGTCACGTGATCCACGGCCGCGAAGCGGAGTCGCCCTATACCGAAATATCGGGTGAGATCCACCCCTTCGAGCACGTATTCATTCCCCATGTACATACCTCTCCTTGAGATCTTCTACATCGATGAGACATCTGTACATCCTCTTTCCTACGGGCCGCTCCGCCACCGCATGTTCCCTGCACGCGTCAAAGGCGTACGGGCACCTGTCGGCGAACCGGCATCCCCTTATCTCCTCCTTGAGGTTCGGCGGAGCACCCGGAATCGTGCGAATCGTGCGGGAGGAACTCATGAACTCCTCGTCCGGCACCAGGATGGAACCCATGAGGGCGTGGGAATAGGGATGAAGGGGATCGAATATCACCTCCCGGGCCGTCCCCTTCTCCACCAGCTGCCCGGCGTACATCACGGCGATGTCGTCCGCCACGTGGTAGAGGAGTGGAAGCTCATGGGTGATGAAGATCATGGCCTTGATCACGCGCTCTCTCATGAGCAGCCTGAGCATCCGGATGACCGCCTTCTGGGAAGAGACGTCGAGTGCAGAGGTGGGCTCGTCGGCGATGAGGATCTTGGGGTCGAGGAGAGTGGAGATCGCGATCACCGTGCGCTGTTTCATCCCTCCGGAAAGCTCCGTTGGAAAGGCCCTCAAAATGCGACTGGGAAGGTTGAGAGACTCGAACCTCTCGGCCGCCATCGTCAGTATCTCCTTCTCGGTCAGGGACGGTCTGTGCACCTGCACCACATCCACCACGAAGTCGCCTATCTTCCGGGTGGGGTTCAGGGCGTTCATCGCGGCCTGAGGAATGTAGGATATCTCCTTACCCAGATAGTCTACCCTCAACTTCTCGTACTCGAGCTTCATGATGTCCACCCCTCGGATGGCGATCACTCCGCTCTTGTAGTAGAGAGGGGGGAAGTAGAACCCCATCAGACTGAGCGCGAGGGTGGATTTCCCGCACCCCGATTCCCCCGCGATACCGAGAACTCTCCCCTCCTCCAGTTCGAACGAGACCCCCGAGACGGCATGCACATGTTCTCCATCCCTGGTCCTGTAGTATGTGTGGAGATCTTCCACGGCGAGCAGTTTACTGTCCATGAGCGCTTATCTCCTGATCTTAGGATTGAAGATCTCATCCAGTCCACTGTTGATGAGAAAGAGGGCAAAGGTGAAAAGAGCGATGAGGAGGGCTGGAGGAATGAACGCCCACCACGCCCCGGCACCCATGGCCTCGAACATGATGGCCCAGTTCAGCATCGTCCCCAGTGAAATCGTGTTGTAGGGACCCAGGCCGAGCATGGAGATACTCGCCTCTGCCAGTATCCCGCTCGCGGTCTGGAGGATGAAGGCCATGAATACATAGGAAGCGATATAAGGGAGTATCTGCGTGACGATGATCCTCATCACTCCATAGCCCGAGATGCGCGCAATATGGACATGGTCCCTCAATCGCAACGAGGCAGTCTGGGCCCTCACCGCCCGGGCGGTCCACGGCCACGTGGTACACCCTATGATCACCCCCACAATCAGGAGACTCCGACTGTTGAGGCCTATCGAAACCAGGATGAGAATCATGAACGAGGGTATCACGATGAACATGTTGGTCACCGTGGTGAGGATATTGTCCCAGAAACCGCCGAGATAGCCGGCGAGGAGCCCTATGACCACGCCGATACACAATGCGATCCCCCCTGCGAGAATTCCCACGTACAGAGACGATCTCGTCCCATATGCGAGTTCGAGCAGGACATCGCGCCCGAAGTTGTCCGTCCCGAGGGGGAAATCCTTGGAAGGAGGCTCATAGCTGAGCCCCACCATCTCGAACGGATCCCGGATATCCACGAACGGGTATATGAGGACGAATCCTCCTACCATCACCAATAGAGCGACGCCGATGAGGAACTTCGGCGATCGCATGAGCACTCTGGTTGCACCTTTCATCTCACTTATCCTCCAGCTGAGCCATCTTGATACGTGGATCGAGGAATCCGTACACCACCTCTATGGCGAAGTTGGCCACGAGCACACTCACCGTTACGAGGAGGGTGCACCCCGAGATGAGAGGATAGTCGAGCTGTCTGATCGCAGAGAACATATAGGTCCCTATCCCGGGATAGTTGAACACGATCTCGGCGATGAGAGCCCCCGCCACCATTGTTCCAAGGGAAAGGGCGAGGCCGGTGATCTGAGGAAGCATTGCATTCCGAAACACGTACCGAACCACCTTTTTGTCCTCTAGTCCCAGGAGTTTGCTGTAGAGCACGTAGTCCGAATTGAGCTCATAGATGGCCATCGATCGCATCCCTATGGCCTGCGTTCCTATGGTGACTATGACGATGGAGAGGAACGGCAGGGCATAGTGATATAAGACCGATCCTATGAACCGCCACGAGAGGGATGGGAGGACATCGAAGGCATAGGCTCCTCCTATGGGAAACCATCCCAGGGTCATGCCGAACAGGTAGAGCATGAGTAAGGCCATCACGAAGAACGGGAAGGAACTTATGGCGAGCGATAGAGGCATGAATATCTTGTCGAAAAGCTTGCGGCGATAGGCGGCAAGGGCCCCCAGGACGTTACCCAGTATCCAGCCCACCAAAATTGCAGGAAGTTGAAGCCCCACGGTCCAGGGGATGGCATTTCTGAGTATATCCTTCACCTTCTTCGGATACTGACCGAATGATGTGCCTAGATCACCTCTGAGGAGGTTCCGTACGTAGATCAGGTACTGGTGCCAGAGCGGCTTATCCACCCCGAACTCACTATTGAAGGTCTCATAGATCTCCTTCACTCTGTTTTCATCCGAAATCCCTTGTACGAGGTCGGTTACTATTGCATCGACCGGATTTCCCGGGACCATCCGTGGGAGGAAGAAGTTGAGCGTCACCGCCACCACGAGGGTGAGGAACGTCCAGCCCAGCTTCTTCCCAAAATACCGCAGGTAATGTCGCATGCGTTTCCCCCTCTCTGTGGATGTAGTAAGAGGGGCAGGCACGATGTGCCTGCCCCATATCCACTATTTCGCCTGTATGTAGTAGAGCGCCTTCACGAATGCACCGGAAATGGGAGTGGGGGGGATATTGTAGGGATTGTTCTGCTCATCAGGGAAACCCGTCCATACTCCCTCGTATACTGTGTAGAATGCAGAGGGTCTATACATGAGGGGAATTTGTGGGAGGTCTCTGATGAAGATCAGGTTGAGCTCTGTATAGAGTTCTCTCAACGTGTTCTCATCTGTCACCGGAGGTATAAGAGAAAGCAGCTCGTTCACCCGCTCATTCTTGTAACGGCCGTAGTTGTAGTTGGCGGTAACGGGTTTGCCGATGGGAGGAAGATTCCTCGAATCCAGAAAGGCCCTGAATCGATCCCACGGCTGGGCCATACCAGGGTTCGTACTGAGCCACATGGCGATATCGAAGTATCCGTTCTGGACATCGTTGAGCCAGACAGGGAATTCAGGAAACTTGGTTCGTATCTCTATCCCGATCTTGCGGGCCGACTGGGCCACGATCTCGAGCGTGGCGTTCCAATCCGACCAGCCGTAGGGACACGAGGCCTCCCACGGTCCCAGTCTGGTTCCGTCGGGGAGGACCCGTATGCCATCAGGCCCGGGCTTTGCACCGATGGAATCCAGGAGGGCGTTCGCCGCATCCACGTCGAAACTGTAGGACACCGACTCGAGTGTCCTCGTGTCGATGAGTTCCTGCTCATGGTAGACGGGCAGCATGAGACCCGGTCGCACGATGGTGGAATAGCCGCTCATCGCCACATCGACCACCTTGGCGTAATCGATGCACATCGCGAGGGCCCTTCTCACCTCGGGCACATCGAGTCCCTTCTTGGTCATGTTGAAGAACAGGCTCGGGATACTTCCCGGGATATAATACGGAGGTTTCCTGAGATAGGTCTTGAACGGCGCCCCCTTTTCCCACAGCGTCCACACCTTGGGGATGAACTGCTGGTTCACATCGATCTGCCCCTGTCTGAAGGCGTTGGAACTCGCCTCGTTGGATTTGTAGATGAGATGGGCAATGTATTTCGGTGCAGGGAGTTTCCCGAATACTGCCTTGCCCCAGTAGTTGTCGTCCCGCTCGAGCACGATCCTCGTATCATCGTAGAAGGCGATCTTGTAGGGGCCCGAAGCGATGGGGTGAGCATTGAATTCTTGAATGATCTTCGTCCCATCGTAGTCGTACTTCTTTTCGATTTCACTCCACACATCGCTGGGGAGCACGTATACGTTTCCGAGGCTGTCCAACACATAGAGCCTGTTGGGATTCTCGGGCTTCATACGGATGAGGACCGTGTAGTCGTCCGCTGCAACGACTTCCTTTATATGGGTCATCGTTGCACTCCAAGGCACGGGATACTTCTCACCCAACAGGTAACTATAGGCCACATCTTCGGCAGTGAGAGGCGAGCCGTCGTTGAAGTGAATCCCCTTCCGCAGTTGTATCCGTAAGGTGAGATCATCAACCCACTCGTATGAGAGACCGATGTGAGGCTCGAGACTGTTGTCCAGCTGGTTGTAGAGGAAGAGAGTCTCATAGAGCAGAGGCATTCGCCATCCGTTGTTGAGAGGGAACGAAGCCTGTGTGGAAAGAGGATTGAAGTTCTGAGGCGGACCCCACTGAAGACCACCCACATAGAGGGTCTCCTTGCGGGGAAGAGAGGAGACACCTGCCGAGCCTGTCTCCTTGCCGCCTTCCGCCCAGACGGTACCAATCACCGTCAGCAACAGGAATACAAGAAAGAGTTTTTTCATCATCACCCTCCTGAAAAAATATATGGGAACACCACATGTTCCTGGAAACACAGCCATTCTCCCGCCTCCTTCCTCAAGCCGTCTTCCCTTTTGTTAACAAATATGTTGGATGGTTTTTTACCTCATATGGGAGGTCTTGTCGTGAATAGTTGGATTTCCAAAAATATGATAAATACCCGTCTAGACTGTTGAAGGTTGTCACGGAGCAAAATAAAGAGTATAATAAAAGATCATGGAGAGAAGTGAAAAATTCTTGCTCATCAACAGTTACGAAGATGCCCGCATCCTCAAGGCGCTTTCTTCGGAGATACGGATCAACATCCTCAACCTGCTGACCACCGAAACCCTGAATGTGAATCAGATCGCCGAGCGTCTCAAGCTCCCACAATCCACCGTGGCGACCAATATCGCCATCCTGGAAAAGGCGGGACTCATCGAAACCGAGATAGTGAACGGCAAGAAGGGGAATCAGAAGCTCTGCCGCACCCGCTATGAGGAAATCATGGTCCAGTTCATCACGGAAAAGAAGCCTGAAGAGGACAACACCATAGAAGTGGAAATGCCCATAGGCCTCTATACCAATTTCCACGTGACGCCACCGTGCGGCCTGTGCTCCTCGGAAAGCATCATTGGCTATCTCGATGTGCCGGACTCCTTCCTCCTTCCCGAGAGAGCGAAAGCCGCCCTCCTGTGGTTCGAGACCGGATGGGTGGAATATCAATTTCCGAACAACAGCCTCTACCGGAAAGAGCCGCTCCAGAGCCTCGAAGTGAGTATGGAACTCTCCTCCGAGATACCCGGCACGAACAAACAGTGGCCCTCAGACATCACGGTATGGATCAACAACGAAGAGATAGGAACCTGGGAATGTCCGGGAGACTTCGGCGACAAGCGGGGGAAATATACCCCCGTATGGTGGAAGCTGGAGGGATCCCAGTACGGCCTGCTCAAGAACTGGAGCATCACCGAATCGGGAGCCTATATCGACGGGGTGAAGGTCTCCGACATTACCCTCAGCGATCTCGATATTTCGAAACACCACTCCATCAGGGTGAAGGTGGGAGTCAAGGAAGAAGCTTCCCATCCCGGAGGGGTGAACATCTTCGGACGGGGCTTCGGTAACTACGACCAGGGAGTCGTCTTGAGGCTCTATTTCAAGAACCACAAGCACTAGGTGCTTCCCTAACCTTTCAAGCCCCCTGCCATGAGCCCCGAGACAAAATATTTCTGAAAGAAGAAGAAAAGCACAAGCATGGGAAGGACCGCGCCCGAAGCTCCGGCGATCAGCATATCATAATTGTTACCATACGGGGTAAGGAGAGTGTTCAACCCTATGGGCAAGGTGAATTTGTCTCCTGTCCGCAACACGATCAGAGGCCACACGAAGCTGTTCCACGAATTGAGTCCAACAAGGATACCCATTGCGGCATAGGCGGGACGCATGAGAGGCATCCCGATTTTGAAGAAGATACCATACTCATGTACCCCATCCATTCGTGCCGCATCCAAAAAATCTTGAGGAATACCTGCTGCATATTGTCTGAAAAAGAAAAGGTGATTATCCATTATTTGCCACCCGGGAGTACTCTCTAAGTACCTCCAGCAGAAGCTCGAATAGATCCTCCTCCCTATGATTATACCGCCACTCCAATTCTTTCAAGTACAGCGGAAAACGTTCTACACTCACCCCGTGATGCTGGAGCAGCCGCCCTTTCGCATAACTCCAAAACCCCTCTATCCCATTGATGTACACTTTCCCATTCGCAAATCGCTTCCCGTGATCAATCCGCTTGTGCCTGAATCCATAGCTCACAAGCCCATCATAGCTCTTGAACCGGTCGGTATACACAAGCGACCCCCGCTTCACTTTGGCCACTGCCAGTCGTACAAGCTCCTCCGCACTTACCTGCTCCACCACTTCCACCTGCACTTTTCCCCCTCGCTCAAGAATCCCAAACACAGGAATCTTCCCTGCCGCCCCTCTCCCCCTCTTCCCCTTTCTCTTTCCTCCAAAATAACTTTCGTCCATCTCTACTTCACCTTCGAGCAGGCTCTTCCCCTCCTTCTGGGTGTGGACCCATATCGCCTTCCGAAACAATGTGTAGAGCCTCAGCGTCACCTCATAGGAGAGCCGTAACTGCAAAGCCGCCTTGTGGGCGGTAACTTCCATCTCAAAGAGCTTCATTGCCCACAGGATCTTCTCCCAGGAGAGCTTCATCCCCTCGAAGATGCTCCCTCGTCGTATGCTCCACTCTTTCCTGCACTGGTAGCACTTGTACTTCTCTCGTCTCACCTCGCCTATATGCTCACTTCCACAGAAGGGACACCGGGTGTACGTGACGAGGAGACCTTTCTCTCTCAGATAGGAGACCGTTTTCTCTCTATCGCTTGCAAGTGTTGAAAGACTTACGACGTCCATATCCGTGCCACCTCTCTCTTCGGTATTATACCACAGGTGGCTCAAAAATGGTAATCACCATCAAATATTACGGTTAGGAGGTCGGACATGAAAGGAGTGATGAAAAGCGCGTTCATTCCTGTCATCGCGACCATGATACTGGCCTGCGGTGAGCCAACCATCGGGAGGGAAGAGGTGGAAGCCTCTCAAGACAATCCAGTCACAACCACACCTCTCGATCTCACCAATTCCACAGCAGTGGTGGTACTACAATTCGAGAACACTCTCGAGGATGATTCGGGAAACAGTAACGACGCCACCATAGGTGGAAGCTCTCCTTCCTCATACTCGTTCATCACAGGCTATAGAAACACATCCCTCTATCTGGAGAACCCCGACAACACCCTGGGCTATGTGTATCTCACTCTCCCCGACAACCTGGTAGGCAAGAGCTTCACCATTTCCTACTGGGCCAAGGTGATCACCTGGAATACGAGCTGGGGAGCCATCGCTCACATGATATTCAAGGACAGCGGGGGCACGTGGGAAGGGTTTGTGAGTCATGGCAGCAACTCTGATACGAGTTTCTACGCCCGAAACCGCAGCGATCTGGCTAACGACTGGGGTGACATATTCACGACCCTCCCATCGGCCGGGGAATGGTTCCATGTCACGGAGACCATGGATTCTTCTGGTGTCGCGACACTCTACATCAACGGTGAAGAGCAAGGCACCTACGATACCGCATATGAGGACTTCACCGCCGCCACTGTATCCATCATGTTCGGACAGGATACCTGGCAGGCTCAGGGAGCGATCCTCGATGACGTAGTGATCTACGACAGGGCCCTCAGCGCCTCGGAGGTGAGCGACCTCTATGCAGGAATCCTGCCTTGACAAGAAGAGAATCCAACAGGAGGAACGTATGATGAAGGCATTACGGATTTTTGGAGTAGCACTCATTGTGGCATGTGCAGGAGGTATCCTCGCCGCTCAACAGGTGATGTTCCACGGATATGCGGACTATTCCAACTACCTCCTCACCACCTATGCCACACAGACCGGGAGTGAAGACTGGGAACAGTTCGAATACGGAGCCGGATTCGGTTCGTGGTACGGCGGACGCACCGAAGTGAACATGTTCATGGACTCCCAGAATATCCACTTCGTCCTCGGGATACGTCTCGGCAACGATCTCGACACCTGGTACGATCTCTATGGCGATGACGTTCCCTTCTATCAGGGTAACGTACGGATAAACCTTCTCAACAATCAGGTCGACCTCCTCACCGGTAAGTTCGAGGAACAGCACTTCGGATACGTCACCAATGACCTCGCATGGGGGTTCATCTACGCGCACAACGTGGCCGATCGGGACGTAGGCCCCTACTTCACCGGGCTCGAGATCAAGCCCTACATGCTCGATGGGTTTTCGCTTCTCGTTGGGGTACCGATACGAGCCTGGAGTACCAACGACGGCTGGGGATCCATGCCGGCCAACAACTATTGGCAGAACCTGGTAGACCAGTTCAAGATCAACATGAGGTACAGTCTCCCCATGGGTGTCACTCTCAAAGCCGGGTATTACCACGGACTGTGGTACTCCGCTTCCGATTACAAGGGAGACGACGACGTGGTGAGAGAGGCCTATCTGAGCGCTGAGGGATTCAACTTCCTCGGATCGGGTTTCGATCTCGCCGCAGGTTACGACTTCCAGTACCGAACAGCTACAGAAGGAATGAAGCACAATATCAACGTCTCCGGAGCATATCGACCGATCTCATCTCTCCGCATTGCCCTTGGCAACAGATTCGCCTACGCGACCGAGTTCCATGACAACGCTCAAGAGATTCTCCTTGACAGAGTCGTGCTCGACGCGCTCTACGACCTGCCCCTCCCTGGAGTCCAGGTAGGACTCAGAGGGAACTTCACCTACATGTCGGACTCTTCCGGCCAAGTGGGAAACATGATGAGCGGCGACAGCGATGATCTAGGATTCTCCACCAACATCGATGCCGCATACGTGCCTGCCAATCCCACGGATGGAACGTCCGGAATGGCCATGGGCGGCGGGGTCTTCCCGTTCATAAAGAAAAATCTCTCCAACGGATACGTACAACTGGGGTATCAGATGCACATCAACTATTACGAATCTAAGACATCGGTGAAGGCCATCTCCCATTACGTACCCCTCAATGTCGCCTTCTGGTTCTGAATAGACAAAGGTGTCCCCTGTTCCTCTGAACGGGGGACACACCATAAAGAACCACATATCGTGGAGGAGACCTATGAATAGTTCGAGCGTAACCAAAGTGGTGGGGAGAGTACTCGTCCTCATCCTCACTCTTGCGGGATGTGCCTCGATGGAAAAGAAAGGAGCACCCCTTACGGTGGATTTCGACCTCCATGCGAGGGCTATCTACACCATGGACCATATCGAGGGAGATACCCTGAAAGACGATTCAGGGAACGGACTGGACGCGCTCATCAGGGGTAAACCGGCGACCACCGAAGGAAAGTTCGGGAAAGCGCTCGTATTCGATGGGACCCAGACGTATATCGAACTCAAACCCGATGTCCTGGAGGGTAAAGAGTGGTCATTCCTCGCCTGGGTGAATGCCGAGGCATGGCCTCCCTGGGCCAGGATATTCGATTTCGGTGACGGCGCCACCGCCGACATGTGGTTCGGGTTCAGCGGCGTGGAAGGTGTGATGAGGTGTGACATCTTTCATCCATCTGGTAGCGTGAAACTGCTCGGACCTGCCCTTCCTACGGGTGAATGGGTACACCTGGCCATCACAGTGAACGGGAGAGAGATGGTCATGTACATCGACGGTAAGCGCGTGGCATCCGGTTATACGGGACTCCTTCCTTCTCATGTAGAAAAGAAGGGACTCTACATAGGTGCGAGCAACTGGCCCGATCCGCTCTTCGTGGGAAAGATGGACGAGATCCTCATCGCCGACGCGGCATACACGGACCAACAGATCAAGGCCATCATGCAGTCGGGTATCCCTGTACGATAAGTTCCCTCCTCACCCCCTGCCCCACCCCGGGGCAGGGGTTTTCCCTCAACAGGCTGCAATGGGGCGTACTTTATGGTAAAGGGACTGTAACATCGAGTGTTGAAAAAGGCGGGGAAAAAAGATAAGGGGTATCTCCCACCACACTAATCCTTTTTTCAAGGAGGAGATACCCCATGAAGCGTGGTAACACACGCGCATTGACTGAAACACAGTATACCCTCTCTGCTCTGATGAAGCAAGTAGAGGCCCAACTCCGGGAGGAGGTGCGCCACACCTACAAGACGTACCTGGAACACCTCCTTGAGACGCTGAGAGAGGAGGCAGTAGGACGACCACGATATGCACGAGGGGAGGCTGAGAAGGCACCGTACTACCGGTACGGCTACAGAAAGTGGAAGACCGTGCAGACCCCCTGGGGGCCGATCGAGGATGTACGCGTGCCCCGCATCCGCACCGGCGGGGGGAAGGAGGTGAAGCTGGTCGCCTATGAGCAGAGGCTCGTGGCCCTCGCCGAGCAGCTCCTTCTCGGGTATGTGGGAGGGATGAGCGCGCGGACGTGGGCCATCCTGTTACGGGAGCTGGGGATAGGCGAGGCTCACCCGCAGACACTCCTGCGGCTCATAAAGCGTCTTCGTGAGGAGAAGGAGCAGTGGCGGAGGAGGTCCCTTAGAGGAGTGAAGGCCCTTGTGCTGGATGGAGTGTGGGCAAAGAGGCGTGGGAGGGGTCAGAAGAAGCTGGTTGTCCTGAGTGCCGTGGGGGTGAAGGAGGACGGATCTCATGAGCTCCTCGACTGGGTCGTTGCGGAGCAGGAGGACCAGGCGAGCTACGAGCGACTCCTTACCAGGCTCTATGAGCGAGGGCTTCATGAGGTGGAGCTGGTGGTGGCCGATGAGGCTGAGGGGATCCGGCAGGCCGTGGAGACGGTGTATCCTGAGGCGAAGAAGCAGGTATGCCTCTGGCACCTGCAGGGTACGCTTGAGCAGAAGCTCCTGCAGGACATGGGGGAACGGAAGGGGAAGAACGCAGACCTCCAGAAGGAGAGGCGAGCTTTTCGAGCGGAGTACTGGAAGCTCTTTGAGGCAGGAGGGAAGGAGGACGCAGCACGTGCGTTGGAGGCATTCGTGAAGAAGTGGGCGGCGAAGGCTCCCCGGATGACGGCCTCCCTCCTGTGGCGGAAGGACCGGCTTTTCTCCTATCTGGAGTTACCCTATGAGTGGAAGGAGAAGGTGAGGACGAGCAACCTTGCGGAGAACATGTTTCGGCACATGAGAAGCTTTCTACGGAGGTATCCTGGGTATATGAGCCATGCCCATGCAGATGAGGTGGTAGGCCTCTACGTGGTGGGCATGCAGGTGATACAAGAGGTGGGGAGACGCACCCCTTATCAGCTCCAGCTCAATTTCAACACTCCCCCTTGACAATCCCTATGGTAAAGCACACCTTTTTTCTTACTACATGGTATGTCATCCTTCTTCTCTCATGCCGAGTGGGGAGTGAATACTCACCCACGGACACTCCTGTGGATGGCGGAGAAGATCCTGCAATCACAGAAAAGTACACACGTTCCATCGACATCTACGATCCCACGACGTGGGGACCTTTGAACGTCCACGACCCCGAACTATTCCAGGACGATGACGGCACCTTCTATGTGTTCTCCACCGATGCAAGCATTGGAAACACCTGGCAAGGAGGCGTCCAGGTCCGTCGATCGAAGGACCTCGTACACTGGGAATGCCTGCCTGAACCGGCCCTCGGCATGTGGGACGAGGAGATGAAGGAGTGGCTCGGATTCTCCTCTGATGCAGAGGCCTATACCTGGGCTCCCTCAGTGGTGAAACTCAACGGCCGCTACTACATGTACCACGGGGTCATCGTGGACGTCCCCGACAATGACAACCGACCCCGTGCCTGGATCGGTCTTGCCATAGCCGACACGCCTATCGGCCCGTATCTCCCGGCCGACGAGTATGATCCCTCCACCTATTCTTGTTCCACTGTGGTCCGCTACACCTTCACGAGGACTCCCGGAACGATCGACGAGGATTGCCTCAACGAGAGCGGAGGAGACTGGTCGAAAGGGTTCGGAGCCATTGACCCCGAGGTGGTCTTCGATGTGGAAGGGCACATGTGGCTCACCTATGGCTCATGGAAAGGGGGGATCGCCATACTCGAACTCGATCCCACTACCGGCATGCCGATCGACGGTTATCCTGCGGATACCATAGAAAACGGATACGGGACCCTGATCGCGGGTGGGAATGGAATAGCAATCGAAGGAGCGTGCATCTTTCAATATGGAGAGTACTACTATCTCTTCTACTCCCTGGGAGACCTCCTCTATGACTACAGTATACGGGTGGGACGTCGTCCGATCTCCGAAGGCATCGTAGGGCCATATTACGATTCCGAAGGAAGAGATCTCACCACACTCACCTGGGAGGAATCCCATAGATACGGGAACAAGATCCTTGGTGCTCATCAGTTTGAATGTCAATACGGCTGGAGGAATCCAGGAGGACAATCGCTCCTCATCACTCAGGATGGCAGGATCCTCATGGCCCACCATACGAGGACTACATTCAGAGAGAGCTGGTACTTCTATCTCCAGGTGAGACAAATCTACTTCACTGAAGACGGATGGCCGGTGGCCAATCCCAACGAATACGCCGGGGAAACCTTGAGAGAGATGAATCCTACGGAATTCGCAGGGACCTATAAAGTCATCCACACGAAAAGAGGAACCAGTTGGGGATTCGTTTCAACCTATGAAGGTACCCAGAGCTCCGACGAAGTGAATCTGGAAGATGCGATCGAGACGGTATCCGAGAATGTGACCTTTCACCCGGAGGGTACGATCTCAGGAGCCTACCAAGGCACCTGGTCGATCTCGAACCACTACCACATCACCATCCAGCTCGAGGACAACCAGGGGACCCTCCTCGGGACCTACAAGGGCATCGTGAGCGATGCCCTGGACTGGTCACGAATAGGTGATGTGGAGAGACACACTCTCACCTTCACTGCATTCTGCCCGGAAACGGGAGAATATTTCTTCGGCAACAAGGAGTAAGCCTATGAAAAACACTCAGCATCATCTACCTGCTATTCTGGGGACGCTCTTGATCCTTTTTCTCTCCTATTCCACAGGGTGTCGAATCCTACCGGAAGGCGAGGTGGACCCTACCCCCTGGGACAACCCCATCATACGAGACATCTATTCAGCGGATCCTGCAGCACTTGTCCATGGAGATACACTCTATCTTTACGTAGGGCATGATGAGGCCCCAGAAGGTGCAACCACGTATGTGATGAACGACTGGTACTGCTATTCCACGAAAGACATGATCCACTGGACCAATCACGGTCCGGTGCTCTCCGTCAGGGATTTCGCATGGGCAGATGGGAATGCCTGGGCGGGACAGGTGGTACACCGGAACGGCAAATTCTACTACTATGTGAGTGTGGCCCAGGCCTCCACAGGGGGTATGGCGATAGGGGTAGCGGTTTCGGACAGTCCGACCGGTCCCTTCACGGACGCCCTGGGAAGGGCGCTCATCACCTCCAGCATGACGAAGTTCTCCGGGCAACCGAGATGGAGCTGGGACGACATCGACCCCACTGTGCTCATCGATGACGACGGTCAGGCATACTTGTACTTCGGCAACACCTACCCCAAGTATGTGAAACTCAATGAAGACATGATCAGCTTCGACGAAGAGACGGGGATACAACCTCTTCTTCTCCCCTTCGTGGCAGGACTCCCCTTTACAGAGGCCCTGTGGATTCACAAATACAAAGGCAAGTACTACCTCTCGTGGGCTGCCGGATGGGAGGAACAGCTGGTGTACGCCACGAGTGACCATCCGACCGGCCCATGGAAACCTGGAGGGAAACTGATGACCCATGCGGAAAATTGCAATACGAGTCACCATGCGATCGTCGAGTTCAAGGGGAAGTGGTACATCTTCTATCACAACGGTACGCTTCCAGGCGGAGGATCCTACCGGAGATCAGTGTGCGCCGAATATCTCACCTACGACGAGGAGGGGAACATACCTCTTATCTCGCCCTCACCTTGAGGATTCCCACTAAGGTAAAAAAGTGGTACCATCCACTAAAGAGGGACGTCTCTCTGGGACGTCCCTCTCCTTCTCCCATGAGGTTGCCATATGGCATCAAAAGTGTTCTCTTTTATCCCCCCAGGTGGGATACCACATAGTCGGCCATGTCATCGATGAGGTCCATCTCTCGTGCCATCTGTAATATGGTGTACCGATGGGGCCGCAGTTCACTCGCTTGACGGATACTGTCATGGAGGAGATTCCCATCGATACCCAATTGTGCCGGCCTGATCTTCAACCCCGAGGACACGAGCAAGGCATGCACCTCCGAAGGAGAAGGAGGGACAAGGCCCAGATCCGAAACCAGATCTGGAAGGCGTGCGCTCATGAAGGCATAGCAGTGGGCGATACACAACGTAGCGACTCCTACGGCAGACCCATGGAAAAAGGGAGGCTCCACTCCCGCATCGAGGAGTCTGTACTCCCAGTAGTGCACGAGGTGGTGCTCCGAGCCGGAGGCAGGGCGGGAACTGCCCACGTATTCCATCGCAAGACCGGAAAGGACGAGCCCCTCCATGAGGGCAGTGACGTCCACACCCGTTGCCCCGTCTCCGGATCGAAGGGAGTCGAGCGCCGCGTCCACCGCCTGCTCCATGAGGGATGCTACTTCTGGACAGTAGTATTCCCCCTTCCTCCTGTGGGAGAGCCGCCAGTCCGTGAGGGCGGTCCTTTTTCCTATCATATCTCCCATTCCGGCCCGGATCAATTCCGCCGGTGCCTCCTGGAGCACCCTCCGGGACGCAAAGACAGCGAACGGCACATGAGCGGGGAAGGTCTGCTTCTTCCCGTTCACAAGGAGAGGGCTCACGGAAGATGCATAGCCGTCCATCGAGGGAGCAGTCGCCACCACCAGGTATGGGATGCCCAGCACGAACGACACGAACCGGCATATATCGTTGATAGTGCCGGAGCCCACGGCCACGATCATGCCCACCCCGGAATGTGCGGAAATCGTGAGCGCTCCTACGGCGTGCTCATCTGGATGAAGTCTCTTCCGACCCGGAAAGACAAACGATCGAACGGATCGCCCCAGGTGGCCTCTAAGTTCCTGGTATACCTCCTTCCCCTGTACCTCCCATGTGTACTCATCCGCCACGCACAGCACATCCCCTTCCAGATGTAGACCTTCCAGAAGAGAGAGAAGGTCCTCCTCACAGGATGCTTCACAGATACGCACGCTTTGCACCTTACTCTCATGCACCCTTCCACAGGCACAGCCCCCCCCTCCCATCGACCCACTCCTGGACACCGGATCCCCCATCCTCAAGTCACGCTCCCTTTTCCCCGGACGAGAAGTTCAGCGCCACGACGGATCTGGGAGGAAGGGCCGTCCGCACCACCCCTTCCTTCGAGACAACTCCTCCATCGAAGGGCCGAGGCACGACCCTGTCCGGATCTTCGAACGTATTGTGTGCATCGAGCGTGTCTGCGGTGAGTATATGCCCCTCCCGGTAAGCGACAGAGGTGCCCATGAACTCGCAGGTGAGTTCCACCTGTTTCTCGTGATGGAGATTGCACAAGGTAAGGTGGATCCTCCCTTTTTTCCTCGATGCGGACGCACTCACGAGAGGAATCGCCTCCTTTCCCATCCGGTACTCATCTCCCTCGTAACGGAGGGGAAGATGTTCCCCCTCCTGATGGGGAGCGTAAAGGTCGAAGACATGGTACGTGGGGGTATAGACCACCTTCTCTCCTTCCGTGAGAAAGAGGGCCTGGAGCACATTGGCGAGCTGGGCGAGATTCGCCATCCTCACCCTGTAGGCGTGACGGTTGAACACGTTGAGATGGATCCCCGCGACCAGGGCATCCCGGATGGTGTTCTGCTGATAGAGGAACGCGGGATGGGTGCCATCTTCCACCCGGTACCAGGTACCCCACTCGTCCACAATGAGCCCCACCCTTCGTTCCGGATCGTACCGGTCCATGATCGTGCCGTGCCGCACAATGAGCGTTTCCATAAAGAGTGCCTTTTTGAGGGTCTCGAACCACTCCTCCTCGGGAAAACCCGTTGCGGCCCCTTTCTCCTCCCAGGTTCCCGGCACGGTATAGTAGTGGAGGCTCAGCCCATCCATGAGGTGGCCCGCCTCTCTCATGAGCACCTCGGTCCACCGATAGTCGTCTACGTTCGCTCCCGAGGCGATCTTGTAAATCGGTTCCTCTCCGTAATCACGGACATAGGTCCGATACCGCCTGTAGAGATCGGCGTAGAACTCCGGACGCATATTGCCCCCGCACCCCCACGTCTCGTTCCCTATCCCCAGATAGGGGAGCCGCCAGGGTTTCTCACGCCCATTCTTCCTGCGCCACTCCGCCATCTCCGAATCACCACCAAAGGTCATGTACTCTATCCATTCCCCCATCTCCTGCACGGTCCCGCTTCCCACGTTGGCCGCCACGTAGGGCTCACACCCCAACAGCTCGCAGAGGTCGAGGAACTCATGCGTACCGAAGTGGTTCGTCTCGATCACCCTTCCCCAGTGGGTATTGATCCTCCTGGGCCGGTTCTCCCTCGGTCCCACCCCGTCTTTCCAGTGATACTCATCGGCAAAACATCCACCGGGCCACCGGAGCACGGGAATCCTTATCCTTCGCAGGGCCTCCACCACATCCTTTCGGTACCCTCTGATGTTGGGTATGGGAGAATCCTCCCCCACCCATATCCCTTCGTAGATACACCGTCCGAGATGTTCTGAGAAGTGCCCATAGATCTCTCGCGGGATCTTCCACGATGGCTCTGGATACACTATGACTCTATTCATCACGATTCCTCCTGAACCTGAGCACGTTCCATGACAGTCTGGGGAGGGTAACCGAAAAGACATCCGTTTTCATCGGTTCCACACGTT
The DNA here is from genome assembly GCF_000184345.1 of Spirochaeta thermophila DSM 6578. Taxonomy (NCBI): domain Bacteria; kingdom Pseudomonadati; phylum Spirochaetota; class Spirochaetia; order Winmispirales; family Winmispiraceae; genus Winmispira; species Winmispira thermophila. The sequence continues at coordinate 862,900 of NC_017583.1, read as the reverse complement.
TCTCTCGACGGGGGTGCACCTTGTCCGGCTCCTCGAAGGTGTTGATCGCATGGAGATCAGGACCATCCAGGACTATATGCTCCGCGAAGGAAACCCCATCGAAGGACCGGAAATCCAGCTCCACCTTCACGGGGACATCCTGGGAGGTGTTGAGCACGAACACCGTGATGTCACCCGACGCCTCATCGTAGGTGGCGGCAGGATAGACCAAGGGGACCTCCTCATAGCTCCTCGTTCCATAGGTGGGAGCCTTCACGATGGGTTTGAGAGCCTCACCTCTCCCATACCTGGCAGCGAGCCGGAAAGGATGGTAGATGGTCTGCTTGATGGCCCTCCCCCCCCGTTCAGTATAGATGGGCGCGATCACATTCACAAGCTGAGCCAGACACGCCATCTTGACCCGATCGGCATTGTTTATCAATGTAGAGATCAGTCCCCCCACCACCAGCGCATCGAGCAACGAATATCTGTCCTCGAGGATGGGAGGTGCCGTCTCCCAGGGCATGAGTTTCAGCTTCTTCTGATACCACACATTCCATTCATCGAACGAGAGCATGAGCGACTTGGCGCTCCTCTTCTTCGCCTTCACGAAATCCGCTGTGGCCACCACCGCACGGATGAACCGATCCATATCCACGAAAGAAGCCAAGAAATCATCCACGTCTCCCTCGTTCTCGTAATAACGATGGAGGGAGATGTACTCCACATGATCGTAGAGGTATTCGAGAATCGTCCTGTCCCATTCCGGGAACGTGGGCATGAAGGAGGTGGAACTCCCACTCGCCACCAGCTTTATCTCCGGGTCCACCCATTTCATGATCTTCGCCGTCTCCAGGGCCTTCTTGCCGTAATCGTCTGCCTCGAGATGGCAGATCTGCCAAGGACCATCCATCTCGTTTCCCAGGCACCATACCTTGATCGAATGAGGATCCTTGTGTCCGTACTCGATCCTGAGATCGCTCCAGTACGTACCCGACGGGTGATTGCAGTACTCGATGAAGTACCCCGCCTCCTGAGGGGTACCGGTCCCGAGGTTGACGGCAGCCATCACATCCACACCCGCCTTGCGGGCCCAGTCAACGAACTCGTCTATGCCCACCTCGTTCGTCTCGATGGAACGCCAGGCGAGCTCCAACCTTCTGGGACGACGATCTCTCGGACCAATACCATCGGTCCAGTTGTAGCCGGAGGCGAAATTTCCTCCGGGATACCTCACGATGGTGACTCCCAGATCCTTCACCAGCTGAAGGACATCCTTCCTGAATCCCTGCTCATCGGCATCCGGGTGCCCCGGCTCATAGATCCCGGAATAGACTGCTCGTCCGAGGTGCTCGATGAACGAACCGTAGAGATACCGATCCACCTCTCCGATCACGAAATCACGATCGAGAATGATCTTCGCCTGTTGCATGATGCCTCCGAAATCAAAAATCTCTTGATAAATATATGGCTCCTCACGAGATGCACTTCATTCCCTCGTATCCGCAATAGGGATTTCCTCCCGTCCGCTACGAAGGAGAGACGCATCCCACGTGCCCGCGCACGCCTGTTCCCGTACCTTCCTGGAGCACAACCATCGTAGTGCACCTATGAGATCCACGCCCCGGGACCTCCTCTTTTGGGAAGGATCGAGATTGCCGCATATTCCTCTTCTCCTTGCCTCGGCATTACCCCCCCGGGGGGAAAAGCCTCCTTGCCAGAATTTTATCTATTTTCATGTTCAATATCAATCTATCGGATATATTACCCATATTATTATACCACCCTGGGCTGAGTGTCAAGGATATTTCACTCAGTATCAACTTTTTCGTAGAACACACACACCTTGCCATCTCTGAACGAGATCACTATTGTATGTGCATGAACAAGAGCACATCGCCGGACGCACTTCAAACTCTCCCCCTACTCCCCACCACCATCCTCCTCCCCGACGAGGGCGTCGACCTCCATCGCTGGGCCGTGATCGCCTGCGATCAGTTCACCTCCCAGCCCGAGTACTGGCGCGAGGTGGAGCGCATCGTCGGGGAGGCCCCCTCCACCCTCCACCTCGTCCTCCCCGAAGTCCACCTGGACGAACCCGACCTCGAGGCGCGCATCGCCCGTATCCACCACACCATGCGCACCTATCTGGACTCCCGCCTCCTCCGCCCCCTCCCTCCCGGCGCCGTCCTCACCCGCCGCACCACCCGCTACGGCCGCACCAGAACCGGCCTCCTCCTCGCCGTGGACCTGGAGGCCTACTCCTACCAGGACCCCGCCTCCGTCTCCATCATCCCCACCGAAGCCACCGTCCCCGAACGCATCCCACCCCGCCTCCGCATCCGCCGCGGCGCCCCCCTCGAACTCCCCCACACCCTCCTCCTCGTCGACGACCGCCATGCACCCCTCATCGCCCCCCTCGCCCCGCACCACACCCTCTACCACACCCCCCTCATGCTCGGAGGCGGCACCGTGGCCGGCGTCTTCATCCCCGAGGAAGACATCCTCCCCCACCTGGAACGCACCCTCCCCCTGCTCGCCGCGCAAGGCATCATCGCCGCAGTAGGAGACGGCAACCACTCGCTCGCCACGGCGAAAGCCCTGTGGGAAGAACACCTGCGTGCAGGCGCCCCCCCCACCCACCCCGCCCGGTACAGCCTCGTGGAAGTGGTGAGCATCCACGACCCCGGCCTCGCCATAGAACCCATACACCGCATCCTCTTCGACACCCCCCTCTCCGCCCTTCTCGACCACCTCACCCCCCACGCGACATCCCACCGCCCCGCTCCGCCCGACGACATCCCCACCCTCCTCGCGACACACCCCTCGTCCGCCATCCTCTATGACGGGACCAGCGCCCACCACCTCCTCCTCCCCCCCGGCACCCTCCCTGTGGAGACCCTCCAACCCCTCCTCGACACCTTCCTCTCACAGCACCCCGGCACCCGCATCGACTACACCCACGGCCTCGCCCACACCATGGACCTCGCACCCCGAGGCACCGCCATCCTCCTCCCCCCCATCCCCCGGGAAGCCATCTTCGAGGCACTCTCCCGCCGCACCGTACTCCCGAGAAAAAGCTTTTCACTTGGAGAACCAGAAGAGAAGCGCTACTACCTCGAGGCCCGCTGCATCCTGTGAACCCCGTACGGACCCCCCTCTCTCCTCCTCCGCTCGCCCGCAGGTACCACGAACCACGACAACAGGAACACCAGCAACCCCACACTCACGGCCACTCCTCTGAGGAGCGGGCGCACATCCCTCTCGGCCCCCTGGAAAAAGATCACCGCCCCCGGACTCACCGGATCCTGCGGCACAGGGAGCCCCAGCACATCGATCACCCCCTCCCCCTCACCCACCAGGAGGAGTCGGCGGGCCTCCTTGCGCACCTCCTCTCTCGAGGAGAGGAGCCGCACCTGTTCCTTGAGCCTGTTCTGGATGAAGGAGAGCTCACGGAGATTTTCCTCCATCGCCCCCACCGCACGGGACACCCGGGCGTACGACAGGAGCCCCTGGTTCCCGAAAAAGAGCGAGAGCGACAAGTAGAGCACAACCGATACCCATACGGAGACCCACACACGCCACATCATCACTTATCTTACGGTAGAAACCCGCAGAGACTTAACCTCGGAGCCGCATCCTGTGTTCCGCATTGACATTGCACACGCAGTGGCATACCATTATACTTAAATAGAGAGACCCTCATGCCGAAGATGAAAAAAACAGCTCCAGCACGGGAGAGTACATGACCGATCGGGACCGAGAAGATCTTCAGCCCTCAGACGACAACCTCGAAGAATACGGGGTCTGGGTAAAAGCCGGACCCGAGGACATCCCCGAAGACGCCTTCGATGGAGAGGAACTCGTCCTCCCCGAAGAGAGCGGCCTCACCGAAGAAGAAGAAGCCATCCTCTCCGAACTCGAGAACAGAGGCATAGAAGAAGGGACCGAATATCCCGAAATCGAAGGACTCTCCCTCGAAGGTGGAGCACCCGGGGAAGAGACATCGATCGAGGACCTCGAACCCCCCTTCGAAGAGCCCTCCGGGGCATCCCTCCCCGAACCCACAGTCGACGAAGACCTCCAGGCCTTTCCCTTCGAGGAGGAGACAGGTGAGACCACCTTGGAGGCCTTCCCCTCCGAGGAGACGGAAGAGGCACTCTTCGAAGAGGAAACACCCGCGCCCGAAGAACCCCCGGAGGAACCCGCCGGCGAGGAGACCCACGAACCCTCCCTCGAAGAAGAGACCGGTGAAGAAGCCACACCGCACGTGGACCTCGAGGAATTCGAGCTAGAAGAACTCGAGCCAGAAGAACCATCCTCCCACGAAGAGCAGACCTTCTCCGGCGATCTCGAGGCCGGAGACTTCCTCGAGATCGATCTGGGAGAGGAGGAGGTCGCACCTCCGGAAGAAATCAGCGAGGAGGCGGCAGTGGAGGAAATCCCCGTCTCCGACTTCCTCGCCGAAGAAGCCCTTTCCCCGGAGGAACCCCCGCAGCAAGAAGAGACCCCACCCTCACCGGAGGAGCAACCCTTCGGAGAGCTCCCGGAGGAATCGCTCTCCCTCGAGGAGATCCCCTCCCCTGAAGAGGAGACACCCCCCCTCTCCCTCGAAGAACTCCCGTCCGAATCATGGGGAGAGGAGTCTGCAGAGGGCGAAGGAGGAATCCGTGCTGGGGAAGAGGAGGACCTCTCCTCACTCGAGCTCGAATCTGATCTGGACCTCTCGGAGCTCCAGAAGGAATCCGTCGAAGCAGCGCCCTCCTTTCTCGAGGAACCCGGTGAGGAAGGGCACCCCGAGGAAGCCCCCTCCATGGAGGAAGCATCGGAGGAAGCGTCCATCTCCCTGGAGGAATCTCCCGTGGCAGAAGAGACCTACGAGGAGTTCGAACCCATCCTCCCGCCGGAAGAAGCCGCACCCGAGGAACCCATCGTGGGGACCGAATCTTTCGAGTCCGCGGAGCTTCCGGAGCTCCCTCCTGAAGAGGAGTTCAGCGACATCGCCGCGGTAGCCGAGGCCATGAGCGCCCCGCTGAGCGAGGAAGAAACACCGGAAACACCACCGGAGCCCCACACCATGGCTCCGCCTAAGGTCTCTCCCGAAGAGAATCTCCTGAACAGGATCGAGGAAGAACTCGCCACCATCAAACAGGAACTCGCATCCCTCAAGGCGGAACTCTCCTCCCTGAGGACCACCTCGCCTCCCGTCGTACCTGAGGGAGAAGAACCCTTCCCGGCTGCGGAGGAACCGCAGGTACAAGAGCGAGAGGAATACTCCTCCATGGAGGAAATCAGCGGACTCCAAGAGGGGGAGACCCCCGCCGAGGAGGAGGAGCTCGCCAGCCCCTCCGGAGGCGGATTCTTCGATGAAGAAGAGGAGGACGAGACCATCGCCCTCACCGGAGAGGAGCTGGAGAACATCCTCAACACCGCTGAGATCGAAGAGAAGGAAGAAGAGGGCCTCACCGAGGAAGAAGTGGAAGAGCCTCTCTCCATGGAAGAGGAAACACCGGAAACCGAGGACATCATAGAGGAGTACAACAAGGAACTCGAGGAATTCAGTACAGAACAGATCCCCGAGGTGGAAGAGGAGATCCCACTCCCCTCCGAGGAGGAACTCGAAGAGATCTCCCTCGAAGAACTCGAGATGGAGCCCTCCGAGGAAACAGAGGAGCAGGCCTTGGAAGAAGAGGAACCCCTGGGGACGGCCATCCCACCCGCAGTGGAGGAAATCTCACTCGAGGAACTCGAGGCCGCCCCCATGGAGGAGACGGCGCAGGAGAAGAGCGGGACAGAAGGACTCGAGGCCATACCTGAAGAAGAGATGGAGCTCGAGATCACAGGGGAACCCGAAGAAGCGGTGGCCTACGGGTCGTATGAAGGAATCATCCCGGAAGAGGAGCCCGAAACCCCGCCCGAGGAGGAACTCGAACTCAGCATCACACCTCGAGAAGAGACGGAAGAACCCGTCGAGGAACCCGAGGAACTCCAGCCCGAAGAGGACCTCCTCCAGGCCGCCGAACTCATAGAAATGGAGCCCTCACTTCCGGAAGAAGTGGACATGGAAGAAGTCTCCCGGGTGGCTGAGGAGGCCTTCCAGAAGGAAGAGAGCGAGCGGGGCGCGGGAGGAGAAGGAGCTAGCCTCCCCGACACTTTGAAGGAGGAACTGAAGGCGGTCCTCTCCTACATGGATCAACTCCTCGAGGCCCTACCCGAGGAAAAGATCCAGGAATTCGCTCGATCCCCCTATTTCGACACCTACAAACGACTCTTCGAAGAGCTCGGTCTGGAGTCGTAACCGATGGGACTGCTCCACAAGGTGCAGACACTCAAAGACCAACAGGGAGGTGGTGGACTCTACTCGAAGGCACGTGCCTACAGAGAAGAGGTGACACGGCCATCACCCCCCTCCCAAGACGAAAAAAAAAAGACGCCACAGACAGCTGGTCCAGACCACAGGGAACCCTCGTCTCCACGATTCCAAGACCAGCTGGAATACCTCATCCATACCCTCACCACCACTCCTGCATGCCTCCTCTACATTCACGAGACCTTCCGGGCGCTCCTGCGTATCCTCAATCCCGAGAAGGCTGTCTGGTACGCTCCTGACCTCGCCGGGACGCGGTACCTCCCCTGGATCGTCCGGGGAGAGGAAGAACCTCCCGAGCTCTCACGGGACGAAGTGGTGGACCTCCTCACCTCCACCGATTCCTCGGAGGGACGTCCCGTCCAGGAAAAGATCTTCCCGAAAGGTACACCCTCCCGTATCATCCTCCTCCCTTTCACGGAGCAGCGACTCTTCCTCCCCCTGAGTCTCGTGGTGATCGAGAAACCGAACAGCCCCTCTTCCCCTTCCGAAATCGGAACTCTCACCACCGTACTCAGGGAATTGGGCACACCACGCATCAGGGAGGTGCAACACCTCTTCCAGATCCTGGAAGAAGATCCTCCTCTCGCAGTCCGAAAGGAAGACTGCGAGGAGCGGATCGGATCGATACGTAAAGAACATCACGGACCAGTCTCCCTCGCCACCCTCTCCCTCGTACCCCTCCAACAGAAACTGGACCTGAGCGTGCAGGACCTCTTCTACAAGAGAACCACAGGGTGCATCACGGCACTCGTGAACCGGCTCCTCAAGGACAAAGGGAACATCCTCGCCATCCATCGCGAGCACCTCCTCCTGGAAATCACGGGAGAGGAGGTGGACGTGGAACTCGTGCTCCACCAGATATGGCACAGGCTCTGCCTCCAGATAGGAGGCGGACAGTGTACGGTGGCCCTTCAGGCACGCTGGGCCTCCCTCGCCGAAGGAGAGGAACCTCCCGAAGCACTCTATACCCGACTCTTTTCATGAACGTCCATGGCTGAGAGACCCCGCCTCCACTCCGCCTATGATCCCCGCAGGGAAGCACTCCGATTCATAGAGGCGCAGGAAGCCCTCAGGAGAGCACATCCCTCGTGCATACTCCTCCTCGGCGCCGGAGAGGGACATGTCTTCAAGGCCATCAAGGAACGTTTCCCCGACATCCCGGTGATCCGGATATTCTACGATCCAGAACCCGCCTCACAGGCTGAGGGGGCCGAACCCTTTTGGTATCCCGGCACTTCCGAGACAGTGGAGGGATTCCTCTCCCGGCACATCCATGACACCCTCGTCCCCGGCCTCGTGGTGCTGGAATGGCCCCCCTCCGCCAGGATATGGCCGGAAACCTCCCGCACCACAAGGGACCTGGTAGCACAGTTCGTCAGGGAGAGGACAGGCACCATCCTCACCTCCCTCCATTCGGGGAGACGGTGGCTCAGAAACCTGGTGCGGAACACCCTCATCTTCGACACCTACTATCTTCCCGACACTCCCCCACCCGAGATCCTCGTCGCAGCCTCCGGCCCCTCCCTCACCACCCTCCTCCCTTCCCTCACCCGCACCCCCTACCACCTCTGGGCCCTCCCCTCCTCCCTCGCCGCCCTCTCTGCCCACCGCATCCGCCCCCACGCCGCCGTCGCCACCGACGGCTCCCCCTACGCCCGCCTCCACCTCTCCCACCTCCCACCCGACACCCCCCTCTTCGCCCCCCTCACCGCCGCCCTCACCCCACACGCCAGACTCATCCCCCTCTCCCTCCACAGCCCCCTCGAACAGGCCCTCCTCTCCCTCCTCCCCCTCCCCCACATCCGCCTCGGCCCCCACGGCACCGTCGCCGGCACCGCCCTCCTCCTCGCCCTCTCCCTCGGCGCCACACGGATCCTCACGGCCGGCCTCGACCTCGCCATCCTTCCCCCTTGGCAACACGTGCGGCCTCACACCTTCGATCCCCTCATAGAGACCGCAGCCACCCGCACCACCCCCCTCCTCCACCTGCGGCACACCCCCATCCTCCTCCACACCCGTCCCATTCCCGGCACCCCCTGGCACACCACCGAATCCCTCACCACCTACGCCGGCTGGTTCGCCTCCCATCCCCCATCCCCCTCCCACACCCTCATCCGCATCAACCCATCCCCCCACCCCTTCCCACACTGGAAAACCACCCCCACCCTCCCCGAACCCACCACCACCCCCCACCCACTCCACCTCACCCCCCACCCCGCCCCACCACTCCCCACCCGCAGACGAGCCCTCGGAGGCCTCCTCCACCTCCTCGAAGAACGCACCCTCCTCGCCCCTGACGACCCCCGCTTCACGGAACTCGGTTTTCTCCTGGGCGGTCCTCCATTCAGACATCTCCTCACCCCGCCCGTCACCCTTGAGAAAACCCACACCTTCCGCGAGGCGGTCCGCACCTTCTTCGACACCCTCCGCCACACCTATGGACTCGACACATGAACACCACACTCGCCCGCAACCTACAGGTCCTCACCCCCAAAGACCCCTCCCTCGCCCGGCTCATCGCCCACACCTCACCACACCCCGGACTCACCCTCGCCCACACCCCCCACGGCGAGACCATTCCCGCCCTCACCACCCCCACAGGCATCCGGACCCTCCACTCACGCATCGATCCAGACCGGGAAGCCCAGCGCCTCATCAAAGCCCAGCGCCCCAAGGGATTCTGCATCGTCCTCGGACTCGGCGCAGGCTACCACCTCAAGATCCTCCTCCACACCCCCGAGGTACACCACATCCTCGTCCTCGAACACGACCCCTCCTTTCTCGCCGCCCTCCTCTCCCTCGTCGACCTCTCCGACATCCTCTCACATCCCCGCATCCACCTCCTCCTCGACCCCTCCCCGGACCTCCTCTCCCGGACCATAAGCCGCCTCTTCATCCCCTCCCTCGACCACACCTACACCATCATACCCCTCCGCTCCAGGACCCTCCTCGCCCCCACCGCATTCGACCACCTCCTCACCACCACCCGCACCATCCTCGACACCCTCAGCTCCGACCACGCCACCCAGACACGCTTCGGCACCACATGGATGCGCAACACCCTCCTCAACCTCCCTCACCTCATGCGAAACACCACCATCCCCCCCCTCCCCCCTCGCCTCGCCATCACCGGCGCAGGCCCCTCTCTCATCCACACCATACCCCTCCTCAGAAACCACCCCGTCCTCGCCTCGGACACGAGCCTCCCCGTACTCCTCCACCACGACATCACCCCCTTCCTCGTTACGAGCATCGACTGCCAGCCGTACACCCTCCTCCACTACGCAGGACTCCCCTCCACCCGCTACCCCGTACTCCTCGACCTCGCCGCCCCACCCCCGCTCGTGCGCACCCTCCCTGCACCACTCCTCGCCGCAGGCCCCCACCCTCTCCATCAGTACCTCGCCGCACACCTTCCCCTTCCCCACATCCCCTCCCACACCGGCAACGTGGCAGCCACCCTCACCCTCTTCGCCCTCTCCCACGGCGCCCGAGAGATCCTCCTCGCCGGCACCGACTTCGCCTACCCCCACCTCCTCCCCTACCCCCCCGGCACCTTCCTCTGGCCCTACCTCCTCTCACGCACCACCCACACGAGCCCCCTCCTTTCCGGCCTCCTCTCCCTCACTCTCCCCCGGATCCACGGCGATCACACTCCTCCCACGAGCCCCCTTCTCTCACACTACCGCACCACACTCCTCGCGCACCTCGAAAAGGCAGGTGGCACTGTCGTGGAATACCGACCTGGCACCTTTCACATCAGCGCCCCGGAGACACCACCCGAGACCATTCCCAGCCGACCGCCCACACTCGAAGATCTCTCCCGCACCATGACCACCTATCGGAACTCTCTCGAAGACCTCCCCCCCCTCGCCTCCCGCCTCCAGTTCGACACCCTCCCGGACGAGGCACGCGCCCTCTGGGCAACCCTGCTCCCCCTCCTCGCCTCGACACAACGCCGCACGCTCAGCGCCCCCCTCGAAGAAGCGAGCCGCCAGACCCTCACCACCGCCCTCCGCCTCCTGGACCACCTCTCTCTCACCACGCTGACATAGGCCCCTCTTCATGGTATAACCCCCTTCACACCCTCACGATCAGGAGACCTCATGGACCTCACCGCCACGACCATCTTCGTCCTCATAACCAGCCTCACCCCGGGACCGAACAACATAAGCAGCGCATCCATGGCGCTCTCACACGGATACCGGAACACCCTGCCCTATCTCCTGGGTATCAGCACAGGATTCTTCATCTTACTCACGATCGCCTCCCTTCTCTCCAGCCTCATCCTGCAACACCTCTCCTGGATCGAAGCCCCCATCTCTCTCCTCGGCGGGCTCTACATCCTATGGCTCGCCGTTCACATCCTGAAGGCCCAGTACGACGTGGAAACCGACCCCCACCCCCCGCTTGGCTTCCCCTCCGGACTCCTCCTCCAGTTCGTAAACCCAAAAGGCCTCATCTACGCCCTTACCCTCCACACCACCTTCCTGAGGAACCTCCCGAGGACCATCCCCTGGACCCTCACCTCATCCCTCCTCCTCGCCCTCATCACCTTCCTCTCGGTCTCCCTGTGGGCGTTGGGAGGAAGCGCCATCCGCACCCACATGAGCAACGAGCGGGTGAGACTCTCCCTCAACATCACCCTCGCCGTGCTCCTCGCCTACACCGCCCTCTCCCTCTGGATTCACGCCCTGCGATGAAGAGCCCGGACCCTCACCCCGGGGGGATGAAGAGTCCAGGTGCGATACGAGAGCATCTCTATCGTGGGAGTCTTCCCCGTCCCCTTCACCCCCCGCAGGACGAAGAGCGATCCTCAGGAGATGCTCGGATCGAGATCGCATACGGACTGCGCACCCCGGAAAGAGAAGACACTCAGACGGACACCCGGGTCAACGCATCCTCTTCATCTTTTTGTACTGTCGCACCATCCTCCCGAACGCCCTGTCCTTCCTGCGTCTCTCCTGCAACGTGGCTCCGAAGTGTTCCTGCTCTTTCCTCATCCTGAGGTAGTTCTCATAGGCGGCCCTCTCTATCTCACCACGCTCCACGGCCTCGCGCACAGCACAGCCGATCTCCTTCACGTGGGTACAATCCCTGAACCTGCATCCCCGGGCATAGGCCGTTATGGCACCGAAGGCCTCGTCCACTCCCTCCGCCGCGCAGGCGATCCCCACCTCCCTCATCCCCGGATTGTCGATGATCATGGCTCCACAGTCGAGCACGATCAACTCCCTGTGTGTGGTCACATGGGTCCCCTTCTTCGTATGCTCACTCACCGCCCCGGTCTTCATCCTTGCCCGGCAGGCGAGGTTGTTCACCAGCGTCGACTTCCCGACCCCGGACGAGCCGAGCATGCAGTACGTCTTGGTCCTCTTCAGGAGTCGCATCAGGTCCCCATACCCCCGACGTGTGGTGTTGCTTATCGCCACGAGGGGGATCTCCCCGAGACGCCTTCGTATGCGGTCAGTGGTTTCCTCCACCCGTGCGACGGGTACCGTATCCACCTTGGTCAACACGACGATCGGTTCCACGCCGGCAGCGCGACAGATGGCGAGGTACCGCTCGAGTCTGTTGGGATTGAAATCCCGGTCCACGGACTGGATGAGGAGTCCGTAATCGACATTCGCTGCGATCACCTGGATCGAGCCGGCGGCACCGGCTGCCTTCCTGGAGATGACCGAAAAGCGAGGAAAGACCCGGTGGATGATACCACCGTCCTCACCATAGACCTTCAGGGCCACCCAATCCCGCACCACAGGGAAGTCTTCCGGCCCCTGGGCCGAGAATCGGAGATTCCCTGCAACCTGAGCCGTCACCTCACCCTCTGTGGTTCCGACGAGGTACCAGTCCCTGTGTACCGAGATCACCCTGCCCACATCGGACCCCTCGAGTCCCTGTTCCCGCCTGAATCGATCGAGTTTCTCGTGGTATCCCAGATCGAAAAGGGTCATGTGGTCCTCCAACGGATGGGATCCCCCATTACACTCCCATCCCCTCGGGAAGTCAAGTGAAGCGTTAAAAGAAATACTTTGACATCTCATCAAAACCGGAGTAAAATGAAGTCGAACAAGGAGTAAGGAGGAGCATATCACCATGTCAAGATGTCGAGCTCCCCTCACAGAGTGGGGAGGAAAGAGCGTGACCTTATTCGGTTACCGTGGGTGAGGAGATGAAAGACTCACGCGAATTTTCCCGCATCCTCGTGGTGGAAGACGAACTCCTCGTCGGCCTCGCGATCAAGGACATGCTCAAGGAGGCGGGCTATCTCGCGGAAGGCCCGGTCGCCGCTCCAGAGGAGGTGCGGTCCCTCGTGGCAGCCCTCAAACCCCACGTGGTGATCATGGATCTCAACCTGGGCGGCCACTTCGAGGGGATCGACCTGGGCAGGGAGCTCATCCAGCAGGGAATTCCCGTCATCTTCATCACAGGGTATGCAAACGAGCCCATCCTCCAGAAGGTGAAGGCCCTCAGCCCCCGGGGACTCCTGATAAAGCCTCTCACCCCCCAACAGGTCCTCCACGCCGTGGAAGCGGTAAAAACCGGGATCTAGACGCTGCTTTCCTTGCACCGACCCCTCGAGGTCTGATAGACTAACGCTCTATGCGAGAAACACTATCTTCTGCTGAGACGAGTCCTCCCACAGAGGGACACACGAGGCCCCTCTTCTTCTCCATCATCATCCCGGCCTACAACGAGGAACGGTACATCGGGAATACCCTCACCCATCTCGCCCAAGCGGACTACCCACACGAGTACTTCGAGGTGCTCATCGTCGAAAACGGGTCCTCGGATCGCACGAGGGAGGTGGTGGAGCAGACAGCCCTCCCCCACTGGCACATCCTCCACGTGGCGCAGCACGGGGTCTCCCGGGCCAAGAACGCCGGGATCGAGGCCTGTGCGCCCGAGGCGGACTGGGTCATCTTTCTCGATGCAGACACCTACGCGCTCCCCGGCTTTCTCCGAGAACTCAACGACTTCCTCCTCGCGCACAGAGAGCACGACCTCACCTGCGGCATGGTGCGTCTGCGGCCGTATCCCGAGACTCTCAAGGCCAGAGCCTGGTACGCCTTCTACAACTTCGCCAACAGAGTCACACACACCACCCGCTCCATCCAGATCGTGCGGCGCGACATCCTCCGAGAGGTGCGGTTCGACGAAGCCCCCGCCTTCGGTGAGGACACGAGGCTCCTCTCAGCCTGCAAGAGGCGGGGCAGATACTTCTACCTTCCCACGGACAAGGTATTCTCGTCCACCCGGCGGTTCGAGAAGAGAGGATGGATGAGGCAACTCTTCACGTGGATCTACCTCCACTTCCTCCCCTATGAGCTCAAAAAACGTGCCTCCTATCCGGCCCTTCGCTAGAGAAACCTGAGGGCCAGCTCCATGAGCACGCCGGAAACCACCGACACAGTGAAGTTGTCGTCCACCTGACCGGGAAGGGCCTCGACCACCGCGGCACTCACCCCCCCTATGAGGAGCACGGGCAGGGGCAGGGCGCCGCTCACCCAGAGGAAGAATCCCACTCCCAACGCCGCCGCGAGGAAGCCGAGCGTGCCCTCGAGGGTCTTCGAGGAACGCCTGAAGAGTACGCGCCTGCCGAAATTGATCCCCACGATCTTGCCGAACATGTCCCCAAGGGCCACGAAACCCACCGCGGCGTAGGCCACGTACCGGTCGAAGAGCAGGAAGCACAGGAGGATCCCGAACAGGAAGGTGGTGATGGAGGAGATACGTCCTTCCTCTTTCTTCTTGAAGATCTTGAGATCCGTGGCGACCTCCATCTGGAGGCGGTCCTCCATCACGGGGATGAGGAGTCTGAGCAGGTCGAGGATGAAGAAGACCCCCAGGACCAGGCCGAGGAGCAGGTAGACGAGCCAGCGTCCCACGAGGAGATCGAGGGGAATGAAGACGAGGGCGAGGGGACGGGCGAGTACGCGCCAGGAGGTGCTCTTCTCCGGATAGAGGGCGATGCCATCGCGGGCGAGATTCTTCCCCGCCTCGAAGGTGATCGTACCCAAGAGCAGCCACACAACGGCGAGTGAAAGCAGGTCCTCCACATGGAGGGCGAGCCAGAAACCTGTCATGGGGAGTATGCTCACCGCAAAGAGGTCACCGCTCCCATGGGTGGCGAGCAGGAAGATGAGGGCGTAGATCCCTACAAAGGCAAAGAAGGCAACGGTCTCCATAGGGGGCACGGTGGTCACGAGGAGCATGGCAAAGAGGAAGAGGAAGAGCCCCACCGTGGCGGCGATACCCCGGCCTCCCTTGAACCCGAGATAGAAGGGGTACTTGTGGCCCAGTATGGCACAGAACCCCGAAAGATAGGCGAGCGGAAGGGGGAGGCGGAAGAGGCTATACGCCACATAGAGGGCGACGAGGGGCTTGGTGACGTCGTAGAGGGCGGTCACAATACCGTAGGCGAGTCCCATCGTGCGGGCGGCGTTCACCACGCCGGGATTTCCGTCACCCACCGTACGGATGTCCGTGCCCCTGAACCCGAGCGAGAGGAAATAGGCCGGAAGGAACGAGCCGAGGAGATAGCCCGTGAGGAGGGAGAGGAAGATACGGCCGGAGTAGAGAAGATCCATGGCAGACTCCTTGTGCGATCTCTCCACAAGTGGTACCCCGTATCCTGAGATCTGTCAAGAAAAAAGCCCTCCCGCACACGCGGGAGGGCACGAGATGTCCGAACGGGTATTCGGCTAGACGTGGATGGCCCAGCCCTGGGCCATGCGGGCCGCCTCCATGACCCCCTCCGAGAGGGTGGGATGGGCGTGTACCATGTGTGATATGTCGTCGAGGAGGAGCTCGCTCCGCTTCGCGAGGAGGAGCTCGTGGACGAGCTCGGTCGCCTCGGGTCCCACGATGAAGGCACCCAGGATCTCTTCAGTTTCCGGATCGTATACGAGCTTCACGAACCCGTCTACCTCTCCCACGGCCACCGCCTTGCCCACTCCCCTGAAGGGGAAGACCGCGGTCTTGTAGGAGAGACCCTTCTCCTTCGCCTCCTTCTCTGTGAGGCCGAAGCCGGCCACCTGGGGCTCGGTATACACCGCGGAGGGGATCTCCTCCTGGGGCAACACCTTCTCCTTGGGCCTGCCCGCCATGTGGAGCACCGCGATCTCGCCCTCCTTGGAAGCCACGTGGGCGAGCTGCGGCGTAGGCAGGATGTCGCCAATGGCGTACACCCCCTCCACCGCCGTCTGGTAGTAGTCGCCCACCTTCACGAATCCCCGCTCATCGAGCTGCACCCCTATCTCCTCGAGGCCGATGCCCCTGGTGTTGGGAGCCCGACCTATGGAGACGAGGAGCTTCTCCGCTTGAAGTTCTTGCCTGCCCGAAGCCCCTTCCACCGTGAGGACTACACCACTCTCAGTCTTCACAAGAGAGGTGGCCTTCGAGGAGGTGAGGATGGTGATCCCCCGCTTGGAAAAGTCCTTCACGAGCACCTCGACCACCTCGTGGTCCATGAAGGGCAGCACCTGATCGAGCATCTCCACCACCGTCACCTGTACGCCGAAGCTGCTGAAGACGTAGGCGAACTCCATCCCAATCGCTCCACCACCCAGGATGATGATGCGCGTCGGCAGTTCCTTGAGCATGAGGGCCCCGGTGGACGAGAGCACCACCAGCTCGTCGATCTCGAATCCGGGGATGCTCCGGGG
Organism: Spirochaeta thermophila DSM 6578; assembly: GCF_000184345.1. Taxonomy (NCBI): domain Bacteria; kingdom Pseudomonadati; phylum Spirochaetota; class Spirochaetia; order Winmispirales; family Winmispiraceae; genus Winmispira; species Winmispira thermophila. Next base: position 846,883 of record NC_017583.1, on the reverse strand, counting down.
CGAGGAGCCCGTGGCAACAAGGACGAACTTGCCGGTGTAGCGGGCATCACCCACACGCACGGTGTGGGGATCCTCCAGCACCCCTTCCCCTGTGATCACATCCACCTTGTTCTTCTTGAGGAGGTACTGCACCCCCTTGCTGAGCCTGTCCGCCACCTGTCGCGAGTAGGAGAAGACCTTCTCGTAGTCGAACCCGGAGGTATCCACCTTCACCCCGGTCCGGGAGAGGGTCTCCTGGGCCTGCCGGTAGAGGGTGGCCATGTGGATGAGGGCCTTCGAAGGAATGCACCCTATGTTGAGACACACACCGCCGAGCTTGTCCTTCTCCACCACTGCGGCCTTGAGGCCGAGCTGGGATGCCCGTATGGCAGCCACATACCCCCCGGGACCGCTTCCCAGGACCACGAGATCATATTGATAGGACATGGAACCTCCCGTGCATGAGTATTGTGTGTTCAAGATACTACGTGAATCCGGGAATAACAAGCACGAAAGAGCCGATTTATACAGAATATATACATATTTTCATATACATCACCAAATTATAAATATTTCTTGACTGATATCATAGATGAGGTATAATCATCGTATACCATCAATCCTATAGGAGGATCTATGGCGAACTACCAGGTCAGCAAGGAAATCGACGTGAGAGGTGAAGTGTGCCCCATCCCCGACGTGGAGGCGAAGCGGGCCGTGCAGTCAGCAAACGACGGGGAGATCATCCTCGTCCGCATCGACTATCCTCTCTCGAAAGAAAGGATCCCGGAAACAGTGAAGAAGCTGGGGAGCGAGGTGCTGGAAATCGAGGAAGCCGCCCCCGGTGAATGGAACATCTACATCAAAGTGAAGAAATAACCTAGGAGATACGTATGATCTGGACAGGACTTCTGGTCGGATTCCTCTTCGGGATAGTTCTCCAACGAGGGCGTATCTGCTTCAATTCCGCCTTCAGGGACGTGCTCCTCTTCAAGGACAACTATCTCTTCAAGCTCGCGGTATTCACTCTCGCCCTTGAAATGATACTCTTCGTCCTCCTTTCACAGGTGGGACTCATGCAGATGAACCCCAAGCCTCTCAACCTGGTGGGGAACATCATAGGAGGATTCGTCTTCGGCCTCGGCATGGTACTCGCAGGCGGGTGCGCCTCGGGCGTGACCTACCGCGTGGGTGAAGGACTCACCACCGCCTGGTTCGCCGCCCTCTTCTACGGCCTCGGCGCCTATGCCACCAAGAGCGGCGCATTCTCATGGTGGCTCTCCTGGGTGGGGCAGTTCAAGTCACCACTCTCCGTGGAAGAATCGGCCTACTATGTGAAAGGCGCAGGTCCCACCATCTCGAGCGTCCTCGGCCTGAACCCATGGATCCCCGCTTTGGTGATCGCAGCCCTCTTCATCTTGTGGGCGTTCGGCACGAAGACCACCTCCCGAGAGACGAAGTTCAACTGGAAGATCGCAAGCGTCTGTCTCGCCCTCGTCGCAGGCCTCGGGTTCATCACCAGCACCCTCTCCGGACGGAAGTACGGACTCGGGATCACCGGCGGATGGATCAACCTCTTCCAGGGTTTCCTCACCAACAGCCCCCTCAACTGGGAGGGACTCGAGATCGTGGGAATCATTCTGGGTGCAGGAGTGGCCGCCGCAGTGGCCGGCGAGTTCAAGCTGCGCATGCCGAAGAACCCTGTGACCTACCTCCAGGTGGGTATCGGCGGACTCCTCATGGGCATAGGGGCGGTCACCGCCGGAGGGTGTAACATCGGTCACTTCCTCACCGGTGTACCGCAGCTCGCACTCTCCTCCTGGCTCGCTTCCATCTTCTTCATCCTCGGCAACTGGACCATGGCATGGATCCTCTTCAGGAGGTAGGCGGGATGAAACTCACCATTCAGGTCATCGCTCCGCCGTACAGCTACGAGGACATGGACACAGCGATCCATATCGCCGAGGCTGCCCTGGAGAAAGGCCACGAGGTGACCATCTTCCTCTTCGCCGATGCCGTCCTCGCCACCTCGAAGCACGTGAAGCCCATGAAGATCGACAGGAACATTCCGATGAAGCTTCAGAATCTCATCCAGGAGAAGGGACTCGATGTGCAGATCTGCTCGCTCTGTATGGAGTATCGAGGGCTCAGGGTGGAGGATATCATAGAGGGCTCGTCTCCGTCGGGGCTTCCGGGTCTTGCAGAGCTCATCACCACGTCTGATCGTTTCATCAGTCTCAGTCCATAGGGGAGGAAAGCGATGAAGAAGATACTGTTCGTGGTGCATCATGCGCCGGTAGGAACCATATGGGTGAACGAGGCGTTCCGCACCGCCCTCGGCATGTACGCCGGTGACGACTTAGAACCCTCCGTGCTTCTCCTGGACAGGGCGGTGGCGGCGCTCAATGCAGCCCTTGCGCCGGACAAGGTGGGACTCCTCCCCTGCTCCCTCGCACAGAAGCAGCTCAACCGGTTCGGGACTCAGCTCTACGCAGTAAAAGAGGATCTCTCGGCATACCGAGTGGAGAATCTGGATGAGGGGTATCCCGTCACGTTGGTGAGCAAAGAGCATCTCTCAAAGCTCTTTCACGAACACAACTTCGTGATCTGGATGTGAGGAAAGGGGGAACACATGGCACTCATTCTGGTGAAACACGGACCGGAACACAAAGAAGATCAGGTCAAACTGGAGTGCGCCACTGAAGAAGACGTGGTGGTGCTCATCCAGGACGGGATCTACTGGGTGGTGCAGGGCGAGCCCGTCCCTACGAAAGGCTCTGTCTATGTATTGAAAGAGGATCTCGTAGCCAGAGGCTATGGAGAACACATTGCTCCCCGGTGTGTGGACTACGGCGGACTGGTCGACCTCATCTTCCAGCAGGGAAACATCATAAGCTAGGAGAAACGAAGTGATAAAGAAATACACGAACGATCACGAGTACATCGTAGTGGAAGGACCTAAAGGGAAGGTGGGTATCACCTCCGCAGGGGCCGAAGAACTGGGAGACCTGGTGGCCATCGAGCTTCCCGAAGCGGGACGCACATTGAAAAAAGGCGAGATCATCGCCACCGTGGAATCGGTGAAGGCGACCCAGGAGGTGAAGGCCCCCGTAAGCGGCACCATCGTGGAGATCAACGGAGCACTTCGGGAGAACCTCGAACTCCTCAGCAGCGACCCTGAGGGCGAGGGGTGGATCGCGGTACTCGAAATCGAAGACCCCAAGGAACTGGACGATCTTCTCGACGAGGATCCTCCCGTCTGATTCCTCTCTGCGGGGCCCAGAGGACGATTCAGGGCGGCCGGACGGCCGCCCCTCTTTCTTTCCAGTACATCTGAAGGGACCGTACAGAGTAACGAGATTTTCAGATGATATGACTCGATCTATCAGATCACTGTTCCGACCTAAACCTGTGAAGGATATTCTCCTCGCTCTCTTTCACCTGGCTTCAGTGACTTCGATGTAACTCTGGAGAAAGACTCACACTACTCTCTCGGAAGAACCATTCCAGATGTTCGTAAACCAAAATACAATCCTGCTCCCTACACGTACGCTCCCAGGGCGAGGAGGCCGTGGAGGAGGGCGAGCAGAAGGGTGAGCTTTCCCATTCGCATGTGCCATCTGAGGGGAAGCTTCCTCCTTCGCGCCGCATAGGCGAATCCCACGGTGAGGATGAGGGAGAGGATGCTCAGGAGCCCAAGCCAGAAGATGAGAGGCTTTCCAAGGATGGGGTAGTAGGCGATCGAGAGAAACATCAGCGCGTCTCCTCTTCCTCGAGGTAACCGATGAGATAGCGGTCGAGCAGAGCCCGTGCCCTCTCGGAGTGGGGCGTGCCCGAGCCCATGGGCCTCGTCTCGAAGAGCTCGGTGGCATCCTTGCCGCAGCCTTCGAGTATGGCCTTGCCACCCGGATGCCGGGCCACGAACTCGGTGAGGTCGTAGACCTTGTCGTGGATCACCATCCAGCACTCACCGGCCTCGGCGCGGCGGGCCACCTCCTCCATGGTGTAGAAGGGAAGGTCCGGAGGCGAGGGGGAGGCCTCCTCCGCCTGGGGGGCGGGCTCCGCGGCCTCTCCTGCGCCGAGGGCTGTGAGCAAGGCTCCTCCGGAGAGGACGATCAGTCCGAAGAGGATGAGCAGTATCGGTATCCGTCTCATGAACGCTCCTTCATACGAGGATTCACTTAAAATATATCCTTTCTGCAAAAAATATCCAGCATTTTAGTAAGATATAAGGACTACAAACATCACGATGCGAGAGATCGATGCCCCTGCGTGGTGATATACACTCCAGGCGAATGTCTTTATAGTGGGACTGTGAGCAACACCAGGAGGAAGCCCATGTCCAGTAACGCCTATTTCGACGAGGTGGCTTCGCAGTGGGATGCCATGTGAAAGGAGTTCTTCTCCGAGGCCGTGAGGGAGAAGGCCTACAACCTTGCAGGAGTAGCAAGAGGAACCGTGGCGGCAGACGTGGGATGCGGCACAGGGTTCATCACCGAAGGACTCCTTTCAAGGGGGGGTGGAGGTGAGTGCGGTGGATCAATCAAGGGCCATGCTCGAGGAGCTCGCGCGCACGTTTCCCGATGCCCTCATCGAGTGCCGACAGGGTGAGGCCGCACACCTTCCCATCGATGACGAGTCGGTGGACTACGTCTTTGCCAACATGTACCTGTATCACGTGGAAGACCCTCCCCGGGCCATCCAGGAGATGGCACGCATCCTCAAGCCGGGCGGAAGGCTGGTGATCACCGACCTCGACAGCCACGAGTTCGAGTTCCTCCGGACCGAACAGCACGACCGCTGGATGGGGTTCGAGCGGGCCGAGGTGGAGCGGTGGCTCAGAGCTGCGGGGCTTCGCAACGTGAGGGTGGAGTGCATCGACGAGACCTGCTGTGCCAGCTCTACATGTGGGTGTTCGAGCGCCTCGGTGAGCATCTTCGCGGCCTACGGGGAGAAGTGAGGCCTCCGGTGTTCCCCGTACCGCTCTTCCCCCTCTCAACGGGGGATGGGGGGAGCACACCTGTGGGGGACCCCCGTCTACCCACAAGCCACTCCCCCCCGATCAACGCCTCACCCTGAGGAAGCTCGCATTGACGGCCACGATCACCGTACTCAGCGACATGAGGGCCGCCCCGACGGCAGGCGAGAGGAGGAGACCGGTGAGGGGATACAGGACCCCTGCAGCGAGGGGAATCGCCACCACGTTGTAGCCCGTTGCCCAGAGGAGGTTCTGCACCATCTTCCGATAGGTGGCCCGTCCAAAGTCTATCAAGGCCGCCACGTCCGCCGGGCTGTCGTGTACCAGGATGATATCGGCGGTCTCTGCAGCTATGTCCGTGCCGGAACCGATCGCGATCCCCACATCCGCCTGGGCCAGCGCCGGGGCATCATTGATCCCGTCTCCGGTCATGGCCACGAACTCGCCCTTGGCCTGGAGTTCCTTCACCTTCTCCTGCTTCTCATGGGGAAGGACCTCGGCGAACACCCCATCGAGCCCCAGTTCCTTCGCCACCGCCTCCGCCACCTTTCTGTTGTCGCCGGTGAGCATCCAGCAGCGTATCCCCTTCTTCTGGAGTGTGCGTACCGCCTCACGCGACTCCGACCGTATCCTGTCGGCGAGCACAATGGCCCCTCGCACCTTCCCCTCCTCCACCACGTAGACCAGCGTGCCTATGTGGGAACCCTCAGTCTCGGGAACCGTGTACCCCCCCTCCTCGAGGGCGCGACGGCTGAGGAGGGCGATCCTCCTCCCGTTCACCACGCCCTCAACCCCCTCGCCCTTCCTCACGTAGAAGTCCTCCACAGGGAGAGGCGCAAGGCCCCTCTTCTCGGCCTCCTCCACTATCCCCCGCGCCACCGGATGCTCGGAATTGCGCTCGAGCGAGGCTGCCAGGGTGAGCAGCTCCTCTTCGGATCCCACAAAGGCCGCCACCCCTGCCACACCGAACCTCCCCTCGGTGAGGGTGCCGGTCTTGTCGAAGACCACGGTGGAGATCTTCCTCGCGTTCTCAAATGCCGTGCGGTTCCGTATGAGAAGCCCGTTGCGGGCCGAAAGCGAGGTAGAGACCGCCACCACCAGGGGTACGGCGAGCCCCAGGGCGTGGGGGCAGGTGATGACCATCACCGTGACCATCCGCTCGATGGCAGCAGCGAGATCCCCTGTGAAGACCATCCAGAGCACGAAAGTGAGGGATCCCGCCCCTATGGCGATGAAGGTGAGCCACTGCGCCGCCCTATCGGCGAGCCGCTGGGTCTTCGACTTGGTCCGCTGCGCTTCTTCGACGAGGTGGATCACCTTTTGGAGATAGGAGTCTTCACCCGTACCGGTGATGCGCACCGTGAGCACGCCATCTCCTTCACCGAACCACCTATCACCCCATCCCCGGCTCCCTTCTTCACCGGCACGGACTCCCCTGTGAGCATGGACTCGTTCACATAGCTGGTCCCCTTCACCACTTCACCATCCGCAGGGATCTTCTCCCCCGCCTTCACGAGCACCAGATCACCAGTGGCAAGCTCGGAGGTACGGACGTCCACCACCTCCTCCCCCTCCACCTTGTGGGCGGTGTCAGGCAGGAGTTGGGCGAGCTTCTCCAGCGCACGTGAGGCCCCGAGTACGGAGGCCATCTCGATCCAATGCCCCAGGAGCATCACATCGATGAGGGTGGCGAGCTCCCAGAAGAAGAACTTTCCGGAAAGCCCAAAAACCACCGCGGTGCTGTACACGTAGGCCACCGAGATGGCGAGGCCGATGAGGGTCATCATCCCGGGTTGTCTGCGCCGAATCTCGTCTCGTCCGCCTACGAGGAAGGGCCATCCGCCGTAGAAGAAGACAAGGCTCGAGAGGGCCCACAGGAGGTACTCCTGAGCGGGAAGGTCGAAAGAGAAGCCGAAGACCTCCTGAATGAGGGGCGAGAGGGCCAGTATGGGAAGGGTGAGGAAAAGGGAGACGAAGAACCTCCTCCTGAAGTCGCGGATCATGGCCTTGTGATGTTCCGCATGATCGTGCCCCCCTGGTGCTCATGTCCCCCATGGTGCGCGTGCCCGGCCTCTCCGGTGGGCCCCCCGTGGTGCTCATGGCCCTCGTGTCCCTCATGGTGGACAGGGTGATCGCCATGGGAAGAGTGCATCGGGGACGATCCGTGATCGTGCCGATGGGACGCGGGAGCATCCTCGTGAAGGGAGCCCATTCCGCCCCTCGAACGGGGAGTCCCCTCGGATGCCGGTACGAGGGGTGTCCCGTCCATAGGACACACCCCCTCCTGCTCGAAGGTCATACCACAGGTAGGACAGCGATAGCGGGTCATACGGTCCTCCCTTCATGATAGGTCTTGCTCAGGGGACCCTGCACACAAAGCGTCTGAAGACATCCACAAGGCCGAGGATCTCGTCCCTCTCGAGCACGAGTCCTGCCTTCAGGAGATTACCCCTGGTGTCCCTGTTCACGTTGAATCCAAAGAGGCTCCTCGTGAGAGGATTGTGGAGGTGCTCCCAGAGGGCGATGAGGGGGTGTCTGCTGAGCACATGCTCGAGGAAGATGAGTCTCCCCCCTGGCTTGAGCACCCGGCCGGCCTCTCTCAGGGCCCTCACCGGATCCGGGATGGAACAGAGGACGAAGGTCCCCACCACGAAATCGAAGGTGGCAGGAGGGAAGAAGAGCTCCTGTGCGTCCATCTCGAGCAGGGTCACCTTCAGACCCAGTCGTTCGGCCCGGGCCTTTGCGCGTTCGAGCATCTTCGGGCTGAGATCGATCCCCACGAGCTCCACCCCCTCGGGATAGTAGGGGAGGTTCTTTCCCGTACCCACCCCTATCTCCAGCACCTTTCCCGAGACCTGTGAGAGGGTCTCGCGCCGCCAGGGGGCGAAGAGCCGTTCCTCCACCCACGCCTCCACCCTGTCGTAGAACCGGGCGAACCTGTCGTACCTGCGCCGCGTACGCTCGGTAGCCCTATCCGACATGGTCGATCACCCGCGCGAGCTTCTCCTCCACCTGGGATGCCACCTCGAGGAGGCGTGGGTTCCCCACTACCTCCATGGCCTTAGTGGGCCGTATGGCCGCCACCACGGTGTGACCTTCCTTTCGATACACCACCACATTGCAGGGGAGCATGAGGCCGATGTCCTCTTCCAGCGAGAGGGCCTGGTGGGCGAGAGGCGGGTTGCACGCCCCAAGAATCACGTAGGGCTCCACCTCTTTTCCGAGCTTGGCCCTGAGGGTGGCCTGCACGTCGATCTCACAGAGGATGCCGAACCCCTCGCGGGAGAGGGCCTCCTTCACCATCTCGCAGGTCTCCTTTACCCCACGCGCTACCCTTTTCTTCATGGCATAGGAGGTATCCATGGAACAAGTATACATCATGCAATAATTGGTGTCAAATTTCTCGAAAATTTCGAGATCTTTTCTTGAGAAAATTAGCAATTTTTAAAGTCACCTCCCTACACAGTAAGTATTTTGTCTCTACTCAGGAGATAATTGAGTTGTTCAATAATCAAGCCTGGTTCCACAGTCGAAGTGCGATTCCTTACTCCTCCTTGCGGTTCAGTTAGGCTTCATTAGGAATGCTTTTCTCCCTATTCCACAATCGGACAGAGCCGGATCTCGTCCCTGAGGCCATCGCCCTCAACAGTGCAGGGAGCATGATCGCAGGGGGGTAGGCCTCCTGTCCGCAGTACAGTGGGGATTCAGCTCCCTTCTCTTCCTCGCCGCCGGGGGATACCTGGGTGCAGCGCTTTTGGGATTAGCAAGTAAGGATAAAGGAAACTATGATCCATAAAATCTTATAATTTTTATATACAAATCTGTAACATTTCATTGGTTTTCTTGTTTTATGTTGTAGATTTTAGTACTATATTCTCATGGAGGACGTATGAAACGATGGCTTTTGGTAGGAGTGGTTCTCTTCTCTCCCCTTCTGGGGATGGCGGCCGATGAGGAGGGTCACGAGGGACTCAGTGTGGAGGTGGTGCTCCAGGAGATCATGGCATCCCAGGGGGTAGAGCGGATTCAGGACGTGGATCCCGACAGGGTGGCGTCGGAGCTCCTCGAGGAGCTGGGCGATGCGGTGATGGAAGAGGCGCACCCCGGCGAGGCACACGAGATCATGGACGCCATGATGGGGGGGGAGGGTTCGGAGAGCCTCGCCGCCATGCACAGGGCCATGGGCTACCGCTACCTGGTGGCGCTGGTGAATGGCAGGGAGGACCTCTGGGGGTGGGGGATGATGGGTCCTGGTACGATGGGGGCCGGTATGGGTCCCTGGATGATGTACGGATGGGCCGGGGGCGAACCCGGCACCTTCTGGTACAGATACGGAGGTATCATCATGATGATCTTTGGATTTCTCATCCTTGCGGGTATCATCGCCGCACTCATCGTGCTCCTCCAGCAGAATCGGGGTATCTTCCGATCGCTGGGAGGGCAGGAGGATCCTCTCTCGGTGCTCAAGGCCCGTCTCGCGAGGGGCGAGATCACCGAGGAGGAGTACGAACGTCTGAAGAGCCGCATCCTCTCCTCTTAGGAGGAGCGGCACTACCTGGAGGAGGTATGTATGGCAGGTCTTTTCTCCTCACTCAAAGAGGGCGTGAAGCGCTGGATCGACTCCCTCGCAAGAGAGAACACCCGGACCTTCGGGACCTCCGGAAACCTTGACTGCTGCAACCTCCCTGGCAAACAGCCGGGCTCCTCTTCTGTGGCGAGGAAGAGGAGGCTCCCTACGGAGGAGGCAGCAGTCCCTGCAGGTGAGTACGACACGTACCTGCAGGCATACCAATCCATTACCACGGGAGGTTCCAGGATGGCGACGACCATACGCCTCACGATCGAAGGCATGACGTGCGATCACTGCGTCATGTCAGTGAAGAGTGCCCTCGTGAAGCAGGAGGGCGTGAAGGATGCGAAGGTAAGGATAGGGAGTGCAGAGGTGGAGGTGGAGGGGCAGGTGGATCCTCAGGCCTTAGTGAAGGCGGTGGAAGAGGCGGGCTACACGGCGAAGATCGCCTCGTGAGTGAAGGGGCGCGCTCGCGCCCCTTTTTCGATAGGCGGCTCTCCCGGATGACGGGGGGGATCTCTGTCTGTATCTTATGGGATATCATGTGAAGGAGTGGTCATGGCCGAACGAACGAGAGAGATGAGAGGGGTGCGGCCCCTTGTGCTCGATATAGAGGGGATGAGTTGCACCTCGTGCGCCCAGCGGGTGAAGAAGGCGCTCTCCTCCCGCGAGGGCGTGCGGGAGGCCGAGGTGGACTTTCCGTCCCACAGGGCCAAGGTGGTGGTGGAAGGGGCGGTTGCCATGGAGGAGCTCCTCAAGGCGGTGGAGGAGGCAGGCTACCGCGCCCGACTCGCAGAGGTGGGAGAGGTGGCGGTGAAGACCTACCGGGTGGAGGGGATGAGCTGCACCTCGTGCGCCCAGCGGGTGAAGCGGGCCCTCGAGAAGGTGGAGGGTGTGCAGGAGGCCGAGGTCTCCTTTGCCTCGGGCGAGGCGCGGGTGGTGCTGCAGGAGGAGGTGCCGGACGAGGTGCTCGCCCACGCGGTGGAGGATGCGGGCTACAGGCTCCTGTGGGAAGAGGAGGAGGATGCCGAGGAGCGGTACCTCAGACAGGAGCGGCGCAGGCTCATTGCGGCATGGGTCCTCACCGGTCCTGCGGCCGTGCTCATGGTGATGAGGATGTTCTTCGGTATCTCCCTCGTTCCTGTGGCGATCGTCCCCTGGCTGGACCTTGCGATCGCAGGTATCGTGGTGCTGGCTCTGGGCTGGCCGGTGGTGAAGTCCACCTGGTACGCCTTCAGGCATCTCTCGTTCACCATGGATTCCCTCATCGGTATAGGGGCCCTCGCCTCGCTCTCCACAGGTGTGCTCCGGCAGGTGGGAGTGGATATCGAAGATTTCTCCCTCGTGGGGGCCATGATCCTCTCCATCCACCTCATTGGCAACTACCTCAAGCTGGTGGCCACCGGCAGGGCCTCACAGGCGATACGGCGCCTCCTCGAGCTGGGGGCCAAGGTGGCCCACCGGATCCGGGAGGACGGGCAGATCGAGGACGTGCCGGTGCAGGCCCTCAGGAAGGGAGACCTGGTGCTCGTACGGCCGGGCGAGAAGATCCCCTCCGACGGGGTGATCGTGGAGGGGCATACCGCGGTGGACGAGTCGATCGCCACCGGTGAGTCGGTGCCGGCAGACAGGGGGCCGGGGGATCAGGTGATAGGGGCCACGGTGAACCAGCAGGGGGCGATCACGGTGCGTATCGAGAAGGTGGGCAAGGAGACGTTCCTCGCGCAGGTGGCCCGGATGGTGCAGGAGGCGCAGGCGAGCAAGGTGCCCATCCAGGAGTTCGCCGACAGGGTGACGGCGGTGTTCGTGCCGGTGGTGCTCTCGATCTCTGCCGCCACCTTCGTGGTGTGGCTCCTCCTCCCCGAGGCGCTCGGCGAGGTGATGCGCTGGGCGGCGGGGTTCCTCCCATGGGTGGATCCCTCGCGGGGAGTGGTGTCCATGGCCCTGTTCGCCGCCATCGCCACCCTGGTGATCGCATGTCCGTGCGCCCTGGGACTCGCCACGCCCACGGCCCTCATGGTGGGTATGGGGCTGGGGGCCGAGCACGGGATTCTCATACGGAGCGGCAAGGCCATCCAGATCGCCCAGAGCGTGCAGGATGTGGTCTTCGACAAGACCGGGACGCTCACCGAGGGGAAGCCCCGGGTGGTGGGCGTGTGGGCGCCGGGGGGTGAGGAGGAGCTCGCGCGGCTCCTGTGGGCGGTGGAGTCGGCTTCTGAGCACCCGCTCGCGCGCGCGGTGTGCGCGTGGGCGGAGGAGCGAGGGGCAGGAGGTGCGCAGGCGCAGGGGGTGGAGGCGGTGCCGGGCAAGGGGGTGCGCGGCGTGGTGGGGGGGAGCGTGGTCCTGGCCGGGAGGCAGGAGTGGCTGGAGGAGGAGGGGGTGGCGACGGAGGGCTTCGCAGGGGAGGCGGAGGCGGCCTACGGCAGGGGCGAGACCGTGGTGTGGGTGGCGCAGGACGGGAGGCTCGTGGGGCTCGTGAGCCTGGCGGATACACTCAAGCCCTCCTCGAAGGAGGCGGTGGAGGCCCTGAAGGAGCTCGGGATCCGCTGCATCATGCTCACCGGCGACAACGAGCGGGCGGCCCGGGCCATCGCCTCCCAGGTGGGGATCGACGAGGTGCGCGCCCGGCTCCTGCCCCAGGACAAGATCGGGGTCATCAGGGAGCTTCAGGCTCAGGGCCGGGTGGTGGCCATGGTGGGAGACGGGATCAACGACGCCCCCGCCCTCACCCAGGCGGATGTGGGGATCGCCATCGGCACGGGGACCGACATCGCCATAGAGTCGGCGGACATCACCCTGGTCTCGGAGAACATGCTGGGAGTGCCGCGGGCCATCGGGCTCTCGCGCGCCACGTTCCGCAAGATCCGGCAGAACCTCTTCTGGGCATTCTTCTACAACGTGATCGCCATACCCATCGCAGTGCTGGGCCTGCTCCACCCGGTGGTGGCAGAGATCGCCATGGCGGCCAGTTCGGTGAACGTGGTGACCAATTCGCTGAGGCTGCGCCGGGCGAGGCTGTGACATAGAAACGGTTCCAGGAAAAAAGAGAGGGGCACAGCGCCCCTCTCTTTTTCATGTGCGTGGAAAGCTAGATCCTGTAGATGCGCGCCTCATAGGGTCGGAGCCTTCCGGTCTCCGCATCACCCAGAGAGGAGAGAACGAGGGCAGCATCCCCTTCTTCCCATTCCTGTTCCTCAGGGGTGAGGTTGAGCACGATCCTGAATCCACCGTGCCCTGCCGTCCGGTCGTAGACCCACAGGTGGTCCGAGTCGAGATCGCGCATCAGGAGGTCGCCGTAGACCAGGACGTCGGCGTGTTCCTTCCTCATGCGGATGAGCCGCCTGTAGTAGGAGAGCAGGGAGTCGCGGTCGCTCTCCTGCCGAGCCACGTTGATGGTTCGATAGTTGGGGTTGAGCGGTATCCACGGCTCGCCCGTGGTGAATCCCGCGTGAGGGGCTGATGACCACTGCATGGGGGTCCGCGCGTTGTCCCTGCTCCTCGCCATGATCTCGGCCATCACCTCTCCCGTGTCCCTCCCCTCCTCCATGGCCCGTCGGTAGTAGTTGAGGGTCTCCACGTCTCGGTAGCTCTCTATGGAGGTGAAGTGGGCATTGGTCATCCCTATTTCGTCACCCTGATAGAGGTAGATCGTCCCCGGCATGGTGAGCAGCAGGGTGGCGAGCAGCTTGCCCGAGGGGAGCCAGTACTCCCCGTCGCAGCCGAAACGCGAGATACAGCGGGGAAAGTCGTGGTTGCCCAGGTAGAAGCTCATCCACCCTGCGCGGGAGAAGGCCCGGTACCAGGTATGCACGATGCGCTTGAACTGCGACCACCGCCAGGGATAGGGGTAGGGGTTGCCGAATCGGTACCCGTCGGGCCCAAGGTCGAGGAACATGTGGTCCATGAAAAAGATGCTCTTGAGGGCCTTGTCGTCGCCTACGAGATGGGGGAGATCGTCCGGGTGGACACCCGCACACTCCCCCACGGTGAGCACGTCCCTCCCATGGAAACAGCGCCGGTAGAGCTCTTCGAGATACTCCCCGAGGTGCGGGCCGTTCATGAAGTACGGCGTCCCGGGGGCGAGACCATCGGGGCCCACCTCTTCGCCGTCGGGGAAATCGGGATGTTTTGATATCACACTTATCGCGTCGAGCCGGAATCCGTCTATCCCCTTGTCGAGCCACCAGTTGACCATGCGATACAGCTCTTCCCTGAGCGGCGGGTACGCCCAGTTGAGATCTGGCTGTTCCCTGGCGAAGACGTGGAGGTAGTACTCCCCCGTGGCCTCGTCGTACTCCCATGCCGGGCCTTCGAAGAGCGAGCGCCAGTTGTTCGGCCGGTCGCGCCATATGTAGTAGTGCCGGTAGGGATCATCCCGCGAAGATCGGGAGGCGATGAACCACGGGTGCTGATCCGAGGTGTGGTTGAGCACCAGATCCATGACCAGGCGGATGCCCCTCGCATGGAGGGCACTGAGAAGCTCCTCCCAGTCCTCCATGCTGCCGAACTCCTCCATGATGGAGAAGAAGTCGCTGATGTCGTAGCCGTTGTCCACGTTGGGAGAGCGGTACACAGGATTGAGCCACACGGCGTCCACCCCCAGGGAAACGAGGTAGTCGATCCTCTGGATGATCCCTCTCAGATCACCGATTCCGTCGCCGTTGCTGTCCATGAAACTACGCGGATAGATCTGATAGACGATCGCCTCTTTCCACCACTGTCGAGACATGCTCCTTCCTTTCTTTCGAGTAGACTCGCGAGTATCGCGTGCGTCCCGGCTTTCAGCCCTTTATGGATCCCTCCATGAGACCACGCACGAAGTACTTCTGCAACCCGAGGAAGACGATCACCGGGAGTAACATGGTGACGAAAGCCCCCGACGTGAGCAGGTGCCAGTTCTGGCCCCTGGTATCCACCATGTTGAGGAGTCGCTGGGTGAGCACCTCCATGTTCTGGCCCACGCCGCTCAAGAACACCAGGGCCACCAGCAGGTCGTTCCACACCCAGAGGAACTGGAAGATGGCAAAGCTCGCGAGCGCCGGAGCCGAGAGCGGCACGATGAGCCGCGTGAAGATCTGGAAGTGGTCGGCCCCGTCGATGAGCGAGCTCTCGATGATGCTCCTGGGGATGGTGGAGATGTAGTTGAAGAGCAGGTACGTGGCAAGGGGGAGGCCGAACCCCGTATGGGCCAGCCAGATGCCCAGAAAGGTGCCGTTGAGACCTATCTTCTGGTAATCCCTGAGGATGGGAATGAGCGCCACCTGAAGCGGCACCACGAGGAGTGAGACGATGAGGGTGAAGAGCAGCTTCCTTCCGGGGAAGTCGAGCCAGGCGAAGCCATAGGCCGCGAGGGCGGCGAGGAAGATGGGTATGATCACCGAGGGAATGGTCACCGCGAGGCTGTTGAAGAAAGCTGAAGCCATATTGTCCCCGCGCACGGTCACCTTCCTGCCGTCTCGGGTGATGTAGGAGTAGTCGGCCCCTGCGAGCACCTGGCGGTAGTTCTCCAGGGTGAGCCCGCCTGGAGAGGAGAAGACCGTCCACCATCCCGATCTGGTTGCCTCCTCTCTGGGCCGCAAGGAGGTGATGAAGAGCCCCAGGGTAGGTATGGTCCAGACCGCGCAGAGCACTGCGAGGATGAGCCCCATGATCACCCGCCGAACCGTGGACATCTCTCTCATTTGAATACCTCCCTTCTCCCGAACTGTCTGAGGTTGTACCAGATGATGGGAATCACGGCCAGGAATATGACCACCGCGATCGCCGAACCCCTCCCGTAGTGGAGGAACTTGAACATCTGCTTGTACTGCTGGCTCGCGAGCACCTCGGTACCGTAGAGTCCGTTCGTCATGGTGTAGACGATGTCGAAGATCTTGAGCGTCACCAGTATGATGGTCGTGGAGACCGAGACGATCGTTCCCTTGATACAGGGGATGAGTATCTTCACCGTGGTGACGAGTTCCCCCGCCCCGTCGATGTGGGCCGCCTCCCTGAGCTCCTTTGGGATACCCTTGAGTGCGGCCGAGAATATCACCATGGCGAATCCTGTATAGAGCCATACGAGTATCACGATGAGGAAGAAGGTGTTCCACGGCCTCAGTACGATCCAGTTCTGCGGCTCCCCTCCAAGGGCCACCACGAGGGCGTTGAGTACGCCGTACTGAGGAGAGCCTGGGGGCTGGTAGGCATAGACGAAACGCCATATCACCCCCGCCCCCACGAACGAGATGGACATGGGAAGGAAGATGAGCGTCTTGACCGTGCGCTCGAACGGCACCCTGTCGGCCAGGAGGGCCACCACCAGGCCGAAGAAGACCACCAGACCGGTGCCCACCACGAGCCAGACGAGGTTGTTCACGAAGGCGATACGCATCGTCCTGTCGGTGAATATGTAGAGGTAGTTGGCAAGTCCCACGAACCCGGAACCCATACGATCGAAGAAACTCAGGTAGAACGTGCGCACGATGGGGAGGAAGAGATACCAGCCCATCACCAGGACCGCCGGCCCCACGAACACGAAGGGGACGATCCTCCGTTGCCATTCCATGGGAAGGCTGCGTACCAACGTGCAGGCGGCGAGGAAGAGTCCGAGGAGGGTCCCGCATCCCCACACGATGGCGAGCAGCGTCATGAGGAGCCTCGCCTCACGCATCACCTTGAGGAGCGAGAATCCGACGTAGAACCACACCGACACCCCTGCGAGGAGGAGGATTCCCGCCAACACCCTCGAAGCCAAGAAGCCCGTATTGCGAATCTCATGAGAACCATGCATACTTTCCTCCACGAAGAAGGAGGCCGAAGCCCCAGGGGCTTCGGCCCCGGCATACGGAGCTGGCTCGGGTTTTACCTGGGCCAGCTTGCTTCTATCTGGTCGAGCACGGTTTCAAGAGGCACACCGGAGACCAGGTCCGCCATCCCGGTCCAGAAGGTTCCGGCACCCACTTCGGCGGGCATGAGGTCGGAGGCGTCGAACCTGAAGACGTCGGCGTTCACGAGGATCTCTGCCATCTTCCGCTCGAGCTGGGAGCTGTAGTCGTCGAGGTCCTGATTCTTGTAGGGGAAGAGTGCCCCACCGGCCTGCGCCCAGATCTTCGCGGAGTCCCACGTGGTGAGGAACTCGAGGAAC
Source organism: Spirochaeta thermophila DSM 6578 (assembly GCF_000184345.1). Lineage (NCBI taxonomy): Bacteria > Pseudomonadati > Spirochaetota > Spirochaetia > Winmispirales > Winmispiraceae > Winmispira > Winmispira thermophila. Next base: position 830,230 of record NC_017583.1, on the reverse strand, counting down.
GCGCGCACTTCGGGAGTGTCCCTGAACATCACGAACTGGTCGCCGCCGCCCAGCACCGGGGTTCCCCAACGCGGATCGATGGACGGAAGGGCGAACACTCCCACCTCCTCGTCGAGGTTGGCCTGGATCTCCTCTGGCATGAATCCGGTCACGAAGTTGCCCTGGCGGTGGAGGATGGCCCGGGGAGGATTCTCGAAGAGCGGGAGCACGGCATCCTGGAACCGGGTGGTGAGGATATTCTGCGGCCCGCCGAGCACGTAGCGCTCGTTACCCCATATCTCCATCATGATCTCGCCCGCACGCTTGACCGCCGGATCGTCGAACGGGATCTCGTGATTCACCCACTTGTCGTACACCTCGGGCCCCGCGGTCCGAAGCATGATGTCCTCCATCCAGTCGGTGGCGACCCACCCCGTGGCCGTCCCGCTCTCCATACCGATGGACCAGGGCACGTAGCCTTCAGATGCGATCTGCTCGGTGAGGGCCATGAGCTCGTCCCACGTGGCGGGGATCTTCCATCCCTTCGACTCGAAGAACTTCTTGGGGTACCAGACGAGGCTCTTGATGTTCACCCGGTGGAACACGCCGTACACCTTGCCCTCGTACGAACCGAGCTCCTTCCACACAGGCTTGTAGTTTTCGTCTATCTTCGCCACCACCTCGGCGGGAAGGGGGATGATCTGCCCCTTGCCCGCAAACCGTTTCATGAGCCCGGGCTGGGGGAGGGCGGCGATGTCGGGCGGGGTCCCCGCCTCCACCTGGACGAAGATCTGGGTCTCGAACTCGGGCGATCCCTCGTAGATCACGTCGATCCCGGTTCGATCCTCGAAGGGCCGTATGGCCTCCTCGAAACGGGCGGCCTCTTCACCGCGGAACGCGCCGAACACGCGCACCACACGGCCACCTGTCTGCTGCTGCTCCTGCGTGCCGGTGGCAAGCAACAGACTGCAGGTCGAGGAGATCACCAGGAGAAACAGTGCGACACGTCTCATTACTACACTCCTCTTTGCGAAATATGCAGGATCAACGATCCTGTATCGTCAGGTGGTGGATCGCTCCACCACCGAGAGCTCCAGAAACACCTTCTGGGCCGGCAGTTCAGGGTTCTCGAGGTGCGAGAGAAGGATACGCGCGGCGATCATCCCCGACTGATCGAGCGCCTGGGAGATGGTGGAGAGTCCCAGGTAGCCGGCCATGTCGAGGTCGTCGAACCCCAGTATGGCGAGCTCGCCCGGCACGCTGATCCCCCTGTTGCGGGCGGCCGACAGCAGGCGTGCGGCCACGATGTCCGAGGCGGCGAAGACCGCCTCTCCCACCGCGTGGTGGGCCACGAACTCCTCAACCTGGTCCTGTATCGTGTGCTCTTCGAATTCGCACATGGCGACTCGTACGGAAGATCTGGATATCCCTTCCTCCTCGAATCTGGAAAGGAAACCATCGAGACGCTGCTCGGTGGCATCCAGGGTGAACCGTTTCCTGGAGAACTCCCCTATGAAGGAGAACCGACGATATCCCTTCGAGAGCAGGTAGGAGGCGGCGAGCCTTCCCCCCTCCCTGTTGTCGATGAGCACGGACGAACAGCCGGGCAGGGCGCTCTCCACCGATACCACAGGAATGCGGAGATCGAGGAGACGTTCGAGGAGCTCTCCCTCCATCATGAGGCTGAGGGAGACGAGGGCGTCCACACGCCCCCCCATGGAGAGCAGCTCGAGATACTCCTCGAGGTGGGTCTCGCTCTTCACCGTATAGATGATCACCTCGAAGTTCTCGGGGCCGAGCACCTCGGAGACGCCTCGTATGCGCTGCACGAACGAGGCCTCAGTGAAGAAGGGGGTGAGGACGCCGACCCTTCGGAGATGTTTCCTCGCTCGGGCGGCTGCATCGGCCGCGGGTTCGAACCCCAACTCCGCAATGGCCGCTCTGACCTTCTCTCTGGTGGCGGGTCGCACCATCGAGGGTGAGTTGAGTACCCGGGAGACCGTCGAGATGCTCACTCCGGCCATTCTGGCCACATCGTATATGGTAGGACGTCTGGGCATGCTTCACCTGTATGAAAGTGCTTTCATGAATACTCTTTCATTATACCACAGAAACGTCATCTGTCAAGCAAAAATTGTCATATCGGGCACAAAGGAAACAGGCCCCCAGAAGCGGGGGCCTGTCCGGAGGGAACCGCGATCAGCCTACGGTGAGGCCTGCCTCTGCATACTCCTTGAGGGCCTTCTTGAGTCTGTCGTGATTGATCGCGTAGAGGGCGACGAGGATCTCGCCTACCCTGAGATGCTGCTGGCCCTTCTCCATGCGCTCCCGCTGAATCATGAGGGCCACGTCCACCTGGGTTTCGGTGACATACCCCTTAGACACCAGGAACTCTCCAAACTTCATAAGGACCTCCTGGGAGGGCTTACTTACAGTATAGTGCGTCGATGTCGAGAATGCAAAGGAAACGAGCAGGTTGTGGCCTTTTTTTCGAAATATCGTTATGTTTATGGTACAACACATTATAACAGGCACTCTATATTAGGGAGGCGACATGAAGAGTTTCACGTTCTGGAACTATACGAGGGTGGTGTTCGGTCTCGAGGCGGAGAAGGAACTTCCCTCCTACATTCCTCTACTGGGCAAGAAGGTCCTCCTGCACTACGGCGTCGGGAGCATCAAGAAGATCGGACTCTACGACGTGGTGGTGAAGGCCTTGAAGGATGCAGGGGTGGAATGGCTCGAGCTCGGTGGGGTGAAGCCCAATCCACGCCTCAGTCTGGTCCATGAGGGTATCGATCTCTGCAGGAAGGAGGGTGTCACCGGGATCCTCGCGGTGGGCGGCGGGAGTGTGATCGATTCGGCCAAGGCGATCGCGGCCGGGGTGAAGTACGAGGGCGATGTGTGGGACTTCTATGCGGGGAAGGCCCAGCCAAAGGAGACCCTCCCGGTGGGCGTGGTGCTCACCATTCCTGCGGCGGGAAGCGAGACGAGCGGGAGTTCGGTCGTCACCAAAGAGGAGGGGCAGCTGAAACGGGGTATCACCTATGATATCCTCAGGCCTCAGTTCGCCATCCTCAATCCCAAGTGGACGCTCTCCCTGCCGTGGTACCAGACGGCGTGCGGCATAAGCGACATGCTCGCCCACGTGATGGAGCGCTACTTCACCACGGTGCCTCATGTGGAGCTCACCGACCGTATGGCCGAGGGGGTGATGCGCACCATCATCCACCAGGCGTACCGGCTCAAGGAGAACCCCGACGACATCGACGCCCGGAGCGAGATCATGTGGGCGGGTACGGTGGCGCACAACGACCTGCTCGGCACAGGGCGCGAGGGTGACTGGACGAGCCATGGCATCGAGCATGAGATAAGCGGTATCTACGACCTCGCCCACGGCGCGGGGCTCAGTATCGTGTTCCCCGCATGGCTGAAGTACGTGCTCCCCAAGCGCACCGAGAAGATCGCCCAGTTCGCCCACAGGGTGTTCGGGGTGGACTACTACTTCGACAATCCAGAAGAGACGGCACGAGAAGGTATCCGGCGGCTCGAGCAGTTCTACCGGGACATGGGGCTGCCGGTACGGCTCAAGGAGGCGGGGATCGACGGCTCCCGCATCAGGGAGATGGCCGAGAAGACGCGGGACGGGAAACGGCCTGTGGGGAGCTTCGTGCAGCTCTCCACGGACGACATAGAGCACATCCTCACGCTCGCGCTCGAGTAGGTACGAGAGTGGGTCAGCAAGGGCCGCCCTTCGGGGCGGCCTTTTTCGTGAGGGGATTCGGGGGAGTCTGCGGGGTTCCCATAGGGGATGACAAGGAGAGTGGGATGAGTGAAGGAGGTGGGGTATCCTGCCGATAGCATGAACGATGAGACGTGTGCTCTTCCTGCTCGTCTTCAGCGCCACGCTCATGGCGGAGTCCTGGCACGAGGAGGGGCTCGCCTCGTGGTACGGACCGGGGTTCGCAGGCAAACTCACTGCTTCGGGCGAGGTCTACAACCCGGAGGAGATGACCGCGGCGCACAAGAGCCTGCCGTTCGGTGCGCTGGTGCGGGTGTGGTGCCGGGAGACGGGGCACGCGGTGGTGGTGCGGATCACCGACAGGGGGCCGTTCGTGGAAGGAAGGGTCATCGATCTCTCGCGCCGCGCAGCCGAGATGCTGGGGTTCCTGGAGGAGGGGACGGCCCACGTGAAGGTGGAGCTCCTCGCGAAAGAGGGGCTTCCTCAGGGTGGTGAAGGAGAGAGGGTGGTGTACCTGCAGGTGGGAGCCTTCCGGAAGGAGGCAAATGCCCTCAGGCTGGGGGTACGGCTCGCCGAGGAGGGGGTCTGGCCGGAGGTGCACCGCGGGGAGGATGGGGTGTACCGGGTGGTGGTGGCAGCGCAAGAGGAGGAAGAGGCGCGGAGGCGGCTGGAGGGCATGGGACTCCTCGCAGTGAGGTGGAAGCCGCGCTAACCCCAGCGTTCAATATTCCCGGGAAAAAGAAGAAGGGCGATCAAACTGATCGCCCTTCCCGAGGAGGGTATGAGACGCAAAGGGCATCACTGTTCCAGGAGGGCGTCCACCCCCACGGTACTGGACCAGCTCCCCTTCTTCCAATCAGGTTCCAGACTCCAGACGAGCGTACTGCCGTCCTTGAGCTTGAGTCTGTAGAGACCGACCACCGGATTCGCACCGGAAAGGTCGGTCACAATCCGTACGAATGCACCGCTCGAGATCCGAACCGGATAGGTGGCACGTCCGTCTTTCATCGTGATCTCGGCCGCATCTTTCACGGTATTCTGATCGTCCGAGACCTCTATCCTCACCTTCACCGTATCCCCTTCACCGAGCACGGCATTCGCCTCGAGCAAAGAGATGCCAGCCGAGAGACTCCGCCACTCAGTGGTGTGCGTGCCGCTCGCCGAAATCTTGAACTCATGCGTCTCGGCGAGGGTCCTGATCTCATCGGCATTGAGGATTCGCGGGATGATACGCAGGTCATCCATACCACCCACGAGCGGACCATGATCGGGGAAGTAGGTGGGGTCGGCGTCCGCACCGAGCACGAGCGGGGAAAGCGCGCCACTCTTCCCGGGGGTCACATCCCTGGATGCCACTTCCTCTCCGTTGATGTACACCCTCATGGGGATGGTGCCTGCATTGAACCCGCCCGTGACTGCGATGTGGTACCACTTCCCTACCTCAAAAGGATATTCCACATCGATCTGGAAGTCGGCGTCGGTCTCGTCCTCGTAGTACCACCCAAGCCCGGTGGGACTTGCGAAGAGCGCAAAGTAGATGGGATTCCGGGAGGCGTCGAAGATCGACCTGAGGCCTTCTTCGTCCGTGGTGGGCTTGTACCACAGGGAGATGGTGAACACCCCCTCAGGAGGAATCACAAGCCGCTGGGCACCCTCTGTGGCCTGATAGAGGGGATCCTCGAGCACGAGGCGGGAGGAGCCGTCGAACAGCACGGCCTTCCCTGCGACCCCTTCCTCAAACGTAATGTTGCCCTCCGGCACTGCCTTCACCCCGGAGCCCGAGAGGTTCACAAAGTCTCCGTCGAAGTTGAACCACACAGGAGGCTTCCTGAGCACAAGCCCTCCCTTTAACTCTATACGAATGGGCTCAAGCCCTCCTATCCTCACCTCATGTACCCCACTCTCCTCGAAGGTGTATCTGAACGTCACGGTCTCTCCCTTGCGTGGGGGGAGGGAGAGCTTCTTCTTCTCCACCACCTTTCCGTCCACCACGAACTCCACCACACGTTCCTCTGGTTCGCGCGTGACGTTCTGTTCCTCAACCTGAAACTGGTAGAGCCCGCCCATGCGGTTCACGGCAAGGAGCCTCTCCGCGGTCATCGCCATACGATAGGCGGTGAGCACCTCTTTGATGGCGTAGTAGGCGGGCTTGGGCCTGTAGTGCTCGTCGAAGATGAGGGCGGAACCCTCGCCCGGGAAGTGCGAAGGGATCCACGAGTACTTGTCGGTGAAGCCCCAGACCTGGATCGCCTCCACCGCAGGCTGCATGAGGCACTCACGCACCACGTTCCGGTAGATCTCGGCCTGTTTCTCGAGGTGTTCCCTCGTGTACGGCATGGGAAGCCGCACGTCCATCTCGGTGACGTAGAGTTTGAGTCCCAGGTCTGCGAACCGCTGCATGTTGCGCCTGAAGCTGAGGACGTCGAGGCCTCCCACGGTGAGATGCATCTGGAACCCTATCCCGTGGATCGGTACCCCTCGGTCGAGAAAGTCCTTCACCATGGCGTAGACCGCATCGGATTTCGGATTGATGGTCTCGATGTTGTAGTCGTTGTAGATGAGGATCGCCTCGGGATCGGTCTCATGGGCCCATCTGAAGGCCTTCTCGAGGTACTCGGGCCCTATCGTGGAATACCAGATACTCGACCGCAGATCTCCGTTCTCCTCGAACGCCTCGTTCACCACATCCCATACCTTCACCTTGCCTTTGTAGTGCGTCACCACTGTGGTGATGTGGTCGTGGAGGACGCGCTCGAGCTCCTCCTTGCTCCAACTCCCGAGGGTGAGCCACTTGGGAAGCTGACTGTGCCACACCAGGGTGTGACCGTGCATCACCATGCCATTCTCGAGGGCAAAATCTACAATTCTGTCCGCCACCTCGAAGTTGTAGTCGTCCTTCGAAGGACGGAGAGAGTCCCACTTCATGGAGTTGCCCGGTGTGACGATGTTGAACTCGCGCTTCACGATCCCGGCGTAGGTCTTCGCATCTTCAAAACCAAAAAACCAATCGTCGATGCCCAAGCCGATCTTTATTCCGAGCGCATCCGCATCCTCGCGGAGCGGGGGCGGGGTGAGCGTCGTGGTCATGTGGGGGGGGGCTATCCTATCGGTCTCCACCCGGTCAGGAGCGCCTCCCGCCTCCATGGAGGTGCATCCTGCAAGAAGAGCGAACAACATCCCGCCTGTAACCAGGATCAGGGGACGGATTCTCATGCGTACCTCCTCAAGCGTGCCATCATCCCAACAAATAAAAATAAAATTTTTTAAAAAGTCTTTTATTATTGTAGGGGCATTTTCTACATCTGTCAAGTTTTTTACATCTTGACTTTTTCCGGGAATTCGCTATAATTAGAACTATAGCATTTTATCTATATTAGAATACTATTATTAATCTGGAGGAATCATGAAATACCTCATCGTAGGTGGTGTGGCAGGCGGAGCGACCACCGCAGCGAGACTGCGGAGAGTCGACGAAGAGGCCGAGATCGTCATGTTTGAGCGGGGAAGGTACATCTCCTATGCGAACTGTGGACTCCCCTATTACGTGGGCGGGGTGATCCCTGAACGCGAGCGGCTCTTCGTTCAGACACCAGATACATTCAAGGCCATGTTCAACGTTGACGTGAGGGTTCGCCATGAGGTGCGATTCATAGATCGGGAAAAGAAAGAGGTGGTGGTGTGCAACCTGGAAAGCGGAGAAGAATACCGCGAGTCGTACGACAAGCTGGTCCTCTCGCCGGGTGCAGAACCGGTGCGCCCCCCCATCCCCGGCATCAACGACGAGCGCATCTTCACCCTGCGATCGGTCGACGATACCGATGCCATCGTACACTTCATCGAGGAGAAAAAGCCTCGCAGGGTGGTGATCGTGGGGGCCGGGTTCATCGGACTCGAGATGGCCGAAAACTTCCACTCCCGGGGACTCAGGGTCACCATCGTTGAGCTCGCACCCCAGGTCATGAACGTGCTCGACTTCGAGATGGCCGCCGAGGTCCACCAGCACCTCAAGACCAAGAACGTGGCCTTCTTCCTCGGCGATGCGGTGAGCGCCTTCGAACGCAACGGGGACGAGCTCCGCGTACAGCTCAAGAGCGGGCGCACCCTGGTGTGCGACTTCGTGCTCCTCTCGATCGGTGTGCGGCCCGACAGCCGCCTCGCCAAGGAGGCGGGACTCGAGCTCGGTCCTCGCGGGGGCATCAAGGTGAACGAATACCTGCAGACCTCTGATCCCGACATCTACGCCGTGGGCGATGCCATCGAGTTCCCCAACCCCATCACCGGCAAGTCGATGCCCACCTTTCTCGCGGGCCCCGCGAACAAGCAGGGCCGTATCGTGGCCAACAACATCGTCGAAGGGAACAGGTACACCTACAAGGGCGCCATCGGCACGGCCATCGCAAAGGTGTTCGACCTCACCGTGGCCTCCACGGGCATGCCCGAGAAGGTCCTCAAGGAAGAAGGCATCCCCCACCAGGCGGTCATCGTGCATCCGGGTTCCCACGCAGGCTACTATCCCGGCGCCCAGCCCATGACCATCAAGCTCGTCTTCTCCCCGGACGATGGCCGGGTACTCGGCGCCCAGATCGTGGGCTACGAGGGGGTGGACAAGCGGATCGACCTGCTCGCCTCGGTGATCCAGCGTAAAGGCACGGTGGTCGAGCTCACCGAGATCGAGCACGCCTACGCCCCGCCCTACTCCTCTGCAAAGGATCCGGTGAACATCGTGGGCTTCGTGGCCGAGAACGTACTTCTTGGAAAGAGCCGACACATCCACTGGTACGACATTCTCAACGCACCCCAAGGTGAATACTACCTGGTGGACGTGCGGACGCCAGAGGAGTACGCCCTCGGCACCATCGAGGGGGCGGTGAACATTCCGGTACAGCAGCTTCGGGCCCGTATTGCGGAGATCCCGAAGGACCGGAAGGTGGTGGTCTTCTGCGGGGTGGGCTTCCGCGCCTACGTGGCGGAGCGCATCCTCAGGCAGCATGGGTACACAGAGGTTTTCAACCTCTCAGGTGGCTACAAGACCTACCAGCACGTCACCCAAAAGCAGGGCAACGAGGACATCTTCGAGGGCGACGTGATAGAGAAAGACGACATCCTCTACCAGCGGGGCACGGGACGACAGGGTGTGCTCGAAGTGCGCAGGTTCGAGGTGGATGCGTGCGGGCTGCAGTGTCCCGGTCCGATCATGCGTCTCAAACAGGCCATGGACGAGGCCTCCCCGGGCGACCGCATCGTGCTCAAGGCCACCGACCCCGGATTTGCGAGAGACGTAGAGGCCTGGTGTTCCATGACAGGTAACAAGCTGGTGAGTCTGGAACAGGAGCGCGGCGTGATCACGGCTGTGGTGGAGAAGGCCGGCCCCCATGGAGCCCAGACCGAGCCCGTACCTCAGGGAGAGGGGGCTACCATCATCTGCTTCTCCGACAATCTCGACCGCGCCCTCGCCGCATTCGTCCTCGCCCAGGGAGCTGCGAGTGCAGGGAAGAAGACCACCATGTTCTTCACCTTCTGGGGACTCAACATCATCAAGAAGCGGAAGAAGCCCCGGGTGAAGAAAGACCTCATGGGGAGACTCTTCTCCTGGATGCTCCCCTCCCATGCAGGAAAGCTCGGTCTCTCCAAGATGAACTTCGGCGGCATGGGTGCGCGGATGATGCGCGGGAGAATGAAGGCCAAGCAGATCGCATCGCTCGAGGAGATGATAGAATCGGCCCTCGAGGCCGACGTGCGAATCGTTGCCTGTCAGATGTCCATGGACGTGATGGGTGTATCGAAAGAGGAACTCATCGACGGCATCGAGATAGGCGGGGTTGCCACCTACATGGAGGCGGCATCCAGGAGCACCATCAATCTCTTCATCTGAAACAGTGCCCGTTCAATGAGGGGCCGGTTCCCTCGCGGAGCCGGCCCCCTTCTTTCTCCCGGGCATGAGGGCGAGCGAAACGCCTGCCACCACCACCGCCCCTCCCACCCACTTGAGGGGTGAGAGCGCCTCCCCCAGCACCACCAGGGCCGCAAGCACGGTGATGAAGGGAATGAGATTGATGAAGACATTGGCCACCGCCACCCCCAACCGGTGGATGGCCACCTGATACGTCCAGTAGGCCAGGGCCGAACACCCAACACCGAGGAAGACGACATGGACGAGGATGAGGCCATCGAGCAGCTCAACGTGCTGGGCCTCTGTGGGAAGAAAGGGGAGGAACGCGAGCGTCCCTGCCACGAAGTGCCAGAAGACCACCACCAGGCGGTCGTTTCTTTCGAGAACGGGTCGTGAGAGAAAGCCGTAGGCCACCCAGCTTGCCGCAGCACCGGCCATGAGGAGGTATCCTGCAGGCCGGCCGGTGAGCCTGAGCCCCTCACGAACGATGAGGTATACCCCGGCAAAGGAGAGGAGGGCACCGATCCCCTCCCGCACTTCCATACGCCTGTGGAACACCACCACCTCAGCGAGAAGGGACACGATGGGAATACTCGCAACGATGAGGGAGGCATCCGAGGCCGGAAGGTGTACGAGTCCATTGTTCTCAAAGTAGAAATAGAGGGTCACCCCTATCACCCCTCCTGCGATGAGGAGAGGAACCTCCCGCTGACTCACCCGAAAGTTCTTTCCCTGCAAACGCAGCAGGAGCGCGAGCACCCCTACCCCCATAGCGAACCGTATGAAGGCCAGCATCATGGGCCCGAAGGCGGCAAGGGCAATCTTTGTGGAGACAAAGGAGATGCCCCACACCACCACAGAGAAGAGCATGGCCGCCACGCCGATGAGCTTGTCTCTCTCCATGGCGTGATACTAGAAAAAAGGCCTTCCAATTGCTAGTATGTGGGCGTCCGTTCCCATCACGTGTCACGGTTGGAGAGACACATATCCCGTCACCATCACACGAGAAGGAGGCAGGCGATGCGGACCTGTACCATCGAGAAGAACAAGGCCCGGTGCAACTGCACCTATCCCTGTTCCAAAAAAGGAATCTGCTGCGAGTGCCTCGCCTACCATCGAAGCATGGGGGAACTTCCCGCCTGTTACTTCCCTCCCGAGGCGGAGAAGACCTACAACCGTTCCATCGAGTACTACCTCAAGGTGACGGGCAGGGCATAAGGAGCTAGAACGAGAGACGGAAGCCCACCTCACCGGTCACCACGCGACCTTCGAGGGAGCGGGAGAGAAAGGAGACCGCATCCTCCCCGGTACAGTGACAGGGTACGAGGGTATGCACCCCCAGACGCGCAAGGTGTTCGGCAGTGTAGGTAAGACGGGCTACCGAGGCGTGGGCGAGGTGGAATCCCCCAATCACCGCCCTGATCTTCGAGGCTCCTGCCACCCGAATCACATACTCGAGGGTGGAGACGATCCCTGCATGGGCACACCCGGAGATCACCACCAGTCCTTCCTCTGTCTCTACCCACATCGCCTGGTCCTCGAGCATGGGATCCGGGAACCTTCCTTCCTCATCGAGGAAGTACGGACCACCGGTATCCTCATGGGGACTCCTGGAAATGGGGCCAGTCACCCAGCACCCTTCCTCGATCATATGCGGTTCAGTGGTCCACACAACCCGATCGGGGGGGAGACTGTTCACCCATGCACGGGCCTCTGCCGGCATTCCGATGGGGCGTGCCTGTCCAGCCCTCACGCTGTAACGGGACTGTAACGCATAAGGAGAAAGATAGAGGGTGGGAGAGACCTCCCCCTCCCACCAGGTGAGACCTCCTGTGTGGTCGTAGTGCCCATGGGAGAGAACCACCACCTGAATCTCATCCCTGCCCACTCCCAGGACCGAGGCATTATGAGAGAGCGCGGCTCCCGCCCCTGTATCGAAGAGGATCGATCGCTGTCGCATACGTACGAGCACAGAAAAACCATGCTCAGCACGGAAACGTGGTGAAGCCTTATTGTCTACCAGGATGAGTATCTCCACCCGCTCATTCCTCCTCGTGATGGTGGTGGGCATGGTGGTGGTGATGATGGTGATGGTCGGTGCACGGTTCCTCTGCTTCGGGGAGACGCCCTTCCACATACGCTCTCACCACTTCACGGGGATCCTCGGGGGGGACACACGATCTCACTTCGATTCCCAATCTCTTGAACATCGCAAGCGCCCTTGATCCAATGCCCCCGGTGATCACCACGTCCACTCCCTGCTGTGCGAACCAGCGAGGAAAGGCACCTGGCTCGTGAGGAGGAGGTACGAATTCCTCATATGAGCGCTCGTTTCCGTTCTCGTCAACTTCGATGATACAGAACCTTTCTGAACCACCGAAATGGGAAGAGACTTTCCCTTTCTCAAGCGGCACCGCAATACGCATGGAAACCTCCTATGTGAGACCTAGGCGGGAGAGGACCTCTCTGCGACCTCTCTCCCTCGTTACGATAGAGGCGGGGAGAAGCATGTCTCCCCGTCCTCCTCACGCTTCACCGGATTCCCTGGAGAGCTCTTCCATCCTCTTCTTCAGTGCCTCCATCTCCCTCTCAAGCGCCGAAGCCCGTGCTTCCAGGATCTTCTTCTCCTCCTCGGGAGAAGGGGACGTCCACCATCCGGGGGCCTCTGGCCCCATCCAGCCCCTGGCCCAGCCTGGAAGCCCTGTAAGGTAGTACCAGTTGCGATGGCACCACCCACGACCCCATCCGCCCCCAACCCACGGGTTCGCATAGCCGGGCCTGCCAAAACCTGCACAGTATCCGGCCGCTCGCCCGGTCCTGGGGCCGGCTCCCCAGGGTCCAGTTCTATCTCCGTACGGCATATGTACCTCCCACTCATGTAGAATCAAAGGCCCACTACAGGACCTCCTATTGCTAATGCCACATCCAACCCCGTCGTCTACATCCCTTTCCCCGACGCCTGCATCCGGGCATCGTGAAAGAGCCGGTCGCAAGACGCCCCTGGTTCCACGCCTCCCATACCTCCTCCACCTCACCCCGGACGAAACTCACTGTCCTCACCCCCGCACTCTCGAGCATCTCTGCAAGTGGCCTCGAAATTGCCCCACAGATGAGCAGGTCCACCCCCCATCCCAGAAGCTCGTACACCTTTGCACTTGGGAGAGGACTCGAGAATTCCCTCACCTCCCCATGCCCGCTCCCCTCGTCGAAGATCCGTACCTTCTGTGAGGCATCGAACACCGGGGCCACCACCCCGTTCCACTCGGAAATCGCGACACGCATCGTACGACTCCTCATCCTTACCGAGCAATTTTCGTGCCATAAAGGAAAAATCAGCTTTTTCACTCTATAAACAGGATTTACACTTCTCTCACCCTTCTCCCGTACCCCATGTGTCGCACTTCTGCGACAATCCGCCTCCCCTCATGTCGCATATGCGCAACAGATTCGTCACCTTTCCTGCCGGATCCCCAACCGCTGCATCTTCCGGTAGAGCGTGCTTCGGTGCACGCCGAGGAGTCGCGCCGCCTCTTTCACTGATCCTCCTGAGGCCGCAAGCGCCTCGAGGATACGTCGCCTCTCCACACGTTCCTGCTCCGTCCGGAGGCCTCCGTACGCGGTCTCCTCCGCCCCACCAGCCTCCCTCACGAGCTCCTCAGGCAGATGCCCTACCTGGATGAACTCCTCGTGGCACACGATCACCGCCCGCTCCACCACGTGCTGGAGCTCTCTCACATTCCCCGGCCAGGAGTAGAGAAGAAACACATCCACCACCTCAGGGCTAAACCCCCTGATCCCCCGCTCGTAGGCCCTGTTGAAACGCGCAAGAAACGTCTCGGCAAGGAGAAGCACGTCCTCTTTGCGATCCCGCAGAGGAGGGAGATGAATTCTCACCACGTTGAGTCTGTAGTACAGATCATCTCGAAACCTCCCGGCCTTTACCTCCTCCTCGAGGTTCCGGTTGGTGGCCGCAATGATCCTCGCATCGAGCTTCTCAGGCCTCACCCCACCTACTGGCTCATACGCCCTGTCCTGGAGAACCCTCAAAAGCTTTACCTGCAGATGGAGGGGGAGCTCACCAATCTCATCGAGAAAGAGAGTCCCCCCTCGTGCGAGGGAGAAGCGTCCTGGCTTATCCCGATCTGCCCCGGTAAATGCCCCCTTCTTATACCCAAAAAGCTCGGCTTCGAGGAGGGATTCAGGGAGTCCTGCGCAGTGTACAGGAACAAACGGACCATCCTTACGCTGACTCATGCGATGGATGGCACGTGCCACCACCTCCTTCCCTGTGCCCGTTTCTCCTGTGATGAGTACCACTGCCTCGGTACGGGCTACTTCAGGGAGGAGTTCGAGCACGGGCTTCATCGCAGGACTCCTGGCCAGAAGATCGTCCCCCGCCGGGTCAGCACCGTCTGCACCACCTCCCCTCACCGGCCGGAAGAGCTCCACACCCCACTTCATGCGCCCCTCACCCTGAAGCACCATCCGGGAGGAGACCACCACCGGGATACGCTCCCCCTCTGCGCTCACGATGTACCCGGTTCTCTCCCGTACAGGCACACCTCTCCTCATCGCCTCCCTGAGCGGGCACGCCCCCTCACACATGCTCGACCTGAAGACCTCCCAGCAAGGTCTCCCCTCTGCCTCTTCGCGGGATACCCCGGTGATCTCAGCGGCCGTCTCATTGAAATACACAACCCGCCAGGATTCATCCACCACAAAAAGTCCGTCGGGCAGTGTATCGAGGAGCTCGAGCGTGTCGAACGTGAACCCCACCCCCCGGTCTGTGTAGCGGAATCGCTCATCGGACATCGATCGCCCCATCCTCCCCCTCCAGTGAGTACTTCCTCAGGCCTCCGGTCCCTCAGGAGGAGGAAAGCTCCACGAACTCCTCGTGACCGCACCCTCGGGCCTTCATCGACTCCGGGGTGAGCACGCCCTCCCACTGGTGCCCGCACTTCCTGCACCGAAAGTGGAGCGGCGCGGGATAGTCCACCGGCCCTGCCTCCACCCGGAGGGCCGCGCCCTTCAGCAGTGCCTCGGCCACCTTCCGCCGCGCACTCCGCACGATGGATGAGACCGTCTGCCGGGAGACCCCCATCAGGCGGGCCGCATCCTCCTGGGAGAGATCCTCGAGGTCCACGAGCCTGAGCGCCTCACACTCGTCCAGCGAGAGCCCAATCACCTCGAGATCGCTCAAAGGCACCCCTGCCGGCTTGTACACGAGATGCCGGGGAAGGCAGACAACACGTCTCGGTCTCACAGGTCGAGCCATGCCACACTCCACACATGGTGTCTTCTGCCTTCAACATACGAAGCCTTAGAATTATTGTCAAATGCTAGTTATTTCACAGGGGGTAGTACGACACTACAGCGTATCACACAAAATAGAGTATATTCTCTTTACAATATATTTTCCTTCACAGAAAGGCAGGAACCCCCATGATCCGCACCCTCACCTACACGTCAGGCTATCCCACCGCACTCCCAGGTATCCGACGCAGACCCCTTGCCTTTTCGCCCGACCTTACCGTGGTCTACGGCCCCAACGGGAGCGGCAAGACCACCATCATCCGCACCCTCGCCCACGCCGCCGGGCTCATCACCGATCCCCTCCCCTTCACCTACTCCATCGATCGCGATGCAGCCCCTGTCGTGCTCTTCGACCCGGAAGACTTCGTACGCTCAGACCTCTTCCTCTCGCGGCCCGAGCTCAGGTCTTCCGGCGAGATCCAGGCCGGCGCGATCAACACCTTCATCGACGCCATCCTCTCCCGCTTCCCCCTCTACCGCCTCTCTCCCCACCTCCGCCCCACCCTCCTTCTGGACGAACCGGACCACCACGTGGGCTTCGGCGCCCAGTTCATCCTCTGGCGCCACATCCTCCCCGCGCTCGCCCGCCACTTTCAGGTCATCGTCTCGAGCCACAGCATCTTCCCCGTGCTCCTCGCAAAACACACCCTCCTCCGGGACGACCTCATCATCGAGCTCCACCCCGGCTACACCGATTACTGCATCGACGCCCTCGCCGAGGCTGTGGACTTCTACAACGAACAGCACACCCCTCCCGGCGACGGCCCGGTATGATCCCCCGGCCGCCCTCTGGAACAACCGGCTCATCTCGTGCACTATACCCACAAAGGAGGTGATGAGATGAAGCCCTCCTCCCGCCCATCCACATCGTCCCCTTCATGCCCTGCGGCACTCCCCTTCCCCCTCACCGCCCTGAGGATGCGCCTCACCTGCGTCCCGGAGACCCCGGTGCACCTGGAAGGCCTTAAGGCCGGAACCCTGCTCCGCGGCGCCCTCCTCTCGGTGATGCTCCGCACCACCTGCCCGCTCACAGGCGTACCCTACGAGCGCCGGAAGGAAGTGGACCCCGAGCACGTCGCCACCTGTCCCGTGTGCTGGCTCATCCAGGCCAACGAGCAGCCCGGCAACGAACGCCGCGGCTACCTCATCACGCCCCCCCTCCCCCCGGCCGACACCTACCTCCCCGGACAGCCGTTCAGCTTCCACATCACCCTCCTCGGAAAAGCCACCACCTACATCCCCTACTTCATCATCTCCTCCCACGAGATGGGCAGAACCGGCGTGGGCAAGGGACGAGGCCGTTTCACCCTCCACCACATACACGCCGAGCTCTCCCCCCCGGGCACCACCTCCCGCCCCGAAGAGTGGGAGATGCGCGCCCCCGACGACCTCACCGTCCGCATGCCCCCCACCTACCTCACCCACCAGCACATCCTCAGCGCCGCCGAAGCCCTCCTCCCCCGCATGAGGCGCCCCCGGCTCACCCTCCATTTCCTCACGCCCCTGAGACTCGTGCACGAGAACCACCTGGTGAAGACCCCCGAGTTCCTCCCCTTCTTTACCCGCCTCCTCGAGCGCGTGGACATGCTCGCATCCCGTCACGCCGATGCCCCACCCCGCCCCCCTGGAGAGCGCACCCGGCTCCACGACCTCGCCGCCCGCGTCCGCCTCCACCACCACACCACCCGGTGGGAAGACGTGAAGACCTGGTCGTCCCGCACCCGCAGGCACACATGGATAAGCGGCCTCGTCGGCAGTGCCACCTACACCGCCCCGCCCGAAGTATGGGAAGCCCTCCTCCCATGGCTCCTGTGGGGCACCGTGGTCCAGGTGGGAAAAGATGCGGTGAAGGGCAACGGGGTCTTCCTGGTGAGCCTTTCGTGATCGCAGCCCCCTCTCCGGATTTCCCGTCTCTCGACCCGCCGTCCCACTCCACCCAGGCGGTACGAGGCCCCCACTCCTCCACACAGCGGGTCACTGGGTGAGCACGCGGGAGAGACTCAACGACAAGAAACCGCTGTAGGCCATGACCCCGCTGATCCCGTGACCGATCGCACTCCACCTGGCCGATTTCGTGGCATACGCCACGAACCCGTACACGAACCCGAGGGGAAGTGTAGAGGCCACGAAGAGGACCACATCATCCGCCGGTATCGCGAATTGTGGAGCCACGTGCCACAACGAGAAGAACAGAGAGGGGATCACGACTCCCCACACGACACTGTCGGGGAACTCCTTGATATACAAGCCCCTCCAGAAAAGCTCTTCGAAGAATGCATGTACCAAGGCCAGCGGCACCGAAAGCAACAACACGAGAGGAGGAGTCGACGAGAACCTGGGAAGAAAGTACATGAAGAAGGGCGAGAGTATCGTTACCGCGAAGAGGAGGATGACCCACCAGTTCTCCTTGACCCACAACCTCTTCTCATCCATGAAGAAGTCCCTCAGCGGCCTCTTCGAGATCAGCAGGGGCACGAAGAGACACCAGAATACCCAATACGAAGAGGAATCCCACGAGGTAGCCCCCGTACCTTCCCAGCGCACGGGAAGCGAGAAAGAAAACCGCCGACATGCCGGCGATGAGAATCACCGGCAACGACACGAACAGGAGCTTCCTGGACAGGGCATCATCTCTTCGCATTCTCCGCTTCACCTTTCCTCCGGCGTCCATCCTCCCAGCGGTCGGGAGGATCCTACACCCGTCCGACGCTTCGTTCAAGCACAAGGCACAGGCATCCCTTCCATGTCGCCGCCCCTCGCCTCTTCACGCGCGGGGAGCACAGCCATCACCCCCCGGCCCCGACCACGGCCTGTACCCACGCCTCGGCACGTTCGATCTCGCCCTCCACCAGTGGACCCTCGACCCCTTCCACGAAAAACCCCTCGGGAGGCACCGCGACCTCCCCTCCCCTCTTCTCCAGGATCTCAGCCATGGGGCCTGCGGCATACCCGAAGACCCGCACCAGAAAGGGGAGGAGGAAAAACGCCGACTTCATCTTCTCCAACGGGAATCGGGTATCGAATGCAGCCGTTCTCACCCCCTTCAATCCACCGTGAGGAATCCTCTTGAGCAGGAGCTTCACGGCCGGCGTGGGTCTGAAACCTCGGGTGGGGGACCCGACGATGAGCACGTCCGCCCCCACGACCTGATCCGGCGTGGCCTCGCTCACATGGAGCACCTGCACCTGGTTCCGCCCTCCGCACGCCTCGCCCATCACACGGGCGAGCCGCTCGGTGTTGCCGAAGATCGAATCATAGACGATCAGAACGTTCATGACGTATCCCTCCTTTCGAACAACGTACCGCCCCGGCACCTCCCTCGACATCTCACAGAGAAGCACCGGCCATCTCATCATAGCCCCTGCCGAACAAACATACTACCGCCGGTCCGCTCCCCTCCCTCTGCATTCTCCCCAAAGGATACGCTATCCGAGAGGCATCGAGACATGATGACCGGACTTCCTCCACCCATGTGAAGGACGCGATGTATCCCATCCGCGAGTTTCTCGAGTGAATTTCCATCCCCCTGAGGCACAAATTTTATCCCCTCTTTGCCGATAAATTTACCTGTTCCGGAGGAAGGAGATGGCCGTACTTCCCCACCTCATCGTCGATGAATACGGCGCATTCATAGGTAAGCACAGCGAACGCCTCGTGGTCACCAAAGACAAAGAGCGACTTGCCCAGGTGCCCCTCATCCACCTCGAGGCAGTGCTCATCACCGGCAACGGAGTGGGCATCAGTAGCGATGCAGTCCACGCCTGTACCGAGAGGGGCATACCCATCCACTTCCTCACCCGGAACGGCACTCCCTACGCGAGCCTCTACAGCGCCGGCCTCACCGGAACCGTGGCCACCCGCAGGGCCCAGCTCCTCGCCTACCACAACGGTCTCGGTCTCGCCCTTGTGGTGAAGATCGCCTCAGGCAAGCTCACCAACCAGGCCGCCTTCCTCAAGTACCTGGCCAAATACCGCAAGGAGACCGATCCCCCCACCCATGAGGCACTCACGCACGCCATCGAGACCATCACCACCCACAGGCGACAGCTGTCACGCATCCTCGAACGCACCCCATCCCCCGGCGACCACCTCACCCGCCTGCGCAGCGACATCATGGGCGAAGAAGGCAGGGCGGCGAACGCCTATTGGGAGGCCATCGCACACATCCTCCCCGCCTCCCTCGGCTTTCCCGGTCGGGTACGCAGGGGCGCCCGCGATCCCCTCAACTCGGCCCTCAACTATGGGTACGCCATCCTCTACGGAGAGGCAGAGCGCGCCCTCCTCCTTGCAGGCCTCGACCCCTACGCAGGCTTCCTCCATGCCGACAGACCGGGAAAACCGGCCATGGTGCTCGACTTTGTGGAGGAGTTCCGCACGCCCGTAGTGGACAGAACCATCATTGGCCTCGCCACAAAAGGCGTCTCCTTCGATCAGGAAGAAGACGGCCTCCTTGCCAGAGAGACCCGACTCATGATCGCAGAGAAGATACTGGAACGCCTCGAGACTCCTGCCCCCTTCCGGGGCAAACGGCATCCGCTCAGAGCCATCATCCAGATCCAGGCCCGCAGCATCGCCACCTTTTTTCGGGGCGAACGGAAAGACTACACCCCCTATCGCATGAGATGGTAACCATGGAAGAAAAAGACCCAAACACCCTCGTGGTGTACGACATCCCCGACGACAGAACACGCAACAAAGTAGCCGACGCATGTCTCGACTACGGCCTCGACCGCATCCAGTACAGCGCCTTTCTCGGATGGCTCCTTCCCACCCAACAGGACGAGCTCTTCCTCAAGCTCACCCGCATCCTCGGGAAAAAAGAAGGCAACATCCAGCTCTTCACCTTCTGCTCCAGAGACTGGAAGAAGCACAAAACCATAGAACAAAAGGGAAAACCCAAGTGAACGAATCGACCCACACGGTGGCGTATTCCACTTCTGAACCGGTCTTCACCGTCACCGATCTCAAACAGTGGCTCTATTGCCCCCGCATCGTGTACTATCACCTGTGCCTCCCAGACATACGGCCCACCACCTTTCACATGAGAGCAGGTAAAGAAGCAGGAAAAGGAGAAGAAACCAGGGAAGCCCGCCGAACCCTCAGGTGGTACGGAATCGAGGGAGGAAAACGACACTACAACGTGTACCTCAGCTCAGCCCACCACGGACTCCGCGGCACAGTGGACATGGTGATAGAGACCGAAGACGAACTCATCCCCGTCGACTTCAAGCTCTCTCGCAGGCCCAGATACCACTTCCGTCTCCAGGTGGCCGCCTATGCACTCCTTCTCGAAGACTGCTGGAGAAAACCGGTCCGCAGAGGATTCCTCTATCTCATACCGCTCAAACACCACTGCGAGATCCCAATAGAGGCCCCGATAAGGGAGACGGTCCACTCCACCATTGAGGCGATGTACCGCATGCTCCAGAGCGAAGCCATTCCCCCGGCCACAGAGAGCCACCACAAGTGCAGGGTGTGCGAGTTCAGACGCTTCTGCAACGACACTGTGTAGGAAAGTTCGCAAATCCCCCCGGTTTTTCTTACAAATTTCGATTTGCGAACCCACGCGGCCTCTCGCTCAAAAGAAGGAACACAGGCGCATCAACCCCCTTTTCTAATTCCAGAATACGTGGTATAATAGGGTTGTATATGGGCCGACCATCAGGCCCACGGGGCTGCAGAGGGGGCTGTTGCAGCCCCCACGATCCGCTAGAGGATACTGAAAGTTCGAACCGCACGAGCTCGAATGGCGAATCTCACGGTGTTGCAGCCCCCACGATCCGCTAGAGGATACTGAAAGGATACATATAAGACAGTAGATAAGGAGAAATTAATATCCGCAGTTGCAGCCCCCACGATCCGCTAGAGGATACTGAAAGGCGCAGTCCAAACAAGTGATCGTACTTGATGGCCCACGTTGCAGCCCCCACGATCCGCTAGAGGATACTGAAAGGCAATAGTGCCGGCTGCACCTGTAATTAATCCTCCAGTTGCAGCCCCCACGATCCGCTAGAGGATACTGAAAGACCAAATGGTAGTGTCTGAAAAGGCGCAATGTGATATACGTTGCAGCCCCCACGATCCGCTAGAGGATACTGAAAGAGCTGCCGGGGCGCTGGAGATGTATACACGGCCGCAAGTTGCAGCCCCCACGATCCGCTAGAGGATACTGAAAGTTGATCAGAGATTACCTCATCGTCATCATCGACTATGCGTTGCAGCCCCCACGATCCGCTAGAGGATACTGAAAGACATCAATTATCGCCGCAAGATAATAGATACAATGCTTGTTGCAGCCCCCACGATCCGCTAGAGGATACTGAAAGTCTGATCAGAGATTACCTCATCGTCATCATCGACTATGTATAGTTGCAGCCCCCACGATCCGCTAGAGGATACTGAAAGGGGATTTGCGCCATATTTCCGAGTTTATCGATGACTTGTTGCAGCCCCCACGATCCGCTAGAGGATACTGAAAGGTAGAACGAGCAGCTGCTCTCTGGAGAGCATATAAGTTGCAGCCCCCACGATCCGCTAGAGGATACTGAAAGCTCCTTGCGATGTATCTTTCTTTGAGTTCAGAAAGGTTGCAGCCCCCACGATCCGCTAGAGGATACTGAAAGCATTAATCGCTAACGGACGCCGTACCCAGAGGGCTAGTTGCAGCCCCCACGATCCGCTAGAGGATACTGAAAGGTTGGGAGCCCAAATGAGATAAGCTCACCAGCAGCAAGGTTGCAGCCCCCACGATCCGCTAGAGGATACTGAAAGTGATCCGCATATTTTCTGCATATTTTTTTCACCGCCGGTTGCAGCCCCCACGATCCGCTAGAGGATACTGAAAGGCGCATCAGAGCGGCCAGTCGCGCCGGTGTGCTGTAGTTGCAGCCCCCACGATCCGCTAGAGGATACTGAAAGCCACAAATAAGTTTGATTACCATGCAGCCTCCATCATCGTTGCAGCCCCCACGATCCGCTAGAGGATACTGAAAGGGCTGGTAACTCCCGCGATGTCTAGTATCGCATCTATGTTGCAGCCCCCACGATCCGCTAGAGGATACTGAAAGTGATACAGTGATATAGCAGGTGCTACACACCTACATGTTGCAGCCCCCACGATCCGCTAGAGGATACTGAAAGTACCCAGAGGGCTACGCCTCACGCGAGCGTGGCCCTCGTTGCAGCCCCCACGATCCGCTAGAGGATACTGAAAGCACCTGCACTTGCACTAGCTGAGGAGCACTACCTTACGTTGCAGCCCCCACGATCCGCTAGAGGATACTGAAAGCATTTGAAAGATCTTTTGCTGCTTTTGCCTGCTTTTGGTTGCAGCCCCCACGATCCGCTAGAGGATACTGAAAGTGACATGGACACTGTGCAGCTGTACACGCCAAGCGCCTGTTGCAGCCCCCACGATCCGCTAGAGGATACTGAAAGGCCTTTGCGGCCTGAGCAATAGCGAGGCTTATATCGAGCTGTTGCAGCCCCCACGATCCGCTAGAGGATACTGAAAGTCGTCGTCGTAATAGACCACTGCGATGTCATCGTCAGGTTGCAGCCCCCACGATCCGCTAGAGGATACTGAAAGACACATCCGGGCGAAGGATGGGTCGAAGTGATGAATAGTTGCAGCCCCCACGATCCGCTAGAGGATACTGAAAGATACGGCCTGTACAGTCTGATATCGTCGCGGTATGTCGTTGCAGCCCCCACGATCCGCTAGAGGATACTGAAAGAAGAATTTCTTTATTGACTGTTTGATATATGAGAATAGTTGCAGCCCCCACGATCCGCTAGAGGATACTGAAAGTTCCCGTGGGCACGATAACCGCCCCATCGACACGACGTTGCAGCCCCCACGATCCGCTAGAGGATACTGAAAGAGATAGAACGGCATCAATACCGACTTTAACGCCGCATTAGTTGCAGCCCCCACGATCCGCTAGAGGATACTGAAAGGTAGATGGTTATACGCATACACCCTGCACGTCTGGTATCGTTGCAGCCCCCACGATCCGCTAGAGGATACTGAAAGTGGTGAGGAAGCGGGGGAGTCCGCTCGGTGCCCCACGGCAGCCCCTACGCTCTGTCATTCAAAGGAACTGTTTTGAGATAAAAGTAAGGCAAACGAATTGTTCTCCCGTCAGAGAAGTTGAACTCCACATAGTCTAAACTATCTTTTGTCATGCCCCGCAAAATAAGATATCGCATAGTTGCTCCTAATACTTCAAAACGTTGAAACTTATCACCAAAAACCGGGGGAACTTCTATCCACCACTCTGTATCACAGTAGCCTTTCTTGTGACTTCCCTCTATTACATCAGATAGTTCTGTGATCTGAAACATCGTTCTTTTTTTCCCTAAAAGGAAAATCTGATTTCTACTAAACATGTTCAGTTCCCCTAACGAATAAGAGAAGCCATATGCTACTAGAGTATATCCAGGTAATATTGTCTCTATTTTTCCAAATGTGGGCACCCAAAAATCCCGAGGGCTTCCTAAAGGAGTACTACTTGTACTGGGATAACCTTCTGAAATCACGTTAAAATCATGAGTATCAGCAATTTTATCTTGTTTTGCAAGTTGTCTCATGCACTCGTCTACAAATACTCCGGGTGTAAACCATATAGGCTTCTGGGTGATATCATAGTCCCAGAGAAAGTAATCCGGGCTGGTAGACTTTTTTGCATCGGTTTCCAGGTCTACAAATCGCCCCTGGTGACGCCAGGTTACTCCACGGGTCAGACTGGCGTAGAGTGCCTCGGATGTGACAAAAGTATGCGTGTGGTACTGCGAGCCAAAGTCTGAACTGATGTGGGTAAAGCGACCGCAGTTACGCAACCAGATGGCTCGTGCATACAGAGTTTTCATAGCCCACCTCTTTTTGCTCTGCGCCCACGGTTTGGCTTCTCTCCCCGTGCTTGAGATTATTGTTTGGTCAAGGCTTCCATATACGCCCGGAATTGACCATCCAATTTGCTCCGAATCTCATCAATCTCTTCGCCGAAGAGAGTCACCGGATTGTTCACGGCTGTCTCAAAGTGTAATTTCTCCTTTGGGTTGGTTAGTTCTCCATTTTCCAGCCAGGTGAGCAAATCCAGAACCGAGAAGAGCGGGTAGCCGGTAGAGACGGCCAGAAACTCTGTTTTAAACTTGCCGTGGTTGGCCGAGTACTTGCCATAGCCGTGCTGATCGGCCAGTTTGACCGCAGCCAGATAGCCGGCCACATCCAACAGAGTGGGACTTTCGATAATGGTGATGAAGGGGAAGCGTGTCTCGGCCTTCACGTACTCATAGCGATGAAATGAGGCCTCGCTGCGCTCGACGCTCAGGTCTTCGCCCACCGTGTTGCCGATAGCCATCCCTTCTGGAGAGTCGTCGCTCTGGATGCACTCAGCAGCATCCTCGACCGAGAAAGTGTCAAAGTAGCGGATACGCGAGAACGTGGCTCCTTTGCCTGCTTCCATCCCACCAAAGAGGGAACAGTTCCAACAGGCCACACAGAGGCTGTCAGGAATGGTGCAGGCTTTGCCAAACTTTTCCTCGAAAAACGTTTGCCAACCCTGCTGTCCTCCGCCGTTGTTTCTCAGGTAAGTTTCTACCTTTTCGCGGAACAAGGCCATATGCGCCCTACGCTCGACGCCCTTCAGTTTGCGGGCAATAAATTCGGCGCGGGTTTTGCCCCAAAGCTCCACCTTGTCCACATAGGTCTCGTTGGAATAGCCCTCGTGGGACACGGGTAGGAAGCGAGATGTGGTCGTTTTCACACCCACAATAGTCACAACTTGACGGGTGTAAATGGCCTGGGCGATTTTGCCTACTTTTTTGTGGTCGCGGGGAACCAGTGTAGCAACAGCGGCAAGTTGGTTGGTGAATTGGTCAAGTTTGGTTTGCTCAGTCATTGGTATCCTCCTCCATAAATTCTTCTTCGAGTTCTTCTGGCTCCGGCTCGGCCTCGAGAGGCTCTTTGCCGGTCAACACTTTCAAGTAGTAATGAACATTGGTTGACAACGATTTGCAGGCATCGTCAGCAATGACTTGCCATTCATCATCGTTGTACAGTTCTTTCAATTTTTGAACGCTTGCCTCAATGCTGGACGGCAGGTTTTCACGAAACCATTCTTCCAAGTCCTGTCGTCTCGCCTCCCGTTCTGAGGCATCTTTGGCGCTGGTGACAGCTTGGAATTTTGCAATCGCCTCCTTATTACCCTTGTATTGCTGGCAAAAGGCGTTTGCCAGAACCCGCCGCGGGTAGAGATACTGGAAGACACGAGACAAGAGACTTGTTCTGAGATGTTGCATATTCGCTTTATTGGTGAAAAAGTCCGCCTGATCGTTCATCCAGCGACGCAGTTCTTCCAGGTCTGGGTAGCGCTCTTCTCTGCGAAATTCGGCGACACGCAAGATCCGGCTTTCCCATTCGCGGAAGCCTGCGTCTACGTCGTTATAACGCTGGATACTGCCGAAGAGTAGCCGGGGGTACTTTTCAAACTCCGTGGGCTTTGCCCTCAACTGCCGTGGGAGCAAGCCCAGTTCGTCCAGCACCCGAAACAGGCGAGGACAAAATTCATCTGCCAATCCACGCTCTATTTGTACAGCCATACGACTTTCCTCCTACAGTTCAGCAAGCTGTTGTATGAATCGGACATACTCGGTGAAATCCCACGAAGCCCAGTCTTGACGGTATTCAGTCTTTAACCATTTGTAACCTCCTTTCTTTTGTCCAAAGATGGTACTGTCTCGCATCACAGCGGAGAAGGTGCCTAACGGGTCGGCCAACAGTTTCTCGGCCAGTATTACTTTCTTGACAAATCCCTTGGAGCCACGTTGTGGAACCAACTGCCAGGCCAGATTGTAGACAGCGGCGTACCTGCGCTGTACTTCCTCAGCCCGGATGGCTCGGTTGCGAATGTAGAAAGTACCCGGCTGGAACGCTTCGGGAGTCAAGGTGGGTAAAGACTGGTAATAGAACGGTCCATTACAACCGCACAGGTGATTCAGAAACGATAGGAAAGCACTGATCGTGAGCCAACTGTTAGAAAAGCGACTTTGGGAATAGTCGTGCTCCTTGGCATCTTTTGGTTTGCGGATTTGAGGCAAGACAAAGAGTATCATCCGGTAGCCACCCATTCCCAGACCCAAGACGTGGCGTTCCACTTTGCTTTTGGAAAGCGAAAGATTGCTGAGCACATCTAAAGCCGGATTCTCCGGGGGTGCAGGGGATTCGCCTCCATCGCGCATCCAGGGACAGGTAGCAAAGATGTCATCTTCTACCTGGGCCACAACAGTTTGTGCTTGCTCTAAGGCAGCCTGTTTTTGAGCCACTTCTGTTTCCAGTTCCGTTCGCTCTTTCTTGCTCCGCGCTTTCTCAATCTTGGCATTCAGTTTGGTGATTTCTTCTCTAATTTCGCTTATCTTAAAGGATCCCTGACGGTGCTTGCTTACCAGGTCCCATACCTTGTCTATCTGGTCAGCCAATGCCGATATTTTATCGTCGGTGTGTTTGCCGTAGTGGAAAATGAGGTTATATGTTTTAGGAACTTGGGGTTGACCAACCGCTTCTGACCCCAGCAGCTTTACCATCAGGTAGGTAAAGATAGCACAACGCAGGCAAGCCTTGGGACCTTCCACCCCTTTCTGCTTACTTGATTGATTGTGAAATTTGTGCGTGTGTTGCCCCATCAAAATGCTTTTGTCTTCAGCTTCTGGAATTTGCATCCCACATATTCGACAACTTATCGATGCGAGTTGGCGAGAGGAAGATGCGAATGTGAAATAGCCAGCCTGGACGGGAATTAACAACTTTTCTGATAAGGTGCGTGTATCTGTAGAAAGGAATTTATCCGAGATATAGGGCATCAACCAATTATTCGGATCAGAATCCACACGCTCCCCCAGTTTCTTTACCAAAGCATTCAATAAATCCTTAAGAGCAGTGGGAGAACACATACCGATATTTGACAAACAGTATGCGGTTGAGTTTTTTAGCACCTCTTCCCAAATTTCCTTGCTACTCATTTGCGACATTTTTCTTAGCAAGCGAGCCACTGGCTTTTGATCCGAAGATTTACCTACGTCCAATGCCCACTTGCCTTTGTCAGTTTTGGCAAAAAATATTTTCAGCCACCCAAACTGTCCAGGACTCGAGAAGGTTGAGTCTATGTAATCCAACATTTCCAGAATTTTCTTGTGTCTAGATGGTTCTTCCACCAACTCATCTGGCAAAACATTAGCTGCCTCATCCTTTGCCAAAGGGACAATGTTGAGTGCTTCTTCCAACTTTGTGGCATATTTAGGGAAATACTTATAAGCAAGGAGCGCCAAGAATCTCGGAGGGCTTTGCATTTCCGTACCATCATGGCAGTAGAAGAAGGCCAGATTAGCCATAATCGAGGTTGGATTCCGCTCCATAGAACTGTTCTCAATCTTACGCAAGAGGGACTCCCTCACCGCTTTCTCCAGACGTGCTTTGTACTCTTCCGGCATTATAAATACCGGAAATGGTTCCACGTTCGCTTTGTTGAAGTCGAGCATCGTCTCGACCGAGCCGTAGATTCCTCTCGAGGGATCAGGCTCACCAAAAAACAACTCCGGCAGGCTGTTCTCCACCTCAGAGCGGAATCCATCTACTAACTTGCGTAAGTCGGTGCTGGTGCGTACAAGAAAGTAATAGTTTTCCAGATCATTGGCCACAAGTGCAGCCTGACCACCAACTTGTTTTACAGCTCGGACAAAAGCCTTACTTAAAAAATCGTTGAACAAAATGTTGCCCAGGAAGACCTCCTCACGCATTACTACCGGTGAAAGCAGACGGACAAACAGCAGTTTGTCACCACCAGCCAAAGGTTTTTCCCAGTAGACAACCTGGTGGAGAATGCTATCGGCAATCTCCGCAGGGAGAACAGCCCCTTGAGCATTTAGTTGCTGCAAGGCCTCTTCTGCTTGCTGTTGAATGATTTCTTCAGCACTTTCCATCAGTTCAAACCTCCTCCTAACAGAGCTAATAGATTTCGTAAACCGTACGTACGCGGATCGTATGCTCGAATGCTTTTTTCTACTGCTTCTACCACACCACCCTCTAAAATCCCATCTATCAACTCCCGTAGAGAACCTGCCTGGTTCAGTAAACTATCAACATCCGCAATGCCCTGCTCATAGCTAAAAGAACCCAACAAGTCACTGATAATGACCAGGCCGCCCAGCGGATGATAGTCAAATAGCAGGTCAGTCAGGGTGATTCGTCGCTGTTCACCATAGTTAAAAACTGTCCATTCCCGCCGGACACGCGGTACCACGTTATTTCCTCGTTGTTCAAAAGACAGATAAAACAGCCCGTGATGTGTCACGGCAAAAGCCAGAGTGTCATCAAGGTTATCTATTGAGCCGGAAAACTGATAACCAAACTCATTCTCGAGGTGTTGACAAACATCATCCACATTCTCACGCAGCAGGACTTCCAATTCCAATGTGCTGGCTTCGTGCTTGACCCGTTTGGTAGGTAAGGGCTTCCCACTGCGGGCAGCCTCCAACATTTTTTGAAAGTCCGGATTGAGTTTGCCCAGATCATGCATAAAGACGCTGAAGAAAAGCTGGTCCCGTTTCTGTTTGGGATAATCAGTCGGCATAAAACGGCCGTCTGTAAGAATTGTATAGGCAATCTTGGTGCAATCCATTACGTGCTCGTATAGCGTTTGTCCACCTTTTGAAGATTTCCCTAGCTTACTTTTGAACTCTCTGATTAACATACTTCAACCACTCCTCGTAAGCGGCAAAACAAGCGCCCGCCGTTTGCTCCAGCACTACTAATGAGTTATTGAATTCGACCCCATCCCAATCGTAATACAGTTCTTCCCACCGGGAGATGGGCGAGCCAGTGAGCAACTCTTGCGCCTTTTCTACGTCATCCCATCCAATGAATACAAGGTAGTTCTGGGCCGGGATGCACAACGGGTCTTGCTGGTCGTCGCATACCGGGTCAGGCTTAGGGTAGGTTATATCCTTTTCGGCCCTCTGCAGATATACGTCGCCGTGCAGGAGCAGGAAATTGCCTGGCTGGAAGGGATCCCACGTTCTCTGTTGAGGGAAATACTTTTTCATCCTCGCAATATAGTGAGAACCAACACCCGTCTGCACCCGCAATTGCCATTCCCCATTCGCCAACCAGAACCATACCCGGCTGGTCCGAAGGGTGGCTTTCAGATCTACCATCACCCTAAAGCGAGCAGACTGGAAGAGCAATTCGGTGAACCACTTGTTGGCCTGAGCTACTTCAAAGGGAGAATTCGCTGGACGTAGGTCATCGTCATCCACATAGCGAAGCACATAAAAGGGGTCCTTGCCTACCCCATCCCGAAGAGTGATTTGGGGCATTGTACTGCGGAGTCCAAAGCCAATCGGAATCTCGGCTGCTCGCAGTTTATCGGCCAGTGATTGCGCAGCCACAAGGGCCGGGTCTTGATTGAGACGCATGCCAATGCGTCCGAGTTGTTCGTTGACCAGGTAATGAGCAGCATCCACCAGGGGTGAAGCCTCGGCATAGGAACGGGTAGGGAATGTAGCCAGTATTTTCTGAGAAAACTCTTCCCGACTCATCTTTTGACCGTTCAAGTCTTGCCACTCCGCAGCCACATCACCACTCACCAGTACAATCACCCGGCTATCATTGCCGTGTCGTCCCACTCGTCCAAAGCGTTGAAGGAAACTGTTGCCTTCACACTCTTCGGTAATCAGTGTGTCAGCAGCAAAATCTACCCCTACCTCCACTGCCGAGGTAGAAATCAACACAGCACGCTCCAGATCGGCAAACGCTTCAATCAACCCCTCACGAGCCCTTTTTGCCATACTGCCGGAATAAACGATAACCGGCACATCTGTTTCCTTCCACACTCCAATGTGGCGGCAGTCGGCTTTCAGTGCGCCTGATTCCAGCCCTGTTTGTACCAGCGTACGAATGTGATCCACTTGGGATTTCTCAACCATCCAATCCAACCAGCGCAAATAAATCGGGCGGTCGTTTATATCTATGCTTTCCAAGTCTGTCTCGCCTGGGTCAACTTTAAGTTGGTGTACGAGACGGTTTACCAGCAAATCAGCCAGGGTGCTGTCCAATCCGGCGTTTTCTAGCACCTTTGCTAATTCTCGAAAATTCGGAGAGGTTGTGATTACCTCATCCTCGGAAATATCTTCCAAGTTTCGTAAGGTGTCTGCCAACCACTCATCAATCAACACCTGCTGTTGGTCCAGATTAGCCTCCATTAGACGGTTACGAATAAACCCGATAATGGTACAGGGAAGACGCCGATTGTGAAGCAAAGATTCCCAGGTTTCGCCAGGTTTCTGTTTCTGTTCCCACAAGATCCGCTTGATGTACCAGCATTGACGCTCCAGAATATCCGTCACACTCTCAATAATTTTTTCGACCGGTAGTTTAACGGAGGTGTCTGGTGCCACTTCGCTGAGAGTTATTTCCTCCTCCTGGTAGAATCCAGCCCGCAGATTATCCAAGAGAGTCTGCTCAACGCCGGAATTTTCTAACCATTTCAACAGATTTCCCAACTGGACCTTACCAAATCGAAGTTGGTATTTGACGGGCAGACCACTAGCCTTTCGTTTGTACTTTTCAAAGAGCTGGTGGGCTCTTCGGGCCGAGTTGCATACAACTAAAATCTTCTTTCGCCCCTGTTCCAAACTCTCGTTAAGAGCATCTACCATTGCAACGGCGCGGCCAAAAGGTCCGCTGGGGCGGATTTCCACAGTTACATCCTGGCATTTGGAACGACCAACGACGCGGATACCATTATTCAATCCCTGCAATGCTGCTGTAGGAGTAGCCGTAAGGATGTGCAGACGTGGTGTCTTACCCAATATTCCCGCTAGGCTTTTGATACGTCTCCACAAATGTTTAAAGTTTTCCAGCATCAAACCATTAAAAAGGTGTGCTTCATCCAGTACAAACTCATCTACTAAAGAGAGACCATAAATCAATAAGGAATTATACTTCACATTCTTTCGAAAGAACCAGTAGATTTCATCTGGTGTAGCAAGAATAATATCTTTAGTAAGTGCTTCAAGTAATTCCTTTTGAGTAAGTCCTCCTTTCAATTCTCCAATCTCAATTGTGGTTTCTTTTTGGTTTTCTTTAATAATCTCGGAGAGTCGCATCAGAACCTTCCGCTGATCCTCAAGTAATGCAACGGTGGGATAGAGAAGCAGTACTTTTTGTATTTGCTTAGAAATCACTTTCTGGAATAGAGGTATTGCAACTGCGAGGGTTTTGCCAGCCGCAGTACCAGCCACCAGAAATACCTCTCGATCGTTTTGAATTTCAGAAAAAACTCTAGCCTGATGCTCAAAGGGAAGGATATCCTTTCTATTAAAATACCTACAAAACAGTTCTTTATACGAACTTGGTATTTCTTTACCTTTGGAAAGCGAGGGAGGTGTATTCACTACAAGTATTTCACAATACTTCGGTCCCATATTCTCAATATTACATCATCTGAGTTGCAATTTATGCAAATATTGAAGGCAAATTCTATTTTTCCTTCTTTAAACAAGAGACAAAGCATATAAGAGATCTCACAACAACTATATGTTTTTCCTTCACGTTGCACAACAAGAGTCCCTCCTTTTTTATCGATGCCAGTATACTACGGTTTTGTGATCAGCGCAACTGTCCCTTTCCCCCCTACCCTCTCCTCACCCTGATACGGAAGGCCTCGCGGGGGTTGGTGACAAGGAGCTGCTCCTCCACTTCATCCCCATAGCCGCGGGCTTTCAGGGCGGGTATGAGGCTACGAGCCACGGCGGTGTAGGGGCGGTTCGAGTCCTTCCCGCCTTCCGGTTCTCCCACGGTGTACCATCCGGCATCGTGTGAGAGGAGGACTCTGCTGCCGACCCCGTGCTTCATCACCGTGCTGATGAGCTCAACGTGATACTCGAGTGGTTTGAGGCCCACGTTGTCGTACTCCAGCCAAAACCCCCGCTCGAGGAGCGAAAGGTGAAAGGACATATCTTCGACCTGATCGGCATGCACAATGATGAGGGCCGAGGGATCCACTCCCTGCTCTTCAATCACCCCGGCTACACCAAGGGCGCACTCCTTCTCTCCGGTGTGGCAGGCAATGGTGAGTCCCGTCTCAAGGTGCGTGAGAGCCGCCGCGATGATGAGTCGCCTATCGAGATCTCCAAGCGGACCGTGGTTCACCGAGGTCTTGATGAATCCGGGCTTCACCCCTGTGCCTTCTATGCCGTGGCTGAACTCGTCTATCCACAGAGAAGCAAACGTCTCCGGCGAGGCATCTCGCAGTGAGAGTGGAATGTGTTTGTAACCGCCGAAGGCGTAGAACCCGGTGTTGGAGACAATGTGGACGCCTGTAGCGCGGGAGATGCTGATCAGAGTTTCTATATCCCTTCCAAGGAATCGGGGCGTGCACTCGAAGAGGGTGCGGAAGCCGAAGTCTTTCATCTCTTGAAGGTAGGGGCTCATGATCCGCACCACCTCTTCTCTCATCGAATCATCGAGGACGTGCTGCTCGTCGGCAGGAGAGAAATCCACCATGATGTGCTCGTGCACAAGGGCCTTGCCCATCTCGCTTTCATCGATAGCACCAAGGACAGTGTATAGCATGAGAGAACCTCCTCTCCCATTGTGTAGGAAGTGAAAGGGGGTGTCCAGATATGCAAGAGGGAACCTGCTTGTTCGCAAATCCCCCCGGTTTTTCTTGCAAATTTCGATTTGCGAACCCACGCGGCATCTCACCTGAGGGGACAAAACCACGATGAAAAAACCCCTTTGCTAACTCGCGAAGATATGGTACAATACACATGTGTCTGGGGAAGAACCTCAGCTCAGGGGACTGGAGAGGGGGCTGTTGCAGTCCCCACGATCCGCTAGAGGATACTGAAAGATTCTTGATAGGCGCATCGATACGCGGCGGATCATATCGGAGTTGCAGTCCCCACGATCCGCTAGAGGATACTGAAAGCCTGGAGCGTTTGGCGCAGCCGCAGACGACTGGGGGTGTTGCAGTCCCCACGATCCGCTAGAGGATACTGAAAGAGCAGATGGTGGTGTCTGAAAAGGCACAATGCGATATGTTGCAGTCCCCACGATCCGCTAGAGGATACTGAAAGCCGATGAGGCACCATACCATATACAACCTTACTATAAGTTGCAGTCCCCACGATCCGCTAGAGGATACTGAAAGTACATCACTCAGAGGGCTACGTCTCACGGGGGCGTGGCCGTTGCAGTCCCCACGATCCGCTAGAGGATACTGAAAGGTACAGGAGGAGAGTATTATGTTTCTGTGGGATCTGAGTTGCAGTCCCCACGATCCGCTAGAGGATACTGAAAGGCAATAGTGCCGGCTGCACCTGTAATTAATCCTCCAAGTTGCAGTCCCCACGATCCGCTAGAGGATACTGAAAGGGCGATGGCAGCGCTGACATCAGCTATCGTCGTAGAGGTTGCAGTCCCCACGATCCGCTAGAGGATACTGAAAGCGTTACTATTGCATTTATCGAGCTGCTTATCAGCCAGGTTGCAGTCCCCACGATCCGCTAGAGGATACTGAAAGTACGAATGATGTATCTGTTGGCATCACAGCTTTTAGTTGCAGTCCCCACGATCCGCTAGAGGATACTGAAAGCTGGAGTTGGTTTGTGTTCGAGCGCTCGGTATATTGCGTTGCAGTCCCCACGATCCGCTAGAGGATACTGAAAGGACATGGGTAGCATGCCACCTGGGTGGGACTCGTTGGGGTTGCAGTCCCCACGATCCGCTAGAGGATACTGAAAGGACCATCCGCGACACACGCACCACATCACCAAGGCATGGTTGCAGTCCCCACGATCCGCTAGAGGATACTGAAAGTGGGCATGTCGGCAAGACAAACCGCCAGGGCCAGGGGGAGTTGCAGTCCCCACGATCCGCTAGAGGATACTGAAAGACAAATATAAGATCTGCATTATCAACGCGTACTGTGGTTGCAGTCCCCACGATCCGCTAGAGGATACTGAAAGTTTAAATCGCCAAAATCCTCACCTTGTACGTGCACTGTTGCAGTCCCCACGATCCGCTAGAGGATACTGAAAGGATGAGCAGACTGTCATCTCCGAGGAAACACAATGTGAGTTGCAGTCCCCACGATCCGCTAGAGGATACTGAAAGCTTATTAAGACCCCGCGCGAGTCGTAATCGCTATTAGAGTTGCAGTCCCCACGATCCGCTAGAGGATACTGAAAGTATTTCTCGAGGGTTGTATTGATATGATTATACAGAGTTGCAGTCCCCACGATCCGCTAGAGGATACTGAAAGCTGGAAAAAAGATGCGGTATCTCATGCAGAGGAAGCATGTTGCAGTCCCCACGATCCGCTAGAGGATACTGAAAGATCATACAATTCCAACAGCCTATCCACCACTTCATCGGTTGCAGTCCCCACGATCCGCTAGAGGATACTGAAAGCTATGAGCGCCAAGAACCCCTTTGGGGGGTTATATGTTGCAGTCCCCACGATCCGCTAGAGGATACTGAAAGTTTCTAGTGGAAGGATCGACTCTTCTCGTGATGGCCATCCACATAAAAGCTCACTGTGGGAGACGCACGCTTTATCAACTCCAGCTCAATTTCAACACTCCACCTTGACAGTGTCCTGCAACACTTCTCGTTTTCATGAGACCACCTCCTTGATTCTACACGTAGCAACTCCTCTATTTTACCATCACTTTCCCCCACGTCAAGGAAAATTTTCCCCAGTTCCCCCTGTTGTTGGGGATCACCTCTCACCTCAGAAGCCGAGAGATTTCCTCGCAGCGTTCCTCTCCTGCGCCCACCAGGAGAGGGGATGAAGTGTAGACCGAAAAAATAAGGGGAAGCCCCATGAGAGAGGACGTGCCATTTCG
Organism: Spirochaeta thermophila DSM 6578; assembly: GCF_000184345.1. Lineage (NCBI taxonomy): Bacteria > Pseudomonadati > Spirochaetota > Spirochaetia > Winmispirales > Winmispiraceae > Winmispira > Winmispira thermophila. Next base: position 795,398 of record NC_017583.1, on the reverse strand, counting down.
AGCACCCTCATCAAACCCTTTGTTTGAAGACGGAAAGACCGAGGAGTCTCCCAGAACATCTTCCCCGGCCCATGGGGACGCCTCTTCGCCGGTATGCCGGGCATACGAGAGACGCCCATGCGTATGAGAATGCATATAAAAGCACAGGCGGGGAGACGCCCCTACGAGCTCCAGATCGATGTCAACACTCCCCCTTAGACAGAGCCTTCTCATCCCCGCCCTGGACACGCCCGGACCCTCCCGCTACCATACACCCCATGAGCACCCATCCCCTCTCCTGGCTCCTCGCCCTCCCCTCCCGTCCTCTCCGCGACCCCATCTGGCGCCACATCCACCTCCCCGAGCCACTCCTCCCCCTCCTCCGCACCCCCCCCTTCCAACGCCTCACCCGCATCCGCCAGCTCGGCCCCACCCACCTCCTCTACCCCGGCGCCACCCACACCCGCGCCTCCCACAGCCTGGGCGTCTTCGCCCTCGCCTGGCGCATGCTCCTCTCGCTCGCAGAGCACCCCACCTTCCCGCACCTCACCAAGGAAGAAACCCTCGGCTTTCTCATCGCATCCCTGCTTCACGACCTCGGCCACTATCCCTACACCCACTCCCTCAAGGACCTCGTCCTTCCCGACGGTACCACCCTCACGCCACACGAACACCTGAGCGCCCGCCTCATCCAGGAGGAACCCCTCGCATCACTCATACGCGCCGCAGGATGCGACCCCCTCATCCCCGCCGCCGTCATCGACTCCACCCTCCCCACCCCCACCCCTCACACCCCCTTCCTCCGCGCCCTCCTCTCCGGCGTCCTCGACCCCGACAAGCTCGACTACCTCACCCGCGACGCCTTTTTCTGCGGCGTCCCCTACGGCGTGCAGGACATCGACCACATCCTCACCACCATCCGCCCCACCGCCTGCGGCCTCGCCATCACCCCCTCAGGCATTCCCTCCATCGAACACATCCTCTTCAGCAAGTACCTCATGTACCGCACCGTGTACTGGCACCGCACCGTGCGTGCCGCCACCGCCATGGTGAAAAAGACCATCTACCACGCGCTCACCGAAGGGGTGATCATCCCCGACCGGTTCTACCTCCTCGACGACGCCGGTCTCCTCCAGCTCATCCCACGCTCCGCAGGACCCGCCCGAACACTCATAGAAGACGTCCACAGAGGAACGCTCCACACCTGCATCTGGGAAGTCCCCTACGACCCCTCATCCCCCCTCCACCGTGCGATCGAACACCTTCCCACCCGAATCCGTCTCGACACCCACCTCGCCCGCACCCTCTTCCCCAACGCCCCTGACCACTCCATCATCCTGGACCTCCCCGAACCCCTCATCTTCGAGACCGACATCCACATCATCACCGAGGACGAACACACGATACCCTACACAGAGGCCCGCAGCGTCTTCACCCCCGAAACCGTCCACGCCTTCACCACCACCATCCGCACCATCAGACTCTTCGTGCCCCCCTCACTCGCCGACACCCGCCCCTCACCTCGGGCCATAGAAGACACACTCATGGAGGCACTATGAACACCACCGGGTTCGACCACATCCGCCGGCTCTTCGAAGGCCCCCTTCCCCCCTGGCTCACGCGCCTCGCCCGCAAGGCAGGGAGGGGCATCAACCGGTACGGGATGCTGGGCGAAGGCGACCGCGTACTCCTCGGCATTTCCGGCGGCAAGGACTCCCTCGTCATGGCCCTCATCCTCTCTCTCAGGCGCAGGTGGCTCCCCATCCACTATCACCTCGAGGCCGTGCACCTCAACTGGCAGGAATACCCCATCTCCGACGAAGAGACCGACCGCCTCGCCGCCTACTTCGACGCCATCGACGTGCCCTTCACCCAGATCACCACCACCATGTTCCCCGGGCACTACGACGGCCAGTTCAACTGCTACCTCTGCGCCCGCAACCGCAAGCGCCTCCTGTTCACCTACATGAAGGAACACGACATCCCCATCCTCGCCCTCGGACACCACCTCGACGACATCGTGGAGACCACCCTCATCAACATGGCCATGCGGGGACGCCTCTTCACCATGATGCCGGTCCAGCCCTTCTTCGGAGGCCTGTTCACCCTCATCCGTCCCCTCTGCGAAGTCCCCGAATCGCAGGTACGCACCGCCGTCGAAAAACTCGGCCTTCCGGTGGTGAAACCCGACTGCCCCTACAAGGACACCAACCTCAGGCTCAGAGTGAAACCCCTGGTGGAGCAGCTCGCGACCCTCGATCCCCTCGCGCGGGAGAAGATCTACCGTTCCCTCCTCAACATCCAGCCCGACTACCTCCCCATCTCCTTGAAAACCGGGCACGAGTACACTACAGTAGAACCAGAGGGAACAGATGAAGGTCCATAACCTCATGGAGGACATCGTCACCCGTGTGGTGGACGATCTCTGCAAGGAGAAGGCGCACACCGAACCAGACAAGTACTGCCTCACCGAAGAGTGCAGACAGGACATCGTCTGTTACGTGCTCAACAGGGTGCCGCCACGGTACGTGAGCTCGGCCCGCGGCGTGGCCTACACGAGCGTCCACTACGAGGAAGACCCCCAACTCCTCATCGACATCCTCACCCTCGCCACCGAGGGCCTCAAACGCATCACGAGCATCAGGCGCCCCTACTACCAGGCATCCTCCCCCTCGCCACCGGCCGCCGACTACCTCTTCCACTTCCCGGTCATCAGGGGCAGACTCCTCCTCGCCCCCACCTTCGAGCCCGCAGCCGACATCACCGTGCTCCTCGTCCACGAGGGGAAGGCCGTGCCCATGATCGACGCGCGCTGGCAGAACCCCTACTACATCACCAAGGCCCTTCCCGGCACCTTCGTCTTCCTCCCCGCCCCCTTTCCCGCCCCGCGGAAGGACGAGAAGGCCTCCTTCGAGCTGTGCATCCATGTCGACAAGGAGGGATACCTCCCGCTCCGGCACTACTTCACCATCGAGCTCTCCTCCCGCCCCGCCGAGGCCGAAGGCCCCCCCGAAGAGACCCTCGTACTCCCCGACCTCTACCTCGCCCCCCCCGACGAGGAGTCCGAAGAGGCCCTCTCCTAGTACTGCTCGGAGTGGATCCACACGTCGTAGACCCGGCCCGGCACCTCGGCCTCCACGAAGGCGAGGACCTTCTGGAGCACACCCTCCCCGAAGGCCGACGAATTGGAGACCACCGCACCCCCCATCTCGGCGAACCCCAAGCTGTCGTGCAGGTCCACCTCGGCGAACGAGATCTTGAACCGACGGATGAGCTTGTCCTTGAGCGACGAGACGATGCTCCGTTTCTCCTTGAGGGAGTGCACCCCAGGGAGCTCTATGAGGATACGCAGCACCGAGACCACCATAGGCACTACTCCTCCCCCAACAGATCCTCTATCCCCCCCACGGGGGTCCACCCGCCTTCCGAGAGCTTGCGGGGGAGGAGCTCCTCGTTGTAGAGGCGGGCCACCCGGAAGACCTCGTGGTCTCCATACTCTGGGTATACCCGTGCGGCGAGCTCGTAGTCCGGCTCGGAGAGACCCCGTTCTACCACCCGCAGGGGATCGGTCACCGTGAGGGCGAAGTGCGGGGCATAGACGAAGAGGAGGAGGAAGAGACACACCAGCACCGTGGAGAGCGCAAGGAGCGAGAGCCGTGCCGACTCGACATGTACGGGCCGCATGTCGAAGAAGACCTCCAGCGGACCTTCCCTGTAGTAGGCGTAGTCCTGCGGACCGAACATCCGATCGTAGAACGAGTCGTCGTAGCGGGAATAGAGCTGCTGCCCCCCGGTGCGCACCACGAGTACTTCCTCGTGCGCAGCCGCGAGGGTGAGGACCTGGTCGCGGGTGAGGGTGTCCTCCATCTCGGTGAAGACATGGCCGGTGCGCACCACCCTGGCCACGTACCGCTCCTCCACGCCCTTGAGGGGAAGGAAGACCGGGAGGATGCTGTAAACGAAGAGCACCACCAGCTCGGCGGTCACCACCAGGGAGGCGATGCGGGAGATGTGGTGCTGGGTCATGGGAGAGTCGATGTAGGCGATCTGCTTCACCAGTTTGAGCCCCCTCAGGAGCCTGAGGATACGGGCCATGCGGATGATCTTCACCACCTTGAGGAGCTTGAGTTTGCCCGCCACCCCCACGAACGCGGCCCCGCCGTAGAGGAGCGAGAACACCTCGGGCCCCGAGTTGAAGACGAGAAGAGGCACCGAGGCGAAGAAGTCGATCCACCCGCGTTCTTTCGAGAAATAGCGGGCGAACCGCCCTTCCGATGCAGCCGCGATGCTCCTCACCAGGAATTCGAGGGTGAAGAACACATCGAACCCGAAACCTGCGAGGAGGAGAGCCTTCCTCCACCTCCACTCCCACATGAGGAGCACGGCCAAGTCCTCGAGCACGGTCTGCACGAGGACGAGGAGTATGGCCGCCGTCACGAGACCTTCCAGAAATCCTCTTCGCGTCGTCTTGCCGTCCATAGGTCACCACCCGTATTCCGCAGAGATTCGGTAGAGCTCGTCGAGCATCTTGTGATCGAATCCATAGAGCCGCCACGTCCTCCTCGCCGCGGCGAACCAACTCTTGTCGGGCGACTCGGCCCCCCGGTCCACGGTGATGTCGGGGCGGAAGGTCCTGCAGCGGTGGGAAAACACGGCCACGAGACGGGAGGAGGCGGGAAGGCCGGGATTCTCCTCGAAGGAGACGTGCGAGAGGACCGCCGCTTCCACCACCTTCGTCGGGAGGAGGGGGATCTCGCGGGCGAGGGCACGTGAGAGGCGTTCGGCAAAGGAGGCACGCACCACGCCCGAGACGCGCTCACGGAAGTCGGTACCCGAGTCGGGAGTGAGCAGGTAGAGGGCGGGCCGCAGGAGGAGGAGGGTCGACAGGAACCCGCCCAGCTCCTCCTTGCCCATGGAGAGGCGTTCCACCTTGGAGAGCTCGAAGTACACATATCCCCGCTCCGCGCAGATGGCCTGGAGGTAGCGATCGAAGACCCGGTGGAACAGGGCCGTGGAGGGACCGGTGAAGGCGAGCCTCGCGTCCTGCCGGGCGAGCACCTTCCGGAGGAACGCGAGCACCTGGTCGGCCACCTGGGCGTGGGGGATGGGCTTTTCATCGAGGAGGGCGAGGAACTTCCAGGAGAGACCACGAACGATCTCCTCGAGCCGGGGGAAGAGGGCCTCGTCGGTCACCTCCCTCAGGGCGGGCACCAGGAGGGCGAGCACCTGGTTCCATGTGGAGCGGGGGAAGTAGTCACGGATGAGCCGGGGAGCGAGGACGTCGCCCTGCTGACCGAGGAGCTGGATGATGCGCTCCTCCCGCTGGAGGGGGGTGAAGGAGGAGAGCATGGGGTTCTCGAAGAAACGTCGCATAAGATCCAGGGCCGCATCCGGGATCGTTGCGGAGCGCTCCATGGGAATTCCTCTCCTTTTTCGTTTACATATTGAGGTGTTTCGACGAATAATACAAGAGGTGAGACCTCGCACGATCATCCCCATCGTCCTCGGCCTCCTCTGGGGCGTGGGGGCCCAGGAAGCCCCTCCCCCCCTTCCGGAGGAGGCGCCTCAGGAACTTTTCGCCACCACAGTGGACGACGAGGACCTCGTGCTCTACGCGGCCGGCACGTGGGAGAGCAGCGCCACCTTTGCTGCGGGCTGGGCCCGCATGCCCGACGGGACGTGGATATCCGGCTACGTGCCTGAGGATCTCACCCCGGGATTCGCCTACACCCAGCAGGCGGACTTCCTCCTCTCGCTCTGGTACATGGAGCGATACTTCGTGGAGATCACGGTGCAGGACGACCTGGACGACAGCACGTATCTCTTCGGTTACCGGGGAAAGGAAGGAGAGGTGGTGCAGTCGGTGAGGGCGGGGAACACCGGGGTGGGTATCGGGAACTACCGGTACCTCGACCTTCCAGGTCCTTCGAGGGGATCGCTCGGGGTGTCCGCCTCCTTCGTGGGACCATGGAGCTTCCACGAGTTCATGGTGCGGCTCGACCCCTCCACCACGGGACACATCCGCTACCGCGGTCTGGCCACGGTGGACGAGATCCGGAAGGGCCTCGGCTCGTACACGAGGGGACGGTTCTTCGTGCTCCCCGACACCGACCTCGACAGTCTCACCGTGTACCTGGAAGACGGGGAGGGTACCCTCACCGCAGACGACGGCACGAGGTGGAGGCGGGCGCGGGAGGACGAACTGAGCTACTCCCTGAAGGAGGGTACCCTCGCCCTGAACGAGCCGCCACCCGGCCGGGTGGCCGTCTACTACACGGTGGGGGGTGTTCCGGTGGGGGACGCCTCGCTGGGCCGCGAGGCCTTGTGCGGCACCACAGGCGGACTCCTCGATCCGGAGGCCCCGGCCGAGGACTTCGACTGGGGCACGAACTACCTGGGGATGGACATGAGCCGACTCAGGATCGACCTGGAGTCGAGGACGGCCCTCCTCGTCTACGTCCCTGCCGGTTTCACCCCCTTCGAGGCTCTCTGGGCCTACGAGGTCCCCGAGGACACGGAAGAGATACTCCTGGTCGAGCGGGATTCCGAAGAGGAGGCCGTCCTCACCCCTTCGGCCCGCCTGGTGAAGGAAGGGAGTCTGGTGACAGTCCGGAGGGAAGGTGAAGATGCGCGCACCCCTGCGGCGCGTTACCCCTTCGCCCGGGAGTATCCCCTCCTCTACGGCCCCCGGCGCACCACGCACCCGGAGTATCCCGGGCACGAGATCCTGCTCCGCACCCTCTCACCGGTGGAGGCCCTCACCATACCCGCGGACGCCCAGCCCGGCACTGTCCGCGTGCTGGTCAACGGGCAGGAGGAAACCGCGGCGCAGGTGGACTACGAGACAGGCGTCATCACCCTTCCGTACCAGGTCTCGACCGCCCACACCATCGACATCTACTACCGTACCCGGGAAGGTGAAGCCGGAACAGACCTGGTCGCAGCCAGCGGCAACACCTTCTCCCTCTCGCCCCATACCACGCTCAACCTCGCAGCCTCGGTCCGGTATCCGCTCACAGAGGAGCGCTTCACGTCCTCCCCCGGGGAGGCTTCGGGCGATATCCGGGGATCGGTCGAACTTGACCACAGGGGGGAGGGCCTCGACCTCCGGGCCGACGTGGGCATCCGCCACACCCTCACCGACACCACCGGTTACCTCAGGCTCCTCACCATGGAGAAGGGCTCGCTCACCCTGCGCTACGACGAGGCATCGCTCTTTCCCGCCGCTCCCCCCGCCGACACCACCCTCGTGAGGGATCCGGCCTCCCCGCTCTCCGACGTCGGAGATCTCACCGGACTCTCCCCCGCGAACCGGGGGAAACTCATCTACAAGGACTACTACCACTACACCGTCTACGGACGGGGCTCGCTGCAGGACTACACCTGGACCCCGCCTGAGGAGCAGATCCATCCCTACACCACAGGCGAGAAGACCGGTCCCTACCTGGTGGCGGCGGAAGGAGCAGGATTCGACGAGGCGTGCATGGCCCTCGACTTCGAACTCGCAGACGGGGAATCCTGGACGGGAGGGCAGATACCGATCGGTGATCCGCCCGACGAAGTCGCCGGGCTCTCCCTGTCATGGAAAGCCGACCGCCTTTCCGGCAGCACCTTCGATCTCTACCTCCAGATCGGTCCCCTCGCCGAGGATATCGACGCCGACGGAGTCCTGGAAGAGGAGGGAAGCCCTTACGACCCCGGCTTCCCCTTCCATGACACCGCCCACCAGGCGGTGCTCCGCCTGGGCACCGACCCCTCGAACCTCCCCGACAACCGCATGAGCAGCGAGGATGCGAACGGAAACGGCCTCCTCGATCCCGAAGACACCTCCCGCACCCTCACCTTCAGGATCGCCCAGGGGATCTCCTCGACCACCGGGTGGAACACCCTCACCATCCACCTGCCCCCCCAGCTCCGAGCCCTCGCCTCCCAGGCCCGCACCCTCCGCCTCCTCGCCGTCCGCACCGCCACCACCGGCGCCTCCTCGGGCCGCATCCTCTTCTCGGCCCCCACCCTCCTCGGCAGTCCCTTCCACACCTCCTCCACCGACCCCGACGCCACCATCACCGCCTCCACCGGCCCCGACCCCACCCTCCCCGCCTCCAGCACCCTGGTCTCCTCCCGGTTCGAGGAGGAGGCCGACCAGAAGTCACTCACCGTCACCTGGGACAACGCAGCCCCCGACCCCTCCTGGTCGTGGGCCGCCCGCACCTCCATCCCCTCCCTTCCCGCGGGTTCCTATCGACGCATCTCGATCTTCCTCAAGAACGGCGCAGCCTCATCCCTCTCCCTCCTCCTCTCCCTCACCACACCCGACGGCCGCGGCCTCCACGCCTCCGGCATCACCCTCCCCGCCGACGACACCTGGCACCTCCTCACCCTCGACACCACCGGAGGCGGCGTACTCCTGGACGAGACGCCCCTCTCCGGCGCATCCCTCGAGGACGACGCCGCGACGGGCTCCCTCACCCGCCTCGCCCTCACCTGCATCGATCCCCCCGCCACAGGCAGACTCCACGCCGACGAGGTCTTCGCCCACGACCCGGAGAACCCCACCGCCCTCCTCTCCTCCCTCACCCTCACCCTCTCCCATCCCTCCCCCCTCGTCTCACTCGGTTCCACCCCGCTCCTCCACCGGCTCACCCTCACCCAGCAGGTCGCCGCCGTCACCCCTCTCGACGAAACCCCCACCACCACCGCCTTCTCCACCCACGGCTCCCTCTCCCTCCTCACCGCGATCCTCGGCCTCGGCCTCTCCGGCACCTTCCACGGATCCGAGCCGGAAGCCTTCCACCTGGATCACTCCCTCACCCTCCCCGCAGGTCCCCTCACCCTCACCGACACCTTCGGCCACACCATCCTCCCCACCTCCTCCCTCACCCACTCCTCCTCCCTCGGCCTCTCCCTCACCCCCGTCAACGCCTCCCTCTCCCACTCCCTCTCACACACCCCCACCATCCTCAACCGCACCTGGACCCTCACCGCCGACCTCACCCCCTCTCCCTTCGGCCTCTCCGGCCGCAGCACCCTCTCCCAGACCATCCAGGACACCCCCGCCCCCCCAGACACCTACCCCGACTCCTATCTCGCATCCTGGGAGGAAGCCGTCCCCCTCCCCTCCGACGGGACCACCACCCGCACCTCCTCCCTCACCCTCTCCCCCACCTACCAGACCCCGCACCAATCCACGACCCTCACCCTCACCGCACAGACCACCACCTCCCCACCACTCGCCACCCGCACCCACACCCACACAGTCTCCCTCACCACCTCCCACACCCTCACCCCGCAACTCACCCTCAGTCCCTTCTACACCCGCACCCTCACCCTCGAAGAAGAACCCTCACCATCCGACCACTTCCCCGAGGACTGGACCTCCCACACCAGAGCCCTCGCCCGGATCCCACTCCCCTACACCTCCATCCCCTTCTACGAGCTCTTCCTCACCTCGAACGACCTCCACGTCCCCGCCACCGACACCCTCACCTACACCCCCCGAACCGGCCTCTCGCTCACCCTGCCCCCCTCCCTCACCCCCCTCGACCTCCTGATCCCGCGGACCCTCTCCTCCTCCTTCGGCGTGACGTACACACTCACCGAAGGCAGACCCCTCACCACCCGCACCCTCACATCCTCCCTCGCCTTCCAGGCCATCAACCTCTTCGGCGCCCAGGCAGCCCACCCCCTCACCACCCTCTACCTCCTCGACGAGTTCACCCGGATCCTCACCCTCACCTTCTCCCACGTACTCGAGAGCGCCCACACCACCTGGACCCTCACCTGGAACGAGACCGCAGGATTCTACATCGAAGCCCCGCAGGGGCTCCTCCTCTCACACACCCTCACCCTCTCACCTGGGAGCCCCTCCCCCTGGAAGGAAGAGGCCTCCCTCTCCTACGTATGGGACACCCCCGCCCCCTCCTGGACCTACGCCCCACCCCTCGAACCGTGGAAAGCGCACCCACCCGTCCTCCGCCACACCGAACAGGCAGACCTCACCCTCACCGGCGGGGAAGACGGAGACACGGACTACGCCGTCTCCCTCACCCACACCTCGACCCTCCTCTACGGCACCTCCGGCAACTTCAGGGCCTTCCTCTCGGCCGCTGTGGAAGAAGAGAACCAGGTGACGGTCCTCGGATGGATGGCAGGCCTAGCCATGACCCTGCAGTTCTAGTCGACCACGACTCCACGGACTCACACCTGTGAAAAAGACTCGTGTATGAGCTATACTTTAGTACTGGACAGGATCACGGACCTTACGTAGAGTGGACGGAGAGGCCCATCCTTACCATATCTTGAGGAGGCATGGATGAGAACCATACGCACAGGCGCGATACTCCTCCTGCTACTCGCCTTCACGATCACGGCGCAGGAAGCAGGGGATAGCCCATCACAGACGAGCTTCGGCATGGGGGTGGCCTTCGGCGTGGCGGCCTTCCCCAACCCGGACGGTACGGTGGAGACCTACAACGCACTCTCGCTCAGACCCGACATCAGCATCGGGAAGTTCGGCATAGGACTCAACCTCACCCTCCACTACCGCTTCGCCGACAGCGAGGGCGAGTCGGGATTCGAGGTGCGGGAGGAAGACTGGGTGCCCGACAGCGACACCTCGTTCCTCGAGCTCTACCTCCCGAAGATCCGCTACGTGCGGTACGGATTCAAGGGCGACCCCCTCTACGTGAAGGCAGGCACCCTCGACGCAGTGAACCTCGGGACCGGGTTCGTGGTGGGAGGCTACTCCAACGCCAACTATCTCCCCGACTTCCCGGTGTGGGGGCTGGAGTGGGACATGGACGGCACCCTGGTGAACTTCCCCTTCATCGGGTTCGAGAGTTTCGTGGCCAACCTGGCGGCCTTCGAGCTCTTCGGCGTACGCGGCTATGTCCGTCCCCTCGCAGGGAGCGGTATACCGATGATCAAGGACCTCCAGGTGGGGGCCACGGTGGCGGTGGACCGCGACCCCTACTACTATGCGCGCAAGAACGAGAACTATACGGGCCCGGAGGAAGCCGACGACCCGGTGGTCGCGTGGTCGCTCGATGCCATCCAGCCGATCCTCGCCTCACCCCTCATCTCCCTCTCGGCCTTCGGGGCCGTGGCCATGGAGGACGAGGCGGCAGGGGCCATGATCGGTGCAGGGGGCCGCGCCTTCGCCTTCCTCCTCTACGGCGCACAGCTCCGTTTCCTGGGCGACGACTTCATCCCCTCGTACTTCGACGTGTCGTACGACCTCTACCGGCCCCAGAAGTACGCGGTCTACGCCGGAGAGGCGCACGTTCCGGGCTCCATAGGGTGGCTCGCCACCCTGGGTTTCTCGGTGCTCGAGGACAAGATCGTGCTCAAGGCCACGATGGACGGGCCCTTCGGCTCCTCCGAGGAGGCCCTTGCGAGGCCCCATCTCCTCGCCTCCTTTGTGATGGCCGAAGGGGTGGTGCCCGGATTCTTCTTCGACATCGTCTACGACAAGAAGGACATAGGAAGCTTCTCCGATCTGGGAAGATGGCAGGAGGACTCCTACATGGTCTTCAACATCCACTACCGCAGCGGCCCCGCGGTCCTCACCCTGTTCTACACCCTGCGGTACGAACTCACCGACGAGGGTTACGAGCCGGTGACCACCAGCGGCACGGAAGTGTCCATCCAGTTCTAAGGAGGCAGGTATGAGACGTACCATCATCATGGTGAGCGCCCTTCTCCTCTTCGTGGGGGCTCTCGCGGCCCAGGAGCAGCCCATGGCGGTGCTCGAGTACTTCGACGACCCCTCGGAGATCGAGGTGATCGACAGTCAGGGTTTCCAGGTGGAGGGCGTGTACTTCGGCATGGAGATCGCGGAAGGTGAGACCATCACCACCTACAACAGCTCGGCGGAACTCAGACTCTCCCCCAACGGCACGATCATCAAGCTGGCTCCCGACACCACCTTCACCGTGGAGCAGATCCAGAAGTCCGAGGACCAGGAGAACCGCTTCGCCCTCGTGGCCGGGAAGCTCAGGGCGGTGGCCGCCAAGATCCCCAGGACCAGATACACCATCACCACCCCCACCGCGGTCTGCGGCGTGCGCGGAACCGACTTCGGCATTCTCGTGGTGCCCGGACAGGAGGAAACGCTCTTCGTGAGGGAAGGGCTCGTGGCCTTCAGCAGGGGTACCGAGGAGGTGATGGTGGGAGCGGGGCAGATGATCGACGCCCTCGCCGATGTCTTCCAGCCGGTCGCCATCCCTCCCGAAACCCTCCAGGAGCTCTATGAAGACCTCGAGTTCCAGGTCCTCGACCCACAGGAGGTGCCGGGACAGGTGGAAGAGCCCCTCGGGACGACCGAGGCCCCTGCCGCCGAGACGCCGACGCCCCAGCCGGAACCGGCCCCTTCCCAGGAGGAGAGCGCCTTCATGGCATGGCTGCGGGAGGCACTGGGCCTCGAGCTCGGGTCGGTGACCATCAACGGACAGACCTACTCCAAGGCCGTACTCCAGCCCACATTCGCGGTGGGCAAGTTCAGGGCGAGCCTCTATCTTCCCATCATCTACACCAGGGACCTCTTCGACCCCTCCGACTGGTACAGGCCGAAGGGGAACGACGAGTGGTCCTTCGGCACCGACTACGACTGGGGTGACGACCCGGTGGGAGGCGTGAGCGACTTCTTCCGCGACCTCGCATTGAAGATCCGCTACATCGAGTACGGCGAACTGCGCGACCCGTTCTTCTTCAAGGTCGGCAACATCCGAGGAGTCACCACCGGCCACGGGACCATCATGCGGAACTACGCGAACGACACCGACTTCCCCTCCGTGAGGAGAGTCGGGCTCAACATGGGCATCGACGGCGAGAAGGGAGGCATGGAGCTCGTGGTCAACGACCTGGCCGAACCCGAGATCATGGGGACACGCCTCTACACACGTCCCCTCGCCCCCTCGAGCAGGCTGGCCTTCGGCCTCACCGCCCTCGCCGACATCGATCCTGCAGGCGACATCCCTGAGGACAGCCCCAACCCCTTCGACGCCCTCGCGCGCCAGGCCGACCCCGTCTTCCTCAACCTGGGACTCGACCTCGACATCCCCCTCTACGAGGGCGAGCAGCTCAGCTTCATCCTCTTCGCCGACCTCGCCGGCATGCTCCCCTACCTGCGACACGCGGCGGAAGACCCCTGGGTGGGCTCGGTCGATTCGGGCTTCCAGTGGGACGCCCTCCTGTACGTGGACGAGTCGGAGAGAAAGGCCGAGTTGCGGAACTACGGGGTGAGCACGGGACTCTTCGGCACCATCGTGGTGGTGGACTACAGACTCGAGTACCGCTTCTTCCAGGGGACATTCAGACCGGGCTTCTACGGCCCGGACTACGACAGGATGCGGGGTCAGTACGCGAGCGCCCTCATGGCCTATCTCACGGACAAGGACGACCCTGTGTTCCACACCACCACCATGGGGATCTACGGAGAGGCTGGCTTTGATATCCTCGACAGACTCTCGTTCCAGGCGGGGTACTTCTGGCCCTGGGACCTCACCTCCTCTGGCGAGATCACCTTCTCGGACAACGACTACCTCACCATGAGACTCACGGCCGAGAAGGGCTTCATCCCGGCGGGAAGACTCAAGGACGTCTCGGCCTCGTTCCTCTACCAGCGCTCCTTCTTCATCCCCACCATCCTCGGACGTGACGGCTTCGAGAATGCCTCCCTCTTCGATGCCAACACCGTGTTCCAGGGCGAGATCGTCTGGGGTGTCGCACCCACTCTCGACATCGTCATGCTGGTGACCACGAACGTGATCTACAACGACGACGGCACCATTGCCTACGACGAAGACGGGAGCCCGAAGTGGGCGCCCTCCGTCACCATTGAAAGCAGGGTGCACTTCTAGTACACTCGTCTCCATGAACGACCGCACATCCGCCGCCTCCCCCAGGATCAAGCTCCTGGAGGAGGCGGTTTTTCGCAAGATCGCCGCGGGTGAGGTGATAGACAGACCTGCGGCCGTGGTGCGGGAACTCCTCGACAACGCCCTCGACGCCGCATCCACGGAGATTACGGTGGAGATCTCACAGGGCGGGATCGAGCGGATACTGGTACTCGACGACGGGGAAGGCATGGTCCCCGAGGACGTGCGACGCTGCTACCTCCCCCATGCCACCTCCAAGATACGCTCGGAGCAGGATCTCCTCGCAGTCACCACCCTGGGCTTCAGGGGCGAGGCCCTGGGAAGCATCGCGGCCGTGGCCACGACCCGGATCGCCAGCCGCGCACGCGGCACTCCGAGCGGGTACTTCGTGCTCGTTGACCGCGGAAGGCTCGTGGAGGAGGGCGAAACCCATCTCCCGGAGGGCACGCGGGTGGAGGTGGAGAGACTCTTCTCCTCCTTTCCGGCCCGGAAGCGGTTCCTCAAGAACCCGTCGACCGAGGGACTCCTCTGCAGGCGGATGGTGGTGGAGAAGGCCCTCCCCTTCCCCCACGTGGCCTTCCGGTTCGTGAGGGACGGACAGATGGAGTTCTATCTTCCGCCTCAGGACCTCCTCGCCAGGGTGTGCGCCGCCCTCCCCGAGCTGTTCAAGCCTTCGGCGTCGGAACGCTTCGAGGTCGAACAGGATGAGGTACGGATAGAGGGAGTCCTCCTTTCCCCGGCATTTCCTCAACGCGACAGGAGACACATCCGCATCTACCTCAACAGGCGGCTCGTCCAGGAGTTCAGCCTGGCCCAGGCCGTGGCGTACGGCTACCGGGGGGTGCTTCCGGGAGGCCAATACCCCGCCGCGGTGGTCTTCCTCACCCTTCCTCCGGAACGGGTGGACTTCAACGTGCACCCCGCCAAGCGGGAGGCGAAGATAAGAGGCCTCTCCTCCCTCCACGCCCTGCTCGCCCGGGCCGTGGAACAGGCCCTCAAGGACTGGATCGGTGTCCGGAGGATCGCCCCCACTACGGGGAGGCCGGAGACGGTGGGGGAGACCGAACGGGTCTATCGCCCGCACCCCGAGCCCTCCCGGTCGGGAACGGGCGAGCTCTTCACCGGACCTTCGCACACCTTCACCCTTCCCTCCGACTCGGGGCATCCACCCTCCCCCCGCACCGGTGAGGGCTTCACCTACCTGGGACAGGCCTTCGGCGTGTTCCTCGTGGTGGAACGGGAGGGAACACTCCTCCTCGTGGACCAGCACGCGGCCCATGAGCGGATCCTCTACAACCGGCTCACATCACACCCCTCTTCTCAGGAACTCCTCTTCCCCTACGCCTTTCCGGTGGACGCAGACGAAGCAGCCCGGCTCGAAGACGCGAGGGAGGAGATCGAGGCCCTGGGGATACGGTTCGTGCTGGAAGAGGGGAGATGCACGCTCACTCATCTCCCCGCACCCTTGAGCGACGCCCCGCACGTGGTGGCCCAGTGGCTCAAGGGGGAACGGCTGGCGGATCCCGAGAGAGACGCCTACGCCACCCTCGCCTGCAGGGGGGCGATCAAGGAGGGTGAGGTGGTCGACAGACTCACCGCCCTCGACCTGCTCTCACAGACCTTCTCCCTGGAGGAACCGTTCTGCCCCCACGGCAGACCCCTCTGGGTGGAGATCACCCGCGAGGAACTCTTCCGGAGGATACGGCGGATCGTCTGAAGTCGGTTCCAGGCCTCACAGGCCCGAGAGGAGCTTCTCCACCTCTGCTCTGCGGGAATAGTCGGGTTTCTTCTCGAGGAGGGTGGAGAGGACCTTCTTCGCCCCCTCCGAGTCCTCCAGGGTGATGAGGAGCTTGCCGAGCTGGTAGTAGGCGTCCCAGTAGGACGGATCTATCTTGAGGAGCTCCTGGAAGACCCTCACCGCCTCGTCGTACTCCTTCGCATCGAGGTACGAGAGGGCCAGGTTGTAGCGTACCAGGGTGTCCTTGGGGTCCGCCTCGATGGCCGCGCGGTAGTGCTTGATGCTCTCGGAGTAGAGCTTCTTCCGGGCGTAGAGATTCCCCAGATTGTTGTTCACCTCGAAGGAGGTGGGCTCCAATTTGTAGGCCTCGAGGAGGAGACTGAGGGCCTTGTCGTCTTCGCCCTTGTCCTGATGGAGGAGTCCCAGCTGGACCCTCGGCTTCACGTAGTCGGGCTTGAGCTCTATGGCCTTCCCGAAAGCCGTCTCCGCCACGGTATAGGCCCCGAGCTTGTAGGCGGCCAGCCCCAAGGTATACTGGTACTCCGGTACGCGGGGCGCCAGATCCACGGCCTTCTGGGCGTACGAGAGGGCTTCCTGGGCCTTGTCCTCTTCTATGAGCACCAAGGCGAGGTTGTAGGCCGAGACGGGATCATCGCTCCCCTTCTCCGTTGAGAGGGCCTCCTTGAAGGCCTTCTCGGCGTCCTGGAGCCTGCCGGCGAGGTAGTAGGTGAGGCCCAGCCCCCGCCAGGCACGGTAGTCGCCGTCGTACTCGAAGATCTTCTTGTAGTGCTTCTCGGCCTCCTGGTAGTCACCCTTCTCCCGTGCGTACTCCCCCAGCTTGAGATAGGCACCGGTGTTCTTGGGGTCGAGGGCGATCACATTCAGAAACTCCTTCTGGGCGTCGTCACGTCGACCGAGTCGTTCGTGCGTGAGGGCGAGATTATAGTGGGCGTTCACCCACGAGGGTTTGAGGTCGAGGCACCTGGTGAACGAGAGCCGTGCGTCGTTGAATTTCTGCCTGCTCCGCTCCCTGTCGCTGGAGGCGAGCGAGAGCCCCATCATGTACTGTACTTTCCCCAGCTCGTAGAGGGTCTCTGCACTCCGGGGATTGAGCTTGAGGGCCTTCTGGAACTGCTCTTCGGCCGCGGGATAGTTCTTGTTGTCGGCGTAGATCTTGCCCAGTACATAGTAGGACTGCCAGACGTTCGGATCGGTTTCGATGGCCTCCTGCGCCGTACTGACGGCCTCCCTCACGTCGCCCTCCTCGTAGTAGCTCTCCGCGCTATAGGCGAGGGCTGTCGCATGATGCTGCCTCTGTCGGGTCGTGTCTTTGAGGGAGATATCGAGCACCTTGTTGAAGTTGTCCCTGGCGGTCATGAACTCCCGCTTCTCCAGGGCCTTGGTTCCCGCCTCGAGGAGGGCCTTGATCTGCTCTTCCTTCTTCCGCTCCTCCTCACCGAGCCGTGCGAGGCGCTCTTCTTCCTGTCGCTTCACCTCTTCTTCCTGCCGCCTGCGCTCCTCCTCCGCCTTCCGGGCCTGCTCCTCCAGGGCCCGGGCGCTCTGCCCCTCGAGGGCTTCGCTCAGCTCGGAGAGCGACCGCGAGAGCTGCTCCTGCTGACGGGCGAGCTCCTCGAGCTCCTTCCGTCGCTGATCCTCCTCGTAGGCCCGCTTCTCCTCGAGAATCCGCTGTTTGAGGGCCCTCACCTCCTCGTCTCCCGGGTTCTTGAGGAGGAGGGTGTCGAGTATGTCGAGGGCCCGCTGGTACTCGTGGGCCGCGGCGTACTCCTGGGCGAGGAGGAGGGCGTTCCGGTACTCGGCCCTTGCCGACTGCACCACGAGGTAGGCGGTCCCCCCCCCGCCGGCGAGGAGCAGGGCGGCCACGATGCCTGCGATGAGGAGTCGTCTCCTCGATCGATCTTCCTTTGGATGGTCTTGCCTCGACATGGTCCCTCCTAGTCGGCGAGTTCGAGCTCTTCCGAGAACTCCTGAGCCCCTTCGGTCCCGGCCTCGACGTCCTGTGTCTCTTCGGCGGCCTCCTCCAGGGACTTGAGCACGGAGTCCAGAAGCTGTTTCCTCCTCGCCTCCTCTTCCTTCCGCCTCTGCTCCTCTTCTTCCTGCCGGCGCTGGGCTTCGAGGAGCTTCTCTCCGAGGAGGGCGATCATCTTCTCTATGTTCGTCCTCTGGGGCGTGGTGGGATCCAGCCTGAGGTAGATCGTATAGTCGTCGATCGCGTCCTGGTACTTGCCCAGCCGTACCCGGGTGTTGGCCCTGTTGAGGTAGGGCTTGGGGAATGTGGACTTGAGGGAGATGGCCTCGGTGTACATGAGCTCCGCGGTATCCTGATGCCCCAGTGCCAGATAGCTGTTACCCATGTTGAAGAAGAAGATTGCATCGTACCCATCGGTGCGGTCGATCCCCTGCTTGAAGACATCTATCGCCTTCTCGTGGAGCCCGAGGGCCTGATAGGCGGCCCCGAGGTAGAGGTAGACCTGGGGAGTAGAGGGATTCTCCCCGATCGCCCCCTCCAGGAGAGGGACCGCCTCCTGGAGTTTGTTCTGCATGAAGAGTTCTTCCCCGCGGGCGAAGAGCGAGAGCTCCTCGGCCCCGGCGGGCCATTCCCCCACGAGGGAGAAGACCAGAAAGGCGCCGCATTTGACACACACGAGAAAACGCTGTAGTGTTTTTATAAGACTCACCCGCGAGGGAAGGTGCACCTGCATGTTCATTATCATACCCGTTATTATCGTCGGTATCGGACTGGGAGTGTTTATCTTTTTCCTCTTGAAGGCCATCCTCCTCCCCCGTCGGATCTCCTCCATCGCCCATCTCATCTCACAGGAACGCTACAACCAGGCCATCAAGATGGCGAAGGCCATCGCCGAGCGGGACCCCCGCAACAGCGAAGCCCACTACCTGCTCGGCCTCGCCTACCTCAAGACAGGACGTCCCGAACTCGCCCTCATGGAGCTCAAGATGGTAGGCAGGATAGGCGTGTTCACCGAATACTGCCCCGAAATCCAGTACAGGGAAACCATAGCCGAACTCTACAAAAGCTTCAACCAGCCGGAAGAGGCGCTCAAGGAGTACCTGCTCCTCCTCAAGCGGTATCCCGAGATGCCCGACTACTACTACAAGTGCGGACAGCTCTTCGAGATGAGGAATCAGAGCGACAGGGCCTTCATCTACTACCGGAAGGCCATCGAGCTCAACCCACGGTACGCCGACGCCCACTTCAGGCTGGGAGCCCTCCTCTACCGCATGCACAAGTACCCGGAAGCCCGGTCCGAGCTCGAGACCGCACTCCGCTACGATCCCGACATCCTCCCGGCCTACTACTATCTGGGCAAGATCTACCGGGAGGCGAAGGAGTATCACGCGGCACTCCTCTCCTTCGAGAAGTCCGTCCGGCATCCCGACTACAAGCTCAGATCCCTCATCGAGCGGGGGACCTGTTACCTCAACATGGGCGATTACGAGAGCGCGATCATGGAGCTCGAGCGGGCCGTCAAACTCAGTCCCGAGGCCACCAACCCCGAGATGCTCTATGCCCGCTACTTCCTCTCCATCGCCTACGAGAAACGGAGGCGGATCGAAGATGCGCTCGAGCAGTGGGAGTTCATCTATCGCATCAATCCCTCGTTCCAGGACGTGGGGGAGAAACTGGCCCAGTACCAGGATGTGCACCACGACGACAGGATCAAGGACTTCCTCACCTGCAATGAGAACCTCTTTCTCGAGATCTGCAAGAGCATCATCCAGGCGATGAACCTCGCGGTCACCACCATCAAGCCCATCCCCAACGGGGCGGAGATCATCGCCGTCGACGTGGAGACGAAATGGAGGAACACCAGGAAGCTCCCCCGCCTCGTGAGGATCTACCGTACCACCGAGATGATAGACGAGGCCACGGTCCGGGCCACGCACGAGGCCATGAGGGAACAGAACCTCGTACGCGGGGTCATCGTGGCGAGCGCCCCGTTCTCGAAGCTCGCCCGCGAGTATGCGGAAACGCGCCCCATCGACCTCCACGACAAGAACGTACTCCAGAAGCTCCTCCAGCGCATAGACATGGATTCCGGGGTCCTCAAGGTATGAGGATACTCTGCGTCTCCGACGAGGTGGATCCGATCATCTACAGCCCCAGGGTCAAGGAACACTTCCCCGATATCGACCTCGTCATAAGCGCGGGCGACCTTCCCATGGAGTACCTCGGCTTCCTCGCGAGCATGTTCAACAAACCCGTGCTCTTCGTGTTCGGCAACCACAACCTCAAGTACCTCGGGCTCTTCAGGCCCAGTATCCCCATCCCCTTCTCCGCCCAGCCCGTCCCTCCCCACAAGTTCGGCGCCACCTACATAAGCGACAGGGTGCTGAAGGTAAAGGGACTCCTCATCGCCGGTCTCGGGGGCTCCTACCGGTACAACAACGGACTCAACCAGTACAGCGACTTCCAGATGTGGTTGAAGGTCCTCCGCCTCGTCCCCCGACTCCTCTACAACAGGATCCGCTACGGCAGATTCCTCGACATCCTGGTGACCCATGCGCCGCCCTACGGGATCAACGACAGGCCCGATCCCTGTCACCGCGGATTCAAGAGCTTCCTCTGGCTCCTCAAGACCTTCAAGCCCCGCTACCACCTCCATGGGCACATCCATCTCTACAACGGCCTCGAGAAGAGGGAGTCCCGGTACCAGCAGACCACGGTGATCAATGTCTTCAAATATTACCTCCTCGAACCGTCTCTTTGATCGAGGTATATAAGGGGGATCCATGTCCGACTTCCTTCGAGAGCAGGCGAAAAAAGACTTCGAACGAGCCCGTATGCGGGAGTTCTTCGAACGCATCCTCTCCTTCACCTCACCGCAACGACAGGAGCTCCTCCCTCTCGATGAGGTGAAGAAACTCTTGAGACCGAAGGGAGAACGCTATCTGGGGCTCAAGACCGTGCCCATCGACAAGATCGTGGGGAGCGAGGGGAGGTACCTCGACTTCAACAAGAAATTCCTCCCCCGGCATGGGCACACCCGAGGGAGATGGGAGAGCATCGATCAGGCGCACCTCGCCTACAAGGAGCTCCCGCCCGTGAAGCTCTACGAGGTGGGGGGCGTGTACTTCGTCAGAGACGGCAACCATCGGGTCTCGGTGGCAAAGAGCAAGGGGTCGAAGTTCATCGACGCCGAGGTGACGAGTCTCAACGCCGAAATCCCGCTCCACCCCGACATGACGCTCGACGAACTCCGGAAAAGGGTGATCGATTACGAGTACGCCGAATTCCGGGAGAAGACCGATATGGAGAGGGTGCTTCCGGGGGTCGAGATCAGGTTCAGCACCCCGGGACGATACGACGAACTCTACGAGCACATCCTGGTCCACAAGTACTACATCAACATGGACAAGGACTACGAGATCCCCTTCGAAGAGGCCTTCCGGTCGTGGTACGAGAACGTGTACCGTCCCATCGTGGAGGTCATCCGCAAGGAGAACATCCTCAGCATGTTTCCGGGACGCACGGAGGGCGATCTCTACCTGTGGTGCGTGAAGCACTGGGATGATCTCAAGCGACAGTACGGACAGGACTACGATTTGCGCACCGCGGTGATCCAGTTCGCCCAGCGGCACGGGACCACGTGGAAGAGGCGTCTCTCCCGCTGGTGGAAGAGGCTCACCTCGTGGCTGAGGAGACCTCCGGCCGATCCTCAGTAGACGGCGTAGGGCCCCGAGCGGAGGAGATAGTCCTCCCGCTCGATGAGGGCGTAGAGCACCGCCACCTGTTCGGGGATCTGCTCCCGAGAGAGGAAGGCGCCGGGCTTGAGCTCGCGGGAGAAGAGAAGTCTTCCCTCTCCATCGTATCCTATCACCTTGAGGGGCTCGGAACTCTTCGACTGTACGCTCCCCTGTTGTACGAAGAGGGAGGGGAACCTCTCGGCGGGGTATGAGGCCGGGTGTTCCTTCACGAGAAAGGTGCGCTCCGCCTCCCTCCCCCCGTAGTCGCGGACGAGGAGACGGTAGGTGCCGCTCGGAAACGGATCGGCTCCCGGCGAGGCGAGGGTGAAGGAGAGCCAGTGCTGGCCCTCCTGAGAAAAGATGTCCCACGCCTCTTCGTTGACCTCCCAGTAGAGACCCGCCTCGTCTCTGATCACGTACACCACCTCGATGTCGTCGATCCCGTCGTCGTCCAGGACGGCGGCGCTGCAGAGCAGAAGGAGTTCCTGTTCGCCGGATGCGGGATTCCTGGAATAGACGAGGCTGTGGGATACTTCGAGCACCGAAGGCGGGGCCCCCGTACACGCGAGCAGGAGAAAGGGTAAGAGGAACAAGAACCGTCTCATCACCGCATTTTCTCAGAAAACGCCCTCCGCTGCAAGCCGAAGGGCCTCGCTTTCCTCCCCTCGCCCTTTCTGTTATAGTAAGGCCACCTAGCATCACGAGGAGGAACGATGTCTTTCCTGTCCGTCGCACGAGAAGCCGCACTCATAGGAAGAGAGGTGCACCTCCGTTACCTCACGGGAGGCTTCCACATCTCCACGAAATCCGGGATCCGTGACAGAGTGACCACTGCCGACATAGAGGCGGAGAAGGCCATCGTAACCTTCATACGAGAGGCCTTTCCCACCCACAACATCCTGGCCGAGGAACACTCGTACGAACCCACCTCCTCTCCCTACACCTGGATCATCGATCCACTCGACGGGACCAACAACTTCTCACGGGGATTCCCCTTCTTCGCCTGTTCGGTGGCCCTCAAGGAGGGAGACGAGGTGATCGTGGGGGCCGTGTGCGATTCCGTGAGAGGGGAGATCTTCACCGCAGAGAGAGGCGAGGGGGCCTTCCTCAACGAGGAGCCCATCCACGTCTCCGAGGTGAGCGACCTGGCCACCTCGCTCCTCGTCACCGGGTTCTACCAGACCCAGACCGAGGAGGTGGTTCGGAACCTCGAGGTGCTCAGGCGTCTCTTCCGGCGGGGTATTCTGGGCATACGGCGCACCGGCGCGGCCGCCCTCGATCTGTGCTATGTGGCCTGCGGAAGGGTCGACGGATTCTGGGAACCCATCCTCAACCCCTGGGATTTCGCTGCAGGGGCCCTCATCGTGCAGGAGGCGGGCGGGATGTGCACCACCTATGAAGCCGAGCCGCTCCCTTTCGAAACATCACCCATTCTCGCCACGAACGGGAGGCTCCACCCCGTCCTCTCCGAGGTCATCAGGGAGGCCCTCTCATAGGTGTGGCACCGACCGTGCACGAACGCACAAAAAAAGAAGGGCGCCTTCCTGCGCCCTTATCGTCTGCTGGATTCTTTTTCCTGCATCTTGCGGAGCTTCTTGAGAAGCTTTCTCTGGAGAGCCTTTTTCTTCTGGTTCTTGAGTTCCGAAGGCTTTATGTAGAACTCCCGCTTCTTCCATTCCCTGATGACGCCTTCCTTCTCCACCACCCTCTTGAATCGTTTGAGGGCCTTCTCGAGAGGCTCTCCGTTGTCCACGGGTATGTGTATGATGACAATCACCCCCTCTCTCTCTAGGATCGTTCCTCCATTATAAGGAGTTCCCTCAATTTGTCAAGGAGGCTCCCTCCCACGAGCGCGAGGGGATCCACAGGCACGCCCTGCACCCGCACCTCCCAGTGGAGGTGCGCTCCGGTGGCAAGTCCGGTGGACCCCACCGTGCCCAGGAGATCGCCGGGCTCGACCTCGTCTCCCTCCTCCACCGAGATGGAGGAAAGGTGATAGTAGAGGGAGTAGATACCGGGCCCGTGTCGCAGCACCACCGTACGGCCCGTGACGATCCTGTCGCGTACCAGGACCACCATCGCCCGCGAAGGGACACGCACCGGTGTCCCTTCGGGTGCCGCGATGTCCACCCCGGTGTGGCGCGAACTGTCCGTTCCTCCGTTCGCATACCGGTAGAGGCGCTCGTCACCGAACCAGGAGGAGAAGCGTCCCTCGGAAACCGGGAGGAACCAAAGACTGGAAAGTCCCAGGGCGTCGGGAGAAACCGTGAAGAGGAGCTCGGAGAGCTCACGTGCCTCGCGGATCCTTCGTTCCGATTGATCGGTACGGATCTGCGTGAGCCCCGGGGTGAGGGGGATCTCCTCCTTGCGGTAGGCGCGGGGAAGCAGTGTGACCCTCCTGGAGAGGAGGATCACCCCTTTCCCGTCGCGCACCACGAGGGAGACGGTCGAGGAGCCGTACCCCGGAGGGACGGCGAGGAATCCGTAGAGGGTCCTTCGGGTCCCTTCAAGGGGGAAGAGAGGCGAGGCGGCGAGCGCGCTCCCCGCTTCCGACACGAGCACGGCCGTGAGGGGTCCGGATACCCGTGTGATCAGGACCGGGTAGACCTCCCCCTCCCGTGCGAACGAGGGGGCGAGGAGGGTGGGGGGATCGGCCAGGAGAGGTATCGCCGCAACGAAGAGAACGATCAGGATCCTTCGCATCGCTTCATGTCCACGACCGTGAGCTGGATGGTCTCCTGGTTCTGAAAGGTGTTCCATGTGGGGGTGAACACCACGTCCACTTCGTCGTTCTCGGAAAACTCCACGTTCACCTTGTCCGACGCCCCCCAATACACGGCAGGCCAGAGAGAGCCTCCCATGGCGAGGTGGAACTTGACGTGCGGCTGTCCGTTGCGGCCGATGAACTGGATGTCACGGACCACGGCCTCCCGGTAGAGCAACCTGAGGGGGGGGTTCTGCTCCCCGTACGGGGCGAAGAACTCCACCACCTTCATGATATCGGGCGTCATCCATGAGGGAGGTATCTCGGCGTCGATGATGAGCGGTTCCTCATCGCGAAGCGGAAGCCCCAGGTCCTCCACCACCTCGACGAGTCGCTCGATGAACTCCTCCAGGCGCTCGGGGTGCAGGGAAAATCCTGCGGCGAAGTCGTGACCGCCATACTCCATGAGGAGGTCCTCGCATGCCGTGAGAAGATTGAGCACCCCTACGCCCTGGAAGCTTCTCAAGGAACCCACGAGCCTCCCCTCTTCTTCGAGGGGGGCCAGAATGGCGGCGGGTACCTTGAATTTCTGGGCGAGCCGGGCCGCGAGGATCCCGGTGACGCCCCGCTGGACCGCATCGTGATACACGAGCACGAACTTCTCTTTGAACCGGGTGAAACTCTCGTAGGCCTGGGGCTGTATCCTCTGCCACAGGTCCTCCCCGAGTCGCTTCCGTTCGTCGTTGAGCTTGAGGAGCTCATCACCCAGGGCCTCCGCTTCGGCAGAGTCCCGACAGAGGAGGAGACGCACCGCCACGTCCGGAGATCCCATCCGTCCCGAGGCATTGATGACCGGCCCCACCTGCCAGAGCACGTCCCGGGGAGCGAGCTTCTTGCCCAGGAGTTTCTGACGTGCCATGAGGGCCCTGAGCCCCGGCCGTTCCGGATCGGAGAGACGGACGAGCCCCTCTCTCACCAGGATCCGGTTCTCGTTCCTGAGGGGCATGAGATCGGCGAGCGTTCCCAGCCCCACCAGGTCCATCACCCGCTCCATGGAGCGGAGCACCCCGGTCTCCTCCATGAGTACGGCCTGAAAGAGGGAGAAGAGGACGTCGATCTCCTCGGGAGGCTTCTCCCTGTAGAGGGCGCCCCGGGACCTGTCCTTCAATCTGAGGAGGCTCCTGCCCTTCAGCGAGGGGTAGAGGCGTTCCACCAGCGGCTTGAGGTCGAAGGCCTGGAGTTCCACGCCCCTGCCGAACGTAGCCTGGAAAAGCCGCTGCTGGAGCGGCAGATCGTACACGTAGATGGGGGACTGGGCGATGAGATCGTAGATTCTGGTGCGGTCCACCGGGACCATGCCCGGTACGATCGATTCCTGCACCCTGTCGAGCTCTATGAGGTTCTCGGTGCGTATCACTTCCACTATGTAGGCCTCGTTACCCGGCCGTATATTGAGGAGGCTCACCTCCTGGTTGAAGTGGTCGGTGAGGCCGAAGGTGAGAGCCCAGAGGAACTTCGCCACCACACCGCATCCGGCCAGATCGCGGAACGGGTAACCGGCCCCCTCCACCTTGGGATCGATGATGGCGTAGGCGGGAGGGAGTTCCTCCTTGGGTTCGTGGTGGTCGAGAACGATGACGTCGAGACCGAGCTCGGCAGCTCTCGTGATCTCCCGCACACTGGAGATGCCGCAGTCCACGGTGATGATGAGCGATCCCCCGTTCCGGGCATGTTCCTCCACTGCATCGAGGGAAAGCCCGTACTGTTCGTCCCCCATGGGGACCCGCCAGTCCACCTCCATACCCATCTCCTCGAGGAACTCCGTGAGGAGCACGGTGGAGCTGATCCCGTCCGCATCCCTGTCCCCGAAGACGAGTATACGTTCCCTCTCCTCCTTCGCCTGGATCACGCGTTCCACGGCAAGGGGCATATCTTCGAACAGGAAAGGGTTGTGCAGGTATCGGAGGTGTCGTTCCATGAAGAAGGAAAGTTCCTCGGGAGAGTCGAGCCCCCTCCTCACCAGGATGGTGGAGGTGAGAAGGTCGAGTCCGAACCGTTCGGAGATTCCGAGCACCCTGTTCTTATCGATAGGCGGTTTCTGCCAGCGTGCCACGCCCTGTCCTCCTCGTGCTGTATGATGTCATGGCGAAATCCGTTCCAGTACGAGCGAGCCGGACGGGGTCTCCTCCCCTACCCGGTACGCCTCCCCCACCATCCTCGCCGCCTCCTCCGCCCTCGTCTCGTCCCGCGCATACACCCGCGCGAGCACCTCTCCCCGCGCCACACGCTCCCCCCGTTTCCGCACACACTCCACCCCCACATCCGGCAACACCGCATCCTCCACCCTGCTCCTCCCCACCCCCAGCACCACCCCCGCCAGCCCCACCCGGTACGCATCCACCGCACCCACCACCCCCTCCTCGACCGCCCGCACCTCCCGCACCACCGGCGCCCGCCACTTCCCCAGCCGCCGCTCGAGCTCCTCCACATCCCCGCCCTGCGCCCCCACATTCTTCACCCAGCGCTCGTAGGCCCGTCCGTCGTCCAGGACCTCGCCTATCATCCGACGCCCCTCTTCCAGCGAGGCAGCCTTTCCCCCCAACACCAGCATCTCGCCCCCCAACACGCACACCAGCTCCCGCACATCCGCAGGCCCACCCCCACGCAGCACCTCCACGGCCTCCTCCACCTCCAGGAAGTTCCCCACCATCCGACCGAGCGGTTGACTCATATCGGTCACAAGGGCCACCGCCTCCCTCCCCAGCTCCCGCGCCCCCTCCACCAGCGACCGGGCGAGCGATCGGGCGTCCTCCTCCCTCTTCATGAAAGCCCCGCTCCCGGTCTTCACGTCGAAGACCAAGCCCTGCGCACCCTCGGCGCACTTCTTGGAGAGGATACTCGCCGTGATGAGGGGGATCGACTCCACCGTGCCCGTCACATCCCTGAGGGCGTAGAGTTTGCGGTCTGCGGGCACCATCTGTTCGGTCTGCCCGAACATCGCATACCCGCACTCGCCGAGGAGACGTTCCACCTCCTCCGGAGAGAGGACCGTCCTGTAGCCCGGGATGGACTCCATCTTGTCCAACGTACCTCCCGTGTGACCCAGGGCCCTCCCACTCATCATGGGCACCGGCACCCCGCAGGCAGCCACCGCAGGGGCGAGCGGAAGGGAGATCTTGTCACCCACCCCGCCCGTGGAGTGTTTGTCCACACACCTCAGGCCGGGAAAGGAGAGCACCCTGCCCGACCTCATCATCTCCCGGGTGAGGGCCGAGACCTCCTGCGGCCCCATCCCGCGGAAGAACACCGCCATGAGCCAGGCCGCCACCTGATAATCTGGCACCTCGCCCGCCACATAACCCCGCACGAGCGAGGCGATCTCCCCCGCCGAGAGTTCCCCCCCGTCGCGCTTCTTCACGATGATATCGACGATCCGCATGCACTCAAGTATAGCACGATCACCCCCTTCCTGGAAGGGAAGCCCCCCTGTTTCAGAGGAAGAGCCTTCAGGACCCACGACGACACGGCTCCCCGAGGAAGCGCCACACCATCCGGGACGCGTTCTTACACGTCGCACGCGTGGGGACACCCGCGCCCGCCCCCACCGCCTCATCCCCCCCACAGGGAAAGGAGGGCGTGGAGTCCCACCCCCACGAGGACCGAAACCCCCATCCTCCGCCAGAGGAGATAGGAGCCCAATACCCCCAGGAGGGCCAGTCCGTCACGCACGAGGGGCCACCCCTCGAGTGGAAGCGAGACGAACGAGGAGATCCAGAGCGCGGCCATCACCGCCGCAGCCGAGTCCTTCAACACCCGCTCCATCCCCTCACCCGTGCCCTCCTTCCGGAAGAACGGGAGCAGGCGGATGAGGTAGGTGCCCACCGCCACCAGGAGAATCGCTGCGTACCGGTCCATCAGCGCCTCCCCCTCAGCACGAGCGGAGTGGCAAGCCCGGCCGCGAGCACCCCCAGCGACGAGAGTCCCAGCACGTGGAAGACCAACCCTATCCCGGCCCCCCAGAACACCGCCCGGAGCCGTCCCTCCTGCACCGAGGGGATGACGAGCACGAAGAAGAGCGCGGTGAGAGAGAACACGAGCGAGCCCTCGATCGGGGACCCCACGAGGAGGGCGGCTCCACCGAAGGCACCGAGGGCCGTCCCCCCCACCCATGCGAGGTAGGCCCCCAACGCCACACCCTGGAGGAAGCGCTCCTCGGCAGGCCCTTGGAGGGCCACCGCAAAGACCTCGTCGGTGAGTCCGGCCAGCGTGAGTGCAGGGCGCGAGAGGGGGATGCGCCTCGCGACGATCCCCGTGTAGACCACGTGCCGAAGGTTGAGAAAGAGAGGGAGCACCACCGCCGGTAGGAGCCCCTGGGGGAGCAGGGAGACCAACACGAACTGGCTCGCCCCGGCGAAAACGAGGGCGGAGGTGAGCGCTGCCGTCCAGGCCGGGAACCCCGTGCCCACGGCCGCAAGTCCGAAGGTCATCCCCACCGGCAGATAGCCGACCACCACGGGGAGGCTCGCGAAGAGCCCCCGGACGAAGAGGGATCGGGGTTTCCCCCTCCGCACCTGAGCTTTACGAACACGCATGACCGTACTCTATCAGCAGAGAAACCACGAGGCAACAGTTTTCCTTGACCACACCGACTTTCGATGATAAGCTTTCATAAGGAGATTATAAATTATCTTACATGCAGGAGGTACCGATGAACACGAAAACCTTGGGCCTCTGTATCGCCGCCGCCGTCCTCCTCGTCGGGGCATGCGGGACCCAACCCGCCTCGAGGGAGGCCACACCCGCTTCCGGAGGTACACAGGTGAAACTCGTCGCCCTCACCTTCGACGACGGACCCGATCCGGTGATGACCCCTCGCGTCCTGGACAAACTCGAGAAGTACGGGGTGAAAGCCACGTTCTTCCTCATCGGTCAACTGGTGAACGATCGAACGAAACCGGTGCTCGATCGCATGGTTGCCATGGGATGTGAGTTCGGGAACCACTCGTGGGAGTGGGAAAGCCTGAACAACAAAACGGCTGAAGAGATCAGGGAGTCGGTGGAGAAGACGAGCAAGGTGATAGAACAGTACACAGGTCAGCGGCCTCGATTCTTCAGACCCCCCAACCTCGCGGTGAGCGACACCATGTACGAGGTGATCGACCTGCCCTTTGCGAGCGGCATCCTCGCCTTCGACTGGGCGGGCCAGAACACCACCGCCGAACAGCGGGCGAAGAACGTCCTCGACGCAGTCCGCGACGGCGCCATCATCCTCATGCACGACGTCCAGCCCGAACCCCATCCCACACCCGAGGCCCTCGACATCATCATCCCCGAACTCCTCTCGCAGGGGTACGAGTTCGTCACCCTGAGCGAGCTCTTCGAGCGGAAAGCCGTTGACCCACGTTCGAAGACTCACGACATGTGGGTCTTCGTGGAATGAGCCCCCTCATCCACAAGGAACACAAAAAGGGCCTCCTGCAAAAGGAGGCCCTTTCTTTCGTCTGAACACTCACCCCTCCAGGATCCGCTCCGCCTCTTCGCGATAGGCATCCATGACATAGGGGATTCCGGAAATCCGGGCCGCCTCCTCGGTGAGGGCCATGAGATCCTTCCGGGAGATCGAGGAGAGGGTGAAGTTGCGACTTCCCGCCATGAGCTGCTGGAGTCCCACCTTGAACTTCTGTGCATAGGTGTAGATCCCGATGGCACCCCAGGGGAACTTGTCCACTTCGTCTCCATACTTGGCCTTGAGTTCCTCGTAGGTGACGAAGATCTCCTCCTTGGTGGTACCGTACTGCGCCACGGTCTTGGGCAGGTCGTTGTTCTTCGCCCAGTGTTCGAGATTCTTGCCCACCATGCCGGGGATCATGAGTGCCCGGCCCATACACACGGCCTTCACATAGGGAGCACCCATGGCGATGGCCTTGAACACCCCGTCCTCAGAAGAGAACCCGCCCGCGATCGCGAGATCGGGCACCCGCAGCCCCTTGGCGGAGAGCTTCTGAGCAAACTCATAGGCGAGGGCCTCGAGGTAGAAGGTGGGGATTCCCCACTCGTTCATCATGGGCCACGGGCTCATGCCGGTACCGCCCGGCGCACCGTCTATGGTGATGAGATCGAGCTGGGCCTCGGCACCCCACCTGAGGGCCTTCGCGAGCTCGGTCATGGCATAGGCACCGGTCTTGAGGGTGATCCGCTCGAATCCCAGTTTCCGCAGCCGATCGACCTCGGCGAAAAAGCTCTCCTTGTCCACGAAACCGAGGCGCGAATGCCGCTCGAACTCGTGGATGGCTCCATCCTTGTACGCGGCCTGGATCGCAGGGTTCTCCGGATCAGGGGTGACCACGTAGCCCCGCCTCTTGAGTTCGAGGGCGCGCTCCAGGGACTTCACCCTGATCTCACCGCCGATACACTTGGCTCCCTGACCCCACTTGAGCTCAATGGTCTTGATCCCGTGCTTCCCGATGATGTACTCGGCCACACCCAGACGGGTGTCCTCCACGTTCATCTGGACGAGGATCTCTCCATACCCCTCATGGTAGCGCCTGTAGGTGGTGATGCGGCGATCCATCTCGGGCGAGTTCTTCACCTTCCCGTTCTTGTCCAACTCGAGCTGCGGATCGACACCGCACACGTTCTCCCCACACACGATGGTGATCCCTGAGATGGCCGCTCCCACCGCGAAGTGTTCCCAGTTGATCCGGGCGATGTCGGTGGAACCGAGCGCCCCCGTGAAAATGGGTACCCGCATCTTCACCTTCTTCGACCACCCGTACTCGGTCTCGGTCTCCACGTTCGGGAAGATCGCGGTATCGGGACTCGGGTTCTCGATCCCTTTCGCCCCGCTCGCATACCCGTGTATGTTGAGGTGCGAGTAGTCCACCGGGTAGTCCTTGTCCGCCCCGGCGGTCACCTCTCCGAACGGGCCGGGATAGAGGACCTCCCTTCCCCGGAACGAGGCGAGCCACACCTCGCACCCGCCGCGGCACCCGTCTACACACCGACTGCAGAGACCGGACATGGGCACCACATTTCGTGAGCGGTTGAATGTTGCCGTTGCTTCATTCGCGTTCGGCCTGCGCAGATTCATGAAAGCCCCCCTTGGAATATGAGATATGTACCTAATTGTATCATGGAATATCGCAAGCGCAAGTATTTTCTGTATATTTACAGGCACCTTCCATTGACACTGAGGCCTTCCTCCCCTACCCTCGTATCATATGAGGGAGTCCCCTGCTCGGCTCATGGACCTCACCGCCTTCCTGGGCGCCCTGTCCATGTTCTGCGCCACCCTCGAGTACCTCGTACCCAAACCCCTCCCCTACCTCAGACTCGGGCTGGCCAACATCCCTCTCATCCTCGCCCTTCCCCTCCTCCCCTTCCGCTACTACCTCCTCCTCATCCTCACCAAGGCCGCCGGCCAAGCCCTCGTGAACGGGACCCTCGCCTCCTATGTCTTCCTCTTCTCGCTCGGGGGGTCCGCCGCGAGCGGCCTTGCCATGTACGCCATCTTCCGACTCTTCCGCTCTTCGGTGAGCCCCGTGGGACTCAGCACGGTAGGCGCCCTGGTGAGCAACGCCGTGCAGCTCGCCCTTTCGGTGTGGTTCATATTCGGCCCCTCTTCCATCGTCATCGCCCCCCTCTTCCTCACCGTTGGCACGGGGAGCGGCCTCGCGGTGGGCCTCCTCACCCTGGCCTTCGTACGATCCTCGACCTGGTACAGGAGCCTCCATGAACAAGCTGCAGACCATCCTCCTGCATGAGACCCACCCCATCGAGGCCCTGTTCACCGGGATCCTCGTCTTCCTGCTCTTCCTCGCCCAACCCTCCCTTCCGCTCCGGGCCGTGCACACCGGGATCCTCGCCTTCATGGCGGTGCTCTCCGGCAAGCGCCTCAAGACCGGGTACTTCATCCTCTTCGTGGGGGGTATCACCTTCTTCCAGCTCCTCATCCCCAGGGGGAAAGTGCTTCTGGAGCTCGGTCCCTTTCCCGTTACAGAGGAAGCCCTGCTGGTGGGTCTCGAAAAGGGCCTCACCCTCTGCGGCCTGATCTTCCTCTCGCTGTTCTCGGTGCGGAAGGATCTCCCCCTTCCCGGCCGTCTCGGGACCTATTTCTCGCGTGTCTTCGGCTACTACGCGGCCCTCATGTCCACCCGGGACCGCATCTCCCTCCGCCACCCCCTGGAGAGCATCGACAGAATCCTCCTCCACACCGCATCCTCGCTTCCCCCTTCCCCCGACGCCCCCACACGGAGCACACTCCGAGGCCGCATGCTCCTCGCTATCCTCATCCTCTTCCACACCGCTCTCACCTCACTTGGATGGATCATCCCCGAAATTTGACAAAAAAACAGTTTATTGTATAATGAAATAGATGGCTTTTTCGAGCGATCGTACAAAAGTCCTCGAACCCATCCGGATAAGGAGGAACGCATGAGAACACGTCCATACGCGCTTCTTGTCATGATCGGCCTCATCCTTCTCGTGACCGCATGCGGCAAGCAGGAGGCACGGAAGCCACAGGAGCCCGTGGCCTTCGAGTTCTGGACCTCGCAGACACAATCGGACAGGATGGCCACGATCCAGCTCCTGGTCGATACCTTCCAGGCCACCCATCCGGAGATCACCATCAACGTGATCCCTGTGGAGGAGAACGATCTTCCCACTCAGATCCACGCAGCCTCGGCCGCGGGTACCCTCCCCGGCCTCGTGGAGATGGGAGCAGAGAACGCCGTGGCCTTCGGGGCCGAAGGGCTCCTCGACACCGCGGCGGGCACCCGTGTGATCGAGAAGGTGGGCAAGGACAGGTTCTACGAGGGGGCTCTCAAGCTGGTGGACGACGGGAGCGGCACCTACTACGCGGTCCCCTTCCACGGGTGGGTCCAGGGGCTCTGGTACAGGATCGACTGGTTCGAGGAGGCGGGGCTGAAACCGCCCTCCACCTGGGAGGACATGCTCGAGGCAGCCCGATACTTCTACAAACCGGAAGAGAATCAATACGGCATCCTGGTGGGGACGAAACCCGAGGTCTATGCAGAGCAGTGTTTCACCCACATCGCCCTCTCCAACAACGCGAGGCTTTTCGACAGGGACGGCAACCTCATCTTCGATTCCCCCGAGATGCGTGAGGCAATCGAGTTCTACGCCGAACTCGCGAAGTACACCCCGCCCGGTCCCCAGACATGGAGGGCGAGGGACTACTACTTCCAGAACAAGCTCGCCATGTTCTTCTACTCCACCTATATCATGGACGACCTCGCCCTCGCCGAAGTGGCGCAGGGCTCGCTCACCGGCGAGAACTTCCCCGAACTCACCGGGGCCGAGTTCGATCCCGAGCTCGTGAACAAGACCGGATTCGTACCCATCATCACCCACACACAGCCTGCAGGCTACGGGGTGGTGGTGACCATGGGCATCACGAAAGGCCTGAGCGAAGCACAGCTCTCTGCGGTTGAGACATTCCTCCTCTACCTCTTTTCCGAGAACGCCTATGTCTCCTACCTCCACATGGCTCCCGGCGGCATGAACCCCACCATAGAAGGGATCGCGGAGACAGACCGCTTCCTCGAGGATCCACGGGGTGTCTACAAACGGTTCGGGAAGGAGAAGCTCGCCCAAATCATCTCCGGACTCAACAGTATCCAGACCTTCAGCATCGTGGAAGGCAGGCGGATAGAGGCGGCCAGCACCATCTTCAGCAAACAGATCATCCCACAGATGATCTATGCCATCACGCAGGAGGGAGTCCCCATCGATCAGGCGATGCGTGAAGCCGAACAGAAGATGAGAGAGATAGTGGAAGGCCGGTGAGGACGGCATGATCGCCATGAAACGGGAACTCCGCATAGAGGAACGGGAAGCGCTCCTGGGGAGGATGCTCATCCTCCCCGCGCTTCTCGTGATCACGGGACTCATCGTCTATCCCATCCTCTACAATATCTATCTGAGTTTCTTCGACGTCCATGTCTACGAAGCGAACCGTTTCATCGGCTTCAAGAACTACCTCGATATCGTCCTCGACAGGGAGTTCTGGGGAGCCTTCTACACCACCATCGTCTACGTGATAGGGACGACCCTGGGCACCACCCTCATGGGCCTCCTGGTCGCCCTGGTGATGAACCGGGAATTCCCCCTCCGGGGGCTCGTGCGGAGCCTCATCCTCCTTCCCTACGTGGCCCCGCTCATCTCCGTGGTATTCTCCTGGCAATTCCTCTTCGACCCCGTCAACGGCATCGTGATGCACACCCTGGTGGAGCAGCTCCGCCTGCTTCCCGAACGGATCAACCTCATAGGCTCTCCCAAGAATGGAATATGGGTGGCCGTACTCTTCAGCATCTGGAAGAACTTCCCCTTCACCTATCTCATGCTCCTCTCACGGCTCCAGGCCATCGATCAGAACCTCTACGAAGCGGCTGAGATAGACGGTGCCTCGGCCCTCCAGAAGTTCTGGTACCTGACCCTCCCCGAGCTCTACTTCGTCATGGGCGCCGTGATCCTGCTGCGTTTCATCTGGAACTTCAACAAGTTCGAGGAGATATTCCTCCTCGCCCCCAACGTGAAGGTCCTCTCGGTGTACACCTACTACACCGCGTTCACCGGCACCCTCGACCTCGGAAAAGGTGCGGCCCTGGCCGTGGTACAGTTCTCCATCCTCATCATCTTCATACTGTTCTATGTGAGGAAGGTACTCAAATGGTGAGGAAACGGAACATCCTGAAGAGCCTGGGGTTCTTCCTCCTGGTCGTGGGGATCGTGCTCTTCGCGTTCTTCCCCTTCCTCCAGATGATCTCCACCTCCCTGAAATACCAGTGGGACTGGGGGAACCCCTCCCTCATCCCCCGGAAACTCAACCTCGAGGCCTACGCCGAGCTCCTCAACATCGGACAGGAACTGAAGAACGTCCCCGAGTCGGTGAAGCGGCTCCTCGAGGAGCAGGAGCTCACCGAAGAGCAGAAGAGGGCCATCCTCGCCCGGTATCGCGATACGAGTGATGTCTTCCCCTTCCTCCAGTACTTCCGCAACTCCCTCTTCCTCTCTTCGTCGGCCGCGCTCCTCTCGCTCCTGATCGCCACCTTCGGCGCCTATTCCTTCTCGCGTACGAGGTACAAGGGAAGGGGGCTCATCCAGCGCGGGGTTCTCTTCGTCTACATGTTCGGAGGAATCCTCCTGCTCATCCCCCTCTACCAGATCTTCGTACGCATGGGCTGGTTGCAGACGAGCGGAGGCACCCTCGCCGCCCTCCTCATCATCTATCTCGTACAGACTCTTCCGGTGTCCCTCTACATGCTGGGAAACTACTTCCGAACCATCCCCTTCTCCATCGAGGAAGCGGCCCTCATCGACGGATGTTCCCGGTTCGGCACCATATGGCGGATCATCATCCCCATGTCGATCCCCGCCCTCTTCACCGTGTTCATCTATGCCTTCATGATCGCCTGGAACGAATACCTCTTCGCGAGTGTGTTCCTCAAATCCTACAAAGAACTGTATACCCTCCCCTTCGGCCTCAGGTCCCTGTATCATTCGAAAAACGCGATATGGGACAGGATCATGGCGGCTTCGGTACTCACGGCCCTTCCGGTGATCCCCATATTCATGGCGATCCAGAAACGCCTGGTGGCCGGACTCTCCGCCGGAGGAGTGAAAGAGTAGTGATTTTTTTGTGATTACCATTTTTGAGCCACCTGTGGTATAATACCGAAGAGAGAGGTGGCACGGATATGGACGTCGTAAGTCTTTCAACACTTGCAAGCGATAGAGAGAAAACGGTCTCCTATCTGAGAGAGAAAGGACTCCTCGTCACGTACACCCGGTGTCCCTTCTGTGGAAGTGAGCATATAGGCGAGGTGAGACGAGAGAAGTACAAGTGCTACCAGTGCAGGAAAGAGTGGAGCATACGACGAGGGAGCATCTTCGAGGGGATGAAGCTCTCCTGGGAGAAGATCCTGTGGGCAATGAAGCTCTTTGAGATGGAAGTTACCGCCCACAAGGCGGCTTTGCAGTTACGGCTCTCCTATGAGGTGACGCTGAGGCTCTACACATTGTTTCGGAAGGCGATATGGGTCCACACCCAGAAGGAGGGGAAGAGCCTGCTCGAAGGTGAAGTAGAGATGGACGAAAGTTATTTTGGAGGAAAGAGAAAGGGGAAGAGGGGGAGAGGGGCGGCAGGGAAGATTCCTGTGTTTGGGATTCTTGAGCGAGGGGGAAAAGTGCAGGTGGAAGTGGTGGAGCAGGTAAGTGCGGAGGAGCTTGTACGACTGGCAGTGGCCAAAGTGAAGCGGGGGTCGCTTGTGTATACCGACCGGTTCAAGAGCTATGATGGGCTTGTGAGCTATGGATTCAGGCACAAGCGGATTGATCACGGGAAGCGATTTGCGAATGGGAAAGTGTACATCAATGGGATAGAGGGGTTTTGGAGTTATGCGAAAGGGCGGCTGCTCCAGCATCACGGGGTGAGTGTAGAACGTTTTCCGCTCTACTTGAAAGAATTGGAGTGGCGGTATAATCATAGGGAGGAGGATCTATTCGAGCTTCTGCTGGAGGTACTTAGAGAGTACTCCCGGGTGGCAAATAATGGATAATCACCAATTTTTTCTATCGGATCATACCTGAAAGTAGAGAAAAACACATTTTTTTTGACCAATCCGAGAAACCTGGGTTATAATGCTGAGAAAATCAGTTGATAAGGAGGGATCCATGAGTACCTGGATCGTCCTGGGAGCGCTCGTTTTCTACTTCATCTTCTATTTTTTCGTACGGACGTAACATCCAGAAACGGCTGCTCAGATCGCACGAGGCACCCGAAGCGCCTGCGAAGAGGCTCTACGACGGGGTGGACTACGTGCCCACCAGCAAGTACGTGCTCTTCGGGCACCACTTCGCCTCCATCGCAGGGGCGGGTCCCATCACCGGTCCGGCCATGGCAGTGGCCTGGGGATGGCTCCCGGGCCTTCTGTGGATCTGGATCGGAAACGTCTTCATCGGTGCGGTCCACGACTACCTCTCGCTCACCGTCTCGGTGCGGTATGACGGGAGATCGGTTCAGTACGTGGCTCAGGATCTCATCGGCAAGGCGGCGGGAAAGGCCTTCGGATGGTTCATCCTGTTCCTGTGCATCCTCCTGGTCGCGGCCTTCGGAGACATCGTCGCAGGACAGTTCGCGAGCAATCCCCACCTCTTCCCCACCTTCCTTTTCTTCTGTATCTCCGCCATCTTCACCGGTCTCATCATGTACCGCACCAAGGTGGGCATAGGGTACGGATCCATCATCGGCGCGGCCCTCATCGTGGTCTCCTTCTGGCTCGGATCCATGGTCTCCATTCCAGCCACGAAGACCACCTGGTTCCTCGTGATCTTCGTGTACATCATCATCGCCGCCTCACTGCCGGTGAACATCCTCCTCCAGCCCAGGGACTACCTCAACAGCTTCCTCCTCTACTTCGGACTCCTCGCAGGAGGTATCGCCGCACTCATCGGGTTCTCGGGCTTCGACTCGCTTCCCGTCTACACCTCCTTCTCCGCCAAGGTGATAGGAGGACAACCGTCGCCCTTCTGGCCCACCGTGCCCCTGGTGATCGCCTGCGGCGCCCTCTCGGGATTCCACTCCCTGGTGGCCTCGGGTACCAGTTCGAAACAACTCAGGGAAGAGAAGGACGCCCTCTTCGTGGGTTACGGCGGCATGCTCACCGAGGGGTTCCTCTCGACACTGGTCATCGTCTCCATTGCCACCTTCGGGAACGAGGTGTTCGGCGATCCTGCGAAGGTGCTTGCGGCAGGGCCCCTCGACAGGTTCGTGAAGTCCTACGGGGCCATGGTGAGCGGCACCATTCCCTTCCTCTCGGCCAGTTTCATGCAGCTGTTCGCGGCCCTCTGGGTAAGCTCCTTCGCCCTCACCACGCTGGACACCACCAACAGGCTCGGACGATACATCCTCCACGAGCTCGCCCTCCCGCTCAAGGATCGCTCGCCCGGGCTCTACGGCATCTTCCAGAACAAGTGGATCGCCTCCTTCGTGGTGGCGGCCATCGGCCTGCTCCTCGCCTCCTCGGGCGGCTACACCAGGCTCTGGCCCGCCTTCTCGGGTGCGAACCAGCTCATCGCTTCCATCGCCATGCTTACCGCCACCATCTGGGTGAAGAAGAAGCTCAACCCCAAATATACCAACCTGGTCTTCATCCCGGCCATCTTCCTTTGGATCACGGTCACCGCCGGCCTCATCTGGTACGAAATCGTCATCGTACCCACGTACTTCGGCGACTTCACCAATGCCCTCAAGGTGAGTACGGGCATCATCGTGGGGACCATCAACATCGTGATGCTCATCCTCAACGTGGTGATCATGGTCGGCTTCTTCCGCCACTTCCGGGAACAGGGAGCCTCGGTATAAGGTGGACGTGCAGACATACGCAGACATACATCGGGGGGTCGTGCACGACCCCCCTTCTTCGCTCGATCGGGGGAGGCGGCGTGAAAGGAAAGCTAAGAAGGCTATACACAACCCTCAAGGAGACGATCACACAGGTCCACAGGAGGAAGGCCACGGAGATACTCCTCTTCGAACTCTCCGAAATGGAAAACATCTTCGCGCTCCTCGTACTGGGGAGTTTCAT
The DNA here is from genome assembly GCF_000184345.1 of Spirochaeta thermophila DSM 6578. Lineage (NCBI taxonomy): Bacteria > Pseudomonadati > Spirochaetota > Spirochaetia > Winmispirales > Winmispiraceae > Winmispira > Winmispira thermophila. The sequence goes on along the minus strand of NC_017583.1, from coordinate 756,767 downwards.
CGGCATCCCCTCGCCGAATCCCATCCTCACCCTTGAACTCCTCCCTCACATGGAGGAGGAATTGTGGACCATGGTCTCCCGCGCCGATTTTGCACAGGATCCCCTGGGAGGCCTCATCAGCCTCCTCGAACTGGACTAGAAAGGAGCAGCATGAAACAGGCCGTGTTCTTCCTCGGGAAGGGCGGGGTGGGAAAAACCACCACCGCCAGTGCCTTTGCTGCAGGATGCGCCACATGGGGAGGCATGGACGTGCTCGCCGTCTCCCTCGACCCCGCCCACAACCTGGGCGACGTGCTCGGCACATCGCTGCGCGAGAACCCCTCGAAGGTCGGAGAGCACCTCTCGGCCATGGAGATAGACGTGGGGAAGTGGATCGCCCGCTACCTCGCCTCGCTCAGGAAGGAACTCTCGAGCACCTACGCCTATACGAGTGTCGCATCCCTCGATTCCTACTTCTCTCTCCTCCGCTACTCTCCGGGTACCGAGGAGTATGCCCTGCTCTGGGCCATCGAGGAGATCGTGAGTCGACACCAGGCATACGACCTCGTGGTCTTCGATACCCCGCCTACGGCCCTCACCCTCAGATTCCTCGCCCTCCCCTTCCTCTCCGAGAAGTGGCTCGAGGGTCTCAAAGGCCTGCGCAAGGCCATCCTCGAGAGGAGGCAGACCGTCCTGAGGCTCGACCCGGAGGCTCCGGTACGGGGGGCCCGTAGACCAGAAGAAGACCAGCTCTACCACAGGCTCCTCGGACTCCAGCGGAGGCTCGCATCGCTGCGGGAGCTCTTCCTCGCCCGCAGCACCGTGGTCCTGGTGGTGAATCCTGACGAGCTGAGCCTCAGGGAGTCGATCCGCATCAGGGAAGAACTCGCAGGGCTGAGGATCCCCATCGCCGTGGTGTGCCACAACAAGGCGAGGGAAGCGGACGGCGTGTGGGAGAGGAAAATCAAGAGTACCTTTCGTAGTATCCCTGTAGTGCGGATACCCTTCACTGAAGACGAGACCCTCCATCCGGATCGGCTCCCGGTAAGGGAGCTGGTGGATCGGATCATCGACCACGTGCGCAAGGAGCAGTCATGAACTACCTCATACCCATCCTCGTACTGGGAATCACCGCCACGGCGGCCTACTTCTGGGGGAGGAGGAAGAACCGGTGGATGAGCGGGTTCATTGCTCAGGAGACCGAAGAGGTGCTCACCCCTGAGGACACGCACTATGTGAACATCGGCGGTACCATAGGGTACCACTTCACCTACCGGCTCAAAGCACCGTTTACCGAGGCGAAGGGGACCTTCACCCTCCTGCCGAGACAGTCCATCCTCTATCTCCCCTTCTCCTTGCTTCTGGGCCACAGGGACAGGTACTTCCTCACGTTGTTCACGGACAGGCCCCTCTTGGGCGAAGGCCACCTGGTGCACGAACCCTACTACCGGAAACTCCTTCGCACCATCCCCAACAGAGCCGCCCTCACCGAGGAGCGCATCACCTGCGGTGGAAAGTCTTACGTCCTGCTCTACGACAGGAAGAAGATAGCCGACCGGCTCAAGGAACTCGCATCGCGGCTGCCCGATGTGGAAGGCCTCCACCACTTCTGCGTGTATGCGGACAACAGGAACTTCTACCTGTTCATGGAGCCGGTGAGGGGGAGGATACAGCGTCTCCTCTCCGCCCTCCTGCCGCACCTCTCCTCGTTCTTCGCATGAAGAGGCTGTGTTCTTGAACCGGCTCCAAAGGGCTCGCCCCTGCAGGTTTCACCGCAACGCCACTTCACCGCACCTCGCGGTACTCCTCCCGTGCAGAGCGGGCAAGATCGGCGTAGAGGAGGGCGTTTTGACGGATGCGCGCCACCTCCTCATCGGTGAGGGAGCGCATCACGCGGGCCGGGCTCCCCAGGATGAGCGAGCGGGGGGGGAACTCCTTGCCCTCGGTGATAAGGGCGCCTGCCCCCACGAGGCTCTCCTCCCCGATGACCGCGCCCGACAGGACCACGGCGCCCATCCCGATGAGGGATCCGTCCCCTATGGTGCACCCGTGGATCACCGCGTTGTGCCCTATCGTCACATAGGAGCCGATGACCACCGGAAGGTCCACGTCCACATGCACACTCGCGTTGTCCTGGACATTGGTATGGGCCCCAATGGTGATGGGGGCGATATCGGCCCGGACCGAGGCGCCGAACCACACGGAGGCATGGGGGCCGAGATCCACGCTCCCGCACACCTCTGCGTTCCACGCCACGAAGGCGGTCTCGTCCATCCGGGGGACCCTTTCTCCTATCGCATGCAGCATACGCATCACTCCTTTCTCTCCACGTGGTCTACACGCACGCACCACCATACTACGGTGAAGGGGCGTACGTCATCCTCCTTGCAATTTCTTCCCCTGTGTGCATAATTTTTTCCATGAAGAGAGAATGGTTTTCGCAACACCCGCCTGCAGGGGCCGTGCTTCTCGCGGCCGACATCGGAGGAACCAACACCAACATCGCCCTCTTCGAGCGACAGGGCGGGCGACTCGCCATGCTCGCCCACTGGGAGTTCGCGAGCAGGGAACTCGCGAACCTGGAGGAAGCCCTCTCGCAGGTGATAGAGGACATCCAGGAGACCCTCGGGACAGGGATCCACATCCACGGGTTGTGCGCATCCGGCGCAGGACCGGTGGAGGAGAACGTGTGTCACCTCACCAACCTCCCCTGGATCATCGACGGCGAGGCCATACACAGGGATCTTGGGGTGAAGACGGTGGTCATCAACGACTTCTCGGCCATCTGCTACGGGGTACCCATCCTGGAGCGCCAGGCCGAGGAGAAGCTCGTGCCCATACCCCACACGGACGGGCGCATCCCTCCGAGGAGGGGGGTGGTGCGGGCCGTGATCGGAGCCGGGACCGGGCTCGGCGTGGGGTTCCTCGTGGAGGACAGGGGGGAGTTCCACGCCTATCCCTCCGAGGGGGGCCACATCGACTTTCCGGCCGATGATGAAGACGGGGATGCGCTCCGGCGCTACCTCGCCTCCCGCTACGCCCCCACGCCCGACGCCGAGGCGGTGGTCTCGGGACAGGGGATTGCCAACCTCTTCGCCTTCCTGGTGGAGACAGGCCGGATCGAGCAAGACGAGACCACCCGCACCATCCTCTCCCACCCCCCTGAAGACCGCCCCCCCCTCATCGCCCGGCACCGCGGCTCGCACGAGGGGTGCCGCCGCACCATGGAACTCTTCGCCCGCCTCTACGGGCACGTCGCCGCGGCCTTCGCCCTCACCTTCCTGCCCACCGCCGGCCTCTACCTCGCGGGCGGGATCGCGGCGAAGAACATCCCCCTCTTCCTGGAGAGCTCTGCCTTCATGGAGGCCTTCGAGGCGAACTGCAGACCCAACATCCGGGCGGTGCTCTCCCGCATCCCGGTGTACATCATCACCGACTACAGCATCTCGCTCTACGGTGCAGCCTACGCCGCAGGGATCCTCATCCATGACTGAAGGAGGAGCTGTGCAGGACGATGCCCTCATCCAGAAGATGCGCACGGCCGGAATCGACCCCGATCTCACCTACGCGATACTGGAGCGGGTGAACGCCGCCGGACCGGAGGCCGCCCCCGCCTTCGAGCTCCCCTCGGCCGGCGATCCACGCATCGTGGACGCCACCCAGTCCCTCTCCCTCACCCTCCCCCGCGCCGCATTCCTCTCCCGAGCAGAGGAACTGAGCATCCCCTCATCCCTCATCGATCGGTACGGGAGGGAAGCTCCGGTGGTGCTCGACGATGCGGCGCTCTTTCTCCTGGGCGTAGCCCTCTACCCCCGCACCGCCTACGGCGTGCTCAACGGAGGGGCAGCCACGAGCTATGCGGACCTCACGCGGAACCGGGCCTTCGAGCCCGACCTGTTCGAGGTCTACCGCACCCCCTTCGAGGCGGTCGCCCCCCGCGTGAAGGGGTCGGCCAAGGGGGCGTGCCCCGCCTTCTACCAGGAGGACACCTCGGGCGGGCCGAGCTTCCTGGCCCTCACCCTGCGCAACCTGCTCTTCTGTGTGGCCCTCTACCGGCGCATGGCAGAGCAGTGGCACACCCCCTTGAGGGGCACGGTGCTCCCTTTCTTCCAGATGACCAGTCCCGCGACCCACGAGCAGGTGATGGCACACCTCGAGGAGCTCAGAGGCCATCCCCTCCTCGAAGAACTCTTCGCGCATACAGGCTATCGCGTGGACCCCACCCTCTCCGCCCAGCAGCCCCTCGTGGCGGCCCTCACGCACCGCGAGGAGGGACTCCCGCGGCGGATCTTCACCCGGGCGTACGGGAAAGACGGCGAGGTCCTTCCCCTCCCGGGCGGCCACGGCCAGAACTTCATGGTCCTCGAAGGCATCTACCGGAGGCTCCACGAGGAGGGGTTCCGCTTCGTCTACCTCACCAACGTGGACAACCTGGGCGCCTTCGTGGAACCACGCACCCTCGCCTACACGGCCTTCTCCCGGGCCCAGGCCTCGTTCGAGTTCTCCTACAAGACCCCGGTGGACGTGAAGGGCGGCATCCTCGTCCGTGCAGGCGAGGTGCTCTCCTGCAGGGACATAGGCCCGGCCATTCCCAAAGAAGCCGTGGCCGCCTTCGAGAAGGAAGGCAGGCCGGTCCTCTTCAACTGCGCCATCGGGCTCTTCGACCTCACCCATCTCACCGCGCACCTCGAGCACATCATCCGCACGCTCCCCCTCAGGGTCTCCGAGCAGGAGAAGGACGCAGGGCGGTACGCCCAGGCCGAGCAGATCACCTGGGAGGTGATGGACCTCATCGAGCGGCCGCTCGTCTTCGGGGTGGACAAGTTCCGCAGGTTCCTCGCGGCAAAGCTCCTCCTCGAGACCTTCCTCACCGGCGGCCTCCACTTCGGCAGGTCCGAGCTCGAAGCCTTCTTCGCCTCCAGACCAGAGCTGGCCCGGACCGCGCGCGCCCTCTCCGCCGGCTTTAGGCGCGTGATGGAGGAGGCCTACGGCTACGTCCGCACCGAGGGGATGTGGCGGCCTCTCCGGATGGACGAGGCCCTCGCGCGGATGCAGGCGCAGGGAGGCATCGCATGAGCCGGTGGCGCAGGCTCCCAGAGGAGGCACGGGATCTCCTCGACTTCGGCAAGATGGGGGGCCTCGTCCCGGTGGTGACCCAGGAGGTGCACACGGGCGAGGTCCTCATGGTGGCCTTCCTCGACCCCGAGGCCTGGGAGCTGTCCCTCGCCACCGGCTACGCCCACTACTACTCCCGGACGCGGCGGCGCATCTGGAAGAAGGGGGAGACCTCGGGACACGTCCAGCGCATCGTGGAGGTTCGCATCGACTGCGACAACGACGCCGTGCTCTTCCTGGTGGAACAGGAGGGGGGGACGGCCTGCCACACCGGCCGCCGCAGTTGCTTCTACCGGACCCTCACCCCTCAAGGGCTCACCGAGGAAGAGGCGCGCCTTCCATGGCGAGGGGTCTCCCCGAAGGACCGGCCCTAGAGCAACACCAGGGTGGTGACGGTGAAGTAGATGAGGAGCCCGGTCACGTCGAGGATGGTGGAGAGGAGCGGGCTGCTTATGAGGGCGGGATCTATCCCCACCCAGGTGCAGAGGAGGGGGAGGGTGCTTCCGATGAGGTTGGCCCACAGCACGATCCCCACGATCGAGAGCCCCACGGTGAGGGCGATCCCGGTGTCTCCCGTCCAGAGATACCCTATCGTGGCGAGCACGAGCCCCAGCGAGCCTCCCAACAGGAGCCCCACGAGGAGCTCCTTCCTCACCACCAGGAACCACCTCCGCGGGGTCAGTTCCCCCACCGCGAGGGCCCTGATCACCAGGGTGGCCGCCTGGCTGCTCGTATTCCCCCCGGTGCCCATGAGCATGGGGATGAAGAGACTCAGGCTGATGAACGAAGAGAGCACGCCCTGGAACCGGGAGATCACGCCCGAGGAGAGAAAGCCGGAGATGCCGAGAAAGAAGAGCCACACCACCCGCTTGGTGTAGAGGAGGAACGGTGAGGCCTGGCTGTAGCTCGTCTCGAGCGGGACCACGGCGCTCTCCTTGTGTACGTCCTCGGTGGTCTCCTCGTCGAGTACGTCGATGATGTCATCGACCGTGACGATACCCAGCAGGATGTTGTCGTCATCCACCACGGGGAGGGCGTTGAGGTCGTACTTACGGATGAGGCGAACCGCCTCCTCCTGGTCGGCATAGGCGTTGATCGCCACGTAGTGCCAGTCCATGATGGACTCCACCGTGGCATCTGGCGGGGCGAGGATGACCTTGCGCAGGAGGATGTCGTCCATGAGGTGCCCCTCTTCGTCGATCACGTAGAGCATGTTGATGATCTCGGCGTCCTTCCCGTACCTGCGGATGTGGTCGAGTGCCTTCTCAATGGTCCAGTGCGGCTTGAGCGAGACATAGTCGGGTGTCATGAGACGGCCGACACTGTCCTCAGGATACCCCAGAAGCTCGAGGGTGATGGACCTGTCGTCGGGCGAGAGGAGGTTGAGGACCCGACGGGTGAGGTTGCCCGGAAGGTTCTCGAGGAGCTCGATACGGTCGTCGTGGGAAAGCTCGGAGAGGATCTCCTTCACCTGATCGCTCGTGATCCGCTCGAGGATCTGGCGCTGAAGCTCGGTGTCGAACTCGCTGAAGACATCGCCTTTGAGCTCGGGAGGCAACATGAGAAAGAGGATGAGCGCGTCGGTGGATGCCTCTTCCTCCTCGAGGGAACCGAGGAACTCGGCGATGTCGGAGGGGTGCCAGGAGACGAGTTCCTGCTTCACCTTGTGCCACAACCGTTGACGTACCCACTCCAGTACGACATCCCGGGAGACGTGTTCCCTCTCCATGGTCACCTCCTCGCTCCTGGTATCGGGTGAGTATAGCCGGAAACCCTCCATTTCACAATAGAAACGCGAGGCCCGCTTGCCCCTCTGCTCATTTTTCTCTATCTTTGCCTCACCTGTACATACACCCAGGTGCGTCCCACGCAAGGAGTGAAATCCGATGGAGTGTCTCCTCATCCTCGACTATTCCGGAACCCTGAGCCTGGAGAGCGTGCGCTTCGGCACCGAGGAACGGCTGAAGGAGGCCCTCGAGGAGAGCGGTCTCGCCGCCTTGGGGGCCACCCCCTCCTTTCTCTGGAAACAGGTGATCGAGGCCTACTGGGATCGGGCGAGCAAGGGGGGTATCACCTACGTGGAGAGCATCGTCCGGGCACTCGGGACGGTCTCCGAGGCACCCGAGTCCCAGAGAGAACAAGCGGCACGCGCCTTCGTGAGGAGCTACCTCAGGGCCTCCACGGTGGACCCGGTATGGGCACGCTTCCTCCGGATCGCAGGCCCGCACCTTCCCATCCTCATCGCTACCGATCACTACCTCGAGGCGGAACAGGCGATCCTCACTCACCTCGAAGATGAGGGCATAGCGGCAAGGCCGTGGCCCGACGCCTCCCGGGGGTGTATGGTGGCCTGCTCGGCCCGCATCGGCGCACGGAAGGAGGAGACGGCCTTCTGGGAGGAGATCCGCAGGGCATACGGCACCCACCCGCGGGTGATCCACCTGGTGGACGACTTCGGCGCCAACGAGGTGCCTGCCCGACGGTACCCCCTCAAGCGGCGTCTCCAGGGACGCATCGAACGCATCTCCACCGCCCTCCTTCCCCTCGAAGCCCGCGAGATCACCATTCACCCCTTCGTCCTCCCGAGGCTCGACGACGAGGATCAGGTCACGGATGCGGTGCGGGACTTTGTCCGGAGCCTTGCCGATACCCTCACCGCCGAGGGCTTCCTCCCAGGAGACGCACGGGAGAGGGTGTGAACAATTGCCCGCTCCGGTTCCCGGTGGTATAATGGAAACCATGAGCGAACGAGCCTCACTTCCTTCACAGGGAAAGGGGCTGCTCGTGAGGGCGCTCGTCTTCTCCCTCGCCCTCCTCGGCGTCTATCTCCTCGCAGACGGGGGGAATTCGGCCGAGACCTCTACCGAGAAGGAGGATACCATGGCCTCGCTTTCAGGGGTAAAGGTGGTGATGATCATCGCCCACGAGAACTTCAGGGACGAGGAGCTCCTCGAGACGCGTGAGGAACTCCTCGACGCAGGGGCCTCCGTCACCGTGGCGAGCTCCTCCCGCACCCCGGCCACCGGGATGCTGGGCGCCCGGGTGACGCCCGACAAGACCCTGCAGGAGATCCGCGTAGACGACTACGATGCGGTGATCTTCGTGGGGGGAACCGGGGCCCACGAGTACTTCTCCAACCGCCAGGCCCTCGACCTCGCCAGGCAGGCCTATGAGAAGGGCAAGATAGTAGGAGCCATCTGCATCGCCCCCTCGATCCTCGCCAGGGCCGGGATCCTCAGAGGCAAGAAGGCCACCTGCTGGTCAGGCGAGAGCGGCACCCTGGTGGCCAACGGCGCCACCTACACCGGAAGGCCGGTGGAACGCGACGGCCGCATCATCACGGCGAACGGTCCCTCGGCGGCCCGTCAGTTCGGAAGGGCCCTCGTCGAGGCCCTCTCGGCCGGGGTCACCTCACCCTGAGCGGATCGCTTGAGGTGGATGAGGGCCCACCTGGGCCCCGGGAGACGTCCTTCCTCGGTGCGTACGCAGTCGAGGAGACCGAGGAGGAGGCCCGCGAGCGCGAGCTTCTGGAGGAACTCGTGAGAGGGCGCATCGAGGAAGAAGCGGATGGCGTACACCACGAGCACCAGGTGCACGCACAGGTGGAAGGCCTTTCTCGCACCTGAGAACGCCCCCCAGTTCGCACGGCTCAACACCACCGTGCACAGCCACAGCGACCCCACGAGAAGGGTCGCTCCCAGGCGATGGAGGGGGTTGAGGAGCGTGCACGGTGCGAGCATGAGGAGCGATCCTATCCCTGCAAGCGTGAACAGGAAGGAAAGCCCGCCGCCTCCCTCCGCCTGTACCCGGGAGGCGATACGGAAGGAGAAAAGGCCGTCCACGAGAAAGGCGAGCACGAAGAGGCCCATGCCCCAGGGATTGGGGAGTCCCTCCTCTTCGGTGAAGGGCACGCCGAGGAGGCTCACGGGATCGTTCCGGATATCGAAACCCTCGGGGTAGAGGAGCGCCGAGAGAGACACCAGGAGGAAGGTCCACCATACCAGGAAGGAGATCTCCGCCCGTACCTTCTGGGAGAGGGCGTAGGAGGAATGGTGCACCGCTCCCTCCTTCCCCATCGCTCTCCTCCGTGAAGGGGACTCAACTTTCCATAGGTTCCCTGCCGATAACATACTACAAAAAGGAGCGGTGATGAAGTCCTCGGGCGTTTCAAATCCCACATACACCCTTGTGTGGAAGGTGTGGATCCTTGCGGTCACCCTCTACTACGCGATCCGCATCCCCCTCACCCTGGTCTTTCCCTCCCTCTTTTCCCCCCTTCTTCCCCTCGACATCCTCGCGAGCCTCGCCCTCATCGCCGACATCCCCCTCGACCTTGCCTTCGAGTCCCGGCGGACCTCCGGCCGAAAGCCCACGCTCCTCGCCCCCTCCCGCCTTCCCGACCTCCTGGCGGCACTCCCGCTCGATCTCTTGGTGTTCGCCCTCCACCTCCCCTCTCCCCTCTCCCTCCTCTCGCTCGTCAGGCTCCTCAAGCTCATCTCGGTGCAGCGGAGCGCCACCCGGATCCTCTCCTACAGGATCAACCCCGCCCTCCTCAGGCTTCTCTCCCTCGTCGGGTTCATCCTCCTCGCCGCACACGGCATCGCCTGCGGATGGATGAGCCTCCAGCCTCCTTCGGAGAACCCGGCCGGAACGAGGTACCTCTCCGCCTTCTACTGGACCATCACCACCCTCACCACCATCGGATACGGCGACATCACCCCCTCGACCCCCACCCAGACCGTCTACACCATCGTGATAGAGCTCCTCGGTGCGGCCATGTACGGCCTGGTCATCGGTAACATCGCGAGCCTCGTCTCGAAACTGGACGCCGCAAAGCTCCTCCACAGGGAGCGGGTGGAGAGGGTCACGGCCTTCCTCTCCTATAAGAGGATCTCACCCGAGCTCCAGCGACGCATCATCGAGTACTTCGACTACCTGTGGGAGACGAGACGGGGCTACGAGGAACGCGAGGTGCTCAAGGAGCTCCCGCATCCCCTCCGCCTCGCAGTGGCCATGGAGATCCACGGCGACGTGATCGAGAAGGTGCCCCTCTTCAAGGGGGCGGGCGAGGAGTTCATCCGGGACATCATCCTCCACCTCGAACCGGTCATCTATGGACCGGGGGAGTACATCATACGGGCGGGAGAGATGGGTTCCGACGTGTACTTCATCAACCGCGGTTCGGTGGAGGTCCTCTCCGCCGACGAAAAGACCCGCTACGCCATCCTCTCGGAAGGACAGTTCTTCGGCGAGATGGCCCTCATCCTCAGGGCTCCCCGCACCGCCACCGTGCGGGCCCGAGCGTTCTGCGATCTCTACCGCCTCGACAAGGAGACCTTCGACAGGATACTCTCACGGTATCCGGAGATCGCAGCCCAGATACAGGAACTCGCCGTCAGGCGGAAAGAGGAACTGGAGGGCGGGACCTCACGCCGGGGGTGAGACATCCTCGTCTTCCCTGTCCTCGCACACGAAGGCACCCTTCTCGGGATCGTAACGGAAGGGCGCAGGCACACACTCCTGGATGAACTCGAGGTACTGCACGAGTCGCTCCAGGAGCTCCTCCGAAATGGCGTGCTCGATGCGGCAGGCGTTCTCCTCGGCCATCTGCTCCTCCGCGCCGAGGACCAGCCGGAAGAACCGCTTGAGGATGGTATGTCTCCGGAAGACGTCCTTGGCGGCCTCTTCCCCTTCCTCGGTGAGACTGATGATGTCGTACGGCGCATACTCGATGAACCCCTTATCCGAGAGGGTATGGAGGGTGTTGGAGACCGTGGAGCGGGACACGCCGAGGGCCTCGGCGATGTCCCGCACCCGGGCCACCCGCTTGGTCTTCGCGAGCACGTAGATGGCCTCCAGGTAGTCTTCCATCCGTGAGGTGAGATCCTCTTGTCTCATGAGACAGCCTCCTTCGATCGTGTGCTCCTTCCCACAAGGTAGAGGACGACCATCAGGCCGAGGAGGAGTCCTCCCGCGACCCCGAGCCACAGGAGGCTCCCGCCCTCCACCACCTGGAAGTAGAGGGTTGCGATGATCCATGCGAGGAGGGTGAGGTAGCCCGCGTTCGCGAGCATGGTCCCCACTCCCGCCTGCTGGAGGATCGCCGAGAGGGCTGCCACACACGGCGAGTAGATGAGGACGAAGAGGAGATAGGCATAGGCGGCCGCCGGGGTGAAGCGTTCCCGCACGAGCGAGAATCCTCCCGCTTCCTCCTCCCCTCCGGGAGAAGGCACGAGCAGCTCATACAAGCCTCTCAGGAGGGCCCTCCCCGCATCGACAAGGCCCGAGAGGGCCACCTGGAGGGAGAAGGGCTCCTCCGCCTCCTCCTCCGCTTCGATACCGTACATGGCCTGAAGGGTACCGATGATGGTCTCCTTGGCGAAGAGGCCGGTGAACAGTCCCGCCACCGCCGGCCAGTTCTCCTCTTCCACGCCCATGGGCTCGAAGACCGCTGTGATGGCTTTGCCCGTCCGGATGAGGAGCGAATCCGGCGATCCGCTCTCGAACGAGACCCTGCCATTCTCGATGACCACCGCATTGAGGAGCGAGAGGATGAACACCGCGGTGGTAATGGTGATGCCCGCCCGCTTGATGTAGGCGGAGAACCTGATCCAGGTGATCTTGAGGACCAGGGACATGTTCGGGAGGTGATAGGGCGGAAGCTCCATCACCAGAGGGGTGCGCTCGGCCTTGAAAAGGGTGTGCTTGAAGAGGAGCCCGGTGCCCACCGCGAGGACGATCCCCACGAAGTAGAGGGAGAAGACCACGAGCCCGGCGGTTCGGGGGAAGAGCGCCGCCGCGAAGATCACGTAGACCGGGAGCCGGGCGCCGCAGGACATGAGCGGCGCCATGAAGATGGTGAGCAGCCGCTCCTTGCGACTCTCCAGGGTCCGGGTGGCGAGGACCGAGCTCACGGTACACCCGAATCCAAGGAGGAGCGGGACGAAGGCCTTTCCCGAAAGCCCCAACCCTCTCATGCCCCTATCGGCCACGAACGCGGCCCGCGCCATGTACCCGCAGTCCTCGAGGATCGTGAGGAGGAAGAAGAGGATGTAGATGATGGGGACGAACGTGGCCACGGTCTGGATACCCGTGCCAACCCCCTCCACGAGGGTCTGTACGAAGGGGCCTGCGCCTATCCGTGAGAGCCCGTAGAGCGGGAGGTCCACGGCCAGGATCTGGAAGATCCCGTCGAAAAAGTCGATGAAGACCCCTCCGAAGGAGGTGGTGGCCCAGAAGAGCAGGAAGAGCACGGCCCAGAAGATCGGGATCCCCCACACCTTGTGGAGGACCACCCGGTCGATCCTCTCGGTGAGGGTGAGCTTTTCTGCGGCCTCGTGCGCCTCCTTGAGGATCGATTCGATCTCCTCGTAGCGTCGCCGTGCGAGGTACATGTCGAGGTCCTCGCCCACGCGCGCCTCAAGCCGGGTCCTGCTCTCTGCGAGTTCGGCCTTCCTCTCACGAAGCGAGGGATGGAGGGAGAAGAGCGCCTCCTCGCCTTCCAGGAAGAGGAGCAGAAGGGTGCGCAGACGGGGGGACGGGATCCCGAGGAACGAGAGCTCGTGTTGCCACCGGGAGAGCCACTCCTCCACCGCCTCGTCATAGGTGACGGGACGGGGCGGCGAGGGAGGGGAGAGGCAGGACTGGACGAGGGAGTCCACCAGGAGACGGGCGTCCTCCCTGCTGTGGGAGTTCACCAGGGAGACCGGCACCCCGAGACGCCGCGAGAGGACCTCTGGGGAGATCCGGATCCCGTTCTGTTCCAGGAGATCCTTCTTGGTGATCACCACGTGCACGGGAAGCCCCTCCTCGAGGAGCTGGAGGGTGAGGTAGAGATTCTTCTGCAGGGAGAGCCCGTCCATCACGTTGATGACGAGATCCACCTTTTCATTAAGGAAGAACTCGAAGGCCACCCTCTCCTCGGGGGCGGAACTCCCCAGGTGGTAGATCCCCGGGAGATCCACGATCCTCAGACGGACGTCCTCCCCCTGATACACGGTGGTGAGGATGCCGTCGGTCCGTTCGATGGTCACCCCCGGCCAGTTCCCTATGTATTCGGTGCGGTTGGTGATGGCGTTGAAGATCGATGTCTTCCCGGTGTTCGGGGTACCGATGAGGGCGCAGGTATAGGTCCTCATGAGGCCCTCCTCAGAAGAAGGATCTCCGCCTCATCCCTTCGCACCGAGACGAGGTACCCTCTCAGCTCCACCTCCACGGGGTCGCCGAGCGGGGCCCTCCGTTTCACGGCGATGGGGGTCCCGGGGATGAATCCCATGGCGAGGAGCTTGCGTCTGTACGGGCCGGGACCGCCCTTGAATCCCACCACCACGGCCTTCTCCCCCTCCCTGAGCCGGGAGAGGGTCACGGTGCCACCCGGATCCGCCTCTTCGAGCGGGAGGGGCATCCCCAGATGGTGCATCCTCCCGTGCCTGTGTCGGTACCCGAATCGCGGCATGGTTCCTCCTCGAGTTTCAACTTCAACTTTTTGTTTTATCGTTAAAACATTATCGCATCCCGCTTTCTCTGTCAAGCACCCCGAAACAGTTCCTTGAGGCACCAACCGACCATAAAGGCAGGGGAGGCCGACGCATCGACCTCCCCTGGAGTGGAAGTGAACGTTTTTATTCCGGCGTACTCACCTGTTCCCGTAAAGGGCTCTTCCTGAGCCGGTAAGGATCGCGTGGTTCGTAGTGGGTGTGGAGCAGGGTGTGCGGGAGTTCGCCGTTGGGCTCCTTGAGAAAGTGCTCGTAGAGGGCCCGGACCTCCGGGTTCTCGTGCGATTTGCGCACAGAGAGGGCGCCGTCCTCGGCGTAGAGTCCCATGAGCCGTTCCTCGCGCTTCTTGAGCGGACTCGGGAGCGGCTGGCCTCCCCCTCCCACACACCCGCCGGGACAGGCCATCACCTCGATGAAGTGGTAGGGAAGAGGCTCCCCTCTCTCCTTCGCCTCGCGCACCCTATCGAGGACCTTCCTCGCGTTCGACAGCCCATGGGCCACGGCCACTCTGATCTGCGTACCGTTCAGCTCTATGACCGCCTCCTTCACCCCCTTCACTCCTCTCACCTGGGCGAACTCCACTCTCGGGAGGCTCTTGCCGGTCTTGAGCTCGTAGGCCGTGCGCAGGGCCGCCTCCATCACACCGCCCGTGGCACCGAATATGGTGGCGGCACCGGAATACGAGGAGAGCACCGGATCGGCGGGCTCTTCCTTGAGTTGATCGAAGCGGATGCCCGCCTGACGGATCATCCGGGCGAGCTCCCTGGTGGTGAGTACGATATCCACGTCCCAGAACCCACTGTCACGCATCTCCTCACGCTGGGCCTCGAACTTCTTGGCCGTACACGGCATGACGGAGAGCGAGACGATCCTGGAAGGCGGGATCCCTTTCGCCTGGGCGAAGTAGGTCTTCACCACCGCACCCATCATCTGCTGGGGCGACTTGCAGGTGGAAAGGTGCGGCAACAGGTCGGGATAGTAGGTCTCGGCGAACTTTATCCAGCCCGGACTGCAGCTGGTGATGAGGGGGAGGCGCTCCCCCTTCTCGAGCCGGTGGAGGAACTCCGTGCCCTCTTCCATGATGGTGAGATCGGCGCTGAAGTTGGTGTCGAACACGTAGTCCACCCCGAGCCTTCGGAGCGCGGCGTAGATCTTGCCGATCACCAGCTCGCCTGGCTTCATCCCGAACTCCTCGCCGAGGGCCACGCGCACCGCAGGGGCGATCTGTGCCACCACCACCTTCTCCGGATCGGCGAGGGCCTCCCACACCCGCTCCACTGCCTCCTTCTCGTAGAGCGCGCCCACCGGGCAGTAGACCACGCACTGACCACACGCCACGCACACGCTCGTCCCCATGGTCTGGCCTGCGGCGTTCGCCACGATGGTGTGCGATCCCCTGTGGTGGAAGAATATGGCGCCCACCGACTGCACGTTGTGGCACACTTCGATGCACCGGCCGCACCCTATACACTTGTTCATGTCGCGCACGATGCTCGGCGAGGTGCGGTCTACCGGGAGCCCACGCTCGTACTTGTCGTAGGGGATGCTCCTGACTTCGAGCCGCTCTGCGAGATCCTGGAGCTCGCACTTACCGTGCTTGATGCACTTGAGACAGTCGTCGGGGTGTGTCGCGAGGATGAGCTCGAGGATCTTCCGCCTCGTCTCCCTGATGACCGGGTCGGAGGTGACCACCTCCATGCCCTCCTGGACCCGCGTGATACAGGAACGCACGTACTCGCCGTTCACCTTCACCAGGCAGATGCCGCAGATACCCCGCGGCGAGAGATCCTCATGGTAGCAGAGGGTGGGGATCTCCACGTCGGCCCGTGAGGCAGCTTCCACGAGGAGCGTGCCCTCCTCCACCTGCAGGGGTGTGCCGTTTATGGTGATGGTCACCGTCTTGGCTTGTCTTGCCATCATCCGGCCTCCTTCACGTAGCGCTGGTGTGCGATGAACGTGCGGATCTCGTCACCGAAGAGGTCCAGCACGTTCCCCACGGGAAGGGCCACCGACTTGCCGAACGGACAG
Source organism: Spirochaeta thermophila DSM 6578 (assembly GCF_000184345.1). NCBI lineage: Bacteria > Pseudomonadati > Spirochaetota > Spirochaetia > Winmispirales > Winmispiraceae > Winmispira > Winmispira thermophila. Next base: position 741,150 of record NC_017583.1, on the reverse strand, counting down.
AACGAGGCCACGGTCATGGTTGCGACGATATCCCGCATCTCGTCCAGGTACTCCTCCTTGCCCTTTCCCATCATGATGTTGCGCGCCATGAACTCGAGCTGACGCGTGCCGTACCTGCAGGGGAAACACTGGCCGCACGACTCCTCGGAGAAGAAACGGGTGGTCACCTCGAGGAACTCGGCCATGTTGCGGGTGTGATTCATCACCACCACGGCACCCGAGCCGAGGGCCCCTCCCTCGGCCCTGAGTGAATCGTAGTCGAGGGGGAAGGAGAGCGCCCGATCGTCATACACCGGGCCTGCGGTACCCCCGATCTGCACCGCCTTGAGCGTCCCCTTCACCCCTCCGGCGGCCTCGAGGAGGTCGTGAAGCGGCACCCCCATGGGCAACTCGTAGAGGCCCGGAGCGTGGACGTCACCGCTCACGCAGAAGAGCTTGAGCCCGGGCGAGTGCTCGGGACCGATCTGCGTGAACCACGACGCTCCCTTGGTGAAGACTGCAGGCACGTAGGCGAGGGTCTCCACATTGTTCACCAGGGTGGGGTGGCCCCACAGGCCCTCCTCGGTGGGATAGGGAGGCTTCATCATGGGGTAGCCTCGGTTCCCCATGAGGGAGTTGAGGAGCGCGGTCTCGTCCCCCACCACATAGGAGCCACCTCCCAGCTTGATGGAAATGTCGAATGAGTAGTCAGAGCCGAGTATCTTTTCTCCAAGGAAGTGGTGCTTTCTCGCTTCCTCCACCGCCTTGATGAGCCCTTTGGCGATGGCAGGATACTCGCCACGTATGTAGATGAACCCGCGCCTGGCTCCCACCGCATACCCCGCGATGGTCATCCCCTCGATGAGGAGGTACGGTGCGTGCTCCATGATGTACCGGTCCTTGAAGGTTCCGGGCTCGCCCTCGTCGGCGTTGGCCACCACGTAGGGCTCCTTGTGCCGCTGCACACTCTCCCACTTCACCCCGGTGGGGAACCCGGCTCCACCCCTTCCCCGGAGGCCCGAAGCCTTGACCTCGGCGATCACCTTTGCAGGGGTGCGGGCGAGGGCCTGACGCAGCCCCATGAACCCGCCCCTCGAGAGGCAGGCCTCCAGGTCGAGGGCATCCCCGTCCGATGCGAACTCAAGAATGAACCGTGCGTGGTTCATAGGCCACCCCCTCCCTTCTCGCGAGTTCCTCGAGGAGAAGGTCGAGCTTCTCCCGGGTCATGCGGGTATGGAGCTCGTCGTTCACCATGAGCGAGGGGCCCTTGTCGCAGCACCCCAGACAGTTGACGAGCTCCACGGTGAAGAGGCCGTCGGGCGTGGTCTGGCCTCTCTTGATCCCCAGCCCTTCCTGAAGGGCGAAGTAGAGGTCGAGCGATCCGGCCAGCCTGCAGGCCAGCGAGTCGCACATACGGATGACGTATCGCCCCCGAGGCCTCCGGGAGAACATGGAGTAGAACGAGATGATGCCGTCGAGCTCCGATACCGGGATACCCAGGTACCGGGCCACCTCTTCCACTTCCTCGTCGGGGAGGTAGTTGCGGGGGTTATGATCCTGGATATCGTGGAGGATGAGGAGGAGGTTGTCTCTCCGGGGAGGATACGCCTTCCACGGCCGGTCAATATGCGCCATGGGGCCCTCCTGAAAGATGATTTTGGTATCTATAATTTTAAATCCATACCGGAATGCTGTCAAGAAAAATTTCTCGAAAGATGCCTTTATGAGGCACTATGACTCATATTTGTTTCTTTTTATAGAAATACTTGAGACAATACACCACCATCCCGAATACTTTTTTGAATATTGGCTGCTCGTTATATAGAAGCCTTCATCTATCCTCATGTGCCCCAGTACCGCGCTACCCGGCGGAGGAGAGAGTCCCGGTAACCATCCCAGTCGGTGATGGGCCTGCGGGCCACCCCTTCTTCACAGGCGGCACGGGCCACGGCCACGGACTCGTAGGCGATCACCCGCGGATCGAAGGGTTTGGGTACGATGTACTCAGGGCCGAACGCGAATCGTACCCCCCCGTAGGCCCGGGAGACCTCTTCTGGCACCGGCTCTCGGGCGAGTTCGGCGAGGGCACGCGCCGCCGCCATCTTCATGCCCTCGGTGATGCGGCTCGCCCGTACGTCGAGCGCTCCACGGAAGATGAAGGGGAACCCCAATACGTTGTTGATCTGGTTGGGAAAGTCGCTCCGGCCGGTGGCCATGATGAGGTCGGGCCGCACCGCCTTGGCTTCGGGATAAGGGATCTCGGGGTCGGGGTTCGCCATGGCAAAGATGATGGGACTCTTCGCCATGCTCCTCACCATCTCCTGGCTGAGCACCCCTCCCACCGAGAGCCCCACGAAGACATCGGCTCCCTTGAGGGCTTCTGAGAGGGTCCGCAAGGGTGTATCGACGGCGAATGCGGTTTTCTCCGGGCTGAGGTCATCCCTCCCTCTATGGATGACGCCCTTCCTGTCGCACATCACGATGTGCTCCTTCTTCACTCCGGCCGCTATGAACATGCGGGCGCATGCGATCCCCGCCGCGCCGGCGCCGTTGAAGACCACCCGTACGTCCTCCAGCCTCTTCCCTGCGAGCTCGCACGCGTTGATGAGGCCGGCCGTGGCGATGATGGCGGTGCCGTGCTGATCGTCGTGGAACACGGGGATGTCACACTCCTCGATGAGCCGCTGTTCGATATGGAAGCACTCCGGGGCCTTGATGTCCTCGAGGTTGATGCCTCCGAAAGTGGGGCTTATGAGCTTCACGGTGCGGATAAACTCGTCGGGATCGGTGGTGTCCACCTCTATGTCGAAGACGTCGATGTCGGCGAATCGCTTGAAGAGCACGGCCTTGCCCTCCATGACGGGCTTGCTCGCGAGGGCCCCCAGGTTCCCGAGGCCGAGGATGGCCGTGCCGTTCGAGACCACTGCCACGAGGTTCCCCTTGGCGGTGTAGTCGTAGACCTCCTCGGGGAGGCGGGCGATCTCGCGCACCGGCTCGGCCACGCCGGGGGTGTAGGCGAGCGAGAGCTCCTCCGCGGTGTCACAGGGCTTGGTGGGCCTCACGGCGAGCTTGCCCGGGACCGGGTCTTTATGGTAGGCGAGTGCGCGCTCCTTCAGGGACATGGCTCCTCCTCCACAGGGGTGTGGCTCACAGGATGTCAAAAAGCGCCCAAAAGGGGAAGGGGTTCACGACCGGGAGCGCACCGCCCGGTGGAGGAGGGGGATAAGGGCAAGGAGCAGGAAGACGAGGGCGTAGGCGAGGACGATGGCCGGGCCCGTGGGGAGGTTCCAGGCGAGGGAGGCGGTCATGCCGATGACCACGCCTGCCACTCCGACGAGGGCCGTGACGGTGAGGGTGACAGCAAACCCCTTCCGGAGGAGGAAGGCGCAGCTCGCAGGAAACACGATGAGGCTCGAGATGAGGAGCACCCCCACGAGCCGGATCCCCAACACCACGGTGACTGCGGTGGCCACCATGAGGGCCCGCTCGTACCGTCGCACCCGGAGACCCTGGACCTGCGCGAACTCGGGGTCGTATGTCACCATGAAGAGGGGGCGATACCACACCACGATCCCCGCGACCACGACCCCGGCCCAGAGGAGGCTCGTCCACACCTCCCCCCACGTCACGGTGAGGATGCTCCCGAAGAGGTAGGCGAAGAGGTCCACGTTGAATCCGCCCGCCACGCTCGCGAGCACCACACCCAGGGCCACCGCAGCACCTGAGATCATGCCCACTGCGGCATCCCCGTACGCCCCCCGCCGCTCCACGAGGAAGAGAAGAAGGAGCGAGGCGGCGATCACCAGAGGGAGGGAGAGGAGGAAGGGTTGCGTGCCCACGAGGAGACCCAGGGCCACGGTGGCGAAACTCACGTGCGCGAGACCGTCGCCCACCATGGAGAACCGACGGAGGATGAGGAACATCCCCAGAAGCGAGGCCGGAAGGCTCAAGGCGAGGCCTGTGAGAAAGGCCCTCTGCACGAAACCGAGGGAGAGGAGATCGATCATGGCAGCACCCTCGAGGTGACGTACCGGCGTATCATAATACACCTAGTCACAGGCGACCTCCCCGTGCGAGAAGTAGTGCCGTGCGGCCTGGTTCGCAAACTCCTCGGGCGTGCCGAAGAACTGGACCCTCCTGTCGAGGAGGAGGACCTTCTGCACATAGGGGAGCACACCGGTGACGTCGTGGGTGACCATGATCACCGTGACGGGGTGGCGCCCCTTGATGTCGCTCAGCGTGAGGTAGAAGCACTCCCTCGTCCTCGGATCGAGGGCACCGGTCGGCTCGTCGAGCACGAGGAGGTCCGGATCGGCCACCAAGGCACGGGCGAGGAGGGTCCGCTGTCTCTGGCCGCCGGAAAGCGCATCGAGTCTCTTCCGCCTCAGATCACGTATCCCCAGGAGGCCGAGCAACTCATCCACGCGCCGACGTGCTTCGGGTCGCGGCAGTCTGCGCGTATAGAGGCCGGAACACACCACTTCCTCCACGGTGGCCGGGAACTGCGCACGGGTGTCCACCTCCTGGGGCACGTAGCCTATGCGGAGGCCCTTCGTCCCGAACCGCACATCCCCTCGCATCGGGCGGACGAACCCCAGGAGGGTGCGGACGAGGGTGGTCTTCCCCGATCCGTTGGGGCCCAGGATGACCAGGAATTCCCCCTCCTCCACCGAAAAGGACACGTCGGTGAGGACCTCCTGCGTGCCGTAGCCCGCGGCAAGGCCCCTCACCTCAATCAGTGGCGCCATACAGCACCTTCCTGAGAGAAGCGAGATTCATCTCCCACACCTCCACGTACCCATATCCCTCATCGGCCATCTCCTTGGGGAGGGTGTGCAGCCCGTAGAAAGGATACACCGCGATACCCTCGGCCTCGAGGAACCCGCCGAGCCTCACCTCTGAGACCGCTTCGTAGAGTACGCCGGGAGCATCCTCTTCTTCAAGAACGTGTCCGAGCACCTCTCTCACCTGGCGGGGGAGGACCTCGGCCGAAGGGGAGGCGCTCTCGAAGGGATAGATCACCTGCACCCCGTACCGTGCGGCCCATGCGTCGAGCATCCTGTGGCCGGCGAAGACCACCGTTCTTCGAGGCGCAGCATCCACCAGCTCCTCCATCCTCCGATCGAGGACCTCCAGGCCCTCGAGGTAGGCCGAGAGCCGGGACCTTATCTCCTCCTCGCGATCGGGCACGGCCTGCACAAGCTCCTCGGCATAGGCACGGGCAAGGGCCGCGAGGGTCAGAGGATCGAGCCACAGGTGGGGGGCATGGTGGTTGCCTTCCGAGGCTTCGTGATCATCCTCCCCCGCATGTTCCTCCTCATGGGGATGGAGCCCCCTGCCTGCGACATCTTCCAGGGTGAGCACCTTCACCTCATCGGGAAGCCCTCGGGTGAGCCTCCCCATCCACGGCTCGAGCTCATCGCTGGTGTAGATCACATACTGCGCAGACTGCACCACCTGTATGTCACGAGGCGTGGGCTCGTACCCATGAGGGCTCGCGCCCCAGGGGAGGAGGAGGTGGACCTCGACCGCATCGCCTCCTACGCGGCGTGCGAGGTCGTAGTAGGGGAAGAGCGAGACCGCCACCCTCACGGTGGAACGGTCATCGGCTCCGCTCTCCTTTCCACGTTCGCATCCGGCGAGCAAGAGCACGGCGATGAAAAGAAGACCGAACAGACGACGGTTCATTATCGTATCCCTTCCCGACAGTTTTTAGCGTATGCTAAAAATAGTAACATCTGCCACCAGAGGCAAGCCCCGGCTCTCACCAGCCTCTCCACCTCCTTGATCATGCCTTCGAGAGGTTCTACCATACCAGTGGAGGATGCATGTACAGACGGGTGAACGGGAAGACCCACCTCTCACGGGAGATTGCGGATCATATCAAAGACCTCATCCGCCGGAAGAAACTCAACCCTGGAGAAAAGCTTCCCAACGAGATCGAGCTCGCACAGCTCTTCGGCGTGAGCCGCCCCACCATCAGGGAGGCGATAAAGACCCTCGTCTCACAAAACATCATAGAGATCGTCCGGGGGAAGGGCACCTACGTCTCCCGGACCCCCGGGCTCCAGGAGGATCCCTTGGGGCTCGAGTTCCTCATGGACGAGAACCTCCAGCTCGCCCTCATCGAGGTGAGGCTCATCGTGGAACCGCCGGTGGCAAAACTCGCCGCGGAACGGCGTACGCCTGAAGACATCGCCCACATTGAGGATATCCTCGCCCGGATGGAGCAAGAGATCCGTGACGGTCAAATCGGTCTCGTGCCCGAGATGGAGTTTCACCGGAGCCTCGCGGAGGCCACCCGGAACCCTGTGATCATGCGCCTGGTACCCCTCATCACCGACGCGATCAGGAAGATCTACGGGGAGGCACCCCGCACCCTCGAGGAACACAGAGAAGCCCTCGAGGAACACAGGGATATCCTCTCCCACATCCGCGAGGGCCACGGGGAAAAGGCCGGCCAGGCCATGAAACACCACCTCGAGAAGAGCTACAGGAGAACCCAGAGGAAACAGTGGGCAAAGACCATTCCCCACGCTTTCCCCAGTCGGGAGGAGACTCAGTAGTCCACCTTCACCTTCCGACCGGTCTTCGCGCTCTCGTAGATCGCCAGGATGATCGCCACCGCCTTGCGCGCCTCGTAGCCATCCACGGGTGGTTCTCTTCCCTCTCTCAGCGCATCCACGAAGGCCTGGAACTGACGCACATGCCCCTCGAGGCTGATCGCCCCTGGATCAGCGGCACCGCCTTGTGTTCGTGTGGCGCCTGAGAAGCGCCGGCGGATCTCCTCGTCCTCCGGGATCTCCTTCGCAAACGTCCAGGCCTTGAAATCCTCCTCCTCCATGATGGCCGATCCCTCGGTCCCGGAGATCTCGATCCGCTTGAGGAAACCCGGATACACCGCGGTGGAGCCCTCGATCACCCCGAGGGCGCCGTTCTCGAATTCGAGGGTGGCCACCGCCGTGTCTTCGACCTCTATCCGCTCGTGGCCGAGTATCTTGGCGTAGGCCTGCACCGTGTCCACTCTGCCCATGTACCACTGCAGGAGGTCGATCGCGTGGATGGCCTGCACCATGAGGGCCCCTCCCCCATCGAAGCGCCACGTCCCTTTCCACTCACCCCTGTCGTAGTACTCCTGGGACCTGTACCACTTCACGTACGCATCCCCCAGCACAAGCCTCCCGAACCTGCCCTTCTCCACCGTCTCCTTGAGCACCCTGGAGGCATCGTAGAACCGCGACTGGAAGATCCCCATCACCTTCACTCCCTTTTGGGCCGCAGCTTCGATGATGGCGTCGCATCGCTCCAAGGTGATCTCGAGGGGCTTCTCCACCACCAGGTGTTTCCCTGCCGCTATGGCCTCGAGAGCCGGCTCCATGTGGTACCCCGATGGAGTACAGATGGAAACGATATCCAGTTCAGGATCGTCGAGGAACTCCGACATACTGGTGTACGCCCTGCACCCATGCCGTTCGGCAAACGCCTTCGCGCGCTCTTCCGAGCGACTCATCACCGCCACGAGCTCTGCACCCTCAACCTGCCCTACGGCGAGTGCGTGCTTGTCCGCAATACCTCCTGTACCCACGATACCTATCCCATGGCTCATAACATCCTCCCTGATCTCATAGTGATCTCATGGTAGACTCAGATACACCTCAAAGACTAGAGGTGTGACCATGCCCTCTCGACCTCCACAGGGCATACCCTATGGAGAGAACCGCCAGCACATAGAAGGCCACCGCGATGGGAGACCTCACGAGGGTACTCCAGTCGCCGTGGGAGATGATGAGGGCCTTGCCCAACTCCCGCTCCGCGAGAGGGCCCAGGATCACACCGAGGACCATGGGCGCCACGGGGAAGGACGCCTTCCTCATGAAGTAGCCCACCACCCCGAACGCCAGGGCCACCCCCACGTCGTAGAGGCTGTTGTTGAGGGAGAAGGCCCCCACGAGGCACAGCATGAGGATGACGGGAAAAAGGTGGGACACCCGTATTCTGAGGATGAGGGGGAAAAGACGGGCGCCCACCAGGCCGAGCAGCAGTATGAGCAACTGGGCCACGAAGAACCCCACGAAGAGCGAGGAGATGAGCTGCGGATCTTCTTTGAAGAGGAGCGGCCCGGGCCGTACGCCTATGAGGATGAGGGCGCCGAGCATCACCGCGGTGATCACATCGCCGGGAACGCCCAGCGTGAGGAGCGGCACCATGGCCCCTCCTGTGGTGCCGTTATTGGCCGCCTCCGGCGCCGCGATCCCTTCGGGGACCCCTTTCCCGAAGCCATCCGGGTCCTTCGAGAATCGTCTGGCCTCGTTGTAGGCGAGGAAGGAGGCGATCGTACCCCCCGTCCCGGGGATGATCCCTATGAACGTGCCGAGGAACGAGAAGGGGATGATCACCTTCATGAGCCGAGCCAGTTCACGGAGGGGAGGGATGACCCGCTCTATCCTCTGATGATACCGGGGAAGCTCCTTGCCTATGTTCTTGAGCTCGATGAAGACCTGCGATATGGCGAAGAGCCCTATGAGCACGGCGAGCATCGGAAAGCCCGCCATGAGTTGTGGTATCCCGAATGAAAACCGGGCATAGCCCGTGAGTTCATCTATCCCCACGCAGGCGATGAGGAGCCCCAGGAACCCGGAGATGAGGCCCTTCAGGATCATGCCGGTGGAGACCGAGGCGATGATGGTGAGGGCGAATATCATGAGGGCGAAGTACTCCTCGGGTCCGAAGGCGAGCGCCACCCTCGCGAGCTGAGGAGCGATGAGGATCATGCAGAGGGTGGAGACGATTCCACCGGTGGCCGAGGCGATGGTGGCGATCCCCAGGGCCCTCCCGGCCTCCCCGCGTTGCGCCATGGGGTATCCGTCGAGCACCGTGGCCGCGGAGGAAGGAGTCCCCGGCGTGGAGATGAGGATCGCAGGGATGGAACCTCCATAGATGGCGCCACAGAACATCCCGCTGAGCATGAGGAGGGCGCTCGCAGGTTCGAGGTAGAAGAGGAAGGGGAGCAAGAGGATGATCCCCACCGATCCGGTGATACCCGGGAGGGCACCCACCACTATACCGCCGGCTACTCCGATGAAGAGATAGACGAAGTGAAGCGGCGTGAATACGTAGAGCATTCCTTGCACGAAGTCCATGTCCTTTACTCCTCGTCGTTCACCAGAGAATTCCCCGTGGGAGGGGGACCTGGAACCCGAGCCTGAAGACCGAGTAGATCACCAGTGGTATGCCGAATGAGAGGAGCCCCACCATCAACGGACGTCGCTCTCCGAAGATGAGGAAGACCATCGCCATGTAGGGGATACCCGCGACGACGAACCCAAGGAACCCGAGGGAGAAGACATACCCGACCGAAACCACCACCAGGAGGACGAGCCTCATCCATACTGCCCGCTCATCCGAGGCGCCTTTCCCCGGTTTTCCGGTCCTGAGCTGCAGCCCTCCCCTCACCGCGAGGAGGATGGAGAGGACCATGAGGACCCCCCCGATCACCCTGGGAAAGACCGCGGGCGAGAGGGCTATCTGGGTCTCGGGAAATCCGAACGTCGCCGCTACGAGGACCACTGCGAACAGGAAGACCACGACACCCCACACCACATCGATCATAGGCCATGTTCCTTTCTATAGACAAATAACATATATCGAAGCGATAAGGCAGTGCCGCCCCCACGGGGGCGGCACTCCTCTGTCATTGATACCTGTCACCCAGCTTGTTCTCTATGATGATCTGCTTGTAGAGCTCGCTCTGTTCCAGGACGAACTTCTTGAACTCCTCGGTTCCCTTGTAGTCGGTGAGGATTCCGGCCTTCTCCGCGAGCACCTTGAAGTCGGGATCCTCCATGGCGGCCTTGAAGGCATCGTGTATGATCTTGATCTTCTCTGGATCGGTACCCTTTATGGCGGCCACTCCCCGCCACTGTCCGAGGGTGAAGTCTATCCCCTGCTCACGGGCGGTCGGATAGTCGGGGAACTGGGGAAGCCTCTCGGCCGAGAAAACCGCCAGGCACCTGAGCTGCCCGCCCTGGAGCTGGGGAACCCCCTCGGGTGGGCTGCAGATCACCGCATCGACGTGACCACCCACCGCCGCGGTGACAGCCGGACCACCTCCCGCATGGGGGACGTGATTCACCTTGATGCCCGCCGCCCGCTCGAACGCGAGCATGATGAGGTGCGTGCCGCCTCCCGCCCCTGCATTCGCCACGTTGATCTGCCCGGGCCGCTTCTTGGCATCCTCCACGAAGTCCTTGAGGTTCTGATAAGGGGAATCCGCGGGTACGAGGAGCCAGCACGGTGCGTTCACCAGGTTGATCACCGGTTCGAAGGAATCCACATCGTATGGGGTCTTACTCATGTGGATCTTGGTGATGGAAGGAGTGGCCCATGCCACGAAGTAGTAGCCGTCGGGCTTCTTGCCGAGTGCCTCGGTGTATCCGGGCACGGCCCCCCCACCCGGCCTGTTCACGATGATGACCGGTACCGGGAGGTACTTGGGGAGTACCATCTGGAAGGTCCTGAACACCACGTCGGTGGCGCCTCCCACGCTCCACGGCACCATGATCTCAATGGGACGAGAGGGATACGTCTCCTCTTCCTTCTGTCCCTCAGCCCAGAGCACACCGCCGACGAGCATGCACAACAGGATGAATGTCAGACCTCGCCATCTCATACCATGCCTCCTGGTTATGTAGTGTGCGCCTCACGGCGCTCAGCCGGGCATCTCAAGTACACCCGGCCGCTCGAATCGTATCCCATCCACCTCCAGAGAGATGGAGGGAAACAGTATCGGTTTGCTGAGAAGCTGCGGTCCCTCGGTGGTTGCCACCATGGTATCCTCACTCTTGGTCCCAGTGATGGATGGATTCCAGGTGAAGGCCTGATTCGTCTGTACCACCTCCTGGGTGGTGAAGGTGACCTTGTAGTCCCTCCCCTCATAGCCGATGGCTCCTCCCTGGTGGTGGAGCTTGTACTCGTCTGGATACCCCAGGGCCTTGTAAGCCTCGATACCTCGTTTGAATGCTTCCACTACCGGGACCCCAGGACGCGTCGCCGCCATGAACGTGCAGTCGATCCTCACGTTGTCCAGGTACTGGCGGTACCAGTCCTCAGGAATGGGTCCGAAGTTGACAAACCGGGTAAGGGACACGACGAGTCCATATTTACGAGCATTCACACAGAGCATGGCTCGTTGTTTCACTTCTTTTTCTGTGGAGATGGGGTGTCGGTAGGCGCTGATCCTCTCGTCGGCGGCCACGAAGATGGTCACATAGTCGAGCCCATGTGCCCACAGCTTGTGGGCGAGCCTCCCCACGACGGCGCACTCCTTGTCGCCCGGACGCACCTCCCTCGCGGTCTCCTCGATCGCGAGGGAGGTGAGGTAGCCCACCTCCCTGTAGCGCTCCACCTCCCAGGGGGTGAGGGCATATCGCAGCCGCTTCACCTCGGCCGACAGGTCCTCCGCACCGGGGAAGGGATGATCGGCACCCAGTCTTCCCCCTCCGGAGAGCTTCCGCACGATCTCGCCCTCCCTGTCTTCGTACCAGAGGAAGTCGTGGACCTCGAATCCCTTTTCCTCGAGTCGCTCCTCCTCTCTCATCCGCGGGGACTCGATGTTGTTGCACACCGCGTAACACCGGGTGGAGGTCACGAGGATTCCCGCCACGCCGAGTTCGAGGGTGATCCCGACTACATTCCGACCTCCCCCTGTGATCCAGGAGAAGTTCGTCTGCCGTTTGAGGTAGACGGCCTCAAGTCCCTTTTCCTCCATGAGAGCTCTTACCCGTCGCAGTTTTTCCGCGATCTCATCAGGATGCCACGTCGTCATCTCTTCTACTCCTTGGTATGGACATTCACTGGGAGAGCACCTCCTCCCAGGTGGTCACCGACCAGAGCGTGCGGAAGAGCTCCTCCACCGCAGTCTTGCCCTTTTCCCTGAATGAGGCCGCATCGGGGATGATCACCTGCATCCCCTTCTTCTGGAGATCCACGAGGAGCATCCCCTCCTCGCTCATCACCTTGTTGGTGGCCCACTCAATGGCCTCGACGGCCGCATCCCACACAGCCTTTCTGTCGGCCTCGGAGAGCGACTCGCAGAAGGGCTTGTTGATGAGCACGCCGCCTGTCTGCACCAGGTGGTTGGTGATGATGAGGTACTTCTGGACCTCGTAGAGCTTGTAGCTGTGGATCTGAGGGATGTCGCCCTCGGATGCCTCGGCCTTTCCCGTCTTGAGGGAGTCGTAGAGCCCGCTGAGTGGGACGGTCACAGGATCGGCTCCCATGGCCTTCCACACCGTGACCCACGTCTGGACGCCAGGAAGCCTGAGTCGAAGCCCCTGGACATCCTCAACCGAATAGATGGGCTTGTTCGCAGTGGTCTGGCGGAAGCCGCGGTAGACGTTCCCTATCCAGAGCATGTTGCCCTTCTCCGCGACCATCCTTCTGGCCGCATCCCCGAGAGGCCCGTTCCAGACCCGCGTGAAGTGGGCGAAGTCCTTCATCACATAGGGAGCGTTGAAGAAGGAATACTCGGGAGCGAAGACCTGGAGCGGATACCCACCGGTGAACTGGAGATGCGCCGCTCCGGAGCTGCACAGCTCGTTGGCCTTCTCTTCGGTTCGCTCCACATCGAGGATCTGGACGAGGAACCTCCCCCCACCGTCTCGTTCGAGTACCTCTTTGAACCTGTCGGCCGTGAGGCTCATGATGTTCTGCGGGGCAAAGGCATTGACCACCTTGATGGTGATCGTATGGGAAGCAGGGGCAGGTTCCTCCCCTGACTGAGAAGTGGTCGCACAGCTCATGAGAAGCACCAGCACAGGAACGAGGATAGACTGTCGTTTCATGATCCCCTCCCTTGTGTGGTATGTCCATATTATATGACGTCAGACAACATATGTCAAGGGAAACATATGCCTGGTGTGTCCTCGAGGTGGTACCCACCTTCCGAGGAGCCACGGAAGAGAGTGTGGGATGGTTTCACCCTCCTCCATCAGAGGGTGTCTCCATCACTTTGGGGGAAGGAGACGCTCCGTCCCACGAAGATGTGCAGGAACGCACGATACCTACTATACTTCCAGTAAGGGGGGACGTATGGAACATGCGGTAACGTTCATCCGCAAGGCCCTGGTGGTGAGGGCAGAGCCGGGGGAAGACCTCGTGCCCGCCCTCATAGAGGCTGCGTCGGCCGCTCACGTGCGGGAGGCCCTCATAAGCCCTGTCCTGGGGAGCCTCGAGCGGATCAGGCTGGTGATCCCGGTGGGAAGGGAAGCCGGTCACCTCATCTTCAGCGATCCGATCGACTATGAGGGGCCGGTGGAGATCATAGGAGGGGGAGGCTTCCTCTGCCGGAACGAGGGGGGAGAGCCGGAGCTCCACCTCCACCTGACAGTCTGCCTCGCCTCGGGAGAGCTCGCCGGCGGGCACGTGCTCCCCTCTGGCAACCCGGTGCTCGCCACGGTGGAGTGCGGGCTCCTCGTGCCAGGAGGGGTGAGGCTCGTCCGCAGGCGCGATGCCCGTCTCGGAGTACCGGTGCTGCACCCCGAGGCCCGGCACGGCCAGGCCCACCCGGGACACGGCGGACTCCACGCCGGAGGGGGAGGACGGACCAGGCGGCTGCGGGTGTCCCTTCACCCCACCAGGCAGGTCTAGTCCTCCCAGTCGAGGAGGCGTTTTTCCCCCTCCAGCTTCCTGATATCGGTCACGTCCTGAGAGACTTCGAGGCACCCTCTGTAGCGCCCCAGGGCATCGCGCACCGCGAAGTACCTGATGTGGATGAACCTGCCCTGGAGTTGGATCCAGAACTCGGCCACGTCCTTCTTCCCCTCTTTGAAGGAAGTGAGGATCTTCTCCACGATGTGCACGCTCTTTGGAGGATGGCAGTTGCGCACATCCCGTCCTATGACACCGGGGCTGCGGGGGAAGATCCTGTGGGGGGTGTCGGTGTAGTAGCGTACCTTGTCGTGCTCGTCCACAAAGGAGATGTCCACAGGCAGGTGCTTGAGGATCAGGTCGGCCTGCTCCACCGTGAGCTCGCCCGTACTGAAGGGAAAGAGTATCGAGGTAGCGAGGACGGAAGGGAGTTCTCCTGCGGGACGCAGTCCTTCAGAGGGCGCAGAGGTCGTACGGGTCGATGGAGACGGCCCTCTCGATGCGCCAGGAAAAGGAGGCGGGGGACTCACCCACGCGTAGCCTATTTCCTCCTCCCCTTCCCTCACCTTTCGCCACTCCTCCTCTGAGAGGGTCTCCAGGGCAAGGGGAAAGAGGATGCGCTCCTCTTTGTAGATCATCTCCCTTATGGCTGTAGCCACTTCCCTGAAGAGGGGTTCAAACCGCCCTGCATCCCGGCTGGCTGCGAGGCGGGCGAGTTCCTTGAGCCCTGCACGAATCTCGTCGTGAAGGGCCCACATCACCTGGGAGGGGCCGGAGACGCCGTGCTCCTCCAGGCGGGGGAAGAGCTGGTTCTCCTTGCGAAGGTAGTGGCGGTCTATCTGAGAGAGCGTCTCGAGCAGGGAGGTGATGGTATCCCACTGCGGGCCATCGCGGAAGGCTGCATCGATCCGGTCGAGGAGCTGGGCTGCGTGCGAGTTCTCCTCCATGAAGGTGTGGACCGGGTGACCAGGAGGCACAGAGGGGCGTTCCCGCTCCTCCAGGGCCTCTTTGAAGACCTGGACGTGCACGTCGCAGAGGCGCTGCACCTCTTCGACGGGCAAGCCTTCTGCGATGAGCTGTTGTTCCATCTCGGCGATCTCGGGGGCATCCACGTCTTTCACGAGTTCTGAGAACCTGCGTTTCACCTCATCGAAGGGGGCTCCTCTGTGCAGGTCCATGATGAGGTCTTTGAGGATGCGCACACGCTCCTCCCGTGCGGGCTTCGTCTCGAGCTCGACTTCCACCCCTCGATCCTTAAGGAGCGTGGCGATACGGTCGAGGAGCTCCTCAACCTGTATCTTTGCCATGGAGGCAGCCTTCTCCACCGTGGCGACCTTTGCCACCGTGGCCCTGGCGATGGGGTTCTTGAGCAGGTTGAACTCCGGAGCGAGAGAGGCGAGGGCCTCGGGCATGTCGGGGTGTGCGGCAAGGATCTCGGCGATCCTGGTATGGGGACTGAGTTTCATGTGTTCCTCCTCATGGAGCAGGGTGTGGGTTCATCACGCGCATGCCACAGGCCGTTCAGGCCTTGAGCATGACGAGCAGGAACCGGGAATCCTCGAGGGCCTCGAGGGCGTGGAGTACCATTGCAGGCATGAGGATTCCTGTGCCGGCGGTGAGGGTGGCGGTCTCCTCACCCACGGTGACCGAAAGTCTCCCCTCGAGGAGTACGATGTAGGCGTCGTACGGCGCGCTGTGTGGGGAGAGCCGCTGTCCCTTGCCAAAGGCGAAGAGGGTGAGGCTTCCTGAGGGACGTTCCAGCAGGGTCTTGCTCACCACGGCCCCTTCCTGAACGGTAAGATCGAGGTTCACCGGTTCTGCCATCTGGGGTCCTCCCTGGTGTGGTATCTCTCTACATATCCAGGATACGCGAGAAAGGGATTCTCGTCCACATTTACGACAAAAATAGTCGCATATAAACGTAACATATGTTACACTGTACGGGGAGACCCGAACATTGAGGGCGGCCTGTGGACTATGCGGCCCGGTCCTGTCGCTGGATGTGCCAGGCGATGAGGAGGGCTGCCACAGAGAGGACCTGAACCGCCACCGAGAATCCCACCAGGTAGATTGGGGCCCTGTCGTAGAGCAGGCCCATGAGGGCGCTCCCGGCAAACCAGGCGCCGCCGAACACCGTGTGGAACAGCCCATAGGCCGTGGCCCTGCGGTCGTGCGGCACGAGGTCGGCGATGACTGCGCGCATGACCGACTCCTGGGTGCCCATGCTGATACCCCACAGGGCCATGCCGGCCACCACGGCCGCAGGGCCGCCCAGGAAGAGAAGGGGGGCGGTGAAGACTTCCAGGGTCCACATCACGGGGAGGACGGTGAACCCCACCCTGTCGTAGAGCAGGCCCACCAGGAGGGCGGCGCCTGCATCCACGGCCATGGCGCCGGCGTAGAGGGCGGGTATGAGGGCCTCGGGGAAGGAGCCGAGCCGGCCGAGGTGGAAGGCCACGAGCGGGAAGTCCGCCACACCGGCGGCCAGGAGGGCGGCGGAGGCGAGGTACCACTTGTAGGCGGGGGAGAAGGTCGTCCGGGCGAGGTGCGGTGCGTGGGAGGATGCCTCGAGTTCGGAGGGGCGGGGGAAGAGGAAGCGCGCGGTGAGCACGGCGAGCACGGCGAGCGCGGCAGGGATGCCCAGGAGGGCGAAGCCGAGCCGGTAGGTGGCCTCTGTGTGGGCGCCACGCGTACCGGCAAGGAAGAGAAGGAGGGAGAGGAGGGCAGGTCCGAGGAAGGCGCCGATCTGATCCATGGCCTCGTGCAGGCCGAAGCCCAGGCCGCGGCCGGTGCGCGAGGCGGCGTAGGAGAGGAGGGCGTCGCGGGAGGGGTTGCGCAGGCCCTTGCCAAGGCGTTCGGTGAACACCAGGAGGACGGCGAGCTCCCAGCGACCCACCAGGGCGAGGAGGGGGATGGCCCCCAGCTGGATCGCATAGCCGGCGATGGCTACGGCCCAGTACCTGCGTGTTCTGTCGGCGAGCTTCCCGGAAAAGAGGCGGATCGCGTAGCCCAGGAACTCGCCCGCCCCCACCGCAAAACCCACGGCTGCGGCCGAGGCGCCGAGCACCTGCATGAACTGGCCCACGAGACTGCGGGCACCTTCGTAGGTCATGTCCGCAAGCAGGCTCACCACGCCGAAAAGCACGATGAAGGCAAAGGCCTTTCTTCGCAACCTCGCATCTTCAGGTCGCACCATCTCGCTCATACTCATTCCTCCCGCTGTTCTCCATGGAGCACCTCTCGGACGAGCTCTCTGATCCGGTGACGGGCCATCTCGAGCACCCTCCTTCCCTCCTCGGTAATGGTGTAGTACCTCCGTCTCCTTCCGCCTTCGCTGCGCTCCTCTGAGGAGAGAAAGCCCTCAGCCTCAAGGCCGTGGAGCGCAGGATAGAGCGAACCGGGACTCAGCTCGTACCCATGCCGTCTGAGTTCACGTATCATCGCAAGCCCGTAGATGGGCCCCTCAGAGGCGTGGTGGAGGATGTGGAGCTTGATAAACCCTGTGAAAAACGACCGTACGATCCGATCGGTGTCCATGATAGTATCGTATTGCGTTATCGGATTCCGATATAACATCAAGAACCGATTCAGTCAAGGGATTATTGACAGAATCCCATCTTTTTCAGTATCGTTTAAATGTCTAATTATCAACCCCAGGATGGACCCATGATCGAAGCACTCTCTTCGGCCTTCGAGCGGCTCATGTTCCTCAAGCGAAAAATCTTCCGACATATCCTGGCCGAAGAAGACGTGTACCCCGGCCAGCCGGGGGTGCTCTTTCACCTCTTCCACCATCCCGAGAGCGACCAGAAGGCCATCGCCGAGGCCCTGGGCATCACCCCGGCGAGCGCCACGGTGATGCTTCGTCGCATGGAACAGGCGGGGCTCATACAACGTGCGCGTGACCCTGCAGACAGACGACGCATACTCGTCTCCCTCACTCCAAAAGGAAGGGAAAAGGTGGAACGGCTTAAGGAAAAGATCGACTCCTTCCACCGTACCATGTTCGGAGTGCTCTCGCCCGAAGAGCAGAGCACCTGCATCGCACTCTTCCGCCGCCTCGCCTCTCACCTCTCCCGCACCTATGGGATTCAGGAACCAGAGGAGTAGATCCGCATGAAGATACTCGGACGCTACATCGCGCGCTACTGGTATTTCGCCCTCGGCTCCCTTGTGTTCATGGGGACCGAGGTGGCAGTGAACCTCGCCCAGCCGGCCCTCATGGGACGGGTGGTGGACGAGGGGATCATCCCGGGGGATATGGGGGCCATCGTGCGCCTCGGCCTTATCCTCCTGGGGATCGTGCTCATAGGAGTGGCAGGCGGTATCGGCTGCACCATCACCGCGAGCGCGGCCGCCACCCGCACCGCCCGTGACCTGAGGAACCTCCTCTACCGGAAGGTCCTCCGGCTCTCCCTCAAGGAGGAGGCCAGGTTCGGTGCAGGCACCATCATCACCCGCCTCACCGGCGACATCGTGCAGGTGCAGACCATCGTGCACATGCTCCTCAGGATGATGATCCGGGCCCCGCTCCTTGCCATAGGGGGCATTGCCATGTCGTTCGTCCTGAGCCCGCGTCTTACCCTCATCATGCTCGCAGCCCTCCCGCTTCTGTCCCTAATCCTCATCCTTCTCATCAGAAAAGGCATTCCCCTCTTTGTTGAAGCCCAGAAGGAGACCGACCGGCTCAACACGGTGGTGCGGGAAAACCTGGAGGGCGTACGGGTGGTGAGGGCCTTTGTCCGGGCAGACTACGAAGAGGCGAGGTTCGGCAAAGTAAACGACAGATTGAAGGAGGTGATGACCCGCGCCTCCCGCCTCATGGGACTCGCGTTTCCCCTCGTGTTCCTCATCATGAACCTCTCCATCGTGGCAGTACTCTGGGCAGGTGGGCTGCTCGTACAGCAGGGGGACATTCAGGTGGGGACGATCATCGCGCTCACCAACTACCTCCTCCAGATCCTCTTCGCCCTCATGATGATAGGCTTCTTCTTCATGGGACTCTCACGCGCCCAGGCCTCTCTCCTGAGGATCGCCGAACTCGCCGACGCCCCTGAGGAATCCCTCACCCTGGGAGGCAAGGACCTTCAGCCTTTGGGGAGGCCCGCCTCTCTGGTGGTAGAACACCTGTCGGTCTCGTACGACGGCGTACCCGCCCTCTCAGACCTCTCGTTTGAGGCACCACCGGGCACCAGGATCGGGGTGATAGGTCCTACTGGATCGGGCAAGACCACCCTGGTGATGACCCTCCTTCGCATGGTAGAACCTGCAGAGGGGAGAGTGCTCCTCGACGGCACGGACATACGGGATCTTTCCCTCGAGGAGCTGCGGGCCCGTATCGCCGTGGTCTTCCAGAAGCCGGTGCTCTTCCGCGGCACGGTGGCCGAGAACCTCAGGTGGGGCTTCCCCGATGCCACCGAGGACCAGATGATCGAAGCGCTCACGCGCGCCCAGGCATGGGAGTTCGTCTCCCGGCTCCCCGGCGTGCTCGAGGCCCGCATCGAGCAGGGCGGTACCAACCTCTCCGGCGGCCAGCGCCAGCGCCTCGCCATCGCCCGCACCCTCATCCGCCCCGCCGGCCTCCTCATCCTCGACGACGCCACCAGCGCCCTCGACGCCGCCACCGAGTCCCGCCTCCTCGCCTCCCTCCGCACCCTCCCCATCACCACCCTCCTCATCTCGCAGCGCATGAGCGCCATTACCACCTGCGACCTCATCCTCGTGCTGGACGACGGCCGCCTCGCAGGCGCAGGCCCCCACCACCTCCTCCTCCAGCAATGTCCCCTCTACCGGGAACTCTACGAGACCCAGATAGAAGGAGCCCTCCATGCGTAGCCCCACAGGCCCCGGCCCCTTCCGGCCCCGCGCCCCCTTCGAAGCCCCCCGCCCTACCCGCATCCTCCCCATCCTCAGGCGCCTCTGGCACTACCTGCGCCCCTACCGTATCCCCCTCACCGTGGCCGTGCTCGCCGTGCTCGCCACCAGCGCCGCCGCCCTCGCCGCCCCCCTCTTCATCAGGAACGCGGTCAACGCCATGGCATCCGGCCCCGGCACGGTCGACCTGTCCACCCTCCTTGCCGCCGTACTCACCATGGCCGCCCTCTACCTCGCCTCCACCGGCCTTACCTGGATCCAGGTCCGCTCCCTCATCACCGTCACGCAGGGCGTACTCTATCGCCTCCGACGCGACCTCTTCTCACACCTCCAGCGCCTCCCCATCCCCTTCCTCGACCGCACCCCTCACGGCGACCTCATGAGCAGGCTCACCAACGACGTGGCCACCCTGGAGACCACCCTCAGCCAGACCCTCACCCAGCTCGCCTCCAACGTCCTCCTCCTTGCAGGTTCCCTCGCCATGATGCTCGCCCTCTCCCCCCTGCTTACCCTCCTCACCGCCATCATCATCCCCCTCGCCATCCTGGTGACCCGCACCCTGGCCCGTCTGAGCCGCGAGGCATTCCGCACCCAGCAGCAGCTCCTCGGGAGCCTCAACTCCCTGGTGGAAGAGACCGCAGGCGGCCTCCGCGAGATCAAGGCCTTTGGCAGGGAAGGCGTCTTCCTCGACGAGTTCACCACCACCAACGAGCAGTTCACCGCCACCGCCTACCGGGCCATGGTGGTCTCCAGCGTCCTCCCGCCCATCATGAACGCCCTCAACGGCCTCTCATTCCCCATCATCGCCCTCGCAGGGGGATACCTCGCCCTCAAGGGACAACTCTCCGTGGGTGTGGTGGCCGCCTTCCTCACCTATGCCCGCCAGTTCTCGCGGCCCATCAACGAGATCTCCAACCAGTTCACCCTCATCCAGAGCGCCCTCGCAGGGGCCGAGCGCATCTTCCAGCTCCTCGACGAACCCATAGAGCAGGATCTCCCCGAAGCAGAGAATCTCAACACCACCTCCGGCCACCTCGCTCTCCACAACCTCACCTTCGGCTACGACCCCACACGTCCCGTGCTCCGCGACATCACCCTCGAGGCACCACCCGGGAGCCTCATCGCCATCGTCGGCCCCACCGGGGCAGGCAAGACCACCCTGGTGAACCTCCTCATGCGGTTCTACGATCCCCAGGAAGGCCGCATCCTTCTGGACGGGCGGGACACCCAGCACATCAGGCGCGCCTCGTTACGGCGGCACATGGGCATGGTCCTCCAGGACACCCACCTGTTCACCGACACCATACGGGAGAACATCCGGTACGGACGACCCGATGCCACCGACGAAGAGGTGGAAGAGGCGGCCCGTATCGCCGAGGCCCACCACTTCATCCGGCACCTCCCCCAGGGATACGACACCCTCCTCACCGACAGGGGAAGCAGCCTGAGCGAAGGCCAGAGGCAGCTCATCACCATCGCCCGGGCCCTGCTCGCCGACCCCGCCATCCTCATACTCGACGAGGCCACCAGCAGCGTGGACACCCGCACCGAACGCCACCTCCAGAAGGCCCTCCGGACCCTCATGAAGGGCCGCACGAGCTTCGTCATCGCACACCGCCTCAACACCGTGCGGGAAGCCGACCGCATTCTGGTGATCCAGGAAGGGCGTATCGTGGAGCAGGGCACCCATGACGAACTCATGGCCCGGAAAGGCCTCTACTGGCAGTTCCACCAGAAGCACCCACAGGACACCATGGATACCATGGAAGAGCCCCGACCCGCCCGGGAAGACACCCGCCCCCTGTGATCCTCGATACCCGGCGGCGGCCTCCCCATACCCCATTCTGCCGACCCGTGGTATACTCTTTCCCATGAGGCGCGCGCTCCTCCTTGTGCTCGTGCTCCTCCTCACCCTTCCCCTTCACGGCCGCGACTTCCCTCAATCCATCCTCACCATCCACCCCTTCCCCGCCCCCTACACCTCCACCATTCTCCCGCACGGAACCCTCCGCCTCTGGTACGAGACCTACACCCTCGAGGAGAGCCCCACCGACAGCTTTCACATCGGCATCTCGGGCGCCGCAACCCCCCTTGCCTGGCATAACCTCCTCGCCCTCCGCATCTACTTCGACTCCATCCTGGTGGTAGGCCCCCTCGCCCCCGGCGACGAGGCCGCCTCGGTCATGGAGTGGTGGATGAACGCCGTCCAGTACCAGTACGGCGCCCTCCTGGGCCTGCGCCTCCCTCCCCTCGTCCTCGCCGCCGAGTACTCCCGCATGAGCTTCCACCCCTTAAGGTGGCGCATCCACGACGACCTGCACCTCACCGATCCGGCCACCGACAGGCTCGGCCTCCTGGCCACCACCCCACCCCTCACCCCCCTCCCCTGGCTCACCATCACCCCCTCGCTCAGGGCCGCCTACGTCGACCTCTTCGACTACTGGCAGGCCGAGGGCCTCCCCGAGTTCAGGGAAGACGCCTACCTCAGGGCCGGGCTCCTCCTCACCTCCCCCGTGCATCGGCTCATCCATCCCTATCTCGAGACCTGGAACGACATCCTCTTCTTTCCCGATGGCACCGGGTACGCCTTCCGCCTCGAGACGGGCCTCCTCATCCCCTCTCCTGCAGGAGAGCTCCGACTCTTCCTCGTGGTCAACTCCTTTTCCGACACCCAGGAGGTGGAGGAAGGGCCCTTTCCCATGACCACCGCAGGATTCGGTTTTGCCTTCATCGTGGCCTCGCCCGGTGGACGGTAGGGGCCACCTCTGCTATCTTCGAAACGAGAGCACTGTGTAAAAAGGGGTCCATCACCACGTCCGTACTCCAAGGAGGAACCATGCCGAAGATCACCGTCATCTACGATTCAGAGAGCGGCCACACAAAAGCCCTCGCCGAGGCAGTCGCAGAAGGCGCCCGGGAGGGCGGGGTAGAGGTGGCAGTCAAGCACGTGGACGAGGCCCGTGCGGACGACATCCTCTCCTCGGACGGCCTCATCGTGGGCTCTCCCACCTACTGCGGCGTCATGTCGTGGAAGCTCAAACGCTTCTTCGACGAATCCGTGGGCGCAGCGTGGGGCAAGGCCAAAGGCAAGATCGGCGCGGCCTTCACCACCTCGGGAGGACTCGGCGGCGGCAACGAAGCGACCCTCTTCTCCATCCTGAGCGCACTCATGAACTACGGCTTCCTGGTCTTCGGTCTTCCCGACTACTCAGGCCCGGGAGTGACCGCCCACTACGGTGCCGTGGCCGTAGGAGAGCCGGGCGAGGCCCAGAAAAAGGCCGCCCGCATGCTCGGACGCCAGACTGCAGAGTACGTGAAGCGGATGGCCGGCCCGCACACCACTGGAGACTGACTTTTTCACGAGAGGAGCCGGTAAGGCGAGCAGGCCCATTACCCTAGGAGGAGCAACATGACATCGTATATGAGTGCAGTGGTGATCACCTCCCCCCATCAGGCCAAGATAGAAAAACGACCCATACCCACCCCCGGCCCCCACGAGCTGCTCATCAGGGTACACCGTGCCGGGATCTGCGGATCGGACATGCACATCTACGAGGGCTCGAACCCCTTCGTCTCCTACCCCCGCATACCGGGACACGAACTCGCAGGCGAAGTCGTCTCCTGGGGGAGCGAGGTGACGACCGCCCCTCCCCCGGGCACGCGGGTGGTGGTGGACCCGGTGATAAGCTGCGGGAAGTGCATCGCGTGCAGGACGGGCCACCCCAATGTGTGCCGCAACCTCCAGGTCGTGGGAGTTCACCGGGACGGAGGCTTCGCCCCCTACCTCACCGTGCCGGCGACGAACGTCCACCCCATACCGGACGGTCTCACATGGGAAGAAGCGGTCTTCATCGAACCCTACTCCATCGCGGCGAACGTGCGACACAGGCTCCAGGTGACCCCAGACGATATCGTACTCATCATAGGAGCGGGAATCATAGGAACCCTCTCCCTTCAAGTCATGCGCCTCACAGGGGCGAGAACCATCATCTGCGACATCTCTGAATCAGCCCTCGAGAGGGCGCGACGCATGGGTGCCGACGAGACGCTCAACACCGCAGGAAAAGACCTCGCCGGCGAGGTCCTCGCCCGCACAGACGGGGAAGGAGCCACGGCCGTGGTGGACGCCGTGGGAGCGCCCTCGCTCTTCGAGTCCATCGTCAGGTGCAGTGCGCCGGGAGCCCGTATCGTCCTCCTGGGCTTCTCCAGCACCCCCACCCCCATCCCCCAGGCAGAGATCATCCGCAAGGAACTCTCCATCCTGGGGAGCAGGCTCAACAACCGGAAGTTTCCGGAAATAGTCTCCTTGCTCGCCGAAGGGAAGCTGAATCCCTCCCCACTTCTCGCCGGGGTCCACCCCCTCGACGAAGCCCCCTCCCTCCTCGAACGTGCCGCGGAGGAACACACACTCCCGGGGAAGGTCCTTCTCACCTGTGAGGAGGAGTGATCACCGGGTGCACGCTAGGAACGAACGTGTCCCCATGCAGTCTTCAGGTAATCGAAGAAAGAGACATACGCGGTGATGAGACCTGCTCCCAGCAGCACCAGGAAGAGTATCCCTGCAATGGAAAGGAGTGACGCCCCTGCCCCTACCTGCGCGAGTGTGTACCACACAAGCCCCGTGCTCGTGGCCGCCGCATAGAGCGCCGTCTTCACCTTACCCCCCATCCGCGCCCCCAGGGCGATCCCCTTCCGCGCGAGCATCATCCGAAGGAAGGTCATCCCGAGCTCCCTGTAGAGCACCAGCAGGAACACCCACGCAGGCATGAACCCCGCCTCCACGAAACACAGGAAATAGGTGAGGCGGGCCACCACATCGGCGAACGGATCGAGCACCTTCCCGAGGTCGGAGACCGTGCCGGTGGAACGTGCCACCATGCCGTCGAAGAGATCGGAGATCTCCATCACGAGATACAACACCCACACGAGGCCCAATGCGAGCCATGGAGAGGTGGGGATCCATTCAGGCACGAGAAGAAAGAGCACAAAGAACACCGGTGCGAGGCCAATCCTTACCACCGTGAGCAGATTCGCCGCATGCTGCCTCATACCCTTACCCTAGTACGGCATGGGAAATCTGTCAACGAATGAAGAGCCATGCAGTCCCCACACTCAACGAGACAACGGTCACAGGGATGCCCACCTTGAGATACTCCATAAACGTAAGGAGAACCCCCGCCGACCTCGCCCGCTCCGCCACAATGAGGTTTGCCACACTTCCGAGCAGGGTGAGATTCCCCGCATAGGTGCTCGCAAGCGAGAGCACGAGCCACCCCGTCTCTGAGCTCATCCGCTCCACCATGGGAGAGAGGAGCATCACCGCAGGCACATTGGAGACCAGGTTGGAGAGCACCGCAGCGAGAGGAGCGAGTACCCATCCCTTCAAGGAGAGCAGCGTTTCCACCCCCCTCAAGGCCGCAAGGATTCCTGTAGCCTCTACCCCTTTCGTAAGGACGAAAAGTCCGCCAAAAAAGGTGAGGATGGAGAAGTCCACCTGCGTGAAGATCTTCTCAGGATGAATCCTTCTCGTGATGAGAAGCACCGAGGCCGCCACCATAGCGGCATACACGATGGAAGTCCCCACCATGAGGAGAATCACCAGGAGGGCCATGCTCGCATAGCATTTGTAGAGGAGCGGACGGTAGATCCTGAGCCGTTTCACGTGTCCCTGAGGAGACTCCCACCTCACCTCTCGAAACTCCTTTCGATACACCAGGACTACCACGCCATAGGCAAAAGCAAGGGAGAGGAGTGAAGGCCCTACCATCCTGAGGAAAAACCGCCCGAAGGGAATCCCACTCACCGCACCTATGTACATGTTCTGGGGGTTTCCAACGAGCGTCATAGCAGAACCGATGTTCGCAGAGACCGCAAGTCCAATAAGGTAGGGAACTGCGGGAAGTCCATATCGCTCAGTGAGGAGAAGCACAAAAGGGGTGATCACCACACACACGGTGTCGTTTACGAAAAAGGCCGAAAGAATCGCCGTACACATCATGAGAAGCGCAAGGAGTCTGAGAGGGCTCTTCCCCCTCAAAATCACCCAGTCGGCCACCAGGTCGAAGAACCCCGCATAGGTGAGATTCGAGGAAACGATCATCATGGAGAGAAGAAGCACGATCGTCCGCATATCGATTGCACTAAGAGCCTCCTCCAGGGGGAGAAGGCCGGTCACCACCACTAGCGTGGCGCCCACAAACGCAAAGCCCGTACGATTCATCCGTAGCCAGGGCACACGCCCCACAGCGATGAGCACAAAAGAGAGTACTAGCACCCCTCCCCGGAGGACAGAGAACACCCCACCTCCCATGCTCTCCTCCTACGACCGTATCCCCAATCGCTTCTCGGCCGCCTTCAGGATGGCCTCCAGCATCCGGGGATACTCCATACCCGCGAGGCGTGCCATCTTTGCGAGGTGCCCGTCCCAACACCAACCGGGGTTGGGGTTCACCTCCAGAAGATACGGATTCCCATCCGCGTCGCATCTCCAGTCGAACCGGGCGTAGTCCCGACACTCCAGCCGCTCGAAAAGACGGACACACCACTCCACGATGGACTTCTCCGTCTCCTCGGGAAGCCCTGCGGGAATCGACCGGAGGGCCTTCCAGTAGGGAGAGTCGGGGAGCCATTTCGCCTCGTATCCGCAGATCCGAGGAAGCTCCGGCGGGAGCGCTGAGTAGTCCTCTTCCACTATGGGGAGCACCATGTAGTCGTCCGTCGGATTCCCGATGATCCCCACCGTCAGATCCTTCCCCGTGAGGAATTCCTCCACAAGCACCGGCTTTTCGTAGCCGAACGTATCCCTGATCTCGGAGATGCAGGCGGAAAGCTCATCGAGCGACCACACCACGCTCTTCTGCGTGATCCCGAAACTGGAATCTCCGAGGTTCGGCTTGACGATCATGGGAAAACCGAACGGTACCTCGAAGACGATCGACGTGGGATCTATGAAGAAGGCACGAGGCACGGGCACTCCCATCTCCTTCGCCACCCCCCGTACGAGCGACTTGTCGTAGCAGAAGGCGAGCCCCTGAGGTGTCGCGCCGGTATAGGGGATGCCGAGCATCTCGAGGAGCGCCGGCACGTGCAGCTCCTTCCTCGGATCGTTGAAAAATCCCTCGTCACACAGATTGAACACGTAATCGACCTTCCCCTTGAGCCTCATAAGATCCTGTATGAGAGTCTCGTGGCGCGAAAGATAGGTGAAGGAATAGCCTGTACACTCTTTGAGCGCAGCCTTGAGCCGATCGATGGTGTAGAGATCATCGTCGTCGAACACCATGAACGGCTTGAGCGGATCGGGCTTCGAGGGGTCGCCCATCACCACCGCCACCTGAGTGGACACATTCTTCTTTCTCGATTTTACAGGTGCCCACTCCTTCCGTATCCTCGCACTCACCAGGATGCGCCGCTCCATCATCCCGAGGTCCTGTCCCCGTGCCGAGTCGGGGGTGAGACTCCCGTGGAAGGACACCTCCTGGAAGCCCGCCTCCTCGAGGAGAGATCGTATGAGCTCGGGTGTGTAGAGCCTCTCGGCATAGAACTGATCCACCTCCACCCCCTTCTCGGTATGGACGATCACCTCCCGTGAGATGAGCCTCTGCCGATCAGCCGAGAGGGCCCGCTCCCTGCAGACAAAGTGCTTTGCATCGATCCACTCCCATGAGCGGGGAACGTAGTGTGCTCGTAGATACTCACCATCGGCCAGATCGAGGAGTATCCGTCCCCACGGTTTGAGGACACGCGCCACCTCCTTTAGGACAAGAAGATCGTCCTTGCTGCTCTCGAAGTAGCCGAAGCTGTTGCCCAGGATCATCACCACGTCGAACTGATCCGGGGGATAGGGCAGTTTTCGTGCGTCCCCTTCTCTGAACTTCACCGGCAGCCCTTCTTTCGCCGCCTGGGCCTTCGCCCTCTGGATGAGGTAGTGGGACCTGTCGAGTCCTTCCACCCTGGTGAAACCCCTGCGTGCGAGCTCGAGGGAGTGCCTCCCCTGACCACAGCACAGGTCAAGCACCACCTCCTCTTTCTTGAGACCAAGGACAGAAGTAAAGAGATCATCCTCCTTCCGCGTGATGGCAAGATCGTCCACCACATCGCCGTCGGTCTTCATGTAGTAGGAGTTGAAGATCCTGGACCACCAGTCCGGGGCCACGTGGGATTCCAGATCGGAAAGCGGACCAAGACACCGGGCCCGTGCGGCAGGGATCCGTCTTCGCCTCCGTTCCGGAGGCTTGTCTGTCTCCTGGGTCTTCTCTTCTATCATGGGCCACCTCCTCATACCGATCGGAGAGGAGCGTATGCCCACCCCCCTCATCGTGTCAATCGGGACATCGACAAAAAGTGTCTCAGTACAAAAAACACACCCCGGGAACCCCCGGGGTGTGGAGTTATCTCTCGCTCGTCTTTTCCTAGAATTGCACATAGAACAAGGTATTGAGGAGGCCGGTATCATCATCGTAATTATCCGGCGTCCCGTGGGAGTCGATGACCCACGTGTTGCTTGTATCCTCTACGAACGAGAGCGGATAACTTACGCCGGAGCCACGCACGTAGGCCGAGGAGTGAGTTACCGTGAGAAGATCTCCGGTCGAGGCATCATACACTCCCATCATGTAGTACATAGAGATGCCGCCGGGCTCGGCACCGAGTTGCGCCTGGTAGTCGCTGCTGTGCCATTCGGCTACCACCGCCGAGGAGACGGCGTTCGCCAGTATGGTGGCAGCTGTCTCTATCTGCGTGTTCCCCGCAAAAACCGAGAGCATGGCCTGGGCGAATTGCCCCAGATCTGCGTGGAAGTCTACATACTCATAGGTTCCATCACTCCCCTGAGGGCTTGCAAAGAGTGGTGTAATGGCTGTAGCTACGGCCTGCTGTGTGGTCGCATCCGTGATGGCCTCATCCACCAGGCCTGCAAGGTCGTAGAAGGCGGGGATCACGCTGTTCATGAAGGCATCGAGATCCACCGCAGCAAGCGTCACCCAGGACTCTCCCGCATAGTGCTGGGAGTAGGCATCCACCACCGCCTGGCAGAAGGCCTGCGCGGTCTTCCCGTTGGTGATGAAGTCCGGTATCCAGAGGGAGTACTCCCAGCCATCACCAGGCTCGAGGTCCTCCGAGCCTATGAAGTAGTCTGCATACGATGCCACCTCGTACATGATCTCTGCCATACCGCCGAGACACAGATCAAAGCCCACCACATCCAGGGTCTGCGAGCCAAGCCCGGCTGCAAGACCGGCGCCAATCTCCTGGGTATAGAGGTAGTCTCCAGAGTACTCGTCGAGACATATCACCTTGGTGTCGTGTCTCTCTCTCACCGGGAGCGTGGAGAGCGAACCGGGGAGCGACCTTGTGGAAAGGCTCCGCCACCCACCCCCGTGGTTCCAGAAGATGAGGGCATAGTGAGCGGCAGGGTAGGCCGACATGGCGTCCTGGATGAAGCCGCTTATGGTATCCGGATCGCCCATGTTGCGTTCCACACTGCTGGTAGGAGTAATCCCAAGCGTAGGCAGGGAGATACGTTCCGAGACGATCGTCGAATCGGCCCCGTTGGGATCCTTCACCACCCGGTACGCACGGGTGCTCGTCCAGCTTCCGTTGGAATAGTCGTACCCGCTCGCCCTGTCGAAGAGCACCACGATCTCCACACCCGAACCTGTTCTATCGACCTCTTCCATCTCATTAAAGTCTGCAATGGCATTGGGCTCGAGGTCGTTGTCACCCGCCATGTACACCATGATGAGCCAGTCTCTCTGGACGAACTCTGGATCGAGGGTAAGATCATCTTCCAGGGTCACGGTGAAGCTCGTGTAGCCGGCGTACTCTTCCGGAACCCATGTGGGGAGAGCGATCCAGGAGTCGAGCATCTGCCCGGAAGGCGGCGTCACGGTGACGGTGATCGAATCTCCAGTGTAGTAGGGGCCGGTGGAAGGATCGATTGTTACATACGATACATCTTCTGGGGCAACAGAGATAGTGCACTCTTTCAGGAAATGGGCGGTGATCTCTACTGTGGAAGTAGAATCTATGGGCTCCATCGACACTTCGATTTGACTCTGTGTAAGATCAGAAGGTACATTCTGCAGATTCGAGATATCCCATTCCTTAAACACCCACCCTTGCGAAGGTATTGCGGTAAAAGCCACCTGTGTTCCCTGCTGATAAATAAGTTTCCCATCGGCTTCTTTTTGGGGAGCAGGATCGTAAGAGATTGTACCGCTTCCCTCAGTTGTCAGACTTACACTCACTCCTCTTTCGAATACCGCAGTGAGAGACATATCACCTGTAAGCTCAATCTGAATTTCAGCATCTGTGGAAGCATAATCTCCCGTCCATCCTGTGAAGAGGTAGAAAGTGCTTTCGACTGCAGTAAGAGTAACCTGGCTTCCTGGGAGATAAAGGGCGGCCCCATCATACTCTCCCGGAGCCTGGGGCGAAACATTTACAGAACCACCATTGGAGGGATTCACACTTACAGATAGAGTGACCCCCTCTTCAAATACAGGTTCAACGGTAATATCAGAAGAGGAAAATGTAATCTGGAGAGGATTATCCTGGAATTCCTGTGATGTACCGCCTACTGTCACGATCCACTTCTCCAGAAGGTAACGAGAATTTTCCTCAGGATGAGCAGTAAGTGTAACCGTTTCCCCACTTTGATAGTAGTTCTTCTTAAGATCGACAGAGACCGTACCTCCCGTGGCTTCTTCTATCGTAAGTGTGTACCCAGGACTCTGCTCGTTAACGAAGTGGGCTACAACGGTTTCTAATCTCCCTACCTCATACTGTAGAGGATTATCATTGGAAATACTCCCATCCGAAAATTCCCAGTAGTTGAACAGATATCCTGTAGCAGGGTCGGCGGTAAGTTCTACATTCTCACCGTCCTTGTAATCTTCCTTATCTGGATCCTTAAGGATTGTCCCCGCCCCTTCGGGCTCAACCTCCAGAGTAAGATTACGCAAAGTGAAAACTACTCCAATCGAGACATCTTTTGTAACTGTAAAAGTGAGCGTCTCTTCGGTTTTGATACTCCCCGAATAGGACCAATAACTAAACTTGTAGTTGTTGGTGGGAATCGCAGTGAGTGTAACCTGAGTACCCTCTTTGTATTTCTTTGAGCTGGATTCGCCTTGGAAGGTAAAGCCCTCCTGATCCACTACTACTCCCCTGTTGGGGGCATTATTATCAACAGTTACCGTGAAAAAGACATCCGTTCCCCCTCCTCCTTCATCCTCAGAACCTGTGGGTATAGGACACCCGGTGAGCACGAGGAGAAGGAGTGCTGACACGCTGAGCCACGCCATGAAGACACGTTTCATTTTAAACCTCCTGGTCAATCTCCAAAGTCTCTAAAATCTCTAAAATCGTTACTATGCGAAATAACACTCCTACTCCAACCTTATACCACGACTTTCGTAGAATTTCAAGAAAAAATGACTGGGTACCGTCCCTTTTCCCCTCTGTTGCACTCCTGTATCCTCCAAGCTATACTCCCTCTCATGCAGAGCATCGTCCTGGTGGGACTCAAACACGTGGGGAAAACCTCGGCAGGTGTGGCGCTCGCACGACTTCTCGGCCTTCCGTGCTTCGATGTGGACGAGGAGGTGGTGCGCATCCACGAGGCCGAGACGGGCACCAGGCGCCCGGTGAGGGAGATCTACCGACTCCTCGGGAAGGAGGGCTTCCAGGACCTGGAGCGCCGGGCCGCCAGAGAGCTCGCTGCACGGGCACGGCTCAGGCCATGCGTCATCGCCACCGGCGGGGGCATCTGCGACAACCCCGGGGCCCTCTCAGCCCTCAAGGAGGTGGGCGTGGTGGTCTACCTTCAGGAGGAGCCGCACATCCTCTTCGAGCGCATCGTGGAGGGGGGACTGCCCCCCTTCCTCGAGGGACCAGACCCCTGGGAGGCCTTCCTTGCCCTCTACGAGCGCAGGCACCAGGCATACCTGAGCCAGGCCCACGTGGTGGTCCGCGCACGGGGCACCTGGGAGGACGAGCTCGCACGCTCGATACTTGCTGCACTGGAGGAACACGGCTATGCCAGGAAATAGCTTCGGCACGCTCTTCAGGATCACCACCTTCGGCGAGTCGCACGGCCATGCGGTGGGCGTGATCGTCGACGGGGTGCCTCCCCTCCTCGACCTCTCGGAAGAGGACATCCAGAAGGAGCTCGACCGCCGCAAGCCGGGTCAGTCGGAGGTGGGCACCCCGCGCAAGGAGTCGGACATCGTCCACATCTACTCCGGGGTCTTTCAGGGCAAGACCACGGGCACCCCGCTCATGATGATCCTCTACAACCAGGACACGCGGCCCGGAGACTACGAGGCCATCGCCCGCCTCTTCAGGCCAGGTCACGCCGACTACACCTATCACAAGAAGTACCGGATACGCGACTACAGGGGGAGCGGCCGCGCCTCGGGGCGGGAGACCGCAGCCCGGGTGGCCGCCGGGGCCGTGGCCAAGAAGATCCTCGCCCAGCGGGGCATCTCCATCATCGCCTACACCCTGCGGGCTGCAGGGATCCAGTGCCGCACCTTCGACCCCGGCGTGATAGAGAAGAACCCCATGCGGGCCTGCGACCCTGAGGCGGCCGAGAAGATGGTGGAGCGCATCCGCAGGATAAAGGAAGAACGCGACAGCGTGGGGGGGATCGTGGAGTGCCGGATCAGGGGGGTACCGCCGGGGCTCGGGGAGCCGGTCTTCGATAAGCTCGACGCCGACCTCGCCAAGGCCATGCTCTCCATCGGTGCGGTGAAGGGGATCGAGTTCGGGGCAGGGTTCAGGGCGGCCGACATGAGGGGAAGCGAACACAACGACCAGATGAACGCCCAGGGCTTCCTCACCAACAACGCGGGAGGGATCCTCGGCGGCATCTCCACCGGGGAGGAGATCGTCTTCCGCGTGGTGGTCAAGCCCACCTCCTCCATCGCACGACCGCAGCGCACCATCGACATCGATGGCAACGAGACCGAGATCATCACCGAGGGCCGACACGATGCGTGCATCTGTCCCAGGATCGTGCCCGTGGTGGAGGCCATGGCGGCCATCGTGATCGAAGACCACTACAAGCGCCAGGAGGCCATGTGGAAGTAGGGTGCATTGAAGCCCCGCCGGTGATGTAGTATCCTCGATGCAAGATGAGCACACGACGGCGCCCGCCTCGTGAACGGGCCTCT
Source organism: Spirochaeta thermophila DSM 6578 (assembly GCF_000184345.1). Classification (NCBI taxonomy): domain Bacteria; kingdom Pseudomonadati; phylum Spirochaetota; class Spirochaetia; order Winmispirales; family Winmispiraceae; genus Winmispira; species Winmispira thermophila. Next base: position 708,472 of record NC_017583.1, on the reverse strand, counting down.
GACAGGGCCTACCGCACCATCAAACAGGCCATCATGGAGGGGAAGCTCCCGTGCGGCACCCGCCTGAGCAAGCGGGGCATGGCCGAGTTCTGCGGGGTGAGCGTCATCCCCGTGGTGGAGGCGCTCAACCGCCTCGAGAGCGAGGGGCTCGTGGAATCCCACCCCTACTACGGCTCGCGGGTCATCGTCCCGAACGAGGAACAGCTCGCCGACATGTACATCCTCCGTGAGGCGGTGGAAGCCCAGGCCGTGAGGATCCTGTGCTACACCATAGGAATCGACGAGATAGAGGCCCTCAGAAAGACCGCCGCCTACGTGGACTCGCTCGCAGGCAAGGCACACGAGGATACGGATTTCGACGAGGCGCACTACTCCTTCCACTTCGAGCTCGTGAAGCTCACCGGGAGCACGCTCCTCCTGGAGAGCCTGGAACGGATCCACCTCTTCACCCTGCTCGTGAAATCGGAAGAGAAGTACCAGGAAGTGCCGCTCATAAAGGAGTACTCACACCTCGACGTGGTGAACGCCATCGCCCGCCGCGACCCCGACGAGGCTGCCCGTACCATGCGGCGTCACATCTATCGATCCTACCTCGTGAGTCCGCCTCTGTGGGCAGAGCTCGATCCCCCAGAAAGGTAGGGACTCTCCTCCACGTACACACGCGGCACCCGGCGTGAGACCGCGCAGGTGATCTCATAGGGAATCGTGCCCACCAGTCGGGCGAGCTCCTCGGCCGACGGACCTGCAGGATCAGGCCCGAAGAGCACCACCCGATCATAGCGGGCCACCTCAAGGTGGGGCCCTACATCCACCATGAACTGGTCCATGCACACCCGACCCACCACAGGGTAGCGCCTCCCCCGTATGAGCACCTCGGCCCGTGAAGAGAGGAGCCTGCTATAGCCGTCGGCATAGCCTGCGGCCACGGTGGCGATCCAGGTATCACGCGGCGCGCGCCACGTGCGGCCGTAGGAGACAGGGGTGCCCTTCCGCACCTTCTTGAGAAAGACCACCTGCGAGACGAACTCCATCACCGGGAGGAGGGAAAGGGTTCGCTCCTGCTCCTCGGAAGGGTAGTAGCCGTAGAGGGAAATCCCTGGTCTCACCATGTCGAGCCAGGAAGGAGGATGCCCGATAATCCCTCCTGAGTTGGCCGCGTGGAGCAGCCCCGGCGAGATCCCCCGCGCCCTCACCCGCCCCACCACCTGGAGAAACCGCTCCACCTGGGCCTCGGTGAACCCGTCATCGGCCTCGTCCGACGAAGGGAAGTGCGTCCACATCCCCGCAAGCTCCAGCACCCCCGCCCCCTCCACCTCCTCCACCACCCCCACCGCCTCCTCGGGCGCACACCCCGTCCGCCCCATCCCCGTGTCCACCTCCACGTGCACCCGCACCCTCCTCCCCTTCGCCCTCGCCACCCTCACCACCTCACGCACATACTCCCTGTCCCCCACCGCGAGCTCCACCCCCGCCTCCACCGCGAGCTCCAGCCCCGCGCCATCCGTGAGCCCAAGAAGCAACACCCTCGCCCCCACCCCCGCCTCCACCAGCTCCGCCCCCTCCTCCGGCGTCGCCACCCCGAGCATCTCCACCCCCTCCTCCACCAACACCCTCCCCACTCGAACCGCCCCATGGCCGTACGCATCCGCCTTCACCGCCGCACACACCATCCGCCCCTCCCCCACCCGCCGCCTGATCTCCCGCAGATTGTGCCTGAGGTGTGGGAGATAGATCACCGCATGCGTGCCACGCACCCCCACCTCCTACACCGCCCCCAGCGTGGCAAGCATCACCGCCTTGATGGTGTGAAGCCGGTTCTCCGCCTCCTCGAACACCACCGAGTGCCGGCTCCTGAAGACCTCGTCGGAGACCTCCATCTCCTTTATGCCGAAACGCTCGTACACAAGGCGCCCCATCTCGGTATTCGTATCGTGGAACGAAGGGAGGCAATGGAGGAAGAGCACCTCGGGATTCCCCGTCCGGGCTATGAGGGCCATATCCACCCTGTACGGCTCGAGGAGACGGATCCGCTCCTCCAGCTTCTCCTCCTCGCCCATGGAGACCCACACATCGGTGTAGAGGGCATCCGCCCCCTCAACCCCATCGAGGTCATCGGTGATCTCGATACGGGCCCCCGTCCCCCGCGCCACCTCCTCTGCCCGTGCGAGGAACTCCGCATCCGGAGAGAGGGCAGGAGGACAGACCGCCACGAAGTGCATCCCGAGCTTGGCCGAGATCACCAGCAGGGAGCGGGCCACGTTGTTCCGGGCATCCCCTACGAAGACCAGCTTCACCTGCGAGAGCGGCTTGCGGACGTATTCCTCTATGGTCATCACATCGGCGAGGGCCTGCGTGGGGTGGCACTCATCGGTGAGCCCGTTCCACACCGGAACCCCGGAGTAGCGGGCGAGCGCCTCCACCGTCTCCTGGGCATACCCCCTGAAGCCGATCCCATCGTAGAACCTCCCGAGCACCCGCGCCGTATCCTCGAGCGACTCCTTCTTGCCGAGCTGACTGTTGGTGAGGAACGTCACATGCGCCCCCTCGTCCGCAGCCGCCACCTCGAAGGCACACCGCGTCCTCGTGGAGGTCTTCTCGAAGATGAGGACCACGTGTCGCCCCTCCAGGAGACGTCTCCTCACCCCCGCCCTGCGCAGCCCCTTGAGCTCGTGCGAGAGCCGGAGGAGATACCGGATCTCCTCGGCCGTAAAGTCGAAGAGCGAGAGGAACGAACGTCCTGCAAGGTTGACCCCCATGGGCTCCCTCCTCATGCCGGAAAAAGATACCCACAAGAGTAGCCCGGTTTTCCCTAAGAAGGCAAGGAGGGGGTGGACCCCGGCACTGTCAAGGAGGAGTGTTGAAATTGAGCTGGAGCCCGTAGGGGTGCGTCTCCCCACCTCTTGTATCACCTGCATGCCCACCACGTAGAGGCCTACCACCTCATCCGCATGGGCACGACTCATATACCCAGGATACCTCCGCAGAAAGCTTCTCATGTGCCGAAACATGTTCTCCGCAAGGTTGCTCGTCCTCACCTTCTCCTTCCACTCATAGGGTAACTCCAGATAGGAGAAAAGCCGGTCCTTCCGCCACAGGAGGGAGGCCGTCATCCGGGGAGCCTTCGCCGCCCACTTCTTCACGAATGCCTCCAACGCACGTGCTGCGTCCTCCTTCCCTCCTGCCTCAAAGAGCTTCCAGTACTCCGCTCGAAAAGCTCGCCTCTCCTTCTGGAGGTCTGCGTTCTTCCCCTTCCGTTCCCCCATGTCCTGCAGGAGCTTCTGCTCAAGCGTACCCTGCAGGTGCCAGAGGCATACCTGCTTCTTCGCCTCAGGATACACCGTCTCCACGGCCTGCCGGATCCCCTCAGCCTCATCGGCCACCACCAGCTCCACCTCATGAAGCCCTCGCTCATAGAGCCTGGTAAGGAGTCGCTCGTAGCTCGCCTGGTCCTCCTGCTCCGCAACGACCCAGTCGAGGAGCTCATGAGATCCGTCCTCCTTCACCCCCACGGCACTCAGGACAACCAGCTTCTTCTGACCCCTCCCACGCCTCTTTGCCCACACTCCATCCAGCACAAGGGCCTTCACTCCTCTAAGGGACCTCCTCCGCCACTGCTCCTTCTCCTCACGAAGACGCTTTATGAGCCGCAGGAGTGTCTGCGGATGTGCCTCGCCTATCCCCAGCTCCCGTAACAGGATGGCCCACGTCCGCGCGCTCATCCCTCCCACATACCCGAGAAGGAGCTGCTCGGCGAGGGCCACGAGCCTCTGCTCATAGGCGACCAGCTTCACCTCCTTCCCCCCGCCGGTGCGAATGCGGGGCACGCGTACATCCTCGATCGGCCCCCAGGGGGTCTGCACGCTCTTCCATTTCCTGTAGCCGTACCGGTAGTACGGTGCCTTCTCAGCCTCCCCTCGTGCATATCGTGGTCGTCCTACTGCCTCCTCTCTCAGCGTCTCAAGGAGGTGTTCCAGGTACGTCTTGTAGGTGTGGCGCACCTCCTCCCGTAGCTGGTCTTCCACTTGTTTCATCAGATCAGAGAGGGTATACTGTGTCTCAATCAGTGTGCGTGTGTTACCATGCTTCATGGGGTATCTCCTCCTTGAAAAAAGGATTAGTGTGGTGGGAGATACCCCTTATCTTTTTTCCCCGCCTTTTTCAACACTCGATGTTACAGTCCCGTGGACCCCCATCTTGCCAAAAACCCCCGATTCACGTACTATATACCTGTATCGTGGGGCTGTAGCTCAGTTGGCTAGAGCGCATGGTTCGCATCCATGAGGTCGTGGGTTCGACTCCCATCAGCTCCACCAAGAGGCCTGCCCAGCACGGGCAGGCCTTTCACGTCTCTCAGCCGGCCATCTCTTTTATCGCCTGTGACACGTCGAGCGAGTAGTCACCCACGTGCTCCAGGTGTCGCACCACGTCCATGAAGAGGAGCTCTCCCCTCACGTCGGCCCCCTTGGCGAGCTTCTTCCTCGCCCGTTTCCTCAGGGAGTCTCGCATACCGTCGATCCGTTGCTCGAGCCTGTAGGCGTGCTCCACATCGTAGGCCGCCAGCTCTCCCGAGAGGTAGCTCACGTTGTAGCGCAGAAAGTCGAGGATGATCTGGAGGTAGTCCTGCAGCTCCTCCATCCCCTTCTTGTGGAAGGGGATACTGAGGTCACCCCGCTGTTTGAGGAGCCGCGCCACCCGGTAGAGGCTGTCGCTCATGCTCTCGAGGGCCCGGCTTATGAGCTGATACGCCATGAGTCGTCTCGCCTGCTCCTCAGCCATCGATTCGGTCGCGCACCTGGTGAGGGTCACGTGGATGGCCTCCTCCATCTCGTCGAAACGCAGCTCCATCTCGCGGGCCTGCTCCGCCATCCGGTCGAGGTCGGCGTCGTCTCCTCCCAAGGAGTGGAGGATCACCAAGGCCATGTCGAAGACCCGCTCGGCCATCCTGGAGAGGGCCTTCTCTATCAAGACCAAGTTGGACTCGAGGCTCTCGGGGAAGGGCGAGGCCACGAGCACCAGCTCTTCTTTCGCCGCCTCTTCCGGGAGGATACGCCTCAAGAGGGCGGCGTAGGGCTTCACGAACCAGATGAACAGAAAGGTGTTGATGATGTTGAACATGGTGTGGAAGGCCGAAAGGTGGTAGGTGACGAGCCCGGCGTCACTCACCGGCCCCGGCACCACGATGTCCACGAGCTTCACGAACCACGGGAAGACGGCGAGCATCCAGAGCACCCCGGTGATGTTGAAGAGCGTGTGGGCGTAGGCGATCCGTTTGGCCTGGCGGTTCATGGGGATGGAGGCGAGGAGCGCGGTCACCGTGGTACCGATGTTCTCACCGAGCACCGCGGCGCACGCGAGGGGAAACGAGATCCACCCCTTGTAGAGCAGGGTGAGGGTGATGGCCACCGTGGTACTCGACGACTGAAGGATCATGGTGGCGAGCGTCCCCAGGAGGACGAAAGCGAGTACCGAGAGGAAGCTCTCATGGTGGAAGAACCTGAAGAACGTCGCGCTCTGTTCGGTCACCTGCACATCGGGGACCTGGTCCTTGATGATCGAAAGCCCCAGGAACACCAGGGAGAACCCGAAGAGGGCCTCCGCCACCTCCCTCACCTTCTCGTTCTTGTTGAACATGAGGGGGAGGGCGAGGGCGAACACAGGAAGCACGAGGGATGAGAGGGAGAACTTGAAGCCGAAAAACGAGACGATCCAGGCGGTGAAGGTGGTGCCGATATTGGCACCGAAGACGATCCCGATCGCCTCCTCCAGGGCGAGGAGGCCCGCGTTCACCAGACTCACCACGAGCACCGTGGTGGCCGACGAGCTCTGGACCACCGAGGTCACGAACGTACCGGAGAAGACCCCTTTGAGGGGCGTGTCGCTGAAGGACTTGAGCACCTTCCGGAGTCGCCCGCCTGCGCGCTTACGCAGTCCCAGACTCATGAGGCGCATGCCATAGAAGAAGACCGAGAGGCCTCCTATGAAGTTGATGATCTTCCAGACTACCGCCATCGACTCGCTCCTTCACGCAAGATAACGGGCATCACCGTGCTCCCGGAACAGCCTCATGAGCCGCTTCTTCGCCTTCTTGAGCGGGAGTACGGTATCCAGCACCTTCTCCTTGGAGGAGAATTTCACCGCCCCCGAGAGCTCGAGGTACTCGTACCCGGTCTCCGGGGTCACGATGAAAGGGGGAAACCCCTCGCTCACGAGGAGGTAGTTCACCAGAATGTTGCCGCTCCGGTGATTCCCCTCTACGAAGAGCTGGGGATGACTCAGGCACTTTATATAGAACTCCGTGATGAAGGCAAAGGGGGGGAGCTTTCCCCTCGCCTTGCGCACCCAAGGGAGGATGAGGTCGATGTTCTCCTGGTAGCGCCTGCGGGTCTCCTCGATATGGAGATGGAACGAGAGGCGTGTGGCGGGATCGTTCCCGCACATCACCAGGTGGTTCACCTCGAGGAGGGCGTAGAGGCCTGCAGGGGAGAAGATGTCGATACCCCGGGAGAGGAGACGGTTGAGGAATTGATAGGCGAGGAGGATGTGCTCGAGCAGGGTATCCGTGAAGTCCTCACGCTGCACGGAGAGACGCCTGTTGATCGAAGGGAAGGCCTTCTTGAAGCCTTGCAGACTCTCCCTGATGCGGGGGATACAGAAGGTTCCTGCAATCGGCATTGTTCCCTACTGTAAGGAGAAAGAGGCGCCGGTGTCAAGGAAACAAAACGCCTCTTCTGCAACACGGCTCCTCGTGATATCATAGCCGTGTGAACAGGGCCGACAATCTATTCGAAGCAGCGAAATCCCTGCACGACGAGCCGCTGGCCGCCCGCATGCGTCCCCGTACCCTGGACGAGTTCGTGGGACAGGAGCACATCCTCGGTCCGGGGAGGCTCCTCCGTCGGGCCATCCAGGCCGACAGGCTCTCCTCGGTCATCTTCTACGGCCCGCCCGGATGCGGGAAGACCACCCTCGCCCGGGTCATCGCCAACCACACGAAGAGCGCCTTCCTCTCGCTCAATGCGGTCTTGAGCGGTGTACAGGAGGTACGGGCGGCCATAGAGAAGGCCAGACAGGAAATGGCCTACCACGGTCGGCGCACCATCCTCTTCGTGGACGAGGTCCACAGATGGAACAAGGCCCAGCAGGACGCCCTCCTCCCCTGGGTGGAAAACGGCACGGTCATCCTCATCGGCGCGACCACCCAGAACCCCTACTTCGAAGTCAACTCGGCCCTCATCTCGCGGAGCAGGATCTTCCAACTCAAACCCCTCACACGCCAACACCTCAGGACCATCGCCGAACGCGCACTCTCGGATCCTGAACGGGGCTACGGGAAGTACCGCATCATCCTGGACGAGGATGCCCTGGAACACCTCATCACCGTGGCAGACGGCGACGCGCGGACCCTGCTCTCGGCCATCGAGCTGGCGGTGGAGACCACCCCGGACACCTTCCCCCCGCCTGAGGGAGAGGTGATCCACATCACCCGCGAGGTGGCGGAAGACAGCATCCAGCGCAAGGCCGTGCTCTACGACAAGGAAGGGGACTTCCACTACGACATCATCAGCGCCTTCATCAAGTCGCTCCGCGGCTCCGACCCCGATGCGGCCTTCTACTGGCTCGCCCGCATGGTGGACGCAGGGGAGGATCCCCACTACATCTTTCGGCGCATGCTCATCCTCGCATGCGAAGACGTGGGCATGGCCGACCCACACGCCATCACCGTGGTCCTCTCCTGCGCCCAGGCCTTCGACCGGGTGGGGCTCCCTGAGGGGCAGTATCACCTGGCCCACGCCGCGCTCTACCTCGCCACCTGCCCCAAGAGCAACTCGGTGCTCGGTTACTTCGACGCCCTCAAGGCGGTACGAGAAGAGAAGACCCACGAGGTGCCGCGCCACCTCAAGGATGCATCCAGGGACGCGAAGGGCTTCGGCCACGGAGACGGGTATCTCTATCCTCACTCCTACCGTGAGCACTGGGTGGCCCAGAACTACCTCCCCGCGGAGCTGAAAGGGCGCGTCTTCTACCAGCCCAGCCGGCAGGGATACGAGGCCCGGATCAGGGAGGAGGTGCTACGACGGCGGGAACTCCAACTCACAGCGGCCGCCCAGGTGGAAGAGGAGGTCCTCACCTTCACCCCGGAAAAGGGGATGGGGGAATGGTGGCGCAGGACCGAGACCGATCTCCAACCTCACCTCGAGGAGCTGAGGGACAGGATCTTCCAACGCGCACAGATCGTCCGGCACCACCGGGTGCTCGTGACGGAACGGCCGGCCGGATTCCTCGTGTGGGAGGCGCTCCGGCAGGCCCCGGAGGGACAGGTGGTGTGCGCCGTCGCCTCGGAGGAGGAGGCCCAGCGCATCAGGCACCAGGCAGCCGGCATCGACGACCTGCTCGCCCCGATCCTTATCACAGGCACCGCCCCCCTCGTCTCTCTCGTGGACGAGGCGAGGCTCGGTTACCGCACCTTCGAGCGCATCCTCGCGCGCAACATCCTCGGCCCCTCACCCGACAAGGAGCGCATCCTCGCCGACCTCGCCTCGCTCCTGGAACCCGGAGGAATCGCCGTGTGCGCCGAAGCCTTCTTTCGCGCATCCCAGCGGCTTTCCTCCCTCGTTCCCTGGCGACGCGACGAGACCCCGCTTCGCGAGGCCCTCACCTCGGTGGAGGAGCGTCTCTTCGCCGATCCCGAGGACCCCAGAGTCAACTGGGACGAAGCGACCCTCGCAGAACTCGCCCGGCGTGCCGGCCTCGCACTCACCCAGGTGGAACGCTACGAGTACGCCACCAGGCGTACCCTTACCAGAGAGGATGTCCTCAGATGGGTGGGTGATCCCCACAAAGGCTACGGGCTCCATCTCTCCTCCCTCGAACCCGCTCTCGCGGCCACCATCAGACAGAAACTCCTCGAGACGCTCCCCGGCAGGGAAGTACCCTGGCGGCGCACGATACTGATCTTCAGGCTCTCTCTTGCAGGCCTCTCCGGTTGACAGAGCCGGCCTTCCCATAGTATCGTAGAGACAGCCGGTAGGACTTGACAAACGACCCGAATTTTTGCACATTTACACCCGCAAACAGGGTGGGTGTAGTTCAGTGGTAGAACACCAGACTGTGGATCTGGGTGTCGCGGGTTCAAGTCCCGTCATCCACCCATCCAGCATGCGCCTGTAGCTCAGCTGGATAGAGTGCCGGACTTCGAATCCGTGGGTCGTAGGTTCGAATCCTACCAGGCGCGTGAAGTACTGTGGGCCGTTAGCTCAGCTGGTAGAGCAGCAGACTCTTAATCTGCGGGTCGAAGGTTCGATCCCTTCACGGCTCACGAGGGCCCCCGAAAGGGGGCCTGTTCTTTGTCTCCTGCCCGCATCTTCTCGGCAGCAGCTCTTGACACATACCGGGCTTTTCGCTACTATACTCCTCGCACACGTGCGAGAGTGGTGGAACTGGTAGACACGCTAGACTTAGGATCTAGTGCCTTCGGGTGTAAGGGTTCGAATCCCTTCTCTCGCAGGTTCACCACTCCAAGTGCGGGAGTAGCTCAGTGGTAGAGCTCCACCTTGCCAAGGTGGATGTCGCGGGTTCAAGTCCCGTCTCCCGCTTGGCGATCTGGTCCTTTCCAGATCGCCTTTTTTTTGCTATATTCCCTTCCATAACAAAGCGTATCGAAAGGATGGACCACTGTGATCAAGGACAAGGAGATTCAGAAACTCGACAATTCGGCCGTACGCCTCACCATCACCATCGATCAGCACGATGCCCAGAAGATGTATGACGAGCTGCTCGCCCGGCTCCAGAAGGATGCGCAGATACCCGGCTTCCGGAAGGGCAAGGTGCCTACGTATATCCTGGAGAAGAAGTTCGGCGAAGGGCTCCGCTACGAAACCGCCGAACGCCTCATACAGGAAGGGCTCAGAGAGGCCTTCGACCAGATAGACGAAAAACCGCTCGCCTATTCCGTCCCCTCCCTCACCACCGACTTCCCCACCGACTTCTCCAAGGACGTCACCTTCACCGTGGAGTACGACGTGTACCCCGAGTTCACCCTCCCCGACTACAGCGACATCACGGTGGAAGAGCCCAAGGTCACCATCTCGAAAGAGGACATCGAGCGGGAGCTCGAGAAGCTCAGGAAACAGAACTCCTATGTGGTGGAGAAGCAGGACGGCGAGGTCAAGGAGGGTGACATCGTCACGGTGGACTACTGGGAGCTCGACGGGGAAGGCAACCCCGTGGAAGAGTCCCGGAGAGAGGACTACGTCTTCACCGTGGGGACCAGGTACAACCTCTACGAGTTCGACGACGATCTCATCGGTGCGAAGAAAGGGGAGGTTCGTACCATCACCAAGGAGTTCCCCGAGGACTACCGGTTCGAGGAGTTCAGGGGCAAGACGATCACCGTACAGGTGGAGATCAAGGCCATCAAGGAACAGCGTCTGCCGGATCTCGACGACGAGTTCGCCCAGGATATAGACGAGGCCTACCAGACCCTCGACGACCTCAAGAAGGCGATCGAGGAACGGCTCATGGAACAGGCCAAGGCGGTCATCCGACAGAAGAAGATCGACCAGTTCCTCACCGAGCTCGCGAAACGTACCGAGATACCCATCCCCGCCTCCATGCTGAAGGCCGAGATGGACGCATCCTACCAGCAGCTCGCCCAGCAGTACCGCACCACGGTGGAGGCGCTCGACAAGGTGCTGGAACAGGATGGGAAGACCAGGGAACAGATCTACGAGGAGTGGAAACCCTCGGCCACAGAGGCCCTCAAGAAGCGGCTCATCATCACCCGGCTCATCGAGGAAAGGAAGATAGAGGTCTCCGATGATGAACTCGAGACATTCTTCAAGGAAGTAGCCGAGGGCGCGGGGGCGTCGGCCGACCAGGTGAAGGCCTACTACGCCCAGATGGGACAACTGGAACAGATCCGCTACGACCTCAAGGAGCGAAAGCTCTTCGACCAGCTCCTGGAAGAGATCAAGGTAAAGAAGGGTCCCAAGGTCCCGTTTGTGGACTTGGTAGGGGCAAATGAGTAATTTAATACGAGAATACACCACCTAAGGAAGGAAGATGAACGAAAGGATGAGCCATCTGGTTCCCATCGTCATAGAGCAAACCGGGATGGGGGAACGCTCGTACGACATCTACTCCCGTCTCCTCAAAGACCGTATCGTCTTCATCGACGGGGAGATCAACGACCTGACCGCGGATCTCGTGGTGGCCCAGCTCCTGTTCCTGGAATCCCAGGATCCGGAGAAGGACATCAGCGTGTACATCAACACCCCTGGTGGATCGGTCACCGCGGGTCTCGCGATCTACGATACCATGCAGTACGTGAAACCCGACGTGCAGACCATCTGCCTCGGTCAGGCGGCCTCCATGGGGGCGCTCCTCCTCACCGCAGGCACCCCTGGAAAACGTCTCGCCCTCCCCTCATCCCGCATCCTCATCCACCAGCCATGGGGAGGCGTGCAGGGGCAGGCCACCGACATCTCCATACAGGCGCGGGAGATGGTGAGGATCAAAAAGCTCCTCATCCACTACTTCGCCCACCATACTGGCCGTCCCGAAGAGGAAGTGGCACAAGACCTCGAGCGTGACTACTACATGACGCCCGAGGAGGCGAAGGCCTACGGCCTCATCGACGACATCCTCATACGGAGTAAACATGAGTCGCGTCATGAAAAATGACAAAGCCTGCTCGTTCTGCGGCAAGAGCGTCCAGTACGCCCGTAAGCTGATCGCAGGGCCGGGTGTGTACATCTGCGACGAGTGCGTCAATGTGTGCAAGCGCATCATCGACGAAGAGGAGGAGAACCTCACCTGGGAACTCACCGAGGAACTCCCCACACCCCAGGAGATACACTCCTACCTCGATCAGTACGTGATCGGCCAGGACCACGCGAAGAAGGTCCTCTCGGTGGCCGTCTACAACCACTACAAGCGCATCCTCCACGGCCACAAACTCTCCGAAGACGTGGAACTCGAAAAGTCGAACATCCTCCTCCTCGGTCCTACGGGGAGCGGAAAGACCCTCCTCGCCCGGACCCTCGCGAAGAAGCTCAAGGTACCGTTCGCCATCGCGGACGCCACCACCCTCACCGAGGCGGGGTACGTGGGTGAGGACGTGGAGAACATCCTCCTCAAGCTCATCCAGGCGGCGGGCAACAACATCGCCGCCGCCGAGCGGGGTATCGTCTACATCGACGAGATCGACAAGATCGCCAAGAAGGGCGAGAACATCTCCATCACCCGCGACGTCTCGGGAGAGGGGGTGCAGCAGGCCCTCCTCAAGATCGTGGAAGGTACCGTGGCCTCCGTTCCCCCTCAGGGTGGGAGGAAGCACCCCAACCAGGAGATGATCCGCATCGACACCACCAACATCCTCTTTATCGCGGGCGGCGCCTTCGTGGGGCTCGACAAGATCATAGAGAGCCGGGTGAGCGAACACCCCATGGGCTTCGGCGCCGAGGTGAAGTCCAGGCGGGAGAAGAACCTGGCCGAGCTCTACGCACAGATGCACCCCGACGACCTCATCAAGTTCGGCATGATTCCGGAGTTCGTGGGACGCTTCCCCATCCACGTGGGCCTCAGGGAGCTCAAGAAAGAGGACCTGGTGAGGATCATCAAGGAACCCCGCAACTCGGTGCTCAAGCAGTACAAAGCCACGCTCAAACTCGACGACGTGGATCTGGTGGTGGAGGATGAGGCAGTCGAGGCCATCGCGGATCTCGCCATACACAGGAAGACGGGGGCGCGCGGCATCAGGGCCATCTTCGAACACATCATGATGGACGTGATGTACGAGATCCCCTCGATCCCCGGTCCCAAACGGGTGGTCATCACCAGAGACGTGGTTCAGGGAGAACAGAAGCCGGAAATCCAGCTTCTCAAGAAGAGCGCATGAAGTTGTTCGAGAGGAACCGCACCCGCGGATCGCTCATCCTCCCGGTGATCCCGGTGAGGGATACGGTACTGCTCCCGGGGATGGGCATCCAGATGGCGAGCGAGAAACCAATCGGGATTCAGGCCGTGCTGGAGGCCCGCGACCACGCCCAGAACCGACTCTTCTTCTGTCATGCGAAACCGGAGGCCCCCCCGGACTTCAAGCCCGAGGCGGTATACGAGGTGGGAACCATCGGACAGATCATCCACCTCCAGCAGAACAGGGAAGGGCACGTCCGTATCCTCGTCCAGGGGTTGGAGCGCGCCCGTATCCAGCAATTCACCAGCCTCACCATCCCCCTCAGGGCCCAGATCAAACCTCTCGAAGAGAACCTCGAGATCACCGATGAGGTGGCGGCTCTCATGCGCCTCCTGAGGGAGGAGTTCCTCGAATACGCCCGGAGCGCAGGGGGCGTCCCCCCCAAGGTGAAGGAGACCGTCGAGCAGACCGACTCTCCCCTCGTCCTCTTTTCCTCGATACTCCACCACCTTCCGCTTCCTACCGCGACCAAGGCCGCACTCCTCGCCCTCGAGAATCCCAGGGAGTACCTCTCCCGGCTCGGCGAGGAACTCAAGGCAGAACAGGAGGTGCTCTCCCTCAGACAGGAGATCACCGCCAGGGTGAAGCGGCGGATGGAGCAGAGTCAGAAGGAATACGTACTCCAGGAACAACTCAAGGAGATACAGCGGCAGCTCGGCAAGGACGTGGACGACCCTTCAGGACTCAAAGACCTGGAGGAACGCCTCAAGGCGAAAGTCCTCCCGGATGAGGTACGGACAAAGGCAGAACGCGAGCTCGACCGCCTCAAGAAGCTCCAACCGCTCTCACCAGAGGCCGGCGTGCTGCGGACCTACCTCGAGTGGATAGTGGACATTCCCTGGACCGAACGCACCACGGACAGCAAGGACATACGGAGGGCCCAGGAGATCCTGGACGAGGATCACTACGACCTCGTGAAGGTCAAGGAGAGGATCCTCGAGTTCATCGCGGTGAGACAGCTCTCCGAGGAGGGGCGGGGCCCCATCCTTTGTTTCGTGGGACCTCCGGGAACCGGCAAGACCTCGCTCGGCAGATCGCTCGCAAGGGCCCTGGGACGGAACTTCGTCCGTATGTCCTTGGGCGGAGTCCGCGACGAGGCGGAGATACGGGGCCACAGGAAGACCTACGTGGCAGCCCTCCCTGGCAAGATCATCCAGACCATGAAGAAGGCCGGTTCCATCAACCCGGTCTTCCTCCTCGACGAGATCGACAAGATGAGCAGCGACTTTCGAGGGGATCCGGCCTCAGCCCTGCTCGAGGTGCTCGACCCCGAACAAAACCACGCATTCGTGGATCACTACCTCGAAGTCCCCTACGACCTCTCCCACGTGATGTTCGTCACCACGGCCAATTCGCTCCACACCATACCCTACCCCCTCAGGGACAGGATGGAGATCATAGAGGTCTCGGGCTATTCGGACGTGGAGAAGTTCCATATAGCCGTGAACCATCTCATCCCCCGGCAGCAGAAGGAGAACGGCCTCGATTGGGCCGCGATCACCTTCAGGAGGGAGGCCGTATACCATGTGATCCACCACTACACGCTCGAGTCGGGAGTGAGGGAACTCGACCGAACGATCGGGAGGATCATGCGGAAGATCGCCACCGAAGTGGTGGAGAAGAAGGTGCACCCGGAGAAGGAGGGGCGCCCCTTCTCCAAGGTGATCACGGCGAAGGCCGTGGAACGCTACCTGGGCCCGCCCCGGATTCCCCGGAACACCAGGCCGCTCGAGCCTCGAGTAGGACTCGCCTACGGCCTTGCTTGGACCGAACTCGGGGGGAGGCTCCTGCCCGTGGAAGCGGTCTCCTTCGAGGGAAGGGGGGATCTCATCCTCACCGGGAGCCTGGGTGATGTGATGAAGGAGAGCGCCTTCGCCGGTCTCTCGTTCCTCAAAGCCCACGCGAGAAGCTTCAATCTCAACGACGAGGTCTTCTCCCGCCGGGACATACACATACACGTCCCCGAAGGGGCAATCCCAAAGGACGGTCCCTCGGCCGGCATCACCCTCACGGCCGCCATGCTCTCGGTGCTCACAGGGATTCCCCCTCGCCACGATGTAGCCATCACCGGTGAGATCACCCTCACCGGCCGGATACTCCCGGTGGGAGGGATCAAGGAAAAGGTCCTCGCCGCCCACAGACACGATATCCCCTCGGTGCTCCTCCCGAAGGAGAACGAGAAAGACCTCGCCGACGTTCCCCGGAAGGTTCGTCAAAAGCTCTCGTTCGTCTTCGTGGAATCCCTCGCAGAGGCCCTCGCCATACTCTTCCCCGAGGCACAGTTCACACTCAGGACCTGATCACCAGGGAAGCTCCTTGCCCTCGAGGTCCACGTAGAGGGGATGTTCGGGGAGGGTGAGGATGACATCCGCCACCTTCGCCGCCGCCTGGTCTGGGGTGATGGGAGCGGCATCGCCCCCCATGTCGGAACTGAACCAGCCTGGGTGGATCGAGCGGACCACCGCCCCCTCCTTGCCGAGGCGGTTCTGGAGGATCCGGGTGGCCATGTTGAGGGCGGCCTTCGACATGCAGTAAGAATACTCGCTCTCCCTCCAGCAATTCCCTATGGAGCCCGCCTCCGAGGAGATGTTGGCGATCCACTTCCTGGGGCTCCTGAGTATGAGATCGAGGAACGCGCGGATCACCATGAGAGGAGCCACGCTGTTGGTCAGGAACGTGGGAAGATACACGGAAAAATCCACCAGGGGGAGGTCGGGCCTGTCCTGCTCGAGGTGGACACCCGCATTGTTCACCAGGATGTCGATCGCATCCACGCGTTCTCCGACCTCCCGACGGACCGTCTCGAGCTGCGACTCCTCGGTGACGTCGACCGCATAGAAGAAGCATCGATCGGGATGGGCCTCGACGAGCGCTTCCAGTTCCTTCGAGAGACTCCTCCCCAAGGCATGCACGCTATGTCCCCGTGCAAGGAACGTCTCCACGAGGGCCCGCCCCAGGCCTCTCCGTGCGCCGGTGACAAGGATCTGCATCTCTCCCTCCTCTGCCGATGGTCTTCTCAAGACTATAGATCGACACGGCCATGGTATTCCAGCCCGGAATCGCCCCCTTTTTTCGAATTCCGCTTGATTATCGGATGGTATCTCTTATAATCATAAGAGGAGGAAGTCCTTACCATTCCTCAAGGAGGCTCCGGATATGAAGACCATGCGTCATGTTGCAGGATTCCTGCTGTTCCTGGTTGCAGGACATCTTCTCC
This sequence comes from Spirochaeta thermophila DSM 6578, assembly GCF_000184345.1. NCBI lineage: Bacteria > Pseudomonadati > Spirochaetota > Spirochaetia > Winmispirales > Winmispiraceae > Winmispira > Winmispira thermophila. The sequence continues at coordinate 692,279 of NC_017583.1, read as the reverse complement.
TCGCCGAAGTGCTGCCCTCGGACCTCTACGTGAAGACGGTGTACGTGACCAAGGTGTATGCCCACGAAAAAGGGTACAAGGTGCTCTACGTGAAGAGCAACCTCGATATCGGTGAAGTCTACATCCCCCTCTCCTGGGTCGCCGAGAAAAAGGCCGTCATCGTCCCGGGGAACGATCCCGCCTTTCCGTACATGAGCATCTACTGGAAGAAGGGCGAGTTCTTCAAGGTGATCCTCTACGTTCCCGAAAAACCCGATCACCCCGGCTGGGGGATCCTGCCCCGAACCGAGGATGTTTCGGCCCTCTTCGAGGTCGATACCCTCCAGATGGAGTTCTGAACCAGGAACACGGCCCATCCTCGAGTCCCCCTTTCGTTCTCCGGAGAGGGGATGAGGAATCTCTCATTACGAGCGGACATCTCGTAAAGCGCCGGGACCATCCCGGCTGTTCTCATTTTATGAAAACCCGTGTATGATGGGGCCGGAAGGAGACCATGCAGGTACCCCAAGACGTGATAGACTGGATACAGAAACGATACCACATCCTCGTCATAGGTCACAAGGATCCTGACGGCGATTGTGTGGGCTCTCAGATGGCCCTCTCCCTCTTCCTCGGGAGGGTGGGGAAGAAACCCCTCCCCCTTTCGCCAGGCCCCTTCACCTCAGCCGAGGTGCGACAGTTCGCCCCCTTCTTCAAGACACGATTCGACGAAGAAGAGCTGTCCTTTCTCGAGAAGGTGGGGATCGTGGTGGTGGACACCTCGAGCCCAGAACGTACGGGCCCCTTCCGGGATCTCATATCCAGACACCCCACGCTGGTGATCGATCATCACAGCGCCGGAACCCCCTTTGGCGACCTGCGGTGGGTGGAACCCTCGGCTCCCTCCACCACGTTCCTCGTCCAACTCCTCATAGAGGCGATGGCGGGGCACATCTCCCAGGAGGAAGCCTTCTATCTCTTCTACGGACTCGCCACCGACACGGGGTTCTTCAGATTCCTCGAGCAAGGATCCGGTGAGGCCTTCAGGGCCGCATCCCGCCTGGTGGATGCCGGGATAAGCCCACGCACACTCTCCCTCGCGATCAACGGAGGCCAGAGCTTCCTCTCGCGGCGGTGGATAGGGATGATGCTGGAACGGATGGAGCCCCTCTGCGACGGGAAGTTCGTGATCCTCTGCGAGACCAGGGCCGACAGGGAACGGTTCTCCGACGAGCATCGGGAGTCGGATCTTCTCTACCACCTCGTCCTCGACATAGAGGGGTGCGAGGCCCTCGCCGCCCTCCGAGAGGAACCGAACGGCAGGTGCAAAGTGAGTCTCCGATCGAAGGTTTTCCTCGATGTAGGGGCGCTCGCGCGGGAGTTCGGAGGGGGAGGACACGTGCACGCCGCGGGGTTTGAAACGGATTTACCGCTCTCCGAAGCGAAGGCGCTCATCATCGAGCGGTTTCTTCAATTTTGTAAATAGATGTAAAGTTTTCTCGAAATACCCACTCCCATCCTGGCATGCCATTTGCTTCCCCACGAGAGACACACGGTCTCTCGAAAGGGGGTACGGATGGATCACCTCACCGCTCTCGTGCTCGCGTACCAACGTGGCGGGGTGCCCTTCGAGGCGCTCTTCCACCATCTCTCATGGTTCGTGTACACCTACCCCTCACGGGAGGAGGAACGCTCCGACTTCCTCCTGTTCTTCTACCCACGTCTCAAGGCACTCGCCCGCAGGTTCGTCTATACCGGCGTTCCCTTCCTCCACTACCTGCGTTCCTCCATGAGGTGGCAGTACCGTACGTTCAAGAGGGTACAGCGGGAACGGGCCTTCCTGGAGCGATCCCTCGTCCGGAGGGAGCACGAGGAGGCGGTGCTCCTCTTCGATCCCTCCATAAAACTCGAGGAAGGGGAAGCCGATGCAGTGATGGAAGAGATCGTCGAGTGGATAAGGGGCTCGGCCCCTCATCGGAAACGGAGATTCCTCTGCCTCCTCCTGAGGGAACTCCCATCCCTGCCTCCCCGATGGGAAAGGCCTCTGGCCGCTGCCCTGGGCATGGAGGAGGAAAGACTCGCGGGCTGTTTCCTCATGCTCCAGGAGAGGGTCACAGAGAGGAAGGCGAGGTATCTTCGTCTCTCCCGGAAGATCAACGAACTCCGCATGGAGATACGCCTCCTCGAGGACAGACTCTCCCGGGAGGGGGAAGGATGCGATCGGGATGCGTTCAGGAAAGGCCTGGAGAGGAGGCGACGCCAGCTCGCCCGGCTCGAGAGGAGGCGTAACGGTATCCCCCTCAAGCCGCGTCACAGCGATATCGCCGAGGTCCTGGGCATTCCCAAGGGTACCGTGGATTCGGGGATCCACTACCTCCTCAAGGAGCTCTCCTCGAAGAGGCCGCCTCAGCGGGAGGGGATATCGCTCCGGAGTTTCGAGATTTCGTCGAGGAGGGCGTGCCAGGGGAGTGTGGCGCACTTGACTCTCACGGGATAGGCGGAAAGCCCCGAGAATACCACCAGGTCACCGAACTCCTCGAAGGGGGTGGGATCCTCCCCCCTGATCATGCGGATCACCTTCTCCGCCAGGGCGAGGGCCTCCTCCACAGTCTTTCCCTTCAACAGCTCGGTCATGATGGAAGCCGATGCCGTGTCGATGGCGCATCCCTTCCCGTCGAAGGCCACCTCTTCGATCACTCCGTCATGGAGCTTCACCTCCAGCTTCACCGAATCCCCGCACGTGGGATTCTCGTGGGCGCGGGACTCCGGTATGTGAGGAAGCGGCCTCTTGTTCCGGGGATGCCGGTAGTGGTCGAGCAGGATCTCCTGGTAGAGGTCATCATGCATGGCGAAAGAACTCCTGCACCTTGATGAGGGACGAGACCAGTATATCGATCTCCTCCCTCGTGGTGTAGAGGCCGAAACTCGCCCTCGCGGTGGCCGGTACGCCGAGCTTGCGCATCGCGGGCTGGGCGCAGTGGTGTCCCGCCCGGACCGCCACCCCTTCCCTGTCGAGGAGCTGTGCGATGTCGTGCGGGTGCACCTCTTTGAGCGTGAACGAGACGATCCCGGCCTGGTGGGGGACCCCAGGGCCGTAGAGGGTGATGTCAGGCACCCACTTCATGGCCTCCAGGGCATAGGCGGTGAGCTCCTGCTCGTGCGCCGCCACCGCCTCCATCCCCACCTCCCGGAGGAATCGCACCGCCTCAGCGAGGCCCACGGCCCCTTCCACGTTGGGCGTACCTGCCTCGAACTTGTGAGGCACCTCGTTCCATGTGGCTGTCTCCAGGGTGACCGAGCGTATCATCTCACCCCCCCCGAGGAAGGGGGGCATCGCTTCGAGGAGTTCCTCTCGCGCATAGAGCACCCCTATCCCCATGGGGCCGTACATCTTGTGCCCGGAGAAGGCGAAGAAGTCGCAGCCGAGGGCTTCCACGGAGATCGGAAGATGGGGGACGGCCTGGGCCCCGTCGAGGAGGACCAGGGCACCCCGTCGATGGGCGTACTCGACGATCTCTTCCACCGGGTTCACGGTGCCGAAGACGTTGGAGACATGCACGAGCGAGACGAGTTTCACCCGTTCGGTCCAGAGTTCGTCGAGGGAGGCGAGGTCGAGCATGCCGTTCTCGTCGAAGGGAAGGAAGGCGAGCCGTACCCCCTTCCGGCGGGCGAGGAGCTGCCAGGGGATGAGGTTGCTGTGGTGCTCCATCTCGGAAAGCACTACCACGTCCCCCGGCTCGAGAAAGGCCTCGGCCCACGTGTGGGCCACCAGGTTGACGGCCTCGGTGGCGTTCCGGGTGAAGACGATTTCCCGTTCGCTCCCCGCTCCGATGAACCGGGCCACCTCCCGGCGCGCCTCTTCATAGAGCGACGTAGCCTCCACCGAGAGGGTGTGGAGCCCCCGATGTACGTTCGCGTGGTGCTCCCTGGCATAGGAGCGCATCGCCTCGATCACCCTGGAAGGTCGCTGCGTGGTGGCGGCGTTGTCCAGATACACGAGGGGCCGCCCCCCCATCCGCCGGGAGAGTATGGGAAACTCGGCCCTGAGCGCTTCCACGTGGTACCCTCTAGCAACGGACATAGACGTATCCATCCTCCACCTTCACTTCGTAGGTACGTACATCCTTGGTCGCGGGGAGGCTCAGCACCTTCCCTGTCCTGATATCGAACCGCGAGCCGTGTTTGACACAGTAGACCTCACCCTCCCACACCTCCCCCTCGGAGAGGAGGCTGAACTCGTGGGAACACACATCGTCTATGGCGTAGACACCGTCCTCCAGTTTGAAGAGGGCGATCCGCCTCTTCCCGCACTGGACGCTCGCAGCGCGCTGGAACGAGTCCACGGGTACGGTCCTATGCCACTTCGCCACGGAGCGCAACCCCTTTCATCCGCTTCACCTTCCGTTCGGCACGACGTGCCACTCTCTCGGCGAGGGAGGAGGGGAGATGATCGGTCACCGCCCTGATGTGAGCCGCAGCCAGGAGGCCCACCGCCTCCTCCTCGGGGATTCCCCGCGACCTCAGGTAGAAGAGCTCTTCCTCCCTCACATGGCCCGTGGTGGAGCCGTGACTGCACCGCACATCATCGGTCCCGATACTCAGCGTGGGGATGGAGTAGGAGGCGGCCTCCTCGGAGAGGAGGAGGTTCTTGTTCGAGAGATAGGCATCGGTGCCGCGGGCCGAGCCTGCCACCTCGATGAGGCCCTGGTACACCGTGCGGCCGTCCTCCCCCGCCACCGCGTGGTACTGGGCGAGGCTCCTCGTCTGCGGACCCACGTGCTCCTGGACCGTGCGTGCATCGTAGTGGTCGCCCCTTCCGGCCACCATCACCCCCCGCAGGAAGGCCTCCGCCCCCTCCCCCGCGAGTCGCACGTGGACCCGCTGCTTGGTGAACCACGACCCCGTCACCAGGCTCGCGTGTTCCAGCACGGCGCCCCGCTCCACCTCACCCCACACATGCACCACGCGCGCCGCATCCGCGCGCCGCGCCCCCTCGTCCACCAGCACCACCCTCGCCCCCTCACCCACCCACACACTCACCAGCACGTTCAGCACACTTCCACGCCCCCCCTCGTGGACCAGCCGGACCACCCCCTGTTCACCCGGCCGCGCCTCCACCACCACGTGCACATCCGATCGCACACGCTCCCCCTGCCGTATCCGCACCACCCGCTCCCCCCCACCCGTCCTCACCCACACCACCTCCTCACTCCCGAGCGCCCGTGCGAGGAACACGTTGTCCAGCCTCCCGGAAAGCCGCTCCAGCATCGCGAGCACCGCCGGGGACTCTCCCGCACCGGGCCCGTCGCCTTCCACCAGCACCCTCACCCCGGCATCGGCCCTGCGCTCCCAGTCGAGCACCGTCACATCGGTTCTCCGCCACTCCTCCTCGCTCCGGGCCGGAAGCCCCATCCCCGAAGCCTTTTCCCTCGCCACTCGGGCGATATCCTGCAACGACGTATACTCCTTAACCAACGGAACCCTCCATTTCGAGCTCGATGAGCCTGTTCAGCTCCACCGCGTACTCCATGGGGAGCTGCTTCACGAGCGGATCGATGAACCCGTTCACGATCATCGCCGCAGCCTCATCCTCCGAGAACCCCCGCGACATGAGGTAGAAGAGCTGCTGCTCACTCACCCTGCTCACCTTCGCCTCGTGTTCCATGTGCACATGGGGCGACTTGATCTCCATGTACGGGAACGTCCGGGACACCGACTGCGGGTCCATGATGAGGGCATCGCACACCACGTGTGAGCGCGCACCCCTCACCCCCTCCTCCACCTTCACCAGACCGCGGTACGTAGCGATCCCGCCGTCCTTGCTTATGGACTTGGAAGTGATCACCGAAGAGGTGTGCGAGGCCGCGTGGATCATCTTCGCCCCCGTGTCCTGCTCCTGCCCCTTGCCGGCGAACGCGATCGAGAGCACCTCGCCGTGTGCGTACGGCCCCATGAGGTACACCGAGGGATACTTCATGGTCTTCCGACTCCCGATATTCCCGTCGACCCACTCCACCGTGGCGTGCTCGTAGGCAACCGCCCGCTTGGTCACCAGGTTGTACACATCCCCCGACCAGTTCTGGATCGTGGAGTAGCGCACCCGTGCACCCGGAAGCGCGATGATCTCCACCACCGCGGCGTGGAGCGAGGCCGTGGTGTAGACCGGGGCCGTACACCCCTCTATGTAGTGCACGAAACTCCCCTCGTCGGCGATGATGAGCGTACGCTCGAACTGCCCCATGTTCTGGGTGTTGATCCTGAAGTACGCCTGGAGCGGGATATCCACATGCACCCCCTTCGGCACGTAGACGAAGCTCCCGCCCGACCATACCGCCGAATTGAGGGCCGCGAACGTATTGTCGCCCGGCGGGACCACGGTCCCGAAGTACTTCCGCACCAGATCCGGATACTCCCTCACCGCCGTCTCGGGATCACAGAAGATCACCCCCTTGGAGGCGAGCTCCTCCTTGATACTGTGATACACCATCTCGGAATCGTACTGCGCCCCTACACCGGCCAGGTACTTCCGCTCCGCCTCGGGGATCCCCAGGCGCTCGAACGTTCGCTTGATGGTCTCGGGCACCTCATCCCACGACCTCCCCGCTCCATCGGTGGGACGGACATAGTAGTAGATCTCGTCGAAGTCGAGGGCCGAGAGATCCACGCCCCACGTCGGCATGGGCTTCGACTTGAATATCCGGTAGGCCCTGAGCCTGAACTCCCGCATCCAGTCGGGCTCCTCCTTGTAGTAGGAGATCCTCTTCACCACCTCCTCGGAGAGCCCCTTCTCCTCCTGGACCACCGGCTTCACCGCGTCGGAGAAGCCGTACTTGTACTCACCGAAATCAATTGTGGACGTACTCATGTTCGTCCTCCTCTATGCCGAACTCCTTCCGCAACCACTCGTACCCCTTCGCCTCGAGCGTCTCGACCAGATCCCTCCCTCCGGAGGTGAGGATCCTGCCGCGATACATGATGTGCACGAAATCGGGATGCACGTGTTCCAGTATCCGCTGGTAGTGTGTGATCACGAAGGCGCAGAACTCGGGTCCCCTGAGGGAGTTGATCCCCTCGGCCACGTCCTTCAATGCATCGATGTCGAGCCCCGAGTCGATCTCGTCGAGGACCGCGAACCGGGGACGGATCATGAGCATCTGCACGATCTCCATACGCTTCTTCTCACCACCCGAAAACCCCTCGTTGAGGGACCGGTTGATGAACTCCTGGGAAAGACCCATCCGCGTCAGCGCATCCTTGAGCTCCTTGATCATCTGCGTCACCGGCATGTTCCGGGCCGGATGCTTCTCGAGCACCCGCTTCACGAACTTGCCCGTGGTGAGCCCCGAGACCTCGGCCGGGTACTGGAAACCGAGGAACAACCCCCGCACCGCCCGCTCCTCGGGCGGCAGTTCCAGGATATCCTCACCGTCCAGGAGGATCCTCCCCCCGGTCACGGTGTAGGACGGATGCCCCATGATTACGTGGGCAAGGGTACTCTTACCCGACCCATTGGGTCCCATGAGGGCATGCACCTTACCGGTGCGCAGGACCAGATCCACCCCCTGGAGGATGGGCTTTCCTTCGATCTCGGCACGCAGCCCCTCTATGCGAAGTTCCGCCATGTGTTGCTCCTTATATGGGATATCCGAGGCTGAATCGTGCAGCCTCGCTCATGAAATCGGGCGTCCACGGAGGGTCCCATACCAGACTCACCACCAGGTTGTCGGTGTGGGCCACCTTTCCCACCTCTGCCCGGATCGCCTTCTCTATCACCTCCCCGAGGGGACACCCCGGGTAGGTGAGCGTGAAATCCAGTTCGATCCTGTCGGGGAAGACGTCCACCCGGTAGACCATCCCCAGGTCGGTGATGGGGAGCCCCAGCTCAGGATCGTAGACATTGCTGAGGGCCTCGTAGACCACCTCCCTGGAGACCGGAGGCTTCTTCCCCCGAGCGTCATCGTGCGAACTCATACGCACCTCCGATGAAACGGGAGAGGGGCAGGCTGTAGACATGCTGCTCGAGGAGGGACACCAGGTCGATCACCCCGGGCCTCATCACGCAGAACTCGGGCACCTCACACCCGTCCCTGCCGCAGGGGAGGATCACCCGCTCGTCGAGCGCCCGGGCCACCTCACCTATGGTGAGCTCAGAGAGGGAGCGCTCGAGCACGTAGCCGCCGTGCGCCCCCTGTACAGCCCTGAGGACCCCCGCCCTCCCGAGACGCTGCAGGATCTTCCGCAACCTCGCCTCGGGGAGCCCGGTGGAAGAAGCGAGCTCTCGAGACGAGACGAGCCCTCTGACCCTGGAGAGATGGGCGAGCGCGATCAACGCATACTCGAGGTCCCTGTGAATCCGTATCACCGCCTCTCCTTCAAATAGGACATTTTCCATCCTATTTGAAGGATAACATACTTTTTTTTACTGTTTCCGTCAAGATTGTCCACGGACGCCGGCACGATGTCGTACACCGCAGGCGGCTTCCCTCACCCGCCCCACCCCGGCGCCACCATACCCGCGAGCATACCCGCCGCCGCTCCCCCGAGGATCACCCAGACGGGGTGGAGGCGCAGGGTCCTGAAGACCAGGAACGCCGCCACCGCGATGAGCAGCGAGATCCCGTCGACACCCGAACCGAGGGGAATCTGCAGTGCCTCGGGCGGGTGGTCGAGGAGAGCCCCCCTGCCTACCACCCACACAGCCGAACCGATGAGCCCCACCACCGCGGGTCTGAGACCCGAGAAGACCGCCTCCTTGAGCGGGGCCTTCTCCCATCGCGCGAGCCACCTTCCCACCACCAGCACGAGGAGGAACGAGGGCAGCACCACCCCCGTGGTGGCCACCAGGGCACCCGGCACCCCCGCCACCCTGAACCCCACGAACGTCGCCATGTTGATCGCCACCGGCCCCGGCGTCATCTCCGCGATCGCCACCACGTCGGCGAAGACACGCGCGGAAAGCCACCCGTGCCCCTCCACCTCGGAAGCGATAAGGGGGATCATGGCGTATCCCCCCCCGAAGGCGAACGCCCCTATCTTGAAAAACGAGACGAAAAGCCCCCACACCTCACCCATCCGAGCGCCTCCCCGTCCGCCACAACGAAGCGAGAAGCCCCAGGACGCCTGCGCCCAGGAGCACGAGTACCGGGTGCACCCCCAGCACCACCACACACACCACCGCCCCCACCGCGATCAGCCCGCTCCACGCATCCTTCACCGTGCTCCTTCCCACCGAGAGCACCACGGATGCGAGGAGCCCGAGCACCACCGCACGCATCCCGGCGAACGCATGCCCCACCAGCTCCACATGTACGAACCGATAGAGCACGCCCGCCACCAGCAGGATCACGAGGAACGAGGGGAGCACCATACCGAGCATCGCGGCGAGCGCACCCCCGACCCCGGCCAGGCGCATCCCCACCAACGAGGCGGTATTGATCGCCACCGCCCCCGGGACCGACTGGGCCGCGGCAAGGATATCGAGCATTTCCTTCTCCTCGAGCCACCCCTTACGCTCACACAGGTCCCGCTGGATGAGGGGAATCATCGCGTACCCTCCCCCGAACGTGACCGCCCCTATGGAGAAGAAGGTGAGGAAAAGCCGGGCCTTTCCCGTCACGGCACCATTCACGCTGAGCCCTCCTCTCTTCCACATGTGGTCGGAATCATAGTATAGTGAAAGACTACGAATCCACAAGAGAGGTAAAGAGAAAGGGATGGCACGCAAGGAGATAAAGGCCTGGACCATAAAGGACTCCGACGAATACTACGGGATAAGCAGATGGGGAGGCGACTTCTTTGGTATCTCCGAATCCGGCGAGGTGACGGTGAAGCTCTCCACCCCCGAGCGGAAGACAGAGGAGGTGAGCCTCTACGAGATCGCCCAGAAGGTGGTACAGGGCGGGCTCTCGTTCCCGGTCCTCCTCAGATTCAGGGACATCCTCAGGGCGAAGATCCACGAACTCAACAACGCCTTCCTCTCCGCCATCAAGGAGAGCGGCTATCGGGGAACCTATCGGGGCGTCTTCCCCATAAAGGTGAACCAGCAGCAGCAGGTCATAGAGGACATAGTGGAGATAGGTCGTCCCTTTCACTACGGACTCGAAGCCGGCAGCAAGGCGGAACTCTTCATCGCCCTCTCCCACCTCCGCGACAAGGAAAGTCTGCTCGTGTGCAACGGCTACAAGGACAGGGAGTTCATCGACCTTGCCCTCTACGGCACCAAGCTCGGCCACAAGGTGGTGCTGGTGATCGAGCGCCTCTCCGAGATCCGGACGATCATCGAGCGCTCCCGCGCGCTGGGTATCCTTCCGTTCCTGGGCATCAGGGTGAAACTCTCCTCGACCACCCCGGGCAAGTGGTCGGAGAGTTCAGGGGACCAATCCATCTTCGGCCTCACCTCGCACCAGGTCGTCTCCGCTGTAAAGATCCTCAAGGAAGAGGGGATGCTCGACCGCCTCGTCCTCCTCCACTACCACCTCGGCTCGCAGATCCCCGACATCAGGCACATTCGCTCCGCGGTGAAGGAAGCGGCCAGGTACTACGCAGCCCTCTACAAGGAGGGGGCGACGATGGGACACCTGGATATCGGAGGGGGCCTCGCGGTGGACTACGACGGCTCGCAGACCAACTTCCACTCGAGCCGGAACTACACCCTCAAGGAGTACGCCACCGACGTGGTGGAGGAGGTGATGGAGATACTCGACCCCGAGGGAATCCCTCACCCCACCCTGGTGAGCGAATCCGGACGGTTCGTGGTGGCGTATTCGAGCGTCCTCCTGTTCAACGTCCTGGACTCCTCGAGCCTCACCGTTGCTCCGGACCGGCTCTCCGTCCCCGAGGAGTGCTCGCCCACGCTCAAGGAACTCATCGATATCTACAATTCCATATCGGTCAAGAACGTACAGGAGGCATTCCACGACATCATCTACTACCGCGATCTCATCCGCTCCCAGTTCATCATGGGCGACATCCCTCTCTGGGAACGAGGTCTGGCCGAGCTCTATTTCTGGAACGGCATAGAAAAGCTGGTGAAAGTGTCGAAGCAGCTCAAGTACATACCGGAAGAGATAGAAGAGGCCGAGGCGAGCCTCGCTCACATCTACTACGGCAACTTCAGCGTCTTCCAGTCGCTCCCCGATGCGTGGGCCATCGATCAGCTCTTCCCCATCGTCCCCATCCACAGGCTCAACGAACAGCCGGAGGTCCCTGCCATCATCGCCGATACCACCTGTGACTCGGACGGAAAGATAGACACCTTCATCGACATCTACGACACCCGCCCCTATCTCCTCCTCCATCCCCTGAAAGACGAGGAGTACATCATCGGTATCTTCCTCGTGGGAGCCTACCAGGAGACATTGGGAGACCTCCACAACCTCTTCGGTGACACCCACATAGTGAACGTCGCCCTGGACGATGACGGCGAGATCGTCTTCGTGAACGAGGTGGAGGGCGACACCGTGGAGGACATCCTCAGCTACGTGGAGTACATCCCCAAGGCCATCCTCCACCGCCTCAAACGCAAGGTGGAACAGGCCCTCAAGGAGAAGAAGATCGGCCTCCCGGAGAAAAAGGCCATCATGGAAGCCTTCGAGGAAGGCATGCGCGGATACACCTATTTCGAGTGACGAGACCCCCTCCATTTGAAAAGACGGTCGCCCTTCTCCTATACTTTGAGTATGGGAGAAGAGTATGCCATGACCTCCTCCCGCGGGGGGGGAGAGATATCCTCACTCGAGGAGAGTCTCGAAGCACTCTCCCTGGACATGGGGGCACCGGGGGCAAGCCTCTGCCTCACTATCACCTATGAACTCCAGGAGATCGCCCGGTGGGAGGCTCCCGATGCAGTCACCCTTCTGGACGCGCTCCTCCTCTCCACCGACGAAGGCAGGTTCTGGATAGAGAGCTTCGAGCTCAGGAACTTCACCCATCTGTCCATCCTGGACGGGCGCATACACCTCTACCCCCTCAAGGTGGGAGGATTCCTCTACGGCATCCTCGCGGTCGACAGCCCCTCGCACCCCGAGGCCTTCCTCTCCCGTAAATCGAGGTACGAACGGGCCTGGTTCTCCGCCCTTCCCTGGGAACGGATATTCACCCCCGGGTTCCGTCTCGATATCGCGAAAAACCTCCTCCCCTCACTCCGGACAGGGCTCCTCTATCTGGACGTCCGGACCCGTTCGATCGATCTCCACCTCCCGGGATCCTCGACGAGCCCTTCCACGTCCCTCACCCTCTCCGAACCGGAATTCCTCGCCACCGTGGAACCCGATGCCCGGAAGTCCCTCGAGGAGTTCCTCGCCGCTCCCCACGACACCTTCCACGGACGCTTCTCCTTCCCGGGAAGGGGCCGCACCTCTTTCCTCGTCATACCCCTCCCGGTGCAGGGCCGGATCCGCCCCTTCCTCCTCCTCGACGTACACGCCGAGACCCTCTACTTCGAGTCACTGCAGGAACAGCGGAGGCTCTTCACCTCGGTATTGGATTCCTTCACTGACTACATTCTGGTGACGGACAGCGACAGGCGTATCCTCTACGCCAATACGGCCTTCGAGACCTGGGCCTACCTCCTGGAAGGACGCCCTCTCCCCAGCCTGGTCGGCAAACCCATCTCCCTCGTCTCGAGGGCCATCGATGCCCACCTCCGCCCCCTGTTGGAGGAGGCGGAGAAGAGCGCCACGGTGATCCTCCGGGAGATCTCCTGGCAGCACAGGGCGGAAGAGATCACGACCGAGGTCACCATATTCCCCCTCCACAAGGACTACGAGACCGCACGGTGGCTCATCATACTTCACAACATCACCCACCGGAAACGCACCGAACGTCTCCTCAGCCAGCAGAAGCAGTTCTATCGCCAGATGCTGGAGGCCCTCCCCATAGGGGTCTATACCCTCGATCCCTTGAGCGACTACACCGTCTCCCTGTGGAATCCCTACATGGAACGGATCACAGGAGTCCCCCGGCAGAAGGCCCTGGGAGTCCCCGAGACCCGACTCTTCCCTCCCCCTTTCTCCGAGGAGCTCGAAGTCCTCAACCGGAAGATACTCGAGGATCCCCTCACCCCGGTCCTCGTGCCCTCGATGGAAGTCGAGTTCCCCCATCAGGAGGAGTCCCGCATCGTGAAGGTGCAGAAGCGAGGCGTCCTCACCCCCGAAGGTGAGCTCGACCACATTCTGGTCCTCCTGGAAGACATCACCGAACAACGACGGACGGAGGAGGAACTCGAACGATACCGCACCCACCTGGAGGAGGAGGTCGCGCGGAAGAGCGCGGAGCTCGCGCGGGCCGCCATGGAGATGGACGCCATCCTCCGGAGCACCGAGTCGGTGGCCATCTGTTCCATGAACAGGGATCTGCGCATCCAGATCTTCAACCCCACCCTCGCCCGACTCTCTCGCATGTACTTCAAGAGACCTCCCCGGCGGGAGATGCGCTTTACCGATCTGTTCCCCACGAGGACCATGCAGAGGCAGGTGGAGACGGCCGTCTCCCGGGTTCTCTCGGGTCAGACATTCACCACCCGCTTTTCCATCTCCAGGAGGAACCTCCTCCCCCTCCACCTGGAGGTGGTCATCTCTCCCAAACGGAACGAGGAGGGAGAGATCCTCGGTGCCACGGTGATCGCCATGGACATCACCCAGCGGGCCACCGTGGAACGCCAGATGCGGCTCTTCAAGGCCATAGCCGACACCGCACCCTACGGGACCGTGATCATCGACGCCAACCACACCATCGTCTACGCCAATCCCTACATGGCCCGGATCCACGGCTACAGGCTGGAAGAAGTGATGGGTCAACACCTCTCCATCTTCCACACCGAGGAGCAGTACGAGAAGCTCATCGAGGAACTCACCAGGGCGGAGGACGTGGGAGTGATGCCCTCCCAGGAGATATGGCACGTCTATCAGGGACAGCTTCCTTTCCCCATGCTCACGACCGCCACATTCATCAAGGACGAAGAGGGGCACGTGACCTACATAGGAATCGTGTCCCTCGACATGAGCCTCCAGAAAGAGGCCGAACAGAAGCTCAAGGAAGCCAAGGAGGAAGCGGAGCGGGCGATGCGGGCCAAGAGTGAGTTCCTCGCCAACATGAGCCACGAGATCCGAACCCCGCTCAACGCCATCATCGGCTTCACCGACCTCCTCGCCTCCTCCTTTCCCTCGGGGAAGGAAGCCTCCTACCTCGACGCCATCAGATCAAGCGGCAAGAACCTCCTCATGCTCATCAACGACATCCTCGACCTCTCCAAGATAGAAGCCGGCAAGATGACCCTCTCCTACAGCCCTGTCGACCTGCGTTCCTTCATCGAGGAAATAGCCAACATCTTCCGGACCCAAGTGGAGAACAAGGGCCTCTCCTTCATCCTCGACTACGCCCCTGCCCTCCCTCCCACCGTGGAGATCGACGAACTCAGACTCAGGCAGGTCCTCTTCAACCTCATAGGCAACGCCATCAAGTTCACCGAACAGGGCCATGTGAAGGTCCAGGTGAGGGGGACCCTTCATACCGAGGAATCGAAGGTGGACCTCACCATCTCCGTGGAAGACACCGGCATAGGCATACGGCCGGAGGAGAGAGAGGCCATCTTCCAGTCCTTCCACCAGAGCTCGGGCCAGGACAGCCGCAAATACGGGGGTACAGGACTCGGACTCACGATCTCGAAGCGCCTCGTGGAGATGATGGGAGGGACCATCTCCGTGGAAAGCGAGTACGGCAAGGGAACCACCTTCACCGTGAGAATTCCCGATCTCACCTGCTCCGCCGAGCGGACGGCGTCCGCCACCGAGGAAACCGGAGGAGACGTCCCGATGTACGAAGGGAAGGTCATCCTGGTGGTCGACGACAAGGAGCTCAACCGCACCCTTCTCAAGGAATACCTCGCGCCCACAGGGGCAACTGTCATCGAAGCCTCGAACGGGCAAGAGGCCCTCTCCCGAGCAGAGACCCACCCTCCCGACCTCATACTCATGGACATCAGGATGCCCGTGATGGACGGTCTCACCTTCATCAAGGAGTACTACAGAGATCCTTCCCATCGGCACATCCCGGTGATCGCCCTCACCGCCTCGGTCCTCAAAGAGCGGCACGAGGAATTCCTGAAGAACGGGTTCGTCGAAGTCCTCACCAAGCCGATCCAGAGGGACACCCTCTTCTCGACCCTGAGATCCTTCCTCCCCACGGAAACGACCCGCACCACGGCTCCCCCTCCCCCGCGGGAGGAGCATCTCGAGTTGACGTCCGAAGACCTCGCACGAAGAGAGCAGATCCTCTCCCTCTACGATCGGGAGATCGCTCCCCTTCTCGAAGAAGCAAAGGAGACATGGCTCAACACCACCCTGGAGGAGCTCGGTTCCAGGGCAAAAGAGGCGGGAACGAGAATCGGCTCGCCCTTCCTCTCAGGGTGGGGAGCATCCCTGGAGGAAGCGGTACAGAGCTTCAACACACATCGGATACGCACCGTCATAAAGGAGTTTGAAGAGAAAATCGGACGATTGAAGGAGGAATCCCGATGACACAGAGGACAGAGAAAAAACACCGCATCCTCATCGTGGACGACACACCTCCCAACATACAACTGCTGGGCAGTATCCTCCAGGAACACTACATCGTCTCCTTCGCGGAGAGCGGCCCGGAGGCCCTCTCCCGGCTGGAGAAGACCCCCTTCGATCTCATCCTCCTCGACATCATGATGCCGGAGATGGACGGCTTCGAAGTCTGCCGCCGGGTACGGAACAACCCGAAGACCCGGGACATCCCCATCATCTTCCTCTCGGCAAAGGCCGACAGGGAGAGCGTGATGAAGGGCCTGGAGCTCGGAGGCCAGGACTATGTCGTCAAACCCTACGACCCCCGGGAACTCCTCAAGCGTGTCCAGACCCAGCTTTCCCTGAGGGAACAGCAGAAGAAGATCGAAGAGCTCTCGCAGAAGGCCCGACCGGCCGCCATCCCCCTCACCAAGCTCACCGGACTCGAGTTCCTCACCCGAAAACAGTTCTACGAGAAACTCATGTTCCTCACCATCCACGAGAACCTCTCCTCCCGGCTGAACCTCGTGCGCGACACCCCCCTCCTCACCGAGAACGATCCCGCCCTCTCCCTCGCCGAGATCGAAAAGATCCTCCTCCTCACCCGAAATCACCTCTCCAAGAACAAGGACGGGCTCCTCAAGGCAGGTATGGAAGAAGCGAGAGAGCTCATGACGGCATTCTCGAAGGCGGAACTCCAGAAACACCTCGTGATCATACGAGAGGCCCTCACGCAGCACAACGTCATAAGCAACGGGCTCTTCTTCGTGAAGACCTACTTCGAGACACTGAAGGATCACGTGAGCCACACGGAAGACGGGACAGGCCGACCGGTGAGCGACATGGTCGCCTCCGTCCTCGAGGAGGTCCTCCCCCTCCTTCCCGAGCCCGTGACCGTGACGACCGCCACCCCTCCCGTGCAGGATCCCTCCCCCCTGAGCCGGGACCACCTCTTCCTCATCCTGGCTCACGGTCTCCTCACCGCCGCCGAGAGCATCCTGAGCGGAGAGGGGGAAGGGGACGTGTCCTTCTCGGCCTACCCCCACGGGGGTATACTCTATCTCGAGATCAGCGATACCGGCACGGGGCTCAAGGTGCAAGAACGGAGGCGCCTCCTGAAGGCTTTCGAGGAGGAGGACCTGGGAGTCGGTATCCTCGCCCTCGGTCTCGCCACGGTGAAGGAACTCGTGGAGACCCGATACAAGGGGACGTTCCGTATCGAGGAAACCGAGGCAGGGACCAAGACCTCTGTTCAGATCCCGCTTCGCATGGCACAATGACACCATCCGTGTGCAGAGGAGGCTGGTGGATGAACCGGATCGAGTGGAAGTGGGTCTTCGTCAGCATGGGAATATTCCTCGTCACCGAGGTGGTACTACGCGTAGGTCTCACCCTCTTCGGGATCCTCACCCTGGGGATAGGCTTCATCCTCTTCCTGTTCATCAAACCCGCGGTCTATTTCCTGGGGGGACTCCTCTCGGGCTACATCTCTCCCGGGATCACCCTCATGGAACCCGCCCTGGGAGCGGTGCTCATCAATGTCCTCAGCACCGTGCTCTACACCCCGGTCTTCGGCATAGGGAAGCTCCTCGGCCTCATGATCTCCAGCCTGGCGGCCTTCTTCTTCGCCCTGATCGGCGCCCGGACGGGCGAACGCCTCCAGTATCTCTCCTGACCGTTACGTGCGCACCTGCTCCAGGAGCGCCTCCCTGTACTCCTCGGCGAGGGAGAGGAGCCCTTTCCTGTAGACCGTGGTCCTGTTCCGTCCCCGCTCCTTCGAAAGATAGAGGGCCTGATCCGCCTCCTCGATGAGCTTCCGGGGATCCAGGAGACGGTATCGAGTGCAAGAAGTGACGCCCACGCTCACCGTCACGTGGAGGATCTTGTCTTCGAAATAGACCTTCATGAGCTCTATGCTGTGGCGGACCCGCTCCGCCACGATGTAGGCCGCGTTCCTGTTGGCCCCGGGGAGGAGCACGACGAACTCCTCCCCACCGTACCGGGCTGCCACATCACCCTTCCGCAGGTTCTGCTTGATATCCCTCGCGATGGAGATGAGGACCTCGTCGCCGGCGAGGTGGCCGTAGCGGTCGTTGAAGAGCTTGAAGTGGTCCACATCCAGGATGATGAGCCCCAGGTGGCCTCCGTACCGCTTCACCCGGTAGAGTTCTTCTTCGAGCCTCCTCATGAAGAACGAGGCGTTGTAGATCCCCGTCTTGAAGTCCATGATGGACGAGCGGTAGTGGATGTTGTTCTGGAGGCTTATCGAGACGAACCCCACCAGACGTCCGATATAGGCGAGCTCCTGGGGGGTATAGTCCTCGCCGAGCACCTTCTTCCCGAAGACGATGAGCCCGTAGACCCCCCCCATCCCTATCACCGGGACGAGGATCTCCGCTTCCACGGCCCGCAACGGCTCCACCAGCCCCGGCGAAGGCACCTTGTATTCGAAGAGCGAAAAGCTGATGGAAGAGGGATGCCGCTCGAAGAACTCCCGGTACCCATCCAGGCTCGTGATCTCGAAGGGGGGTGGGATCTCCCTGAGCCGCTCATAGCACTTCACCAGGATCTTGCCCTCCACCCCCGCCTCCTGGAGGATGAGGGTGAGATACGAAGGGATGAACTTGTCCATGAGCCCCTGCACCACCACCTCCAGCACCTCCTCTATCGAGGACTTGCTGAGGAGTTCCACCGCCTGGGAGATGATCTCCTCAAGATTACTGATCTCGTTCCTGTAGTGCTGGAGCTCATCGAGGACACCGATCCGCTTCAGGAGATCATAATACTTGAGATAGTCCTCGTTCCCACCAGGAGCCTCTCTGTTCGTCCCTTCCATCGGCATGCCTCGGTCGCTCCTCCTGTGCAGTATCTGCACTTATAGCATATATGATTTCCGCCGACTTTGCTACCGCGACGCTGATTTCTCTATCCCCTCCCAGAGACCGAGGATATAGGCGATGCCCAGGGCCCGGTCATAGAAACCATACCCCGGCCGCCCCTCCTCTCCCCAGATGTGGCGTCCGTGATCGGGTCTCAGGTAGCCGTCGAATCCGATCCCGTGGAGCGCCGCCACGAGCTCGTACATGTCCAGGCTCCCGCAGAAACTCGGATGCGCCGATTCGTAGAAGATACCCTCGCCCTGTTTCTTGAGGTTCCTCAAGTGGACGAAGGCGAGTCTCCCCCGTTCCCCCACCCTCCGGATGATGCGGGCCACATCGTTGTCGGAGCGCGCGGCGAGCGACCCCGTACAAAGCGCACAGCTGTTGGCAGGACTGTCGACCAGGGCGAGGATGCGCATGATGTTCTCCTCGGTGGTCACGATACGCGGCAACCCGAACACCCCCCAGGGGGGATCATCCGGATGGATGGCCATCCGGATCCCGAGACGCTCGCACTCCGGCACCACGGCGGAAAGGAAATAGCGGAGGTTGTCGAAGAGCTCGTCCTCACCCATGGCCCTGTACTGCTCTATGGTGCTCCTGACGGCGGCCAGCCGCTCCGGCTCCCAGCCGGGCAGGGAAAACCCCTTGGACTGGCCGAACATGGCCGACACGAGATCTTCGACGCCCTTGCCCTCGAGGAGTCTCCGGTCGTAGGCCATGGTGGAGGAACCATCATCGAGGGTATAGGCGAGATCCGTACGAATCCAGTCGAAGACCGGCATGAAGTTGTAGCAGACCACCTTCACGCCCACGGAGGCGAGGTTCCTGAGCGTGAGGATATAGTTCTCGATGTACCTGTCCCTCGACGGGAGGCCGAGTTTGATATCCTCGTGCACGTTGACGCTCTCCACCACCTCGAAGGAGAGCCCATGCGAGCAGATGAGGGACTTCAATTCCTCGATGCGGCCCTTTGGCCACACCTCTCCCACCGGGATATCGAAGAGGGCGCTCACCACCCCCTCCACGCCCGGGACCTGACGGATCCACTGGAGGGGGACATGATCGTCTTTCGGACCGAACCACCGAACCACAATTGTAGGTGCCATCACACACTCCTCATGACATACTCGACGTATATGGCAGGTATGATGCCAGAAATTCCGTTTCATCACAATGGTGAGATCCCTCTTCCCTTTTTCCGGATTTTTTATTACTATTCAAGTAAGAATACTTTTTTATCGATTGGAGGACTCCATGAAGCACCTGCCATCGATCCTCATGTACGATACAAAACCCTACGACCGTGAGTTTTTCGAGAGCGTGAACCAACGTTATGGATTCACCATAAAGTATCTCTCCGATCGCCTCACCGATGACAACGCGATCCTCGCCAAGGGCTATGACGCGGTCTGTCTCTTCGTGAACGACTATGTGACTCCAAAGGTCGCCGAGGTCTTCGCCTCGGCGGGAGTGAAGCTCATCGCCCTTAGATGTGCAGGGTACAACAACATCGATCTCCCTTCGGTCTACGGGAAGATCCACGTGGTCCGCGTTCCTGCCTACTCCCCTCACGCGGTGGCGGAGCACACCGTGGCCCTCCTCCTCGCCCTCAACCGGAAGGTCCACCGGGCCTACTGGAGGACCAGGGAGTTCAACTTCAGCCTCACCGGGCTGATGGGGTTCGACCTCCACGGCAAGACGGCCGGCATCATCGGGACGGGCCAGATAGGACGCCTCGTGGCTCAGATACTCGGAGACGGATTCGGCATGCGCATCCTCCTCCACGACCCTTATCCGGCCGGGGAATGGGCCGCCTCACACAGGTTTTCCTACGTGCCTCTCGAGACGCTCTACCGCGAATCCGACGTGATCTCGCTCCACTGTCCCCTCACCCCCCAGACCATCCACCTGATCAACGACGAGAGCCTCTCTCTCATGAAAAAGGGAGTTTTCATCGTCAACACCGGTCGGGGCAAACTCATCGACACGAAGGCCCTCATCCAGGCCCTCAAACGAGGGCACATCGGTGCGGCGGGACTCGACGTGTACGAAGAGGAGACCGAATACTTCTTCGAGGACCACTCCGACACCCACATCCAGGACGACGTGCTCGCCAGGCTCCTCACCTTTCCCAACGTCCTGGTCACGAGCCATCAGGCATTCTTCACCCGTGAGGCCCTCACCAACATCGCGGAAACCACCCTCAAGAACATCGACGACTTCTTCAGCGGTCGGTCCCTCGAGAACGAAATCTGCTATCAGTGTGACATGGCATCGTGCCGGAAGAAGGAGACCGGACGCTGCTTCTAGCGGGACGTCACCGGGAGGCCCTTCGGAGGGCCTCCCGTTCCATCCTCCGGTTCCGGAGATAGAGGAGGGTGTCGATCCCCACCATCGTCCAGTTGAGGATGTAGAGGAGGAGTACGGGATCCCGCGCATAGAAGAGTTTGTGGATGATCCCCGAGGTGTACCCTATCAGCAACACGAGCAGGAAGAGGAGGCTCTTCCCCCTCGTCGACCGGGAGACATACGAGGTATGGATCGAGAAGGGCCACGCAGCGCCGAAACAGAGGAGCATGAGGGCTTCGAACGGACTCATGGGCCGGCCTCCTCGAAACGTATCTACAGCCCCACCCCTATCTCCCGGGCCACCTTTGTTACGTAGTCACGGGCCTGGACATACTCCTCAGATGTGGAGAGGTGTTCCAGCATCCCCGGGACGTCATCCAGTCGATCGAGTTCGGAGAGCAGGGTCCTGTAGTCGAGATTCCCCTTTCCAGGGATCACCTCTTCAAGATGGACCAGAAAGCGGTCCTGGAGACGCACGTCCTTGAGGTGACACGATCGTATCCAGGGCCCGAGTCTCCGCACGAAGTCGCGTATCACCTCTGCGTTGTGAAAGAAGCGCTCGGGGCTCCAGATCATGTTCACCGGATCGAAGTGCACCGCAAAGGCCTTTCTGTCCACCGCCTTGATGAGCCGTTCGTAGCTTTCAGCGGTGTGCGGATACATCCACGGCATGGTCTCAAGGGTGTAGAAGGTGCGGAGAGGCTTCACCTCGTCTATGATCGATCGCACCGTCTCCACGATGAGGTCGAAGGCCTCCTCGCCGAGATCGTCGGCACAGGGGCCGTCCCACTTCTCCCCCAGAGATCCGCCGATGTTCACACAACACCTGGCCCCCAGCTCGTCTGCGAGGGAGAGGGCCCTCACACACGCATCCAGGGCGGCCTTTCGCTCCCCGGGGTGTCGCGAGAGGGGATTGTTCCACACGCCCACCTCGGCGATCACGATATCCGCACGTTCGGCGGCTTCCCGGTAGGCCGCGATCTCCTCGGAGGAGGCTTCGGGGGAGACCGGAGCGTAGGCCGCGCGGTATCCCCACCGCCTCACGAGCGTCACCCACTCTTCCGGCGACCGGACTTCGCCGAAGAGAGGCCCTCCCAATCTCATACGATCTCCTTCCGAGGCAAAAACAAAGCCCTGCCCCCCAGGCAGAGCTTCGCAAGATCGGCGAGACGCCTCATTCCGCAAGCGCGGCGAGGGCCTCCTCCCTCTTTCCATGGGCCACCGCCTTTGAACAGGGCTTGCACACTGAAAGTTTCTTTTCGTGGGCAGAGACCTCGTAGAGGAGCTTCACCCCTGTTCTTCCACAGAGAGGACACTTCCCTCTCCCTTTCTTCGGCTGATCCTTAAGCCCCTTACCCCTGTGAGCTTTGGACATTTCCCATACTCCTCTTACAATATGGTACGCAATAGTATCCCGATTACTTCATACGGGTCAAGTCCGTGAGGATGACCTTCACCGGGAGATGGTCAGAGTATCCGCTTCCCGTACCCATGTCCCATGACCACGGACGGCCCCTCTCATCGAGAAGCCAGGGGAAGGCCATCACCTCCCCTCCTGTCACATCGAGCCCCACCCCGTCTCGAAGCCCCTCGGTGAAGAAAAACCCGTCGATCCGCTCCCATCGGCCCTCATACCAATACGATCCAGAAGGCATGGTCCCGGGCACCATCATGCTCCACACCGAATGGACATCCTGCGGGAAGAGCGCGCGGTCAAAGAATGTCTCCACCTCGTCGGCCTCCATGTTGAAATCCCCTCCCACGAGGACATGGGCTCCAGGCGCGGTCCTGCGGATCTCCTCCAATCGTCTCGCGATGAGGAACAACTGGTTCCGCCGAATCTCATCCCGCCACGCAGGACCTGCCCGGGAGATGAGATGGACACCGAAAAGAAACACCTGTTCTCCCCCAAGGCGGTACTCCACCTCTACCACACTCCGAAGGACGGCCACCCTGGGATCCTTGAGGGCGTGCACCCTCACGCCCTCGACCGGTATACGGGAGAGCACCGCCACGTGCACCGCTCCCTCCTCCTCCGGGAGGAAGTGCCACCGGTACCCCGCATCGGCAAGATACCCGGAGACGAGCCGGCCGAGCACCCGCTCGTTCTCCACTTCCTGGAGAATGAGCACATCCGCATCGAGGGACCGCACCACCCGGCTCACTGCCTCCAAGCGTACAAGAACCTTCTCCTCGGTCCAGAACGAGGACGGCCGGAACTCGTCGTACTCCGCCCCATCCTCCACCGCGTCGAAGAGGTTCTCCACGTTATAGGTGGCTACGACGTACTCCTCCCCCCCGACCCCGACCAACCGGAAGAGGAGCAGGAAGAAGACGAGGTGGGGCCTTCCCATCGATCAGACGAGCTCCTTCCCCGAAGAGATGATACGGCTTATGAGACCGTAGGAGAGGGCCTCGCCTGCGTTCAACCAGTAATCCCTGTCGGTATCCTTCTCCACTTGCTCCAGCGGCCGGCCCGTCTCCTCACTTATGATCTGGTTGATCTTGTGTCGCGTCCTCTCGATCTCCTTGGCGTGGATCTCTATCTCGGTGGCCACGCCGCGCATCCCGCTCCACGGCTGGTGGATGAGATAGTGGGAATTCGGGAGACCGAGGCGGTACTCCTTCGGCGCCGCCAGGAGGATGAGGGCCGCCGCACTCGCCACGAGCCCCATCCCTATGGTATACACGGGCACTCCCACGAAACGTATCATGTCGAAGATCGCGAACCCCGCATCCACATCGCCTCCCGGAGAGTCGATGAAGACCTTCACCGGTTCGTCACCCATCTGTTCGAGGAGAAGGAGCTGCTTCACCACCTTCTCCACCAGTTCCTTGTTCACCTCCCCTGAGAGGATGATCGACCTCGTCCTGAGAAACTTCTCCATGAGAGCCTGTTGATCGCCCTGTTCCTTCCGTTCGTCCTTCTCCTGGAATCTCATGCGTTCGTTTCCTCCGTTGTTCCTGCAAGATATGCTCTGCCGTAAATATACCACTTATGGACGGCAAGGTCGATATTCGCTACTGTTATAGATATGAAAGTCGCAGTGTGCGCCATCGTAGGGAGACCGTCGAGCGGCAAGTCGACCCTCCTCAACACCCTGTGCGGGAGAAAGGTGGCCATCACCTCCCCCGTGCCCCAGACCACCAGGAACAGGATACGGGGGATCGTCACCGAGGAGCGAGGGCAGATCGTCTTCATCGACACCCCGGGCTACCACCACTCGGAAAAAAAGTTCAATCTCTTCCTCAAAGAGCAGGTGATCGAGGCACTCAAAGAGGTCGACGAGATTCTCTACCTCGTCGACAGCACCCGCTCCGTTGGCGAAGAGGAGCACGAGCTCATCGAGCTGGTCAAGCAGGCGGGAAAACCTGTCGTGATCGCCCTCAACAAGATCGATATCCCCGAACACCATGCAGAGGGGATGGTTCCCTTGCTCAAGGCCCACTTCCCTTCCGCCCCCATCGTGAAGATCTCCGCTTACACCGGTGAGGGCCTGGAGGAACTCAAAGCCAGGCTCTTCGAGGCGGCCGAAGAGGGACCACAACTCTATCCCGAGGAGTTCTACACCGATCAGGAACCTCGTTTCCGGATCGCTGAGATCATAAGGGAAAAAGCGATTCACCAGACGAGGGAAGAACTCCCCCACGCCCTCTATGTGGAAGTCCTGGACGTGGAAGAACGCCCGGACGAAACGCTTTGGGCCCGAGCCCTCATCTGTGTGGAACGGGAGTCCCAGAAGGGAATCATCATAGGGAAAGGGGGGGAAAAGATAAAAACCATCAGGCTCCAGTCCGAGAAGGAACTCTCCGGGATCTTCGAACGACCGGTGAGGCTCGACCTCAGGGTCAAGGTGGTACCCAAGTGGCGGCGTAACGAGGGTCTTCTCCGTCGGCTCCTCACATAAAAAATCCTCCCCTTTTGTGGAATGGGAGGATCGGCAGGAGCAGATCGCGAGACGCCCGCCTACGAGGAAGATCCCTGCTGTCGCTTCCGCCTGCGCAGGTTCTTGGGCTTCGGTCTCGTATTCCCGTAGGTGCCTCTCCAGATCTTGCCCTTCCTGCTCTTCTTGTCACCTTTTCCCATAGCGGCCTCCAGCAAAAAAAGAGCCTGGCGACGGCCTACTCTCCCACCCCTCATGGGGCAGTACCATCGGCGCTGGAGGGCTTAACTTCCGTGTTCGGAATGGGAACGGGTGTTGCCCCTCCGCTCGAGTCACCAGGCAATGATTCCATTGTTTGGCAGAGGAAAGGGGATCAGGAAGATACGGTCAAGTCTCACGGAGGATTAGTACTGGTCGGCTGAACGTGTTACCACGCGTACACCGCCAGCCTATCGACGAGGTCTTCTCCCTCGCTCCTTCAGGGCACATAACGTGCCGGGGATGGTTCATCTTGGGGTGGGCTTCCCGCTTAGATGCCTTCAGCGGTTATCCCTTCCGGACTTGGCTACCCAGCAGCTACCGCTGGCGCGATAACTGGTACACCAGAGGTCCGTCCACTCCGGTCCTCTCGTACTGAGAGCAGACCCCCTCAACCATCCAACGCCTGTGGCAGATAGGGACCGAACTGTCTCACGACGTTCTGAACCCAGCTCACGTACCGCTTTAATCGGCGAACAGCCGAACCCTTGGGACCTGCTCCAGCCCCAGGATGCGATGAGCCGACATCGAGGTGCCAAACCCTGCCGTCGATGTGGACTCTTGGGCAGGATCAGCCTGTTATCCCCGGAGTACCTTTTATCCGTTAAGTGACGGCCCTTCCACTCGGTACCGCCAGATCACTAGGACCCGCTTTCGCGCCTGCTCGACCCGTCGGTCTCGCAGTCAGGCCACCTTATGCCCTTGCACGTCCACGCTGATTTCCAACCAGCGCAAGGTGACCTTCGCGCGCCTCCGTTACCCTTTAGGAGGCGACCGCCCCAGTCAAACTGCCCACCTGACACTGTCCACCTACCGGATCACGGCAGGTGTTAGAAACCCTACATGGCAAGGGTGGTATTTCACCGACGGCTCCACCTGTGCTGGCGCACAGGCTTCCCTGCCTCCCACCTATCCTACACATGCCATGCAAAGTCCCCATGCCAGGCTGCAGTAAAGGTTCACGGGGTCTTTCCGTCTAGCCACAGGTAATGGGCATCTTCACCCATACTTCAATTTCACCGGGTCTCGCGTTGAGACAGCGCCCAAGTCGTTACACCTTTCGTGCGGGTCGGAACTTACCCGACAAGGAATTTCGCTACCTTAGGACCGTTATAGTTACGGCCGCCGTTTACCGGGGCTTCGGTTCACCGCTTCGCCTTGCGGCTCACGGATCCCCTTAACCTTCCGGCACCGGGCAGGTGTCAGTCCCTATACGTCCTCTTGCGAGTTCGCAGAGACCTGTGTTTTTGGTAAACAGTCGCTTGGGCCTGGACTCTGCAACCCCCAGTAAGCAGCTTCCGCCACCCACCAGAGGCCCCACTTCTCCCGAAGTTACGTGGGTAGTTTGCCGAGTTCCTTAACGCGAGTTCTCCCGCGCGCCTTGGAATGCTCATCCCGCCTACCTGTGTCGGTTTCCGGTACGGTCTCTCACAGCTTACCCCTAGAGGCTCTTTCTCGGCAGCATGACTACACCAGCTTCGCCCCTGTTACAGGGCTCGGCTTCACGGCTCACCTCAGGCGGCGGATTTGCCTACCGCCCTCTCCGGCTCGCCCGCTTACACCGGGTCTACCATCCCCCGGCCCGGCTTCGCCTCCTGCGTCACCCCTTCGGAAACTGTGAGAGGCACGGGATTATCAACCCGTTTCCCATCGGCTACGCCTTTCGGCCTCGCCTTAGGGGCCGGCTAACCCTGAGCAGACGACCTTTACTCAGGAAACCTTAGGCTTTCGGCGGAGGGGATTCTCACCCCTCTTTTCGTTACTCATGCCTGCATCCTCACTTCCGCCCCCTCCAGCATGCCTCCCAGCATGCCTTCATCGGTACGCGGAACGCTCGCCTACCGCCAACACCCTCAAACAGGTGTCGACCCGCAGCTTCGGTACCGTGCATAGCCCCGTTACATTATCAGCGCAGGGCGACTCGACCAGTGAGCTGTTACGCACTCTTTTAAGGAATGGCTGCTTCTAAGCCAACCTCCTGGCTGTCTTCGCCGCCCCACCTCTTTTCCCACTAAGCACGGTTTCGGGACCTTAGCTGGCGGTCTGGGCTGTTCCCCTCTCGACCACGAACCTTGTCGCCCGTAGTCTGACTCCTGCAGACCCTGTAGCGGCATTCGAAGTTTGGTTGGGTTTGGTACCCGGTGAAGGGCCCTAGCCCATCCAGTGCTCTACCTCCGCTACAGTCAACTGCAAGGCTAGCCCTAAAGCTATTTCGGCGAGAACCAGCTATCGCCGGGTTTGTTTAGCCTTTCACTCCTATCCACAGCTCATCCCTGCCTTTTTCACCAGACTAGGGTTCGGTCCTCCACTGGGTGTTACCCCAGCTTCAACCTGGCCATGGATAGATCACCCGGCTTCGGGTCTACTGCTGCAAACTAGCGCCCTCTTAAGACTCGGTTTCCCTACGGCTCCGGGACTCCTGTCCCTTAACCTCGCTTGCAACAGTAACTCGCAGGCTCATTCTGCAAAAGGCACGCCATCACCCGCTTCCGCGGGCTCTGACTGCTTGTAGGCCTATGGTTTCAGGTTCTCTTTCACTCCCCTCCCGGGGTTCTTTTCACCGTTCCCTCACGGTACTCTTCCACTATCGGTAGCCGCCTCGTATTTAGCCTTGGAGGGTGGTCCCCCCAGATTCAGTCGGGCTTCCTCGGGTCCCGACCTACTCGGGTACCGTTCCCACGCAGGCACCTCAGCTTTCGTGTACGGGGCTTTCACCCTCTCCGGCTGGCCTTCCCAGACCATTCCACTAGCCGGATGCTTGGTAACTGCGCGAGGGATTCCGGGCTCCCTCCAGAACGGCCCCACAACCCCATGCCGGCAACGGCCCGAACCTTCTACACCAGCATGGTTTAGGCTCCTCCCCTTTCGCTCACCACTACTCAGGGAATCTCATCTTGATTTCTTCTCCTCCGGGTACTGAGATGGTTCAGTTCCCCGGGTCTCGCTCCTATGAACCTATGTGTTCAGTCCATAGGTGACGGGCCTCCAGCCCGCCGGGTTACCCCATTCGGGAATCCACGGATCTCAGGGTGTGTGCCCCTCCCCGTGGCTTTTCGCAGCTTACCACGCCCTTCTTCGCCGAGCGGCTCCGAGGCATCCACCATAGGCCCTTATCTCCTTGACCATATCTCCCCTCTCCCCCTTCTCTACCCTCTGCCAAAGAACAGAACCACAGACGTCCATGCGCCTGTGCTGGAGGCACAGGGATTCGAACCCTGGACCCTTGGCTTGCAAAGCCAATGCTCTAGCCAACTGAGCTATGCCCCCATCACATGGGTCTCGTTCCACGAGAAAAAGCGAAGGGAGGTCTTTCAGGGTGTCTTTCTCTCAGAAAGGAGGTGATCCAGCCGCACCTTCCGGTACGGCTACCTTGTTACGACTTCACCCCCCTCACCAGGCGTACCTTCGACGGCGCCCTCCCTTACGGGTTAGGCTACCGGCTTCGGGTACCCCCGACTCGGGTGGTGTGACGGGCGGTGTGTACAAGGCCCGGGAACGCATTCACCGCGCCATGGCTGATGCGCGATTACTAGCGATTCCACCTTCATGGAGTCGGGTTTCAGACTCCAATCCGTACTGAGACCGGCTTTCTGGGATTTGCTCCGCCTCGCGGCTTCGCCTCCCTCTGTACCGGCCATTGTAGCACGTGTGTAGCCCAGGGCATCAGGGCCATGATGACTTGACGTCATCCCCACCTTCCTCCGGTTTGTCACCGGCAGTCCCGCCTGAGTGCCCGGCTTCACCCGATGGCAACAGACGGCAGGGGTTGCGCTCGTTGCGGGACTTAACCCAACACCTCACGGCACGAGCTGACGACAGCCATGCAGCACCTGTCTACCAGCCCCTCGCGGGGAAGCTGCATCTCTGCAGCCGCCCGGTAGATGTCAAGCCCTGGTAAGGTTCCTCGCGTATCATCGAATTAAACCACATGCTCCACCGCTTGTGCGGGCCCCCGTCAATTCCTTTGAGTTTCACCGTTGCCGGCATACTCCCCAGGCGGTGCACTTAACGCGTTAGCTTCGGCACCGAGCCTCCAAGGCCCAACGCCTAGTGCACATCGTTTACGGCGTGGACTACCAGGGTATCTAATCCTGTTCGCTCCCCACGCTTTCGGGCCTCAGCGTCAGTCTCCGGCCAGGAGCTCGCCTTCGCCTCCGGCGTTCCTCCCGATATCTACAGATTTCACCCCTACACCGGGAATTCCAGCTCCCCCTCCGGGACTCCAGCCCAGCAGTTTCCGGTGCACACTACGGTTGAGCCGTAGCCTTTTACACCAGACTTGCCAGACCGCCTGCGCCCCCTTTACGCCCAGTAATTCCGAACAACGCTCGCCCCCTACGTATTACCGCGGCTGCTGGCACGTAGTTAGCCGGGGCTTATTCCCCAGGTAACGTCATCAGACGGGCATTACCTCCCGCCCTTATTCTTCCCTGGGAAAAGGGGTTTACAACCTTCCGGCCTTCTTCCCCCACGCGGCGTCGCTCCGTCAGGCTTTCGCCCATTGCGGAAGATTCTTGGCTGCTGCCTCCCGTAGGAGTCTGGGCCGTGTCTCAGTCCCAGTGTGGGGGGCCATCCTCTCAGACCCCCTACCCATCGTCGCCTTGGTAGGCCGTTACCCTACCAACTAGCTAATGGGCCGCAGGCCCCTCCTCAGGCGACCCTTATCGGGCCTTTCCTCCTATAGCCACAGCCATAAGAGGCCATCCGGTATTACCCCGTGTTTCCACGGGCTATCCCCAACCTGAGGATAGGTCACCTACGTGTTACTCACCCGTCCGCCGCTCTCAGGTGGTGCAAGCACCACCCTACCGCTCGACTTGCATGCCTAAGACGCGCCGCCAGCGTTCGTTCTGAGCCAGGATCAAACTCTCCATCATTCTCTTAACCACACTCCGAAGAGTGCGGTTCTTCTTCTCGCTCAAACCTTACCTCATGCCGTACCACTACCCAACGCAGCAGTACGACCACTTCGTCTCCGTCACACCCTTACTCAACCTCCCCTTCGCTACCTTCTGCCAAAGAACCATGCGCGTTTGCGTGTGCGCTTTATAGCAGAGCTTTCGATTCGTGTCAATAGCTTCTGCTCATTTTTCCATGGGCTCGTTCGTGAGACGAACTCATGCAGTAGGTGAGCTTAAACATAATGAAACACGACCGCTCTGTCAAGTCTCATCGAGCCTTTTGCGCTGTACTGCTTTTTTTAGTAAGCCAACGGGAATCCTGGGCAACAACGCGCTGTAATGCCTGCTTAGGGTGTCAACGTTACCGTATTCTCATCCGGAATAGTGCTCACAACGGTACAATATGCACGATGGTTTGCTCGCGTTCACTCCACCACGGCGGTTCTGTATCCGAACTGGACACACCTTCCCTCAGGATTCCTCAAGGGAACGTGGATACGGGGGATCGGTTTCGGTAAGACCGCTCGTTAGGCCGCAGGCCTGACCAGGGAGCGCATCTGGTTCGGCTGGTTCTCTCGCACTCGTCCCAGGGCAAGGGCACTCATGACAGAAAACACCAGCGTAAGGTGAACCGACAGTTTCTCCTGCCCCCGGATCGTGTGGAGTTCCAGGCTAAAGCTTCGATCCAGCCGGCTGTGGATCCGCTCCAAGGCCGTTCGCTTGGCATACTCCCGCTTCCACCGATACGAAGACCGGGCGAGAGGCGTGAAGACTCTGCGGTCCGTGGAGAGGGGGATCCGAATACAGGAGGCCAGAGGACAGGAGGCTTTGCCTGCACACTCATACCCATAGTGCACCGCAGGACAGCCGTACTTCAACGTGCCCCGCTTCTCTTCAAATCCCCGGTAGGCCATCTCCCGCTGCGTCCCCGTGGCCATACAGACACAACTCACCGTCCCCTGGTAGTCATACACCACGTTCGGTGTCCCTGCCACCAGCTTCGTCTCCTCTCCATCTTTCCACAGGTTGCGAATATCGATGACCGGTTTGATCCGGTGCTCGTGCCACAACAGATCTATC
The DNA here is from genome assembly GCF_000184345.1 of Spirochaeta thermophila DSM 6578. Taxonomy (NCBI): domain Bacteria; kingdom Pseudomonadati; phylum Spirochaetota; class Spirochaetia; order Winmispirales; family Winmispiraceae; genus Winmispira; species Winmispira thermophila. Next base: position 661,419 of record NC_017583.1, on the reverse strand, counting down.
AACGTGCCATCATCATAGCCCCGGTCGGCCGTGAACACTTCCGCCGCCTTGAGTATATGCGGCCTATGGCGATCCAGGGACCGAATCAGCTTTCGCATTACCGGCACCTCGTGCTTTGAGGCCCGACTCACCGTAAAGGCCACCGGCAGTTCATACGCTGTATCCGCAAGGAGGTGCACCGTAAACCCGAACCATTTCTTTACCGACTTCTGCACCTCCCCCCGTTCATTCTGATACACATACTCATGACACCCCCAGTCCGCATCGTGCTCCCCTCGCCGGTCTCCGGCACCCTTCCCCCTTCGACGGGCAACGCTTGCTATCCCCTTCCCATCGGCTCCCAGCCGCCGCCCAAATCCAGGCAGCTCCCGGTAGCACTGATCCACCAGGCTGGTAAACACCCTTACCAGTGCTTCCCGGATACTCCGCTTCCTCAAGGTGGAAAGAAACCGGCTGTACGCGCTGGCACTGGGTACCGCATCGCTTCCCCGGGTAGGATCACATCCACACAGGTCCCTCAGTTGCCCGTTCCGCAAGAGCTCCCGGCGTAGCTGCTCGATGCTCGGGTGCTGAAACACTATCCCCGCAACGAGCGAGTTCCACATCGCCCGTACCGGATATTCATTCCGGCCTCTCCCCCGCCTCTGTTCCAGCTGCTGCATCAGTTCCTCATCCGGCAGGTTCTCCAACACCAGCCGAAGCCGATGTAAATCCCCCAATGCTTCTACATCGTGCCAGCAAAAAAGTGATTTCTGTGCTATACTTGCCATGGGCCCCTCCGTCGGTTTTCTGCTACCATGATTCTATCATGGAAAAACCCGGGGGCCCTCTTTTTTGGGGTCAATTTTTCAACTCCGACCTCGTTTTCCCCTTCTATCGCACCTGTGGACCGCTTTTTTGGGGTAAAATAAATCCCCACCCGCTTGTAATGTCTTTACCTATCGTTGCGTGAAAACAGCGCAAAAGGCTCTCATCGGATCCACGAGATCTCTCAATCCGTGAGCGCCGTGATCAGACGGCAGTTTTATTGACTATGGGAAGGGATAATCGTATATTTTCAGTAAATTGACACCTGATTCCACTACATCTCTACATCCATTTGAGTGAGGAGGATTTCGTATGAAGGTCAGACCACTTGGCGATCGTGTACTCGTGAAGATCGAGTTGAGTGAAACCAAGACGGCCAGCGGGATCTATATTCCCCAGACGGCTCAGGAAAAGACCCAGATGGGTACGGTGGTGGCAGTAGGAGACGACAAGGACAACATCAAAGTGAAGGTGGGAGACAAGGTGCTCTATGACAAGTACGCGGGAACCAGCATCAAGATCGAGGGCGAGGAACACCTCATCCTCTCGATGAACGACATCCTGGGCGTAGTCGAAGAGTAACGGCCGGAGGTCCTTCGCACAAAGAGCAGCCCGCCGGGGCTGCTCTTTGTTTTGCTCTCAGACGATACCGAGGGGATACGGTCATCCCGGATACAGGAAACGCTCCATCTCGCGGAGGACGCCCTCGGTGTGGGTGACGGCGAGACGGGTGCGGGGGATGGAGGAGAGAAAGAGCCGGCCGTAGCTGCGGCTCACGATACGAGAGTCGGTGACGAGGACCACCCCCCTGTCGGTGGTACGGCGCATGAGCCTTCCAAAGCCTTGCTTGAAGCGCATGATGGCTTCCGGAAGTTGCCGGTGATAGAAGGGACTCTTCCCTTCCGCAGCAAGGCGTTCGACCCTCGCCTGCAGCACGGGATGGGAGGGGACCCTGAACGGCAGCCGGCAGAGGACCACGAGCTGAAGGGCCTCTCCAGGGACATCGACGCCTTCCCAGAAACTCTCGGTACCGAAGAGGATGCTCGCCGGGATCTCCTTGAACCGTGACAGAAGTCTGCTTCTCTCGTCCTCACCCTGCTTGAGGACGAGGAGCTTGTGATCGAGAAGCACGGGCGCCACGTCCCTGTAGGTGTCCTCCAGCATCCTGTAGGAGGTGAAGAGTACGAGGGCGTGTCCCTCGGAGAGGACGAGCACCTCCTTGAGGAGCGAAGAGAGATACGCCTGATATCCGGCATCCTCCGGAGGAGGGGCGTCCGTAGGAACGGAGAGGAGGACGTGTTCCTCATAGGGGAAGGGAGAGGGAAAGGCGCGTTCCCGCAGTCTGTCCCCCATGCCCACAAGTCCCACCGTCTCCTCCCAGAAAGTGAAAGAACCGCCCACGGTGAGGGTGGCACTCGTGAACACGAGGGTCTTCACCGCCTCGTAGAGATGCTCCCGGAGAAGCGCGCCCGGATCCAGGGGAGTGATCACCAGACGGAAGGAAGGCTCGCCCCGCGTCCTTCGTACCCGCTCCACCCAGTACACCTGTTCGGCATCCGCTCGATCCCGGTAGGCCTGGCAGAACCGGGCCACATCCCTGAGACGTCGCACATGGAGGAGAAACTCCTGTACCACGGGGTGGTCCTTCATCGCCTCGTCGAGAGACTTCATGAGGCGATCCACCTCTCCGAGGAAGCCGAGGATCTCTTCCTGAAGGGCGAAGAGGGACTCGAATCCCGGTGCACACCGTGAGACGGCGTCCCCATCCATCCTCACCGTCCCCTCCTCGGGGAGGAGAGCGAGCCAGACGCCTCTCAGGGCCTCGGTCCTCTCTGCAATCCGGTTGAGGTCGGCTATCCACTCCCCGGCCTGTTCGAGTCCTCCCAAGGTCTTCTCCAACCGCCTGAGCACGCCCTTCGCCCCCCGCCTTCCCCTCGAATGGATGCGTCGAAGCACACGGAGGACCCCTTCGGGAGAGAGCACCTGGGAGAAGAAGGAACTCGCGCTGTCCTCCAGGTTGTGCGCTTCGTCGAGGATGAGGCGGGAGAAACCGGGGAGCACCGCCGCGGTATCGAATCCGCGTCCCTCCATCCGCATACTCAGGTCCGAGAAGAGGAGGTGATGGTTGACCACGAGGAGCCGGGAGGCAGCGGCCTCCTTCCTCACGCGGAGGACGAAACACCGCTCCCTGTCGGGACACCGGAGTCCCATGCACAGCTCGGCCTCGGAGCACACCTGGCCCCACACCTCGTCGGGCACATGGAAGGGTATGTCGGCCCTGTCTCCGGTGGGGGTGGAAACCGCCCAGTCGGCGAGCGCCTTGAGCAGATCGGGATCCGTGAAGAGGTCCTCCGCCCCCTCTTCGAGGACCTCGGCGAGCCGGTGGCGGCAGAGGTAGTTCTGTCTCCCTTTCACGAGGGTGACCTTCACCCGGGTACCGAGCACCTTCTGCACGTAGGGGATGTCCTTCTCGACCAGCTGCTGCTGGAGGGTGATGGTGGCCGTACTCACCACCACCCGTTCCTCGTTGTTCGTCCCCCAGAGGAGGGCGGGGATGAGGTACGCGTACGACTTCCCGATACCGGTACCGGCCTCGGCCACGAGGATCCCGTCGTCGTTGAAGGCCCTCACCACCTCCCTGAGGAGACCGACCTGACCCTCGCGGTACTCGTAGTGGGGCATCGCAGAGAAGGGACCGCCTGGAGAGAGGAGGGCCGCGAGTTCCTCCTCCGGGAGCGGGGTGAGGGGCCGCTCCGGCAAGGGCTCCACCACCACGTAGACGTGGCGCACCTCGTTGTCGACGATGTAGAACCCCACCCCCTCCTCCCCCAAGATCCCCGCCACGGCGAGGTCGGCTTTGCTGGGGGCGAGCACCCCGCTCGGATGGTTGTGGATCACCACGTCCACCCGCTCGAGCTGCCGCAGGACGGCCGGTGCGCTCTCCACATCCCCCCGGGATACCACCTCCACCCGTTCCACAGTCCCTTCCCCATCCAGCCAGGCTGCGAGGACCACCTCGTTCCCCTCTGCATCGGCGATGGCCTCCCGGATCTTCCCGCACGCCCTGGCGCTGATCCTCTCCTCTGCCTTCATACCCCACACTATGGAAGGCGCCCCTCCCACTTGTCAACATCTCGTCCCCCCTGTAGCATAGGCGCATGGTCGTGATGAAATTCGGGGGAACCTCGGTCCAGGACGCCGATCGGATGGACAGGGTCCTCTCCATCGCGGAAGAGGAGTTGAACGAAGGAGTGGTTCTCGTGGCCTCCGCCACGGCGAAGACCACCGACAGGCTCATCCAGCTCACCCAGGCCTCGGCCCGGGGCGACGAGGAGAGCGTGCAGAGCATCCTCAACCTCATAAAGACGCACCACTTCCAGATCGCCCATGACTTTCTCGAAGGGGAGTACCTGGAGAAGGCCGTCGCCAGGCTCGAAACGCTCTTCGCCGAGCTGGGGACCATCGTGAAGGGGATGACCCTCCTCAAGGAGGTGAGTCCACGGACCCTCGATGCAGTGGTGGCCTTCGGCGAGATCCTCTCCACCACCCTCCTCTACCATCGCGCGCTCCAGCGAGGTCTCAAAGCCCGTCTCCTCGACAGCAGGAACTACATCATCACCGATGACTCCTTCGGAAACGCAACCCCCGACATCAGGGAGACCTATCGGCGGCTCTCCTCGGGCGTGAAGGTGGGCGCCGGTGATCTGGTGATCATGCAGGGCTTCATCGCATCCACCCCCGACGGGACCACGAGCACACTGGGCAGGGGAGGATCGGACTACAGTGCCGCCATCGTGGGAGCCGGCCTGCATGCCTCGCGGATCGAGATATGGACGGACGTACACGGCGTGATGACGGCCGATCCCCGTATCGTTCCGGAGGCACAGCCGATCCCCCAGCTCAGCTACGAGGAGGCGGCGGAACTCGCCTACTTCGGAGCCAAAGTGGTCCACCCGTCCACCATCCAACCGGCGGTGGAGAAGAACATCCCGGTCCTGGTGAAGAACACCATGGACCCGAACGGCCCCGGCACCACCATCACCCACCGGAGCCCGTACAAGGGCCTCAAGGCCATCGCCACCAAGCGGAGCATCACGCTCATCACCATACAATCCTACCGTATGCTCAACGCATACGGGTTCTTGAGCAGGATCTTCGACGTGTTCGCAGAATACAGGACACCGGTGGACCTCATCGCCACCTCGGAGGTCTCGGTCTCCATGACCATCGACAACAAGGCGAACCTCCATTCCATCACGCGGGAACTCTCCAAGATAGGAAAAGTCGTGGTGGAGGAGGAAAAGGCGATCATCTCCCTGGTGGGTGAGGACGTGTGGAAGACCCACGAGACGATCCTCAACGCCTTCTCAGCCCTACAGGGCATCCCGGTGAGAATGATCACCATGGGCTCCTCCCACATCAACCTTTCCCTCGTGGTGGCCGACAGGGACGGAGAGGAATCCGTGCGGCGACTCCACCGCGCCTTCTTCGAAAAGGGATGAGACCGCTCTCCCGCGGGAGATACAGGAGGACGATACCCGAAACGGTGAGGCCATGGATCCACTCATAGAACGAATGTTCCGTATCATCCGCGCAGAGCTCGCATCCTTCCGGCGCTCGCTGGGATTCCTCACCGACGAGGAAGCCGACCCCTACTATCGGGAGGCGTGGGAGGAACTGGAAGCGTCGCTCGACGGGGATACCGGGTCCTTCCACACCCGTGACCGCGTGCGTCCCTCACTTCCCGCCGAGATCCTGGCGGCCTTTCGGGTCCTCGGGGTGGAACCGGGCAGCCCGTACGACACGGTGAAACAGGCCTATCGCGAAAAGCTCAAGAAGGTCCATCCCGACCGGGCCGGGAAGGAACAGGAGGAGGCGGCCACCCGCGAGACACAACGTCTCAACGAGGCCTTCGAAACCCTTTCTGCCTGGTACCGGGAGGGACGATCGAGGTGAGCGTCATGGAACGACTTCCTCGAGACCGTATTCCTGGATCTTCCTGTGGAGCGTCTTCCTTCCTATGCCGAGTATCTGTGCCGCCCGTGACTTGTTGCCCTTGCAATAGGCAAGGGTGGCGCGGATGATCTCCTTCTCCGCTTCCTCCAGCGAGGTGCCTACGGCGATACGGATGAGCCCTCCCCCCTCCGCCTCCTCACGGATGTGTGGAGGGAGATCCTCGACCACGATGATGGTCCCCTTGCACATCACCACGGCACTCTCTATGCAGTTGCGGAGTTCCCTCACGTTCCCCGGCCAGGAGTAGTTGTAGAGAATGGCACGAGCCTTGGGATCGATGCCCTCGATCTTCTTGCCGTTCTCCTCTGCGAGCTCCTTGAGAAAGGCCGCAATGAGGAGAGGGATGTCCTCCTTGCGCTCCCTCAACGGCGGCACGTGGATGTGCACCACGTTGAGTCGATAGTAGAGATCTTCCCTGAAGCGCCCTTCCTCTACCTCCCTCTTGAGGTCCTTGTTGGTGGCGGCGATGATCCGGACATCCACCTCGATGGTTCTCTCCCCTCCCACCCGCTCGAACTTCTTCTCCTGGAGCACACGGAGGAGCTTCACCTGGACCGCAGGGCTTATCTCCCCTATCTCATCGAGGAAGAGCGTACCGCCGTCCGCGAGCTCGAACCGGCCCCTCCGGGTGGCGTGCGCTCCGGTGAAGGCACCCTTCTCATGGCCGAAGAGCTCGCTCTCCAGGAGACTCTCCGCGAGGGCCGCGCAGTGGACCTTGATGAGCGGCTTGTCCCTCCGGTTCGAGAAATAGTGGATGGCATCGGCGATCCGCTCCTTCCCGACTCCGCTCTCCCCCGTGATGAGGACCGATGCCCGGGTGGGCGCCACCTGCTGGATCACCTCGAAGATCTGCTTCATCTGGGGACTCTTCCCGATGAGCATCCCGAACTTTTTCTGACGCTCAAGTTCCCGTTGCAGTTCCCTGTGCTGGAGCACCAACTCCCGGGTGGAGAGAGCCCGCTTCACCAGGAGGCCCAGCCTGTCGAGATTGAGGGGTTTGGTGAGGAAGTCGAAGGCACCGTCCCTCATGGCCTGGACCGCACTCTCGATGGTCCCGTGACCGGTGAGTATGATGACGGGGACCGTGGGATACCCGCCGACCACGTATCTGAGGAGCTCGTCTCCCGGCATGCCGGGCATCTTGAGGTCGGCGATCACCAGGTCGATGTCCTCTTCGTCGAGGATCTTCTTCGCCCGATCACCGTCTTCGGCCAGAAAAACTTCATACCCCTCCATCTGGAGGAATGTCTTCAGCCCTTCCCTGATGTTCTTCTCATCGTCGGCGACGAGCACGTTGAACCTCATGGCTGCTCCCCGTTCCAGGTGATCCTTCGGGACACGGTGGCCGGTATGGGGAAAAGAAGGGTGAACGTCGTGCCCTTCCCCTCCGCCGACTGGACCTCTATCTCTCCTCCGTGTTCCTGCACTATCTTATAGACCAGGGTGAGCCCCAGTCCAGAGCCCGTCTCCTTGGTGGTGAAGTACGGTTCAAAGATCTTCTCCTTGAGGTGCTCCGGGATCCCCACACCGGTGTCCGAGAACGAGAGAGCGAGCCTGCCGTCCCGTAACTGGGCCCAGACGGTGAGAACGCCTCCCTCGGGCATGGCCTGTACGGCGTTCTTTATGAGGTTGAGGAGGGCCTGCTTGATGTACCTTCGATCGAGGGAAAGGGAAGGGATGTCCTCGGGGATCCGGATGTCGACTCTCACCCCCGCTTGAGCGAGTTCGGGACCTACCAGGGAGAGGGTCTCCTCCACCAGCTCGCGCACCGAGAGTTCCTCCCTCTCAAGATTGATCGGCCGGACTGCGAAAAGGAAATCCACCACGATACGGTTGAGCCGTTCTATCTCCTCTTTTATCACTCCCACGTAGGGAGAGACCTCCTCGGTGGAGAGGCATCCTTTCTGGGAGAGGAGCCGCTCGATGAGCTGGAGATGGATACTGATGGCGCCCAGTGGATTCTTGATCTCATGGGCCACGCTCGCCGCGAGGGTGGTGAGCGAGGCGAGACTCTCCATACGCTTGAGTCGCACCTCCTGGGCCCGCTGGTCGGTGACATCCTCCATGAGGACGAGAGTGCCCCTGATCATCCCGCCCCGCACGAGGGGGAGCACGTCCACCCGGAAGATGCGCCGCCGGCCCCCCAGATCGAAGGTGAACTCACGCCCACGCACCGTCTCCTCCCTCGAGAGGAGCGCGCGTACGTGTTCCCGGATCTGGGTATCCCGAACCGCATCCTCCACCCCACGTCCCTCGCTGTCCTCCTCCACCACTCCGAGCCTCTGGGCCAGCCTGTTGGCGAAGGCCAGCCTGTCGTCCTCATCCAGCACCAGGATGGCTTCGGGTATCGAGTTGAGGACATCCTCGAGGCGGCCGTACTCCTCCACAAAGTCTTCGAAGACCCTCTTGAGCTGCTCCCTGTCGAGTTTCTCGAGCTTCCCCAACGTCCGTTCCAGAAAGCCCCTCACGGCCGACCTCCCGAGTATGCGAGCTCCCGCTCGAGAAAGAGGGCCTCGAGGACCGTCTGGGGATTCATGTTGAGATCCCTCACCCTGAAACACGCCCGCGAGAGGAGACGTGAGACCTGTTCCACCTCTCCGGCATGAGAGGAAGGAAGGAAGGAGGAGAGTTCATCCAGCGCCACCTCGTACCACGCCTCCCACTCCTCCCTGGGCACATCGAGGAGTGAGGAATCGAAGGAGGCCGCCCCCACCAGCATGCGGACGAATCCTCTCGCCTTCGCGGCAAGCCCCTCCTCTTCGAGTGCCGAGAACTGATGGAAAAACGCAGAGAGATGCTCTGGAGGGTTTGCAAGGCGGAAGATGCGTGCGAGGACACCGCGCATCTCCTCGGTCGAGCGTTCGAAGAGCTGATAGTGTCGCACGCGGGAGAGTATGGTGGGGATGATGGCCGTCCGCCTGCGGGTGAGGAGGATGAAGTAAGTCCCTGCCGGGGGCTCTTCGAGTTCCTTGAGGAGGGCGTTCCGGGAGGCCTCCTGGAGGGTGTCGGCGTGTTCGACGATCACCACGTGCGGCGTGCGGGAGGAGGAGAGGTGCACGGACGAGAGGATGCGCCGCACCATGGCCACCGGGACGCCGTCCCGGGGGACGAAGGCCTCGAGCTTCCTGCAGAATCCGAGTATACGTTCCCCCGCCTTGACCAATCCCTCTCCGAGTTCTCCTCCCTCGGAGGAAGGATAGAACCCCTCGAGCAACTCCGTGATCTCCGCCACGAGGTCGAAGGCCTGCCGCACCTTCCCTTCCTCTCCCTCCCAGAGCACGGGGTCGAACCTCCGGGTGAGCTTGCGCACTGCTCTCACGAAGAGGAAGCGCGTGGCCACGCCCGGAGCCCGCATGAGGGTGTCCCACGAGGCGCGTATCTCCTGCAGAAAGCGCTTGGGTCCCACGACGAGGGTGAGGGGCTCGAGGAGAAGGCGCTGACGCCGGCAGGAGTCGCACGGACAGTCCCACGCCGCCTCCCTCTCGCACGAGAGCACACGGCTGATCTCGAGGGCCATCGTGAGCTTCCCCGCATATGGAGGGCCTGAGATGAGCACCGAGGAAGGGAAGCTCCCTTCCTTCAATTCCCTCGAGAGCTGTGACACCGTCTGGCTGTGGCCGATGATGTTCTCGAACATACGCCGCCCCCTCACAGGGAACCGGTCCCGCCCCCTCCACGCAGCATCCCTGCACCGGCCGCTTCACGCGCCGCATTCACCACACCCGTTGGATCGGGGAGCAAGGGGAGGAGGAGACGCGCGAAGAGGCTCGTGCCGAGCATGCGGGTGGTGTCGACGAAGGGCTGGGCCTCGAGGATGAGGAGGATGACCGCCACCACCACGATCCCCTTCAGGATACCGAGAAAGAACCCCAGAGCCTTGTCGAGGTTTTCGAGGTGTACCCGCTCGATGAGGGACTGGAGGGCGTTCTCCAGGAGTTTCACCACGGCGTAGACCACGATGAAGAGAGAGAGAAAACCGAGCACAGGGCTCCAGGGAGAGGCGCCCAGGAGAGAATCGAAGAGCCCCGCAGCCCGGGAGGAGAAGAGGGCCCCCGCCGTAAGGCCGCCCCCCACGGCGAGCACCGACATGAACCCCTGGATGAACCCCTTTATGAGCCCCTGGACGATGAAGAAGAGGATCACCCCCAGGAACACCACATCGAGCGCGGTAAGATTCATTCGTCACCTCCGTGTCGTCTTGTGGGGGACTCCGAGAGAAATCCCTCGAGCACCCGGGCGATCGCCTCCGCTGCATCCGGCCGGGCGAGCTCCCGGATACGCTCTTCCAACGCCCTCCGCCGCCCCTCATCCCGCATGAGGCCCTCCACCACCTGCACCAGCCTCGCCGGCACCGCCTCACCCCCCTCGAGCACCACCGCCGCCCCCCGCTCCGCGAGCCTGCGCGCGTTCCTCACCTGGTCGCCACGGCTCCCCAGCTCCCTCCCGAGCGGCACGAGCACCGCCGCCTTCCCGCACGCCGCCAGCTCCGCCACCGCCCCCGCCCCGGCCCGCGACACCACCACCTGCGCAGCGGAGAGCACGTGGGGAAGCTCTCGTCCCAGGAAGGCCACGGGGTGGTACCCCTCCCGGCGCGGCGCCCGCTCCACATCCGGCCCGGTCTGGTGGATCACCTCGCACCACTCGAGGAGCCGGGGGAGGGCCGCCCACACCAGCTCGTTCACCTGACGGGCCCCCTGGCTCCCCCCCAACACCAGGAGGAGCGGCCGCCCGGGCCGTACGGGGAAGAATTCCCTCACCTTTCCCGGATCCCCCGAGCGCACCTCCGGCCGCACGGGGTTCCCGGTACACACCACACGCGGTTCCCACTCCCTGGGGAAGAACGTGGCCGTCTCAGGCCACGAGGTGAGGATACGCGAGGCATACCGGGCCGTGATCCTGGTGGCGAGACCGGGATCCAGATCGGACTCGTGCACCACCACCGGGATGCCCAGGATCGAGGCCGCGATCACCGGCGGCACCGCCACGTACCCCCCCTTGGAGAAGACCACCCGGGGCCTGAGCCTCCTGAGGAGCAGGAGAGAGGCCATCACACCCACCCCCACCCGCCCCACATCCACCACGTTCTTCACCGAGAGGTACCTCCTCCACTTTCCCGCAGGCACCCCGTAGAACCGCACCCCCGCCTCCTCCACCCAGCCCCTCTCCGGCCCCTTTCGCGAGCCGATCCACACCGCCTCCAGCCCGGGCACCCTCTCCTCGAGCACCCGGTGCACCGCGAGGGCCGGGAACACATGTCCCGCCGTCCCTCCTCCTGTGTAGACAATCCTCATGCAGTCTCACCTCCACGAGCTACCGATCTTGACCCTCCCCCCGTTCCCCCGTATCGTAAGCCTATCATGCGAACGCACATCCCTGCAATTCTACTCCTCCTCGCGATCCCCGGCTCCCTCCACGGACAGACCTTCCCTCTCTCCCCTCAGCAGGAAGAGACCCTCGAGACCACCGGTGAGCTCACCATCTACTTCGACGGCACACCCGAACGCATCCTCTACCACGGCCCCCTCTCCCCGCTCATCCGCGCCGACCTGAAGGACCTCTCCCCCACCATCGGCGTGGAATCCCTCTTCCGCCTCCCCATGCCGTCCTCTCTCCGCGAAGGCTCCGATCCCATACCCGAACTCTACAACATACTCCATCGAGTGAGCACCATGAAGGGGATCCAGTACTACTCGGCCAGCAGGGGCAGGATGCGCACCATGTTCCACGACGCCTACCGCATCGCCTCGCCCGAAGCGCGGGAGCCGGTTCCCGACCTCACCTTCAGCGAACTCCCGCGCGAGCCCGTCTCCATCACCATCTTCCAGGACGACTCCAGCTTCGGGAAAAACCTCTACCGGATCACCTACCGGGTGGAAGGCTCGTTCATCCTCCTCTCCATGGAGAACCTGGACACCCTCGCCTACATGGGCCTCATCCCCCTCGTCTCGCCCGGCGGCCTCCGCACCCACCTCGTGATCGTGCCCCGCGGGGAGGAGCTCATGTTCTACGGCATCTGCGGCGTCCGCACCATCCGCTTCTTCGGCATGGAGAAGCGCTACGCGAGCTTCTACAACCGTATCGTGGCCCTCAAGAACTGGTTCCAGAGCCAACTCCCCTTAAGGCCATAGCCGGAAGGACACTTTACCATCTTCTCACATCCCCCTTACCGATTCCTCACAGACTCTTTATACTATCTCGAAAAGGAGCATGTGATGAGACACCATCTCGAAGACGAGATTACCGACCTCAGGAACAGCATCTTCTCCATGGGCATCCTCGTGGAAGAGACCCTCCACAAGGCCTACAGGGCCCTCAAGGAGCAGAACACGGACCTCGCGCAGGAGGTCTTCGAAGACGAAGAGGAGATCAACCGGCTCCAGCACACCCTCGAGCACCGCTGTGCCGAGATCCTCGCCACCGAACACCCGGTGGCAGGCGACCTCAGGGAGATCCTCACCTCCTTCAAGATCATTGCCAACATAGAGCGCATCGGGGACCACGCCGTCCACTTCGCCAAGGCCCTCATGAGGCTCAGGAACCGCGAGGTGCTCAGAGACCTCTCCCAGTTCTTCTCCATGGCAGAAGAGGGCATCTCCATGTTCCACGACGCCCTCACCGCCTACATCGAACGCGACGCAGAGAAGGCCAGGGAGGTGGCCTCACGCGACAGCCGCATCGATGAGATGCACGGCCAGATACTCCAGCACCTCTTCCGGCTCATCAAGGAACACCCCGACCGACCCGAGGACTTCACCTCGCTCCTCTTCCTCAATCGGTTCCTCGAACGCCTCGGTGACCACGTCACCAACATCTGCGAGTGGGTCGTCTTCAGCACCACGGGAGTCCACGAAGAGCTCAACCAGTAGGAGGCCCCATGACCATCCTGGTGGTCGACGACGAACCCGACATCGTGGAGCTCGTCCGCTTCCACCTCGAACGGGAGGGCTACGAGGTGGTGAGCACAGGGGAAGGGAGGGACGCGCTCGAGAAGGCACGGAACCTGCTTCCCGACGCCATCATCCTCGACCTCATGCTTCCCGGGATGAGCGGGCTCGAGGTGTGCAGGCTCCTCAGGCAGCAGGACAGGACCTCCCACATTCCCATCCTCATGCTCACCGCAAAGAGCGAGGAGACCGACGTGGTGGTGGGCCTGGAGCTCGGGGCCGACGACTACATCACCAAGCCCTTCAGCCCCCGCATACTCCTCGCCCGGCTCAAGGCCGTGCTCAAACGCACCCACCCCCCGGAAGGAAGGAGCGACGAACCAATCGTGGTGGGCGAGCTCGTCATAGACCCTCATCGTTATTCCGTCCGCGTACGGGGACGAGAGGTCATCCTCTCGGCCACGGAGTTCGCCATACTCAGCTTCCTCGCCCGGAACCCCGGGTGGGTCTTCTCCAGGCAGCAGATCATCGACGCGGTGAAGGGCGAGGACTACCCGGTCACGGAACGCGCCGTGGACGTGCAGATCCTCAGCATAAGGAAGAAGCTCGGCGATGCACGAGACTACATCCAGACCGTCCGGGGAGTCGGCTACCGCCTCCAGCCGGTCTGACCCGCTCTGGCCGGTCCGCCTCCTCCTCCCCCTCCTCCCCATCCTCGCCCTCTCGCTCCTCCCCCTCGCGCTTCCCCTCACCCCACCCCTCCCCTCCCTCCTCGCCCTCCTCCTCCAGACCCTCCTCACCGCCTCCCTCCTCCTCCACCACGCCCTCCACCTCCGCCGCACCCTCCGCACCCTCAGGCGCCGCCTCCTCACCACCCCTCCCCCCCTCCTCCCCCACACCAGGGCCCTCACCAACCCCTTCTCCCGGGCCCTTCAGCCCCTTGAGGAGGCCCTGCTCCACACCCTCGGCCAGACCCACACCCGCCTCCAGGACCTCACCGCCGAGAGCCACCTCTACCACACCGTGCTCACCCACATGGAAGAGGGGATCGTGGTCACGGACGGCCGCCTCCGCATCACCTACGCCAACCCACGCGCCCTCGAGATCCTCCCCCTCCCCCCTGAGCACCGCCTGAAACCCCTCCCCCAATTCCTCCGCTCCACCTCCCTCCTCGAGCACATCCACAGGACCCTCTCCTCAGGCATCCCCCTCACCCACACCCTCACCACCCCACCCCCCTCCTCCAGAACCATCCGCCTCCATCTCATCCCCCTCCCCCCTTCCCCCGCGGAGCGCCTCCTCCTCGTGGCGAGCGACATCACCCGCCTCGAACGGCTCGAGCAGATCCGACGCGACTTCGTCTCCAGCGTCTCCCACGAACTCAAGACCCCCATCACCACCGTCCTCGGCTACCTCGAGACCCTCAAAGACCTCCCCCCGGACGACGAGGCCACCCGCACGCGCTTCCTCGAGACCGCCCTCTCACACACCCACCGCCTCCACCAGATCATCGAAGACCTCCTGCTCCTCTCCCGCATCGAGCAGGCAGAGGCCCCCGTACCCCTCGAACGCGCACCCCTCGCCCCACTCATCCGGAGGGCCATGGAGCTCCTCCGTCAAACCAGAGGCGAGACCCATCCCCTCACCCTCGAAGGCCCGGAGGACCTCGCGCTCCCCCTCAACCCCGGCCTCATGGTCCAGGCCCTCTACAACCTCATCCACAACGCCGTCACCCACACCCCACCCGGCACCCCCGTGGTGGTACGGTGGAGAGGCACCGGCTCATCCGTCCTCATCCAGGTGGAGGACCGCGGCCCCGGCATCCCCCCCGAGGCCCTCCCCCGCATCTTCGAACGATTCTACCGGGTGGACGCATCACGGGCCCGGAGCACCGGTGGTACGGGTCTCGGCCTCTCCATCGTGAAGCACATCGTACAGGCCCATCGCGGCGAGGTGAGCGTAGCGAGCACCCCGGGAGAAGGCACCACCTTCACCATACGTCTCCCGGGGTGAGTCGTTCTTCAGATGCGCACCCGTGCGAAAGGTCGATATCTCTCTGAACACCAGTGTCTTCAACTCGCCCACCGTAAAAAAAGGAGAGGCACCATTGCCTCTCCTTACCAGAAACCAAGTATCGAAGCAGGCCCGGATCCACCCTCAATCTACCTACCAATACAGCTCTATCACCACAGCCCTCACGTTCGGGGCCTCGATAAGGGTGCTCTGATCGTTCACGTCATCGTAGCAGAACCCATATGCAAGCCCTCCCAGACTTATCTCATGCCAGAAGGCAGCGTACCAATTGGCGGGTGAATCCAGATAGTAGTACGCGGGATTGTTCCAATAGGAGGAATCCGGATAGTGGACTACGTGACGATTGAATGCAGCACATATCCACGCTTCCAATGCAAGCTCAACCGTATTCCCGGAAGCGAGCACCCCAGACCCTTCAAATATCTCTGTATCGTTCGGTCGTCTCTGAATGTAGAACTTCTGACCGTCCTCCAAGCGAGTAAACTCCATTCTGTCATCCGAAAGAACTCTTCCCTGGAAGGTTCCTAATGGGTGCGTTATGGTAAGCGTCTGAGTCCTATACTGATTCCACACCGTATCCACATATGCGTCGAAGTATGAGGCGTTGGGTTTCCCTTCCCCGAAACTCCCCTTCGCAGGCGCAAGGATTCGGTAAGGATAGTGATTCAGGCTCCTGAACTCAGAAGGCACGTAGCTATCGAAGAGGGAAAAGACCTCATCCCTTGGACGATCGATTCCCACTTTCTTGACGAGTGTCCCCCCATCGGAATACACCGCAAGCGTATACGGGAAACCGAACTGATCGACCTGGGTGGTATTACCCCAAAACGTGCCACTATGCACGGTGAACTCCGCCCAATCGAAGATGATATCTTGATTCGGATCAGAGGGATTACCAAGATCGGGCTGCACAATTCCCACACTTCCTGTCGCATCGACCACAGCACTCATGACCAGTGGAGAATCTATACTCATGTAAAGCCTCGCCGAGGTAAAGACCGGTGGCACCTGAAAACCAGCGATAGTATCCAATCTGAAGAACCACTGCTCACTCGTATCTCCTGCCCCAATCACCGTGGCAGTTCCCTCGGGAGTAAGATAACACCATCTATTCCCTCCATCCCGTCCAATGATTGCTGCATAGATTCGACTGTCATCTACACGTCCACCTGTCTTGTTGAGGAACTGTATCGTCAGTTCCATCCCTGGAGAAAGAGGTATAAACCGAGGAGACGATGATGGCGTGGGGGTGGGGGTGCTTCCACTACCACCCAGGTAGGTGAACCGGATCCAGTTGATGTTCCACCCTCCGGAGACCGCATAGATCCCAAAGGCATGGTTCCCCGCAGGAATCGTCACCGTGTGGGACACCGTGGTCCAGTTCTGCCACCCACCCGTCGAGGGGATGCTCACCGACCCGAGCACGATCGATCCCGCATCCAGATCGGCGCTCAGCTGGCCTCCCCCATTGAGGCTCGCCACGCGGTACTCGACGAGGTACTCCCCTCCCTCGAAGTACCGGCTCGCATACGCCATCCAATCACCCGCATCGATCCAGCCCACGTTGAGCCCGCCCTCGACACACGACTCCGTCTGCACCCCGCTCATCGCCGCATAGTCCTCGGCCTCGATCACAAACGTGGTGCTCCCCGCAGGCGTGGGTGTGGGGGTGCTCCCACCCGCGGTGTGCGTGTAGGAGTACCAGCCCGTATCCTGCGCACCCGCGTCGAACCCGATGGTGAACCAGTAGTCGATCACATCACCCTCGGAGAGCCCATTCACGTCGTACCAGAAGGAGGTGCCATCCCGGTTCATACGGACGTTGAGCTGGCCACCGCCGTTCACCCTGTAGTGCACGTCCGCCCACCCCGCATCGGCAGCATCGACCCAGATGCGTGCAGTGTCGGCGTCCACATAGTCGCACCCGCTCTCAAAGGCGGCACGGGAGACCAGGTCTCCACGTAAGTTGACGAAGCCCCCTTCGCATGCTACAATCAGCACAAGCACGAGCATGAGGGGGGCAAGGTACGGAAGATAGCGTCTCATCTCCCTCCTCCCTTATCAAGGTTGTGGACCTCCCCACGGGAGGCCATGGGCAAGAGGATCCGGGTGGCGGCCTGGATCCTCTCCTCTCACCACTATTGTTAACGCTACCATATTCCTGCAGTGTACCCTTCCTGTTTCCCCCTGTCAACGAAAAACTGTGCTGTCCTTCTGCGTAACCCCTCGTATTTCGGTTAAGTCCATGAGGGATATCTCTGGTCAGAACAGGTGTAGCTCCCATAACTCCCAGTCAAGAAAGGTGTAACATCCCCTTCCCTTCATTATATACCCTATCTTCAGTCAGAACCGTTCGCACACCTCTCCCCGAGTTGCAGGCCTCCTCGCGTAGAGCCCGAGTATCCGAACGTGACAGGAATCTTCTGTAGTGGAGAAACAATCCAAACACAAGACGAGGATATCAGCTTCTATCGCTCGAATTGCCGCTCCGTATATCCGCTGATGAGCACCAGTGCGCGGAGATATTCTCGCTCACTTCTGCCACAGCCCGTACTGGATCCCGTCGAGGATACATATCGCCCACGTGCCCGTCTCTCCCTGTTTCGTAGGAGGGTACGCAATCAGCGCTCCGGCCGCCTCGGCCCTCCTCATTGCCGCCATGATATCACTTACCTCGAAGTAGGTGCGCACGATGGGTTGCTCATGGTCCCCCAGCGGAGATCGGACACCTACCAGTACCCCATTCGGCATAGTTGCCACTCGGGCGTTTCCGAGATCTTCCACCATGGTATCACATGAAAGCCCATACACCTGCTTCAGGAAGCTACACTGTGCATCCACAGAGGTGCTCACGATCTCCACATAATGAACATGCATAGTATGCTCTCCTTTCGATCGACGTGGCCTTTGATCTGGGGAATGGAACGGATACTCCCATCTGAAAGAAACGGGCTCCATCTTACTTCATTTCTCCTGCACCTTCCTCTACAGCGCCCCCCTCAACCGAACTTCCCCGAGATGTAGTCCTCGGTGCGCTTCTTCTTCGGGTTGAGGAAGAGCTCCTTCGTAGGACCGAACTCCTCGATGTAGCCCGCCCCCCACTCCTCGTGGAGGTAGAGAAAGGCCGTGTAATCGGAGACCCGGGCCGCCTGCTGCATGTTGTGCGTGACGATCACGATGGTGTACTGTCGGGCGAGCTCCTGCATGAGCTCCTCGATCCTCGCCGTGGAGATCGGATCCAGGGCCGAGGCCGGCTCGTCCATGAGGATGACCTCGGGCTTCACCGCGATCGTCCGGGCGATACAGAGACGCTGCTGCTGGCCGCCCGAGAGGGCGAGCGCGCTCTTCCCCAGCACGTCCTTCACCTCGTCCCACAGGGCCGCCGCCCGCAGGCTCTCCTCCACGATCTCGTCGAGCGTGGCCTTGTCCTTTATCCCGTACATCCGGGGGCCGTAGGCCACGTTGTCGTAGATGCTCTTGGGAAAGGGATTCGGCTGCTGGAAGACCATCCCGATCCTGCGGCGGAGGAGCACGGGGTCCACATCGGGATCATACACATTCTTCCCGTGGAACAGCACCTCCCCCTCGATCCGCACGTCCGCCACCACCTCGTTCATCCGGTTGAAACACCGAAGGAGGGTGGACTTACCGCACCCGGACGGACCGATGAAGGCCGTAATCCTGTTCTTATATATCGGAAGATTGATGTCGTAGAGCGCCATGTGATACCCGTAGTACACCGAGAGCCCACGGGTCTCGATGATCACCTCTTCCTTGCCCTCCGGGACGGATCGAAACCGGCCGTCCGCCACCTGAAACTGCACCTCGCGATCCATACGACCTCCTACCACCGTCGCTTGGAGAATCTGTGCCGCAGGTACACGGCAATACCGTTGAGCAACATGAGCGTCACCAGGAGCACGACGATCGCCGCCGGCACCACCCCGTGCTGGAACTCCGGCTTGGGATAGTCGGACCAGGCGAAGATCTGGAGCGGAAGGGCCCCAAAGGCCGAGAGCAGGCCCCTCGGAGGCGTGAAGATCGAGTGGGCCACTCCCACCATGATGAGGGGTGCGGTCTCACCCATGGCGTTCGCCAGGGCGAGGATGATCCCTGTCATGATCCCGGGGAACGCCTCCGGCAGCACCACCGAGGTGATCATCTGCCACCGCGTGGTCCCCATGCCGAGCGAGGCGAAACGGTGCGAGTCGGGCACCGCCCTGATCGCCTCCTGGGCCGAGACGATCACGATGGGGAGCACCCTCAACATGAGGGTGAGGCTCGCCACGAGCAGACACCCGATGGGCAGGTGCATCACACCCACGAATACCCCCAGGCCCAGAAGGCCGTACACGATCGAGGGCACCCCCGCCAGGTTCGCGATGTTCGTCTCGATGAGACGCTTGAGCCTGCCCTCCTTGGCGTACTCCTCCAGGTAGATCGCAGCGCCCACCCCGAACGGGAAGACCATGAGCCCCACCAGGACGATGAGGTAGAACGAACCTGCGAGGACCGGCCCCACGCCCGCCTTCTCGGGGAAGCGCGACGGCGGACTCGTGAGGAACTGCCAGTCTAGCCACCCTATGGCATCCGAGAACACGTAGACCAGGAGCCCCGCGAGCGAGAGGAGCCCCCACACCGTGGCGAGGAAGGCCACCCCCAGGAAGATCCTGTCCTTGATCCGCTCGGCCCCCACACTGTGCCACAGCGTGGGAGTGTGAGGAGCACGCCCCGTCGTCTCACTCATTGGTACTTCTCCCTGAAACGCCTGCGTATCCTGCCGGCGATGAGGTTGAGCCCAAGCGTGAAGAGGAAGAGCACGAGCCCCACCGCATAGAGGCTCTTGTAGGCCATGCTCTCACCCGTCACGTCGCTTATCCCCACCTCCACCATTGCGGCGGTCATGGTCTGGATGGGCCTGAGGAAGGCGTCGGCGGGATCGAAGATGTTCACCATCCGGGAAAGGTTGCCCGCCGCGATGGTCACGGCCATGGTCTCCCCTATCACCCGCGAGATCCCCAGGATGAACGACGAGACGATGCCGGAGAGGGCCGAGGGGAGCACCACGGTCCTCACGGTCTGGAACTTGGTGGTGCCCAGGGCATAGGCGGCATACCTGAGCGAACGGGGCACGGCGCGCATCGCATCCTCGCTTATGCTGCTCACCGTGGGGATGATCATGATGGCCACCACGATCGATGCGCTCAAGGTATTGAACGTGGAGATCTCGGGGAAGAGGTACGTCTTGAGGAAGGGGGTCACATAGACCAGGGCGAAGTACCCGTACACCACCGTGGGGATCCCTGCGAGCACCTCGAGGGCAGGTTTGAGCACGGCCCTGAGCCCCTCCGGCGCGTATTCGGCCAGGAAGATCGCGGTGAGCAGGCCGATGGGAAGGGCGATGAGGGCGGTGCACAGGGTGAAAGCGAGGGTACCCGAGAGGAGCGGCAGGACGCCGAAGGAGTAGGGCTGGATGGTCGGGCTCCACCTCGTGGAGGTGAGAAAGTGGAGGGGAGAGACATCTCTGAAGAACGAGAGGGAATCGACGAGCAGCACCAGGACGATCCCTGCGGTGATGAGCACGGACATGCCCGCCATGAAGAGGAGTACCCTCCGCACCCACCGCTCGGTTCTGTGGGGAGGGGGGGAAAGGGAGTTCATCTCACTCATGTCACCTCACACAACCATGCACGCTTCTTTCTCTCTTACTGTATTTCGAAGGGGATATCAATAGGGGCGGGCAGCACCCGCCCCTATTGGCGTTCGTACTCAACGTGACTACTTCTTCGAGACCTCGGCGATGGCCTTCTCGAGCTTCGCGAGGTTCTCCTTCACCACCTCGTCGGTCACAGGCACGTAGCCTATCTCGCTTATGAGGTCGGAGTTCGTCCGCTCGATGTAGAACCTGACGAAGGCCGCCACCTCAGGCCGTGCGAGGGCGCTCTTCCTCACATAGATGAAGATGGGCCTCGAGAGCGGATACTCATACGTACGGGCCGTCTCGAGAGAAGGGGCCACACCGTTCACCTTGAGGGCCTTCACCCTGTTCGTGTTCTCCAGGTAGTAGGCCATACCGAAGTACCCGAGGGCGTACTTCGAGCCGGAGACCGCCTGGACGATGGTGTTGTCCTCCTCGGTGCCCTGGTAGTCGCTCCGGGAGAGGTCCTCCTCCCCCATCACCTTCTCGGTGAAGAAGTCGAAGGTGCCCGAGGCACTCGTGGGACCATAGAGCTCGAAGGGCTCATCCGGCCACGAGGGGTCCACGTCGCTCCATTTCTGAGCAGGATCATCGGGCCGCCAGATGTGCCGGAGCTGCTCGATGGTGACATCGTCGACCCAGTCGGCCTGGGGGTTGACCACCACAGTCACCGCATCGATCGCCACCTGGAACTCGAGGGCGTCGTCACCCTGCGCCCGCACCTGTTCGAGCTCGCTCTCCTTGATGGGGCGGCTCGCATCGTTGATCTCGGTCTTGCCCGGAATGAAGAAGTTTTTGAACCCTCCGCCGGTCCCGGTGGACTGCACCGCGATCTGGACGCCGGGCTGGACCCGGTTGAACTCCTCGGCCATCGCCACGGTGATGGGATAGACCGTGCTGCTCCCTGCAATACGTATGGTGCCGGAGAGAGCCCCCGACTCTCCCTGACCTCCCGCCCACACGAAACCGGAGGCCAGGACGATCCCTGCAAGCAAAGACAGAACACGTCTCATATCGTTCCTCCTGTCAGAAATAGTATCTGGTACTATGATCCTGCTCGAATGTTAAATTCGTGTAAGACGGGAATCAAAGAGTGTTAAAAGCGCTCGATGAGGCGACGGGAAGCGGTCTCGGCCTGGAGTCTGATCCTGTAGCGCAAGAGATGGCCTTCACCCACCCAGCCCTCCTCCGTACCCCTCACCACTCTGCACCACGCTCCTTCCTCTTCCACGATCTCCACCATGTCCCCCCTCCTGAGGATACCGACCACAGAACCGCGCGGAGGAGGGGCGTCCCACAGCCTTGCATAGGCGTCCCGGACCACGGCCCAGCGGAGCTCCTCGCTCAGAGGAGGAGAAACCGGGACCTCGAGCGGAAGGGCACGGTCTTCCCTGCAGCCCGAGAAGAGGATGAGCGCGGCACACGCCAAGAGGAAGACCCGCCCTCTCATGCCATCTCCTTGAGGCGGGCGATCTCGTCCCGGATCACCGCGGCCATCTCGAACTCCAGGTTCTTGGCGCGCTCCAACATCTCCTTCTCGAGGCGCTGGATGAGCTTCTTCCGCTCGGAGGGGACGAGGATGTTGTACCCGTGGACCAAGACTTCGATCTCCTTCCGTTCCACCTCTTCCTTGACCTTCATCCTGCGCTCGAGGATGTCGCGCACCGACTTCTGGATGGTCTGTGGGGTGATGCCGTGTTCCCTGTTGTAGGCCTCCTGGATGGTTCGACGCCTCCTCGTCTCCTCTATGGCCTCCCGCATCGCATCGGTCACGCGATCGGCGTACATGATGACCTTGCCCTCGGCGTTCCTCGCTGCCCGGCCCATGATCTGGATGAGCGAGGTCGCCGACCGCAGAAACCCTATCTTGTCGGCATCGAGGATCGCAACCAGCGCCACCTCAGGAAGGTCGAGTCCCTCCCGGAGGAGGTTGATCCCCACCAGCACGTCGAACTCGCCTGCCCGCAGGTCGCGCAGGAGCTCCACCCGCTCTATGGTCTCCACCTCGGCATGGAGGTACCGCACCCTGAGCCCCAGGGACTGCAGGTAGTCGGTGAGATCCTCGGCCATCTTCTTGGTGAGGGTGGTCACCAGGACCCGCTGGCCCTTCTCGACCCGCTTCCTGATCTCGGCATACAGATCGTCGATCTGCCCTTCAGTGGGTCGCACCTCCACCTCCGGGTCCAGGAGCCCGGTGGGACGGATGACCTGCTCCACCACCTGGGATGACTTGGAGAGTTCCTCCTCCTCGGGGGTGGCCGACACATAGATCACCTGCGGCACGATCGACTCGAACTCCTCGTACCTGAGGGGCCTGTTGTCAAGGGCGGAAGGGAGCCTGAAGCCATACTCCACCAGGGAGAGCTTCCTCGAGCGGTCGCCCTCGTACATGGCCTTGAGCTGGGGTAGGGTCACGTGCGACTCGTCGATGAAGACGAGGAACCTGTCGGGGAAGTAGTCGAGCAAGACCGCGGGACGCTGCCCCGGCTTCCGGCCGGAAAGGTGACGCGAGTAGTTCTCTATCCCGGAGCAATAGCCCATCTCCTCGAGCATCTCGAGGTCGTACTCGGTCCGTGCCTTGAGGCGCTGGGCCTCCACGAGCTTGTTCTGGGAGAGGAGTTCCCGGTAACGTTCGTCAAGCTCCTCCCGGATGCCCTGGATGGCACTACGGACCTGTTCCTCGGGGAGGACGAAGTGCTTCGCCGGATAGACGAAAAGGCTCTTCCTCTCGTCGAGCACCTCCAGGGTGAGGGGATGGACCACCTTTATGGAGACCACCTCGTCCCAGTCGAGTTCCACCCTGTAGACGTGCTCGAGATAGGCGGGGTAGATGTCCACGATCTCCCCCCGCACCCTGAAGGTGCCGCGCGTGAGCACCGCATCGTTCCGCTCGTACTGGAGGCTCACGAGCTGCTGCTTGAGCATCCCCAGATCGAGGCGCTGCCCCACGTCGATCCTCACCCGCATCTCCCGGAAGTGCTCGGGATTCCCCAGCCCGTAGATGCACGAGACGGTCGCGACCACGATGACGTCGGGCCGTTCCATGAGACTCGCGGTGGCCGAGAGCCTGAGCCTGTCGATCTCCTCGTTGATGGAGGCGTCCTTCTCGATGTAGAGATCCTTGGAGGCCACGTAGGCCTCGGGCTGGTAGTAGTCGTAGTAGGAGACGAAGTACTCCACGGCGTTGTGAGGGAAGAACTCCTTGAATTCGCGGTAGAGCTGGGCGGCGAGGGTCTTGTTGTGGGAGATCACCAGGGTGGGGAGTTGCACCTCCTCCACGATCTTCGCCATGGTGAAGGTCTTCCCCGAGCCGGTCACCCCTTTGAGCGTCTGATACCTGTAGCCCTTCTTCACCCCCTCCGAGAGGAGGGCGATCGCCTTCCCCTGATCACCCGCCGGCCCGAACGGGGCCTCCACCCTGAATCCGCTCATGCCGCCTCCTAGTTCCAGTTGAAACGCTCAGGTCGTTTGGAGAGCGGGATGGAAAGCGTCACCGCCTTCCCATCGCGTACCACCTTCACCTCCACCCTCTCACCCGGCTTGTTGTCCTCGAGCGCGGCGTAGAGGTCGGCGAGGCTCCCCACCGCCCGGCCGTCCACCTCCACGATGATATCCCCTCCCAGATAGATGATGCTCCGCCCGTAGCGCACGGCCTTGTCCGGAGAACCGCCCTTCAGACCCGCCTTGGCCGCAGGGCTTCCCGGTTCCACCTTGGAGACGAGAATCCCTCTCGAGACGGGCAGACCGGCGTAGCGTACCAATGCAGGGAAGAGCTGCACGGGGACGATATCGATCCACCCGCGC
Source organism: Spirochaeta thermophila DSM 6578 (assembly GCF_000184345.1). Taxonomy (NCBI): domain Bacteria; kingdom Pseudomonadati; phylum Spirochaetota; class Spirochaetia; order Winmispirales; family Winmispiraceae; genus Winmispira; species Winmispira thermophila. Next base: position 637,176 of record NC_017583.1, on the reverse strand, counting down.
TCCACGTACCCGTGGGCGATGAGCTCAGGAACCACCCGCTTCGCCGTGTCCACCGGCACCGCGAACCCCACGCCCACCGATCCACCCGAGGGAGAATAGATCATGGTATTGATCCCGATCATGTAGCCGCGGGAGTCGAGGAGAGGCCCCCCGGAGTTGCCCGGATTGATGGAGGTGTCGGTCTGGATCATGTCCTGTATGATGAGGCCGTCCTCGGTCCTGACGGGCCTCCCCAGGGCCGACACCACCCCCACGGTGAGGGTACGTTCGAGTCCGAACGGGTTTCCTATGGCGAGCACCTTCTGGCCCACCTTGAGGTCCGAGGAGCCGCCCATGGGGATCACCACGAGGTCCTTATCTCGAGGATCGAACTTGAGGACCGCAAGATCGTTCTCGGGATCCACCCCCACCACCTCACCCTCGTACTGACTCCCATCGGCAAGGGAGATGAAGACCTTGTAGGCACCCTTGACCACGTGGTAATTCGTGAGCACGTAGCCCCGCGCGTCGATGATGGACCCGCTCCCGGTCACCCCCTCCTGGGGAACCGGCTCGAGGAACCAGTTGTAGGCGAGGGTCTCAGTGGTGATGTTGACCACCCCGCGGTTCCTCGTCTCGTACACGCGGATGTTCTCGAGTTCGTCCTCGCTGTATCGACCCGCCCCCTCGGCCACGGGGATGAGCGCCTCGGCCCCGGTGTCCACGGGGATCTCCGGCAGCACCGCCTCGGACTGCCCAGAGGCATCCCGCCCCCCCATCGAACGCCCCACCCCCAGCCCCAGACCGAGCGCAAAGAGAAAGAGCACAACAGATCCGATCACGACGACGGTACGGGTCCAGAACGTGCGCATCATCCGCCTTCCCTCGTGTGTGGTCCTTCTACAATATAACGGGAAGGACGAGGGGTTGCCAAGCGTACGCTCAGAGCTCCGACCAGAAAAAGTCCATGTCGCCGTATCGCCTGTAGTGCACCGCCTCGAGGAGGTGATCTTTCTGGATACGTTCGGCCCCCTCGAGATCGGCGATGGTCCGTGCGAGCTTGAGGATCGATGCGCAGGCCCGGGAGGAGAGGGAGAGCTGTTCCACCGCCTTGAGGAGCAGGCGTTGCTCCTCGTCTCCCAGGCGACAGTGGGTCTCCACCTCCTCCGGAGTCATCGAGGCGTTCCTGGAGTAGTCCTTTCCAGCGAACCGTTCCCGCTGAATGGACCAGGCGCGTTCCACCCGTTCCCTCACTGCAGCGCTCGGCTCAGGACGATCGGAGAGGAGGACCTCGGGTGACTCCGGGCTCACGGGGAATCGGATGTCGATGCGATCGAGGAGCGGTGCCCCGATCTTCCGCCAGTAGCGCTTTATCTCCTGCACACTGCAGGCACAGACCGCGCCCTCCCTCCCCAGGTTGCCGCAAGGGCAGGGGTTGGCGGCGAGGATGAGCTGAAAGCGTGCTGGGTACCAGAAGGAGTGTCCGGCCCGGGAGAGGGTGATGCGGCCGGTCTCTATGGGTTCTCGGAGACTCTGGAGGATGGAGGCGCGAAACTCCGGCGCCTCGTCCATGAAGAGCACACCCTGATGGGCGAGCGAGATCTCTCCGGGGCGTACCTCCTTCCCCCCTCCCACCATGCCCTCCACCGTGGCAGAGTGGTGGGGAGCTCGGAAAGGACGTCGATTCGAGTAGGTCCTCCGTGAACCGTTCTGGAGCTCACCGGCGAGCGAGTAGACCTGGAGCACCTCGAGACGCTCCTCCTCCGAAAGGGGCGGGAGGATCGAAGGGAAGGTGTAGGCCCCCATGGTCTTGCCCGAACCGGGAGGCCCGAAGAGGAAGACGTGGTGTCCCCCGGCCGCCGCCACCTCGAGGGCGCGACGCAGATAGGTCTGTCCCTTGAAGGAGGAGAAATCGTGCTCCCATTCCTCCTCGACTCCGACATCCTCCCCCTTCTCCTCCCGCTCCTCCGGGAACCCGGCCTCCACCACCTCCACCGCCTCCTCCAGTGATCCCACCCCGAAGACCCGCACCCCCTTCACCACCGTGGCCTCGGCCACGTTCGCCGCCGGCACCACCGCCACCCGCACCCCCTCCCTCCTCGCCGCGATCAGGCTGGAGAGTACCCCTTCCACCGGCAGGACCTCGCCCGAAAGACGCAACTCGCCCATCACCAGGACCACCCCCTCCGCGGCCTCCACCTGCCCCGAAGCCGCGAGGAGGGCGAGCGCGATCGCCAGATCGTACCAGGCCCCCTTCTTGGGTAACCCCGCCGGTGCGAGATTGATGAGTACGCGCTTCTGAGGAAAGGCGAATCCGCTGTTCTTGAGCGCCACCCTGATCCTCTCCCGCGCCTCCTTCACCGCCGTTCCGGCGAACCCCACCACCTCGACCCCCGGTATCCCCTTCCTGATATCCACCTCCACCCGTACCACGATCCCCTCATATCCCCAGGGAAGGAAACTCACCACCTGCATGGCACCTCCCACCCCCTCTGACATCCGCACCGCACGCCCCGCTTCATCCTCCTGCCCTGAGCGCCGCCAGATGGGCCATCCGGTCGCACACCTCGTTCCACCCCACCCCCGCATGCCCCTGCACCCAGACCCACTCGAGCTCCACCTCCGCGGCGAGCCGCCACAGCCGCTCCCACAGGTCGCGGTTCTTCACATCCCTCCTGTCCCTCGTCTTCCATCCGTTCGCGAGCCACCTGTCGATCCACTCGGTGATCCCGCGCCGTACGTACTCCGAATCGGTATACACCCGCACCCTCCCCCCCGCATCCACCCGCTCCAAGGCCTTGATCACCGCAAGGAGCTCCATCCGGTTGTTGGTCGTCATCCTCTCACCCCCGAACGCCCCCTCACCCTCACCGTCCCTCACCACCACGTAGGCCCACCCACCCGGACCGGGATTCCCCTTGCACGCACCGTCGGTATACACCTCTATCACAGCCCCCCCTTTCGGCACACCAGTGTGAGATCGTTGTCCATGTAGTGCTCCATCACCTCCACCCGCCACGGGCCTGCTTCCGCCAACCGACGCACCCGATCGACCTCGTAGTAGAAGTACTCGGGCTCCGGAAACGGAGACTTCACCGATAGCATACTACACACCACCGCCCGCCGGGCGAGGGAACGGAACACCCCCAGGGCCCGCCCGAGGAAGGCATAGTTGTCCTTTACCCTCAGGTTGAACATCCCCGAGGCATACACCACGTCGAAGGAGTGCGGGGGAAAGAGATCCTCACTGCAGACATCCCCCACCATGAAGCGCCCCTCCGGCCAGGAAGTCCTCGCCTGTTCCACCATTGCAGGGAGGATGTCCATTCCGGTGTAGTCGCACGCGACGCCCTCCCTCTTGAGAAACCCATAGAGATCCCCCAGACCGCACCCCACATCCAGGAGCGAACCCCCTTCGAGAGGGACATGATCGAGGAGCACCCTGAATCGACGTTCCTGGGCATCCCTGCTCTCCCAGCCCACCGCCAGATGTCGTTCCCGGGGTGAACGCGAGAACTTCTTCAGCCGTTTGACATAGTAACCCTGGATACGATCGAAGAACTCCCTCATTCGCGAAGGAAGTATTTCAAATACTCCTCCACACTGTCAATCTCTTCCTTGTAGCCGAGAAAGAGATAACCCTCCTTCCCCTCCAGCCACACCGGAAGCCAGAGAGTCCTCCGCGTCATCGCCGCATCCGTGGGAGAGAGGAACGGAGTGTACCAGGGGATCTCCTCGAGTGGCACGCCCAGCCACACCACCTTCCGTTGGACGAGCTCGGACCAGAGGGGATCATCACCGGTGATTCGCATCCTCTTCGCCCACGCCGCATCGAGCCCCAGGGCCTGGCGCACCACGAACCCCTCCTCCTGCCGCACGAAGAGACCTCCACAGACCGCACCCACTGAGCGGGTGAGCTCCATGAGCGATTTCACCATCCCCACCTGTGAACGGGAGAACCGGGAGAGATAGGGATCGTACTCGAGCCCGTCCTCTCCGAGGGGAAGGCGCTCCGGCCTGCGACCTCCTCCAGGCCCTTCCTGCGGCGCCTCCACACGTGTCCGAGCCACTCTCCTATAGACCTCCTCCCGGATCCTGTAGATCCCGTTCTCCTCCTCGACAGGAGGATGCACGAACCCACCGCTTCTGAGAGCCGAGAGAGGGAAGACCCGCACCTTCTCTTCTCCCAGGAGACGCTCATACAAGGCCTTCCGCTCCGGAGGGATACCCACCGTCTCCACCTGGGAAGAGATCCTACGATACTCGGGTCTGAAGGAGAAGAGCGCGGAGGAGAGACTCCCCACTTTCACGGGAAGAGGCTCGGGCTCCACGACATCTTCCTCGACCACAGTCCCTCCCACCTCCCGGTCGACCTCCTCCTGTTTCTCCTCGATGAGATGCTCGAACTCCTCCAGAACCGCCACCAATTCCCCTTCGTCCTCAGGAGGGAGCGTCCCCTGCGGGATGGGCGTTTCCTCCACCTCCCCGACTTCCTCCACCTCCCCGACTTCCTCCACCTCCCCGATCTCCTCCACCTCTCCGATCTCCTCCACCTCCCCGATCTCCTCCACCTCTTCGATCTCCTCCACCTCTCCGATCTCCTCCACCTCCCCGACTTCCTCCACCTCTCCGACCTCCTCCACCTCCCCGATCTCCTCCACCTCTCCGATCTCCTCGGCCTCCTCCCCTGCGCCGGCCGCTCCCTCCCTCACCCTCGTATGCCTCACATCCCCCCCGGCGGGCACCACCCCTTTCACCGCGACCCCCTCCTCCAACCGTCGCACCAGATCCTCCAGGAGCTCCTCGAGCCGCCGGAGCCGCGGCCCCTCCCCCACCACCGCCTCGGCCACCCTGAGCACCTCATCCCACACCCTGTCGAGGAACCGCTCCACCTCCGGGAGCCGATCCGGGGGAACCCTGAGCCCTTCGAGCACCCTGTTCCGTATCTCACCCTTCCTCGCCTCGAGCTCCTTCCTCTTCCTCGTCCACTCCAGATCATCCCTCCCCTCGAGCACCTCCCCCACCACCTCACGCTCCAGTCTACGAAGCCGCCTCAAGGCCTCCACCACCGGATCCCGACGCAGATTGAGCAGAAAGAAGACCAGGAGGAAGACCGATGTCCCCACCACCCCCAAGAGAAGCGCCAGGAGCAGCGGAGAGAGGGCGAACGCCGTCTCGGGAAGGAAGGCCACGAGGCGCCCCACCATCCCCTCATACTCCACCCCCACCCACACCTCTCCCCCCCGCTCCACCCTGAGCGCCCCCCCACCCACGGCGCGAAGTTCCTCCAGGGAGAGCGAGCCGCTCACCGCCAGGGAACCCTCATCCAGAACGTGGAGACGTTCCGATGGAGCGAGCAATCCCTCCTTCGCGAGCAGGAGTCCCAGATCACCCACCCGCATGTGCGCGTAGAGCATCCCCGCCACCTCACCCAGCTCGTCACGCACGGGGACCCGTACCACCACCTCCTGCGACTCGGGATCCAGATAGACATCCCGATCGTCGAACCTCCCCTCACGGAAGCCCAGACCCTCCCGCCGAGCCACCTCGTCCCAATTCCGGTATACGATCCTCGAGGCCGATCGCTCCCGTACGTCCTCCGCCCTGGTGCTGAAGTGTATCCGCCTCCCGTCGAGACCCACCACACGGACGAAACCGAGCTCCGGAAACCGCCCTGAAAGCTCCGCGACCAGGTCGAAGCGCCTCTGCACATCCTCTTCCGACTGACCCGTACGGAAGACCCGCTGGAACGCAGGATCCGCTGCGAGCCCCGAAAGATACTCTCTCCACCCCTCCGACCTCGAGCGTATGAGCCCGTCCACCGAGGCGAGCCGATCCACGGTGTGCTCGGTCACCACCGGCCGAAGAAGGCGCACCTCCACCTCCCGGACCCCCCCCAGGGTACCGGCAAACACGACGAGGGCCACCGTGACCACCGAGACGAACAGACTCACTCCCAGTTTCTGCACACTCCTCATACCACCACCTGGGCTCCCCCTTCAACATCGGCAGGAACACACCGGATACTTACCCCTTCAAAACATAGCCCTCCCCCACAGCCATGTCAAAGCCGGGACGAAAAAAAGGGGCCCTCCGGCCCCCGAATACACCCTTGATCAGCCACACTATTCCTGAACAGCAGATTCCTCTTCCTTGGAGCCCGACTCGGCCTTCTTTTCCTCACGCTTTTTCTTCTCGGGCTTCGCTTCCACCTTCCGCTCCACCAGCTCGAGGATCACCACGCTGGCGGCATCTCCCCTCCGCTCCCCGAGCTTCAAGACCCGGGTATACCCTCCCGGACGGGAGACGAAGCGCGGGGCGATATCCGTGAACAACTTGGCGAGCACCGCCTTGTCCTGTACGAAACGCGCCACCATACGCCTGTTGTGCACCGAGTCCACCTTGGCTCTGGTGATGAGCCGTTCGGCATACCGCCTCACCTCCTTGGCCTTCACCTCGGTGGTCCTGATCCGCTCGTGGCGGAAGAGGGAAGTCACCATATTCCGTATAAGGGCCTTCCTGTGAGACGACTTACGACCAAGCCTGTTGAAGCTAATCCTGTGTTTCATCGTTCTCCTCTTCCTCTGTAGTCGACTCGCTCTCCTGGCTCTCGGGCAGCCGCACACGCTCCAGGGCCGCCTTATATGCAGAGGGGTCCCTCATACCAAGGGAGAGGTTCCACTCCTTGAGCTTCTCCTTTATCTCGAGAAGAGACTTCTTCCCGAAGTTGCGCGTCTTGGAGAGCTCCTCCTCACTCTTTGACACCAGATCTCCGATCGTCCGGATATTCGCATTCTTGAGGCAATTGCTCGACCTCACCGAGAGCTCGAGCTCCTCGATCGGGGTCTCGAGGAGCCTCCGGATCTGTTCCTCTTCGTGATCGAGCTGACGGACGTGGGAGATCGCATCCTCATCGAAGTTGATGAAGACCGTGAAGTGCTCCTTCGCCAGCTTCGCCGCTTCGCCCAGCGCATCCTCCGGCGAGATGGACCCGTCGGTCCAGACCTCCAGAATGAGCTTGTCGTAATCCGACCTGTGGCCCACACGCGTGTTCTCCACATTGAAACGCACACGCTGCACCGGCGAGTAGAGCGCATCGAGCGGGATCGTACCCACGACCTCGATATAGTTCTTCTGGACCTCGGCCGGTACGTATCCGCGTCCGAGATCCACCTGCATCTCCATCTCGAAGTGTGCATCCTCCATGAGGGTCATCACCCTGAAGTCCTTGTTCATCACCTCGAGCTGATCCACCTCGAAGTCCGCCCCGGTGACCTCCTTCGGGCCCTTGAACTCCACCATCACCGTCTTCTGCTCCATCTCGTCAGGCAACTGGACCCTCAGGAGCTTGAGGTTGGCGAGCAACTCCAGGGTATCCTCCACCACACCCGGAATCTGCTCGTACTCGCTCGAGAGCACGTGGGCCGCGCCCTGGTCGTCGTACCACGTGATACGCACCGCGGAGATCGCATATCCCTGTATCGATGAGAGGAGTATCCGCCGGAGTGTGTTCCCGATGGTCACCCCGTACCCCCTCTCGAAAGGATACGCGGCGAACTTGCCGTAATGGGTGTTCGTATCGAGATGCTCCACCGTGATACTCGTGGGCAGCACAAATCCCTTAAGGAGGTTCTTACGTGCCATTCACACTCCTTACTTAGAATACAACTCGACGATGAGGTTCTCCTTGATATCGGCGAGGTCGGTGATATCGCTTCTCATCGGGATCATCTTCACGGTACCCACAAGATTGTCGGGATCCACCTCCAACCAGGCCATCACTCCCGACCGCGTGTATTCCTTGAGGCTCTCCTTGAAAACGAGGAGCTTCTTGCTCTTCTCTCGAATCTCCACCCTGTCACCCTCGCGGACGATATACGAGGGGATGTTCACCTTTCTCCCGTTCACCAGCACATGCCCGTGGTCCACGATCTGTCGGGCCTGTTTCCTCGAGGAGGCGAAGTGCATCCGGTACACGATGTTGTCGAGCCTCCGCTCCAGGAGGATGATGAGGTTGTCACCGGTCCTCCCCGGCATCTTCTCCGCCATGTGGAAGAACCGCCGGAACTGGGCCTCACTCATGTTGTAGAGTCTCTTGAGCTTCTGCTTCTCCCGGAGCTGAATCGCATAGTTGGAAGGTTTCCTCATGCGGGCATACTGAGCCTTCCCTGGTTTGGGCCGGTTCTTCGTCATCGCACACTTCGGTGTATAGCATCGCTCTCCCTTGAGGAAGAGCTTACGTCCTTCCGCCCTGCACAATCTGCACTGTGGTCCGATGTAGCGTCCCATACACGTTCTCCCTTATACCCTTCGTGCCTTCCGAGGTCTGCACCCGTTGTGTGGAATGGGTGTGATGTCGTGGAGCGACCTTACTCTCACGCCGAGCGCATCGATGGCCCGGATCGCAGCCTCCCGCCCCACACCGGGCCCCTTGACGTAGACATGCGCTTCCTGGAGTCCGTGATCCATGGCCTTTTTCACCGCGGTCTCGGCGGTCACCTGAGCCGCGTAAGGCGTGGACTTCTTGGCACCCCTGAACCCGAGGGCCCCAGCGCTCGCCCACGAGACACAGTTCCCGTTCATATCGGTCACCGTGATGATCGTATTATTGAACGTCGCCTGGATGTACACCTTTCCTTCGTGAACGGTCCGCTTTTCCTTTTTCTTGGCCAAAGCTCACCCCCATCACTTCTTCTTGTTGGCCACGGTCTTCCGCTTTCCTTTGCGGGTCCGTGCATTGGTACGGGTACGCTGCCCCCGTACGGGCAGACCTCTTCTGTGCCGCAAGCCGCGGTAACAGCCTATGTCCATGAGGCGCTTGATGTTGAGCGCCACTTGCGTCCTGAGTCGTCCCTCGACGGTGTACTCGTTCTCGATCACCTGCCTGAGCTTCTGCACCTGATCCGACGTGAGTTCGCTCACCTTGGTCTCATAGGGGATGCCGGTTCTCTCGCAGATCTTCCTTGCAGACGATCGACCGATCCCATAGATATAGGTGAGGGCTATCTGGATCTGTTTGTTCGGCAGATCGACTCCCGCTATACGAGCCATTGGGCCTCCTTACCTCTGCCTCTGCTTGTGTTTGGGGTTTTCACAGATCACGCGGACCACCCCTCGCCGCTTTATGATCTTGCACTTCTCACACATCTTCTTTACGCTCACTCGCACTTTCATGACACACTCTCCTACAGGTTTCTCGCGCGGAGCTTACCGCGCCGCACGAGCCCATCCTGATGATGCATCTTGAGGTGTCCCTCTATCTGGGACATCGTATCCAGGTCCACTCCCACCATGATGAGGAGCGACGTGCCGCCCATCAGGTAGGCAAGCCTCGACGGAAAATGAAACACCTGCTGCACGAGCGTGGGGATGATGGCGATGAACGCCAGAAACAGTGCACCCGGAAGGATAATCCTATTGAGGATGTTTGTAAAGTACTCCTCGAGCTTCTCCGCCCGCACGCCCGGCACCGACCCTCCGTGCTCACGGATATTCTTCGCCAGTTCCATGGGATTGAGGGTCACCTGGGTGTAGAAATAGGCGAAGAAGATGATGAGGAGGGTGTAGAACACGAGGTACCATACGCCTCCCGGCCTGAGCCAGTAGGCCACATCGGCCAACCATCCCACCCTCGTCCCAAGCATCTGGGCGATCTGGAGAGGAAAGAGGAGCACCGAGGAAGCGAAGATCACGGGGATCACCCCCGAGGGATTGAGCTTCATGGGGATATAGGTGTTCTGGACACCATACACCCTCCTGCCCACCACCCGCTTTGCGTAGTGCACGGGAATCTTCCGCTGGCCCTGCTGCTCGTAGATCACCAGTATGATCACCGCGACGAACAGCACCAGCACGAGGAGGGCCACCACGGGATTCAATTCACCCAACTGTATCTGTTCGACGAGCTGGATGAAGGCCTGCGGAAGCCTCGCCACGATCCCCGCAAAGATGATGAGGGAGATACCGTTCCCGATCCCCCGCTGGTTCACCTGCTCACCGAGCCACATGAGGAACAGACTCCCCGTCGTCACGGTGAGCATGCCGAGCAACACGAACGAAAGCTTGGGAAGCACCACTGCATCGGGGATGGCGTCCGCATACTGGGCCACGATGAACGACTGGATGAGACTCACCAGCACCGTCCCGTACCGGGTGTACCGCTGGATCTTCTTCCTTCCACCCTCCTCCTCCGCGATGGCCTTGAGTGAGGGAAACATCACGAGAAGGAGCTGCATGATGATGCTCGCCGTGATGTAGGGCATCACGCCGAGCATGAAGATGGAAAAGTTCTTGAACGCTCCACCGGCGAAGAAGTCGATGTAGTCGGTTATCGAAGTGAGACCTTCGGTCTGCTGCTGGAGATAATACTGCTTGAGTGCGGTGATGTTGATCCCGGGGATGGGAAGCGCGGCCCCTATCCTGAACACAATGAGGACTGTCAGCGTGAAGAGGACACGCTTCCTGAGCTCGGGTATCCTGAACACCTGCGAAATCGGATTACTGGCCATTGTTCTCCACCTGCGAGGGGGTTACGAGTACGACCTTTCCGCCCGCGCTCTCGATCTGGAGCTTGGCGCTCGCGGAGATCGCCGGCACTTCCACCGTGAGCTTCTTCGTGATACGGCCGTTCCCCAGTATCTTCACGCTCTCCACCGACCGTCTGATGATCCTCTTCTGCTTCAAGGTTTCCAGGTTCACGACCTCGTTGTCGTTGAACTTCTCGTTGAGGATCTCCAGATTCAAGACCACGTATTCCTTCCGGAACGCCCCGTTGTTGAACCCACGTCGAGGAAGGCGCCTGTAGAGGGGCATCTGTCCACCTTCAAACCCGGGTCTCACGCCTCCCCCGGAGCGGGCGTTCTGCCCCTTGTGCCCCTTGCCGGAGGTCTTGCCCTTCCCGGATCCGGGACCCCGCCCCACTCGCCTGGATGGCTTCGCTGCTCCGGTCGGTACGATAATCTCCTTTGCGCTCATCCCTCTATCTCCTCAATCTGAACAAGGTGTGCGACCTTTCTGATCATGCCTTCGATGGAAGGAGTAAGCTCCTTCTCCACCACCGCGTTGAGCTTGCGCAGGCCCAGCGCAGCCACGGTCTTGCGCTGATCCGGCTTCTTACCGATCGTACTCCGGACCAGTTTGATCCTCACCTTCTTTGCCTTCTTCGCCATGACTAGCTCCAGATCTCCGAAAGACTCTTACCCCGGTTCCTCGCCACCTGACCGGGGACGAGCAGGCTCTGAAGTCCCCTGAAGACCGCCTGCACCACGTTCGTACTGTTCCTCGATCCCATCACCTTGGTGAGCACATCACTGTATCCCGCCGCCTCCAGCACGGCACGCACAGGCCCACCCGCGATCACTCCGGTACCTGGAGCAGCGGGCTTGAGGAGCACCCTCGTGCTCTTGAACTTCACCTGTATCTCATGGGGAAGCGTACCGTGCTGCATGGGCACGGTCACCATGCTCTGTTTCGCCTTCTGGATGCTCTTCCTGATCGCCTCGGTCACATCGTTCGCCTTCCCGTAGCCGTACCCCACCGACCCCTTTCCGTCCCCCACGACGCTCAGCGCGGTGAACGAGAAGCGCCGTCCACCCTTCACCACCTTCGACACACGGTTGAGACTGACCAACGTTTCGATAAACTCTCTATCCTGATCCATGATTCCTCCTAGAACTCCAGACCGGCTTTCCGGGCACCGTCCGCTATCGCCTTCACGATACCGTGATAGGGATACCCGTTTCTATCGAAGGCGATCGTCTTGATCCCTTTCTCGAGTGCACGTTTCCCGATCACCTCACCCAGTTTCTCCGCGTCGGCCACACACTTCCTGAGCGACGAGAGATCCTTCTCGAGGGTGGAAGCCGCGACGAGGGTGTGCCCCTTCGAGTCGTCGATTACCTGCACGTAGAGGTGTCTGTTGCTCTTGAAGACCGTCATACGGGGTCGCTCAGGAGTACCGTAGACGTTCTTCCGCACCCTCAGCTTTCTCTTGAGTCGCTTTCTCCGTTTCTCCTTGATGAGCTTTTCCGTTTTCATACGCCTACCACCTACTTCACTCCAGCTTTCCCGACCTTGCGGCGGACCATCTCGTTCTCGTATCTGATTCCCTTGCCCTTGTAGGGCTCCACCGGCCGGAGGGAACGGATTTCTGCGGCCACCTTACCCACCAGGGCCTTGTCGATCCCGGAGACCCTGATACGAGTATTCTCCTCGACGGTGACCGTGACCCCCTCAGGGACGAGATACTCGATCGGCATGGAAAAGCCGAGGGAGAGGACCACGACATTCCCCCTCACCTCGGCACGGTAACCGATCCCGTTGATGAGGAGGACCTTCTCGAATCCCTCGGAGACGCCCTTCACCATATTGTGGATGAGCTGTCTATAGAGCCCATGAAAGGAACGGGCCTTCTTGGTATCGTTCTTCCGCTCCACCCTGCATACACCATCTTCCACTTTCACCTCTACCTCGGGGCGATACTCCATCGAGAGCGCGCCCTTCGGGCCTTTCACCTCGACCCGCCTCTCCTCGGAGTCCACCTGCACCTGTACACCCTGAGGGATGACCACAGGCAATCGACCCAGCCTGGACATACCTAGCCTCCTACCAGATTGAACATATCAGCTCGCCACCGACCCTGCGCTCCCGCGCCTTCTTATCGGTGATGACACCCTCGGAGGTGGACACGATGAGCGTTCCATACCCGTTCTTTATACGAGGCATCTCCTTGTAGCCGGAATAGATGCGTCGTCCCGGCTTGGAGATCCTGGAGAGCTCATGGATCACGGGCCTCTGCTGCTCATCGTACTTCAAGAAGATCCTGATGAAGGGCTTCTCACTCACCACGACCTTTTTGAAGTTCTTGATGTACCCCTCGTTCTTGAGGATCTTGATGATCTCGAGCTTGAGCTTCGAGGGCACGATATCCACCTTCTCATGCCGCGCCAGCGAGGCATTTCTGATCTTCGTCAGCATATCTGCAATGGGATCCGATACGCTCATACCCCTCTCCTACCAGCTTGATTTCGTCACACCAGGGATAAGTCCCTCGCTCGCGAGCTTCCTGAAGCACACCCTGCACATCTCAAAATCCCTCATATACCCGCGAGGTCGGCCGCAGATCTTGCATCTGTTATGCTTTCTCACCCTGTACTTGGGTTCGCGCTGCGACTTGATAATCAATGCTTTACGAGCCATATCTCTCCCCTCAGGACGCCTTTCTGAACGGCATTCCAAGTTTTTGAAGGAGGCTGAAGGCCTCTCTATCGGTCTTCGCGGTGGTCACGATGGTCACATTGAACCCCGTGACGCGTTCCACCGAATCATAGTCGATCTCCGGGAATATGATCTGTTCCGTGATACCCAGAGAGTAATTCCCATGCCCGTCGAAGGAGTTGGGATTGAGGCCTCTGAAGTCCTTGATCCGGGGAATCGCCACATGGATGAGACGATAAAGGAACTCATACATGTGGAGCCCACGAAGCGTCACCATGGCCCCCACCTCCATCCCTTTCCGCACCTTGAAGCCCGCGATGGACTTCCGAGCCTTTCTCTTGATCGCCCGTTGTCCGGCGATGAGCGTGAGCTCCTCCACCGCCAGGTCGAGCAGGCGCTTGTTCTGGATCGCCTCCCCCACACCCATGCTGAGCACGATCTTCTCCAGTCGGGGGACCTGCATGACATTCCCGTATCCCATCTCTTCCATGAGCTCCTGCTTCACCCGTTCCTCATACAGCGTCTTCAGAATGGGAACCTTTACCTCTGCCATCACACCACTTCTCCAGTTCGTTTTGCGTATCTTACCTTCTTCCCGTCGACGAACTTATAGCCGAGACGGGTGGGTTTTCCATCCTTCGCGAGATACATCACGTTGGAAATATGGATGGGGGCTTCCACCTCGACGAACCCACCGGGCTCGTTCGCACTCCGCCTGCGCACGGCCTTCTTCACCAGATTCACCCCCTCCACCACGACTCGTCCCCGCTCCCGATCCACACTCAATATGCGGCCGGTCTTCCCCTTGTCCTTCCCGGCGATCACCATCACGGGATCGTTCTTCTTCAGCTTGTACTTCACGGCAGTCTTCTTCCTCTGTATCGCCATGCGACGACCTCCTACACCACTTCAGGGGCGAGCGAGAGGATCTTCATGAACTCGGCGTTCTCCCTGAGCTCTCGCGCCACAGGACCGAACACCCGTCGGCCCCTCGGATTGTTGTGGTTGTCCACGATGACACAGGCGTTGTCATCGAAACGGATATATGTCCCGTCCGGACGACGCACTTCCTTCTTCGTGCGCACCACCACCGCCCGCTGGACAGTACCCTTCTTCACCGGAGCATCGGGGAGCGCCTCCTTCACGGAGACCACGATGAGGTCTCCCAGGGTGGCATACTTCTTCCTCGTACCGCCGAGCACCTTGATACACTGCACCTTCTTGGCACCACTGTTGTCTGCCACGTTGAGATACGTTTGCACCTGGATCATACCTCACCCCCGTCTCTCTACTGAGCTCTTTCCACGATCTCAAGGAGCCGCCACCGTTTCTCCTTGCTGATGGGGCGGGACTCGACCACCCGGACGATATCACCCACTCGGGCCTCGTTGAGCTCATCGTGGGCTTTGACCTTCTTGGTCCGGGTCACGTATTTCTTGTACAGAGGATGGAGCTTCCTCCTTCGCACCGCCACAACGATCGTCTTGTCCATCTTATCGGAGACCACCTCACCGACAAGAATCCGCTTCCCCTCTGTTCTTATTGGCTTCTTCACGTTACCTTCCACAGCAGTCTCCTTCGGCGTCATACCTTCCTACGCCTCTCTGTGATTATGAATGAGGAAATTGAGTCTCGCTATGTTCCGACGTATCGTACGCACCTCGAGCGGATTGTCAAGGTGTCCCACCACCTTCTGGAAGCGAAGCTCCTGGTAACGCTTCACGAGTTCCTCCCGCTTCGCGAGAAGCTCCCTGTAGCTCAGATCCTTAAAGCTATTCCTCATGGCCCTCACTCCGCATGCAATCGTTCTACGATCTTGGTCTTGATGGGAAGCTTCGTCCCCGCAAGGCGGAGAGCCTCCATGGCGAGGTCCCTGTCAACCCCTGCGACCTCGAAAAGGACTCTTCCTTTCTGCACCACGGCGACCCAGGCCTCAGGACTCCCCTTCCCCTTACCCATACGGGTTTCGGCGGGCTTCTTCGTGTAAGGCTTGTCGGGGAAGATCCGGATCCACACCTTTCCTCCACGGCGGATCTTCCTCGTGAGCGCCACACGGGCGGCCTCGATCTGACGGCTCGTGACCCACTCGGGCTCAAGAGCCATGAGACCGAACTCACCGAAGGCCACGGTATTCCCCCGGGAGGCCTTCCGCCTGAGCGTCCTCACCTGACGCTGCTGCTTCCTATATTTGACCCTCTTGGGACTCAGCATAGCTAACTCCTTCTCCTGGAGCGATTTTCACGACGGGGCGTCACGATGGTCCCCGCATCCTGTTTCACCGCCTTACCGAAGGTCTCGCCATGGAAGATCCACACCTTGACCCCTATCACGCCGTAGGTGGTTCGTGCCTCGGCAAATCCGTAGTCGATGTCGGCCCGCAGGGTATGAAGCGGGACCCTCCCCGCCATCTGCACCTCCGAGCGCGCGATCTCGGCTCCTCCCAGACGCCCCGACACCCGCACCTTGATGCCCTGTACCCCGGCCTTCATGGCATTGGCCACGGCGAGCTTCATCACCCGCCTGAAAGAGGCTCGATGTTCGAGTTGGCCGGCGATGTTCTGAGCCACCACCTGCGCATGGGCCTCCGGGCGCTTTATCTCCTTTATCTTAATCTGGAGCTTCTTCGAGACCATCTTCTGCAACTCGGCCCCGATGCGCTCTATCGTCGCCCCCTTCGCACCTATGAGGACACCGGGCCTCGGCGTGTGGACCACCAGCATGACACGCTGCGGATGTCGTATGATCTCCACATCGCCCACGTTCGCCGCCTTCGCCTCGGGGAGAGCGAGAAGACGCTTCCTGAGGAGAAGGTCCTCATGGAGGACTTTGGCATAATCCTTGAGATCCACGAACCACTTCGATTTCCACGTCTTGTTGATACCCAGTCTCAGTCCGTAAGGATTGACTTTCTGGCCCACGGTCTGCCCCCATTATCCTTTTTGTGGTAGCTCATCCACCACGACGGTGATGTGACTCATCCGCTTGAGGAGGATGTCGGCCCTCCCATGGCTCCGCGGCCACAGCCGCTTGAGACGAGGTCCGTCGTCCACCCTGAGCTCCTTCACGTAGAGCATGTCTTCGTCGAGGTTCTTGTTGAGATAGAGCGCGTTCGCCGCCGCCGAGTCGATCACCTTCTTGATCAACCTGGCCCCTTTCTGGGGCATGTGCTCCAGGATGGCAACCGCCTCGGGATAACGCTTCCCCCGTACGAGGTCAGCCACGGGTCTCACCTTCTTGGGAGACACGAGCAGGTATCGCGCCCGAGCCCTGTATCCTGACATCTCTTTCATACCTTCCACCCGTTACTTCGAAGCCTTTTTATCGGAACCCGCATGCCCCCGAAAGATCCGCGTAGGGGCAAACTCTCCCAGCTTGTGACCGACGAGATCCTCGGTGATGTACACCGGAACCCAGGTCTTCCCGTTGTACACGGAGATCGTCAAACCCACCATCTCAGGAATGATGGTAGACGCCCGCGAGAAGGTCTTGATCATCCGCTTCTCGCCGCCCTTTGCCATGGCGAGCACCTTCTTGTAGAGGCTCTTTTCGACGTAGGGTCCCTTCTTTACTGATCGTGCCACAGCCCGCTCCTATTTCCTTCGTTTTACAATGAACTTGTCGGAAGGCTTCCGCCTCCTGCGGGTCTTGTACCCCTTGGTCGGGACACCGGTGGGGGACACGGGATGTCGCCCACCCTTGCTCCGCCCCTCACCTCCACCATGGGGGTGATCAACGGGGTTCATGGCGGTGCCCCTCACCTTCGGCCTGCGCCCGAGCCACCTCGCCCGGCCGGCCTTCCCCAGCACCACGTTCATGTGGTCCTCGTTCCCGACCTCCCCCACCGTGGCATAGCACTTCTTGAAGACCATCCGCATCTCACCGGAGGGGAGCTTGAGGGTCACGTAATCCCCCTCCTTCGCCATCACCACGGCCCCTGTCCCGGCGGAACGGACCATCTGTCCGCCCTTGCCCGGATAGAGCTCCACGTTGTGGACCGCGGTACCCAACGGAATCCTCTCGAGAGGGAGGGCATTTCCCACCGCTATCGGCGCATCCTCGCCGCTCTGGACCACCGCCCCCCGCTCGATACCCTTTGGAGCGAGGATGTACCGCTTCTCTCCGTCGGCATACGCCACCAGACAGATGACAGCACTCCGGTTGGGGTCATACTCGATGGTCTTCACCACACCCGGAACACCATGCTTGTCCCTTTTGAAGTCGATGATCCGATAGAGCCTCTTGTGCCGTCCACCCCTCCGCCTGACAGACACCCTCCCCCCGGCGCCACGTCCCGCCTTGAACGGGAGCCCTTCGACCAGCGACTTCTCGGGCTCGACCTTGTCGAGGGCACTGAAATCGAGGCTCGTCTTGAATCTCAATCCCGGCGTTATCGGTTTGTACTGCTTGAGTGCCACACCGCCCTCCTGTCTCACGCGGACTCAAAGATATCGATGCTCTGCCCGGGAGGAAGCGTGATGACCGCCTTCTTCCAGGAGGAGGTCCTCCCCGGCTGTCTGCGCATCCTCTTCGGCTTGCCCTTCACCCTGACCACATTGCACGCGACAGGCTCCACCGAAAAGAGCTCCCTGATGGCCTGCTTTATCTCGAGCTTATTGGCCCGCGCATCCACCCTGAACACGTACTTGTTCTCCTTCTCCCTGAGGAGATTGGCCTTCTCGGTGAGCACGGGCGCAATAATCACCTCATGCGGATCCATACCTCGTCTCCTATCGATCCAAAAAGGTATTGAGTTTCACGGCTGCGGATTCCTGGACCAGCACCTGATCCGCATAGAACACATCGTGAACCCTGAGCTTGTCGTACGTATGGACGAGAAGCCACGGGATGTTCCTGCCGGCGCGTTTCGTGAGCGCACTCTCTTCCCCGATGACGAGCAACACCCGCCGCCCCTCCGGATTGAGGGCCTGAAGGGCCTTCACCATGTCCTTCGTCTTCCCGGATTCCACGACGAAATCCTCGACGACCCTGAACGCATTCTCCCTCAGCTTGAGACTGAGAACAGACCTATAGGCGAGCCGCTTCACCTTCCTCGGGAGCTTGTACCCGTACTCCCGCGGCTTGGGCCCGAAGACCACGCCACCCCCGACCCAAAGGGGGGAACGCCGCTCTCCCGCCCTCGCCCGCCCCGTCCCTTTCTGGCGCCAGGGCTTCCGACCGCTGCCGGACACCTCGGCCCTCGTCTTGGTGGAGGCGGTCCCCACGCGCATATTCGCCAGCTCGTTCCTGATCGCGTGATAGATGCTCCCGTGGCTCACCTCACAAGCGAACACCCTGTCGTTGAGTTCTATCGTCTTTATGGGCTCGCCCTTGAGCGAATACACCTGCGTTTCCATCGACAAACCTCGCTATCGCTTCTTTTTCGCCCGGGTGACGATCACCACCCCTTTCCTCGGACCGGGCACCGCCCCCTCGACAAGGAGACACCCACGCTCCTTGTCGACCTCCACGATCCGCAGGTTCTGCACACAGACCTGCACACCGCCCATCCTTCCGGCCATCTTCGTACCCTTGAGCACCTTGGCGGGATAGGTGGCTTGACCCGTGGAACCATGGGCCCTATGAAACTTGGAACCGTGCGACGCCGGACCGCCGCTGAACCCGTGCCTCTTCATCACCCCCTGATAGCCCTTACCCTTCGAGAGCCCGCGGACATCCACGAAGCGCACCCCCTCGAAGATCTCCACCCCTATCTCGTCGCCCGGCTTGTAGTCACCCTCGAAATCCCTGATCTCGCGGAGCACCTTCTTGGGCTCGAGCCCCCGCTTCTGGAACTGACCGAGATAGGGCTTCACAGCCCTCGATGCCTTGAGGGGGAAGGCCCCAAGGACGAGCGCCCGGTAACCGTGTCGCTCGGGTGTGCGCACATCGACCACGGTATTCTTCTCCACCTTGATCACCGTCACCGGGACCACGTATCCATTGGCGTCAAACACCTGGGTCATCCCCAGCTTCCTACCGATTACTCCCACCATGGCTCCACTCTCACTGCTTGATCTCGACATCCACCCCTGCCGGCAACTCAAGCTTCATGAGCGCATCCATGACCGCCGGGGTGGGATTGAGGATATCGACGAGCCGCTTATGGATCCTCATCTCGAACTGCTCCCGCGACTCCTTGTTCACATGAGGCGAACGAAGAACCGTATACTTACGAATGTGCGTAGGAAGGGGCACCGGACCGGAAACCTTCGCCCCCGCCTTCTGAGCCGCCTGCACGATCGCCTGGGCACTCTGATCCACGAGTTCCGTATCGAACCCTTTCAACCTGACTCGAATCTTCTCGCCTGCCATCGTTCCTCCAAAATGCGAGCCTTACCGCCTTCCGGCAGTAAGGCCCGCTGCCTCTTCGTCTCGTTACTCAAGGACCTCGATCACCTGCCCGCTCGCAACGGTGCGCCCTCCCTCACGAATGGCGAACCTGAGCCCCTTGTCCATGGCAACGGGGGTGATGAGCTCGACGGTGATCTCGGCATTGTCACCGGGCATCACCATCTGCTTGTCGTCCGGGAGGTAGACCGAACCGGTCACATCGGTGGTCCTGAAATAGAACTGTGGCCTGTACCCGGAGAAGAAGGGAGTATGACGCCCACCCTCCTCCTTGGTGAGACAGTAGATCGCAGCCTTGAACTTCTTGTGCGGGGTGATGGAACCGGGCTTCGCGAGCACCTGGCCACGCTCCACCTCGTCCTTGTCGATACCCCTGAGGAGACACCCGACGTTGTCGCCGGCCTGCCCCTCATCGAGGATCTTGTTGAACATCTCCACACTGGTGACGACGGTCTTCCTGGTCTCGCCGAAGCCCACGATCTCGACCTCGTCACCGGGCCGGATCACACCCTGATCGATACGGCCGGTGACCACAGTACCACGACCCTGGATGGAGAAGACATCCTCGATCGACATGAGGAAGGGCTTGTCCACCGCCCTCTGCGGGAGCGGAATGTACTCGTCCATCGTCTCGAGGAGCTCCTTGATGCAGGCAGTGGCCTCCGGATCGTCTGGGTTGGTCATCGCCTTGTAGGCGGAACCCTTGATGATCGGCGTATCGTCACCGGGGAACTCGTACTTGTTGAGGAGCTCCCTGATGTCCATCTCCACGAGCTCGATGAGCTCGGGATCGTCGACGAGGTCGGTCTTGTTGAGGAACACCACGATCGCAGGCACGCCCACCTGCCGGGCGAGGAGCACGTGCTCCCTGGTCTGCGCCATCACGCCGTCGTCGGCCGCCACCACGAGGATCGCACCGTCCATCTGGGCTGCACCGGTGATCATGTTCTTGATATAGTCGGCGTGCCCCGGACAGTCCACGTGCGCATAGTGGCGCTTGTCGGTCTGATACTCGATGTGCCGGGCATTGATGGTGATACCTCGAGCCTTCTCCTCCGGCGCGTTGTCGATGTCGTCATAACTGAAGGCCTTGGTACCGTAGTTACGCGCACAGTACTGAGAGATGGCCGCAGTGAGCGTGGTCTTACCATGGTCGACGTGGCCGATGGTTCCGACGTTTATATGCGGCTTCGTCCTTTCAAACTTCTCCTTCGCCATTCCGTTCCTCCTGAAAAAATCTGATTACATACACACTATCTCATCTGCACCTGCAGATGGCGCATGCTACGAGGGGTGTATTGTAGTGAGGGGTTTCCCCTTTGTCAAGCGGGATAGACAAAGAACCAAGAGAAAACCACCTCACCGCCCCTCATTCGCCTTCCTCGAAGGCCGACGGCCGCGAAGGCAGGCGGTCGGTTTGGCCATCTCCGATAAACCTACCAGAGAAGAGCCGTCACCCTACCATCTATAGTGAGCAAAGGCCTTGTTGGCCTCCGCCATCCTGTGCGTATCCTCTCGCTTCTTGAAAGCGACACCGGTGGAATTGTACGCATCCAGGAGTTCGTCGGCAAGCCGGTATTCCATCGGCTTGCCCTCTCTTCCCCTGGCGGCATCGATGATCCAGCGCATCGCGAGGGCTTCGCGTCGGGTCTCGCGGACCTCCACGGGAACCTGGTAGGTCGCACCACCCACACGGCGGGAACGAACCTCGACCACCGGCTTCACGTTGTCCACCGCCCTGAGAAACACCTCGAGCCCCGGCTTTCCAGTACGCTCCTCCAGGATCCCAATCGCCTTGTACACGACACTCATGGCGATGGACTTCTTCCCATCCCACATGAGGCGATTGATGAACTTCATCACCTCGCGACTGTTATACTTGGGATCCGGCATGATGTGCCGGGCGATCGCCTTCTTTCTCCTGGACATCGCGCTCTCCTTACGCCTTGGGCCGCTTGGCCCCGTACTTCGACCGACCCCGTCGCCGATCCTCAACCCCCAGGGCATCCTTGGCACCACGGATGATGTGATAACGGACACCGGGGAGGTCCTTCACACGTCCACCCCTCACGAGCACCACCGAGTGCTCCTGAAGGTTGTGCCCTATCCCCGGGATGTACGCGGTCACCTCGATCCCGTTCGAGAGACGGACACGAGCGACCTTACGGAGGGCCGAGTTCGGCTTCTTCGGCGTCACCGTCATCACACGGGTGCATACCCCCCGCTTCTGCGGGCACGACTGAAGCGCCGGAGACTTGCTCTTGTTCTTCGCCTTCTTCCTTCCGAACCGGATAAGCTGATTTATCGTAGGCATATCCGCTCTCTCTCCTTACTCATACTCCCTGAGGGTAGCAGGACTCTACCAGCTCAGGGGCAAAATGTCAAGTCTAGATCTCGAGGGTCTCCTCCTCCTGGGATCGTGCCTCGAGCAACTCCCTCACCTTGAGGTCGAGATCCTGTTTGTGTTCGTCGTAGAGCTTGATCTCTCGATACCGCTGGACCCCCGTACCTGCGGGAATGAGGTGCCCGATGATCACGTTCTCCTTGAGCCCTCGCAGATAGTCCACCGATCCTGCGATCGCGGCATTGGTGAGCACCCTGGTGGTCTCCTGGAAGGAGGCCGCAGCGATGAAGGAATCGATGCTGAGGGAAGCCTTGGTGATACCGAGGAGCAGAGGCCGCGCCACGGCGGGTTGTCCGCCCTGCCGTCGCACACGCTCGTTCTCCTCGAAGAACTCCCGCCTGTCGACCTGTTGGCCGTAGATGAACTTGGTGTCTCCCACCTCGACGATCTCCACCTTCTTCATCATCTGCCTGATGATGATGGCGATGTGCTTGTCGTTGATCTCCACCCCCTGAAGTCGGTACACCTCCTGTATCTCGTTGAGGAGGAAGGCCTGAAGTGCGTTCTCCCCCAGAATCCGGAGGACCTCGTGGGGGCTCACGGGGCCCTCACAGAGTTTCTCGCCCGCCTCCACGTGGTCGCCTTCCCGGACGAGGAGGTGGCGTCCCATAGGGATGAGGTGCTTGTATTCCCGACCGAACTCGTCCTCCACCACGATCACCCGCTTGCCCTTCACGATACCATGGAAGTGCACCGTGCCGCTCACCTGAGCGAGGACCGCGGCGTTCTTGGGTTTGCGGGCCTCGAAGAGCTCACCCACCCGGGGCAGACCACCGGTGATGTCCATGGTTCGGACGCTCTCCCTGAGCATCCGCGCGAGGGTACGACCAGCGGTGATGCGCTCCCCGTCTTCCACGTTCACATAGGCACCGCCCGGGAGATAGTACACGCCGAGTTCGTTGCCCTCGTCGTCCTCTATCACGATCCTGGGCTGGAGACGTTCGAGCTGGTGCTCGGTGATCTTCTTCTCTATCTTCCCGGTATCCTCGTTCACCTCCTCCCGGAGGGTCGTGCCCAGTACCATGTCGTGGTACTTCACCACACCGCTCTGTTCCGCGATGATGGGCTCACTGAAGGGGTCGAAGACCGCGATGGTCTCTCCCACATCGAGCACGTCGCCCGGATGGACGAAGATCTCCGATCCGTTTCTGATCTCCACCGACTGTTCCTGGGCCACGAGGAGGAGCTTGTCCCCCTTCAGGCGGACGATGGCGTTGTGGCCGGAGGAGATCTCCTCACCCGATGCACGCCTGAGGAGGGGCTGCCCCGTCATCACCTTCTGATCATTCTCTACGAGCACCTCGTCCTTCTCGTCGAGGGCGTGCGTCTCGAGGATCCTCCGGGCCTTCACTTTCCCGCGACGGGTGAAGAGGCGTATACCCGTCTCCAGCTCCACGACATTGCCCTCCAGTGATTCCACGAGCACCGGGTACTTGAGATACACGCGGTTCTCCTCCACCACCCTGGTGGCAGTACCCCCGATGTGGAAGGTACGCATGGTGAGCTGGGTACCCGGCTGGCCGATCGACTGCGCAGCGACGATACCCACCGCTTCCCCGATCTCCACGAGGCGGTTGGTCGCCAGGTTACGGCCGTAACACTTCTGGCACACACCGTGCCGTGCCTCACAGGTGAGCACGCTCCGCACCCGCACCGCCTCTATACCGGCCTCCTCGATCTCACGCGCCTTCTCGTCGGTGATCTCCTGGTCCACGTCCACGATGATCTCGCCGGTGATGGGATGCTTCACCCGTTCGATGGTGAACCGTCCCTTGATCCTGTCGGCCAGGTTCTCCACGATCTCCTCACCGTCCTTGAGGGCGCGCATCTCGATCCCGTTGATGGTACCGCAGTCCTCTTCGTTCACCACCACGTCCTGGGCGATATCCACGAGCCGTCTCGTGAGATAGCCGGCGTCCGCGGTCTTGAGGGCCGTGTCGGCGAGTCCCTTACGCGCACCGTTCGTGGAGATGAAGTACTCGATCACCGAGAGCCCTTCCTTGAAGTTCGCCCTGATGGGCAGCTCGATGATCTCTCCCGACGGCTTCGCCATGAGACCGCGCATCGCCGCAAGCTGCCTGATCTGGCTCCGGCTTCCACGGGCCCCCGAGTGGGCCATCATGTAGAGCGGGTTGAACCCATCGCGATCCTCCCTGAGGACCTTCATCATCACGTTGGTGAGGTCTTCGTTCGTCTTGCTCCACACCTCGATCACGCGGTTGTATCGTTCCTCGTTCGTGATGTGCCCTGAGAGGTACTGCTCCTGGATGGCGGCGACCTTCTGGTTCGCCTCCTCTATCATCGC
This sequence comes from Spirochaeta thermophila DSM 6578, assembly GCF_000184345.1. NCBI lineage: Bacteria > Pseudomonadati > Spirochaetota > Spirochaetia > Winmispirales > Winmispiraceae > Winmispira > Winmispira thermophila. The sequence goes on along the minus strand of NC_017583.1, from coordinate 612,925 downwards.
CTTCTTGTCCTCGGGAACCACCACATCGGCCAGCGAGAAGGTGGTACCGGAGAGGGTCGCATACTTGAAGCCCACCTCCTTCATCGCGTCGAGGAGGCGGACGGCAACCCCCCGTCCCTTCTCCTGGTACACGCGCCCCACGAACTGCCTGAGCTCCTTGTCGGTGAACACCTGGTTCACGAACTCCAACTCGGGCGGGAGGGCCTGGTTGAAGATCACCCGGCCCGCGCTGGTCTCCACGAACGCCCCGTTGTGGGGGGCCTTGGAGACGCGCACCTTCACCAGGGCGTGGTAGTCCACCGCCCCGCACTCGGCCGCGTACACGAGCTCGTCCTCCGAGGCGAAGTAGCGCCCCTCACCCTTGGCCCCCTTCTTCACCTGGGTGAGATAGTAGATACCGAGAACCATGTCTTGTGAGGGGAATACGATGGGTTTGCCGTTCGCGGGATTGAGGAGGTTCCGCGAGGAGAGCATGAGGGTCCAGCACTCGGTCTGGGCGGCCTGGGTGAGCGGCACGTGCACCGCCATCTGGTCCCCGTCGAAGTCCGCGTTGTAGGCGTGGCACACGAGGGGATGGAGCTTGATCGCCTTCCCCTCCACGAGCACCGGCTCGAAGGCCTGAATCCCCAGTCGATGGAGTGTGGGTGCACGGTTGAGGAGCACGGGGTGCTCCTGGATCACCTCGTCGAGCACGGCCCAGACCTCGTCGGCCTCCTGCTCCACGAGGGTCTTGGCCCGTTTGATGTTGTAGACCACTTCGCGTTCCACGAGCTTGCGCATGATGAAGGGCTTGAAGAGCTCAAGGGCCATCTTCACAGGCAGTCCGCACTGGTGCATCTTGAGCTCGGGCCCCACCACGATGACCGAACGACCGGAGTAGTCGACCCGCTTTCCGAGGAGGTTCTGGCGGAATCGGCCCTGCTTGCCCCGAAGGATGTCCGAGAGCGACTTGAGGGGCCGATTGGAAGCGCCTTTCACCGCCCTCCGCTTCTTCGAGTTGTCGAACAGGGCATCCACCGCCTCCTGGAGCATGCGCTTCTCGTTCCGGATGATGATATCCGGAGCATTGAGGGCCATGAGGCGTTTGAGTCTGTTGTTGCGGTTGATGACCCTTCGGTAGAGGTCGTTGAGATCCGACGTGGCGAACCTTCCGCCGTCGAGCTGCACCATGGGTCTGAGCTCGGGTGGGATCACCGGGATCACGTCGAGGATCATCCATTCCGGGCGGTTGCCGGAGTCCCTGAATTGCTCCACGAGCTCGAGACGCTTGAGGAGGCGCTTGTCCGCCTTGGGTCCCTTCTCCAGCATCTTGGCCCGCAGCTCGCCGGCGAGGGCATCCAGGTCCAGGTTCTTGAGCAGGGTACGGATCGCCTCGGCCCCTATCCCCGCGGTGAACGACATGCCGTACCGCTCGCGGGCCTCCAGGTACTCCTCCTCGGTGAGGAGCTCCATCTTCTTGAGATCGGTGTCACCCGGATCGATCACGATGTACTGCTCGTAGTAGAGCACCGACCGGAGGGCCGAGACACTCAGGTCGAGCAGGAGGCCCATGCGGGAGGGCACGGAGCGGTAGAACCAGATATGGGAGACAGGGGCGGCGAGCTCGATGTGCCCCATCCGCTCCCTCCTCACCTTGAAGTGGGTCACCTCGACGCCGCATCGGTCACAGACCACCCCCTTGTATCGGATGGACTTGAATTTCCCACAGTAACACTCCCACTCCTTGGTGGTACCGAAGATCCGCTCACAGAAAAGGCCATCGCGCTCCGGCCTGAGGGTGCGGTAGTTGATGGTCTCCGGCTTCTTCACCTCCCCGTAACTGCGAGCCCTGATGAGCTCGGGGGAAGCGAGCATTATCCTGATTGCAGCAAACTCCTGCATGTTCTTCATGCCCGGGCCTCCTAGAATTTTTCACCCTGACGGGTGAGGAGTTCTTCGTCCCGCTCGGTGAGCGGAACGGGCTTGCCCTTCGTGTCCTGCACCGTGATATCGAGGGCAAGGCCTCTCAGCTCCTGGACGAGCACATTGAAGGACTCCGGGATCCCCGGAGAGGTCGAGGGCTCGCCCTTGACGATGCTCTCGTAGATCTTGGTGCGTCCTTCCATGTCGTCGGACTTTATGGTGAGCAGCTCCTGGAGGGTATTCGCCGCGCCGTAGGCCTCCAGAGCCCATACCTCCATCTCCCCGAGACGCTGGCCGCCGAACTGGGCCTTTCCTCCGAGCGGCTGCTGCGTCACGAGGGAGTAAGGACCGGTGGAACGGGCGTGCATCTTGTCGTCCACCAGGTGGTTGAGCTTGAGCATGTACATGTAGCCCACCATCACCGGCTGATGGAAGGCCTCCCCCGTTCTTCCGTCGTACAGGGTGGTCTTGGAGGTCTCGGGGAGACCCGCCTCCCTCAGCTTCTCCTCGATCATCTCGGGACTCGCCGATTCGAAGACCGGCGTGGCGTACCACTCGTCGAGGGCCACGGCAGCCCATCCCAACTCGGTCTCGAGTATCTGGCCCAGGTTCATTCGGGAGGGCACGCCCAGGGGATTGAGGCAGATGTCCACCGGGGTGCCGTCCGCGAGGAAGGGCATGTCCTCCTCCGGGAGGACCCGGGAGATGACCCCCTTGTTCCCGTGACGTCCCGCCATCTTGTCGCCTTCCTGGAGCTTCCTCTTGGAGGCCACGAGGACCTTCACCACCTCCTCCACTCCCGGAGGAAGTTCGTCACCCTCGGACCTGCGGAGGCGCTGCACGTCGATCACGGTCCCCTCGGCGCCGTGCGGCACCCTGAGTGAGGTGTCCCGCACATCCTTGGCCTTTTCTCCGAAAATCGAATTGAGGAGCTTGAATTCGGGCGTGAGCTCGGCGTCTGACTTCGGAGTGATCTTTCCCACCAGGATCGAACCCGACTTCACCTTGGCCCCGATCCTCACGATTCCCTCTTCATCGAGGTGCTCGAGGTGTTTCTCGCTCACGTTCGGGATGTCACGGGTGATCTTCTCCGGCCCCAGCTTCGTCTCCCGCACCTCTATCGAGAACTCCTTGATATGTATGGAGGTGAACACATCCTGCTTGAGGAGTCGCTCCGAGATGAGAATGGCGTCCTCGAAGTTGTACCCGTACCAGGGGACGAAGGCCACGAGCACGTTCCGTCCCAGGGCGAGCTCGCCCTTGAACGTGGAGGGTCCGTCCGCGAGCACGTCCCCCTTCTCCACCCGCTGCCCCTTGTTCACGATGGGCCGTTGGTTGAAGCACGTATCCTGGTTGGTCCGCTGGTACTTCTGGAGGAAGTAGATGTCCCGCTCCCTCTCGTCGGTGACCCCGTCCGGCTTGATCACCACCTTGGTGGAGGAGACGTATTCCACCACCCCGGCACGCCTGGCCTTCACCACCACACCGGAGTCGTAGGCGCACCGTCGCTCCATGCCGGTCCCCACCCTGGGGGGCTCCGGAAAGATGAGGGGCACGGCCTGGCGCTGCATGTTCGACCCCATGAGGGCCCGGTTCGCGTCGTCATGCTCGAGGAAGGGGATGAGCGAGGCCGATGCGGACACGGTCTGCCGCGGCGAGACATCCATGTACTGGATCGTCTCGGGCGGCCGGGTGGTATAGTCGCCCCCCTTCCTCACCGAGACCTGATCTGTGAGGAACCGGCCCTCCTCGTCGATGGGCGCATTCGCCTGGGCGATGAAATACTTCTCCTCGTCCATGGCCGTGAGGTACTCGATCTCGTTCGTGACGCGGCCGTCCTTCACCTTCCGGTAGGGGGCCTCGAGGAATCCGTACTCGTTCACCCGCGCGTAGAGTGCGAGCGAGAGGATGAGCCCGATGTTCGGCCCTTCCGGTGTCTCGATGGGACACATCCTCCCGTAGTGGGTGTAGTGTACGTCCCGCACCTCGAATCCCGCCCGCTCACGGGAAAGCCCTCCGGGCCCGAGGGCATTGAGCCGCCGCTTGTGGGTGAGCTCGGAGAGCGGGTTCACCTGATCCATGAACTGAGAGAGCTGGCTCGAGCCGAAGAACTCCTTGATGGCCGCCACGATGGGCTTTATGGAGATGAGGTCCTGAGGCTTTATCGTATCGCTCTCCTTGAGCGACATGCGTTCCTTTGCGATACGCTCCATCCGGGAGAAGGCAGTCTTGAGCTCGGCGGTGAGGAGCTCTCCCACCGATCTCACGCGCCGGTTTCCGAGGTGGTCGATATCGTCCACCGGTTCCTCGCCGATATACACCTTGATGAGGTGGCGCATGGTGTTCACGATGTCGTCGAGCGTGAGCACCGTGCTCGAGAGGGGAGGATCGTAGTCGAACTTCTTGTTCAACTTGTAGCGCCCCACGTCGCCGAGGTCGTAGCGGCGCTCGGAGAAGAACATGGCCTGGAGGTCCTTCTCCGCGTTCTCTATGGTGATGGGATCCCCGGGCATGATGGCCGAATACACGGCGATGATGGCATCCTCCTTGGTGGGCTCGTCGGTCCCCTCCTCCTCCCGGGTGTACTTGGCCTCCTCGCGGTCGAAACAGTTGAGGATCACCTCGGAGTGGAGGGAATCCGGATGTTCGTCGTCGATGACCCACACGCGCTCCACGCCGGCATGGAGGAGCTCGTCCATCTCGTGGGGGTGGATCTTCGCTCCTGCACGGAGGAGCTTCTTCTGATCGGAGCCTTCGCCCGTGTACACGTCCCGGGCGAGCACCCTTCCCACCACCTCATCCTTCGTCTCCGAGGAAACCGTCACCTCCTTCGTCTCGTAGAAGGCCGAGATGATCTTCTCCCTCGTATCGAACCCGAGAGCACGGAGGAAGAGGGTCCCGAGTATCCGTTTCTTTCTATCTATTTTCGCATAGATGAGGTCCTTCTTGGCGTCGACTTCGAACTCCAGCCACGAGCCTCTGTAGGGGATGATACGGGCTCCATAGACACCTTTCTCGTGGGAGAAGATGACGCCCGGCGATCGATGGATCTGGCTCACCACCACGCGCTCAGCCCCGTTGATGATGAACGTCCCCCTGTCGGTCATGAGGGGGATATCACCGAGATAGATCATCTTCTGACGAATCTCGCCGGTTTCGAGAAAGATGAGGTTGATCTGCGCCTTGAGCGGCACCGCGTAGGTCAACCCCTTCCTTTTGCACTCCTCTTCGGAGTACTTGATGGCCTCGAAATCCAGGGTGTAGAAGTCATACTCGAGACGCATGTCGCCGTTGGGACTCTCTATGGGGAAGGAGGACCGGAAGACCTCCTCCAGGCCCTGAACCGCGAGAGGTTCCCCTTTCCTTATCTTTTCGGCTTGCAGAAACTTCTCGTATGAACTAAACTGGACTTCGAGAAGATTCGGCAGATCCATCACCTCCGGCCTTCCGGTGGTGAGGAGCTGGCGTGTTACCTCGGTGTCTCTGCTAAACATCAGGTTTCCCCCTACAGAGTAATGGGTTTACACAAGAAGCAGACCTGGATGATCATGAGAAAATACACCACCAGACCCGGGTCTGGTGGTGTGAGAATCGCACTGCAGGTTGTATCGTGCATCCTTATTTAATCTCGACAACGGCACCTGCTTCTTCGAGTTTTTTCTTGAGCTCTTCGGCTTCCTGTTTGGAGACCCCTTCCTTGACGGCCTTACCCGGAGCCTCCACGAAGTCCTTGGCCTCCTTGAGACCGAGGCCCATGACCTCCCGGACCACTTTGATGACCGGGATCTTCTTCCCGTCGGCCACTCCCTTGAGGATCACGTCGAACTCGCTCTTCTCCTCCTCCTGGGGAGCTGCTGCACCGGCAGCGGGAGCCGCCGCCACCGCCACGGGGGCCGCCGCGGTCACACCGAACTTCTCCTCCATGGCCTTGACGAGCTCGGCCACTTCGAGCACGGTCATCTGCGAAATCGCGTCCAGGATCTCTTCGGTACTGAGCTTTGCCATATTATCTTCTCCTCTCAATGTAGTATTGTTTGATTCATCAGCGATAGCATGGCAAGTCATGAAGACTAACGCTGATGGATATCACCCCTGTTCCATCTTGTCGGCGAGCGCCTTGAGGGTCCTCACCAGCTTGGTGGTCACCCCGTTGAGCGCGTACACCAGGTTCTGGAGCGGCGCATTCATGGTCCCCATGAGCGTGGCCAGGAGCTCGGCCCTCGACGGCAGCTTGGAGATGGCCTCCACCTGCTGCGCACCGTAGAGCTGGCCGTCGATGTATCCCGCCTTCACCTTGATGGGCGTCTCGTTCACGTACTTGAAGATGGTCTTCGCCACCACCGCGGGATCTTCCTTGGCCACCGCCACGACCGTGGGCCCCAGCAGGACCTCGTCCAGACCCGTTATCTCGAGCTCGGAGAAGGCGAGCTTCGCAAAGCGATTCTTCACCACCTTGAGGATGGCCTGCTGCTGGCGCAGCTCGTTCCTGAGCCTGGTGATCTGCTCCACCGTAAGGCCCCGGTAGTCCGCAAAGATATACCCCTTCCCTTCCTCGAGGATCTTCTTTATCTCTTCCACGCGCGCGCGCTTCTTCTCGGTCACTCGTGTGGTATACATGGCCGTCTCCTTATCGCTCGTCCCACTTGACTTTGACCCCCGGCCCCATGGTGGACGAGAGGGTCACGGACTTGATGAACGCCCCCTTCGTATCGGCCGGGCGCCGGTGCCGCATCTCATCGAGGGCCACGTTCACATTCTCCACGATCTTCTCGGGCTCCATGGAGACCTTCCCCACCGCGAGGTGGACGACCCCCGTCTTGTCGGCCCGAAACTCCACCTGGCCCTGCTTGAGGTTCTCCACCGCTCCCTTTATGTCCATGGTCACGGTTCCCACCTTGGGATTGGGCATGAGCCCGCGGCGCCCGAGGATGGGCCCGAGCTTCCCCACTTCCTTCATCATGTCGGGAGTGGCCACCGCCACATCGAAGTCGAGCCACCCCTGCTGTATCTTCTCGACGAGATCGGTATCACCCACATAGGTCGCACCCGCCTCACGGGCCTCTTCGGCCTTGTCGCCCCTCGCGAAGACGAGGATGCGCTTCTCCTGACCGAATTTGTGCGGCAGGGTCACGGTGCCGCGCACCGTCTGTCCCTTCTTGAGGTTCACCTTGACCGAGAGCTCCACGGTCTCGTCGAAGTTCGCATAGGAGAGCTCCTTCACGAGCTCCACCGCCCGCTCGAGCGGATACCGCTCCTGCCGGGCATACTTCTTCACCGCCTCCAGGTACTTCTTTCCGTGTCGCGCCATACTAGCCCTCCACTTCCACACCCATGCTGCGGGCGGTCCCCTTGATGATCCTCATGGCCGCCTCGATATCGTTGGCGTTGAGATCCGGCATCTTCTGCTCCGCAATCGCGCGCAGCTGCTCCTTGGTGAGCTTGCCCACCTTCACCTTGTGAGGTTCTGCCGACCCCTTCTCGATACCGAGGGCCTTCTTGATGAGCACCGCGGCAGGTGGAGTCTTGAGCTCGAACGTGAAGGTGCGATCCTTGTAGATGGTGATCACCACCGGAACGATGAGCCCCGGCTCGACGTTCTTGGTGGCGTCGTTGAACTGCTGCACGAACTGCGGCGCACTCACCCCGTGAGGACCGAGGGCCGGCCCGACGGGAGGCGCGGGAGTGGCCTGCTGCGCCGGCAGCTGCAACTTGAGGACTGCGGTCACCTCTTTCTTCGCCATCAGTCTGCTCCTTCTGGTACGATCGCCCCGGCGAGGGGCTCCCAGTAGTCCGGAGAGAGACTCTCTCCCTATATCTTCTCCACCTGGAGGAAATCCACCTCGATGGGCGTCGCCCGCCCGAAGATTCCCACCAGGACACGGAGCTTTCTCCGCTCCTCGTTCACTTCCTCGATGGTTCCGGTGAAGGACTCGAAAGGCCCTTCCACGATGCGGACCGTTTCACCCACGGAGAAGGTCTCACCGAAACGGAGATGCCGTTCACCCTTGAGTTCCCCGGTCTTCTGGAGGATCTGTCTGAGCTCCTCTTGGGAGATGGGGTGCGGCTTGCTCTGCCCCGTGGTCCCCACGAACCCCGTCACCCCGTTGATACGACGGATCTGTGCACACACATCCCGCCAGCCGATATCCGGAAGGTCCAGCTCGACGAGGACATAACCCGGGAGAAACTTCCGGGTGGTCACCTTCCGTTTACCGTCCTTCACCTCGACGACCTCTTCCTCCGGCACCTTCACGTCGAGGATGTACCGGGAATATGGCTCTTCCTCCATGAACTTCCGCAGCGTCTTCTCGACCCTGTTCTCATACCCAGTGTACGTATGGAGGACATACCATCCCCGTGCCATCGAACCCGCCTTTTCCTAGAATATCACGTCGAGCAGAAACAGGAGCAAGAGGTCCACCGCCCCGAGCACCAGGGCGAAGATCGCCACCGAGACGATGACCACCTGAGTGGAACCCTGCACATCCTCCCACGAGGGCCAGGTGACCCGCTTCATCTCCGCCCACACATCTTTGAAGAACTGTATGATCTTTCGCATCCCGGCACTCCTAAAAAAATATGCAGGCCAGGCAGGACTCGAACCTGCAACATCCGGTTTTGGAGACCGGCGCTCTACCAATTGGAGCTACTGGCCTATCTACACGACAGCTATTTGACCCTTGTCTCCACATGAAGGGTGTGCTTCCTGTCGAACGGGCAGTACTTTCTCAGCTGGAGCTTGCCCTGGAGCTTCCGGTTCTTCTTCGTGGTGTAGTTGCGTCTGTTGCACTCGGAACATGCGAGGGCGATGATCTCGACTGCCTTTCCCTTCTTTGCCATCTATACGCGCTCCTTTCACCAATAACGAAAGAGCCTCCGACCGGACTTGAACCGGTGACCCCATCCTTACCATGGATGTGCTCTACCGACTGAGCTACAGAGGCATCCAGTGTGGAACATAAGATAGCAAAACTGCGCGTCTTTGTCAACGCATCCTATTCACTGGCACTGTCAAGGGGGAGTGTTGAAATTGAGCTGGAGTTGATAAGGGGTGCATCTCCCCACCTCTTGTATCACCTGCATGCCCACCACGTAGAGGCCTACCACCTCATCTGCATGGGCACGGCTCATATACCCAGGATACCTCCGTAGAAAGCTTCTCATGTGCCGAAACATGTTCTCCGCAAGGTTGCTCGTCCTCACCTTCTCCTTCCACTCATAGGGTAACTCCAGATAGGAGAAGAGCCGCTCCTTCCGCCACAGGAGAGCAGCCGTCATCCGGGGGGCCTTCGTCGCCCACTTCTTCACGAATGCCTCGAACGCTTCCTCTGCCTCCTCCTTCCCTCCTGCCTCAAAGAGCCTCCAGTACTCAGTCCGAAAGGCTCGCCTCTCCTCCTGGAGGTGAGCCTTCTTCCCCTTCTGGTCCCCCATATCCTGCAGAAGCTTCTGCTCAAGGGTGCATTGCAGGTGCCAGAGGCATACCTGCTTCTTCGCCTCAGGATACACGGTCTCCACCGCCTGCCAGATCCCCTCTGCCTCATCGGCCACCACCAGCTCCACCTCCTCAAGCCCTCGCTCATAGAGTTTGGTAAGGAGTCGCTCGTAGCTCGCCCGGTCCTCCTGCTCCGCAACCACCCAGTCGAGGAGCTCATGAGATCCGTCCTCCTTCACCCCCACGGCACTCAGGACAACCAGCTTCTTCTGACCCCTCCCACGCCTCTTTGCCCACACTCCATCCAGCACAAGGGCCTTCACTCCTCTAAGGGACCTCCTCCGCCACTGCTCCTTCTCCTCACGAAGACGCTTTATGAGCCGCAGGAGTGTCTGCGGGTGAGCCTCTCCTATCCCCAGCTCCCGTAACAGAATGGCCCACGTCCGCGCGCTCATCCCTCTCACATACCCAAGGAGGAGCTGCTCAGCGAGGGCCACGAGCCTCTGCTCATAGGCGACCAGCTTTACCTCCTTCCCCCCGCCGGTGCGAATGCGGGGCACGCGTACCTCCTCGATCGGCCCCCAGGGGGTCTGCACGCTCTTCCACTTTCTGTAGCCGTACCGGTAGTACGGTGCCTTCTCAGCCTCCCCTCGTGCATATCGTGGTCGTCCCACTGCCTCCTCTCTCAGCGTCTCAAGGAGGTGCTCCAGGTACGTCTTGTAGGTGTGGCGCACCTCCTCCCGGAGTTGGGCCTCCACTTGCTTCATCAGATCAGAGAGGGTATACTGTGTATCAATCAGTGTGCGTGTGTTACCACGCTTCATGGGGTATCTCCTCCTTCTTTCAGAGGTTTGGTGGTGGGAGATACCCCTTATCTTTTTTCCCCGCCTTTTTCAACACTCGATGTTACAGTCCCTATTCACTTTTCGAGGCCGTCGGCATATACTGTGCTCCATGGAACGTCTCGACCTTCGCACAGGGGTGGCGCGGGCGGCGGAGTGGATAGCCGAGGTGCTCGCCCTTTACAGGCCGGAACCGCACCTCGTGGTGGGGCTTCCCGGCGGGCGGTCGGTGGTACCCGTGCTCGAGGCCTTGAGGCAGAGGGAAGACCTCCCGTGGGAGCGGTGCGTCTTCTTCCTGGTGGACGAGCGGTGCGTGCCCTCGGGAAGTCCGGAGAGGAACTACACCCTCCTCGAGCAGGTCTTCTTCGGGCCACTCATGGAGAAGGGGTGGATCACCGAAGACCAGGTGCACCCCTACGAGTACCACGAGGAGGAGGCGGACTGGGGGCTCGAGGCCTACGAGCGCGTCCTCAGAGGCTACAGGGAGGGCTTCCACCTGGTGGTGCTGGGAGCAGGTGAGGACGGACACGTGGCATCACTCTTTCCGCGGCATCCCTCGATCTGGGACGACAGCCCCTTCTACATACAGGTGGAAGAGGCCCCCAAGCCCCCACCCCGGAGGGTGAGTGCGAGCAAGACCCTCCTCGAGAGCTCGGAGGCCTGCCTCCTCCTCTTCATGGGCGAGGGGAAGCGCGAGGCCTACCGGCGGTTTCTCGACCCGGAGCTCCCCCTCGCCGACTGCCCTGCGAAGCTCGCCTTCGAGGTGGACAGGCTCGCAGTGGGAACAGATCTGGGATAGAAAGGGACGCCCTTTCGGGCGCCCCTGTAGCCATTTCCTAAGAAACCCCGCTAGAAGGTAAGCCCGAGCGTGATCCCTGCGTTGAACCCGGACCCTTTGTTGATATAGTAGGTGAAGGGTATCTCGAGGGACACGGGCCCCAGGAGCAGACCGATGCTCGCGAAGACCTTGGGGTTGACGAAAGAGGGCCCGCCGTCCGTCCCCGCGTCCAAGGTCGCGGACCCGGGAGTGACGGACGAGGAATCAATAGAGAGATTTGCCCCTGTCTCACCATGAGTGATAGACCCCGAGGCCTCTATGTCTGCATTCGCATTGAAAATGAGATTGCTCGAGCCGAAGGCCAGATCCGCCCCAAGCCCTCCGCTCACGTTGAGCACGAGCACCCGCATACCAGTGGAGACTTCAAGAGGGATGGTCACCGTTCCAGTCTTCACACCAACTTCAATCTCGGGCACAACGGTGAGGGTCACAGTACCCGTCTCGTCCTTTCCACCGCCATCAATGTCCTCGGCTACCGTCTGTTCAGCCGAAACAGGCCCCACGTCGGGCTGGTACTTCACCTCGAGGCCCTGGTAAATGAGACCCGATCCCACCATCACCCCTCGCCAGCGCACCACCATGAGATCTATGGGCTTCACCAGCTGATAGTTGGCGAGAAGCCCTATCACCGACAGAGAACCCGAAAGCCCTTCGGGGAGGGCGTCCCCCATACCCTCGGCGAGCAAAGTGAGGTCCATGCGGCCGAAGCGAAGCCCCAGGAAGAGGCCTTCCTTGAGGAACGAGGCATTGAGGCCCACCTGTCCGCCCGCTTGAATCCCTACACCTGCGAACACATCGCCGCCTGCACCCATGGCCTGGCCTATCCCCTCGACATCGAACGGATTGGCGGAGGGCGACTGGAACCCTATCGCGATCCCCGCCCCCACCTGGAGCAGGCCGTACTCGGGCCTGGAACGCATCACCCCCACGTGCGAGGCGAAGATCCCTGCATTCGCCATACCCTCAACAAAGGCGGGCTGTTCGAATGCCCCGATCCGTTCATTGAGATCCGACTCCACCTTCTGAGCAAGGGTCTTGAGCACATTGTTCACAAAGGTATCGATCTCATCATATGGCGTGTCCGAGCCGAAATCCACGGTTGGAGCTGTCACCTTCACCTCTGCTGCCGCGGCCATGCCCGCCACGAGGAGCACTGTCACAAGGACTACCAGTATCCTTCGCATGCATGCCTCCATAATAAAATTTAAAAGATTTGGTGTCTCACCTTTCACAATATAGTGCATGCACACGAGTTTTTCCATCGTTGGAGCACATATATGCGAAACACCTTTGAGGAAACACTAGTTCCGGGGAGGTCAACACCTCACCATACCCATCCTACCGAGAGCGTTCCAGAGAAGCCGCTTCCTCCGTTGAAATAGAGTACCAATCCGGTATCGATCACCACCGGTCCCAAAAACCATCCCGCGCCCATGATGAGCTTGGGGTTCACAGCGAGAGGACTCGTTTCCACCTCTCCATTCACTTCCGCGCTAGAGGAAGAAGCGTACGAGGAGATCGATTTTACCTCCTCCACCTGGCTGGGGCCCCACACCTCTATTGTGCCATCCATTTTCACCGAAGAACCGCAACTCACCTCCAGCCGAGAACTTCCAAAGGCGAGATCCACACCACCTCCTCCTATCATCCGAAAAAGAGGCGTCGAAAACCCTGTGAGTATCTCCAAAGGCACCACTACCTGAGAACTGGTCATCTTAAGATCTACCCATGGGATAAGCTCCAGGGTCGGACCTGCTGGTATCTCCAGATGGTAATTCCCGCTGTACACAGGAGAATAGGACTGTGAGCTCGCTTCATAGAACGAGGAAAAACTTCTGGAATACACGGTGCTGAGCCCTTCGTAGAGGACTCCTGTGCCTGCATGAATCCCTGACCATCCTATTCCCCCTGCTCCCACCCCATTGATAAGAGGATACGACGCACTGAGTCCCACCAGGGTGAGGTCATAGGAGAGAAACACCTCTTTCGTGAGAGCAAGGTCATCGAGCATGAATTTACCGAACCTCACCCCCACATGGAGGCCGGGCACCAGAAAAGAAAGGTTGAATCCTACTTCTGCACCCAGCTGGATACTCCCTCCCGCGAGCACATTGAAGGTCTCCTCCGCCGCCTCGTAGAGACTCCCTACGTTGAAAGGAAACGATGAAGGATTCTGGAATCCGAAGGCACCCCCCACACTTACCTGGATGAACGAGTAATCCGGAGAAGAACGCATACCCCCTGCATGAGAGGCGAATACCGCTGCAGTGGAAAATCCCTTGAGGAGCAACTCTGCTTCCACATCCGCCTCCACTAACCGATCTCGGAGATCTGCCTCAAGTGCAGCAGCAAGCGAGGCGAGATCGGCGTTCATCTGGGTTTCAAGGCTTGAGAGATCAAAGATTTCCCCATACGCCGCATTTAGCTCCTGTTCAAGACGGGAAAAATCAACCTGAGGCGCCTCTACCTGCACCTCCAGCCCGGAGAGAATGGGAGCAAGAAGGATCATGGCAGAGAGCATATGAGCTTTTTTCATAGTGCACCCCCTTAAGAATTCTCTATAGGAATTATATCACACAACGAGATCGGTTCAAAACAAAAAGTGCCTCCGGCCTTCCGGAGGCACTTCCCTCATGATGAGGCAAGTAAGATCCGAGCTCACCGCTTCACCGGCACGATGCCGGGGTCGTAGTCGTCAGGTGGAATGAACCCGAGGAGCTCTATACACGTGGTGCCGATGGAGCTTATGCCCAGGCCTTCCCTCAGGGTGGTCTCATAGTCTCCCCTGTACTCAGGGTCATAGATGATGAAGGGCACCGGGTTGAGGGTGTGGGCCGTCTTGGCCTTGGGGGTGCCGTCGGGGTTCCGCACCACGTTGCCGTTCTTGTCGTGCTCGTACATCTCCTCGCAGTTGCCGTGGTCCGCGGTGACCAGCAGGATGCCGCCCGCCTCCTCCACGGCCTTGCGGATGCGGCCGAGCTGGATGTCCACCGCCTCCATGGCGCACACCGCTGCCTGGAAGACCCCCGTGTGCCCCACCATGTCACCGTTGGGGAAGTTGGCCCGGATGAACCGGAACCGGTTCTCCTTCACCGCCTTGATCACCTCCTCGGCGATCTCGGCCCCCTTCATCCAGGGCCGCCACTCGAAGGGCACGATGTCGGAGGGGATCTCTATGTACTCCTCGAGCTCCTCGCTGAACTTGCCGGTGCGGTTCCCGTTGAAGAAATAGGTGACGTGGCCGAACTTCTGGGTCTCGGAGACCGCCATCTGGGTGACGCCGCTCGCTGCGAGGTACTCCCCCACCGTGCGGTCGATGGAGGGCGGGGCCACGAGGTACTGTCTGGGGATGTGCTTGTCGCCGTCGTACTCCATCATGCCCGCGTACTCCACCTTGGGCCGACGCTTCCTGTCGAAGTAGGGGAAGTCGTCCATCTCGAAGGCCATGCTCATCTCTATGGCCCTGTCCCCCCTGAAGTTGAAGAAGATGACCGAATCGCCGTCCTGGATGGGTCCTACAGGTTTCCCGTCTTCGGCAATGACAAAGGGAGGAAGGTCCTGGTCGATGGCCCCCGTCTCCTTGCGAAGGGTCTCGATTGCCTCATGGGCAGAGGAGAACTGCCTTCCTTCTCCAAGGACGTGGGTCTCCCACCCCTTGCGCACCATGTCCCAGTTGGCGCCATACCGGTCCATGGTGATCACCATGCGGCCGCCTCCAGAGGCGATACGGTAGTCCACCCCGTCCTCGTTGAGCCGGGCGAGGAACTCCTCGAAGGGGTCCACGTACTCGAGGGCGCTCGTCTCGCCCACGTCGCGGCCGTCGAGCAGGATGTGGATGCGGGCCCGCTTCACCCCCTCCCTCTTGGCCTGTTCGAGCATGGCCTTGAGGTGTGCGATGTTGCTGTGCACGTTGCCGTCGGAGAAGAGGCCGATGAAGTGGAGGGTGGACTCGTTCTTCTTCGCATTGTCGACGAGTCTGCGCCACACAGGTCCCTCGAAGAGCCTGCCCGAGGCGATGGCCTCGTCCACGAGCTTCGCCCCCTGCGAGTAGACCCTGCCGCACCCTATGGCGTTGTGGCCCACCTCACTGTTTCCCATGTCACCGTCACTGGGAAGTCCCACCGCCGTCCCGTGCGCCTTGAGTGTGGTGTGCGGACAGTGCTCCCAGAGCCAGTCGAAGTGGGGGGTGAGGGCCCGCCGGAAGGCATCGCCCTCCTCGTATCGGCTGAAACCCACCCCGTCGAGGATGAGCAGCACCAGCGGTCCCCGTCTCGGGGTGAACGCCGGATTCTTCTTGAGCGGATCGACCTTGATCTCCATACCGTGTGTACTCCTCTCTCATGATCTATCCAACATACGTATCGTCATCGCAGGCGGCGCGCAGGGCGCCCCTGGTTCACTCCACGTACCACTCCGCCGGGGGAAGCGCCCCACCCACCGAGCCTGGCGCGTACTCCAGGAGCACCCCCAGGTAGGCCTCCACGGCCTGGCGGGCCTCCCGTGCCGGCACATAGCTCAGCCTGCACCGCGGGATCGCGGCCCTCGCAAGGTCGGCCGTGAGTCCGAGCTTCTCCACCACCGGCGAGGAGGCCGTCGCGTCCGGATCGGCCACCACCTGGTGGATCGACTCCTCGATGGCGCGCCGCACCTCCTTCCAGAAGGCCGGGTGGTGCTCGAGGAACTCGCCCTTCACCACGATGCACGTCTGGGTGAGGGGGGTTCCCACCTCGCGCTCCCACTCGGCCTGGAGGTCGAGCGCCACCACGAGGTCCTCCCGCAGGGCGAGCACCCTGCTCACGAACGGCTCGGGCAGGAGGGCGTAGTCCACCTTGCCGGCCGCCACCGCCTGGGCGAGCCCTGCAGGCGGGAGGCTGTAGTCCAGCTCCACCCCCTCTATGCCCCGCTTCTCGAGCAGAAACCGGAAGACGAGATCGGGCGTGGCCCCTTTGCCCGGCACGTAGACCCGCCTGCCGGCGAGCCCCTCGAGGGTGACCGGCTCAGGCGCCACCAGGTAGAGGAGCCCCCACAGGTACATCGCCGCCATGCGGTAGTCGGCTCCCCCGTTGTAGAGGCGCGCCGCGAGGTTCACCGGGAGCGCCGCCACGTCCGTCTCGCCTGCGAGTATGCGGGAGACCGCCACATCCGGCTGGGGCACGAGCTCGTACGAGAGCGGCACCCCGCCTACCTCCCCCGCCTCGAGGAGGGGGATGAATCCGAGGGCGGTCGGTCCCAGGAAAAGGGTGAGGCGCACCTCATCGGGTACCGCCTCATCTTCGGAGACCCCACCCGCAGGAAGCAGACCTGCAGCGAGGACACCTACGAGTACGACCAGGGCACCTCGTCTCCACATCACACACCTCCCCTGAAAACGTACCCGTAACGCACGGAAACGTCAATCGATACAAAAGGAATTATGAGAAAAAAGCTCATCAAAGGACACCCTCATCCCCCCCTCCCCTTCCCGGCCCGTTTGTGGTATCACTCACCCATGGACATCATACGACAGAGGATACAGGACTTCTTCTCTACCCCTCCCGAAGGCCAGAAGGTGGAAGTACTCGGCTGGGTGCGATCGGTGCGCGAATCGAAGCAGGTGGCCTTCCTCCACCTCTCGGACGGATCCACCACCGCCCCCCTCCAGGTGGTGGTGGACAAGACCCGGGAGGAGCTCGCCTCCTGTCTGGAGACGCTCCGCACAGGTGCCTCGGTGAGGGTCGTGGGCACGCTCCGGCCCTCGCCCGGGACCAAGCAGCCGGTCGAGATACACGCAGAGGCCCTCACCGTGCTCGGCCCTGCGCCCGAGGACTACCCCCTCCAGAAGAAGCGCCACAGCTTCGAGTTCCTCAGGGAGATCGCCCACCTGCGCCCCCGCACCAACACCATAGGGGCGGTGATGCGCGTACGCAACACCCTCGCGTGGGAGATCCACCGCTTCTTCCAGGAACGTGGGTTCCTCTACGTCCACACCCCCATCATCACCACCGGCGACGCCGAGGGAGCGGGCGCCCTCTTCCGGGTGACCACCCTCCCCCCGGATGCGCCTTACGACCCGACCGAGGACTTCTTCGGCGCCCCGGCCTTCCTCACGGTGAGCGGCCAGCTCGAGGCAGAGGCCTACGCCCTCGCCTTCGTGAACGTCTACACCTTCGGCCCCACCTTCAGGGCGGAGAACTCCCACACCCCCCGCCACCTCGCCGAGTTCTGGATGGTGGAACCCGAGATGGCCTTCTGCGACCTCGAGGGAGACATGCACCTCGCAGAGGAGTTCATCACCCACCTCCTCGAGGCCGTACTGGAACGCCACCCCGAAGAGATGGCCTTCTTCGAACAGTGGATCGCACCGGGTCTCACGGACCAGCTCGAGGCCGTGGTGAACACCCCCTTCACCCACATGACCTATACTGAAGTCATAGAGCACCTGAAGAAGGCCCCGGCCTCCTTCACCTTCCCGCCGGAATGGGGCATGGACCTGCAGACCGAACACGAGCGCTATCTCACCGAGGAGCTGGTGAAGGGGCCTGTGATCGTCACCGACTATCCGAAGGAGATCAAGGCCTTCTACATGAAACAGAACCCCGACGGCAGGACGGTGCGGGCCATGGACGTGCTCGTGCCCAGGCTGGGCGAGATCATCGGCGGAAGCCAGAGGGAGGACGACTACGAGCGGCTCCTCGCGCGCATGCAGGAGCTCGGGATGCGCATCGAGGCCTACCAGTGGTACCTCGATCTCAGGCGGTACGGCGGAGCCCCCCACGCGGGCTTCGGGCTCGGATTCGACCGGCTGGTACAGTACGTGACCGGTATGCAGAACATCCGCGACGTCATCCCCTTCCCCCGCACGCCGGGAAACGCGGCCTTCTGAGCCTCGATCCCCCGCCGCACCCCCTTCTTCGGGCCTCTTCCGGTAAAAAAGCGGCGGCCTCCACGGCCGCCGCATCATCCCTTCTCTAGGCCGACGTGCGCGCCCGCTCGCGCACCTTCTCCACGAAGGCGGTCACCTCGCGCTTGAGGCGGGAGAGGTCCTCGGCGGTGGGGTTGCCCCGGAAGTCGGCCTTGCCCACCACCTCCCAGCCGAGCTTGTGCCGCTCTGTGAGCTCGTTGAACTCGCGCTCGGCCCCGCCCGACCATCCGAACGACCCGTACCAGAAGACCGTCCTGCCCCGCACGTGCTTCCTGCCGAGGATGTCGATGGTGTGGGCCATGGGCGGGAACATGTGGTACTCGTAGGTGGGCATCCCCAGGATGAACCCCTGGGACTTCCACGCGTGGGCGAGGATGTGGGAGAAGTCCTGCTCAGGCACCCGGTACTCGTGGAAGGTGATCCCGCTCTCGAGGAGGGCCTCACGCACCACATCCGTGGCCGTCGCGGTGTTGTCGTACATGGAGCCCCAAATGAGCGTCACCTCGGGCTCGGCGGGACCCTTGTAGTACGAGGCGTAGCGGGCATACCGCTCCACGATCCGCTCCGGGTGACGCCGCCAGATGATCCCGTGCGAGGGACAGATCGCCGAGATCTCGAGGCCTTCCAGGGCCTTGATCGCCCGCTCCACGAAGGGTGAGAAGCTCGCCACGATATTGGCGTAGTACCTGAGGCTCTCGAACTCGTAGAAGGCGTGTTCCTCCTCGGAGAGCTGATCGTCGAAGATCCGATCGCCTATCTTCCCGAACGAGCCGAAGGCATCGCAGGGGAAGAGGGCCTTGCTCGAAACCTCATAGGTGGCCATGGTCTCGGGCCAGTGGACGTTGGGGATCTCGTAGAACCGGAGGACCTTGCCGCCTCCGAGGTCGATCGAGTCGCCGGTCTTCACCACCCGCACGTTGTCGGTGATATGGTAGAAGGTATCGACGAGTTCCGCCCCCTTCTTGGTGGTCACGATCTCCACACCCGGGTTCCGTTGCTTGAACCCGGGCACCCATCCGGTGTGATCGGGCTCGAGGTGGTTGAGCACCAGGTACCTGATCCTCTGGATATCCACCCCCAGCTGGCCAAGCTGCTTCTCTATCTCACCGGGGGCATCCTCCCAGTCCCTCACCAGATCGATGAGCGCGATGTCCTTGCCCTCCACGAGGTAGGAGTTGAGGGAGACCCCATGGGGTATGGGCCACATACCCTCGAAGAGGTTGTCCTTGGATATGTTGGCACCGAGGTGCCAGATTCCCGGGAAGAGTTCGGTGGCATTCATGACAGGCTCCTTATTCTTTATCTTTTTGATAAAGATAGTACGATTCACCACACCTGTCAACGTCTTGAGCCTTTTGCGCTGTTTTCACGCAACGATAGGTAAAGAAATTACAAGCGGGTGGGGATTTATTTTACCCCAAAAAAGCGGTCCACAGGTGCGATAGAAGGGGAAAACGCGGTCGGAGTTGAAAAATTGACCCCAAAAAAGAGGGCCCCCGGGTTTTTCCATGATAGAATCATGGTAGCAGAAAACCGACGGAGGGGCCCATGGCAAGTATAGCACAGAAATCACTTTTTTGCTGGCACGATGTAGAAGCATTGGGGGATTTACATCGGCTTCGGCTGGTGTTGGAGAACCTGCCGGATGAGGAACTGATGCAGCAGCTGGAACAGAGGCGGGGGAGAGGCCGGAATGAATATCCGGTACGGGCGATGTGGAACTCGCTCGTTGCGGGGATAGTGTTTCAGCACCCGAGCATCGAGCAGCTACGCCGGGAGCTCTTGCGGAACGGGCAACTGAGGGACCTGTGTGGATGTGATCCTACCCGGGGAAGCGATGCGGTACCCAGTGCCAGCGCGTACAGCCGGTTTCTTTCCACCTTGAGGAAGCGGAGTATCCGGGAAGCACTGGTAAGGGTGTTTACCAGCCTGGTGGATCAGTGCTACCGGGAGCTGCCTGGATTTGGGCGGCGGCTGGGAGCCGATGGGAAGGGGATAGCAAGCGTTGCCCGTCGAAGGGGGAAGGGTGCCGGAGACCGGCGAGGGGAGCACGATGCGGACTGGGGGTGTCATGAGTATGTGTATCAGAATGAACGGGGGGAGGTGCAGAAGTCGGTAAAGAAATGGTTCGGGTTTACGGTGCACCTCCTTGCGGATACAGCGTATGAACTGCCGGTGGCCTTTACGGTGAGTCGGGCCTCAAAGCACGAGGTGCCGGTGATGCGAAAGCTGATTCGGTCCCTGGATCGCCATAGGCCGCATATACTCAAGGCGGCGGAAGTGTTCACGGCCGACCGGGGCTATGATGATGGCACGTTGATAGATCTGTTGTGGCACGAGCACCGGATCAAACCGGTCATCGATATTCGCAACCTGTGGAAAGATGGAGAACAGACCAGGCTGGTCCCGGGGACAAGAAATGTGGTGTATGACTACCAAGGGACGGTGAGTTGTGTCTGTATGGCCACGGGGACGCAGCGGGAGATGGCCTACCGGGGATTTGAAGAGAAGCGGGGCACGTTGAAGTACGGCTGTCCTGCGGTGCACTATGGGTATGAGTGTGCAGGCAAAGCCTCCTGTCCCTTGGCCTCCTGTATTCGGATCCCCCTCTCCACGGACCGCAGAGTCTTCACGCCTCTCGCCCGGTCTTCGTATCGGTGGAAGCGGGAGTATGCCAAGCGAACGGCCTTGGAGCGGATCCACAGCCGGCTGGATCGAAGCTTTAGCCTGGAACTCCACACGATCCGGGGGCAGGAGAAACTGTCGGTTCACCTTACGCTGGTGTTTTCTGTCATGAGTGCCCTTGCCCTGGGACGAGTGCGAGAGAACCAGCCGAACCAGATGCGCTCCCTGGTCAGGCCTGCGGCCTAACGAGCGGTCTTACCGAAACCGATCCCCCGTATCCACGTTCCCTTGAGGAATCCTGAGGGAAGGTGTGTCCAGTTCGGATACAGAACCGCCGTGGTGGAGTGAACGCGAGCAAACCATCGTGCATAGTGTACCGTTCTGAGTACTATTCCGGATGAGAATACGGTAACGTTGACACCCTAAGCAGGCATTACAGCGCGTTGTTGCCCAGGATTCCCGTTGGGTTACTAAAAAAAGCAGTACAGCGCAAAAGGCTCCTACTATATAGCACTTTTCTTTCCGGTCTGATCGTCGTATAATGAACGATTGTCGGCACGGGGCCTCGATGGGGCCACCGGGATGACCATACAGCACACATCTCTCTTAAGGAGGAGAACATGAACGTAGGCTACCTCCAGTTCGCCCCCCTCTTCGGCGAGTCGGAGAAGAACCTGGAAGCCATCCGTGAACATATACTCGCCCATCTCCAGGGCGGCGGAACGAAACCCGACCTCCTCGTCCTCCCCGAGCTCGCCCTCTCCGGCTACCTCTTCCTCTCACAGGAGGAAGTGGCACGGATGGCCGAACCCGTGGACACCGGCCCCTGCATCGAGGCCCTCTCCCGGCTCGCACAGGAGACGGGCATCCATCTTGTCACGGGCTTCGCCGAAGAGGAGATGGGAAGGTACTACAACAGCGCGGTCCTCCTCACCCCCGAAGGCAGACGTTTCCTCTACCGTAAGATGCACCTCTTCGCCGAGGAGAAATACTTCTTCTCTCCCGGGGACCTCGGTTTTCCGGTCTTCACCATACAGGGGGTACGCGTGGCCCTCCTCGTGTGCTTCGACCACATGTTCCCCGAGGCAGCCCGCACCGTGGCCCTTCAAGGAGCACACGTGGTGTGCCATCCCTCCAACCTCGTGCTCCCCGAGTACGGCCAGCTCACCACACGGGTCCGCGCCATCGAGAACCGCATCTTCTGGATACTCGCCAACCGGATCGGCGTGGAGGAGCGAGGCGGGAAACGCCTCAGGTATACCGGAAGGAGCCACGTCATCTCCCCCAAAGGGACCATCCTCGCCCAGGCGCCCGAAGAGGAAGCAGCCCTCCACGTGGTGGAGATAGACCCCAAGGAGGCCGAGGACAAGCACGTGACCCCCCACAACCACCTCTTCCACGAGAGACGGCTCGACTACTACATCCTCTTCTCGGCCTGAGTCCTCCGCCCCCCTCTCGAAGACTCCATCCGCTCCACGATGAACCGCACGAGCCGGGGCTCGAGCTGGGTGCTCGCCTCGAGGAAGCGGGCGACCACCTCGTCGGTCCGGAACTCGCCGTCGGGCATGAGCACAGGACTCTGCTTTATGCTGAACGGCACGTCCCCTCCATCGACGCGCATGTGGCTCCAGCCCCCCGAGGCCTGCCACGTGAAGGCCCGCTCATCGCCCTGCCTGTCGTAACAGAGCTGGAAGCCCACGACCCTGTCCACCGTGGGCGGTCCGTCATCGCGGTACCACACGATGAGATCGAAGTACTCGTCCTGGAACCAGCGCCTGAAGACCCCCGGCTCCTGGCGCACGTGTCGTATCTCCCTCAGCATACCTCTACCAGCATACCGCACATCATCCTCCCCCGCAACGGTTTCCTTGCCTTTTCCCCCCATCGTGACTACACTATGTATGTACGCACGACACACTATTCAGGGGGTTGTTTTGAGGAAATTTGTTCTCCTGTTTCTCTCCGTATTTCTTATCTTTTCACTCGTCATCTCCTGCACAAAAAAGCAGGAGGAGACCGGAGGTCCGATCACCGTGGCATCCAAGATAGACACCGAAGGGGCCCTCCTGGGCACCATGATCGTCATCCTCCTCGAAGAACACGGCTTCGCGGTGGAAGACAAGGTTCAGCTCGGCCCCACGGACATCGTACGCAAGGCCATCATAAACGGCCAGATCGACATCTATCCCGAGTACACGGGCAACGGCGGGTTCTTCTATCCCGAAGCCCCGCGGGACGTGTGGAAGGACAGGGTGGAGGCCTACCGGACCGTGCGGGATCTGGACTACGAGACCCACCACCTCGTCTGGCTCGAGCCCGCGCCTGCCAACAACACCTGGGCGATCGCGGTGCGGAAGGACCTCGCAGGGGGTTCCCTCTCCACCCTGGAGGATCTCGCCCGCTACATCGAGCAGGGTGGCGAGTTCAAGATCGCGGTCTCGGAGGAGTTCGTCTCCCGCCCGGACGCCCTTCCTGCCTTCGAAGAGGCCTACGGATTCATCCTCGAGAAATCGCAGATGCTCGTGCTCTCGGGAGGCAATACCGCCACCACCGAACGTGCAGCCGCAGAGGGGACCGATGGGGTGAACGCAGCCATGGCCTACGGAACCGATGGGCAGCTCGCCGCGCTCGGGCTCGTGGTCCTCGAGGACAACCTCGGGGTGCAACCGGTCTACGAACCGGCCCCGGTGGTGAGGGAAGAGGTGCTCAAGACATATCCCGAGATCGAGGAGATCCTCGAACCTGTGTTCAAGAGCCTCACCCTCACCACGCTCCAGTCGCTCAACGCACGGATCGCCGTGGAGGGAGAGGATCCGGCCGTGGTGGCACGGGAGCACCTCATTCGGAAGGGATTCATCTCCGACTGAGTATGGAAAGGGAACGCATACTCCTTGCGGGAGGAGGGGCTGCGGCATGTCTCGGTCTCCTCCTCCCCTTTGCGTGGGCCGTCCCGAACAGGGTGGCCCCCGGTGTGCCGGTACGACTCGACATCCTTTCCACCCTCGTGATCCTCGGGTCGCTCGGTGTGGTACTCCTTCTGGAATGGAAGGAGCGGGCTCCCCGCCTCCGCCCTTTACTCGCAGGTCTCTCCATCCTCGTCCCCTGGATCATCCTCGCCGTCCTTGCCCGCCTCCACGCCCCTTCCCCACCCGCCCGCATCAACCCCGGTACGGGCTTCCTCGCCTATGAGACAGCCGGCATCGCCCTCCTTGCGAGGGCCCGGTACAGCGGTACCCTCCAGGCCCGGAAGTGGGGAAAGAGCCTCGCCATCGTCGGCACGGTGGTCCTCCTCCTCTCACGGACCCTCGACGGCCTGGGAGTGATGCGTGAGCTCGCCACCAGGCGGGGTGTGTTCCTGCAGGAGACCGCTGCACACCTCAGCCTCTCGGGCGCGGGCATCCTCATCGCCACCCTTGCAGGCATCCCTCTCGGGATCCTCGCGCACAGGAACAAGAAGGCGGGTGGAGTCGTGTTCTCCCTCACCGGGGGGATCCAGACCATCCCCAGCCTCGCCCTCTTCGGGCTCCTCATCGCCCCACTTGCGGCCCTCTCCGAGACCGTCCCGGTCCTGAAGGACGTGGGGATCAGCGCTCTGGGGAACACCCCTGCACTCATCGCCCTCTCCCTCTACGCCCTCCTCCCCATCGTGCGTACCACCGCGGCCGGGCTCTCGCTCCTCGAGAAAGGCTTGCTCGAGGCGGCCCGAGGCATGGGACTTTCCCCCCTCCAGCGTCTCTTCTGGGTGGAGATCCCCGTCTCCCTCCCCGTGATCCTCACCGGCCTCCGTACCGCCTCGGTACAGGTGGTAGGAACCACCACGGTGGCCGCACTCATAGGGGCCGGGGGGTTCGGACGATTCATCTTCCAGGGGCTGGGGCAGTCGGCCTACGACCTCATCGCCCTAGGGGTGCTCCCCACCGTCCTCCTCTCCCTGGGGGTCGACCGTGCGTGGGCCTTGCTCATCACATGTGTAAAGGAAAGGACGAGCCGTGTTTGAGTGTCGGAACCTCGTGAAACGATTCGGAGAAACGGTGGCCCTCGATGGCACTTCCTTCAGCATACCGGAAGGCCGGCTCACCGTGCTCATAGGCCCCTCGGGGTGCGGCAAGTCCACCACGCTCCGCATCCTCAACCGCCTCATAGAGCCGGACGGAGGAGAAGTCCTCTACCGGGGACGCCCCCTCTCCTCATACGATCCGGTGGAGCTCAGACGTTCCATGGGATACGTGATCCAGCACATCGGCCTCTTCCCGCACTGGACCGTGGAACGGAACATCTGCACGGTACCCCGGCTCCTGGGGTGGCCCCCCGAGCGGCAGAGGGCCCGGGCCCTCGAGCTCCTCGAGCTGGTCGGACTCCCTCCCGACGAGTACGCCCGGAAGATGCCACACCAGCTCTCAGGGGGAGAGGCCCAGCGGGTGGGGGTGGCCCGGGCTCTTGCGGCCGATCCACCGGTGATCCTCATGGACGAACCCTTCGGTGCGGCCGATCCCCTCACCCGCTCCCGACTCCAGGAGGAGTTCCTCGCGATCCAACGGCGCCTCAGGAAGACCGTGGTCTTCGTGACCCACGACATGGGAGAGGCCATCCGTCTGGGAGACAGGATCATCCTCATGCGGGAAGGCCGCGTGGTGAGGGAAGCGGCCACCGAGGATCTCGTGCGCTCGGGCGACGGGTTCGTGAAGACCTTCCTGGGCTCGGAGAGCGTGCTCCTCCTCCTCGAGTGCCATACGATGGAGGAAATCGCACGCCCTGCACCCCCCACGATCCCGGAAGAACTGCCCCGTGTTCCCGGTGCTGCCACGGTGAGGGATGGGCTTTCCCTTCTCCTGGAGAGCGGGGCTCCGATGCTCGCGGTGGAGGAGCAAGGCGGGATCCTGGGTATCGCAGGACTCAAGGAGATCCAGGCGCTCGTCCGGAGGGGCAGATGAGGGGACGTCTCGCGAGGACGATAAGGACAGGAGTGATCCTCATGCTCCTCGTCCTGCTCACCCGGGAGGACATCCTCGAAGGGGTCTTGCGTCTGCTGGGATTCCAAGGGGAAATCCTCGTCTACGAACGCGAGTCCATGGGGGTGCTCCTCCTTCAGCACGTGGTGATGGTGCTCGTCTCGAGCGCGGTCGCGGCGGCCTTCGGCCTGGGGGTGGGGATCCTCGTGACGAGACCCCGGTTCTCCTACCTGCTCGAGGGGGTGCAGTCGGTGGTGGCGGGGATACAGACCATCCCTCCGGTGGCGGTCATCACCTTTGCGGTACCTGCCCTTGGGTTTGGATTCGCCCCCGCAGTGGCGGCCCTCTTCCTCTACGGGATGCTCCCTCCGCTCAACAACACCATCGCAGGCATGCGTGCGGTGGACCCCTCGGTAAAGGAAGCGGCGCGGGGCATGGGCATGGAGCCCGGAGGCATCCTCAGGGAGGTGGAGCTGCCGCTCGCCTGGCCGGTGATCCTCGCAGGGCTCCGCACGAGTGTGGTGATCAACGTGGGAACAGCCACGCTGGGAGCCGTGGTGGGGGCAGGCGGGCTGGGCGTGGTGATCATCGCAGGACTGGTCAGGGACAACCCGGCCCTCATCCTCTCGGGGGCCCTCCTCTCGGCCCTCCTCGCCTTTGCAGCGGATGGGATCTTCAGCCTGTGGGAAGAGGCATAGGCCCGGGACCGGATCGCACCCTCGTGCACCGGTCACCACGGGAGGGCGCCCCACTCCGTCTTCTTTTCCGGGCCCGATCCGGAAGAGGGACTCGGACGGCGGCGTGAGGATCCCTTCTAGATCCTCGTTTCCACCCCGCCTCCCACCTCGGTGCAGTAGAGCTCGTACTCGTAGGGGAAGGGCTCGAGTGCCCGGGGGAGGAGGCCGTGGGCCCAGGCGAGGAAGAGCCCGTAGTTGGTCACCGGCACCCCGGCCTCGGCGAGGCGGTCGAGCCGGGCGAGCACGGCGCGGCGGGTGACCATGCATCCCCCACAGTGGATCACGAGGCCGTAGGGCGAGAGGTCCTCGGGGAGCTCGCGGGCGTGGTCGAAGGGTACGGCGGGGTCCACGAGCTGGTGGAAGAGGCGGGGTATCTTCACGGTGGCGATGTCGTCAGGTTGCCGGTGGTGGGAGCAGGCCTCCACCACCAGGACGCGCTTCCCCTCGGGGAAGGCGGTGAGGGCGGCAAGGCCTCTCACGTACCGGGCGAGGTCCCCCTTCTTTCGCGCAAAGAGGATGGAGAACGAGGTGAGGGGCTGGTCGGCTGGGATGTCGGCGGCCACCTTGTGGAAGGCCTGGCTGTCGGTGACGACGAAGCGGGGGCGGCGGGGGAGCCGGGGGAAGAAGAGCGAGAGTTCCCGCTCCTTCACCACCAGGGCGGCGCAGTCCCGATCGAGGGCGTCGCGGAGGGTCTCCACCTGGGGGAGGATGAGGCGGCCCTTGGGTGCTGCGAGGTCGATGGGCACCACCAGGACGAGGAGGTCGCCCTCCCGGACGAGGCCCTCGAGCGGGGTGGGCTCGGGGGCGAGGGAGGCCACCAGGTGCACGAGCCTGGAGGTGAGGGTGCGGATGCCCTCACGGGAGGGGCTCGCCACCCGCACGTGGGGAAGGGAGGCGAGCCAGGCCTCCTTGCGGGGATCGGGGGCCTGGTCCGCAAAGCTCGCCGCCACCAGGTAGGGGATCCCCCGCCGTCGCACCTCCTCCAGGAGCCGGTCCTCGAGCGGGTGCGGGGGGCGGGTGAGGGGGGTCACCAGGAGGGCGATGTCCGCCTGGGCGAGGGCCTTCTTCGCCCTCTCTATACGAAGCGAACCGAGGGGCCCTTCGTCATCGAGGCCTGCGGTGTCGGTGAAGGCCACAGGGCCTGCACCGATGAGCTCATAGGCCCGGGTGACAGGGTCAGTGGTGGTACCGGGCTGATCCGAGACGATGGCCACCTCCTTCTCGAAGATGGCGTTCATGAGGCTCGACTTGCCCGCATTCCTCAAACCAAATAGTACGATTCGTGTGCGCTCGGCAAGGGGGGTGGTGATCACAAGTCCCTCCTTAAGGGAAGTTCGTGCGAGGTGGATCCCCGTCCCCTCACCGCACCCTCCTCACGAACGAGGTGGCCCGGCCGGGATCGAGGGCCGCCCGCACCTCGGCCTCCTGGAGACCGGTGTGGCGCACCACACACGCCACGAGCTCATCCACGCTCGAGAACGGCTCGGGGTGGAGACGATAGAGCTCTTTCACCCCATGGTACCCGAGGAGGGGGAGAAGGGCGTTGAGCAGGGTGTGCGAGGCGAGGAGGTGGGCATGGATCCGCTCCTCCCGCACCTCGAGGGCAGGGAGGAGCTTCTCGGTGAGGGTCTCAAGCGCCGTCCCCACCATGCTGAAGGCCTGGAGGAGGTGGTGGAGGATGAAGGGGAGGTAGGGGTTGAGCTGGAGCTGTCCGGCCTGACAGAGGGTGCTCACCGCATCGCAGGCGTGCTGGGCGCTGAAGGCGAGGCCCCGGGAATACTCCAGGAACACGGGATTGGTCTTGGCCGCCATGATGGTACTCCCTGCCTGGACCTCGGGATGCCCGAGCTCCCCCAGGAACGAGGAGGTGTAGAGGAGGAGGTCGCCGGTGAGCTTTGAGAGGTTCTCCGCCACCTGGCGTATCCCGTGGGCGAGCTCCGACCACTTGTCCTGGTGGGCCACCTCGTCCGGCAGGTTCTGGCTCCGGGCCAGGGGAAGGCCGGTGATCCGCCTGAGGGCCTCCTCTGCGGCAAACACCACCATGGCCGGGGCGGGGAATCCGGTACCCACCGCCGTGCCGCCGAGAGGGACGGTCCGTATGCGCTCCTTTATCTTGTGGAGCCGCCACCTGTCGCGTTCGAACATCCCAGCCCACGAGCCAAAGACCTGGCCCAGGGTGATGGGGAGGGCGTCCTGGAGCTCGGTCCGCCCCACCATGAGGATCTGGGCGTACCGGCCTTCCCGCTCGGCGAGGGCCGCCTGAAGCCGGATCACCTGCTGCTCCAGGCCGAGGAGCCTCCGGTAGAGCACGATGGTGACCGCAGTGGGGAAGGTGTCGTTGGTGGACTGGTAGCGGTTCACGTCATCCAGAGGGTCAACCCGCTCAGGGCACCTCTCTTCCTCGAGGATCTCATTGGTCAGGTTCGCGATCACCTCGTTCACGTTCATGTTGATGCTCGTACCCGCCCCGCCCTGAAACAGGGGAAGGGGGAACTGGTCGTCGAGGCCTCCGGACTTCACCTCCTCCACCGCACGGGAGAGGGCCTTCCACACCAGAGGGTACCAGCGCCGTTCCACCTCCTGGATGGCAGAGAGGACCGCCTGCTTTACCTCTGCGCAGGCGAGGATGAGCTCCCGGGGGAGGCGTCCCTCTCCGAAGTTCCTCACCGCCTTTTCGGTCTCAGGCCCTGTGTACCGTCTCTTCTGCTCCATGTTGCCTCCAGAGGTACTGACGTGACGTCCCCTTCTCCCAGTCGATTCTCTTCCCCACCGTGGCCACCCGCATGGTGAGGCACCCCACGCAGTGAAATCCATCCTCATCGAGGCAGATCTTCCCCGGATAGAGGAGGTAGTCCTTCTTGTGCTGCACAGGGGTGATGTTGGGCATGAGGACGTTCCCGCCTGAAGCGAGCATCCGCTCCCTCCCATCTGGTTCGAGACTGCCGGCCGCCGTGGTGCCGGGGAGGTTCGCACCTGGAAGGAGGAGGCGCAGGATGGCGACCGCCCTGATGGTGCGATCGAGCGGGATCTGGGGTGCATCTGCGAGCGGGGTCTCCGGATGGGGGATGAAAGGCCCTATGCCCACCATGTCGAGGTCGAGACGCCGGCAGAGTAGGAGGTTCTCCACCATGGTCTCGTCGGTCTCGCCAGGAAGCCCCACCATAAACCCGGAGCCCACCTCGTATCCCAGTTCCCTCAGGTACACGAGTCCCTCGATCCGCCGCTCGAGCGCCACTCCTCTGAGCCTCAGGTGGAGATCAGGGTCTGCGGTCTCGAACCGCATGAGGTACCGGTCGGCCCCGGCCTCACGGAGAAGTCGGTACTCCTCCCTGGTCATGAGCCCGCAGCTCAGGGTCACCGCAGCCTCACCACGCGTCTGTTCTTTTATCCGCTCCACCAGGCGTGCGAGCCTCCCGGCAGGCCAGGCAGGATCCTCACCGCTCTGGAGCACGAAAGTCCGAAACCCGCGGGCAAAGGCCGTCCTCACCACCTGGAGGATCACCTCTTCATCGAGCCGGTACCGGTGGACGTTCCGGTTGCTCCTGCGGATCCCGCAGTAGAGGCAGTCCATACGACAGTAGTTCGAAAACTCGAGCAATCCCCGCAGGTACACACCATCTCCGTACACGGTGCGGCAGACCCGATCGGCCCTGGACACGAGGTCCTCGAGCGGCATGCGCCACCACTCCTCTATCGTGCGGCGACAGTGGGCCTCGTCCTCAGGAGCAAAGAGCCGAGCCTCTGCAACCGCCGGAGCCTCCACCTTCCTCATCTTCCCTCCTCACAGGTACACGTCGCGCTCGCCCTGCGCCACCCTCGCGAGCCCCTCCCAGGTGTGCTCCTTCCGATGCTCAGGGACCTCTTCCCTCACGAGCCGCTCTATGAGGGCGTCCCCCCGCCTTCGCACATCCTCGGAAGCGAAGTCCTCCAGGTACTCCTTGAAGGTAAAGAGGGCGTTCGGCAGACAGAAGGCCTTGATGAGGCCGGGCTTCGCGAGGTCCATGAAATCCACGCCCACACGCCCCTTGCGGTAGCAGCCCGTACAGAACGAAGGGATGTAGCCCTGATCGATGAGACACGAGATCACCTCCTCCAGCGAACGGTGATCGCCCAGGGAGAACTGGGCACCAGAGTCGGGATGATCATGGTCGTCGTACGCACCCGGATTCGTGCGGGAACCGGCGGATATCTGGCTCACCCCGTAGTGGAAGAGTTCGTTGCGCAACTCCTCCCGCTCCCTGGTGGTAAGGATGATGCCCGTATAGGGGAGCGAGAGCCGGATGACCGCCACGAGCTTCTTGAAGTCCTCGTCGCTCACGGGGTGGGGCGGACTGGTGGACAGCGGGGCCCCCTCTGCTGGTTCGATGCGCGGAACGCTCACGGTGTGCGGACCACAGCCGAAGGTCTCCTCCAGGTGCCGGGCGTGCTCGAGCAGGGCGAGCACCTCGAAGCGGTAGTCGGCGAGGCCGAAGAGCGCGCCTATCCCCACGTCGTCGATCCCCGCCTCCATGGCCCTGTCCATCACCAGGAGCCGCCACTCGTAGTCTGACTTTGGTCCCGAAGGGTGGTACTTCCGGTAGAGGACAGGATCGTAAGTCTCCTGGAAACAGGTGTAGGTCCCGATGTGCTCGGCCTTGAGGCGCCTGAACCCTTCCACGTCGAGCGGCGCGATCTCCACGTTGATGCGACGGATGTTGTGTGCCCCCACCCTCACCCGGTAGGCGGCCCTGAGACCCTCGATGAAGTAGTCGAGCGGGCTCTCCTCGGACTCACCGGTGAGCATGAGGAGGCGCTTATGGCCCTGTCTGAGGAGCGCAGTCACCTCGTGTTCCACCTCGGGAATGGAGAGCACCACCCGTTTGAGGCGCGTGTTGGCCTTCCTGAACCCGCAGTAGACGCAGTTGTTGTCGCACGCATTGGCGATGTAGAGCGGGGCGAAGAGCACGAGCCTCCTGCCGTAGATCTCCTGTTTCACGATACGGGCGGCCTCCATCATCATCCGTATGCCCTCGTGGTCCTCCACCAGGAGGAGCTCCGCCGCCTCCCTCTGTGAGAGCCCTTTGAGGAGCAAGGCCTTGTTGAGGATCTCCTGGAGCCGCGATCTGGTGGGCGGCTTTTCCTGAAGCATGGAGTAGAGCTTGTCCCTGTCTATAAAGACCTTTTCCACCAGGGATGGGGATTTAACCGGGTTCATACGCACCTCCGGGACGCTCCTATTCCCGGAAGTCTGTGAGGTGGGACTTCACCTTGAGACCTGGAATCCTCCCGAGCTTTCCGGTGAACGCCCCCAGCTCATCGGTGCTTCCCTCCACGATGAGGGCGATGACGTGCACCCCCTTCTCGCGCAACGGGAGCCCCATCCGCCCGAGAATGAGGGAGGCGTACTCCGAGAGGAGGGTGTTCACCCGTTGGATGTGGGAGCGATCGTGGATGAGCAAGGACACGACACCGAGACGCCTCTCCATCAGGAACCCCTCTGGATCAGTACCTCACAGACTCCTCGAGAAGACGCCGCACCGTACCGGCCGGGGCCTTCTCCCAGAGAACAGGTATACACGACTCTAACAAATGAATAACAAAATGTCAATATTTTTTTACCAAATGAAATCACGATATGCCCTCATCCCACCTTCGGACAGGATGAGGGCGGCTCTCTTCACTTTCCCACCGACCCCATGCTTATCCCTTCCATGAGATAGCGGTAGAATGCGACGAACAGGACGATCGTGGGCAGGGTAGCCACGAAGGCACCGGCCATGAGCACCCCTATGCCCCGGTAGGGGTCACCCCATCCCGCCGCGAACCGTATCAAGGCGATGGGAAGGGTGAGCTTCTCCGGGGAATTGAGGACCAGGAGGGGCCACAGGAAGCTGTTCCATGAACCGATGAAGGTCATCAAGGAGAGCACGAGGAGCGCAGGCCGGACGAAGGGGACCACCACATAGACCATGAACCTGAGCCTGGAACACCCATCGATCCATGCCGCATCCTCCAGGTCCCTGGAAAGCCCCAGCATGTACTGGCGGAGCATGAAGACCCCGAAGGTACCTCCGAGACCCGGGACTATCAGCGCCGAGAAGGAGTCCATCATACCCAGGATGTGCACCATGAAGTAGTGGGGCACCAGGAAGAGAATACCGGGAAAGGCCAGAACCGCCACATAGGCCCAGAAGATCGTCTTCTTCCCCCGGAACTCGAGGCGGGAGAGCGCATACGCCGCAGGTACGGAGATCACCAGGGTCGCCACGATGGAGAGCACCGCCACGACGATGGAGTTCCTTATCCCCTCGAGCACACTGATGCCACTCGCGGGAGCGAAGAGCATCCGGTAGTTGTTCAGGGTGGCCTGCTCCGGAATCCAGGTCGGGGCCTTCTCGGCCACAGCCGCCAGGGAATCCTTCACCGAGGTCACGAACATCCATATCACCGGAGAGAACCACACGAGACAAAAGATCCATACCAGTATGGACTTGAGCCATATCCACCCCTTCTTCTTGAGACCTCTTCTGTAGCTCTTCACAGGTAGACGCCCCGACTCCTGCACCCCCTCCACAGATCGTATCTCGTATCTCATCATCCCTCCTCCGCACTCTTTATGGATCTCGTGAGAATGTAGAGATGGATCAGTGCGAACGCCAATACCACCGCGAAGATATACCACGATATGGCGGCCGCCCGTCCCAGGGCCTGCACATTGATCGCCGTGGAGTAGAGGTAGTAGACCATCGTCCTGGTGGACCCTGCAGGTCCTCCACCGGTGAAGAAGTACACCTGATCGAAGAGGCCGAAGGCGAGGAGCACCTGTCTCACCACGTCGAAAAAGAGCACGTTTCTCATCCAGGGGAGTGTGACATGAAAGAACCTGAGGAGCGGCCCTGCCCCGTCGAGCTCGGCCGCCTCGTACTGTTCCTTCGGTATCCTGCGGAGGGCACCCAGGTAGAGGAGGACGCTGAATCCCACTATCCACCAGACGGTCACGAAGATGATGATCGCCCACGCCCTCACCGGGTCCTCGAACCAGGAGAGGGGTCTGTCGATGAGTCCAAGCTTCTGCAAGTAGTAGTTCGCGAGCCCCCCGGAATGTGAGGCGAATATCCACCTCCAGGTCGTGAGTATCCCCACGGACCCGAAAAAGGTGGGCGAGACGAGGGCCACCAGGATCCAGAGTTTTCCGTATATCCGTTGATTGAGGAGGCTGGCGAACAGGAGCCCCACGATCATCACCAAGGGAACGCTTATCAGGGCGAATACCACCGTGTTCTTCACCGCGAGCCAGAACTTGTCGTCCTTTATGATCCTCTCGAAGTTCCCCAGGCCGATATAGGCTTTCTTTCCGAGAAGGCTCCAGTTGTAGAAGCTTATCCCTGCATTGATCACCAGAGGAACCAGCATGAAGACCAGAAACAGCACGAGATGAGGAAGCATGAACCCCCACGCGCTCAACTCCCGTTGCAGTGCGTATCGCGTCTTTGTGGTCATGAAACACCTCGCCTACGGTTTTGAAAAGCAGGGGGGAGAGCCCCCCTGCAGCACCTGCCGGGATCACTTGGTTGCCCAGTAGTCGTCTATACGGGTCTGCGCGGCCTCGGCCGCCTCGGCCATGGCCTCTTCAGGCGTGAGCTCCTTGGTGAAGAGCGCGGCCTCCAGATACATGGCGATGTCGTCGAGCATCTCGGACACATAGGGGAACATCTGGAAAGTCCTCACGTATTTCACCTGCTGCGCCACGGTCCAGATGTGGGGGAGACGCTCCTTGAGTTCCTTTCCTTCGGCGATGGAGATCCTCGCCGGTGTCTGACCGGCTGCATACCAGTCGAGGGCATGATCCCAGAGGAATTTCACCCATCGCATGGCGGCATCTTTCTTCTTGGGATCCTGGAGCATCACGTCGACGAGGGCGATGACATGGGACCCTCCGAACACGGCCTTCGTGTTCCCGAGCTGGGGAGCAACTGCATAGCCGAAGTTCTCTCCCAGAAGGTCCTTCCAGGGATTGATGGTCCAGATGCCGGTGATGAGAACCGAAGACTCACCGGACTCGAAGGCCGGACCGGGATCGATGGTCCCCGAGGGGATGAGCCCTTTCGCCTGGAGGTCGAGGAGGAAGTGGAGCACCTCGGCCCCGGCCTTCTGGAACGCGGGGGCCTTGAAATCCGGGGTGAGCAGCTCTCCCCCGAACTGCCAGAGGAGATGGCACCATATCCACGCCCAGTTGAAGTTCTCATAGTACGGAGTCACGCCCTCTGGGGTGACCTTACGCAGGGCCTCAAGCGCCTTCACGAACTCCTCCCTGGTGTAGGGGGGCTTCTCCGGATCCAGGCCTGCCTTCCTGAAATTTTCCTTATTGTAGGCCATGTAGAAGATCCACACATCCAGGGGTATACCGACGATCTTCCCGTCGCGTTCGAGTCCGGAGAGGAGATTCGGATAGATGTCGTCGGGATCTATCCCCGCCGCCTCGAGTTCCTCCCTGGTGAAGCCCGTGAAGTAATCAAGATAGAGAGGCATATCGAATTTCCTGATGAAGAGGACCTCGGGAGCGGTCTTGGTGGCGATGCTGGTGGACAGCTTCTGCTTGTATTCGGAAGAGGCGCCCACCACCAGGTGTGTCACTTCCACATCCGGGTTCTGTTCGTTGAACGCCTGGATGATCTTGTCCATGTACGAGCCGTCCGCTCCGGAAAGCGGCGTCATGAATACGATCTGCGTCTTACCACCAGCCGCCGCTCCGCCTTCGGCCGGCTTCTGTCCCTGGGCGGCGAGTCCCATCGAGACGATGAACACCACGCATGCCGCCAGGACTGTTCTGAGGGAGTTCATACCCTACCTCCTCGAAAAATGTTTTTAAGAACCACACTCGTACAGTGTGGCCGTGTCGCACCATTGATTCGCCCTCCACCATGTATGCCCATACCAACAAATATATCAATATATATCATATTTTTCAGAATTAACGAAATTATAGGGCAGGTTTTCCATCCTGTCAAGTTTTTTGTGGACAGGATGTTCTATCATGACGGCTGTTGTTTTAAATGAATGATATTGAGCAACAGTTGTGATACTCTATGGTTTACGAGGAGGCCGGATCAGCCCTCCAGGAAGACCCACCTGAGGAACCGGGAGAAAGGTTCCCAGGCATGAGGGCCGTATCCTCCTGCCATGAGGAAGGAGGCGGGCACCCCGCGATCCTGTAAAAAGCGCCACACGAGCAGGTCGCGGGCGAACATCTGGTCGAGGGAGAGGGAAAGCTCCGAAGCAGAGGGAAGGGTGTCCTTTTCGTAGGGATCGGCCCCCCAGACCACCACTACCAGGTCGGGCTCCGGGAGGAGGTCGGCAAGCCCGGCAAGGCCCTCTTCGAGCAGGGAGGTGTAGCGATCTTCTTTCCCGGCGTGCACAGGGATATCGACCGTACTGGGGATGTGGGAGGGATGAGGGCTTCCATCGGGGAGGGTCGGGGGAAGCGAGAGCGGCCAGCCACCTGCCATGTGGATGCTCAAGGTGGCGATCGAGGGATCGTCCTGCGTGAGGGCGGCGGTACCGTCCCCCTTGTGTGCATCCACGTCCACCACCCATGCGCGCTCGATACGGCCCTCGGCCACCAGTCGTCTGAGTGCGATCACCACGTCGTTGATCACGCAAAACCCATGGCCAAAGGAAGCATGGGCGTGGTGGTACCCTCCCGCACACGAGAAGGCATACCCTGCCTCGAGGGCCCGGAGACAGGCGAGGTATGTGCAGGAGGCGCCCAGGAGCACCCGGTCGAGGAGCTCAGAAAGGGGCCTTCTCGCACGCGCAGGGTCATACCGGACGTATCCTCCCCTCTCATCGACCAGCTCGTAGGCCTCGAGAAGGCGACGCTCGAGTCCGGAAGAGAAGAGGTCCTCCACGTAGGAGGGCGTGTGTACCCTGAGGAGGTCCTCCCGGCCGATGAGAGGCTCTTCCACCACACGCACGAGCCTCCCCGTATCCACCCCGGCATGAGCGAGAGAGGCGAGCACCTGCGCTGTGCGATCATCATCTATGGGGATGAGGATGCCGAACTCCTCGAACGAGACCTCCACGGCAGGACGGAAGATGAGGGCCTCATCGGCTGCCATGCCCATCCCCCAGAGGAAGCACGGTCACGACCACCCGCCGCTCGGCCCGCGGCCCGTCGAACTCGCAGAGAAAGATGTTCTGCCAGGTGGAAAGACCGAGCTTTCCCCCAATTATGGGGATAGTCTCCGAAGGACCCACCAGGCCCGACTTGAGGTGCGCATCGCCGTTGCCGTCCTGCCTGTCGTGGCGCCACACACCCCGGGGGATGAGCCTCCTGAGCAGGTCGAGGGCATCCTCCTGCACCGAGTCGTCCCAGTTCTCCTGTATCATGATCCCGGCCGTGGCCCCCTGTACGTACACATTGCAGAGCCCACTCTGCACCCCACTCCGTGCCACCACGGCCTCCACCTCCCGGGTGATATCGATGAGCTCTTCCCGTCTGTGCGTCGAAAGCGTGATCACTGACTGGATGCCCTGTGCATCCCTCTCTGCCATACCATTCCTCCCGTCACTATCTCACCGCGTGTGGGCCCCCCGGTCTCCTGCCCGTGCTGCCAGCACGAGCGCCCCGACGATGCCCGCCCGCTGTCCCAGGCCGGGCGGAACCACGTAGTCGTCCACCTGCTCGGTGATCGCAGGATGCCCCACGTACCCGGCCAGGAGACGCAGGAGCTCGGAGCGAACCAGAGGGAAGAGATGCCCCTGCTGCATCACCCCGCCCCCGAGGATGACCCGCTCGGGAGAGACCGCGAGGACCAGGTTCATCACCCCCTGCGCCAGGTAGAAGGCCTCCATGCGCCAGGCCTGATGATCCTGTGGTAGATCCTCCCCCCGCATACTCCACCGCTCGGCGAGGGCAGGACCGGAGGCCATCCCCTCGAGACAGTCGCGGTGGAACGGACACCGCCCTCCGTACGTATCATCTGGGTGGCGGCGCACGAGGATGTGGCCCGCCTCGGGATGGACCAGGCCGTGTACCGGCCTGCCGTCCACCACTACCCCTGCGCCGATCCCTGTCCCCACAGTGATGTAGACCACACTGGACAGCCCCCGAGCTGCTCCATAGGAGAGTTCGCCCAGGGCTGCGGCATTCACATCGGTGTCAAACCCCACCGGCACTCCCAACTCCTCCTGGAAGACCCCCGCCACCCGTGTATCCCGCCAGCCTGGCTTGGGCGTGGTGGTGATGTATCCCCACGTGGGGGAATCCTCCCTCACGTCCACCGGTCCGAAGCTCCCTATACCCAGGGCCGCAAGCCGGCCGTGCCGGGCCTCCATCTCCCTGAAGAACGAGAGGGCGCGGGCGATCGTCTCCTTCGGCGTGGTGGTGGGAAACCTCGCCTCCTCAGCAATCCGATCGGGCGAAGGTCCCAGCGCACACACCCACTTCGTCCCCCCGGCCTCAATGCCG
Source organism: Spirochaeta thermophila DSM 6578 (assembly GCF_000184345.1). Taxonomy (NCBI): domain Bacteria; kingdom Pseudomonadati; phylum Spirochaetota; class Spirochaetia; order Winmispirales; family Winmispiraceae; genus Winmispira; species Winmispira thermophila. The sequence goes on along the minus strand of NC_017583.1, from coordinate 575,250 downwards.
CCGAGCATGGATCATACACCTCCTTCGAGCACGCAGGACTCCTGTCTCAGTCGTGATCATAGCAGGAACGGCCGCGATCCACCATCCCTCAGAGAGACCGGCACCGGGCCTCGAGCCACCGTGCATCCTCCCCATCGAGCGCCGATCCAAGGACCTCCCACACCATCCGGTGGTAGTCGTCGAGCCAGGCGAGCTCCTCATGGGTGAGGAGCTCCCTCACGATGAGCGAACGTTCGAACGGGAAGAGGGTCAGCGGCCTGAAGCCAAGGAACCTGCCGAACTCGTTCTGCTCGCGCCCCTCCACCCACACGAGGTTTTCCAGCCTGACCCCCCACTTACCGGGGCGGTACACCCCGGGCTCTATCGAGAGCACCATACCCTCATCCAGGGGGAAGGCCTTTCCATCCGGCCTGAAGGATATGGGGCCTTCATGCACGCACAGCACGTGGCCTACCCCGTGCCCGGTCCCATGCCCATAGCCCAATCCATGGCGGGCGAGGACTCCTCTGGCGAGCACATCCAGGTGGAACCCCGAGAGCCCTGCGGGAAAGGCCGTGGAGGCAAGGGCGATGTGGGCCTTGAGCACGAGGGTGTAGTCACGCCGCTGCTCCTCGGTGGGCGTGCCCTTGCAGAAGACCCGTGTGATGTCGGTAGAGCCCCACCGGTAGTGCGCGCCGCTGTCCACAAGAAGCAGCCCATCCCCCTCCACCCGCGCCGGCACACCCCTCGCCGGATTGTAGTGCACCACCGCGCCGTTCGGCCCAAACCCCACGATAGGGGCGAAGCTCTCGCAGATGAACCCCTCCTCCGCCTTCCGTTCCTCCGCGAGCCTTCCCGCCAGCTCCCGCTCCGTGTACACCCTCCCCTGCTCCCACTCCCCCTCAAGCCACCGCACGAACCGCACCAGTGCCCTCCCATCCCACACCATCGCCCCCTCGAACCCCTCCCGCTCCGCCCTCGTCTTCCGCACCTTCATCCCCGCAACCGGCGAGCCTGCCTCCACCACCTCCCCCTGCACCCAGTCCCACACCACCGCAGGCACCCGCTCCGGATCCAGCCACACCCGCCGCCACACCCCCCTGACCGCCTCCTCCACCTCCCCGTACCCCCTCACCCCCCACCCATCCCGCTCCAGCGCCGCCCTCACCTCAGGCCCCACCGCCCCCTCCTGCAGGAACACCCACCCCTCCTCCTTCCCCACCAGCGCATACCCCAGCGCCACCGGGTTGTACGCCACATCCCCACCCCGTATGTTGCACAGCCAGCACACCTCATCGAGCCCTGCGAGGAACACCCAATCCGCCTCCATCCGTTCAAGCTCCTCCCTCACCCTCCGCAGCTTCTCCCTCCTGCTCATCCCCACCCTCGCCTCGGGCACCAGCCACACAGGCTCAGCAGGGAGAGGCGGCCTTCCCTTCCACACCCTCCCTGCGAGGTCCACACTCCTCACCCTCACCCCCGCCTCCCCACACACCCACCGCAGCCGGTCCACCACCCCCTTTGCCCACACCCTCCCGTCGAACCCCACCACACCCCCCTCACCCACCTCCTGCGCCACCCACTCCCCCCACCACGGTACCCCTGCAGTCCCCTCGCGAAACAACTCGATCCCCGTGCCCTCGAGCACCGCCTCGGCCTCGAGGAAGTACCGGCTGTCGGTCCAGAGCCCCACCCGATCCTGCGTCACCACCAGCACCCCCGCCGATCCCTCGAACCCCGAGAAGTACGACCGCACCTTCCAATGCTCGGGCGGATACTCGCTCAGGTGCGGATCGGCATCGTGGACCACATACCCCGCAAGGCCCTCCTCCCGCATCACCTCACGCAACCGGGCAAGCCGCTCTCTCACCTCCATACACACCTCCTCTTCCCCTATCGGCACACCTCCCCACACGCTCCAGCCTTCTCTGCTCGTCGATTTTTTGCACGCACGTTTATAAACCTCTTTTCACACTTGACAGCACGAGGATTTTCCTCTATCGTGTTGGTTGACGTGTGAAATAAACTCAATAGAGCGAGGCGCACATGAAATTCGGAGACTTCGACGACGCACGGAAAGAGTACGTCATCACCACTCCCCGGACCCCCTATCCCTGGATCAACTACCTCGGCCAGGAGGCCTTCTTTTCCCTTGTCTCCAACTTTGCAGGCGGCTACTCGTTCTACCGAGACGCCCGCTTTCGGAGGATCACCCGGTATCGATACAACAACGTACCCACCGATGAGGGATCCCGTTTCTTCTATATAAAGGACGGCACCACCATCTGGTCGCCCGCCTGGAAACCGGCCCGCACCCCCCTCGATCGGTACGAGTGCCGTCACGGCATGGGCTACACCATCATCACCGGCGAGAAGGAGGGGGTAGAGGTCCGCATCAGGTTCTTCGTGCCTCGAGGCGTGCACGCAGAGCTCCAGGATGTGGTCATCACCAACAAAGGACACCGGCCCAAAGACCTCACCTTCTACGCGGGTCTCGAGTGGTGCCTCTGGAACGCCCTCGACGATTTCACCAATTTCCAGCGCAACTTCTCCACCGGCGAGGTGGAGATCGCCGACTCGGTCATCTATCACAAGACCGAGTACCGGGAACGGCGCAACCACTACGCCTTCTACGCGAGCACCACACCCCACAGCGGCTTCGACTCCGACAGGGAGACCTTCTTCGGCCTCTACAACGGGTTTCAGGACTCCAGGGCCGTGCTCGAAGGAACCACCTACCAGTCCGTGGCCGACGGGTGGGCACCCATTGCGGTACACCGCTTCGACCTCCATCTCGAACCGGGAGAATCGCGCTCCCTCACCCTCATCCTCGGCTACGTGGAGAATCCCGATGACGAGAAGTGGGAGGCGCCCGGCATCATCAACAAGAAGCCTGCCCGCGCCATCATCGACCGCTTCTCGAAGAAGGAAGAGGTGGACCGGGCCTTTGCCGACCTCAAGGCCTATTGGGACGACCTGCTCGGCCGCTTTGTCCTCACCCACAAAGAGGAAAAGCTCATGCGACAGGTCAACATCTGGAACCAGTACCAGTGTATCGTCACCTACCACATGGCCCGGAGCGCCTCGTACTTCGAGTCGGGTATCGGCCGGGGCATCGGCTTCAGGGACACCAACCAGGACATCCTCGGCTCCATGCACCAGATACCGGCCCTCGCCCGCCAACGCATCCTGGACGTGGCAGCCACCCAGATGGAAGACGGAGGGTGCTACCATCAGTACCAGCCCCTCACCAAACGCGGCAACAACGACATAGGCGGCGACTTCAACGACGACCCGCTCTGGCTCATCCTCTCCACCGCCGCCTACATCAAGGAGACAGGCGATTGGTCCATCCTCGACGAACAGGTGCCCTTTGACCACGACCCGGCCATGGCCGCCCCGCTCCTCGAACACCTGCGCCGGTCCTTCTACCACGTGGTCAACAACCTCGGCCCCCATGGCCTCCCCCTCATAGGCCGCGCTGACTGGAACGACTGTCTCAACCTCAACTGCTTCTCCACCAACCCCGACGAATCCTTCCAGACCGCTGACAACAAGAAGGGTCGCACCGCCGAGTCTGTCTTCATCGCCGGCCTCTTCGTGTACGCCGGAAGGGACTACGTGGAGATCTGTCGGAGACAAGGGCTCGAGGAGGAGGCGAACCAGGCAGAACAGCACATCCAGAACATGATCAGGACCGTCGAAGAGCACGGATGGGACGGCGAGTGGTACCTCAGGGCCTACGACTACTATGGAAGAAAGGTGGGAAGTAAGGACTGTGAGGAAGGCAAGATCTTCATCGAGCCTCAGGGCATGTGCGGCATGGCCGAAATCGGTAAGGACAAAGGGTATCCCATCAAGGCCCTCGACTCGGTGAAGAAGCACCTCGACACGAAGTACGGCATCGTGCTCCAGCAGCCTGCGTACAGCAGGTACTACGTGGAGCTCGGCGAGATCTCGAGCTATCCTCCCGGCTACAAGGAGAACGCGGGCATCTTCTGCCACAACAACCCCTGGGTGATGATCGCCGAGGCAAAGGCCGGACGAGGGTCCCGTGCCTGGGAGTACTACCGCAAGATCGCACCTGCGTACCTGGAAGACATCAGCGAGATCCACCGAACCGAGCCCTATGTGTACGCCCAGATGATCGCAGGCAAGGATGCCCGGAGACACGGCGAGGCGAAAAACTCATGGCTCACGGGCACCGCAGCCTGGAACTTCGTGGCCATAAGCCAGTGGATCCTCGGCATTAGGCCTGAGTTCGACGGCCTGGTGATCGACCCCTGCATCCCCGCGGAGTGGGAGGGCTACACCGTGAAGCGGATCTACCGCGGGGCGACCTACGAGATCACCGTGGAGAACCCCTCACACGTAGAGAAGGGCGTGGCCCGCCTCTTCATCGACGGCAGGGAAGTCCCCGTGAACGAGCACCGAGGCCCCACCGAGACAGGGGTCATCCTTCCACTCGCGCCAGAGGGTACCACAGTGAAGGTGAGAGCCGTACTCGGCTCATAGCAACCTCCTCATGTAAGGGGGCGGGGCTCCTCCCGCCCCCTTATATTTGTAAGAGTAGCCGAGATCAATAAACAAACACCGACTAGTCAACAACCAGACTCATCACTACAAATATTAAGGTGATTATCTATTATCTGCCACCTGAGAGTATTCTCTAAGCACATCCAGCAGAAGCTCGAATAGATCCTCCTCCCTATGATTATACCGCCACTCCAATTCTTTCAAGTAGAGCGGAAAACGTTCTACACTCACCCCGTGATGCTGGAGCAGCCGCCCTTTCGCATAACTCCAAAACCCCTCTATCCCGTTAATGTACACCTTCCCATTCGCAAACCTCCTCCCATGATCAATCCGTTTGTGTGTGAATCCATAGCTCACAAGCCCATTGTACTGCGCCCATTAAGTCAAGACAAAAAGGGTAGGGAGAAATGGTAGTACCTAAAGGGGTCATGCGACCTCCTCTCCTTGCATCTGCGCCCAAAGGGCCTCATATTCCTCGGGGCTCCTGTACCCTAGCGCACTGTGGACATAGTGCCGGTTGTACTCCTCCGCCCATCCCCTCACCGCCTCCTCCAGCTCCCCCACGTGCTCCCACTCCCGCAGCCACAACAGCTCCTCCTTCATCGTCCGTATCATCCGCTCCGTGTCCGCATTCCCCTTCGGATTGTTGTAGCTCGTGAACACCTGTTCGATCCCCAATACCTCCATCGCCTTCATGAACGACCGGCTCAACGGTTGGCTCCCGTTGTCACTCACCAGCCGAAGCCCTCTCCCCCTCACCCCCTCGGGAAACTCCCGCTCCACCGCCATCTCCATCGCCGCACACCACTCCTCACTCCTCCCCCTCACCGACACCTTCCACCCCACCAGCTTCTTCGTGTACCAGTCAAGTACGATCACGAGATAGACCCATCCTATCCCTTTCACCAGCACCTTCGTCATGTCGATCCCCCACCACTCCCTCGGTCTCCTCGCCACCGGCTTCCCTCGCCCACTCCCACGTCTCGCTTTCTTCTTCTCCCGTCTACACATAAGCCCCGCACCCTTCATAAGTCCTCTCACCCGCTTCTCGCTCACCTCCTCCCCCTCCCGCCTCCTCAACCACCACGCCACCCGCCTGTACCCCCAGTACGGATGCTCCCCCACAAGATCCCTGATCTTCTCCATAAGCCGCCCATCGTCCCTCTCCTTCTCCTCCCGCTTCTTCCCCACCTTCTGCCCCCTTTTCCTCCTCGCATAGTACCGGCTCCGACTCACGCCAAACGCCTCACACGCATCCTTCACCCGGTACCCTTCCCCCACCAGCCGCTCCACCGCCTCTATCTCCCCAACAGCTCCTTCGTTTTTTTAGTATCTCGATCTGGATCGCCTGCTTCGCTATGATCTTCTCAAGCTGCTCTATCTTCGCTCGATAGGTGTCCTTCTCCTTCCTGCCGTCTGCAAGGGCTCTCGTGCCCCCTTCCAGAAACCTGTCCCGCCATCGGTAGTACATCGTCTGGCTGATCTGGTGTTCCCGGCAGATCTCGGCGATCTGCCGTTCGCCTCGGAGTCCTTCCAGGACGATCGCAAGTTTCTCTTCAGTGGTCCATGTCCGCTTCTTCATCTGCGTCCTCCTCCCTTATTCCAGTCTTACCTCTACCATTTCTCCGTGTCCACTCCTACGGGACGCAGTATACCATCATAGCTCTTGTATCTATCCGTATACACCAGGGAGCCTCGCTTCACCTTCTTCACTGCCAGGCGAAGAAGATCCTCCGCCCTCACTCCTTCCACCACTTCCACCTGGACCTTCCCTCCCCTCTCAAGAATCCCAAACACCGGCACCTTCCCCTCTGCTCCCCTCCCACGCTTCCCTCTTCTCCTTCCACCGAAATAACTCTCATCCATTTCCACTTCTCCTCCTAAAAGCCTTTTCCCCTCCTTCTGTGCCCTCACCCAGATCGCTTCCCTGAACAACGTGTAGAGCCGCAATGTCACCTCATATCACATCCCTAGCTGCAAGGCTGCCTGATGGGCGGTAAGCTCCATCTCAAAGAGTTTCATCGCCCAGAGGATCTTCTCCCAGGAGAGCTTCATCCCCTCGAAGATGCTCCCTCGTCGTATGCTCCACTCTTTCCTGCACTGGTAGCACTTGTACTTCTCTCGTCTCACCTCGCCTATATGCTCACTTCCACAGAAGGAACACCGGGTGTACGTGACGAGGAGTCTTTTCTCTCTTAGATAGGAGACCGTTTTCTCTCTATCGCTTGCAAGTGTTGAAAGGCTTACGACGTCCATATCCGTGCCACCTCTCTCTTCGGTATTATACCACATTATACCACAGGTGGCTCAAAAATGGTAATCACCTTTCGTTTATAGCACTAACAAGGTGCTCTAGAGCTGCTACTATTTGTTTCACCTTATCACTACTGGAAACCGACAATTTCCTGATCTCCCCTGCCACTACAGCAAAGCCCCTTCCATAATCACCGGCATGAGCAGCCTCGATGGCTGCATTCATGGCCAGTAAATTGGTCTGTTCACTGATCTCTGAAATAAGCTCCATCATGACTTTTATGCTTTCTATTTGCCTAGAAAGCAACTCAAATGTTTTTCTCGCCTTATCGACAACCACTTCCCCTTCATGTGCCCGTACCATGAGAGCCCCCACTTTCTGATAGCCTTTATCGATCACAGAAGAGACTTCTTTTATGCCCCCAACCACCTCTTCCAAGATAGAAGAGCTCTCCACCAGTGCATCAGTTTGAATACCTGCCAGCTCATTGAGTTTCTCTACATTTTCCTCAATGTATCCCAATGAATCTATTGTCACCGAATATTGCTCATTCAGATTTACCGTCTTCCCATCAACTTTCTCGATTTTTCCCTCGATCTCTGTAAGAGATCCTGAAATCCCGGCTACATGCCTTTCCAATACCTCCAGACTCCGCAACTGAGCAACCGATTCGGCAAGTAATCCATTTACTCTTGTACGAGCTCTTTCAGTTGCGGGAATCTGAGACCTGAAATCATTGAACACCTTTTCCAGAAGACCGTGGAACAAGGAGAGGAGCACTCCTGTCAATCCGAATACTATGGGAGGCTTTTGCGCTGTACTGCTTTTTTAGTAACCCAACGGGAATCCTGGGCAACAACGCTCTGTAATGTCTGCTTAGGGTGTCAACGTTACCGTATTCTCATCCGGAATAGTACTCAGAACGGTACACTATGCACGATGGTTCACTCGCGTTCTCTCCAGCACGGCGGTTCTGTATCCGAACCGGACACACCTTCCCTCAGGATTCCTCAAGGGAACGTGGATACGGGGGATCGGTTTCGGTAAGACCGCTCGTTAGGCCGCAGGCCTGATCAGGGAGCGCATCTGGTTTGGCTGGTTCTCTCGCACTCGTCCCAGGGCAAGGGCACTCATGACAGAAAACACCAGCGTGAGGTGAACCGACAGTTTCTCCTGCCCCCGGATCGTGTGGAGTTCCAGGCTAAAGCTTCGATCCAGCCGGCTGTGGATCCGCTCCAAGGCCGTTCGCTTGGCATACTCCCGCTTCCACCGATACGAAGACCGGGCGAGAGGCGTGAAGACTCTGCGGTCCGTGGAGAGGGGGATCCGAATACAGGAGGCCAAGGGACAGGAGGCTTTGCCTGCACACTCATACCCATAGTGCACCGCAGGACAGCCGTACTTCAACGTGCCCCGCTTCTCTTCAAATCCCCGGTAGGCCATCTCCCGCTGCGTCCCCGTGGCCATACAGACACAACTCACCGTCCCTTGGTAGTCATACACCACATTTCTTGTCCCCGGGACCAGCCTGGTCTGTTCTCCATCTTTCCACAGGTTGCGAATATCGATGACCGGTTTGATCCGGTGCTCGTGCCACAACAGATCTATCAACGTGCCATCATCATAGCCCCGGTCGGCCGTGAACACTTCCGCCGCCTTGAGTATATGCGGCCTATGGCGATCCAGGGACCGAATCAGCTTTCGCATCACCGGCACCTCGTGCTTTGAGGCCCGACTCACCGTAAAGGCCACCGGCAGTTCATACGCTGTATCCGCAAGGAGGTGCACCGTAAACCCGAACCATTTCTTTACCGACTTCTGCACCTCCCCCCGTTCATTCTGATACACATACTCATGACACCCCCAGTCCGCATCGTGCTCCCCTCGCCGGTCTCCGGCACCCTTCCCCCTTCGACGGGCAACGCTTGCTATCCCCTTCCCATCGGCTCCCAGCCGCCGCCCAAATCCAGGCAGCTCCCGGTAGCACTGATCCACCAGGCTGGTAAACACCCTTACCAGTGCTTCCCGGATACTCCGCTTCCTCAAGGTGGAAAGAAACCGGCTGTACGCGCTGGCACTGGGTACCGCATCGCTTCCCCGGGTAGGATCAAATCCACACAGGTCCCTCAGTTGCCCGTTCCGCAAGAGCTCCCGGCGTAGCTGCTCGATGCTCGGGTGCTGAAACACTATCCCCGCAACGAGCGAGTTCCACATCGCCCGTACCGGATATTCATTCCGGCCTCTCCCTCGCCTCTGTTCCAGCTGCTGCATCAGTTCCTCATCCGGCAGGTTCTCCAACACCAGCCGAAGCCGATGTAAATCCCCCAATGCTTCTACATCGTGCCAGCAAAAAAGTGATTTCTGTGCTATACTTGCCATGGGCCCCTCCGTCGGTTTTCTGCTACCATGATTCTATCATGGAAAAACCCGGGGGCCCTCTTTTTTGGGGTCAATTTTTCAACTCCGACCTCGTTTTCCCCTTACTATCGCACCGTTGGACCGCTTTTTTGGGGTAAAATAAATCCCCACCCGCTTGTAATGTCTTTACCTATCGTTGCGTGAAAACAGCGCAAAAGGCTCGAGGTACGCGAGAACGTGCTCCAGACGTACAAGAGTTACCTGGAGCACCTCCTTGAGGCACTGAGAGACGAAATAGTGGGAAGAAAGCGATATGCCCGCGGAGGACGGGAGGAGGGAGCCTCCTACCGGTACGGCTACAGGAAGTGGAAGACAGTCCAGATCCCATGGGGAACCCTTACTGAGGCACGAGTGCCGCGCATCCGCACCAGCTGCGGGAAAGAGGTGAGGCTGGTGACCTATGAGCACAGGCTCAAGGCCCTCACCGAAGAGCTTCTCCTCGGGTATGTAGGAGGGATGAGTGCCCGAAGGTGGACCATGCTCCTGCGAGAGCTGGGGATAGGAGAGGCACATCCACAGACACTCCTTAGGCTCATCAAAGGTCTTCGCGAGGAGAAGGAGCGGTGGCGGAGGAGGCCCCTCAGCGGGGTGAAGGCGCTCGTGCTGGATGGGGTGTGGGGAAGGCTGAGGGGAAAAGGGAGGAGGGGGCTGGTGATCTTGAGTGCCGTGGGGGTGAAGGAGGACGGGTCTCATGAGCTCCTCGACTGGGTCGTTGCGGAGCAGGAGGACCGGGCGAGCTACGAGCGACTCCTTACCAGGCTCTATGAGCGAGGGCTTGAGGAGGTGGAACTGGTGGTGGCCGACGAGGCAGAGGGGATCTGGCAGGCGGTGGAGACCGTGTATCCTGAGGCGAAGAAGCAGGTATGCCTCTGGCACCTGCAATGCACCCTTGAGCAGAAGCTTCTGCAGGATATGGGGGACCAGAAGGGGAAGAAGGCTCACCTCCAGGAGGAGAGGCGAGCCTTTCGGACTGAGTACTGGAGGCTCTTTGAGGCAGGAGGGAAGGAGGAGGCAGAGGAAGCGTTCGAGGCATTCGTGAAGAAGTGGGCGACGAAGGCCCCCCGGATGACGGCTGCTCTCCTGTGGCGGAGGGAACGAGTCTTCTCCTATCTGGAGTTACCCTATGAGTGGAAGGAGAAGGTGAGGACGAGCAACCTTGCGGAGAACATGTTTCGACACATGAGGAGCTTTCTGCGGAGGTATCCTGGGTATATGAGCCGTGCCCATGCGGATGAGGTGGTAGGCCTCTACGTGGTGGGCATGCAGGTGATACAAGAGGTGGGGAGACGCACCCCTTATCAACTCCAGCTCAATTTCAACACTCCCCATTGACAGTCCCGCCTGCCGGTGATCGTTGACGTAACAACAAGCACCTCGTAGAATAACACAACAGAGGGATACGAATCGAAAGATCGTTTGACCTCTCTTCCACTAACTAACGTAAGGGAGTGAAAGTCTATGCTGGCAGAGGAGCGGCGTCGGAAGATATTGGAACTCATAAGGGAAAACGGAAGTGTCAAGGTAAGCGAACTGGGCAAGCTCTTCCGAGTGAGTGAACCAACGATCCGGCAGGATCTATACAAACTGGAGAAGTCAGGCGCAGTGGTCCGCTGTCACGGGGGTGCCTACCTGAAAACCCTCCCTGAGAGTGTGCAGACGCTTTCCCTCGAACACAAAGAGAATATGGAACTCAAGGCCCGCATCGGGAGGAAGGCCGCCGAATTCGTGGAACCGAATTCCACCATCATCCTGGACTCCGGGACGACGGTGACAGAGCTGGCGAAGAATATCATACATATCCAAGGGCTCCGTGTGATCACCAATGCCTTGAATATTGCACTTCTTCTCGGAGTGGAGCCCACTATCGAGATCCATATGACGGGTGGAGAGTTCAAGCGCCCGACCCTCTCCCTCACGGGAGAGAAGGCTGCTTCCTTCTTCGACAACATGCATGCCGACAGGCTCTTTCTTGCGGCCGCGGGGGTTTCTCTGAGGGAGGGACTCACCTATCCCGGAATCAGTGATCTTCCTGTGAAACGGGCGATGATAGAATCATCGGACGAGGTGTTTCTCCTGGTGGATTCCACAAAGATACATAAACATGCCTTCGCCGCCATCAATGTACTCGATCAGATAGATTACCTCATCACGGACGAGGGAATTTCGGAAAAAGATCGATCCGAATTCGAAAAACTGGGAATCAAGGTGATCATCGCAGAATCCGACGATCCTTCCTCACGTTCCGGCATGGGCTCCGGGGGAGGCTCTCTCTTCCCGTCGACATGATCTGTGAGGAGGGATTTCATGGGGCGAAGCGTCCCCTCTGGCTCATACCCGGTGCCTTGGAGTGAGGGGCCATCCGTCAGGGGGAGAGTCCGCACGATCGGCACGTCAGAAGACGCATCATAAGATCGAGAGCCGCCTGCTCCCCTCCTGTGCATACTTATGCTGTACATCTCCGTATATTTATGCTATACACTCCGTACCTCATCGAAAGGAGACGTCATGGGGAGCGTGAAGGATCTCGAGGTGGTGAAAGCGCCGAGCGACCGGGAGCCGGGAGAAGGCCGGTTCAGGTTCTCGGACAGGTACTCGGTCTTCGATTGGGGCAAGATGCCGGACGACATCGCCCACAAGGGGGCTGCGATCTGTATCGCCACGGCCTACTTCTTCGAGCGTCTCGCCGAAGAGGGGATCCCCTCCCACTATCTGGGTGTGGTGGAGGACGGGAGGGTGGTGCGTCTCTCCGAGGCGAGGGGGCCGGTGAGGGAGCTCGCCTGCCGACTCTTTCGGGTGGTGCGGCCGTCCCGCAGGAACGGCGAGTACGACTACGGGATCTTCGCCGGGCTTTCCGGCAACTTCCTCATCCCGCTCGAGGTGATCTACCGGAACAGCCTCCCGCCGGGATCTTCGCTGTTCAGGCGGCTCGCCTCGGGGGCGCTCACGCACGAGGATCTGGGGCTCGCCGGCCCGCCTGAGCCGGGGATGCGGCTCGATCCTCCCATGCTTGATGTGTCGACCAAGCTCGAGGAGACCGACCGCTACCTCTCGTGGGAGGAGGCGCAGCGGATCGCAGGGCTCTCGGAGGAGGAGGTGGCAGCGCTCAAGGAACGCACGCGCTTCCTGGATAGGCTCATCACAGAGGAGACGAGAAGGCTGGGGCTCGATCACGAGGATGGCAAGGTCGAGTACGCCTTCGACGAGGGGAGGCGGCTCGTCCTGGTGGATGCCCTGGGGACCCTGGACGAGTGTCGCTTCACCTACCGGGGGATCCCGGTGAGCAAGGAGGTGGCGCGGATTTTCTATCGCAGGACGGAGTGGTACCGGCGGGTGGAGGAGGCGAAGAAGGAGGACAGGGTCCACTGGAAGGAGCGGGTGGGTATGGAGCCGCCGCCGCTCCCTCGGGAGTTCGCCCAGGCGATCTCGGAGATGTACATGGCCTATGCGAACGAGCTGACGGGGAGGGAGTGGTTCAAGGTGAGGCCGCTTTCCGAGGTGCTCCGCGTGATAAGGGAGTTCGTAGGGTGAAAGAGACGAGGGTGGTGCCCGCCACGGATGAAACGATAGAGGAGGCGGCGCGCCTCCTGCGCGAGGGCGAGGCGGTGGCCTTTCCCACCGAGACGGTCTACGGGCTCGGGGCGAATGCCCTGGATGCGGTTGCGGTGGCGAGGATCTTCGAGATAAAGGAGCGGCCGCTCTTCGATCCGCTCATCGTCCACATCTCGGGTGAGGAGATGGTGGGAGAGGTGGTGAGGGAGGTGCCCGATCTTGCCAGGACGCTCATGGCGCGGTTCTGGCCGGGCCCGCTCACGCTGGTGTTGCCGAAGGGGGAGCGGGTGCCGGGGATCGTGACCGCAGGGCTCCCCACGGTGGGGGTGCGGATGCCGGCGCATCCTGTGGCGCGGAGGCTCATAGAGAAGGCGGAGGTCCCGATCGCCGCGCCGAGCGCGAATCGTTTCGGGTCGCTGAGTCCCACGAGGGCGGGGCACGTGGCGGGTCAGCTCGGGGGGAGGGTGGCGTTGGTGCTGGACGGGGGGGCGTGCGAGGTGGGGGTGGAGTCGACGGTGGTGCGGGTGGAGGGCGGGCAGGTGCGGGTGCTCCGGCCGGGCGGGGTGCCGGTGGAGGCGCTGGAGGAGGCGGTGGGCCGGGGTGCGGTGGTGGTGGGGGGACCGGAGCGGGAAGGGGCGCAGGAGGCGCCGGGGATGCTGCCCTGGCACTATGCGCCTTCGGTGCCGGTGGTGGTGCTGGAGGGGGGAGCGATGCCGGGGGCCGAGGAGGCGCGCGAGGCGGGACTGCTGGCGTTCAGGGGCGCGCCGGAGGAGCCTGCGTTCCGGGCGGTGGAGGTGCTCTCGCCGCGAGGGGATCTGCAGGAAGCGGCGGCGGGTCTGTTCGAGGGGCTGCACCGGCTGGAAGAGGCGGGGGTGGCGCGGATCTATGCGGAAGCGGTGCCGGAGGTGGGGTTGGGACGGGCGGTGATGGACCGGCTCAGGAAGGCGGCGAAGCGGCGTCCCTCCTAGCCGCCTCGCCTTTGCTCCACCGGACGGTCGCCACTACGAGACCACCCGACACACCCGGGGGATCACAGCTGGGAGAAGAGGTTGGCCATTTCTATGGCGCTCACGGCGGCGTCCCATCCCTTGTTTCCCGACTTGGTGCCCGCACGCTCGACGGCCTGCTCGATCGTGTCGGTGGTGAGGACTCCGAAGATCACGGGCAGCCCGGTCTCGAGGCCTGCGAGGGCCACGCCTTTGGCGACCTCGGCCGCCACGTAGTCGAAGTGGGGGGTGGCGCCCCTGATCACCGCACCGAGGCAGATCACGGCATGATACTTCCCCGAGGCGGCGAGCCGCTTGGCGGTGAGTGGGATCTCGAACGAGCCCGGCACCCACACGAGATCCACCTGTGCAGGGTCCACATCATGTCGAACCAGGGCGTCCATCGCCCCTTCGATGAGCTTGGTGGTGATGAACTCGTTGAACCTGCTCGCCACGATGGCGAACGAGAGTCCCTTTCCTATGAGTCTCCCTTCCACGATCTTCCCTGGATTCATCGTTCCTCCTCGTGTGGGTCTCCTCCGCTCCGTACGTTCCCCTGATGAAGCGATTCGGACGAACCGCCCTTTTCCTGCACCACAGCCAGGAGGTGACCCATCTTTATTTTTTTCGTCTCGAGATAGTATTCGTTGCGCGGATTCGGCGGCACCTCGATGGGTTCCCTTTTCGTCACCGTGAGGCCGTATCCCGAAAGGCCCGCGATCTTCTTGGGATTGTTGGTCATGAGGCGGATCGAAGAGAGGCCCAGATCGACGAGGATCTGCGCTCCGATCCCGTAGTCCCGCAGATCGGGCGGGAACCCGAGGGCGATGTTCGCCTGCACGGTGTCATGACCCTGGTCCTGGAGGGCGTAGGCCTTGATTTTGTTGGCGAGGCCTATGCCCCTCCCCTCCTGACGCATGTAGAGGAGCACACCCAGGCCTTCCTTCTCTATGCGCTCGAGTGCGGCCGCGAGCTGTTGCCCGCAGTCGCACCGGAGAGAACCGAGCGTATCTCCCGTGAGGCATTCGGAGTGGACCCGCACGAGGACATCCTTCTTGCCTGCGACGTCCCCTTTCACCAGGGCCAGGTGCGTCTCCCCCGTGAGCACTTCGGTGTAGGCGATGGCACGGAACTCGCCCCACTTCGTGGGGAGGAAGGCCTCGGCCTCTCTTCGGACCAGTTTCTCCTGCCTCCTCCGGTAGTCGATGAGCTGGGCGATGCTTATGAGCTTGAGACCGTGTCTCCTGCAGTACTCCACGAGGTCGGGAAGCCGGGCCATGGAGCCGTCGTCCTTCATAATCTCGCAGATGACACCGGCAGGATAGAGCCCCGCGAGCCGGGCGAGATCCACGGCCGCCTCGGTGTGCCCGGCGCGCCGCAGCACCCCGCCGGGTTTGGCCCGGAGCGGGAAGACGTGTCCGGGGCGGCGGAAGTCCTCCGGTCTCGCCTCGGGATCCACGAGCTTCCGCGTGGTGAGGGCCCTGTCATGGGCGGAGATCCCCGTGCCTGTGCCCACTGCATCGACAGACACGGTGAAGGCCGTCTCCAGGGTGTCCTCGTTCTCCGGCGTCATGGGCTCGAGATCGAGCTCCTTGGCCCGCTCCTCGGTGATGGCCACACAGATGAGGCCCCGGGCCTCCTTGGCCATGAAGTTCACGAGCTCGGGGGTGATCTTTTCGGCCGCCACGATCACGTCACCCTCGTTCTCCCGCTCCTCATCGTCGACCACCACGAGAGGGCGGCCCGCCCGGAATTCCTCTATGGCCTCCTCGATCGAGGCGAATATGTCATGCGTCTCTTCACTCGCCATGTTCGTCCCTCACTCCTCGTTCTGTGGTCTATAATACTCCAATCCTTTTGTATCGAAAAGGGAGGTACGTCTAGAACCCGAGGTCGCGGAGCCGTTCGATGGTGAGGCCGCCCGTGCCCGAGCCTCCCTCGAGGAGGAGGCTCTCCACGTACTTGGCGAGGATGTCGCACTCGAGGTTCACCGGCTCTCCCTGGCGTCGATCCGAGAGGGTGGTGACCGCAAGGGTATGGGGAATGACGACCACACTGAACCCTTCGGGGAGTTTCTCGGCAACGGTGAGGCTGACACCGTCGACCGCCACCGAGGCCTTGGGAGCGATGTATTTCCTCAGCTCCGGCGGTACCCAGACGGCGAAGTACTCCCCCCCGCTCCGTCGCTCCCGCACCATCACCCGCCCCACACCATCCACGTGCCCCGACACCAGATGCCCCCCCAACCGCTCGCCCACCGCCAACGCCGGCTCCAGGTTCACCCTCCTCCCCACGCGCACCCCCCCCAGCGTACTCCGCGCCGCCGTCTCGTAGCTCACGTCCGCACGGAACGTACGCTCATCCAGGGCCGTGACCGTGAGGCACACCCCGTCCACCGCCACACTCGCCCCTACCTCCAACACCCCCACCACCCCCGGCCCCTCCACCCGCACCACCAGCCCTCCCCCCTCCCTCCTCACCTCCCGCACCACACCGATCTCACGAACGATACCTGTGAACACCGTACCCCTCCTCGTACAAGACTCCTACACCCACCCCCGCCGCACGCACCGCACCACCGCATCCTCCCCCACCCCCCGCACCTCACGCACCTCCCACTCCCGTTCCCCCAACCCCTCCAGCACACGCCCCTCCACCCATCCCCTTCCCTCACCCAGGACCCTCGGCGCCACGAACACCACCAGCTCATCCACCACCCCCGCCTCGAGGAACGCCCCCGTCACCCCGGCCCCCGCCTCCACCATCACGACATTCACCCCCTCCTGCCCAAGCCACGCACACACCGCCTCCACATCCACCCTCTCCCCCCTGACCCCCATCTCCACCACCCGCACCCCTCGCCTCTCCATCTCCCCGCGCCAACCCTCATCCACCCCCGGCCCCACCATCACCACCGTACCCTCCCGTACGACCCGGGCCCCCACCGGGAGCCTTCCCCGTGTATCCAACACCACCACCCCGGGATCCCGCCCTTCCCCCACCGGAACCCGCACCGTGAAGGCCGGATCGTCGGCCAGCACCGTGCCGATCCCCGTGACGAGCACATCGCTCCCCGCGCGCAACCGGTGCACCTCGCGTCGGGACGCCTCACCCGTGATCCACTTCGAACGTCCATCCGGCAGGGCGATCCTCCCATCGAGAGAGGCGGCCACCTTGGCCACCACCCACGGCCTCCCCCGCTCCATCCTCGAGATGAACCCCCTGTTGAGCCACCGCGCCTCCCGGGAGAGCACCCCCACCTCCACCTCCACCCCCGCTTCGGCGAGGATCGAAAGCCCCTTGCCCGCCACCTGCGGATTCGGGTCCCTGCACGCCACCACCACCCTCCGCACCCCGGCCTTGAGGATCGCATCCGTACACGGCGGGGTCCTCCCCCAGTGACAGCACGGCTCGAGGGTCACGTACATCTCCGCACCCCGCGCCTCCCCCCCCGCCTCGGAGAGGGCCGTCACCTCGGCATGAGGGAGCCCGGCCCGCTCGTGGAAACCCTCACCCACCACGCGCCCATCCTTCACGACCACGGCACCCACCATGGGATTGGGCGACGTCCGCCCCTCGGCCCTCCGTGCGAGGGCGAGTGCCCGTCTCATGAACACCACATCACGCTCCGCCACACCAACCTCCTATACGAACAGAGGGTACAGAGCGTACCCCGTCACCTCGACCACCAAGGCCACGAGACCCGCACAGACCGCCCGCACCGGAAGCCCCCTGAGCGGCCCGGGCACCTCCGGCCCCTCCACCCGGTGAAGGATCCCCACGTAGAAGAGGAGCCCTGCGGCGAACCCCACACCCGCCCAGAGGAGCCCCCAGAGCGACCAGCCGAGCGACCCCTCACCCTCGAGCACCACGAGCACCCCGCCGAGCACCAGCGCCACGAGATCGCCACGCATCACCAGTTCGAGCCACCGATCGTCCTCTCCCGGCGCGAGATACCTGAGGATCTGGAAAAGGAGCACGAGCACGCCTCCGAACCCGAGAAGGAACCCCATGAGCCTGAAGGCCCGCACATCCAGGGCCGAGAGGACCCACCGCTCGAGGGCATACTGGTAGAGCCCGGCGAGGAGCAGGAGACCCGTGACCACCCCGCCCAGGAAGAACGCATCCCTCACACGGGAGACACCGGAGAACAGGAGGGAGAGCCCCAGGAAGAAGGCGAACGCGAGGTGCGAAGGTCCGAGGTAGAGAAGCGCATCAGCGGGCATCACCATCCCTCCCTGCGAGCCGCACCAGGGCGGCGAGGTAACCGAAGACGAAGAAGGCACCCGCAGGGGCCACCGCCGCCCGCAGGGGCAGGTCCCCGAGCCCCGGCACCACCAAGACCACATCGGCGAAGGGCACCAGACTGAGAGCACCGTAGCCCAGAAGCTCCCTCACGAAGGCCATCACCACCACGGCCGCCGCATATCCCCCGCCCACACGCATCGCCATCCGGAACGTGCGCTTGGGACGGTGGGAGAGACCGTAGGCCACCCCGTACCCCCACACGAGCGAACCCACCACCAGCACCGGCAGGTACAACCCGAGCACCCTGAGCACCTCCGGTGCCCAGGCCCTGAAACCGAGCTCCATGAGACTCACCGTGGTTCCTCCCACGATGAAGAAGACCGCGAGCTGCATCTGGCGGTTGCGCAGGTACTCCCTGAACGAGGAGAAGAGGAGCGAGAGGAAGAGGAGCAGGCCCCAGGCCACGAGTCCGAGAAGGAGACCGTAGCCGAACCTCGTGGTGAGTGCGAGCGCCGGGGCGAGCCCGCACCCCGCGACCAGGAGGATGTTGCCGTGAAAGAAACCCGCCCTTTCCATCTAGAGGAGACCTCCTTCCTCGAGGAGCGATCGTCCGAGGCGCACCGCCTCCTCCACCTTCCGGAGCAGGAGAGGATCGACCCCTTTCACCTCGTGCCACAGACGCCGGGCACTCCGATCCAGGAGGAGCCGCCTGAGACGATCCGTATCGTACGGATCGTCCCCTCCCGCCTCGAGCCCGTAGGGGAACCGCACATCCACGACCGCACCCGTTCCATCATAGAGCACCACCACGAGCCCCGCCTCGCGCCACACCACCGGGAGCGCCACGGCCCACACCCCTTCCCCCTCGCCCGACACCCGATACACGCTCCCTGCGGAAACAGGAAGCCCCATCTCCTCCACCTGCAATCCCTCCCCCCCGAGCACGAGACGCACCCCCACCGCATCCCGGTCCTCCAGCCTCCCGCCCAGGAAGACATAGCCGCTCCCTATCAGCGCGAGCGTCGAGAGGAAGAAGAGCACCACCAACCCCACATCGAAGCGTTGATCGAGCACGTGCCTCATGCGCGACCCCCCACCCGGGCTACGGAAAGGTGATCCACGAGCGGGACCGTGAGGTTGAGCACCGCGGCACAAAGGAGCCCGGGATAGGGAAAGGCCCCACCCAGGGAGAAGAGCCCGGCCAGGAGGCCTCCCGCAACCGCATACCAGGGAAGGAGTCCCGCCCTGGAAGGCCTGGAGACCTCATCGGGGACGAGGAAGAAGGCGGTGAGTACCACATCGGTGGCACCCAGGTAGAAGAGCACGTCGGCTCCTCCCTCCGGTCCCCCTCCTGCAACGAAGACGAGGAGGGTGTAAGCCCCCAGGAAGAGGAAGGGGAGATCCACCCGCACCGCCTCCTCGTACACGAGGATCAGGGCACCGAGGAAGACGAAGAGCCCCATCTGCGCGCCCACCGCACCCGGCACGTTCCCCAATGCGAGATCCACGTATCCATCGGGAAGATACGAACGAAGGGGCACGAAGATCACATCGTTGAGCACACCCGTGACCCGCACGTCGATCCCGCTCGGGGTGAGCCCCACCATCTGGAGGACGCTCCCCCCCCGGAGCCCCGAGAGGAGACGCTTCGCCTCGACGAAGAGCGGGAGTCCCTGCACCCGATCCCCGAAGAGCGGCGGAAGGTAGCTTCCCGCATCGAAGGGAAAGGAGACCACGGCGAAGAGCACGGCCGCCACCGCAGGATGGAACCAGGCGCGAGCAGGGCCGCCGAAGGTCCAGCGCGCCACCACCTGACCGAAGACCGCGGCGAGAAACCCGGCAACGGGATGGAGTCCGGGAGGCAGGAAGAGCCCCACGAGGAGCCCGAGCCCCACCGCATCCCACGAGGGCCGTACCCTTCGGGAGAAGAGACGCGCCATGAGGAGGTCCGCGCCGAGGCTCCCCACGATTGCAGCCGCGGTCGGCAGGAGCCCCTCCGGACCGAAGAGCACCGCCATCCCCCCCAGCACCGGGAGCAGGGCGAGCACCTTCTTCCCCTCGTAGACCTGCCTGGAGCCCAGGACGAGCCTCCCACCGTCAACCCTCTCCATGACCTTCCCCCTCCTTCTCGAGATACTCCCTGAACCGATCCGCGAGGGGAATGGCCGAGGGACAGACGAAACTGCACAGGTTGCAACCTATACACCCCTCGATCGCTCCTCCGGAAAGGAGTCGCTCGTCCCCTCTTCCGAGGGCCTCGTGGAGGAGCCAGGGCTCGAGCCCCCTCGGACAGACCTGCGCACAGCGGCTGCAGTGGATGCACGGTTCCTCCCCCCCTGTCGCCCCTCTCCCGAGGAGCGTCACCACATCCACGCCGGGAAGCAGCGGTACCCCGAGCCATGAGACCTCCCTGCCGGAGAGAGGTCCTCCCAGGAAGACCATCGGATCCACATCGGGACCGGGCATCGTCCCCTCCTGGGAGAGGAGATCGAATACGGGCATACCCAGCCGGACCTTCACGAGAACGGGGCGCTCCACTACATCGCCACCCACCAGAACCACCTGTTCGAGCACAGGCCTCCCGCCGACGACCGCATCCCTCACCGCGAGGAGAGTGGAGGGTTCCGCGATCACGAATCCCTCGTCCACGGGAAGCCTACCCCAGGTGAGGCGTGCCCCTCCCACAAGCTCGAGGAGCATCTCGTCCGAGGTGAAGGGATACCGTCTCGCGACATGGTGGATCCGCACGGGAATACCCGGATCCCCCAGGTCCCTGACGAAGAGGCGGGAAACCGTTCTCTCCTCTTCAGGGAAGACCAGATGCACCTCCTTGGGCATCACGGTGCGCACGAGGATGCGGAGCCCCTCGGCCACGGCCTCGCGCCGGAGCCCGAGGAGCAGCTCCTCGGTATACCGCCACGGCTCCGCAGAGAAACAGGCGCAGACCAAGGCCTCGGCCTTACGACCCGGCGGCGGGAGGAACCTCCCGATCGGGAGGGGAACGTTCCCGTGCCGGATCACCCCCGACGAGAAGAGCCGCTTCCAGAGTTTCTCCGGCGTCATATCAGCCCAGTCGGACGTCCGGTCTTTCGCGCGACGCTCGAAGGTCCCGGCGAGGTCCAAGATCACGGCCTCCCGTTCACCCTCCGGAAGGGAGACAGGGACGATGTCCCGTACCCTCCCGGGAACCGAGGAATAGAGGGGCGTCCCCAGGACGCTCGCCGGTTTCGCGAGCAACTGACCCTCCTTCACCTCATCGCCCGGCTTCACCACAGGATGGGAAGCCTCCATCCTTCCCCATGCGAGAGGGATCACCACCACCTTGGGAAGGGATGCGTTCACCACCCGACGATCCACCGTCTGTACATAGGAACGGAACTCCAGACCGCCTCTCACGCGGCCGGCAAGGAGCGACCTCATGCGACCTGCCTCCCCTCCTTCCGGATGGCTGCTCTCATACCATACCTGGTTTCAAAAGTCAAACCCGCCCCCCTCTTGAGAATCTCGGGCAGGAGCAGGAGAAGAAGGATGAGGAGGCCCGCCGCCTGCACAGGCCAACGCCACTGGACCGTCAGCTGTGAGGGGACGAATGAGACATTCCTCCCCGTGCCGAGAAAGAGATGTTCGAGTCTATTGGGAGAAAGATCCTCCACCCTCCGAAACCAAGCCGCATCGAACACGAGAACCACCACCTCCTCCCTCACGACCTCATTCCCTACAACCCGGTAGCGGGGGAGGGTCACTGTCGTCCCCTGGGTGGGAAGCTCGAACGGCACGTTGAACAGAAAGCCCTCCTGGAAGGCCCGGTGTGCGAGATAGCCGTCAGCCCCCTGCCACCACGGTCCCTCCCCGGGAAGGGGAATCTCCACCTCGTCCCCGGCAAGCCCCGCGCCGGCAGCAATCGTGGCACATATCAGGAGCAGGAGCCCCCACCCCCAGCGGGGGAGGTTTCTGCCGGAGTCGGTACGGGTACGTCTTCTGAGGGGTACCGGACGAAAGACCCGATGTGAGAGCCGGCTCCGCCACCACGTGAAGTAGGCGATCATCATCCCCACCACTCCACACTCCACCAGCAGGGCCGACACCACCGCCCAGCTCCCGATGAAGACCGCCCATCCCACCACCACCGTGAGATGGATCACTCCCCACCACACGACCCCGCCCCACTCCTCCCACCTCCATCCCCACAGGACCCCTCTCTCCATCACCTCGGCAACCGGCGGCAGGAGGAGCAGAAAACTCACCATCCCTGAGGCGGCGGCGGGCACCATCCCCACCCCTCCGGTCCCCACCACGACCACCCAACCCACACCACCCGCCACGGCCCACACGCCCCATCTCCCCCAGGCCCACCACACGAGGAGTCCCAGGAACACCCCGGCGAGGAAGAACCTCACCGGCCACCCCTGCCCCATGAGCACCACCTTTCCGGGAAAGGCCCGGAGCACCGGGAGCACCTCGAAGAGAAACCAGAGGGCGCCGTGTCGCTGCGGCACGTAGAGGAGGGAGACGACCTCTCCACCCACCCTCCCTTCGAACATCGAAGGCAACCATGAGAGGTAGGGATCGTACCTCGGATCGGCCGGATCGAGTCTCGAAGGGAGATCCCTGAGCCTGTACCGCCCCAGCTCCCGTCCCTCCCACAACTCCACCTCCTGGCTCCCCTCCCACACCACCGGCCCCAGGCCCTTCCTCTCGAGCGCCTCCACCACCACCTCCGGAGCCACGCTCTCTCGTATCCCCAGCACCTGGACCCCCTCCCAGCCGCCCGACCCGTCCGACAGGAACATCATGAGCACGAGGGCCCCCACGAAGAGCACGCCCCCTCCGACCCCACTCCAGTACGCACGGATATCCTGCACCTCCCTCCTGGGCACCGGATCCCTCCTACGAGAGAAGACTCACCACCAGGGCGATGGAGAAACCGAGGACCATACCCACCCCCACTTCCGGGAAGGTATGGCCGTGGGTCACCTCCTTCACCGGCGTGAACTCCACCCCCAGCTTCTCCCGAACGCCCTCACCAAGACGATTGAGGACCTGTGCCTGCTGACCCGCCGCCTTCCGCACCCCCACTGCATCCCTTATGATGATGGCGGCGTAGAAGACACTCAGGAAGAAGAGCGAGGAATCGGCCCCATCATGGAACCCGATCGAAGTCGCGAGGGCGGTCACCAGGGCCGAATGGCTCGAAGGCATCCCACCCGTCTTCCAGAGGACCACGGGGAGCAGGGGAGAGGCGAATCTCCGTCTCCTCTTCAACGCCTCCACCAGGAGCTTGATCACCTGCGCACAGAACCAACTCAAGAAACCGGACAGGAACACCGGATGAGAGAGCACCCGAACGAGACCGTTTCCCATCGTACCTACGTCCTTCAAGGATGGTATAGTGAATAGTCTCTTATTAGTGGGGGGATTTGTCAAGAGAAGACAGGTCCGAGCCTTTTGCGCTGTTTTCACGCAACGATAGGTAAAGAAATTACAAGCGGGTGGGGATTTATTTTACCCCAAAAAAGCGGTCCACAGGTGCGATAGAAGGGGAAAACGAGGTCGGAGTTGAAAAATTGACCCCAAAAAAGAGGGCCCCCGGGTTTTTCCATGATAGAATCATGGTAGCAGAAAACCGACGGAGGGGCCCATGGCAAGTATAGCACAGAAATCACTTTTTTGCTGGCACGATGTAGAAGCATTGGGGGATTTACATCGGCTTCGGCTGGTGTTGGAGAACCTGCCGGATGAGGAACTGATGCAGTAGCTGGAACAGAGGCGGGGGAGAGGCCGGAATGAATATCCGGTACGGGCGATGTGGAACTCGCTCGTTGCGGGGATAGTGTTTCAGCACCCGAGCATCGAGCAGCTACGCCGGGAGCTCTTGCGGAACGGGCAACTGAGGGACCTGTGTGGATGTGATCCTACCCGGGGAAGCGATGCGGTACCCAGTGCCAGCGCGTACAGCCGGTTTCTTTCCACCTTGAGGAAGCGGAGTATCCGGGAAGCACTGGTAAGGGTGTTTACCAGCCTGGTGGATCAGTGCTACCGGGAGCTGCCTGGATTTGGGCGGCGGCTGGGAGCCGATGGGAAGGGGATAGCAAGCGTTGCCCGTCGAAGGGGGAAGGGTGCCGGAGACCGGCGAGGGGAGCACGATGCGGACTGGGGGTGTCATGAGTATGTGTATCAGAATGAACGGGGGGAGGTGCAGAAGTCGGTAAAGAAATGGTTCGGGTTTACGGTGCACCTCCTTGCGGATACAGCGTATGAACTGCCGGTGGCCTTTACGGTGAGTCGGGCCTCAAAGCACGAGGTGCCGGTGATGCGAAAGCTGATTCGGTCCCTGGATCGCCATAGGCCGCATATACTCAAGGCGGCGGAAGTGTTCACGGCCGACCGGGGCTATGATGATGGCACGTTGATAGATCTGTTGTGGCACGAGCACCGGATCAAACCGGTCATCGATATTCGCAACCTGTGGAAAGATGGAGAACAGACCAGGCTGGTCCCGGGGACAAGAAATGTGGTGTATGACTACCAAGGGACGGTGAGTTGTGTCTGTATGGCCACGGGGACGCAGCGGGAGATGGCCTACCGGGGATTTGAAGAGAAGCGGGGCACGTTGAAGTACGGCTGTCCTGCGGTGCACTATGGGTATGAGTGTGCAGGCAAAGCCTCCTGTCCCTTGGCCTCCTGTATTCGGATCCCCCTCTCCACGGACCGCAGAGTCTTCACGCCTCTCGCCCGATCTTCGTATCGGTGGAAGCGGGAGTATGCCAAGCGAACGGCCTTGGAGCGGATCCACAGCCGGCTGGATCGAAGCTTTAGCCTGGAACTCCACACGATCCGGGGGCAGGAGAAACTGTCGGTTCACCTCACGCTGGTGTTTTCTGTCATGAGTGCCCTTGCCCTGGGACGAGTGCGAGAGAACCAGCCAAACCAGATACGCTCCCTGCTCAGGCCTGCGGCCTAACGAGCGGTCTTACCGAAACCGATCCCCCGTATCCAGGGACTGTAACATCGAGTGTTGAAAAAGGCGGGGAAAAAAGAT
Source organism: Spirochaeta thermophila DSM 6578 (assembly GCF_000184345.1). NCBI lineage: Bacteria > Pseudomonadati > Spirochaetota > Spirochaetia > Winmispirales > Winmispiraceae > Winmispira > Winmispira thermophila. Next base: position 550,241 of record NC_017583.1, on the reverse strand, counting down.
AAGGGGTATCTCCCACCAACACACACTTACAGCTAAGGAGGAGATACCCCATGACACATGTACCTGCGACACACTCTACCCTTTCTCGCCTGATGAGGCAAGTGGAAGACCAGGTACGGGAGCACGTCCTCCAGACGTACAAGAGCTACCTGGAGCGCCTCCTTGAGGCACTCAGAGATGCGGTAGTGGGAAGAGACCGATATGCCAGAGGAGGTCCTGAGGACGTCTCCTACTACCGGTACGGCTACAGGAAGTGGAAGACCGTGCAGGTCCCATGGGGAACCCTTACTGAGGTACGCGTGCCGCGTATCCGTACCAGCTGCGGGAAAGAGGTGAGGCTGGTGACCTATGAGCACAGGCTCAAGGCCCTCACCGAGGAACTTCTGCTTGGGTATGTGGGAGGGATGAGTGCGCGGACGTGGACCATTCTCTTACGGGAGCTGGGGATAGGAGAGGCTCACCCGCAGACCCTGCTGAGGCTCATCAGACGTCTTCGCGAAGAGAAAGAGCGGTGGCGGAAGCGGCCCCTCAGCGGGGTGAAGGCCCTTGTGCTGGATGGGGTATGGGCCAAGAGGCGGGGGAGCGATCAGAAGAAGCTGGTGGTCTTAAGTGCCGTGGGGGTGAAGGAGGACGGGACACACGAGCTGCTTGACTGGATCGTTGCAGCGCGTGAGGACCGAGCGAGCTACGAGCGACTCCTTACCGGGCTCTACGAGCGGGGGCTTGAGGAGGTGGAGCTGGTGGTGGCCGATGAGGCAGAAGGCATCTGGCAGGCGGTGGAGACCGTGTATCCCGAGGCGAAAAAGCAGATATGTCTGTGGCACCTGCAGCGGACGCTTGAACAGAAGCTCCTGCAGGATATGGGGGAACGGAAGGGGAAGAACGCAGACCTCCAGAAGGAGAGGCGAGCTTTTCGAGCGGAGTACTGGAAGCTCTTTGAGGCAGGAGGGAAGGAGGAGGCAGAGGGTGCGTGTGAGGCATTCGTGAAGAAGTGGGCGCCGAAGGCTCCCCGGATGACGGCCGCCCTCCTGTGGCGGAAGGAGCGGCTCTTCTCCTATCTGGAGTTACCCTATGCGTGGAAGAAGAAGGTGAGGACGAGCAACCTTGCGGAGAACCTGGTTCGGCACATGAGGAGCTTTCTGCGACGGTATCCCGGGTATATGAGTCTTGCCCATGCGGATGAGGTGGTAGGCCTCTACGTGGTGGGCATGCAGGTGATACAAGAGGTGGGGAGACGCACCCCTTATCAGCTCCAGCGTAATTTCAACACTCCCCCTTGACAGTGCCCCGTATCCACGTTCCCTTGAGGAATCCTGAGGGAAGGTGTGTCCAGTTCGGATACAGAACCGCCGTGCTGGAGAGAACGCGAGTGAACCATCGTGCATATTGTACCGTTGTGAGCACTATTCCGGATGAGAATACGGTAACGTTGACACCCTAAGCAGACATTACAGCGCGTTGTTGCCCAGGATTCCCGTTGGGTTACTAAAAAAAGCAGTACAGCGCAAAAGGCTCCTACCCTTTTTGTCTTGACTTAATGGGCGCAGTACAGTGCTATTTCAAATTTATTATCGAAATACTGATATATAGTTCTCCTTGTAATCATTGCTTCCTTGGCAATAGCCTCTATACTCACACTATCCACTCCCTTTTCGAGAAAAAGTTTCCCCGCAGCATTCAATATTCTTTCCCGTTGATTCTTACGATGGGCCTTGTATATCACCTTCTTGAGTTCACTCATTCTTTGCTCTCACTTTTCAATGTACCTAAAATAGCGTTAGCAGATTTCTACCCCCTCGTCAATAAGTTACCAGATTGGGAAGAGAATTATACCAAATACCAACTCACGGATAAGCATCACTCCACCCGCTCCACGCGCACCACCGGCCGCTTCACGCGATCGAAGCCGGCCAGGTCAGAGGTGATTCTCCCGAAGACCTCCACCTCGCTCGCAGGACGTATCTCCCCGGGGCCGCTTATGGGGGTGGGTCCCCAGAAGATGCAGAACGAGGGACCGCCGGGCCAGTAGGCGAGATCCCCGGGCTGCACGAGCTCCTGTGGCCGTTCCAGCGACCTCCTCAGGGCGATGGGGAAATAGATCTCGCTCCCCCAGAAGGCCCCCCTCCCCTCCACGGGGAGGAGCGCAGCGATCGCCCTTCCCAGAGGGGTATCGAAGAGCTCAGCCTCGAACACCTCCTCGTCTATCACGAGTCGCACCTTCATCCCGTCCTCCTTTCGGCACGGTCTTCCCTTCCTTATAGACGGCATACCCCTCCTCATCAAGCCTCCGGAGACCCACGAGAAGCGCCTTCATGAGGTCCCTCACCGCCTCATCCTCCACCGCAGGGGGCAGGTCGGCCATGGTGTGGTAGACGAGCCTCCGCCGTATCATCCGGTTGGCAATCCCGATCAAAGAAATGGTCGGAAGGCCTGCGCGTGCAAACGAGGCGGCATCCGTACCGCCACCGCCAAAGGTCATGCGCCTCACAGGGAGCCCCACACCCGCCTCCTCGGCCCACCGAGCCACCCGGGAAGCGAGCTCGCCGGAGAGGAGAAGCAGCCCGTTGATGTCGGAGACGAGGATCTGCAGGTCCTCCCTCCGGTAGATGCTGTCGATGTTGAGCACCACCACAGGCGTTCCCTGAAGCTCATCCCGGTGCCGTCGTACAAAGGCCGCCGAACCCCGGAGGCCCGACTCCTCGGCGTCGAAGCTCACGAGGCGGAGCGTGACGTACTGTGGTGGCCTTCGGGCATAGAGCCGGGCGAGCTCCACCAGCATGGCGCAGGCGACGAGGTTGTCGCCCGCCCCCGGCACCCCGTGCCTGAAGACAAAGGTGGCACGCTGGAAGAGAAAGGGAATCCCCAGCACAAAGAAGATCACCCACCCCGGCCCGAGGGTCCACCACCCGAGCCCCACGCCCAGGGCACAGAGCGCCGCCCCAAGGGTGAAGGCCTCGCCTCCGAGGACCTTGAGGGGGTAGAGGACCTGCCTCCGCTTGAGGTAGGGGAGCTCGCGGGCTGCATCGTGGTGCGCGCACACGTAGACCACCAGGCGCTCCTCCCCTGCAGCAGGGATCTCGGCGATCACGTTCCTGCACACACGGCGGGGAAAAAACCTGTCCACCACAGGGAGGAAGAGCACGAACTCGCCGAGGTCCATGGCGAGCCCTACGAGAAAGCAGAGTCCTGCAACAACAGGCCAGCCATAGGCGAGAAAGACCACCCCCACCGCGTAGAGGAGGAAGACGTAGACATGGTAGCCCATGAAGGCATCGGGGCTACAGACGAACGACTCCCTCCACGCCTTTGTCCCTGCCTGCCGGAAGGCCTCTTCGATCGCCGCTCCGGCCTCATCACACCCTGGGGTGCCAGCGAGCCGCGAGGGGAAACGACGTATCCACTCCTCCAGCAGGGCCTTGATCCGCCTTACCTCGATGCGTTCGAATATCACACGGGAAGCCATACTGCCTCCTTTTCTCGTTGACACGCGTACCCGCCACATGGCAGTATAAACATAAGTTTAAAACAAAGGAGCGTAAAGGTGGAAACCCCGTCGACACAGGAGCGTATCCTCCTCGCCACGATCGAATGCATCGAAGAGTACGGACTTCCTAACGTCACCATACGAAAAATCGCAGAAAAGGCAGGTGTGAACATCGCGGCCATCAACTACTATTTTCGCTCAAAAGACAAGTTGCTGGAAGAGGCCATGCGGATCACGGTGCGCAACTCATTCGAAGATGCCCGGGACGCTCTCAGGGAAGAGGGGCTTCCCCCTGCAGAGCGTCTGAGACGCGTGCTCGAAGAGCTCTTCAGAGGCGGATTCACCTATCCCAGGCTCACCCAGGCGCACCTCCACTCGCTCTTCAATGAAGGAAAGTTTGCCTACTCCTTCCAGGAAGAGGGGATGCGCATTTTCTTCCACTCTCTCGTCGATATCCTTGGTCAGACGAACCCCCACCTCTCAGAGGAAAAGAGACGACATCTCACTGCCATCATTGCAAGTGCGGTCTTCATGCCCTTCGTCCTTCCCCCGGTGTTCGAGCTCATCCTCGGAAGACCTATCGACGAAGAGGCCGGGAAGACCTATCTGAAGACCCTCTTCGATCTCTTCACCCGTGCGGGAATCATCCCCGAGGATCATACCCCTCGTGAGGGATGAGGGGCCCTCTTTTTCCATGCACACCGCTCGGGGTGGAACATGGTGTGGGCCACCGGTCGCCAGCGCATGCCCGTCACCACGGCCACGAGCTGTTTCGGGACCACGGATGCGATCGTGACCAGGAACCGATTGAACCATCCCGGGATGATGAGAGGCCTTCCTTTGAAGAGCGCCTCAAGTGCATACAAGGCCACCCTGTGAGGGGGAAAACTCGAGAGCCGCCCTGCGATCCCCTGCGCCCTCACCTCATCGATCGAGCGGGCATTGGTGAGCACACCCCCCGGGCACAGCACACTCACGGAGATCCCTCTCCCCTTGAGCTCTTCTCCGAGAGCCAGGGTGAAGTGGAGTACATAGCTTTTCGACGAGGCGTACACACCGAAGAACGGCATGGGGAAGAAGCCCGCGAGGGAAGCCACATTGAGGAGGAACGAAGGGCGCCCCCTCTCCAGAAAGGGGAGCACCAGGTGTGAGAGGGCGGTCGTGGCCTCCACGTTGAGCCGGAGCATGACTTCCCATTCCTCCACATCCCACACATCGAAAGGACCTGGATGACCATAGCCCGCATTGTTCACCGCCACAGTGAGACTCCCATAGCGGGAGAGGATCTCACGAACATGCGTACGAGTCTCCGGACAGGTGATGTCACCCTCCAGCACGTCCACCTCGATGCCGTAGCGTCGCCTCAGGGATGAGGCAACCTGGGGGAGCCTTTCCCCCGGAAGCGAGACGAGGAGGAGATCGAACCCCCGCTTTGCGAGCTCCTCGGCAAAGGCCCGCCCCAATCCTCTGCTCGCGCCCGTCACAAAAGCATACGCCATGGCACTCTCCAATCAGTTATTTCAAACATTCGTTTAAGAGGGTAATATGAATACGGGTTTTAGTCAAGTGTTTTAATTGATTTTTTTATTCTTTTGTTTTATACTGAAGCTTGAGAGAATGAACACCATCACACAGGAGGCGCAATGAACAATACCCGGTACGCCCTTGTCACAGGAGCTACAGGTGGAATCGGGCGACACATCGTAGCTCAGCTCCTCGCACGAGGCTGGTTCGTCCTGGGCACGGCCCGGAGTGCCGCCCGAACTGCAGAGCTCATCGACTGGCTCTCCTCCCGGGGGAGCGAGACCTCCAGGCTCACCATCTATGAGGTGGACCTCTCATCCCAGAGAGCACTCCGGGAGTGTGCCGGGAAGCTTTCCGCACCTTATCTCAACCTCATCATCCACAATGCCGGCATCTACACCTCCAAAAAGCGTCTCTCACCCGAGGGAATAGAAGTGCAGTTCGCGGTGAACCACCTCGCGCCCTTCCTCCTCACCCACCTCCTCCTCCCACGTAGTGCAAAGGCTCCTGGCGGAGGTCGCATCCTGGTGGTAAGTTCAGGCTCCCATGCCCAGGGACGTATCCACTGGCGCAACCCCAATCTCACACTTTATCAGGGGCTGGTCGCCTACGGGCAATCGAAGCTCGCGAACGTCCTCTTCGTCTATGAGCTCGAGCGGCGACTGAAGGCCCGGGGACTTCCTGTCACCGCATGTGCGATAGATCCGGGCCTGGTCACCACCGACATGGGGTTCAAACACACATCCCCGATCTCACGACTCGTGTGGTATTTCAGACGAAAGAAAGGGGTGAGCCCGGAGTTCTCTGCTCAGTCCATTGTAACGGTGGGATGCGACCTCCCCTTCGAAGAAATCGGGGGAAAGTACTGGAAGTTCGGGAAGCCCATTCCCTCATCCCCCAGGTCGTACCGGGAGGAGGATGCCCGCCGCCTCTGGGAGATCTCGGAACGCCTCACCGGAATCGGCTCATTCTTCGAGCCTACTGTATCGTGAGACCCCGATGCCCATGTGGGGATCAATGCGGTCTGGTTACTCGGAGGCGCCTCCCCGCGCCTCCTCCAGCGCCCTCAGCAGCGCCTCCCGGAAGGCCTCCGAGGTCCTCGTCGCCCCGCTCACCGCATCCAGACTGAGCTCGCTCCCTGCCCCGAGCACGAGCCCCTCCAGATCCTCCACCACCTCGCCCCATTCCCTCCCGCTCAGACGCATCATCTCCCGGTTCTGCGCTTCATCGCCCGTCTTCGAACGACCGGTGCGGGGGTTCCGCTCGTCGTACTCCACCGCCGCGATCCGTCCACCTCTCACCTCCAGCACCATATAGGCTACATAGCCGTACACCCTGCGATCGGAGAGCACCACCTCGTACCGGCCGTCCGCAAGGCCCGAGAGCACGATGCGCTCCGGGCCACACCCCGCGGCCGTGAGAAGCAGCACCCCCACCACTGCGGACAAGGCCCTACGGACGCGCATCCACCACCTCCTCCACAAAGGGATTCACGGGCGATATCCTGCCGTGGTTGAGGTACACGATGCGGTCCGCCTCCTTCGCCAGATTGGGGTTGTGGGTCACCATGATGATGGTCCGCCCCTCCCGTTTGAGCGCGCGGAAGAGGTCGAGCACGATCCCCTCGTTCCTCTCGTCGAGGTTCCCGGTGGGCTCGTCCGCGAGGAGGAGCGCAGGCTCGTTGACCAGTGCACGGGCGATGCAGACCCGCTGCTTCTCGCCTCCGGAGAGCTGGGACGGCCTGTGGGAGAGGCGCTCACCGAGCCCCACCTTCCTCAACACCGCCTCCGCTTCCCTCCGATCGGCCATACTGTGATAGTACTGGGCGACCATCACGTTCTCCAGGGCGGTGAGGTAGGGTACCAGATGGAACTGCTGGAACACCAACCCTATCTTCTCCCTCCGAAGCACGGCCCGTTCGTGTTCCGAGAGGCTGGCGGTCTTCCTCCCATCGAGGATGTACTCCCCTGAGGTGGGAGTGTCGAGGAGGGCGAGTATGTTGAGAAGCGTGGTCTTTCCTGCACCGGAGGGCCCCATGATCGCGAGCCACTCCCCTTCCTCCACCCGGAGGGAGAGCCGGTCGAGGGCATCGATCGACCCGTACGATCGGGTGATATCCTTGAGCTCCAGAACGCAACGCATGTCTCACCTCCTCACGTCTACTCGTTCTTGAGGATGCGGGCCGGGTCGATTCGGCCCGCGATCCAGAGGGCGGGAAAGGCGGCCACGAGGGCCACCAGACCGGTGAGCACCAGGGCCGAGGGGAGTATCACCGCCTCGAGATCGATCCACGTGCCGAACACCGAACGTCCTATCCACTGGGCGATCCCCCACCCCAGCACCACCCCCACGAGGGCACCAGAAGACGAGAGCACCAGGAGTTCCGCGACGAACCTCCTCACCACATGGGAGAGCTCGGCCCCTATGGCCCGCATGAGGGCGATCTCGTACCGACGCTCCGAGATCACCGCGATGAGGGTGGTCATCACACAAATGACCACGATGAGCATCATCACCGCCGCCACCACCACGAAGAGGCCGCGGACCTTCTCGAGCACCGCACCCTCGGACCGGGCGATCTGCAGGACGGGTTTCACCTGCACGTCGGGGAATCGCTCCTGGATCCGTCCGAGATGGGACTCGAGGTCCACCGCGTGGGTATCCACACTCAGGGCAGCGAGATCCACGCCCTCGGCCCGGTCGAGCACGGCCCTCGCCACCTCGATGTTCACGAAGAGCTGAAGCTCCTCTTCCCCGCCCGTCTCGACGATCCCCTTCACACGCATGCGCCATCGTGTTGCCCGGTCCCCGCCGTAGAGGACGACCTCATCCCCCACCTCGAGCTCCATCTCCTCGGCGAGACGAGAGCCCATCATGACGTTTCGGTTGTCGAAGGGCACACCGATCCAGGAACCCTCGACCTGCCAGTAGGGGAAGACCTTCCTCATGTCGGGGAATCTTCCACCCGCGAGCATCGCCTCGCCCAGATCGAGACGCACCTTGCCGTACAGGAGAGGGCTCCACCCCACCAGGGCCTCCCCGGGAAACGAGGAGACGACCTCTCCCACGCGATCCTCCGGGACCTCGGTCATCCCCTCTGCAGGGACGATGAGGACGTTCGCCCCGAAGTTCCTCAGTTCGCGGCTCATCTTCTCGGGAACGTCGAGCGTCACGAGAGAGACGGCGGAGAAGACCGCGGCTCCCACCACCAGGGAGAGGAGGATCACGCCGGTCCTGTTGCGCTGGTTGACGAGGGCCTTGACGACGAATCCGGCGAAGACCGCGAGGGGAACCATGTCCCGAAGAGCGAGCAGAAGAGGGAGGTGAGGAGCACGAGGGGGATGGCAACAGGTCTGAACCCCACCCCTCTTCCGAAGAGCTGCAGGGAGAGCACTCCGCTCATCCCGTACCCGAATGCCCAGCCCATGGCCCCTCCCAGGATGCCGATGACCCCCGCCTCCACGTAGAACTGGGAGAGGATGAGGAAGCGTGGTGCGCCCAGGGCCTTCATCAATCCGATCTCCCGCGACCGCTCGAGGACCACGGTGGTCATGATGGAGGAGATTCCGAGGGCCGCCGCGATGGTGGCCACGATGGTGATCACCCCGAGGAAGAACTGTACCTTGGTCATGATCTCGCCCTGGCCGGCCGCCACCTGCCAGACGGGCGAGACCCGGGCATCCGGAATCGCCTCCTCCAGTTGGTATGCGATGGCCCCCACGTAGGCCGTGCAGTACCAGAGATCCCACTCCCTATCGGTGAGCGAGCCGGGATCCCGCCGCGCCCGCCTCGCAAGGGCATCCTCCGGCGTGGTGAGGGCCGCCACCCGCACGTAGGAGACCTTTCCCTCGAGGCCTCCATGTCGCTGTACAAAGGAGAGCGGAGCGAGAATCATCTCGTCCTCCTCCCCTCCCGATGCCAGGATGCCCGTGACCAGGAGTGATCCACCATCCTCCAGTGTGAGGACCTCCCCAGGCCGGACCCCGAGCCGACGCGCGAGGGACGTCCCGACCAGCACCTCCACCGTCTCCGCCTCGTCCTCCGGGAACCTCCCTTCCACCTCCCAGAAGCGGTAGAGGGTCTTCACCCCCGTGGAGAAGGTCCTCCCACCCGGGACCGGTATCGACCTGTAGAAGTAGGTGCCGACCAGGGGCACCGAAGCCCCGTTCGACAGTGCGGCCGTACTCTCGAGGAAGGGGGCGAAGGCGGTGATGTTGTGCCGCCAGAAGATACTCTTGATCTTAGGGAGGTCGGACTCTTCGAGGAATGCCTCCTCCTCAAACGGATTGTATGCCACGCTCCCTATCCTGAGACCCGTGGAGCGCGTACGGGGGGTGACGAGCAGATTCGCCCCATAGGAGGAGAGCTCCCTCGCCATCTTGTCCCCGATGTCCATCGTGAGATTGAGGAGCAACGAGACGAGCGCCGAGGCGAAGAGCATCGTCACGCCTGCGAGCACCTTCTTGCCGGGATCCCTCAGGAAGGATCCCGCGATGATCCGTCCTTGCATACGGCCTCCATGCGACGAACGTGTGTCGCTTCACACTCAGAACGACTCCTCCTGGAGGAAGTACACCGCTGCGTTCTCCAGGACATCGCCTCCTATCATCACCATATCCCTGGTGACGGTGTAGTCGATGGGGATCGGATTACATCCCCCCGGCTCACCTATGGTGGGGATGAACATCTTCACCCCGCAGGCCACGCAGATCACGTCCTCACCCTCCTGGACGTATCCGGCATCACCGCAGAGCATGCACGCATCGAGCACGGCGACGGGATCCATCCCAGAAGGATCTCGGTTTATCACGAAGAAACACACAGCCGTGCCTTCCGTCGAGAGGAACGCGTAGCGGTGGAGATTTCCATCCGAGACCTCCTCGAGAGGGATCTCCACCGAACCCGAAGCCGGGGAGAGGGCGACCTCTTCGGCGGCAGAGAGACGCGGGGCCCTTCCTCCCCATATGTCCTGGAAGAGCAGGGGAAAGGCCACCATGAGGACGACCACCACCCCGGCGGCCGTCCGCCTCCGGTGCCTCCTCGCGGCTGCACACCTCTTCCTCCGCTCCGGGCCCGTCTCCTCCGGCTCCGCCGCCGCGTGCCGCGGTCGGTGCACGAGTGCGACATACCCCACCATCACCGCACAGACCGCGAGGAAGAGGTATCCCGAAAGGGGTCCGTATCGTGTGGTCCGGGCGGAGAAACCGACCAGGCCGCGGGAGGGGGGGAGCACGCCCGCCCTCACGAGTTCGAGCACCACCTCACCGGCCAGGACGATTTCCAGCACCAGGAGCCCTCCTCCCACGAGCAGGGAAGAGAGAAGCCCCGGCACCGATCCCTTGAGGAGGCGCAGATAGTGATGGAAGAGGAGCAGGAGGAGTACGCTCCCTGCGATGAGGAGCATCCTCGCCACGAACTCGCTGTTGAGAAGACTCACCACGGTCACCGGATGATCGGTGAAATACTCCCAGAGCACGAGCCCTGTCCACAACCCCAGGCCCCATACGGACACCGCCTTCGCCCGGGAGAAGAATACAGGGATCGAGGCCATGGTGAACACGAGCACACCCAACCTGAACCACCGATAGAGCCCCAGATCCACGGCGAGCGGCGCAGACAACCAGACGAGGAGCAACAGAAACATGGGAACACGAACCGGGGATCCCCCTGAGCGCCGGCCCCACCCCTCTTCCTGCAGGGAAACGATCACGACGAGGGGAAGCAACGTCCCGAGGATCGCACTCACCACATCCATACCCGAGCCTCCGGAGAGAGGGAGATGTCCGCCCGGGACAGACCGGGCGGACACTCCTTTGTTATGCTGAAAAGGCGATCATGGCCTCACGCCTTACTCGATGGGGACGTACGTGAACTCCCAGCTCAGGGTGAATGGTTCGAACCAACGCCCCACGCCGGTATCGGCATCGGTGTGCCGGAGGAACCCCTGCGAGGAGGGATTCTCGATACGATAGACGAGCCTATAGGTACCGGGCCCCATCATGCGGATGTTGTTACCGTAGTGGGGACCGTCGGCTGCCACCATGGGCATGAACACACCGGTCTGCCGCTCACCCGTATCGAGGTTGATGAGCTCGAACGAGATCTTCAGATAGGGGATCCACTCCCCTATGGCAAACCCGTTCGGGTTCCCCTCGACGGCACGAATGTCGGCCTCGAGGTGGATGTCCGAGAGCGACGCAGGCAGGCCGCTCCCCCTCGGCTCCATGTCCACTGGTTTGAGGTACACCGCAGCGACCTCCATTCCGTTGATCCTCTGCGGTTCGCCGATGGGATATTCGACGAATTGTGCGAACAATCCCCCAACAAAAGCCGTCATGAGAAACAGTGCGAGGATGAACCTCTTCATCTATGACTCCTTTCTCCCGGATGCATCCGGGTGGGTTTCTTCGGGTCGCACCACGACCCGTGTGCGCCGGTGCACGATGAAGACCACCGCCGCCACTCCCGCCGCCACCAGAAGCAACGCCTGAGGCAGCAGCGTCTGCCAGTAGGGATAGATCCCGAGGAAGGGTACGGAGAGCCCCGGGACGAGGACCCGAGGTTCCACCACGCCGGCCTCGATGAGCTCCATCACCCCTTTTCCCGCAAAGACGAACGCCATGTAGTAGAGGAACGAGCCCGTCACCGCGAAGAAGGGACCCAAGGGGAGCCTCATGGCCCCTTCCTTGAGCAGGTAGAACACCACCCCCAAGGCGAGGATACCCACGAGGAACCCGGCCAGTATCATGAAGAAATGGGAGGTGGTGCCGGCGTCCACGGCAAGGGCCTGGTAGAAGAGTACCGTCTCGGCCCCCTCACGGTACACGGCGAGGAACGCGGTGAACCAGAGGGCGCGCACCGAATTCTCGGAGAGCGCGACCTGCAGCTTGCCCCTGAGGTACCTCATCCACACCTCACTCTCCACCTTGGAGAGGAGCCAGTAGCTCACCCCCACCAACACCACGGCGGCGAGAAGTATGGTCACGCCCTCCAGGACCTCGCGGGCCGCCCCGGAAACCCGGAAGACCCAGGAGAAGACGACCGCGGTCACCACACTGAGGACCAGGGCCGAGAGGGAGGCATGATAGATCGTCCGGATCCTGTCCGTATTGCCGCTCCGTGTGAGGAACGCCACGAGTGCCATGATGATGAGGATGGCCTCCACCCCCTCCCGGAGGATGATCAGGAGAGAGTACACGAAGAAGCTCCACGATCCTCCCCATCCCCCCGGAAGGCCCCCGCGGCCTCATCCAGGAGCGAGACGAGCCTCCTCCCGTACGCTTCCGCTTCGGGGTCACCCTCCTTGAGCGCGGACGCAAGGGCCGTGAAAGCCCCCTCTATCTCCAGCTTACGATCGGGATCACGCACCCCGAGCGCAGTCTCCATACCCGAGGCCTCGAAGTGATCGAAATAGGAGTTCTGGATCACGCGCGCGGCGTCCACGCCCCTGCTCATCCTGGCGAGAGAGAGGGCCTCTTCCAGCGCCGCGCTCACCTGGCCCACCACGACACCCCAGTCCGCCTCGGGGATCTCCTCTCCCTGCACGGTCTTCGGGGACATCCCCGCCCCCTCGGGCACCTCGAGCCCCACGATCTCATCCCGGAGCGCCGAGACCAGACGGGCTGCCGCATCCTCGGCGAGGAAGAGGGAGCCGCTCTCCCTCATGTGCTTCGCCACATCGTTGAAGGCGGCCTCGTAGGCATAGTTCTCGCTCTGGGACCGCTGGGTCCGGATGGCGATCTCGAGACCGGTGTTCTTGTAGCCGGCGAAGAACGTCTGCCGTACCCGCTCCACGGCACCATCCACGTCCCCTGAGGCGAACATATCTAGCGCCCCACGCAACTCCCCCTCTATGAAGTCCACGGTGGCCACCCACTCGGGCGGCGCCTCTCCCCTCGCAGTCTCCTCTTCACCGGCCTCGGCGACCAGCACGTGTCCGGCATCCACCACCGGGAGTATCTCCTGGAGGCGGGCCAGAAGGAGATCGATCTTCCGGCGCACCTCGTCCCGATCGGCTCCCTCCGAGATGAGCGTCCGGATATCGGCGAACAGCCCCTCCATCTCCACGTTCACCTGCATGCCCAGATTGATGCGGATGGGGCCTTCGAGATTCTCGAAGACCTCGAAGTACGCATCCTGCACCGCATTCCGCGCGTCCTCCGCCTTCCCCTCCAGGTAAGAGGCATACGCTCCCTCGAGGAGACCTTCGATATCCGCTACCATCTCCCGATAGTCGGGGGATTCCTGAGCCCCGAGAAAGAGCACGGCAAGGAAGAACACTGCAAGCACGACAGAAGCCCTGTGACGCATCGGAACTCCGTTACTGCATGATATTTATATAAAAATCATTGTTTTTACCGAAAAACAGTAGCACACATCGATATTCCTGTCAAAATAAGTCAGGAATTTTCCTTCAGTTTCCCCGCCCCCGACCCTTGACCTTCACCCCTCTTCCGTTCCACCCTGAGGGGAGGAGGCGTATATGCACATGGAACACGACGACTTTCAACCCGTCCGCTGGGGCGTGCTGGGCGTGTCGGGTCACTACAGGCTCCGCGTCCACAATCCCATGGACGACCTGGAGAACGAGGGGGTGGTGGAACGCATCGCCATCGCTTCGAGGGACTTCCACCGGGCAAAGCTCGCAGCCGTGGAGCTGGGATTCAGGAAGGCCTACGAATCCTACGAGGACCTGCTCGCCGATCCGGAGGTGGAGGCGGTCTACATCCCCCTTCCCAACACCATGCACGCAGAGTACGTGAAGAAGGCCGCCGATGCGGGCAAGCACATACTCTGTGAAAAGCCCTTCACCATGTCCACGAAGGAGACCGAAGAGGCCATCACGTACGCACTCGACAAGGGGGTGCTCGTCATGGAGGCCTTCATGTACCGGCTCCACCCCCAATGGCAGCACGCAAAGCGCCTGGTATCGGCAGGCGAGATCGGGGAGATCCAGAACATCCACGTCTTCTTCTCCTACCACAACCCCGATCCCTCCAACATCCGCAACCGCAAGGAACTGGGCGGGGGCGCCATCCCCGACATAGGGTGCTATGCGGTCTCCTCCAGCAGGTTCCTCATGGGGAGGGAGCCGGAGCGGGTCGTGGCCCTCATCCAGCGCGATCCTGAGCTGGAAGTGGATATCCTCTCCTCGGGCATCCTCGACTTCGGCGGACCGCGGGCCGTCTTCACGGTGGGGACCCGCGCCTTCCCCCGGCAGCAGGTCCAGGTCTACGGCTCGCGGGGGTATCTCTCCATCGAGATCCCGTTCAACATGTACCCGGACGTACCGGCAAAGGTCACTGTCCAGACGAGCGTGGGCACGAGGGTGGTGGAGACCGAGGCCATCGACCAGTACGGCCTCGAGTTCACGGCCTTCTCCCTCGCCGTGAGGGGTGCGATGCCGCTCCCCATTCCGCCCGAGGACGCCATCGCCAACCAGAAGGTGCTCGACGCCCTCTTCCGCTCCGAGAAGAGCGGGACGTGGGAGAAGGTCACCTGAAGCCTTCTGGTCGCAGTACCCCTTAAGAAGGCATGAAAAAAGAGGGAGGTCATTGCCTCCCTCTTTTACATCCCGGTGGAATCAGCCCTTGAGCAGGGCCTCGTACTCTCGGAGTTTGGCGATCTGTTCAGCGAGGTCCCTCTGCTTTGCCCGCTCACCCTCCACCACCTGGGGGTGGGCCTTCTCCACGAAGTGCGGGTTGGCGAGCTTCTTCTCCACCTTGTCGAGCACCCCTTGGAGCTTGGCGATCTTCTTTTCAAGGCGCGCGATCTCCTTCGGCACGTCGATGAGGTCGCGTACGTACGAGTAGACTTCGAACCCCTTGCCCACCACCACCACCGCTCCGGCCCGAAGAGGCGGCTCCTGCTGTATCGAGAGATCCTCGACGTTCATGAGGAGCTTCATGAGTGCCTCGTGAGCCCGGAGGTATTCAAGGAGACCTGCATCCTCACATCGCACCACCACCCTGAACTTCACCGACGGTGGAATGGTGAACTGGCTCCTCAACGATCGCACCCCTCGCACCACTTCCTGGAGCACGGTATAGGAGGCCTCGGCTGCAGGGTCCTCCCACTCCTTCCTCGGCTCGGGAAACGAGGCGAGGATGAGCAGCCCCTCGGTGGTGGGGAGTTTCTGGTAGAGCTCTTCCGTAACAAACGGGAGAAACGGATGCAACAGCTTGAGCGCCTGCTCGAGCACGAAGAGCAGCAGGGAGACGATACGATCCTTCTCCTGCTCGTCATCTCCGTTGAGCGAGAGCTTGGCGCTCTCGATGTACCAGTCACAGAAGTCGCTCCAGAAGAACTCATACGCGGTCTGAGCCGCCTCGTTGAACCGGTAGGTCTCGAGTGCATCACTCACCGCGGCGGCCGCACGATTGAGGCGGTGGAGAATCCAGCGGTCAATATCGGTCTTCTCTATCTTTTCAAAAGGAATGAGTCTTCTCCCCTCAAGGTTCATGAGGATGAAGCGCGAGGCATTCCATATCTTGTTGGCAAAGTGGGCCCCCACCTGGAAGGTGTCTTTGTCGAGGAGCACGTCCTGTCCCTGAGCGGCGAGGAAGGCGAGGGTGAACCTGAGGGCGTCGGCGCCGTACACATTCACGATCTCGAGCGGGTCGATGCCGTTCCCGAGGGACTTGGACATCTTCCGGCCTTGCTTGTCACGGACGAGACCGGTGATGTAGATGTCGCGGAACGGCACCTCGTGCATGAACTCGAGGCTCGCCATGATCATACGGGCCACCCAGAAGAAGATGATGTCGTAGGCGGTCACCAGGGTGGTGGTGGGGAAAAACCGCTTGAGATCCTCGGTCTCCTCAGGCCAGCCCAACGTGGAGAAGGGCCAAAGCCACGAGGAGAACCAGGTATCGAGCACATCCTCGTCCTGCCTGATGTTGGTGCTGCCGCACGAGGTACAGGCGGTGGGATCCTCCCTGAGGACCATCTGCGCCCCGCAGTCGTCGCAGTACCATACCGGGATCCTGTGTCCCCACCAGAGTTGTCGGCTTATACACCAGTCACGGATGTTCCTCAGCCAGTGGGTATAGGTGTTCTCCCATTTCCTGGGGAAGAACTGGATCTTTCCTTCTTCCCAGGCCTTGAGGGCCTTCTGGGCCATGGTGTCCATCCGCACGAACCACTGTTCCGAGAGGTAGGGTTCTACCGGCACGTGCGTACGGTAGCAGTGTCCCACCTGATGCACGTGGGGCTCCTCCTTCACGAGGAGGCCGAGACTCTTGAGGTCATCCACCACCCGGGCCCGGGCCTCTTCGCGCGAGAGCCCCCGGTATTTCTCGGGCACGTGCTCGTTGAGCGTGGCATCGGGGTTGAAGATATTGATGAACTCGAGATTGTGTCGCCTCCCTATCTCGAAGTCGTTGAAGTCGTGCGCAGGGGTGATCTTCACCACCCCGGTGCCGAACTCAGGGTCCACGTACTCGTCGGCGATCACCTTCACCTTTCGGTTCACCAGCGGGACGATCACCTCCTTCCCCACCAGGTGCCGATATCGCTCGTCCCCGGGGTGGACCGCCACCGCGGTATCACCCAGCATGGTCTCAGGCCGGGTGGTGGCGATCATCACCTTCTCGTCGCTGTCGGCCACCGGGTAGAGGATGTAGTAGAGCCTCCCCTGGACTTCTCGGTACTCCACCTCGTCATCTGCGAGGGCGGTCTTGAGCCCCGGAGACCAGTTCACGAGATAGGTACCCCGGTAGATGAGCCCCTTCTCGTAGAGGGAGACGAACACCTCCCTCACTGCTTTGGAGAGCCCCTCATCGAGGGTGAACCGTTCCCGTGACCAGTCGCAGGAGGCTCCTATCTTCTTGAGCTGATTGATGATGATCTTCTTATGTTCGAGGGCGTGCTGCCAGGTGATTTCCACGAACTTCTCCCGCCCGAGCGAGCGCGGATCCACTCCCTGGGACCACAGCTTTCGCTCCACCACACTCTGCGTCGCGATTCCCGCGTGGTCGGTACCGGGGATCCAGAGCGTGGGCTCTCCCTTCATCCTGTGGTAACGGATGAGGATGTCTTGCAGGGAATTGTTGAGCCCATGGCCCATATGGAGTACACCGGTCACGTTCGGCGGAGGGATGACGATGACGAAGGGCTTCCCTACACCTTCTCTCGGCATGAAGGCACCGTGGTCCATCCAGGTGGCATAGATGCGTTCTTCGAACTCCTTGGGGTTGTACACCTTCTCCAGCAGCACTTCCTTCTGCTTCATCATCTGCTCCTTCGACCTGCGTAGTGGGAGGTATGGTACCAGAATCGAGCTTCCCTCGCAAGGCGTAAGTCTTCACGATGTCAAGACTCGATAAAAATGTCACCCTTTTTAACTCAGTTAAAATGTCACCCCCTGGGTAGTATTCTCTTCATCCTGCCCGCTGTTTGGTGCGCCGTGCAGGAGTTACCCGCTCATACTTCAACTCCCTATTCTCATGGAACAGGGAGATCGTTTCATCCAGGTATTTTCGAACCAGGACCTTCTGTTTCGGCCGAGGAAGGAAGCCTTTGTCGTTCTTGATCTGCAGCACCTGCCTCTCATAGTAGATTGTGTAATCGTTTTGTACGACTCGATTCGCTTCAAAGCAAAAGATCTCTTTCAGCTTCGTTTCTTTGGTACATCGCACATGCACGTCCTGCGAGTCTTCCGCTTCTACCGCAAAGCGTTCGTTGAACTGAGGCAGGAACGTCTCCCACAAGTACCGGTTCGCCTCCTCGATCGTACAAATCCCCGCAAGACGCAGTTCCTTCACCAACCGATCCTGCAGAATCCCGTTCCGCCGTTCCACCCGCCCTTTCGCTTGCGGCGAATACGCACTCACGATCTGTACCCCCAGTTTGTCGCACGCCCGCTCGAATGCGGTTTTCGGCTCTTTGCCCGCCAACTGTTCCTCCAGCGTCGGTTCCCGCAGCGTCTTGTAGGCGTTTTTCAAGTCACAGTACAGACTCATCGGGATCCCATACTGCTCCACCCAGCCCCACAGCAGCTGCATCGCCGCAGCGCTCGTCTCCTGTTCACTGAACCGCGCATACGTGATCCCCGTCGCATCATCCACCATCACCATCAAGCAACAGGCACTGCGCCGTCCTTCAAACCAATCATGCGGGGACCCGTCAAACTGAACCAGCTCCCCAAAACAGGCCCGCCATTTCCTCCGGCTTCGGTACGGCTTCCTCCTCTTCTTCCTCGCCCAGATTCCTTCCTCCAGCAGCCACCTGCGTAGCGTCTCGTGATCCACCTCAAGACCTTCCTTCGCCAACTGCTCGCTCGCAAACGTCGGCCCAAAATCCCCGTACCTCTCCCGATACCTACTCACCACCCTCTGCCGAAACTCCTCCTCCTTCCGATTCCCCGACGGTTTGCCTCGGTTCCCATGCCGCAATCCCGCGATCCCCCCTTCCCGGAGCCTCTTCTTCCACCGCTGCACCTGCCGTTTGCTCACCCCTAAGATCTGCGCTACCTGCTCGTTCGTCAGACCTTGGCTTTCCATCTTCCCCAACACTTCCGCTCGTTTTAATTCCTTTAGACTCATCTCGATCATCCCCCCATTCTCTCAGGGGGTGACATTTTTATCGAGTCCTAGGGGTGACATTATTACTGAGTTTCAACAGGGCGGGGATCATGGGGGCATTTTCCCGGGAGAGGTAGTGACAGAGGGTTTTAAATCTGATAAAAAAGCTAATAAATCAATGCTCTGCCGATGAGGAGGGTGTGATGCTTCGTAATCTGCTTCAACGTAAGGAGCTTCTGTTTTTCTGCGTCGTTCTTCCTTCGTGTGTCGTCTTCGCGGGGGAACCGGTGGAGACGGATCTTTCCCTTTCCATTGAGGCTTCTGCAACGGCGGGATACGACCTCGATGGTGGGGAATTCGGTATCAAGAATGTGGTGGAGACGACCATCGTTGCCAGGGTATGGAATCGAAAAGAATACCCCGTGGAGGGGGGATATGGGGAAATCTCTTATTGGGATTATCCTCCCGAGGATGCTTTCATCTTCAGGGTGACTACTCAGATTCAACAGGGGGATGCGGAATATTCCTATGAGGTCCCCTACGTGTACGCAAAAGTCCGCTATGGCTCGTTTTTTCTCGATGTGTCTTCGGCTTACGCAGGCGTGGACTATGCGTACCTGGACAATCTGTTGGATCACGTGCTCCTCGACGAGCCGTACCTTTATGTGGATGGGTATGTCGACAACCCCGGGGTCGCTGCGGGTGTCTCAGCCGGTACCTACTATGCGACTCTTTCCTTTTCAACACCCCATGATTGGGACGAGGGTACAGGTACCGGCGCGAACGAGGACAACGCGGGCTTTGTGTCTCTCGAGGGAGGCGTGGATGTGAGCGGGATATGGATTACCGGAGTGGGAGGGTTCGCGTTTGGAAACGGGGGCAAACCCGTAGGCGCTGAGGGGAATCCGGTTGCGACAGGTGTTCTGATCTACACACTCACCCCTCTGAACGATGTCTTTACCATACGTCCCTCTTTCGGTGCCGATGTGAGGATCGAGGGCGAGAATGGAGGAGTGGGAGGTGTCGTAGAGATCTCGGGAGCGTTCAATGTGCTTTGGCCCGGGGTTGTGACCAACACCTATGATCCCGACGATGATGTAGAGCTGTTCGGCAAGGAGGAAGATGTCGAATCGGGAATCGGTCTGACGGTGGCCTACCTTATGGGTCTGGGAAGGTCTGACGAGCCCGATACGTATTTTGTCAAACTCTCCCTCTATGAGCCGGAAGAGGAGGTTCCGGGCCTTCTCGAAGGGGTGGGAATGGCTCTGGTGGGAGAATTGCTTGGGAGTCCTTCCGAGGATCTTTTCGCTGCCTCACAAGCGGTCCTCGCTACCGAGGTATGGACCCGTTTGGGGATCTTCGTCCCTCGAATGGGGGTTGTGCAGGTGTACGGTGGGGATGAACTCGATAGTCTCTCCTTCCTCGTCTCCTCTCTGCTCGAAGTGTTCCCTTCCGTAGAAATCTCTCTCGAGTATCGATCCGGCAACCTGCTTCTCAAGGAAGGGGTTGACAGCGGAGAGCTCTATGGGGTTTCTCCTACAGCGCGTCTCGGTCTCGTAACCGCGGAGGTGACAGTGTCATTCTAGCAGAGCCTTTTGCGCTGTTTTCACGCAACGATAGGTAAAGAAATTACAAGCGGGTGGGGATTTATTTTACCCCAAAAAAGCGGTCCACAGGTGCGATAGAAGGGGAAAACGAGGTCGGAGTTGAAAAATTGACCCCAAAAAAGAGGGCCCCCGGGTTTTTCCATGATAGAATCATGGTAGCAGAAAACCGACGGAGGGGCCCATGGCAAGTATAGCACAGAAATCACTTTTTTGCTGGCACGATGTAGAAGCATTGGGGGATTTACATCGGCTTCGGCTGGTGTTGGAGAACCTGCCGGATGAGGAACTGATGCAGCAGCTGGAACAGAGGCGGGGGAGAGGCCGGAATGAGTATCCGGTACGGGCGATGTGGAACTCGCTCGTTGCGGGGATAGTGTTTCAGCACCCGAGCATCGAGCAGCTACGCCGGGAGCTCTTGCGGAACGGGCAACTGAGGGACCTGTGTGGATGTGATCCTACCCGGGGAAGCGATGCGGTACCCAGTGCCAGCGCGTACAGCCGGTTTCTTTCCACCTTGAGGAAGCGGAGTATCCGGGAAGCACTGGTAAGGGTGTTTACCAGCCCGGTGGATCAGTGCTACCGGGAGCTGCCTGGATTTGGGCGGCGGCTGGGAGCCGATGGGAAGGGGATAGCAAGCGTTGCCCGTCGAAGGGGGAAGGGTGCCGGAGACCGGCGAGGGGAGCACGATGCGGACTGGGGGTGTCATGAGTATGTGTATCAGAATGAACGGGGGGAGGTACAGAAGTCGGTAAAGAAATGGTTCGGGTTTACGGTGCACCTCCTTGCGGATACAGCGTATGAACTGCCGGTGGCCTTTACGGTGAGTCGGGCCTCAAAGCACGAGGTGCCGGTGATGCGAAAGCTGATTCGGTCCCTGGATCGCCATAGGCCGCATATACTCAAGGCGGCGGAAGTGTTCACGGCCGACCGGGGCTATGATGATGGCACGTTGATAGATCTGTTGTGGCACGAGCACCGGATCAAACCGGTCATCGATATTCGCAACCTGTGGAAAGATGGAGAGGAGACGAAGCTGGTGGCAGGGACACCGAACGTGGTGTATGACTACCAGGGGACGGTGAGTTGTGTCTGTATGGCCACGGGGACGCAGCGGGAGATGGCCTACCGGGGATTTGAAGAGAAGCGGGGCACGTTGAAGTACGGCTGTCCTGCGGTGCACTATGGGTATGAGTGTGCAGGCAAAGCCTCCTGTCCTCTGGCCTCCTGTATTCGGATCCCCCTCTCCACGGACCGCAGAGTCTTCACGCCTCTCGCCCGGTCTTCGTATCGGTGGAAGCGGGAGTATGCCAAGCGAACGGCCTTGGAGCGGATCCACAGCCGGCTGGATCGAAGCTTTAGCCTGGAACTCCACACGATCCGGGGGCAGGAGAAACTGTCGGTTCACCTTACGCTGGTGTTTTCTGTCATGAGTGCCCTTGCCCTGGGACGAGTGCGAGAGAACCAGCCGAACCAGATGCGCTCCCTGGTCAGGCCTGCGGCCTAACGAGCGGTCTTACCGAAACCGATCCCCCGTATCCACGTTCCCTTGAGGAATCCTGAGGGAAGGTGTGTCCAGTTCGGATACAGAACCGCCGTGGTGGAGTGAACGCGAGCAAACCATCGTGCATAGTGTACCGTTCTGAGTACTATTCCGGATGAGAATACGGTAACGTTGACACCCTAAGCAGACATTACAGCGCGTTGTTGCCCAGGATTCCCGTTGGGTTACTAAAAAAAGCAGTACAGCGCAAAAGGCTCTTCAACACTCCCCCTTGACAGTGCCGAGTTGGGCCTCCACTTGCTTCATCAGATCAGAGAGGGTATACTGTGTATCAATCAGTGTGCGTGTGTTACCACGCTTCATGGGGTATCTCCTCCTTCTTTCAGAGGTTTGGTGGTGGGAGATACCCCTTATCTTTTTTCCCCGCCTTTTTCAACACTCGATGTTACAGTCCCCCATGATCCCCGCCCTTGACAAAACGACGCTTTTCGGCACATCTTTTACATGCTCCGGGCCTATAGCTCAGTTGGTTAGAGCAGCTGACTCATAATCAGCGGGTCGCAGGTTCAAGTCCTGCTGGGCCCATCCCTTCCCCACGTGGCCCCCGAAAGGGGGCTTTTTCATGTTCCCATGGAAAAAAAGAGCCCCCGGAAATCGTCGTCCCTCGCTACACAGAAGCCTCCTCACGCGGTATCCTTCTCCTAGATGCACCAGCTAAGGAGGCGCTATGGCGTTCTACGACCTTCCACTCGAACAACTCCTCACCTATGATCCAGGAGAAGAGGAGCCAAAGGACTTCATGACCTTCTGGGAATCCACCCTCGAGGAAAAGGCTCCTGAGGGAGGGAAAATCCTCTCCATGGAGGAACGACCGGACTTCCACCTCCAGGTCTTCCGTGTCTTCGATCTTGCCTTCTCGGGGTACGGGGGACAGCCTGTGAGGGCCTGGTATATCCTTCCGAAGGATGCGAGGGGCCCCCTTCCCTGCGTGGTGGAGTACATCGGCTACGGGGGAGGAAGGGGCTATCCCTACCACTGGCTCACCTTTGCCTCTGCCGGGTATGCCTACCTCGTGATGGACACGCGGGGACAGGGGAGCAGCTGGATCCATGGGGACACCCCCGATCTTCCTGACGAGGGGGCCAATCCCTCCCGCCCGGGCTTCATGACCCAGGGCATCCTCTCGAGAGAGACCTACTACTACCGCAGACTCATGGCCGATGCCGCGTGCGCAGTGGAGGCGGCCGCCCGCCTCGAGGAGGTCGATCCGGACAGGATCGCCGTCACGGGGGGAAGCCAGGGCGGAGGCCTCGCCCTCGCCGCGGCCGGACTCTCCAGCCGCGTGGCCCTCTGCCTCCCCGACGTACCCTTCCTCTGCCACTACCGTCGTGCCGTCACGATCACCGACCGGGATCCTTACTCCGAGATCAGGGACTTCCTCAAGGTGCACCGCCACCGCGAGGAGCAGGTGCTCACCACCCTCTCCTACTTCGACGGCATCCACTTCGCCTCGCATGCCCGGGCCCGTGGCTACTTCTCGGTGGCCCTCATGGACACCATCTGTCCGCCGAGTACGGTCTTCGCCGCCTACAACCGGTACGCGGGTCCCAAGGAAATCGAGGTGTACACCTACAACGATCACGAAGGCGGCCAGCAGCACCACCTTCACAAGAAGCTCGCATTTCTGAGAAAATACCTGTGAAAAAACACAGGAGAGGGGAATCATGCCCGAGAAAAAAGAAAAGATCTCCGTCCTCGTCCTCTGCACCGGCAACTCCTGTCGGAGTCAGATGGCCGAAGCCTGGATACGCCACTTCCACGGTGATCGTATCACGGTCTACTCGGCGGGGATCGAGGCGCACGGCCTCAACCCCTATGCGGTAAAGGTGATGGAGGAGGCGGGAGTCCCGCTTTCGGGACATGCGAGCAAGACCATAGACGAGCTCCCGGTGAAGGAATTCGACTACGTCATCACGGTGTGCGACCATGCGAGGGAGGCGTGTCCCTATTTCCCGGCGCGGGTGAAGGTCCTCCATCGCGGATTCGACGATCCCCCCTCCCTCACCAGGGACGAGACCGACGAGGAGAGGCGCCTTGCGGTGTACCGCAGGGTGAGGGATGAGATACGGGAGTTCGCCCGCACCCTGCCGGCCTTTCTGGGCCTCTCCGACCAGGGAGCGTAAGACATAAGAAGGGGCTGCGCGCGCAGCCCCTTCTTTTTCCGGCTCACTCCTCGTAGGGAGAGAAGTCCTCCTTGGGCGCACCACACATGGGGCACACCCAGTCGTCGGGGAGATCCTCGAAGGCGGTTCCGGGAGCCACTCCGCCGTCCGGATCCCCCTCGGCGGGATCGTAGATATACCCGCACACATCGCACACGTATTTCTTCATCGCGTCACTCCTTGGTGGAGAGTTTCACGGCGCATCCTGCGCCGCCCTGTGCTCATCCTAGCCCATACAAGGCCGTGCTTCCAGACACCGCTCACCAGTTCTCGCCCAGAAGCTCGAAATAGGCCTGAGGATGAGCGCAGGCGGGACACTGCTTCGGCGCCTCCTCGGCCTCCATGATGTAGCCGCAGTTGATACACCGCCACATGACCGGCTTTTCCCGCTTGAAGACCCTTCCCTTCTCGATGTTCTCGAGGAGCGCCCTGTAGCGCTTCTCGTGTTGTTTCTCGGCCACGCTCACGTGTTCGAAGAGCTTCGCGATACCCTCGAACCCCTCCTCCCTCGCCACCCGGGCGAACTCGGGGTACATGGACGACCACTCGTGGTGCTCTCCCTCGGCTGCCATCCTCAGGTTCTCCATGGTGCTGCCGATCTTGCCGGCAGGATAGGAGGCAGTGATCTCCACCTCCCCTCCCTCGAGAAAGGAGAAGAACCGCTTGGCGTGTTCCTTCTCCTGATTGGCCGTCTCCTCGAAGATGAGGGCGATCTGCACATACCCCTCCTTCTTCGCCTGGCTCGCGAAGTAGGTGTAGCGCATCCTCGCCTGGGACTCTCCGGCGAATGCGATGAGCAGGTTCTTCTCGGTCAGGGTTCCTCTCACGCTCTTCATACACCCTCCTGAAATCGGTTGTAGTGTGTAGGATGTGTCACTATGTACTTAGTGTAATATGGTTCTCCCTGTTTTGGGAACAAAACTCGCCTCCACCCCCATGCTCCACCGGGTGAGGGCAAAGTCATAACGAAGGGGGTCGAGAGGTGAGAGGCTCCGAAAGAAGGAAGTGATCCGCTCTGCCGCGCGAAACGAGGGGGAGGCAGACAGCCCCGCCACCCCGAGCCGCCGCGAGACCCTGAGGATGTGGACGTCCACCGGCATGAGGAGCGACTCCGGAGGGAACGAGGACCACAGCCCCAGATCCACCGCATCACGTCTCACCATCCAGCGGAGGAAGAGACACACCCGCTTCCAGGGCCCTCCGCTGCGGGGCAGGGGGAGGAGAATCCCGATATCCCCGGGCGCACATTCCCGGAACGAGGCGCTCATGAGCCGGAACGTCTTCCTCATGTCCCCTTCCGCACGGTCGCGGCACGAAGCCGCCCAGGTCTCCAGGTCGCCCCACTCCCGGAGGATCTCACCCGTGGCCGCAAGGAACGAGGCGAGCATCTCCGAGGAGAAGAAACGGTGAGAGAGGCCTCGGAGGCGCCTGAGGGCATCCCGGTACGAGAGGCGCGCCACCTCGCCGGGATGAATCCTCTCGAAGAGGATCCCCAGGCTCCTGTGTATGGCCCCCACCTTCCCCACCGCGAGCGAGGCCGCGACCCATCCGGCCACCTCCTGCTCCCCGCGATCCCGGTAACGGTGTACCCACCAGACGGGGTCCGTGGGGAGAAAGGCCTCCTTCGTGTAGGCGGCATAGAGCGACTCGAGAAACTCGGAGAGGTCGCGCCCGCGGAGCTCCTGCGTTTCTTTGAACTTTACCTTCGCATCCATTATACTCTACCGTGAGAACCACTCTACTACAGGAGCATTCCGCAGTGAAGCAGGTGGCGGTGGTAATCGTGGAAGACGAGGCGGTCATCGCGCTCGACATCAAGCGACGGTTGGAAGACCTCGGGTATCGGGTGGAGGGAGTGTTCCAGAACGCGGATGAGTGTCTCGAGAAAATAGGGAATCTCCACCCCGACGTAGTCCTCATGGACATCCTCCTGGAAGAAGGTCAGGACGGGCTGTTACTTGCGCAGCGGATCTACGATGAGTACGGCGTTCCGAGCATATTCCTTACCGCCTACTCGGACTCCACTACCGTAGAACGCATAAAACAGGTCCGGGGGGCCATCGGGTACCTCCTCAAACCCTTCAACGAGAGGGAGATGGCCGTCACCATAGAACTCAGCCTCTTCCGACACCACCTCCACAGGGAGCTGGAAATTCAGCGCACCTGGCTTTCCTCGCTCTTCTCATCGATCGGGGAGGCCATCATCCTCCTCGACGAAGATGGAGGGATCCTCTTCCTCAATCCGGGAGCCGAGGAGCTCATCGACGCCACCTCCAATGAAGCTATCGGGAAACCACTCGTCGAGTTCATCAGGTTCTACGATGTGGATACGGGGGAAGAGATCCCCTTTCTCTCCCTGGCCCAGGAGAGCCGGGGACGAGAGGGGGGGATCATCTTCGATCACATATACCTCCTCACCTCCACAGGGGAGCGCATCTTCGTCCAGGGGACCATCTCCAACCTCACGGGAGGGCTCCAGACAGGAGATCGAGGAGGAAGCGGACGAACCGAGGATGAAGAGCACCCCTACCCCCTCCCCTTCCCCTCGGTTTCGAGCGGGGGCTTCGTCCTCGTCCTCAGGAACATCACCGAGGTGCGGCGGCTCTCTACCATCGTACGGTACCAGAGCGTCCACGACCCACTCACCGGCCTCCTCAACCGCTCCCAGCTCCTCACCTCTCTCCAGGAGTCCCTGAGACAGGCCGATCCGGACACCCCCCTCGATACCTTCGCGTTCCTTGACATCGACCAGTTCAAGGTGGTCAACGATGTGTTCGGACACATAGGGGGAGACGTGCTCCTCAAGGAGACCGCCGATCTCCTCAGGAAGAAGCTCCCGGATGAGAGCACCATCGCCCGCATAGGAGACGACGAGTTCGGCATCATCCTCAGGGGAGTGAAGAGCGGCGATGCGGAGAGAATCCTGCGCCGGCTCGTCACCTCACTGAGGAGATCATTCATCTGGGAGGACAAGACCCTGCCCGTCACCGTGAGCATAGGGGCGGTGGCGATCACCCCCCGCCATGGGGACATCTACCGAGTGCTCGCCGCGGCCGATGCCGCCTGTGCAGTGGCCAAAGAAGAGGGAGGGAACAGGCTCAGGATCTTCTCCCCCGAGGACACCGACGTGCAGCACCGCCTGGGCGAACTCCACTGGATCGCCCGACTCCAGCAGGCCATCAGGGAGGAACGGCTCACCCTCTACGCCCAGGACATCATCCCCCTGGGAGCCCACAACGGATTCCCCAAGAAAGAGATACTCGTGAGGCTCAAGGAAGAGGACACCCTCATCCTCCCCGGCGAGTTCATCCCGGTGGCGGAGCGGTACAACCTCATGCCCCTCATAGACCGATGGATCATCGAGGCGGTGCTCCAGTACGGCACCTCCACTCCGGACCACAGGGACACGGTGTTCGCGGTCAATCTTTCGAGCGCCACCCTCTTGGACGAGGGATTTCCGGACTTCTTCCTCAGACGGCTGAAGGAGACACAATTCCCTCCCTCACGGCTGTGTCTCGAAATCACGGAGACCACCGCGATACGGAACTTCAGGAAGGCATCGCTTTTCATACGTCGGTTCAGGGAGATGGGCTGTTCCTTCGCCCTCGACGACTTCGGGATGGGATTTTCCTCGTTCGCCTACCTCAAACACCTTCCGGTGGACTTCCTCAAGATCGACGGCTCCTTTGTCCAGACCATCGTGGAGAACGAGGTGGATTACCAGCTCGTGAAGAGCATCCACACCATGGGGAAGATAATGGGCAAGAAGACCATCGCCGAGTTCGTCTCGAGCAGGGAGATCTACGAGAAACTCGCCACCATACCGGTGGACTACGTACAAGGATTCTTCGTGGGGGAACCGCATCCCCTCACCCCCTGAAGCCTCCGCTCCCACCCCACCACCACCCCCAGCACCCGCACCCACACATCCTCCCCTCCCGCTCCCACCCCCTCCCCCCACCACTCCCCCAGCCGCCCATCCACCGCCCTCACCCACTCCCACACCTCCCCAACCTCCCCCCTCCCCACCCCGAACCCCAACCCCACCATGGATGCGAGCGTGGAGGCGAGCCGTTCCCCCTCGAACCGCACCCCCCACACGACCCCCCACCGCCTCCCCGCCGCCTCCACCTCCCTCCGCACCTCCCCCAGCACCCCCATCCCCGGCCGATCCCCCCGCACCTCCGCCCACTCCCCTGCGCGATGCAGCGCCGAAGCGAGACGCTGCACACCCACACGGAACCCCACCGCCCCCGTCGTCCACACCTCCGCCTCCCTCACATCCCGCGCCGCCTCGATCACCCTCCCGATCACCTCCGGTGTGGTGAACCGCCTCCGGTAGCCGCACTGACGCTCCCAGGCCCTCCGTGCCGCCCGCTCCCGCACCCCCTCCAAGGCCCCTTCCACCCCCTCCCCGCCCGCCTCACCCTCCTCCACGAGCGCCTCCCTCAGGAACCGCACCCCATACTCCCACTCCCGCCCCTCCTCCACACGGAGACAGTGCACATAGGCGAACACCACACGAGCGGCCGCGAAACCGCAGAGCCTTGAGACATCCCTCTCTACCGAAGAAACCACGAGCAAAGACTAGCCCACCAGGTGCGAAATCGCAACATCCCGCATCGGGTGCCCCAGGAGAAACCCCTGCACATAGTCACACCCGCTCTCCCGCAGGATCTCGAGCTGCGCCTCCCGCTCCACCCCCTCCACCACCACCTCCAACCCGAGCCCGTGCGCCATGTGCGTCATCCCCTCGAGGATCGCCCGATCCCGCTCCGACTCCTCCACCCCGTGCAGGAACCGCCGATCCAGCTTTATCACATCCACCGGCATCCGCTTGAGGGACGCGAACGACGAGTACCCCGTACCGAAATCGTCCACCGCCACGCGGATCCCCTCGTCCCTCAAGGCGGAGAGGACCTGCACGGTCCGGTCCACATCCCCCACGAGGGAAGACTCGGTGACCTCGAGCATGAGGAGCTCCGGGGGAAACCCCGATGCATCCAGGACCTCCCGTACCACGTCCACGAACTCCGGATGGAGGAACTCCTGAGGCGAGATATTCACCGAGACGAAGAGCCCCCTCACCTTCCAGAGCTCCCCCTGGAGCACGGCAAGAGCGAGCACCTTCCTCCCCAGGAGATGGATCACCTTCCCCTCCTCCAGGATCGGAACGAACTCGTCGGGGAGGACCAGCCCCCCATCCTCTCCAAGGAGACGGGAGAGGGCCTCCACCCCTGCGAGCATCCCTGAAGCCACCCGCACGATAGGCTGGTAGAAAAGGTGGATGCGTCCCTCACGAATCCGATCGAGGACCAGCCGCTCCATATCCCATCGGTGCATCATCCTGCGGCGGACATCCGGAGTACAGAACCGCACGGTGTCCCTGTGTGCCTTGGCCGCAAGGAGGGCGGCGTCCGCGGCCGCCACGAGCTCCTCGAGGGAAAGACCGTCCCGTGGAAACACGCCGGCACCGATACTCGCGGAGAGGGAGAGGGCATGCCCTCCCACCACCATCCCCTCCCTGATCGAAGCGAGGACCCGGCGGGCGATCCCTGCAGGGTCCGCCACGTCGTGGAGGAGGACGGCGAACTCGTCGCTCCCCGTTCGGGAGACCAAGTCCTCGGCCCTGAGGTGGCCGGCGATCCTCCTCGCCACGATCCTCAGCACCTCGTCCCCCACCTCAGGACCATAGAGATCGTTGATCCGCTTGAAACCGTCCAGATCGATCACCATGAGGACAAAGGACGTCCCCTCGAGCCTCGCACTCGCGAGGAGCGAACCCGCTTCTCTGAAGAACCATTCACGACCCATGAGTCCGGTGAGACTGTCGTGAGAGGAGAACGCCTTCTTCGGATCGGCGACAAGGCGCTCAAAGGACCACACTATCTTCTTCCCGTCACGGAAGGACCAGCGCGTGAGTATCCGGAGGCAGGGCCGACCATCGACCCCTTTCACGAACACCTCGGGCCGATCCTCTGCGAACATGAGGAGAAACTGTCGGATGAGCATGTATGAGGAAGTACGACCGTACCCCGTAAGGAGTGAGAAGGCGTCGTTCGCCCACAGGATTCTTCCCTCCTCGTCGGTGATCGCCACCTCCATGGGAAGAGAAGAGAGGACATCCGAAAACAGCTCAGGTTCCATACCACCCGCTCCTGAACCCCTTATGAAACCCCTTTCTAATAGCGAGTATATATCCAAAATCTCTAAAATGTCAAATATCTCTAACCGATAGAGAAAGGTTATCCGTCACGGATCACCCTCCGGATCGATCTGCCGAACGGATCCCCCGACAGTGGGAACGACCCGCCTCCGGCCGAGACGAGATCCGCTATTCAGGCTTTTTCGTGAGGAAGAGAACCTTCTGGCCCGTATCGTCCGCCACCAGCACCGCCTGTCTCGGCTTCCCGAGCTTCTCCCAGAGGGCCCTGGAGATCTCCACCGTCCCCTGCTTGCAGCTATGATCCAGAAAGAGCTGGGCCTGTATCCCGTCTCCCTCCCCGCGCGAGAACGCATCCAGGGACACGTTCACATAGAACCTCACGGAATAGCAGGCGCTGATGTACCCGAGATCCACCCCCTCATGCGGGGAGATGACCACCTTGGAGAAAGGGAAACTGAAATCCGGAACGATCCTCAAAGGACCCGAGTGACGCATCACACACTCCTTCCCGGCACGTATCCTAATAGTACATAACCATTATACGATGAATCCTGCTTCCGGGGAAAGTGGGAAAATCGAACGGGGAGGCACTCAGGAGGGAAACTCCTTCCCTCCTGATATGCCCACGCCGTCCGCAGTCACCCGAGTCCTCGACTCCCGCTAGCGACGATAGCTCCCATACAACGGGCCCAGCGTGGCACATGCCCTGTAATCCGCTCCCTCGGGATCCTGCCCACATGCATACCAATAGGTCGGTCTGAAGATGAGCTCCTCGGGCACATTATGCATACACACCGGGATCCTCAACATCGAGGCGAGGGTGATAAGATCAGCGCCGATGTGGCCATACGATATGGCCCCATGATTAGCCCCCCAGTGGGCCATGACCGAATATACATCCGTAAATGCCTCCTTTCCTGTGAGCCTGGGAACGAACCAGGTGGTAGGCCAGGTGGGATCAGTTCTCTCATCCAGGACATCGTGTACATGCTGAGGAACATCGACAGTATACCCTTCTGCAATCTGCAGGACAGGCCCCACCCCTTTTACCAGATTGACCCTCGACATCGTGACCGGCATCCCCCCCTCCGTGAGGAAATCGGTAGAATACCCCCCACCGCGGAAATATCCCAGATTCGCGTACCGCCAAAGGGTCGCATCCAGGCAGGCATGAACCTCATCCTCCGTGACTTCCCAGAAAGGTTTGATCACAGGACGTCCATTCGTGCGCTGTTTTCCCGTGGCATCCAGACACGTCGGGCCTGAGTTGATGAGATGAATCAAACCATTCGCAGCCTCACCTTCCGGCACCCATCCGGTGACTCGCTCGATGGCGGCGGGGCTCCAATATGTCCTCACATCGGAGAACAGCTGAGCGGTACCTGTAAGAAGGTGTCCGAAGAGCATCGCCACCCCATTCAAGGAATCGTTCTCGGTGGCCACAAGATATGGTTCTCGGATCCCGTTCCAATCGAAACTACTGTTGAGGATCGCCTCAAGGAAATCCCCGTTGGGAAAGTAATCCGTCCACTGCCTTTGTCCTTGGAACCCAGCGAGGATGGCGTGATGCCCCAAAGATTCCTCCTCCCATCCTGACTCCCTAAGCACAGGATTCCCCACCATCAAATCTCGAACGATCATAGCCATCTTTACGCTTGTGGCCCACACTTCGTCCTTTTTCTCCCGGCTATGTTGAAGTTCGGGCGGATTGTTGTCGGGGCCCTCTTTACACTTTTCCCTCACCCACGAATAGGCCTGTTCGAACTCTTTGTGATCATAGATACCCAACTCGAGACGTCTTACGAGCTCCGACATGTCCACATACTCTACCCGCATGCCGAGATACGATTCGAAGAAGTGAGGATCAACAATTGAGCCTGCGATCCCCATGGAGACCGACCCAATCGAGAGATACGACTTGTTCCTCATCCAGGACACAGCGATACCCGCCCGCACAAAACGCAGGAGTTTCTCAGCCACATCTTCAGGGATTCGAGCAACATCATCGAAATCCTGCACATCCCTCCCGTAGATCCCAAAAGCAGGTAAGCCCTTCTGATTATGAGCAGCCAGAACCGCGGCGAGGTATACCGCCCCAGGTCGGTCCGAACCATTGAAACCCCAGACCCCCTTGATGGTATGGGGGTCCATATCCATGGTCTCCGCCCCATAGCACCAGCATGGCGTTACCGTAAGCGTGACGGTCACATTTTCCTTTCTGAATTTTTCGGCACATGCTGCGGCTTCCGCCACACCACCTATCGTGGTATCGGCAATCACACATTCGACAGGAGCACCATTTGGATGCCGAAGGTTTTCCGAAATGAGTCGAGCCGCAACCCGAGCCATTTCCATGGTGACGCCTTCCAGAGATTCACGCACCCCCCCTCTCCTTCCATCGATGGTGGGTCGTATTCCTACCTTTGGAAGTGCAGCTCCGAACCTATCCTCGAATTTCACTACCATAGAATCCTCCATGATCCGATTCTCAGTGTCTGACAAGAGATGTAGGCAGACGGACGATACGCGGAGAAGACGATTCCTTCCTCTTGAGCCGATCCAGGAGAAGACGCACTGCCGTCCTACCCAGCTCGTCGATAGGTTGGGCCACCGCATATCTGCAGAAACGAAGGAGAGGCGAGTATACCATCTCATCGAAACTCGCGATCACGACCTCCCTGGTTTTCTCGGGGGGAAGAGAGACCAGATAATTCGTGGCTCCCACATGCATGAACAGGTTTACGATAAAGAACGCATCTGGAGGATCCGGTCCTTCAATCAACTCTTTCATGAGAGCGTATCCACTCTCGATATGCAAATCCCCCAACCTGATCAGGTCGGAATCGACGGAGAGACCCGCATCTTTGAGGGCCCTCGTGTAACCCTCGAAACGTTCCTTGGATGTGAGGATATGGAGATCTCCTCCGATGAACGCGATCCTCCGGAATCCTTCGTGGATGAGAGCGGTGACCGCGGCATACGCCCCTCCCACATTGTCGACGAGAACCGCATCGCACGAGACGCCGGAAGTCGCCCTATCCACAAGCACAATGGGGATCCCGGCCTTCTGCGCTTCTACGTAGTGCTCTCCTCGATCGGAGGAGGGAATAATCACGAGCCCATCGACCGAGCGTTCGATGAACATCCGTATCCGCTTCTTCTCTTCTTCGACAGATTCATGCGAAGAACTGATGAGTAGAGAATAGCCCTCCTTCCGCAATTCCTGTTCCATGCTCTCTGCGAGCTCCATGAAGAACTCATTGGCGAACTCAGGCGCAAGCACACCGATCGTGTTGGTCCGACCGGTCTTCAGACTCCTCGCCACATGATGGATACTGTACTGGAAGGACTCCACCACCGAGAGGACCTTCTTCACCGTCTCGGGACGAACACGAGGATCATGATTCAGGACCCTGGAAACGGTCGCCGTGGAAACCCCTGCTTCCCGAGCGATATCTCTTATCGTGAGGAGTCTTCTCCGCTTCATCTCTCACCACGTCATGCCTACAGGCCTCAGTACCTTGAGATTCTCGAAAGAACCGGGTACGCTTTAGATTCGATGAAGGGGGCAGCCCCTGTCAAGCCCGCCCCCTCCGCGACCAAGCCCGCTTTTGTGAGCGGGCTATACTTTTACTCCTTGAAGGGATAGAGAAGTCTCTGGACTTCGGGAGTCTCCAGATTCTCGGCGGTGATGAGGGTGGCTCCCGTATCAATGAACGTTGATTCGGGTTTCTTGCCCGAAATCACATATTCGTGCAGGATCTTGAGCCCGAGATACCCCATATTGAAGGGGTTTTGTGCCATCATCCCCTGGATCACTCCCTTCTTCAGGAACTCGAGCTCCTTCTCACTCGTATCATAACCCACGAGCTTTATCCTCCCCGCCGCCCCCAGCGCCTCGAGGGCAAGCGCCGCGCCCACTGCTGAGCCCTCATTCGCAGCGAAAATACCCTTGAGATCTGGATTGGATCTCACCATGTCCATAATGAGATCCTGACTCTTTGCGTGGTCACCACCTCCATAGACCACGTTCACCACCTGGATCTTAGGATACTTCTCTTTGATCCTGTCAAGGAACCCGTCTCTTCTATCGATACCCGTCTGGCTGGTGGCATCGTGTACGATGACCCCGACCTTCCCTTCTCCTCCTATCAGCTCTGCGAGGTAATCCGCGGCTCTCGCTGCTGCAGCCCTGTTGTCCGTAGCCACCAGCGTGAGATACTCCGCATCAGCACCGGAATCGAACATCACGATGGGGATTCCCGCTGCCTTTGCCTTTTCCATCACGGGAACAAGGGCCTTCTTGTCGAGAGCAGCCAGCAGAATACCATCAACCCTCCGAGTGATTGCGTTCTCCACCATCGCTATCTGCGCCGCTACCTCCGCCTCGGTGGCCGGTCCTTCAAAGGTAGCAAACACCCCCAATTCTTTAGCCGCCGTATCACACCCCTTCTTCACCGTCAGCCAGAACTCATGCATGAATCCCTTGGAAATGACCGCGTACACATACTTCTTCTCCGCGACGGCCTGTTCCTCTCCCTCACCACCCGCGAATACGGGCAGTGC
Organism: Spirochaeta thermophila DSM 6578; assembly: GCF_000184345.1. Taxonomy (NCBI): domain Bacteria; kingdom Pseudomonadati; phylum Spirochaetota; class Spirochaetia; order Winmispirales; family Winmispiraceae; genus Winmispira; species Winmispira thermophila. The sequence continues at coordinate 515,648 of NC_017583.1, read as the reverse complement.
TACCAATACTACCGCCAGGAACCCCAAGACCCATCGTTTCAGTTTCATAGGAATCCTCCTGACACCCCGCTGTAGTAGCGGGGAAGAATGTAAGCAGCCCCCTACGGAGACCTTCATTGCCTAATCAGTGGTACGTTTCCTTCGGGTATCTATGTACACCGCTCCCGCTACCACGACTCCCATGATCACCTGTTGCCAGAACTGGCTCACCTGCATGAGATTCAAACCGTTTTTCAGCACCCCCATGATGAAGGCCCCAATCATAGTCCCCATGATGGTCCCCTCTCCCCCGGAAAGGGAAGTTCCTCCAATCACTGCCGCTGCAATCGCATCGAGTTCATATCCGACTCCTATGGCCGGCTGTGCGGAATCCAGTCTCGCCGCCAACACCACTCCTGCGATTCCACTCATCAGACCACAAAAGGTATACACGAACAACTTCGTACGGTTCACATTGATGCCGGAAAGACGAGCGGCTTCTTCATTCGATCCCACCGCATAGATATATCTCCCTATTGTGACCTTCCGGAGGAGGAGGCTCGAAAGGAAAGCCAAAACGACCAGGTATATCACCGGCAAAGGGATGGCGCCGAACAACTTCCCTTGACTGAGTTCCTTGAAGCCGGGTTGATTCATGAAGTAGAGAGGTATTCCTCCTGTCATCACCAAGGCCAAGCCTCGCGAAACCAATTGAGTGGACAAAGTGGCAATAAAGGGAGCTATCCTCCCATACACCACGAGGATCCCGGCTATCCCTCCAAGCAGAGCCCCTACTCCTGTCCCTATCACGATAGAGAGCCAGAGAGGCCATCCAGCATTGGTACAGAGAGCCAATGAGACACCGGAAAACGCGAGAACGGCCCCCAGCGAGAGATCGATCCCCCCAGTGATTATGACGAGGGTGACGCCGATCGCCAGAATCCCGATCACCGCTGTTTGAAGAGCGATCGTGATGAGATTCTCGAAATTGAAAAAGTACGGCGACGCGAACGAAAAGAATACGATCATCACGATGAGACTGAAAAAGGCTGCGAACTTCTGGATGACCAGAGAGTCGATCGAAGATTGTCGTTTTCCGGTATCAGTAGATCTGATCCGACCCATAACTCCTCCTATTTTCCGCCTGTGGCGAGGTAGAGTATTTTCTCCTGGGTGGCGTCTTCCCTGGAGAGTTCTCCTGCTATGCGTCCTTCATGCATAACGAGAATCCTGTCACTCAATCCGAGGATCTCGGGGAGCTCCGATGATATCATGATGATCCCCGCCCCTCGGGAGACCAATTCATTCATCAATTGATAGACCTCATGCTTTGCCCCCACATCTATCCCTCTCGTGGGTTCATCGAAGATGAATACCTTGGCCTTCTTACACAACCACCTGGCGATGATCACCTTCTGCTGGTTGCCTCCAGAAAGGAATTTCACCTTCTGTCTGGTGGAAGGGGTCTTGATCTTCAATTCGTTTATGAATTCCCGTACAGTGGACTCCACCTTACCCGTCTTCATCATCCATAGAGGATTGGCGAAATCCCGTATACTCGCGAGGATGAGATTGTCTGAAACCGTGAGATTGAGCGCCAGACCTTCTCTCTTGCGATCCTCGGTAAGGTACGCAATACCCTCCTTTATCGCCTCATGAGGATTACGGATGACAACCTTTCTCCCCTCCAGGAAGATCTCTCCTTCATCTATGGGGTCTGCACCGAACACCGCCCGGGCGAGCTCGGTTCTCCCCGCTCCCATCAGACCAGCCACTCCCAAGATCTCCCCTCTCCTCAAACAAAAGGAAATATCATGCAACACGCCTCTCCGGCAGAGATTCCGAACCTCAAGCAGAAGATCACCCTGGGGAATCGAGATCTTCGGGAAGAGGTTGTCGATGTCTCGTCCCACCATGTAGCGGATGAGCTCCTCGAGAGAAGTCTGGGAGAACGGAACGGTGGTGATGTATCTGCCATCTCTCAGAACCGTGACCCTATCAGCGAGATGTTTGAGCTCCTCCAGCCTGTGAGAGATATATATAATCGAAACCCCCCTTCTTTTGAGCCCATGTATGACTCTGAAGAGTTCCTTGATTTCACCCTCGGTAAGGGCTGCAGTCGGCTCATCCATGATCAGGAGATCCGACTGAAACGATATCGCCTTAGCGATCTCCACCATTTGTTGCTCGGCTACAGAGAGGCTCGCTACTTTCGCAGTAACATCTATGTCGATATGAAGGGAATCGAGGATCTCCTTTGCTTGCCTGTTGAGTGCTCCCTCATCGATGAACCACGGGATGCCCGTTCGAGGCTCCCTCCCGATGAGGATGTTCTGGGCCACCGTAAGGTGCGGCATCAAGTTGAATTCCTGATAGATGATACTTATTCCCGCTTCCTGGGCTTCACGAGGAGAAAGGAATTCGACCTCTTCTCCCTTGTACCTGATGGTCCCACCATCCTTGCGATATACTCCTGTGAGAATCTTCATCAGAGTAGACTTCCCTGCGCCATTCTCACCGAGTAACGCATGGACTTCCCCTTTCCTGACTTCGAGATGAACATCCTGGAGAGCCGTGACGCCGGGGAATCTCTTACATATCCCCTCCATGACAAGCAGCACCTCAAACATATAACTCCTCCTCAACCTACCATCACCATTATGTAATCGTTTACACAGGAATGAGACGAAACGCCCCTTCTCATACTGAGACGACTCCTTTTTTGATGATGATGTTCCCGTACTTTGTCGTTTCACCCGTCATCACCACTGCGTACGCCTTACTGGCCCTCTCGTAGAAGGCGAACCGTTCCAATCGAGTGATAGGAGGGGTCTCCGGCCATCGCCTCACAAGGACTTCCCAATACGTTTCAAAGAGCGAAGGATCATACGAATCCCCCTCTACCGGTTGCATCATCACGACAGGATCGGACACGTACGTATCGATCGGGATCAACGAGAGGATAGCGTCGAGAAGCGGGGCAATCCGTATACCATCCATTCGAACGATACGCTTCCCATAGGTATCTCCTGCAAAAAAGGCATCTGCCAATACGAGCTCGTCTCCATGCCCCATCCGATGGAGGACATAGAGGAGATCAGGGCCAACTATCGGAGGAATTCCTATCAGCATCTCTCACCTTCCGTTGTCTCAGTGGTCTTCTGCACGTAGTCATGATAAACCCGGTTTTTCCAGGTGTCAAGAAAAATTTGTAATCGTTTACATTTTTCGTTTTCGACCTTATACTCGAACAAAAGAACGAAAAACAACTCCAAGGAGGTCGTGCTATGATACTCACTTTAGGCGAAACGCTCATCGACATGATCGTCTCACACGGGGATCATCTCTCTCTGAAACCCATTCCAGGCGGTTCTCCCTTTAATACGGCGATCGCACTCTCCCGATTGGATGTTCCTGTGGGATTCATGGGTAATGTTTCCAGAGATCCTCTCGGGAATCTCATTTTAGAACAACTCATCAGCAACGGAGTGGATACAAGGTACCTACACCTCGTCGAGAATCCTTCCACCCTCGCTCTCGTCCATCCTGATGAAGCGGGGGAGGCACAGTACGGCTTCTATATCGACGGTACTGCTGCCGCCTCCTTTTCTCCCGCGGACATCCCTCCTCAGCTTCCCGAATGTGTACGAGCACTTGTGTTCGGATCGATCGCCCTTGTGATGGAACCACTCGGAAGCACGTTAGAAGAGTTCCTCCATAGAGAGAGAACGGGGCGGCTTCTCTCCTTTGATCCCAATGTGAGGCCTGCACTGATGAATTCGTTCCCCGACTATTTCTCCCGGTACGAACGTATCCTCTCCTTGAGCACCATCGTAAAACTCTCTCAGGAAGATTTGCATTACCTCTACCCCTCCCAGAAAGAGGAAGAGGTCATACATGGGATTCTCTCGCAGGGACCTCGACTCATCATTGTCACCAGAGGAGAAAAGGGTGCTTCAGCCTTCAAAAGAACAGCATCGGGCATCGATCGGGTCGATGTGCCTTCAGTTCCCACGCCCATCGTGGATACCGTCGGAGCAGGAGATACGTTTCATGGTGCCTTTCTCGCATGGTTGGCGCATCATGATGTCCTGACAGAAGAGAAGGTAGGTATGCTCTCTGAGGGGGACATATTTGAAGCCCTCCTCTTTGCATCGAGAGCAGCGAGTCTCGTGTGTACACGTGCAGGAGCTGATCCCCCGACGCTCGTCGAACTTCACATGGGCGAAAGGAACACATGAATTTTCACGTAATTCTCACCTTCCCCTCATCGCCATCACATCACCTCCTGGTACAGACTCACCGGGAGGTATCCATGAAACGCATAGACCTGCACGTACATTCCATACATTCCGAACACCCTTCCGAGTGGTTCATGCAACGGCTCGGGGCAAAGGAGTCGTACACCGACCCGGAGACGGTCCTCAGGATGGCCCTCGAGAGGGGCATGGACTTCGTCACCATCACCGACCACAACCGCATCGAGGGGGCGCTCCTCCTCAAGGCGCGGTACCCGGACAGGGTCATCGTAGGGGTGGAGACCACCACCTACTTCCCCGAGGACGGGTGCAAGATACACCTGCTCCTCTACGGGCTCGACGAACACCGGTTCCGCATGGTCGAGAAGCTCAGGCCCAACATCTACCGGCTCAGGGACTACATCAGGGAAGAGGGGATCGCCCACTCGGTGGCGCACGCCACCTATCCGGTGAACAACAGGCTCACCGTGGCGCATCTAGAGAAGCTCATCCTCCTCTTCGACGTCTTCGAGGTGATCAACGGGGGGAGGAACAGCTACTTCAACAACGCATGGAAGGAGGTGCTCTCACGCCTCACCCCGGCCCACATCGAAAGGCTCCAGAGGAAGCACCACATCGCACCCTTCAGCAGCACCCCCTGGGTGAAGGGGTTCACGGCCGGCTCGGACGACCACGGAGGGCTCTTCATCGGGAACACGTACACCCTCGTGGAGGCCCATACCCCCGAGGAGGTCCTCGATCGTATCAGGGAGAAGCGGACGCAGGCGGCCGGGGCCCACGGTTCCTATCGCTCCCTCGTCTTCTCGGTCTACAAGGTGGCCTACGACTTCCTCACGTCCGGGGGAGGAGGAGGCGGCGGGGGCCGCTCGCTCTTCCTCTCCCTCTCCCGACAGATATTCGAGGGAGCACGCCCCTCACTCAGGGAGCGGGCCCTGTACTCCCACCTCAGACGGAAGCTTCGCGGTCAAAAGATGGGGGAGATCCTCGACGAGCTCGTGAGAGACATCTCCGGGAAGGAGACGGCCCTCTCCGAAGCACGTCTGGAACGCGTCTTCCTCCACGTGCGGAGGGTCTCCGACGCCTTCCTCGGGATGCTCGCCGGCAGGGTGGCGGGCGCCCTCCTCGATGGCGATCTCGTCGACCTCCTCGTGGGGCTCTCATCATCCCTGCCCGGTCTCTACCTCATCGCACCCTTCTTCTCCAGCCTTCGACACATGTATGCCCACAGGGACCTGATCGACGGCATCCGTTCATCCCTGGGAATCCAGGAACCCCCGTCCGCGGCCTCCCGGGTCCTCTGGTTCTCCGAGGACTGCCGACCCGATCCCTCGGTGATCAGGATCCTGGCCCCTCGGGCCCACGTCCTGCCCGTGACACCCTCGCCCTCCCTTCCGGGGACATCCCTCCCGATCGTTGCCGAGATCCCCCTCGACCCGGGTTTCAGCCTCCCCCTCCCCTCTCCCCTCGGCGCGGCCGAGCTCCTCTCTCGGGAACAGCCCGACCACCTGGTGTTCACCGCAGCCGACCCCGTGGCCCTCGTGTGCCTGTTCCTCGGCCGCCTCATCGGCGCCTCCACCACCTTCGTCTTCGATCCCCGCGGGGAAGGCCATCCGGTGGCGCACACCCTCACCACCCACCTCCTCCGGCACACCGACCGCATCGTGGTCCACACGGAGGAAGCCGCGGCCCGGGCCGAAGGAGAGGGAGCGGATCCTTCCAAAATACACCTCGCTCCCTCCGCCGCCGAGCCGGTGGGGGTGTGAAGTGAAGCCTAGAGGTAGCGGCCGAGAATGGTGAGAATCTTCTCCTTACCCACGGTGAGGATGAAGCTCGCCGCCCGAGGCCCCCTGTCCTTGCCGAGGAGCACCCGGTAGAGCGAGGGGAAGAAATCCTTTGCGGTGAGGCCCTCCTCCTCGCAGAAGGCATAGACGGCTTCGCCCAGTCTCGCCTCGTCGAGGGAGTCCCACTCCGTTTCCAGGAGATGGTAGAGCCTCTGGATCACCTTCCTGTGGGAATCCTCGAGGGGCTCGAGGGTCTCCTCGTCCACCCTGAGGCTGAACCGGAACTCCTCAGGGGCGTAGGTGGTCACCCAATTCCAGGCGCACTGCGCCCGCCTTCGAAGCCGCCGGGCCTCCTCCCCCGAGACCGAGGGGAACTCCTGCGCCATGAGGGCATCGAGATCGCCCTCGTAGATCTGCACCAGGGTGGTCATGTGCCGGAACGGGACCTGGAGGGGCATGGAGGCAGGAGCGCGTTCCACCTGGGAAAACTCGTACGTCCTCCGTTCCCGCTCGAGCTTCTTGGGGTCGACCTGTTCCTTCCCGAAGTAGATCCGCTCGCACTTGTCGTAGTCCTCGTAGATCTTTATCACATCGAGATCGAAGGAGATGGCGAACTCGGTATCGGGCCTGGTCCCTGCGAAGAGGTAGCGGACCACCTCGGGCTGGTACACCTCGAGCACGTCTTTGAGGCTTATCACGTTCCCGGTGGAGGACGAGATCTTCCCCCCTTGCCCCTTGATCCCTATGAAGTCGTACTTGAAGGTGACAGGCGGCTCGTGGTCGTACACCTCACGCACGATCTGTTTCGCGGTGTCGAAGGACCCACCGTCCGAGTGGTGCTCCTTACCGGCCGGTTCGAAGTCCACCTGCTCCTCGCGCCACCGCATGGGCCAGTCCACCCTCCAGCGCAGCTTCACGTTCCCCTGTCTCCTGAAGTCCAAGGCCTCCTTGAACCCGCAGGAACTGCAGGTGTACGAGAGCCCGTAGGCGCCGTCCCAATGCTCCACGGTGGTGGTGTCCTTATGACACGAGGCGCAGAAGATCACCACCGGCCACCACGAGTCCGGAAGCGGCTCTGCGCGGTACTTGTCGAGGATACGGCGGATCACGTCACGTCGTTCGAGGGCCCGACGGATCCCCTCGGCATACCGGCAGGAGGTGTATTCCTTCGCCTGATAGATGTACTCAGGGAAGATCCCCACCTCGGGGAGGATCGCCTCCACCTCCTTCTCGTTGGCACGCGCGTAGCTCTCCTCCTTACCCCACGGATCCGGCACCATGGTGATGGGCATGCGGAGGTACGTCTCGAGGTCCTCCCTGTTGGGCATGTTCTTGGGCACCTTACGGAAGACGTCGTACTCGTCCCAGGAGTAGATGAAACGTACGTCCTTCCCCAGATCACGGAGGGCGCGCACCACCAGCTCCACGCTGATGATCTCCCTGAAGTTCCCTATATGCACCGTGCCGGAGGGGGTGATCCCCGAGGCACAGACGTATCGGGGCTTGTCCCCCTTCTCCTTGATGATCCTGAAGGCGGTGACGTCCGCCCAGTGGGAGCTCTTCGGCTTCTGTGGTATACTCATGGCGAGGCATTATAGCGGCCCGGGGAGGAATGTGCAATGCAGAACACCCTGTGTGTCACCTGGCTGGGAAGACAGCCCTACCGCCCGGTGTGGGAGCTCCAGCACACGCTCCGAAGGAAACGGGCGGCCGGTACCATACCCGACGTGCTCCTCCTCCTCGAGCACAATCCGGTGATCACCATGGGAACGAGGGAGACCTCCCACGAGATCCTCCTCTCTCCCCAGGAGCTTGCCTCCCGTGGGGTGGAAGTCTTCAAGGTAGAGCGCGGAGGAGAGGTCACCTACCACGGACCGGGCCAGCTCGTCGCCTACCCCATCCTCTCCCTCCGCCACCACCCCCGGTCGGTGAAGAAGCTGGTACACCACCTGGAAGAGGTGGGGATCCGGGTGGTGGCCCGGTACGGGATCGAGGCACGCCGTGATCCCCGCTATCCCGGCCTGTGGGTGGAGGATCGCAAGATCATGGCCATCGGGATCGCCATCAGGGATGGGGTCACCTTTCACGGAATCGCCCTCAACGTGCACACCGACCTCGAGGCCTTCTCCTGGATCGTTCCATGCGGGATCCGCGACAGGGGAGTGACCTCCATCGCACGGGAGACGGGACAGCAGCTCTCAGTGGAAGAGATCGCCCGGGCCTGGGAAGAGACATTCCTCGAGGTCTTCGGATACAGGGGGGAGCGAGTCCCCCTTCAGGAACTTCTGGAGGGGGAGGTGCAGCCCGCGGAGGAGTGAGGGCTCATTCCACGGGTATCGTGAAATAGGAGCAGGCATTCCGATAGCACACCCCCTCCACGATGGTGCGGAGGGTCTCCTTGTCGTACGGGTATTCCCCGGCCTCCACCCACTCCCCCAGGAGGTTGCAGAAGATCCGCCTGAAGTACTCGTGGCGGGGGAACGAGAGGAAGCTCCTGGAGTCGGTGAGCATCCCCACGAAGGTGGACAGCACTCCGAGATTGGCGAGGGCCCGGAGGTGCGCTTCCATACCGTCCCTCTGGTCGTTGAACCACCAGGCCGAGCCGAACTGCATCTTGCCGGGCATGCTCCCGTCCTGGAAGTTGCCGATCATGGTCCCGATCACATAGTTGTCGCGGGGATTGAGGACGTAGAGGATGGTCCGCGGCAGTCGTCCCTCACGATCCAGGCTGTCGAGGAACCGGGAGAGAGGCTCCGCGATGGCCCGGTCCGCGATGGAGTCGAAGCCCGTGTCTGGTCCCAGTGTCTGGAACATCCGGGTATTGTTGTTCCTCAGGGCCCCTATGTGGAGCTGCATGGCCCATTCCCGTTCGGCATAGAGCCTCCCCAGGAACCGCATGGTGTGGGTATAGAGGGCCTCCTGATCCTCGCGCTCGAGGGCGCGCCCCTCTCTGAGGCGTACGAAGGCCGCACGTATCGTGCTCTCGGGCGCCTCCCGGTACACCGGGGCCACCATGGCGTGGTCGGAGATCCTGCACCCCACCGAGTGGAAGAACGCAACCCGCCGCTCGAGGGCCTCCAGATAATCCTGGAGGTTGGCAATCCGCATCCCTGCGGCGTGAGCGAGCTCCTCGATGTAGGCGTTCCAGCGGCCGGGGTCGCTGTAGTCGAGGGCCTTGTCGGGCCTGAAGGTGGGGAGCACCTTCACCTCGAACCCCTCCTCGGCGAGGGCCCTGTGCGGGGCGAGGTCGCTCACCGGATCGTCGGTGGTGCACACCACCTTCACCCCCATCTTTCGGAGGAGGTTGCGCACCGAGAACTCCGGGGTTCTGAGGAGGGAAGTGGCCTCCTGATAGATCCTCTCGGCCGTCTGCGGGGAAAGGACCTCCTCGATACCGAAGTAGCGCTTGAGCTCCAGGTGGGTCCAGTGATAGAGGGGATTGCCCACGAGGAAGGGAACGGTCCTCGCCCAGGCCAGGTACTTCTCCTTGAAGGAGGCGGAGCCGGTCACCAGGTCCTCGGGTATCCCGAAAGACCTCATCGCCCGCCACTTGTAGTGGTCCCCGCCGAGCCAGACCTCCCCCAGATCCTCGAATATCCTGTCCTCGAGGATGGCCTCGGGAGGCAGGTGTGTGTGATAGTCGTAGATGGGCAGGGAGGCCGCCGTCTCGTGGTAGAGTTCCCTCGCCACCTCACCCTGGAGCATGAAGTTCTCGTCCATGAAGGCTCTCATGGCATTCCGCCCCCTTCCCTAGATGTTGTCCACCAGGAAGCCGCCGTCCACGGGGATGGTGACGCCTGTGACGAAGCCCGAAGCCTTCCGGCTCGCGAGGAAGATCACCGCGCCGTAGAGATCCTCCTCTTCGCCGAAGCGTCCGAAGGGAGTCCGGGCGATGATCTGCCGTCCCCGGTCGGAGAGCTTACCACCCTCGTAGTCGTCGTAGAGGAGGTCCCTGTTCTGGTGGCCCACGAAGAACCCGGGAGCGATGGCGTTCACCCTGATGCCGTGTGGTGCGAGTTCCTTCGCAAGCCCCATGGTGAGGTTCATCACCGCGGCCTTGGCTGCGGCATAGGCGTAGACCCCGGAGAGGGGCTTGTACGAGGCCATGGAGGCGATGTTCACCACGCTCCCCTGCACCTTCTTCTCCACCCACCTGCGACCGAAGACCTGGGTGGGGATCACCATGCCACTCATCAGGTTGAGCCGGAAGACGTCCTCGAACCAGGAGACATCCATCTCGAGGAAGCCCGCCTTACCACGGTTCCCTCCCACGCCGTTGATGAGCACCGTGGGAGTGCCGAGCCTCTCCTCGACTTCCTGGAAGCCTCGCTCCACGGCCTCCATGTCTCCCGTGTCCACGGCGCATCCGATGACCTCTCCCTCCCCTTCGAGACGCTCCTTCACCTCCTCCACCGATGCCTCCACGGGTACGGTCTTACCCCGTCCCCATATCGCCACCTTCGCTCCCGAGCCTGCGAGGGCCACGGCAAAGGCCTTACCGATCATGCCGGTACCGCCGGTGATCACCACCACCTCGTCGGAGAGGTCCCAGAGGGGCTGCATCTTCATCGTACACCTCCACACCACATGACACAGTCGGACTCGGTCCGCTGTTAGATATTAGATATTACGGAAAGAAAGGGTACCACGCAACCACGGACCAGTGCAACCATCCCGTGCGGGCCCCTCCTAAGATCCTCCTGCCGATGAGAGGTGGGCACACTCAAGGCGAAGCGGGCACTCCCCGCAGAGGGGCCGTTTCCTGCAGAACCGCTTGGCGTGCTCCACCAGGAGGGCGTGAAACTCGTTGTAGCACACGTGATCGAGCGGTAAGGTCTTCTCCACCGCGGAGCGTACTTCCTCGTAGGGGGTATCGTCCGAGGCGAGCAGACCGAGCCGGGAGAAGATGCGCCGGGTATAGGCGTCCACCACGAACACCGGCACCCCGTAGCCGTAGAGCAGGATGGAATCGGCCGTCTCCCTGCCCACGCCCCACACGCCGAGGAGGGCATTCCGCTCGGGGAGGCCGTCACAGGAGAGAAAGAAGCGGGCGAGGTGGGCGAGCCTGCGCGCCTTGAGAGTGTAGTACCCGCATGGTCGAATGAGACGGGCGAGGGCCTCCTCCTCCAGGCCGAGGATACCCTCGGGAGAACAGAGCGACCTTTCGAGGAGGACGGCGAGGGCCCTGCGGGCGTTCGTCCAGGCCGTGTTCTGGACGAGCACGGCGCCCACCGCGATTTCGAAGGCACCCATGGCGTCCGGGACCTCGTAGACCCCGGGATGGTACCCTTCATCGTCGTAGCCCGGAGTCCCCGCCTTTGAGAGGAGAGGCCACCACCCCTGCGGACCATACCACGAAAAGAGTATGTCGTAGAGCCGTGGTATGGTACGCACTGCGGCAGAGGTCGTCTCGACCTCGACCTCTTTTCCATCACACCCCCGGGTGATCATGGACTCGAGTCTAGCATGCCTCACGCCGATAAAAAAGCGCCGCCTCCGGCGACGCTCACGAACCACACCAAGGGCCTGTCACTTCCCGTTCCGGATGACCGCCTGGGCCGCGGCGAGACGGGCGATGGGCACGCGGAAGGGCGAGCACGAAACGTAGTCGAGTCCCACCCGGTAGGCGAAGTCGATGGAAGCCGGATCCCCCCCATGCTCGCCGCAGATCCCGAGCTTGATGCCGGGTCGAGCCTTCCTTCCCTTCTCTGCGGCAAGCTTCACAAGCTGGCCCACGCCCTCCTCGTCGAGCGAGGCGAAGGGATCGGCCTCCAGTATCTCCATCTGGAGGTAGGCCGGCAGGAAGGATCCCACGTCGTCCCTCGAGAACCCGAAGGTCATCTGCGTGAGGTCGTTGGTGCCGAAGGAGAAAAACTCCGCATGGGAGGCTATCTTCTCCGCGACGAGGGCCGCGCGGGGCACCTCGATCATGGTACCCACCCGGTAGGACACCTGCACACCGGAGGAGCTCTTCACCTCCTCCATCACCTTCACGATGCGCTCCTTGAGGAAGACGAGCTCCTTCTCCATGCCCACGAGCGGGATCATCACCTCGGGATAGACCTGCTTGCCTTCCTTCGCCACCTCGCAGGCAGCCAGCATGACGGCCCGTGCCTGCATCTCGTAGATCTCGGGATAGGTGATCCCCAGGCGACACCCTCTGTGCCCCAGCATGGGGTTCATCTCGTGGAGGGCTTCTATCCGCTGCCTGATCTTTTCCGCAGGCACGCCCGCACTCCTGGAGAGCTCTTCGATCTCGGTCTCGGACATGAGCACGAACTCGTGGAGAGGCGGATCGAGGAGGCGTATGGTCACGGGAAGACCCGCCATCTCCTGGAAGATACCCACGAAATCCTCCTTCTGGAGGGGAAGCAATTTTTCAAGGCTCTTTTTCCTCGCCTCCGGTGTATCTGCGATGATCATCTCGCGGAAGGCCTCTATCTTCCCCTTGTCGAAGAACATGTGCTCGGTGCGGCAGAGGCCGATCCCCTCGGCCCCGAACTCCCTCGCCCGCCGGGCATCCTGTGGGGTATCCGCATTGGTCCGCACCCTGAAACCCTTCTCGGGGCAGTTCTCGCGCACGGCCGAGAGACGGATCTCGTCCACCCACCCGAGGAACTCCTGGAGTTCCCCTCTTATCTCGGGCACCACGAGGGGGATCTGCCCCTCGAACACCTCACCCGTGGTCCCGTCGATGGTGATCCAGTCCCCTTCCTTGAACTCCCTGCCGCCGATCTTGCACCGCCCCTCGTCGAGGATCACCACGTCCTTGCACCCCACCACGCTGGGCTTGCCCATACCCCTGGCCACCACCGCGGCGTGGCTCGTCATACCGCCTGTGGAGGTGAGGATGCCCTGCGCAGCGTGCATACCGCCTATATCCTCGGGCGAGGTCTCCTTTCGTACGAGGATCACCTTCTCGACGCCCGCGAGCTCCTCCGCCCTGCGGGCGGTGAACACAATCTTCCCCGTGGCCGCGCCGGGCGAGGCGTTGAGCCCCTTCGCGAGGGCTCTCGCCTTCTTCTTCGCTTCAGGGTCGAGCATGGGGTGGAGGAGCTGGTCGATGTGCTCGGGCGAGACCCGCATGACGGCCTCTTCTCGGGAGATGAGTCCCTCTTTCACCATGTCCACAGCGATCTTCACCGCAGCCCGACCGGTGCGCTTACCATTCCTCGTCTGCAGAAGGTAGAGCGTACCCTGCTCAATGGTGAACTCCATGTCCTGCATGTCGCGGTAGTGGCGCTCGAGCCTGTTCTTAACCTCCTCGAGCTGCGCATACACCTCGGGCATCTTCTCCGCGAGCCCGGAGAGTTTCTCGGGTGTGCGGATCCCGGCCACCACGTCTTCACCCTGGGCGTTCATGAGGAACTCGCCGTAGAACACGTTCTCGCCCGTGGAAGGATCCCGGGAGAAGCACACACCGGTGCCGGAATCATCCCCGAAGTTGCCGAACACCATGGCCTGCACATTCACGGCCGTGCCCTTCAGGCCGCGGATGTTGTTGATCTCCCTGTACTTACGGGCCCTCTCGTTGTCCCAGGAGTCGAAGACCGCATCGATGGCGGCCCACAACTGGGACTTCACATCCTGGGGGAACTCCTCGCCCACCTTTTCCTTGTAGAGTTCCTTGTAACGGGAGACGAGTTCCTTGAGGTCCTCCGCGGTGAGGTCGGTATCGAGCTCCACCCCGCGTTCCTTCTTGAGTCCCTCAAGGATCTTCTCGAACTCCTCGTGGGGGATCCCCTTCACCACGCTCCCGAACATCTGGATGAACCGGCGGTAGGAGTCCCAGGCTACACGGGGGTTTCCCGTCTGCCGAACAAAGCCCTCCACCGTCTGGTCGTTCATCCCCAGGTTGAGGATGGTTTCCATCATCCCCGGCATGGAGATCGCAGCACCAGAGCGCACCGAGACGAAAAGTGGATTCTCAGGATCCCCCAGCTTCCGCCCCATGGCCTTCTCGAGCTTGGCGAGCGCCTCCTCCACCTGTTCCCTCACTTCGGGAGGATACTGTTTGCCGTTCTCATAGTATCGCTCGCACACCTCGGTGGAAATCGTGAACCCCGGCGGCACGGGGATCCCTATCGAGGTCATCTCCGCGAGATTCGCCCCCTTTCCACCCAGAAGATCGCGCATCTTGGCGGAACCTTCCGCCTTTCCCTGACCGAAAAAGTACACGTACTTAGGACTCATTTTTCCCCCTCAACGCTTTGTGATAACAATTCCGATTATATTCGTCTATGTACCGGGATATATTAGCACGGAAAGTGCAAGCACACAAGCCAAATTAACCTTTTCTAATGGATCAGGAATTCACAATCAGGAGTTCACTCCCGGGGTCGGGTGCCCGGCCTCCACGGATCCCGGAAAACCGGACGAGGGTATATGGTGAACCGGCCTGCCGTCCGCGGAACGACAGGCCGGGACTCTCTCCTATGAGGCGAGATACGTTTCGAGAACCTTCGCCTTCTCCGACTGCTGTATCTTCTTGAGCGCCTTCTTCTCTATCTGACGGATGCGCTCCTTGGTGAGATTGTACATGTCCCCTATCTCCTTGAGCGACATCGGGTGTCTGCCGTTGAGGCCGAACCGGTACTGGATGATCTCGGCTTCCTTCTCCGTGAGCGTGGCGAGCACCTCCTGGATTTCCTCCTGGAGGGTCTTTTCGAGGACCACGTCCTCAGGCGGTCGGGAGGCCTCGTCCTTGAGGTAGTCGCCCAGCATCGCGGAATCCCGATCCTCGTAGACCGGCGTGTCGAGAGACACGTATTCCTTCGAGAGGTTGAGGAGGTTCGCCACGTGATCCTCGTCGTAGTCCAGGGTCTCCGCGACCTTCTTTATCTCATTGTGTTCTCCGCTCTCGGTCTGGACGAGCTTCCGCGCCTTCTCGATCTGTACCAGCTCGTTCGCCCTGTTGAGCGGGAGCCGGATCATCCTGGACTTCTCGCTTATGGCCTTGAGGATGGCCTGCCTGATCCACCAGACCGCGTACGAGATGAAGTGATATCCTTTGTCGGGATCGAACCGTTCTATGGCGTTCAAGAGGCCTATGTTCCCTTCGCTTATGAGATCGGCGAGAGGAAGCCCCTGATTCTGGTACTTCTTCGCCACGTTCACCACGAACCTGAGGTTGGCGGTGACGAGTTTTTCCTTGGCATCCTGATCTCCCTGTGCCGCGAGGCGGGCGTAGTGGTCCTCTTCCTCCCGGCTGAGGAGCGGGATCCTGTTGATCTCCTTGAGATACAGGGAGAGCACGTTCGCATCCCCTGAATCCTGCACTCGTCGTTTCCTCTTTCTCTTGACTGCTTCCATGGCTTCCTCCGCCGCTATAGTAGCAAAATCCATACCATGGAACACTCAAAACCCATCTTTTTTCCTTGAAAAGAGATAGATAATAGATACGACGCTTCATCAATCGCCGTATCCGGGTTCCTGTGTCGATTTTATGCATGAGTCTCCGGAGGACGGGAAAACCGTGTCAAAATGACCCTATCCAGAGCTCGTCGGAGTTTTTCGTGCGCCCGCAGCAGAGCATGAACGGGAGACCACTCCCACACGTACACTTCCGGGTAGGCGCGAAGCCGGGGGTCGGGACCTCCAGAGGTGTGGCCTCGGGAGGGATGAAGACCATCCAGGGGAACACGATCTCGACATCGTGGAAGACCTGCAGTTTCTGAGTCGTGGAAAGCGAGGAAAGGTCGTACATCCGACGGACATCCCTCCAGTACTCCCAGATGAGCTGGTCGATCATGTCCTTCTCGGCGCGAGAGGAGAAGTGGGCGCTCCGCTTCGAGGAGAGATACCTCCGCACCTGGATGGCGTAGAACGCCTTCCAGTCGTCCTGCTCGGGCGTGTGCTGCTTCAGCATGCCGTACTCGTTGAGGCTGGAGAGAATCCTGCGGCGGAGACGCGGTTCCTTCCGGATGCGATATGCTGCGAGCCAGGCACGGAGCGCGGGACCGCACGCACCCATCCGACGGAGGGAGATCCCCAGGAGGTGGAAGGCCCGTCCCAGGAACGCCTTCTCTCCCGATGGACAGAGCGTGACGCACCGTTTGAGGAGGGAGAGGGCCTCCCTTGTTCTGTGTCGCGCAAGATGTCGCACCGCCTTCCTCAGCAGTCGTTCGTGCTCCCTCACATCCTTAAAGGTACCAATCACGACCCCACACGGCAACTCCCGCCGGAGAGGGGAGAAAAAACGTAGTAGCACTGGAATATCCATCCCCCGCTGGTGCATGCTATAGATGAGGAGGACATATGGCTGGATACGAAGGCCCTGAGAACAGCGAAAGCCTCAACGCCTGGGTGGTCACGGTGGACATGGGACTCGGGCATCAGCGGGCCGCCGCGCCCTTCGCCCACATCGCGGAGGAAGGGATCATCACTGTGGGAAGTCTCTCGGCTACCGATCAGAGTGAACGAGCCCTGTGGCTCAGGATGCAACGCACGTACGAGTTTCTCTCCCGTGTGCGGAGCGTGCCGGTGATAGGGCCTCCCCTCTTCGGGATCCTCGATGCCTTGCAGAACATCCCCCCCCTCTATCCCTTCAGGGACATGTCGGCCCCTTCCTACCAGGTGAAGCTCCTTTCCTCACTCATAAAGAAGGGACTCTGCAAGGGGATGATCGAGAAGGTGAAGGAGAAGCCCCTCCCCATCCTCGCCACGCACCCCGCACCGGCGCTCGCCGCCGACATGGCGGGATTCCCGAGGGTCTACTGCATCGTGTGCGACGCCGAGGTGAGCCGCGCCTGGGTGGCGGAAAACCCCAGGGAGAGCAGCATCCACTACATGGTCCCTTGCGGGAGGGCCCTGAGGCGCCTCAAGCTCTACGGCGTACCCGACGAGCGGATCTTCCTCACGGGTTTCCCACTCCCGCTCGAGGTGCTCGG
This sequence comes from Spirochaeta thermophila DSM 6578, assembly GCF_000184345.1. Lineage (NCBI taxonomy): Bacteria > Pseudomonadati > Spirochaetota > Spirochaetia > Winmispirales > Winmispiraceae > Winmispira > Winmispira thermophila. The sequence goes on along the minus strand of NC_017583.1, from coordinate 498,740 downwards.
CGACGAGAACCTGAGCACGCTCACGCAGGACATGGGGCAGCGTCTCCACTACCTCGACCCCAACAACCGGTTCTGGCCGCTCCACGAGATGAACGTGCGCCATTTCCTCGGACGATCCAACCTCAAGTGGCGGAAGGACAGAATCTTCACCGTGACGTTCGCCGTGGGGGGAGCAGGGGCCCAAGTGGAGATAGGCTGCACAATCCTCAAGTCGTTGCGCAAGAGGATCGCCGCAGGCGAGGTGATGCTCAACCTGGTGGCAGGGGTACGGGAAGAGGTGCGCCGGATATTCGAGGAGGAGAAGGCGCGGTGGGTGCCCGACTCCCCCTTCGTACAGGTGGTCTACGCTCCCACGAAGGAAGCGTACTTCGCCAGGTTCGCCCAGGTCATCCGCCACACCGACGTGCTGTGGACCAAGCCGAGCGAGCTTTCCTTCTACGCCGGTCTCGGTATCCCCATCATCATGGCGCCCGAGATCGGGGCGCAGGAGCGTTACAACAAGGCCTGGCTCATGGAGATTCTGGCGGGGATTCCCCAGGAGGATCCGGCCTACACGGACCAGTGGCTCTGGATACTGCTCGAGGAAGGGAGGCTGGCCGAGTCGGCCTGGAATGGGTTCCTCAAGGCCCGCAAGTACGGGACATACAAGATCATGGAGGTACTCAAGACCGGGACCATGGAGAGGGAGACCTCTCCCCTCAAACGCTAGGCCTCCTCGCCTCCTTCCAGGATCGAGACGATCAAGTCGCTGATCTGGTACACCCCTGTGGTGAAACCGGCCTCTTTGATGCGGGCCTTGGCGTGCACCAGAAGCGAGAGGAGATCGGCCCTCGAGAGAAAACGAAGGGCCCTCCTCACCCCGGGGAGATACCACCCGTATCCGTGGTCGAGGAAATAGCGGATGATCGCATAGTCGTTCTGGGCGATCCACTCGGTGAAGAGCATGGGTCGACCGACCACGAGGGCCTCCATGGCGGTGGAGGCGCCCGCCTTGCCCACCACGAGGTCGGCCGTGTGGTAGAGATCGGCCATGCGGTCGGTGAACTCGAGTGCCACGAGGCGGGAGTCGGGGCCCGAGAGGGCCCGCATCCGCTCGTAGAGGGCTCTGTTCCTCCCCGTGAGGAGGATGATGTTGAGGGGAAGTCGGGCGCGTACAAGGGCCTCGACATAGCGGCCGATCTTTCCCAGACCCATCCCGCCCCCGGTGCACAGGAGGACGGGGAGGTCAGGGCTGAGTCCCAACGAGAGGCAGACCTCCTCCCTCGTCGCGGAGGGGGTGAGGATCTCGGGGCGCACGGGGAAGGGGGCGATGCGGATCCTGGAGGGATCGATGTCATAGCGGACGAGGCCGTCCCTCGCTTCCTTGCTCGCCACGAGGAAAAGGTCAACGCCTCGGGCGGCCCACCAGGGATAGGCGTCGAAGGGATCGACCACATAGGTGAGGAGGAGGAAACGGAGGTCGTGATTCGCGCGGGCCTCAAGGGCCACCATGGAGCAGAGGGGATGCGTGGAGACCACCAGATCGGGATCCTTGGAGACGAGGTAGGGGATGCCCGCCTCGAAGAGCGCCCGGTAGTGCCAGCGGGCGAACCTGAGGCCGGTGCGGGGAAGGCGTGTGAGGAGCCAGTAGAGGATGCGCATGGGCGCAGGGTGTCGGGCGGCCTGGATCCACGCCCGGTTGAGCCGCTCGTCTATCCGGGAGGCACCGGCGACGAGGGGAAGATCCACCACCTCGGCGGTGAGGCGGTCGGGAAAGCGGGCCTCAAGGGCCGACGCCATGGCCCGTGCGGGGGTGATGTGGCCCCCTCCCACGCCCACGGTGAGGAAGAGTATGCGGTGCATACCATCAGTGTGAACCAGCGGCAACGGAAACGCAAGAGGAGATCAGCGGAGTGGATCCCAGCGGTACACGAATATGTACGAGGATGGGAAGGGGTAGTACCTCCTGCACAGGACTGCGGCAAGGATGCGGTAGGGCCTCTCCTCCCGGAAGGCCGAGAGTGCTCCGCCTTTCAGGCCGGCGAGGTGGTAGAAGGGCCCGGAGCGGGTCATCCCCTTATAGTAGAAGAGCTGCCCGAACTCCGGTGGGCCTACCATCGAGCCCTCAAGCTCGAGCCACAGGGAAGGCCGATAGGCGGCCGGGCCTTCGCGCTGGAGCTCGGCTTTCTCCTCTGAGAGGCGGGCGATGAAGGCTTCGAGGGACTCGGCATCCTTCCGGTCCCTTTCGAGGAGGGTCTCGAGTCGGTCGATCTCCTGATCCAGAGCGGCGAGATGAGCCTGCCAGATCTCCTCCTGTTCCGCAGGGGTGAGGGCAGGAGGCTCGACTCCCTCTGGAGAAAGCCGGCTCTCCCTGAGACTGAGGGCAGGAGAGGAGCCTTCCTCAGCCGGGCTCTCTCCGGAAGCGGGGAGCGTGGAGGCAGAACCCTCGGCCGGTTGAGAGGTGTGGACAGATCCCCCTTTAGAGCTACTCACGCACCCTCCCGCAAGAAACACAAGGAGTACGAGCACCAGGGGTCTCATACAGCTCCTCCTTTTTCTGTCATGGCAGGGTATTCGGTGTATTCAGTATACACCATGTCTCATCACAAGTCACGAGCGCACCACACTGCTTCACCTCGAAGTCTCCAGAGGCACTCCCTTAGACAAAGGAACCGGGGCTTCAGCCGAAGGGGGAAAGAAGCTATCCCACCTCCCGCCTCCACGGGATGGAATCCGCCGCTCCCAGTCGGGTGACGCAGAGGGCCGCCGCACGAGAAGCAAGGTCAAGGGCTTCACTGACAGGAAGGCCCTCTACAAGCCCGGCAATGAAATACCCAAGAAAGGTATCGCCCGCAGCAGTGGTATCCACCGCTTTCACGGGATATGCAGACTGGTGAATGAGATCCTCCTGCCTCCCCCAGAGGGCTCCCTCATCCCCACGGGTAAGTACCACCTGGACGTGAGGATACCGATGACAGAGGACACGGAGTGCCTCAAGTGGGACGGAGATCCCAGTGAGTGCTTCTGCCTCTATTTCGTTCAGGATAAAGATATCCACATCTTGCAGGGGATAACCCTCGATATCAGGCGTGTAAGGGGAAGGGTTCATGATGACAGTGAATCCACACGCCTTCGCCTTCCGGATGATGAGCGGCACATGAGAAATCTCGTTCTGAACCACCAGGTAATCGCCCCGTGAGAAAGCGGCGAGAACCTCATCGATGTATGCTTCATCGATATCCTGATTCGCTCCCTCGTAGAGAAGGATGCAGTTCCGCCCTTCATCATCCACCTGGATGATGGTGTGCCCGGAAGCCTTCCCGGAATATGCGATGAGATGGGTATCCACGCCGCTCTCCCTCAGGGTCTTGATCAGGAATTCCCCATCACTCCCCACCTTACCTGCATGAAACACAGGGAGCCCTGCTCGAGCCATGGCGATAGATTGGTTCAATCCCTTTCCGCCTGCGTACACGCCACGCGATTTTACACGCTTTGTCTCCCCGGGCCGTACAATCCCGTCAACGCGATACACATAATCGATATTAAGAGACCCAAAAGAGAGAACCCTCATCTCCCTCCTCCAGCTACGGGGTATTCGGTATAGTACGTTGCCCTACCACATCATCGGTCACGAGCTCTCTCAGCTTCTCTCCTCTCATCACCACACCTGCTTCACGATCGAAGACTCACCCTCATATGGGCTACGCCTCAGAAAATCACCCCTGCATACAGGATCACATTGGCGTAAGGGGTGGCCTCTCCCGTTCGGATGATGGCCTTACAGCCAGACGACAATATCTTAAGCTGTTCATGAGGCACGTATGCGATCGGTGTATCCGGAAATCGCTCCACTATCTTCGCATGAAGCTTCTGGTTCCGCGTTTTGATCTCCTCAGCGAACACTACCTTCTCAATGACCATATCCTCGCGTACTTCATCAAGTACGTCCACGAACGAAGGCAATCCCTTTCTTATCGAGACATCGATCCGCTGAGGCCCCACCGGTATGGGAAGACCGCAATCTGCAATTGCGATCGCATCTGTGTGTCCTAGATGGGCCAGCACTGAGGCGATCTCTGCATTGAGGATACCATATCGTTTCACAAGCATTCCCCTCCTGGTTTATCCCTCATGGACATAGAGATCCCATCCCAGGTACGTCTCGACAGCCTCACGGAGTACCGCACTCCACCTTCCTCTCGCCATCGCCACATGGTGCTCGAATCCGTACTTCGTGATATACCGCAGTAGATCATTCATTCGAGGCACCCTACATACCGCAATACCGCCATCCATGCCATACGGATCAGCGGTAAACTCCCCTTCTCCGAGGTACGCCTTGATCTTCCCGCGCCCGTCGTCGGTCGAAATCCTGAAGAACGTCATGTCCCCAGGCCCCACATGTCCCTTCACCGCACCGAAACACCGCTCAGGCCCCAGGGTCTTTCCAAGGACATCGAGGTTCCCTATCTCCACCTCCTGGCCCATGAAACCTCTCGGATAGTTCGAACAGTGGGTCCCCACACACATATCGCGTGAGTAATCGAAGTTATTGTTCCAATCCAAGAGGGCAGGAGGGTTGCCGGATGCCAGCGCCAGAGCATACATGGAGATCGCACCGGTGACGTCGACTTCACACGCACTCGGCATGAGACGCTCACCCATCATGCTCATGGTGAGACAGGTGGCACACCCATAGTTGAGCTGAATGCTCTCCCAGCACTGGATCGCACTTGCATCAAGCTCATTTTCCTCCATGAAGTCCTCTACCGCGAGTGAAAGTTTCGCCTGAAGGATCACCTTCTCGCGAGGTATAGAGGGAGCAACCTTTCCATAGGCATAGATCTCATCGACCTTCTGTCTCACCCTGGGGTCATCAGTGCTCATCCGTTGGGCTGCTCCGATGATTTCAGAGAGATCCACAGGGACTACTGTGATTCCTGTAGCCTGGAGGATTTTTTCACTGAACCGCATGGTCTGGAAGGGGGCAGGACGGGCCCCGATGGCACCTATTCTCGCGGAACGCAATCCTTTGACCACTCGACATACGGCGGCAAAGTCCTTGAGATCAGTCTCGAACTCCTTGCTCTCCACATCGCAGGTGTGGAGTCTCGTGAGGGTGAAAGGTATGCCGTACTGGTAGAGGTTGTTGCAGACCGAGATCTTGCCACAGAAAGCGTCCCTCCTCAGGTCCACACTCACCTTATCGTTCTCATCGTTGAAGGCATGCACAAGGATAGGGACGTCGAGCTTCGCAAACTCGGGACTGTAACATCGAGTGTTGAAAAAGGCGGGGAAAAAAGATAAGGGGTATCTCCCACCCACCAACATCACACCTAAGGAGGAGATACCCCATGAAGCGCGGCAAGACACGCGCATTGACTGAAACACAGTATACCCTCTCTGCTCTGATGAAGCAAGTAGAGGCCCAACTCCGGGAGGAGGTGCGCCACACCTACAAGACGTACCTGGAACACCTCCTTGAGACGCTGAGAGAGGAGGCAGTAGGACGACCACGATATGCACGAGGGGAGCCTGAGAAAGGGCAGTACTACCGGTACGGCTACAGGAAATGGAAGACCGTGCAGACCCCCTGGGGGCCGATCGAGGATGTACGCGTGCCCCGCATCCGCACCGGCGGGGGGAAGGAGGTGAAGCTGGTCGCCTACGAGCAGAGGCTCGTGGCCCTCGCCGAGCAGCTCATTCTTGGGTATGTGGGAGGGATGAGCGCGCGGACGTGGGCCATCCTGTTACGGGAGCTGGGGATAGGAGAGGCTCATCCGCAGACACTCCTGCGGCTCATCAGAGGTCTTCGTGAGGAGAAGGAGCAGTGGCGGAGGCGGCCGCTTGGTGGGGTGAAGGCGCTCGTGCTGGATGGAGTGTGGGCAAAGAGGCGTGGGAGGGGTCAGAAGAAGCTGGTTGTCCTGAGTGCCGTGGGGGTGAAGGAGGACGGATCTCATGAGCTCCTCGACTGGGTCGTTGCGGAGCAGGAGGACCAGGCGAGCTACGAGCGACTCCTTACCAGGCTCTATGAGCGAGGGCTTCATGAGGTGGAGCTGGTGGTGGCCGATGAGGCTGAGGGGATCCGGCAGGCCGTGGAGACGGTGTATCCTGAGGCGAAGAAGCAGGTATGCCTCTGGCACCTGCAGGGTACGCTTGAGCAGAAGCTCCTGCAGGACATGGGGGAACGGAAGGGGAAGAACGCAGACCTCCAGAAGGAGAGGCGAGCTTTTCGAGCGGAGTACTGGAAGCTCTTTGAGGCAGGAGGGAAGGAGGACGCAGCACGTGCGTTGGAGGCATTCGTGAAGAAGTGGGCGGCGAAGGCTCCCCGGATGACGGCCTCCCTCCTGTGGCGGAAGGACCGGCTTTTCTCCTATCTGGAGTTACCCTATGAGTGGAAGGAGAAGGTGAGGACGAGCAACCTTGCGGAGAACATGTTTCGGCACATGAGAAGCTTTCTACGGAGGTATCCTGGGTATATGAGCCATGCCCATGCAGATGAGGTGGTAGGCCTCTACGTGGTGGGCATGCAGGTGATACAAGAGGTGGGGAGACGCACCCCTTATCAGCTCCAGCTCAATTTCAACACTCCTCCTTGACAATCCCCAGGTCCCCTCTCCTTGACACGCAGGTGGGCCACCGTATACCCATGGGACATGGGAGACTACCAGGTCTTCGAGTCAGGACCGGATGACCACGGGAAGCGCCTCGATCGCATCGTCCGAACCCTCCTCTCCCACCTCCCCCTCTCGCGGGTCTTCAGGGCCCTCCGAACCGGGGAGATACTCCTCGAGGGGAAACGCGTCCCCCCTTCCACACGGGTCTCGAGAGGAGCTCGCATTCACATCGACCGTTCCCTCCTCCCCGAGCGGAAGCCACAACAGAAGGGAAAAGCCTCCTCTCTCCCCATCCTCCTGGAAACCGATCACCTCCTCATCCTCAACAAACCACCCGGCGCCGTGGTCCACGGTCCCGGGTCCCTCACCGATCAGGTACGGTCCTACCTGAAAGACCGCATCCCCCCCTCGCTCGCCTTCACCCCCTCCCCCCTCCACAGGCTCGACAGGCTCACCTCGGGGATCCTCGTCTTCTCCCGGAGCATCCACGGCGCGCGATGGTTCACCCAGGCCCTCAGGGAAGGCCGGATCGAGAAGACCTACCTCGCCCTTCTGGAGGGAACCCTTGCCGAACCCGCCAGATGGGAGGATCTCCTCACCCGGGAGGGACGGCGGAGCAGACCTTCACCCCACGGGAGGCCTGCACTCACCGACGTGCGCCCCCTCCTCGCTGCCCCCACGGCCACCCTCGTCCTCTGCACCATCCACACCGGCCGGATGCATCAAATACGCGTCCAGGCGGCCCTCCGCGGGCACCCCCTTCTGGGCGACACCGCCTATGGAAGCACCCGGCGCATCCGTCCCGTACTCCATGCCTGGAGGCTCAGACCCCTCTCTCCCTCCCCCCTCTTCCCTGCGGATGGGGTACAGGCCCCCCTCCCGGACGAGAGCGAGACCATCCTCTCCCGCATCCTCCCCGGATGGGAGGATGCCCTCCCCTGAGGTGGGTGACGACAGTATTGCCCCCCCACCATCCCTCGGGTAGAATCCCACCATGAGGTCACTCTTCCGCAATCTCGGATGGATCTTCAAGGGCGTGAAAGTCTACGCCCTCATCGGCAAGAGCGGCACGGGAAAGAGCTTCAGGGCCCGTCTCGTGGCTGACAAGTACGGCATTCCCCTCATCGTGGACGACGGGCTCCTCATCAAGGGGGAGAAGATCCTCGCAGGTGAGTCCGCCAAGAAGGAGGCGACATACCTGGGTGCGGTCAAGGTGGCCCTTTTCCAGAAGGAATCGCACAGGAGGGCCGTCATCCAGGCCCTCAGGAAAGAGGAGTTCAACAAGATCCTCATCCTCGCCACCTCGAAGAAGATGGCCGACAAGATCGCACGCACCCTCGACCTCCCCCCTGTCCACAAGTACATCACCATCGAGGAGGTGGCCACCCCCGAGGAGATAGAGATCGCGCGGCACTACCGGAGGACTCAGGGCAAGCACGTGATCCCCGTACCATCCCTGGAGGTGAAGCGGACATATCCCCAGATCCTCGCGGATTCCCTGAGGCTCTTCATCAAGCGTGGTTTCGGATTCTTCAAGAAAGAGCAGGTGGTGGAAAAGGCGGTGGTGAGGCCCACTTTTGCGCAGAAAGGCACGGTCACCATCTCCGAGAGTGCCCTCACCGAGCTCATCCTCCACTGTCTCTCGGAGTACGATCCCGACCTCCGGCTCCTCAGGGCTCAGATCACCACCGAGGGGGGGGCCTACCACATCACCATCTTCCTCTCCGTGCCCTTCGGCAAAGAACTGGCCTCCCCGCTCCACGAGCTCCACCGCTACATCATCACCAATCTCGAGCGGTATACCGGTATAATAGTGGAAGAATTGCACATGGTTGTCGATAAGATAACGAAACCCGTCGAGGGATAGGAAAAACGATTTGACACCCGCTCGAGGAGGGCTTACTATGAAAGGGGAGGTCACGATGAAGCGCTATGCGGTCCTCTTCATGCTCGCGACAGGGACGGTGACGCTGATCAACGCCCAAGAAACTGTCCGCACCGAGGCGCTCACCGAGTACTCGAGCGATCACTACCTCGTACGGAGCGACACCTCCGAGGAGCTCGCGCAGTCCCTCGCCTCGAGGATGGAAGCCGCCTTCCACCTGTTCAACCGCTACTACCGGTTCGATCCCGAGGCCCTTCCCGCCCCCCTCAGCGTGAGGATCTTCTCCTCCAAGGCGGACTACGACGCCTATCTCCAGAAGAAGACCGGCATCACCCGAGAGAGCTTCATCTACCTCCACTACCAGAGCCCGGCAAAACGGGAACTGGTGGGATACCTCCTCGAGGACGAGACCGAACTGAACCGTCAGCTCCTTCATCAGGGATCCATCCAGTTCCTCAGGGCCTTTGTGAACAACCCACCCCTCTGGCTTCAGGAGGGAATGGCCGTGTTCTTCGAGGCCTGCGAGTACGATCCCGAGACGTCCTCCATGATCTACCGGGAGAACCTCACCTGGCTCGACCCCCTGAGGACGCTCGCCTCCCAGACGGGAGGGCTCATCCCCCTCTCAGAGTTCCTCCACATGGACCTCGAGGCCGCCTCCCGGAACCTCGAGCTCTACTACCCGCAGGCCTGGGGCTTCGTGTCGTTCCTGGTCTACGAATGGGACAAGGAGTACAACCGCATCCTCTGGGACACGATCCGCCTTCTCTCCCCCTCGGCCACCTACGAGGAGAATCTCGAGACCCTCGATGCACGGGTCTTCTCCTGGTACGACATCGATCAGATGAAGGACCGTCTCCTCGGCTACCTCGAGGGGAAGAAGTCGTTCAGGGTCCTCCTCGAGGAGGGGATCGAGGCCTACCGGTCGGGCGACCTCCAGAAGGCCGAAGAGGCCTTCACGCGGGCCTCGAAGCTGGATCCCGACCACTATGCGCCCTACTACTACCTCGGCCTCATCGCCTACACCCGTGGTACCCACTCGCTCGCCGAATACTACTACACCACGGCCCTCGAACGGGGAGCGGAGGAGGCCGCCACCACCTATGCCCTCGGCCTCAACGCGTTCGCGGCCGACCGGATGGAGGAAGCGCGGACCTACCTCGTGAAAGCGCAGACCCTCGCTCCCGACAAGTACGGAGAAAAGGTACAGGCGCTCCTCGAGCGGATGGGATCGGAGGGGATGTAACCACCCGAACTCTACGAACCCTCTATTTCAAGCAACGATCTCTTTATATAGAAAAGAATTTTCTTCGTATTGCGCTCAAGGAGTTTTTTACATAAACTAGGGGGTAGACACCTTATGAGGAGGCACTATGACTACCCCCGGTTCCCTTTCTCTTCCCCGATATTCGATCGGTACGGGAGACCGCTTCGGCCACGAGGCCGAAGCCCAGCTTCGTGCGGTCATCGAGGCTGAGCGTCTCGGCATGGCATTGGGTATCGTGTGGAACAAGTCGTATCGTGAGCACACCATCATAGGCTCCCGTCCCGAGGACGTCAGGAGAATGGCGGACAAAGCCGTCTCCGCCCTGGAATGGGAGGGACCATACTTCGTGGATGCGGACCACATCACCACGAAGACCGTGGAGCTCTTCCTGGATTCATCGGACTTCTTCACCATAGACGTGGCCGAGGCCATAGGTCAGGAGGAGATCAGCCCTCAGGAGGAGGAAGACCTGCTCTCATCACTCGACGACCTGCTCAACCGCGAGCTCGCCATCCCGGGGCTCTCCAACCCGCTTACGATCTCGGAAGAGACGGCACGTGAAACCATCCGCGCCTACTGGCCCGCGGTTCGCGAGGCGGCCCGGATCCACCAGAGGATCGAGAAGGGGACCTCCCGCCCCTTCGTGGTGGAAGTCTCCATGGACGAGACGGCCGATCCCCAGCGCCCACCCGAACTCCTGCTCATCCTGGCCATGATACGGAAGGCCGGGATCCCGGCCCGTACCATAGCCCCCAAGTTTTCGGGCTCATTCTACAAGGGGGTGGACTACGTGGGCGATCCGGAGGTCTTCGCGCGCGAGTTCGAAGACGACCTCTGCGTGGTGAGATACGCCCGGGAAGCGTTCCGGCTCCCCGAGGGGCTCAAGCTCAGTGTGCACTCCGGAAGCGACAAATTCTCCCTCTACCCTCTCATCAAGGACATCCTCTCACGTCATCCACAGGAGGGAGTCCACCTCAAGACCGCAGGCACCACCTGGCTCGAAGAGGTGACGGGACTCGCAGAGTCGGGAGGAGAGGCCCTCGCGCTCGCAAAGGAGATCGCCCTCACCTGCTATTCCATGATCGAGGAACTGTGCGCCCCGTACGCCGCGGTGATCGACATCAATCCGGACAGGCTCCCCTCCCCCGGTGAGATCGAGGACTGGTCGTCCGGCAGGTTCGTGGAGGCGCTCGAACACGATCCCTCGAACCCCTCCTACAACCGCGATTTCAGGCAGCTCATCCATGTGGGGTACAAGGTGGCCGCCCAGATGGGCGAGCGATTCCACGAGGCCCTCGAGGCACACCGGGAGGTGATAGCCGCGAGGGTCACCCGGAACCTCCTCGAACGGCACATCATCCCGCTCTTCCCGGGAGGGGCCGCATGAGGCAGGAACGACTCAATCTGGGGATCCGGCTCCACGACGTGGGGAGGGGCTCGCCCAGGGAACTGGCGGCACGCGCCTCACGGGCGGGATACCGCAGCGTACACCTCGCCCTGCACAAGGCCTTCGAGGGGTTTCCCCCCGAGCCTGGTCTCCTGAGTCCCGGGTTCGCCCGCTTCGTCCGCCGCACCTTCGAAGAGTACGATCTCGAGATCGCAGTGTTGGGCTGTTACATCAATCCCATCCACCCCGATCCCCGGGTGAGGGAGACACACATCCAGCATTTTCTCGAGCACATCCGTTATGCGAGGGACTTCGGCTGCTCCATCGTGGCCACCGAGACAGGATCCAGAGCAGCCGATTGCTCTTTCCACCCCGAGACACGAAGAGAGGAGAGTTTCTCCCTTCTCCTCTCCACCGTGGGCAGGCTGGTCGAGGCGGCCGAGAGATACGGTGTACTGGTGGCGATCGAACCCGTGGCCGATGTCCACACGATCGACACGGCGGAAAAAATGAAGCGCCTCCTCCACATGATCTCGTCCGACCACCTCAAGGTGCTCTTCGACCCGGTGAACATCGTTCCCGCCGCGGACTGGGAACGCCACGAAGCGATCGTCTCCTCCGCATTCGAGCTCCTCAAGGACGATGTGGTGGCCGTACATGTGAAAGACTTCGTGGTGGAACGGGGCAAGAAGCGGGCCACGCCTCCCGGCCACGGGGTGATGGACTTCGGACGCCTCTTCAGGATGATCCTTCCACAAAAACCCTACATCCACATATTGGCAGAAAACATCCCATCTGATATAATAGATCTCACATACAGGTTTCTGACGGAAACGTTCGAAACCATCAGAACGGAGGATACACCCCTATGATTCCCAGAAGAGAGATCTATCGTATCATGGTGGAAGAGGGGCTCATTCCCGTCTTCTTCAACCCCGACCCTGAAGTGGCGAAGAAGATCGTGGAGGCCTGTGCGAAGGGCGGGGCCCGGTGTATCGAGATGACCAACCGCGGTGAGAACGCGGTGGCCGTCTTCAGAGAACTGGTGACCTTCTGCCGGGAACACTACCCCGACCTCATCCTCGGGGTGGGCTCGGTGGTCGACCCCTACACTGCAGGGATATACATCGCCGAAGGCGCCAAGTTCGTGGTGGGCCCCGTCTTCGACAGGGAGATCGCCCTCCTGTGCAACAGCAGGAAGGTCCCCTACATCCCCGGGTGCGGGAGTGCCACGGAGATCCACGAGGCCGAGAAGTACGGAGCCGAGATCTGCAAGGTGTTCCCGGGGAAGGAAGTGGGAGGACCGGGCTTCGTGAAGTCCGTACTCGGTCCCTGCCCCTGGACCGAGATCATGCCCACCGGCGGGGTGGACACCACCGAGGAGTCCCTCAGGGCGTGGTTCGAGGCAGGGGTCGTGGCGGTGGGTATAGGCTCCAAGCTCATCACCAAGGAGCGGGTGAAGAACGGGGACTTCGATGCCATCGCCGAGGACGTGAAGAGGGTGAAGGCCCTCATCGCAAAGATTCGGAGTGAACGAGGAGGAAAGTGATGGAACCGATCGTCGTGAAACCGAAGGGATCGTGCATGTGGGATGCGGCGGCGCTGGGAGAGATCATGCTCAGGCTGGATCCGGGCGAGGGTCGTATCCGCACCGCGCGCACCTTCACCGTGTGGGAAGGTGGCGGGGAATACAACGTGGTGCGGGGCCTTCGCCGGTGCTTCGGGCTCAAGACCACGGTCGTCACCGCCATCCCCGACAACGACCTGGGGTATCTCCTCGAGAGCCTCATCGGTGCGGGGGGGGTGGACTCCTCCCACTGCATCTGGCTTCCCTATGACGGGATCGGGAGACAGCACCGCCAGGCCCTCAACTTTACCGAGAGGGGGTTCGGCATCAGAGGGGCGAAGGGAGTCTCGGATAGGGCCCACAGTGCCGCTTCAGCCCTCAAGCCCGGAGATGTGGACTGGAAGAAACTCTTCCAGGAGGAGGGAGTGAGGTGGTTCCACACAGGCGGCATCTTCGCCGCCCTCTCAGAGACCACTGCGGAACTCACCGTGGAGGCGGTGAAGGCAGCGAAGGAAGCGGGCACGGTGGTGAGCTACGACCTCAACTACCGCCCCTCCCTCTGGAAGTCCCGTGGCGGAGAGAAGGAGGCCCAGAGGATCAACAAGATGATCGTGCCCCACCTCGACGTGCTCATCGGAAACGAGGAGGACTTCATCGCGGCCCTCGGGTTCGAAGTGAAGGGGGTCGGTAAGGAAGTGGTGGGGCTCAATGTCGAGAGCTACAAAGAGATGGTGCAGGAAGTGGCGAAGACGTACCCCAACCTGAAGGCCATCGCCACCACCCTGCGGGAGGTGAAGACCGCCACCATCAACGGCTGGAGCGCCCTCCTCTACTATCAGGGACAGTTCTACCACTCCATAGGCTGGGACGACCTTGAAATCCTCGACAGGGTAGGAGGAGGGGACAGCTTTGCCTCTGGACTCATCTACGGCTTCCTGGAGGGGCTCGATCCCCAGACATGTGTGAACTACGGGGCGGCACACGGGGCGCTCGCCATGACCACGCCGGGCGACACCTCCATGGCGTCCAAGGCCGAGGTGGAGAAGATCGTCAAAGGTGGCTCCGCCCGAGTGGAACGTTGAAGCCTGTTCCGGGAAATCAAGGGAAGGGGGAGCGCACGCTCCCCCTTCATCGTCGAGTTTCGTAGCACGACGGGCCGGGACAAGAGGGATCGACCCGTCTCCATCACCTCAGTCGACGCAGCGTATCGAAGAAGAATCTTCCACCAGGAAAACCGGCTCCTCCGCCCCTTCGATCCGTACACCCCTGAACTCTGCATTCTTGAGATACCTCCCTCGGAAGCCTCCCCGACGCGTGGCGGTGGGGAAGAACGCCATGGCCGGTTCCCCCTCCTGGCCTTCCTCGTCCATCACCACCCGATAATCGCTCAGCATCAGCCCCTCTATGGGCCGCTCCGGGAGCCCGAGGAGGAATCCGGCCGAGGACTTCACCCCGGTGGCGAACACCTGACTTATGGAGATGTTCCGTACCGCGGGCGTGGTCTCGTCCACGGGGAGGGGTAGGAGGGACGCGAGCCGGGAGATGGTCTCTTCCTCCCCGGGATCTATCCCGCACCGGTAGTAGAGGTTGACGACCAGGGGAACCAGCACGCGTTCCATGACGATCTGATGAACCATCACGTTCTCCACGAACCCGCCCCTTCCCCTTCGTGACTTGATCCGGATCCCACGATCGGTGTCCTGGAAGATACACCCCGTGACCACCACGTTCCTCACTCCCCCCGCGATCTCCGAGCCGCACACGATCCCACCGTGGCCGCGGCGCATGATGCATCCCCGGATCACCACGTGCTCGGTGGGTCTGCCCACCCGCCTCCCGTCCTCGTCGATGCCCGACTTGAGGCCCAGACAGTCGTCCCCCACGTCGAACGTACAGTCCTCGATGCGCACGTTCCTGCTGGAATCCACATTGAGCCCGTCCGTGTTGGGAGCGTCGGGAGGGTTCTCGAAAGAGACGCCCCGTATCCACACCTCGTCGGAATAGAGGATGTGGGTATTCCAGAAGGCAGAGTTCCGCAGGATGATCCCCTCTATCACCACCCGCCGGGAATCCTTCACCTGGAGGAGGGGCGGTCTGAGGAAGTGGGATTCCCTCCCCCCTCCTCCGGAGGCCTTCGTGGACAGGTGGGCGTTCCTCCTCGCGATCTCCTCCACCGACGAGAAGGGAAAACGGGTGACTCTCCCCTCCCGGTAGTCTCGATACATCCTCCACCAGGCATCTCCCTGGCCATCGATCACCCCTCCCCCGCTGATCCGTATGTCCTCGGCACCCTCCACGAAGATCATGGGAGCATAGGCGTGGCACTCGACCCCTTCCCACCTCGTGAAGACCACAGGATAGCGGTCGGGGTCCTGGACGAAACGGATCCTCGCCCCCCGTGCCACTTCGAACTCGAGGTGTGAACAGAGCCGGAGGGGACCGACCAGGTAGTCCCCCGGCGGGACGTGGAGGCGCCCCCCTCCCGCCCCTTCTATCCTGGAGAGAGCCTCCCGGAAGGCGTCCGTGCTCTCCCTCAGACCGGTGGGATCGGCGCCGAGGGTAGTGACATCCACGTGCATCTGAACCTCCCTTCATTCGTCCTGTGGCGCAAAAAACGAGGTGCCCCGGAGGGCACCTCGACATGGATCGCTTCCGCCATCAGCCGTTGAGTTCCGCGAGGACCTCGTCGATGTGGAGTTCCTTTGCCTTCTGCTGGTACATCTTGAGCCCCTCGTCCACCGAGTACTCACCGGTCACGATCTTGGAGAAGATCTCCTGCTTGAGCGTCCTGATCTCACCCACATATTTCGAGAAGAGGTCTCCGCCCTCGGGAATCCCGAGCTGCACCGCGTACGTGTTGTGGATATCCACCGAGAGCTTCATCTTCTCCTCGAACTCGATGGGCAAGGCCCAGTCGTTGAGGGTCAGGTGAGGATCGATGAAGGACTTTTGCATGGGAGTAGAAGGATTGGACGGCTGCGGGAGCATCTCGATCTTGTTCTCGCCCACGGTCTTGTAGTGCAGGCCTTCCACTCCGAAGGTCCAGAGCATCTGGCCCTTCCCCTTGTCCCACATGGTGCCGATGATCGCATCGAAGACCGCCTTGGGGTTCTTCGCGGCAGTGGTGATACCGAACACCGGGCCCACCCTGCTCACGTAGTGCGCCCCTTCGATGGGAGGAATAGAGACCACCTCGGCGTTGGGATTCGAGGCTTTGGCGCTCGCATCCATCCTCGTGCCCCAGGTGCCGGCCCAGTACTCCATGAAACCGGCCTGCCCCTCATAGATCTTGGTGCGGGCCGTGGAGGTCTTGTTGGTGAAGAATTCCCTGTCCAGGAGACCCTCGGAGTAGAGCTGCTGGAAGCGCTGGAGGGCGGCCTTCATCTCGGGCTGGGTGAAACCATCCACCCACTTGCCGTTCTTCTTCTGGAAATCGAAGTAGGCGCCCTGCATGATGAACCGGTTGTAGTAGTCGAACTCGTTCACGGGCACCTGGAACGGCAGCGTCATACCCACTGTGTCGTTCTGACCATCGCCGTCGGGATCATTGAAGGTGAAGGCCTTCAATACGGTCACGAACTCGTCCCATGTGGTGGGTACCTTGAGACCCAGCGTGTCGAGCCAGTCCTTGCGGATGTAGCCCACGCACCCGCCGCCCTTGTAGGTGGGGAAGCCGTAGATGTGGCCGTCCTTGAGTCTGTAGGCCTCGTAGTACTGACTATCGATCGATTTCACCACCGGAGAGGCTTTGATGAAGTCCTCGAGGGGAACCAGCTTTCCCGATTTCGCATAAGGCACATAGTCGGCCGTCTGGATCTCGCAGATGTCGGGCAGATCGTTCGCCGCGAACATGGTGCCCAGGATCTGAGAGTACTGGTTGTGCGGGGGTTTGGTGACATTGAGCTTTATGCCGAAGAGCTTCTCATACTCGGCAATCCACTGATCGAGCCCGTCCTCGGGCATGAGTATCCGGTCGAGGACGATGTCGATCTCCTTGATCTGCGCGGCTCCTGCCTGCTGTTCCGCCTGTGGTCCCGCCCATACCGTGGCGGCCACGAGCAGGGACAGCGCTGCACACACGAGTTTTCTCATACTTCCCTCCTCATAGGTATGGTATATGTTCACCAGGGCAACGCCCCGGATATCATCCCTTCACCGCCCCGATGTTGATCCCCTTCACGAAGTACTTCTGTACGAAGGGATAGGCGATGAGCACGGGGATCATCGAGGCCACCACCACCGCATTCTTGAGGCTCTGCGTGGCGAAGGCGAACCCCTCGAAGCCCTGGGTCTCCGACTCGATCACCACGTTTCGGAGGAACACCTGGAAATTGTGCCACTGCGGCTTCGTGGGGAGGAAGAGGATGTACTCGAAGAACTGACTCCAGTACATCACGAGGTAGAAGAGCCCGATCGCCGCGAGGCCCGGCTTCGACAAGGGGAGCACGATCCGGGCACTGTCAAGGAGGAGTGTTGAAATTGAGTTGGAGTTGATAAGGGGTGCGTCTCCCCACCTCTTGTATCACCTGCATGCCCACCACGTAGAGGCCTACCACCTCATCCGCATGGGCATGGCTCATATACCCAGGATACCTCCGTAGAAAGCTTCTCATGTGCCGAAACATGTTCTCCGCAAGGTTGCTCGTCCTCACCTTCTCCTTCCACTCATAGGGTAACTCCAGATAGGAGAAAAGCCGGTCCTTCCGCCACAGGAGGGAGGCCGTCATCCGGGGAGCCTTCGCCGCCCACTTCTTCACGAATGCCTCCAACGCACGTGCTGCGTCCTCCTTCCCTCCTGCCTCAAAGAGCTTCCAGTACTCCGCTCGAAAAGCTCGCCTCTCCTTCTGGAGGTCTGCGTTCTTCCCCTTCCGTTCCCCCATGTCCTGCAGGAGCTTCTGCTCAAGCGTACCCTGCAGGTGCCAGAGGCATACCTGCTTCTTCGCCTCAGGATACACCGTCTCCACGGCCTGCCGGATCCCCTCAGCCTCATCGGCCACCACCAGCTCCACCTCATGAAGCCCTCGCTCATAGAGCCTGGTAAGGAGTCGCTCGTAGCTCGCCTGGTCCTCCTGCTCCGCAACGACCCAGTCGAGGAGCTCATGAGATCCGTCCTCCTTCACCCCCACGGCACTCAGGACAACCAGCTTCTTCTGACCCCTCCCACGCCTCTTTGCCCACACTCCATCCAGCACAAGGGCCTTCACTCCTCTAAGGGACCTCCTCCGCCACTGCTCCTTCTCCTCACGAAGACCTCTGATGAGCCGCAGGAGTGTCTGCGGATGAGCCTCTCCTATCCCCAGCTCCCGTAACAGGATGGCCCACGTCCGCGCGCTCATCCCTCCCACATACCCAAGAATGAGCTGCTCGGCGAGGGCCACGAGCCTCTGCTCGTAGGCGACCAGCTTCACCTCCTTCCCCCCGCCGGTGCGGATGCGGGGCACGCGTACATCCTCGATCGGCCCCCAGGGGGTCTGCACGGTCTTCCATTTCCTGTAGCCATACCGGTAGTACTGCCCTTTCTCAGGCTCCCCTCGTGCATATCGTGGTCGTCCTACTGCCTCCTCTCTCAGCGTCTCAAGGAGGTGTTCCAGGTACGTCTTGTAGGTGTGGCGCACCTCCTCCCGTAGCTGGTCTTCCACTTGTTTCATCAGATCAGAGAGGGTATACTGTGTCTCAATCAGTGTGCGTGTGTTACCACGCTTCATGGGGTATCTCCTCCTTGAAAAAAGGATTAGTGTGGTGGGAGATACCCCTTATCTTTTTTCCCCGCCTTTTTCAACACTCGATGTTACAGTCCCACGATCCGCCAGAACACCGTGAAGGGCTTACAGCCGTCGATCTCCGCGGCCTCCATGATGCTCATGGGAATGGTCTTGAAGAAGTTACGGAGCAACAACAGGTAGTACGCATCCACGCACCGGGAGAGGATCACCGCCCACACGTTGTTGAGGAGCCCTATGTCCCTCACCACCAGGAAGAGCGGGATCATCCCGGCCCTGAAGACCATGGTGATCAGGGCCACCATGAGGAAAAACCCCTTGCCCGGCAGGTTGTCCTGGGCCAGGGCGTAGGCGAAGAGGGCGGTGGTCATGAGGGCGATGATGGTGCCCATAGTGGTGGTATAGAGACTCACCAGGAACGGGCGGTAGAGCGCAGGCCTAGAGAGCAGGTTCCTGTAGGCGTCAAGGGTGAATTTCTCCGGAAGGAATCGAAAGATCGTCTCCGCCGCTCGTGCGTCCACGGAGTCCACGAAAACCTTGAGCAGGGGGATGACGATGAGCATCACGATGAAGAGGAGGAACAGGGTGTTGAATATCACGAACACCGTCCTGGGAAGATTGGCTCTGTTGAACCGTTGTACGAGTGTCATGCTTCATCCTCCATATGTAGTCACACCACGGCTTCGCCACGGATCCGCTTCACGATCCAGTTCGACGCCATCACCAGGGCAAACGCGATCAGCGATCTGAAGAGCCCCACAGCGGTGGCGTACCCGTATCTGAACTCAACGATACCGGTCCTGTACACATAGGTCTGGAGCACGTCGGCCACGCTGTACACCAGGGGGTTGTACATGACCAGAACTGACTCGAAGAGATTGAAGATCTTCGAGAGGTTCATCACCAGGACGATGACGATCACAGGCACGAGGCTCGGAAGTGTGATGTGGATGGCCTGACGGATGCGACCCGCGCCGTCGATCCACGCCGCTTCATAGAGCTGGGGATCGACCCCGGAGAGGGCCGCGAGGTACACTACGCTGGCCCACCCCACCTCTCTCCAGGCGAGGGCGAAAAGATATACTCGCCGCCACCACACCGGATCACCGAAGAAATAGATGGGCTCCCCTCCCAGCTTCTGGACGAATGCGTTCACCATGCCGCCCTGCGAAAAGATGAGCACGAAGACCGAGGCCACCACCGGCCAGGAGAGGAAATGAGGGAGGTAGATGATGGTCTGCACCCCTCGTTTGAAGAGCTGATTGGTGACCTCGTTGAGGAGGAGAGAGATGATAATGGAAGCGGTCATCTGGATGGCGATGTTCGCACTGCTCAGGATGAGGGTGTTCCAGAAGGCCCTCCTGAACCCCTCGCTCGCAAGGGCCGTCTTGAAGTGTTCGAGTCCGATGAACTCCCCCACTCCCCTCAGGTCGAATTCATAGAACGACCAACGCAAGCCCAACATGGGCAGGTAATGAAAGACCACGAAGTAGAGGAAACCGGGAAGGAGGAAGAGATAGAACACCTTGTACTTTCGGATGTTCCTCTTCACCTCGGAGGGAAGAGGGAGGATCCTTTTTCCGATCCTCCTGCGACACGTTCAGCCATGCGGGAACCTCCCAAACAGGATGTTGACACTCCACTCTCTTCATACACCAGTTCCCCATCCGGCGATGGGAATTCCTAATATCTAATATCATAACCTGTTTGTGGAGTTTGTAAAGGTAAAATTTTGCTATCTTTGCTCCGGATTCCTGTCGAGGAGGGCATAGAAGAAATAGAGGGCGGCTATCGCGTCTTCCCGCACAGGTGCACCAGAGAGCTTCTCCCTGAGCGCCGAGCCGAAGGCACGGAGGACCCCTCGTACACCCTCGTTCGCGGAGATCCCTCTGATGCATTGCTCCACCCACAGGAGGATGTCTTCCCACTTCTCCTCACGCATGGACCGCCCTATCCTGTCCCTCTCCCGCCAGAAGGGTACGAACCGCACCGCCTCCTCGAGGAACCGGGAGACACCCTTCCCTCTCCCGGATTCCTCCTCCATGAAGAGATCACCCAGAAGGGGGGCGGTACCCAAGGCAGAGGAGATCGCACTGTAGACGGTCATCCTGTAGTACGGTCCTTCCCTCTTCTCGGCGAAGGTGAAGATACGGCGGAAGAGGAATTCCTCCTCTTCGGCAAGGCCGAGGGCGATGAGGTAGTCCACCTCCTCCCGCACCACGGGCGCGTGGAGGAATCGGCGGAAGAGGTCGGCGGGATCCACGGGATAACCTGCCCGTACCAGCGATTTCGCGGCCGCCCCCCTCACCGCCGGATCGGGGTCGTCGAGAGCCGTACGGAGGACCCGTTCCACTTCCGGCCCCCGATAGGCTCCCAGGGCGAAGATCGCCCGCTCTCGGTGCACGTAGCCCGGTTCTCCCGCGAGGGTGAGGACACGGGGGAGAAGGGCCAGTTTCGGATTCACGAACAGACGGTTGAGGACGAACTTGGATTCCACGGAGAACGGATGACGCAGGATGCGTTCGATCTCCCGTTCGGCGAGGGGGGAAGAGCACTCCATGAGCGAGTTGAGGATGAGGCGCCGCTTCCTCTCGTCCCTGGTGGACTCGAGGCGGTAAGAACCGAGCATGGCCGTGAGGTGCTCGGGACTCAGGAACACTCCCAGGAGCTCCCGCACCTCCATCCGGCGGGCGTCTCTGACGCCCAGGGAGATCACCATGCTCACGGACACGAGCACGGTTCCAGCGGCGAAGACTAGGGAATACTCGTTCAGGAAGGGGAGGGATGCGGCGACGCCCACACCCAGATCGGCGAGAGCCCCTCCTGCCATGCCGAACCCGAGGGCGAGAAAGGACGTGACGAAGTTCACCATCGCGTTGTAGCTGAACTTCCTGTCGTCGGGATAGGCGTGTACCAGGGTCCTCCCGACATGTGCGGCGATGGTCCCCTTCACGAATCCAAGCGCGAACCCAAGGATGAGGAGCATGCCGAAGGCTGCACCGGGCCGCAGGAAGGCGAACACGAGGAAGAGGGGAATCTCGAGGCCGAAGGAGAGGAGGAGGAGCGGACGGGCGGGGAGTCTGTCCACGAAGGGCCGGTTGACGAAGCCGGCCGCCACGAGCCCCACGTAGGTGGTCATGGTATAGAGGACCACCAGATTCTCGGGGAGTCCGAGTCCCCGCTTGAGGAGTGCGGTGCTGAAACCCAGAAGGATCGTGGTCCCCAGGTGGATCCAGTGGAGGAGTACCGGATAGCGTATCCGGGGATTCCTCAGGGCTTCGAGGAGCACGCCGACGATGTGCTCATCCCCTGAGGAGGCGATGCGTTCACGAGAGGGTATCCTGAGGAGGAAAAGGGAGGCCACGGAGTTGAAGAGCACACCCCCCAGTATGAGCGACAGCAACCCTCTCGGTCCAGACGCGAGAGGCGAAGAGAGGAAGAGGAAACTCAGAAGCTGGCCGATGATCATGGTGAGGCTGTAGGCCAGGTTCGCCTGCACCATGACCGAGCCCAGCGTGGAGGGGGTGGAGAGCATCTTCTGTACGGGCCGGTAGAGGGCGACTCCCACGGTCCTGAGCATGCAGAACAGGGTGTAGGTGGCGAGGATCACCCAGATCGCTGCGGAAGGGGATACGAGAAGGGTGAGCCAGTAGAGGAGGGCCACGAGTCCCCTCCCCAGCCACGCCCCGAAATAGACCGGAACGAGTGGAGCGCCCTTCAGGACATGAGGGAACAGGATGAGGAGGAAACCCGTGAGGTGGATGAGGGAGGAGATATAGCCCAACTGGAGGTTGGTGGCACCGTACTGCAAGGCGAGGAGATACACGATCGTCTCGGCGAGGAGGCCGAACCCCACGCCGTTGAAGGCGTTGAAGGCGAGAAAGGCTCTCAAGCCCTCATGACGTTCTTCCGGAGAGAGATACGATGTCCTCATGACACCTCGGGCGGAAACCATTCCATGAGGAGGGGATAGACACCGTCACCATCCCACCGATGTCCCCCCTCGAATATCACATGATGGAACTTCTCCTCCATCCCAATGACCCTGTAGGCAGCCTTCGTGTACTCCACCTGCTCGCACACGTCCGCGATCCCTCGCGGACCGTTGAGGGGATCCTCGGTACCCGATTCCACGATGAAGAGCCTGGGGGCGAGAAGGGCCCCGAGATCCCCCATCTCCACCCATCGCCACACCCGGGGAAGCATGTTACAGGCACAGAGGTTGGTCCTGTAAGCCGCATCCCTGAAGCTGTGGAAATACCCGCTCACCACCACCGCTTCCACCTTCTCCTCGAAGATTCCGAAGAACAAGGCCGCGAGCCCTCCCCCGGAGAACCCACACACGCCGATCCCCCCCGGGCCGGCCGGAGGCACCTCCTTGATCACGCGTGCGAGGAGGACGAGGTCGTGGATCCATTCACCGAGGAGGCTTCGCCCTTGCGAGATCGCCCCACCCTGGAGCGCGAGGCAGTCGCTCCCCAGGAGGTCGTCTCCCGGGAAGAGGCGCCTCCGTCCGAACCCCCGGAGGTCGGGACAGAAGACCACGTATCCCCTCCGTGCGAGCGCCTTCCCGTAGTCGTATCGGTACCGGCCCACCGCCCCCTCCACCTCGGGCAGATCCATGACACCGGCGACGCCATCCTTTCCCCCGCCGCCGTGACCATGGAGGGCCACGACCGCCCTGCGAGGGGAGGAGAGGCCCGCCCGATGGAGCACGTACACGGGCATCACCAGGGAAGGGGCGATCTCCACGTGGAGGAGACGCCGTACCAGACCGTCGTCCTCGCGCTCGTCGAGCACCGTCCAGCGGGGAGCCGGAGACGGGAAGGCTGCGCTCACACCCAGAGCCTCCCGCAGGGATGGGATGAGGGCTTCCCGCCACGAATGGAACGCCGTGGGGGAAGAGACGTCCGCTCGCCTGAGTCGATGCGCCTCCTCCATGAGCGCGCGCTCATGGGGGTAGAGATGCACGGAGCCATCCGAACTCGACCCACCTCTCACCATATCCTCCCCGAGGTTTGCCACATGTCGGGGTTCGGCCCGAGCCTCTCCTTGAGGGGAGCGGTGATCGTATCGAGTTCGGCGAGCACCTCCTCGGAGAGCCGCACCGCCAGGGCTCCCACATTCGCGTCGACCTGATCGGGAGTCCGCGCCCCCACGAGAACCGATGCAACCCCCTCCCGTTGGAGAACCCACGCGATCGCGAGGTGGGCGAGAGGGATATCGAGATCCCGAGCGAGGGCGGAGAGCCTGTGTATGGTCTCGAAAGTGAGGTCCTCCGCCCCTTCTTCGCCATGGATGGCCTGAGGCCGTGAGGAAGAGAAGAGCCTGGAACGGGCCCTCCCCTCGGGGACTTCCTCGGGTGAAGAGAACTTCCCGGTGAGAAGGCCCTGCATGAGCGGACTGTAGGCGAGTATGCCCATCCCCCTCTCGAGGGAGGCGGGCATCACCTCGTATTCGATGGCGCGCCAGAGGAGGCTGTAGGGAAGCTGATTGGTCACCACCGGGATCTCGGGGGGGAGTAGGGCGAGCTGCCCCTTCCCCAGATTGCACACACCTATGGCCCTCACCTTGCCGCTTTTCACCAACCGCCACATGGCCTCGATGATCTCGGGGAGCGGGGGCATGCCCGGAAGGAGCCAATGCAACTGGTAGAGATCGATCCAGTCGCGCCTGAGCCTTCTGAGGCTCTCCTCGCAGTGCCGTTCCACCTCGGAAGGAGAGGAGAGTCCGGTCCCGACCTTCGTGGCAATCACCACCCGGTCTCCCAGGGATCCGAGCGCCTTCCCCACGAGCTCTTCCGAATAGCCATTCCCGTAGGAATAGGCCGTGTCGAAGAAAGAGATACCGCGATCGTAGGCGGCACGCAGTGTGTCGATCGACCGCCGATCATCCCTCTCTCCCCAGGTCCGGCCGCCTGCGATCCCCCAACATCCCATCCCTATCCTGGAGATCCGGATGTCCGTACCCATGAGCTCCGCGTACTCCATGCACCACCCCTGAGGTTTGCCATATCTTTCGATACTATAACAACGATTTGTCGGATATGTAAATATGACGTCTCCCCTATTTCATGAAACTTGGCGGGCCACGGCGGAAGTTTTCGCTTGCGCATTCGATAAACTCTGATATATTATATTATTATATTACGAAGAATCCGGAGGATACATGAACCCCTACAGGATAGTGGTGGCCGACGACAGGTTCAACGGCAACTACGAACAGGAGCGAGAGGCCCTCTCCGGGCTTGAGTACGAATTCGTCGTCTGCAGGGAAGATATGCCGCCCCAGGAGTTCCTCTCCATCGCGCAGGAGGCGGACGCACTCCTCGTCAACCTCAGGCCCATACCGGAAGAGACGATCTCTCATCTCAGACGGTGCAGGATCATCTCCCGATACGGGATCGGCGTGGACAACGTGGACGTGGAGGCCGCCACGGCGGCCGGCATCTGGGTGAGCAACGTGCCGGATTACGGCATAGAGGAGGTCTCGGACCATGCAGCCGCTCTCCTCCTTGCCTGCGCCCGGCTCATCATGGTAAAAGATAGGGGGATCCGCGTAGGGAAATGGAACCACACTGCGGGTCTCAAGGCGTTCAGGCTCCACGGCAAGGTGCTGGGGATCGTGGGGTATGGACGGATCGCCCGTGCCTTCCACCGGAAGATGAAGGGATTCGGGTTTGCCCGGACCCTCGTCTACGACCCCTACATCCCCTCCGAGGAAATCAGCCGGGCGGGAGGAGAGGCGGCGGATCTCTTCACCCTCCTTCGGGAGGCCGACTACCTCTCCATACACGCGCCCCTCACGAAGGAGACCCGGCACCTCATCGGAGAGAGGGAGATAGGCATGATGAAACCCACCACCGTGATCGTGAACACCTCGAGAGGGGCCATCATAGACCAGCAGGCCCTCGAACGGGCACTCGAGGAGCACCGCATCCTCGGCGCCGGGCTCGACGTCTTCGAGGAGGAACCCCTCCCGAAGGAGAGCCCCCTCCGGGATCTCGAAAACGTGGTGCTCTCGGATCACAGTGCCTACTACAGCGAGGAGTCCCTCGTGGATCTCAAGCGCAAGGCTGCACTCAACGTGAAGGAGACCCTCCTCAAGGGGAGACCCCTCTACCCAGTAAACAATCCAGGGAGTTAGACATGCCGACCAGGGAGAAACAACCGATCGAAGTGAGGAGTCTGAGCGAACAGGTCTACCAGTACCTCTGTGACCAGATCATCGAAGGACGGATCAAATACGGCGACGTGCTCAACATCAAGCAGCTCGCTCAGCAACTAAAAGTGAGCACCATGCCCGTGCGGGAGGCCATCAAACGCCTCGAGATGGAAGGGCTCGTCACCATCAAGCCACGGAGCACCTGTATCATCACCATCCCCACCAAGAAAGACATCCTCGAGACCGTGGAGATGAGGGAGCTTCTCGAGGTCTTCTGTGTGGAAAAGGTCTACGCTTCCGTGGACCAAGACGACCTCCATCCACTCCACGAGATCGTGGAACGGATGGAACACGTGGCGCCTCTCCTCCTCCAAGACGGCGCCCACGACAGCCCTCGGTTTCCCCTCCTCCTCTCGGAGTACATCCAGCTCGAGCACCTCTACCACACCCAGCTGTGCAGACTCGCCAACAACTCCCTCGTGGACAAGTTCTACAGGGAGATCAATCTCAAACTCAACATGCACTTCATCTACGACATCGCGGCCCCTCCGGACGTGGCTCGGACATACCGGGACCACAGGACCCTCCTGGATGCCCTCAGCAGTCACTCCAAGGAAGCCGTGCGAATCATCCGCGAGCACCTTCGGCAGAGCCGGAAGAACATAATAAAAGGCAGGGGCTTCGCCCAGCTTCCGGACGAATGACCCTGCCGCACCGATCGCTCGAGATCCCCTTCTGCCCTAGTCCATGAGATAGCCGCCGTTCACGTCGAGTATCTCCCCTGTGATGAACGAAGCCCCTTCGCTCACCAGGAAGACCACGGCCTCGGCCACTTCCTCCGGCTTACCCAGGCGCTTGAGGGGGATCGCATCTATCACGGCCTTCCGCTGTTCAGGGGTCCACTGGGCACTCATGTCGGTCTCGATGGCATGGGGTGCCACCGCATTTACGGTGATCCCGTAGTCCGCGAGCTGGCGTGCGAGGGACTTGGTGAGGGTGTTCACCGCTCCCTTCGAGGTTCCGTAGGCAGGGGCCGCGGTGATGTCCCCCACCTTCCCGGCGATGGAGGTGATGTTCACGATACGCCCATAGTTCTGCTTCACCATGTACGGCAGGACGGCCTTGCAGCAGTGGAACGTGCCGTGGAGGTTCACGTCGATCACCTTGCGCCACTCCTCGAGGGAAAGATCGAGCACGTGTCCCCGTACGATGATACCCGCGTTATTCACGAGGATATCCACCTTTCCGAAGGCCTCCACCAGTTTCTCCACCGCAGAGGCGACCTCCTCGTACCTGGTCACGTCTGCGGGGAGGGGCACGGCCTTGTAGCCCATGGAGGAGAACTCCTGCGCGGTCTCCTCGGTGCCTTTGAGATCCATGATCCCCACACCCGCCCCTTCCTGGGCGAGCCGCAGGGCGACGGCCCGGCCGATCCCCCGGGCCGATCCCGTCACCAACGCCACTCTATCCTTGAGTTTCATCGAAATTCCTCCTCATCTCTATCTTGAACATCGAACGCTCATATCATCCAAACAGGAGCCTCGGGAGAAAGAGCACCACATCGGGGAAGAAGATCATGAATAGGATCACCGCGACCACGGCCCCGAGGAACGGCCACATCTCCTTGATATACTCGGAGATCGGCATCTCCAGGATGCTGGAGAGGGCGTACATGGAGATCCCCACCGGTGGGGTGAGGAGCCCCATCGTGATGGTGGTGCACATCACGAGCCCGAAGTGTACCGGATCGACACCGAACGCCTGCACCATGGGAAGGAGAATCGGGGTGAACAGGAGGATCGCCACCGAGCCCTCCATGAACATCCCCACGAAGATGAGGAAGACCACCACCAGTATCAGCAGGAGGTGCACATTCGAGGTGAATCCCGTGATGAGGGAGGTGAGGGCCTGGGGTATGTGCTCGAAGGGGATCCCGTACCGGAAGATCCCCGAGAGGGCGATGATGTACATCACCGCGCCCACGTCGTTGGCGGTGGTCCGGAGCGTCTCGAGGAACTTCTTCCAGGTGAGCTCCTTGTAGACGAAGACCCCCACGAAGATCCCGTACACGCAGGCGAACGCACCCACCTCCGAGGGGGTGTAGATACCCATCCTGAGACCCACGAGGAGGAGGATGGGGAAGATGAGTGCCCAGATGGTCTCCCCGAGGGAGGAAAAGATCTCCTTGAGAGATGCCCGACGCTCCCTCTCGGGCTTGTAGCCCCTCACCCGGGCGGTAATGGCGACCGTGATCATGAGGGCCACCATCATGATGAGCCCCACCATCAGGCCCGCTGCGAAGAGCTGGCCGATGGAGACCTCACCCGTGGTACCGTAGATGATGATCCCCACTCCGGGAGGTACGGTCGCGGTGATGAGGGACGTATACCCTATCACGGCGGCGATGTACCCTTTCGAATAGCCGCGTTCCAGCATTCCCGGCCCCAGGAGCCTCGCCTCCATCGCCGCATCGGCCGTGGCCGACCCCGAAACCCCACCCATGAGGGTGCTCAGGACCACGCTCACCTGGGCGAGCCCTCCTCTCATGTGCCCCGTGAGGAGGGTGGAGAGCTTGATGAGCCGCTGGGTCACTCCCGCGCTGTTCATGATGTTCCCCGCGAAGATGAACAAGGGCACGGCGAGGAGGGGGAAGTTCTGCGTCTGCGATATGGGAAGCTGGACTATCATGGAGAAGGGCAGCTCCGAATGCTGGAGGAAAAAGGCCACCCCCGAGATTCCAATGGCGAAGGCCACCGGCATCCCCATGAGGAGGAAGAGCAGAAACAGTATAGCCACCAGTAACATACGATACTCCTCTCACAAACTACATGCTGGGAGATCTACAGGACCTCCCCGTCCTCTGCAGCAGGAGGCCTCGCCTCCTTGAGATAGGCCCTGAACTGGCGTATGGTGGTGATGATCATGAGGATGGAACCCACCGGAACGCTCAGGGCCACCCAGGTGTAGCTGAACCACGGTATCCCCTGGAAGGCCCTGGCTCTGCTCGCATAGCTCAGCCAGAATCCATAGCCCGTGAGTGCCCCCAGGAACACCAGGATGAGGATATAGGAAACCACCGCACAGACCCTCTGGACGGGAACGGGAAGCCTCGCCACGAGGAGGTCGACGTTCACCAGGTTGTTCCGTCTCATGGCTACATCGGCACCCAGGAAGACGCTCCACGCGAAGAGGAAGAGCGTGAGATCGAGGGCCCAGTTCAAGGGCAGGTCGAAGGTCCTGGTGACCGCGGAGACAAAGATGAGCAACGTGGCCGCGCTGAGGAGCGAGGCCGCTGCATATTCCTCGATTTTATAGAGCTTCTGCAAAAAGTTGTTCATATGGTTCCTCTCGATGAGACAGAGGTGATAGATGCGCACACGAAGAGGGGGGAGGGGAGGATCCCCCTTCCCCCTTTGGAACATTACATCTTACCCAGTTCCTTGAAGATCTTGTTACGGGCTTCCAGGATACCCAGCGTCTCATACGCCTTGATACTGTTCTGCTTGAAGGCGGCGATGTCGATCTCCTCATAGGGGATGATCGTCATACCCTGCTCGGCAAGCTTCGCCTTGGCCTCCTCACCGATCTTGTCCACCTCGATGGACACCTGGCGTCCGGCCTTGTCACACTCCTCCTGGAGGATGGTCTGGAGATCCGCGGGAAGCGAGTTGAACCACTTGGCGCTCACCACCTCGAAGTTCACGAGGAGGATGTGCTTGGTCTCGTTGAGATACTTCACCACCTCATAGAGTCGGGTGTTGAGGGTGTTCACGTTCACGTTGCCGGCGCCATCCACCACCTTGGTCTGGATGCCGGAATAGATCTCGCTGAAGGCCATCGCCACGGGAGTGGCCCCGAGGGAACGGATGGACTCCATCCAGATGGGGGCACCGGGAGCGCGGATCCTGAGGCCTCTGAGATCGTCCGGGCTCTTTATGGGCTTGTTGGTGAGCAGGTTCCTCCACCCCTGTACCCAGTTGAACGAGAGCACCTTGATCCCGTACTTGGTCTCGAGTTCCTTGAGCCAGGCCTGCATGGTGGGAGACTCGTTGAGCTTCCAGACGTCGTCGAGGCTGTCGAAGAAGTAGGGCCCGTTCACCACCGCGATGTCGGGTACGTAGTTACCCATACGAGCGGAATCGGTGTTCTGACCCACATTCGCTCCCATGCGGATCTGCTCGATGATGTCCTCCTCCACCCCCAGCTGGGCGCTGTGGAAGACCTCGATCTTGAGGCGTCCGTTGGACCGGCTGTACGCATTCTCGGCCCAGTTCAGGAACGCCTTGTGGAACGGATCGTTCTGGCTGAGCACGTGGTTGAACTTGAGTACGTACTGCTCCTGGGCCTGCTCTCCTTCTCCGGTTCCGGAGGCGAGGAGAGGAAGGGCCGACAGGAGGAGAACGCTCAGCACAAGCATGATCATCCTGTGCATTCGCATAGAACCCTCCTCAATCTGATATATTTGATACCTGATATTCTAAAACATTGACGCCGATTTGTCAAACAAAAGATGAGACAGAGCCTTTTGCGCTGTACTGCTTTTTTTAGTAAGCCAACGGGAATCCTGGGCAACAACGCGCTGTAATGCCTGCTTAGGGTGTCAACGTTACCGTATTCTCATCCGGAATAGTGCTCACAACGGTACAATATGCACGATGGTTTGCTCGCGTTCACTCCACCACGGCGGTTCTGTATCCGAACCGGACACACCTTCCCTCAGGATTCCTCAAGGGAACGTGGATACGGGGGATCGGTTTCGGTAAGACCGCTCGTTAGGCCGCAGGCCTGACCAGGGAGCGCATCTGGTTCGGCTGGTTCTCTCGCACTCGTCCCAGGGCAAGGGCACTCATGACAGAAAACACCAGCGTAAGGTGAACCGACAGTTTCTCCTGCCCCCGGATCGTGTGGAGTTCCAGGCTAAAGCTTCGATCCAGCCGGCTGTGGATCCGCTCCAAGGCCGTTCGCTTGGCATACTCCCGCTTCCACCGATACGAAGATCGGGCGAGAGGCGTGAAGACTCTGCGGTCCGTGGAGAGGGGGATCCGAATACAGGAGGCCAAGGGACAGGAGGCTTTGCCTGCACACTCATACCCATAGTGCACCGCAGGACAGCCGTACTTCAACGTGCCCCGCTTCTCTTCAAATCCCCGGTAGGCCATCTCCCGCTGCGTCCCCGTGGCCATACAGACACAACTCACCGTCCCCTGGTAGTCATACACCACGTTCGGTGTCCCTGCCACCAGCTTCGTCTCCTCTCCATCTTTCCACAGGTTGCGAATATCGATGACCGGTTTGATCCGGTGCTCGTGCCACAACAGATCTATCAACGTGCCATCATCATAGCCCCGGTCGGCCGTGAACACTTCCGCCGCCTTGAGTATATGCGGCCTATGGCGATCCAGGGACCGAATCAGCTTTCGCATCACCGGCACCTCGTGCTTTGAGGCCCGACTCACCGTAAAGGCCACCGGCAGTTCATACTCTGTATCCGCAAGGAGGTGCACCGTAAACCCGAACCATTTCTTTACCGACTTCTGCACCTCCCCCCGTTCATTCTGATACACATACTCATGACACCCCCAGTCCGCATCGTGCTCCCCGCGCCGGTCTCCGGCACCCTTCCCCCTTCGACGGGCAACGCTTGCTATCCCCTTCCCATCGGCTCCCAGCCGCCGCCCAAATCCAGGCAGCTCCCGGTAGCACTGATCCACCAGGCTGGTAAACACCCTTACCAGTGCTTCCCGGATACTCCGCTTCCTCAAGGTGGAAAGAAACCGGCTGTACGCGCTGGCACTGGGTACCGCATCGCTTCCCCGGGTAGGATCAAATCCACACAGGTCCCTCAACTGCCCGTTCCGCAAGAGCTCCCGGCGTAGCTGCTCGATGCTCGGGTGCTGAAACACTATCCCCGCAACGAGCGAGTTCCACATCGCCCGTACCGGATATTCATTCCGGCCTCTCCCCCGCCTCTGTTCCAGCTGCTGCATCAGTTCCTCATCCGGCAGGTTCTCCAACACCAGCCGAAGCCGATGTAAATCCCCCAATGCTTCTACATCGTGCCAGCAAAAAAGTGATTTCTGTGCTATACTTGCCATGGGCCCCTCCGTCGGTTTTCTGCTACCATGATTCTATCATGGAAAAACCCGGGGGCCCTCTTTTTTGGGGTCAATTTTTCAACTCCGACCTCGTTTTCCCCTTCTATCGCACCTGTGGACCGCTTTTTTGGGGTAAAATAAATCCCCACCCGCTTGTAATGTCTTTACCTATCGTTGCGTGAAAACAGCGCAAAAGGCTCGAGACATCTTTCCCCACACATCCCCGCACCACGTACCTCCCCTCCCCCCGTCCCCCCACCTTCCACACCCCCTCCCTCGCCCTCACCACCCACTCCTCCCCTCCGTGCCGCACCACTCCCTCCTCTGCCCACGCCTCCACCCTGCAGGCCCCCCTCCCCCCCTCGAACCACGCCTCCCTCACCTCCCCCCCCTCCCACCACACCCCCACACACCACCCTCCCGGCGCCCGCATCCCCTCCACCCTCCCCCGGCCCCATGCCCGCGGGAGGGCGGGAAGCAGGCGCAGCACCCCATCCGGCCGCACCTGGAGCAGCATGAGGAGCACCGCAGCCGCACCCCCCAGCCCCGCATCCACCTGGAACAGGTCCACCGGGTGGAGCCCAAGGAGGCTCTCGGTCGTGAACTCCCTGAGGAGGACGCACACGTGCTCCCACGCATCCTCCCCCCTCCCCAGCGCCGCACACAGACACGCGAGGTGCGCCCTGCTCCACCCCGTCCGGCCGCACCCGTGCCTCACCCGGCGCTCCAGGAGCCGCACCGCCCCCTCCCGGACCTCCGGGGCCTCATCCCACAGGACATCGCCCGGGAAAAAACCCCACAGCGGCGAGAGGTGCCGGTGCCCCGGCTCCGCCTCCGGGAGCTCCCTCCCCCACTCCAGGAGCACCCCATCCCTTCCCACCCGCAGCCGCGCGAGCCGCCCCTCCATCTCGCGCCACCTGCTCACCTCGTCCCCCAACCGCCCACCCAGCTCCACCGCCATCCTCAACACCCAACGCACGAGCTGCACATCCACGGCGGAGGAGACGCACAGCCCCACCGGAAACCCCTCGAGCCCCTCCCACCTGTGCTCCGGAGACTGGGACGGTACCACCTGCAACACCCCCTCCCCGTCCTCCACGAGGAAATCCTCGAAGAAGAGCGCCACCTCCTCGAGGAAGGGATACACCGTCTCCCGGAGGAACCCCTCGTCCCCGCTGTAGAGGTACCGCCACACGAGGTGCTGGGCCATCCACGCCGCCGCCCCCACCCACACGTCCCATCCGTACGCCTCGGGCGTGGCCCGCGCCCACGCATCCGAGGTGAGGGGGAACCAGATCCCCCTGCACCCGAAGAGCCGGCGGGCCGCCTCCCGTGCCGAAGGCATCATCCTTACCACATAGCGCACCAGAGGCGTCACGCACTCACCCAGCCCGGCCCCCTCGGCGAGCCAGTAGTTCATCTGGAGGTTGATGTCCATGTGGTAGTCCGCATCCCAGGGCGGCTCGAGGAGAGGATTCCACTTCCCCTGAAGGTTTGCCGGAAGATCGCACCCCGGCGCCGAAGAGGAGATGAGGAGGTAGCGCCCGTAGTCGAAGAGGAGCACAGGGAGGAGCGGATCGGGATCCCCCCTCCGCCGACCCGTGGGCAGGAGGGGCTCCTCCCCCTCCACCACGAGCCTCACCCGGCCGAAGAGCTGCCCGTAGGCCTCCACGTGTCGCCTCCGCACCGCCTCCCACCCCTCCCCCGGCACCTCCGGCGGCCCGTACGAGGGAAGCCGCCGCCGACTCCCCCCCACCTCCTCCCACACATCCACCACCACCCACACCACCACCTCCTCCCCTTCCACCCACACCCCCTTTCCCTCCTCCCTGCACACCCCACCCTCCACCACGGCCAGCACCTCCCACACGATCCCCTCCTCGAACCGCCCCTCGAGCCGCACCCTCCCATCCCCGCACTCCACCCGCACCTCCACCCCCTCCTGCACCTCCCGCCCGAGCCCCACCCACCCCTTCCCCCACCCCGACACCCTCACCCCCACCGGCCCACCCCCCAACACCGCCATCACCTCCTCCAGGCTCTCCCCCCTCCGCACCCGAACCACCCCCTCCTCCAGGTCCAGCTCCCGCCTGTACTCCGCTTCCTCCATCCCCTCCCATCGCAGCACGAGCGTCCCTGCAGGCTGGTAGGCCCCCACCCGGCACGTCCGTCCACTCACCCCTCCCCCACCCCCGAACGCCTCGTTCGCCCGGCGCGTCCCCTCCTCCCAGTCCCCCGTGAAGAAGGCCTCACGCACCCACCCCACGAGGTGCGCCCGCTCCTCCGCCACCCGATCCCTATACCACCCCCTCCAGAGCCACTCGTGGTTGAGATGGATCCGCTCCTCCCCCACCCCACCGAGCACCAACGCCGCCAGTCTCCCGTTCCCCACCGGGTAGCCATCGCGCCACACCCCGGCCGGCCTCTCCGACCACAGGCATCGTCTCCCACTTCGCATCTACACCTCCTCATCTCGATTCCCATGCAAGAAGGGACTCCACTCCTGTAAAACGCTCTCCTCCTATTCTACCCGACCTCCCCGCTGCCGTCTTGGTCCATCCTGCGGTCCGAATGACGGAAATTGCTCCGCACACGATATTGAGATATTTGATTTTAGATCATATTGAATTGTGCTGCCAAATTGTAGTAGAAAGGCATATACAGCCACACCAAACCTACGTACAATATAAAGAGGTAAGGACTATGAGCGCACGAACCATCGACCACTTCACCCGTGAGAAGGAGTTCTTCATCGGCATCGACTCCGATGGATGCATCTTCGACACCATGGAACTCAAACACAAGGAATGTTTCTGTCCCGAATTCGTCTACCACTTCTCGCTCCAGAGCGTCTCACGCTATGCCCGTCAGGTGTGGGAGTTCGTGAACCTCTACTCCACCACCCGCGGCATCAACCGTTTCCTCGCAGTCATCAAGGCCATCGACCTGCTCTCCTCGCACCCCGAAGCAAAGAAACGCTCCCCCCGGCTTCCCTCCCTCACCGCCCTTCGCGCCTGGGTGGAGAGGGAGACCAAACTGGGCATGAACACACTTACCCAGGAACTCGAACGCACACACGATCCCGAACTCGAGCTCGTCTACCGCTGGTCGCAGGGCGTGAACGAGGCCATCGCACGAATGGTCCAGGGCGGCATCCCCCCCTTCCCCTACGTGAAGGAATCCCTCGCCCTCATGCAGGAGAAGGCCGACACCCTGGTGGTGAGCCAGACCCCGTTCGAGGCCCTCGAACGCGAATGGACCGAGCAGGGCATAAGCCAGTACGTGAAGGCCATCGCAGGTCAGGAGGTGGGAAACAAGGCCCGGCAGATCGCCGCGGCCGTGGCCGACCACTACCCACCCTCCCACCGTCTCATGATCGGCGATGCCCCGGGTGACCTCGAGGCCGCCCGGGCCAACGACGCCCTCTTCTTTCCCATCATCCCCGGCCAGGAGGAGGCATCCTGGGAAGAACTCCACCGTGAGGGCCTTCACCGCTTCTTCGAAGGAAGGTTCGAAGGCGCCTATCAGGACCGGCTGCTCGAACGCTTCGAGCGCTCGCTTCCTTCCACGCCCCCCTGGGAGGCGACATGATCCACTTCGAGGCAGGAGGGCCCACCGCACGACTCTCGCTCGAGGACCTCAAGGAGGGCCTCTACACGGCCCTGGAGCGATGGGGCAGGGTGAGGCGCGCCCTCATCGTCCCGCCCGACATCACCCGGCTCCACTCAAAAGCCGGGGAACTCACCTGCATGGCCTACCGCTACCTGGGAAAGGCCTGCAAGGGCGTGCTCCCGGCGCTGGGGACCCACGCACCCATGACCTCCGAAGAAAAGGCCCTCATGTACCCCGACATCCCGCCGGAGCTCTTCATCGATCACAACTGGCGCACCGACATCCGCACGCTCGGAGAAGTCCCGGCGGACTATGTGGAGGAGGTCTCCGAGGGGAAGGTCCGCTTCCCCTGGCCCGCACAGGTGAACCATCACCTCCTCGAAGGTCACGACCTCATCCTCTCGATCGGCCAGGTGGTGCCCCACGAGGTGATCGGCCTCGCCAACTACACCAAGAACATCTTCGTGGGCACCGGCGGGGCCGAAGGGATCAACAAGAGCCACTACCTGGGCGCGGTCTACGGCATGGAGCGCATCATGGGCCGCATCCATACCCCGGTGCGGAAGGTCCTCGGGTATGCGGCCTCCCGCTTCTGCCGCGACCTCCCCATCCTCTACGTCCTCACCGTACTCTCACCCGACGAGGAAGGCTCCCTAGTGGTGAGGGGCCTCTTCATCGGCGACGACGACGCCTGCTTCGAGAAAGCCGCGCGACTCTCCCAGCAGGTCAACCTCACCTATCTCGACGAATCGCTCGAGAAGGTGGTGGTCTACCTCGACCCTCAGGAGTACCGGAGCACCTGGCTCGGGAACAAGGCCATCTACCGTACCCGCATGGCCATCGCGGACGGCGGGGAACTCGTGATCATCGCTCCGGGGGTGAAGGAGTTCGGAGAGGACCCCACCATCGATCGACTCGTGCGGCGCCACGGCTACCGGGGTACCGACTACGTGCTCGAAGCCGTGCAGCGGGATCCCGAGCTGCAGGGGAACCTCGGGGCCGCCGCCCACCTCATCCACGGCTCCTCCGAGGGGAGGTTCGGGATCACCTATGCCGCAGGCGGTCTTTCGAGGGAAGAGGTGGAGGGGGCGGGCTTCTCCTACATGGAAGTGGAGGAGGCCCTCCGCCGCTACCTTCCCGAGGACCTGAGGACGGGGTGGAAGGAACGTCACGGCGAACGCTACTACTTCATCCCCAACCCCGCCGTGGGACTCTGGACCTGGCGGAAGCGTTTTGAAGCGGAGTAAGATCATAGTATACTTTTTATATAATGAAAGGAGCATGTCATGGCAAAGGCAGACATCGGACTCATAGGCCTTGCGGTCATGGGTCAGAACCTGGCCCTCAACATCAACGACAGGGGCTACTCCATTGCGGTCTTCAACCGCACCGTGGAGAAGGTGGACGACTTCCTCGCAGGACCAGCCGGGGGACGAGAGACCGTGTACGGGGCACACACGCTCGAAGAGTTCGTCTCCCTCCTCTTAAGACCGCGCAAGATCATCCTCATGGTGAAGGCAGGCGCGGTGGTGGACGAGTTCATCCGGAAGCTCCTGCCCCTTCTGGAGCCGGGAGACCTCATCATCGACGGCGGCAACTCCCACTTCTCCGATTCCACCCGCCGCACGAGAGAACTCGCCGAGAAGGGCATCCTCTTCATCGGCACGGGGATCTCGGGCGGGGAAGAGGGAGCCCGTCACGGCCCCTCGATGATGCCCGGAGGCAATCCGGAGGCCTGGCCGCTGGTGAAGGAGATCTTCCAGGCCATCTCGGCGAAGACCCCGGACGGCCAGCCCTGTTGCGATTGGGTGGGGCCCGAGGGGGCCGGCCACTTCGTGAAGATGGTGCACAACGGGATCGAGTACGGCGACATGCAGCTCATCGCCGAGGTCTACCACATCATGAAGTCCCTCCTCGGCCTCTCCCACGACAGGATGAGCGAGATCTTCGATCGCTGGAACCGGGGAAAGCTCGGCTCCTATCTCATCGAGATCACCAGGGACATCCTCGCCTACAAGGATGAGGACGGCAGCCCTCTTGTGGAGAAGATCCTCGATGCAGCAGGCCAGAAGGGGACCGGCAAGTGGACCGGCATAGAGGCCCTCGATCACGGCGTACCCGTCACGCTCATCGTGGAAGCGGTCTTCGCCCGCTCCCTCTCCGCATTCAAGGACGAGAGGGTCCACGCCGCCGAGCTCCTGGGTGAACCGCTCGTGCCCTGGAAGGGTACGGAAGAGGAGAGAAGCCGCCTCGTCGACGACCTCGAGAAAGCCCTCCTCGCGGCGAAGATGGTCTCCTATGCACAGGGGTTCATGCTCATGAGGGAGGCCTCGCGCACCTATGGATGGGACCTCGACTTCGGGAAGATCGCCACGCTCTGGCGCGCGGGATGCATCATACGCAGCGTGTTCCTGGACACGATACGGGAGGCCTACAGGAACGAACCCGGACTCTCCAACCTCCTGCTGGCCCCCTACTTCAAGGAGACCATCCTCGAGGCCGAGGCCTCGTGGCGCAGGGTGGTGAGCACCGCAGTGACCCACGGGATCCCCACCCCCGCCCTCTCCTCGGCACTCTCCTTCCTCGACGGCTACCGCACCTCCAGGCTCCCCGCGAACCTCATCCAGGCCCAGCGGGACTACTTCGGTGCCCACACCTACGAGCGGGTAGACAGGCCACGGGGCCAGTTCTTCCACACCAACTGGACCGGCAGAGGGGGGGCCACCACCTCGGGGACCTACACGGTGTGACATCGAGGCGGCCATAGAAGAGAGGGGAGCAGATGTCCTGCTCCCCTCTTTGTGTCCCACCGTGTGTACGAAACGGATCGAGGAGGTGGCTACCGCGCGAGCCACCCTCCGTCCACCGCCACCACCGATCCGGTCATGTAGTCGCTCGCGGGAGAGGCGAGGAAGACCACCGCACCCTTCAGGTCGTCGGGCGAGCCCCACCGTCCCGCGGGAATCCGTCCCAGGATCTCCTTGTTCCGCACAGGATCCTCGCGCAGGGCACGGGTATTGTCGGTCTCGATGTAACCGGGAGCGATCGCGTTCACCTGGATGTCGTACTTCGCAAGCTCGTTCCCCAGTATCCGGGTGAGCCCCAGTACACCGCTCTTGCTCGCGGTATACGAGGGGACCCTGATACCCCCCTGGAAGGAGAGCATCGAGGCGATGTTGATGATCTTCCCCCCGGTTCCCTGTTCCTTCATCCTCCGCGCCACCGCCTGCGAGAGGAAGAACACCGATTTGAGGTTCACGTTCATCACCTCGTCCCAGTCCTCCTCCGAGAACTCCAGTATGTCGTCCCTCCGGATGATACCTGCGTTGTTCACCAGGATGTCCACCTTGCCGAAGGCCTTCACCGCCTCCTCCACGATCCTCTCCACCGGCTCGATGGAAGAGAGATCGGCCTCCACCCAGAGATACCGCCGACCGAGAGAGGTGATCTCCCTCTCCAGCCCGGGTTCCTCGCTGCGCATGACTGCCACGATATCGGCCCCCGCCTCCGCGAGGCCCAGGGCGAGCGCCCGACCTATCCCCCTCCTGCATCCGGTCACGATGGCCACCTTACCGTCGAGCTTGAACATGTCGAGAATCATCTGAGCACCTCCATGGGTACGGTATCCATATCGGTATAGGTCTGGTTCTCGCCGATCATGCCCCAGATGAAGGCGTAGTTCGAGGTCCCCACACCCGAGTGTATCGACCAGCTGGGAGAGAGCACGGCCTCCTCGTTCCGCATCACGATGTGGCGCGTCTCGTGGGGCTGCCCCATGAGATGGAACACCACCTGATCGGCGGGGAGTTCGTAGTAGAAGTAGACTTCCATCCGGCGCTCATGGGTGTGGGTGGGCATGGTGTTCCACACGTTGTGGGGCTTGAGGAGGGTGACCCCCATGCAGAGCTGGCACGTCTCAAGCACGTCGGGATGGATGAGCTGGTAGATGGTACGGGCATTGGAGTTCTCGTCGCTCCCGAGCTCGAGCTTCCTCGCATCCGTGAGGGTGATCCTCCTGGAGGGATACTCCTTGTGAGCCGGAGCAGAGAGGAAGTAGAACTTCGCAGGGCTCGTCCCCTCCTTGCTCATGAAGGAGACCTCACGAGCCCCCTTGCCTATGTACACGGCCTCGTTCTTCGCAATCTCGTACGCCGTGCCGTCGATGGTCACCACGCCGGGGCCGCCTATGTTGACCACTCCCCCCTCCCTCCGCTCGAAGAAGTACTCGGTGCCGAGCTCCTTGGAGGCACCCAGGGTGAGCCGGCCCTTCACGGGATGGAGGCCTCCCACGATGATCCTGTCGTTGTGGCTGTAGACGAGCCTGATCACGTCGGCCTGAAAGAGGTCGGTGACGAGGAACTCGTTCCGGAGTCTCTCGGTGTCGAACCCCTTCGCGTGTTCGGGATGTATACTATACCTCACTTCCATCATAACTTATCTCCTTCCTGTTATTTTGGTCTCATGAAAAATCTTACCCCCATCATTAGATCATGTCAATCTGACAACAATGTTTATGAGAACTAAAATGTTGACCTCCCCATCTTCCTGTCGTATACTGGATTCCGAATCTCATCTCCATGCAGGAGACGACCATGAGCCATACATCCATCGATCCGCTCTCTGTCGCCCGGGAGGCGGCCGAATCTCTCATGCACCGGTATCCCGATCCAGCCGAGCTCCCGCCCGCTCACAGGTGGCACTACCACCAGGGAGTCTTCCTCCTCGGGATGCTCAAACTCTGGGAAGAGACGGGGGAAGACCGCTACCTCGAATACGTGAAGGCCTACGTGGACGCGCTGGTCGACGAACAAGGCAACCTGGAGCTGGCTACCACGGAACTCGACGCCATGCAAGCCGGCAACCTCCTCTTTCCCCTCCATGAACGATACGGAGAGGCCCGCTACAAGAAAGCCATGGACTACATCCTCGGTCTCCTCGAGGGATTCCACACCACCCCCGAGGGAGGATTCTGGCACAAGGAGAAGTACCCCAACCAGCAATGGCTCGACGGGCTCTACATGGCAGGTCCCTTCTCCGTACACTACGCATCCCTCTTCGGACGACCTGAACTCTACGATTTGTTCGTGAAACAGGCCCTCCTCATAGAGCGACACACCCGCGACCCGCAGACGGGCCTCCTCAGACATGCCTTCGACTACAGCAAGCAGGCCCCCTGGGCGGATCCGGTCACCGGTATAGCCCCGGAGGCATGGGGGCGGGCCCTCGGCTGGTTCCCCGCAGCCCTCCTCGACATCCTCGATCACCTTCCCCCGTCACATACCGGCTACCGAGTCCTCGAAGAGATGTTCCGTGACCTCATGGGGCCCATCGTGCGGGTCCAGGACAGGGCCACGGGGCTCTGGTTCCAGGTCCTCGACAAAGGGCACGACCCTTCCAACTGGCTCGAGACATCCTGCTCGGCCCTCTTCCTCTACTCCCTCTCCAAGGGGATCCGCACGCACCGCCTGCCGGTGGATCCCTATATCACCCATGCCCGGAAGGCCTTCCAGGGAATCGTGGGCAAGACATCCCGTGACCCGGAGGGCTATCTCCACATCCACGACATCTGCATAGGCACCGGAGTGGGAGACTATCGGCACTACCTCGAGCGACCCCGCTCCATCGACGACCTGCACGGTGTGGGGGCCTTCATACTGGGATGCGTGGAGTTCCACCGGACGAGGGAGAGTATCTAGCCCTCGTCGTTCTCGAGCACGAAGAAACTGAGGCTCTCCTGCACGCGGGCGATACTCTGCTGGGTCTCGGCGTTCTCCTTCCGGAGGACGTCGAGCACCTTTTCGATCTCCTCGGACTGGCCCCCAATCGCTTTCATCGCCTGCTCGATCCGCTGTGTGAGCTCGTTGAGTCTGCCTGCCGCATCGAGGATGTGGGCATTCCCCTCGGCCATCTGGTGTGAGCCGTCCTTCACCTGGGCGGTGATGGAGCGCATCTCCTCGAGGGCCTGGAGGATCTGGGTACCCCCCGCCCGCTGTTCGTGGAGCGCGTTCCCCACCTGCTGGATGTAGGAAGCGACTCCCTCGAGCCGTTCGAGAATGAGCTCGAAGGTGCTGAAACTCGCCTGCGAAAGCCCCACCATCTCCTCGATGGCCCTCCGGATGTCCCGTATGCTCTCCCGGATACGCTTCGAGTGGTTGGTGGTCTGCTCGGCGAGCTTCCTGATCTCGTCAGCCACCACGGCGAACCCTTTGCCCTTCTCTCCCGCGTGAGCGGCCTCTATGGCGGCGTTGAGAGCCAGGATATTGGTCTCGGAGGCCACACCGGAGATGATCCTGTTCGCCTCTTCCAGCTGTTTCGACGTGTCGCGAATGACTTCGGCGAGCTGCACCAGGTTCTGGAGCCCCGACTTCCCCTCCTCGGAGGCACTCTGGAGGGTGGTGAAGTTGTCCGAGAGGGCTTCACCCATCCGTCCGATGGCCTCCACGTTCTTCACCATCTGTTCCACTGCGGTGGCCGACTCCTCGATCGAGGACGACTGCCGCGAGATGGCCTCGGAGAGCATCTCGATGTTGCGGGCCATCTGCTCCACCGCGGAAGAGGTCTCCACGATGCTCGTATTCTGTGCTTCGATATCCGACGAGGTACGGTCGAGCTGGGAGAGTATGTCCTCCACGGCGTGGGAGGTGTGGTCCACCGCCTGGGCGAGGGCCCCTCCGCTCCGGGCCACGAGGCTCATCTCCTCCTGCACCCTCCCCACCGTCCGGCGTATCCGCTCCACGAATCCGGAGAAGAGGTTGAGCATGAAGGCCATCTCATCCCGCCCCCTGATCCTGGGCGGCACCTCGAGATGTCCCCGCGAGACCTTCTCGATGCTCTGCTGAAGGAGGCGCACCCGCCTCACCACGAGGAGCCTGAGCACCATCACCACGAGGAGCCCCTGCACCGCCAGGGCGATCAGGGCCCCCACCCCGCCCAGGGCGAGGATCCGGAACATCCCTTCGAGGAGTTCGGCGCTTCGGGCCACCCCCACTACGAGCCAGGGGATGTCGTGGTAGAGCACCCACGAGTAGGCGATGGCCTCCCCCCCTCTCCGCAGGGTACCCGATTTTATGTTCCGCTTATAGAGCTGCTGGAAGAGCTCGGTCTGGGAGATGTCCGAGAGGAGCAGGGCGCTGTTCGGATGGGCGATGATCCTCCCCTCCCCGTCGACGATGTAGAGGTAGCCCGTCCTTCCGAACACGTTCTCCGAAAAAAAGAGCGTGTAGAAGTTGGAGATATCCACGAAGGCCCCGAGGAAACCCAGGAGCTCGCCGTCGCGTAACACGGGGGTCACGAGCATCATGCCCGGCCGTCCTTCCTGGAGGAGCACCGCCCCGGGGATGAGGATGGGTTCCTTCTTTATCAAGGCCTGGTTCCGTATCTCAAGGGGATCGAAACGCACTCCTCTCGCCTCACCGACCACGGGCGTCGCATCGGCTCCGTAGATCACCACGTCCGCGAAGAACCGTCCCTCCTCCGCCATCACCTCGGAGGCGATCTTCCGGAGCTCCTCCACATCCCCTTCGGAAAAGGCCTCTTGGACCTCGTCATCCTCCGCCTCCTCGGCGAGACGGACCCTCAGCCCTCCCATGAACAATTCTATGGTCTCGGACGCCTGATCCGTGGTATTGAGCATATCCTGAAGTTGAAGCGAGAGCACATATTCGGAGGCCTGGTGTCCCCAGAACACGAAGAGACCGATGAAGAAGGCCCCCATGATAAGCGAGAGGAGCAAGACCAGTCTGCGACTCAGGTACCCCCTGGGCGCTCCATGTGTGAGATTCGTATTCATCCCTCATTCCTCTAGTGTGATATCAGAATCAAGTATAACAGGTGCACTGCGGTTTTTCCATCCGGCACACCCGTTTTTACACAAAACTCCGTATATACTATCAATTCTTTTTCAAAAATAAACTTAATTAAAAAACAAGGTGATTACCATTTTTGAGCCACCTGTGGTATAATACCGAAGAGAGAGGTGGCACGGATATGGACGTCGTAAGTCTTTCAACACT
The DNA here is from genome assembly GCF_000184345.1 of Spirochaeta thermophila DSM 6578. Lineage (NCBI taxonomy): Bacteria > Pseudomonadati > Spirochaetota > Spirochaetia > Winmispirales > Winmispiraceae > Winmispira > Winmispira thermophila. The sequence continues at coordinate 455,432 of NC_017583.1, read as the reverse complement.
TGCAAGCGATAGAGAGAAAACGGTCTCCTATCTGAGAGAGAAAGGTCTCCTCGTCACGTACACCCGGTGTCCCTTCTGTGGAAGTGAGCATATAGGCGAGGTGAGACGAGAGAAGTACAAGTGCTACCAGTGCAGGAAAGAGTGGAGCATACGACGAGGGAGCATCTTCGAGGGGATGAAGCTCTCCTGGGAGAAGATCCTGTGGGCAATGAAGCTCTTTGAGATGGAAGTTACCGCCCACAAGGCGGCTTTGCAGTTACGGCTCTCCTATGAGGTGACGCTGAGGCTCTACACATTGTTTCGGAAGGCGATATGGGTCCACACCCAGAAGGAGGGGAAGAGCCTGCTCGAAGGTGAAGTAGAGATGGACGAAAGTTATTTTGGAGGAAAGAGAAAGGGGAAGAGGGGGAGAGGGGCGGCAGGGAAGATTCCTGTGTTTGGGATTCTTGAGCGAGGGGGAAAAGTGCAGGTGGAAGTGGTGGAGCAGGTAAGTGCGGAGGAGCTTGTACGACTGGCAGTGGCCAAAGTGAAGCGGGGGTCGCTTGTGTATACCGACCGGTTCAAGAGCTATGATGGGCTTGTGAGCTATGGATTCAGGCACAAGCGGATTGATCACGGGAAGCGATTTGCGAATGGGAAAGTGTACATCAATGGGATAGAGGGGTTTTGGAGTTATGCGAAAGGGCGGCTGCTCCAGCATCACGGGGTGAGTGTAGAACGTTTTCCGCTCTACTTGAAAGAATTGGAGTGGCGGTATAATCATAGGGAGGAGGATCTATTCGAGCTTCTGCTGGAGGTACTTAGAGAGTACTCCCGGGTGGCAAATAATGGATAATCACCAATTGGTAAGTGAAGCCGTGACGGTGGTGTAATCATTAGAAGAGAGGATGCCTCCCCACCCCTGCTCTGAAAGAAAGATATCGGCTTGGTCCTGAAGGAAAAGGGTGAGATTCACAGTAGACTTGTACGTGATATCGATCTGAGAATAGGAAGACCAGTCGGCAGGTGTGGACCAGACGAATTCTGCCCACATATCAGTAGAAGATGAAGTCATTCTGAACGCCCCTTCGGTATCATCCACTGAGTAGTCCTGCACTCTAGAGGAAGCAGGGGAGAAAAGCTCATACAGCTCTTGGGGTCCGAGCACAACCCCCGACTTCGGAGAAGGGGAAGGCGAGGGGTGTTCTTCATCTGTCGTCCCGGTCGGGCACCCTCCCCCAAGCAGCAACACCCCACTCAGCAAGAGGAATAACACGGACCTATGGATAACTCTGCGACTCATACGTACGCCTCCCTTAAGCAAAATGCCTCCGTCTATGACGGAGGAGGGAGGGGGTGCTCAAGGCACCCCCGTTTCCCTCTACTTCATCTCAACATGAGACCAAGCGAGCGACCCCTTGTAGTGGATGTACCAGTACCCATCAGATGCAGGGGGCACCTGATGCTGTGCCACCCACCTATTGGTGTAATCGTTCCCGTTGATCTCAAGAAGATCGAGATTCCAGGAGTTCACATATCTTCCCCAATCCACCGTGGTGGAAAAATCATCGGTCTTCCATAAGTATTCTCCCGCCCCATCATAGGAAAAGGGGAGATCCATCTCGAGATACTCACCGCTGGTAGGCGCGGGGGTCGGAGTGGAACTGGGCGTTGGGGTCACGGTCGGGGTGGGTGTAGGCGTAGGGGTCGGGGTGGGTGTTGCCCCGGAGGAGGAGAGGTTCACCTCGTACGCACTTATGGCGAAGTCACGCCCTCCTGGAGAGGAAGTGATCTCCCATCCGAACTGGAGCTGGTCTACCTCCACATCGCCTATCCAGCCTGCACCCTGTAGCCACTCGAGGATCGCCTTTATATCCACTGTGCCCGAATCCAGAGCCGAGCGCCTCACAAAGGAGAAGACCTCCTGGGAACCGTTCGTTCCCCTGTACACATTCCAGGTATGGCCTCCCACCGTGATATCGGTGTAGACCGGAACTGGATTGCCTGAACTGTCCCACTCATAGGAGATGGGCTTTACGGCACCCACATAATTCATCCAGAGCATCACTTCATAGGCGTAGTCAGCAAGCCACACATCGTATGTCGAGTTGTAAGCACCGTCGGAGGGGCGGGTGGAGATGGTGAAGGAACTCGTGAGCGCCTCCAGCTCGCTTATCCGTAAATTGAGCATCCTGCTCACATTGGGATATGATTTGACCCCTCCTGTGTCAGGATGGTCCGCCCATACTCCCCAATCATAATAGGCGTTCGCCCATATCCTCTGCGATCCCGCTCCACTACCCCACACGTTGTTATAGAGCGTGTACTCTCCATCGGTCCACGTGGCCCACTGATCCCAGGACTCCCATACTGCTCGCGATGAGATCTCACCGGTTGCACCGGGAGACACGACCTCAGTACATCCTCCCAGCAGCAAGAGGGCTGCAAGGACTGCACCCCATAGGGCTCTTGTGTGTTCCATGAACACCTCCCATAAGACGGATTCTTCATTCCGCTCACAGCGGAAGGTACCCATCCTCACCGCTGGGAGCTATTCGAACTCCCAGTACACGATCCCCCTCCCGTTTGTTCCCATATACACTCGGCCATAAACCCGACGATCCCCCGTGATACACATCGCGACGCCGCACTGTTGAGAAGAGTCGTTCACTCGAAGCCAGGTCTTCCCTTCGTCATCCGACTGCCACACCCCCCACCCACCCCGATACTTCATCTGGGTGTACACTGCAGGGTAGTGACTGTCAGAGGCGGCCTTTCCGAACCCTACAGCCCGGGCCCACTCCACCCCAGGAATACGTTCCCACGTTTTACCCCCATCCTTTGAACGGAGGAGTCCTCTTTTTCCCGCAGCCACCCAGAGATGGCCTTCCTTCCCAAACACCGCCCGCATGTTGAGCTCCGTAATAAGAGATGGATCCACCTTGAAATCGATCTCGTTCACCAACACGAATGATCTCGCCCCATCAGTACTCTCGTACCATACCCCATCCTTGTAGGCATAGAATCGGGAGGGGTTCACCCGATCAGAGATGACCTTTGCAAAAGGAGGGAGCCCTTCACAGGGAGTCCAGGTTCGACCATAGTCAGAGGACCAGTGGGGGATGATCTCCACCCCCTCCTCTCCTGGAGGAGCCCACACAATCGTCGTACCATCGGCAGAGATGGCCGCCGAGCCCCCCCAATTCTTGCTCGTCCCTTTGAGTTTCCGGGGCACCGGCTTCCACGTCTTTCCCCCGTCTCTACTCACCCCGAGGGTTCCATCCCCCATCCGGATGATGATCGAGGGGACATGCTCAGCAAAGTCCACATCACTCACCGAGCCTATGTAAGGATTCGTGATCATAGGCTGTGCCTTATCAAGTTCAAAGTGAACGAACCCACCTATATCTCCCATACCGCTCACGAGTGGTGCCCCCTCCGGGAGACTCTCGAGATCGAGCACCGCAGTCTCTTCAATACCTTCAGCCCCCACAAAGATGTGAACCTTCTCACCTCTATCCCAGGCAGTGAGATTCTCGGTTCGGTAGAGGGTTGCTCCTGTCCCATACATCATGACATCGGAGTTGAAGGGATCTATGGCGAGCGCAGTGATCATCCATCCAAGCTTTGGACTTTCCTCGGGAGGGGCCTTTCGGGTCCCCCAGTCGAGCCAGGGAGCCAGGGAGTAATCGAGGGTGTAGTGATCCACCCTGGTAGGCCATTCAGTGATCTCCCATATCGGTTTCCACGTCTTTCCACCATCGGTGCTGCGATAGAGGATCTCATCAGGCCACCACTCATTAAGGGTGGACGCCACCAAGACCTGAGGATGCTGCCAGTCCACGGCCACTGCACCCACACCCCTATCGTTCGTACGATGCGAAGGATCCGGATCATGGGGAGGAAGGGAGATATCCTCCCATGTCCTCGTGTTGAAGGAAAATTTCCATATCGCCCCACCCTCATAGCTTGAATTGAACGGACCACACCCCGCATGGTAGGCCACGATCAGGGCCCCTTCAGGAGAGTAGATCCCCTTCACCGGATAGTATTTCCCCAATGGATCGTTCGAGGAGAGGAGACCGTGTTCCTTCACTCCCTCGAAAATCTTGCCTGGCTGACCTTCCAGAGGGTGCCAGGAGTCCCCCCCGTCCAGGGATTCATAGATTGTGGGACCGGTATCGATCACCCCTACGTATATATGCTTCGATCCCTCACCCAGCTCTCCAGAAGTCGGATCAAAGACCACCCATGGAATCCCGTAGAAGAACTTGTGCCCCACATAGGTGTAGAAATCTGCATCATAGACATTGCCTGTCACCGGGAACGACTCCACACGTTCCCAGGTATAACCGTGATCTCTCGATCTCCAGAGTCCTTGACCGAAGGAACCGAAATACACGATCCTGTTATCGTTTGGATCGATGGCGAGCCGCTCTCCCATCCCCCTCCCCGGCATGTTACCGCCCATCCGGAACGGCATCTCTACTCGGGTAAAAGTCTCTCCATAGTCCTCCGAGACGAGCATCTCGGCAGGCCCCTCGGTCCAATCAGTGGTATACATCCCCGCGGCGATGATGAGTCTGTTCGGCTCCACTGGATCGGTTGCGATACTCGCAATACCATACTGGTCATAGTCCTCAGGTCCCAGAAAGTCGATGAGAGGGATCCACTTTTTAGAGGAGGGATCCCATCGATAAGCCCCTCCTATATCGGTACGGAGGTACCAGAGATCCTTCTCCGAGGGATTGAAAATGATCCCGGGGATATACCCTCCACCTACGACCTTCACCTGCTTCATCGTCCTAATCCCTCGCGTATCTGTTACTCCTCCCTCCTCTGTTACAGAAGGGGAGACGCACGCAGTAGCGAGGAATCCCACACTGAAAAGGAGGATGACAAGCAGCACTAAAGATACGATCTTCATTTTCACTGGAGCCCCCTCATTCAGCCCGTATGCCTCGTGAGGTGTCGAACACGATGGAAGATCCTCTATTCAACACAATTCCCATGGAGGAGACCCGGCTTGGATCCCACTCCATGTTTCCCCAGGCCTGGGAGAGGTTGGTGATATCGATGATAATGGTCTCCCACTCCCCTGTGCCGTAGAGGGCTCCCCAGCCTGCAGTCCAGGCACTGTTCCAGTTGGCATCCGCAGTCGTGATGACAAAAGTGGCACCTCCAGTGAGCTTCACCGGTATGAGCAGGTTTGCATACCCCGAGAGATCCACCGGAGGCTCGATGTCAAAGTAGATGCCTCCGCTCTCCCCAGAGAACTCCACATACACGAGGGATCCCTCATCCCTGCGCGCACCATCCGCCCGTACCCGTACGATGGGAAGGAGGATCCCCTCCTCGACAGCAACACCTTCCCTCACCGTCTCATTTTCCTCTGCGTGGCCAGCTGGAGTGGAAACAGTGACACATGAGGGAAGAAGGAAGAGTACTCCCCAAAAGAGGACCCACCAAAGAAGCTTCACATGCCTCTTCATAGACATCCTCCTCTTTTCTCATACGTCTATTATGGAGCTGTTGAGAGGATCGGTCTTTGCGAATGTTGCGCATTGTGCGAACGAAATTGCGGAAACCTGTACTACACCTGCATACAAAAACCCTGCCGGCTCTGCGCCGGCAGGGCAGGAGGTACCGTATCCCGGATCACTCCGGGAACTGGAAGCCTGGATTCCAGAGCTCTATCCGCTCTCTCAGGAGACGGTTGAACTCTTCGGTAAGCCTGGGGAGACCGGCCTCTTCCATCTCCTTGAGGTAGGCGTCCCAGATTTCGTCGAACTTCTCGGGCGGCGCCATGATCGCCTCGGGGATTCTCCTCATCCCTATATCGTCACGCACCCTGTTGTCGATGGCCACGAGATCGGAATCGTCTATGCGAACCATCCACGCAGCGCCGTAGGGTTTGGGCGGGAACTCATCCGGTCCGGGGAAGAGATCCATCCACATCCTGGCTCCGTAGCCGGCGAGGACCTTCTTTTCCACCTCGGTATAGTTCTTGATCTGGTCCTCTGGCTCACTGTCAGGCATGATGTAGTTTCCGGTGGAATCCTTGATGCGGCCCCACTGCGGGAAGGGATAGCTGTAGTTCCCTATGCCCGTCTTCTTGGAAAAAGCGGGGTCGGTCCGCCGCATCTCGTCGATCTCGGGAAGGAAGACCCGTTTGCCGTTCTCGTCGTACTTCCAGTGGACACCCTCGATACCCCAGTGGGTGAGTATCTGCGCCTCCTCGGTCGCCAACCAGTCGAGGAACTCGATGGCCCTCGCGGGGTCCTTGCAGTCCACGGTGAGGGCGACGCCCCATCCGCCCGTATATCCCGGAGACTGGTTCACCCGGCATACCACGTCCTCGCTGATAACGATGGGGTACTGGCCGTACATCCGTTCTTCCATCCCTGCCTGCCTCAGTGCAGTGACAGGCTCTGAGATCTCCCACCCCGCATCAGCCAATGCGAGCACACGACCTGAGGCGATCTTGGCCTTGTACTGATCGTACTTCTGGATGAAGCTCTCCTTATCAAGGAGCCCCTCGTTCCACATGTGGTTGAGCCACCTGAAGTACTCCCGTTCGATCTCCCGGGTGTGGTGGCGCACCGCACGGAAGGTGGTCTGATCCACATACCACTCACCGTCGTCCGATCCACCCGTGGCAGCCCACGCCGGGTTGGTCACCGAGATGAGGAAGCGCCACCCGTCGGCGAGCAGTGTCATGGGGATGGTGGGCTGCCCATTGATCGTGGGATGTTTCGCATGGTAGGTCTTGATCGCATTCTCGAAATCCTTGAGAGTCTCGAGACGGGGGAAACCCAGCTCGAGGACCACGGCGTGCTGGAGCCAGAAGAGTCCGTTGGGCACGATGATCGGGTCGTGGACAGGATAGCTTCCCACGTAGTAGATGTGGGGATCTTCCTTGCTCCATCTGAGCCGATCGTAGAACTGGCCGTACATCTTCTTCAAATTGGGACCGTACTGGTCGATGAGTTCGTCGAGCTGGAGGATTCCGCCTGCATCCTTGAGCAGGTTGAGATCCCCCTTGGCGTAGACCAGATCCGGGTAGTCGCCGCTCGCGGCCATCACCGCGAGCTTCTGCTTGGGATCACCCACGGCGAACTCGATCTCCAGCGTCACCCCAGTGCGCTTCTTGATCTCCTGGGCTACCGGACTCTGGAACTCGTCCCAGTTGGGGTTCACCTCTGCGTTGAACATGGTGAACGTGATCGGCGTCTTGGTGCCGACCGTAGTCTCGGCGGCTTTCTCCCCCTGACCCGTGGCGAACACCACCATGGGGATAAGGAGGATGAGAGGCAGCAGTCTCTTCATCAGACACCTCCTGGTTAAGGTATACATTCCGCCCGACGGGCGGCTCGCCTACTGTTTCAAGGCCCCGAGCACCAGCCCCCTGGTGAAGTACTTCTGGAGGAAGGGATACACACAGAGGATGGGCACCGTGGCCACGATGGTCATCGCCATACGGATGGACTCAGGAGAGACCCTCCGGGTCTGCTCGGTGAGGGCATAGCTGTAGATATCCTGGGCCGAGGCCGCGGCCTGGGACTGGACGTTGGTGAGGATCTTCTGAAGTTCGAACTGGAGGGTCGTGAGGTACTTGTTGGAACTCGCGTAGAGATAGGTGTCGAACCACGAGTTCCAGTGTCCTACGGCGATGAAGAGTGCGATGGTGGCAAGCACAGGGAGACACAAGGGCATCACCACCCGTGAGAAGATCACGAAGTCGTTCGCCCCATCGATCTTGGCCGACTCCTGGAGCTCGTACGGCAGTCCCTCGATGTACGACCGCAGGACGATCACGTTGAAGGCACTGATGAGTCCGGGGAGGATGTACACCAAGAAGTTGTTGATGAGCCCCAGCGATCGTATGAGCATGTAGTCCGGGATGAGTCCCGCGCTTATGTACATGGTCATCACGAAGATCCCGGTGACGAACCTGCGCGCGAAGAAGTCCCTCCGGCTTATCGCATAGGCCACCATCGCGGTGGAGACCAGTCCCGTCACCGTCCCCACTGCGGTCCTCAACACGGACATCACCGCACCCCTCACCACACTCGGATAGCTGAACAGGTAGGCGTAGTTCTCCAGGGTGAATTTTCTCGGAAAGATGGTGATACCTCCCCGCACCGTGTCCACAGAATCGTTGAGGGATATGGCGAGGACATTGAGAAAGGGATAGAGGGTCGCGATCCCCAGGAGGATCATGGCCGTATAGTTGAAGGCATTGAAGAGGGCATCCCCTCGCTTCGCCCTTCTGTAGCGTTCCCTTACCATCACCGACTGCATCACCTACCTCCTACAGCACCCGCATGCCTGTGGTCTTCTTGCTGAGCCGATTCACCGTGAAGAGGAGGATGAGGCTCACCACCGACTTGAAGATCCCCGCGGCCGTCCCCAGGGCATACCGCCCGCTTCCTATCCCGTAGTCGAGCACATACAGGTCGAGCACGTCCGCATACTCCTTGGTGAGGGGAGTCCTCAGGAGGAACTGTTTCTCGAAGCCGATATTGATGAGGTTCCCGATACTCATGATGAGTATCACGATCACCGTGGGCATGATCCCCGGAAGGGTGATGTGCCACATCTTCCTGAACCTCCCTGCCCCGTCCATGGTGGCAGCCTCGTAGAGCTCCGGGTCTATGCCGGCGATCGCCGCGAGGAAGATGATGGAGTTCCATCCTATTTCCTTCCAGACATCAGAGAAGGTCACGACCCACCAGAAATAATGAGGCTTCGTGAGGAAGGGGACCGGCTCCTTCACCACCCCCAGAGAGAGGAGAAACTCGTTGAGGGGCCCCGAAGGACCGAGCATCTGGAAGACCAGGCTCGCCACGATCACCCAGGAGAGGAAGTGCGGCAGGTAGGTGATGGTCTGGATCACACGCTTGAAGAACATGTGCCGTATCTCGTTGAGGAAGAGGGCGAGCACGATAGGGAGGGTGAAGCCAAAGGCGAGACCCAGGAGGCTCATGGCGAGGGTGTTCCTCATCACCTCCCAGAACTTGAGATCTTGGAAGAGGATGATGAAATATTTGAGCCCCACCCACTTCTGCTGGAAGAAAGAAAGGCCTGGCTTGTAATCCTGAAAGGCCATGGTCCAACCCCAGAGGGGCAGATACCTGAAGATGATCACCCATATCACAAAGGGGAACGACATGAGTATGAGGTATCGCTGATTGACCAGCGTGGACCACCAGGAGGTCCCCCCTCTAAGCGAAGAAGAGGTCTTCGCGTGGTGCACTACACTCGCAGGCATCACTCATCTCCTTTCATAAAACTGTTCCTCCGTGTCATCACCTTCCACCGGTCTTCACCGCCCGGGGGGCATAGGCCCGCCGGTACTGGGCCGGGGTGAGTCCCGTGAACCTGTGGAAGAGCCGGATGAAGTAGCTCATATCGTTGAATCCGCACTCGTACGCCACGTTGAGCACCTTCTCGTCGCTCTCAATGAGCATGGCCATGGCCTTATGAACCCTGTAACGGTTGATGAACGCCACCGGCGTCCTTCCCGTGAGTCGCTTGAACTCCCTGATGAAATGGTACTTGCTGAGGTAGACCAACTTCGCCAGGTCATCCACCGAGATCTCCTCCTGATAGTGTTCCTTGATGTACTCGAGCGCAGGGAGGATCTTCTCCACGGCATAGACATCGCCTGCAACCTCGGATTTCTGGACCACCCCGTTCGAGAAGATGAGGGAGAAGACCTTGAACAGGGCCCCCTTGATACCCAACTCGTATCCCGGCCCCTTGTGATCTGCGAGATCCACCACCTCCATGAGCTCATGAAGAACGGCCTTTCCCCACAGGGTCTTGCGTGAGATCACCCCGGGGAACGAGAGGAGCCGCTTTTTGATCCCTGTGAAGTAACGCTTGTGGCATACGTCTTGGACCTCCCCCTCCAGGAGGTCGAGATGGAAGACCAGGGCGATGAAGTGGAAGGGCTGGTGGTCGAGTGATTCGGCGGCGTGAAAGGTCCTGGGAGGGATGAAGAGGGCCTCTCCCTCTCCTACCTCCACGAACTCTCCATCCCTGAGCACCCGGGCGTTCCCCCGCACCACCAGGAGAAACTCCATCTCCTCGTGCCAGTGAGGATCTATGGTGTAGCGACTGAAGTATGGATAACGCAAATAGTTATCGTAAAGGGCAAACGGGAAATCCTCGGTCCCATGTCTCCGATCTTCCTTGTCCTCAGGATGAAGGATGGGTTCCATGAGCTCACTCCTCTTCTCTGTGCTTACAAAACGATCCATAGTATCTCGGCCTCCCCTCTCCAGGAGATCGAGAGGTCATGGCTCCCCGAGGGGAAATGGAAGGGGATCACCACCTCCTTCCACTCATCCCCTGTGAAAGGAAGCGCACTCGCAATATTCACACTCTTCATACCGGATTCGACACGCAGCCCGGCTCCTTCCCCCCTATTCCTCACGAGAAGACGCATCTCTCGCCTCTCCGCCGCGCACTCCACCTTCTTGAACCGCACACGGGCGGTAGCTCCGGATGAGGGACGGAGTGCGGGGTAGAGATCTCGCCCCTCCACGAACCTACAGCCCTCGAAGTCGTCACACAGGGAGACAGGGATGCGAGTACCTGCAGTCCAGCAAGGAGGACCGGAAGCCTCCAGGGTGACCTCCTCTTCAAGGTGGATATCACGAGAGGACGACCCCACCTGGACCTTCCAGCGTCCTGGGATGGGGATGCGACGTCCGGCCGCAGGATGCCAGAACGAGAAGTCCCCGGCCGCAAGAAGCCAGGTAAGTTCTCTCTCTTCCCCCGGCACCAGGTGCACCCGGTCGAACCGCACCAGCACCTTCCTGGGAGAGAATGCTCCCATTGCAGGCGGCACGAGGTAGCACTGTACTACCTCATCGGAGGCCACAGCTCCCACGTTCCTCACCCTCACCTTGACCGTGAGTTCTGTCTCGGGCGTGAGTCGTGACGGTGAGCACTCCATACCTGTGTAGACACACTCCGTATAGGAGAGGCCGTAGCCAAAGGGGTAGAGGACGTCCTCTTCACGGGCATACCAGTAGGTCCTTCGCCCCTTGTGGATCTGGTAGTCGAAAATGCTCGAGAGCACAGAGGAGGATCGATACCAGGTGAGGCTGAGGCGTCCTGCGGGCGAAACATCGCCCAAAAGCACGTCAGTGAGCGCCCGACCCATCTCCTGCCCGCCGTGGGAGGAATAGAGGATGGCAGGGAGGTGTTCGTCCTCCCACGCAATCGAAAACGGATAGCTCCCTATGAGGATAAGCGCGGTGCGGGGATTCGCCTCAAAAGCAGTACGCACCAGAGCCTGCTGGAGGGGAGGAAGGATGAGGTCAGGACGGTCTACGGTCTCCTTGCCGTTGATGTAGGGGTTGTTTCCGCAGAAGGCCAGGACCACATCAGCCTTCCCCGCCAGTTCCCGGACCCGCTCGAGTCCCTCATCCACCACTTCGAGTTCGAACAGCTCGCGCATGGTATCGGCCCGATCTGAGAGATGCACCCTACCCGAGACATCACAGGAAAGATACTTCCCGTGCCAGGTGCGGATCGCATAGAGCCCTCCCACACGTTCTTCAAGGGAAAAGACCTCCTGGACGAACCAACCGCGCACCTGTTCCGCTGTGGCTGAGAGGTGAGTACCTTCAGGCGCGCAGGTGAGATACCTCCGGGAGGCCACGGACCTGAAGGTATGGCTTCCCCACCCCCAATCGAGCCAGTCCCAGAGGCCCTCTGCTGCCGGTATTTCCCCCGGGGGGGAGAGGGAGATATTCCCCTTTTCGTCTGATGCGAGCCACCGGTGGTAGGCAGCAGATCGGAATCTCACCCGTGAGGAACCTTCCTCATACCAGACCTCCGCACCAGTGAGCCGCTCCTTGAGGGCATCGAGGGGCGTGACTACATAGGGGAGGGTCCCGCTGTACCAGTCGGTGTGCACCTCATGTGCAAGGGGACCTACCACCGCCACTCTCTTCAGAGTATGTGCGTGCAGGGGGAGGAGGCCCCGGTTCTTGAGGAGCACCACGCTTTTCTGAGCGGCTTCCCGGGCAATCCGGGCATGGGAAGGAGCACACAGGGCGTCCTTCGTGATACCGGCGTAGGGATTCCGATCTGGGGGATCGAATTCGCCAAGCCTGAACCGTATGCGGAAGATGTTCCTGAGCGCGGTATCCAGGTCTTCCTCTTTGAGGAGCCCTCGCTCCAGGGCATGGCGAAGGGAGTCGATCACGATGGTGCGGTCATCCTCGGTGATGGCATCCACTCCGGAGCGGATGGTGGCGGCGATGGATTCGACGTGATCCTCGAAATAGGCATGCATCCCCACCGTCATACCGAAGTCCGCTGCATCGGTCACCACGAAGCCCGGAAGGCCCCACTCCTCTTTCACCAGCCTCTTCACCGCAGGGTGGATGAGGCATGGTATGCCGTTGACCGCGTTGTAGGCGGTCATGATGCACGTGACGCGTGCCCTCTCTATGATCCGCCTGAAGACCTCGAGGTAGTAGTTGTGCATGAGCCAGGGGTGCATCTCGGAGGAGGAAATACCCCGATCTGTCTCGTTGTTGTTTGCGAAGAAGTGCTTGAGGGTCGCTCCCATCCTGAGGTAGAAGGGGTGATCGCCCTGCATCCCCCTCACCAGGCTTCCTGCGAGCTCCGAGGCAAGGCACGGGTCCTCACCGTAGGCCTCTTCGGTCCTCCCCCAACGGGGATCCCTCACCAGGTCCACCGTGGGTGCCCAGAGGGTAAGGCCGAACTCGGTCCCCAGGATATCCCGGTAAGCCCGTGCCTCCACCCCTATCACCTCGCCGATGCGTCCAAGGAGATCCCTATCCCATGTGCATGAAAGCCCTACAGGCTGAGGGAAGACCGTGGCCTTACCTACCCATGCCACACCGTGGGCTGCCTCTCCTCCAATGGGATAGGGATCGATCCCTAACCTGGGAACAGCCGCCTGACGCACAGGAATGAGGGAGATTTTCTCCTCCAGCGTGAGGCGAGAGACAAGATCGTTCACCCTCTCCTCGAGGGGAAGATCCGGGTTTCTATAAAGTTCTTGACCTGGAGAAACATCCCTCCTCACATACACCTCACACACATGGCAGTATCACGATTGTATCACCCCCCCGATGCCCTGGCTAGGAAGATATTGGCCAAAAGTTGGACAATATTGCTCTTTTAGCCACCGCCCTCACAAAAAAAGAGGGACGGGCTCTACCGTCCCTCTTCAGAGAGAAGTCTCACCTCCCCCTCTCTCGAGAGGGAACATTCCACAGATCCCTCTCCCGCATCCCCATGTACCACCAGCCTCGCTTCTGAGAACCCGTTACTCTCGAACCTCACCCTTTCTCCCATTCTCTCGAGTCGGAGCGAGGCTACCCCCCTCCCCCGGGCATCCACCTGTTCCCACGAGACAACACCCGGCGAGGGCAGAAAAGCCTCACACACAATCCCTCGCGTGTAGTCGTACACCGCCCCTTCTTCTCTCCCCAGGATCACCAGCGACCCTTCCCGCTGGAAGAGGGGAAGGGAAAAGTAGTCGTATGTCCTCCTGAACCACCCTGGCCCTCTGAGCACCTCACCATCGAGGAGGTGGCGCCAGAGCCCTGGAGGAAGGTAGAACTCCACCTCGCCGCTCTCGCTGAAGACCGGGGCCACGAGAAGCGCAGGACCGAGCAGGTACTCCCTATCCACGTAGCGGCATCCAGGATCGGCTGGAAACTCCAGGAGGAGAGGCCGCATCACCGGCACGCCCCGCCTATGGGCCTCAACCGCTACGGTGTAGAGATAGGGCATGAGGCGGTGCTTGAGGGAGGTGAAGAAGCGCACCACCTCCACTGCCTCCTCGTCGAAGAGCCAGGGCACCCTGTAGGACTCGTTCCCGTGAAGCCTGCTGTGGGAGGAGAGGAGCCCAAAGGCCACCCAGCGCTTGTAGAGGTCGGGCGTCGCGGTCTTCTCGAATCCTCCTATGTCGTGACTCCAGAACGCAAATCCAGAGAACATGAGGGAAAGCCCTCCGCGGAGACTCTCTGCCATGGACTCATAGGTGGAGACGCAGTCGCCTCCCCAGTGGACCGGGAATTGCTGTCCCCCTGCTGTGGTCGCACGGGCAAAGCAGACCGCCTCTCCCCGTCCTCTCTTTCTCTCCAGCACCTCAAATACCGTCCGATTATAGAGAAACGAATAGTAGTTGTGCATCCGAATAGGGTCCGACCCGTCGTAATAGACCACATCCACCGGGATGCGCTCACCGAAGTCGGTCTTGAAGGAATCCACCCCCATCTCCAGGAGGTCCTCAAGCTTCGAGGCAAACCACTCACGCGCGCGCGGATTGGTGAAATCCACGATCGCCATCCCCGCCTGCCAGTCATCGGTCTGCCACACCGTGCCATCGGGCCTCTTGAGGAAGAACCCACCCTCAAGGCCTTCCATAAAGACTTCCGACTGCTGGGCGATGTAAGGATTGATCCACACGCACGAGCGTACTCCCTGTTCCTTGAGCCAGGCGAGGAGGCCCTCCGGATCGGGGAACCGCTCCCTGTCCCAGAGGAAGCTCGTCCAGTGGAGTCCCTTCATCCAGAAACAGTCGAAGTGAAACACACTCAGGGGGATTCCCCGGTCCTTCATCTCGGTGACAAAGCTCCGTACCGTGGCATCATCGTAGTCCGTGATAAAGGAGGTGGTGAGCCACAGACCAAACGACCAGGCGGGAGGAAGGGCCGGCTTGCCGGTAAGATCGGTGTACTTCTCGAGCACCTCCATAGGGTCCGGCCCGTATATGATGAAGTACTCGAGCCGTTCGCCCGGCACACTGAACTGAACCCTGGAGACCTTCTCCGAGCCCACCTCGAACGAGACCGGGCCCGCATCGTTCACGAATACCCCATAGCCCCTCGAGCTCAGGTAGAAGGGTACGTTCTTGTAGGCGAGCTCGCTGCTCGTCCCGCCATCACCGTTCCATATCTCCACCACCTGGCCGTTCTTGACAAACGGGGTAAAACGCTCACCAAGACCATAGATCAACTCGTCCACACTGAGCCGTAACTGCTCATGGAGGAAGGCCTCGCCCTCCGAAGTGACCACATAACCCAGGTTCTTCTCCTTCGAGTCGGTGAGGAACCGCCCCTCTCCCAGGAACTCGAGTCCCCACCTGGTGGTGGAGAGCCGCGCCGAAAGCCTCCCGGAAGAGACCATCAGGGCCTCCTCGGCCTCCTCTACCCGAAGGGGAAGGGGGCTCCTCCTCTCCGGGAGGAGGAGATCGGGGGCCTTGGGCACTCCTCCGAGGTGATGTACCACTTCCACACCGAGGACATCTTCCCTCGGCGACCATATCCGCACCGTGAGGAGGGGGACGTTGAGGGTATCACCCCTGTGTCGAACCTCTGTGCAGAGCACATAAGCCTTTACCTCTGTCTCCTCCCTGATCACCTCCCACACCGTACGAGGGAAAAAAGGAGTCACTCCCTTGCGCATCCGCCAGTACCCGTCGGTGAACTTCATCACGCCTCCTGGAGAAACCTCTTTATAAGAGACACTATAAAAGCGATCTCCCCGTCTATTCTATGCGAATTTTCCCCACGTCATCTTGGCCAATCTTGTGCTGAACATGGACAAAATTGCTCTCACCACCTATAGGAGAGTAGGGAGACAGCATAACACCCTGCCCTTCCTCTATCAGAACCCCGCTCGTGCAGAAAAAGGAATGCACCAGGAAATCTTTCCCTCGACATTCTCTATCTGGAGGCTCACATCGAACCAGCTGTTGGCGTCAAACCCCCACTCCACTCCTATGTTATATTGAGGTTCAAAGGCGAAATCTTCATTGAAAAGAAGAGGAACATCTCCCTGCTGCTGAATCCTCACATAAGGAATATACGTGCTGAGTGCATATGAGACTTTCACATCAAATGTCATGTACGAGGGGTCATCAGATCCACCAGTAAGTCGGAAGGTGAGTGGTATATGAGCCTGAAGGGAAAAATCTTCGAACGAATAGGAGAAATAGGGATCGAGTGAGATTCCTTGAAGCGCAAGGGGATCATCCGATGTCCCCCATGCGGACGCACTGGTATCGAATCTGAAGACAAATTGAAGGAATCCATACATTCCCTCAATGGCGGAGACGTCGAATCCGAACTTTGCGATTTTCTGCTCATGGGGTATCTCGGATGTTCCTTCTCCGAAACCATCATCTCGGAAAGAAGCTCCCACCGATCCTATTCCTGGAAAGGAGTATTTTACCACCGCTCCGTATCTCAGATCATTGGAGATGAGCTCTCCTTCCTGCATGAATCGAGTACCAAACCCCGGAGTGATTCCAAAGGCAAGATAGAGATTCTCCATCGGAGAGAGTTCCACTCCCACTCCTCCGCCTTCGTATCCTGCGTAGTTGGACCATCGAGTATCCCATGCCTGATACTGAGCATAACTCGCACCCGCAGGTGTTTGCCACCAGTCTAGCTGCTCTGTATAGAGATAAGACCCTACGTTTCCCACCGAGACAGTGACTACATCTATAGGTTTGAACCACACCTTTATTGATCTCAGCCTCAACAGGTTATCCTTATTGTTCTCCAATGGATACGCCCACACTCTAAAGTACATCCCGGCTCGTTTCCCGTTCACCCACACAGTGAGGGAGTCATCGTCCTTCTGCTCCTGGTTATTGAGAAGGAAACCATTCGTACCCCACACTTCACCTGTCATATAGGCACTCGCGCCTACCTCCCCAAAAAGAGGAAGGAGGAATGAAAGAAGCATTCCACAACAAAGAATCACCTTTTTCATGTGCCCCTCCTCATGATAAAGAATGGAACCTCCGACAGAGGACCTAGGGACACATGATAGGACTTCTTTCCCGTGGAGTCGTGGGAAATATTGCTCGTTTATTGGGGGATGTTGCTTCTTCAACCACTATGGGGGAGGAAGACACTCATCCTCATGATCAGTCCACCCTCCCCACCCCATCCGCGCTCCTCACCCGCAGCACCCCGGCCTCCACCCCCCACCGCGCCCCGTACTCCCCCAGCACCCCCTCGAGCCCATCCGCCACTCCCTCCCTCGCGAGCACCAGCACCGAGCCACCGAACCCCCCTCCCACCATCCGAGCCCCGTACACCCCCTCCACACCCTCCACCCGCTCCACCAACCAGTCGATCTCCTCGCAGGAGACCTCGTAGTCGTCCCGGAGACTCCGGTGCGAGGCAGAGAGCAGCCTCCCCACCTCCGCCACATCCCCCCTTTCGAGGGCATCCACCGTCCGCATCACACGCTCGTTCTCCGTGAGCACATGCCGCGCCCTCCGGCGGAGCGGATCGGGAAGCCCATCCACCTCCTCCGGCCGCACCTCCCTGAAACTCCCCTTCCCCAGCCGCTCCAGCACCGCCGCACACTCCGCCCGCCTCGTGTTGTACCCCGAGGAGGCCAGCTCGTGCTTCACCCCCGAGTTCACCAGGAAGAACTCCGCCCCCGGAAGAGAAATCGGCACCAGCCTGAACTCGCGCGTGTGCGTATCGAGGAGCAACGCGTGCCCCTCCCGCCCATGCGCCACCACGAACTGATCCATGATCCCGCACCGCATCCCCACGAACTCGTTCTCCGCCTCCCACGCCGCCTCCACCAGGAGATCCCTGTCCAGCTCGTACCCGCTCGCCGCACACACCGCCGCCCCGGTCGCCACCTCCAGGGCCGCCGAACTCGAGAGCCCCGCACCATCCGGCAGCGTGGCCCTCACCAGGAGCCGGGCCCGCCTGAGCGAAAGACCACGCTTCCTCAACGCCCACACCACCCCGGCCACATAGTCCGACCAGTCACCTCTCCGCTCATCAGGGGAGAACGGCACCTCCTCCCCCGTCCTCTCAGACCACACCACCCACCGATCCGACGGCTCCACCTCCACCTCGATCCACCGATCGATCGCAAACGGGAGGACGAACCCATCGTTGTAGTCGGTGTGCTCGCCGATGATATTCACCCTACCGGGCGCCCTGAACCTCATCCTGAACCTCCTTCACACAGGCTGCGAGACGTGCGGCCGCCTCCTCCGGCGGCACCGGATTGATGAACGCACCCGTCCCCGTCTCCACACTCGCCATCCACTTGAGCTTGTCCTTATCCCTCTTGGGAGGATCGAACTCCACGTGAAAGTGGAAGAACGGCGAGGCCACCCTAAGCGGAGCCGGGAAGAACATCATCATGTAGGGAAACGGTTCATCGAAGAGCCGATCGTAGGCCGCGGTCACGGTCTTGAGCATCCGTGCAAACTCGGCCCGTTCCTCGAACGAGAAGTACATGAGGTTGTCCACATGCCTCACCGGGTAGATATGTACCTCGTAAGGGAACCTCGCGTAGAACGGCACGAGGGCCACGAAGTGCTTCCCCTCCAGGATGATCCGCTCACCCCGGGCCCGCTCCTCCTCGAGCACCGCACACACCGGACATCGTCCGTGCTCCTCGCCGAAGGCCGCCGCCGCCTCCACCTTGGCCTTCACCCGGGGCGGGAGGAAAGGAAAGGCATAGATCTGACCATGCGGATGAGGGAGTGAGGCCCCCACCTCCTTCCCCCTGTTCTCGAAGATGAACACATATTCCACGAACGACAACGATGAGAGCTCCCTCATCCGATCGCACCACATGTGGACCAGCTTCTCCACCTGAGCGGTCTCCATCTCGGGGAGGGCCCCCTCGTGTTTCGAGGTGTACACCACCACCTCGCATACCCCTCTCGCCGCCGCCCGCCTCAACACCGGCGAGAGATCCTCCACCTCCTCGGCCTCACGGGAGAGCGAAGGAAAGCGATTCTCGAAACTCACCAGGTCGTAGTCCCCCGGAAGCTCGAGCCCACCCGGGCAGATGGGGCACTCGGACTGACCCGGCTGCACCGGCCGCCGCTGCGTGGCCCCCGAGACGATCACCCACTCACCGGTGAGCACGTTGTAGCGGAGTTCCATAGCTACTCCTCCCTGTGGTAGTACGTAAATCGCCGACCATCCCGCTCCTCCACCCGCCGCGAAAGACCAAGGGCCTGCTCCTCCCTCTCCAGCACCGTCCCATGAGGAGGCACCGTGGTGCCCTCCACCACCTTCGCCTCTTCAGAGAGGTTCACCAGAAGCCGCACCATCCCGCTCCTCGTCCCCTCGGAGATGACCTCATAGCAGGCCTCACCACACCTGCGCACATGGGGCCGCCCCCCTGTGAGGGACAGGGCCTCGTGCAGGAGCGCCTTTCCCTCCTCATCAACCAGGGCCAGGTCATCGCTGTCCACCAGCATCCCGTCGAGCGCCCCGGCCGTCAACGCGAACGTGCGCCTCTCCTCCTCAGAGAGCGAGATCCGCTCCTTCCTCAGGAGGAGGCAGTCGGGATCGTTGAGCCAGAACCGTCGGTGCATGAAGGCACGGTGGAGGGCGTTGCGGAGGGCGTACCGAATCGCCGGCGCACCGTTGTCGGGGATACTACGATCCCAGAAGGGAGTGGTGTCGGGCCCGATCCGCATCCCGTCCACCAGACCCACCGAGGGGAGGAGCGGCGCCCCGCACCCCAGGATGAAGGCATCACCGACCGCCTCCCGGATCGTCTCGAGTCCCATCCGGTAGGCCTCCACCGGGCTCACCTTCAGGTATCGCTCCCCCGGAACAGCCCCTGCGAAGAGAAAGTCTATCTTGAAGTACTCGTACCCTACAGCCCTAAGCGAGGAGAAGAGCCCCGTGAGGTGATCCTGCACCTCGGGATTCGAGAGATCGAGTGCATGGATGTCCTTGTCCCAGTTCCTGAAGGCCACACGCGGACGACCGTCCTCCTTCACGAACCACTCCGGATGCTCCCTGAAGACCCGGGAGGTGGAGGAGGCACAGAACGGAGCGGTCCATATCCCCGGCCTGAAGCCCGCCTCCTTGATCACCCTCGCCATCTCCTCCACCGACGGAAACCCCTCCCTCGGCTCGAGCCAGTCACCGATATCGGCCTCGTAGGCATCGTCCACCTGGAAGACCTCGAACGGCCATTCCCTCGCACGGGCGAGGTTCTTTCGCACCTCATCCCAGGTGAGGTCGAGGAAGTAGTGGTACCAGCTGCACCACCCCAGAGGCGAGTACGCAGGTACCCGCGCCCGGTTCTCCCTCCCCGCCATGGTCGCATACCCCTCCAGAAGCTCCCACATTCTCGCCCCCTCCAGCACCACAAGCGGCTCGAGGGGGACCGGCTCCTCGAACTCCCTGTCGAAGAACTCGAGGTAGCCCACCAGTTCCTCCCCCTCCACGGTGAAGAACCCGTGCGCATACCGCGAGGTGAGGAATCCCGCCATCCCGTGCTCCCATGCCACCAGGTAGTCGCTCACCACCCCCTCGCGCATGAGCTCAGGCACCGGGGAGACGGTATACCGCCAATCCTCGTACTGACGCTCGCCCCAGGGGAACCGCCACCCCTCATCCACAAGTGGACATGCCCCCCATGACTCCCACGAGTGGAGCAGAAGGGGGAACCGGAGCGGCAGACGCACCACCTCGAGCCGTCCCGGCCTCCCCTCCACGGTCCCACGTACCACCCAGCCGAGGGGTACACGTTCGACCTGGAACGAGAGAGAGCCTCCTTCGAAGGAATGGACGAAACACCCTTCCTGTACATGCACACCACACAGCCTCACCTGTTCCTCCTTACCACCGATCTCCTCCTTTATCGCACCCACGGCCCCATCTGTCAAGTTTTCCCTCACCATGCCCTTGGTTCCACCGACTTATTGAAAAAATTATGACCCGGTACACGTCGGAATATCAGAACTACACTATGTTTCGGTAAGAATTTCTTCATTTTCTCGGTTTCGTTACTTTTTCCAATTTTTGAAAATTTACTGCATTCTCCCCACACCCTATCCTGGGATACAGCCCGCGCGATGCGCGGAGTCCACTACACCACTACGGAGGTCGCTATGCGACACAAGATCTTCACTCCCCTGTGGCTCCTCCTCGGAGCGCTCCTTCTCACACTCCTCCTCGGAGGGTGCGGAAACGAGATCTTCGGCTCACACACCGATGTGGCCGATGATGTGGGGGCGAGAGCGACCAGCTCCCTCCAGATCGGGGTGGACCTCTCAGAGGCACTCTATGCCCAGAACCACGGGGTCCAGTACAGGGACACGAACGGTCAGGTGAAGGACGTCTTCCAGATCTTCAAGGATCACGGCTACACCTGGGTGCGTGTCCGCGTCAACGTCGATCCGCCCGACAATCCCAACTACGCCATGTTCACCGACCTCACCTATGCGAAACAGCTCGGTGCCATCGCCAAGAGCAAGGGGTTCAAACTCCTCGTCGACTTCCACTACTCCCACTGGTGGGCCGACCCGGGTAACCAGTGGACACCCTCTGCCTGGCAGACGAGCAACATCAACACCCTCTGCACCTATGTGTACAACTGGACCAAGGATGCGATTACCCAGCTCAGGAATGCCGGGGCGGCGCCCGATATGGTGCAGATCGGCAATGAGATCACCAACGGCCTCCTGTGGGACCTCGGCGGCCCCTATCGGTCAGGTGGCTCATGGCGCAATATGGCATGGCTCATCAATTCCGGCATCAACGGGGTGAAAGATGCAGGAAGCAGCGCCAAGATCATGATCCACCTCGATTCCGGCGGGAGCCGATCCACCACCCAGAACTGGATCACCAACTTCCGGAACAACGACGGCCAGTGGGGGGATGTGAACGCCATCGGTCTCTCCTACTACACCATGTGGCAGGGCTCGCTCAGTGATCTTTCGAACAACCTCTCCTATGTGAACTCCCTCGGTAAAGAAGTATACATCGTGGAAACGGCCTACTACTGGGACACCAATCTAAAGGGCTACTCAGGAAGCCAGGTGCCCTATCCCCAGACTCCTCAGGGCCAGTACCAGTTCCTCCAGGCACTCAAGAACACGGTGTCTGCATACTCCAACGTCAAGGGCATCTTCTACTGGGGAGCCGCCTGGTGCCAGTCTTCGAAGTGGCTCAGCGCCCCCGGCTGGTCCGACGACGACGCCTCCCGAAGGTCCCTCTTCGACGATGACGCCGTGGCCACCATGGGCATCGACGGTCTGTTCTAACAGTCCCTCCGGGGCGGAGCTCTCGGGCTCCGCCCTTCTCCTCCCTCCGTTTCTCTCCATAAGTCCATGTTGATTTTTTTCTCGATTTATTCTACACCTGAACAATCCAGTCGACATCAACAAGCCCTGGAGGTGACATGAAAACCCACAAGATCGCAGTGATCCCTGGAGACGGCACAGGTCCCGAGGTGGTGGCCGAGGGAGTAAAGGTCCTCACGGCAGCCGCAGCGAAGTATGGATTCAAACTCGACTTCACGTATTTCGACTACGGCGGCGAACGCTACCTCAAGACCGGGAAGATCATTTCCGACGAGGAAGTGCAGGAGCTCACCCACTTCGATGCCATCTACCTCGGCGCCATAGGCCACCCAGACGTGAAACCCGGCATACTCGAGACCGGACTTCTCCTCAAAATCCGCTTCGACCTCGACCAGTACATCAACCTCAGACCGGTCAAGCTCTATCCCGGCGTCGATTGTCCGCTCAAAGACAAGGGGCCCGAGGATATAGACTTTGTGGTGGTCCGTGAGAACACCGGTGGGATCTACACCGGACACGGCGGCGTCACCCGAAAGGGTACTCCTGACGAGATCGCCACCCAGGTGATGGTCTACGACCGGAGGACCGTGGATCGCTGCCTCGAGTTCGCCTTCGAACTGAAAAAACGGCGGAATGCAGAGAGCGAGAAGTCCCGCAGCAAGCCCATCCACCTGGTCCACAAACGCAACGTCCTCACCCACTGCGGCGATCTCTGGTACCGGGCCTTCGAAGAGATGGGCGAGAGAGAGTATCCCGACATCCCCAGGGACTACATGCACGTGGACGCCACCACCATGTGGTTCGTGAAGAACCCCGAGTGGTTCGACGTCCTGGTCACGGAGAACCTCTTCGGTGACATCATCACCGACCTGGGTGCCATGATCCAGGGAGGCATGGGAATCGCCGCAGGGGGGAACATCAATCCGGAAGGCGTCTCCATGTTCGAACCCATCGGAGGCTCGGCCCCCAAGTACACCGGGAAGAAGATGATCAACCCTCTCGCCGCCATAGAGGCAGGAAGGATGATGCTCGATTTCCTCGGTGAGCACGAGGCGGCAAAGGCCATAGAGAAGGCGGTGGCCCTCACCTGTACGAAACTCGAGAGCCTCTCTGCAGGCAAGATGGGATACAACACCGAAGAAGTAGGCGACATGGTCGCCGAAGCGGTGTGACGGGCGAAGAGCGCATCGTTCGACAGGGGGCACGAGGCCCCCTGTTTTTTTGAGGTTCTTTACTTTTTGGACGAACTCTTCATTTCCACTGCCCCTCGTTTCCGCTATACTCACTACGAAATCCACCCGTGAAGGAGGATCCATGCGTTTCGTGCTCACAGGCGGAGCAGGGTACATAGGGAGCCACGTGTACCGGCTTCTCAAGGAACGAGGTCATGAAGTCGTGGTCTACGACAATCTCTCACACGGACACAGGGAGGCTGTGGAGCCTTCAGACCTCAGAGTCGGAGACCTCCACGACACCGAGAAATTCCGCGAGGTCCTCCTCTCCTTCAGGCCCGATGTGGTGATGCACTTCGCCGCATTCATCGAGGTGGGGATCTCCACGGAACGGCCCCTCGAATTCTTCGAGAACAACACCGTGGGGACCATCCGGCTCGTGCAGGCCATGATGCACACAGGGGTCCACCACTTCATCTTCTCGTCCACTGCTGCAGTCTACGGCCATCCCGAGAGGGTGCCTATCTCCGAGGATGCGCGGCTCACACCGGTAAACCCTTACGGAAGCAGCAAGGTGATGGTGGAGGAGTTCCTCCGGTCCCTCTCGGAGTGGAGCTCTTTCCGATACGTGGCGATACGGTACTTCAACGCCGCAGGGGCTGCCGAAGACGGATCCATAGGAGAGGCACACGACCCGGAGACCCACCTCATCCCTCTCATCCTCAAGGCTGCAAAGGGCGAACGCCCGCACATCACCATCTTCGGCACCGACTTTCCCACCCCCGATGGCACGGCCATCCGCGACTACATCCACGTCACAGATCTCGCCGAGGCCCACCTCCTCGCCGCCGAGTACCTCATGGACGGGGGGGAGAGCCAGGCCCTCAACTGCGGCTACTCCCGCGGCTACAGTGTGAGAGAGGTGATCGACACGGCGAAGAAGGTCACCGGCCGCGAATTCCCCGTCATCGAGGGGGATCGGAGGGCCGGCGATCCTCCTGCCCTGGTGGCCGACTCGTCACGTATGAGGACCATTCTGGGGTGGAAGCCAACCCGGGACGACCTCGCGTACATCATCAAGACTGCGTGGAACTGGGAACTCAACCGTAGGTACTGAGAGCCCGAGTACAGGAAGAGCCCCGGCGAGCCGGGGCTCTTCCTCTCACAGAGGCATTCACGACTTCAGCACCACGTACCCGTAACCGGGCAGGATGAGGGCACCCCGACGCTCCCCTTCTTCCACCATGTCCCTCCACGTGCCCTCGGAAAGATCCACGACCACGGGGTGCTCCCTGAAATTGAGGAGCCACAGGTAACGGGTTCCATCCTCCCCCACTCGCACCGACACATCCACCCCCTCCGGCACCACCCTGAGCGCCGGCACCACCCCTGCCTCCTCCATGAGCTCCCCCACCAGACAGTCGATGCCCTGCTGCGCAGGCAAGGTCCCCACGTAGTAGGCCCACCCCTCACCTCGTCTCACCCGCGTCGCCGCCGGACTCCCCGCGTAGAACCCGTTCCCATACACCGCGCGTACCTCCACCCCCTCATCCTCCACCGCGAGCACGTCGCACAGGAGGCGCCCCTCACACACCCCCCACACCCCTGCCACCTGCCGCACCTCCCCCTCCACCAGCACATCCACCTCCCGGCTCCGCACTCCCACCAGCCCCCTCAAGGGCCCCGGAAACCCACCCACATGGCAGAGGTCATGCTCCTCCACCACACCGCTCCACACTGTGGTCACGAACACCCCGCCTCCCTCCACGAATCCCCTCACCCGCTCTGCCCACTCCTCCTTCACCATGTACCAGAGCGGCGCTATCACCACACGATACGCAGACCAGTCTCCCTCTGGATGCAGGACATCGCACCCCACCCCCCGCCGGTGCCAGGCATCGAACCACCGCCAGCACTCCTCCACGTAGTCGAGCCGCCCATCGTTCCTCGGCCCCTGCGCATCCTCCATCGCCCATCGATTCTCCCAGTCGAAGACCACCGCCACCTCGGCCTCCACCCTGCTCCCCTTTACCTCTGCAAGCCGCTCCAGCACCCCTCCCAATTCCCTCACCTCCTGGAACACCCGGCTATCCGTACGCCGGTCGTGGTACATCACCGCACCGTGGAACTTCTCGGACCCACCCCGACCCGCACGCCACTGGAAGTACTGGACCGAATCCGCGCCGTGCGCCACTGCGTGGAGCGAGGAGAGCACGTGCATCCCCGGCCGCTTCGGCTTGCTCCACGGCTGCCAGTTCGTATGGCTCGGCGTACTCTCCATGAGGAGGAAAGGCTTCCCACCACCCAGACTTCGGTGGAGGGCATGCGCCCACGCCACCCCACTCGCGAGCACCCAGTCCCTTCCCGCAGGATCCCAGTTGTGATCGAGATCCCCACTCGCCACCCTCGGCGTCTCAGTTCCCCTCCCATGCCAGAGGGGATAGCTATCCCATGAGACCACGTCCAAGTGCGAGGCAAGCCGGAAGTAGTCGAGATCCCTCTGGAACCCCATGAGATTGGTCGTCACCGGGAGGGAAGACCCTCCATCCCTCAAGGCCCGCACCTCCACCAGCATGAACTCCACGGTCTGGTGCGTCACAAATCGACGCCAATCGAGGTTGAGACCGTGCAGATTGGGCTCACCAAGGGGGGAAGGCGATGCGATCTCCTCCCAACGCGTGTACCTGTGGCTCCAGAAGGCCGTCCACCACGCCCGATTGAGGGCCTCAAGATCCCCCTCATACCGATCGTAGAGCCATCGCCTGAAGGCCTCCTGACACAGATCGCAGTGGCACTCTCCTGAGAACTCGTTCGAGATGTGCCAGAGGATCACATGATCCCTCCGACCGTACCGCTCCGCGAGCCTCCTGTCGAGTTCGTACACCTTCTGACGGAACACCGGCGAGGTGAAGCAGTGGTTGTGTCGCTCGCCGAACAGACGCCGCCTCCTATCCGGTCCCACCCTGAGCACCTCGGGATACTTGTACGCGAGCCACCTGGGCCTCGCCCCGGACGGCGTGGCAAGAATCACCCGGATCCCCGCTCTCTCGAGCCTCTCCATCACCTCATCCATCCACTCAAACGAATACACCCCTTCCTCGGGCTCAAGGAGCGCCCAGGAGAAGGTCCCCAGCGTCACCGTATCGATCCGCGCCTCCCTCATGAGCGCGATATCCTGCTCGAGCACCTCGGGATCGTCGAGCCATTGATCGGGATTGTACTCGGCACCATGAAGAATCCTATGCTGCATATACTGTTCCTCCACACACAAGTGATAATGGATCTGCCCGCTCGGGTCATCCATGAGAACACCGCACCCACGGTCCGACCCGGTATCCGAAGCCCACGCCCCCTTCAGGAGGCCATCTCGCCCCTCCGCTGCGCCCGCTTGAGCCGGGCCTGTTTCCTGTACTCATTGGGCGTCAGACGGGTATACTTCTTGAACACCGCGTGGAAGTGCTGCTTGTTCGTGTACCCCACCATCTGCGGTATCTCGTACACGGGCGCCTCGGTGTTCACCAGGAAGTGGATCGCCCTGCTCACCCTCACCTCGTTGATGTAGTCCGTCATCGAGACACCCACGTACTTCTTGAAGAGCTGTCCCAGGTATCCCGAGGAGAGGCCTATCCTGTCGGCCAGGGTGGCCACTCCCAGGTTGAAGTCGTCGTACTCCTCCTCGATGATCCTGCAGACCTCCTGGACGAGCTTCTTGTGATCGCTCGTCCTGTCATCCTCCATGTGCCGCACGAAACGTCGCACCTCGGATTCGAACACTGCAGAAACCTCTTCAGGCCCTTGGGCCCGTTCAACCTCCTCGAGGAACCGGACAGGATCGAGGCCGAACGTCGACACCAGGAACTGATTCTCCTGCTCCACCGCCCTGAGGAAAGCCGTGCAGAGCCGGTACTTCACCGACTGGAACACATGATACCCGAAGCACCTGGTACCCTGGAACACCTCCTGCGCCACCGAGACCGCGGTCTCTGCATCCATGTGGTGCAGGGCCTCCAGAAACTCGTGCTCCTTGTTCTGAGGGTACTCGTAGTGTCCGCGGGAGAGCACGCCGAGATCCTCGTGGGTGAACACGGCCTTCCCCTCGAGGAACCTCCTGTTGGCGAGCAGACTACTCATCTGGTTGTAGAGACGGGGAAGCGAAGCCGCCCCCCTCGAAAACCCCGCTACATAGAGTCGCACCGACGTCCCCAGGGCCCGCTCCAGCCTGCGGTGCCACTCCTCGAAGATCTCCCTCTGTCCCTGCCCCGGATCGCGCTCGGTCTCCACCACGAGCAGGAACTCGTCCTCCCTCTGGAGCCACTCCCACCGTACCTCCTCCCAGCCTTCCACCTCCTCGAGGAGGTGCGCGTACCAGTCTGCGAGAGCCTCATCCCCCCCCTCCCTTTCGCACACCAAGAGCGCGTACCAGGAATGGGGAGAGACTCGAATGGCGAGCAGGTCCCCGGCATCTCCCACTCGTACAGAAGCCCCATCCGGCCCCTTGAGGAGGAGATCCGAGAGCACCCTCGTCTTGAAGAACGAACGGTACGGAACCTCCCCGTTCTGCTCTCTTGAGAGACTCCTGAGGAGGCGGGTGAGCCGGTTGGAGAGCAGGAACGAAACGAGGAATCCCGCCGCGAGAAAGGCTGTCCCGATCTTGAGCAGCTCCCTCCGTATCACGAAGATCTCGTTCACCGCCTGGGAGAGGGGCACCACCTTCCCCACCACCCATCCCATATCACGCAGGGTCTCGTAGACCAGGAGATAGGTCTCCCTCCGGGTCGCCACCGTGGTGACCAGCGGCTGTCCTTCCTCCGAACCCTGTCCCTGGATCGTGGTGCGGACGAGGCCCACCAGGTCCTCATCCTTCATCGAGGCACCGATGAGGGAGCCCTCACGATCGAGGATGAAGGCCGGATACCCCTCGGAAGCGTCGAGCGACTCCATGATGCTGGTAATCCACTCGTACGAGATGTTGATCGCCACCACGCTCGGTCGCCTGGTACGCACCCCCATCACGTTGTAGAGATAGGTGAACACCCTCCTCCTCTGCCCGCCGAAGGGGAAGTCGCCCTCGTACGACCTGAAGATCGGCGCAGGACTGTTGATCCAGCGTCCGTCCTCCATGAGTTCGAGAAACTCTCTGTCGTACATCTCCTCCACCGGGAGAGAGAGGTTGGTGGAGGCCGACGTGCTCAGGTAGCACCTCCCTGTCGCATCGTTGTAGATGTAGACCGAGTCGAGGTAGGGAATAAAGGTGGAGTACTTCTTGAGGCTCTGGATGGCGAGGTACTCCTCCTGCGGATCCTCGGGCGGCACGGTCAGCAGCGGGACGATCAGCGGATCGTTGTAGATCTGGATGAGGAGATTCGTGGCCAGGTTCTGCATGAGCCGTATCCCGGTGACGGCGTTGTGGATGTTCTGCCGCTCCACCCGGTAGAGCCTGCGGGCCACGATGGGCTGGATGGAGAGGTAGATCGTTACCGTGAGCACGATGATGGTGAGCCCCGCAGTGATCGAGAAGAAGAGGAGCGTCCTCCTCAGCACGTGCTTCCATGGTGAACCCTCGTTCCTCATACCCTCCTCATCATGGAACAACAATCGTGAAAGAGAAAAGGGAGGCCCGCCGGGGTACACCCGACGGGCGCATCCTCTCGGTACCGGTCAGTACTGGGCCATGTAGGCCTTCCACTGCTTGAGGATCTCGTCCTTCACCTTCCCGAGCCCTGCTGCGTAGAACTTGTCCATCACCTCAGGATAGGTGGCCGGATCCGCGATACCCCAGAGGAGCGGATCCACGTACTGCGTCTTCAGGTTGTCCACGGCCGCGAACTCGGCGAGGATCGGCTCCTTGTCGAGGTAGAAGCTCACGTACTTCCTGTCCACCGCCTTTGCGAGGTACGCGCTGTACCAATCCTTTATCACCTGCCAAGTGGAGGCGAACTTGAGCGGATTGAGGCGGTAGAACTTCTCCTCCCTCCATCCCCACGGACACGGCCTGTCCCAGGCGAAACCGGTACTGTCGACCGTCACGCCCTCCGGAAGCACGATCTGGCCGTTCTCGTCGAGATCCCAGTGTTTGCCGCGGATACCATAGCTCGTGAGGTCGTGATAGCGCTGGTCCTGGTGAAGCTTCTCCAGGAACATGAGGGCCCGCTGGGGATTCCGGGAGCTCGCCGGTACGGACATCCCGTTGTTGATCGCGGGAGCCTTGGTCGGGTGATCGAGATTCAGGTAGGGGTTCCAGTAGTCGAGCTTCCAATCGGGATGCTTGGCTGCCACCTGCTGGTACACCTCGTTCGCATTGAGCGGGTTGAGGAGGGTGACCGCACTCGTCCCGTTGATGAACGCCTCGCGGGACCCCACCTGGTTGGAGAGCACACCCTTGGGAATCGCTCCGGCAAGGTACAGACCCCGCGAGAACTCGATCGCCTCCCTGAAGGACGGATGCTCGAGGATGAACTCGGGCTCAGGGGTCGGATCGTCGTAAAACACGTAGAAGTACGGCATGAGCCCCTGGATGATATCCTCGCCTCCCGCCTTGGGGAACGAGGGCATGGCGGCGCAGATCGTCTCGGGATAGGTGGTGAGATCGAACTCGCCCGCATTGTAGGGGATGATACCCTTCTCGTTCTTGGCGAGGGTCACCAGGTAGGTCTCCAGGTCCTCGATATTCCTGATCTTCCCGAGTCCGTACTTCTCGGCGAGATCGAGCCGGTAGAGGAACCCGTTCCCGTAGGGATCGGTGTAGTTGAAGGGGAGCATGTACACGTGTCCGTTCACCGTGGCCTGCTTGAGCACATCAGGAGAGTAGCTCTGCCAGGTCACAGGCGCGTACTTCGGGGCCAGATCCTCCAGCGGAAGCAGGAGCCCCAACTTGGAGGCCTCCTGGTAGATCCCCCAGGGCGCCATGTGGACCAGGTCGAAAGCCTCACCCGAGGTGAGGAGGAGCCGCAACTTGGTCTTCCAGTCGGTCCAGGTGGTGAAGTTCACCTTGATGGTGGCGTTGAGCTCCTCCTTGGTGAGCTTGTTGAGCTCCTGGAGCATGAGCTCATAGTCGGGCACCGAGTCGCCCACGAGCCACATCACCAGCTCGACAGGCTTGAGTTCCTGCGTCCCGCCGGCGGTTTCCCCCTCCTGAGCCCCGGTCGCCCAGAGCCCGAAGGAGAGCAGCACCATGAGGAGGCCGAGCCATACGCCCTTTACGACATTCCTCATACGTCACTCCTTACCAGTATAGTATATCTTCCACCGGGTAACACCCGGATTCATCCCTTGATCGCCCCCTTGCTCAAGCCGGTGACGAAGAACCGCTTGATGAAGGGGAAGATGATCGCGATCGGAAGAATCGCGATCACGGTCATCGCCATCTTGAAACTCTCGGTGGGCACCGAGGGGAGCACGATCCCCGCATTCGCAATGGCATTCTGCACCGAGAGGAAGTTGTGGAGCATGGTGTAGAGATAGTACTGGAAGGGATACAGTGCCTTGTCCGTGATATAGAGCATGGCCTGCACCCAGTCGTTCCAGTAGTAGAGAATCTGGAAGAGTGCGATGGTGGTGATGCCCGGCATGGCCATGGGAATCACCAGCCTCGTCATGATCGTGAACTCCTTCGCCCCATCGATCCTCGCCGACTCCACCACCGAATAGGGTATCTCGGTGAAGAAGTTCCTGAGCAGGAAGAGATTCCAGGCCGTGATCCATTGAGGAAGGATGAGGGCAAGGAGGGTGTTCTTCAGGTGGAGGTACCGCACCATGAGGATGTAGGTGGGGATGAGCCCGCCCGAGAAGATCGCCGTGAAGTAGATGAAGATCGAGAAGAACCGCTTGTAGGCGAACTCCGGCTGTATGAGCACGTACGCCACCATGCACGCCACGAACACACTCGTGATCGTCCCCGTTGCAGCCACCAATACACTTATCCACAGGGCCTGAAGCACATCCTTGGGCGCCTTGAACAGGATGCGGTACGCATCGAACGAGAACTCCCGCGGGATGAACCAGAACCCATGCTGATAGATGGACTCCTCGGAAGAGAGCGATCCCGACACCACGAGGAGAAGCGGTGCCACGCACAGAATCACCACCACGATCAGCAGGCCGTATCCTACGAACTGGAACACAAGCCCTTCCCTGGACATAGGTCTTCCGAACCGCATGAGATCCTCCTAGAAGAGTGCGTACTGGGGGCGGACCTTCTTTACCACCCCGTTCACGATCATCATGAGCAGGAAACCGAAAAACGACTGGAACAGCCCCGCCGCGGTCCCCAGCCCCACATCGAAGTTGGTGATGAGCATCCTGAAGACATAGGTGTCCACCACGTCGGTCGCCTCGAAAAGCTGACCGTTGTTCCCTATCACGTTGTAGAAGAGATCGAACTGCCCTTTGAAAATACTCCCCAACTGGAAGAGGACGATGGTGAGGAGCGTGACCTTCAGGTACGGCACGGTGATGTGCCATATCCTCGCGAGGGTGGAAGCCCCATCGATCTCGGCCGCTTCGTAGAGTTCGGGGTCGATCCCCACGATGGTGGTATAGTAGATGATGCTCGTGTACCCCACCCACTTCCACGAGTTGAGGAAGGTGAGGATAAAGACCCACACGTTCGGCATCTGGTACACGTTCACGGGCTCGGCTCCCCAGGCTTCCAGAAGGTTGTTGAACACCCCGAACTCGTAGCTGAAGATGTTGTACACGATGGCCCCCACCACCACGTATGAGACAAAATAAGGAAAGAAGGTGAGCGAATGGAGCAGGTTGTTGAGCTTCTTCAAGCGGAGCTCCGAGATGAGAATGGCCACCATCATCCCCAGGGCCTGACACGTGATCAGGAAGATCACGTTGTAGAACACCGTGTTGAAGAGGATCCTTCCGAAGGCCCCTGAAACGAAGAGGAACTTGAAGTTGGAAAGCCCCGCCCAGGGACTCTTCCAGAAACCGAGCGCCGGAATGTAGCGCTTGAACGCCAAGATGAGCCCCGCCATGGGTGCATAATTGAAGATGAGAAGATAGACGGTCACGGGAATGAGCATGACGAGGAACTGCCTGTTCTTCTTGAGCGTCGTCAGGAACGAGGCCGACCCCCTCGAGGGGGATCCGGACGGGGAGATGGATCCCGCCTCCTCCCCCACAGATCTGATCTCAATCATCCACACCTCCGGTCGTTTGTGATCAGCATTATGATGGCCCCTCGACTCCCGGTTGTAAATGAACAGTTTTTCAACAAAGTAAACTTTTTTCGACGAAAAGGTGTGCAAAAAAGGTTACTCGAACCCTCAGCCCTCTCACGCTCCCTCTCTCCGCCGTGTCCTCCACAGCCTGCCGGTGTACGGAAGATGATGTGACAATGAAACAGTTCCCTATACACTGAAAGGGGTTAGTGAGGATCTCCCCAGGATTCTCAAGAGGAAACACCCCTGGAATTCATCCGGAAATTCAGAGGTTTTCCACAATATTCACACGTTTTCCACAAGCCTTTCCCCTCACCTCAGATCCCGGACACGCGGGCAAGGGGAAGGGGTTGGAAATTTTGGAGATTTTAGAGATTTTTTTGATATTCCTCTTGACATTTTCACTCCACCTGTAGTATATTCTGAATCAGGTAATGGAACGATGTTCCTTCTCGGGTTTCACCTCCTTTCCCGAGAAGGACGCGAAGAGTTACCCGCTTTGTTCCCCCCAGGTTTCTACCTCCTTTCCTGGGGGGACTTTTTTTACCTTCCGGACTCTCTATTGACCTCACCCTGAACCTCCTGTATCATCTTTCACCATGAAAAACTACTCATTCAGAGACATAGAAAAGAAATGGCAACGCTACTGGCTTGAACACAAGACCTTTTCCGTCAAGGAAGATCCGTCGGTTCCGAGGGAAAAACGAAGATACGTCCTCGACATGTTCCCCTATCCCTCGGCAGAGGGCCTCCACGTGGGACACCCGGAGGGCTACACCGCCACCGACATCTATTGCCGCTACCTCCGGATGCGAGGCTATCAGGTCCTCCATCCCATGGGGTTCGACTCCTTCGGCCTGCCTGCCGAGATCTACGCCATCACCACGGGAACACATCCCCGTATCACCACCGAGAGAAACATCAATCGTTTCAGGAAGCAGATCCAGTCCCTCGGCTTCTCCTACGATTGGGACAGAGAGATCGCCACACACAGGCCGGAGTACTACAAGTGGACCCAGTGGATGTTCCTCAAGATGTATGAGATGGGACTCGCGTACATGGCGGAGGTGCCTGTCTGGTTCTGTGAGGCCCTCGGCACGGTGCTCGCGAACGAGGAGGTAATCCAGACCCCCGAGGGACCACGCTCGGAACGGGGAAACCATCCCGTGATCAGAAAACCCCTCAGACAGTGGATGCTCAGGATCACCGCCTATGCAGACCGACTCCTGGAAGGTCTCGACAAGCTCGACTGGCCCGAGTCCATCAAGACCATGCAGCGCAACTGGATCGGCAGAAGCGAGGGGGCGGACATCCGATTCCCCCTCAAAGACCACGACGGTCATATCGAGGTCTTCACCACCAGACCCGACACGGTCTTCGGCGCCACCTACATGGTGCTCGCGCCCGAGCATCCGCTCGTGCAGAAGATCACCACCCCTGAACAGCGAGAGGCTGTCGAGGCATACGTACGACAGGCCCAGCTCAAATCCGATCTCGAGCGCACCGATCTCGCCAAGGAAAAGACCGGTGTGTTCACAGGGGCCTACGCCATCAACCCTTTCACGGAGAGAGAGATCCCGGTGTGGATCTCCGACTACATCCTCATCACCTACGGTACGGGCGCCATCATGGCTGTCCCGGCCCACGACGAGCGAGACTGGGAGTTCGCGAAGAAGTTCGACCTTCCCATTGTCCAAGTGGTCTCGAGGAACGGCAAGGAAGAAGAACTCACCGAAGCCTTCGTGGAGGAAGGCATCAGCATCAACTCGGGCCCCTTCAGCGGCCTCCCCACCAAGGAGATGAAAGAGAAGATCATCGCCTACATGGAGGAAAAGGGAATCGGGAAGCGCGCAGTGAACTACCGCCTGCGGGACTGGATCTTCTCACGACAGCGGTATTGGGGTGAACCTATTCCCGTGGTACACGTAGAGGGAGATGGGGTTCAGCCAGTGCCCTACGACCAGCTTCCAGTGACCCTCCCAGAGGTGGAAAGCTACAAACCAACCGGTACCGGAGAATCTCCACTTGCGGCTATCAGGGAATGGGTTGAGACCACCGCGCCCGATGGATCAGGGAGAAAGGCCTACCGGGAGACCAACACCATGCCGCAGTGGGCCGGTTCCTGTTGGTACTACCTCCGGTATCTCGACCCGCACAATGACCGGGAATTCGCATCGCGCGAGAAGATCGACTACTGGATGCCGGTAGACCTCTACGTGGGAGGGGCAGAACACGCAGTACTCCACCTCCTCTACGCCCGGTTCTGGCACAAGGTGCTCTACGATCTCGGACTCGTGAACACCGACGAGCCGTTCATGAGATTGGTGAATCAAGGCATGATCCTGGGCGAAGACGGGGAGAAGATGTCGAAATCCCGGGGCAACGTGGTGAACCCCGACGATATCGTCGAGGAGTACGGTGCGGATTCCCTGAGGATGTACGAGATGTTCATGGGACCGCTCGAGGCCACGAAGCCCTGGTCGACCAAAGGGCTCGTGGGGGTACACCGCTTCCTCAACAGGGTGTGGGACATAAGCGAACGGGAGATCACGGACGAAGAACCCGATCCCGACCTCCTCAAGCTCCTCCACAAGACGATCAAGAAGGTCACAGAGGACACCGAGCATCTCAGGTTCAACACCGCCATCGCCCAGATGATGACCTACATCAACGAGATCTACAAGCTCGAGCGCGTGCCTCGGTCCCTGTGGGAGCCATTCGTCCTCATCATCGCCCCCTATGCACCCCATATCGCCGAAGAGATGTGGGAGAAACTCGGCCATGAAGGCACCCTCGCCTA
This sequence comes from Spirochaeta thermophila DSM 6578, assembly GCF_000184345.1. Taxonomy (NCBI): domain Bacteria; kingdom Pseudomonadati; phylum Spirochaetota; class Spirochaetia; order Winmispirales; family Winmispiraceae; genus Winmispira; species Winmispira thermophila. Next base: position 420,200 of record NC_017583.1, on the reverse strand, counting down.
CCACCCCTGGCCCACATACGACGAGGCCCTCACCATCGACGAGGTCGTCACGGTGGTGATCCAGGTGAACGGCAAGGTCCGGGCCAGGATCGAGGTACCGAGGGACCTTCCCAAAGAGGAACTCGAGAAACGGGCACTCTCCCACGAGCGCATCCGCCAGTGGATCGACGGGAAAGAGATGAAAAAGGTCATCACCGTCCCGAACAAGATCGTGAACATCGTGGTCTAGAACACTCTTTGCAGCCATCAGTCGAGAGGGCTCAGGAATCCCTGGGCCCTCCCTTTTTCATCCACATACACACAGAAGAGAGAGGCGGCCTCCTCATCGAGGAAGTGGTGGATCCCTGAGCAGAGCTTCACGGTACAGGTACCGGACAGGACCTCCGTTGCCCTCATCGGATTCCCACTCCTCCAGATCCCAGGCGGGAAGGCAAGGGTCACATCGAAGACCTCTTTGCCCGCGATATCGTAGACAGAGATGTCCCGTCCGATGATGGCATCCCTCACCCGCTCCCTGTCGAGCTCCCACGGATCCTCCACACGCACCCGGACCTCTTCCACGAACCTCCTCACGTTGAACTCCTCCAGAGGGAACCCTCCGGCCTGGAGCTCGTAGAGCAGACTGCAGGCGGCCCCGTCCTCCCACGAGACAGCGACCTCCCCTCCCTCCCCCCACAGCACCACTCCACCTCCAGGCCGCACCACTCCCTCCCATCCCCGCACCACCCCCTCCAGCACCCACACCCACACCATCCCCCGGTCCACCACCACCTCCACCACCTCACCCGGCCGCACCCCCTCCACCACACCCCCTTCTCCCCCGCTCCAGGCAAGCCGCCACTCCACCGCCCACTCTCTCCAGCCATCCGGCATTCCCGGCAACTCCACCCTCATCACCACCGGGGGCGCCCCACACCCCCCTACCACCCCCACCCAGCAGACGAGGAGCAACCATCTCTTCACACCAGCCTCCATCCCCCCAACAGCCGCACCTAACCTCCCGCTTCACCACCCACCTGCTTCAGCCATATCCTTCGCTTCTCCACATAGAGGCGCCGCATTCGCTTGAACACCTCCTGGTACTCCCTGCTCCTGTAGTCCGGATACGTCCAGGGAAGCGACGAAAACCGCTTCTCACGATACACAAGCGTCACCTCTGCGTAGATACCCTCCTGGAGCGGGATGCGGTGTGCATGATCCTTCGTGCTCGCGAGCACCACCCTGCTCAGATTGAGCAGCCCCGGATCGAGATTGACCCTCCGTCTTCCTCCTTCCCTCCACCGATCCTCCAACTCATTCGACCTCACCTTGAACTCCCACAGGCGAGACGGATCGACGAGCCGCTCGAACGAGAGGAACCACCTGAGTATACCCTCTCCCATCTCCTTATCGTAATATGACGTGTAGCGGAACGGCATGAGGTCGGAGACGAAATCCACAGGCCCCCACTCCATTTCCAACACCCGCTGCACATCCAGGGCGTACACCTCGCTCGAGAGGAGCACCCCCACAAAGAGATTCCAGGGTTCGAACGACCTGCGCAGGCCCATACTCCCTCCTGGTCTATGATATATTCACCCACAACGGATACCGTCGTACACCGTGTCGAAAAGGACCAAGGGTGACTATCGACCGTGTACCGCCCTGCTCTCTAGATGCCTCGACCAGCATATCACACAGATTCTCCCCACTGATTATATCTCCGCACTCGTTCTTTACAAGTAGAGGGAATAGCGATCTATGACCAATGCTACCGTGACACCGCACCTCGTATGGGTCTACATGTTCGCTCCCGTAGTAAGGGAGACGAGTGTACTCAGAGTATTCTCCACGAACGAGACCGTGTTCTCACTCACGAGTCCTGAAAGGCCGAATAGTCCATCACACTGTGGGCTTTCAGACTCAGCATAGGTGACGGGCAATAGGCAACCCCTAAAATAAAAGCCCGTTCGCCGGGAAACCCAACGAACGGGGACCACCGACCCCCGCAGGGGTGGGCACAATTACAGTACTCCTCTCTATCGGAATACGCCATGTTTCAATCCACGCACCCGCGGGGGGCGCGACTGCACACCTTTTTCTCTCTATATGTGAATAGCTTACACCCTCCATCCCCCGAAATCAAGTCCCTTGTACGCCATCCCCCTCTCCCTTCTCCCCTTTTTTCTTCCCTTCTCTCCAGTTATCAAAGAACGAACCTCCCGAGGATGTTTCACACCTTCGGGTTCGCGACCGTATTAGATGATCATAGGTTCATCGGGCTCAAACGATCGCTGTTTCCCCAGGCTCTCCACGCGTCGCTTCCAATTGGCACCCAGGAAATAGAACCTCACACTATCGTACTCCGGATTGATGATCGAGGAGATATGCGCTTTCAGGTTGACCCATTGCGCGGGGTCGACGAGGCACTCAAAGACCGAGTATTGAACCCGCTGTCCAAACCCTTCACAGAGCTTCGCCATTTTGCGAAGTCTTTTTTGACCTCCTTCATCCTGCCCCACATCATAGCTCACTACTACCATCATCTCGAACCACCCCCTTGCATCTTACTTCCAGAAAAAGGCGGGATACCCATCCAAGTCGCCTCGTATGTATCGGGCGAGCAACAGGCCTTGTACATAAAACAAGAGACCTATCGGGATCTTCTCTCCCAAGAATGGATGGGTGATCTCCTCCTGTTTCCTCTGCTGATACGCAGTAAGTACCTTTTTTCTCCCCTTCTCGGTGAGGAAGACCGCACCGTTATCCAAAAGTTCGAAATCTTCTGCTTTTATCTGTCGCAAGTTCACAAGAGAAAGGGCTATCCTATCCCCGAGATAGGCCCTGAGTTCTTCAATGAGATCCAACGCGAGGGACGCCCTTCCCGACCTGTCCTTGTGGAGGAATCCCACTGCGGGATCGAGGCCCACCGCCTCAAGTGCCGATATCATGTCGCAGTAGAGGAGCGTATACAAAAACGAGAGAAGGGCGTTCATTCTATCGAGTGGAGGTCGTCGGGAACGCTCATGGAAAAAGAAGTCGGCCTTCTGACTCGTAATGCACTGATCGAACAAGGTAAAATAAAGACGAGAGGCATCTCCTTCTATCCCTCGGAGTTCTGTGATCGTCGGGGTCCGTGCTACTCTCTCCTTAAGACGCAGCAAAAGGCCAATAGCGCGTTGAAACCTTTTGGGATCTGTGATTTTCTCTCCATGATCCTGAAAGGCTCGCTGAAGCACACGTCTCGAGTTATGGATCTTGGCCAGAATCACCGTTCGAACAATCGGAAGACTGCGCTCTTCACTGTCCGCGATGCGATACTGTTCCCTCCTGAGTAACACATTTCCCCGGGTGGGGCCTGTGGCTCTGGCCAAGAAACGACCGTTCCTTGAAAAAAAGGATACGGAGATTCCGTTCTTTCCACAGTGTCCCAAGAGAAACGGAGTCACGAGCACGTTCCCGAAGCAGACAATCTGGGAGAGCTGAATGAGTGGGATACGCGTGAGGAGGCGCTTTTTCTGAAAGATAGCCACACACTCATGGTCTTTCTTAAGATAGAGCTTCTCGGTAGTGATAAATAGTGTATTGAGGAGTCGCTTCAAGAGGATGAGAGGGTCTTCCCTCCGCCTGTAGGGACAGTAAGGGAGAAGAAGCCCTGGGGCTCTCGGGCCGCATCGAGACATGCCCGGTAGATCTCTCCACGTATGGCATCAAGCGGAGAGGGATGGGAGGTGCGCTCCTCCAAAAATCTCTCCATCGAGCCGAAAAAGCGGGCATGGAGCGTCTCGATCGATGGATACGTGCCTCTGAGGCGTGATCTCTCAGGGTCCATAAATCGCTCGGTATCGAGAAAATCCGCATCCACAAGAGCCGAGTAGAGCATCTTCACAAAAAGATAAAGGTACATCCCTGCGAGGGTGAGATCCGGAGGGGTTTTTGAGAGATACCTCCCCAGGTCTCGCTTCAGCCTTTCTACCTGGTGTGCAAGGGCGTCTTCGGATACCTCCAGGAGGTGTGCCACCTGCTGGAGGTTGTGGGGAGGTAAAGGGGAGGTCTTCTGAAGGCGAGTAAAGAGGTTGTGGTCCGAGGCATCTTTCCCATTGGGGAGTCCGGTATGGTGCCCCGCGATCGGGTAGGCAAGGAACATACCAAGCGGTTCCCACTCCTTCCCACGCTGGGAGAACTGCTCTTTTACGAAAAGGGCTCCGGGTGTGGAATGGTCTACCGGGGTGGATGAACCTTCCAGTCGTTTGAGAAAGGCGTCCTGAGCCTTTCCCAGATCATGATACCTCCCTTGTGATTACTCCTAGTACCTCTGCATCCCACTTCCTTGCAAACCTGCCTGCAAGAGAACCGACTTCCGCCAGATGCTCCTCAAGTGTCTGCCATTTCTCCTTTGGCAGATCAGGACGGGAGTGAGCATAGAACATGCAGCCCCTCCTTTCCTTCCTCCTTTAGCTTTACTATGAGCGTTCCTTTCCTCACTCACTCATTATACCACTCTCCGTTGCAAATCCTGCAAACCACTCTCACTTTTCCCCGCATTTTCCCCAATACAGCTCATACATGGCTCTGGCTTCCTGAGCGAGGTTTTCACGGAGCCATTGGGGGGACAGGACTTCCACGTCTTTGCCCCACCCTCGTATCCAGGGGAGCATCTCGCGCGGCTCGCTGATGCGGGCACGCCAGATGATGCTGCCGTCGGCTTGAGGCGCTTTTTCCTCGCGCTCGTGCCACTGTGTCTCCACCACCCGGTAGGCCACGTCCCTGGAGAAACGGAGCACCACCTCTTCCTCTTCCTCACCCCACCACACGTTCCAGGCGGAGGAGAGGCGCGCGGTGAGGTCGATGCCGCGAGGGGGCTCGAACCGGGTGAAGCCCTGCTGGCGCACCCGACGGATCCTGTCCACCCTGAAGGTGCGCAGGTCGCCGAGCTCGGGACACCAGGTGATGAGGTAGTAGCTCCGACCCACCAGGTTGGGCCTGATGCCGAGGATGCCGCAGAGGTAGGTCTTCTCCGGCTTGTGAGGGGCCTGGTAGGTGAGCTCGATCATGGTGCCTTCGAGCCAGGCGCGCGAGACGGTGTTGAATATCTCGTCCACCGGAGGCGAGGAGGGTCGGCGCGATCTCATGCGATCGGCCTCCTCCCTGAGGAGGGCCCGGAACCAGGAGGGGGCCACGGTGAGGCGGTCGGCGATCTTGGCGAGCATGCCGGCTGCGAGGGCGCACTCCCTGTCGAGGTGGGCGGCCATGAGGAGGGCGGCGTTGTAGAGCCAGACGATCTCCTCGCGGGAGAAGGGGAGTTCCACTTTCTTGAGCGACACGAGGGCCTCACCCCGACTCCCCCTCCCGTACTCGAGGGGATAGCCCATCCGCTCGAGATCCTGGAGATAGCGGGTGATGGTGGAGAAGCTCACGCCGAGCCGCTCCGCGAGGTCTCTCCTGCTCCTCGGTGCCGAGGAAAGGAGGTTCATGAGGTCGAAAAAACGGGTGGTCTTGGTGCCTTCACCGCGATGGTGCGCCACGTCGTCCTCCTTTTTCCCCCTTCCCACTCCCCAGTATATATAGAAGCGGACGAATGTTCCATATTTTTATATCAAAAGGTGATTATCCATTATTTGCCACCCGGGAGTACTCTCTAAGTACCTCCAGCAGAAGCTCGAATAGATCCTCCTCCCTATGATTATACCGCCACTCCAATTCTTTCAAGTACAGCGGAAAACGTTCTACACTCACCCCGTGATGCTGGAGCAGCCGCCCTTTCGCATAACTCCAAAACCCCTCTATCCCATTGATGTACACTTTCCCATTCGCAAATCGCTTCCCGTGATCAATCCGCTTGTGCCTGAATCCATAGCTCACAAGCCCATCATAGCTCTTGAACCGGTCGGTATACACAAGCGACCCCCGCTTCACTTTGGCCACTGCCAGTCGTACAAGCTCCTCCGCACTTACCTGTACTGCGCCCATTAAGTCAAGACAAAAAGGGTAGGGAGAAATGGTAGTACCGAAAGGGGTCATGCGACCTCCTCTCCTTGCATCTGCGCCCAAAGGGCCTCATATTCCTCGGGGCTCCTGTACCCTAGCGCACTGTGGACATAGTGCTGGTTGTACTCCTCCGCCCATCCCCTCACCGCCTCCTCCAGCTCCCCCACGTGCTCCCACTCCCGCAGCCACAACAGCTCCTCCTTCATCGTCCGTATCATCCGCTCCGTGTCCGCATTCCCCTTCGGATTGTTGTAGCTCGTGAACACCTGTTCGATCCCCAATACCTCCATCGCCTTCATGAACGACCGGCTCAACGGTTGGCTCCCGTTGTCACTCACCAGCCGAAGCCCTCTCCCCCTCACCCCCTCGGGAAACTCCCGCTCCACCGCCATCTCCATCGCCGCACACCACTCCTCACTCCTCCCCCTCACCGACACCTTCCACCCCACCAGCTTCTTCGTGTACCAGTCAAGTACGATCACGAGATAGACCCATCCTATCCCTTTCACCAGCACCTTCGTCATGTCGATCCCCCACCACTCCCTCGGTCTCCTCGCCACCGGCTTCCCTCGCCCACTCCCACGTCTCGCTTTCTTCTTCTCCCGTCTACACATAAGCCCCGCACCCTTCATAAGTCCTCTCACCCGCTTCTCGCTCACCTCCTCCCCCTCCCGCCTCCTCAACCACCACGCCACCCGCCTGTACCCCCAGTACGGATGCTCCCCCACAAGATCCCTGATCTTCTCCATAAGCCGCCCATCGTCCCTCTCCTTCTCCTCCCGCTTCTTCCCCACCTTCTGCCCCCTTTTCCTCCTCGCATAGTACCGGCTCCGACTCACGCCAAGTGCCTCACACGCATCCTTCACCCGGTACCCTTCCCCCACCAGCCGCTCCACTGCCTCTATCTCCCCAACAGCTCCTTCGTTTTTTTAGTATCTCGATCTGGATCGCCTGCTTCGCTATGATCTTCTCAAGCTGCTCTATCTTCGCTCGATAGGTGTCCTTCTCCTTCCTGCCGTCTGCAAGGGCTCTCGTGCCCCCTTCCAGAAACCTGTCCCGCCATCGGTAGTACATCGTCTGGCTGATCTGGTGTTCCCGGCAGATCTCGGCGATCTGCCGTTCGCCTCGGAGTCCTTCCAGGACGATCGCAAGTTTCTCTTCAGTGGTCCATGTCCGCTTCTTCATCTGCGTCCTCCTCCCTTATTCCAGTCTTACCTCTACCATTTCTCCGTGTCCACTCCTACGGGACGCAGTATATACCTGCTCCACCACTTCCACCTGCACTTTTCCCCCTCGCTCAAGAATCCCAAACACAGGAATCTTCCCTGCCGCCCCTCTCCCCCTCTTCCCCTTTCTCTTTCCTCCAAAATAACTTTCGTCCATCTCTACTTCACCTTCGAGCAGGCTCTTCCCCTCCTTCTGGGTGTGGACCCATATCGCCTTCCGAAACAATGTGTAGAGCCTCAGCGTCACCTCATAGGAGAGCCGTAACTGCAAAGCCGCCTTGTGGGCGGTAACTTCCATCTCAAAGAGCTTCATTGCCCACAGGATCTTCTCCCAGGAGAGCTTCATCCCCTCGAAGATGCTCCCTCGTCGTATGCTCCACTCTTTCCTGCACTGGTAGCACTTGTACTTCTCTCGTCTCACCTCGCCTATATGCTCACTTCCACAGAAGGGACACCGGGTGTACGTGACGAGGAGTCCTTTCTCTCTCAGATAGGAGACCGTTTTCTCTCTATCGCTTGCAAGTGTTGAAAGACTTACGACGTCCATATCCGTGCCACCTCTCTCTTCGGTATTATACCACAGGTGGCTCAAAAATGGTAATCACCTATCAAAAAAAGCCGGCCGTGCGGCCGGCATCGGTGATTGAGGAGGGTGTTAGAGCCCTGTCCTCGCCTGGGCGCTGAGGAGCTCCCGTCTCACGAAGTGGCGCACCATCCGTTCCTCGAGTATGCCCAGGACGTGTCCTCGATCGTCCAGCACGGGAAGGAAGTCCACGTTGCGGCGACGCATGATGCGGAGGGCTTCATGGAGCGGGGTGTGGGGGTGGACGGTCTCGGGGAAAGGGGTGAGGATGTCCTCGGCGATGACGAACTCCTGGAGCTCAGGCTCGGCGAGGGCCTCGCGCAGGTTCTCGAAGCCCACCACACCCCGGTACCGATCCTCGGCATCGACCACGGCCCACACGTTCCAGTCGTGTTCGGCATAGAGCCTGAGGAGCTCCGAGAGCCGGATCGTGTTGGGCACCACGGCCCTGTCCGCGGGAAGCACGTCGGCGACTCTGTGACGCGTGAGGATGTCCTCCTCCGTCACGTTGAGCCCGGCCTCACCGGCCTTCTCGAGCGCCACCTTCACGAGCGCAGGTCCCACAAGCTGGACCACGAAGACCGTGGTGGTCACCACCACGAGGATGGTCTGGCCAATGGTCCCGGGAAAGCGCTGATATGCGATGAGGGAAAGGCCGATGGCGACACCCGACTGGCTCAAGAGACAGAGGGGGAGGTAGCGTCCCACCTTCTCGGGTGCCCCGCTTATCCAGGCGCCCATGCGTGTGCCGACCGTCTTCCCCCCTATCCGGAAGAGCAGGAAGGCCGCGATGAACACAAGGGCCGAGAGGGAGATGCTCGCCACCTCGAGGCTCGCACCGACGAAGACAAAGAAGAGCAGGTAGATGGGACCTGCGAACTTCTCGAGGAGCCGGAGGATGACCTCGGTCTTGCGCGGCGCATACTGGCGCAGGGCAAACCCCATCACGGTGGCGGCCATGAGCATGTCGAGGTCGAGGGCAAGGGAGAGGCCCAAGACCAACACGACCATGCCGGTGGTGAACACAAAGATACGCTCCTCTTCGGTGTATTGTGCGAGCTGTCGAGAGAGGAGCCATGCTGCCACCCAACCGAGCAGAGTAGCTCCTCCTATCTCATAGAAGGGTCGGCCTATAGTTACAACGAGGTTGGCGGAAACCCCCATAAGTGCAAAGGAGATACTGGAGGTTATCGCAAAAAGGAGAAGGGCGAGCACGTCATCGAGGGCAATGATCCCCAGAAGGGTGGTGGTGAGCACGCCTTTCGCCCGGTATTCCCACACCACGTCGGTGGTGCCGGCTGCGGCCGTGGCCGAAGAGATGGACCCGGCGAGCAGGGCGATCACCAGCGAGGTCGTCGGATCGAAGAAGAGTCGTCCGAGGAGGAAGAAGCCGGTGCCCACCATGATGAAGGCGCCGAAGACCTCGAGGAAGAGGACCCAGGTGAGGACCTTCCCGTGTTTCTTGAGGAGCGAGAGGTCGAGTTCGCCGCCCAGGGCGAAGCTGATGAGCCCCAGGGCGAGGTAGTTGAACGGTTCGAACGAGGAGAGGAAGTCTTCGGAGAAGAGCCGCAGGCCGCTCTTCCCCACGAGGATGCCCAGGAGGATGTAGGCGATGACCTGGGGGATGCGTGCCTTCTTGAAGTACACGGCCCCGATGGTGCCGCCGAAGAGGACCACGCCCAGAAGGAGGAGGACGTTGAGCTGTTCGACGGAGATACGTGAGACCAGATCGTGGAACACCTCCATCAGTCGTCCTCCCGCTTCAGGACATCCACCACTTCCTCGGGGGAGCGGGCCGAAAGGAGGGCCTTTCGCACCTCTTCTCTCTTGAGGGCCTTCACCACTCCCGAGAGGATGCGGAGATACTCGCGGTGCTGGCCCTCTCCTACGAGGATGAGCACCAGGATCTTCACCGGCTCACCGTCCATGCTCTCGTAGTCCTCGATTCCCTGCGGTTGCAGGCCTATGACGATACAGGGTTCCTTCACTCCCTTGTAGCGGAGGTGGGGGACCCCTATGCCGAGGCCGATGCCCGTACTCATGAGGCCCTCACGTTCGTGGAGCCTCTCGAGGAGGTCATCGGGTTCGAAGGGTGAGACCGCACCCGCGAGCCGGGAGACGAGGGCTTTGAGGGCCTCGTCCTTGGATCGCGCAGACAGGAAGACCACCCTGTCGTGTGAGAGATACCTGCTAAACGTCATCTTTCTCCCTCTCCTTCTCGTACGAGGTGATATGGGAGATCACCTCCTGGGGGCTGCGTGCAGAGAGGAGCCTCTCCTGCACTTCTTCATGGGAGAAGAGTTCCCCCAGGGCCGCGAGGATCTTCAGGTGAAGCTGCAGACTGGGGATGGCGAAGAGTGCGATGAAGTGTACGTCGCCGTCCCCCGGTGCATCGCTGAAAGGCACACCCTCGGGGCTTATGGCGAGCACGAGCGCGTACTCCGGCACCACCTCGGGGCCCACGGCGCGGGGGTGCGGGAAGGCGACCCCCGGCCGCATCACCGTGGAGCACTGGCGCTCCCGTATGAGCACGAGGCGCACGAGCTCCTCCGGATCCTTCACCCTCCCGGCCCTGAAGGCCGCGTCCACCATCTTCTGGAAGGCTTCCTCTTCTCTTGTCGCCGAGAATCCCGTCAGCACGCACTCGGGCGAGAGGAGTTCCGCCACCCCTCCGTGCCACTGGGGAAGACGCTCCCACAGGGCGAACTCACCGCCCGCCATCTGTCTCTCGATCCACTCGGCGAGCTTGTCCCTGCTGAAACGGAACTGTCCCCCCACCTTCATGGCGGGGATGGTCCCCTCACGGGCGAACTTGAGCACCGTGCGTTCGCTGAGCCTGAGGATGCGCGCCACTTCCTCGGTGGTGAGGATGGGAGGATATTCATCAAGCATAAAAATCCTCCAAAAGGGGCTATTTTCCTCTATTTTCCCCTCTTTTAAGATTACTTCTCCTTGCCGAAAAAGACAACCCCCGACGTCCTCGTCGGGGGTTCCGGGCGGTTCATCCCGCCGGGGATGGCCGGCAGGCACTCAGGGGAAGAGATCGACCCCTACCCAGTGCTCCACGGTGCTCATGTCCTGGGCGATCATTCCCATGGGGACGTCGTCCGTGAGTTCGGCCACCAGGTAGGTCCCGCCATTGAAAGGAAAGCGCGCACCGTCTCCCGGCACATCCACCGCGGCCATCGCGTGCCGGTACACCGAGGAGACCATGAGGATACCGTCATAGCCCAGGTGGTGGAGGATGATCAGATACGCGAGGGCGAGGGCATCGCAGTCGCCTGCGTGGCGCCTCACCGCCGATATGGGAGCCCTGAGGTCGGAGAGCGTGCCCGTGCGCTCGAAGGCGAAGCCCTGGAACCAGGAGAGGAGCCTCGAAGGCACATCACACGCGCCTCCTCCCATCCGCTCGGAGAGTTTCGCCGAGACATCCCTGAACCTGGGGTACTCGTCGCGCACCACCATGCGGTAGTAGCGCCTCCAGGCCTCCACCGACGGCGGATCTCCGTAGGCCAGGAGGACCCTCGCCTCGCGTTCTATGAGGACCTGAGCGGCATCCTCCTCGCCGGGATCGAGGAGGAACGCGAGCGTCCCCCCCTCGAACGGGACGTCCACTCTGGTGCGCGAGGGTCCCTCCACCGGGTAGTAGAACTGGCCGATGGGGCCCGGGTAGAGATACCAGTCGCTGGAAGGGGCGAAGGAGTCGATGGCGCTCAGGAGGAAGTCGTGATACCTCTCGTACACCTCCTCGGGCGCATAGGCCATGAGGATGTAGTCGGCTTCTTCTCCGTTGATGAAGACGAAATATCCTCTCACGGTGCCGCCCTCCACCGGGAAGGCGGCGTCGGCGAGAATGGCCTGCATCCCTCCGTAGGGGGCGAAGGCGCTCACATCGCCCTCGGCCTCCAGGGAGGAGAAGAACGCCTCACCCATATCCACGGCGGAGGAGAATCGTTGACCTGGAAAGGCTGCCACCTGGAACGAAGCCACCTGGTAGGGATCCGTCACCGAGACCCCTTTCTCGGAAGGAGAGAGCTGCCACCCCTCGGGTGGATCGACGATGAATCCCCAGCGGTCGTCCACATGGGGGGCGCCGGAGAGCACCATCGCGGCCGCGAGAATCGATACCCCCACGCGGATCCCTTTGGACAGTTTCAATTCGCACTCCTCACTCGCAGTATAGGTTTTGAATCGGGAGATTCACCGCCTTTGTTTACATTATAATGGAAATGCTTGCAGTTTTCGATAAATCGACTATAGTTAAAAAGAGAATTCACACAGGAGTGTACCCTATGGCGAAGACGGTACTGGTCGTCGACGATGCGCTTCTCGCCCGGAAGATCGCACGAAAGATCCTCGAAAAAGAGGGCTATCAGGTGGAGGAAGCGGAGGGCGGACAGGAAGCCATCTCCATGCTGGAGGCCCAGCGCCCCGACGTGCTCCTCCTCGATCTCCTCATGCCGGGGATGGACGGCATCCAGGTCCTGGAAGAACTCGCAAAGAGGCGCGTCTCCGTGCCCACCATCGTGGTGTCCGCGGACACCCAGGAGAGCACGAAGCAGCGGTGCATCCAGCTGGGAGCCAAGGTGTTTCTCAACAAGCCGCTCACCGAGGAGGAGTTGAAAAAGGCCTTACAAGAGGTGTCCCAATGAAGATATCCGAGGTCCATCTGGACTACCTCAAGGAACTCATGAACATGGGGGTGGGAAGGGCAGCCCGGGTGCTCGGCAGTCTCCTCAACGCCCCCATCGAGCTGAAGGTTCCGGAGATCTACATATACACCAAGGCGGAGATCCTCAAGGAGTTCTCGGCCTTTCCCGGGGATCGTATCTCCTCGGTGCTCCTCCCCTTCGACGGGGCCTTCACCGGCCTCGCCTTCCTCCTCTTCCCTCCCCAGAGTGCACAGCACCTCATCAGTCTCCTCGTCCAGGAGATGGACGAGGATGAAGACCTGGACGAGATCAGGGCGGGCACGCTCTCGGAGATCGGCAACATCGTCCTCAACTCCATCATGGGTACCTTCTCCAACTTCTTCTCCTCGCACATTCAGTACACCGTACCGAGCTACACCGAATCACGGCCCGAAGAGCTCTTCCAACACTACACCAAGGCCCACAAGGAGTATTCGTTCCTCCTCGCGAGGACCAGGTTCACGGTGAGCTCGCTCAACATAGAAGGCGACATCGTCATCCTCATGGAGGTGACCCCGTTCCAGCATCTCCTCAAGGAGATAGACGCACACTACGAGAGCATCGTGCGGAAGAAATGAGCAGAGAAGAGACAAGGGACACCACGATCCTCCACCTCCCGGCTGAACTCTTCAACGCGGTTTCGGTGGGGCTCCTGATCCTCACCGAGGAATGGAAGGTGCGCGCCTGGAACCACAGGATGCAGGAGTTCACCGGTATAGAAGAGGAACGCGTGGTGGGGAGAGACCTTCGGGAGTTCCTGCCCGAGTTCAAGAAGGAGAAGTACCAGGTGCTCCTCAACATCGTCTTCACGGACGGCGCACCGGTGATCCTCTCCCCCCAACTCCACAGGAAGCTCTACGTACCCGCCCCCATCTACCCCGAGGCCCCTCTCCAGGAACGGTTCTTCTTCACCACCATCGCCCCCGCATCCCTGGAGGGACTTCCCTGTGCCGTGTTCACCGTACAGGACGTCACCGATCTGGTGAAGCGTATACAACTCTACAAGGAGATGAAGGACCGCGCCCTGGTGGAGATAGAGCGACGCAAGCGGGTGGAGGAGCAGCTCCTCGCCATCAACAAGAAGCTCGAACGGTCGGCCCGCACCGATCCACTCACCGGGCTGGGAAACCGCAGGGAGATGGAGGAGCGACTGGATGCCGAGATCGGGAGGGCCCTGCGTACGGGCTCGCCGTTCTCCATCATCATGGCCGACATCGACAACTTCAAAACATTCAACGACACCTACGGCCATGACTGCGGGGACTACATCCTGGTGAAGCTCGCACAGCTGTTCAAGCAGAGCCTCAGACGACAGGACTCGATCTCCCGATGGGGGGGAGAGGAGTTCCTCATCCTCCTGCCGGACACGAGGAAGGAAGGCGCCCTCGTGGTGGCCGAGAAGCTGAGGACTCGTGTGGGAGAGACCCCCTTCCTCTTCGCGGGGAAGGAACACAACGTGACCCTCACCTTCGGGGTCTCCACCTTCGACGAGACATCGCACACGGTCTATGAGTACATAAAGCGGGCCGATCAAGCCCTCCTGGTGGGAAAGGCCTCTGGAAAAAACTGCGTCCGTTTCCTATGATGTGGCCCTATGGAGGTCAGCGTCCAGCCGGGACGGCTCTCCGGACACATCCCCGTGCCGCCGTCCAAATCGCACACCATCCGCGCCCTGCTCGTAGCCGCAGCCGCAGGGGGTACGAGCCGCATCCGTAGCCCGCTCTTCTCGCGCGACACGAGGGCCTGCATGAGAGCGGTCTCGCTCCTGGGTGCCGTGGTGAGGGAGGAGGGGGCGGACCTCCTCGTGGAGGGGACCGGAGGACGGTTCTCGGTGCCCGAGGATGTGATAGACGTGGAGAACTCAGGCACCACGCTCTACTTGGCGGGGGCCATGGCCGCCCTCATAGAGGGAGGCCGGGCGGTCTTCACCGGGGATGCGCAGCTGCGGAGGAGGACGGCGGGTCCGCTCCTCGCGAGTCTCCACGACCTGGGTGCGAGGGCGGAGAGCACGCGTGGGAATGGGTGCGCCCCCCTGGTGATAGGAGGGCCTCTACGGGGCGGCAGCACCTCCATCGCGTGTCCCACGAGCCAGTACCTCTCGGCACTGCTCCTCGCCTGCCCGTTGGGGAAGGGGGATTCGCTGGTGGAGGTGGTGGAGCTCAACGAACATCCCTACATCGACATGACGCTCTGGTGGTTGAAGGCCCAGGGAGTGGCACTGGAACGGGAGGGCTATGACCGATTCAGGATTCCCGGGGGACAGTGCTACCGGGCCTTCGATCTCACCATACCCGGCGACTACTCCTCGGCCACGTTCTTCCTGTGCGCCGCGGCCGTCACCGGCTCCACCCTCACCCTCACCAATCTGTATCCGGACGATCCTCAGGGTGACAGAGAGGTGCTCGACATCCTCGAGCGTATGGGCTGCACGGTGGAGGTGTCCCCGGAAAGGAGGGAGGTGACCATCACGGGTGGGCCGCTCTCCGCCACCAAGGTGGACATGACGCGCATCCCCGACGCCCTCCCCGCACTCGCCGTGACCGCCTGCTATGCGGAAGGCACCACACGGCTCTACAACGCGGCCCACACGCGGCTCAAGGAGACCGACAGGATTGCGGTGATGGCGCAGGAGCTTTCGCGCCTCGGAGCGCGCGTGGAAGAGCTCCCCGACGGGCTCCTCATCCACGGTCCCTGCCCGCTCACCGGCGGAATCGTCTCGAGCCACGACGACCACCGGGTGGCCATGGCCTTGGCCGTGGGGGCTCTTGCGGCACGGGCTCCGGTCACCATAGAGGGGGCGGAGGCGACGGAGGTGACCTTTCCGGAGTTCTTCTCCCTCCTCGAAGCGCACCGCACGGGGTGAGACGGGATCGAAACAGGTGCCGCTCGGTATTGACAAAGGAGAGGAGTATCGGTATTATATCCACCGAATCGTGCTGTGGTGGTGGAATTGGTAGACACGCTAGCTTGAGGGGCTAGTGGGCGTTAAGCCCGTGGAGGTTCAAGTCCTCTCCACAGCACCTCAAAGCCGCCCTTCTCAGGGCGGCTTTTTCGTGCCCTCCCCGATGGGAGGCCCCATCAGCCGGGGGGCCACTCCATCTGCCTGCCGCCCAGGATGTGCACGTGCAGGTAGGCCACACTCTGCTGCCCGTGCCGTCCCTGGTTGATCACCACCCTGAAGCCGTTCTCCTCGAGCCCGAGCTGCTTCGCCACCATGCTCACCCGCTTGAGGAACTCTCCGAGATAGGAGGGGTCCTGGTCGGTGAACTCGGTGAGCGTGGCCGCT
This sequence comes from Spirochaeta thermophila DSM 6578, assembly GCF_000184345.1. Taxonomy (NCBI): domain Bacteria; kingdom Pseudomonadati; phylum Spirochaetota; class Spirochaetia; order Winmispirales; family Winmispiraceae; genus Winmispira; species Winmispira thermophila. The sequence goes on along the minus strand of NC_017583.1, from coordinate 404,447 downwards.
CTTCGCTTGGGGAGAACCAGGACATGCACCGGGGCCTGAGGGTTGATGTCGCGGAATGCGAGGGCCACCTCGTCCTCGAAGACGACATCCGAGGGGATCTCCTTCCTTACGATCTTGTCGAATATCGTGTCTCCCATGGCTGCCTCCTTGTCCCAACTATGCCACACACAGGGGAAAGACACAATTCCGCAGTACACCAGGGTCGAACTCATGTTGACGGCCGTTCCCCACTCTTTTATGCTCATCGTGGTGGAAAAGAGCATGCTGTACACCTATATTGTGGGGCTGGGAGTGATCCCCCTCCCCCCACTCCCTCTGCCCTTCGAGTCCCTCGACACGGCGCGCGTGCTGCTCTTCTCCTTCCCGTCCCTCATCGTCGGGTTCGTCGCGGGGAGGACGAGGCGGAGGAGAGGCCGCACCATCAGGAGAGCCACGAGCGGATACTCCTCCCCCGTGCCTGAGGGGAGCGGGCTCCAGAGGTGGGTCCTCCATGTCCGCTACAAGAACCTGCTCCAGCTCTCTCCCGAAGAAGCGGATCGTACCCTCGTGCATCTGCAGGAAGTCTGGCACGATCTCTTCAGCGAATCCCCCCACCTCGTGGTGAGCTTCAGGGGAGACGAGGGGTGGATCGTCGGCACCACGCCCGTACTGGAGGCCTGCAGGATCGCCGTACGCCTCTCGGAGGGATACGAAGGGGCGATTCCTCCAAGCATGGGACTACATCGGGGCGACGCACACCTCCTGGCCCCCTCTCCCACCCTCCCCCCCCTGGTCGTGGGAGAGGCATCCCGTACGGCCCACCTCCTCTCCGACGCCGCCGTGGGGGGGAAGCTCCTCATCTCTCCTTCGATCTATCACGAGGTGAAGGAACAGGTCGTCGTCGAAGGTCCCAGACACATCCGCCCGCAACCCGGCGTCCACAAGACCGCCTACGTCTTCACCTCGTTCAAGGAGGACACGTGACCCTGCCATGGCCCGCCCTCACCGCAGGCATCCTTCTCTTTGTCGCTTCAACCCTCCTCGTGGTGCGGAAAGCCCGTCGGAGGAGGGGAAAGGTGCTCCTGGAACGGATCCTCTCACCCCGCGGTTCCGACGATACCGGTCCTCCCATCCTCAGAGACATGCTCTTCGCCTTGGAGGAGGCCTACACCCGACAGGAACCGGCCCCTGCGGTCTTCTTCCTCTCCGACGACATGCAGGATCAGCTCCAGGTGGATGTGTTCCTCGATCGCCTCCTGGGGCGACGCACCTCCTTCTCCAACACCAGGATACTGGGGAGCACGCTCCTCGAACGGAAAAGAGAGGGAGACACCGAACGGTCCTTCTGGATCATGGACCTCTCCCGGAAGGTGCAGCGCACGGATGCGTCGGCCTCCTCGCTCCTCCTGGAATCATCCCGCACCATCTGGTCCCTCCACAAACACGTGGCCGCGCCCGATCAGATCCCCGGCGCCGGCGGGAGGTGCCCCTCCTGCAAGACACCGCTCCCCGAACGCCCCCACTCCCCCCGATGCCCCTACTGCGAAGCCGCGCTCAACTCCGGCCGGTACGGCTGGACCCTCACCCGCCTCCAGGCCCCCCTCACCTTCGCCCAGCACACCCTGCTCTCCCCCCGCAGCACCCACTCCCCCCTGCTGGAAGCCGCCCTCCGCCGCACCATCCTGCACACCATCCTCCCCGAGGCCTTCCCCACCACCAACACCCTCCCCTGCCTTCCCGGCGCCCGCACCCGCCTCCTCCAGATGATCCGTCCGGCACACACCTCCCCCATCTGCCTCACCGTGAACGACGTGCAGGTCCTCGCATCACTCTCACCCCGCACCCGCCACGCCCTCCTCACCCTCACCTTCCAGCGCGCCATCCTGGAGGGCCCCGCCGTCGAGGACCTCCTCGACCCCTTCCCCCTCACCCGCCACCTCCTCCTCCACATCGACGAGCCCTCCTCCACCGTCACCGGCGTGGAACTCCCCGAGGCGGGCCACCCCTTTCTCGCCGCGCGCCTCACAACCCTCTACACCCCCTCCATCGATGCCCTACTCCTCCTCGCCGGCGTACTCCTCGCAGAAGGCCGAAACCCCTCTCGCATCATGGAGGACCTGGAACCCCTCCCCATCCCCCTCCACCTCCGCACGCTCCTCCACTACCACCTCCCCCTGGCCGCCCAGGGCCGCACCGGCATCCCCCTCCCCCTCACCCCGGCCGCACGCCGCGCCACCCTCACCGCCCTGCAACGCCTCGCGAACCGCATCAGCCCCCCACCCTCCCCCGTCCTCCTCTCCTACCTCCGCGACCTGTTGGAAGACTAGGCCGCTCTCTGGTACCCTGGGGTACCGCACCCATGGGCCCCGGAGGCCGTCTCCGGCCGCCCATGGAAGACATCACACGAGGAGGCACCATGAAGAGCTACCGCAAGGAACTCTGGTTCAACACCCCCGGCAGGGTCGCCTTCATCAACATCACCCCCCAGATCGAAGAAGCCGTACGGGAGAGCGGGGTGAAGGAAGGCCTCTGCCTGGTGAACGCCATGCACATCACCGCGAGCGTGTTCATCAACGACGACGAACCGGGCCTCCACCAGGACTACAGGGACTGGCTCGAAGAGCTCGCACCCCACGAACCCACAAGCCGGTACCGGCACAACCGCACCGGCGAAGACAACGGTGACGCCCACCTCAAACGCCAGATCATGGGGAGGGAGGTCGTGGTGGCCATCACCGACGGACGACTCGACTTCGGCCCGTGGGAGCAGATCTTCTATGGCGAGTTCGACGGCAGACGGCCGAAACGCGTCCTCATGAAGATCATCGGGGAATGAAGGGGAGGCCGGCCTCCCCTTCGCGCGATGCACCATCCCCGGCTCCCTCCTCTCTGGTGCCGGGTTCGTCGTGCACGACCTACAAACATGTAGGACATCAAAGCATTACCTGCATTTTTGTAGAAAAATCCCCCATCCCTGCGTCCCTTCCCTCCCATCTCCTTACCTAACCATGAGTTGCGAAATGCCTCAATCCTGGCCCCGTTTTTGCATACTCACTCCCAGGAGGTATCCATGAAGAAGGCGCTCGTGGTCGACGACTCCCGAACCATACGGAACCTGCTCGCCGGGATCCTCGAGGAGATGGGGATAGAGGTCGCGGGCTTCGCCGCCGACGGAGAGGAGGCCATCGTGGCCTTCCAGCGGATCCGTCCCGACCTGGTCACCCTCGACATCACCATGCCCCGGGCGGACGGGCTCCTGTGTCTCGAACGCATGAAGCAATTCGACCCGCGCACCGCCATCGTCATCATAAGCGCGCTCTCCGACGAACGCACCGCCCTCACCGCACTCAAGAAAGGGGCCGCAGGATTCATCAAGAAACCCTTCACCCCCGAGGAGGTGAAGCGCACCCTCTCACACGTCCTGGAGGTGACCGCATGACCAGGGAGGAACTCAAGGCCGTGGTGGACTGCACCACGCGGTACTTCTCCACGGTGACCCCGCACCCCGCCACCATAGGGGTGCCGTTCATCAAGAGAAAGGAACAGGCCTTCTTCCTCGACTACACCGGCATGATCGGCATCTCGGGATCGAGGAAGGGGGGCATCTACCTCACCGCATCGGGGGGCATGCTCTGGAACCTGGGCCACCTCATCCTCTCGGAGGAGGTGATGGAGGAGGAGCTGCTCATGGACATCGCAGGCGAGGTGGCCAACACCGTGGCAGGCAACCTGCGAGAGGCCTTCGGCCCCGAGTTCATGATCTCCGTGCCCCTCGTGGTGCGGGGCGTACCCGACGACCTCCTCATCCACGTACAGTCGCCCGTGTACATCATCCCCATCCTGTGGGAAGGGTTCCAGAGCTTCCTCGGCGTGGGCCTCGATCCCGCCTGAACCACGGGATGCACATACCTACATCGTAAGGAGGGATACGGATGGAACCGAACGTAGGAGATCTGCTCTGGATCACCGTGGCCGCCGGGCTCGTCTTCCTCATGCAGGCCGGGTTCACCATGCTCGAGGCGGGATTCACCCGTTCGAAGAACAGCATCAACGTGGCGATCAAGAACCTCGCCGACGTGGGGATCTCCTCGGTGGGGTTCTGGGCGGTCGGCTTCGGGCTCATGTTCGGCACCACCTGGCAGGGCCTCACGGGACGCGACCACTTCCTCTTCCTCCCCAACGAGGGCCTCGCCGGGGTGTGGGAGGCGGCCTTCTTCCTCTTCCAGCTCATGTTCGCCGCCACGTGCACCACCATCGTCTCGGGCGCCGTGGCCGAGAGGATGCGCTTCGCCGCCTACCTGGTGGTGAGCACCGTGATCACCGTGGTGGTCTACCCGGTCTTCGGCCACTGGGCATGGGGCGGCGCCCTCTTCGGATCGCCCGAGGGGTGGCTCGTGCGGAGGGGGTTTGTGGACTTCGCGGGATCCACGGTGGTCCACAGCATGGGCGGCTGGGTGGCCCTCGCCGCAGTCCTCATCATAGGGCCGAGGAAGGGGCGGTTCGAGGAGGGGGCCCGGATGCAGGGGAGCAACATCCCCATCGCAGTGCTGGGCGCCCTCCTCCTCTGGCTGGGCTGGTTCGGGTTCAACGGGGGCAGCACCCTCGCCCTCGACGACCAGGTGCCGGGGATCATCCTGCGCACCTCGCTCGCAGGAGCGGCGGGCCTCATGGCCGCGATGGCCGCAGGATGGGTCCTCACCGGCAGGGCCGACGTCTCGCACGTGATCAACGGCTCCATCGCAGGGCTCGTGGCCATCACCGCCAACTGCCACGCGGTCACCGAGGCAGAGGCCCTCATCATCGGAGCGGTCGGCGGCCTGGTCATGCTCGGCTCCCTCCGGCTGCTCGAGCAGCTCAGGATCGACGACGTGGTGGGTGCCATCCCCGTCCACCTCGCCGCAGGGATCTGGGGCACCCTCGCGGTGGGGCTCTTCGGTGACCCCGCGCTCCTGGGAACGGGGCTTCCCTTCTGGGAACAAGTGGGCGTGCAGACCCTGGGCGTGGCAGTGGCCGGGGTGTGGGGGTTCGGTGTCTCGTACCTCCTCCTGCGCCTCATAGACCGCTTCTTCCCCTTGCGGGTTCCCCCCGAAGCAGAGGAGATGGGGCTCAACGTGGCCGAGCACGGCGCCACCACCGAGCTCTACGACCTGTTCACCACCCTCACCGAACAGGCCAGGACCGGCGACCTCTCGCTCCGCGTGCCCGAAGACCCCTTCACCGAGGTGGGACAGATCGCGCGGGCCTACAACCGGGTGATGGACCGCCTCCAGGAGACCACCGTGGACCGGGACGAGTACGTGCGTCTCCTCTCCGTGATGCGGACCGGTCTGTGCGTCATCGACAGGGACGGGAGGATCGCCCCCCACTATTCCAGGGCCTTCCTCGAGATCTTCGAGCTCAGTGAGGAGGAGGTATCCCGCCTCACCTTCCTCGATATCCTCAAGTCGAGGGTGCCCGAACGCACCTACACCTCGCTCTCCGAGTTCCTCGAGGTGATGTGGGCACCCCACGTGGACGAGGAGGTGGCCCGGTCGCTCAGCCCCTTCCGGGAGCTCGACCTCTTCTGTCCCCACGGACATCGGTTCACCCACAAGGTCATCAGGGCCGAGGTTCAGAGGATATGGGGAGGGGAGGCCATCACCCACCTCCTCTTCGTGATCGAGGACATCACGGAACAGGCCCTGCTGGAACGCGAGCTCCAGGAAAAGGAACGGCGCACCGCCTCCGAGATGGAGATGTTCTACCACATCCTCCACACGCACCCTGTGATCCTCGATCAGTTCCTCCAGAGCGTGGAGGAAGACCTGACCACCATCGCAGAGATCTGCGAGCGCGAGTCGGACGACCCGGAACGAGCCCTCTCCCTCATCTACCGCTACGTCCACAGCATAAAGGGAGACGCCTATGCCGTGGGACTCGATCCGATAGGGGAGACGGCCCACCAGATAGAGGAGCACATCCTTAAGATGCGGGAGTCCGGGACGTGTTCGGAGGAGGCCCTCGTGGACCTGGGGGTGAAGATGGGCGAGATCCGCACCCTCCTCGAGCGTGCACTCAGCCTCAAGGAACGGCTCCTCGCCTTCCACAGGGAGAGCACCGAGGCCCCCACGAGCGACCCCATCGTCTTCGACGTGGAGCGGTTCCTGGAGCGGATCAGAACGGAGGAAGGGAAACGGGTGCGGGTGGACTTCAGCGCCTACCACAGGGAGGAGATCCCCCTCGAGATCTACAAACCGGTGAAGGACATGGTCCTCCAGTGCGTGCGGAACGCCGTCGCCCACGGGATAGAGGACGAGGCCGAACGTGAGGCGCGGGGAAAGGCGGCCGAGGGGTGTATCCGCATCAGCACCTCCCGCGAAGAGGAGGTGCTCCGCATCATCGTGGAGGACGACGGCCGCGGCATGGACCTCGCACGCCTGAGAGCGCGGCTCCTGGAGCGGGGACTCATCGCCCCCGATGCCCCACCCAGGGAGGTGCTGAGGGCCCTCTTCACCCACGGGGCCTCCTCAAGGGACGAGGCGGATGCCCTCGCCGGACGGGGGGCAGGGCTCCCCCTCATCGGCACCCTGGTCCGCAGGCTGGGAGGAAGAATCGCGCTCACCAGCACCCCGGGCCGGGGGACGCGGATCGTCATCACCCTCCCCTGCTCCCCCGCCTCCCACATCCCCACCCCCGGGATGCGGGATCAGGAGCTCTCCCGGAGCTGACGCACCTTGAGGGTCCGCAGACGGTCGATGGCGGCCGCAAGCTCGAATCGGCGGAACGCGGCATAGTCGCCCACGGGGAAAGGAGAGAGCACGTCGAGCCCCTCACGGGCCACATCCTCCATGACGCGATCGAGGATCTCGGCGAGGGGCCTGCGGCCGTCCATGTACCTGGTGGCGTAGTAGATGGCATCCCCTATGGCCCTGGTCTGGCTCACACTCGCGAGCTGCTCCACCGCCCCCAAGTCGATCTCGTGCGTACCGAAGTGGATGGAGGTGAGGCCCTTGGGAGAGATCTTCACCTCCCGCTTCCCCTTGCTCGGATCAAAGCTCTCCGAGAGCGGGACACGGGGGGTGATCATCCCGAACCTCTCCCCGCCCTCCTGGCGGCGGTCGGTCCGGTACCGCTGGGCGATCTCCTTGGCCTTGGCCGTCACCTCGTACGGTCGGTACTCGATGAGGCACACCACCCGATCGGCCACGTCGAAGTAGTCGCCGGATCCGCCTATCACCATCACCGTGGAGACGCCGTAGTCGCGAAGCATGAGCCGCACCTTGTCGATGAAGGGGGTGATCGGCTCATGGTCCTTGGAGACCAGCTCCTGCATCCGGTGATCCCTGATCATGAAGTTGGTGGCCGAGGTGTCCTCATCGATGAAAAGGAGCTTGGCCCCTGCCTCGAGGGCCTCGATGATGTTGGCCGCCTGGGAGGTGCTCCCGCTCGCATCCTCGGTGGAGAAGCTGGTGGTGTCCTTGCCGAACGGCAGGTGCGAGATGAAGGGAGAGATATCCACCTTCTCGATACGGCGGCCGTCTTCGGCCCGGATCTTCACGGCCTCGGGGATGGTGACGCAGAACTCCCTCCCGTCACCCGGGATGTGATTGTAGACCCCCATCTCGAGAGCGTTGAGGAGGGTGGACTTGCCGTGGTAGCCCCCTCCCACGATGAGCGTGACTCCATGGGGGATCCCCATGCCGGTGATCTTTCCCCGGTTGGGGAGGGTGAACTCCACCCTGAGGGAAGGGGGCGATTCGAAAGGCACCACCGTCCCCGCGGAAAGGGGCTTCTGGCTCACTCCGCTCTCCCTCGGGAGGATGGCGCCGTCCGCCACGAAGGCAACGATCCCTGCCTTCGAGAGCTCGGCCCTCAGGGCATCGGCGTCCTCGTTGGTCTTGAGGTGCTCCACCAGGCTCCTCCCCTGGATGGAACGGTAGAGCCCCGCCCTCCGCACCAACGCCGGGATGTCCTCGAAGAACATCTCCTGGGCGATCCTGCCGGCGATCCTCCGCCCGAAGGCGGGCAGCCCCACGGTGAAGCGGAGCTCCACCTCCCTGTCGTTCACGAAGCAGCTCGTACGCTCGAGGATCTCCTGTCCCGGCCGGTCGATGCTGATGACCCCGCTCTTACCCGTGGCGCGGGGTCGTTGAAACCGGCCGGCCTCCCGGGCGAAGATCCTGGTGATGTAGTCCCGAAGGGCCACCTCCCTGCTCTTAGGCCGGTAGGCCGCCTCAGGAAAGCCTGCCACGCGCTGGGGGATACGGACCCGAACCCTGCTGGGTGCCGCAAAGGGATCGCCCTGGACATGGTCTATGATGAGCACGAAGTCGTCGAAGTCGTACGCACCTTCTATGTCCTTATAGGCCTTGTATCCTGCGCCGTCGATCCTGCGCAGGGTATTCCTGAGCACATCTGCTCGTTGCATTCCGGTCGCTCCTCTTCTCGATGGAATGGTCCTCTGGTGCCTGCTGTCGCGTTATTCGCCGAAGAACGAGCCTATCATCCTCGGTCCCCCCTCCCCCTTTCGCTGAACCTGCCCCGCAAGGATCCTGTCCGCGAGCCGGGCGAGCGGCAGGCTCTGGAGGTAGACTACACCCGGCCCGGTAAGCTCTGTAAGGAAGAGCCCCTCCCCTCCGAAAAGGGCGTTCCTGAAGCCTCCCACAAATCGCACATCGTAGTCCACTGGGGGAGAGCACCCCACAAAGCACCCCGTGTCTACCCTCAACGTCTCACCGGCCGCAAGCCGTTTCTCCACAATGGTGCCTCCTGCATGTATAAAGGCCCAGCCATCACCTCTTAGCTCCTCCAGGATGAACCCTTCACCGCCGAAGAAGCCGGCTCCTAACCGCCTGGTGAAGACTATACTGATATCGATACCGACCGCGGCGCACAGGAAGGCGTCTTTCTGGCAGATGAACCGCCCGCCGAGCGTGCCGAGGTCGAGCGGCACGATCTTACCCGGATAGGGGGCTGCGAAGGCCACCGCCGCCCTCCGTGAGCCCGTGTTCACAAAGTTGGTGATAAAGAAGCTCTCTCCCGCGAGGATGCGTTTGAACCCTCCGAGCAGCCCGCCCTCCATCCGGGTATCCATGGTGATCCCTTCTTCCATGTAGAGCATGGCTCCCGCTTCGGCTCGCACCCCCTCCCCGGGATCGAGGATCACCTCCACAAGCTGCATGTCGTCACCGTGAATCGTATAGTCTATACGGTCTGCCATCGAACTCCGCTACCCATCGGTTTCCCCCAGGATAGACAGAGGAACGAGAAGGGGCAAGGGGTATTCTCCATGTCTCTCCTCCCATTGACCGGAGGAAGGGGTGCGTGCGACCATAGGGGTATGGATCTTAAGGTGAACGTCTACGTATGGGGGGACCTTTCCCCTGAGGAACGCCGCAAGCTCCTCTCCCGTTCAGAGGAAGATATTGCCCGGGTTGAGGAGGCGGTGCGGCCGGTGGTGGAAGCGGTGCGGACTGAAGGGGATGCGGCCCTCCTCAGGTTCACCCGGCAATTCGATGGGGTGGTACTCTCACCCGATCGGCTCAGGGTCACCGAGGAGGAGTTTAAGGCCGCAGAGGAGGCCCTCCCGGAGGAGATCAGGGAGAGTCTCGACTATGTGATAGAGAATGTGGAGCGCTTCCACCGCACGCAGGTGCCGGAGCCTTCCCCCATGGTGGAGGTACGTCCCGGGGTGATGGCGGGTGAGCGGGCCACGCCCGTGCCTTCGTGCGGGCTCTACGTGCCCCGGGGCCGGGGGAGCTTCCCCTCCATGGTGTACATGCTCGCCGTACCGGCGAGGCTCGCAGGGGTGCCCCGTGTGGTGATGGTAACCCCACCTGAGAAGGACGGCTCGGTCAACCCGGCGTGTCTGTATGCAGCGAGGCGCTGCGGGGTACACGAGGTCTACCGCGTGGGTGGCGCCCAGGCCATCGCCGCCCTCGCCTACGGCACTGAGTCGATCGCCCCTGTGTCGATGATCACCGGTCCGGGGAGCGCGTATGTGACGGCGGCAAAGCGGCTCGTGGCGCACGTGGTCCACACAGGCCTCCCTGCCGGCCCCTCTGAGTCGGTGATCCTCGCGGATGAGAGCGCAGACCCGTGGAAGGTGGCGCTCGACCTCCTCGTGGAGGCCGAGCACGGCGCAGACTCGGCCGCCCTGCTCGTGACACCGTCGCGGGAGCTTGCCGGTCAGGTGGAGGCACACCTTCTGTCGTGCATTCCCCGCCTCCCTTCACCCCGCAGGGAGTTCGTCCAGGCGGTGTTCTCAGGGTACGGCGGGATCATCCTGGTGGATTCGATCGAGGAGGGGGCCGAGGTGGTGAACGAGTGGGCTCCGGAACACCTGCAACTGCGCACCAGCGATCTCTTCGCCACCCTGAAGCTCATCAGAAACGCCGGCGAGATCCTGCTGGGTGAGCACCTCCCCTTCAGCCTCGCAAACTATGCCACAGGGCCCAATGCCGTATTGCCCACAGGGAGAAAGGCAAAGGTCTTCTCTCCGGTCTCGGTGCGCGATTTTCTCAAGTTCTCGTCGGTGATCCACGTGAGCGAGGAGGGGCTCGCCGAACTGGGGCCGCACGTGGTGCGTCTGGCCGAGTATGAGGGGTTTCCGGCCCATGCGGCTGCGATTGTGCACAGAGATACTCCCGGCTCCTATTCACCCCGAGGTTGAGGAGGCCTTCCGCTACCTGGAACGGTTCGCCAACTTTGAGCGGCGGCCGGGCGAGGTGCGGGAGTTCAGACTCGACCGGGTGCGGGCGCTCTGCGGGCTCTTCGGACACCCGGAGGAGGAGCTTTCCTTTGCCCATGTGGCGGGATCGAAGGGCAAGGGCTCGACGTGCCACTATTTCGCCCGGGCCCTGGAGGCCTCCGGATTCTGTACTGGGCTCTACACCTCCCCCCACCTGGTCTCCTACACCGAACGCATCACGCAGGCAGGGCGTCAGTGGCCTCCTGAGGTCTACCTCGATGCCCTTGCGCAGCTCAGGAGACGGCTCGAAGGGACGGCGGAGGGGAGGGCGCTCCTCCCTGAGGTGACGACGTTCGAACTGCTCACGGTGCTGGGGTTTCTCGTCTTCAAGGAGATGGGATGCAAGTGGGTGGTGCTGGAGACGGGGATGGGGGGAAGGCTCGATGCCACCAATGTGGTGCAGCCAAAGGTGACGGTGATTACGCACCTCGAGCTGGAGCACACGGAGTACCTGGGGGATACGATCGAGAAGATTGCCTTCGAGAAGGCGGGGATCATCAAACCGGGCGTGCCGGTGGTGGTGGCACCACAGGAGGCGGGGGCGATGCGGGTGATCGAGGGGCGGGCGGGGGAGCTGGGGGCACAGGTGGTGCGGGTGGTGGGGAGGCAGGATGGAGGGGAGGATGCCGACGGAGGAGGGGCCGGGGAAGGCGGCCAGGTGGTGCGGTGGGAGGCTGCGAAGGGGGAGAGAGGGCTTGACCTGCGCGTGAGGTGGGAGGACGGGCTCGTGGTGCACACCGGGCTCTCCACACCGCTCCTCGTACAGGCGGAGAACGCGGCGCTCGCTGCAGCAGCGTGGCGGGTGTGCGTGCCGGAGGGGGAGGTGGGGGCGCTGGCGCAGGGGCTGGGGAGGGCGACCCTCCCGGGCAGGCTCCAGCAGGTAGCAGAGGACCCGGATGTGTGGGTGGATGGATCGCACACGCGCGACTCGGTGCGGGCCGTGGTGGAGGCGCTGGGGCGGAGGTATGGGTGGGGGGAGGTGGTGGGGGTGTTTGGGTGCGTGGCGGGGAAGGATGCGCGGGGGATGCTGGGGGAGCTGGGGCGGCTGTGCAGGGAGGTGGTGGTGACGAGGGCGGGCCGGTTCAGGGAGAGCAGGCCGGAGGAGGTGGGGAGGATGGCGGAGGGGGTGGTGCGGGCCGTGGTGGTGGCGGAGGAGGAAGGGGCGCTGAGGGAGGCGCTGCGGAGGAGCGAGGGACGGCCCGTGCTGGTCACAGGTTCCTTCTACCTCGCTGGCGAGGTGCTCAAGGTGCTCTCACGGTGGGCGAGTGCATAAAAAAAGCCGCAGACTTCTGCGGCACTTCGGCTTTCTTCAGGGAACACTCATGCGGGTTGAATGGCCCCAAACCCGCAGAACCGCACGCACAATCCACACCCAGTGCACCGGGAGGGATCCACCTGGGGTGCGCGGTATCCCCGCTGCACGAGCGCCCCCCTGGGGCACATCCTCACCGCCGGGCACGGGTGGTTCTGCGGACACCTGTGCGGTACGACCTTGATCGCCATGAGTCCTCCTGCATGTGTATAGGATTCGGGATGGAGCGTATTATTCGGATCAATTAATATTAAAAAAATCATATATTGTCAACATCCCCCTTGCCCGCTTCCCCTGGATAGCCGTACACTCTGTGCATGTCCTTCAACTGGAAAGAGGTGGACTACGCTCTCAAGGCCCTCTCACTCCGGGGGGCCCTCGTTCAGGACATCTTCCAACCCGATTTCAAACACCTGGGCCTCAAGCTCTATCTCCCGGGACGCTCTTTCACCCTCCTCTTTCGAATGGACCAGTCCGGCGTGGCATTCTTTCCACTCACCACAAAACTCCCCCGGCTCCCCCATCCTCAGCGGTTCACCCAGTTCCTCAGGGCCCACATCCGCGGGGGAAAGATCACCGGTGCTTACCAGATAGGGAGGGAGCGTCTCATCCGGATCGCGGTGGCTCGCGAAGGCACCACCACCCTCCTCTGGATCCGCCTCTGGGCCACGGCTCCCAACATCATCGTCACCGATGAGGAGATGACCATCCTCGACTGCATGTTCCGTCGGCCGCGCAGAGGCGAAGTCTCGGGAGAGCGCTTCGACCCCTGGCCACAGCTCATGCGCACCTATAAGGACGAGGACCCCCGCTTCTCGGTCCGCTTCCTCGATGAGGCATCCTCCTCCGAAGAGTGGTTTTCACGTATGGAAGCCTCCTATCTGGAGACGGACCGGGGAGCGCGGGTGGAGAAACTGAAGGCAGACCTCGTCCGTCTCCTCGAACGAAGAATCACCACCCTTCGAGCGACCCTCATGGAACTCACCTCTCGGCGGGAACGCATCCGGGATGCGGAACGCTACAAGGAATACGGAGATCTCATCATCACCAACCTCTGGCAGATCCCCCGCGGCCAGGAATGGATCGAGGTGGAGGACTACTTCCGAGGCGGCACGGTGAGGATCCCCCTTGATCCCGCCCTCGGCCCGCAGGAAAACGCCGAGCGCTACTATCGCGAGCACCGCAGGCTCCTCCAGCAGGAGGAGAACCTCGCCGCGCGCATGCAGGACGTCTCCAGGGACCTCAGCCACCACGAGCGCCTTCTCGAACAGATCCCCTCCATGGGAGAAGAGGATCTCGAGACCCTCTCCCGCACCTTCCTGAAGGAGACGCGAGCACGGGAGAAGGACACCGGGGTACCCGGCCTCCACGTCCTCTCCCATGGTTTTCTCATCATCGTGGGCCGTAACGCGAAAGAGAGCGACGAGGTGCTCCGGCACCATGCGCGGGGCAACGACCTGTGGCTCCACGTGCGCGATTGGCCGGGCGGTCACGTGATCATACGGTCTCAGAAAGGGAAGGAGATCCCCCACCCCGTGATCCTCGATGCAGCCCAGCTCGCCGTCCACTTCAGTAAGGCGAAACACGAAGAGGTGGTCGACCTCTACTGTACCCACGTGAAGTATCTCAGGAGGGCCAAGCACGGTACCCTGGGAACCGTCATCCCCACCCGGGAGAAGAACATCGCCGTGCGCAGGGATCCGGCCCGCATCTCTTCCCTCCTCCAGAGGGAAGAGATGCGGGAGGAGCCTCCCTCAACTTGATTCTTCCCCCTCTTTTTCTTTACCTTACAAGCAGAGGGGGTTCTATACAGTGAAGGGGAATGGGATGAACCAAGGACGCAATGCCCTCACCCAGACCGAGGAACTCGTGAGAGAGCCCATCGTCGAAGGCATTTTCTACCCCGACGCTGCCGACACACTCGAGGCGCGTCTCGATGCCCTCCTCTCCCGCCCTTCCCCCGAGAGCCCCCCGCCCCGTCCCTTCGCCCTCATCGTGCCCCACGCCACCTGGGACTACGTGGGCGACCTTCTGGGGGCCGCATTCGCGCACGTACTCCCCTGGCGCGAACACTTCCGCCGTGTGGTCCTCTGGGGCCCCACCCACCGCGAGCCATTCCCCACCCTCTTTCTTCCCGGATCCACGCTCTTCGCCACCCCCTTGGGCCCTCTCGCACTCGACCTCCCCGCCACCCAGGAGGCCCTCGCCTCCAGCACCGCCTTTGCGGTGGACGATCTCTCCCACATGGAGGAACACTGTCTGGAGGTCGTCTTCCCCTTCCTGCGGAGCATCCTCCCCCACGCCCCCATCCTCCCCGTACTCGTCGGCGCCCCCCTCCTGACCCTCGCCGAGACCCTCGCCCGCGCCCTCTACCTCATCTACGCCACCGAATGGGAGCACACCCTCTTCGTGGTGAGCACCAATCTCACCCCCTTCGCCCCGCGGAAAGACAACGCACGCCGTGCGGAAGAACTCATCCGCACCCTCCTCTCCACGCCGTCCCACACCCTTCTCTCCCGCATCCGCACCCAGCACAACCCGGAAAAGCTCCTCCTCCTGGTCTGGCCCCTCCTCATGCTCGCCGAAGCCCTCGAAATCCCCCTCTCCTTCCACCTGCTGGGCAGGGAGACGAGCCCTCCCGAGGACGGCCACACGGTGGAGTACGCCTCATTCCTCGTCACAGGAGGAAACGACCATGAGACACACTGACGAGGAACGAAAGCTCCTCCTCTCCGCGGCCCGTGAGGTCATCACCGCCGCCACCGAAAGCCGCACCCCCCGCCTCCCCGACCCACCCCCACGGCTCCTCGAACCGGGAGGAGCCTTCGTGACCCTTCACAAGGAGGGCACGCTCCGCGGCTGCATCGGCCACATCATCGCGGATCGCCCCCTCTGGGAGGTGGTACAAGACATGGCCTACGAGAGCGCCTTTCGCGACCCACGGTTCCCTCCCGTCACCAGACCGGAGGTTCCCCTCCTCGACATAGAGATCTCGATCCTCTCCCCCCTCTTCCCCATAGCCCCGGAGGAGGTCGAAGTGGGGACCCACGGCCTGCTCATCCGCAAAGGCTGGCAATCCGGTCTTCTCCTCCCCCAGGTGCCGGTGGAACAGGGATGGGAGAGGGAGACCTTTCTCGCTCACACCTGCCTCAAGGCAGGGCTCCCCCCCGACGCATGGAAAGCCCCAGACGCCCAACTCTTTGGTTTTACCGCGGAGGTGTTCGGTGAACGCGATTACGAATAGGAACACACCCCACCTCACCACCATCGAAGGACAGGAGAAACTCGCCATTCCCACCGGCATCGTCGACTACACACCGGCGGTCGCCAAACAGTACACCCTCGTGGACAAGACGTGCAGACTCGTGATCGGGAACGCCGTCTACCCCATGACCTGCGAAGGCCTGAGGATGGTGGAAGGACAGGGATACCTCATCTTCAGAGCCGCCCGGCCCATCGCCTCCCTCAAGGAGATCGCCGACCATCCTTCCCCCTCTCACCTCCCACTCCTCCACCAGGCAGGCGAAGCGCTGGAGACCCTCCGCGGGCACGACATGCCCCTTCCCCCTGCAGCACTCGAGGCCATCGTCTTCCTCGATGAAGGCATCCTCGTACTCAACGACGACCTCCTCCAGCTCATGAGGGAACATCGCCCTCCCGCCGCCGACCATCCGCTCCAGGAGGAAATCGAGGACACCTCCTGGTCGTACGGCCTCGCCTTCCTCTCCTACCTCTGCATCACTGGAAGACCCCCCTTCGGTAACGGCATCCGGGAAGAACGCCTCTTTCGACGGACCAGGAAGCGTTTCCCCCGTATCCGTCCCTCGGGAGAGTCAGCACAGCCTTTCATCCACTGGGTCCATCGAGCTCTCGAAGAACCCGACAGACTCCTCCTGCCGATGCCCGCCCCCCCCGGAGCCACAGTGGGCACGGTCTCGTTCGACCCGCTCGAAGAAGCCCGCATCCACCGGGCCTTCCGCGTGCACCGCTTCTTCAGGAGGTACGGGGCCATCCTCGGTGGAGGAGCCGCTGCACTCGGCCTCATCCTCCTCGTGCTGATCTCCACGATACAGAACGCGAACCGCCCACCCGCCACCATCGGCCTCGGCCCCCTGGAGGTGGCCCGCCTCTACTACGAGAGCATCAACCGCATCGACCCGGAGACCCTCCGGGACTGCCTCGTCTCTGACGACGACCCGGTCTATCGGGAACTCACCCACCTCTTCGTGATCGTACGGGTCCGCACCGCAGTGGAACGCACGCTCCCCCTCGTGAGCCCGGAGCAGTGGGTGGAGGAAGGGATGCCGCCCCTCCCCGAGGGCACGGTTCTCTACGGCGTGGCAGGCCTCACACTCTCCACCCTCCAGGAGACCTCGGAACAGGCCACCGTCAGGGCCTCCTATCTCAGGTGGACACTGGAACCGGGAGACCCCGAAACCGGCACCCCGGCAACGAGCAATCCCTCCAGGATCGAGGAGATAATGGAACTCGTCTTTCTCGGGGACCGGTGGGCCATCCGGCAGAAGAAGGTCATGGAAGAGACGCCCCTCTCACAGGAGGAAGCCCTGGAGGCCCTCTCCGCTCGGACGTCTGCTCAATAGGACACGGAACTGCCTGCGATGTACGAGATGATCCCCGAGACGATCGCCACCCCCCCGACGGAAAAGAGAGAGAGGGCGAGGTCGGGTCTGTCCTGATACGGCCAGTAGGGCGAGGCCACGTCCTCTCCATACCCCACGAACACCCCCAGGCCGGTGAAGAACATCCCGGAGAGGAAGAGGGCTCCGCCCCAGGCACGCTGCCTCCTCGCCTTGAGGAGGCCGGACTCGAGGTCCACCTGGTCCGAAGCGGTGAGCATCCGCGGCTCCTGTGCGACATCGAGCGAGGCCGACTGGATCGCCCGCCCCTCCCGTTGCACCACACTCCCCTCTACGGGCCCCCCCTCGGTCTCCAGGTGAGGAAACAGCCGGGCGATGAGGTCTGGAGACAGGGGCTCGTGCACGAACGCCAGGGAGGGAAGACCCCCGACCGTGCTCCTCCCCTTCGTCGCCGTGATCCCTATACGCCCCCGTTCGTCCACCTCCTCCGACACCTCGACCTTCTCACCCGGACCTGCCCGCACCTCTTCCCCTACCCTGCCCTCACCCAGCGGCACGACCCGCACCGATCCCGCCCGGACATCCACCGACGTGGTGGTGATACGCATACCCTCGGAGGAAGAGACGAACCGGTAGATCACATCGCCCTCCGAGAAATCGACCCGGGCACCCCTCCCCTCCACCACGACCGGTACGGCCTCCCTCCCCGTCCTCACCCTCACCGTACCGTACGCCACCCGGAGCCGCACCCCCTCGCCCTCGGCCCGGATCTCGCAGGTGGTGTTTCTCCCCACCTTCACCATCACCCGACTCCCCAACACCTGCACCTCGAGCATGCTCTCCGCATCGGTCTGGAAAAGATCGCCGCTCTTCACCGCGAGCCCCACCACGGGGTTCCTCCCCACGTCGAAGCGGAGGGCGTCCTGGCCCCGATAGAGGGAGAAGGTCCCTCCCTCGGCATAGAGGAGCACCCCCACCGCCTCCTCGGCCCAGAGCCCCATCGCCACGAAGTGTACGAACAGCACGCACAGGATCCGCGACCTCATACCGCCTCCTCCTTGAAGCATACCGCAAAAACCGCCCCCCTGCAATCGGAAAAGCCCCTCAGGAACCCGACGCATACGGTAAAAGAGGAGGACGCACCTCTTCTTTGTCATCCTCTGTACGATGGTGGAGCATCCGTGGGAATCTCTCTTGAGGAAAGCCTAAACTACATGTGACACACACTTTCTCATAAGACTGTTACTCTATCTTCTTTGATCAAGATCAAGAGATGCGGCCTGAGATTCTAGAAAGTGGAAACTCCGGGAAAGCTCCCTTCCATGTACGCAGGTTGTAGATCCCGCATCCTTCCACCAAACGTCTCTTCCATCTTCCAGAACGAGGACCTGTGAGAGGGAGCTTCTGCTTCAGAGCATCAATCCTTGACAGCAACAACGCCTCATCCAGTTGATTCGAAGCGATGATTATATAGTATCGTATGGGCTTAGTGATTCGATCTTCAGCCCATCGATACAAAAAAGAATCTCTGAATTTCTGAACAAGGTCTCTATCCAGTTCCGAAGATTGCAGATCACGCAAAAATCTCTGCCGATCTTTCTCTCTCGCTTGAGGGTGATCAGGATCCTTTATTTCTATGAACCAAATATGAGAGTCGGTCTCTATAATAAAATCCACCGCTTTCATACAGTGGGAAAGACCGTGACTCCCATGGTCATCAAATTTTTCAACACTCTGAACATCATCTGGGATCTCGATTCTGAGATCTCCTTCTTCCAGAACTCTCATTCTTGTGTGTCCTCACCCAACGTACGTTTTATCTCCCGATCATAAAGATCGGCAAATGTCTCCACGATGGCATTAGGATGAAGTTCGAGAAATTCAGCAGTAGACACACAGCGGATTTCTCTCGTCTCCTTTTCTCGATAAAGAGAATGGAATAATATCTCATCTCCCTTCTTTCTCCTCAGATCTATCTCCTTGAGGATCACATAATCATGAGTGGTGAGAAAAATCTGCACTCCCATCCGATGGAGCTCAAGAAGGATGTCCATGAGGGGACCATAGAGTCGGGGATTAAGGTTTGTCTCGGGCTCATCCCAAAAGAGCACAGAACCTCTCAGCAACGTACCGTTCTGAATGAGCAACCACAAGAGCCCTAATTTACGAATGCCTTCAGCGAGAAGAGTAAACTCCAGATTACCCTGCTTATTCCTCAAAAAAAATTCTTCGTCCTTTATCGTGACATTTCCCTCAATTAGTGTGTTGAGTTTTTCCAATAGTTTCTTTCGCTCTCTATCAATCGGACCGCGCAAAGGAGGACGATACGCCCTATCGAGGAGATCTGAATATATCTCTTCAAAGTGAATCTCTCTCTGAGCATAGAGGGATCGGAAACCGGGGGCTGCCGAGAGCATCTCCTTTACCGGTATGTATACCGCCTCAATGGGGTACTCTATCCACTTTTGGACCCCCTCTGTCTGTGCAGACTTTGGATTCTCAGTATGGTTCGTAAAAGAGATCCTAATGCGTAGTGGCTCGCCAGGTTGTTCCTCTTCTCTTTTGAGCTCAAGAGAGGCCCGACTGCTTCCTTGCTGCCGTTTTACCAATCTTCTGAGCATCCTCCCGGAAGGAAGAAACGTGCGAATGAGCTTATCTGCAAAATTGTCTTTTGTCTTACTGATATCACATGCGGCATAAGCGGCCTTGATCAAATGGGTTTTTCCTGTTCCGTTCGTGCCTACGAAGACATTAATCCCGGGACTCAAGTTGAGCTCCAGAAAGGAGAAAGCGGTGAAATTTTCGAATTTTATGTACGTAAGCGGCATGTTGCACCTCCCTATTGCGGACTTCACCACTGCAATTTCGAAATCATACCTCTATATACCTCCTTATCTGTGCGTCTCATTCTACCACAAAAGAAACAAAAAAGAATCCCCAGACCTCTATCTCGCAGTACCTCCGTACGTATAGAGCCTCCTTCCCGCTCTCAAAATGGTTCCTTGAAATGAGCCCCGCCATGGAGTATAACTTCGGTAAGGATGGAAGTAGCGACCCAGGTTCTCCCGCTCACCTGGAGCGATCCCGAGATCAACGCAGTCCTCGCCTCGGCCTCCGAGGCCTTCCCCCCCGTCTCGCGTCACTTCACCCAGAACGAGGACTTCTTCCTCCTCCTCCCCCGCGAGTTCTCGGTACCCCACCTGCCGGTACACCACGACATACGGGAGACACGTCCCTCACGGGAGTACCTCAGGCACCTTCTCCCGGTGGTCCGGGAGCTCGTAGGCATCTGCCCGGGTCTCTTCCACGGCCTCACCCACCTCTTCGATCCTGCGAGCATCCTGAGGCCCGCCTTCTTCCGTCTCTACCGCATGGGGGAAGCCCTCTACCTCTACCTCCTCAGGATCGACCTCTCGTACCACCCTCACGACCACACCCTGGTGG
The DNA here is from genome assembly GCF_000184345.1 of Spirochaeta thermophila DSM 6578. NCBI lineage: Bacteria > Pseudomonadati > Spirochaetota > Spirochaetia > Winmispirales > Winmispiraceae > Winmispira > Winmispira thermophila. The sequence continues at coordinate 384,385 of NC_017583.1, read as the reverse complement.
AACAGGGAACCAACGACACCACGCCCTCCTACCGTACGAGAAAGCTCATGCTCGAGGCCGACCTCATCCCGCTCGAAGACCTCCATACCGAAGAGGGCAGGCCCCGCGGCTTTCTCATACGGCAGGTGATCTCCCGCACATGGATAGGGGAGATGGGGCGGGGCTACTTCGTGCAGGGCATCTGGCTCGATCGTGACCTCTCCAAATTCTTCTCCAGCGTCTTCCTGCCCGAAGGGGCCAGGACCTACCCCTACTACCCCCTCACCTGCAAGTACCGATCCATATGCCTCATGCCCCCCTCCTACGATCCCGCATCCCGCAAGACCTACCTGCCGTTCCTCTACCGCGCTCAGCGTATCCTGGAACCGTACGTCGACGAGATACTCGAGGTGCTCCGGAAGGAGAAGTTCTCGCCCGACCTCCCCCTGGTCAAGGAGATACGGAGCACCGTGCCCCGGGAGATGATCGCCCAATGGGAGGGGATCAGCATCGCCCGATACCTCAACGAACACCAGATGAGGGAGTACAGACTCGATGTACAGCGACATGCGTAGCCTGCTCGGAGGCAAGAAGGTCCTCGTGATGGGCCTCGGCGCCCACGGAGGGGGGGCGGCCGCCGCCAGGTTCTGTGTGGAGGAGGGGGCGATCGTGACCGTGACCGATCTGCGCACGGAGGAGGAACTCGCCCCCTCCCTCGAGGCCCTCGCGGGATACGACATACGCTACGTCCTCGGCACCCACCGGGAGGAGGACTTCCTCGAGGCCGATGTGGTGATCAAGAACCCTGCGGTCCCCCGAACCTCCCGATTCCTCTCCCTCGCCCGCCACGTGGAGACCGACATCTCCCTCTTCCTGAAGGCCTGCCGCTCCCCCATCCTGGCGGTCACCGGGAGCAAGGGCAAGTCCACCACGGCCTCGGCCCTCCACCACATCCTCTCGGCCGCCTTCCCGGGTGCGAGGCTCGGGGGCAACATCACCACGAGCCCCCTCACCTTCCTCCGCGAACTCTCCGAGGAGACCCCCGTGGTCCTCGAACTCTCCTCCTGGCAACTCGGCGACCTGGGCGGAAGGATCTCCTTCACCCCACAGGTGGCGGCCCTCACCAACATCTACCCCGACCACCAGAACGCCTACGCATCCATGGAAGCCTACGTGGAGGACAAGTTCTGGATCACCGCAACCCAGGATCCCTCGCAGACCTTCCTCTACCCCGCCTTCGATCCCTGGGGCAGGTGGATGGCCGCCAACACCCCGGCGACGGCTCTCCCCTTCTTCGAGGAGCGGCCGACCTCCCCACCCCCTCGCGCCGCCTTCCTCACCGAGCAGGAGGGCCTCTTCCTCGACCACGGGAAGGAGATCCCCCTCCTCCCCGAACGCCTCCTGGTGCCGGGCGCTCACAACCGGCTCAACCTCCTCCTCGCCGGGGCCATGGCGTACACCTTCGGCACAGACCCTGCGCTCATCCGTACCCGGCTCTCCTCCTTCCCCGGTATTCCCCACAGGCTCGAGCTCGTACGGGAGAAAGGAGGAGTCGCCTTCTACAACGACTCGGCCGCCACCATACCCGACGCCGTCCTCGCTGCGGTCTCCGCTTTCGAGTGTCCCGTCCACCTCATCACCGGCGGCACCGACAAGAACCTCGATCTCTCCCCCTACCGAGGACTCGCAGACAAGCCGGTCACGGTCTACCTCCTGGAAGGGAGCGCCACCAGACGCCTCCTCCCCCTCCTCGAAGAGTCCGGCATCTCCTATCTGGGCCCCTATCGGAGCCTTGAAGAGGCCCTCGCCGAGGCTCACCACAGGGCTTCATCCGGCGAAGTGGTGCTCTTCTCCCCCGGAGCCGCCTCCTTCGAGATGTTCAGACACGAGTTCCACCGAGGAGAGGTCTTCCGAGACCTCGTCCGGCGGCTATAGCCGGCTGGCGCAGAGGCGCGCCTCACTCCGCCCGGAGCCTCGAGATGTCGTAGACCTCTATGTTGTGGTCCAGGAAGTCGGAGAACACCAGGTACCGCCCGTCCGGCGAAACGGCGAGCCCTGTGGGCTGGTTCCTTCCCCATACCCAATCCACCACCTCGAGCGTCCTCGTATCGAGGACGAAGACCTTCCCGTGATCGGGTCCCTTCTTGAGGTAGGTCTCGGGGTTGTTGTGGCCCCTCGAGGAGACGAAGAGGTACCTGTCATCGGGCGAGAGAGCGATGGTATTGAGCTTGGGACCGATGTAACGCTCATTCACAGGCGCCTCGGATCCAAGGTCGAACTTGGTGATGGTACCCAGATACATGTCGGAGAGATAGAGGAACCTGCCTTGCCTGTCCATGACTGCGTGGCGCTTGGCCCCAAACTCCCAGTCGATCACCTTCACCACCCGCTGGTGAGGGATGTCTATCTTCTCCAGCACGCCGGTGTCATAGTTGCACACGTAGAGAAACCTGTCGTCAGGCGTGACCGCAAGCCCCCTCGGCGTGGCGGACACGGGGACCCGTCCCACCACCCGCCCCGAGAGCGGATCGAGGAAGGCGATGTCGTTCGATTCCCAGTTGGAGACGAAGAGGAGATCTCCGCGGTGCGTGCCTGCGATCACCTTGGGCCAGACGCCCACCCGATCCGAGGTGAAGAGATAGCTGCCATCCAGGGAAAAGGCGTGCACCCGGTTCGTGGTCATCTGCGAGACCCAGAGGATGCCGTGCAGGATGTACCCCTCCACGAAACCCCTCTGTCCGGCAAAGTACGGGGGCGGACTCGCCCTCCCCACGTAGGCCGGAGGATCGGCGGAAAAGATCTCCACCCCCTCACCGTCGAGCAGGGTCACATAGAAGAATCGTCCATCTGGAGAGAAGGAGATACCCTTGGGCTGGCAGCCCGTGGGGAACTCCCCCACGAGTCGGAGGCGGGAGTCCTTCCGCTCGAGCTTCTCCTCTATGAAGACCGACTTCGAGAGAGAGAGGTGGAGGAACTTGGAGAGATACCCGGGGGCCCACAACTCGAGCAGGTGGTCACCGGCCGGCAACCAGTAGTAGGCCACAGTGTCCTTCCTGCCGGTGGGTGTGAGGGGTCTCCCGTCTTCGAGCAGGAGGGCATCCTGAGGAAAGACCTTGAGTGAGAGGGTGAGGGCTGAGAGTGAGGAGAGGCACACAAGCATGAGGAGTAGAGCCTTCACGAATCTCATGGCCGCGCATTCACCTTCGGAACAGCTTCCTCACACGTTTATAGTAGACATCACGCACACGTTCGGCCGTTCGATAGAGCCCATAGAGCGGGGAGAGAGGGAGGTCCCAGCACCCGGCCCTGTGGACGATCCGTCCCCCGAACCCGGTCTTAAACCGGTAGAGCCCGTACATGGGGTGCGAAGGGTCGGGCCTGGGAGGTATGCCGTAGAGGTCGTAGTCCACCGCCCCCTCCCCTCTGGCCCACTGCATAGCCTCCCACTGGAGGAGGTAGGTGGGCATGAGGTTGCGCTTCTGGGAACGGCTCGCTCCATAAAGATAGACCGCTCGGTCACGATAGAGGGCCACGATGTTGCCCGCGAGCGGCTCGCCCCCGTGGTAGGCCATGAAGAGCACCACACGAGGCTTCGGCCCCTCCCAGGTTCGGGCGAGACGGAAGAGGTGGGCGTAGTACTCGAAGGAGTGGATGGCGATGCGATCACGCCGAGCGGTCTCCTCGTACATGCGGTACCAGAGGGGGAGTGCCTCCTCTCCCTCCTCCCGTACCACCACCCCTTTCTTCTGCGCGAGCCTGAGGTTGTATCGGGTCTTGTGGTGCATAGAGGAGAGGAGTTCCTCATCGGAAAAACGCAGGTCGATGAGCACCGTGGAGGGTGGCTGAATATCGGTGGGCGCCTTCCTGAGCACTCCCCGTGGAGGCCCCTCCTCCCACGGGAGGTCCACCCGGAAGAAGAGCGGCTTCCGCTCCATGAGTGAGGCGATCTCGCGAAGCCGGGCCACCATCCAGCCTCCCGTACGGAGCCTCGTCTCCACAGCTTCCCACGGATGAGGAAGATAGGCGAGATCCATCCCGCCGGGAAGGCGTCGCGTGAGCACGAGGACCTGTCCACCTTCGCCCTCGAAGCCCCACGCCCGCCATCCAAAGGCCTGCTTGAGCGCGCCCCAGAAACCACTCTGGAGGAGGGAGGCCCCCTCGAGTTCCTCGAGCCTCACACGCCTCACGGGCTATCCCACCTTCCCTTCCTTCACCGAGGAGGTGGTGATCTCCCGACCATCTGCCACAAGTGGCGTCTCCCCTACTCTCACCACTCCCCCCTTCACCGTGATGGGCACACTGAAGAACTCGTCGATGGTGATCTCGCCCGCCTCCCCATAGGAGGTGGGATCGTCGCCCTTGAGCGCCACCCTCGTACCAGGAGCCGCATGGTCGGCGAAGAGCACCTCCACCGAGCCCTCGGCCTCGGCGGCGAGGAGCATCCCATGGCTCATCTCGCCTCGGAGCTTCGCCGGTTTGAGATTCTCCACCACGATCACATGCCGGCCGAGGAGCTCCTCCTCCTTGTAGTAGGGGACCAATCCGGACACGATCTGCGATTCCCTCCCGCCCAGGTCGATCTTCTCTATGTAGAGCTTCTCGGCATTCGGATGCCGCCTCACCTCGGTGATCTTCGCCACCACCAAACGGACCTTGTCACGAAAGACATCCTCGGAACGGGGCCGGGAGCTCTCCTCGCGTTCGGCCTGGGTGCCGGAGAACCGTATACGGAGGGCCTCCACCCGGTCGTCCTCGAGCCGCTCGAAGAGGATCTCGGGCTTGCGCACCTCGGAGAGCCCCTCAAGTCTCCCGAGTTGAGCCCACGTCGCCGGCGGATTGCCCAGGAACTCGAGTATGCGGCGGGAGGTGGCAGGGAGATAGGGCTCCACCAGGATGGCCAGGTCGCGCACGAGGTAGGCGAGGTGCCTGAGGAGTTTCTCCGCCTCCTCAGGGTTTTCTGTACGCGTCTTCCAAGGTTCGCCAGCCTGGAAGGCCTTGTTCCCCAGGTCGGAGAGGGCGAACACGGTCCTGAAGGCGTCGCGCAACTGAGCCCCCTCGAGATATTCGGTGATCTTCTCCTCCAGTTCCCTCACCCTTCCCCAGAAGGCCGTATCCGTAGGGGCCTCGGGGATCCTTCCCTGGTAGAAGCGATGGATGAACGAGAGGGTCCGGTTCACCAGGTTGGCGAAGTTCCCTATGAGCTCGCCGTTCACCTTCTCCTGGAAGTCCTTCCAGGTGAAGGTGTAGTCGGAAGTCTCGGGTCTGTTGTAGAAGAGGTAGAACCGCCACACGTCGGCCGGTATCCCCGTGTCCTTCGCGTCATTGCCGAAGACCCCCACCCCCCGGCTCTTGGAGAACTTCCCGCTCTCGTAGTTGAGGTACTCGGTGGACGACATGGTCTTGAGCAGCGTCCACTCTTCCCCTGTACCGAGGAGGGTGGAAGGGAAGATCACGGTGTGGAAGGGGATGTTGTCCTTACCTATGAACTGGTAGAGCTCCACCTCATCGGGGTTTTTCCACCACTCCTCCCACCTGTCGGTGTAGGTGGCCGTGATGGAGATGTAGCCTATGGGCGCATCGAACCACACGTAGAACACCTTGTTCTCGTAACCCGGCTTGGGCACAGGCACACCCCACTTGAGGTCGCGGGTGATACACCGTTCCCGGAGGCCGTCCCGTATCCAGCTCTCGGTCATGCGGATCGCATTGGTGGCCCACCGCCCCTCCACCGAGGCCTTCTCCATCCACGCCTTGAGCTTGGGGAGAAGGGCGGGGAGGTCCAGGTAGAGGTGCTTCGTCTCCCTGAGGACAGGGGTGGATCCGTCGATGGCGCTCCGGGGATCGATGAGCTCGGTGGGGTCGAGCAGCTTGCCGCAGTGCTCACACTGGTCTCCCCGCGCATCCTCGTATCCGCAGTGCGGACACGTCCCACGCACGTACCGGTCGGCGAGGAACATATCCGACTTCTCGGAGTAGAGCTGCTGGATGGTGCGCTCCTTGATGTAGCCGTTCCTGTCGAGCTTGAGGAAGATATCCTGGGTGATGCGGGTATGTTCAGGAGTGGAGGTGCGTCCCCACTTGTCGAACTGTATCTCGAACCATTCGTAGATCTCGGTGTGGATGGCATGGAATCGGTCGCACAACTCCTTGGGCGAGATGCCCTCCTCGAGGGCCCTCGTTTCCGTGGCGGTACCGTACTCGTCGGTCCCGCACACGTAGAGTGTCTCGTAGCCCGCACTCCTGCAGTAGCGTGCGAAGACATCCGCGGAAAGGACCTGGATGAGGTTCCCGAGGTGCGGCACGTTGTTCACATAGGGAAGTGCCGACGTGATAAGCCTTTTCTTCTTCATAGGAGGTACTATAGAGCAGGGCTCATACCAGGGTCAAGGCGCGGATCGGAACACCCCCACCGCCACCAGCCCCTCCGCCGCACACACCACCACCTCCCCACCTCGGTACCACACCAGCCCCCCTGCCTTCATCCGGACCTCGGAGAACCCTCCCGTACGCTCCGACTCGAGCAGGGGCGCGAGGTCCACCGTCGCGAACGTGCCCCCCCGCTCCACCACCAGCACGTGGGCGCGTCCTGCGAGCGGCTCCACCCGCACCCTTCCCCCCTCCCCTCCCCCCGCTCCCTCCACCACCTCACCCTCCCCTCCCCCGATCGCCCCACTCTCCATCCCCACCTCCCCCTCATCGCCACTCCCCACCCCCCTCTCCTCCCCCGCCACGAACTCCACCCCCCCTCCCGAGACCATCACCTCGTAGCGCTCCACCCCTCCCCCCTGCACCACCAACACCTCCTCCACTCCACCGTCAGGAAGCGAAAGGTATGCGAGCAAGGCGAAACACACCTCCAACACCTCATCCTCCTCTCCTCCATTCTACCACACCCCTTCCTCTCCCGCTACTCCCAACTCCCGAAAGGACGGGCCGTCCGAACACGCCGGACGGCCCTCAAGGAAGATACCATGAGGAGGTACGATCTATTCCCTACGCCGCTTGGATGCCACGTCCAGATACACCGCGATGATGAGCACGAGACCCCGCGTCACGTACTGCCAGAAGATCGGCATGTTCATCACGCTCATACCGTTGACGATACTCGCCATGATGAGCGATCCCACGAGGGCTCCGAAGATCGTCCCCTCGCCGCCCATGAGGCTCGTGCCGCCGATGACGCACGATGCGATGGTATCGAGCTCGTAGTTGATACCGCCGTTGACCGTTCCCGCCGCCACGTATCCCGTGAGCACCACGCCCGCCACACCGGCGAGCAGGCCCATGAGGACGTGCACCTGAAAGACCGTCTTGCGGATGTTGATCCCCGAGAGCCTCGTCGCCTCCCTGTTACCACCTACCGCATACACGTAGCGTCCGAAGCGGGTATTGTTCGCCACGTAGGAGATGATGAGTGCCACCACCGCCAGGAGGAGCACAGGGAGCTGGACCCCCCGGTACATGTTCATGAGCACCACGTAGAGGATCACGAGGAAGGAGAAAAACCCCGCCTTTGCGAGATCCTTCCAGAGAGGCGGCACCTCGAACCCGTACTCCACCTTCTTGCGCCGCGAGGTGAGCGTGGAAAGGAAGATGAGCACCACCACCACCGCTGCGAGCACGAGCCCCACTACAGGTGAAAGATACCCCTGCGCGATGTAGACCAGGGAGTCCTCCACCGGCACGATGGTCTTCCCCTCGGTCACCCCGAGCACGCCACCGCGGAAGATGAGCATGCCTCCCAGAGTCACGATGAAGGCGGGGATCCCGCCGTAGGCGATGAGACTGCCCTGGAACAGTCCTATGACGATCCCCACCAGCAGGGCCACCGCGATGGCGATCGCCGTGGAGAGGATGCCGATCGTCCCCTGAGGAAGGGAAGGGAACAGGGAAGGCAGGATGTTCGCGAGGACACGCGCCTGGAGAAAGGCGGTCACCGCGCTTATGAAACCGGTCACCGACCCCACCGAAAGGTCGATGTTCCCCAAGACGATCACGAGCACCATACCCGTCGCGAGGAACGAGATGATCGTCATCTGTCTGAAGAGGTTGGAGAGGTTTCTGGGAGAGAAGAAGATCCCCCCGGTGAGCACTCCGAAGAGGAACCAGATGAGGAGAAGGGCGATGATCATGGTGTAGGTCTTGGCATTCACCTGCACCGCCCGCTTCAGACGATTCATAAGGTCATTCATTCCTTACGTCCTCCTACACATCAATGGAATAGCTTCGTCGCCAGGCTCATGATCCGTTCCTGGTCGAACTCTTCCCGTTCGAGGATGCCGGTGGCATGGCCCTCGCACATCACGAGGATCCTGTCGCTCATGCCCATCACCTCTTCGAGCTCCGAAGAGATGAGTATGACGGAGACTCCTGACGCCACCAGTTGGTTGATGAGCTTGTAGATCTCGTACTTGGCCCCCACGTCGATCCCCCTCGTGGGATCGTCCAGGATGAGCACCTTCGGCTCCTTCATGAGCCACTTGGAGATCACCACCTTCTGCTGGTTTCCGCCGCTCAAGGTGTCCACCGGCGCGTGGAGCGAGGGGGTCTTCACCGTGAGCCGGGTGGAGTACTCGGTACAGAGCTTGAGCTCCTTGTTCTTGTCGATGTAGCCGAACCCGGAGAACATCTCCATATTGGGAAGGGCCATGTTCTGAAGAATGGTCTGCCGGAGGATGAGTCCCTGCTTCTTCCTGTCTTCCGGCACCAGGCTTATACCTTGAGAAATCGCATCCTGCGCCGACCTTATGAAGAGTTCCCTTCCCTCGAGGAACACACGCCCCCTCACCACGCGCCCGTACTCACCGAAGAGCGACATCACCAGCTCGGTCCGCCCCGAACCCATGAGGCCTGCGATTCCGAGCACCTCGCCCTTGTGGAGCGAAAATGAGACATCGTGTATCACCACCTTGCCGGGACGCTCGGGATCCTCCACGGTCCACCCCTCCACGGAGAAGATCTCCTCACCGGGGATCACGTTCCTCGAGGGGAATCGCTCCTTCATCTCGCGCCCCACCATGAGTGAGATGAGGTGCTCCACGTTCGTCTCGCTCGTCTTGAGGGTGTCGATCACCTTACCGTCTCGAAGCACCGTGATGGAATCCGTAATTTTAAAAAACTCGTTGAGCCGGTGCGTGATGAAGATGCACGTGACCCCCCGTTCCTTCAACGTGCGAAGGATCCTCATGAGGGTCTCCACCTCGGCATCGCTCAACGCGGAAGTGGGCTCGTCGAGTATGAGGACCTTCGCGTTCTCCGACAAAGCCCGGGCGATCTCAACCATCTGCTGCTTCCCCACGCTCAGGTCCTCCACCTTGGCGGAGAAGTGGATATCCAGTCCGAACTCCTCGAGCAGGGCCTTGGTGTCGGCGTAGAGCCTGTCCCAATCGATGGTACCCGCCGGTGTACGCGGTTCTCTCCCGAGAAAGATGTTCTCACCCACCGTCATCTTGGGTACCAACGCGAGCTCCTGATAGACGATCGCGATGCCCTTCTCTATCGCCTGACGGATGGCACCCTGTTCGAACCGGATCTCCTCTCCATCGAGAAAGACATTCCCCTCATACGTACCGTGGGGATACACCCCTGCGAGAATCTTCATGAGGGTCGATTTTCCGGCCCCGTTCTCCCCGCACAGTCCGTGGATCTCTCCCCGCCTCACCGAGAACGACACATCGTCCAGGGCTCTCACCCCCGGGAAATCCTTGGTCACATGCTCTATGCGAAGAATGTACTCGTCACCCATACCGCATTCCTCCGGAAATGAAGAGAGGGAGAGCCCCTCGAGGGGCTCTCCCGGTGTACTCACTTAGGGACGGGGCGGCCGCTGATCCTCGGGGATGTCGCGGTAGACCTCGTCGTAAGGCTGGAAGCCGCTCTTTATCACTTCCTCGTACACGTTGGTCTTGTCCACTTCCACCACCGGGAGGAAGTAGCAGGCCACCTTCTTGCCGCGGAAGGACTCGTCGAGCGTGAGATCGGCGAGATCGTAGTCCTTGATCTCAGGATACTTCTGCCTGATGTCCTCTCCCCTGGCGAGGGCGAGGGCAAGATCGAAGGCGAGCGGAGTGAGCTTGCGGATGTCCTTGAAGACCGTCATGGTGAGCTCACCCTCCACGATGGACTTACACCCGGCGAGCGTGGCGTCCTGCCCGGAGATGGGCACCTTGCCGGCGAGTCCCTGGGCCTTGAGGGCCTGGAGCGCACCCAGCGCGGTCCCGTCGTTGGAGGCCACCACCGCATCGATCTTGTTGTCGGTGGCGGTGAGGATGTTCTCCATGATCTTCAAGGCGTTCGCGGGATCCCAGTTCTCCACCCACTGGTCGGCGACGATCTCGATCTGTCCCTTGTCGATGTAGGGCTGAAGGACCTCCATCTGTCCCTTGCGGAAGAGGATGGCGTTGTTGTCCGTGGGGCTTCCGCCGAGGAGCACGAACCTGCCGCGATCCTTCACCTTGAGCACGCCGCGGGCCTGGGCCCTACCGACCTCCACGTTATCGAAGGAGAGATAGGCGGCGATCTTGTCGGTCTTCACGAGCCGGTCGTAGGCGATCACGGGCACGCCTTCACGCGCCGCGGCCTCGGCAGCCGTGGCGGCGGCATCACCATCCTGGGCGATCACCACGATCACGTCGGCGCCCTGGAGCACCATGTTCTCGATCTGATCGTTCTGGAGCTTGGGATCCTGGTTCGCCACCTGGACGATCACCTGTACCCCGTTCTCCTGACCGAGCTTGGTGAACAGAGCGGCTTCGTTCGGCCAGCGCTCGGTCGCGAAATCGGAGAAGGACACCCCGATGACGATCCTGTCGTCCCCCTGTCCCTGCCCCTGGGCGAAGAGGCCGGTCACAGCGAACAGAAGGATGAGCGCGGAAAGTAGAATACGCTTCATAGGACCTCCTGAAAAGAGTTTGTATCTGTATACCATCTAGCAACGGGCGTGCCATCTTGCGCATCATCGACTATAAGTTTACCCTGTAAACAAAAGGAGACTTCTCAGACTCCACGCAACGTCCCGGAGTGTGCACCATTCGCCACATCTTCCTCCCCGATCGTGCACGAATCGACACATTCCGGGCTGCACTCGAAGAATCTCCACAAAATCCCATTCTGTGCTATACTCTTCGTAATGGGAGAACAGAAACGATTCTCGCTCCTCATCGTGGACGACGAGGCTGCCCTCTGTGAATCGCTCAGCGAGTACTTCTCCGCCCTCGGGTACGAGACCTACACCGCCCAGCGGGCCGAAGACGTACGACGGATCCTCTCACACCTCCATGTGGATCTCATCCTCATGGACATCAGGATGCCGGAAAAGGACGGCATCACCCTCCTGCGGGAACTCAAGACCTCCCACTCGTCCACCCCTGTGATCATGATCTCCGCCTATGTGTCGGTCGAGAACATCGTGCGCTCCATGAAGTACGGAGCCATCAACTTCTACGAAAAACCCCTCGACCTCAGACGCCTGTCCCGTGAAGTGGCGCAGATCGCCGCCGCCCGTGCGGCACGGGCACCCCAGGGCCCCTCGCTGCCGCTCATCCACCAGAGCACGGCCATGCAGGACATCCTCGCCACCATAGAAAAGGTGGCTCCCACCGACGCCCCGGTCCTCATCACCGGAGAGAGCGGCACGGGCAAGGAACTCGTGGCCCATGCCCTCCATCACAGAAGCGAGCGGGCCCGTGGCCCCTTCCTCAAGCTCAACTGCGCCGCCATCCCCGAGACCCTCCTCGAATCCGAACTCTTCGGCTACGAGAAGGGCGCCTTCACCGGAGCGGTGGCCCAGCACAAGGGAAAGTTCGAGCAGGCCCAGGGAGGCACCATCTTCTTCGACGAGATAGGGGACATGCACCTGGGCACCCAGGCGAAGCTCCTGCGCGTCCTCCAGGAAAAGGAGTTCCAGCGCCTCGGTGGATCGGAGATCCTCTATGCAGACGTACGTATCATCGCGGCCACCCACCAGTACCTGCCCGGACTCATCGAAGATCATCGCTTCAGGGAGGATCTCTACTATAGGCTCTCGGTGATCACCATACACATCCCCCCTCTCAGGGACAGGAAGGAGGATATCCTGCCCCTCACCCGTTACTACATCGACTACTTCTCGAAACTCTACGGAAAGAGGGTGGAAGGGCTCTCTCCCGAGGTGGAACGACTCTTCCTCTCCCACTCATGGCCCGGGAACGTCCGGGAACTCAAGAACACCATAGAACGGGCCGTCATCTTCACCGAGGGCGCACGTCTCACCATGGACGACCTGCCTCCTCAGTACCGGGAAGCCGTATCCCTGGAACCCGTACCGGAGGGGGATCTCTCCACGGCCATGGACCACCTTTCCCGGGAGATCATCCTCAAGGCGCTCGAGAAGGCCGGGGGGAAGAAGCAGAAGGCGGCCGAGCTCCTGGGTATCCACCGGAAGACCCTCTACAACAAGATGAAAAAACTGGGGCTTCTCTGATGGAAAACGAGATCCGTCTGCTCATGCGCACCATCCACTACCATGAAGGAAACCAGGAGATCCTGAAAGGAGTGGACTTCGAACTCCGGAAGGGGGAGATACACGCCCTGGTGGGTGAGCACCGGTGTGGAAAGAGCACCCTCATGCACCTCCTCATCGGCGAGAAGCGCCTCCAGAAGGGAGAGATCCTCTTCAACGGGAGACGGATCCAACCCCAGGACCCCTCCGATGCCTACAGGCTGGGCATCGCCATGGTACACCAGACCCCCCAGGTGATCCCCTCCCTCAATGCCGTGGAGAACATCTTCGCCACCAGGCTCCCTCCTTTCTGGTCGGGCCTTCCACAGTACTACCGCTATATCAGGGAGACGAGACACCTCCTCGCACTCCTCGGCAAGTCCTTCGACGTCCTCATCCCTCTCAAGCTCCTTCCCGCCACCGACCAGCATGCCGTGGACATCGCCCGTGCCCTCTCCTACGATCCGGACATCCTCATACTCGACGAGATCTCCAACAGGCAGACCCCCGAGGAACTGGAGAGACTCTTCGCCATCCTCAAAGACATGACGAGCAAGGGCAAGAGCATCATCTACGTGACTCCCCACATCGACGAGATCTTCTCGATCGCGGACAGGGTCACGGTCCTCAAGAACGGCTACCGGCAGAGCACCGAGGACGTACACCAGATAAGCAGTCTCAGGCTCTTTAGACTCGCCTACTCCCTCATTTCGGAGATCGAGCCGGACGAGAGTGCAATCTCGCACCCCCTCATCTCATCCCGACTCTACAGCGAACACTTCCTCCGGGAGCTGCCGGTGGGCATCATCCTCCTCAACGAAACCCATTCGGTCTACTACCTCAACCCTGCGGCCGAGTCCATACTCGACCTACCGGCACACGCCGTCTCGGGCCGCCCCATCCACACCGTCATCACACCCGAACAGTGCCCTCACGCCACCGCGCTCCTCAGCGCCGTCTACCACGGCAAGAAGAGGAAGTGGCGGGGTGTCCCTTTCGGCAAGGCCCTCTATTCCGAAGTGCACATCTACCCGCTCCGCGAGGGGGACGAACTGGTAGGAACGGTGATCATGATCGAGGACAGGTCTCTCGACCACCACATAAAGGAATACCTCTCGTCCACCGAGAGGCGGATCGCCACCGCCGAGGTGGCGGCGGAGGTGGCCCACGAGATCAACAACCCCTTGGGCATCATCTCCGCCTACATAGAGGTACTCAAGCTCCAGGACCTCTCCCCCGAGATCTCCAGGAAGCTGGAGAAGATACAGAACGAGATCACCCGTATCCAGAACTTCGTCTCCTCGCTGGGGAGACTGGCGGACGCCTCCCGGATGGAACGGGGGACGGTGGACCTGGTGGAGATGGTGAAGGACGTGCTCCTCCTCTTCCAGCACCTCTTCCAGGAGAAGCGGATCACGGTCTACACGGACCTGCCGGAAACCCCGGTGAGGATCGAAGGGGATGCAGGGAGGCTCAAACAGCTCCTTATCAACCTGGTGCTCAACAGCGTGGAGGCCCTGCTCCATGGTGGGTGGATCCGCATCCGGCTGGAGCGAAAAGAGGGGAAGATCCTCCTCTCGGTGAGCGACAACGGACACGGGATCCCCAAGGAGATCCAGGACAGGATCTTCCGTCCCTTCTTCAGCACCAAGGCCGGGAAGCAGAGCACGGGGCTGGGCCTCGCCATCTGCGAGCACATCGCAAAGCTCCACGGAGGAGAGATCGGCTTTACGAGCACACCGGGCGAGATCACCACCTTCACGGTGACCTTTCCCGCAAGGCCTGTCTTGTTCCCTTCGGGGAAGGTAGGTTACCATCGGCCTGATGAGTGACCGTTTCTCCCTCAGGCGCTACGGTGCGGCCGTCTTCTCCGCCGTGCTCTTCTCGCTTGCGATACCGAACGAGATCTTCCAATGGGGCATGCCGCTCCTTGCGCCTTTCATCCTCACCCCCCTCTTCTGGGGCCTCGAGGGATCATCCCTCCCCCAGGCCCGGAGGATGCTCGTGCTCTTCGGGCTCGTCTTCACCCTCACCTCCAACTACTGGCTCGCCTTCTTCGGCGACTACAGCATCTGGACCATAGGGGGCGTGACCCTCGGCTACATCCCCTACTATCTCTTCCTCTCGCACTTCCTCTGGGATGCGGCGAGGCGTCCCCTCCCCTTCCGTCCCCTCCTGCTCGCGGCGGTGTGGACCGTCTTCGAGTACTGCAAGTCGTCGGGGTACCTGGGCTACCCCTGGGGCCTCCTCCCTTACCCCCTCCATGGGATCACCCCCCTCATCCAGGTGAGCGACCTCCTGGGGATCTGGCCCCTCACCTTTCTCCTCGCCTGGATAAGCGCCCTGCTCGCCGGGATCCTCTCCCCCCCTGCCCCTCCGGCCCCCTCCCGCCTCACCCCCTCACCCCTCCCCCAGCTTGCCGCCGCAGGGCTGCTCCTTGCGCTCTTCCTCGCCTACGGCCTCGTGCGGATGTACCTCATCCCGCTGCCCGAGCGGACTACCCTCACCGCAGCCCTCATCCAGCACAACGCCGACTCCTGGGACGAATCCCCCGAAGCAGATGAGAGGAGCATCCTCCAGGCCGAGCTTCTCTCCCTTGAGGCGGTGGAGAAGCATCCCCACGTTGAGCTGGTGGTGTGGAACGAGACCGTGCTCACCTACCCCTACAACTACCGCCCCGTCTTCTACGACCGTCGCCCTGCCGAGAAACCCTTCTTCTCCTTCCTCGTGGAACTGAACAGGCCCCTCCTCACCGGGAGTCCCTACCGCGAGAAGGTGGGCGAGGAGGTGCGCTACTACAACAGCGTCCTCCTCATCGGCCCGGACGGTGCCATACAGGGCGCATACAAGAAGAAGCACCTCGTGCCCATGGCCGAGCACATCCCGTTCTGGGACCTGCCGCTCGTACAGCAGTTCTTCCGAGGTACCATCCGTCTCTACGGAACGTGGCACGCGGGCAGGGAGGCCTTCCTCTTCACCCTCCCCCTTGAGGACGGCACCATCGTGCGCTTCGGCACCCCCATCTGCTTCGAGGACGCCTTTACCGTGATCAACCGAACCTTCGTGCGCCTTGGGGCAGACCTGCTCATCAACCTCACCAACGACAGCTGGTCGCGCACGGTCTCCGCCCAGGTCCAGCACTTCGTGGCCGCGCGATTCCAGGCCGCAGCCCTCAAGACCACCATGGTACGCAGCACCAACAGCGGCTACACCTGCGTGATAGATCCATGGGGAAGGGTGCGCGCCGACCTGCCCATGTTCACCTCTACCTACCTGGTGGCAGACGTGCCGATCTACGATCGGCCTCTCACCCTCTATGCCCTGCTGGGCGACCTCCTCCCCCGCCTCCTCTTCCTGTGGGTCATCGCCCTCCTCCTCTGGGAGCGGGGAAGGGGAGGGACGAGGACTCCCCACGGGTGAACACCCTTCCCACAAAAAACCGCCGCCGGAGAGGCGGCGGCCGCTTAAGTGCGTCGTGATCAGTTTATCTTCGTCGCCTCTGCGAGGGCCTCGTCCAACTCATCGGTGGACGAGGGTTCGGACGTGTAGGTCACCTCCACCAGTACGTCGTTGAGGTACTCCTCCACCGTGAGTACGAGGTTCTCGTCCTCGAAGGTGTACGAGGCCTCGCGTCCATCCTCGAACGTGATGCGCTTCATCGACTTGTCGAGGTCGCTCACATTCTCGGAACGGATCGTGTAGACCACCTCACCCTTCGTGTACATCCCGCCGTCCGAGGAGTCCTCCAGCAGGGTGTAGATCTCGTAGTAGGCCACGGTGAGGAAGGAGATGCGGATGTACTCCTCCTTGAGGACATCCTCCCTGGTACCGTCCCCATCCACGTCCTTGGTGGTCACCTGCGGAAGGGACGTGACAGAGGAACCGATCTCCACCTCGGTCACCTTCCAGACCCCCTCGGGATCGTAGAAGAGGAGCTCACATCCAGCGAGGAGGACAACGGCCACTATACCGAACACGAGCGCGCGCACATACGCCTTCATACATCACCTCCACTCAGATTCGAGATACATCACTCTTCTTCAAGTATAGCCCACGAACAGGAATTATTCAGGGACATCCGGAGGGATCAGACGCTCTCCCAGCCTGCCACACCCACACGGCCTCTTCCATGATCGTCCGCCACATCCGCGCCCCGCCGGAGGAGAGGGCGTCCCACTCCTCCAAGGTGTACACAAGCACGTCTGCCGGCACGGGAAGGTCGAGTGTATCCCACTCTGCGGGCCGCCGTTCAAAGGGAAGGGAGGAGTCCTCCACGATCACCACCAGGTCCACGTCGCTTCCCACGCCCCAGTCCCCCCGTGCATAGGAGCCGAAGTAGCCGATGCGGACCACCCCCTCCTTCTCGCGCACCATACGGCCTGCCCACTCCCTCACCGCCCGGTCCACCTCATCCTTCGAGGGCCATCGCTTTACCGACGAACGCGAGTATGTCACGGGCATACCGTATCGCCTCCTCGCTCTGGAGCGGGCCGTAGTGCTCGAAGGGGGCCCCCTCTGGATGGCCGTTGGGGTACCGGGTGGGGATGTAGAAGTTGTCGAGCACCTTCGCCTTTTCTATGAGATCCTCAGGCACGGGGCAGAGAGGCGAGAGGTCCTCGAGGAGCTTGGCCACCACGTGGCCCCACCCTTCCTGGTGGTGGTAGAGGTGCAGGGCCTTCACGGCCTTCTCCGCGGCCTGGTGTGCCGCGAAACAGGCCCACTCGTGCCTCCCCGCCTTCCGCGAGTCCTCTGCCTGCTCCAGATCCCTCTTCGCCTGCGCGAGCCAATCAAAGGCCCTGTTCATGTCCCCAAGTATACCGGCCGGCTCTCGCGTCGCACAAGCCCCTAGCCTTCCAGCACCCGCTTTATCCTCTCAGGCTCAAGGCGGAAGGGCGAGCCCCTGCCCTCCAGGAAGTGGTAGCGTTCGAGGAGGTGGAGGTTGAGGTCGGTGAACACCAGCTTCTCCCCGTTGGCGAGGTTGGTCACCTCGGTGTTGACCTTGCGGAAGATCCCGTCCTCGAAGGGAGAGGGGAGGTGGCCCCTCGCATCGTCCACCCTCACGAGCCACTTCCCCTCCACGGTGACCGGCTCTCCAAGGCCCTTCTTCCCCTCGTCGCGGAGGGCCTTGAGCTTCGCGGCCACCTCCTCGAACGAGAGCCCCAGCCGGGCGAACTCCTCTTCGTCGGCCTCGATGATGTCGGCCAACGGGCGCGGGTCATCTCCCAGGAAGCCCTCCGCGGTGATCACCCCCGGCTTCATGTTCTCGTATGCCCTGGCGTAGCGCGGGTCGGTCTTCATACACCCTCCTTCAGGCGAATTTGTCGAAGTAGATCTTGTCCTCGGGTATGCCGTACCGGCGCATCACGTTCATGCACGCATCGAGCATGCCAGGACTCCCGCAGAGGTAGCCCTCCTTGGGCGTCTCCCTGTCCATGGCGGTCTCGATATAGCGTGCGAGCACCTCGGTGATGAGCCCCTTCTCGCCCTCGTAGTCGGGGTCTTCGGAGAGGGCGGGGACGAACCTGAAGACCGGCCACTTCTCCTCGAGGTCCCTCCAGAGGTCCACGTAGAACAGGTCGCGCCGGGTACGGGCCCCGAAGAAGAACCACACCTGCCGGTTGTTCACCCCCCTCCGGTACATGTCGAGGAGGATCGACTTGAAGGGGGCCATGCCGCTCCCCCCCGCCACACAGAGCATCACCGCGTCGGTCTCCCTGAGGTAGAAGTCGCCGAACGGGCCGATGAGGGCGAGGCGCTCCCCTTCCTTCATGTGTTCGTGGACATAGGTGGTGGCGATCCCGCCGGGCACCTTGCGGATGAGGAGCTCGATCTCCTCCTCGTCGGGGAGGGAGGAGATGGAGTAGGCCCGCTGGGTGGGTTCCTTTATCTTGGCGTAGGGCGGCACCTCCAGCTGGACGTACTGGCCGGGCTTGAAGGGGATCCGCTCTCCCTCGGGGAGGCGGAAACGCACCTCCTTGATGTCGTGGGTGAGGTCGCGGATGGAGGAGACCTCCGCCACTACCCGCCGCACGAGGAAGAGCTCCTCCGGCACCTCGATCGAGAGGTCGTGCTTCACCTTGACCTGGCACGAGAGCCGCACGTTCTGCTTCTTCTCCTCTTCGGTGAGGTAGGGGACCTCGGTGGGGAGGTGCGGTCCTATGTCGGTCTCCACCCTCACCTTGCAGGCCCCGCAGCTCCCCCTTCCCCCACACGCGGAGGGGATGAAGATCTGCTCCTGGGCGAGGGTGAGGAGGAGCGGGCTCCCCCCTTTGACGGTGAGGGTCTTCTTGCCGCCGTTGATGGAGATGGTGAACGTGCCGTAGTTGTTGACCACCCTGTCGGTGAGCCAGATGAGGAGGGCCAGGGCGGCGGTGATCCCTCCTACGGCGAGCGGTGCGATGACGAGTGCGCTCATCCCGCTCCTCCTTACTGAACCGCGACCATGCCGGAGAAGCCGATGAAGGCCATGGCCATGAATCCTATGGTGATGAGGGTGATCCCCGGGCCTTTGAGGCCGGCGGGTACCGGGGCTCGTTCGATCTTCTTGCGTATGGCGGCGAGGAGCATGATGGCGAGCCACCAGCCGAGGCCTGAGCCGAGGCCGTAGACCACGGACTGGAGCAGGGAGTAGCCGCGTATCTCGATGAAGAGGGCCACGCCCAGGATGGCGCAGTTGACCGTGATGAGGGGGAGGAAGATCCCCAGGGCCATGTAGAGCGAGGGCGAGATCCGGTCGATGACCATCTCGAGTATCTGGACCACGGCCGCGATCACGATGATGAAGACGATGAACCTGAGGTAGACGAGATCGAGGGGGATGAGGACGTAGTGGAGCACGAGCCAGTTGATGGCGCTGGTGATGGTGAGCACCACGGTCACGGCGAGACCGAGGCCGTTCGAGGAGGAGAGGTCCTTGGAGATGGAGATGAAGGAGCACATCCCCAGGAAGTTGGCGAGGAGGATGTTGCTCGTGAAGATCGATGCCACGAAGAGGGCGAGGGGAGAGATGTCGGGGGTCATGCGGCCTCCTTGTTCATGAGGGTCTTTGCGGCCCAGAGGACCATGGCGAGGATGAAGAAGGCGCTGGGGGCCATGACCATGATGGTCCAGGGTTCGAAGCCTTCAGGGAGCACCCGGATGTTGAAGAGGGTGCCGAAGCCCAAAAGCTCACGGATCAGGGCGATGAGCATGAGGACCCACATGTACCCGAGGCCCGAGGTGAGGCCGTCCCAGAGGGAGAGGAGGGGCGGGTTGCTCTGGGCAAAGGCCTCGGCCCGGCCCATGATGATGCAGTTGGTGATGATGAGGCCCACGTAGGGTCCCAGGCTCTTGTGGATCTCCGGAAGGTAGGCCTTGAGCAGGATGTCCACGATGATGACGTAGAAGGAGATGATGAGGGTCTGGGTGATCATCCTCACCCGGTGGGGGATGAGGGTCTTGAGGAGCGAGACGGTGAGGCTCGAGAAGCCGGTGACGAAGGTGACGCCCAGGGTCATGATGAGGGTGTTGGTGAGGTTGTTGGTGACGGCGAGGGTGGAACAGATGCCCAGGATCTGGATAAAGATGGGATTGTTGGTCCAGATGTTCTCGGTGAGGATCTGTCGGGGTGTGGCTGCCATCAGCTGCTCCTTTCATCGTCAGGGGATGTGCGAGCCTGAGGGGCCTCGACAGGGGCGAAGTCCTCCTCGGAGAGGGTGGGAAGGGCCTCCTTGAGGGTGGTGATGGCTCTGTCGACCAGGGTCTCGATGGCCTGGCTCGTGCGGGTGGCGCCGGTGATGCCGTCCACCAGGCTGTTGTCGGGGTCGGGGTCGCCTGAGCGGCCGGTCTGGCGCACGGCGATGCCGTCGGGACCTATGCGTTCGCCTTCGAATTGCGAGAGGAACCAGGGCTCGGTGATGCGGCCGCCGAGGCCCGGGGTCTCGTTCTGCTCGAGGATGGCGAGGCCCAGGATGCGGGAAAGGTCGCCCGAGATGCCCACCACTGCCCGGATGGTGCCCCAGAGGCCCGGTCCTGAAAGCTCGACGGCGTAGGAGCGGGGCTCGGGGGTGCGGTAGATACGGGTGCCGTTGGGGAGGGCGGCGACGGAGAGGCGAGCGAAGGTGCGCCGGGCCTCCTCCCCGGAGGCGGGGGTCTTGAGGGCGTGGAGCACGGCCTCCTGGAGCCGGCGCTCCTCGGCGAGGAGGACGCGCTCCCTGGTGCCGAGGTGGGCGGCGGCGAGGACGGTGACGAAGAGCGCGGTGACGATGAAGGAGAAGAGCACCACGTAGGGGAGGGAGTTGCGGTTCATGCGGCGCCTCCTTTCGGGGCCGGGCGGCGGGCGGCCGCCGGGCGGCGTGGGAGAAGCTCGTCGAGGAGCGGGGCGACGGCGTTGGCGAGGAGCACGGCGAAGCTGGTGCCCTCTGAGAAGAGGGAGAAGGTGCGGACGAGGACCACCACCGCACCGATGAGCAGGCCGTAGAGCCAGTGGGCGCGGGGGTTGTTGGGGGCGGTGACGGGGTCGGTGGCCATGAAGACCGCCACGAAGAGGAGGCTGCCGGCGAGGAGGGTGTAATGGGGCGGGGCGGCGCCGGGGAGGCCGGCGTAGTGGAGGCCCGCGGAGAGGAGGAGAGCGCCTCCCAGGGTGGAGAGCATGATCCGCCAACTCGCGGTCCTGGTGGCCACGAGGTAGATGCCTGCGAGGAGGATGAGGGGGAGGGCCGACTCGCCCATGCTGCCGGGGTGCAGGCCGAGGAGCATGTCGGGGAGCGAGGGAAGGGTGCCGGCCCGGATGGCGTCGAGGGGAGTGGCCGAGGTGAGGGCGTCGGGGAGCAGGCCGAAGGCGCCGGGCTTAAGCCAGGAGCGGGTCATGAGGGTGGGGAAGGTGATGTAGACGAAGAGCCTGCCCGCGATGGCTGGGTTGAAGACATTGCGGCCGAACCCTCCGTAGACCTCCTTCGCCATGAACACGCCGAAGGCGATCCCAATGGCCGCCACCCAGAGCGGGACGGCGGGAGGGAGGGAGAGGAGGAAGAGGCTGCAGGTCACCAGGACCGCTTCACTCACCTTCCTCCCCCTCCGCCTCTCCATGAGGTACTCCACCGCCACGCCCACGGGAAACACCACCAGGGCGAGGGCGGCGAGCCATACGCCGTAGAAGTACGCGGCCCACAGGAAGATGGGAACGAGCGAGAGGAGCACCTTCCTCATGGGCGGCTGTTTCTGAAAGATCTTCAGGTCCACAGGGCCTCCTTACTACTACCATCATGCGACATCCGCGCGCATGGTGCAATACCAATCGATATGATAATAGCAAATATTACGTTTTTAGTCAGCTATCTCCCCAAAAAACCCACCCCGAAGGGTGGTTCACGCCGGATCGCCGCCCCCCAGCATCCGGACGGTCTCCTCGGCGTGGTAGCTCGAGCGGACCTTGGGGCCCGCGCTGCAGGCGATGAACCCCAGGGAGAGGGCGTAGTCCCTCAGCCGGTCGAACTCCTCAGGGCTCCAGTACCGCGCCACGGGGAGGTGCTCCTTCGTGGGCTGGAGGTACTGGCCTATGTTCACCATCTGCACGCCCGCGGCCCTAAGGTCGTGGAGGGTCTCCTTCACCTCCTCCTCGGTCTCCCCGAGCCCCACCATGAAGCTCGACTTGAGGAACCCGCCATACTCCCTCACCCGCAGCCCCGCCTCCCTGAGGAAGGCGAGGGAGCGCTCGTAGCTCGCACCGGAGCGCACCCTGGGGGTGAGCCTGCGCACGGTCTCCACGTTGTGGCTCATGATCTCGGGCCGGCTCTCGAGCACCGTCTCGAGGGCCGCGAGATCCCCTCTGAAGTCCGAGGTGAGGATCTCCACCCTCACACCCGGAGAGGCCTTCCGCACCTCTCTCACCGCGGCCGCCACATGCCCCGCCCCACCGTCCGGCAGGTCGTCCCTCGTCACCATGGTGAGCACCACGTGCCGAATCCCGAGCCGGGCCACCACCTGCGCCACCCGGGCCGGCTCCTCCGGGTCGGGGGGGCACGGCCTGCCGTGGCCCACGGCACAGAACCTGCACCGCCGGGTGCACACCTCTCCCAACAGCAGGAACGTGGCCGTGCGGTAGCGGCCCCAGCACTCGTGCAGGTTGGGGCACCGCGCCTCCTCACAGACCGTGTGGAGCCCGTGCCGGGCGAGCTCACGCCTCACCTTCTTGTGCTCGGGCGAAAGTCCCAGATCTATCTTGAGCCACTCGGGCTTTCTCAGCTCTTCCATCATCTCCTCCCACCCCCATCATGCCCCACCCCCCACCCCCCGTGCAACCCCATCCCCCTTGCCCGCCTCCACCACCCTGCGCTACCCTTACCCCCATGCTCGGCCCATTCATCGTACAGAGCGACGGCACCATCCTCCTCGAAGTCTCGCATCCCGAGGCCGACGAGGCCCGGAACGCCATCACCCCCTTCACTGAGCTCCTCACCTCCCCAGAGTACATCCACACCTACCGCATCACCCCCATCTCCCTCTGGAACGCCGCCTCTGCAGGCCTCACCTACGACCAGATCGCCGAGCGCCTCTCCCGCTACGCCCGCTACCCCGTGCCCCCCACCCTCCTCGACACTATCCGCCACACCCTCGAACGCGCCGGCACCCTCACCCTCCTCCCCACCCCCTCACCCCACACCCTCCTCCTCAGCATCCGCCCCCCTGCGAGCCGCCGGGAACTCCTCTCCTACCGCCAGCTCGCCCGCCTCCTCGAACCCTCCACACCCGACCTCCCACCCCGAGACGACGCCCTCTACGTGCCCCTCATCCACCGCGGCACCATCAAGCAGCTCCTCATCGACCTCGGCTACCCCGTCACCGACCTCGTCCCCCTCCAGGAAGGCGAACCCCTCCCCCTCATGCTCCGCACCACCACCCGCTCCAGCCGCCCCTTCGCCCTCCGCCCCTACCAGGAAGCCGCGGTCAAGGCCTTCACCGGCGACGACGGACCCGGCACCGGCTACGGCACCATCGTCATGCCCTGCGGCGCAGGCAAGACCGTGGTGGGCCTCGCCCTCATGGCCCACTACCGGACGAGCACCCTCATCCTCACCCCCAACGTCGCCGCCGCCCACCAGTGGATCGACGAGATCCTCGACAAGACCACCCTCACCGAAGACCAGATCGCCGAGTACACCGGCGAGTCCAAGGACATAAAACCCGTCACCGTCGCCACCTACCACATCCTCACCTGGCGACCCGACCACACCCAGGAGTACTACCCCCACTTCGACCTCTTCCTCGCCCGCAACTGGGGCCTCATCATCTACGACGAAGTCCACCTCCTCCCCGCCCCGGTCTTCCGCATCACCGCGGAACTCCAGGCGAAACGCCGCTGCGGCCTCACCGCCACCCTTGTGCGCGAAGACGGCAAGGAACGCCACCTCTTCGCCCTCGTGGGACCCAAGCGCTACGACATCCCCTGGAAAGACGTGGAGGCCCAGGGCTGGATCGCCGAGGCCCTCTGCTACGAGATCCGCATACCCCTCCCCGAGGACCTCCGACTCGCCTACATCGCCGCAGACCAGCGGAAGAAGCACACCATCGCGAGCACCAACCCCCTCAAGGACCGCGTCGTGGCCGCGCTCCTCGAGCGACACGCAGACCTTCCCACCCTCATCATAGGCCAGTACCTTAACCAGCTTGAACGCATCGCCCGCACCCTCGGCCTTCCCCTCATCACCGGCCGTACCCCCAACAGGGAACGGGAACGCCTCTACCGCGAGTTCAAGGAAGGCCGCATCACGCGCCTCGTAGTCTCCCGCGTCGCCAACTTCTCCATCGACCTCCCCGACGCCGCGGTCGCCATTCAGGTCTCCGGCACCTTCGGATCCCGCCAGGAGGAGGCCCAGCGCCTCGGCCGCATCCTCAGACCGAAACACCACCACGCCTACTTCTATACGATTGTGACGCGTGATACACTGGAAGAACACTTCGCCGCCAACCGGCAGCGATTCCTCACCGAACAGGGCTACCGCTACCAGATGGAGCTATGGAGCGAAGACGAGCTGACATAGACCGCCTCACCGCCTACCTCCTCACCCTTCCCGACAGGGACTTCCTCCGCCTCATACGCAACTACCTCGGCAGGATCGAGACCCCCTACCACAAACCCCAGCTCGTCGAACGCCTCTACCGCTTCCTGGAATCGCCCCGGATACAGGAGGCGATCCTCGCCCTCCTCACCCCTCAAGACAGGGCCCACCTCTCGCTCATCGCGGCCCTCGGCGAACCCCCACCCGAGGTCTTCACCTCGTTCCTGGAGGAAGAGGGGGAGGAAGAACCCCACCTCGTCCTCCACCGCCTCAGGGACCGCCTCCTCGTCTACCTCGACACCGGGGACGAGCCCCCACGCATCCGCTTCACCCCTCCCCTCCGCCCCCTGCTCGAGACCCACATCCTCTCGCTCGAGGCCCTCCTCCCCCCCGAAGGCCCCACCCCTCCCTCCTCCCCGCCCCACCCCTGGCTCACCGACCCCCTCCTCGGCGCCCTCCTCTCCCTCCTCACCGACGACCCCGCCCTCCTCGACCACAAAGACGGCATACCCACCTCGCGGGCACGCACCCGTATCGCATCCCGCATCCCCCACTTCTCCCATCACCCCGAGCACCTCCCCCTCCTCGTCCGGGCCCTCACCCGCCTCTCCCTCATCCCCGCCCCCACCCCGGCCGCCCTCCTCACCCGGTTCCGTACCCTCGCCGACCTTCCCCCCTCCACCCGCCTCCCCCTCCTCTGGGCTGCGGCCATCACCCCCGAGGGGGCCGACCCCCACCCCCTCGCCGCCGCCCTCCTCGCCCTCCCCGACCTCCTCCCCCCCACCCACACCTACACCCCCTCCACCATCACCCGCGCCCTCCGCCTCGCCCTCACCCTCCACACCCAACCCCACACCCCCCCACCCATCGAGGACCTCGCCTCGCTCGGCCTCCTCGTCCCCCACGAAACCACCCTCTCCCTCACCCCCCACATCCCCACACTCCTCAACCCCCCGGAGACCCCTCCGTTCAAGGTGGAGGCCTCGGGCCACCTCATCGTACATCCCCACGCCGTGCTCTCGGACCTCCTCGTCCCCTGTGCGGCCCTCTCCCTCATACGCCACGACGCCGTCTCCCGCTACGAGCTCACCAAACCCGCCCTGCGCCGCGGCCTCGAGGCAGGGGTGGAGACAGCCGAGCTCCGCCTCGCCCTCACCGTGGGAAGCGGCCACCCCCTCCCCCAGCCGGTCGCCGCCACCCTCACCCTCTGGCAGGAGGAGGCCGAGCGGGCCCGTCACCTCCGGGGAATCGTGGCGATCCTCGAGCCCGAGTACGCCCGGATCGTCCGACAGAGCCCACAGTTCTCCACCTGCGTGTGGGAGACCCTTGGAGAGACCATCTTCCTCGTCAGGGAGGAACGGTGGGAGGAGTGGAAGACCCTCCTGGAACACGCCGGGATAGGCCTCCTCGGTCCCGTAGAGGAAGAGACCCCTCCCTCGGAGGAGCCGCTCCCCCTCCCGACCCACCTCGACCCCCCCGTGGTACCCGTGCTCCCGGAAACCCCCACCGCCCCACCCCCCGACCTCAGGCCCGCCCTCCTCGAGGCCCTGGAACGCACCCCACTCTCGGAAGAGGCGCGCCACCTCCTCAAGGCCCGCATCGAGGAAGGCTACATCCTCACCCCCGAGCAGCTCACCGAGGAGACAGCAGACACCGAACTCCTCGAATCCGACGGACTCGACTACCACGGCAAACTCAGGGTAATAGAAGAAGCCCTCTCCCACGCAGGCGACCTGGTGGAAGTGTGCATCCTCGGGCACAAAGACCACACCCCCCTCCTCGTGCGCCCTCTCGCCCTCAAAAAGAAGGGGGCCTCCCACTACCTCGAGGCGATCCCCGAGGGAGAAGAGGCCCCGCTCCACATCCCGGTCCGCACCATACAGCACGTCCGCCGCATCCCCCGCACACTCACGGGCTAGCTTCACTCCACCATCACCCGCATCCCCATCCCCAGCCCCCACTCGGTGCTCTCCATACCGCTCTTCCCGTCCGCAGCCCGGTACCACGTCCCGTCTTCCTTGAAGTACGAATCCCCCTTTGCCATGGAGACGAGCCTGTACCACCCCCTCCCGTAGAGGGACAGACCCTTCCACAGGAAGACCTCGAACTCACCCTCCACATCCAGGAGCATACCCCCTGCCATGTGATCGAGGAAGAGAAGATCGCGAAGCAGGTGTTCATCAAGGGTCACGGCAAGAGGATACGGCGACCACATCACCGAAGAATCGACCCCGAGCCAGGCAAAAGGCCTCATCCCGCACCGGAAGAGGAGCATCGGCCCCATCACCTCCTGCTCATAGGTGATGACCTCGCCGTCGAAAGAAGACTTCGGCTCATCCCCTGTCCACTCGGGGTAGGGCCACCCCGTACCGGAAGAAGGATCATAGGAGTCCCCCACCCCACTCGGGTACTGGGAGTAACCGTCACGGGCCGACCAATATCGGTGGAGGTACTGCCACCCCGCTCCCAATGAGACGGTCACCGTCTTCCGGTCCACGATCCGGAACGAGAGGCCCCCTCCTATCTCGCGGTACGGGCCCAGCTCCACAGGGTGGGTGGAAAAGTGCGTGGGATCGGGATCCCCCAGGTTCATGTAGTCGTAGTCCTCCATCCACGCACCGGGCTCACGGCCACCCACGAGGAAGGCATACCAGCCCTCGATCCCCACCCTCCACCAGGAGAGGCCGGCCTCTGCCTCGAGGAGCCAGCCTTCCGCCGGCCACACGAGCCGGCTGAGGAGGTGATCCCCCTCGTCCCACTTCTGGTAGACCAGCTCGTGGGCCTCGCCGGTGAACCACGAGGTCTCAAGAGAGGACGAGAAGCCCCAGCCGTCAAGGGCAAAGAGCCCACCCACCCCCACACTCACAAGCCACACGAACACGCGGAATCGAGGCATACTGGGAAGTATAGCGCACAGGGCACGATCCTTCCATACGCGCCACCGGTCAACGCATCCCCAGCTCCCGCATCCTCCTCATGAGGTTTGAGGGAGCCATGCCGAGCTCGCGCGCCGTCCTGGAGACATTCCCCCCACACCGCGAGAGGTGATAGGCGATGTAGGCCCGTTCGAACTCCCTCCGCGCCTCGCCGAGTGGGCGGGGAGCGAAGAGGAGGTCATCCGAGAAGGCCTTCCTCCCCTCATCCCTCACCTTCCCCACCACCTCGGGCCCGATCACCGGCCCCTCGGAGAGGAGGGCCGCCCGCCACACGAGGTGCTGGAGCTCCCGCACATTGCCCGGATACTCGCCCTCCATGAGCACCGAGAGGGCCTCACGGGAGAAGGTCCGCTCCTGCCCCAGCTCCTCGGACACCCGCCTGAGAAAGACCTGCGCGAGGAGCGGGATATCCTCCCTCCGTTCCCTGAGTGGGGGAATGTGGATCCTCAAGACCCCCAATCTGTAGTAGAGATCTGCGCGGAACGACCCTTCCCTCACCATGGCCTCGAGGTCTCTGTTTGTGGCGCACACCACCCGCACATCGGCCCTGCGCGGCCTCTCGGCCCCCACGGGATAGTACTCCCCGGTCTCGAGGACCCGCAAGAGCTTCGCCTGCTGGGAGGCCGGCAGCTCCCCCACCTCGTCCAGGAAGAGCGTGCCTCCCCTCGCCTCCTCGATCCTCCCCCTGCGCCGCCTCTCGGCCCCGGTGAAGCTCCCCTTCTCGTGTCCGAAGATCTCGCTCTCGAAGAGATCCGCAGGGACCGCAGCACAGTTGAGGGCCACGAGCGGCCCCCTCGCCCTCCTGCTCGAGAGGTGCACGAGCCGCGCCACGTGCTCCTTCCCCGTGCCGCTCTCACCGGTGACCAGCACGGGGACCTCCACCCGGGCCGCCTTCTCGATGAGCCGCCGCACCTCCCGCACGGCCTCCGACTCCCCGAGGAGGGCGTACCGCTCCCTCTCCTGTTCCACCACCCTTCGGGCGAAGACCTCGCTCGCGGTCCGCTCGGCTACGATCCTCACCTTCTCGAAGGAGAGCGGCTTCTCCAGGAAGTCCACCGCGCCCAGCCGCAG
Organism: Spirochaeta thermophila DSM 6578; assembly: GCF_000184345.1. Classification (NCBI taxonomy): domain Bacteria; kingdom Pseudomonadati; phylum Spirochaetota; class Spirochaetia; order Winmispirales; family Winmispiraceae; genus Winmispira; species Winmispira thermophila. The sequence goes on along the minus strand of NC_017583.1, from coordinate 355,886 downwards.
GGCCTCCACCGCCCGCTCCACCGTGCCATAGGCCGAGATCATCACACACGGAAGCTCCGGCCGGCGCTCCTTCATACGCCCGAGGAGGGAAAGCCCGTCCTCCCTCCCGAGCCTCACGTCGAGGAACACCAGGTCCACGGGCTCGGACTCCAGCACCCTCAAGGCCTCCGCGCCCGACCCGGCCCCCCTCACCTCCCACTCGGGGAAGGCCATGCGGAACCCCTCCACCACGTCGCGCTCGTCGTCCACCACCAGTACCGTCATACCCCCTCCCATCCGGGAAGCCGCACCTCCACCCGCGTCCCCTCTCCCACACGCGACCACATCACCACCCTCCCCCCCATCTCCCCCACCAGGAGCCGCACCAGCGCCAGTCCGAGCCCCATCCCCCCCTCCTTTCCGCTCACCCCCGGCTCCCAGACCCGCTCCTGCTCCTCCTCCGGGATCCCCGGCCCCCTGTCCCACACCTCCACCACCCCCTCATCCCCCTCACTCCACACCCTCACCCCTGCCAGCGCCCCCGTATCTCTCGCGTTCGCACACAGGTTGCGCACCACCTCGGCGAGGAGCACCCCATCCGCACGCACCACCACCTCCCCACACACCTCGCACCCCATCCCCGGAAACTCCCCCACCACCTCCCTCACCACCTCGCCCACCACCACCCGACCGGGCCTCGCCTCCGGCAGGTGCGCCAGGTCGCGCAGGCGGGCGAGCACCCCGTCCACCTCGCCCAGCTTGCGGAGCACGAACCCCAACCGCTCCCCGCAGAGCCCCTCCCCTACGGAGAGCCCCTGCTCCACCACCATACGGACCGGCGAGAGGAGGTTCCGCACCTCGTGGACGCAGACCCGCGCCATCTCCTTCCAGCCCCTGAACCGCGCCAGATCCCCCACCTCCTGCTCGTACCGCTCGAGCCTCCGGAGCATCCCCGTATAGGCCGCAACGAGCCGCCTCACCTCGTACACCCCCCCTCCCGCCGGCACCTCGCCCCCGCGGAACTCCTCCATGAGCCGGGCGAGCTCCAACACCGGCCCCCGCACCCTCCCCACATAGAAGAAGACCACAAGCCCACTCAACACCACCTCACCGGCGAGCACCGCGAACATCGTCCGAAGCACCTCCACCCTTCTGCGCTCCTGCAGGAGCCGCACCCCCTCGAGCACCCCGCCGAGAAGACGCGCATCCTCATCCGAGAACCGCCCCTTCACACCTTCTATCGAAGACATGAGCGCACCCTCCACCCGATCGTACACCGTCACCACCACCCCCGTTGCCACCACCCAGAGGAGGAGGAAGAGCACCAGCGCCAACAGCACCCACGCCCATCCCCTCACCGCTCATCCCCCCTCACGAAGACGCCCGCAAGGGCCTCCTTCTCACCGTATCGATTCACCACCTCACGGACCTCAATCACCACCATCATCACCTCCCTCAGGGACAACCCACTCTCCCTCGGTCACCGGGTTGTTCCCCCAAAGATCCTGCACAGGCGAGAACACAGAAGAGTAGAGCGCAAGGGAGATCCTCACCCGGACCTTCCTCCCCCGGTACCGCTCCACATCTTCGAGCACCCTCACCTTGAACAGAGAAAACACATCCTCCACCCTCTCCCGAGCGAGAGGCCCCTCCCCCTCCACCTCGTAGAACTCCCCCACGCGCTCCACCTTCTGGGAGACGGCAAACCGCCTCACAAGACGATCGTCCACCCACACCTCCACCCTGGTCACCACCGTCACAGGGACATAGGCATCGATGAGCGAGAAGAGCTGATCGTTGATCACCCCGGAGGCACGAACCTTCACGAAGAGCCCTCCTTCCTCCACATGGAAAGAGGGCTCCGAAAGCCACACCTCGGGAAAGGGGCTCGCCAGTCCCAACACCAACCCGAGGATACGAATGATACGCTGCACGCACCCTCCTTTCCCTTAACTATACCACACCGCCGTGCGTGCTACTCCTCCTCCCACTCCGCCCAACCCCGGTCGTTCACCTTCCCCCTCTCCGAGAACACCCCACCGAAGACCACTCCAACCCCGAGGAAGAACCGGTGAGGAGATGAGGAGGGAACACCCTCCACCGGATAGGTGTACTCACCCGGCCCCATGATGCTCCAACTCTGGTACGGCACGTAGAAGTAGTAGGCCTTTATGAGAAACCCTGCCACACCGGGCATCCACAGAAAATGAAGGCCTGCCCCTACCCTGATCTCGGAAGAGGTGAGCCGTACCCCTACCCCGGGATCATCGAGCAGATCATCGAACGAGGCCGAACCGCTCGGAGGATCGATGAGCTCGATATCGGTCCCTCCTGCACCTATCGTCCCCACCGGCATGAAGATCACCTGACCAAGACTGAGCGGCACGCCGACCTCAACCCCTCCGTAACCGCTCATCCGGCTGAGGATCTTTCCATCGGGCCCTTTACTCTCGGCAAAGAGCCCCTCACCAACACCCCACCCCCCGATATACACGCTGCCGATGAACGCGCCACCACCTCCCCCCATACCGAAGGTGAACGGTGAGAACTCGCCGTACCCATGCGCGCGCAAGAGGGCATTGAGGGGAAGCGAGTCACCGGGAAGCCCCTCCATCACCCCTGAGGCCATCACGTATCCCATCCCCCCCCACGCTTCGGCGGGAATCACCGAAGAAGCCAGGCACAAGAGGACCAGGGAGAACGCAACCCTTTTCATGTCTCACCTCCACACGTCGTAGTCTTCCAGAGAATTAGCAAATACCGTACCATATCGAGCGAGAGGGGTGGAATTGATTCCTCGTCATAACATCATTCCATGGAAGGATTTGAGGCGCGCACCTCCCCCTCGGAGAGGAGGGATGTGGTGAGACCTCTCATGTCATATCACCTTCGATATATCGATTTCGATAAGCCCTTAGCTCGTCTGCCTGTCGTTCCCGTCGCGCTGCGTGGTATAGAGGAAACGGCGGATCTTATGGGTGGCCGTCTTCTCGAGCGGCTCCTCCCTGATCTCGACCTTCCGTATGCGGGAGAACCCCGGCAGCCGGCGATTCACCATCGCCACCAGTTCCTTCACCACGTCCTCCACCCCTCTCCTCACCTGCTCCGTCCCTTCCTTTGCAGCCGAAGTCACCTGCTGGACGAACTCACCCACCTCCCTCGTCACCTCGTGCACCCCTTCCTGAGCCGCCCTCCCGGCCTCCTTTATCCCGTCTTCGAGCGCGGCATAGAGGGTCTTCGCCCTCTCGCTCAACACGATGAGGGCCACGAGTTCTCCCTTCTCGCCCTCGTATACCAACGACTCTTCCACGTAGTCGGAGAGGTTGAGGAGCGACTCGATCTCCTCGGGGTAGATGTTTTCCCCCGAAGGCCCCACGATCACCGACTTGAGCCTCCCCTTGATGAAGAGCCGGCCCTTGCGGTCCATGGCCCCCAGATCCCCGGTCCTGAACCACCCGTCCTCGGTGAAGGCCTCCCTGGTCCGCTCCGGATCACGGTAGTAGCCCTTCATCACGTTGGGACCCCGGACCTGGATCTCTCCTTCAGCACCGGGCCGGGCATCCCTCGGCGCTCCCACACCCCCCACGACCCTCCCCTCTTGATCCACGATCCTCACCTCCACCCCTTTGAGGGCAGGTCCGGTGGACCGGAGCACCGTCTTGCCCACCGAGGAACCTGCCACCAGCGGGGCGGTCTCGGTGAGCCCATAGCCTATGGCATAGGGGAAGCCCGAGGCCTTCAGGAACGCCTCCACATCAGGTGCAAGGGCGGCTCCCCCGATACCGAAGAACCGGATCGCCCCGCCGAGGGAGGCCAGGAGCTTCCGGCCCGCGATCTTCGTCGCGAGCGGACGGGTGAGGGGAAATCGATAGAGGGGATGGGACTCGAGGGATGGTTTCACCTTGGTGCGATAGATCTTCTCTATGATGAGGGGCACGGTGAGCATCACCGTAGGCCGTACCTCATGCAAGGCGGGGAGGAGGACGCTCGCCGTGGGCGGCCTTCCGAGATAAGTGGTACGCGCCCCGCTCGCCGTGGCGATGAGCATCCCGATGGTACACTCGTAGGTGTGAGCGAGAGGAAGAACCGAGAAGAACCTGTCCCTGGGATAGGCCTTGAAGATGGAACGCGAGGCCTCCACCTCGAAGACCAGACTGGCGTGGGAGAGCATCACCCCCTTGCTGTGCCCCGTGGTGCCCGAGGTGTAGATGAGGGAAGCGGTCTCATCCGGATCGGGGAAGACCGGAGTGAAGTCCGGCGCGTACTCCCTACGCCTCCGCTCCCCTCCTTCGAGGACTTCGAGGCCGGCATCGTCCATACTGTCGATGAGCAGCACGGGGAGATCTCCCTCGAGGAGCCCTGCCTCGCGCAGCTTCTCGAGTGACCGCTCCGTGGCACACACCACGCGTACCCCTGCGTGGGAGGCCACCTCCCTCACCTGGTCGGTGGAGAAGTCGAGGAGCACCGGCACGGATATCGCGCCCGCCAAGGAAATACCGAAATAGGCCACAGGCCAGCCCGGCCTGTTCTCGGCGAGGATCATCACCCGGTCCCCCGGCCCGACGCCCAGGGCACGGAGTAGAGAGGCCACCCCCGTGCTCCTCGCACCCAGTTGGGCGTACGTCACCGGCTCCTCAAGGCGCCCGTTCCAGAACAAGTCGAACGCCGGCCGCTCCGCGTACTCCTTCGCCGCTGCAAGAACCAGGTCGCTCAAGGTCTTTCTCTCGATGTGTACCATCCGGAAACCTTCTCTCCACGATCTTTCCTCAATATATTACTGAATCCCGGCTGATAAAGCAAATCGCACCGGCCTACCGCCGGGGTAGATGCCGGAAGACGATCCCCATCACCTGATACACGAGGCGTGCGGCCACGAAGGCCCCCACGTGACTCCCCTTCGCAGGGGCCAGCTCCACCACGTCGAATCCCACGATGGGGTGCGCCTCAGCCACCCGCTCGATGAAGTCGAGCACCTCGTACCAGAAGAGGCCGCCGGGCTCAGGGGTCCCGGTCTCCCATACCACCGAGGGATCGAACCCATCCACGTCGATGGTGAGGTACACGTTCTGAGGGAAGTCGGGAGGAAGGGCGAGGGTCGCACCGGCCTTCCGCAGCTCGGGGGCATCCTGCCAGAACACCTGACTTCCAGCCAACTCCCTCCGGAGCGCCACCTCCTCGGGAGAGAGGCTCCTCACCCCTGCCTGGAAGATGCGGAACCCGTGATCGAGCGCCCTGCGCATCACGCACGCATGACTGAAACGGGAGCCCTCGTAGGTGTCTCGCAGGTCCGCATGGGCGTCGATCTGTACGATACCCACTTCTCCGGGCCCGAAACGTTCCGCCAAGGCCTCCCACGCCCCCACCGAGACCGTGTGTTCCCCGCCGAGGAGGACGGGCACACTCCCCGAACGAAGAGCCGGCCGCATCCGGGCCGCCACCTCACGGACCATGCGTTCAGGAGTGTGGACCTTCACTGGCCCTCCGGTGTGGATCCCTGCATCCGCCGGGATGCCCCACCCGTCCCATACCTCGAGTTGGCCCGAGGCCTCGAGGATCCCAGACGGCCCCCGGGCCGCTCCCTTGCCGAAGGATGTGGTGCGCTCATAGGGCACCGGGATCACGTGGAAGAAGGCCTCAGAGGCCAAACTATTGGGGATCTCCGTGTAGAGGAAGTGGGGATAGCGCATGAGGCCTCCTGTACACTTCGCCGAGGTCTTACGAGAGGCGCCGCTTGAACTCCTCATACCCGAACGAACGGACGAGGGTGAAGGACTGCTCCTTCGAACTCCATATCCCGATCGAGGGGAGCTTCACACCGTTGAAGGTGGTGGTCTTCACCATGGTGTAGTGGGCCATGTCGTCGAACACGAGGCGGTCGCCCACCTCGAGGGGCCTGTCGAAGCTGTAGTCCCCTATCACATCGCCGGCGAGGCACGAGACACCACCGAGGCGGTAGGTGTACGGCCTCTCGCCGGGGAGTCCCGCGCCCCACACCTCGGGCCGGTAGGGCATCTCGAGCACATCGGGCATGTGGGTGGTCGCCGAGGTATCGAGCACCGCGATCCGCATCCCGTTCTCGACGATGTCGACCACCTCGGCGACGAGCACCCCCGTCCCCAGGGCGATGGCTTCACCGGGCTCCAGATAGACGTCGACCCCGTAGCGGGATCTGAAGTCCTTCACCAGGTCGATGAGCCTGTCCACGTCATAGTCGGGCCGGGTGATGTGGTGTCCCCCTCCCCAGTTCACCCACCTCATGCGGGGCACGAACTCGCCAAACCGCTCTTCAAAGGCCTGGAGCACCGTCTCCAGGGCGTCCACGTTCTGTTCACAGAGGGTGTGGAAGTGGAGCCCGCTGATCCCGTCGAGGAGCTCAGGCCTGAACCGGCTGCGCACCACCCCAAGCCGTGAGTTGGGGCCCGAGGGATCGTAGATGGCGGCAGGGGCCCCCGAGCGCTCGGGGTTCACCCTGATCCCCGCCTCCACCCGGCGGGGAGCCGTCCCGAGGAGGGATCTGAACCGCTCCCACTGGGCGAAGGAATTGAAGATCAGGTGGTCGGTGAGGGTGAGGAGTTCCCGCACTTCCTCTTCTTTGTAGGCAGGACCGTAGGTGGAGACGATCCCCCCGAAACACTCCCTCCCCAGCCGGGCTTCCCACACCCCAGAGGCACAGGTGCCGGAGAGGTACGACGAGACGAGAGGCGCGAGGCTCCACATCGCGAACCCCTTCAGGGCGAGGAGCACCCGCGCCCCGCTCTCCCTCTGCACCCTGTCGAGGATCTTGAGATTCTCCTCCACCGCATCGCGGTCCACCACGAAGCACGGGCTCGGGACCGCCTGCGGATCGAACCCCTGGAACGCCCCCTCTCTCATGCCTCGGGATCCAGCTCCACCAGCTTCCAGGGAAGGCCGTACTCGCCGATCCGCTCCATGAAGGGATCGGGGTCGAACTCCTCAGGGGTGTACACCCCCGGCTTCTTCCAGGCCCCATCGAGGACGAGGGCGGCGCCAAGCACGGGAGGCACGCCCGCGGTGTAGCTCACCGCCTGGGCTCCCGTTTCCTTGTACGCCTCCTGGTGGTCACAGATATTGTAGATGAAGATCTTCCGCTTCTTGCCGTCCTTGACCCCGGTCATGATGTTCCCGATACAGGTCTTCCCCTTGGTACGAGGCCCGAGCTCCGCAGGATCGGGGAGGATCTTCCTCAGGAAGTCGAGCGGGGAGATCTTCACCGGCCCGAGGTCCACCGGCTCGATGCTCGTCATGCCGATCTTCTGGAGGGTCCGCAGGGTCTGGAGGTACTCGTCCGAGAACTTCATCCAGAAGGTGGCCTTCTTGATCGTGGGGAAGTTCCGCACCAGGGTCTCGAGCTCCTCGTGGTACATGAGGTAGACCGGGTAGGTGCCCAGTCCTTCCGGACACTCGAAGTCCCTCTTCTCCGAGAGCGGAGGGGTCACCTTGAACTCCCCACCCTCCCAGTGGCGGGCCGGGAGGGTGATCTCCCGTATGTTCACCTCGGGGTTGAAGTTGGTGGCGAAGGGAAGACCGTGGTCACCGGCATTCACGTCCACGATCTCGAGTTCGTGTATCTCGTCGAAGTAGTGCTTTACGGCATAGGCCACGTACACGTTGGTCACCCCTGGGTCGAACCCGCAGCCAAGAAGGCCCACGAGCCCCTGCCTTCGGTACGGTTCCTTGTACGCCTTGAGCTGCCAGTCGTAGGAGAAGGACTTCTCATCCTTCGGTTCGTACGCCGCCGTATCCACGTAGTGCACGCCCTCTTGCAGGCAGGCCTCCATGATGGCCATGTTCTGATAGGGAAGCGCCACGTTGATCACGATGTCGGGCTTGAAGTCCTTGATGAGCGCCTGCACCTGTTCCGGGTAGTCCGCATCAACCTGGGCGGTGCGAATGGGCCTCTCGATCTCGCTGGCGATCTTCTCGCACTTCGAGACCGTCCTGCTCGCGAGCATGATCTCGGAGAAGATCTCAGGATACTGCGCACACTTGTGCGTGGCCACACGTCCTACACCGCCTGCCCCGATGATGAGCACCCGTGCCATGAGCGTCCTCCTCTTGTCCTGGGATAGCGAGACTCAAACAGGAACAAGAGTATAGCAGATCGGGCCGCGGGGGGGAACCCCCGTCCTCCTACCCCCGCAACTCCCTGTATCGGGCGGCGAAGAGCCTCATCTGTTCCTCGGCCTGTGCCTCGAGCATCCTGTCGCCCGTGATGATCCGGCATCCCGCCCGCCGGGCAGCTTCGAGAAAGGGGGTGATGCGAGGGGTATAGACGATGTCGTAGCAGATCTCGTCGCCCTCGAAACGATACCACGGGACAGGGCTGGCCGGTTCCTTTCCCTCCATACCCACACTCGTGGTCTGGACGATGAGCCCCCTGAACTCCCTCATGCGCTCCGCACTCTCAGGGGAAAGGGCCCCCCAGTCCACCCCGAACTCCTCGGCGAGGACCCGCGCCCGCTCCTCCGTGCGATTGAGGACGAGGACCCTGAACCCTTCCTGGACGAGTCCGTACACCACCGCACGGGCGGCCCCCCCCGCCCCCAGCACCACCGCCGCCTTCATCACGGGGTCCCCACCCCGAGCGATCTCCTCGCGAAGCGGCCGGAGAAACCCCTCCACGTCCGTGCTCGTCCCGAACCACCCGCCGTCCCTCCTCACCATGGTGTTGCACGAGCCCACCGCCTGGACCACGGGGTCGCGGACGGTCAAGAAGGGAATCACCCCCTCCTTGTGGGGGATGGTCACCGAAAGGCCCTGGAGGGAAAGCTCGTCGGCGAGGTCCATGAACGACGTAAGGTCATCCACCTGGATGGGAAGATACACCGCATCCATCCCCTCCCTCCGGTACACAGGGTTGTGGAGGTGCGGAGAGCGGGAATGGAGCACCGGGTTTCCGATCACGCCGAAGAGCACCGTGGATTCGGAGAGTTCCCGCACCCGGTAGAGATCCGCCATGACGCCGGGGTCGAGGTGTCCCGGCGCCGCGGTCCTTCCCGGATCAGAGGAGAAGGTGAGGAGACTCCCCCATGCGAGGGAGAGGATCCGTGAGGGCACACCATAGGGCCCCATGCCGAGGAGGATGTAGGAACCGGGGGGAAGCCCCTCCGCAGTGATGCGCCGATGGAGCCGCACGAGCCGGAGCAGGTCCTCCGTGCCCCCGAGCATGCACGCCGCCTTGGGGACGAGCCCCTGGCCTGCCGTCTCGACCATCCAGTGCTCGAGGTCCTCCGGCACCCCATCCATCACGTGCCGCGATCGTATCACGTGCATCCCACGCCGCCGGACCTCGTCCACCAGCCAGTCGGCCGCCCACGCCTCCACGTCCACATACGCCCATCCCCCTTGGCGGACGAGCTCCCCCAGGGCCTCGTCGTGTACGTCCTCCGTGCCCTCGAAGAATCCACCGTCCCTGTCGGACCTGAGCGTGAGGATCGCCGGGAGACCGAGACCGGACGCCCACTCCCCCAGCCCCTCCCACGCGCTCTCGTCCATGCAATCAGCCCGCACCTCCACCAGGTCCACTTTCTCCCGCCAGCGGGCGAGCTGTTCCTCTGCCTCTTCCTTGGTCCTCCCGGTGAGAGAAAGACAGACGCCGCCCCTCATCAGGCCTCCTTGCGCCGGATGTTATCGCAACCGGTCATCCATGACCGGACGCCATGCTAGAAGTCCGCCCGATAGACGTACACACCCTCGATCCTCCCCTCTTTCCGCAGCACCTGCATCCTCACCGGGAAACCCCTGTCGGGCAGCTCGAACACCGCGATCTCCCCCTCCTCCTGGAGGAGTCTCCCCTCCACCGAGGCCGCCACCTCTTCCCACACCATCCCCACCTCGATCCCCGCCACCCCATCCCCGTACCCCTCCCCCACGAACACCTGCCACACCCTCTCGCGCCAGAAAAAGAGCACAAGGCCCTCACCGTACACGAAGGCCACGTCGTCCTGCCAGGCCTCCCCGCCCCTCACCGCCTCCACCCGCTCCGGCACGCCCAGTTCCTCGAAGGCCCGGGCGAGATCCCAGCCAAGCATTCCCACCGGGTCGGGGCCCCCCTGTGCCCACACCCCCAAAGCGCCTGCCACGAGGAGACAGATCACCCACGGGCTCCGCACGTTCATCACCTTAACCACACCACAGACCCGGCCTCGAGGTCAAGCCCGAGCGACCCGGACCCCTTCCCTGAGAAGCCGCTCGAACTCCTCGGGCGGCACCGGTCTCGCGAAGTAGAACCCCTGGAACATCTCGCATCCCTCGGCCATGAGAAAGTCGAGCTGCCGTTCGTTCTCCACCCCCTCGGCAAGGGTGCTGATCCCCAGCGCCCCCGCCACCCCGATAATGGCCCGGACGATACCCTGCAGCGAGGGGTCGTCCTCCACCCCCACGACGAACGACCTGTCTATCTTGAGGGTATCGAAGGGAAACCGGCGCAGGTACCCGAGCGACGAATACCCCGTACCGAAGTCATCGATGCACAACTTCACCCCCATGGCCCGAAGCTCGTTCATCTTCTCCACAGCCTCTTCGGGATGATCCATGAGCACCCCCTCGGTCACCTCCAGCTTGAGGAACCTGCCTTCGAAGGCGAGGGACTTGAGGATCCCGGCCACCCGGAAGGCGAGATCGTGGAGCTTGAACTGCGGTGGCGAGAGGTTCACCGAGATGAAGAGGTCCCTGAAGCCCCGGGCGTGCCAGAGTGAGAGCTGCTTGCAGGCGCGGTAGAGCACCCATTGTCCGATCGCCATGATATCCCCCGTGGACTCAGCGAGGGGTATGAACCGGGCCGGCGAGACACTCCCCAATGCGGGATTGTCCCACCGTATGAGGGCCTCGGCTCCCACGATGGAGAGAGACCTGTCCACGATGGGCTGGTAGGCGAGGTGGAACTCCTCGAACCCATCCCTGAGGACCCGGCGCATGTGTTCGAGCACCAGTTCCTCCTCGAAGTGCCGTCGACCGATGTCCCCCGTGTAGAGGACCGCGCGCTCCTTCTCCCGCATCGCCTCGGCGACGGCAATGTGGAGCATCTCGAAGAGGGCGGGCCACTCCTCCCCGTGATCGGGGAAGAGCACGATCCCCACATAGCAGCCGAACTGGATGTCCTCCGCCGGAGGGTCCTGGGGCACCATCACCACATCCGAGATCTCCTTGCCCAGGCTCACCGCCTCCTCGTCCCCGCTCACGAGCCGCGCTCCCAGGAACTCCTCCGGCCTGTCTCCCTGGTAGAGCCCGGGGAGCACCCTCCTTATGCGACGGGCGGTCTTGAAGAGGAGAACCCTGCTCCTGTCCCTGCTGTTCTCTATGCGCTCGTACTTCTCGTCGAGCCGAATCAGGAAGAGGGCGAGCTTCTTCCCCTCACGGGAGGCCTCCTCCCTGAGTCGCGAGAAATCCTGTTCCAGCCCCTTCCGCACGGGGAGCCCCGTATCGGGGCTCTGATCCACCAGACGCCTCACCTGGCGATACTCCTCCTTGAGTTTCTCGAGGGCGTCTTTCGTCCGTTTCGCCACCACCAGGGTCTTCAGGATGTGCTGGAGCACGTCCTCGGGGACCCCGTGATCCCTGAGGGTCTGTTCCACCTCGGAGAGCGTCATACCACACAGTATAATAGGAGATCCGGAGGATTACAAATGAAGGGTGATACGTGCGCCTTCCTCCCGACACGTGAGGGATTTCCTTGACTTACCGGGTGTAAGACATGATAATGGTCTCATGGGTGCGCTTCCTCTCCTGCTTCCCGCGGCCATCGTACTCATCGGCCTGGTGATACTGGCCGTGTATTTCAACCTCTATGTCCTCTCCGACCCCGAGAAAAAGGCGGAGCGAAAGAAGAGGCGTGACAGGCAGGCGATCCTCAAGAAGGCCCAGCGAAGGCTCGCCCAGAACCCTCGTGATCCCGAGGCCCTCGTGGTACTCGCCGAGGCCTACTTCGAGGACCAGGAGTGGGAGAAGGCGCTGAAGCTCTACCAGGTGCTCGCCGAAGGGGTCACCGACAGGACCAAGGTCGACGAGTACGAGGTCCAGGTGCGAAGAGGGGTGTGCGCCTTCAGGCTGGGTCGCCACGAGGAGGCCTACCAGGCCTTCGCCGTGGCCTACAGCCTCAAGCCGGAGGCCTTCGAGGTGCGCTTCCACATGGGGGCGCTGGAGTACCTGAGGGGGGCCTACGAACATGCGGTGAAACTCCTCTCGGCCGCGGCGGCCCAGCAACCCGAACACCCCGAGACGAGGCGTTACCTCTCTCTCGCCCTCCACCGGAGCGGGAAATACAAGGAGGCCCTCCCCTCCATCAGGGCCATCCTCAACGAGATGCCCGACGACAAGGAGCTCCTCTTCGCCTATGCCGACTGTCTCGCGAACCTGGGCCAGAAGGAACAGGCCCTCTCCATCTTCACCCACCTCAGGGTGGATGAACAGTGGGGACCGCAGGCGTGCTTCAGGGCCGGACTGATCAACCTGGGTCTCCATAGGTACGAGCGGGCGATCAAGGACCTTGAGATAGGAGTCCGCCACCGCGGTATGGACAACCAGCTCAGGCTCGAGATGGAGTACCGGCTTGCACAGGCCTACATCCACCAGAAGGAGATCCGCAAGGCGGTGGAACACCTGAGGGCCGTCCAACGCACGAATCCGCACTACAAGGACGTGGAGGCCCTCCTCAAGAAGTACGGAGAGCTCCAGCAGAACCAGAACCTGCAGACATACCTCCTCGCCTCGCCGCCCGATTTCCTCACCCTCTGCAGGAAGCTGGTGGTGGCCTTCTTTCCCGGCGCATACGTACGGATCCTCAACATGAGCATAGAACGTTCCGAGTATGCGGACCTGCTCTGCGAGGTGGAGACGAGCCAGTGGCAGGATACGGTCCTCTTCCGCTTCGTCCGCACCACCGGGACCACCGGCGAGCTCGCGGTGCGGGACTTCCACGCCCGGCTCAAGGAGACGCGGGCGGACCGGGGCATCTGCGTGAGCGCAGGATCGTTCTCGGATGAGGCGAAGCGGTTCGTGGAGGCGAGGCTCATCGACCTGGTGGGGAAAGAGGATCTCATGGGCTATCTCAGGAAAGTGGACTCACTCAATCCCGTATGAGCACGAGACGTCACACGGGAAGTCTGCCCCTGGCTGCGATGAGGCTGCGGGGCGTATCCAGGAACGGGACCGAAACTGGAACGGCTTCCACCTCCTCGAAATGAGGGCGGAGCAGGCGGGCCTCCTCCTGCGCGGTCTCGAGCCTCCCCTTGTAGAGGAGGAGGTGTGCACCGGGGGAGAGGGGGTGGAGGTAGAGGGGGAGGGTGCCGGGCGAGAGGGGGAGAAAGGCGCGCGCAACGGCACAGGGTACGTGAAGCGGGAGGTCTTCGAGGCGGGCGTGGAGGACGGTGCACCGCGCGAGGTCGACGGAGAGGAGGACGTGCTCGAGGAACACGGCCCGCTTCTCGCGTGCCTCCACGAGGAGGACCTCCAGGTGGGGGTTCATGATGGCGAGAGGGATGCCCGGAAGGCCCGCACCGCTCCCCAGGTCGGCGAGGGGGGAGGAGAGGAACGCGCGGAGGTGAGGGAGGGGAGCGAGGGAGTCCAGCAGGTGGACCACGAGGGCCTCGGGCGAAGGGTCGGCGACCAGATCGATGCGAGAGCCCCACTCGGCGAGGAGGTGGAGGTAGGAGAGGAGGGCGGCGCGCTGGGAGGGGGTGGGCGAGAGGCCGAGGAGGGCGAGCCCGCGGTCGAGGAGGGAGGCGGGATCCTGCATCACTGGGCCTTCCTCGACCGGGAGAGATACACCATGAGGACCGCGATGTCGGAACTTCGGATCCCCGAGATGCGCGAGGCCTGTCCCAGGGAGAGGGGGCGTATCGTCGAGAGCTTCTCCCTCGCCTCGGAGGAAAGGCCCTCCACCTCCGAGTAGTCGAAGTGGTCGGGGATCCTCATGTCCTCCATCTTCCTGAACTTCTCCACCATCTGCTGTTCCCTGAGGAGATACCCCTCGTACTTCACGTCGATCTCGGCGGTCCGCACCCACGGGCGGGGATACTTCGAGAGTTCGGGTACGAGGAAGGCCAGATCGTCCAGCGTGACACGGGGATCCTTGAGCACCTGGTAGAGCGGCTTGCCCACGTGGGGGGCGAGCTGGGGGAGCCCCCGCCGCTCGGCCTCTTCCTGGGTGAGCCGGCGCTGACGGAGGAGTTCCTTTATCGCATCGAGGACATGGATCTTCTCCTGTAGTCGGTCGAACATCTCGCGGGATTGCAGACCGATCCTGTAGGCCTTCTCCAGGAGACGGATGTCGGCCGTGTCGTGACGCAGGGCGAGACGGTACTCGGCGCGCGAGGTGAACATCCGATAGGGCTCCTTCGTCCCCTTGGTGACCAGATCATCAATGAGCACCCCTATGTAGGCCTCGTCCCTCCCCAGGACGAGGGGGGGCTCTCCCCTGCACGCGAGTGCGGCGTTGATCCCCGCGACGAGCCCCTGGCCTCCCGCCTCCTCGTACCCCGAGGTGCCGTTGGTCTGACCTGCGATGTAGAGTCCCCGTATGCGCTTGGTCTCCAACGTGGGATAGAGCTGGGTGGGCTCCACGTAGTCGTACTCCACGGCATACCCGGGGCGCATGATGACGGCATGCTCCAGTCCGGGGATGGTGTGGATGAAGGCCTCCTGCACCTCCTCGGGGAGCGAGGATGAAATGCCGTTCAGGTACATCTCCTCGGTCGAGAGTCCCTCGGGCTCCACGAACACCTGATGCCTGTCCCGGTCGGGGAACCGCACCACCTTGTCCTCGAGGGAAGGGCAGTACCTCGGCCCCCTCCCCACGATCCTCCCGCCGTAGAGGGGCGACCTATGGAGGTTCTCCCTGATGATCCTGTGGGTCTCGGGCGTGGTAAAGGTGATGTAGCAGGGGACCTGACGGACCTCGAGGGTGTCATGGGAGAAGGAGAAGGGGATGATCTCCTCGTCACCGGGCTGTTCCTGCATCTTGGAGAAGTCGAGGGAGCTTCGAAGGACCCGGGCAGGGGTTCCCGTCTTGAGCCTCCCCACGGTGAACCCGAGACGGCGGAGCACGCCCCCCAGTCCACACGCGGCCGGCTCGCCGAGCCTTCCCCCCGGCGTCTCGTACTCACCGATGAAGATCTTCGCCTCCATGAAGGTCCCTGTGGTGAGGACCACCTTCCTCGCATGGAATCGTCTCCCGCGTTCGGTCACCACCCCGCGGATCTCCCTTCCCGCCTCGTCGAGCACGAAGTCCACCACCGTGTCCTGGAAGAGGAAGAGCCCCTTCTGCTGCTCGAGGCTCCACTTGGCACGCTGCGCATAGGCCTGTTTGTCCGCCTGCGCCCGGGGGCACTGGACCGCCGGTCCCCTGCTCCTGTTGAGCATACGGAACTGGATCATGGTCCGGTCGATGAGCCGTCCCATCTCGCCGCCCAGGGCATCCACCTCGCGCACGATGTTCCCCTTGGCGAGTCCCCCGACGGCCGGATTGCAGGACATCTTTCCGATGGTGTCCAAGAGCTGCGTGATGAGCAGGGTAGTACATCCCAACCTGCTCGCCGCCAGGGCGGCCTCTATCCCCGCATGGCCGCCCCCTATGACGATGACATCAGCGTCCATGATCCCTCACTTTCCCACACAGAAACACGAGAAGATCCGTTCCAGGATGTCCTCGCGGGTCACCTCGCCCGTGATCTCTCCGAGGGCCTCCATGGCGTCGTGGAGGTACACGGCAAGGGCGTCGAGCGGCGCTCCCCGGGAGAGGGCATCGAGCCCCCCCTCGAGGGAGTCCCTGCAGCGCACGAGGGCATCCCTCTGCCGCTCGGAATCGATCACCACCTCGGCTCCTCCCCCCTCCGCCTCGGGGAAGACACGATGGAGGGTCTCCTCGAGCCGGGCAAAGCCCTCACCCGTACGACAGCTCAGTGGGATGAACCCCTCCGGCGGGGGGAGCACGGCCGAGGCATCCACCTTGTTCCACACCGGGATCAAGGGCCGCTCTGCACCCAACTCCGCGATGAGCGCTTCCTCCCCCTCGGAGAGGCCCTCCGTGCCGTCCACCAGATAGATCACCGCGTCCGCATGGGAGAGGATCTCCCTCGTCCGCCGGATCCCCTCCGCTTCCACGGGATCCCCCCCGTCGCGGATCCCCGCAGTGTCGTAGAGGAGCACCGGCACACCCTTGAGCGAGATCCATCCTTCGAGGTAGTCGCGCGTGGTACCGTGCACCTCCGAGACGATGGCCCGGTCCTCCCTCATGAAGAGGTTGAAGAGCGAGGACTTTCCCGCGTTGGTCCTTCCGGCGAGCACCACACGGACCCCCTCCCGGTAGAGCCTTCCCACCCGATACGTGGCGAGCAACCCGTCCACCTCGTGCGATGCCTCCTGGATGAGGTGGGCGCTCACCGGGTGCTCGACGTCCTCCTCCGGGTAGTCGAGTTGCACCTCCACCTCGGCCACTACGGAAGCGATCTTCTCCTTTATCGCATCGATGCGCGCCCGGAGCCTCCCCTCCAGCCGGTGAAGGGCGAGGGTGTGCGCGTTCGCCGTGCGAGCCGAAACGACCTCGTGCACCGCCTCCGCCTCGGTGAGATCCAGCTTCCCGTTGAGGAAGGCCCTCAAGGTGAACTCCCCAGGCTCGGCGGCCCGAAACCCATGGGCGCGCAAGGTCCGCATGATCCGCTCCACTCCGGCGGGGCTGCCGTGACAGGATATCTCCGCCGCATCCTCCCCCGTATAGCTGTGAGGCGCCCTGAACACCGCGAGGAGCACCTCGTCCAGCATCTCACCGGTCCCGGGATCCACGAGGGCCCCATGGGCGAGGGAGTAGCCTCTCATGGAGGAAGGCGTCTTCCTCCCCCTGAAGAGCGGATCGAGCGCCTCGAGGCATCCGGCACCGGAGGCCCTGATCACCGCGATGGCGCTCCTCCCCCACGGCGTGGCGAGTGCCACGATACGATCATCGAGTCGATACATAGACACACCCCCGGATGTACCACAAAGATACGAAAAATCCGGGGGTGTGTCATCGGAGGGGATCTACGGGAGCGAGGCGAGGACCTTCTCGCCCAGGACCTCACCCAGGCTCGCGAAGGCCGCGGCGAGGGCGACCTCGGCCGACCTCCCCCGAGCCCGCTTGAAGGCCTCGACGGTGGCGATCACCCGACCGGTCACGAGATCCACGACCTTCACGTAGCCACTCACCCGGACCATCACCCCGTCGCCGTCCTCGGAGAACTCGTCGATCCTCGCATTCCCCACGATCACCCTCGCGATGTCCCCGCGCGCGCGGGCCCACGACACGAAGGCCTCCTCCCCCTGTTTCGAGAGCGTCTCCACGCCCTCGGGGATACCCTTGAGGGAGAATCCCTCCTGCGAGAGGAGCCTCATGAGCCCTCTCTCGGTGCCGCGCTCCTTGAGGAGTCCTCCGGAGGAATCGAGGTCGAGGATGAGCACCCCCGTGGGCACCGTCTTGCTGCGCGATTCCACCCTGTAGTGGAACACCGCCTGCTTGGAGAGCACCACCTTCTTCACCGCATCCGCGGCCTCCCGGAAGGTTCCGGGAAGATCTTCCAGGAGCTCGAGTGCCGACGAGAGATCGAGCCGCACCGTGATCTCCCCGCTCCCCGGCACCTGCATCACGGGGAGCGAGAACGAAAACTCACCGCCATCCCCCGTGACCACGGGGACGGTACGGACCCGCGTCCTCCCTGCGGACGTAGTCTCGCGGTAGGAGATGAGCAGGGTGGCACCCACGACCCCCTCTCCCTCTCGCACCACCCTCCCCTGGAACTCAGCAGGGAACGCTTCACCCACATAAGTGGTGAGATTGTCCCGCAGCACCTCTATCTCGAGCGGTTGCAAGGCCCGCACGGCCTTGTCCAGGTTCCGCTGGAACCGCACCTCGCGGTTCTCGAGGGAACTCGAGGCCGCAGCCCGTGCCGCATCGAGGAAGGCAACCGCAGCCTCGGCGTATCGTCCCTCCATGAGAAGGCGTTCACCCCGCCGTTCGGGTCCGGAAATGGCCTCCTCCGCCTCCTTGAAGAGAGCTTCGAGCCGGGCCTTCTCCTCGAGAAGGGCATCGCGTTCGTACCTGGCGAGGATGTAGACCGTGATACCGTTCTCGTCCTCGTACCAGTATCTGTCCACCACCTTGAACCCCGAGACCCGGGCGCTCCCCTCCTCCTTCACGGTCCTGCCGAGGGCCACCGAGAACTCTTCCAGGGAGGCCTGTGCCTCGCCCGTGGTCTCGGCGGTGATACGGACCCCCATGAAACGCATGATCTCGGAGATGAGGGCCTGCGTGGCCGCATCCTCGGCCTTCACCCTGCTCGAAGGGTCGACCGCGTACCCCACGAAGTACTCGTAGCGGTCGTCACCTTGGGGCGGAGAGAGGACCCAATCCGGAGGGGCCTCTTTCCTGGCGGATCCAGGAGAGGTGCACGTGGAGAAAAAGAGTACGGCGAGTGCCGCATAGAACCAACCGCTCACGTGTCTCATGGTACGCTCCTCTTTCTCATCTTCGACAGATCGTCGCATATGCAACACACCAGAAAAGAGGCCCCACCCTTTCGGGGTGGGGCGTCGATCTTTTCGTATCAGAAGCCTTCCTCGAAGGCCTCCTTCACCCTGTCCCTCGCGGTCTTCTCTTCCTCGCTTCTGGGCTTCACCTGCTCGTCCGCGTTCTCGAGGGCCCTTCGCACCAGCTCATCCAGGGTGCGCCGTTCCACACCGTAGAGGGCCACGTACGTATAGGCGTCCTCTTCCACGGACCCGTCCTCCCTGTAGTACCTCATGAGCACCCAGTAGTCGTCGAGCTTCTTGAAACCCACGATGGTGGCCTGGGCGAGGGTCTTCACCACGGTCTCCATGTAGGTCTCGAGCCTGTCGAGATCGCCGGCCGCCGCACCCGCGAACTTCTGCTGCACCCTCAGGCTCACCTGCCGCGCGATCTCCGTGGCCGCCTGCATGTTCTCCACGTAGAGGCGGGCCCCCTCGAGATCCTTGGCCCTGGGGGACTCGAACTTGAACAGGTAGAGGTCCTTGTACTCGGGAAGCTGTTCCAGCTCCGCGACATCCATGAGGACCCAATCGGGGACGTCCTTCCCCCACTTGTAGTTCTTGTGATCGATGATGTCGGGCTTCTTCGCCACGGGCTTCACCTCGACCTGGGGCTTGGGCTCCTGCGGCTTCTCCTCCGGCGCTCCCTTACACCCGGCGACCGCCAGTACGACCAGGGCGAGGACCGCGAGCATGACCATTACTCCTCGTCTCATACGTTCCCCCTTACAGTGGAAGTATCATTCCGGACTCATTCCAGTCCGGTGTTGAAAGTCAACGACTTTCCTCGTATCAACACGGGCTCGAGGTACTCGAGGCCCGCGACGGTATCCGCCACCTCGTAGACGAGCTCCTCGAGCTCCTCCGTTCTCCCTAGAAAATATACCGCAAACTTCGTCTCTTCTCTGGTCTGATACACGGTCTGGATGTCCTTCACCCGTTCCTTTTTCCGCAAGGCCGCCCTGAAGGCCGCCACCACCCTCGCATCGGGCGTACCCTCGAGCACCAGGTCGTAACGGATCCCCCGGCTGTAGGCCCTGGCGAGGAGCTGCTTCGCCTGCCCCACCGCCACGGGCATGGCCTTGTAGATGGTGGACTGGAGGGCGTTGGAGACGGCGTCGAACTGCGAGACCCGGCTGAACGTCCGAGGGCTGCTGTAGGGAACCGAACCAAGGAGCGCACCCGTCGACGGGTCGAAGATCTTGACGGTGACCTTGGCGCTCCCGTAGTGGTTCTCGCCCTTCGTCTCCCCCTCGGTGACCGCGTCGATCTCGAGGTAGACATCGGCATTCAGCCGCTGGGCGATCCACTGGATGATGGACACCGCCTCGCCGGTCTCCTCCTCGTAGACCATGCGCTGCTCCTCCTTGAGCCGCTCGATCTGATCGATGTCGATGAGCGAGAAGCCCTGCGAGGCCAGGTAGCTGTTCGCCATGGAGACTGCCGCCTTCATGAGGAACGGGTCCTCCTTCGAGTCCTCGGAGAAGTATACCATGTAGGTGAGCCGCTCGAGATACTGTTCGAGGAAGTGTTGTTCCTCAGGCGTCAAACCGGCCCCTCCGGATGCAGTCCCCTGCACCTCTCCCGTGGAAGGTCGAGGGGCTTCGGCAGCCGGGGCTTCGGACCCACCCGGTATCCCGTTCGCATCGAGCACCTGCTCGATCGCGTCGAGCTTCACCCGCACCCTCAGATCGTACACGTATCGAGGCTCGTCGATACTCCCCACGTTCTCCTTTCTGAGGGTCTCGAGCGTCTCCATGTGGAGGAAGGCGTTCGGGTTGCTCGTGCGATAGAGCACCTCTTCGAGCCTGGCCCTGTGTGCCTGCTCCACCTCCGGTCCGAGAAGGACGATCACCCCTCGTCTGATCGCATCCACCTTCGCGGCAGAGAGCGCCTCCCCGAGGGTCGCCCCCTCTCCGTGGGCCTCCACCACGTCGCGGGGGGCCTGGGCCGGAGCACCACCCGAGGCGCGCTGCGAGGCACACCCCGCGGTCAGGAGGATCCCGAAGACCAACAGGAAGACGGCCCCACCTACGGTCGACACCTTTCTCATACTCACTCCTCCTTGCAAAGATTCCTCACTGTTTGAACGTCACCGCGAGCGAGAACGACGGCCCGTAGTACGTACGTGCCACATCGATGAGATCGCCCAGCGCCTCGTCGGCGAGACCGAACCACAACGAGAAACCCGGCTCGACGGTGAGCTTCACGTCCCTCGAGACGAGGTAGCTGAGCGAGAGAAAGGCCTTCCCGCCGAAATGGGTGATCACGAGGAACCCCTCGTCACGCTCCTCCTCGAGAGGGAAGAGCCCTCCGGCTCCCACCACCAGGGTGGGGGCGATCTGGAGACGGCCGAGGTACCAGTTGGTGATCTCCGCACCCACGTACGTCTGGATCGGGATGTAATCGAAGATCATCGCCACGAGGGCCCACATCCTGAAGGGGAACTCGAATCCCACCGTGGGCCTGAAGTCGAAAAATCCTCGCGAGACCGTGGCCCTGACGCCGAAGGAGGCAACGTTCTCGTCGCGTTCCGCGGACTGGGGGGATACCACATAGTTGAGGTACGGGAGCACCTCCACCCCCACCCGGGGGACCTCTTGGAGCTGATCCCCCACCGTGGGCCGTCGTGCGGCATAGAGGGGGATGGCCACGCTGTAGTCCTCCTGCACCTCCTTGACGAGGAGGAGCCCCGACTCACGCACCCGTTCCCTCCCCAGGGGAGAGATGTCGGCCAGGAGGAGCACGAACTCGTCCCCCACCTGAAGGCCCATGTTCCTTCCGAATTCGAGGTAGATCTCCCCTCCCTCCACCTCGAGCACCGTAGTACGCACCACGAAGGCCTTCCTGAGCTCGTACTCGAGAAACGTGGGGACCATGTCGAGGGCCTCGGTGAGGGCCTCGGTCCTGGTCTTCGACGCCCCATCCGCCTCGATGGAGAACTGTGACTCCACGCTGTCATCCGCCACGTTGTACACCGTGACATCGAGCCGGAGATAGCTCTTGTAACCGGCCCGCGTCCTCTCAAGCTCGAAAAGCGAGAGCTGAGGTACGATCACCATGAAGGATCCCACGAGCCGCCTGAAATCCGCCTCGGTGAAGGCCTCGTGGCCCATGAGCACCTCCTCCGGTATCTCGGCCGCGGCCTCCTTGTACTCCTTGAGCCGGGCGATGAACGAATCGAGGTCCCCGGACGAGATGCTCTGGGAATAGCCTATCACATCGAACCTTCCCATCTTCACCACCGTGGCCCGCACCATCTCGGAGAGGGAGGCGATCACCTCCTCGGGCACGTTGCCCGCGGCGTTGTACACCTTGAAGACCGCCACCTCCTGCCTGGTGGAAAGTTCCTGGGCGGAGAGAGAGACGATCCCCGCGAGGAGGAGTGCGACACATAGAGAGAACTTCGGCCTTCGGTCGATCATGGAGCGATCCCTCCTTGGCAGAAAGTATAGTACACCCTCGGCACAATATCAGGGAGTTTCCGCAGAACTGTGAGAACTGTTTTCCATGCGGAGCCCCAGCTCGTCGACGAGGAACCGGGTCCCCCCATCCTGGAGTACCACCCGGCGCGGCCGGAACCCCGGGACACGAGCCTTCACCTCTTCCGACCCCTCCAGGCTCACCACGTAGTCCCCCGTGGAATAGGTGAAGCCGAGGACGAGGGACGAGCCCGCCATCGTGAGCCTCGCGAGGTCATTCGTCCCGGATGGGTCCCTCAGTCGCAGGACCAGCGTCCCCTCGCCGCCCCATACCTCGAGACGCGCCCCACTCCCCTCCACCAGGACGAAAGGCGCGCGATCGTCTCCCTCGGGAGCAGCCTTCACGAGCCCCCTCATCTCGAACTTCCACGAGGACGAGTGGAGGGAGGAGGGAATCGGGAAGACCACCCGGGAATCCCCCTCTATGAGATAGCCGAGGGTCCCATCCTCGTACGAGAGGAGGGGCTTCCCTTCCACCTGGAGAGCGGTCTCATCCGGCTCGTCTCCCGCGGAGCCGTCGTTCACGAAATCACCCCTGAAGTGATAGAGGAAGAGATAGTCGGCATTGGGCCCCAGTTCCCCGGGAAGGGCCTCCACCTCTCCCACCACGATGGAACCACTGGAGCGGAACGAAGAGGAGAACTCGGGATACGCCTTTTCGCTCCAGAGAGGGAAGAGCTCCATGGTGAGCGTATAGGCTCCCTCTTGTTCGGGAACCTGCCATCTGAGGACTTGAGCCCCTTCGGAATACCACCCTTCCTGGACCACCTTCTCCCCGGCCTTCCACCGTATCCACGCCTCGGCATTCTCGGGAAGCCGGACCCTGCCTTCCACGAGCACCTCGGCCTTCGGTCGTGCGAGGGAGGGGTGGGCCTCTATCCTCAGGATCCCGTAGTCCTCGGGCGAGGAGGCATAGAAGATCCACCGTTCGATCTCCTCCCCTCTCACTCCGTTCTCGAGGTAGACGACCCTGAGGCGGTACCACCCTTCTTCCATATCGTCAGGAAACTCGACATCCAATGCCCACTGATGTTCATCGTTCTCGGGAAGGATCTGCGTCGAAGAGAGGAGAAGGTCTCCGTCGATCCGGAGGAGTTCGATGGAGATTTCCCTCTCCGGCTTCGGCGGGGAAGTCTCCTCCTCGGCGGATTCCACCACCACCAGTACGGACACCCCCGGACGAGAGATCACTTCCCCGTCGCTGACCCCCGAGATCTCCACCTTGCTCTCCTGGAGGAAGCCGTACGAACACCCTCCCTCCGCTCCGACGACGAGGAGGAGTCCTGCCACGAGAAAGGCACTGTATCCGCGGGCCCGCCCTTTCATGTTCCCTCTATACTATAGTGTACCACTATTTTCGGAATCTGTCCAAAGGGAAATGAGTCTCAGGACCACCGCCGCCGCACGTTCCATGACCGGAAGCGCCACCCACTCATGGGTGGAATGCATGAGCATCGCCCCGGTGAAGAGGTTGGGTACCGGCTGCCCGAGCCGTTCGGCGATCCTCGCCCCGTCGGTCCCCCCCCTGATCCTGCGCACCTTCACCTCACCGCACACCTCCTCCACCGCCCTCCGGGCATGGTCCACGATGCGGGGATCCCCTCCTTCCACCTCGCCCATGTTCCGGTACTGTTCCTCGAAGGAGAGGGACACCCCGCCACCCGGAAAGGACGCCTCCACCGCACGGGCGAGGGCCCGTAGCGTCTCCTTCCTCCGCTCCATCTCCCCGCTCTTGAAGTCCCTGAGGAGGATCTCCACCCTGGCCCGGTGCACCTCACCCTCGATCCCCAACGGATAGTAGAAACCGTACTCACCGTCGGTCGCCTCGGGGCTTTCGTTACGCGGGAGGAGGGAGACGAGGAGGGACGCCATGCTCACCGCATTGACGAGCTTTCCCCGTGCGGTGCCCGGATGCACCGGGCGCCCCGTGCATTCCGCCACCACCTTCCAGGCATGGAAGCACTCGGTCTCCAACGAACCCTCCTCTCCCCCGTCCACGGTGTAGCAGACCCTCCCTGCGATCCGATCGAAGTCGAGCCCCTCGGTACCCCTCCCCACCTCCTCGTCGGAGGTGAAGACGAGCATGACCGGACCGTGCGCCACCTCAGGATGGCGCACCAGGGTCTCCACGGCGCTCATCACCTCGGCGATCCCCGCCTTGTCGTCCGCACCGAGGAGGGTCGTCCCGTCCGAGGTGACGATCGGCGCCCCTGCATAACGGGCGAGCTCGGGCGCCTCCTCGAGGGTGATACGACCGTGAGGGAGCCGGAGATCGCCCCCCCGGTACCCACGATGCACGACAGGAGTCACTCCCTCTCCCGGGGCATCCTCAGAGGTGTCCACATGGGTGAGGAAACAGAGGGGCGTGCTGTCCTCACACCCCGGTGTGGGGGGAAGCTCGGCGTAGAGACATCCCCGATCGCTCAACGAGACCTCCAGACCCAACCCCTCACACTCCCTCTCGAGGAGCCGAAGGAGGTCCCACTGGGAGGGGGTGCTCGGCGAGGAAGCACTCTTCCTGTCGGACGAGGTCCCCACCCTCACATACGTGAGGAAGCGTTCGAGCAACCGCTGGGAGTCTATCTCGATATCCTTGTGAAACCCGGTCCCGTTCATGAGGTCACCATACCGCAGGGCGATCCATCGAGTAAAGTATTCCCTTTACGGGAAGGCGCGTTTTTCATATTGTATAGACATGGCTGAATATACCGGTTCCCTCACCAGCGACGTGCAGAAGGAAGTCCCCTCGTATCCCGACTGGGGTCCCCTCGATCTCTCCATGCGGCCCCTCCTCCATCCCCGGCTCGTGATGATCCCCGAGGGGATCTCGGAGTTCACCTTCGCCGACCTCTACCTCTTCCGTCACACCTATTCCTACCGCATCACCATGCTCCCCGGAGGAACCTTCGCCATCTCGGGGCACAAGGAGGGGAAACGCTTCTTCATGCTCCCCTGCGGGCTTCCGGAATGGGACGTGCTCGAAGACCTCTTCCGGACCCACGACTTCCTCAAGAACCTCTCGGAGTCCCATTGTCGGGAGTTCCGGCCCCGTCTCGAGGAGAAGGGATACGTGGTGGAGGAGGACAGGGACAACTTCGACTACCTCTACCGGAGGGAGGATCTCGCCGACCTCTCGGGCCGCAAGTACCACAAGAAGCGCAACATGATCAAGGCCTTCATCAACAACTACACCTACGAGGAGGTTCCCATCACCAAGGCGAGGATCGAAGACGCCCTTGCGGTGCTCGAGGCATGGCGAGAGGAGAAGGGTGAGGAAGGCGACTACGAGGCGGCCAGGGAGGCCCTCATCCTCTGCCGCCCCCTGCGCCTCAGAGGGTACCTCTACTATGTGGACGGCCGTCCTGCGGCCTACACCCTGGGCGAACCCGTGGCACGGGGGAGGATGTTCGCCGTACACTTCGAGAAGGCCCTCTCCGGCTACAAGGGAATCTATCAGTTCATCAACCACGCCTTCGCGGCCACCCTTCCTAAGCACTACAGGTACATCAACAGGGAACAGGACCTCGGTATACCGGGACTCAGGCAGGCGAAGATGAGCTACCATCCCTGCGGATTCGTGAGGAAGTACAAAGTAACGAAAAAGTAGGAAAATCCGCCATGATCCTACATTTTCGTAGAGATCATTCCATTCCTTTCCTCTCGCATCGTGCATCATTCTGTGATATGGTCACGACATAGAAGTCCCGTCGAGTTGGTACG
Organism: Spirochaeta thermophila DSM 6578; assembly: GCF_000184345.1. Classification (NCBI taxonomy): domain Bacteria; kingdom Pseudomonadati; phylum Spirochaetota; class Spirochaetia; order Winmispirales; family Winmispiraceae; genus Winmispira; species Winmispira thermophila. The sequence goes on along the minus strand of NC_017583.1, from coordinate 330,153 downwards.
AATATTGCTGGCTAACCACGTCGGGACGCTTCTGTCACAGACACTACTTTAGTAGGGAGGAATACGAATGATTCCAGCCAAGACACCAAAAGAGCTCATGGCCTTCGTGGAGAGGGAGAAGGTCGAGATCGTGGACTTCCGTTTCATGGATTTCCCGGGCCTCTGGCAGCACTTCTCCATCCCTGCCCGCGAGCTCTCCGAAAAGACCTTCGAGGAGGGGCTCGGGTTCGACGGGTCGAGCATCCGGGGATGGCAGGCGATCAACGAGTCGGACATGCTCGTGATCCCCGTGCTCGAGAGCGCCTTCCTCGATCCGTTCACCCAGCACAAGACCCTGGTGCTCATCTGCAACATCCACGATCCCGTGACCCACGAGGCCTACACCAAGGACCCCCGCAACATCGCCCGCAAGGCCGAGGCCTACCTCAAGTCCTCGGGAATCGGCACCACGGCCTACTTCGGCCCCGAGGCCGAGTTCTTCGTCTTCGACGACATCAGGTTTGACCAGACCGTGAACGCAGGCTACTACTACATCGATTCCATGGAGGGGCGATGGAACTCGGGCCGTGAGGAGAACCCGAACCTGGGGTACAAGCCTCGCTACAAAGAAGGGTATTTCCCCGTGCCGCCCACCGATTCGCTCCAGGACCTCCGGAGCGAGATGACGCTCATCCTCGAGAGCATCGGGGTGCCCATCGAGGCTCAGCACCACGAGGTGGCCACCGGAGGGCAGTGCGAGATCGACATGCGCTTCGACTCGCTCGTCACCATGGCCGACAAGCTCCTCAAGTACAAGTACGCGATCAAGAACACGGCACGGAAGTACAACAAGACCGTGACCTTCATGCCCAAGCCCCTCTTCGGCGACAACGGGTCGGGGATGCACGTGCACGTCTCCATCTGGAAGGACGACAAGAACCTCTTCGCAGGGAACGGGTATGCCGGACTCTCCGAGACCGCCCTCTATGCGATCGGGGGTATCCTCAAGCACGCCCCCGCGATCCTCGCCTTCACCAACCCCACGACCAACAGCTACAAGCGGCTCGTGCCGGGGTTCGAGGCGCCCGTGAACCTCGCCTACTCCAGCAGGAACCGGAGCGCGGCGATCCGCATCCCCATGTACTCCGACAGTCCCAAGGCGAAGCGCATCGAGTTCCGCTGTCCCGACCCCTCCTGTAACCCCTACCTCGCCTTCTCGGCCATCCTCATGGCCGCCATCGACGGCATCCAGAACAAGATCGATCCGGGCCAGCCGCTGGACAAGAACATCTACGACCTGCCGCCCGAAGAGGCCGCCCAGGTTCCACAGACACCGGGCTCGCTTCGTGAGGCCCTCAAGGCCCTCGAGGAGGACCACGACTTCCTGCTCAAGGGAGACGTGTTCACCGAGGACGTGATCGAGACATGGATCTCCTACAAGATGCAGAACGAGGTGCTCGCGGTGGAGACGAGGCCCCATCCCTGGGAGTTCGCCCTCTACTACGACATCTGAACGGCATCTCCCCTGCATACCGAGGGCTGTCCTCACGGACAGCCCTTTTCAGTTGACGGAAAGGCCTAGGAGGAGCGGGGGGTTTTCAGTATATTGAAGGGGATGATACGGCACATACTCCTCGACCTCGACGACACCCTCTACGAAGGCTCCGAACACCTCTCGAGTGTGGTGGACGCACGGATGACCGAGTTCGTCGCACGTCTCCTGGAGGTCCCGGAGGATCAGGCCCTCAGGATGCGTAGATACTACGCCCCCCGGTATGGCTCCACCCTCACCTGGCTCTCCGAAGGATGCGGACTCCCGGACCCCTTGCTCGACGCCTTCCTGGAGTACGTCCACCCGGAGGACATCCGGCCTTTCATCCGGAGACCGGAGGTCGACGAAACCTGGCTCGCCGGCCTCGAGGTACCCTTCTCCATCTTCACCAACGCCCCCCTCGAGCACGCACTCAGGGTCCTCTCCGCCATCGATGTCTCCCCCGGTCTCTTCACCCGGATCTTCGACGTCCGGGCCTGCGGCTACCGGGGAAAGCCCCACGCCTCCGCCTACCACCACGTCCTCTCTTCGCTCGGCATCCCGGCCTCGGCATCTCTCCTCGTGGACGACAGGGAGGAGAATGTACGGGCCCTCGTCGGCCTGGGCGGCTACGGCGTGCTCCTCCTGCGGGATGGACAGGAAGGCCCCTATCCCTTCCCTACGATACGCTCGCTCAGAGAACTCCCCCGGATCCTGGAGGAATTGGATGGACGTCTCGCTCGTCTATAGGCGCCCCGACGCCTCCACGCGGACCCTCTCCGTCCCCCTCTGGCTCAGGATGAGTGCCGGAGCGGCGCTCGTGGTGCTGGGAGCCATGGCGCTCCTCTTCCCTCCCCCCTCTTGGATCTCGGCCCCGCTCGGCCTCCTGCTCCTCTTCGCCCTTGGTTACAGGGAGACGTGGCGGTTCAACGGCCACACTGGAACCGTACACCACATCCAAGGATGGGGGCCGCTCCTCTGGAAGCGTCTCGCCTTCCGCTTCTCGGAGATCGAATCCATAGAGGTGGAACTCTCACCCTACCCGTCCTCCCTCTCCGACCGACACCGTATCCCGCCACGCCGCTACGGACGACTGGTCCTCACCCGATCCGGGGGGAAGCGTCACATCCTCGAGGTCCGCTCCTCACGCGACCACGGCGTCCTGTTTCAGTGGGCGGACGATCTCGCGAGGCTCTGCGGCCTTCCGGGCGCCGGCTCCTCCTCGGCCTCGTCTCCGTAGAGGAAACACGCCACCTGGTGCCCCTCCTCGCGGTCTACAAGGCGGGGAATCCGCTCGCGACACACATCCATCCTCCGGGGACACCTGTCGTAGAAGTAACACCCCTTTCGCTCCACGTCGGGCGAGGGCACGTCGCCCGAGAGGATGATGCGCTTCCGCTTCGCCTCCACCTGCGGATCGGGGATGGGTATGGCGGAGAGGAGGGCCTGGGTGTAGGGGTGGAGGGGGTTCCTGTAGAGCTCCTCGCTCCGGGCCACCTCCATGATCTTCCCCAGGTACATGACGGCCACCCTGTGGCTCACGTACTCGATCACCGCGAGGTCGTGGGCGATGAACAGATAGGAGAGCCCGTACTCCTCCTGGAGGTCCTTGAGCAGGTTGAGGATCTGCGACTGGATGGAGACGTCCAGGGCGCTCACCGGCTCGTCGGCGAGGATGAGACGGGGGTTGAGGGCCAGGGCGCGGGCGATCCCGATCCGCTGTCGCTGCCCTCCCGAGAACTCGTGCGGATAGCGGTTCTTGTAGAGCGGTGACAGGCCCACCCGGTCCATGAGGCCCTCCACGCGCTCGTCTATCTCCTTCTTCGACATCGAGAGGAGACCCCGCTGCACATAGATCTCGAGCGGCTCGGCGATGATGTCCCTCACCACCATCCGGGGATTGAGGGAGGCATAGGGGTCCTGGAAGATCATCTGGATGTCCTTGCGCACCGCGAGGAGATTCTTGAGGGAGAGGGACGTGAGGTCCTTCCCCTCGAAGATCACCTTCCCCGCCGTGGGCCGGTAGAGTTGATTGATGGCCCTGATGGTGGTCGATTTCCCGCAGCCGGACTCTCCCACCAGCCCCAGCGTTTCACCGGAACCGAGCGAGAAGGAGACGCCGTCCACGGCGCGTATGTAACCCACGGTCTTCTTCACGATGATCCCCTCCTGGAGGGGGAAGTGGACCTTCAGGTTTTCGACCGTAAGGAGAGATTCGCTTCGATCCATCATCGACTCCCTTCTTCGGCATAGAGCCAGCACTTCACCGTGTGGCCGTCTTCCAACACCTTCTCCGGAGGATAGGCCCTCTTGCAGACGTCCATGGCCTTCGGACACCTGGGGTAGAAGGGACAACACTCCGGCAGATCGATGAGGTTGGGCGGCTGCCCGGGGATCGAGAAGAGACGCCTCCCCCGGGGTTTGTCGAGACGGGGCACCGAGTTGATGAGGGCCGACGTGTACGGGTGGGCGGCAGAGACGAAGAGCCTGTCCACGGGCGCCTCCTCCACGATGCGTCCTGCGTACATGACATGCACCCTGTTGCACATACCGGCCACCACCCCCAGGTCGTGGGTGATGAGGATCACCGAGGTGCCGAACCTGTGGGCGAGATCCTTCATGAGGTCGAGGATCTGCGCCTGTATGGTCACGTCGAGCGCCGTGGTAGGCTCGTCCGCGATGAGGATCTTCGGGTTGCACGAGAGGGCCATGGCGATCATCACGCGCTGGCGCATCCCCCCCGAGAACTGGTGGGGATAGGCGTCGATGCGTTTGTGAGGCGAAGGGATACCCACGAGAGAGAGCATCTCCACGGCCTTCTCACGGGCCGCCTTCGCCTCGAGCCCCTGGTGGAGCCGGATCGTCTCGATCATCTGCGTGGAGATCCGCAGGAAAGGGTTGAGGGAGGTCATCGGATCCTGGAAAATCATGGAGATATCCTTCCCTCTGATACTCCTCATGTCCTTCTCCGGAAGCTCGAGGAGATCCTTTCCCTGGAAGAGGATCCTCCCCCCCACGATCTTCCCCGGAGGAGAGGGGATGAGCCTCATCACGGAGAGGCTCGTCACCGACTTGCCGCATCCCGACTCACCCACGATTCCCACGATCTCGCCTGCGCGCACCGAGAACGAGACCCCGTCGACCGCCTTCACCACTCCGTCGTCGGTTCTGAAATACGTGCGCAGATCTTCCACCTGTAGTACCGTATCACTCATATCCACATTCCTCACAACGCGTTTTTGCTCTTCGGATCAAAGGCGTCCCTCAGTCCATCCCCCAGGAAATTCATGGCGAAAAGGAAGAGCGTCATGGCGAGCGCGGGGAAGAACAGGCGCCAGGGGTAGAGGGTCATCCCTTCCACACCGTCACGGATGAGGGACCCCCAGGAGGCATAGGGAGCCGAGATGCCGAGCCCGAGAAACGAGAGAAAGGCCTCCATCATGATGAACGAGGGGATCCTGAGACTGGAGAAGACGATGATCACGCCCAGGGTGTTCGGGACGAGGTGTCGGAAGATGATCCGGGACGTGGGTGCCCCCATGGCCCGCGCGGCTTCGACGAACTCCGCATTCTTGAGGGAAATGATCTGGCCCCTCACCACTCGGGCCACGGTGAGCCAGCTCACCAGGGCGAGGGCGAAGAAGAGGTTGAACATGTTGTTGCCGAAGACCGCCATGAGGATGATCACGATGAGCATGTAGGGGAGTCCGTACATCACGTCCACGATCCTCATGAGGATGTAGTCCACCCGCCCCCCGAGATACCCGGCGATGGCCCCCACCAGGATCCCGATGAGTACGCTCGTCAACGTACCGATGACTCCGATGGCGATCGATATCTGGCCCCCGTAGATGATTCGGGCGAGCATATCGCGGCCCAGGTAGTCCGTGCCGAGTACGTACACCCTCGTGTGCGGGTTGATCTCCTTGCCGTCCACCACGATGCGGTCATGTTCGATCCGGTAACGGATCTCCTCGAGATGGGCCTTCTCCTCCTCGGTGAGTTCGGAACGTCCCTCGGCGGCCGCCTTCTTCAGGAGGTACTCGTACTCTGTGTCGTACCAGACTTCACCCGCCGGCTTGAGCGAAGGCGGAAGGTTCTGATGTACCGGCACCTGGAAGTCATACCTGTGGATGGGGAGGATGGGGGCGAGCAGCGATATGAGGACGTAGAAGGTCACGATCCCGAGACCCACCATTGCCATCCTGTGTTTCTTGAGCCTCCTCCAGGCGTCCTTCGTGAGGCTCGTACCCTTTGCCGGTATGTTCGAAAGCCTGTGCTCCTCCGCCTGAGCCGCGTTGTCCGATGCAGATACTCGCTCCTGTGCCATGCGTCTACTCCCTGTATGAGATGCGCGGATCGAGAAGTCCGTAGATGATATCGACCACGAAGTTCATGAGTACCAGGATCACCGAATAGACGATCACCGTCCCCAGGATGAGGGTGTAGTCCCTGTTGAAGGCGGACTGGACGAAGTACCGTCCGAGGCCCGGTATCCGGAATATGGTCTCCACCACCACCGAACCGGTGACGATCCCCGCGAAGGCGGGGCCGAGGTAGCTCACCACCGGGATGGAAGCGCCCTTGAACACGTGCCTGAAGAGGATGACCGGGGTGGAGAGTCCCTTCGCCCTCGCGGTGCGGATGTAGTCGCTCTGGAGCACCTCGAGGACGCTCGCACGGAAGAGCCGGGCGATGTTCGCATAATAGGGAAAAGCCAGTGTGAGGGCAGGCATGATGAGGGTCTTGAGACCTTCCCTACCCGTGATCCATCCCGACGTGGGCAGGACCTTCCATTTGATGGCGAGGAAGTACATGAGCACCGGGCCGGTGACGAAGAGGGGCACGGAGATCCCTATGATAGCGATGGACATGGAGGTGTAGTCCACCCAGGTGTTGCGATAGAGTGCGGAGACCGCCCCTGTACCCATCCCCAGCACCACGGCGATAAGGAGAGAGACGGCTCCCAGGATGAGGGAGTTGGGGAGGCTGGTGAAGATGTAGTAGTTCACGTCGTGATCCTGGTACTTGAACGACGGCCCGAGATCTCCCCTCAGCACCAGGTCGCCCATGTACCTGAGGTACTGCATGAGGATCGGCTCGTCCATGTGATACTTCTTCTCGATGTTCTCCAGGATCTGCTTGGGAAGGGCCTTCTCCGCGTCGAACGGCCCGCCCGGAGCAAACCTGATGATGAAGAAACTCAAGGTGACGATGATGAAAAGGGTGGGGATGAGCCCCAGGAAACGTCGAACGATATACTTTCCCATCCGCAACCATCCTTACGCCGAGACTCCAGAAGACACGTATACCCACATGTGGATTGTCGTACAACCGTTATACCATGGAAAAGGGCCCGGAGGCTATACCTCCGGGCCCCGGGGTACACTACTACTGCTTGAGATAGATGTCCTTCACCGGATGGATGTCCATCACATTGGGGTACCACCCGCCCCACTTGTCGGTATCGATGAGGTTGATCGTCACGTAGAAGTAGAGAGGCATGATCGCATGATCCTGGGTGATGAGGAGCTCCTCGGCCTGCATGAGGACGTCGAAGCGCTCAGGTCCCGGTTCCATGGTGGCGGCCTTGTGGATGAGGGCATCGTATTCGGGATTGCTGTAGAAGGCGTCGTTCATGTCACCACCGGTCACGAACATGTCGAGGAAGGTGTTGGGATCCTGGTAGTCTCCCACCCACCCGGCGCGCGCGATCTCGAAATCCCCGGCCCGTCTGGTCGCGAGGTAGGTCTTCCACTCCTGGTTCATGAGCTTCACCTCGATACCCAGGTTGACCTTCCACTGCTGCTGGATGAACTCGGCGATCTTCTTGTGCCCCTCGGAGGTGTTGTAGAGGATCGTGAGTTCGGGGAAGCCCTCCCCATTGGGATAGCCAGCCTCTGCGAGCAGGGCCTTCGCCCTCTCGACGTCTTCACCGAGTCCCTTGATGCCTGGATACCCTTCCATGGGCGGCACGATTCCATAGGCTGGAATCTGGCCCGCCTGGGTCACCCGCTCCACCAGTTCCTTGCGGTTCACGGCCATGGAGAGGGCCTTCCTCACGCGGGGATCGTCGAGAGGCTTTTTCTCGTTATTGAAGATGTAGTAGTAGGTGGCGAGCTGCGGGTTCACGTGATAATCCGGCCGCAACTGGGCTTCCTTGATCCTGTCGGTGGGTACCGTGGTCTGCCAGTCGAGTTCGCCGTTGAGGTACATGTTGTACGAGGTGTTGTTGTCGTCGATCGGCAGGAAGACCACACGGTCGAGCCTCACCGCGTCCCGGTCCCAGTACTTCTCGTTTGGTACGCAGGTGATCTTCTCCTGCGGGTTCCAGGCCTCGAGCACGAACGGTCCGTTGCCCACGAAGTTCTCGGGCCTGGTCCATTCGTTGCCGTACTTCTCTATGGCGTGGAGGGGCACCACGGCGAACGAGTAGTGGGCGAAGGCGTCCAGGGCATAGGGCAGCGGCCCCACCAGGTCCACCTTCAGGGTGTAGTCGTCGATCACCTCGACCCCCAGGGCCTCAGGTCCTGCTTCGCCGCTGTTGTACTCGGCTGCGCCCTTGAGGAACATCGCGGGGAACCAGGCATAGGGAGCGGCGGTCTCGGGGTCGAGCATCCGGATCCACGAATCCTTCACGGTCTGGGCCGTGATGGGCGTACCGTCGGACCACGTGGTCTTCCTGAGCTTGAAGGTGATGGATGTCCGGTCCGGACTGAACTCCCAGCTCTCGGCCAGACCCGGCACCGCCCGGGACGTCTTGGGATCGTAGGTGACCAGTCCCTCGAACAGGGCCATGTAGATCCTGTGCTCCGGCACACCAGAGATCAAATGCGGATCCAGGGACTCGGGTTCCGCGCCGTTGTTGAGGATGAACTCCACGGCCTTCGCCTCCTTCTTCGCACAGCCGGTGAAGACCGCAACGGTGATGAGCAGGACGAGTCCCACTCCTATGAGCAGCGTTCGTCTCACGTTGGACCTCCTCTTCACGATAATATGGGCCTGTTCATGACAAGCCGGATATCATAGTATCGTAAATATAGTATTTTTGCAAATGCTTTCGCCCCCTCCCTTCTCAGCCCGCAACCGAATCTGTATACTATGGTGCTGGAAACGATATCGAAGAGGAGCGAACCACGCCATGAAAGGCCCCATTTCCAAGGTATACGCCCATCTCATCGAGGAGATGCTCGACAAGACCCGTCATCCACAGACGATCACACCCGAGACCGTGTGGCAGCCCGCCAACCTCGAGATCAGGCCCTACATCCACAGGATCATAGAGGAACTCCTCCTCCCCGGAAGCAGGATCGAAGGCCTGGAACACCTCTACGCACTCCACGAGGAAGCTCGAAAGGGGAAATCGTGTCTCCTCCTGGTGGAGCACTACAGCAACTTCGACCTTCCCGTTCTCGTGTACCTCCTCGAGAAACAAGGGGGAGAGCGAGGCAGGCAGGTCGCCGACGCCATCGTCGCGATCGCCGGCCTCAAGCTCAACGAGGCGAATCCCCTGGTGAAGGCCTTCACCGAGGCCTACTCCCGCATCGTCATCTATCCCTCCCGCAGTCTCTCCAGGCTCGATCCGGTGAAGATGTCACAGGAACTCCTCAAGAGCAGGGCCATCAACAGGGCGGCGATGCACGAACTCATACGACGCAAGCATTCCGGCTACATCACCCTCGTATTCCCCGCAGGCACCCGGTATCGACCGGGCAAACCCGAGACCAAACGGGGGGTGAAGGAGATCGATTCCTATCTGAGAAGCTTCGATCTCGTCTCCTTCGTGGGGATCGCAGGGAACATCCTCAGGATCAATCCCGACGACGAACGGATGGAGGACGATCTGGTGGTGGAGGACAAGGTGGTGACCCTCGTATCCCCACCGGAGGATGCGCAGCAATTCCGCTCATCAGTTCGTGAGACGGCGCCCCATCTCGCGGACAAGAAGCAGTGGGTCGTTGACAAGATCATGGAACGACTCGAGGAACTCCACACGGAGGCGGAGGCCCTCAGGGCGAGCGATCCTCCTCAGGGATGAAGAGATAGGTCGTGCTCATGACTTGAAATCCCGCCATCTTCACCTCGTCCTCGAGTTCCTTCGCCTTTCCGGGAAGCTCCACGAGGGCAGTCCCGCCTCTGCGCTCCACCCCTTCCCACCACCTCCGCCATAAGGCCTTCTCGAGTCCCAGCCCCTGGAACTCTGGGAAAACGTGGAGGAGCAGCAGGTGGTGCAGGGAGTCTCCCGCTACCTTGTACCAGCAGAGTCCTGCGATCTCATCGGAGGGCGTGAGACACACGAGGTATCGGTCCTCACCCTCGAGAGCAGACATCCCTTCCTTCATCCTCGCTCCAATCACCCCTCTCTTCCCCGGGAAAAGCTCCGCCCACGCGCCGTCCACGAGAGGGGTCACGGTGGGGGAAAGACCATCCCCCTTCAGATCGAAGAAGGAGAACTCACCCTCCAGGAGCCCCTCGATCTCCAGGTCGTCCTCCATCTCCAGGGGGAGAGAGGAGAGGCCCCAGGACTGTCTCAAGGCATTGTACCACTGGACCACTTCGCGGCGCATCCATCGATCCTTGAACGCGAACCAACGCTTCTCCACGAGCGGGAATTCCTTGAGGGCATCCTTGAACCTGCGGAATACCTTCTCCCGGGAAGAGAGGATACGCCTCAGGCGTTCCTTCACCACCCGGTTCCTGAGCGAGGCCACGAAACTCTCCATGAGGCGATACCCCTGTACCGGTCCCCATGAGGGAAGATCCACGTAACGGTCCTCACCGTCTTCCTTCCCCTCCACGGGGCAGAGGGTGCAGCTCTCCGTATCGAAACAGAGCGCCCGCTCCTGGTTCTCCATGCCGTAGACGATCAGGTCGATGATCTCCGGGGTGAGCTCAAACCGGGCCATACTGCTCCTCCAGGTAGTGCACGAAATCCTCCACCCGCTGATAGGCCAGCTTCCACACCTTGCCGGTGGTCCGTTCTTTCACCTCCACCTTCCCCTCTTCGAGGAGCTCCTGGGTGAGGAGGATACGGTACGGGATCCCCAGGAGGTCTGCATCGAGGAACTTCCGGCCGGGGGAGAGGTGCCGGTCGTCCAGGAGGGCCCGATCCCCCAGGGCCTCCGCAAGGGCCTCGAGTTTTCGCTTCATCGAGAGCGAATTACCGATCGACATGAGAAAAACCATGAAGGGGGCCACCTGTGGAGGCCACACGATACCGTGCTCATCGCTGTTCGTCTCCACGATCATGGAGATGAGCCGTCCCATCCCTATACCGTACGAACCCATGTAGGGGTGGATCTCCCGCCCCCTCTCGTCGAAGAACGAGAGCCCCATGCGCTGCGAGTAGAAGTCCCCCAGCTTGAAAATGTGTCCTATCTCCACGGCGCGTTCCTCCTGCATGGGGGTACCGCAGTAGTAGCACCTGTGACCCGCCCACACCTTTGCGATGTCCGCCACGAGATCCCCTTCGAAATCCCTTCCGAAGTTCGCATTCATGTAGTGATGATCCTCACGCCCCGCTCCTATCACCAGGTTCGAGGAGTCCGCCACCGCGGTATCGACCACCACCACGATCCCGTCCCTGCGATCGAGGGGCGAGAGGTAACCAGGAACGAGCCCCGTCTCCCGCAGTTCGCTGGAAGAGGCGAGGCCGAAGACAGGGGTTCCGAGCACCTGGGAGAGCTTCTCGGTACTCACCTCGTAGTCCCCCCGCACCACGGCGAGGACGAGGCCCTTTCCCGTGCGATAGGCCATGGTCTTTGCGAGACCGCTCTTCGGGACGGAGAGATGCACCACCAGGTCGTCCATGGATACGCACCCGGGTGTCTCCACCTCCTCCATGGGAAGTGGGATCTGGGTCCTGAGGGGCTTTATCCCGATCGCGATATCCTGGTTTGCCGTATATCCGCACGAAGGGCACCGGATCACCACGTTGTCTCCCCTCTCCGAGGGGACGAGGAACTCGTACGATCGTTCCCCCCCCATGTACCCCACCCCTGCTTCGGCCACGATATAGGGGACGTTACAGGTTCGGAACACCCGCTCGTACGCGTGAAACACCTTGGGGAAGAAGTTGTTGAGATCCGCGTACGTCCTGTGGAAGGAATAGCCGTCCTTCATGATGAACTCCCGGGATCTCAGGAGACCGATCCTCACGCGCTCCTCGTCGCGATACTTGGTCTGGAACTGGTAGAGAAACACCGGGAGCATCCTGTACGATCGCATGCTCTGGCGGAGGAGCTCGACCATGGCCTCCTCGTGGGTGGGAGAGATCACCATCTGGCGTCCCGCCCTGTCGGAAAACTTCACGAGGTCCCCCCCCACCAGGAGATCCCTCCCCGAACGCTCCCAGAGCTCCATCGGGTTCACGAGAGGCACGAGCACCTCCTGGCCGCCGAGGCGCTTCATCTCACCGGCGATGAGGCGTTTGAGCTTGTAGAAAACCCGAAGCCCCAGGGGGAGGAAGGAGTAGAGCCCTTGCCCCAGCCCCCTCACGTAGCCTCCCTTCACGAGGAGTCCGTACGGTGTCCCCTCGTGTTCTCTCGGGAGGGTCCTGAGGGTGTGCGGGAAGAGCTGAGAATACCGCATGCGTGTATTGTGACGGATGTGCACACACGAGGTCAAGCATTTCCTAGGTAGAAAGCTCCCGGACCCCGTCATCTCCCTTTATGAGCGATGAGAGTACCGAGAACAAGAAGGAGTGATACCCCACCTGCGTCACCTGGTATTCCTTGAGCACCTTGAAGAAATCCTCCCTGTTGCTCACCCCCACCTCGTTGTAGATGGAACTGAGGTGCACCTTCACCGTATTCTCGGAGATCCCCAGACGCTTCGCGATCTCCTTCCGGCTGTAGCCCTGTATGTAGAGGAGGAGCACCTCCTTTTCCCTGGGGGTGAAGTGGTAGTGCGAGAAGAAAACCTCTTCGGGCATGATGATCGAGGAGAGGAACGGTTCCACCTCCAGTCCCACCACCCTCACCCCCCCGCACCGTCCCTCACGCACGATCGGACCGCCCTGAGCGAGCACATGATACACTACCCCTTCGGGAGTGGCGATTCTGAACTGGGTGGAGGAGATCTCCCTCTCCGCCTTTATCCGTTCGAGAAACTCCTCTACGTGCTCCTGATCGAGATCCTCCACGAGCGTGAGGAAAGGAAGCGGCGACTCGAGCTCCTTCTTATGGATGAGCCTCCGGGCCGTGTGATTCGCGAAGCTCACCATCCCCTCTTCATCGAGTTCCCAAATGAGGACGGGGAGGAAAAGCGCCATCTCCCGGAAATAGTGCTCACGTTTCCTCAGTTCCTCCTCCACCTGCCTCCTCCTGCCGATCTCACGGTTGAGGGGTTCGTTGGACCGGGCGAGGGCCTCGCTCTTCATCTCGAGGATCCTCGTCTTCTGCGAGAGTTCCCGCACGAGTCGGGCCACGGCATAGCCCACGCTCACTCCGTGTCGTATGCCCTCGTACACGTGCACGTTTTCCCAGGAGAAGTCGAAGAGCATGTACCCGATGTGCTCCTCCCCCTTGAAGAGAGCGTGGAGCACACCGACGAAGGGGTGGGGTAATGTGTCCCATTCCTCGCCGGGGAGCAGGAGCCGGGGGTCGACATCCCTCTCGCCCGCCGCATATTCCCGCCTTCTCGCATCCACGGAAAAGAAACGAAGGGAGGCCCCCTTCAGGGGGTCGGAAGGGGCATCATACGTGGCGACGGCACAGCACGCTATTCCGAGTTCGGGGAGGTGCGTCCCCAGCTTCTCGTGTATCTGGGGGATGCTGGTGGAGGAGATGATCTCCTCTTCGAGGGACTTCGCCTTCTCGTACGCATAGCTCACCACCCCCATCTCCACCACTTCCTCCAGGTAAGAAGACCGATATCCCTGTTCCGCGACATCCTCCCGCCATCTGCACCCGCACGAGTCCCGCATCACCATACCTGTGGGGATGATCCGGGAACGGGCCTCACCCCTCTCGCAGAGGAGGTGGAGGAGCTCGCACCCCTCCCTGCCGAGGAGCTCCGGAGGCTGCCGCACCGAGGTGAGCCCCACGAATCGGGAAGGGGCGAGATCGTCATAGCCCGTGACTGCGAGCTCACCCGGCACCTTCACCCCCGCCTCCCAGAGCGCGCTGAGCGCCCCCAGAGCCACGAGGTCGTTGCTCCCCACGATCACATCGACGGGAAAGCGGTTCCTGCGCTCCCGCTCCTCGAGCAGACTCCTCGCCGCTCCCACTCCGTCCTCCATCACGAGCGAGGTGGGGAAGATCCAGACATCGGACGGGGGGATTCCCACCCCCTTCGCTTCCTCCATGAAGAGACGGTACCGGATCTCCATCTCCGGATTCTCGAGTGGCCCACGGAGGAAGGCGACGCGCCTATACCCGTGGTCGCGGAACAGGTGCCGGAGGAGGACGGAGAACCCCTCTCGGTTGTCGAAGGCCACATAGGGCATGGTCCCGAGCGGTGCGCCAAGGCTCACCGCAGGCCTGGAAAGACCCGACACCAGTTCCTGTAGGTGGGCGTCCCCCTCCCACGAGATGAGCGACGGCGTGAGAAAGAGGAAGGCGTCGAATCGGGGTGAGTCCAGGAACTGGAGAAAGATGTTCCGGCTCCACTCAAGAGGATTTCGGGACCCGATACGTCCACACACCACACATACGAGATCCCATCCCCTCGTCCTACACCCCTCAGCAACCCCTTTCACCACGTTCACGTGATAGGGTGAACTGAGCCAGTCGAGAAAGAGACCTACCGTGAAACGAGCCATACCTCCCCTCTTTCTGAAAGTATACCATGCATCCAGTGGAACAAGCAAATTCCTTCTGCACAGGTATGCCGCTCTTATTTCGAGCCTTTTGCGCTGTTTTCACGCAACGATAGGTAAAGAAATTACAAGCGGGTGGGGATTTATTTTACCCCAAAAAAGCGGTCCACAGGTGCGATAGAAGGGGAAAACGAGGTCGGAGTTGAAAAATTGACCCCAAAAAAGAGGGCCCCCGGGTTTTTCCATGATAGAATCATGGTAGCAGAAAACCGACGGAGGGGCCCATGGCAAGTATAGCACAGAAATCACTTTTTTGCTGGCACGATGTAGAAGCATTGGGGGATTTACATCGGCTTCGGCTGGTGTTGGAGAACCTGCCGGATGAGGAACTGATGCAGCAGCTGGAACAGAGGCGGGGGAGAGGCCGGAATGAATATCCGGTACGGGCGATGTGGAACTCGCTCGTTGCGGGGATAGTGTTTCAGCACCCGAGCATCGAGCAGCTACGCCGGGAGCTCTTGCGGAACGGGCAACTGAGGGACCTGTGTGGATGTGATCCTACCCGGGGAAGCGATGCGGTACCCAGTGCCAGCGCGTACAGCCGGTTTCTTTCCACCTTGAGGAAGCGGAGTATCCGGGAAGCACTGGTAAGGGTGTTTACCAGCCTGGTGGATCAGTGCTACCGGGAGCTGCCTGGATTTGGGCGGCGGCTGGGAGCCGATGGGAAGGGGATAGCAAGCGTTGCCCGTCGAAGGGGGAAGGGTGCCGGAGACCGGCGAGGGGAGCACGATGCGGACTGGGGGTGTCATGAGTATGTGTATCAGAATGAACGGGGGGAGGTGCAGAAGTCGGTAAAGAAATGGTTCGGGTTTACGGTGCACCTCCTTGCGGATACAGCGTATGAACTGCCGGTGGCCTTTACGGTGAGTCGGGCCTCAAAGCACGAGGTGCCGGTGATGCGAAAGCTGATTCGGTCCCTGGATCGCCATAGGCCGCATATACTCAAGGCGGCGGAAGTGTTCACGGCCGACCGGGGCTATGATGATGGCACGTTGATAGATCTGTTGTGGCACGAGCACCGGATCAAACCGGTCATCGATATTCGCAACCTGTGGAAAGATGGAGAACAGACCAGGCTGGTCCCGGGGACAAGAAATGTGGTGTATGACTACCAAGGGACGGTGAGTTGTGTCTGTATGGCCACGGGGACGCAGCGGGAGATGGCCTACCGGGGATTTGAAGAGAAGCGGGGCACGTTGAAGTACGGCTGTCCTGCGGTGCACTATGGGTATGAGTGTGCAGGCAAAGCCTCCTGTCCTCTGGCCTCCTGTATTCGGATCCCCCTCTCCACGGACCGCAGAGTCTTCACGCCTCTCGCCCGGTCTTCGTATCGGTGGAAGCGGGAGTATGCCAAGCGAACGGCCTTGGAGCGGATCCACAGCCGGCTGGATCGAAGCTTTAGCCTGGAACTCCACACGATCCGGGGGCAGGAGAAACTGTCGGTTCACCTTACGCTGGTGTTTTCTGTCATGAGTGCCCTTGCCCTGGGACGAGTGCGAGAGAACCAGCCGAACCAGATGCGCTCCCTGGTCAGGCCTGCGGCCTAACGAGCGGTCTTACCGAAACCGATCCCCCGTATCCACGTTCCCTTGAGGAATCCTGAGGGAAGGTGTGTCCAGTTCGGATACAGAACCGCCGTGGTGGAGTGAACGCGAGCAAACCATCGTGCATATTGTACCGTTGTGAGCACTATTCCGGATGAGAATACGGTAACGTTGACACCCTAAGCAGGCATTACAGCGCGTTGTTGCCCAGGATTCCCGTTGGCTTACTAAAAAAAGCAGTACAGCGCAAAAGGCTCTTATCATTGACAGATGGAACATGAGAGAGTACACTCAAAAAGAGACGCGTGAGGAATATACAATGTCAGAGGGGCGTCTTTCTTCAGGAATTTCCGGGCTCGACCACATTCTCGAAGGTGGATATCCTGAACGAAAGGCATATCTGGTGCGTGGAGGCCCGGGAGTCGGGAAAACGACCCTGGGGATGCACTTCCTCGCCGAGGGGGTGAAGCAGGGACAACCGGTCCTCTTCATCTCCATGGAGGAACCGGAAGCACAACTCCGGAGTCACTACAGCGCCCTGGGGCTTCCGATCGACGGGATCCCCATCCTGGATATCAGCCCCACCCAGGAATTCTTCCTCAAACAGGAGACCTACGATATCTTCAGTGCCTCGGAAGTGGAACGGGATCTTCTCACTGAGCAACTCATCACCACCCTTAAGGAAATTCGTCCCAGGCGGGTTTTCCTCGATCCGGTCACCCAGTTCCGCTTTCTCGCTTCAGAACCCTATCAGTTCTGGAAACAGATTCTCTCGTTCATCCGCTATCTCAAAGACGAAGGAGCCACGATTCTCTTCACCTCGGAAAGCTCCCCCACCAACCCCGACGACGACCTCCAATTTCTCGCCGATGGAGTCATCGAACTTGCCCGCGAGAAAGAAGGGAGGTACGCACTCAGAGTAAAAAAACTCAGGGGTTCCGGGTTCATACCAGGCGATCATCGATATGAACTCACCGAAAGAGGGATAAGGATCTATCCATCTCTCTCCCTGAGGAGAGAGGAAGACCTCAAGGAGTTCGAGTTCAGGACCATCTCGTTGGGCATCCCAGGACTCGACTCTCTCCTCGGCGGCGGGCTCGAAACAGGGACCATCACACTCATCTCCGGACCTTCCGGTGTGGGTAAGACCACCCTGGCCCTTCAGACAGCTCGCTCATGGGCTCAGGCGGGCATGCGCGCCCTCTACTACACCTTCGAGGAGGAGACCGCCATGATCCTCCACAGGGCACGGTCGGTGGGCATACCGATGGAAGGTCTCAATACATCATTCTATCTCGAAAAGATAGAACCCCTCGCTCACAGTGCCGAGGCCCTGGTTAACAAAATCCTCGATGATCTCAAGGAGAGAAATACAGACCTCGTGGTGATTGACAGCATAAGGGGATACTCTCTCGCAGTGGGCGAAGGTCCACTCCTTCCTTCCCTCCATTCTCTGGCAAAGCATCTGCAAAGGCACGGCCATTCGGTCATCCTTGTCGATGAGACGAGTCAGGTGATGGGCGAGTTCGCCATTTCGAGCGAGCACACCAGCTACCTGGCGGACACCATCATCTTCCTCAAGTATCTCGAGAGGAAGAGTACCATCCGCAAAGTCATCGGAATCCTCAAGAAGCGCACCGGACCGTTCGAGGCGACCCTCCGGGAGTTCGCTATCACCTCCTCCGGCATCCGCATAGGAGAACCGCTCACCGGGATAGAGGGGATCCTCCGGGGTATCCCGACCATAGTGGAAGAAGAACAGAGCTAAGGCTTCTTCATGCACGACGACATCTACATAATGGTAGTGGGAGGGCACAGCAAGAACACAGAGCTCCTGGCACGAACACTCGAAGCGGCAGGCTACAGGGTGGAAAGGCGAACGAACCTCCCCGGGGATGGGAACGACCTGCCGGCACTCCTCATCTACGATACCATCTCGCCTGCTCCCGGTCTCTGCAGCGCCCTCGAGTCCTACGTGAGAGCGGGCACGAAGGTGATGGTATTCCTTCCGAGACCCAGTCCATCGATCGAACACCTGTGTCGGGAGAAGGGAGTGCACGCGATATTCTCGAAACCGATATCCCGGGCCCAGCTCCTCGAATGGACGGCCCTTCTTCTTAAAGGAGGATGAGCGGTGACCGGAGAGTACATCCTCCTCGCCCTCCATAACAGGAACGACCGTGCGATGATCTCTTCCTTTCTCAGGGAGAGGAACTACACGGTACGGGAGTACCCGGAGGTGCGCGACCCCACCGACCTGCTCATCGTGGACGGCCCCATGCTGGAATCCCTTCAGAAGCAAATCTTCGACTGGAAGGAAGATCAGGCCCCGCTCTTCTTCCCGGTGCTCTTCGTCACCACACATCCCTCGGCCGACGTGCTCACGAGACACCTCTGGAAGACCGTCGATGAGCTCATCAGAGTCCCTCTCCTCCCTGTCGAACTCCACGCACGGATCGAGATGCTCCTGCGGGCGAGGAGGCTCTCCCTGCAACTGAGGGACTATGCGCGAGCCCTCACGAGGGAACTGGAGGTGAAGCGATTTCTCGCCGCCGCAGCCCTCGGGGGAGGCTTTCTGAGGATAGACCCCCTCACGCGACGAGTCCACATCCTCGCTCCGGAGGAGACCTCCGCCCTGCCCTTCGAAACCTGGCTGGAAGGGGTTCATCCCTCGTTCCGGGAATCGCTGATACGGGAACTCGGACAGGAGTATCCCGCGGGTAGGCCGACCTCCATCCTCTACCGCTCGAACGACCTCCGCTGGTATCTCCTGCAACTCCTTCCCGTCGAAGATCAGAACGGCACCCCTTCCTTGTACGGGCTCGCCGTGGACATCACTCGACTCAAACAGTCGGAGGCAGAACTCCAGGAACGACTCCAGGAACGGAACACCCTCCTCAAGGAAGTGCATCATCGAACAAAGAATACCCTTCAGCTCATCGTCTCCCTCCTCTCACTCAAGGGGGCCGACGCGCACTGTGAAGCAGATAGAAAACTGCTCTCCGATATAGAGACCAGGGTCCGTGCGCTCGCCCTCCTCTACAACCGTCTCTATCAGGAGGAACTCCTCGCGCGTGTGGATCTCTCCCACTACCTCAGAGACGTGGTCGATACCATCGTCCAGATCGGACACACCACTCCCCATCTCATCCAGCGGCATCTCAAACTCTCCCCTCTCCAACTTCCCCCGGGAAAAGCCGTCCCTCTCGCCCTCATCCTCACCGAATGTCTCCTCAACTCCCTCACACATGCCTTCGGCAAGACGGAAAAGGGACACATCCGGGTGGAACTCCTCGAAGAAAGCGGCCGTGGATACTTCAGGTACGAGGACTCGGGCCCCGGTGTGCCGGAGGGAACGCCTCGGAGGTTCGGGTTCACCATCATGGAGTCCCTCGTCAGGAGTCAGCTCAAGGGCACCATCGAGTTCTCCTCTTCGCCGGACTGGGGAGGATGGAAGGTCTCGATCGAGTTCCCCCTCTGAAAGGAAGCATTCAGTAGTTGTATCAAACACAAAATAACACTTGACACAAATCAAGGGATGAGGTATGCTCTCCTCGTATTTTAATAGCAAAACTATATATGATGGAGGAAACGATGTATCAACAGGAAACAGGACGATTCCCTTTGATCGGTGAGGCGTTTCCGGAGATGGAGGTCCAGACCACCCACGGGCCGAAGCGTCTCCCCTCCGATTACAAGGGGAAGTGGGTGGTCCTCTTCAGTCATCCGGCGGATTTCACGCCGGTGTGCACCACCGAGTTCGTGGCGTTCGCCAAGCGCTACGACCAGTTCAAGGAGCTCAACGCCGAGCTCGTGGGCCTCTCCATCGATCAGGTCTTCAGCCACATCAAGTGGGTGGAGTGGATAGAGGAGAAATTGGGCGTCCAGATCCCCTTCCCCATCATCGCCGACGGCCAGGGGAGGGTGGCGCAGCGACTCGGCATGCTCCACCCCGGGGCCGGGAGCAATACCGTGAGGGCCGTGTTCCTCATCGATCCCGAGGGTACGGTGCGCCTCGTCCTCTACTATCCCCCGGAGGTGGGAAGGAATATCGATGAGGTCGTGCGGGTCATCAGGGCCTTCCAGCTCTCAGACAAGCTCAAGGTCGCCGTACCCGCCAATTGGCCCAACAATGAGCTCATCGGGGACAAGGTCATCGTGCCTCCACCCACAAGTCAGAAGGAGGCGAAGGATCGCCTCAAGAAGTACGAGGGCTACGACTGGTGGTTCTGCTACAGGGATGCGTGATCGGTACCTCAATCGCGGCACAGGGGCCGTCCGGGTGGGCCGGCGGCCCCGTCTTTTCAGGGACCAGGAACGGCCCCCGACCGCATGTCGTACGTGCTGGTGAGGAGATAGCGCTCGTAAAGACGTTCCTCGTAGGAGGGGGTGGAGAGCATCCTGATGCCGCTCACCACCGCACCGAGACTACCGGTGAGCCAGTAGCCGTCCACTCCCTCGCCCCAGTCCTTGCCCTGGACAAGGTTCACCCCTATGAGGGTCCCGAGGGCCACCACCGGAGTGAGGATGGTCCACGTACCCTGCCTGGTTCTCCGCTGGCGTGCGGCTTCGGCCACGTCCCTGAGCACACCGGAGGCGAGCACATCCCTGGTGGCCGGGTCGGAGACCTCGAGGACCTCTGCGTAGGCCGCCTCGACAGCCGGCCGGGGCACGGCGAGGCCGTGGAGCCCCACCGTGGTGAGCACAATCCCCCCTCCTGTGAGGACCCACGCGGCGGTGTAGGTGGTACCGTACGACCACGAAGGATTGCCCGAAGCCATGAGGGAAGTCACGTCGTCGAGCCAGATGAAGAGACTCGATCCTGCCCCGATGAGCACCAGACCCGTCATGAAGGAGGCGAACTCGTCCACCTGAGAGGCTGCCTCGAGCTGCTTGTGTGCCACGTACTCCCGCAGGAGGACAGTGGCCACCCCGGGCTCATCCACCACCGACACGGCCTCCTGCCCGAAAAAGGGAAGCGCCACACACACCACGAGGAGACATCCCGCTGTGATCCGTTTCATGTTCCTGCTCCTTTCGGTTCCACTTCTATCATCATAGCGCATCGGGTTCCGTATCGCCACCTCATACCGACGTATCGTCGAAGACGAGCTCCCGCTCCTCCCCTTCATCGGTGAGATAGACCCCCCATCCCCTCCCTTCTTCGATGAGGAGGTAGGAGAGGCCTCCCACGCCATAGAGCCTGGAGTAGACCATCCCGGTGTCCACACAGAGGTACCGGTCCTCATACCCCAGGAAGAAACGACCGTCTTGCTGAGGGGTGTGGCCGCAGATGTAGCGCACACCACCGTTCCTCTCCAGGAACGAGGCGAGCCGGTCCACGAAGGCCTCCTCCTCCCCCATCTGCGCATCCCTGCACCACAGCACGCTCCGCGCCTCGTCGAACAGCCCCGGCCACGCCCCGAGCTCCTCCACCCCCCGCACCTCCCCCACCTCCCGCACCTGCCCCATCACCCACGCATCCCCCTCCTCCACCCACACCCCCTCCCACCCCACCGGCACGTCGCCGTGGCCGAAGACGTACGGCCCCACCTTCACCACCACGTGCTGCTGCTCGAGCCAGTCCCGCACCCATCCCCCCTTCCCGAACGCGCGCCGCACCGCCACCCGGGGATCCTCGTCCCCTTTCACGTACCCCTCCATCTCCTCGAGGGTCATGTAGGGCGAGATTCCCGCGAGGTTGAGCGCCTCGTGGTTCCCCACCAGGAACACCACCCGGGACTCGTACCCTCTCGCCTCCCCCTGCCACCGTTGGATCGCACGGTAGAGTGACGCAGAGTCGTACCCCCGATCACACACATCACCCAGGAACACGAGGCACACCCCCTCCCCACACCACCTCCCCCCCTCGGCCACCACCCCTGCATGCGAAAGCAGCCCGACGGCCTCCCTGTAGAGCCCATGCAGATCCCCCACCACCACGATCCTTCGCCACCCCATAGCCCCTCCCTAGTCGTTCTCCATCCGCAAGGGCTGCTGCGTGGCCTCGAGCACGTCCCGCCAGAGACTCCCCTCGGGATCGATCCTCTTCCTCTGGGAGACCACCACCTCCATCGGGAGGTGAACGAAGTGGTTGTTCACCAGGCCGATCACGAGCCGCGTCTTGCCCGCCATGGCGGCATGTACCGCGTTCGTCCCCAGGCGGGAACAGTACACCGAGTCCGAGGCACACGCCGGCGCGCTGCGGATCATGTAGCTCGGATCGATGTACCGCAGGTTGATGGGAATACCACGCCTGCCGAAGTACTCCTTTATGCGATCCTTCAGGAACGCCCCGATGTCCCGCAGTTTCACGTTCCCTGACTCGTCCCGTTCCTCGGAGGGGCCCATCAGGTCCTGGCCCGCCCCCTCTGCGACGATGATCACCGCGTGGTTGCGCCTCGCGAGCCGCCGTTCCAGGTGGACGAGCAGGCCGTTCTCACCCTCGAGGTCGAACGGCACCTCGGGGATGAGCACGAAGTTCGCCTCGTGCACCGCGAGCGCCGTGTGCGCCGCGATGAACCCCGACTCCCTGCCCATCACCTTCACCAAACCTATCCCATTGATGGCCGAGTGCGCCTCGGTGTGCGCCGCCGAGACCGCCTGGGCCGCGAGCGCCACCGCGGTCTCGAACCCGAACGACTTGTCGATGTACATGATGTCGTTGTCGATGGTCTTCGGCACCCCCACCACCGCGATCTTGAGCCCCCGGCGCTCGATCTCCTTCGCCATCCTCAAGGCCCCCCGCTGCGTCCCATCGCCACCTATGGTGAAGAGCACGTTGATGTTGAGCTGCTCGAGGGCATCCACCAGCTCCTCGGTACGTTCCCCACCGCCCCGGGAAGAACCCAGTATCGTACCCCCCAGCTTGTGGATATCGTCCACCACCTCGGGATCGAGCGGGATCACCGGATACTGGTACTCGGGGAGCAGCCCTCGATAGCCGAACTGGATCCCTGAGATCCTCCTCACCCCGTACCTGAGCCACAGGCATCGGACGATCGATCTGATCACATCGTTCAGTCCCGGGCAGAGCCCCCCGCAGGTGATGATCCCCGCGTGCACGTGCTTGGGATCGAAGTAGAGCCTCTCGCGAGGCCCCGCCTTCTCGAGCACCACGGTCTCGTCCGCCGCCACCTGCTCGCCCTTCCGCACCTCTATCCTGTGGAGAATCCCCTCCTCATCGCCCACATAGTTGGCGATCGAATCACCTACCACCGTCGAGAGACCGATGGGGGAAGGGATCTTTGGCGTGCCCAGCGAGGTAATCTCGAACAACATCTTCTCCATAGCTGTAACTATAGCCGGGAGCCTCCCCTCCTGCAAGCCGAACACCCCAGACGCCCCTTACCCTCCGTAGTGTGCATATATCGAGAGGGCAAGGAAGAACCACGCCGCGTGAGGTATCCACTGCTCCGCCCACCGCCACCGGTGCGCCATGTCCGAGGCGTACGGCTCGGGGAGGAAGGCGATATCCTCCTCATCGTCCACCCCGGAGGTGATCCCATTGCAGATCCCTCCCGGCGCGTTGGGGAAACCTCGCTCATAGGGAGGACTGTGACGCCCCTTCCCCTGCATCATGCACACGTCGAAGGGATTGAGCCCCAGTATCCAGTAGATCGGCGCCTCGCCATAGGTCCGGAGTTCCCCGCCCCCCATCCCCTCGCCGACAGCCCAGAAGGACGCAGCCGCGAGGGAGGCCAGGCGTGCGTTCTCCCCCTGCCACCAGTAGCCGCTCTCGTTCTCGTGAGGGACGAAGAACTGCACCCGTCCCTCCTTGCCGGGAAGCTTCACGTACTGACGGGGATAGCCGAACGGGTTGGGCACCTCTCGGCTTCGCGCCAGTTCGGCGGCAAGGGCCCGCTTTATGAACTCCTCAGCCCGCTCCACCAGGACTCCATCCTCCCTCAGAACCTCTCTCATCCGGAGCACACTCACATACGGGAATCCCGCCTCCACCGCATGAAAGAACGACCGCTGGCCCCCCTCGTCCGCCATGAGTACTCCTTCCGGAGTGAGCCGTCCCTCGAGCCGTGAGAAGAACTCCTCGGCCGCCTTCCGGTACGTCTCCTTACCCGTCGCTCGATAGAGCTCCACCGCCGCAAGCAGAGCGCAGTACTCATCGATGATGTTCTCCTTCCCATCAGGAAGATACTCTGCGTTATGAACCAGCAGGTGTGAAAATCCCCGTTCGGCAACAGCAAGGTATTCCTCAGGTGAGTAGTCCGACGCCTCCCCGAGGAGAGAGGCCCGAGCGAGAGCGGCGATCGCCGCCCCTGCCCCCATCCTGAACCCCGCCTTGTAGTCGGCAGTCTTTATACCATGTTGGGTCTCGTAGCTACACACCTCTCGCTGTTCAGGATCATGCGACCACCTGTCAAACACAGTAAGGTAAAAGAACCCCTCAGGATCCTGCATCCGCACCAGGAAGTCCGCCCCGTAGAGGGCCTCCTCCTTCACCCTCTCGAGGCTAAAACGGGGAAACCCCCTGGCGCTAAGGAGCTCATAGCCATGGAGAAACGACCATACCACAAGGCCTGTGTGCTGAGGACACATGTAGTTGGTGTAGGCAAGGTGGGAGAGATACTTGCTGAAATCACCGGATGCATCGTACCAGCCCCCATGGACGTCCACCTTCCGATCCGAACCGTAGAGAGGCACCGACCGATCCTTTCTGTCGTACACCCCCGAGCACCGTTGGCCTCTGAAGTAGAAGACGATATCCTCGAGGAAGAGCGAAGGGAAGTCCTCGGCAATGGGAAAGTACTCCGAGCGTATCCCATCCTCGAGACACACCGCATACTCACCGGGCTCCCTCACCTCGGAGAACTCACCCCTCGCGAACCACCCACGCCTCCACCCCGACACCTTCACCGGGCGATCGAACCTTCCCTCGTACACCACCTTTCCTCTCGTATCCACCACCCGGAACATCCCCTCCACAGGCACATCAGACTCCACCACCACGTACTTCGCCCCCTCTTTTGGATACCCTGCGTGTGAGATGAACACTCGTCGCATACCGCCTCCTTGTCTTGTAAGATCACATCACTACTCTATCTCACCATACCACAGGTGAGAGGAACGGATCTCCCACGATTCGAAAAGAAGAGCGCATCTTGCAGAACAGCCTCGGACAGGTCGCCAGGACCGATGCCGCACCTTCACCCGGAGGAGGGATCAGCCCTCCCACCCGAGGCACCCGTGAGGAGTGCGAACCACCGTAGAAGGCCCATGGTACCGCCACATATGGGACATCAATGCATGAGCACGCTTCTGAGCGCCCGTAACCTCCCCACACTGTCCTCGAATCCCCCCTCCCTGTTCCTCAGCTTCCATCGCACCTCGTACTCGAAGAGAAGCGCGTCGAGATGCTCCGCGAGGCTCCTTCGCACCTCCCGCGGTATCTCCACCACCGAAAAGTCGGGAGTGGCGAGGAAGTGCCGTGCGAATTCCACCGCGAACCCCAACATCCTGGCGGTGAAGTCGAGCTCATCCCCCAGGATTCCCCCGCCTTCCACCCCCGCGATGAGTGAAGAGGCACGCTCGATCTGCTCCCTGTCCTCATCGAAGCTCATGCTGGCGAGCCGAGGATATTCCTTCCGGTAGTAGGGATACACGTGGTCGATGAGCAACACCGCGAAGGGCGAGCTGTTGTGAAAGTGGGCCTTCTCGATGGTAGGGAGGGAGGAGAGGAGGAGGTGCGCCTCTGCGAGGGCCCCGGAGGGATCCCCGTACACGTGGGAGGAGAGTACCCGGGTGGTCTCATCCTCCCACTCCTCCACGTCATCCAACACCGAGGTGTGCCACGAGGCCAGGGCATAGGCAACGAGGGGGAGGAGCATCGTGACCCACTGCTGGAAGTGTCCCTGATCACCCCACTCAGTGAGGAGCGCCCCCTTTCCACCATGGGCGGCCGCAGCCCGAATCCCGCGCCTCATGTTCTCCCGGGCATTCGGCCATCGTCCCCCCAGGGAGAGCCAGCAGGAAGTTCCCACACACGTGGAAAAGGGGATCCCCGCCTCTGCGAGCAGGACAGCGTTCCGCTCGAAGGGATAGTCCGCCTCGTACCCCCAGTCGGCCACCTCCACGTCACGGGGGAGCTCCCCCAGTATCTCGGGGTGAGAGAGCACGAAGTCCCCCCACATCTGCATCCTCTTCCCGAACCGCTCCACTATGCCCTTGAGTCTGAGCATGTACGAAAGGTACACCCTCGCCGCACCCTTTCTCTTCACCTCCTCCGCACTCCTTCCTACCCCGAACTCGAAAGGCTCATCTCCGCCTACATTGCATAACCCTGCGGGAAAAAGGGGGAAGAGCTGGGAGAAGAGATCCTCGAGGAAAGGGAAGACCCGCTCGTCCACAGGGCAAAGGGTGGTGGGGATCCCCCGCCACACCCCCCACGGATCCATGAACCCCTCGGGTTTCTCGGCCAGGATACGGTACTCCGGGTGGGCGAACCACCGTTCCATGTGGCCCAGGGAGTTCTGATTGGGGATCACCGTGATACCCCGCTCGGCCGCATACGAGACGATACGCGAGACATCCTCAGGGGTATAGGCGCCCGCATCCTTCCAGACCCGCTCGTGTCCCCGATACGCAAAGGTGTGTTCGGTGTAGAGCTGGAGCTCGTTGAGGCCGAGCAAGGCGCACACATCGACAATCCAGAAAAGGGTGGAAAGCCGCGGCACCTTGTCCCTGCTTACGTCAATCATGAGCCCTCTTCTGGGAAGATCCGGCCAGTCCTCCAGCTCCACGAACGGCACCCGTACCGTGCCACCCTCCTCCCGATCGGCGAGGAGCCGCAGGGTCTGGACCGCACGGAAGGCCCCTGGATCGCCCCCCGCCTCGATCGAGATTCCCCCCGCGCCCACCGCGATCCGGAACCCCTCAGGGGGAAGGCCGGAGGATCGGGTGAACGAGACAGGCCCGGCAGGGGGCGGGCCGCACCGCCCCCCCTCGAGCCCCGTCCACTCGCCGGCCGGCACCTCCAGCACACCCCCTCTCACCACCAGACGCCTCGGCCGATGGACGAGCCGTCTCAGGATCTTCTCTTCCATACCACATCACCCCTTGATCGCCCCGGCCACGACCCCCTCCGTGATCCGCTTGTTGAAGGCGAGATACAGGATCACCACCGGAAGGGTCACCAGCACGAGGGCGGCGAGCTGCCACCCGAGCTGTGTGCTCGTGAGCGAGGTAAAGGCATACACCGCCACAGGCAGCGACTTGGTCGCCTCGGAGCTCGCGAGCACCAGCACGAGCACGAACTCGTTCCATATCCCCAGCCCGTTGATGATGGCGATGGTCACCGCCACCGGCATGGACATGGGGAGGATCACGCTCCAGAACGTCCTGAAGACCGAGGCCCCGTCTATCGCAGCGGACTCCACCAGGCTCGATGGAAGCCCCGAGATGAACTGGGTGGAGAGCATCACCCCGAGAGGGAGCCCAAAGGCGGTGTAGACGAGGATCACCCCGATCCTGGTGTCCACCAGGTGCAGGCTCCTCATGAGAAGGAACAGCGGGATGATGATCGAGGGAATGCTCAGGAGGTACCCCAAGCCGAAGTACCCACCGATGATCTGTGAGAGCCTCCGAAAGGGGAACTTGCTGAGACCAAACCCCACCATGATGCTCAAGAGCACGATGAGCACCGTGGACACGCCCGCATAGATCACGCTGTTGACAAACTTACCGGCCAGCTTTCCGTAGGAGATCGCCGAGATGTAGTTGAAGAACACCGTCCTCCAGTGGATCTGGCGCTGAAACTTTGGAGGAAGGTCCCTCACCCGCAGGGTGTCCCCCGGTTCGAGGGAGGCGATGTGCGGGGGCAACTCGTCCTTGGGAAGGAAGAACACGTGGATCCGCCGCTGGGGGGCGATCGAGGTGGACTCGATGATGAGCCGCTCACGCGTATCCTTCTTAGGATCATATGGATACCTGAGGGTCGGGTTGGGCCGTATCACCACATACTCGTCATCGAGATTATCAAAAAGCTCGTACGGAAACGCAAAGATGTCCCTGTTGAGCTCCTCGTTCGACTTGAACGAGGAATACGAGAGCCAGAACAGGGGGAGAAGCGTCACCAGGGCCCATGACCCGAGGAACACGTAGGCGAACACCCTCGAGACTATGATGAGCACCCGCTCGGGAAGCGATCTCTTACCTTCCACGATGTGCGTGCCGTTGGTTCCTGTCATCACTCCACTCCTCTCGATGCGAACTGTCGCGATATGAAATTCGCGAGGAGGATGAGTCCCACGCTGATGAAGATGATGCTGTTGGCGATCGTCGCCCCGTAGGCGAAGCGGAGGGGATCATCGTAGTTGTGGAATCCCACCTGATACATGTAGATCGAGAGTACCAGGGCATTCTGCCGGGTGAGCCCCCTGTCGGTGATGGCAAAGATGAGATCGAAGCTCTTGAGCGACCCTGCAATGGCGAGTATGGAGGAGACGAGGATGGTCCCCGACAGAAGGGGCATGATGATCTTCACGAAGATCTGCGGCTCCGTGGCCCCGTCTATCTTCGCCGCCTCGATGAGCTGGGCGTCGAGCTTCTGCAGATTGGCGAGGAAGACCACCATGTAGAACCCTGTGTACATCCACAGGAGCACGAAGGCGATGGGATACATCACGGTCTCCGGCCGCAACATGTAATCGAACTGAGCCGAAGGATCTCGGGTGAACCACTGAGTGAGCCTCGCCACCGGGCCATCCGCCTCGAAAAGGCGTTTCCAGAGGATACCCACCACGATCGTGGAGAGAAACTGTGGGAGGAAGATCACGGACTGGAAGAATCTCGGTGAGCGTATCATCTTCCGATAGAGGATGTACGCGAGGACGAAGCCTATGGGGATCTGTCCGAAGACCGAGACCGCCACTACGATAAGATTGTTCTTGAAGGCATGCCAGAAGAGGGGATCCCGGACCATCCTCAGATAGTGAGACACCCCCACGAACTTCCCCGTACCCTCGACGTTGGGATTGTAGTCCGTGAAACTCAAGCCGAGGGAGAACACCACCGGATAGGCGAGAATGAGGGTGTACAGGAGCAGGGCCGGCCCCACCAGGGAAAAGTAGCCCATCAGTTCTCTTCGTTCTCGAACGGTCATCGACGCACGCTCCTTTCCTGCGAAAGTGTGGGGGAGGGAATCCCTCCCCCACACGCACACTTTCCCTCTACCGAGAATCGTATTACTGTCTGGCGAGCTTTTCCACCTGAGCAGCCACCTCTTCCGCCGTGGCCTGGCCGCCCACGATCTTCTGCATCCCTGCGTTGAGGGCGTCATTGGCGGCACCCGAGAGATGAGCGTCGATCACGTCGGTGATCACCTTCACGCCCTGGGCGAAGACCACCTTCCTCTTCACGATGGTGGGAAGGTCATCCGGAAGCGGGAAGTTCTTGAGAATGGGGGCCACGATGGCACCGTCTCGGAGTCGCTGCTCGACCCACATCGGGCTGTTGAAGTACTGGAGGAACCTGAGTCCCGCCTCGCGCTTCGCAGGGTCATCAGCCCCGGCCTTGGTGAGACCGTACCCCACCGAGATGGCGGCTGCAGCGGAGCCGGCCACATTGGGCTTCTCACCAGGAAGCTTGGGAATCGGAAGGAGCTCTACGTTCTCGGCAAGGGTAGGATCTATACCACCAGCTCTCCACTGCCCGTCGATCATGAAGAGCGCCTTCTGGTTGTTGAAGTTGGAGAGGGCGGTTCCGTAGTTCACGAGCAGGCACTTGGAGGAGATCACCCCGTCGTCCACCATCTTCTTCAGCAGCGCGAGAGAGGCGACAAACTCGGGATCGGTGAACTTCTTCTCGCCCTTCACCGCCTTCTGCACCCAGGTGGGATCGCCGGTGATCCTGCCCACGACCCCCGACATGAGACAGGAGCCCCACACCCATCCATCGGCCCCTGCGATCTCGACCACATTGAGGCCCTTCGCCCGGGCGGTAGGCACCATGGCGACGAGATCCTCATAGGTCTTGGGTGCGGAGAAGCCGAGCTGCTCCACCAGGGCACGGTTCATGTAGAGGACCGTGGTGATGTTGGAGGTGCCGAGCGGCACGTACCATACCTCGCCGTTGGGCCCCATGGGCGGGATGAGGCTCAGGTCATAGTACCCGGGATCGAGCCACTTCCTGTGATCCACGAGAAGGCCCGCCTCCATCCAGTCCTTTCCCCACCTCGCATCGGCGCCCAGATAGGCGAGATCGGGCACATCACCGGCTGCGATACGAGCCGTCCGTTTCTGGTGATACGCCTCGTCGTAGAGGAGCTCGTACTTGATCTCGATGTCGGGATTCTCGCTCATGAATCCCTCCACTATACTGATCCACTGCTGTCCCTCCACGTTGGCCGCATCACCGTATGCGAGCACGTCGAGCGTGACCTTGCCGGCCGCCGCCCCTTCCTGTTTCCCGCCGGCGAAGATCGTTCCCGCGAGCAGGAAAAGGGTAAGCACGAGGCACAACACTCTCTTCATCACATCCTCCTCACTCATTACACGAAAGGTCATTCTCCCCAACGGGGATCCTCGAGTATTGTACAACGGGTCCATGCCGCTGTCAATAAAAACTTTTTAACTTGTTAATTTATTTTTTATCTTTTGATTACAAATAAAAGAAAAACGATTAATTAGTTTATAAAATGAATTATTTGACATTGGTTTATAAATCAAACTTTCACCTCTCCGCCCTTATCAGCACCTCTCCCCACCTGTGCTCCCCCGGCTTGAGGACGGGCGCGCCCCACTCCGGACGATTGAAGCCGTCCGTGAGCGACGCCACCGGTTCCACCGCAACCCCATCCCTCTGAGGCGGCACGAAGACCTGGACATAGGAGAAGATCCCCCCGAGGCGCATGATGAGGCGATACCTGTCCGCGGAAACCGCGATCATCCTCTCCTTCCCGGAAAGAAAGAAGCCCATGTCGCAGGGGGTCGAGCCCAACCTTCGCCCCGCCCTGAAATCCCACCGCGTCCCATCGACCGGAAGTATCCTCCCCGTAGGGAGAAGCCGTTCGTCCACCTCGAGCACGGCCTCTGCAGGAATCCGGAGCACCAGATCGTCCACCTGCATCCCGGCCTCTGGAGAGACATAGGGGTGCCACCCCATGCTCACGGGCGCCGCGACACCTCCCGCGTTCCACACGTGGGCACGCAGAGAGAGCCCGCCTCCCCCCACCTCGTACCTCACACGGAGCCCCACCTCGAACGGGTATCCCCTGTCCGACCCATCGGTGACGTACTCGCACTCCAGCCATTCCCCATCTCCCGTCTCCCCACTCCCCCTCACCCTCATGGCTCTCTGCCAGAGGAAACCGTGAAGCGCATCATCTCCTTCGGTGCACGGAAATGCGTATTCCCTCCCCTCGAAGCGATACACACCACCCGGAATACGATCATTGAACGGAAAGAGAAGCCGCCCCCGAAACCAGGGGTTCGCGAGGAGCTCCTCAGCCGCATCCTCCACGAGGAGCCGGTGGGCCTCCCCCTCGAAGACCCACCACATCTGCCTCACCATACCCCCCAACCCGGGAATCACCTCCACTGCGCAACGCTCACCCTCCAGCCTCACCACCTCCACACCGCAGTCAAGAGAAAAACGCTTCATACACTGCAGGATCGTAGAGCTTGAAACCGTACTCCCTCACATACTCGACCGCCGGACGCTCCCTCAGGATGGACACCAGCGAGGCGATAATCTCCTTCTGGGAGACGAAGAGATCGAGCGCCCGGAGTTTTCGCTCCTTCAATTCCTCGGTTCCCTCCACGCGAATCGAAGGAAGGGCCACGAAATCACCGTATGCGGCGAGCTCATAGACCCGAGGGAATCCACCGGTGGGTGGGCCGAGCTCCGCCCATATGGGATTGTGCGCATGGAACAAGGAGATAATGGCCTCCTCGTGGACCACCTTGTGGTCCGGGTGATAGTCGTTGAGGGACATGAGGAACACCCGCGAAGGGAGGAGCTTCCGATAGAAAAAGGTGAGAGCATTCTGAAGCCCCGTGTACCCCTCGATCATCCCGGGATCACCATCCTGAGCCCTCCGCCTTCCCTTGAACAGATGAAGGCTCCCATCGGGAAAATCCAGGAGATGGACCTGGTGCACCCCTATCGCTCGATACGCGAGGGTCGTCTCCTCCCTCCGCACTTCGACAATAGAATCCCGGAGGGAGAGATCACAGTACCCCTGCGCCCCGTCCGTGGTCACCAGGACGTGGACATCCACCCCCTCTTCCAGTGCCCGTTGAAGGAGAATACCTCCGCCGATGAGCACATCGTCATCATGGGGAGATATGAAGAGCCACCGTTCCTGCGGTTGCCACCGAGGAAAGGCCTCGGCAAGCCGCTCGTATGTAATCACTTCTCCCGTGCGTTCATCGCGTATCTTTACCTGCATACACTCACCCCACGAATTCGTTTCCGACTTTACGTGCTCTCTGTGGCTTGTCGAGATGTATACCCGACCGCACCCCCACCTCCACGAGGAGATTCCACCCTGCCACCAACTGGAGATAGGGAGCGAACCCTTGCTCCACCCGGGGAAGCAGAATCGTGGGAAAACGGGTCTCCCTGTGCGCGATGGCGAGCACCTTCACACCCACCCCCTCCTCGAGCACGGAGGCGAACTTCTCCTCTTCCTCCTCAAAGGGGTCGATGAGCACCACCACCTCTTCGGGACTCATCACCTCTTCGATCCCATGGACCGCGTATGTACCCTCGAGGTAGTCCGACTTCTTCCGGGTAATCTCGTTCGTCTTGAGGGTGAGCTCCTCCGCCACCCCGTTGTTCCGACCGCCGAAGTACAGCACAGGGGCTCCCACGAGAGGCCGGATCAGTTCCTCAGGAAGCTCCATCCAGAAGACCTCATCGACGAGATCCGCGAGCTCCTCCCTTCGAGCGGCAGCCTTCTCGCCCCTCAGAATCACATCGTAGAAAAAGGCCTGCTCCACCACCGACTTGGTCGCCGCCACCGCCTCTTCCGGGCCGCACCGGAGCTCGTACACCGCATCCGCTCCCTTCCCTATGGGGGAGTCCTTCCTCCCCACCACCGCACCCACCACCACATCCTGCGCCTTCTCACGGAGCGAAGCGAGGAGCCTCACCCCTTCTGCCGTCTTCCCCGAGTTGGAAGCCACAAAGACCCCCCACCCATCCAGGGCATACTCCCGGGCCTGCATCGCCCCTTCCACCTCCACCCTCACGGGGCTCCCCTCACGAAGCAGCGAGGCCCTCACATTCCCTGCGGGGAAGATCCGGGAAGAGCCCTCGCCTGTGAGGAGGAGGCGCTCCCTCTCCGCCACCCACGAGAACTCCTCCCGCACCTCGTCCACCGGAAACCTCCTGATGACCTCCGGGGTCTCTGCCATCTCTTTTACGAGAGAAAACCGCATATACTCCTGCCTGCGTTTCATCATCACCTCCACACATTCCTAAAAGAGTCGGGCAAAGCGTTCGATATCGCCCACCAGCGGGCGGATGTACTCCTCAAAGGCCTCACTCACGAAATAACCCTCCGGAGTGAGGAACTCATCGGGCATAGGCTTGGTCTTACGAGCCACCTCCTCCAGGGGAATGCTCCCCAACGTGAACCGGTACGGATTCGAAGAGCTCCTCTCTATGGTCACCATGATCCCCGAACGTCCTTCGTTCGCATACGCCACAGCCCTACGCCCACAGGCATAGGCCTCTTCCCGGTCGATCGCCGAGACCCGATCACTCGCACACATCGCGAGCGACTCGGGAATCTGGAACTCGCCCCTGAGACCGAGCCGATCCTTGAGGATGCGATGGAGGGTCAACGCTGCACTGGCTCCTCCCATCGCGCCGAACTCTATGTTGGAGAAGCTGTCCTTTTCCTGCGAGGCCGAGACCGGGGTGCCGTCCTCCCACACCACCCCTTCACCCACCACGATGTAGCAGTACCCGAACGATGCAATGGTGCGCTCCACGTCTGCGAGAAACCGATCCAGGGTGAGGGGTCGCTCGGGAACACAGATGAGATGGGGCGCCTCGTCAGGACGCCGCTTCGCCACCACACTCGCGGCTGCGAGCCACCCCGTATCCCGCCCTACGGTTTGATGGATGGCGAACTTGTCCACACGCTGCATGTCGGCCGCAAGGCGCCCCCCCTGGAGCACGGAGAGAACGACGTACCGCGCCGCGGAGGGATACCCCGGCGTGTGATCGGTGCCCACGAGGTCGTTGTCCACGGTCTTCGGCACGCCTACGCCGAAGAGCTCGTATCCGGTACTCCGACAGTAGGCCTCGACCCTGTGGATGGTCTCCATGGTATCGTTCCCACCGATGAGGAAGAGGTAACGGATATCGTACTTTTCGAGGAGCTCCCTCACCCGCGGCAGATCCTCGTCGGTGAGCTTCCTTCTCGTGGACCCCAGGGCGGAGCCGGGCGTGGCCTTGAGAAGCCCCACCTCCTGATCCGGCAGGGAAGAGAGGTCGAGGAGATCCCCCTCGAGGAAGCCCTCGATCCCGAACCTCATGCCGTAGATCCTGCCTCCGGATCTCTCCCGTATCCCTTCGATGATGCCGGCGAGACTCGCATTGATCACCGAAGTCGGCCCGCCCGACTGTCCCACGAGTGCGGCTCCCTTCATGAACCATCCTCCCACGTGTGGTCTTCAATGGAGATACTAACGCATATAACATAAACAGTCAATATTTATGTCAAATATTTTTATCCAGCAAAAAAGTTTAAAAAATAAATTAAACGAATAATTTCTTTAATGAACCAAATCACCCTCTTCTTGAACCCGCGCCTCCGCCCCCTTTACGGACACAAGAAAAGGGGCCGGGATCCCGGCCCCTCGAGCGCACCACCGTACGATCACTCCACCGAGAACCTGAGCTCAGTCCTGTGACGATAGGTCTCATCCGGCCTCAGGATACACGGGGGGAACACGGGCTTGTTTGGGCTATCGGGAAAGTACTGGGTCTCCAGACAGAAAGCCCCATACGAGGGCACGCTCACCCCACCTGCGATCTCGATGTCGTTGAGATGGTTGCCCGTGTAGAACTGTACCCCCGGCTTCGTGCTCCACACCTCCATCCTCCTTCCCGTCGAAGGGTCGCGGACCACGGCCACCTGGCGGAACCCCTCACCATCCACCACGAAACAGTGGTCGTATCCCCCCTTCACTTCATCGAAATCCCTTCCTATCGGCTTCTCCTTCCTGAAGTCGAAGGGCGTACCCTCCACGGGGATCATCCGCCCCGTGGGGATGAGGCCGTCGTCCACCTCGAGGTAGAATGAAGCGCGGAGCGTGAGCAGATGGTCGAGCACCAGACCCGAGCCCGGCCCTGAGAGGTTCCAGTACGCGTGGTTGGTGAGGTTCACGGGCGTGGGTCTGTCCGTCTCTGCGGCGTACTCCAGGATGAGGTGTCCCTCTTCGGTGAGGGTGTAGGATGCCGTGACCTCGAGGTTCCCCGGGAACCCCTGATCGCCATCCGGGCTCCGGTACGAGAAGACCACGGTCGCGGCATCCTCCCGCGAAAAGGCCTCGGACTCCCAGACCACGGCATGGAACCCGCCCGGCCCGCCGTGAAGCTGATTGGCTCCCTCGTTGGCCACCAGCCGGTACTCCACTCCATCCAGGACGAAACGCGCCCCTCCGATCCGATTCGCGAACCGCCCTATGGTGCTCCCGAAATAGGGGTTCCTCTCCTCGTAGTCGGAGAGCGAGTCGAAACCGCAGGTGATCTCCCCCACCCGCCCCTCCCGATCGGGCATCCTGAACGAGAGCAGGGTGGCGCCGTAACTGATCACCGTACACGAGAACCCTTTTCCGGTGTCGAGGGTATAGGCATACACCTCCCTTCCGTCGCGCGTGGTTCCGAAGGTCTTCTTGTCCACCTGCATCGATCGCCTCCTTGATTGTTTTCGGGCTCCGTAGATCATATCCCCCCATCCCCCGTTGCACAAGGGAGAGGAGTATTTTACACTATTGTCATGCATCCGTACACTTCCCTTTCTTGAAAGGAAAAAACATGCATCCCGGAATGAAGGAAATCCTGGAACTTCTACCACTCATCCAGGAGAAGACCCGTGTAGCGAACGAGATCCTCCTCTCGAACCTCATCATGATAAGCGAAATACCGGCTCCCACCTTTCAAGAGGAGAAGCGCACCGAGTTTCTCCTGTGGAGGTTGAGCGAGCACAACCTCATCAACTGTTCCACCGACGAGATAGGCAACGCCCTCGCCATCCTTCCGGGAACCGAAGGGACCCGGAACATCCTCATCACGGCCCACGTGGACACCCCCTTCCCGGAATCGGTGGATCACACCATCAACGTCCTCCCCGGAACGGTCACCGGCCCCGGTGTGGGGGACAACGGGCTCGGGGTGGCCGCCCTCGCGACCCTTCCCGTGTACCTCGAGCATCTCGGGTTCCAGCTCTCCTCGAACCTCATCCTCATGGGATCCGTGAAGAGCCTGGGCAAAGGGAACATCGCAGGGATGCGCTTTTTCCTCGATCACACCAACTATCCCATTCACGCGGGCATCTGTATCGAGGGAGTACGACTGGGGAGACTCAGTTACTCGTCCATCGGCATGCTGCGGGGGGAGATCGCAAACAGGGTGCCGGAAGAATACGACTGGAGCAGGTTCGGGGCGGGGGGAGCCATCGTCAACATCAACGAGGTGATCAATCGGATCCTGGAGATCCCCATCCCGAGGAGGCCGCGCACGAGCATCATCTTCGGATCCATAGAGGGGGGCTCATCATTCAACGTCATCCCCACCACGGCCACGCTCCGACTCGAGATCCGCAGCGAATCCGATGAAATGGTGGAACGGCTCAAGGAGGAGATCCAGAACATCGCGGCCGAGGTCTCCTCCCAGACAGGGACCGAGGTGGAATTCAGGGAGTACGCCCGAAGGAGGCCCGGGGGCCTCCGTTTTTCCCATCCTCTCGCCGAGAACGCCCGGACCATCCTGGAGAGCCTGGGGACCATCCCCCGCATTTCGCCGAGCACCTCCGAGCTGTCGGCCTTCATCGACCACAAGATACCCGCGGTCACCATAGGCCTCACACACGGGGAGAACCTCAACGAGGTCAACGAGACCATCGAGATAGAACCCATCACGCAGGGCATCGCCCAGCTCATCGCGCTCATTCTCGCCATCGACAGGGGGTACTGTGATGAAGCTCAACCTTAACGCATGGATCAGGGAACATACGTTCCACCACTCCCGGTTCGCCGATCTCGCGGCCCTCGTACAGGAGAAGGAGCGCCAAGGTCTTTCCATCTCGCTCTGCATCCCCACCCTCAACGAGGAGAAGACCATCGGGAAGGAGGTGGTGATCTTCAAGTCGGAACTCATGCACCGTTACCCCCTTCTCGACGAGATCGCCGTCATCGATTCGGGCTCCACGGACAGGACGAGGGAGATCGCCGCCTCCTTCGGAGCGGACGTGTACCTTTCCTCCGAGATCCTCCCCCACCTGGGGGAGCGGAAGGGCAAGGGAGAGAACCTGTGGAAGGCGATCTATCAGCTCAAGGGTGATATCATCGTATACATCGATGCCGACATAAAGAACATCCATCCCCGCTTCGTCTACGGCCTGGTGGGACCACTCATCTACAACCCTTCCCTCAAGTACATCAAGGCCTTCTACGACAGGCCCCTCGCCTTTTCCCAGGGTATACGTCCCACCGGCGGCGGGCGGGTCACCGAGATACTGGTGCGCCCCCTTTTCTCGCTCTTCTTTCCAGAACTCACCGCCATCATCCAGCCCCTATCGGGTGAATATGCAGTGCGCCGCGAGGTGTTGGAACAGATACCCTTCCCCATCGGCTACGGAGTTGAGACCGCCCACCTCATCGACGTCTATCGGATCTACGGCCTTGAGGTCTTTGGACAAACCGACCTCGACCAGCGGGTCCATCGCAACCAGGAGACCAGGGCGCTGGGGAAGATGGCCTTCGGCATACTCCAGACCTTCCTGCGACGCATGGAAGCCTACGAACTCCTCACCCCCAACACCGAGTTCTCCACCATACTGAGGCAGTTCCAGGTGAAGGAAGACCAATTCGAGCTGGTGGAATATCGGATCCAGGAAGAAGAACGTCCTCCGATGAACACCATAGAGGAATACATCGCGAAGAGGCCCACGTCCTCACCGAGGAAAAAGCGGGGGAGGAAGAAGGCCGGGAGCCCCTCCCTTCCCGAGGATGCATAATTGACACACCCCCCGCTCCGTGCTATCTTGTACCCATACATCGGGCTGTAGCGCAGGGGTTAGCGTACAGGTCTGGGGGACCTGGGGTCGGCGGTTCAAATCCGCCCAGCCCGACTCCTGCAGGAGCTGTTCCTGCAGGTTTTTCTTTATCCATATATTCTGACATCCAGGTGTTCCTTTGAGCCGTCACAGGGTCATTCTCCTGGCACTCCTCTTCCAGTGCTTCACCATCACCGCGGAGGACATCCGGGTCCCCGAGGACTATCCCACCCTTCAGGAGGCCCTGGATCGAGCCCGTGACGGAGACAGGATCGTCATCACGGGGGGAACACATCGAGGCCCCTTCTCGATCCGCACCTCGGTCTCGATAGAAGGAGAGGAGGGGACCCTCCCCATTCTCTACGACGACACCTCGCCGGTCCGTATCATACCCCTCCTGCTCGTCCAGAACGCAGGGAAAGTCCGCCTTTCGAATCTCATCATCCAGGGTGGAGATCCCTCCCAGGGTGTAGGGGCCACCTCGGTGGGGATCCTGGCCATCCAGAGCCGCATCCGGCTCTCCGAGGTGAGCTTCAGGAACATCCTCCAGTACGGGCTCCTCCAGATCGGAGGAGACTTCGAAGCCGAGGCGGTGAGTTTCCTCACCCCCTCGCTCCCCGGAAGGCTCACCGATACGGGCCTCGCCTTCTTCGGCGTATCCGGAGTGACCACCGAGCACCTCGTGTGCGACGACCCCATACTCAGACAGGGGATCACGATCAACAGCGGCCTCCCTTTCGGGGCGAGGACCTCGCTCTCCCGCCCATTCATCTTCCATCCCTCCACCGGGGCTCCGCTCACCCTTCCCTCACCACCCTCGGGCCCCACCCAGGCGAGGCTCTCGGGGATACGTCTGCGCATCCCGTCCGAAGAGGAGACAGCCGGCGTCGTAGTGGGGGGAGCGACCACCCTCACCATAGAGGACAGCTACTTCTACATGGGCCCGACCCGGCCCCGCCCCCTCTCTCCCACCGCCGTCATCGCGCGGGGAAACCCGCGGATCGTGGTTCGGAACACCACCTTCAGCGGCGTCACCCGGGGGATCCTCCTCACCACGGGCAGCCCCTCCCTCCTCCTCGAAGACGACACCTTCACCCGGCTCGGCACGGCGCTCACCATCCGGGAAATTCCCGGCTCGGTACTCGACCTGGGAGGTGGGCCGCTCGGCAGCCGGGGAGGCAACCGGTTCCAAGGCAACACCTTCGACATCCTCCTCGATCCCCTGTCCGTCCCCCTCCCCATCCCCGCCAGGAACAACCTCTTCTCGCCGTCCCCTCTCGTACACAGCACGAGAGAGGACGGCGGCCTGCCCGAGAGGATACTCGTCACCGAATGAGAGATGCACCTATGCACGACTCCGTTTCACGAGGGGGAGCGTATGCCGTACGAGGACCGGGAGAAACGCCTTGTCCCCCCTCTTATCCCAGAAGCTCTGGTGGAGACGGTTCCTGAAGATCCTGTCGAGAATCATCCCCGCGGCACCGTACGCCACGGCGAAATCATGGAGCGAGGAGAGAGACACGTTACACGGGATGGGGAGGGGATACATCCAATTCCTTCTCACATACGACATGAACGTATCGCAGATCTCCTCCCCCAGGCCCTCGATATCCCCGCCGAAGAAGACATGGGACACATTGAGGGTGTTGACGATACACGCGAGATTCGAGAACAGTTCATGGAGGAACTTGTCGAGCAGCACCCTGTTGTGGGGAAGTTGAGCGAGCTCCTCGGGGGAGAGGGAGAACTGGGAGGGCATGGTCCCCTCGGAGAAGACCGATCTGAATTCCCCCGCGGAAAACGTGTGCCCGTAATGGAGGCGGCCGTCCAGGACGATCCCGAACCCGACGCCCACACCCCCGAAGTCCTTGATGTGAGACCGCTCCTCCTTGAACTCCACGAGCACGAAGATGAAATCCCTGTAGGACTCGCCCTTCTTGAAGGCGAGCTCCCCCCACGCGCAGCAATTGGAATCGTTCTCCACGAAGACGGGAACATCCAGGAACTCCGCGAGCTCTGCACACACCTGAAACGGCTCATAGATGGAGAGGGGGATGGAATAGACGATACTCCCGTCCTCGGGGTTGATGATACCTCCGGCCCCTATCCCCACACCCAGCACATGGACGTAGCCCTTCTCCTCGAGGATCCTCGAGAGTTCCTCCATGGCCTCCAGGAAGAGGGGGATGAAGTTTCTCCGGGTGATGGGGCCGGTGTCCTTTTGCCACTTCAGGAGCACGGTCCCGGCCAGATCCACGGTCACCGCCCTCATGGCCTCGGCCTGGACCCCCACACCGATGACGACCCCATACTCCTTGTTCAATCCCAGCGCTATGGGTTTCCTCCCCCCGGTGGAGACCACGTTCTTCTGTGCCCTCTCTTCCACCAACCCCAGTTCGATGAGCTCGGCCACGAGGTTCGTCACCGTGGACTTATTGAGTCCCACCCGTTTCGCGATTTCGATCCTGCTGATTCCCTCCTCGTACCAGATCTGTTGGAGGATGAGTCCCATGTTCTCTATCTTGGTTCGACGTTTTCCGTTCATGATTCATCACTCCCCATCTTTTTGACTGGTTGATACGAAGGCTCAGACAATATATCATACATTTCCCACATGGTCAAAGACATGTCATGACCAGAAAACTGATATATTAGTTTTCAAAAAGAAGGAGATAGTATGAAATACATCGACCTGAGCGGAACCTGGAACCTCTCCTGCATCACCAGGGACCTCCCCGAGGTCCTCATGGAGGTACCGGGGGACGTGCACTCCGCGCTCATCCAAGCCGGGATCATCCCCGATCCCTACCAGGGCACCAATGAGCTCGAAGTCCAGTGGGTAGGCCGCGAGGACTGGAGACTCTCCACCACCGTGTCCCTTTCGGAGGTCCCCAGGGGGCCTGTATTCTTCAGGGCAGAGAGCATCGACACCATCTGCGAGGTACTCATAAACGGCCACTCCGCAGGAAGGGGGGAGAACATGTTCCTTCCCGTGGAACTCCGGGTGGGGGAGTATCTCAGAGAAGGCGAGAACACCATCGAGGTGCTCATCCGTTCGGCGGAGCGGACGGCCGTGGAAAGGGCCGGGCGACTCCCCTATCCCATTCCTCACACCTCTCATCCTGTGCAGTCCCCCCACAGGAACCTGGTCCGCAAGGCCCAGTGTCATGCCGGGTGGGACTGGGGCCCCTGCCTCATGGTGGCCGGGATCTACGGCGGGGTGGGACTCATCGACGCATCCGAGGGCTACATACGTTGCGTCCATACGGACCAGCGCTGGGAAGGGGACGACTGCCTCCTCGACATCCATGTCGTGTTCCTCTCCTCCGAGCCGGGTGAGATACCCCTCTCCATCTCCTGCGCCGGAGTGCACCACGAAGCACATGTTGAGGTCGGGGAAGGGTCCTCCACCATCACCCGCACCCTCCGTATCCGCTCGCCTGAACGTTGGTGGCCGGCGGGCTACGGCCCTCAGAGGCTCTACGACCTATACGTGACGCTCGGATCACACCAGGTTCACAAGCGGGTGGGATTCCGCACCGTGCGCCTCATCACCGACGAGGACCCCCATGGATCCCGGTTCGCCTTTGAAGTGAACGGGGTGGAAGTCTTCTGCAAGGGTGCAAACTGGATCCCTCAGGACGCCCTCCCTTCGAGGGAAACCCCGGACCGGGCGCGCTACCTCCTCGAAAGCATGAGAGAGGCACACATGAACATGGTGAGGGTGTGGGGAGGGGGGAAGTATGAACTCGACTACTTCTACGACCTGTGTGACCAGCTCGGCATCATGGTGTGGCAGGACTTCATGTTCGCCTGTGCCATGTACCCCTCCGACCATGAATTCCTCCGGTTGGTCGAGGAAGAGGCCCGTTACCAGGTGAAACGGCTCAAAAACCATCCTTCCCTGGTCCTCTGGTGCGGAAACAACGAGAACCTCGGTGCCATCGGTTGGTTCGAGGAGACGCGAGCCAATCCCGCGCGGTATCTCGTGGATTTCGATCGTCTCTACGAGGCCACCATAGGACGGATCTGTGACACCCTCGATCCCGGAAGGCCCTACTGGCCGAGCTCTCCGTCCGCGGGAAGGGATGTCTACGACTACAACTGGCACGACGACTCACGAGGCGACATGCACTACTGGGACGTGTGGCACGGAGGGAAGTCCTTCGACGCATTCTACCAGGTGAGGCCCCGCTTCTGCAGCGAGTTCGGTTTCCAGTCATTCCCATCTCTCGAGACCATAAGGACTTTTTGCCCTGAAGACCAGATGAATCCCACGAGCCCCGTGATGGAACACCACCAGAGGAGCCCGAAAGGGAACAGGGTCATCATCGAGAGCATGGCGAGGTATTTCCGCTTCCCCGAATCACCCGAGGCCTTCCTCTATCTCAGCCAGGTACAACAGGCCTACGGGATCCAACACGCGGTGGAATACTGGCGTGCCCTACGACCACGGAACATGGGGATCCTCTACTGGCAGCTCAACGACAACTGGCCGGTGGCCTCCTGGTCTTCCATAGAATACACGGGTCGCTGGAAACCCCTCCACTACGTGGTGGGGAGGGCCTTCGCCCCGGTGCACACGGCCGCTTTCATGAAGACCCCCAGGATCCTCACGGTGGTCGTCTACAACGATACGAGAGAACCGCTTCCGGGGAGACTCTCCGCCACCTTCTACGACTTTGAGGGGAAGGAGAAGAACCGCATCGAATGGGAAGTATGTCTCGAAGGGGAAGCAGCCTCCATCATCGAGCAGGTCCCCCTTGATCGACAGGGAATAGATCCCCACCGCACCTTCGTCCGGCTCGGGCTCGAACTCGAGAACGGGATGCGGACGAGCAACACGCACTTCCTTTCCCTCCCCAAGCAGTGTCCCCTTGCAAGAGCCGTGGTCCATACGACCGTGGAAGGCGATCGGATCACCCTCACCACCGACGCTCCCGCCTTCTTCGTGGTACTCGATCACCCCGGCGGCAGATTCTCGGACAACTGTCTTCACCTCCTCCCAGGAGAGGAGAGGAACATCCGGTTCATCCCGAGAGAAGAGGGGATCACCCTCGATCCCTCCCGCGTCTCGGTGATGCACCTCAGGGAGACGTATCGATAAAAAACAGGTGGGGGGGATTCCCCCACCTGCCAAGGAGGGATGAGAGAAAGGTTCTGCTACTTCCTCTTCTTTTCTTTTTCCTTCTTGCCCTGCTCTCTCTCGGATGCCTCGGTCACTGACGCAAGGATCTTCCGGAGTTCCTGGGCGATACTCTTCAGTTCCTTGTCCTTCTTGTGCTCCTTCCAGAGGTCCTGGAGATCGTCCCTGAGCTCCTCGGGATCATCGGAGATCGCAAGCT
Source organism: Spirochaeta thermophila DSM 6578 (assembly GCF_000184345.1). Classification (NCBI taxonomy): domain Bacteria; kingdom Pseudomonadati; phylum Spirochaetota; class Spirochaetia; order Winmispirales; family Winmispiraceae; genus Winmispira; species Winmispira thermophila. The sequence continues at coordinate 286,685 of NC_017583.1, read as the reverse complement.
CATACGTCCCCTGGTCGGTGCTGATCACGAGATACCCCGCTCCGTCGATGACGACCTTCCCTGCCAGATCCTTCGATGCGGCCACCGCTTCTTCGAGAGCCGCAAGGAGGGAATCCTCTTCCGCCTCAGCGGCGTCTCCGCCCGCCACGGCCTCAGGCTGCTCGACCGCACCCTGCTCGTCAGAACTCACCGCCCCGGCCCCGTCATCGCTCCCCTGGGAAACCGTCTGCTGTGGATCCTCTCCACTCTGTGTCGCCGTAAAATCCTCCGAAGACTCGTTCCCGCTCTGAGAAGTATCGCCGGAGAGGTCGGCATCGTCCGTGGTCTGGGATCCGTCTTCCGACGTCACGGAAGCCGCGATACGTTCGATATCGCTGTTCACCGGGTTGGCGCATCCTACGGTGAGCAGCAGTCCCAGGAGAACCAGGAGCATCGATCCGAGCACCAAGGTTCTCTTGTCTCTGTGCTTCATAGTATATCCTCCATCTGGTGTTTCGGACATCAACAAGCAGGAACCGTGCCAATCTTTTCTGACTTCCCACCACTCTTTCGCCTTGTCCTGTCGTGAGATATACATCGCCCTTCCTTTCGTCCCCTCGTCGCTCTTCCATCTGCATGGCACAGTGCATAGTCCACCCTCGCTTCTATGCTCTTTGCATACCATCAGCCCAGCCCCTGCAATTCCAATATGCATAACAGCCCCAGCATGCATTGCAAAACGCATAGAAATCACCTGAAAGCACATCCCTCCTCCATTCGTATTCTCAGACATCTCTTTTCATAGGAACAAGATATCATGAACAATCCCTTCCTATCTCTTGGCACGCTAATTGCTTATGTTATCGGTGAATCCCTCCCCCATAATAACCCCCTTCCATTTGGGCTGCTTCGCATGAAGCAGCCCTTCTTGATTTCCCTTCTCTCACAGGTATGAATCTCGATGTTGCACACCGACCGCGTTTGCCCTATAGTGAACAGGAGAACGAGGAGGATTCCATGCCGAAACGAAAACTCGGACCGGGTAAACTCTTCATACGTCTCACACTCGCCATACTTCTCGTCATGGGGATCGCAGGTGCCGTCACGCTCGTCCTCACTTATGGGAACGTAAGGGAATATGTCCTCACCGTGCAGAAAGAGAACCTCACGGAGATCGTGGAGGAGGGGGGGACTCTCCTGCGGATCTACATCTCTCAAATGAGACTCCTCCTTCAACTTTCCTCCCAGAACCCCAACGTCCTCTCGGCGTTCCGGAACCCCACCCTTTCGCTTCTCGATGAGGTGGAAACCACCATCTCACTCCAGACCGAAGGGGTATGCAAGGACGTGATATTCCTCTCCCCCTCGGGAGACGCCCTCGCAGAACGAGACAGGAGCGCGGTGTCACAGCTCGGTCTCTCTCCATCTTCGATCGCATCGAACTACAGCCGTACCCGGTCACCCGTCCTCCTCGACACCTACCTTCCCACGCAGGGAGGAGTCCTCGCCTATTTGGTGACACCCGTATTCCGACCCGGGAGCGAAGAACTCGAAGGGTATCTGGCCTGGGGATTGGACCTCTATTTCCTGTTCGTACGCTTCCTTTACCACTCACAGGGGAAGACCGGAAGCACCATTCTCATCGACGACGACGGCACGGTCCTCGGGTACAGAGATGCCACACAACTCCTCTCTTCGTTTCGGGATACTCCACTCTTCCAGGCCCTTTCAACCGAACGAACGAACAAGGGAAGCACCGCCGGCTCCCTCTCCCTGAAAGGGGGAAGGGGCAACATCGTGGTCGCCTACTACTGGATCCCCCAGGAGGATATGCCCTGGGCCGTGGCTTTCTCTATTGAAGAGGCTGACCTCCTCTCGACCCTCCGTCGGAGTTTCACCTACTCGGCAGGCATGATCCTTCTCGGCCTGGCCGGGGCAGTAGTATTGATCCTCCTCATACTCCGGGCATTGGTGGGAAAGAGAATCGAACTCCTTCAGACATACTTCACCAGAGCCTCGCAGGGCGATCTCACCGTGCAGCCACGGGTGAGAGGCGACGACGAAATCGCCTACATCTTCCTCCTCTTGAGAGAATTCCTCGCCACCCTCCGGAACCTTCTTCTCGACGTACAGCGCAGGATGGGGGCACTCGAGCACACGGGCATCACCCTGGAACAGATCGCCGAGGAGACATCCACCGCGGTCGAGCAAATACAGCGCACCATGGAACAACTCACCCAGCACGCCCACAACCAGACCACCAGTGTGGTGGAAACCTCGGCAGCCATGGAGCAGATGGCGAAAAACATAGAGGCCCTCACAAGAGCCATCGAACGACAAGCGTCCACTATAGAAGCATCCTCGGCTTCTATCGAAGAGCTCGTGGCCAACATAGACTCCCTCGCGGAGGTCGCGAATCGGCTCATGAAGGGGGTCGAGGACCTCCACCAGGCCTCCGACACCGGCAAGGAGAAGCTCTCCTCCCTCATCGATCTCACCACCCTGGTCCAGGAGGCCTCAGCAAAACTCCAGGACGCCAACACCGTCATCGCGACAATCGCTTCACAGACCAACCTCCTCGCGATGAACGCCGCCATAGAGGCGGCCCATGCGGGAGAAAGGGGCAAGGGCTTCGCCGTGGTGGCCGATGAGATCCGAAAGCTGGCCGAGGAATCGGGGGCACACTCCAAACGGATCCGGCTCCAGATCAAGGACATCACCAGAGCCATCGAACAGATGGCCGCAGCCTCTGGGGAGGCGGATACCGCCTTCGGCACGATCCTGGGGAGGATCAACGAGCTGACCGGCCTCATCCAGGAGATTCAGGCGGCCCTTACCCAACAACGGAGCGGGAGCCAGGAGATCGTCTCCTCCCTCGTGGAGATGAAGGACCTCACCCACCAGGTGAGGAGCGGCGCCCGGGAGATGGAAGAGGGCAACAGGCAGATACTGGAAGCCACCACCAACCTCAAGGAGATCACCGAAGAGGTGAAGCAGGCCATACGTGAGGTGGAAGAGGGCACATCCCGCATCGTGGACTCCATCCTCAAGGTCCGCGCCCAGAGTGAGGAGAACCGCACCCACATACAGGCCCTCTCGGAGACCCTCTCACAATTCAAAATCCATGAGGAAGAGGAGTAGAGCCTCCCTCCGGCCGCTCCACCAAAGACGCGAGTCTTCTCCCCTGCTCCGAGAAACGGGAGAGGTGCTCCTCGATGGTCCCGAGGGCCGACCTGAAACGGGTCATCTCCTCCTGCAGGCTCGAATAGGTACCATGGAGGCTCTCTCCCAGCTCACGAGAGGTCTCGATATTGTGCATCACCTGGTTAAGCACCTCGCTCGTCTCCTTGGCACGCTGGGCGGTGGTATCTGCGAGCTTTCTCACCTCCTCAGCGATCACCTTGAACCCCCTGCCGTGCTCTCCGGCGCGGGCAGCCTCGATGGAGGCATTGATCGCAAGGAGGTTGATGCGCTGTGAGACATCGTCGATCAGCAAGAGCAGGTCCTGCATGAACCGGGCGTGCTCCGCGATAGAAGTAGTAATCTTGAGGTTCTCTTCAAACATTCCGCTCCGGCGGGAAATCTCCTCTGAAATTCTCGCCATCTCTTTGAGCTGCTCCTCTGAAATGGCCCCCACCGATCCCAAGGCCTCGAACAGAGAGGACACGGTGGCACGGATCTCATCCGCCCACACCTGAAGCTGTCGAGTCGTTTTTCTCATCGCCTCGAGAGTATGAATGGAAAGCACCGTGCTCGCCACCTGGGAGGCGAACGAATGGTAGAACCCGGTGAAGATCTCACGGGCGGAAACCATCATGTAGCCCAGATAACGCTGTCCGATGAGCAGAGGGAAGACGGAGAGTGCACCGGGGTGCTGCGGGGGAAGGATGTGGGGAGGAAGCAACTCGAGTGTGTTGAAACCTACATCGCCTTCCCCTCCGGCTTTTCCTGAAACGAGGAGCGAGGAGGTCTCCGGAAGGACGGCCCCGGTATAGCAGGATTCCCACTTCTCGGAGGGGAAGAGGACGAAATGGAGATACGAGATCGAGAGCCTTTCCTTCAGTTCCAGGAGTGAAGACTTCAACTTTCCCATATCCTCGGACGAGCGGATCGCCCGCAGGAGATCCTGCGAACGAAGGAACTTCTCGGTGGTGTTCATAAGATGGGTCTGTGCCTCGTGCGAGACTGCTTCTATGAAGAGTACGTAGGCCTTCTGAAGGAATATCGTGAACTGGGAATACCGCTCGGGCCTGTAACGCTGAAAGAAGGAAGCAATCGCGCCCAAGATGCGAAGCCACCGCTCCATGTCCCGGTTTTCCCTCCTCTCATGGACGAACACGGCGAACGTGGTCCTCAGACAGACATCCAGGTGTTCCCTGTCCGGCAGATCGAGATAGGCAGCCAGATGTCCCACGAGAGTTCTCAGGAGGGACTCCTCGACAGGAGTGAAGGATATGCCGAGACGCTCCTCGCAGAAACGAATGAGGACCTCCTCTGATTCCTCTTCGTCGCCTTTCTCGAAGGTGAAGGCCATCTCTCCCCCCGCCATCTCCACGTTCCGAGAGAAACACCCACAGGAATCTCGGAACCGCGGCTCCGCGACAGAAACCTCCGAGTCGGGTCTCTCTCCGGAGGAGAGCCACTCGTGGAGGAGTCGGATCGCCGCCATCCCTTGTTCCTTGACGGGCTGATACACCGTGGAAAGCGGCACCTCATTGCTCCTCGCAGCGGGGATATCGTCGAATCCGGTGAGAAGCACATCATCAGGGACTCCCACACCTCGCTTCACGAGGTACTCATAGGCCCCCAGGGCCATGAGGTCGTTCGCAGCGACGACTGCCCGGGGTTTCCTGTCGGAGGTGTTCCATATCGCCTCCATGGCCGTATAACCGCTCTCCTTCTCGAAAGTCCCTTCCCCTACCCAGTCTTCTCTCACAGGAATTCCATGCGCATCGAGGACACTCTCGAATACCCTCCACCGAGCCTGGGCCTCCGGGTTGTGATGTGGCCCCCCGATGAAGGCGAGGTCGTGTACCCCATGGTGACGAATCAGATGTTCCACGAGCAGACGCATGCCGGCCTCGTTGTCCACACCCACCACAGGCAGGCCTTCGTACTCCACCCCGATGGAAACGAGCGGCACCGAGGTACGCTCCCGGACATAGGAAAGGATTCGGGCAGGATCCCCATGTGTCGCATACGTGCTCGTGGCCACGATGCACCCATCCCACGAGGGACTCCTCAAGAAGTCGTAGAGTGTGTTGACCACCCGGTCTTCGGGATCGGGGCTGTCGATAAGTTCTCCGGGTAACGCGATACACTGGACACCCAGCTTCTCGACCTCCTCCTGCACCCCCTCCCAGAGTGCGAGCTGATAGTCGTTCATGAGCCTGTTGATCAGGAATGCTACCCTCATAGCACATCCTCCTCCGATTTGTCCTCTTGCAGTATAAAACCGTATATATACTGCGTGCAACTCTTTTACGACCGCTTCCTCACTCTCGCTCTCTATTGACACCACCCTATCCATATTCTACTGTGACCCCGGGGGTGACATGACGAAACGATGGGCACTGGTGCTCTCGGGCGGTGGAGCCAAAGGTCTCGCTCACGTGGGCGTCCTCGAGGCCCTCGAGGAACTGGGGTACAAACCCTCGCTCGTGGTGGGTACCTCCATGGGCGCCATCGTGGGCGGGCTCTACGCCACAGGCATGGGCCCTGCCCGTATGAGGGACTTCCTCGAGGACTTCGATATCAGGGACTACCTCACGGGCTTCTCCTTCCAGCTCCCCGAGAACCTCCCCTTCATCCGCATCCTCCAGGCGGGGGAGGCACTCGGCAACCTCCTCAAGGATACCGGCATGGAACCCGGCACCAAGATCTACGAGCTGCTCAGGGACCTCACCCAGGAGCTCTCGTTCGAGGATCTCGCCCTTCCCTTCAGGTGCAATGCGGTGGACCTCATCTCCGGCATCCAGCAGGTCTTCTCCACGGGGAGCCTCGCCGATGCGATCAGGGCCTCCATGTCCTTCCCCGGCGTCTTCAAACCCTGGAAGATAGGCGAGGGCCTCTACGTGGACGGCGGTATCGTGGACAACATGCCCGTATGGATCGCAAGGATGATGGGCTACGCTCCGGTCATCGCCGTGAACGTGGCGCCGAGGACCCCAGTGAAGGAGGTGCACATCCAGAACGGGATCGACGTGATCATGCGCTCCTTCTCCCTCGTCGCGTCCCGGATACCGCGCCACTACCAGAACGTACCCGACCTGGAGATCGTGGCGAGCGATGGGACTTCCCCCTTCGACTTCTCCCGGAAGGACGTCCTCATCCACCTGGGAAAGGACCTCACCCTCGCCCACAGGGACAGGATAAAGGCCCTCGTGAGACCGGGGGTCTCCCGCCTCATCCACCTCCCCGACAGGCTCATCTCATACATGAGGAGGAAACGATGGGTGCCAGACTGGAGAAGATAACCGGTACGCTCATATCCTCCTACGAGAGAGAAGGCGGCATCAACTACATGGACGAGTGCAACCTCCCCTCGAAGATGGGGGTGATCCGCATCCTCTCCGATATAGAGGCACTCCTCTTCCCGGGTTTCAGGGAGAACGACGGGATTCGGCGGGACACCGTCCGCCTCTTCACGCAGGAACTTCTCACACGCGTCCTCCGTGACCTTTCCGACGAGGTGGAGAAGAGCATCCACTTCAGTGAACGGCGCACGCGGGGCAGGCTCTCCCGGGAACACAGGGTCAAGGTAAGGGAAGAGGCCGAGGAGATCACCTATCGCTTCCTGGAGCGGCTCCCCGAGGTGCGACGCCTCCTCGTGTACGATGTGAAGGCCACCCTCGAGGGCGACCCGGCCGCGAAGTCAGAAGAAGAGGTAATCCTCTCCTACCCGGGAATCGAGGCCATCCTGGTGTATCGTGTGGCCCACATCCTCTGGACCGAAGGCGTACCCCTCATCCCTCGGATGATGACGGAGTACGTCCACGGAAAGACGGGGATCGACATCCATCCCGGTGCCACTATAGGTGAAGGCCTCTGCATCGACCATGGTACCGGCGTGGTGATAGGCGAGACCACGGTCATAGGCAACAACGTGAAGATCTACCAGGGGGTCACCCTGGGCGCCTTGAGTGTGAAGAAATCGGAAGCAAATGTGAAGCGTCATCCCACCATCGAGGACAACGTCACCATCTACGCCGGCGCCACCATCCTCGGAGGGAGCACCGTGATAGGACACCACTCCATCATCGGGGGCAACGTGTGGCTCACGAGCTCGGTGCCTCCCTACAGCAAGATCTACAACCAGCCCTCCCGTTACGTGGTAAAACCCGGGAAAGAGGAGCCACACGACTTTCAGATATAGCCTACGGATCCCTTCGGTACACCAGGGAGATGTAACTCTTCTCGTACCCCTCGAGATTCCGTATGGAAGCGAGGAACTTCTCGGCCTCGGCCTTTTTCTCGTAAGGACCGAGGCGTACCCTGTAGTAGGTGACCCCGTCCATGGTCTTGGTGACGATCCTTGCCGTGATCCCCTTCTCCCCGAGATCCTCAACCACGTGGGCGGCCCTCGCCTGAGACGTGAAGGAGGCGATCTGGATCCAGAACTCTTCCCGCACCACGGGAGTGGGAGTATGCTCCACCGCTCTCGTCTCCACCCGGGGAGTCGGGGTTCGGGTGGGAGAGGGGGCGGGAGCCCGGTCCCCCCGAGAGACCGGGCGCACCGGAGTCGGTGAGGGGGCGGCCTGTACCGCCACAGGGGCAGGAGAGGGCGTGGGGGACTCGCTCCCGAAGAGGGTCTCGGTCACGATGAACTCGCCTTCCAGGGGCTCCTCCCCTTCGAGGAGGCCGGGGAATCCCTCCCCCTCCCTCACCCACTCCACTGCATCAAAGCCACTCTGCCGGGGCTGCTCCCCGGCGGTCACCACCTGCACAGGCTTCTCCTCCCGAGGGGTAAGCCACCACATCCCCACAAGAACCACCACGAGGAGAAACACGCTCACACCCACGAGCACGACAAGGATGCGTTCTCTGTCCATATCCTATGAAACCCCCTCTCTGAGATACCCCCACCGTACGAGGAGGGTGGCGATCTTGTCTCTGAGATGCCGTTTCGATCCCACGTTGCTCACATATTCAGTATCGACACCGCAGGAAAAAGGTTGAGAGAAGAGCGCATGTTGCGCCCGGAGGATCCTCACCGCCTCGCGCACCGATCTCCCATCCCTCCGCACGAGCCGCCACACCCGCACCCACCACGGCGCCCGCACCACCACCACCCGATCACACACCGCATCGAGCCCCATCCTCCCCAGCAGCGCCGCATCCACCACCACCGGCCCCCTCCTCCCCTCCACCCGCCGCATCACCTCCTCCCGCATCCACGGGTGCACCACCCGTTCCAGCCGTTCCCTCGCCTCCCTGTCCGCAAAGACCACCCGCCCGAGCACCCGCCTGTCCACCCGCCCCTCCCTCACCACCCCCTCACCGAAGATCCGCACCACCTCCCCCCGACACACATCCAACGCCTTGTGACCCACCTCATCCACATCCACCACCTCTCCGCCGAGCAGCTCCGCCACCATTCCCGCCACCAGGCTCTTCCCCGCCCCTGCAGGCCCCGTCACCCCTATCACCGGCGGCCGCACACCCTCTCCCACACGCCCCCCTAGTGGGCCTCTCCCCAGTTCCTCCCCACCCCTATCTCCACCCGAAGCGGCACCGAGAGCCGCACCACCCCCTCCATCCGCTCCCTCACCAGCCGCTTCATCACCTCGAGCTCCTCGGGAGGCACCTCGAAGATGAGCTCGTCGTGCACCTGGAGGATCATCCGGGAGGCGAGCCCCATCCTCCGCATCTGGGCGTCCAGGTCGATCATCGCCAGCTTGATGATATCCGCGCCCGAGCCCTGGATCGGCGTGTTCACCGCGATTCGCTCCGCTCCTGTCTTCTGCGTCTTGTTCCGGCTCGTGATGTAGGGAAGCGGCCGCTTCCTCCCGAAGAGCGTGGTCACGTACCCCTTCTCCTCCGCCTCGGCGATCGTCCGTTCGATGAACGCCCTCACCCCCGCATACGTGGTGAAGTACGCATTGATGAACCGTTCGGCCTCCTTGCGCGGGATACCGAGCTCCCTCGAGAGCCGGAAGGCCGACATCCCGTAGATCACGCCGAAGTTGATCGTCTTGGCGATCCTCCGCTGCTCGGGCGTCACTGTCTCGGGCGGCACCCCGAACAGGAGGCTCCCCGTAGCCCGGTGTACGTCCTCGCCCTCCCTGAACGCCCTGCAGAGAGCCGGATCCCCCGAGAGATGGGCCAGGATCACGAGCTCGATCTGAGAGTAGTCCGCGCTCAGGAACCACCAGCCCCGCTGCGGCACGAACGCCTCCCTGATCCGGCGACCCTCCTCGGTCTTGATCGGGATGTTCTGGAGGTTGGGATCCTTGCTCGAGAGCCGTCCCGTGGCCGTCCCCACCTGGCTGAACCAGGTATGAAGCCGGCCCGTCTCCGGATTCACGAGCCCGGGAAGCACGTCCACATAGGTGTTCTTCAACTTGGTGAGACTTCGGTACTCCAGGACCTTCGCCGCCACCGGATCCTGAGCGGCCAGCTCCTCCAACACGCTCGTGTCCGTGGAAAAACCGGTCTTGGTCTTCTTCACCGGCGGCAGCCCCCGCTCCACGAACAGCACCTCCTGGAGCTGCTTGGTGGACCCCACGTTGAACTCGTGCCCGACGAGATCGAATATCTCATTCTCTATATTAGAGATGCGCTCATCGAGTTCCCTGCCGAAGGCCGACAGAGCCTCCCCGTCGAGCCCGATCCCCCACTCCTCCATCCGAGCGAGGATGGAGAGGAGCGGCATCTCCATCTCGTAGAAGACCCGCCCGAGATCCCCGGCCTCGAGACGTTCCTTCAAGACCCGGGAGAGCCGCAAGGCGATGTCCGCATCCTCGGCCGCGTACACCCCTGCCTCGGCCACCGGCACCGTCTCGAACGAAGCCCCCTTTTCCACTACGTCCTTGTAATGGATGGTGCGCCACCCCAGATACTTCTCCGCGAGCCTGTCGAGGTTGTAGCGCCCGGCATCCGACTCCAGCAGCCACGCCGCCACCATGGTATCGAAGAACGGCCCCTCCGGACGGACGCCCCATCGCCTGAGCACGTGATAGTCGAACTTCAGGTTCTGCCCCACCTTCGACACCTTCTGTGAGGCAAGAAGCGGCGTGAGGACCTCGCGCACCACGTCGGCGGGAAGCGGCCGCACATCCGGAGCCGCGAGCGGCACGTAGCACGCCCGCCCCTCGTCCACCGCGAGCGAGACACCCACGAGACGGCACGTGAGAGGGTCGAGCCCGTCGGTCTCGGTATCCACGGCCACCACCCCCCTCTCCAGGGCCTTGTCCACCCATCGGGCGAGGGAGGCCCGGTCGGTGACCACCTCGTAGGAGACACCCGCCCTGGAGGGACCCTCCACCTCGAGGGTCGGCTTCTCCCCCACGGCAGGACTCCCTCCCACCTCCTGGGCCAAGCTCCGTATGTCGTAGGCGAGAAAGAGCTCCCTCGCCCGCTGTACCTCGGGTTCCCTCCGCCTGAGATCCTCGATCGTGAGGGAGAGTTCGAGGTCCGTCCGTATCGTGGCGAGATCCCTGCTCAGGAAGGCCCGCTCTCGTCCCCCCTCGAGCTTCTTCCTCAACGAGGGAGAGAGCTCGTCGAGGTGGGCATAGACTCCCTCGAGCGACCCATACTCGGCGAGGAGGCGCCGGGCCGTCTTCTCACCGATCCCCTCCACACCCGGGATGTTGTCGGAGGCATCCCCCACCAGGGCCAGGAAGTCCACGATCTGATCCGCCCGAACCCCCCACTTCTCCTTCACCCCCTCCTCGTCGAGAATCACGAAATCGTCCTTGTCCATCCGGACGATCCTCACTCCCTTCGTGACCAGCTGGGCGAGGTCCTTGTCGCCCGATACCACGAAACACGGGCGTCCCTCCGCCTGGGCCATGGCGGCGAGCGTACCCATCACGTCGTCCGCCTCGAACCCGTTCATCCGGACGGTAGCGAACCCCAAGGCCTCGAGGATCTCTTCGATCACCGGGATCTGCGGATGGAGATCCTCCGGTGTCTTCTGCCTGGTGGCCTTGTAGGCCTCGAAGGTCTTCTCCCTGAAGGTGGGCGTGAGGGAATCGAGCACCACGCCACAATAGACAGGATCGTACTCCTTCACGAATCTGAAAAGCATACGAAAGAAGCCGTAGATCGCAGACGTGTTGCGCCCGTCCTTGGTCCTCATGGGGGCCCTGATGAGGGCGAAGTAGGCGCGATAGATGAGGCCGTAGGCATCTATGAGGAAGAGCGGTTTCATCCTTAGGTGAAGATATCAACCGAATGGGAAGTCTGGGAAGAGGCGAAGAGGGTCTTCCTAAACTGAGGGATACGCAGGGCCTCTATCCGCTCTTTGAGCGAAGCCATCTGGAGCTGGAGGAGCTTCCGGTTCTCCTCGTTGTGTGCGAAGGCCTTACGGGTGAGATCTCCCACCGATCGTTCCAGCTGCTCGATCTCTCTGTGCCCTGTGGGATACATGGCCCGGTACATCTCCTTGAGAGGGACGATCACCCTCTGGAGTGAGAAGAGATCCTTGAGGATACGATGCTCCATCTCCACGTGGATGTGGAGGCGCTCCACGTCCTCAGAGGTGATGGCCTCCTCCTCGCGCTCAAGGAGCTCGAGGTAGTCGACCAGCCGTTCCCGCTGCTTTACGAGGTAGTCCCTCAATCTCCTGAGGAGCGCCACACGGGCGTCAAGCTCCTCCATGGTGAGCATATCCGCCATGCATCCTCCTACACCTGTGCCTCGGGGGCCATGTGGGCGATCTGTGCCCAGGCCTCCCGGAGGGAAGCGAGCATATCCCGCACCTTCCTGAGCAGCTCCGGATCCTTGCGGATGTTGGCCTCCATGAGCTGTTCGTCGAAGAAGAGGTAGAGACTCAAGAGGTTTTTCGCGAGGTCCCCCCCCCGATCGAGATCCAGAGAGGAGGCCAGTTCAGCCACGATATCCTGAGCCTTGATGACGGCATTGTGGACCCTGTCGAGCTGTCTCGTTCCCTGCTCGAGGAGCTCGATCGCCGTATCGATATTCCTTATGGCTCCGTCGTAGAGCATGACGATGAGCTTCCCCTGGCTCGCGGTCTTGATCGAGGTCTGTTTGTAGGCATTGATGGCGTTCTGTGGTTTCAAGGTCCTACCCCTCTCTGCATTATCTATCGGAGCGACGGACGCTCCTCTTTATGGAAATATCCCAAGGATCTCACCGCGCGTGCTCCATGAGTTCCGAGACCGTCACGAACCGGTATCCCCTCGCAATGAGTTCATTCAGGAACACGTCGAGCTTCTGGAAGAGATAGTCCTCACGCCGCCGAACCGGGTCCTTCTCGTCGGGCCTCCCCACGGTGAAGGCGACGATCGACCCGGGCTTCTTCATACTCACGATCCGTTCCACGAGCCGGGCGGCCGGAGCATAGAGCCTCGACTCCCCCTCTCTTGTGAACTGGGGGACCCAGTCGAGGCTGTCGACATCGCAGCCCACGTACACGTAGTTCATGGCCGCCGCCGCCCTGAGGAGATCCTCCCTCACGAAATAATACGGCGCGTGCCACAGAAGGGCAAGCTCTCTGCCCGTGATCTCGAAATACTCGTCCTCGGTACGGGCGAGCCCCTGTTGTATGAATCCTTCGGAGAGCGCAAAACGGGAATCCGACATGTCGAAATGAGTGTAGAAGAGCGATCCCACCTCAGCCGCGAAGGTGGAGATCTGCCTCGTAGCCCCGGGATTCTCCCTCATGAAGTCGCCGTTCAAGAAGAACGTGGCCTTCACCCCGTACTCCTTGAGGAGCTCGAGGACCCGGACCAACCCCTCGGCCGAGGAGATCGCGTTGAACACCAGGGCCACCTCCCGTCTCCTGAGTCGGGATCCATGCGTGAAGTAGGTGAAATCAACCGATTCGTCTTTCTCCGGAAAGGGTTCATACGAACGCTCGGGCGGGGGGAAGAGCGGGTATGTCGAGAGGCCTTGCAGATCCCTCACCATCACGATGTTCCGATAGGGCTGTTCGGGGAGATCCTGGAGATACACACGGTAGGCACTCGTGTTGAGGACGGGCGCCCCGGCGGCAGGACGATCCTCCCTCACCTCGAAGACCGCCCGGGCGACATCCCACTGCACCGTATCCTTCCCTGCCCACACCATGGGCCGGTAGTCTCCCACCGTGAAGCCGAGTCCTTCGGGCTGGGAGATGCAGAGCAGTGCCTTCAGGCTCCCGTCCCTGCCGTACCGGGACACCGACCACCTGCCGCCCACCACGAGATCGTCTCCTGCCCACGCGAGCACCACGGGCTCGGGGTGATCGATCCTCCCCACCTCGGTCCACGAGTCGTAGCGGTAGAGGTGGACTCCGTCCTCCATGGCCAAGGCGAGGTAGGACCCGTCCTCGGACAGGGCCCACACCTGCGGTCGTTCCTCCCGTTCCTCGAAGACCCGCTGGGAACCCACCACCATCCAGAAGAGGCGCCTCTCCACCGTGCCGTCGTGCACCTCCTTCACGAACAGGGTGAGCTTTCCCTCATCGTCCCACACCACGTCCTCGAGGTACATGCGCCGGGGGAGCACGAGCGACGGTTCCTGGAGTGCACCGCCCTCGTAGTCCTCACGGTCGAGGGGATAGAGGAAGACGTCCCGCCCCGCCCTGCAGAACAGCACGAAGTTCTCCTCCGGCCCGATCCACAACCGGTCGAAATTGGGATCGAAGTGAAAGGGGAGCTTCCCCACCACTCGACCCACCTTCACCACCCCGTAGTAGAAGCCATGGGTGAAAATCTCCTCCTTCCGGAAGACCTTTATGACCGTACCCTCCACGAAGTAGAGACGCCCTCCCCCTCCCCAGAACACCGAGCCGATCTTCCCCCGTCCCATGACCCTTCGCTCCGGTGAGAGAACCCTCCCCTCCCGCCACTGGGAGATCGAGAAGTAGTAGACCATACCATCGTGGGCGTAGAGAAAGAGCGAGCTGTCAGGTGCCCAGGAGACAGGGATCTCTCGGTACGAGAGCTCGATCCCCTCGGCCACCACCACCTCCTCCCCGGTCTCGAGGTCCACCATCACGAGGGTACCGTACGCCGGGGAGTCCTTCTCGAAGTGCACCAGGTACCGGCCGTCGGGCGAAGTAGCGATGGGCAGCGGAGAAGTGGTGGCGATCTCGGCTCCTCTCACGAAGGCGGGAAACCTCTCCACCACCTCGACCCTTCCCCCCTCGAGAGGGATACGGAAGAGGCCGTAGCGATTGTAGATCTGCACCTTTCCCAAGGCGGGAAGGAACCTCATCCGTTCAGGGAAGAACGAGAGCTGCTGGAGGGTGCCGGTGCCCGGCTCGGCCCAGAATGCGGTACGATACGCTCCTACGCCGGGCACGGAGAGCGAGGCAGTGAAGAGTACGGTGTTGAGGGGAGAGAGCACGAGGTCCGAGAAGACCACCTCCTCTGCACCGAGAAGGAACGAACAGAGGAGACCCAGGCTCACGAGGAGACGACGCCACATCTCTCTTACTCTCGGCAGATCACACCTCCCGGTTGAGGGGAACCTCCCTAGAGGAGCTCGGCGGCGAGCTCCGCAAGGGTGCTTCGTTCGGACTTGTGGAGCGTCACGTGGCCGAAGATCTCCTGGCCCTTGAAGGCCTCCACGAGATAAGTGAGGCCGTTGGAGTTCGCATCGAGGTAAGGGCTGTCGATCTGGAAAGGATCACCAGTGAGGACCATCTTGGTGTGGTGACCCGCCCTGCTCACGATGGTCTTTATCTCGTGGGGCGAGAGATTCTGGGCCTCGTCGATGATGATGTACTGGTAGGGGAGAGACCTCCCTCTGATGAAGGAAAGCGCCTCCATCTCGATCACGTCCTGGGCGAGGAGCTCCTCCACGCTCTTGACGTGTCCCCTGGAGTACACACTCACCAGGTAGTCGAGGTTGTCGAAGATCGGCTGCATCCAATGGGAGAGCTTCTCCTCCTTGTCACCGGGGAGGAAACCGATATCCTTTCCCATGGGCACTACCGGGCGGGTCACGAGGAGACGTTTGTACGCCTTGTCCTCGAGTACCTTCTTGAGTCCCGCAGCGAGAGCGAGGAGGGTCTTCCCCGTACCGGCCTTGCCCACCAAGGTCACGAGCTGCACCTCGTCGTCGAGGAGCAGGTCGAAGGCCATCTCCTGTTCACGATTGCGCGGCTTCACCCCCCACACACTCGAAGGTCGGGGAATCACATACCGCAACGTGTGGTCCTCGTGGCGGTACCGGGTGAGCATCTCCCGGCCCGAGTGCGCCCCTTTGAGCACCACGAACTGGTTGGGATAGAACGCGCCGGGCGACGACACGGCCTCCTCCCGGTCGAGATCATCGAGCGTCTCCTCCTTGGCGTCCTGCTCCACGTACCCGCTGTAGAGACTCTCGATGTTCACCTTCTGCTTCTCGTAGTCCACGGCCTTGAGCCCGAGGGCCGTGGCCTTCACCCGGGCGTTGATGTCCTTCGAGACGAAGAAGACCTCCTTCCCGTGCTTCTGCAGGTGGTAAGCGGCGAGGAGGATCTGGTTATCGGGCTTGTCCGAGAGAAAGCCCTTTTCGTCCTTCCAGAATCCGAGGAGCACACGGAGCACGATCCCGTGCTCTATCGCCACGCCCTCGCTCAGGTTTCCCTTCTTGCGCCGCTCGTCCAGGAACCTGATCGCAGCACGGGCGTTCCTGCCCCGTTCGTCGCTGAAGCTTTTGAGCTTGTCGAGCTCCTCGAGCACCCAGATGGGGATGACCACCTCGTTGTCCTTGAAGCTGAGGATGGCATCAGGGCGGTGGATGAGGACGTTGGTGTCGAGAACGAAGGTCTTCATGGCGGTCCCTCCCCTCCTGGCGAAGCGGCCCGCATCAAAGCCTTGTAAAAACGCAGGGCCGTGGCTCCCTTCCAGGATACACCACAGCCCTCGCTTTTTCCAGTGAAGGGGCACCGTCCTCCTCAGCCCTCCGGCTTCACCTCCACACTACTCTCCCAGAGGCCGTGGATGTTGCAATAGCTCTCGGCCACCAGGGTGCCGGGTTTGTCGAGCTTCACCTTGAACACCGCCACCGGCTCGGTGTAGGCAGGACCGGTGTTCGGTCCCGCAGTGGTGGCGCCATGGGCATTGAACTCGGCACACCCCAGGTCGATGGCGAACTTTCCATCCACATCCTTGTAGTAGAGGCGGATCCATTGGATGAAATGCTCGGTGGTGTTGGGATGGGGGATCTCCTTGCCCACCGTCACCGTGACGAGCACCGCCTCCCCCTTCTTCACCTTTCCGGGAAGCTCGATGACCGGCACATGTTTCTCGGTCTTGAAATCGTCGCTCTTGATCCATTCTCCAAGGGCCATACACTCCTCCTTGTGAATCTGGTCGATAGGGAAAAGTATATACCCTCACCCGAGAGGGCGCAAGGAGAGATCCTCTTCCCCCGGAACCGGGGGACGATCAAGAGACGAGGTGCACGATGGAGCATCGTCTCACCATCCACGAGACCATCCAGGACCTCGCGGGGCGCCCCTCCCCTCCACCATCCCCTCGAACATGGGAAGGCCCGTGGATCGGGCCGGAACACCACACCCCTCCCCGGTCCATGGACGCCGCACATCCGACAGGATACGAGGAAACCGTGGCTCCTCCGCATGAAGAGGTCGGGGACAAAAAGAGACTCCCCTCTCCGGAGAGTCCTCTCTGCACAGAGGTCCGCGTCAGACCGCCTTCACCACTTTCCCCGATCTCAGACACCTCGTACAGATCTTGATGGTCCTCACGCGCTTACCGTCCACGATCTGGATCTTCTGGATATTCGGCTTGAAGGTGCGCTTGCTCCGGTTGTGGGCATGGCTCACCGTAAATCCACTGCGCGTCTGTTTCCCACAGATTTCACAACGCCGTGCCATCGGTAACTCCCTCGTGCGAAATGTTGTGCCACTATACCAGAAACTCACATCCCTGTAAAGTTACCCCGACCCCGGGCCACCGCACCTCGCCTCGAAGGCCGTTCCAACAGGCTCCACCCACCTCACGAACACCCGGTGGTGGCCCCGCAGGTCTCACACTTGAGGCAGGTGCCGTTCCTCACCATGGTGAAGTTGCCGCACACGGGGCACGGATCGCCCTCGTAGCCCTTCCTGCGGGCCTCTTCCCGTAGGACATCCTTCCGCGAACGAGGGACCTCCTCTCCTCGATGCAGAGGTCCCTCCAGGGATACCTCCCTCCGCAACTCGGTGGAAGAGAGGTCCTCCGGAGTCACATGGGCGAGATCGTAGCGCTTGAGGTAGGAGATGGCCAGGTCACGGAAAATGAGATCGATGACCGAGGTGGCCATCTTGATGTAGGGGTGTCCCTGCACCATGCCGTTGGGCTCGAACCGGGTGAAGACGAAGGCGTCCACGAACTCCTCGAGCGGCACTCCGTACTGGAGCCCCAGAGAGACTGCGATGGCAAAACTGTTGAGGAGGGATCTGAAGGCTGCGCCCTCCTTGTACATGTCGAGGAAGATCTCGCCCGGGGTTCCATCCTCGTACTCACCGGTTCTGATGAAGAGGCTGTGCCCCCCTATCTTCGCCTTCTGCGTGTACCCCGTACGCCGGGGCGGGAGGACCCGGCGCCTCCCCCGAGGGAGCCCCCCATCCTCCACCCGCCCGGCAGGCCGTGCCGTCCCCACCGCCCTCTCCGCCTCCGCGATGACCTCCGCGACCCTGTCCCGCGCACTCCCCGCCCCCACGAGCGGCTGGCTGAGCTTCGAGCCGTCACGATAGAGGGCCACCGCCTTGAGCATGCTCCGCCATGAGAGGAAGTAGGCCTCCTCGACATCCCGCACCGTGGCGCTCTGGGGCATGTTGATGGTCTTGGAGATCGCCCCGCTCACGAACGGCTGCACCGCCGCCATCATGAGGATATGTCCCCGCCACGAGATCGCCCGGCTCCCCTTCCGTCCCGAAGGGGTAGCCGTGTCGAAGACCGGCAGATGCTCCTCACGAAGATACGGGGCTCCCTCGAGGGTCATGGCACCGCAGGCCCACTCCTCGGCCGCCCCCACCTCCTCCTCCGAGAACCCCAGGAATCCGAGAAGATCGAACGACGGATCCTTACGTGCCTCTTCCGGCACCCCGAGACGATCGAGCGTCCCCGCCGAGAAGGCCCACACCCCCAGGACGCCCCTCAAGGAGAAAGCCCCCCTGAGCCGCTCCTCCACGGCCTCGAGCTCCTCCTCGGGAATCCCCTTCTCCCTCAGGACCTCGTACGAGACCCCGGGCGCACCCTTGAGCGTCCCTCGCCCCACGCAGTATCGCACGATCTCCTCCACCTGCTCGGCCGAATAGCCGAGCCGCCTGAGAGCCGGCGGTACCGATCGGTTGATGATCTTGAAGTACCCCCCTCCTGCGAGCTTCTTGAACTTCACGAGGGCGTAATCCGGCTCTATCCCCGTGGTATCGCAGTCCATGAGCAGCCCTATCGTCCCCGTGGGGGCGATGGCGCTCACTTGTGCGTTCCTGAAACCGTGCCGTTCCCCCCATTCCAGGGCCTCGTCCCACACCCGCCTCGCAGCCTCCAACAGGTAGTCCGGGGTGTGGCCGGGATCGAGTCCCATGGGAGTGACCGAGAGCCCCTCGTACTCCTCCGGCGGGGCCTGGCGCGCCGCCCTCGCGTGGTTGCGGACCACCCGTAACATGTGCTCCCTGTTCGCCTCGAACCTGGGGAACGGCCCCCACTCGGCCGCCATCCTCGCCGACATGTGGTACGCCCTTCCGGTCATGATCGCCGTGATCGCCCCCGCCACCGCACGACCCTCATCGCTGTCGTAGGGAAGCCCCATCACCATGAGGAGGCTCCCCAGATTGGCGAAGCCGAGGCCCAGCGTCCGGTAGAGATAGCTCCTTCGGGCCACTTCGGCGGAAGGGAACTGGGCCATCACCACACTGATCTCGAGGATGAGGGTCCAGATGTCCACCGCATGGACGAAGGAGTCCACGTCGAATCTCCCCTCTTCTTCGTCGTAGAAGGCGAGGAGGTTGAGGGAGGCCAGGTTGCATGCCGTATCGTCGAGGAACATGTACTCCGAACAGGGATTGGAGGCCCGGATACGACCATCCGCGGGACACGTGTGCCACTCGTTGATGGTGGTATCGAACTGGAGCCCGGGATCCGCACACCGCCAGGCCGCGAGCACGATCTCGTTCCACAGATCCCGCGCCCTCACCGTGCGCACCACCTCGCCCGTGGTACGGGCGGTGAGCGGCCACTCCCCGTCCTCCTGCACCGCGAGCATGAACTCGTGCGAGACCCTCACGGAGTTGTTCGAAGACTGCCCGCTCACCGTGGCATAGGCCTCGCCCTCCCAGTCGGTGGTGTACACCGGAAACTCCTCGGGCCCCATCCCCTCCTCGGCGAGCCTGAGCACCTGATGGACGAACTGTTCCGGTACGCCCGCCTCCAGGGCCCTCCCCACCGCGTCGCGGACGCCCCCAGCCGCCACATCACCTTCGCTCCGGTAGGCCGAGAGGATCTCCCGGGCGTGTCGTGCCACGAGGCGGCTCCCCGCCACCAGGGACGCGACCTTGTACTCCTCTTCCACCTTCCACCGTACGAACGTGAGGATATCCGGGTGATCCACATCGAGGACCACCATCTTCGCCGCGCGTCTCGTCGTCCCTCCACTCTTTATCGCCGCGGCCGACCGGTCGAAGACCTTGAGGAACGACATGAGTCCGGAGGACATCCCTCCGCCGCTGAGGGGCTCGCCCTCGGCCCGGATCTTGGAGAAATTGCTCCCGGTTCCGGACCCGTATTTGAAGATGCGGGCCTCCCTGTGGAGGGCGTCCATGATCCCCCCTTCACCCACCAGGTCGTCCTCCACGTCGAGGATGAAACAGGCATGCGGCTGGGGTCTGCTGTAGGCGTTCGCGGACTTCTCGAGTTCCCCGGTCCGATGGTCCACGTAGTAGTGGCCCTGCGGCGGCCCCTCTATCCCATACACCGCGTGGAGCCCCGTGTTGAACCACTGCGGCGAGTTGGGCGCCGCCATCTGATGGGCGAGCATATAACACACCTCGTCATAGAAGGCCTGTGCATCCTCCTCGGAATCGAAGTAACCCGCCTCCTTTCCCCACCACATCCAGGTGTAGGCGAGCCGGTGGAAGACCTGCCGTGCGTCATACTCCCTTCCGTCGGGAGAGATCTCCACCGGTACCCCCCTGCGCCTGAAGTACTTCTGCGCGAGAATATCGGTGGCGATCTGCGACCAGGACGAGGGTACCACCACGTTCTCCTGGCGGAAGATCACCCTCCCTTCCACATCCCGGATCTCGCTCACCCTCGTCTCCCAGGTGATCCCCTCGTACGGATCGGAGAGTCCCTCCGTGAAACGACGCACTATCTTCATCCTCCCCTCCTTGCGCTATATGTAGGGTTTCATCTCACAAGAATGGAATATATCACCCATATGTGGGGTTGTAAAGGGTAGACGACAAAAAAAGTCAAGAAACCGCACCCAGCCCGACGATCGGAGCGTCCTCAGGAGGCGTCTTCACACATCCGGTCTTATCCCCGCCATCCCTCCCGCTCCAGGAGCACCCTCTTCCTCCACACCCCCCATCGATAGCCCCCCAGGCTCCCCCCGGCTCCCACCACCCGGTGGCACGGCACCAGCACCGCCACCCTGTTCGCCCCGCACGCTGCACCCACGGCCCTCGCCGCCCCCGGCCGCCCCACCGCCCGCGCCACCTCGCCGTACGTCCTCACCTGCCCCGCCGGAATCCCCCGAAGCGCATCCCACACCGCCAGCTGGAACGGCGTCCCCACGAGGTCGACGTCCATCCTCACCTCCCCCCCCGGCTCCTCCACCGCCTCCAGCAGCCCGGCCAGCACCCCCTCGCGAAACCCCTCCCCCCCCTCCTCGAGCCGGGCCCCCGCGAACTCCCTCACGAGCAGCCCCACGAGCTCCCCCTCCCCCTCGCCGAACGCCACCCTGCACACCCCCCGCTTCGTCGCCGCCGCCACCACCCACCCCAAACCGCACTCGGCCGTCCCGTACCACACCCTCCGATCCCGCCATGCGTCCGTCCGCTTTCCTTCGAGCACCATCTTCATACCTCCCGACACGTGTGCTTCTCCACCAGACGAGCCCGCAGCCGCGACACCCCACCCGCTCGAGTCCCGCGAGCCTCCCCAGCGCTCCGAACACCCCTCCCGCAGGCCTCGGCTCCGGCTCCCCCCCGCAGACAGGACAGGCGGGAGGAGCAGACCTCAACACCGAGAACGGCGCCTCGAGGAGCCCCGCCTCCTGCAGCACCCCCACCGCCTCGTCCCTGTCCTCCTCACTCACCAGCACCCGACACGCAGGCTGCGCATCCGGCACCGGGAAGAGACGGAAGACCCCCTCCTCGGGCACCACGCACCCCACCCCTGCCTCCTCCAGTGCCTGCCTCGCCCACTCCGCCTCGAGCCGGTCGCTTGTCACGAGCACCGCCACCAGCCTCACATCACCAGTATACGTCACGACACGAGGGACCTCAACCGCATCTGGATGGTGCACTAAAGGGGTGGCATACGCCACCCCTTCGAAACCACACACGAGAGGACTTCATCCTTACTCCTCTGTCACTTGGACTCCACTTTCAAAGAAAAGTCAAAAGAGTACTCCCTACCTGGTTCGTACTTCGGATCATCCTGATGTATCGTCACTCTCAAGGGCATGCTGCCATCCTCTCGAACCACTATTGGCAGGAGGAAAAACGCGCGGAGAGACTCATCGCTCTCCCCTTCCCATGTGTAGATATTGATATCCCTATCTCCCCCCATATCGAACACCTCGAGATCAATAGAAACATCCCCGGAGCTCATCTCACTCACGAACATCGAGGCATCGATCGTGATTCCCTTCTCCTTTTTTATCCCGTTCACGATCTCCTCGATGTAGGCCGGTAAAACCTCTCGGATGAACTGTTCTCCTTTTCCCTGATCAACAGTGGACCTCACCATCACCGTGACTTTCGTGAGCACCGCCGTACCGGTGATGTCGGAAGGGTCAAGGAGTTTCGGACGAGCCGACATACACCCTGCCGTCAGAGCAAGGAAGAAAACCGGGACGAAAAATCCTGCCCACACCTTTTTCGGATGGTTCATAGTGTACCTCCTTAATATGATATACCCCATAGTAACAAATCCGCGAAACTCGGTCAATTGCGATGAGCAAAAACGAATACCCTCACCCCCACCCCGCCGTGACCGCCGCGATCCCCCACAGGAGGAAGAAACTCACCACCACCGAGACATTCGCATACGTCCCCGCGTACTCCACATCGAGCCCGTGCTCCACCGCATAGGGGATCACCACCAACGGAGCCGGGAGGAGCACCCCCATGAGCACCAACCGCCGGAGAAACACATCGAGCGGGAGGACCACCCAGAGGAGAAGACCCGCCGCAAGCCCCACCCCGTACCGGAACAGGAGGGTCCTCGCCAGGAGGCGGCGCACCTCACAAGGGAAGCGGACCCTGAGGGTCATCCCCAGCACGAGAAGCACGAGACCGTTGTTCGCCCGTGCGAGGAGCCCGAGCACCTCCTCCACCGGTCCGGGAAAGGAGAGCCCCGAGAGATTCATCCCCGCCCCCACCATGTAGCTCATGAACGGGATGGACCCCAGGAGGATCCGCGCGATCCTCCCTGCAGAGATCCGCTTTTCCCCCTCCCCCCCGAAGTACCACGAGACCAGGTAGAGCAACCCGAAGGTGAGGAAGGCGTTCCCCACGTCGAACATCGCCATCCCCGCGAGCCCCTCCCTGCCGTAGAGCCCCTCGACGAGCGGATAGGCGAAGAGCCCTATGTTGTAGCCCACCACCACGAGGAGGGCGTTCCCCAGGAAGGGCCGTTCGAGCCTGCCGAAGAGGAGACCCGCGAGGAGCAGGTTCAGCACCCCCACGCCCAGACAGATGAGGGGAAAGGAGAGGAGCGCCGGTACCAGTTCCACCTCGGGCAGGGTCGTGAGGATCACCGCGGGGAGGGTCACGTTGATCACCAGCCTCGAGACACTCCGCCCCATCTCGAGCGAGAGCACCCCCGCACGCGTGAGCCCATACCCCAGGACGATCACCGAGAGCGAGAGGAGAAACGGGTAGTGTATCCCCACCATACACCTCCGGAGACATCACATGATCTTCCATACTACTGAAGTGGATCCTCAATCGCACCCCCCGCCACCCGTCCCGAGGTCTCCCCTGCACCGAACCCGAACCCTCTCTCGAGCATCTTCTCGAGTGCAGCCGCCCCCTGGAGGAGATCCCCCACCACCCGCTCGGGCGGCTGCTCGGGCCCCATCCCCACCGCCCCGGCCCGCGGGAGGATCCGGGCACGGATGTACCAGGGGAGCTCGGCAAGAGGCTGCTGGAGGAGATAGGCGAAGAGCTCCTTCACCACAAGGCGGTAGGAACCCACATCGTAGCCCATCCAGGAGAGGAACCCCCTGAAGACCCGCCGGGTCTCCTCCAAGAACCCCTCCCACACCCGATACGCCGCCATCCTGAGACGAGGGTCGGCGTAGTAGAGGGCGTGGAGCGACTCGTGGGTGAGGAGCATCGAGAGGAGGGCGGGAGGACTCTCCCTGCTCACGGAGATGAGCCCTCCCCCGCCCGGTGCATACCCCGCCCTGAGCGGGACGAGCACCCCGGCGGACACGAGCACCTCCCTCAGCCACTCCTCCTCTTCCAAAAGGGGCACTCCCCTCTCCCGGGCCATGGAGAAGAACCGCGCGAGCACGGCGTCCTCGTAGTCGTGGGCGTTCCATCCGTGGAGGGAGGCCACCTCCTCCCACGAAGGTATCCGCCCACGATACCCCGGCTTCTCCGCAAAAAAGGCGAGCCGCTTGAGCGTCCTGTCCTGCCTCCCGTAGGAATCGAACACAAGGACGAGGAAATCGGGCAGCACCTCCCACCGGAAGACGTCCACCGGGTGGGATTGGGGCATCTCGAGCACCCGGCCGAGGCTCACCCTCGGTACGGAGGCGGGCTCCGGGGACTGCGCGCCCAGGGACACGCCCGTCGGAACCAGTGCGAGCAGGCAGGCGCCGAGGAGGCCCGAAGGAAAGGGGGATCTCATGATCCTTCGTCCGCGAGACACATCTTCACGACATGACGGGCCAGGTTCTCGGCGATCTCCCGCTTCTTCTCCATGGGGAAGTCGTGCGAGTACCTCACGAACTGCTGGAAGTAGCCCTTGAACGAGTAGGGGAGCTGAGGAAGGGAGAAGACATGGCGCTCCATCTCCCTTCCCCCCGGTTCGAAACGCCGGTTGACGGCGAAGAGCACGGCGCACACGCTCTGGATGAACCCGGAGGCCGAGACGAGGAAGAAGTACTCGTCCTCGAGGGCCGCTGCGGCACAGAGATCGGAGAGAAAGTGCTCCATCTTGGCCCTCGCCTCGTCGCGGAGTACCCTCCAGAAGGAGGAGGGCAGATCCTCGAGCCGCTCCCGCACCGAGGCGAGCCAGTCGGAGCGGGAGAAGAGGATCGTGCCGTTCACGAGGCGGTAGAACATGTAGCTGACCCTGTCCTCCACCAATTCGAAGGCCCCGGGCTCCGCCCCCAGCACGGCTTCCACGTCCGGTATGGACTTGTACTCGAGCCTCACGGGCAGATCGCCCACGAGGAACCGGTCCTTGCGATTGCCGGGCGCGGACTCGAAGGCCCCGGTGAAGGACAGCTCTTCCATCCGCTCTTTGTAGGAGGGAAGCTCGCCCGAGAAATACACGTCGAGGCTGATGAAGAAGTAGGGGTCGTAGATGTCCTCGCGATCCCGATCGAGGAAACACACGGTATCCACCGCATCCCAGCGTGAGAGCACCTCCACGAGTCTCTCCAGGACCGCTTCGACCTTCATCCGCATCGGACCTCCCATGAAGACTCCTTGTACCGCCTCCTCTTACATAGTAGCATGCGACAGAAACAATGAGAAGTGAAGAGGGAGGAACCATGGAGCTGGTGGTGACCGGCGTACGGCTCCCGGGGAACATGGAGGCCCTCGTCGAGGAGGCACGGGCCAGGCTCTTCC
Source organism: Spirochaeta thermophila DSM 6578 (assembly GCF_000184345.1). Taxonomy (NCBI): domain Bacteria; kingdom Pseudomonadati; phylum Spirochaetota; class Spirochaetia; order Winmispirales; family Winmispiraceae; genus Winmispira; species Winmispira thermophila. The sequence goes on along the minus strand of NC_017583.1, from coordinate 261,562 downwards.
ACGAGCACGGGATACTCACTGCACGGTCCGCCTTCCCCTTCTACGCCCTCAGGGTGGACGAGGAGCCCCTCCCCGTATCCGTGCTCGAGGGGGCGCGGAAGGGGGGATTCCTCCCCTTCCGGGGCGGCCTCGTCCGCCGGGAAGGCGATCTCCTCGTCCTCCCCACCCTTCCCCCGGACCCGTGGGACAGCCTCAGGAGATGGCTCGAGGGCACGGCCGGCGCGCAAGGCCCGTGGCCGCACTGGCTCCCGGGGACGGGGTTCTTCATCGCCGTCCGAGAGAAGGCGCCCCCACCCCTCGAACCGCTCGCGGGGCGCACCATCAAGGCGCCGATCCTCTTCTCCGCCCTCTTCGACTGGGAGGACGGGGAGGAGCCCTGGCGGGCGGTGCGTTGGAAGGTGCTCTGGCAGAAACCCCTTTTCAAACATCACGTGCGCAAGGGGGTATTGCCCGACGAGGTTGTGTGATGCTATAAACCAATCATGGGTTACCTGTGTCGCCTTCACGGGTGGATGAAGCCTCATGTATGTGGTATCTTAGCAGGTAGAGAAATTAGAGATTATGGAGACTTTAGAGATCATTCATTACCTGAAGGACGGTGACAAGCTCATCTTCTTCCTTCCCCGCCACCTCAGAGCGGTTGGCGCGTACTCCCTATTCACCCATGCGGAGAAGCTCATCCAGGAACACAACCCCTCGGCGATCCTCCTCGACCTGAGCGGCACCGAATACATCGACAGCACCACGATCGGCACCTTCCTCAAACTCAGGGCCTGCATGCTCGGAAGGCAGGGGGCCTTCCTCCTCGCCAACATCCACCCCAAGGTGGCGCGCATCCTCTCGGACATGCACCTCTACGACTACTTCTCCCGTTTCAGCGACGAGGCGCTCTCACGGGTTCGGGAGAAGGTGCTCGACTCCGTGCCGGTGATCGACAAGAGGTTCCTCGCACCGTGGTACCTCAAGGAGACCCACGAGTGTCTGGTGAAGGCCGCGCCGGCCTTGAAGGAGTCCTTCCTCCCCCTGCTCAGGGCCCTCGAGGCGAAGATCGCCCTCTCGTGCAACCAACGCGCCGGGGTCTGATTCCCCTTCACATATCCCGTCTCAACGGGTAGGCTGATACGTCGAGAGGCCGCGAGAGGCCTCACGTCTCAGACAGGAGGTGCGTATGCCGACCGCAGAGGTGCTCAGGGAGTTCTCGCTCGCGCGCGCGAAGGAGGTCAAACGTGTCTTCGAGCGCCGGGGGTTCGAGGTGTTCGTCGCTCCGTCGGTGGCCGAGTCACGCGAGGTGGTGGAGCGGATCGTGCCCGAGGATGCACTGGTCGCCTGGGGAGGGTCCATGACCCTCGAGGAGTCGGGGATAAAGGACCTGCTTCGGACGGGCCCCTATCGGGTCCTCGACAGGGACAGGGCCGCCTCCGCCGAGGAGGTGGAGCGGATCTACAGGGAGACCTTCTCCTGTGACTACTTCTTCATGAGCGCCAATGCCCTCTCGCTCGATGGACACATCGTGAATATCGACGGCAGGGGCAACAGGCTCGCGGCCCTGCTCTTCGGCCCCAGGTACGTGGTGATGGTCGTGGGGTGGAACAAGGTGGCGGCGACCCTCGACGAGGCCCTCGCCAGGGCGAAGCACCTGGCCGCGCCGCTCAACGCGACGCGCCTCGAGAAACACACGCCGTGCAGGAGGAGCACGGTGTGCGAGGACTGCCTGGGGGACGAGTCGATCTGCTCCCACACGGTGATCACCAGGCGTTCCGTGCCCCGGGGAAGGATCAAGCTCATCCTGGTGGGACAGAGGCTGGGATTCTAGAAGACCCGTCAGGAGGTGGTATGGAGTACGTGCATGCCGAAGGTGCTCCCGAGGCGATAGGCCCCTACTCCCAGGCCGTTCGCGCAGGGGAGATGGTGTTCTGCTCGGGCCAGATAGGGCTCGATCCCGCCACGGGGAGCCTGGTGAGCGGCTCCATCGAGGCGGAGGTACGGAGGGCGCTCGAGAACCTCACGGCGGTGCTCGAGGCTGCAGGCTGCACGAGGGAGGACGTGGTGAAGACCACGATCTTCCTCGTCGATATGGCGGACTTCGAGGCCGTGAACCGGATCTACGGCGGGTACTTCCCGCATCGGCCCGCCCGCTCCACGGTGGCGGTCAAGGCCCTCCCGAGGGGGGCGCGGGTGGAGGTGGAGTGCATCGCGGTGCGCCGATGAGGGAGGAGAAGGCGCGGCTGCGGGCCGTGCTGCGGGCGCGTGTGGCCGGTATGGGGGCGCAGGCACGCGAGGAGGCGGGCAGGGCGATACGGGAGCGCATCGCAGCCTGGGGACGCTGGCGGGCGGCGAGGACGGTGGGCGGGTTCCTCCCGCTGCGCGACGAGCCGGACGTGCGCCCGCTCCTGGACGAGGCCCTGCGAGAGGGGAAACGTGTCTACGTGCCGCGGATCGCGGGGGGAGGCATAGGGTGGGGCCGGTATGGGCCGGGGGTGAGGCTCGTGCGGCATGAGCTGGGGTTCCTGCAGCCGGAGGAGGAGGGGGAGAGGGGGGTGAGGCCGGAGGTGGTGCTGGTGCCGGGGCTGGGGTTCGACAGGGCGGGGAGGCGGCTGGGGAGGGGTGGGGGGTGGTACGACCGGCTGCTCGTGGGGGAGGCGCGGGCGGTGGGGGTGTGCTTCGCGTGCCAGGTGGTGGAAGCGGTCCCCGAGGAAGAACACGACGTGCGGGTGGCGTATGTGGTGACCGAACAAGGATTTTTCCGCTGTTACACTTGACAGGCGTCCCCCTTCATGCGCATTCTATAGCACATGGGAGAGATAAAATCGGCACTGGAGAAGGCCCTCGAGCGGGCTGCCGCGATAGAGCCCGACAAGGGAAAGCTCGAAGAGGAACGCTGGATCACGAAGGGCAAGCAGAGCGCCGCCCGTTTTCTCGAGGACCGCGAGTTCGACATAAAGAAGGAACTCAAAGGGCTTTCCGCCGAACAGCGGTCATGGTTCGTGAAAGGATCGGTGGAGACCTTCCTCGCCAACCTCACCCTTCCTTCACGAGAGGAGGAGCTCGAGCGGCTTCCCCTCGTCATGGAGGGCCTGAGGAAGGTGCTCGGAGAGGCCCCTCTCTTCGGCATGCTCGAGCAACAGCTCTCGCAGTTCTTCTCCCAGTATCTGGCCACCTACCGGCAGGTTGAGACGGCCCTCCTCCAGCAGTTCGCACCCAGGTTCCGGGAGAAAGAGACGCTCCTCTCCCAGCAACTCGGCATGCCCGTGAAGGTCGCCCCGGAGAGCGATCCCGAATACCAGGCGGCCTTCAGACAGCACATCGGCCAGGTGAGGGCACAGTATGAACAGCATCTCTCCCAGGTGAAGGCCCAGATCAGGAAGATGCTCCTCGCCTAGCACACCCTGTACATGATCCGGAGACTCGCACATGGGAGCCCCCTCGGAGAAGTTCAGACTCTATCTCCTCCAGTTCTTTTACTTCTTCGCAGGGGGGAGCGCCCTTCCCTTCCTCACCCTCTACTTGAAGGAGGTGCTCCTCTACCCCGACGGCAGCCCCGCCTACAGTCTCATAGGGGGGCTCTTCCTCGTCTCCGGGCTCGCGGGCCTCGTCGCCTCGCCGGCGGCAGGCTATATCGCCGACACCTTCCATGCGGAGAATAGGCTCCTCTCCATCTCGGGACTCATGTACGCCCTGGGAAGTTTCCTCTACATGGTGCTCTGGTTCCTCCCTCCCTCCTATTACGGCCTCGCGTACGCCCTCGTGATCGCGGGGAGCATCCTGAGGGGCATATTCATGCGCCCCATCATCCCCCTCCTCGACGCACAGATCCTCGCCTACTTCCACCATGCGGAGGGCAACGCCCGTAACTACGGAACCATCCGTTGGATGGGCTCGTTCGCCTGGGCCTTCAGCCTCGTGGCGAGCGGCATCCTCCTCCAGCTCACCGGAAAGCTCGTCTACCCCATCGCGGTCCACGTGGCCGGACTCCTCCTCTTCGCCTTCATCGCCCTTCCCCCCAGTGGGACACCCCGCACCTCCGAGCCCACGAGATGGGAACACCTCCTCAAGGACCGCCTCTTCTTCGGCTACCTCTCCGTCATCTTCCTGGTGGGCTTCAGCGTGATGGGGAGCTACAGCTTCACCACCTACCTCATGGAGGAATCCGAGGTGAGCTACCTCCTCATGGGTCTCTCGTTCGCAGTGGCGAGCCTCCCCGAGATCCCCCTCATGTACCTTGGCAGGAGGTTGCTCGCGCGCTGGGGTATGAGCTCCCTCTTCCTCATGGGTGTGGGGCTCCATGCCCTCAAGCTCGTCCTCTTCCTGCTCATCCCGCAGGGGTCATCCGCCCTCCTCTTCGTCCTCGTCCAGATCCTCCACGGATGCGGGTACGCCTTCTACTACCTGGGACACATCTCCATCGTGGACGGATTGTCCCATCACACGCTGCGTGCGACCTACCAGAACCTCCAGCAGTTCGCATGGGGCCTGGGCGCCTCCATCGGAGGGCTCGCCGGAGGCATCATCATAGAGCACACCTCGGTGCGGGTCTTCTTCGGCGTGGATGCCGCCATACTCGTCCTCGCGATGGGCATCTTCTCATCCTTCATCCTCCCGGCCCTCCACCGCCGCGCCCTGCGAGGAACGTCCTGATCTCATCCTGGAGACGGGAGAGCTCCCTCCGCACCGTATCGAGCAGGTAGGGCATCCTTCCCTCGTCGTGCTGCCTCGCCGCCTCCTGTGCCGCGAGGGCCGCGTCCCGGAGCGACCGGGCGTAGAGGTTGGCCGCTCCCCCCTTGAGGGCGTGCACCTCCCGGTGGAGGGCCTCCCAATCCCTGCCTTCCCAGGCACCTTCGATCCTCTCCCACTGGCGCTCCGCCTCATCCAGGAATCCTTCCAGTATCTCGAAGGCCCGTTCCCGGAGATCGCCGAACTCCTCCACGAACGCCCCGATCCCTTCCCGGGCCTCCTCCTCCCCCTCCGATCCCCCGCGTCCCGAGAGCAGCCGCCGCACCTCCTCCACCATCTCCTTCCGGCGGATCGGTTTTATGAGGACCCCGTCCATCCCCGCCTCCCTGCAGCGCCGCACGTCCTCCCGGTAGGCATCGGCCGTGAGCCCCACGATGGGGAGATCCCCTCCCACCAGGGCCCTGATACGCCGCGTGGCCTCCAGTCCGTCCATCACCGGCATGTGGACATCCATGAGCACCAGGTCGTACCGTCCCTGCGCCACCTTCTCCAGCGCCTCTCTCCCGTTCACCGCCACCTCCACCTCGGCCCCCGCCTCTGAGAGCACGAGGGAGACGATCTTCTGGTTGGGCATGTAGTCCTCGACCACCAGGATGCGGCGTCCCTCCAGCACCCCCCTCGTCCCCTCCTCCCCGGCTCCACCCTCCGTCTCCAGCCCTGCCACCGCCTCCACACAGGGGATCCTGAACCACACCCTCGTCCCCTTTCCCACCTCGCTCTCGAGCCCGATGTCCCCTCCCATGAGCCGCACGAGCTCCCGCGCGATCGTCATCCCCAGTCCCGATCCACCGTACCGCCGGGTGGTGCTCGTATCCCCCTGGACGAAACTCTCGAAGACCTTCTCCCGCATCTCCTCCGGTATCCCTATCCCCGTGTCCCGCACCTCCACCTCGATCCAACGCCCTTCCCCCTCCTCCACACACCCCACCCTCACCCGCACCCCCCCCTCCTCGGTGAACTTCACCGCATTCCCCACCAGGTTCATGAGCACCTGTTGCAACCTGAACGGATCCCCCACCACCCACACGGGCACACCGTCCTCTATCTCGAAAGAGAACGAGAGCCCCTTCCTTCGCGCATTCTCCTCCATCACCCTGCACACATACCCCACCACCTCGTGGAGGTTGAACGGACTCTCATCGAGCGTGAGCTTCCCCTGCTCCATCTTCTCCACGTCCAGGATCTCGTCGATGAGCACCTTGAGACGCTGAGCCTCCGAGAGCAGGAGCTGGAGGTGTCCCTCACGCTCCCTCGGATCCTGCTCTCCCTTGAGGGCCTCGGCGAAACCCATGATCGCGTGGAGCGGGGTCCGCATCTCGTGGCTCACGTTGGCGAGGAATTCGCTCTTGGCCCGGTTCGCCTTCTCGAGGAGCCGGTTCGCCTCTCTGAGCTCCCGGGTTCTCCGCGCCACCTCCTCTTCGATCCCCGTGGAGTACTCCTCGAGCCTCGCGTACACCCGCATGGTGCGCGAAGCGAGCGTGATGAAGATCATGGCCTCGAAGACGAAGATCCCTATCCCCTGAAGCCACACGAACGGTTCCCGCCCCATCACCTTGTAGACGATATCGTGCCCTCCCAGGAGCACGAGGAGGCCGGTACCGATGAGGAGGAATCCCCCTTCCCGTGCTCCATGACGGAAGATCACGATGCTTATCACCACGTACGACACGAGGAAGGCGAACCCGACCACGAGGGACGCCGCGAACACGCGTTCCGCATCCTGGAGGGTCCGAGGCACGAGCGCCATGTGCCCCCCCACCACCCAGACCAGGATGAGGACATACCGTTTGAGACGATCCGAGGCCCGGAGCGAGAAGAACTCGAAATAGAAGACGAGAAGATATCCCAGGGAGACGATGAGCCCGGCCTTCGAAACCGAGTAGCTGAGGACGGGGGGCAGAAAGGCGAGGGGGGATGCCATGCGCACGAAATAGAGGGCGATCCCCAGATTGGCCACCGCATAGAAGAAGAACCCCCGCTCCCTCCTCCGGTTCGCGTAGAGACCGAAGAAGTAGAGGGACACGAAGAGACTCAGGAACGCGAAATACCCGTAGATGCGGGCGTTGAGAACATTGCGCACGTTCCGCACCAGGAAGGCTTCCCTCCCGTCCACGAGGGCCACGCGCCGGATACGTATCCTGCTCTTTTCCTCATAGACCACGATGACGAGATCGTTCTCCTCCCTGAGGTGCATGGGGGGGATGTACCGCACATAGATATCCCTCCTCGAATGGGCGAACCGTGGAGGGAACCCCCCCTCTTCGTCGAGGAACACGCCGTTCAAGATGTAGCGGTAGGCTCCCGGAAGACGATCCACCAGGAGGTACACCGGCTCCGTGGGAGACGAGGGGAGGGTGAACGTACAGCGGAGGAGGATCTCTCCCCGCGGTCCGGCGGGTCGATAATCGAGGGGAAGCGAGACATCCTGGGGTCCACCGCCCGGGAAGAGGGGGACGAGGGTCCATCCCGAGGAAAGCTCATGGGGAAGGACGAACCCCTCCTCCCCGCTCAGGATCCCCACGACAAGGGAGAGGAGCAGGACACAGGACACACCTTTCATGTGCACCTATAGTGTAGTGGGAGCAGAGATGGATTGCAACGAACCCACCCAAAAAACGCTTGCACGCCATCGGACTCCTCTATACTATGGTAGGTAGGATGAAGTGGTACAGAATCCTCTTCCCCCTCTATCTCATCATCCTCGCAGCCTTTCCTTTCCTGCTCACCTCGTCGTTCCCGCAACGGGACATCGATCACGCAGAAACCCTGCTCCGGTCCGAGATCCGGAGGATCTCCGACCTGTACACCCGCCACTACCAGAGCGTAGAGGCCCGTATACGAGAAGAGAAGGAAGAGATCAGATCCGAACTCGAGAAACGACTCAGTATAGGTCTCGCCATCGTGGAGACCTACCATGAACTCTCCCGTGCCCGTCTCCTCTCCACCAAGGAGGCCCAACGGAGGGCCCGGGAGGCCCTCCGGAACATCCGTTACGAGGACGAAGGCTACTTCTTCGCAGACACCGTCACCTACATCTCCCTGGTGAATCCGCCCAACCCGGAGCAGGAGGGACTCGACAGGGAGAACCTCACCGACATCACCGGCACCCCCTACGTGAAACGGATGATCGACACCGCAAAGACCCGTGGAGAGAGCTTCCAGGAGTACTACTTCCCCCACCTCTCCGGAGGGGAACCGGTGAAGAAGTGGGGATACGCGAGGCTCTTCGAGCCGTGGGGCTGGGTCGTCGGCACCTCGGAGTACATGGACACCCACGAGAGGAGGTGGGAGCGCCTCCTCGAAGAAGCCCGCCGGGCCGTCCCCCTCCACTCGGACACCGAAGGAATCGGCCTCGCCCTCCTCTCCCCCGACGGGGAAGTGGAGGGGGCCCCCATCCTCTCCTCCCTCTCCCGGGACGAGCGTCGAGCCCTCATCCAGGAGGCCTCGACAAGCCCCCGCGAAGTGGACGGCCAGCTCGTCGCGGCCTCTCCCCTCCCCGACGGCCGCACCCTCGTCGCCGTCCTCCCCCTCACCCCCACACCCGCCGACCGCCTCCCCCTCGTCCTCTCCGTGTCTCTGGTGCTCATCACCCTCCCCTTCCTGCGATGGCGGACGGGGCCCAGGAAAGAGGAAGGACATCCGGCCGCCGCTCCCCGCGCACCCGAACCCGAGCCGCCCGCCACTCCACATCCCGCCCCCCTGTCCACGGGAGAAGCGGAACCCGCACCCCCTGAGCCCCCCTCCGCACCACCCTCCTCCACTCCCCCTGAACCCCCTCCCCACACCACGCCTCCCCACCCCACCCCGGAACCCCCGACACCCGCCCCCACCTCTCCTCCGACTCCACCCGCCGCCCTCCACCTCGCATCCCTCACCCCCCTCCTCGAGCGGCAACGGAAAGCCCTGGGGTCGCTCCTCGAGGCCGTAGAATCCCTCGCTCCACCCCCACGGCTCGAGAGCCTCCTCTCCTCCATCGACACGGCACTCGCCGACATCCCTGCAGCCCCCCCTTCCCGGGCCCCATCCTCACTCCATCGCCTCACCGAGGCCATCCGGTCGCTCCTCGAAGACCTGGAGCGCTACGAAGACGAAGCGGAAGAGGCCCTCGTCCACATGGAGACCGTCCAGACCACCACCCACGAAGTTGAGGAGTTCCTCCAGGCCATAGACGAGATTTCGGAACGCATCAACATCCTCGCCCTCAACGCAGCCATAGAGGCCGCTCACGCAGGCGACGCAGGGAGGGGCTTCTCGGTGGTGGCGGACGAGATCAAGAAACTCGCCGAGGCCACCGCGGAGCACACCACCTCCATCTCCTCGGCCGTCACCACCCTCACCACCACCCTCAAGACGACCACCTTTCTCACCCCCGAACGAACCCTCTCCCCCCTCAAGACCGGACTCCAGGAACTCCTCGATCGGATCCTCCACCTCGAGGAGGACCTCGCGCGCCCCACCCTCGAAGGAGAGATGAGCGCCCTCACCTCACGCCTTCGAACGCTCAAGGAAGAGCTGGTCTCGCTCCAGGAACGCACCCTCCACTCCTTCCAAGACACGAAGCAACGCATGACACACGGACTCCACGAACTCGAGGACATCCTCGAGACACTGGAAGACCGGATCCACCCATGAATCCCCCGATCGAGGGGACCCTTCACCGGAAGACACCCCCGGGGCGCATCCGCAGCCCCACTTGTGTGACTCCCCAAGCGCACATCCGGGACTCATTCATGAAAGAAGTACCGCCTCGTCCGGGGACCTATCCCGGGAGTCTCCACTCCCTGCGCACGCAGCGGCAGAACCCGTGCATGGTGGCGCACACCCCGCCGAGGATGGCGAAGATACCCCAGAAGAGGGGCTGGGCGAGGATCTGGAGGAGGGAGAGCCTCCCCGTCTCCTCGACCGTGCGCTGGACGATCGGGGCGTAGTACACGCCGGCTGCCACCAGGAGGGCGCCGCAGGTCATGATGAGGTGGCCGAGGAGCACGAGGGCCCAACGGGCAGAGGTGAACGAGACCGCGATGAGGCCTCCCCCTATGAGGAGCTTCACCACGGCCCAGAGGGTAAGCCCCACCACGAAGTGGTACACAGCATACCCGAGCAGCAGGAGACCGATGAGGAAGGTGAGGGGACTCGGTGCACGCATCGCATCCTCCTTTGTTTGTGTTCATCGTATCATCGATTATTGGGGAAAACAACCAGTCCGCCCGGAGAATCCCCTCTGTGAGGGGCGGTGAGGAGACCCCTCACCGCCCTTCTTCGAGATAGCGCCACACCGGTTCGGCGAGGGGGATCCCCTCCTTGAGATACTGTTCCATGGTCCTCTGCTCCGGCTCTCCGGGAACCATCACCTGCTCACCCGAGACAGAGGGCTGCGCGTGGATCTCGTCCACCAGCTTCTGACAGAGAGCTTTCACTTCGTCGGCGGCCCTGAACAGCCCGGGGTCGATGAAGAGCATCCACATGGCGAGGTTGCGCTGCTTCTCGAGATCACCGTACATCTTCACGAGGTGAGGTCCGAAGGCCCCACCTATGAGCACACCGGTGAGGAGCTCGATCATGAGGATGATACCGTAGCCCTTGTAGCCGCCAAACGGGAGGAGCCACTTCGCCCTGTGTGGATCGGTGGTGGGATTGCCCTCCTCGTCCACGGCCCAGGTGGGCGGGATGGGGGTGTTCTTCTCCCTCGCGTAGAGCACCTTTCCGAGGGCCACCTCGCTGGTCGCCATGTCGAGGAGCACGTCGTCCCCCATGCCAGGGAACCCGAAGGCGAGGGGGTTCGTACCGAGAAAGGGGACCTTACCGCCGGGAGGGACCACCGCGGGATCGGTGTTCGCCACGACGAGGGCGGCAACCCCCGCATCGAGGGCCTTCTGTACGTAGTACGACATGGCGCCGGCGTGACTGGAACGACGGATACCGGCGAGGGCGAGTCCCTCCTTCGAGACGAGCTCCAGAGCGGCCTCGGTGGCCTTGTTCGCAGCCACGTGTCCCATCCCTCCCTCGGCATCCAACAGAAACGCCACTCTGCCTCGGGGAGAGATCGGGAAGGTGGAGGAGGTGTTGATACCTCCCCTCCTGATCCGCTCGGCATAGTGGGGGATCCGCATCACCCCGTGGGAATGCACGCCCCGCAGGTCGGCGAAGACGAGCACCTCGGCCACGACAGCGGCCTGGTCACGAGGCAACCCTGCCTCCGAGAGCCTGAGTACGGCCTTCTCCTTGAGCCATTCGGGCGTGGTGGTGATCATGCGCTCTGACATATACCCTCCTCAACAACAGATGGATGCTCATGCGAGCAAGTAACACGGTCTATGGAAAGACTAATATATTTGATCTCAGAAATCCACCCCCATGGGACCGATGTTGACAACTTCCCCATACCCTTCTACTGTAAAGAGACGCGTATCTTTCACAGCGAGGGTTGCGATGCACGAGGTGACGGTCTTCTGTCCCGGTCACGTCACCGGGCTCTTCTACGTCCCCCCGCAGCCGGACGACCTTCTCTCACAGGGATCGCTCGGAGGGGGTTTTTCCATCGATCGTGGGGTTCGCACCACGGTCTCGATCGAAGGGGGTGAGGGAATCGAGGTGTACATCGGGGGAACGGAGGCCGAGGATCCGCAGCTCGCCGTGCAGACCGTGGCCGCCTTCGCCCGCGCGGCCGGAGGCCTCCCCGAGGGCAAGGTCGTGGTGCGCCACGAGCCCGAGGTGCCGATGGGTGCAGGACTCGGCACGAGCGGGGCTGCGGCCGTGGGGATCGCCCTCGGCCTCAACGTCCTCGTGGGGGGGAAGCTCTCGGAGGAACAGGCCTACCAGGTGGCCCACAAGGCCGAGATTCTCGCACAGACCGGCCTGGGCACCGTCCTGGGGCTTTACGCAGGCGGGTGCAAGGTGAGCGTGGCGATGGGCGCGCCGGGCAGGGGCGAGGCGCGGGCCATCGAGGTGCCCGAGACGATCCGAGTGGTGATCGGGGTGGCAGGCCCCTTCCCCACCCAGGAGGCCCTCCAGAATACCGGGGTTCGGGCCCGTGTGGAGGAGGCCGGGAAGGCCCTCCATGCGGCACTCGCCGCAGAGCCCACCTTCGAGCGGTTCCTCGCCCTCTCCCGGGAGTTCTCACGACGGGTGGACCTCTTCTCCCCCACGGTTCGTCCCCTCGCAGAGGCCTGCGCCAAAGAGGGGATCCACCACGCCATGCTCATGTTCGGCGACGGTCTCTACTCCCTGGTGGAAGAGGCCCGCACCCCCGAGGTGGAGGACCTCTACCGAAGGCTCCTCCCCGGCGGCACGACATTCGTGTGCTCCATCACGGGGGAGAGGGGGAAGGTGGTATGAGCGTGGAAATCCCCCCCGACCATCCGCGGTACCGTTCCCTCCTCTACAGGGAACGGCTCATCGAAGGGATGGAGAAGAAGGTCACCGCGCCCGCAGGACTCATCGCCCACGGGAGGGGCGAGGCCTTCGACTACCTCCTGGGCGAGCGGACCCATCCCCACGCCCACACGGCCATACGTCAGGCGGCCTTCCTCTTGCTCACGAGCAGGCACCCGGTCGTCTCGGTGAACGGGAACGTGGTGGCCCTCTGCCCCGAGGAGCTGGTACGCCTCTCTAAGGTGACGGGGGCCCCCCTCGAGGTGAACCTCTTCTACCGGAGCCGCGAACGCGAGGAGGCGATCGCACGGGTGCTCAGGGAACACGGTGCCGAGCAGGTGCTCGGCGTGGGGGCCGAGGCCGTCATCCCCGAGCTCTCGAGCGAGCGGCGCAGGGTCGATCCCGAGGGGATCCTCGAGGCGGACTGCGTCTTCGTGCCTCTGGAGGACGGCGACCGCACCGAGGCCCTCGTGCGCCTGGGAAAGAAGGTCATCACCGTGGACCTCAACCCCCTCTCCCGCACGGCCCGGACCGCCACGGTGACCATCGTGGACAACATCGTGCGCGCCCTTCCCCTCCTCATAGAGGTGATCGAACGCCACAGGGATGATCCCTCCTCCCTCGCCGTCCCCGATTACGACAACAAGAGGATCCTGGCCGAGGCCCTCTCGGCCATCGTGCACCACCTCACCGCCACAGCCCACGAGCTCGCAGACTGACCATAGGGAGGTCCGATGGCCCACCCCATAGAGGAGCTCCTCAAGGAGCGCATCCTCATCCTCGACGGTGCCATGGGCACCATGATCCAGCGCTACCACTTCTCGGAGGCCGACTACCGGGGGGTCCTGTTCGAGAAGGGGCCCACGGTGGACGGCCGCGAGGTCGCTCTCAAGGGGAATCACGACCTCCTCGCGCTCACCAGGCCCCACGTGATAGAGGAGATCCACCGGGCCTACCTCGAGGCGGGCGCCGACATCATCGAGACCAACACCTTCAACGCCACGAGGGTCTCCCAGCGCGAGTACGGGACCGAGGACCTGGTGGAGCGGATCAACCTGGAGGCGGCGCGCCTCGCGCGTCGCGTGGCCGACGAGTACTCGGCCCGTACCCCTCACAGGCCGCGGTTCGTCGCAGGGGTGCTCGGCCCCACGAGCAAGACCCTCTCCCTCTCGCCCCGGGCGGACGACCCGGCCTTTCGCGAGCTCTCGTTCGGGGAGCTGGAGGAGGACTACTTCGGCGCGGTGCGTGCCCTCGTGGAGGGCGGGGCGGACCTCATCCTCATTGAGACGGTGTTCGACACCCTCAACGCCAAGGCGGCCCTCGCAGCGGTCGCGCGGTTTTGCAGGGAGAGCGGGCGGGCGGTGCCGGTGATGCTCTCGGCCACCATAAGCGATGCGGCGGGCCGCCTCCTCTCGGGCCAGACCCCCCGCGCCTTCCTCCACTCGGTGCTCCACGGCCGGCCGCTCTCGGTGGGGTTCAACTGCGCCTTCGGTCCCGAGATGATGCGCCCTCACCTCAAGGCCATTCAGGATGCGCCCTGCGCCGTGAGCGTGCATCCGAACGCGGGGCTCCCCAATGCCCTCGGCGAGTACGACCAGGGGCCGGACCAGATGGCCGCAACCCTCGCCCTTTACGCGAGGGAGGGGCTCCTCAACATCGCAGGCGGGTGCTGCGGCACCACGCCGGACCACATCCGGGCGATCGCAGAGGCCCTGGAGGGGATCCCTCCCCGGCCCATCCCCTCCCCCAGGCCGGTGGCGGTCTTCACCGGGCTGGAGGTGCTCGACCAGGAGGAGGCGGGCTTCATCCTGGTGGGCGAGCGCACCAACGTGGCGGGTTCTGCGAGGTTCCGCCGCCTCCTCCGGGAGGAGCGGTGGGAGGAGGCCCTGGAGGTGGCGCGGGCGCAGATCTCCGCGGGCGCCCAGATGATCGACGTGAACGTGGACGATCCGCTCCTCGATCCCCCCCGTTTCATGCGGCGCTTCCTCTCCCTGGCGGCCTCGGATCCCACGGTGGCGCGGGTGCCGGTGATGATCGATTCCTCGGACTGGGAGGTGCTGAGGGCAGGGCTCGAGTCCCTCCAGGGGAAGGGCGTGGTCAACTCCTTGAGCCTCAAGGACGGGGAGGAGGTCTTCCTCGAACGGGCGCGGGTGGTGCGGGAGATGGGGGCTGCGGTCCTCGTGATGTGCTTCGACGAGGAGGGACAGGCCGAGACCTTCGAGCGCAAGATCGCCGTGGCGCAGCGGGCCTACCGGCTCCTGGTGGAGGAGGTGGGGATCCCGCCGTGGGAGATCGTGATCGATCCGAACATCTTCGCCATCGGGACGGGGATGGAGGAGCACGCCCGCTACGGCCTCGACTACCTGGAGGCGGTGCGCTGGATCAAGGAGCATCTCCCCCACGCGCGCACCTCGGGTGGGATCAGCAATGTCTCGTTCGCCTTCAGGGGGCACGAGGGCCTCAGGGATGCGATCCACGCGGTCTTCCTCCACCACGCGAGGGCGGCGGGGCTCGATATGGCGATCGTGAATCCCCAGCGGATGATGGCCTACGAGGAGGTGCCGGAGGAGGTGCGGGGGCTGATCGAGGATCTGGTCTTCGACCGGCGGAGGGATGCGACGGAGCGTCTCCTCGAGGCGGCCCGGGGGTTTTCCGGCGCCGGGCCGAGGGTGCGGGGCGAGGATCGGGCGTGGAGAGACCTGCCGGTGGAGGAGCGGCTCGCCTACGCCCTGAAGGAGGGGATCCAGGCGTACCTCGTGGAGGATCTGGAGGAGGCGCACCGGAAGGCGGGGAGCGCGCTGGGGGTGATCGAGGGGCCGCTCCTTACGGGGATGGAGGAGGTGGGGAGGCTCTTCGGCGAGGGGAGGCTGTTCCTGCCGCAGGTGGTGAGGGCGGCGCGGGTGATGAGGGAGGCGGTGGCGATCCTGGAGCCGAGGCTCAAGGCGGAGCAGGGAGGGGTCGGGAAGGCGAGGGGGGTGGTGGTGCTCGCCACGGTGAAGGGGGATGTCCACGATATCGGGAAGAACATCGTGAAGGTGGTGCTCGAGTGCAACGGGTACCGTGTGGTGGACCTGGGGGTGATGGTGCCGCCCGAGAGGGTGGTGGAGGCGGCGCGGCAGGGGGCCGATGCGGTGGGGCTGTCGGGGCTCATCACGCCGTCGCTCGAGCGGATGCGGGAGACGGCCGAGGCGATCGATCGGGCGGGGCCGGCGGTGCCGCTCCTCATAGGTGGGGCGGCGACGAGCAGACTCCACACGGCGCTCAGGATCGCCCCGGCCTACCGGGGGCCGGTGATCCACGTGCGGGATGCCTCGGAGGCGGTGCAGGTGATGGGGCGGCTCCTCTCGGAGGGGCGGGAGGAGTTCGTCCGGGAGGTGAGGGCGGAGCAGGCGCGGCTGAGGGAGCAGGGGGTGAAGGGGAGAGGGGGCGTGCCGGGGCTGGGGGAGGCGCGGCGGAGGAGGCTGCGGCCTGGGCCGGCTTCGCCGGTCGAGCCGCGGGTGCGGGGGCCTCAGGTGGTGCGGATGGGGGTGGCCGAGGTGCGCCCCTACCTGGACTGGCGGATGTTCTACAAGGGGTGGGGGCTCCCTGCGCGCACGCCCGAGCGGATGCGGGAGGCGGAGCGGGCGGAGGCGGTGCGGCTGCGGGAGGAGGCGGAGGGGGTGCTCGCGCGGATGGAGGGGAGGGTGCGGATCGAGGGGGTGGTGGGGTTCTTCCCGGCGCGGGATGTGGGGGAGGACTGCATCGGGGTGCTGGGGTGGGGGGGAGAGGGGGTGATCCGGCGGCTGCCCATGCTACGGCAGCAGGCGGTGAAGGAAGGGGAGCCCACCCGGTCCCTCGTGGATTTCCTGCCTCACGAAGGGCATGACTACCTCGGCCTCTTCGTCATTACCGCAGGCAAGGACATAGAGCGCTTCCTCGCAGAGGAGGGGCCTGGAGAACCCTATCGCGAGCTCATGGTACGGCTCCTCGCCGACAGACTCGCCGAGGCGGCGAGCGAGTACCTCCACATGCTCGTGCGCACCACCCTCTGGGGCTATGCCCCTGAGGAACACCTCTCCCCCGAGGAGGTGCTCGCAGGCAGGTACCGGGGCATCCGACCTGCACCCGGACACGCCGCCTGCCCCGACCACAGCCTCAAACAGGACATCTTCGAGCTCCTCGGGGCAGAGGCACGCCTGGAGGTCAGGCTCACCGAGTCGTTCATGATGGTCCCCCCATCCTCGGTCGCGGGCTTCTACTTCTCGCATCCCGAGAGCCGCTATTTCGCCGTGGGACGCATCACCGAGGAACAACTCCGCGACTATGCACGCCGCAGGGAAAGGCCTGTTGACGAAGTGCGAGGCTGGCTCGACCACATCGTGGTCGCAGATTCATGAGCCGGGTTTCAGCACCTTCTTCACCGTGTTTCGATGGTCCACCAGCACCACGGTGGGCTGCCAGGAAGAGGCCTCTTCCGGGGTGAGGTGCGCATAGGAGACGATGATCACCAAGTCGCCGGGCTGGGCGAGCCTCGCGGCCGCGCCGTTTATGCAGATCTCCCCGGGCCTCCCGTCGATGAGGTAGGTGGTGAAGCGGGCGCCGTTGTTGAGGTTGAACACATCAACCTTCTCGTGCGGGAACATACCCGCCGCTCGGTAGAGCTCGGGATCCACCGAGATCGACCCCTCGTAGTCGAGTCTCGTCTCGGTCACCACAGCCCTATGGATCTTGGACTTGAGCACCTCTATGAACATCAGCCTCTTCCTTGCTCCACTTAAAAGGGATCTTTAGAAAAGATACCAGAAACTCACTGTTCAGGAAAGGACCCGCGCTTCCAGAAGGCCCACAAGCCGGGAGGCGAGCGCCTCGGTGGTAGGCACCTCCTCCGCCTCCCCCGGCGAGGTGAAGATCCGCGCCCTCACCCCCCTCCCCATCTCCTCCATGTCGTTGTGCACCACGAGGTCGGCCCCCTCCTCGAAGATACGCCTCACCGCCTCCTCCACCGCCTCACCCCGCGCCCCCACCGTGAGCTTGAACCCGACGAGCACCACCCCCGGCGCCCACCCCTTGATCCCAGCGAGGAGCTTCTCGTTCCTCGCGAGCCCGATCCAGACCGGCCCGGCCGAGTCCACCTTCCCGCCCCCCTCCACCCGCCTCAACACCACCCGCAGCCTCCCTTCCTCCTCCTCCCTCGCCTCCTCCTCCCACACCCCTGCCACGCTGAAATCGCTCACCGCAGCCGCATGCACCACCGCATCCCAGGCACCCCCACGAAGGAGCCCCTCGAGCCGCCCGGCAAGCTCGGCGAAGCAAGAGAACCGCACCACCTCCACCCCCTCCGGCACCACCTCCGCCACCCCCACCAGGGCCGTCACCTCATGCCCCCTCCGCGCCGCCTCCTCTGCCACCAGGGCCGCGGTCCTCCCCGTGGAGGTGTTCACCAGGCTACGCACTCCGTCCACCGGCTCCCGGCACCCCCCACCCGTCACCAGGATCCTCACAGATCCTCCTTTATCTTCTGGAAGACGAGCTCGGGATCCGCGAGCTTCCCGGTCCCCACCGTGCCGCAGGCGAGCCTCCCCTCCACCGGGGCAAGGATCACCACCCCCCACTCCTCCAGGACCTTCAGGTTGCGCTGGGTGGCGGGGTGGAGGTACATCTGCGTGTTCATCGCCGGGGCGAGCCACACCGGCCTCTGGAAGTTGTTCGCGAGGAAGATCGCGCCGAACAGGTCGTCGGCAAGCCCTGCAGCCAGGCGCGCGATGCAGTTCGCCGAGGCGGGATACACCAGGAGCAGATCGGCCCACTCCTGGGCGAGGGTGATGTGCGGGATGAAGTCGGGTTGGCCCGCGAACATGTCGGTGAGCACGGGCCGTCCGGTGATCCCCTCGAAGGTTGCAGGGCCAATGAACCGGAGGGCGCGCTCGGTGGCCGTGGCCTGGACCTCGTACCCCTCCTTCACGAGCATCGAGGCGAGGGCAGCGGCCTTGAAACAGGCCACCGAGCCCGTCAGGTGCAGGAGTATGCGCTTCGACATCGACACCATCCTCCTCATTCGTTCTCATGGGCGGGGGAGGCCCATCGAAGAGACCGGCCTCACTCGTCCTCGAAACTCTCCTCCCGGGTGGGGAACCGACCCTCCACCACGTCCTCCACGAACCGATCCACCGCCTCTTTCACCGCGAGCCCCACCTCGGCGTATCGCCTCACGAACCTGAAAGGCTTCTCCAGCCCCACCCCCCCAAGGTCGTAGAGCACAAGCACCTGGCCATCGGTGTCGGATCCCGCCCCTATCCCGATCGTGGGAATGGAGATGCGCTCCGTCACCACACGGGCGAGTCCTGAGGGGATGCACTCCAGCACGATCCCGAAACACCCGAGCGCCTCCAGCCTCCCGGCGCCCTCCAGGATGTAGGTGCGGGAGGCCTCGTCCCTCCCCTGCACCCTGAACCCGCCGAAGGCGTAGTAGAACTGCGGGGTGAGGCCCAGATGCCCCATCACCGGGATCCCGGCCTGTACCAGGTGGGCGATCTCCTCCTCGATCCCCTTCCACCCCTCCACCTTCACCGCATCGGCCCCTGCCCGTATGAGCTCCCCTGCAGCGTGCACCGCATGGGCCTTGCCCTGCTGCATCGAGAGGAAGGGCATGTCGGCGATGATCATCTTGTCGGGCGCCCCCCGTCGCACCGCCTCGGTGTGCCGGACCATCATCTCCAGGGTTGCGTGCACCGTGGTGGGATACCCGTAGATCACCATGGCGAGGCTGTCCCCCACGAGCAGGCAATCCACCTCGGTCTCGTTGAGGACCCGTGCGAAGCTCGCATCGTAACACGTCACCATGGAGATCTTCTTGCCCTGCCGCTTACGGGCAAGGAAACTCCGAACGTTCACCTGCTGCCTCCTCGATCCGTAAGAGTAGCACAAAAGAGCCCATTCTGTCCAATCGTGCCGCCCGGTTCAAGCAGGAATTGCGATATTTCGAGCATGGCGCTTGACGATGCGCACGAAACACACTATACTTCCCATTAGACCGACGGTCGGTCGAACACGTTCTGCGGAGGAATCGCCTGCATGACCGGATCAGATTTTCACACGGTCCGCGACACCCGCGCCCGCATCATAGAGACCGCCTCCCGACTCTTCTGGGAGCACGGCTACGACCGCGTCCCTGTAGAGCGGATCATTCGTGAGGTGGGCATCGCAAAAGGCACCTTCTACCACCACTTCCGGTCGAAGGAAGACTTGCTGGACGCCGTGGTCGAGACCCTCACCGACGCGTTCATCGACCGGCTGGACAAGACCCTTCGGGACACCTCCATCCCCATCGAGGAGAAGCTCAACCTCCTCATGAACCAGTCCGTGCAGTTCAAGCTCGAGAGCATCCCCCTCATGCTCACCATCCTCAAGTCATGGCTCGACCCCGCCAACGTCACCTTCCGCGAGAAGATGGAGCAGCTCTCACTCGAGAAATCCCTCCCCCTCATGGCCCGCTTCATCGAGGAAGGTACCGAGGCCGGGCTCTTCCACATAGGCAGGATGAGGCCCCGGGACGTGGCGCGATTCATCATGACCCTCTCGTTCGCCATCACCAACGAGACCGCCGAATACCTCCTGGGCCTTAAGGATCATCCCGAGTACGAGGAGAAGTTCACCACCCTCTACGAGAGCTTCCAGTACGCCTACGAGCGGATGCTGGGGCTCCCGGAGGGATATCTGGACTTCAGGATCGGAGAGTTTCTCCGGGCCACCAAGGCATACCTAGAGAAAGGAGCAGACAATGGCGATCGTTGAACTTTCCGGAGTGAAGAAAGACTACCACACGGGAGAGACCGTGGTACACGCCCTGAGGGGGGTGGACATCCAGGTGGAACCGGGCGAGTTCCTCGCCATCGCCGGACCCTCGGGTTCGGGCAAGACCACCCTCCTCAACATCATCGGCACCCTCGATTCCGCGGACGAGGGGACGGTGATCATCGACCACACCGATATCCCGTCCCTCGATCCGAAGGAGCGAGCCCGCTTCAGACGCGGAAAGATCGGCTTCGTCTTCCAGACCTTCAACCTCATCCCCGTGCTCACGGCCTACGAGAACGTGGCCTTCGCCCTCGACCTCCTCGACCTTCCTGAACGCGAGGTGAGGGAGCGCACCATGCAGATCCTCAAGGACGTGGGGCTCGAGGGCATGGAGGACAGGAGACCGGCCCAGCTCTCGGGTGGTCAGCAACAGCGCGTGGCCATCGCCAGGGCCCTGGTGAAGAATCCCATCCTCGTCCTGGCCGACGAGCCCACCGCCAACCTCGACTCCGAGACCGGAAAGGCCATCGTCCACCTCATGCAGGAGCTCAACGAGAAGTACGGCACCACCTTCATCTTCTCCACCCACGACAAGATGGTGATGGACCACGCCCGCAGGCTCGTGCTCCTGCACGACGGACTCATCCAGGAAGACATAAGGAGGGAGTCATGAAGGCAAAGACCCTCTTCTCACTCTCTCTGAAGAACCTCACGCGCTACACCAGGCGCACCATCATCACCGCCTCGGCTGTGGCCGTGGGGATCCTCCTCTTCATCTTCGTGGACTCCATACTCAAAGGTGCAGAGAGGGACTCGGAACGCAATCTCCTCTGGTACGAGACCGGGAGCGCCCAGATCTTCACCGGGGAGTTCTGGGAGGAGAAGGACCGTCTCCCCCTCAACAAGGGTATCGAAGAGCCGGACGAGGTACTCTCGTTCCTCGCCTCGAAAGGCGTGAAGGCAGCCCCCCGGGTCACCGCCCTGGGCGAGCTCGTGGTCTACAAGGACCCTTACCCCGAGGACGGCTCGCTCCAGGTACGGATCACGGCCGTGGACCCGGTGCGTGACCCCGAGGTCTTCAGGCTCGAGGACGAGGTGGTGGAGGGCTCCTGGTTCTCGGGATCGCCCGGTGAGGAGGGCGTGATCCTGGGCCAGTGGCTCGCAGAGGACCTCGGCGCCAGGGTGGGCTACCCCGTCACGCTCGTCACCCGCACCCGGGACGGGGCCTATCAGACCATGGACCTCACCATCGTGGGGATCGTGGCGACCCCCAATCCCGTGGTGAACCGCACCGGTGTGTACCTCCCCCTCGACACCGCAGACTTCTACCTGGACATGGGAGGCACGGTCACCTCCATCGCCCTCTCCCTCCCCGAGCACATCCCCGTGGAGGAACAGGTCGCCGCATTCGGGCCCGCGCTTGCGGCACGTTTCCCCGACCTCACCCTCAAGACGTGGAAGGACCTCGCACCGGGGTACGTGGCCATCGCCCAGGCAAAGCAGGGAGGGACGAGCATGATCCTGCTCCTCCTCTTCGTCATCGCCGCGGTGGGGATCTCCAACACCATGCTCATGTCCATCTACGAGCGGTTCCGCGAGATCGGCATGATGCGGGCCCTGGGCATGAAGGAGTCGCAGATCGGACTCTCCTTCCTCCTCGAGGCGGCGGGCATAGGCTTCCTCGGCGCCCTCATGGGGGTGATCCTCGCCGTTCCCATCAACTACTTCCTGGTGGAGTACGGGATCGACTACGGCTGGCTCATCAGGGAGATGGACGTGGGCTACCGCATCGCCGGGGCCTTCAAAGGGACCTGGGATCCGGGCTCCTTCCTCACCGCGTTCGTCATGGGCGTGCTCATCGCCACGGTGGTCGCCATATTCCCGGTCCGCAGGGCCTTCAAGAAGAGCATCGTGGACTGCCTCCACTACCACTAAGGAGGAGATGATGAAACTCTCACAGATCGCCTGGCGCAATATCTTCAGGAACAGGAGGAGGAGCCTCCTCTCGGTGCTCGCCCTGGCCATCGCGGCCATGAGCCTGGTGCTCCTCTTCGGCCTCATAGACTGGATGAAGGACGACCTCAGGACCAACCTCTTCAGGTTCTACACCGGCCAGATCCGCATCCGGGACAGAGAGTTCGACACCTACGAGCACCTCTCCCCCCTCCACCTCAAGGTGGAGCACGCCCTCGACCTGGTGGAAAAGATCGAACAGATCCCCGGCGTGAGGGCGGCCGCAGCCCGCATAGGCTTCCCGGCCATGGTCCTGGAAGAGGAGGGCACCTTCCTCGGCGTCTACGGCAGGGCCATGGATATGGAACAGGAACGAAAGGTGGCGAACCTCGACGAGTACCTCCTCACCGGCGAGTTCCCGAAGGCAGGGTCGAGGGAGATCCTCCTCACCCCCTCCCTCGCAGAGGAACTCGGCAAACAGGTGGGGGACACCCTCACCCTCATGGCCCGGACCGCCACCTATGGCACCAACGCCATGACCTTCACGATCACCGGACTGGTCCGCTTTCCCTTCAGCTCCCTCGACCGGGCCTTCTTCATCCCCCTCGACACCGGACAACGGCTCCTCAGGATGCGATCCCTGAACGGGAGCACATTCGATGCCGCGAGCGAGGTGGTGGTGCTCCTCGAAGAGGGGGTGAAGGAACGAGACGTGCTCCCGCACGTCCAGGCGCTCCTCGCCACGGGGAGCTACGGAGACGTCGAGGCCAAGCCCTGGCAGGAGCTCCCCACCCTCTACTCCGTCATCCGGATCGCCGAGATCACCTACAACATCATAGGGCTCCTCTTCCTCCTCCTGGGCAGCACGGTCATCATCAACACCACCATGATGGTCATCTACGAGCGCATGAGGGAGATAGGGACCATGAGCGCCATGGGCATGGAGGGGGGCCAGCTCGTGGGGCTCTTCTTCCTGGAGGCCCTCTACCTCGCACTCATCGGGGCCGCGGTGGGGGTGGGCCTCGGCGCACTCTTCGCCTACCCCTTGGGCATCTACGGCATCGACTACACCGCCGCCACCCAGGACATCCAGTGGCCGATCTCCAACATCTACTACTGCACTCCCACGTGGCGCACCTACCTCTTCGTCTTCCTCTTCTCCGTGGTGGTGGGGGCCGTCACATCCTTCATCCCCTCACGGAGGGCGGCGAAGCTCAATCCCATACAGGCACTCAGGACCATATAGGAGGCGCCTCATGAACACACGACGCATCGCATCGACACTGCTCGTATTCCTCCTCGCAGGAGGGCTCCTCTCCGCCCTCACGCCCGAGGAAATCCTCGACCGGGTGGAGGAGAATCAGACCTTCTCCACCTTCCGGGGAGAGGGCAAGATGGTGATCACCGACAGGTTCGGCACCCGCACCAAGACCTTCAGATTCTACGCAAAAGGCGAGGAACAGTCCCTCATCGAGTTCACGAGCATAGACGAGGCAGGACAGAAGATCCTCCGCACCGAGGACGAGATCTACCTCTACTACCCCGACGCCGAGGAGCTCATCCGCCTCCAGGGGGCGGCCTTGAGGGAATCGGTCGCAGGCTCCGACCTCTCGTACGAGGACCTCACCGGCGGCAAGGAGCTCAAGGACAAGTACCGCGTGAGCATCGAAGGCGAGGAGACGGCCAACGGTCGTCCCTGCTACGTGCTGGTGCTCGAGGCCAAGGTGAAGGACGTGGCCTATCCCAGACAGAAGCTCTGGGTGGACAAAGAGCTGTTCGTGGGATGGAAGGCCCAGTACTTCGCCCTCTCGGGCAAGGTGCTCAAGGAGGTCGAGGTGAAGGAGATCGAGGAGATAAAGGGGCACTCCATACCGGTCCACTACGTCTTCAGGGACATGCTGAAGCGCAACTCCTCCACCGAGTTCCTCATCTCTGGGATCGAAGTGGACATCCCCCTCGACGAACGCATCTTCTCGCTGGAGGAACTCACATGGTAACCCTCCGCTCAAAGTGGGCCATCCTGTCGATGCTGCTCCTCCTCGGGGTCATTCCCCTGTGGGGGGAGCAACAGGTCAGGGTGATCATGGACACCGCTGTCTTCGGTATGCGTATCGACGAGGAGACCTGGTCTCTCTTCTCCTCGGGAAACGGCGAACTCGACCTCCAGAGCAGGGGGAGCAGGAACGTGCGGGCCCGTCTCTCCCTCACCGCATCACTCGGTCAGGAGGTGGGCACCGGCGAAGGCACGCCGAGCCTCACGGGAAGGGAGACCGCCACCTTCGGCATCCACTACGCCTACGTGAAGGTCCGCATCCCCCTCGCCGAGCGGTACGCCGTGCGTCTCTCCATGGGAAAGAACGCCCTCACCTGGGGGGTCGGCTCGCTCTTCAACGCGGGAAACATCGCCTTCAACCCCACGGCCACGCAAGGGGCGAGTCTGCTCGCGGTGGAAGGCCCGGTGAGGGAGGATACGGCGTGGTACGCCTCCCTCTACCTCCCGCTCGGCACCTACGCCTTCCTCGAACCGGTGGCCCTCGTGGCCCTCGCCCCTGCCTCGGAGGCCCCCCTCTTCCCCGCACCAGAGGAGACCTCGCTCGGCGCACGGCTCCACACCAAGGCTGGCCCCCTTCTCCTCGAGGCCGCCTACCTCCATGACGGACCGCAGGGCACACATGTGGGGGCCTTCACGATCCAGGGCAACCTGGGTGCCGACCTCTACGCTTCCCTCTGCTCTTCCATCCCGAAGGACACGGAAGACGTCACCACCTCTCTCAGGGAGGAGCTCGTCCTCTCCCTCGGCGCCTTCTGGCTCAACCCCATAGAGGTGGGTGAGGGGCTCAGCCTCAGGATCGAGGCCCTCGTCATCCCCGACGCATCGTGGGAGGAGGGAACGGCAGGAGACCTCTCGGACTACGGCATCCACCTCTACCACGAGCTCAGCCTGGCCCCCTCGGACCGGCTCACCCTCCTCTTCCGGGGGCTCCTCTCTCCCATCGATCTGAGCGGCGTGGGAATCGCAGGTCTCGACTGGAACCTCGACCAGGGCCTCCACCTCTACTCCTTCTTCTCCCTCCAGGTGGGGGAGGAGACCGACCTCTACAGCCCCTCGCACCCCGGAGGCATCGCCCTCGCAGGAGGGGTTCGCTACACCTTCTGAACCACACGGGGAAGGGGAAACCCTTCCCCTTTTCACTCACTCCTCGGGTTGCCGCTTCCTGGTGAAGAAGAGCTGGAGGATCTGGATGAAGTAGTAGATCTTCTTGTACGTTTCGACCATATCCCTCTGGAGGTCTTCCCCCTCATAGGCGTTCTCCACCTCACGCCAGTTGAGGATGACCTCCCGTTTCGATCCCTGGGAGTCCTCTATGAGACTCTTGAAGATCTTGCCTATCGAGATGAGGTTCTGGGCGGTCTCCATCACCATCCGCCGGACGGCCTCGTTCACGTCGTCTATGTACTGCTTGAGGACGCGCTTCACCGCCGGTTCCTTTCCGCTCCCGCTCCGGTGGAGGTACTGACGGATCTTCTGCCCCCGCTCCCCCTCATCGCTCAGGGACTCATCGAGCTCCACCACCTCCTGGGCGATGTCCATCACCCGGTAGTAGGCGTCCGAGAGCTCCTGGGAGACCTGGGGAGCGGTCCACTTCCCGCGCACGATGAAAAGCTCGGCGAGCATCCTCACGTCGCGCTTGTAGAAGTCCAGGAGAAAGGCCTTGAGGTAGTTGAACGGCTCCACGTAGAGGAAGGTCCCCACATCGTGACGGGCGAAGGCCGAAGCCGTGGCCTCCGTGTAGTACCGGGACCTCGCCACCGCATCGGTCCCGAAGACCATCCTGAGGAGCTGGCCGAGCTTCATCTTCCGCTTCTCTTCCCTGAGTCCTCGTATCACGGCCTCCGCATCTCGTCTGAGCTCTTCGAGCACCCCCTCGACGATATCCTGGCGTGAGACCCTCACCTCCGGCTGAAAGGCAGGATTCTTCTCCACATGCTGCACGATCTTCACCAGGATATCGCTCCGCTTCACCGCCATGAGGGCGTTGAACATCCGCTGCCAGAGCCTCGGATCGACCACCTCCACGCCCTTGTAGAGCCTGAGGACGGGAAAGACCTCCTGCCACGGAAGGCCAGGATCGAGGGGCCCTATCACATCCAGGAAGTCCTTGAGATCGTCCACCACGTACTCGGCCGAGATGGGTTCGAACCTGGGGGTATACGAGGGGTCCTGCTCGGGGAAGGAAGCGTCGAACTTCTTGAGGAGGAAGTAGAAATCGAACTTCACGAATCCCACGAGGTAGAGGATGGTCTCGTAGACCCTGTTCATCCGCTCGGCTCTGTCGCGGCTGCACAGATCGTAGAGCTCGACGAGATCGCCCTTCACCTCCTCGGTGAGCTGTTCGAGCGACACCTCCTTCACCCTCACGCGGAGCGCCCCTGGATCGAGCCGGGCGAGGATCCCCCGCTTCTCCTCGGGGAGGAAGGACTCCACCACGAGACGCCTCAGCGCCTTCGAAGAATCGGCGTGCTGGAGGAGTGTCTGCGCTGGACCGATCACCCGATATATCTGGAAGAAGAACTGAGCGAGCTGTGGGAGGGCTTCATCCGACCGGGGGTTGTAGAAGCGATACTTGCTCCTGCGTATCTCCTTCGCGATCTGTCTGAGGGCACGCCTCTTCTGACGAGCGGGATCGTTCGCCCCCAGGATGATGTCGAGTATCCTCCCCAGAAACCCTTTCCGCACCGGGGCGGTTCCCGGAATACCGTCACTCATACTTTACATACTAGGTGAAAATATACTGAACTGTCAACGAAATATGAGCAAGGGCCTCACCTTCGAAGCGATTCTCGACCTCTGCCGGGAGGCGGGTCTCACGGAGGTCTACCCGTCCTCTTCCGAAGGCATCCCCGGCCTCGACCCGCACCGCCACCCTTCCTTCCTCATCACCCACCTCCCCTACACCATCCCCACCCCCCACCCCTCCCCCCTCCCCTCCGCCCGCATCGCCCCCTTCGCCTGCGCGAACCACTACCGGGAACTCTCCCACACCCTCAGGCGGATCGTCTCCCTCATCGGGCAGCGCACCGGCCACCCGAAGTCCGCCTTCCGGGTCTTCTCCAACTCACCACTCCCCGAACGGGCCATGGCCCACCGCGCGGGACTCGGGGTCCCCGGGAGGAACGGGCTCATCATCCACCCGGTCTACGGCTCCTACATCGCACTCGGCGGCATCCTCCTCCCCTTCCCCCTCGACCTCCCCCCGTCCCCACCCCCTCCGCCCCCCCTCTCCCCCTGCGGCCCCTGCACCGCCTGCCTCACCGCCTGCCCCACCCGCGCCCTCCCCGGCGACGGCACCCTCAGGAAGGAGCGGTGCATCCAGTACTGGGCGAGCACCCACGGGATCGTCCCCGACCCCGTCAAGGCCGCCTGGAGCCCCACCCTCTACGGCTGCCCTCACTGCCAGGCCGCCTGCCCCTACAACAGACGCCCCGCACCCGGACGGAGGCCCGTCCTCCGCGGCCGGATAGGCCCCGCCCTCCCCCTCACCCTCCTCCTCGGCACCCCCGCCCCCCTCCTCAAGGCCCTCCTCCGGGGCTCCGCCCTCCACCTCGGCTGGCTCTCCCCCCTCACCCTCCAGCGCAACGCCCTCCTCGCCGCAGCCGCCACCGGAGCCCGCCCCCTCCTCCCCTACGTCGAACCCTACCTCACCCACCCCGATCCCGTCCTCCGCGATGCGGCCCGGTGGGCCGTCCTTCGTCTCTCATGATCCCGATCGGGAGCATAAATATACAAAAACACCCCCATTCCTGCATGAATATGCATTGACAAACCCCTCCCCTTCGGACATCATAGCCTTGCTATGAAACTCAACCCACTCGCCCAGTCTCTCAACCAGACCCTGGAAGGGAGCGTCGCCTACAGGCTCCTGTCGGATCTGGGGAAACGCATGTTCTTCCCCAGAGGAGTCGCAGCCCAGAGCATGGAGGCCAAGGAGAAGGCCCACCGGTTCGACGCCACCGTGGGCATCGCGAACGTGGAGCGGGGAAAACCCATCATCCTCGAAGAGATCCACCGGTGGGTCCCCGAGCTCTCCCCTGCGGAGATCGTCTCCTACGCCCCCACCCCCGGCGATCCGGAACTCCGGAAGCTCTGGCAGCAGGAGATCCTCCGGAAGAACCCGGACGTACCCCCTGATCGCATCTCCCTTCCCATGGTCACCTCGGGCCTCACCGGTGCCCTGAGTCAGGTGGCCGACCTCTTCGTGAACCCGCACGACCACGTCCTCGTCTCCGACTTCTTCTGGGGCAACTACCGCCTCCTCTTCGAAGGACGGCGCGAAGCCCGGCTCGTCACCTATCCCCTCTTCACCGAGGAAGGCTCCCTCGATCTCGAGGCCCTGGAGCGCACGATCAGGGACATTCCCGCGAAGAAGGCCGTCCTCGTCCTCAACTTCCCCAACAACCCCACCGGCTACACCCCCACCGTGGACGAGGCACGGGCCATGGCCGGCCTCCTTGCCAGGTGCGCCGAAGAGAAAGACCTCCTGGTGGTCTGCGACGACGCCTACTTCGGCCTCTTCTACGAGGAAGGGATCTACCCCCACTCCCTCTTCAACCTCCTCGCCACCGCGCACCCCAACCTCCTCGCGGTCAAGGTGGACGGCCCCACCAAGGAGCTCTACGTGTGGGGCTTCCGCATCGGCTTCCTCACCTTCGGATCCCCGGTCCTCACCGCAGGCCAGTTCGACGCACTCAACCAGAAGCTCGCAGGATCCCTCCGCGCCACCGTCTCCAACTCCAACCGCCTCGCCCAGAGCCTCCTCAAGCGCGCCCTCACGAGCGCCCACACCCCCTCCGAACTCGCGAAGTGGGCCGATCTCCTCAAGGCCCGCTATCGGAAGACCCGCCAGATCCTCTCGCGCATGGGCGACGACGTCCCCCTCGTCCCCCAGCCCTTCAACTCGGGCTACTTCATGTGCTTCAAGACCAGGGGGATCGATGCAGAGGCACTCAGACAGGCCCTCCTGGAGAAGGGCATCGGGACCATCTCTCTGGGAAGGGACGTGCTCCGCGTCACCTTCGCGAGCATCCCTGAGGAGCACCTGGAGGAACTCTTCTCGGAGATCTTCGAGACCGCCCGCAGCCTCGCATAGGGAGCGATCCACCACGGGCCGGGGATACCCCCGGCCCCTCCTCATCCCATCCTGTCGAGCTCTTTAAGCCCGTCCATCACCCGCCTGTAGGCCGCGAGGTTCTCCTCACCCTTCCGGGAGAGCTCCCGGGTGCTCTCCAAGACGGCATCCGCATGGGACGCCACGCGTTCCACCTCCTCCCGCACCACATCCACCAGCCCCCGCATCCCCTCGATGGAAGCCCCGCTCGCATCCAGCTCCGCTTCCATACTCCGCAGGGCCTCCTCCACCTCCTGGGAAAGCCCGGAGAGGCTCGCCACGGCCTCCTCTATCTGGCGATACCCCGCCGCTGACTCGCTCATGCCTCCGAGTATCTCCACGAGCGAGTCCCTCGTCTCCTCTATCCTCTCCTTCATCCCCGCGAACACCTCCCTGAACTCCTCCAATGCCTGGACGGCCTCCTGCACCAGGGCGTTGTTCTCCCCGAGCGTCTCGCCGATCCTCCGGGCCTGGGCGTTGCTCTCCTCCGCGAGCTTACGGATCTCCTCGGCCACCACGGCGAACCCCTTCCCCGCCTCACCGGCATGGGCCGCCTCTATGGCCGCATTGAGGGCGAGGAGGTTGGTGCTTCCGGCGATCTTCGTGATGGTCTGGGCGATCTGGAGGATCTCTCCGGAGTGCGCACCGATCCTGTGGAAGAGCTCCCGCGCCCCCTCGAACCTCCCGAGCACTGCAGCCGCCTCGCCCGCAAGAGCCTCCAGCTCCTCCCGACGGGAAGAGGCAGTGGAGACCATGTTCCGCACCTGTGCCTGGAGCTCCTCCACGGCAGAGGATGTCTGGGCCACCGCCTCCTTCACCGCCCCCATCCGTTCCCTCACGAGTCCCCTCGCCCCCTTCACCCGCCCTTCCGCCTCTCCGGCGCTCGCCGCATAGTCCGAGAGCTGAAGGACAAGCTCACCCATGCGCACGAGCCCCTCCCTCATCTCGGAGGACCGTTGGGCGTTCCTCGCGGCGTGCTCGCTCAGGTGCTCGCCGAGGTTGAAGGCCACGGCCGACTCCTCCACCAGGCCGTGAAGGCCTCGATACCGGGCCTCGGCAACCTTCGCCTGTTCCTGGAGTTCCCTGAACGAACGGTACTGGAGGTTGAAGATGTGTACGATGAACGCAGCGCTGAAGATCATGAGGATGAGCGCCACCAGCGCCTCAGAAAGGCCATCCCCCATACCTGCAGAGAGCGTCACGGGCCGGATCCGGACCCCATACGCGAAGACGAGCGTGAGCACGTTCAGGACGATGAGGGTGATCACCTGCCACGAGGCATAGGCGAGCAGGGGAAGACAGATGAGCGTGGGAATGAGATACGTCGCCTGGACGTAGATGTCCCGAGGGGAGACGATCTCCCGCATGGAGAAGAGGACGAGCGCAGCCAACCACATGAGGAAGACGTTCCCCGTGCTCACCAGCTTGAAACGGCCCAGCAGCAGGAGTATCACGTAGACGAGGAACACCCCCGCCACGACCAGCTCCCCCACCCCCATCCGCACCATCCCCTGGAAGAGGCGCACCAGGGCGAGGCACACGAACCCTATACCGAGGAACGTATCGAGGAAGAGGAGGGAGTTGACCTTCCGCTTCACGATGAGGTCGGCCTCCTGATACGATCTCTCCAACACACGTTTCCACCACATACCGCGTTCCTCCTTGCTACAATGTCTGTATCGTCAACGTCCAGGGAAACCCAAGCCTTCGGGCATGAATCTCCAGGACCATTGATCTCCCTTTACGTTCACCTCGTTTTTCTTCCCCCCACTTCAACCCACAACCTCCCCTGCCGTGTCCCCCTCCTCCTCATCTCATCCTCGAGCCTCCTCAAGAACCGGCCCTTGGGCATGTACTGTCCGGGGACCCCCCTCCTCTCCGGCGGGGTGTCGGTGACGAGCCGCATCACCACCATATCGGGCCGTATCCGCTCCAGGGCCCCCATCACGTACTCGAGGTAGCGCTCCCGTGAGAGGAGGGAGAGCTCACCCCTCAGATACTCCTGGAAGAGGGGTGCACCCACCGGAAGGTGGAGATCGTGGAACTTGATCCCCTCCACCCCGGATTCGGCCACGAACCGGGCGCTCTCCCAGAACGCCTCCCTCCCCTCGCCGGGAAGGCCTGCGATGAGATGGGCCGCCCGGAGGAGCCCGGCCTCACCTGCCCGCCGCACCGCATCCTCCCACTGGGCCACGGTGTGCCCTCGCCGTATCCTCCTGAGCGTCTCGTCGAAGGCGGACTGGAGCCCCAGCTCCACCCACACCTCGAGGCCCCGCGCCTTGTAGGAAGCGAGGAGGTCGAGCACCTCGTCGGGAAGGTAGTCCGGTCGGGTAGAGACGATCAGCCCCACCCATTCCCCCTCACCCGCCGCCAGCCCCGCCTCGTACACCCTCCGGAGCTCCTCCACCGGGCCGTACGTATTGGTGTACGCCTGGAAGTAGAGCAGGAACCGCGAGGCCCCGTAGCGCGCCTTCAGGAACCCCTTGGCCCGCCGCACCTGCTCCTCGAGCCCCCGGACATCACCGAGATAGGGCGCCCGGGACCCCTCCACATCGCAGAAGGCGCACCCCCGTCCCTCCCTCGAGTCCCGATGGGGGCAGGAGAATCCCGCATCGACCCCCACCCGGTAGACCACCCCGCCGAAGCGTTCCTTGAGATAGCGCGAGAACGAACGATACCGCGGCCCTTCCCGGTCCTCCATCACCTCAATACTCGCCCATCCTCCACCGATTGACAAGAGCGTACACCGTCTCTAGAGTGAGGCCCATGAGAGGCGTGCTCCTCTTCCTCCTCATCGTGTTTTCCTTCACAGGATGCGAGACCACCGTGGATTTCTCGGCCCGCCTCCTCACCACGATCCCGGAGACCGCCCTGTGGGTGGAGGCCTTCCATCGCACCTATTCCCACGACCACATCGAGGTCCTCTACGCCCCCTCGCTCGAGGAGGGCCTCTCACGCTACCGCGACATCGACCTCGTCATCTCGGAAGAAACCCTCCCGGCCTCCAGGCTCTTCCCCTATCCTCCGGGAGCGGAGAACCCCCTGTGTGACCCGGATTCGTTCTATCCCGGTATCCTCGCGGCCCTGGGCAACGGCAGCACCCTCATCCGGTATCCCCTCTCGTTCTCCCTTCCTGTGCTCGCCTATGCGACCGCCTCCCTCTCCGAGCTCCAGCCCGGTTCCCTCACCGACCTCGAGACCGTCATCGAACTGAGCGCAGACCACACCACCACGAGGAGGGGCGCCATCACCCGCATCGGATTCTTCCCGGGACTCGCACCATCGTGGGTGGAACAC
The DNA here is from genome assembly GCF_000184345.1 of Spirochaeta thermophila DSM 6578. Classification (NCBI taxonomy): domain Bacteria; kingdom Pseudomonadati; phylum Spirochaetota; class Spirochaetia; order Winmispirales; family Winmispiraceae; genus Winmispira; species Winmispira thermophila. The sequence goes on along the minus strand of NC_017583.1, from coordinate 229,271 downwards.
TACCTGCCCCTCTTCGACGTCACCTTCCTCCCCGGCCCCGGGGGGAGGATCGTATGGGACCAGCGCTCGCTCGAAGGATTCATGGACTTCCTGACCTCCTGGTATGACCGGGCCGGCATCTCCCATCGGGATGTCGTCCGTTACAGGGAACGCTACCTCACCCTCCCCCCTGCAGAGAACCTCCGCCAGGGGAGGGCCACCATGCTCTACCTCCCCCTCTCGAGCTTCTTCATGATACCGGAGGAGGCCCGATCCTCCCTCGATTTCGTCTACCTCTCCCACCGGGGACGGGTGCCGGCCATCTCCCCCGTGACCACCGCCTCCATACTGAGAGACGCCCCCCACCGCGACACCGCCGAGCACTTCCTCCGATGGCTCCTCGACCCCGAGGGACAGGAAGAGATCCTCGCCCACCTGGGTCGTACGGGGATCCCCTTCTTCGGGCTCGCGGGAGGCCTGAGCAGCCTCGTGGAGGTGAGTGAAGGCATCCTCCCGCGTATCCACCCCCGGCTCGCAGGAAAGATCCCACCCCCGAACGCCATCCTCTTCACCCCCCCTCCCCGTGAAGAGGTGAGACGGTTCTACGACGAATCCTTCCTCCCCTGGCTCGAGGCGGCCCTCGAAGGAGAGGCCGGAGAGTCCCTCGCCCCGTGAGAATTGTTTGACAAATCCTCCGCCATACCGTATCATGGGAACAATAAGATATACCTATCGGAGGTTTGTATGGCAACGGTAGAACTCAAGAACGTCACCAAGGTCTACGGCGGCAAGGTGACGGCGGTGAAGGACGCGAACATCAGCGTGGAAGACGGTGAGTTCGTGGTCCTCGTCGGCCCCTCGGGATGTGGAAAGACCACCACACTCCGTATGATCGCAGGCCTCGAAGACATCACCGAGGGCGATCTGTTCATCGACGGGACCAGAATGAACGATGTGCCCCCCAAGGACAGGGACATCGCCATGGTGTTCCAGAACTACGCCCTCTACCCGCACATGAGTGTATATGACAACATGGCCTTCGGGCTCAAGATCCGCAAATTCCCCAAGGAGGAGATCGACCAGAGGGTCCACAAGGCCGCGCAGATCCTCGACATCGAGGAGCTCCTCGAGCGGAAGCCCAAGGAACTCTCGGGCGGCCAGAGGCAGCGTGTGGCCGTGGGAAGGGCCATCGTTCGTGAGCCCAAGGTCTTCCTCTTCGACGAGCCGCTCTCCAACCTCGACGCGAAGCTCAGGGTGCAGATGAGAGCCGAACTCTCCGCCCTCCACCACAGGCTGGGCAAGACGATGATCTACGTCACACACGACCAGGTGGAAGCCATGACCATGGCGGACCGCATCGTGGTCATGAGGGACGGCCTCATACAGCAGATCGGAACCCCGCTCCAGCTCTACAACCACCCGGTGAACCTCTTCGTGGCGGGCTTCATAGGATCGCCTCCGATGAACTTCATCTCCTCCACCATCAGGGAGGAGGGCGCCCACCTCGTGGCCGACGAAGGCGACTTCCAGATCATCGTGCCGGAGAAGTACGAGAAGGCCCTCAAGCCCTACGTGGGCAAGCAGATCATCTTCGGCATCCGACCGGAGGACCTCACCTACGACCCCTCGGGCAAGGGCGAGATCAAGGCCATCGTCACCGTGGTGGAGCCCCTCGGTGCGGAGATCCACCTCTACATCAGCACGGGTCAGAACCAGATCATCGCCCGCACCCCACCGCAGCACGAGTTCAAGGTGGGCGAGAAGGTCTCCTTCAAGCCGAACCTCGAGCGCGCACACTTCTTCGATCCCGAGACCGAGCGCTCGCTCACTGCGGAACTCTGAACCGAGACCCCAGACCAAAGGGGCTGCCGTATGGCAGCCCCTTTCTTCACGGGTGTACCCCTCATCAGTCCTCGAAGAGAAGCGACTCGCCCAGCAGTGAACGTCCCCGCTGTTCGAAGAGGAACATGACGAACCGCACGTACTGGAGCCTCGAGGCCAGCTCCCTCGCCTCTTTCTCCACCTGTGCGACGAAGCTCCCTATCTCCTCTCCGGTATCGAGCCTCCCGTGCCCCACTCCTTCGTGGTAGTACGAGACCAGTTCGATCAACCTGTAGTAGACCCGTGAGAAGAGGAACAGTTCCTTCCTCAATCGGAGCATGACCCCCGCAAGCTCTTTGCGTTCCCGTAAGGCCTCGGGTCCCCCTTCAGAAAGCCTCCCCTGCTTGTAGCGCCGTATCCACTCGTTCACCACCTCCTGCCTCCTGAGGAGATCCCCGTAGGCCTCATCAAAGGCTCGCTTTCTCTCCCGATAGAGGCGGGCATAGAGCGAAAAGACACGGGGTGCGTTGGCCCTGAAGGCCTCCATCCGCTCGGTGAGCCAGTTCCGCTTGAGGTCCTCGGCCTCGGCGAGCCGGAAGAGCACGGTTCTCAGCCGCTCCCCCACCCGGCGTTCCACGGCCTTGCCCGGCTCGGCGAAGGCGGTCTCTCCCTCCCCAGCCCGGCACGCCACCCTCCCTTCGGTACAGATCACCAGGAGATCACCTCCCGCGGAGGTGATCACCTCGAACTCCGTCCCCCGCACCCCCATCGCCGCACCCTCGGTACGCACCACCACCTCGTCGGTGCCCGCGAGCCGCTTCACCTTCAGGAAGACCTGACCGGCGAAGAGTTCCATGGTCGTGGTCTTCTCCTCTTCCTCGCGCACCACCTGGAACACGCTTCCCGGCCGTATCTCCACCGAACCGGAGATGCCCCCCTCCTCCAGGAAGTCCACCACCACGTACCCGTCCCGTCCCGTCCTTATGAGGTCGTACTCACGCACCTCCATCCCGAAGTCCACCGGGAGGAGCTCCCTGTCCTCTCTGAGGAGCACCACCTCGCCTTCCACATAGCTCACCATACCCATCTCGGGGCCCGTGGCATACAGGCCCGCACATACGAACAGGGACACGAGCACCATACGTTTCATCGCTTCCTCCTTTCTCCCGAGAGCGCTACCCTTTCAAATATAGCCCAAAGCTCGGGAATTTTCCGGGGAAGGGTACCGAATACGCGATACCAGACCGCGGCGCTCTCCATGCACAGGTACACGGGGGTCCCGGGCCAGATACCGGTGATGAGATCCTTCATGTATCGGTACACCTCCACCCTCATCGCCTGAAGATACCTGAACTTGCCGTCCCGGGAGAGGACGAACTCGTCGTAGAGATAGGGGCGCCCCGACATCCTCTCCTTCAGGGCCGGCAGGTATCGGATGGTCCCCAGACTCACCCAGGCGATTCCGTCGGCCGGGAACGGAGCGAGGGCCCCCACCACCCGGGCATAGGCATCCTCCCATCCGGGGAAACGAAAGATGGGATCGAAATGCAAGGAGAGGCGGAACCCGGCATCAAGGACCTTCTTCGCCGCCTCGAGACGCTCCTCCAGCGGAGCGGCGGCCCCTTCCTCTTCCGCCACCACCCGGGGAGGATTGAGGGAGAACCCCACCACGGCCCGGCCCTTGGGAGCCACCCCGAGCAGGTGATCCACCGAGGCGGTCTTGGTCTTCACCTCGAAGCTCACGTGGGGATAAGGGGCGAGGGCCCGGATGAACTCCTCCGAGAGTCTGAAGACAGGGTCGAGGAACAGCGAATCCCCCACCTCCCCCGTGCCCACCCGTATCGGCCGGTCGGGATGGGTCTCCGCGAGTCGCACCAGCTCCTCCACGGCGGGTCGAGGATCCACGTGCACCACCAGCGGGGAGAAGTTGAGATATCCCTTCATCACACAGTAGGAACAGCCGAGCGGGCATCCCACGTAGAGGTCCACCGTGAGGTAGTTGCAGCACACGTGCCCTCGTGACCCGGGACACCGCCCGACGATCCTCCCCTTCGGCCGGGTGAGGAAGAGCGTCCTGCTGTTGAGGTCTTCGGGAGGCATCTCCTCCTTCCCTTCCACCACGTGCCACGAGGCCCCTGCGAGGGACTCCCTCGCCCGCTCAACTGCAGGGAGGGAGAGCGCGTCCCGCTCTACGTAGACGTGAGCGATCTCAGCCAAGGAACGAAAGGAACTCATCCAGATGCTCCTCGAGTTTCGAGAGCGCCTTCATCCTCCGCCCAAACTCCGTACGGGAGGAGAACCGGAAACTCACCCTCAGGGAATGCCCCTCGAACCCCGGGGGCGCCTCCAGTGCCACCCCGGTACCGTCGAGGAGCCTTCGCCTCGACGCAGCGAAGGAATCCTCCATGCCGGCGAGACGCGGGAAACGGGCCCTCCACACCGCTTCGAGGGGTTTGGGCGACGCGAGCAGTTCCCCCGCGCGGTGCATCGCCGCACGCTCGTCGAGCCCCTCCCGCCGGACGATCTCGGCCAGCATCACGAGGATCTGTCTCCTTTCCGAGAAGGTCATCCTGTGGGGATAGTAGGAAACGAGCCCTCCCACCGGATCCGGGAGATCCCTCACCTCCCAGGCCGTCTTGAGATCCACCTTGCCCTCACGGACCATCTCCCTGAACGACGCAGGAAGGGACAGGTAACGCTCCACGTGGGAGAAATCGCGCTTGCCCGGAACCACGAGAGGGACGATCCGCTCCGCCTCCTCGAGGAGGCCGTAGGTCCTGCAGAGCTCGTAGATACGCGCCTGTTCCTCCCAGGTGTAGGCCCCTGCCCTGTTCTCGCACTCCAAGGCGGCCGTGATCCGGTTGAGGGGACGTGCCTCCTCCCCCTCGAGCAGTACCACGGGGATCTCCTTCCACCCCGCCTCCCGGAGACGATCGCAGAGGGCCCCGCTCCACACGAGCCCGTCAGGGGCCCAGAGGAGCGGGGGGACCACCCCCCTTCGGAGCGCACCCTCGGAAGGGAGGGAAGGCTCCTCCCAGATCTCCGCCTCCGGGAGTCTCCTCTTCAACGCCGATACAGGATAGACCGCACGCTTCATGCCCCTACTCTACCATGCAACCCGGTCATGCGGCCACCGCCGATATTGACACCTCCACGAGGTTGCCCGTACCATACCGGCACCAAGGAGCAGCTATGGACCGACACAAGATCGCCCTCATAGGTTGCGGCACGGTGGGGAGCGGCGTGGCCGCCCTCCTCACGAAGGATGCGGATCTTCTCGCACAGAGGACCGGTCGACACCTCCATCTCGCCTATGTCGTGGACAGGGACTTCTCCCGGGCGCGCGCCCTGGGCCTCGACGAGCGCCTCTTCTGCGACGACTACCGGAAGGCCCTCGCAGACCCCGAGGTGGAGATCGTCGTGGAGCTCGTGGGCGGCACCGGTGTAGCGAAGACCATCACCGAGGAGGCCCTCAAGGCGGGCAAACACGTGGTCACCGCGAACAAGGCCCTCCTCGCGCACCACGGCCCCGACCTCCTGCGCCTCGCGAGGGAGCATGGAGTGGCCGTCGCCTTCGAGGCAAGCTGTGGAGGAGGGATCCCGATCATCCGCGCCCTCTACGACGGCCTCATCGCCAACCGCATCGACGCCCTCTACGGCATCGTGAACGGCACCTGCAACTACATTCTCACCCGCATGATAGGAGAGGGGATACCCTATGAAGCGGCCTTGAAAGAGGCGCAGGAACAGGGTTTTGCAGAGGCAGACCCCACCCTCGACGTCTCGGGCATGGACTCCGCACACAAACTCACCATCATGGCATCGCTCGCCTTCGGTTGCAGAGTCGATCTCGACGCCGTCCCCGTGCAGGGTATCCACAGGCTCGAGCTCCTCGACATCACCTACGGTCGAGAGCTCGGGTACGTGATGAAGCTCCTCGCCGTGGCGAGACGGGAGGAAGGTGGTCTCTCTCTGGTGGTGAGACCCTCCTTCATCTCCACCGAACACCCCCTCGCGTGGGTCTCCGGCTCGTTCAACGCCGTGAGCGTCTACGGCCATGCGACAGGCCACACCATGTACTACGGGAGGGGCGCCGGCTCCCGTCCCACCGCCTCCGCCATCGTGGCCGACATCGTGGCCCTGGTGACGGGCACCTATCCCCGGCTGTTCCAGGCCCTCCCCCTCTGGCCCGACAGGGGGACTCCTCCGACATACCTCCCTCTCGAGGCCACCATCTCGCGGTTCTATCTCCGCATCATGGTGGAAGACCGTCCCGGTGTCCTCGCCCGGATCACCGGTATCCTGGGAGAGCACGACATCAGCATCTCCTCCGTGCTCCAGAAGGAAGTCCCCGAGGGCAGGGGCACGAACCACGTGCCCATCGTGATCATCACCCACACGGTGGGAGAAGCCCGTGTTCAGGAGGCGGCGGACCGCATAGGGAACCTTCCCACGGTACACGAGCGACCCGTCATCATCCCCATCGTGGACGAACACGAAGAGTCCATAGGATAGAGAGGACCGACCCTCCTCCTCTGAGACCCATCAAAACCAGGGGACGAAACAGAGGGGGACCACCAGTATGAGGGCGGGAAAGAAGTTCCCGGTCTTGATCCTGGTCACTCCCAGGAGGTTGAGCCCTATCATTATCACCATGGCCCCTCCCACCCCTGTCACCTCATTGAGGATCGTCTCCGTGACGAGAGGCTGGAGGAACCCCGAGAGCAGGGTGAGCCCCCCCTGATACACCAGTATGGTGAGGGCGGAGAAGGCCACCCCCATCCCCAGGGCCGCGGTGAGGAGGATGGCCATGAAGCCGTCCATCACCGACTTGGTGAGGAGGAGGGTGTAATCCCCCTCGGTCCCGGCCTTGAAGGCCCCCACCAGGGTCATAGCCCCCACGCAGAACAGGATGGAGGCGTCGAGGAACCCCGAGGCGAAGGTACTCTCACCCTCCGCCCGCGCTACCCTGCGCTTGAGGAACTCCCCGAAGCGGTAGATCCCTCCCTCTATGTCCCACCACGTGCCGAGGATCCCTCCCGCGACGAGGGAAAGGGCCATCCAGAGCACCCGCTGGCTCTCGAGGGCCATGCTCAACCCGATCACCAGGGTGAAGATCCCCACCCCCTGGTAGACCACCTTTTTGAAGTCCTCCGAGATCCTCGCATGGAACAGAAGCCCCAGCAGGGATCCCACGATCACCGTCACCATGTTCACGAACGTCGCTATCATGAAGCGTAGTATATCAGAAGCTCGTTACATGTAAAAGAGATATATCTAAACTATTGACCGGTAAACCACGATGATAGTAGTATACCGGTGCCAAGGGGGGAGGATGGGAAAGTCGGGTTCCACTCTCTCATCCAGAGAGAAAAAGAAGAAGATCTACTGTGCAAACTGCATTCACTGCAAGGTGTCTGCAGAACCAACCGGAGGGGGGTACCTGCTCAGGGTACGTTGTGCTGCGGGCAAATGGAGGAAGAAGATGGGTGCCGAGAAGCTCTACCGCCTCTCCACCGTCATGAGAAGGGTGATGACGGAATGTGAGGCCTATGAACCGATGGGAGACGAGGAGGAGTTTCTCAGGGAACTCAAGAAGACCCTTCCCGTGCAGGACGACCCCTACGAGATTTCATCCTAACCATCAGGTGGAGGCATGCGATGCGGCGTACAGCGTTTCTGGTCGGCGTCCTTGTGATCACGATCCTCTCGACAGGTGCATGCAAGAGCACCCCGCCCGAGATCCCCGAGGGTCTTTCCCGGGAAGAGCTCTTCCAGCGGGCACAGGAGGCCGTCGATCGGGGGGACGAACAGACGGCGCTCCTCTACTATCAGACGGTCCTCGAACGCTATCCCGACGATCTCGAGGGACGGGCCGCCGCGGAGTACGAGATTGCCCACATCTACTACAAACAGGGGCTCTACGGAGAAGCGAAGGAACTCTTCCTCACCATCCTGTCCTACTATGACACGCAGGAGGGAACCTCGCTTCCCCTCTGGATCAAGGTCCTCTCCGAGAAACACCTCTCCTGGATCCAGGAGAAGGAAGCCGAACAGGAGGCACAGGGTTCCTGACCTACTGGGGGAGGAGTACGGGGTAGATCCGCACCTTCTTCCTCTCCGCCTCCCGGCGTACCATCTCCTCGGTGACCGCCCCACGAGGCCTCGGATGAGGAGGTGCGTCTCCCACCAGTATGATCTTCCTGTCCTCGGCCTGCCAGTCGAATCGGACGAGGGCCGCATACAAGGCCTCATGGACCGCCTCGGGGAGATCCCGCCCGCCTGAGACCCTTATGCCCTGGACGAGGCGCTGGAACTCCCCCATATCGCTCTCGAACGGTATCACCTTGTTGAGATATTCCTCCATGTAATCCTTGTAGAGCACCACACCTATCCTCACGCTCCGGTAGGGGGCACACACACGTCGGACGAGCGGCCCGAGCTCCCGCTTCACGTAGGGAATATCGTCTTCCATGCTCTGTGTGGTATCGAGCACGACCACCAGGTCGAGGGTGTCCCCCTCCCTCTCCGAGAGCACCTCCTCTATTCTCTTGAGCACATCCTCCTGTCCCGTGGAATAGAGGAGGGGAGTCCGGCTCTCCTCGGCGAGCCTCGTGAAACTCTCCACGGCGGCGGGCATGTAGTTCTCCTCAGGGGGGCCCTCGAACGGCTTCTGTATCACCCTGAGGATGAAAGGATTGTCCTGGAAGGCCCCGGTGTAGTCGGCATAGGGCTTCTCGAAGGTGCGCACATTGAGGTAGGTCCCGTCCACCACGAGGAGCTCACCCGAACGCGACCATGGATAGCCGTAGATCACCACGTACGGGATAAAGATGTGAAAAGCCTCGCCAAAGACAGGGTGGGATTCCGGGGTTGAATCCACCAGGTGGTAGCCCCTCGAGGTATCGAGGAACTCACCGTCGAGGATCCGCCGCTCGTCCCCGTTCACGGGATTGTACTCCGTGGTGCGGAAGGCGTAGGATGCCACCTTTCTCGCTGGGTCCTCCGTGGACTCCGTGAGCAGGACCGAGGCAATGTCCGGTTTCTTCCTGATCCAGAGATGATACCCCCCCTCTAGGGCCTGTTCGACGAGAAGGTCGTCCGGTGAAAGAGAGAGATCGAGTCCTCCGAGCGCGCCGACGGAGAGGAGGAGACACGCCAGGACACCACTGCCTTTCATCCCACTATACAGGATCGGCACCCATGGGGAGGTGGTTTATCCCGTCATTCCACCGTGACGCTCTTCGCGAGGTTCCGCGGCTGATCCACATCGCGTCCCAGTTCGAGGGCCATGTAGTAGGCGAAGAGCTGGAGAGGAACCACCATGAGGTAGGGATACATGTACCGGTAGACCGCCGGAATCTCGATCACATCATCGGCGATCTCCCTCACATCCGGATCTCCCTCGGTGCACAGGGCGACCACCTTCCCCCCTCGTGACTTGACCTCCTTCATGTTGCTCAGGACCTTCTCACGTAGCTCATCATGGGGCACGAGGAACACGCTCGGCGTCTCGGGATTGATGAGCGCGATGGGTCCATGCTTGATCTCCGCCGCACTGTAGCCCTCGGCGTGGATGTACGAGACCTCCTTGAGCTTGAGCGCCCCCTCGAGGGCCACCGGATAGTTGAGACCTCTTCCGAGGAAGAGGAAGTTCTTCACCCATGCGTACTTCCGGGCAAGGGCCTTGATCTCCGGAGCCTTCTCGAGCACCTCCCGCAGTCTTTCCGGAACCTCGCGGAGAGCCCGTATGAACAGGAGGCCCTCCTCGTAGGAGAGATGGCGCATCCTCGCCATGAGGAGCGCGAAGAGGTAGAAGGCCGTCACCTGCGAGGTGAAGGCCTTGGTGGAGGCCACCGCGATCTCCGGCCCCGAGTGGATGTACACCCCGCCGTCGGATTCCCTGGGGATGGAGGAGCCCACCACGTTGCAGATCCCGAGGACGCGGGCCCCCTTCCGCTTGAGCTCTCGAAGGGCGTAGAGGGTGTCGGCCGTCTCACCCGACTGCGAGACCGCGAAGTAGAGGGTGTTCTTCCTCACCACCGGGTTCCGATAGCGGATCTCGGAAGAGAGCTCCGCCACCGCAGGGATCCTCGCGAGCTGCTCGATCACATACGCCCCGAGCATACCCGCATAGTAGGAGGTGCCTGCACCGATGATCACCACCTGCTCCACCTCGAGGAGCTCGCGACTGGTCATGTTGAGCCCTCCCAGGTGGGCGGTGGCATACTCCTCGTCGATCCTCCCCTGCATGGCCCGCTTGATCGACTCAGGCTGTTCGAAGATCTCCTTGAGCATGTAGTGCTGGTAGGGGCCCTTCTCTATCTCCTCCAGCTCCCACGTGATGAGTTCCACCTTCTTGTCGATGACGGTGTTCCTCAGGTCCGTGGTCAGGAACTCCTCAGGGGTGACCCTCACCACCTCGTTGTCTTCCAGGTAGACCACCTGTCGGGTATGCCCCAGGAGGGCGGAGACATCGGAGGCGAGGAACATCTCGTGTTCCCCCACTCCCAACACGAGAGGGGAGCCGTTCCGCGCACCGACGATCACCTGAGGCTCGTCCGCGTGCACACACAGGAGACCGTACGTACCCTTCACCAGGGAGAGGGCGCGTTTCACCGCCTCTTCGAGCGATCCCTCATAGAAATCCTCGATGAGGTGGGCGAGCACCTCGGAATCGGTCTCGGATACGAACCGATATCCTCGCTCCTCCAGGGTCTCCTTGAGCGACTGGAAGTTCTCGATGATCCCGTTGTGGACCACGGCGATCTTTCCGTTTTGGGAAACATGCGGATGGGCATTGGTGTCGGTGACCCCCCCGTGCGTGGCCCACCTCGTATGCCCTATCCCATACTCGCCGTCGAGATCCTGTGGGACGATCCCCTCGAGGTCCTTGATCTTGCCCGCCCGTTTGATCACCGTGAGCGCGCCGTCCCGCACGGTGGCGATCCCCGCGGAGTCATAGCCCCGATACTCGAGTCGCTTGAGCCCCTCGAGCAGGACCCGAGCGGTGGGCTTTGGACCACAATAGCCGATGATTCCACACATGGAAGGGCCCCCTTCACGAAGTTCTATACATCAACATACCACATGGGAACGCTCTCTTCAATTTCCCACGTTATCTTTCGGCCCCGTCGACCATGGCCTTGAGGCCGTCCATGTCCATGAGCACGAGATCGTTCCCCGATCGCTCCAGGATCCCCCGCCCGATGAGATCCTGTATCGCGCGCTCCACCTCAGCCGCATCCACCTCCTTGTTGAGGGCGATCTCGTGCACGGTCTGGTTGTAGGGGACGGTCCGGACGAGCCCCTGCGTCCCCTTGAAGACGAAGTAGAGATCCAGGAGGATGAGGTTCTTGAGGTTGCGGCGGACCAGATACTGGAGCTGGAGGTTGGTCTGATTGAGCCTGCGGCAGAGCTTGTCGATGATGGCGAGGGCGATACGCGCGTTCTTCTCCACCATGCTCTGAAACCCCTCGCGGGTGAAGCCCAGGGCGAGCACATCGGTGACTGCCGTGGCCGTGGCGGTGCGAGGCGATCTCATCACCAGGGCCATCTCTCCGAAAAAGTCCCCTTTCTCGAGTATCGCGAGCGTATGGTCCTTCCCTCCCACTTGCTTCGAGATCCGCACCTTGCCTTCCTGGATGATGTACATCTTATCGCCGGGATCTCCTTCCTTGAAGATGATCCTGCCCGCGGGAAACAGTTGCCCGTACTTCTCCACGAGGGGGTTTGCTGCCATGCATGCTCCTTTCTTGAAGCGGGTTCACCGAATATCCAGTATAGCCCTATGATGAGAGAAGTGCAAATACTCCTTGTCGTCATCTCTTGCGTGATATCGAGTGCGTGCCTCGAGGAGGGGATAGAAGATGCCTTCGACCTCGCACCTCCGGAACTCGTCTCATGGGAGGCGGTCTCCGAAGAGGAGATCCTCATCTCCTTCACGGAAGAGGTGAACGCCTCACCGGATGACTTCTTCCTTCCACAAGGGAGAACGCTCACCTCCCTCACCGTGGGAGGTGAGGACCTGCGGCTCACCATCTCCCCACCCTCCTCACCGGGGGAAGCTCTCCCCCTCGAGGGGAGAGTGAGGGACAGGGTCGGCAACTCCCTCACCTTCTTCCTCGTGGTCTACGGGTACAACGAAAGGCTCCCCGAGGTGCTCATCAACGAGTTCACCACACAGGGGAGCTCCTCGCACCCCGATTGCGTGGAACTCTACCTGGCCACCGAGGGGAACATAGGCGGCCTCGTCTTCTACGAGGGCACGGACACGGACTGGGATCAGATGTTCGTCTTCCCCCCTCTCGACCTTCCTGCGGGGAGCTTCGTGATCCTCCACACCAAGCCAGAAGGTATCCCCGAAGAGATTGACGAAACGACCGACCCCGCGGCTTCCGGCGGAAAGGACAGTCACCCTTCCGCCTGGGACTTCTGGCTTCCCGACGGGAAAGGGCTTTCCGGCAACAACGGGGTGCTCACCCTCTACACACGACCGGGGGGCCGCCTCCTCGATGCGGTGGTCTACAGCACCGGGACGTCCGAGAAGTACGAAGGCTTTGCCCAGAAAAAGGTGCTCGATCGGGTGAGGGAGGTGGAGGGGCTCGGCGGCTGGAAGGGGGACTCCTCTCCCCTCACCCCCGGTGACTGCATCGATCCGGACCCCTCCACTGCCACGCGGTCCATCTGCAGGGCCTCTGTTCCTCAAGACACCGACACCAAGGAGGACTGGCACATCGTACCCACGGGAGGGGCCACGTTCGGCGAACCCAACTCGGACGAGGTCTACACACCCTAGCCGAGATGGGGCTGGATCATCTGCTCGAAGACCTGCCGGGGAGCGGCCCCTATCTGCTGGGCTGCCACCTGCCCATTCTTGAAGAGAAGGATGGTGGGGATACTCACGATGCCGAACCTGCTCGCGAGGTCCGGTTCCTCGTCCACGTTCACCTTCACCACCTTGAGTTTCCCGGCATATTCCTCGGCGAGCTCGTCGAGGATGGGCGAGACCATCCGGCACGGCATGCACCATTCGGCCCAGAAGTCCACGAGTACAGGGATATCGGCCTTCAAGACTTCCTTTTCAAAGTCGGCTGCCTTCACATGAAGCGACATGACGCCCTCCTACCTCTATTGTTGTCAAGGAAAATATCACAAAACTTTTATATACCGTCTACTCTCGGCGGTTAGCCTCCTTCGAAGAGAGAAGCTCCCCTATCTTCGCCTTGAGGGGAGCCGCGGGGCTCCCGCTGCATGAGGCGATCACTCGGACGAAGGCCGATCCCACCACCACCGCGTGGACGTGTGGTGCGAGGAGGGCTACCTGCTCGGGTGAATCGATGCCGAACCCGGCGAGCGTTCTCGTCCCTGCGGCCTCGAGCGTGTCGAGCAGGGAAAGGTTCTCCTCCCCGATCTCGGTGTGATACCCGGTGATCCCCTTCCTGAGGGCCGCATACACATAGGCGGGGGAAAGGGAGAGGATACGGGAGAGTCGCTCACCTCGAATCTGCGGAATCACCACCGGCACGACCGGAATCCCATGGCGGGCTCCGGCCTCGTAGAGGCCTTCGTCGTAGTCAGGAGGAAGGTCGGGAACGATGAGCCCCTCGAGTCCGAGCTCTGCACACCGTTCCACGAAGGGATCCACCCCCTTTCGCACCGGGATACTCCCATAACACATGAGGAAGACCGGCAGATCGGGCCACCGTCCCTTCAGCCATTCGAGGAACCGGAACCCCTTCTCCACGGTGAAGCCCGCCTCCAAAGCCCGCGTGCATGCCTCCTGAATCGCAGGACCGTCGGCCGTGGGATCCGAGAAAGGGAACTGTATCTCGAGCGCCCACGCACCTCCTTCCACGAGGGCCTGTGCCACCTCCCGGGAACGCGCCTCGTCCGGGAAGAACGAGACCATATGGGCCATGATGCGTGCACTCATGAGGAAGCCTCTCTCAGCAGGAATTCCCGCCACTTCTCACCATCGAGGGCCTTGGCGGTGATGAAGATGTCTTTATCGCCCCTGCCAGACATGTTCACTATGATGGCCTTCTCCGGGGAGCCCTCCCGCGCCATCTTCATGGCCACGGCTCCTGCGTGGGCGCTCTCGAGGGCAAAGACCAGACCTTCATGGCGGGCGAAGAACTTCAAGGCCTCGAGCGCCTCCTCGTCCGAGGCCGTGGTGAAGGAGATCCTGCCGGTCCTCCCCAGATGGGCGAGCTGAGGCCCTATCCCCGGATAGTCGAGTCCGGCCGAGATCGAGTGGGTGGGGAGCACCTGCCCGTCCTCGTCGAGGAGGAAGAGGCTCTTGTAGCCGTGGACCACTCCCTCCACCCCTGCCCCACTCATACGGGCGGCATGCTCTCCTGGACCGTTCCCCCTCCCCCCGGCCTCCACACCCACGAGCTTCGGCCGGTCGGCCTCGATGAACGGGGCGAAGAATCCGATGGCGTTCGACCCTCCCCCCACACATGCCACCAGGGCCACCACCTCCTCACCCACCTGTTCCCTCATCTGCTCCACGAGTTCCCTCCCGACCACCGACTGGAACTCCCGCACCATGTCGGGGAAGGGGCTCGGCCCCAGAGCCGAACCGAGCAGGTAGTGGGTATCCTCCCAGGAGGCGGCCCAGTCACGCAGGGCCTCGTTCACCGCATCCTTGAGGGTGCGAGAGCCACTGCACACCGGGACCACCTTCGCACCGAAGAGCTCCATCAGGTAGACATTGGGCCGCTGTCGCGCCATGTCCACCTCTCCCATGTAGACCGTGCACTCGAGGCCAAGCCGTGCGCACACGCTCGCCGTCGCCACCCCATGCTGCCCTGCCCCTGTCTCGGCGATGATCCTCCGCTTGCCCATCCGCTTGGCAAGGAGGGCCTGGCCGAGGGCATTGTTGATCTTGTGAGCCCCTGTGTTGGCGAGACCCTCGAGCTTTATGTAGATCCTGCTTCCTCCCAGCGCCCTGGTGGCATTCTCTGCGTACAGGAGAGGGGTGGGACGTCCCACGAAGTGGCGCCGGGCCTCGGCGAGCTCTACATGGAAGGCGGGATCGGCCATGGCCTCCAGAAAGGCCTGCTCCAGTTCGTCGAGCGGGCGCCTGAGCACCTCGGCCACGTACCGCCCCCCGAAGGTCCCGAAAAAGTCGTTATACACCTTCTGCATCTCGGATCTCCCTGAAGAATCGTTCGAGCCTGCCCCTATCCTTTACTCCCGGCGCCGCCTCGAGCCCTGAGGATGCATCCACCAGCTCGGGCCTGAAGCGCCGCACCACCTCCCCCACACTCCCCGGCCCCAGCCCCCCCGCCAGCCACACAGGCCCCCTCTCCCCCGCCGCCTCCACCACCCCCTCCGGCACCCGCATCCCCGTCCCCCCGTACGCCCCCTCGACCCTCGCATCCAGCAGCACCCGCACCGCACCGTACCGCTCCACCCCCTCCAGATCCCCCCGCTCCTTCACCCGCACCGCCTTGTACCACGGCACACACAGCGATCCCAGCACCTCCGGATCCTCCTCACCGTGGCACTGGATCCCGTCCAGGAGACCTTCCTCCACCAAACGCACCGCCTCCTCCAGCCCACCCCCCTGCTCTCCGACCACCACCCCCACCCTCCTCGCCCGCACCGGCCCCATCCGCTCGAGGAACGAGCGATCCACCTGCCGGGGAGAGGGGGCGAGGATGAAGCCAAGAATATCGGCCCCCGACCTATCCGCGAGCTCCACGTCCTCCTCCCGGGCAAGACCACACACCTTCACGAGCGTCCTCCCGGCCGCAAGCCCGCTCCAGAACCTCCTCCCCCTCACCCAGTCCCGCTTCCCGGCGGCGAGTCCCTCCATGATCGCCCGCACCCTCCCCCGCTCCCGCATCACCGCCTCACCCACCAGCACCCCCCACGCCCCGCCACTCCCCGCCACATATCCATGCGTCCTCGTCCAGAGCCCCGACTCGAAGACCACGCGCGCATCCCAGTCGATGAGCCGTCGCATCCTCACCGGGTGGAGGAGATCCACCCGGAAGGTAGCCAGATCCCTCGCATTGATCCCCACCAGGAGAGGCTCGAACCGCCTCACCTTCTCCACATCTTCAGGCGTGTGTACCTCCACAAGAGCCGAAAGCCCCAACTCCTCTGCCCTCCGAAGCATTCGGCCCAGCACATCCTCGGGGAGCACCCGGGCGATGAGGAGCACCGCGTCGGCCCCTGCACGCCAGGACACCTCCACATCCTCCTCGGAGAGGAGGAAATCCTTCCGGAGCACCGCCACACGGGGAAAACGCTCTTTGATGCGGACGAGATCACCGAGGGACCCACCGAAATACCCCTCCTCGGTGAGCACCGACACCGCCCGTACCCCCTGCGACACGTAGGCGCCTACCTGCTCCACCGGGTCCGCCTCCTCAGCGATGGCACCACGTGAGGGAGATCTCCGCTTGAATTCCGCGATGAGACACGGATCCTGGGCGAAGGGCACCAGCGGCACATCCCTCCGCGCGGGAAGCCGCATCCCCTGTGCAGGCCCCTCCTCCGCCACCCGTCTCCGCCTCGCCTCCACGATCGTATCCAGGATATCCCCCGAGACCCCGCTCCTCATACCCGCTCCTTCCCATGGGAGACGAGCCGTTCCACCAACTCCCCCACCTTCCCAGAGGAGAGCACATCGAGCGCCGTCCCCACCCCTTCTGACGGGCTACTCACCGCTCCTGCCACGTAGAGGGCCACCCCGGCGTTCGCCGCCACCGCATCCCGGAGCGCAGGCCTGCCCTCACCGGCGAAAACCCGTCGCGCCTCCTCCACGTTCTCCTCAGGCGTCCCACCGAGCACCTCCTCGAGCGGGTAGCGCCCCACCCCCAGGTCCTCCGGCTCGAAGACTCCCTCCTCCCTCCTCCCCTCCGCATCCAGGTATACGTAGAACGTGCGGCCGGTCACCGACACCTCATCCTGCCCGTCTTCCCCATGCACCGCCATCACCCGCCTCACCCCCAACTGCAGGGCTGCCTCGGCCATGAGTGAGAGGTAGTCGCGCGAGAAGACGCCCACCAACTGGTAGACCGCACCCGCCGGGTTGGAGAGCGGCCCCACGAAGTTCATGATAGTCTTGATACCCAGCTCCCGTCTCGGCCCTGCTGCGTACTTCATGGCTCCATGGTACCGGGGAGCAAAGAGAAAGACAAAGCCCTCCTGCTCGAGCATCCGTGCCGCTACATCAGGCGGAAGGTCCACTGGAATCCCCAGCGCCGCATAGAAGTCCGCGCTCCCGCTCTTCGAGCTCACCGCCCGGTTGCCGTGCTTGGCCACCGGAACCCCACACGCAGCCGCAACCAGGGCCGCACAGGACGAAATGTTAAAGGTGCCGAGGCCGTCACCCCCTGTCCCACACGTGTCGAGAAACGCCCCCTCTGCCGGAAACGGCACTGCCTTACGCTTTAGCACCGCTGCACACCCTGCCACCTCCTGGGGGGCAAACCCCTTGGCATTGAGCGCCACGAGGGCCCCTGCGATCTGCGCAGGTGTGAGGTTCCCGCTCGTGAGCTCGTCCATGAACTCCTCGGCCTCCTCGCGGGAGGCGTCCTCACCCTCGAGGAGCCTGCTGAGAAACCCGCGATAGTCGAACGGCTCGCGCTTGTAGGAGAGGAAATTGGCGAGCATACGCTTTCCCTCCTCGGTGGCGATCGACTCGGGATGGAACTGCACCCCTTCGAGGACCCACTCCCTGTGACGGACCCCCATGATCTCACCGTCCGAACTACGTGCCGTGACCTCGAACTCGGGCGGAAGGCTCTCCTCGTCGATCACCAGGGAGTGATAGCGGACGCAGGTGAGCGTCCTGGGGAGCATCCGGAAGATCCCCTTACCGTCCAGGTGCACGGTATCGGTCTTGCCGTGCATGATACGCTTCGCCTGCACGATGCGCGCACCGAAGGCCTGTCCGATGCACTGGTGCCCCAGACACACCCCCAGGATGGGTACCTTGCCGGCGAACCGGCGTATCACCTCGAGCGAGATCCCCGCATCCTCGGGCCGTCCCGGTCCGGGGGAGATGATGATCCCCCTGGGGTGCAAGGCCTCCACCTCTTCCACCGTGATCTCGTCGTTTCGAACCACCCTCACCGGCTCTTCGGCGAGCTCACAGAGGTACTGGTAGATGTTGTAGGTGAACGAATCGTAGTTATCGATGAGAAGGTACATTGGCATCCTCCAGTCCTATGGCATGCATGAGGGCGGCGAGCTTCTCCTCGGTCTCTTCGAACTCACGCTCGGGCCGCGAGTCGTACACCACCCCCGCCCCCGCCTGTAGGAAGAGCATATCGCCCTTCTTGAGTCCGCTCCGAATGGTGATGCACGTATCGAGGCTCCCGTCCGGCTCGAGATACCCCACCACCCCGGCGTAGAAGCCCCTCGCCACCGGCTCGAGCCCGCTCACCACCTCTCCGGCCTTGATCTTGGGAGCCCCGGTCACCGTACCCGCAGGGAAGCTCGCCCTGAGGGCATCGATCCCGGTCTTTCCTTCCCTAAGCCTTCCCCGCACCTCGGAGACGATGTGCATCACGTGGGAATACCGCTCCACCATCATGAGGTCGGCGACGTGTACGCTCGCAGGCTCGCAGACCCTCCCGAGGTCGTTCCGCGCGAGATCCACGAGCATGAGGTGCTCAGCCCGCTCCTTCTCGTCGGAGAGGAGCTCGGCCTCGAGGGCCGTGTCTTCCTCCTGATCTCGTCCCCTCCTCCTCGTCCCCGCGATGGGCCTGATGATCGCCTCCCCGCCCTTCACCTTCACGTGCACCTCAGGAGAGGAACCGAAAAGCTGGAACGTGCCGAAGTCGAGGAAAAAGAGATAGGGGGAAGGGTTCACCGACCTGAGCACCCGGTAGGCCTCGAAGGCGGGAAGCTCGGTCTTGAGGGCCTTCCGCCTGGAGGGTACGGCCTGGAGGAGGTTGCCCCTCACGATGTGGTCCTTTATCACGTTCACCGCATCGAGGAACCAACTCTGATCACCTGAAAGGTCCTCCACCGGATACCGCCCCTCCTCAGGAGCCTCCATGAAGGAAAAGTCCAAATTCTCCAGCTTCCTCTCTACCGCATCGAGGGCCCGCTCGAGGTCCACCTCGGCCTCCCGGTAGTTCATCCCCACCAGGTACATCCTGTCGGTGTAGTGGTCCATCACCACCCACACGTGGCCGAAGAGGAAACTCCCCAGGGGAAGACCGAGCGGATCGGGCTTCTGCTCGAGACGGATCGTATCGCAGAAGGTACAGAACTCGTAGGAGAGGAAACCCACGCCCCCCGCGGGGAACGGCAGCCCGCCGTCGAGTGGCGCGTGTTGCTGAGCGAAGTAGAAGAGCACGTCGAGGATGTCGCGCCCCGGATGCTTTATCCGGAAGGTCTTTCCCCCCCGAGAGAGGAAGACGCCCTCCCTGGTCTGAGAGACCCTGAAGGCCTCGTCCACGAGAAGCAGGGAGTACCGCCCCCTCCCCTGCTGGAGCGAGGCCGACTCCAGCAACACCCTGGCATCGAGCTTTCTCGCGAGGCTGAACGGCGTGAACCGCTCCGAGGGAAGCATCCGCACCCGGACATCTGATCGCTCCACAGCGCGCTCCTTCTCAAGGGATCGTGCGTTTCTTTTTATAGAAACGCACCGCATACGGTATCACACTTTTACTACCCTGTCAAGATTCTTTTGGAAGAAACAAGCGCTTCCACTGAATTTTGTACTCTGGTGGGTACATAAAAGAAGAGCGCCCTGCTCCTGCAGGGCGCTCACACATTATCTGCTACTGGAATTAGTAGCTGATCTTGATAGCGAAGGTGATCTCACCGAGGCGAGCACCAGAATCGTTAGCAAACACGTCAGCAGTGTAATCAGCCGCAGACTCCTCGTGAGTGAGGTCGCCCGAGGCATACTTGAGGGTGAAGGTGGTGTTCTGCACCGCAGTGATGTCAGTTCCTACCTGCATCATGAAGTCAGACTGGTCATCACCACTTACGCCCTCGGTAAGGGTCTGCTCATAGATCACACCAACGAAGGGCTTCGCAACCCCAAGCCCAGCACTGAGATCAGCTTTCAGAGCGAACGCAGAGGCTTCCGTATCGGTATCCATCATTCCATACTCACCATTGAGGCTCACATCTACCACAGGGATCATACCGCCATCAGAGACGGAACCCTTCACAAGGAGCTTGTACTGGTTCTCAGCAGGAATTACGTAAAGCACATTCACACTAGTGCTGAGCCCATTGTACCCCACGCTCAGACCACCAAGGATATCGTGGGCAAGCGCATCTCCCTTCTTCACAAGATCATACGCCACAGAGGGAGTAATGGAGAGCCCCTCGCCCACAGAAGCGGCATAAGAGGCATTCACACCAACAGCAAGGGGATTGTCAGCATCTTCGCCGATGCTTCCACCGTTGTTACCAAACAGACCACTCACGTTAACACCAAGCGTCGCACCAGCCACACTTACAGAGACTTCACCAGCAACCAACCCAGCATTCTCAGAGTCGCCATTCCAGTCGTCCTCAGTACCGAGCGTCACCGACGCATCCACCACATCGGTGTCCACGCCAAGGGTGAGGTTGTTGTAATCATTATCTTCGAAGCTGGAGGCTGCCACATCGTTGCCACCGAATGCTTCTTCCTTGATAAAGTCAGGATCAAGGGAAGCCTTATCGATGTCAGCACCCTTAGTGGTAATGAGGAGGTAGGCAGGCCCCATCATGAGCTTGGCGGTGATGCTGGGAGGCGTGATCACAAAGTCGCTCTTAGCCTTGATGGAATCCACACCAAGATTATTTTTCACGCTGTCGGTAACATCATTATCATCGGCATCGTAGAACACCACGTCCTCTTCTACGATGTTGTTCCCAGCCTTTGCCGAGAAGCCGGAGAGGGAGATCCAGCCGTACACGGTGCCTTCACCGCCCTTTTCCTCGCTTCCCTCAACAAAGGTGATGGTAAGATCAGCACTGGTCTCGTTCTTGATTCCGAACGTCTTACCATCGAGATCGTACCCTATGGTTGCAGTGGCGCTTCCGCTTATAGAGTAGTCCACCTGACTGTCAGCAAAGGCATACCCTACCACCAGCGCCATTGCAAGAAGGAGCAGTAATCCTCTCTTCATAGCAAGTTCCCTCCTTGCACAAAGTTTGGAGTCGCGAGGGGGACGATCGAAGATCGTCCTTATCCTCTTTAGCGCTCATTATATCCGTGCACGCTCTCAGTTGTCAAGGTTTTTTCACTGCGAAAACAAATCTTTTTCGCTCCACCACATTCGGGAGGAGCCGTTCCTTCACTCTTCCCACCCTTTTCCCTCCTCCTTCATCCGCTCCACCGCCTTCTTCACGAGCTGCCCCCGCCCCTTCCTGAGCACCAGTATCCGGCCGTTCCTGCAGGACACCACCAGGTCCTCCACCCCGCAGAGCACCACCGGCAGGTCGCTCACCACGGTACATCCTTCCGACTCCACCTCGAGGACCTCGCCCAGGTGATCGCCCAACCAGGCCGCATACTCCTCCCAGCTCCCTATGTCGCTCCAGGAGAAGCGTGCGGGCACCATGGCGGCCCGTTCGGTCCGCTCCATGAGGGCGTAGTCTATGGAGTCGGCGGGAATGCGGGCGTAGACCTCCTCGAGGACATCCCCCCTCACAGGTCCCTCTGCAAGGTCGAGTGCCCCGAGCCCCGTCTCGAGGAAGGGCCGGGCGATCCGGGGGGCGTAGCGCTCCATCTCATCGAGGAACACGTCACGCCTGAACACGAACATCCCCGAGTTCCAGTAGTAGGTCCCCTCTTCCACGTAGCGTCGTGCCGTGGCCTCATCGGGCTTCTCGGTGAACGACTCCACGAGAAACCCTCCTTTATAAGGCGCGCCCACGTGGATGTACCCGTATCCCGTCTCGGGACGCACGGGGGGTATCCCGAAGGTCACATGGTAGCCATCGCGGGCGATCTCCACGGCCCTCTCCACATCCTCCACGAAGGACTCGAGCGGCCTCACCAGGTGGTCCGCCGTGAGCACCACCATCACCCCTTCCGTCGCCTTCATGAGGGTTGCGGCGCACATCACGGCCGGGGCGGTGTTCTTCCCCTCAGGTTCCCCCACCAGGACGGTCGCCGCCTGCTGTTCCCGGGGAAGCGCCCCCATCACCTCCTGTGAGGCCTCCAGGTAGCGGTCTCCGGTCACCACGATCACACCCTCTCTCGGAGCAAGGGCCCAGGCCCGCAGGAGGGCTTCCTCGAGGAGTGTCCTCCCTCCTTCCACCGTGAGGAACTGCTTGGGATGGGCCTCGGTCGAGGCAGGCCAGAGCCTCGTGCCCTTCCCTCCGGCGAGTACGACCACCACGTCCACCATACGACACCTCCTCGTCGCTCATGTGCTCTCACCTCAAGACTACCTTTTTTTCGGACTCGAGACCACCCCGGAGGAGGATTCTCCTTGACGCATCCCCTTCTCCGGCATACAATTCATGCTATCCTCCATCGTTAAGGAGCACGGGATCCATGGCAAAGAGCTTCAGCCTCTCCCTCTACCCTTGGGTGTACAAGGCCCAACACCAACCCGACGGCTCGTGGCAGGAAGCATTCGAGGCGAAGGTGCACCTCGCCCCCGAGGCCGAGGCGGCACTCCCCCACGAGGGGAGGATGGCCCTCCTCGCGAGGCGCAACTCCTTCCCCGACCTCCCGCTCGTCAACTACAGCACCCAGTACGGATTCTCGGTTTTCGAGGGCCTCAAGGCCTTTCCTCAGAAGGACGGCTCGCTCAAGCTCTTCAGACCCGACGAGAACGCCCGACGCATGCGCCGCTCCATGGAAGGCCTCAAGATGCCCGGCTTCCCCGAGGAGCTCTTCGTCCTCGCGGTGAAGGAGGTGGTGCGTCGGAACAAGGAGCTGGGATTCTATCCCCGCTACAACCCCGAGTGGGAGAAAGACGGTTTCCTCTCGGGCCACGCGGTCTACATACGACCCTTCTCCTACACCGAGCCGGGAATCGGGCTCGACCTCTCGCACCACCCCTGGGTGGTCATCATCACCACACCGGTGGGCGCCTACTTCGAGGGACCGAACAACAAGGCCGTCACCACCGACAGGATACGCGCCACCCCCAAGGGTACCGGATGGATCAAGTGCTCCGCGAACTACGTGATTCCCACGCTCGTCAAGAAGGAAGCGAACGAACAAGGCTACATGGAGGCGATCTTCCTCGATGCCCGCGAGCAGCGATACGTGGAGGAAGGCTCCTCCTGTAACATCTTCTTCTACCTGAAGAACGGCACCCTCGTCACGCCCGAGCTGGGAGACACCATCCTTCCCGGTATCACGAGAAAGAGCGTGCTCGCCCTCGCAACACACATGGGCATCCCCACCGAGGAGCGCAAGATCTCCATAGACGAGGTCCTTTCCGAGGCAAAGGAGGTCTTCGTCACGGGGACGGCTGCGGGCATCTCCTACATCGAGTCGATCACCCACGAGGGGAAAACCGCGGTCTTCAACGACGGGAAGATGGGGGAAGTGACCCGAACCCTGCTTCTCACCCTGAAGGGGATCCAGTACGGAGCGAAGGAGGATCCCTTCGGCTGGATGGTCCCCGTGGAGTGATGAGGCCGGACCTCCGATTCCCGAAACCGAGACCGGGGCGAGACCCCGGCGTGTGCATGGTTCTACCCTCTACGGACCCGAGAGCCCCCGGGCCTTCACATCCACGGGAAGGCTCCGGTAGATGGCGAGGGGAAGCTGAGCAAACGGCACGGTGGGATGGAGGATGGCGTCCATGTTGAGGTAGGCGAGGTTCACCGCTCCGGCCCGCTCCATGGTCTCGGGATCGCGGTAGAGGTTGACGAAGAGCTCCTGGGCGTCGGTGAGGAAGGTGAGGGCCTCAGGATAGGCGGGGTGTCCTTCTCTCCCTCCGGATCTCTTGAAGAGCGTCACCCCCAGGTTGTTCTCCACCCTGATGATGCCCTCGACCAGAGCCCGGTGGTCGGGATTCTCGTCCACCCTGAGGGCCGGAAGGGCGGCCTTCTCCCGTTCCAGCATGTCGAGGAGACGCCGGTAGTAGCCTTCGGCGGCCGTGTAACTGGCCTTGAAATAGAGCGCGTTGGCCAGGGCGAAGAGCACCACCCGGTTGTTCCTGAAGGCTTCCTCGGACTTCGCGAACTCCGTGAGTGCCCTGTCGTAGAGCCCCTTGCGGTAGAGCAGCCGCCCTTTCTTGTACGCGTTCTCCGGTGTCACGTAGCCATGCGATTCGGCCGTCTCGTAGAGGGTGAGCGCGGTCTCCTCTTCGGCCGAGTGGTAGTAGTAGATATCAGCGAGGGAGGCATAGATGCTGCCGAAGCGGGCGGAGCGTCTGAGAAGCCTCGATGAGAGGGCCTGCTCGTAGAGCCGTATGGCGTCCCGGTAGGCGTCCTCCGCCGAGAGGAGTTCCCCCTGACCGTAAAAGAGATCCCCCTGCCGCCGGTAGGTATCAACGAGCTGGGCTGTCTGGCGGCGTGTACGCATCGGGAGGTCTTCGAGGAGGAGGCGGGCAGCCTGGAGGGCCTTGGCCTCGTCGGCCGGGCGCTCCACTATCCTGAAGTACCGGGCGAGCTGGTAGTGGACCTCCGGATGGGGGTCCTGGATCTCTCTCGCCCTGAAGAGGACGTCCCGGACCCTGTCGATACGGTTCCTGTCGATGAGATATCCCCCCGCCCGGGCGAGCTCGCCCGCATCGACCACGAGCTTCGGACGCTCCAGGATGTACTCCACCAGCTGCTCCACGTGGGAGAGGTTGTCGACATCGGTCCTCCCCAGTTCCGCCGCCTTCTCCTCCTGGTGCACGAAGTACATCAGCATGCGCTGGACGATCGGGGCCCTGCTCCCGTGATACTCCATGGCCCGGGCATACATCTTGCGGGCTTCCTCGAACCTGTCGAAGTCCTCGGCTCCTCCCTCGTCGGCCCATCTGAGGAAATTGTCCCCACGGGCGAGGAGCACGTCGAGATCCTTCAGGTTCTCGAGCCGGAGGTACCGCTCGAGGGGCAGGTCGGCCTTCTCGTAGTTGGCGAGCACCCTGCTCTCGAACTCCGCGTACTCGAGCGTGGCCTCCTTGTCCAGCGGATAATAGGCGAGGAGTTGTTCGTACTTCTCCTCGGCGAGGGGATACTGTCTCATCTCGGTATAGGCCCGTGCGTATCTGAAGAACCACCCCTTCATGCGCCACAGCCGGAGTCCCTGCTCGAACCTGAGGAGTGACGCGTCGTACTCCTCCTGGAAGATCTGCCTGTAGCCCTCGGTGTAGAGGAGGTGAGCCCTGATCGGACGGTAGACGAACTGGAATACCACGGCCGTGAGACCTGCGAGGATGAGGGTGCCCACCAGCACGGCCCTCACCACAGGGAGGAGGCGGTACCTCACGAGATACCAGAGCCCGCCCTTCGCCTCCTCGAATTCGGCCCCCGTACCCCGCTCATAACGGGCCGGTATCCGTATGCGCTTGCCCGTGAGGCGACCCACGAAGGCCGCGAGCGCCCGGGGAGACTCCCCTTCGACGAGCATCCTCACGAGCCGCTCCAGGTCTTCCCCACCTACCTTCGCCTCGGCCACCAGGGACTCGATCTCCATCTTCAGGTTCCGAGGCAGGGAGAAGAGGTGCTCCTGCAGGCGTCTGAACTCCTGCTCGGTGAGGCCGAATCCCGTCTCGGGGAGCTCTTCCACGGCCTCGGGGGTGATGGCTATGGCGGGGTTGAGGGATTCCTCCTCGGCCACGAGCCCCGGCTCCTCCTCCACCACGCCGAATTCCTCACCCAGATCCCTGAGGCTGAACTCTTCAACCTCTATGTCCTCGGGGAATTCCTCGGCGAGGAGGGCCTCCTCCTCCAGGGCGAGATCCTCGGGGGACGGCACCGGAGGGGCTTCTTCTTCCGGGGACCCCGGTGTGACTTCTCCCTCGTCTTCGGTGAAATCGAGGGAAAGGCCGAGATCCTCGTCGGGCTCCGGAAGTGCCTCCCCGGGTTCCTCCTCGAGCTCATGGAAATCAGGGAGTACGAATTCCTCCCTCCCCTCCCCGGCCGGCTCCCCACCTGCCAGATCCTCCACCGGTGGAGTCGCCTCAGCGTCCTCCGGCGACACCCCTTCCAGTCCTTCGACAGACGGGGCCGCCTCCTCCGGCCCTTCCTCTCCGAGTTCTGGAAGCTCTTCGAGCACTCCCAGGTCCTCACCGGCAGGAGTCTCTTCCTCCCCGAGATCGAAGAGACCCTCGGGAAGCTCCTCCGGGAGGTCGGCCTGCGGCATCTCTCCCTCGAGATCCTCCTCGAGAGGCTCGAAACCGAGCGCCTCGAAGGCATCCCCCTCGGACTTCTCTTCCTCAGGCTGCTCGTCCCCGAACCTCGAGAGAAGCCCCTCTATCGACTCCTCCCCTTCACCGGCACGCTCCTCTTCCTCCCCCGTCCGCGAGACCGGCACGTGGACCTCGGGCTCCACCGGGGGAGGGATCTCCACCGTCTCCCCCCATTCGTCGAGCACCCGGGGCTCTTCCCTGAGCTTGAGGAGTTCCCGGCCAAGCCGTTCTATGTCACGTTCTTCAGGCATCGTCCCTCTGTATATGAGTCGGCCGTTATGGGCCTGGGATAAAACCCTTTACTTCGCCGCCCCATCTTCCGAATACTGTAGCAGAAAGATGGAAAAAAGCAAATTCATCCTGGCGGGTGTGTGCCTCCTCTGTTTCGGCCTTTCACTCTCCTCCCAGGACCTCGGATTCATCGTCGAGGACAAGGACCTCCACCTCTACCTCCTCGATCTCAAGGAGGCAAGACCTCCGCACACGAAGAAGAACCGCCTCGTCTTCACCTTCCAGGGGAGCACGCGGACGAGGAGCGTGGGCATCGCCTTCTCCTTCGAACGTTTCCGAACCGTTCACCTCATGGCCCGTAACCCCTCCCGCATCTTCTTCTATGTCCTCGATCCACCGGAGGACCGATTCACCTACCGCCTCGTGGTCGACGGCGTGTGGATGGCGGACCCCTCCAACCCCGTAGTCGTGGAGGACGAAGACGGCGTGCGCCTCTCACTCGTATCCCTGCCCCCTCGTCCAGCAGAGGAAGCAGGGCCGGTCCCGCTGGAAGGGGAGATCGCATTCCTCTTCAGGTACACACCGGGCAGACGGGTCTTCCTGGTGGGCGAGTTCTGCAACTGGGACCCGTTCCTCCTCCCCATGGAAGAGGTGGAGCCCGGACTCTACCGGAAGACCCTCTCCCTCCCTGCAGGGACCTATGCCTACTACTTCCTGGCCGACGGGAAGCGCATCGCCGATCCCGAGAATCCGCGTCGGGTGTATCTGGACGCGATCCCGGTGTCGCTCGTGGAGGTGCCGCCCCGCATATCGGCCCGGCTGCAAGATTGACACAATCCCTTCGATATGGATACTATATAGAGACGGAATGCCCCGGTAGCTCAGTCGGATAGAGCGACTCCCTCCTAAGGAGTAGGTCATGCGTTCGAATCGCATCCGGGGTAGGAGCAAAGACATGCCCCGGTAGCTCAGGTGGATAGAGCGACTGCCTCCGGAGCAGTAGGTCGGACGTTCGAGTCGTCTCCGGGGTATGGCACAGCCCCTCCCGACAGGGAGGGGCTGTTTCAGATGCCCGCGAGCGCCTTCAGGTCTTCGAGGGGTCTGTCCCCTCCTTACGAGGACAGGTGGAGACCCCGAAGAGGGTGTAGAGCCCGCAGAAGCCCACCGCTCCCGTCACGAGGGAGACGGCCCCGATGACGGCGAGCCACCAGTAGGCCCCACCCCGGACGAAGATCCCCAGGCCGATGAGCACCAGGCCCAGCACCACCCTGATGATC
The DNA here is from genome assembly GCF_000184345.1 of Spirochaeta thermophila DSM 6578. Classification (NCBI taxonomy): domain Bacteria; kingdom Pseudomonadati; phylum Spirochaetota; class Spirochaetia; order Winmispirales; family Winmispiraceae; genus Winmispira; species Winmispira thermophila. The sequence continues at coordinate 201,670 of NC_017583.1, read as the reverse complement.
CTGTCGATCGTTCCCACGTTTCCTTTCATGTCTCGCTCCTCAAAATATGGTCTTTTACTAATATACTCAGCATCCACGGCGTCGTCTGCCTTCATTGACACCTCCCTGCACTTCCCGCGATAATGAGCCGACGACTGGCGCCCTCCGAGGCGGAATCGACCGCCGGGAAGTCTTTTCCTCCCCTGTCGCGCGCCTGGGCAGGGGGATATACCACGCATCTGGAGGGAAGCATGTCCCAGACACTGCTCGCTTCATACCTTACGACTCATCCGCAGGCCGCCTCCAACCCCGAGATGGTGGGTTTCGTGGCCCAGCTCGAGGTGATCATCCGGACTGCGCCGGAAGTGGCCCGGGCGATCGTGAAGGAACTGCGGGATCAGCGGCGAAACATCAAGCTCATCGCGAGCGAGAACTACTCCTCGCTCGCCACGCAATTCGCCATGGCGAACCTCTTCACCGACAAGTACGCCGAAGGGTACCCCGGCCACAGGTTCTATGCCGGTTGCGACAACGTGGACGAGGTGGAGAGCCTCGCCTGTGAGGAGGCGAAGGCCCTCTTCGGTGCCCAGCACGCCTATGTCCAGCCTCACAGCGGGGCAGACGCCAATCTGGTGGCCTTCTGGGCCGTGCTCCAGTGGAAGGTCCAGGCCCCGGCCCTGGAGAAGCTGGGCAAGAAGAACCTCTATGACCTCTCGAAAGAGGAGTGGGAGGCCCTGCGAAAGGAGCTCGGCAACCAGCGGCTCCTGGGACTCGACTACTACTCGGGAGGGCACCTCACCCACGGGTACCGCTACAATGTCTCGGCCCAGATGTTCGAGGCCTACTCCTACGGCGTGAACCCGGAGACAGGGCTCCTCGACTACGATGAGATCGCCCGCCTCGCACGGGAGATTCGTCCTCTCATCCTCCTCGCGGGGTACAGCGCCTATCCAAGAAAGATCGATTTCGCCCGACTGCGAGAGATCGCCGACGAGGTGGGGGCCGTCCTCATGGTGGACATGGCGCATTTCGCAGGCCTCGTGGCGGGAGGCGTCTTCGAAGGCCCCTACAACCCCGTGCCCCACGCCCACATCGTCACCTCCACCACCCACAAGACCCTCCGCGGGCCTCGGGGGGGCATCGTCCTCTGCGTGAAGGAGCTCGCCGAGTTCGTGGACAAGGGGTGCCCCATGGTCCTCGGCGGTCCGCTCCCCCACGTGATCGCGGCCAAGGCCGTGGCCCTGAGGGAGGCGCGGAGCCCTGCCTTCCGAGAGTATGCGCACAAGATCGTCGAGAACGCCCAGGCCCTCGCCGCCTTCCTCCAGGAGGAGGGCATCACCGTAGCCACGGGCGGCACCGACAACCACCTCATGCTCATCGACGTGCGACCCTTCGGGATCACCGGCCGCCAGGCAGAGGCGGCGGTGAGGGAGTGCGGCATCACCCTCAACCGCAACGCCCTCCCCTACGATCCCAACGGCCCCTGGTACACGAGCGGGCTCCGCATAGGCACCCCCGCCGTCACCACCCTCGGGATGGGCAGAGAAGAGATGAGGGAGATCGCCCGGATCTTCAAGCTCATCCTCACCCACGTGAGCCCCGAAGTAAAGGACGGATCCCCCAGCAAGGCACGCTACCACCTCGATCCTGGGGCAAAGGAAGAGGCCCGCTCCCGGGTGGAGGCCCTCCTCTCCCGCTTCCCCCTCTACCCCCGGCTCGACCTCGCCTTCCTGGAGGAAGCCCTCGGCCTGCAGGGCTGACCCCTGCAGGCCCCCCTACTCACCCGGCCGCCACCCCCTCCCCCACCGCCCGTGGAAGACCCGCCCGTCCATCCACCCCTCGTGCGGCCGCTTCGTCTCCGCAGGATAGCCAAGCACCACCAGCGAGAACGGCACCACCTCGGGCGGAAGGCCACACACCTCGCGAAGGACCCCCATCCGGTCCTCGTGGGGGAAGAGCCCCACCCACACACTCCCCAGCCCCAGCTCCGTGGCAGCGATGAGCATGTTCTCCGTGGCCGCAGAGAGATCCTGCGGCAGGAAGTCCGGCTCCTTCATCCCCTCCGGGATCCCGCACACCAGCACCGCCACCGGCGCCTCCCTGCACATCGCCGCATACCCATGCCGCCGCGCGATCTCCTCCAGGGCCGCAGGATCATCGATCACCACGAAGGCCCACGGCCTGCCGTTCCACGAGCTGGGAGCCGCCATCCCCGCCCTCAGGACCTCCTTCAGGACCCCATCCGGCACGGGATCGGGCCGGTACCTCCGGATACTCCTCCTCGCGAATATCGCATCGAGCATCGCGCACCTCCTTGCCTGTTTTCCAGGATTGTACCATAGTTTTCCCCGAATATGGAGGACTTCCCCCTTCCCGGCACCCCCTGCACCCCCGACGCCCCTCCCTCCCCCCTCATCCTCAACGCCCCCGACTTCACCCAGGCCGCCGTCCTCGTCCCCTGCATCCCCACCCCCACCGGCTGGCACATCGGCTTCGAGGTCCGGGCGCACGGTATCCCCCAGGAAGGGGAGATCTGCTTCCCCGGAGGCCTCGTCGAGCCCCACGACCCCTCCCCCCTTCACACCGCCCTCAGGGAGACCGGGGAGGAACTCGGCATCCCCGGCTCCCGCATCCCCCACATCCGGTACGCAGGCGCCTTCCTCTCGGCGAGCGGCAGGCTCATCCACGTCTTCCCCGCCCTCGTCCCCTCGTGGCACGAGGCGCACCCCTCCCCGGACGAAGTCTCCCACCTCTTCACCCTCCCCCTCTCCTGGCTCCACACCACCCCTCCCCGCATCCACCACGTCCGCCTCACCCTCCACCCACGCGAAGGCGGGACCGAACTCCTCCCCGCCTCCGCACTCGGCCTCCCCTCCCACTACCACACCCCCTGGAAAGGCCCCCTCAGGCCCATCTACCTCTGGCACACCCCCCACGGACCCCTCTGGGGCATCACCGCCGGCATCCTCTACCACCTCCTCCACCCTTCCAGGGGGTGATTTACTCTCGGACCCCACTTCGCTACCATAGAGGCCACACCATGCAGCACGAACCATACAGACTCTCCCCGGAAGAGGTGGGATTCTCCATCCCCGAGGAACACATCCAGGCCCTCCAGGAGGGAGTCCAGCCCGGCACCATCATCGGTCAACCCCGGGCCGTGGAGGCCCTCACCCTCGGCATACAGCTTTCAGGCAAGGGCTACAACATCTTCGTGGCAGGCCCCCCGGGCACGGGCCGGCACACCGCCATACGCCGGATCCTCGAGACCCTCTCGCCCCCCAACCGCTGGGGGAAGGACATCGCCTACGCCTACAACTTCCAGAACCCGCAAACCCCCCGCGTGCTCTACTTCCCTGCACGGACCGCCGCACGGTTCAAGCGCGCCCTCAGGCGCACCCTGGAGAAGCTCACCAAGGGCATCCGCCACAGGCTCACGAGCGAGAGCTACCTCAGGAAGAAGACCGCCCTCATGCGGGAGGTGGAAGCGGAGGAACGCAGACTCCTCGAACAGTTCCAGGAGGAACTGCGCCGCGAGGGCTTCACCATGCTCGAGCGGCCCGGTGACGGCCAGACCTTCACCGACCTCGTGCCTCTGTGGCACGGACAGCCCATCGAGTTCGACGAGCTCGCCCAGAAGGCCTCACGGGGCGAGGTACCCCACGAACTCGTCGAGGAGCGAAGGCAGAAGTACTTCCCCCTCCTCGAGAAACTCCAGGACCTCTTCGCCACCTTCGATCTCAAGCGCCTCGCCGCAGAGGAACGACTCGCCGAGATCCAGCGCACCCACGTCGCACCCGACGTGCGGGCAGAGATCCAGCGCCTCGCCGCCTCCTTCCACGCCGAGGGGCCCCTCCTCCAGCACCTCAAGGAGATGGAACGCGACGTCCTCGACCATCTTGCCGCCTTCCTCGAAGAGGACACGGCCGGCGAAGAGGACGGCATGCCCATCTCCCTCCGCTACACCATCCACATCATGCACGAGGTGGAGGATCCCGACCGGGCCCCTGTGGTCTTCGAGTCCCAACCCGACTACACCACCCTTTTCGGCACCATCGAGAGCATACCCGAGAAGGCCGGCGAGGAGCGGGCCAACTTCCTCATGATACGGCCCGGGTCCATCCTCAAGGCCAACGGCGGCTTCATCATCCTCAGGGTGGAGGACCTGCTCCGTCACGAGGAGCTGTGGGCCACCCTCAAACGCGTGCTCCTCGACGGCCGACTCGAGATCCGCACCCCTCCCGGCCCCTTCAGTGCACCGAGCGCCCTCAAACCAGAACCCATCCAGGTGGACGTGAAGGCCATCCTCATAGGCAACGAGTTCCAGTACGAGTACCTCTTCCTCCAGGACGAGGACTTCGGCAAGCTCTTCAAGATCCCCGCGGAGTTCGACACCACCATCCCCTTAAACGACCAGACGATTCGAGAGTACATCGGCTTCATACGCGCCACGTGCGAACGCAAGCACCTCCTGCCCGTGGACACCTCGGGGATCGCCGCCCTCCTCGAGTACGGCGTACGTCTCGGCGAGGAGCGCGACAAACTCACGGCCCGCTTTTCCCTCGTCACCGACATCCTCAGGGAGGCGGACCATTGGGCGCGTACCATGGGCAGCGACCACATCGACCGCCAAGTGGTCGAGGCGGTCCAGCGCCACAGGAACCACCTCTTCGGACTCCTCGAGGAGAAGATCGACGAACAGATCCTCTCGGGAGAGCTCCTCATCCAGCTCGAAGGCACGGCCGTGGGGAAGATCAACGGCCTGGTCATCCTCGACCGGGGATTCCACTCCTTCGCCAGACCAGTGCTCATCACGGCGCGCACGGCCCCCGGCACCGAAGGGATCGTGAACATCGAGCGCGAGTCCGGGCTCTCGGGCGAGCTCCACGACAAAGGGGTCTACATCATCCAGGGCTACCTCCAGAGCCGGTACGCGCGGCGCTTCCCCCTCTCCATCAAGGCGAGCATCGCCTTCGAACAGTCGTACGTGGAGATCGACGGCGATTCGGCCTCGCTCGCAGAGATGTGCGCCCTGCTCTCCGACATCGCGGGGATCCCCCTTAGGCAGGAGATCGCGGTCACCGGGTCCATCAACCAGATGGGCCAGGTGCAACCCGTGGGAGGGATCAGCGAGAAGGTGGAGGGCTTCTTCAAGGTGTGCAGGAAGAAGGGGCTCACCGGCACCCAGGGGGTCATCATCCCGCGACTCAACCTCAAGAACCTCATCCTCGAAAAGGATGTCCAGGAGGCGGTGCGCGAGGGCCTCTTTCACATCTATGCGGTGGAGACCATCGATCAGGCCATGGAGGTGCTCACCGGGATGGAGGCGGGCACTCGTACGAGCAGGGGGACGTTTGCTCCGGGGACCGTCAACGAACGCATCGAGACCAGGCTCAGGGAGATGGCCCGTGTGGTAAAGGAGTTCGGGAGCTGATTCCGAGAAAGGGACGCTCGAACCGCTCCGAAATTTTCTTGACACCGTCACCTCGAGAACCCATACTGATAAAGAAGGGGGTTCTGTATGACAAGGAGAGACTCGTGAAGAAGGCAGTCGTGGACAACTCCAAGGTACTTCAGGCGATCCGCCACAACCTGCCTGTCACCATCAAGATCCACGCGATGACGCCCGAGATCGAAGAGCGTGTGGAGGAGATCCTCGACCTCGTCCTCACCGACATAGGCAGGGAGAAGATGCGGGACGCCCTCCTCTACTGTCTCAAGGAACTCGCTGCCAACGCACAGAAGGCCAATGCCAAACGGGCCTTCTTCCACGAGCGGGGTCTCGACATAGAGGACGAGGAGGAGTACGAAGAGGGCATGCGGGTTTTCCACGAGGTCCTCTCGGAGGCCCCCCGCCACTACTTCGAGCTCCTCAAGGAGCTGGGGCTCTACACCCGCATCACCTTCCAGTTGAAGAACAACACCTTCTACCTCACCGTGGCCAACAACGCCCCCCTCCTCAAGGAGGAACAGATCCGTATCTTCGACAGGGTGGCGAGGGCGCGGCTCTTCGAGACCCTGGAGGAGGCCCTCACCACCGCCTACGACGTCACCGAGGGAGCGGGCCTGGGCATCGTGACCCTCATCATGATCCTCAAGCGACTGGGCCTCTCCGAGGAGGCCTTCGACATCGACGTGGTGGGGGAAGAGACCGTGGCCCGGCTCACCATCCCCATGGACCGGATACACCTCTCACGGCTCACGGAACTCACGGAACGGGTGGTGGGCGAGATCGAGTCCCTCCCCCAGTTTCCGGAGAACGTCCTCTATCTGCAGAAGCTCATCGACGACCCGAACAGCACGGTACAGGACATCGCCCGACAGATCTCCACGGATCCCTCGCTCACCGCCGACCTCCTCAAGGTGGTGAACTCCGCCCAGTTCATGCTGCCGAAGAAAGTGGACTCCATCCTCGAGGGGGTGAAGATTCTGGGTCTCAGGGGACTCAAGAACCTCCTCTACACCTACGGGACCCAGAAGATCCTGGGGCTCGGCACCGAGGAGCAACAGCACCTGTGGGACCACTCGCTCCGGACTGCCTACTATGCCTACAACCTCGCACAGACCGTGTTCAGGGACAAGGAGCTCATGGAGGACGTGTACGTGGGGGGCATCCTCCACGACATGGGAAAGATCGTCTTCTCCCGGGTGCACCCTACCCTCCTCGAGAAGATAGAGCTGCTCCGCAGGGAAAGGGACATTCCTCAGAACCTCCTGGAGGAACTCTACGGAGGGCTCCACCACGCCGAGATAGGGGCGCTTCTCGCCGAGAAGTGGAACTTCCCCGACCTTCTCGTCGCCGCGATACGCTTCCACCACACTCCGGAGGGCGCACCGGGTGAGATGGACCGGATCGTCCAGACGGTATACGCGGCGAATGCCATCGCCATGTTCGAGGAAGGACGGCTCACCTGGGAACAGATCGACCACGGAATCCTCTCCCGGTTCCAGATCACGGACAAGGAGGGCCTCGATCAGCTCAGACGTTCCCTGAGAAGGAGCTTCGAGCGGGAGATGAAGCGTCGGTCCTGAACCGCCTCTTGACGGCACGATGTAAATGCATCATCTTATATTAAGAAAATCTAATACAATATGGAGGAGACGATGAAGGTCGTGCTCTATACGACTCCCACGTGTGCCTACTGCAAGATGGCCAAGGACTACTTCCGGAAGAACAGGATCCCCTTCGTGGAGTACAACGTGGCCCAGGACATGCGCAGGGCCGAGGAGATGGTGCGCAAGTCGGGGCAGATGGGCGTGCCGGTCATCGACATCAACGGCAAGGTCATCGTGGGTTTCAACCTGCCCGAGATCGAACGTGCCTTGAGGAGCGCGTGATGGCGGCAAAGGTCACAGCCCGCCATACCGGGGATATGGCCTTCGACGTGGAGGTGGACGGTCACACCCTCACGGTGGACGCCCACCCGGAGTTCGGGGGAAAGGATGCGGGCCCCCGGCCCAAGAACCTCCTGCTCGCCGGGCTCGCGGGATGCACGGGGATGGACGTGGTCTCCATCCTCGGCAAGATGCGCATGCCGTACGACTCGTTCACCCTGCACATCGAGGCGGACCTCAGCGAGGAGCATCCCAAGGTCTTCACCCGGATCCACCTCGTGTACGCCTTCACCGGGGATGCGCTCGACAGGGAGAAGATCGAGAAGGCGGTGCGTCTCTCCCAGGAGAAGTACTGCGGGGTCTCGGCGATGCTGGGGAAGACGGCCCGGATCACCTACGAGATCAGGCTCGACGGGTGAGGGCCCTGCTCCAGTAGCAGAGGAGGATCCCTGCGGCCACGCTCACGTTGAGCGATCCCTTGGTCCCCACGAGGGGGATGCTCACCCTTCCCTGCGAGGACTCGGCGAGGGCAAGGAGTTCGGGGCTCACGCCGAGTTCTTCGTTTCCCACCACCACAATCCCTTGTTCAGGAAAGGTATACTCGTCCACGGGGGTGCCTCGTGTCTCCAAGACGATCACAGGGAGACCGAGGCTTCCCACCTGGTCCGGGGCGAGCCGTCGCCAGGGGAGGAGGTGCTGGGTGCCGCGGGCGGTGCGCGCGGCACGGGGATGGTCGGGTGTCGGGGTGGCGGGCGAGAGGTAGATGCCAGAGGCGCCGAAGGCCTCGGCGCTCCGGAAGATGGCGCCCACGTTGTAGGGGGAACGCAGATCTTCGAGGTAGACCCAGATGGGGAGCGAGGTGCGGGGAGGGAGCTCTCCCCGAGGCTCGGGTGAGAGGTCCCAGTCGGCGGTCCAGGTGCCGAGGAGTTCGTCGAGGAAGATCTCGGCCCTGAGGAAGGGCCGGGCGAGCGCTTCGGGGTCGGTGGTCTGGGGGAGGTAGGGGAGGAGCCCGGCGCAGGTTTCGCGGAGCGGCGCCGGGGCCTCCTCGTCCCGTGCCACGAAGGAGAGGATGTCGCGTACCATGGGCCGCACGGTCTCCCACTCGGGGGGGGAGAGGGTGCGCCAGGTGCGCAGCAGGGTGCGGAGCTTCCGCAGCCGGGCCGAGGGGGTAAGACGCGCGAACTTGCGGGGAGTGATCATGGCTAGCAGGCGGCTTCGAGGAGACCGAGGAGGAAGGCCTGGTCGGGCGAGGAGGGGAAGGCGGCGAGCTGGCGGAGGGGGTGGTCGAGGTCCCAGGCGGTACGGGCGATCTCGGGGAGGGCGGCGCGGGGGAGTTCAAGGTCGGTGAGGCGGGTGGGAAGGCCTGCGCGGGCGAGGAGGCGGCGCACGAACGATGCGGTCTCGGCGGCGGCGACTTCTGCCGCTACGCCGGTGATCCCGAGGGAGGCGGCGACTTCCTTGAGGACTTCGGGCGCGAGTTCGGCGAGCCGAGGGGCCGCGTGGACGAAGAGGAGGGCGGTGGTCCAGGAACCGGGGAGTCCGCGGCACGAGAGGGCGAGGGAGAGGAGGGTGAGGGGGCCGTCGGGGGTGAAGCGTCGGGCGAGGGCGGAGAGGAGACCTGCCTGGAGGAGGGTTGGACGGAGGGGGGATGGGTCGGGCCGGAGCACGGCGGGTTCGGCGATGCGGGAGAGGAGGCCGAGGGTGTGGGAGGCGCAGGCAGCGGCAAGGCCGGGGGGCGAGGCGAGGAGGGTCTCGGCGGCGTCGGCGAGGAGGGCGAGGAGGGTGGAGGCGGTGGCTCGGGGGGGGAGGGTGCGGGTGAGGGCAGGGTCGGCGAGGAGGAGCGAGGGGACGTGGGGAAGGGGGACGAGGAGGTGGGGGTCGGGGGGGTCCTGGACGAGGAGGACGCGGGGGGCGAAGAGGTGGGGGATGCGGGGGGTGGTGGGGAGGGCGACGAGGGGGAGGGGGTGGGGGGGGACGGACCGGGGAAGGGTCTGGAGGAGGTCGAGGTCGCCGCGGGTGGCGGAGAGGAGACGGGCGGTGCGGAGGGCGGTGGGCCCGCCGAGGACGACCACCACCTGGGCGCGCGAGGCCGAGAGGATGCGGCCGATGCGCACCAGGTCGTGGAGAGAAGTGGTGTGCGAGATCTCGTGAAAGAGCACGGCCTCGACGCGGGAGGCCTTGAGCAGCTGGACTACAGGGATGTGCAGGTCGTGTTCCACCACCACGGGGTCGGCGAGCACAAAGGCACGGTCACCCATCCCTGCAACGAGGGGTCCCAGCCGCGAGAGTGCATCCGTTCCTTCTATGATGGTGAAGGGAAACTCTAGTTCTCGATAGGTCACGGTATGCCCCGGGGAAGAGGGCCTAGAGGCCGAACATCTTGAGGACCCTGTCGGCCACCACTTCGATCACCTTGTCGTCGATATAGGAGGGGTCTTCGAGCTTCTTCCTGATCTCCTCGATTCGATCCTGTCGAATGTCCGGAGCCTGTTTCACCAGTTCGATCGACTTGTGCAGTTCCGCGCGGAACTTCGCCTCTTCCGAGAGGGTGATGCTGTCGCCTTCCTGTTTCTTCACCACCTTTTCGGTCTTCTGGGTCTTGAGGTATCGCCCGATGGGATCGACAGGTCCGGTTCGTTCGACTGTCATGGCTCCGTCCTTTCACTAGCAGTATCGTCACCCGCTCCCTTCAATTTTACCCCTTTTTGGTCCCACAGACAAGCACAGAAAACTCTCCTCGAACGGAATTTCCCTCCTTGAGCGAGGTTGCGACCTCTTCGGCGGTACCTCTGAGTATCTCCTCGTGCATCTTGGTGAGCTCACGCCCCACTACGATGGTCCTGTCGGGGGAGAGAACCGAGAGATCGTCGAGGAGCTTGAGGATGCGGTGGGGCGCCTCGTAGAGGAAGAAGGCCTCGCCCCGGTCCAGGAGCTCGGCGAGCCGGCGTCTCCTCCTCCCCTGTTTGGGCGAGAGAAAGCCCTCGAAGGTGATGGTCTTCTCCTCGATGCCGCTCGCGCTCACGAGGGTGGTGAAGGCCGATGGACCGGGGACCGGGACCACCCTGAACCCCGCCTCCCTCACCTTCGCCACGAGAAAGGCGCCGGGATCGCTCAAGGCCGGTGTGCCCGCATCGGTCACGTAGGCCACGTCCTTGCCTTCCTCGAGGGCCGAGAGTATGGGGGGCACGCCTTCCTCCCGCTTGTGGCTGTGATAGCTTATGGTGCGGGTCTCGATGCCGTAGTGTGAGAGGAGGATGCGGGTCCGTCGGGTGTCCTCGCAGGCGATGAGCGACACCTCCTTGAGCACCCTGAGTGCCCTCAGGGTGATGTCCTCGAGGTTGCCTATGGGGGTCGCGACCACGAAGAGACTCGCCACGTATCCTCCCTCGTGTGGTAAAAATGCGCGGATTCCAGTATAGTACACCTCGTGGACCCTGTCATCCTGATACTGGGGACGGTCACCGTGATCCTCATAGGCCTGCTCGCCGCCGGGATGGTGAAGGACGTGCTGAGCAGGGAACGGGCCCGGACCTCCGGGAGAGACTCCTCTGCCCTTCCCCGCTGTCCGGTGTGCAGGACCCCCCTCGCTCCGGGCGAGCGGGTCTCATCCCGCGTCTTCTCCAGAGGGAAACAGGCGAACCAGCTGGGCATCGTGGAGAGCATGGCCCACATCCTCGGTTGCCCCCACTGCTACCCCGCCCCCCGGGAGGTGAGACGGAGGTGCCCGGTGTGCGGGAAAGACCTGCTGGTCACGGACGTGCTCGTGGCCCGCATGTTCGAGAACACCAGAACAGGGAGGAAACATGTACGGATCCTCGGATGTTCAAGGTGCAGGGACTAGAGGAACGACCGGCCACGAGATGCGGACGATTCAGAGGGCAGGCTTCCTCTCCATCGTGGGAAACGTGGTCCTCTTCGGCATAAAACTCGCCGCAGGACTCACCAGCGGATCCATCGCCGTGGTGGCCGATGCCTGGCACACCCTCTCGGACAGCATCTCGTCGATCGTCCTGCTGGTGGGAGCCCGTACCGCCCGCAAACCCGCCGACGACGACCACCCTTTCGGCCATGGGCGGGCCGAACTCATAAGCACGGTGATGATCGGCACCATCCTGGGGATGATCGGCATCACCTTCGCCCTCGACGCCGTGGAACGCCTCTTCCACCATGAGGGGGCCCACTACACCGACTTCACCCTCTGGGTGGTGGGGTTCTCCATCCTCGCCAAAGAGGCCATGGCCCAGTACGCCTTTGCGGTGGCCCGGAAGACCGGCTACTCTTCGGTAAAGGCCGACGGCTGGCACCACAGGAGCGACGCCCTCTCCTCGCTCCTCCTCCTCGTGGGTATCCTCGCAGGCGGCAGGTTCTGGTGGATGGACAGCGCCCTCGCCCTGGGCGTGAGCGTGTTTCTGGGCTACACCTCGTACAGCATCCTGAAGGAGGCCTTCTCTCCCCTTCTCGGTGAGGCTCCTCCTGAGGAGCTGGAGACCCGGATACAGGAGGTGGTGCGGCGAACACAACCAGAAGGCCCTGATATCCACCACCTCCACGTCCACCACTACGGGCGACACACCGAGGTCACCTTCCACGTGGTCCTCGATGGGGAGACCTCGCTGAGGAAGGCCCACGAGATCGTCTCGGTCATCGAGCAGGATCTGAGGAGGGAGCTGGGGCTCGAGGCCACCATCCACGTGGAACCCTTCGAGACATGGAAGGATCGCCAGCTCCGTCGGCGAGCGAGGAGTAAGGAGCCCCCCGCGGATCCGGGTGCATGAGGGCTCTTCCTTGCCTTTGCCCTCTCACTGTGTTAGAGTTGCACCCATGGCACACGAGACCCCTTTTTCGGCGTGGAAACGCACCACCACCTGCGGAGCACTGCGGGCAACAGACGCAGGGAAGGAAGTGATCCTCAACGGCTGGGTCCACAGAAAGCGTGACCACGGGGGGATCCACTTCATCAACCTGAGGGACAGGTACGGGATCACCCAGGTGGTGGTCGACGAGGAGAGCCCCGAGGAGGTGCGCAGGCTCGTCGAAGCACTCAAGTACGAGTACTGTATCGCGGTGAAGGGCGTGGTGCGACTACGGCCCGAAACCATGCGCAACCCCCAGATGCCCACAGGGGACATCGAGGTGCTCGCCACAGGGATCCGCCCGCTCTCGGCCTCGGAGCCCCTCCCCTTTCCCATAGACGACGCCATCGATGCCCGGGAGGAGCTCAGGCTCCAGTACCGGTACCTCGACCTGAGGCGGCCCCGCATGCAGCGCAACCTCACCCTCCGGCACCTGGTGGCCTGGCACGCGCGGGAGTACCTCGTGGGAAAGGGGTTCTACGAGATCGAGACCCCGACCTTCATCCGATCCACGCCGGAAGGGGCGCGGGACTTCCTGGTGCCTGCGAGGCTCCATCCCGGCAGGTTCTACGCCCTCCCCCAGTCGCCGCAGCTCTTCAAGCAGCTCCTCATGGTGGCGGGGTTCGACAAATACTTCCAGATCGCCCGATGCTACCGCGACGAGGACGCGAGGGGAGACCGCCAGCCCGAGTTCACCCAGATCGATATGGAGATGAGCTTCGTAACCCAGGACGACGTCCTCGCCGAGACCGAGGGACTCATGGCCCACATCTTCCAGAAGGCCCTGGGCGTGGACCTCTCCCTCCCCTTCCCCCGCCTCACCTATGAGGAGGCCCTCGACCGTTACGGCACGGACAAGCCCGATCTCCGCTACGGGCTTGAACTCAAGGACTTCACCCTTCACGTGGACAAGGGCTCGTTCCAGGCCTTCCAGAAGGTGGTGGCCCAGGGCGGGGTGGTGAAGGCCCTCGTCGTGGAGGGAGGAGCATCGTTCTCGCGCAAGGAGATAGAGGCCCTCGAGGAGGTGGCGAAGACGTATCGGGCTGCAGGTCTCGCCTGGATGAAGGTGACCGAAGGGGGGCTCGAAGGAGGCGTCGGCAAGTTCTACCAGGAGGCTGCCCCTGCGCTCATCACGTCCCTCGGTGCCCGTCCGGGCGATCTCATCCTGCTCGTAGGGGATACCTGGAAGACGGCGTGTACCGCTCTCGGTGCGGTGAGGACGGCCGTGGCCCGCACGCGCGGGCTCATCCCTGAGGGGGCCTTCTCCTTCTGCTGGGTGGTGGACTTTCCCATGTTCGAGTGGAACGAAGAGGAGCGGAAGTGGGATCCGGCCCACCACATGTTCACCATGCCCAGGGAGGAACACCTGCCGCTCCTCGAGAAGGACCCAGGCGCGGTCAAGGCGGCGGCCTACGACCTCGTGTGCAATGGATACGAGCTCGCATCAGGGTCCCTCAGGATACACGACCCGGAGCTCCAGAGGCGCATCTTCAAGGTGGTCGGATTCAGCGAGGCGGAGGCCGCCTCCCGGTTCGGGTTCCTCACCACGGCCTTCAAGTACGGTCCGCCCCCCCACGGAGGCATCGCCCCCGGGCTCGACAGGCTCGTGATGATCATGGCGGGGGAGGAGACCATACGAGAGGTCATCGCCTTTCCCAAGACCGCCGCAGGGCTCTCCCCGCTCGACGGATCACCCGCCGAGGTCGACCCTGCACAGCTCGAGGAACTCCACCTGCGGGTGGTACTCCCCGAAGAGGACTAGTCCTTCCCGTGGAGGTCGAGCCTGGCCGCCACGTGCGAGAAGAAGCGGGAGACCCTCACGGCGGTCTCCCTGTCCCTCACCATGCGGGCGATCACCTTCCTCACCGAGAAGGCCACCTTTTCCTCGGGGATGTTCCGGTAGTAGCCCAGTTTTTCGAGCACCTCCCTGGCCCTGACAACCGCCTCCTCGAGATAGGGCCGCAGATCCTCCTCCCGGTTCGGTGCGAGCGAGAGGAAACTCGCCCGCATGAGCTCGTAGAGCACCACCATCACCGCCTGGGCGAGATTGAGCGAAGGACACGAGCCCGACGAGGGAATGGTGAGGATGAGGTCGCACGCCTGCACTTCTTCCGAGGTGAGGCCCGTCCGTTCCCTTCCGAAGACGAGCGCCACCTCCCTCCCGGTGAACTCCGCGAGAAAGGCGGGGAACTCCGGGAGGTAGAGATCGGGCATCCGGTACTGGCCGTGCCGGCGGGTGACCGCCACCCTGAGATCCACACCATCCAGGGCTTCCGCCAGGGTCTCACACACCCTCGCCCCTTCCAGGATCGATTCGGCGTGCACCGCATACCTCTGGGCCGGTGGTGAGAGGTGGTCACACGCAGGCCGCACCAGGACGAGCCTCTCGCGTCCCATGTTCGCCATGGCCCGGGCCACCATCCCCACGTTCTCCGCTCCTTCAGGCTCAACCAGAATCACGCGGACCATGGCCCTATCTCAGCACAAGATCGTACACCGTGCAAGGGGCCCCTTGTTTTTATACCTTGGAGTGACGATAATTAACATAGACGGTCAATGGAGAGGATCCCAATGGCACGACCTCGTATCGCCATAAAGCTCGCTGACAACAGCCTCTTTCCCGTTCTGGAAGAGGGCACCCCTTCGCGGAAGCGCGTGGTTCTCGAACCTGCCCACACCCATCAACGAGCGGTCCACATAGATCTCTATCGCACCCTCGACGAGGAGGGAGGGGAATATCTGGGGACCCTCACCGTCGACCTCCCCGACTATGACGGTGAGAAGCCCGAGGTGGAACTCGTCCTGGAGATGGATGCACACGAGCACCTCTCCGCCACCGCCCGAGAGAGGACTTCGGGTGAGACGCGGCACCTCGAACTCACCATGGAAGAGCCCTCTCCCGACACAGACTTCTCCATGCTCACCCGGATGCCCGAAGAAGAGGAGTCCGCCGAGGAAGAGGACTTCGAGGAAGAGGAGGAATCCCTCACGGAACGTTCCTACGACGAGGACTTCGGCACCCCGTTCGATGAGGAGGCTTCCCTCTCATACGAGGAGGGCGAGGAAGAGGAAGGGTTTTCGTTCGAAGAAGAGCGGGGTTCCTCCTCCAGCCTCATGAGCGAGGAGGAACAGAACCTGCTCCAGTCGGGATTCGAGCGGGAGGAAGAAGAACGATCGGCCGCCCTTCCCGTCAAGAGAAAGCCCTCCATGTGGGTCCCCTTCATCCTCGGCTTCATCCTGGGCGTACTCGTAGGGGGAGTACTCTCCTACCTGTTCCTCCCCCGTCTCCTGGGAGAGGTGACGGCTCCCCAGGTGTCCGCCCCACCCCGGACCACACCCGCCGCCACCCCAATCCCCGCCCCCACGCAGGCACCCGAGGCAGCACGACCTGCACCCTCCGAGTTCACCATCATCTACACCCCCACATGGGGGGATACCCTCTGGGACCTTGCCGACTCCTTCTACAACAACCCATGGCTCTATCCTGCCATCGCCGAGGAGAACCACATCCCCAACCCCGACCTCATCTATGCGGGAAAACCCCTCAGGATCCCGCACATCAGACCGCAGGAATGAGGTCTATGCATGGTGCATAGTGCTCCTCCCAAAGAGATGAGGCACTCCTCACCCTCTCCTACGGTGAGAATGTATTTTCCTGTATGACTGAGAGATATCCTCATCAAAAATGCCTGGAAGCATATGAAGCAAGACGTTATTTTGGTATGTTATTTGCTTTGAACACTGTGAGTCAGAAGGGCATGGAACACTTATCCCCATCTTAAGGAGGGCCATATATGAAGCTGCGTAGCCTCACGACATTTCTCTTTCTTCTCCTCATCTCCGTCTGGCTCTATGCTGGCGGTACCACCGAGTGGCAGGAAGCAGAGGGGAAGGAGGACTGGAAAAAAGAGTTCGACCTCCAGGAGACAAAACCCGGTACCCACAACGTGATCATAAAGGCCATCGATTTTGCAGGAAACGAGTCCATCGCCGGACCGTTCAACATCAAGGTGGATCCTGCCTCCGACCTCCCGGTGGTGCGGATCGTCTCCCCACAGGAGTACGAGGTGGTGCGTAATGCCTTCAACATCGTGGGCGTGGCGGTCGACGACGACGGCGTGGCACGGGTCCTCGTGAAGCTCGACGACGGTTCCTACCAGACGGCCGAGGGAACCGAGTACTGGCGGGTCGCAGTACCCGCCTCACGACTCACCGAGGGAACCCACACCATCTCGGTGAAGGCGGTGGACGTGAACGGCACCGAGGGACCGGAGATCACCTCCACATTCGTGCTCGACACCGCTCCGCCGGTGATCGAGTTCACCTCGCATCAGAGTGGCGCCCTTGTCTCGGGGAAGATGGCTCTCGAAGGTGTGGTGAGGGACGAGACCGGCGTGGAAGCACTCACCGTCACCATACCCTCCTATACCGCAGTAAACAAAAAGGGAGAGGAGGAGCACATCCCGGAGAAAACCCTCACGATGGGTCTCAAGTACGACAAGGGCGAAGGAGTCTACCGATTTTCCCTTCCTCTCGATACCAGGCCCTTCCCCGACGGCCCCTATGTGTGGTGGTTCACCGCCACCGACGGCACCGGGACAGAAGTCCGCACCCCCTTCCTCCTCTTCGTGGACAACGAACCGGCCACACTCAGCGTACTCAACCCTGAAGACGAGGCCGTGGTCTTCGGGAAGGTGGGCATCACTGGCACGGTGAGGGATGCCATAGGGGTGAAACGGCTCTGGTACACCTTCAAGGGCGAAGAGCACGACCTCGAGATCATACCAGGGAACCCGTACTGGCACCTCACCCTCGACACCACGCAGGAAAAGGACGGCACGCTCGAACTCATCGTGCATGCAGAGGATGCGAGCGGCAACCTCTCTTCCCGGAAGCTCCGGCTCAAAAACGACAGAAAGGCCTTCCAGCCTCGGGTGGAGATCCTCTTCCCCACCCAGGAAGAGGGTGAGCCGCTCCTCACCTCGGATGAGGTGCTCGTGGGCCGTATCGTGGGACCCAACCCGCCTGAGAAGGTAAGGGTCCTCGGTATGGGAGACGATCCCAAACAGGGGGTTGAGATCCCCGCCTCCATGGGATTCTACGTACCCCTCGAGGGACTTCCCCCGGGCCGACACACCCTCACCCTCATGGGGGTGGACGTCTACGGTCTGGAGAGCCCTCCGGTGAAGGTCTCGTTCCAGATCGCCCCCAACGCGCCGATCCTCACGGTCGAGGAGCTGTTCTATACCGACACGGGCGAATCCCTCACCTGGAAGAACGGCCTCACCTACGATGCCTCCCGCAAGGCCGTCCTCCGGGGAAGGATCACTGCCCAGGAGAAGCCCTCCTCCGGCGTGCTCTACGTGGGAGGGGACGACCTCTGGGCCCTCATGCCCCTCGATCCCGAGAACATCCCGCAGTTCCCGAACACGGTGAGAAAGACGGGTCTCAAGATCAGTCCTGACGAAGAAGGCGGCTATGTCTTCGAGGCCTCTCTTGATCCCAAGGCAGGCCATGGGGCCCTCGCCGCGGTCTTTGCGCTCACCATGCGCGACGGGCGTACCTCTCTCTTTCCCCAGGTCATCTCCTATCAGGCACCTCCGCCGAAGAAGGAAGGCGAGAGTCTCCCCCCGCCTGTCAAGCCCGATGAGGTGTTCCTCCTCGACTACCGCCTCTCCCATGGGACCATGGTCTGGACGGATCGCACCCCCCTCGTAGGCTTCTTCTCGGGAAAAGGGATACGAGAGGTGGTACTCGAAGGGGCCGACGATCTCCTCAGCGTGAGACACGAGGACACCCACCTCATCATCACGCCTCAGAAGGCGGGAAAGGCCTCGGGCGTTCAGGTGGTGGTGACCTCAACCGACGGCCGCACCTACCGTTCACCCCGCTTCAATGCCGAGATCGATCTCGATGCCCCTGTACTCACGCTTAGTACCCCCTCGGATGGGGCGTACCTCAACACGTCGCTCACCATCGAGGGAGAGGTGCAGGACGACGCCGGTCTGCCCCGGCTCTCCTACAGGCTCGACGGTGCCCCCTGGGTGAGCGTATCCGCCTCAGAACCCCGGTTTTCCACCACGATGGCCGTGTCCCAGCTCACCCCCGGCCCACACCTCCTGGAGGTAAAGGCAGTGGACGACGCAGGTCACATGACCCACCGGCGCATCCACCTCTTCTACGACGCCACCCCGCCCACCCTCGCCTTCACCACCCCCGAGGCGGGAAAGACGGTGAACGGCACCATCCTGGTGGCAGGCTCCATCATCTCCGAGGCCCCGGTGGTGCGGTTCGGCTACCTCCTGGAACAGGGACCGTCTGAACCCTCTGCCTCATCGGGGGACTCCGAGGAAGCAGCCGCCAGTACCCCGGAGCCCTCCTTCACCCCCCTCTCTCCGGAAGACGGGATCTTCTCGTTCACGGTCGACTTCTCCCACCTCGCCGAGGAGGGAAAGACCATGAAGCTCATTGCGGAAGATGCGGCAGGGAACACCTCGGAGACCATCCTCTCACCCTCCGTGGACCTCTCGCTCGACAAACCCCACGTGGAGATCCAGACACCACCCGACGACTTCGTGGTCACCAAGGACGTCACGATTGCGGGCATGGCCTTCGACGACGACGGCATCTCCAAGATCGTATGGAAGCTCGACGACGGCACCTGGCAGGAGGTGCCTGCGCAGCACACCTTCTCCTTCACCATTCCCCTCTCCTCCCTCTCCGACAATGAACACACCGTGGAGATCTACGCCGTGGATCTGTTCGGGTTGCAGGGGGAGATCGCCTCGAAAACACTCAGGGTGAGTCTCAGCGAACCGGAGGGTGCCATGGTCTCCCCCACGGTCGAGGAGACCGTAAGAGGAACGGTGATCCTCAGGGGAACGGCGGGTGACGCGAACGGGATCGATTCGGTACGGGTCTCCTTCGACAACGGGAACTCCTTCCACTTCGCCCACCTCACCATAGAAGGTACGGAGTGGACCTACCCGCTCGATACCACCATCTTCACGGACGGTACGTACGCGGTGCAGTTCGTGGTACGCGATGGATATGGCATAGAGGCCTCGTACTCTGCGCTGGTGAACGTGGACAACACGCCTCCCGAGATCACCATCACCACCCCGGAAGAAGGGGCCACCGTCTCGGGAGAGGTCCGGCTCTCAGGCCGTGTCTCCGACAACATCCAGCTCACCTCCTTCAAGGGGATCCTCGAGCCCATCAACAACCAGCTGGAACCGGTGGAGGTGACGCTCCCGCTCGAGAGGGTGCTCACCACTCGCATACCGTTGGGTGAGCTCTCGCCCGGGTGGTACAACCTGAGACTCGAGGCCAGGGATAAGGCAGGCAATGTGGCCCTCGTGGACAGGAACCTCTTCGTGGTGGCACGGACCGAGGGCGCCTCGGTGCACATCCTCTTCCCCTCCGAGGGTGAGGTCGTCCACGGGCCCGTGGTGGTCGAAGGTGTGGCGACGGCTCCCTCGCCGGTGGAGAAGGTGCAACTCTTCCTCGAGGACGGATTCCTCACCTCGGCCGACGTGAACCCCCGCGGATATTTCAGGGCAGTCCTCGATCCCGGCAAGGTCCCCGACGGCGAGGTCACCCTGAAGGCCGTGCTCTCCCACGATGGGGCGCGGGTGGAGAGCGAGCCGCGGAGCTTCATCTACCAGAAGACAGGGCCCTACCTCACCCTCGAGAGCCACATGATAGGCGATATGCTCACCAACAGGCCCTGGATCAGAGGGACCGCTGCCTACCTCACCACGCTCGATCCCGAAGATCCGGACTACAGGAAGAAGATACGGGAGTTCGAAGTGGTGCGCATACAGGTGAGTCTCGACAACGGGAGGACGTTCGAGGAGATTCCGGCCCGAGAGGAGTGGGAGTACCGCGTGGAGACGGGCTTCCTCCCCAATGGTCCGCTCCCTGTCCTGGTGCAGGCCTCCTTCCGGAACGGTGAGACCGCCGTCCTGCGCACCCTCTTCGTGGTGGACAAGATCCCGCCCGAGGTGAAGGTGATAGCCCCGCTCGAGGGCGACAGGGTCAACGAGAAGCTCGTGGCGTTTGGTATTGCGGACGACAACTTCGGGCTTAAGGACGTGCAGATAAGCCTCAGGGCCGGAGACAAGGCCGGGTACGAGATACCCGAGTTCATCCAGGGGATGTACCTCGACGCCCATTTCCTCGGCATGACCTACTGGAAGGCGGGCCTTGGCCTCACCTTCTTCGACAACAACGTGAAGCTCCAGGTGAGCTATGGTCTCGGCCCGCGGACCACCGCCGAGGGCAAGCCGGCCCGCCTCTCGGGCCAGTTCATAAGCGGCAAGCTCCTCGCGAGCCTCCTCTCCGTGCCGTTCGAGTCGTTCCTGGGGCCCGACTGGGACTGGCTCTCGTTGAAGCTGGCCCTCGGAGCGGATTTCAGCTACATCCTCCTCTACGATCCCATCGAGGTGGAGGAGGCCCAAGGGACCAGGACGATCTCCTCCGTGGTCTTGAGCGCCATCCTCGCCCAGCTGGAGTTCCCGATCGTGGAGGTGAAGCGCTTCCCGGCCTTCCACACCTACAGCCTCTACGTGGAGCCGGAACTCTGGTTCATCCCCTCGGACGTGGATCCGAAGATCGTGCCCAAGCTCACCTTCGGCACCCATGTGGTGATGTTCTAGACCGGTGCGCCGAAAGAGGTGAGAGGCGGGCTTCCTGAGGGAGCTCGCCTTTTTCGTAGGGTGGTACTACAATGTGAAGAGGAGAATACCTCATGTGATACGGTTCCCAGGATATACCGTTGCAGGAGTGGGTATGAACAGGAGAAGCAAACAAAGACAGAGGACTGACAGGGAAGTGAGGTCGTTCTTTCCCCCATGGGTGTGGATGGTGCTGGGAGGGGTCCTGGTGGCAATTGTGCTTGCGGGTGGGCTGTGGTGGTACGTGACGTACTATGCTCCACGGTGGTATGTGACCCCGGAGACCGATGAGCTGTGGCGCGCGTTCCTGGAAGAGAGGGAGGATGCTCCCTTCCGGCGGGTGGAGGTGTTTCCCGGCAGCTATGAGGCGTGCAGGGCGCCGGGGGTCCTCATCACGTGGGGGGTTCCCGAAGGGAAGGCCCATGCGTTCGAATGGGGGGAGAGCGAGGATACGGGGTTTCCCGAGGGGTATGTGAGGCTCGTGAGGGATGGGGCGGTACCGGCAGGGAGTGTGCCACTGGTGGTGGATGTGTGGATGGTGTTCCGGCGCGCAAGGCAGGAGAGGCTGACGCGCGGGGATCTAGCCGCAGGCCGAGGCCGGGTGCTGGTGGCGGGGGGGACGCCGCGGGGCAGGTGGAGCGCAGGGGTGCAGGGGGCACGGTTTGGCGTGGGGGGGGAGGAGAGCGTGAGGACGTGGCTGGATGCGGGGGTGTGGGCAAGGGGGTCGGAGACTGCGGTGTGGGAGGATGTGTGGGCGCGGTTTTTTGCGGAGCAGGGGCTGTGGGTGTACGCGCCGCTCGCAGAGGCGGTGAGACTGGGACCGGGGAAGGTGGGGCTTCTCGAGGCAGACCGGTTCCCCGATCCGGCTGAGGTGGCCGAGTACGAGCTTCCCGTGCGGGTCCTGTGGGCTGTGCCTGTGGGCTGGAGGAATAGGGGAGCGGTGGCGCAGGGGCGTGCGTGGGCAGGGGAGCGGGAGGTGCAGGAGGCCCTTGCGATGAGGACAGGGCTGGTGCCGACGGTACGGGGAGCAGAGGCGCCCAACCCCCTCGCGTGGCGGGCAAAGGCCGCATGGGATGCGAGTACAAGGCTGGTGGTGGAAGGCCTACACTAAGACCGCCTTCTTCCAGGGAGTCGATGAAGACAAAAAGAAGGGGCTGCCGGAAGGCAGCCCCTTACCTCTGCGTAACACCCTTACTTTACGTAGTAGGCCACTCGATAGTAGTCGCTCGAAGCGTACCCTATTGCAGCCCACCATCCGTTGTGGCCGCCCGTATCGTACTCGATGCTCAGCCGCTTGTTGTCGATGTCATACCCAAGGGCTGCGTACATGGTCTCCCATCCGTCAGAGGTGTCGGGTTCTCCTGCCACATCTCCGTCCTCACGTTCGAGCGCAGGATCGTAGAAGGCCATCTTGAGGCCATCAAAGGTGTTGACCAGCGAGAAGTCGAGGTAGGTGATCACCGGCCTGTCGTCGTCGGTGAGGGAGATGTCGGCCCAGATACCTACCGAGCCTTCGTTGTCGACCACCACAGTGGGACCGAACGTGTAGTCTGTGCTCCCGTCCTGCGGGTTGTTGGTGGACTTCATGTAGATGAGATCACCTGTGCTCACCCTGAAGAAGGCAAGGTGGACATAGCCTTGACTGTCGATCCGCATGGAGATGTACTTGCCAGAGTACCGGTAGTTGGGATCAGAGGTGCTGATCACGTCCTGGAGTACCCAATCGGCTGCAGTAGTGGGCGTGGTGCTCGTTGCTCGGGCGATCCGCACGGTCTGCCGGGAGATATCGTAGTAGGCGATTACCGGGTAGCCCAACGGGGTCACGTCGATGGCGCTGAACTCACCTGCTGCAGAGACCCGACCGGTAGAGACCACCTGGATATCATCCCCATCAGAGCCTCCGTCGAGATTTACCCAGGAGTGTTCCGCAGTACTGGTATCGCCGCTCTGGATGTACATATACTTGAGAGCCTTGGTCTCGGTATCGTAGTAGCTCACGTGGATGTTATCCCCCACCGTGACCACGCGCTCATTGATGAACTGCATGAGATACTGGTCGTGCCCCATATTCTCACCCTGATAGAAGTAGTTGTCCACTCCCGCTGAACTGAACTGATACGGGGCTTGTGGATCCCAGACATAGAGACCGCCATAGGTAGTAGCACCATTGTAATAGTTCGCGTTGTAGGCGATGACCGGTCGGACGCCGTAATCGATATCGGTATGCTCTGAGGGATCGTAAATCCGGAACACCGTGGTCCTTCCAGCATCATCTATCGCCGCTCGATAGACCTGCGAGGTGGCATAGTGGGACCAGCTCGCATACAGCCTTCCGGTTGAGGGATCTACGGTCATGGCAGGATGCACAGGGTTGTCGCTCCCGGGGAAGTACCCTGCATCGAGGGTACCGGTGGTGTCGTTGGACTGCCAGATGTGGGCGTAGCGATCATCTGTCCAGAGGGTCGAACGCGGCTCAGCAGTATCGTACTCCTGGTTGTAGGTCTCCGTGTTGTCGTTGATGTTGTTGAGGGCCTCAAGACCATTCACCATGAGGGTGATGGCGCCGGAGACCGCGGTAGCCGGCACAGTCAGGGAGAACGAGGTGGTCGTAGCGCTGGATGGGAGATTCACAGCCGCTCCACCAAAGCTTATGGTATCGGATGGGGAGCTGTAGAGGTTGAAGCCCGTGATCTGGACAGTCTCACCCCTCCGCAGGGAGTACCATCCGTACTTCGACCGGTAGGTGTTGAAGTTCGCGGGATCGCGCTGCACATCGGTGATGTAGGGCCGTACATCCACCGTATAGCTCACAGGGGTTCCTGTATTGCCTGAGGTATCCTCCACGGTGAAGGTCAACGTCACGTTGTCTTGGGCCACGTTCTGCACGGTTGCGGTGTTCCATGCGAACTTCCAGTTGATCACATGCCCGTTGTCCACAGTGAGGGACTCACTGCCGGAGACCACCTCGAAGGCCCAGTCAGCATTCCCTGCCTCCACATCGGCGATCGTGGCGCTGTTGGCTGAGACGAGGGTGCCACCAGAGGCCACGGCGATCTCGAAGGGCTGCCCGATGCCGGTTCCACCGTCATAGCCTGTAATCTGCACCTGGATGCGCTGCAGGTTCTGGTTGTCGTATGCCTTACCAAAGAAGATCACCTTTCCGCTCACGTCGGCATCGGCGTCACTACTCGCAGCTGCGTACTGCACGTATCCCTGTCGTGTGCCATCCCCAGAGGTGACGATATTGTCTTCGTATGAGCTCACAGGTTGGAGAACTCTGTCGACATACGCCTCAGCCACGGAGTATGTCTGTCCCATATCAGCGACTGCAAGTTCAGGTACCGCCTCATCGGTGTTGTCCACCGTGAGCCCTACCAGCACGGCAGCAGCAAGCTGCTCCTCCTCACCACCCGCCGGCACGGTAGAATCGTACACCTTGATGATGAACCGGCGGTCGTTCGCAACCGCTGAATCCGGGATGCTCGAGAAGTCGGTGAGATCCACCACGTTGCTGGTGAGGGTGGCGTTGAGCTCAGTGGTAGTGTACGAGATGGCCGTACCAGACCCTGTGCCAGGTCCTGTGGCCACGAATGTGATGCCCGCCTGGTTGGCCAGGGCACCGATCCTGGTCCAGTCCGTATCGCCTACGGTCTCTATGGTGTACACACCACCCCTCACGAGGCTCGAGGCCGGCACACTCGTCGTTCCCGTCACGTAGCCCACGCGGTAGTAGAGCTGGCCGTTACCTGAGGAGGCGTTGATCTGGAACTGGAGGTAGTGGTTCCGGACCGTGAAGTTGGTAGTTTCATAGTTGGTGTTGTAGAGCTTAGTCTCGCCAGGATCGATCGTGCTACTGTTGTCAAGGTCGGTTCCTATCACTACGTTGTCGATCTGGGGAATGTTGTTCTGGATGTAGAGATCCTGGGTATAGTGGGTGGCGTTGCCTGCTGCATCGATGATCACGTAGTGGAGGGTCACAGGTCCATCCGCGAGCACTGTGGTATCATAGATGGCATACCAGTTCTTGTAGATTCCATCGGTGGAGAACCCTTCCACGTATCCGTCACCGTCGATATCGACCCCGATCTCGTTCGTATCCACCCAGATACCGCTCGCCGTATCGGCCGGGAAGGTCACGTCCTGGTAGGTCCCTCCTGCGGCCTCATCCTTGACGTATCGGGTTGTCCAGGAACCAGCCCCTCCTGCGAGGTCGATGAATGAGCCCTCACGCTCGAAGTAGACTACCACCTCACCGATCCCCTGGATGGGTCCCGACCCGGTACCGCTATCCCAGCCACGACCCTGAATGTAGTACTCGGCTGTGGCAGCATTGGGAGAGGCCAGATATTCGCCCGACGGATAGTAGTTGTCGATCTGCAGGTTGAGGCTCTGCTGGCTCATGTAGGGCGTGGGCGAGGCGTTGTCGGTCACCCTGAGGTCGAGCTGGTAGAACCCGCTCGTGGCGGCATAGGCACCGCCGTTGAGGGTGGTGGAGTCGAGCTGGAGGTGGAACCGGTACACAAAGCTCAGCTTCTCAGGCTCTATGGCAAACCCATCTCCGGTACCAGCACCTGTGGCCGTGAAGGTGGTGCCTGCGTTGTTGTCGGGTGCCCCCACTGCGGTCCAGTCGGTGGTACCGGGCTCATAGATACGGTAGGCCTCGTCTGCCACGAGCTCCGTAGCAGCCACGATCCGGAAGGCGATGCCGTCGCCCGTGCCGGCACCGGTCGCCACGAACGGCGTCCCTACGCTGTTGTCGGGCGCACCCACCGCCGTCCAGTCGGTGGTGCCGGGATCGAAGATGGCGTAAGCCTCACCGGAGACCAGCTCTGCTGCGGGTACGAGCGGCGGGGTGACGGCCATGTAGGCCGTGCCGGTACCGGTTCCGGGCCCTGTGGCGGTGAACGTGATACCCACGTCGTTGGAGCTCGCCCCTATGGCCGTGAAATCGGTGGTACCCACCGAGGTGATGAGGTACTTCACCCCGGCCCGTATCTCGGAGGCACCCACCTCGGGCGGGGTGGTCACCACCGTGGGATCGGAGAGTACATCGGTGAAGAGCGTAGTCCCCTCACCCCGCCACTCGATCTCGGAGAGACCGCCCTCATCCCTCATCACCGCCTCGACGGTGAAGGTCCCTGCCACACGCTCGCCTGCGGTGTACGGTACCTTCGTGCCGTCGGCCTTGAAGACCTCCACGTCCTCTATCACCGGGACGTTGCTGTCGAACCTGAGTCGGATGCTCGCCACATCCCCTTCTATGCCGCGACTAAGCCCATTGTCTTTGCTGTCTACTGCCCTCACCTGTACCAGGACCTCGTTGATCTCGCCCGGAGGCGGATTGAGGGATCCGTCCTCATTGAGGTTCACATACCAGTTGACCTGGGTGCCCGCACCTATCCTGTTCGCACTGGCCCACGAGCCATAGCCGGAGCCCGTGCCCGTGGGATCCACACGATACTCCACATCGTAGACCCAGTCGTCGTCGGTGGCATACCCTGCGAGCCGCACCGTGCCGCCCACGGTCTGGTTGTTCGTGTGGCTCGTGATGTAGACCAGCGGGGTATCCATGTCCGGATCGATCCAGAGCTCGTAGGAGAGCTCCTCATAGACATTCCCCGCCACGTCGGTGACCCTCACCTGGAAGGGGAGGGCCCACACATTAGTTCCCGCCTGAGGCAGACCCGTCGCAGGATCTATCTCTGTAGCGTACGTATCGTTTGCATAAGACTCGATCTGCGTAAAGGTGTAGCTCCAGCTGTAGAGACCACTAAGGCCGCTCGTCTGCCAGGTAGTGGCGTTCTTACCAAATCTGTACTCAACGGTTGCAACTGCCACATTGTCAGAGGTGGTTCCACGGATGGTAACTTCTCCATTCACCCGGGTCTGGTGAGTGGGTTCGAGGATACTTACCCCCGGGTCCTCATTGTCGAAGACAAACGGCTTGTTGAGCATCACCGTCTTACCCGCACTGTCTTTCGCCTGCACATACACTGTGTGGTCGCCTGAGAGAAGCCCACCGGTGGGCACAGAGACAGACCAGGTTCCGGTTCCACTATCATAGGTCGCATCCACGGCACCGGTGGAGAAGTCGGTATCGTCCACCTTTATCTTCACGCTCGCTATCGCCCCATCATCAGAGGCTGTCCCTGTGAGCGTGAAGTCACCATTTTGATACATAGCTATGGGGTCTATCGTAAGATCAGGTGCCTGCTGGTCTATTGCAAACTCTATATGGAGCTTTTCTCCCTGGTTCGGAGTATTCTGAGCTGTATCGGTGGCCCGCACCGAGATTCGATACCTCCCTGCCCCCAGATTGAGACCTGAGGGGCCGAGATCCTTGCTCCACACGTACACCGTGGCTCCAGCCGGGTTACCCACACCCATCCAGTCCTCTACAGGCTCCCAGGAGGAGGTGCTGTAGTTATACTGCTCTATCCTTGTCTCTACTGTCCCCACACCATACATATCGGAGACAACACCATTTATCACAGGCGAGGCGTCCTGGAGCACCGTGCTCCCATCCTCGTTGATGTTGCTGAACGAGATGACAGGCGGCTGACCATCTTTGATGAACTGCCAGGAAATGAGTGTACTTCTTCCTGCCAGATCCATAGCGGTCACCTGTATGGTGTGCGCTCCTTCAGTAAGGGCATCAAAGACTGTCTTATCCACATCGAAGGACCAGGTCGTCGCGGATCCTCCGTTGCTCAGAGGCGTACCCTCGAGATCGGCTGTCACGGTATCGAGGAGGGCATCGGACGCTGTGCCGGTGAGCGTGAAGACCACTCCAGAGGGGACAGTACCGTACACCGTTCCCTCCGCAGGACCTGTAATGGAGAGGGAGGGAGCGGCACGATCTATCCTGAACTGTACGTCCACTATCTCGGTCTGGTTCCCGAGGGCATCGGTTGCCCTTATATCGAGATCGTGCTGGCCATCGGAGAGGCTGCTCACATCGATGCTGAAGCTCACCGTCTTACCCGACCCGCTCACACCGGCCTGCTGCCATGGATCGGGATCGGCCCCGTCGATACGATACTCTATCTGGGAAGCTATGTTCGAGTAGTCATCCGAGATACTCCCCGCCACCACCGGACTGGTGGAGGTGAGGATGGTGTTGACACCCTCCTGGATGCTGGTGAACACGATACCCGGACCTGCACTATCCTTGTAGAACGTGACCTGGACGGCATCCGTCTGGCCCACCTTGTCCACAGCCTCCACTGTGAGGGAATGCGGCCCCTGGGAGAGTGAATCAAAGAGTGTAGTATCCACATCATAGGTCCACGAGTAGTTGGGCGCAGTACCGCTCGGTGTGAGCGTTTGCCACGAACCGGTGTCGATCTTGAGTCTCAACGTCTGCAAGTTCTCCTCCAGCACCGTGCCTGTCGCGGTGAAACTACTCACAAACGCTTCATTCATCGCGGGTGTGGTGATGTCGACATCCGGACCGGTGGCATCGTAGGTGAACGAGACCGGCCCTTCGGTAGTGGTTATTGCCGCGGGAGCGCTCCCCAGTTTCTTCGAAGGATCGTCGCTCGCCCGCATCTCTATCTGCTTGAGCCCATCCGCTCCGAGATCGGGAAGCGTGTACGTGAACGACACGTTCTTCCCCGTGCCGGTCACCGAGACAGGCGTCCACCCGCTCCATGTGCTCCCGCCGTCGGTCGAATAGCGCAGCTCGATGCTCGTGGTGTCCACACCATCGTCATCGGCCACCGTGCCGCTCACCACATGGCCTGCACCGGCAAATCCTCCGTCGCTGGGGCTGGAGACCGTGACGACCGGCACATCGCTGGATTGATCCACTACCATGGTGTAGAACGAACTTGCGAGATTCCCGTTCCTGTCGGCCGCCAAGAGACCTATATAATACGTACCATCCGAGAGGACCGTGGTATCGTACTCCAGAGTCCAGGCGTTGTTGCTCGGTCCCCCATACGACTGCCATCCGGCGGGGAGGCCGGAGACTCCTATGGCCCTTCCGTTCGCATCACGCTGGACGGTGACACTACCAGCAGGATCGGTGTCGTCCGGGCCGATGTAGTAGTAGAGGAGATCCACAGGATTGTCGTCGGAGATGAGGCCAGAGAGGTTCACCACCCCGTTGAATGCCGGGGCCGGGCTGGTGACCGGCGGCACGATGGAAAACTCGATCTGGGGAGCCACGCTGTCGACTATCACCTGGCGCACCACGTTGGTGGAGAGATCCCCCACATCCCGTGCGATGATCTCGTACGTATACGATCCATCCGGATTCCCCGAAACCGGAACACTGAAACTCTCGGAGATCTTGTTCACGGCCTGCTGGAAGATCGAGGTGCCGTTCTCAAGTACTTCCACCGTAGAGACTTCCTCGTTGTCCGAAACGGTAAAGGAGAGAGTGTAGGACCCACTGCTCACGTGGAAGCCTCCCGAGGGAAGAGAGGTTCCGTCTATCTGTACACCCGTGATCTGGGGAGGTTCATTGTCGCTGGTTATCACCTCGAATTCCTTGAACTCAGAAGTATCGTTACCATAAGGATCCTTGGACTCCACCTCTATCTTGTAAAAATTCCCCGCTTCGAGGTCCGTGCAGGCGAAGGCAAACTGCACGAGGCGGGTCTCATTCTTCTTTACGGAAATATGGGAATCAGCTACGATGTTCGTCCACCCGGTGAGGGGGAATCCAGGTTCGAGGGAATAGGTGAGTCCCCCATCCGTGGATTTGGAGAGGGTGAAGACAAGCGAGTCCTTGTCCACCGCATCGTCGTCTTCCACCTCGATGGTGATATCTTCCGAGGTGAAAAACTTGGTTCCTCCCTCCAGAAAGGTTATCTTCGGATTGTCTTCTTCCTCGTCGAAGTAGAGGGTGAAGGGCGCATCAGCCGAGAGGGCCACAGCCCCAAGATCCTGAGGGGTGACCGAGATCCCTTCAGGAGGACTCCCCTCCAGGATCTGGCGTACCTGTTCCACCGTGAGTGTGATACCCCCAAGCTGATATATGTCATCAGTATGGTAGAACGTCTGCGAGATGTTCCCTGCCTTGTCCTCGGCGGACACGACGAAATGGAACGATCTCTGGGGCTTCCCTATGTCCAGGGTGTAGGGAGTCGACTGAAAGGTGTAGTTCCACGGAGAGGCCGTGTGGGCCTCTGTGTGTGGGAATCCGGAGAGATGTTCCCAGGTAGAGGGATCGTCCTCCGGATTATCACTCGCCCACACATCCACCGTGAAGGAGACGAGGGGAGAATAGTCCGCCGCATGGACGCTCAGGATCGCCTGCTGGTTGTGGGGGTTCTGTGTGGGATCCGCGACCTTCGAAGGAGAAGAGACGAGAAGGACCGGAGGATGATTGTCAACAGTGAAGACAATCTCCTCGGTCTGATACTGGTGGCCGCCGGAATCGAAGGCCTTGATCACCACATAGTATCGGCCGTCGGTGATCTTGGTGGTGTCCCATGCATAACTCCACTCGATCTTCCCATCCTTGCTCACGAGGTTGCTCACCTTCTTGAAGGTGGCCCCTCTGTCGAAGGAGATCTGAACCTCCTCGATCCCAGTGTCATCCTCGGCTGTACCCGATAGGGTCACCACCCCTTTTACGTACTCCCCCGACTCATGGCTGGTGAGCGCAACTCTTGGACGGGCCACATCGACCTGTTCGCCCAGACCCACATCACACCCTCCAAGGACTACGATAAAGAGGGTGATCACCGCCACCACGTATCCTGTGAGTTTTGTTATATGCTTCATAACCCCCTCCACAAGGAAAATCTCTCTATTTCTTCGGTCACGAGACCTGTACTTATGTACTCCTAGGTTTTTCATATTATTTTCCTCCGGTTCATTAAAATTCAAAAAGTATGCCATGTCTCTATCAAGTGCGCTTCCATTCACTTAACATAACATCAGATATGAGCACGCTGCTTCATGGGTTCCTTTCTTCTTTATGAATCTATGCATAATGCATAGCTCTCCATGAAAATTTCATACCCTTCTCATCCCCATTGACATAAGGAACAAAACATTACTATACTCAAATCTGTGAAAAAAATCACAAATACTCCACCATCCCTCCCCCTCCCCACGCTGGAACGGCTCTCGGCTCTCTACAGTGTGCTGGAGAGTGCAGCCACATCGGGCGTAGCTCGCCTCTCATCACGAGAGCTCGGCAGGCTTCTGGGCTACCCGGCTCACCTTGTGCGCAAGGATATAAGCCTTCTCCTTAAATACGGGAATAGCCACGAGGGGCCCGGCGAAGGTCACAGAGGATATGCGGTGGAGGGCCTCCTTGCCCTTCTCTCTCGCGCATTAGGGCTCACGAGTAAGAGACGGGCGTGTATCGTGGGGCTCGGGCGACTTGGGACCGCTCTCCTCCACTACAGCGAAGAGTCCTTCCCGGAGTATGAGGTGGTGGCAGGGTTTGACAGCAACACCAACCGGCTTGAACTCATCTCAACCCGCATCCCTCTCTACCCTGCCTTCAGGATTCCAGAGGTGGTCATGCGGGAGGAGATAGAGGTGGGCATCCTTGCCGTGCCTCCTGAGGCCGTGGAGACCACGGTAGAACGCCTCAAGGCAGGGGGGATACGCGGCCTTATCAACTTCACCTCCCGCCCCCTTCCCCCCTCCGAAGGGGTATGGGTGCGTACCATATCGCTCCGCGCAGAGATGCGCGTGCTCTCTGCCCTCCTTACGGCGGGCAACCCCTCACAGAAAGGAGATATAACATGACAGGAGAGCGTGTGTACAACTTCTCTGCAGGGCCTTCAGTGCTCCCTGAGGAGGTGTTAAAGAAGGCATCTGATGAGATGCTTAACTACAGAGGCTCGGGCATGTCCGTGATGGAGATGTCACATCGCTCCAGGATTTTTGAGAAGATCATAGGTGAAGCCGAGGAGCGGCTTCGCAGGCTCATGGACATACCCGACGACTACGCGGTGCTCTTCCTTCAAGGCGGGGCCTCGCTCCAGTTCGCCATGGTGCCCATGAATCTCATGGGTCGCACGGGCAGGGCCGGCTACATCGATACGGGTCACTGGTCGAGCCGCGCGATCAAGGAGGCAGGGCTCTTCGGCGAGGTGGAGGTGCTCGCCTCCTCTGCCGACAGAGGGTACACCTATATCCCTGCGATGTCCCCCATCCCCGAAGGTCTCTCCTATGTGCACATCACCACCAACAACACCATCTACGGCACGAGGTACACCTCTCTTCCCGACACAGGGGATATTCCTTTGGTGGCCGACGCTTCGTCCAACATCCTCTCAGAGCCTGTGGACATACGGAAGTTCGGCATCTACTACGCAGGGGCGCAGAAGAACCTGGGCCCCGCAGGGGTGACCGTGGTGATCATCCGCAAGGATCTTGCAGGAGGGCACCTGCCGAAGACTCCCACCATGCTCAGGTATGATATTCACGTGGAGAAACGATCGCTCTACAACACACCGCCGTGCTATGCCATCTACATGGTGGGCCTGGTACTGGAGTGGGTGGAAGCCCAGGGCGGCGTGCAGACCATCTATGCGCAAAACCAGGAGAAGGCCGAGCTTCTCTACTGGTTCCTGGATCAGTCGGATCTCTTCTCCACCATGGTGGAGCCGGCCTACCGGTCGCTCACGAACGTGCCTTTTTTCCTCCCCTCTGAAGAGCTCACACAGACCTTTCTCAAAGAGGCGGAAGCGCAGGGCCTGGTGAACCTCAAAGGGCACAGGAGTGTAGGGGGGCTGAGGGCGAGCATCTACAATGCCATGCCCAAAGAAGGGGTGGAGGCCCTGGTGGCCTTCATGAAGGACTTCGAACGACGGTATGGAAGGAGGAGGTGATGTTCAAGATCCAGACGCTCAACAAGATCTCTCCCAAGGGGCTCGAGATCTTCCCGCGCGACCTCTACGAGGTGGCCTCAGAGTTCACCCACCCGGACGCCATACTGGTGCGGAGTGCGGATATGAACCAGATGGAAATCCCTCCCTCGGTGCTCGCCATCGCACGGGCAGGGGCCGGGGTGAACAACATCCCCGTGGAGAGGTGTACCGAACGGGGAATCGTGGTCTTCAACACACCGGGCGCCAATGCGAACAGCGTGAAGGAGCTCGTGATCGCGGGCCTGCTCATCGCCTCGCGCAAGATCATCAGGGCCGTGGAGTGGGTGCGCTCGATCGCGGATGAGGGCGACAGGGTGTCCGAGCTGGTGGAGAAGGAGAAATCACGGTTCACGGGGCCCGAGATCAAGGGCAAGAAGCTGGGGGTGATCGGGCTCGGTTCCATCGGTGTGATGGTGGCGAACGCGGCCGTGGCCCTCGAGATGGAGGTGATAGGATACGATCCCTATATCTCGGTGGAGGCGGCCTGGGGCCTCTCGAGCAAGGTGCAGCGGGCCGAGACCCTGGAGAAGCTCATCAGGGAGGCGGACTACATCACCCTCCACGTGCCGCTCAACGACGACACCCGAGGCATGCTCAACTACGAGAAGTTCCGCATGATGAAGCGTGGGGTGAAAATCCTCAATTTCGCCCGCGGGGGTCTGGTGAACAACAGGGACATCCTCAAGGCCATCGAAGAGGGGATCGTGGACCGCTATGTCACCGACTTCCCCGAAGCAGACCTCCTCCAGTGCGAGAACGTGATCCCTATTCCCCACCTGGGTGCCTCCACGCCCGAGGCCGAGGAAAACTGCGCCATCATGGCGGTACAGCAACTCAGGGACTTCCTCGAGCGAGGCAACATCAGGAACTCGGTGAACTTCCCCACGTGCCAACTTGACATAAGCGGCGATACGCGCATCCTCATCGCCAACCGGAACATCCCCGACATGGTGAGGCAGATCACCGGCGTGCTGGGCAGCGCACACATCAACATCAGCGACATGATCAACAAACACAAGGGGAACATCGCCTACAACATCATCGACGTGGACGGCGATATCCCGAGCGAGGCGACCGAGCAACTCTCTCAGATCGAGGGGGTGATCATGGTGCGGGTACTGAGGCCGAAGGAATTCTCACCTCTGGACAGATGAGTGAGGCGGGTGTATACTTTGTGTAACGATCTTTGAGAGTGCAGGGCTGAAGTGGGGGTGCTCGGCATGAGGCCGGGCTGAGAAAGGGCGGTGCCCTTACCCTTCGAACCTGACGTGGGTAATCCCACCGTAGGGAACTTCGGCCGGAGTATGACCGCGCACTCGAGTACGCGGACGTCCTTCGACCAGAAGCAGGCATACCCTACGGTATGCCTTTTTTCTTTCCCTCCCCCTTTCCCCTGCACCGTCAGGAGGCGCACATGAGGCTCATCGTGAACGGAGAGTGGCTCGAGACCGGAGCCACCACGGTGGGAGGTCTGCTCGAGGAGAGAGGGATCCTCCCTGAACGCGTGGTCGTGGAACTCGAGGGCAGGATCGTCCCCCGAGAGGAATTCGAGCGCACCCCACTCTCCGAGGGGGCGCGGGTTGAGATCGTTTCGTTCGTGGGAGGTGGTTGATGAACGATTCCCTCGTCATAGGCGGCACCAGCCTCGAGAGCAGGCTCGTGCTGGGTACCGGCAAGTTCCCCGACCGGCATCTCATCCCGCGGGTCATCGCCGAGAGCAAGGCCCAGGTGGTGACCGTGGCCCTGCGGCGTGTGAACCTGGCGAACCCCGAAGACAATGTGCTCTCCTACATCCCCGAGGGTGTGGTGGTGATGCCCAACACCTCGGGCGCACGGTGTGCAGAGGAGGCGGTGCGGATCGCCCGGCTCGCTCGTGCTGCAGGGTGCGGGAACTGGGTGAAGATCGAGATCGTGCCGGATCAGGTCTACCTCATGCCCGACAATCAGGAGACGCTCCGGGCCACCGAGATCCTGGTGAAGGAGGGGTTCGTGGTGCTTCCCTACGTGCTCCCCGACCTGGTCATCGGGCGGAAGCTCCAGGATGCAGGGGCGGCGGCGGTGATGCCCCTCGGTGCGCCCATAGGGAGCAACAGGGGGCTCAAGACCGCCGAGCTCATCCGGATGCTGGTGGAGGAGCTGGAGGTGCCCATCATCGTGGATGCGGGGATCGGGAGGCCGTCGGAGGCGGCGGCGGCCATGGAGATGGGGTGTGCGGCGGTGCTGGTGAACACGGCCGTCGCCACCGCAGGGGATCCGGTGGGTATGGCGCGGGCCTTTGCCCTTGCGGTGGAGGCGGGACGCAGGGCCTTCCTCGCAGGGCTCGGACCCGTGCGGGAGTATGCAGAGGCATCCTCACCGCTCACCGGGTTTCTGGCTGAGCTGGAGCAGGGCACATGAGCGTGCGTGCGGTAATCGAAGAGTGGAAGAGATTCGACTTTGAGGGGTTTTTCGCCTCGGTGAGGCCCACCCATGTGGAAGCAGTGCTCGCAAAGGAGGGAGGGCTCTCGCCTCATGACCTGCTCGTGCTCCTCTCTCCTGCTGCAGTACCGTTCATTGAGGAGATGGCCCGGAAGGCACACCGCTTGACTGTCCAGCACTTCGGCCGGGTGATCTCGCTCTATACCCCGCTCTACGTGAGCAACTACTGCGTGAACCGGTGTGTGTACTGTGGGTTCCACGCCGGTGCCCCGGTACAGAGGAGGCGGCTCTCATTCGAGGAGATCGAGCAGGAGGCCGAGGCCATCGCCCGCCGGGGGTTCAGGGATGTCCTACTCCTCACGGGGGAGGACCGGCGTCGCAGCCCGATCTCCTACATCGAGGAGGGGATACGGATCCTCACGCGGTTCTTCCCCTCGGTGGGGATCGAGATCTACCCCCTCGAAGAGGATGAGTACCGGAGGCTCGTCCGGGCCGGGGTGGACTACCTCACCCTCTACCAGGAGGTGTATCACCCCGAGGAGTATCCCCGCTTCCATCCGGGTGGACCCAAGGCCGACTACGCATACCGGCTCCTCGCCCCCGAGCGGGCCGCGCGGGCCGGGATACGGGCGATCACGGTGGGGGCCCTGCTCGGGCTTGGGGAATGGCGCAGGGAGACCTTCTTCACGGCCCTCCATGCGAGGTACCTTTCGCGGGCGTTCCCCGAGGTGGAGGTGGGGGTCTCACTGCCGCGGCTCCGGCCGTGCGTGGGCGGGTTCACCGCTCCGCATCCTGCGGGCGAGCGAGATCTGGTGCAGGCGGTGCTCGCCCATAGGCTCTTTTCCCCCCACTGCGGGATCTCGCTCTCGACGCGGGAGCGGGCCTTCGTGCGGGATCACCTCATCGGGCTGGGGGTGACGAGGATGTCGGCGGCCTCGGTGACGGCGGTGGGTGGGCATGCGACGCGCGCAGAGGAGGGGCAGTTCGAGGTGGCCGACACCCGCGGGGTCCGGGAAGTGTGCGAGGCGATCAGGGCGCGGGGGTTCCAGCCGGTCTTCCAGAACTGGGTGGAGGGGCTCGCGGGGGTAGGAGGTGGGCGATGAGGAAGGAGGGGACGGTGGGTGAACCGGCGGCTCGGGTCTTCGAGGAGGGGCTCTCCCGGTATCTGGGGCCCCGGGAGCGGGGGGTGCTCGCGAGGGTGCGGGTGGGGATCCTGGGGGCGGGAGGGCTGGGGTCCATGGCGGCGCAGGCGTTGGTCCGGACCGGGGTGCGGCACCTGGTGGTGGTAGATCCGGATGTGGTGGAGGCCTCCAACCTCAACCGGCAGTTCTACTTCGTCGATCAGGTGGGGCGGACCAAGGTGGAGGCGCTGGGGGAGAACCTCAGGCGGATCAATCCCGAGGTGGAGGTGGAGGGTCACCGGCTGGAGGTGCGATCGGCGGAGGATCTGGAGCGGGTCTTCAGGGGGTGCGAGGTCCTGGTGGAGGCGGTGGACAGGGCTGAGGTGAAGCGGATGGTGGCCGAGGAGGTGCGCAGGCGGCAGGAGGCAGAGGGAGGCCCGCGGGGGAGGGTGTGGGCGCCGTACCTGCTGGTGAGCGCCTCGGGGGTGGCGGGCTGGGGGGCGGCGGATGAGGTGCGGGTGCGCGAGGTGGGGGAGGGATGGGTGGTGGTGGGCGACGGGGTGCGCGAGGTGGGGGAAGGGGTGCCGCCGCTGGCCCCACGGGTGTGGGTTGCGGCGTCCATGGAGGCGGATGCGGTGGTTTCGTTCGTGCTCGGCCATACGAGGTTGTGGGAGGATGTATGAGGGGGCTCTACCGGATGCTCGATGCGAACTGGAACAGAGCGGCCGAGGGGCTTCGGGTGCTGGAGGATGTGGCGCGGTTCGTGTGGAACGACGGGCCGCTCGCGGAACGGCTCAAGGGGATGCGGCACCGGGTGAGGGGGGTGCTGCGGGAGCGGGAGGGGCTCATGGCAGGGGCGAGGGATGTGGAGGGGGATGTGGGGAAGGGG
Source organism: Spirochaeta thermophila DSM 6578 (assembly GCF_000184345.1). Taxonomy (NCBI): domain Bacteria; kingdom Pseudomonadati; phylum Spirochaetota; class Spirochaetia; order Winmispirales; family Winmispiraceae; genus Winmispira; species Winmispira thermophila. The sequence goes on along the minus strand of NC_017583.1, from coordinate 164,551 downwards.
ATGGGGGTGCGGGGGGATGGGAGGGAGGGGCTCGAGGGGCTGGTGCGGGGGAACTGTGCGAGGGTGGAGGAGGCGCTGCGGAGCATGGAGGAGGCGCTGCGGAGCATGGGGCTGGAGCGGAAGGCGGGGGTGTGCGAGGAGGTGCGGTACGGGGTGTACGAGGTGGAGGGGCGGCTCGCGGGGTGGCTCAGGCGGGTGCGGGTGGCGAGGGCCTTCGACGGGGGGGTGTACGCGATCACGGCGGAGGAGTACTCGCGGGGGAGGGGGAACCTGCGTGTGATGAGGGAGGCGCTCGAGGGGGGGGCGCGGATCGTGCAGTACCGGGAGAAGGAGAAGTCGTACCGGGCGATGTACGAGGAAGCGCGGGCGATCAGGGAGCTCTGCCGGGAGTACGGCGCGCTCTTTGTGGTGAACGACCACGTGGAGCTGGCCCTCATGGTGGAGGCGGACGGGGTGCACGTGGGACAGGACGACTGGCCGGTGGAGGAGGTGCGGAGGGTGGTGGGGCCGGGGATGGTGGTGGGGCTCTCCACGCACGGGCCTGCCCAGGCGCAGGAGGCGGTGGAGCGGGGGGTGGTGGACTACATCGGGGTGGGGCCGGTCTTCCCCACCAGTACGAAGAAGGATGTGTGCGCCCCGGTGGGCCTGGAGTACGTGGCCTACGCGAGCAGGGAGGTGAGGATCCCCTGGGTGGCGATAGGCGGGATAAAGGAGCACAACCTGGATGCGGTGTGCGAGCTGGGGGCGCGGTGCGTGGCCATGGTGACGGAGATCGTGGGGGCGGAGGATGTGAGGGGGAAGGTGCGGAGGGTGCGGGAGAGGGTGGAGGGGTGGAGGGAGAGGGGCCCTGAGCCGAGGTGGGTGAAGGAGTGGGAGGCGGTGCTCGCCAGACAGGAGGCGCCTACCGATCAGACACGACCTACAGGAGAGGAGGAACCATGACCCAGCTTGAAGCGGCCCGGAAGGGCATCATCACCCCAGAGATGGAGGAGGTGGCGCGCAACGAGGGGCGCGCCCCTGAGGAGATCCGGGCCCTGGTGGCCGAGGGCGCGGCGGTGATCCCCGCCAACAGGAACCATAGCGGGGTTTCGGCCTGTGGAATAGGGAGGGGACTGCGCACCAAGGTGAACGTGAACCTCGGCATATCCCCCGACTGTCGGAACCACGAGGTGGAGTTCGCCAAGGCAGAACTCGCCGAACGGATGGGAGCGAACGCACTCATGGATCTGAGCTGCGAGGGGGACACGCGACCGTTCAGGAAGGCGCTCATCGCCCGAACCAGGCTTCCCGTGGGAACGGTCCCGGTCTATGACGCGGAGGGCATGGGCAAGAGTCTCGAGGACCTCACCGCCGACGATTTCCTCTCCATGCTCGCGCGCCACGCCGAGGATGGTGTGGACTTCGTCACCCTCCACGCAGGCATCACCCGGGAGTGCCTCGATCTCCTGGAAGAGGGGGAGCGGATCATGCCCGTGGTCTCCCGCGGTGGTTCCCTCATCGCGGAATGGATGAGGAAGACGGGGGAGGAGAATCCCTTCTACGCCTGCTTCGATCGGGTGCTCGAGATCTGCAGGGAGTACGACGTGACCATCAGCCTGGGCGACGCATGCAGGCCCGGGGCGGTCCATGACGCGACCGACAGCCTCCAGATCCAGGAACTCATCACCCTGGGGAGACTCGTGAAGCGGGCGCGGAAGGCCGGCGTACAGGTGATGGTGGAAGGACCGGGGCACATGCGACTCCCCGAGATAGAGGCGAACGTCCTCCTCCAGAAGAAGCTCTGTCACGGCGCTCCCTTCTACGTGCTCGGTCCCGTGGTCACCGACGTGGCTCCGGGTTACGACCACATCACCTCGGCCATAGGGGGAGCCCTCGCCGCCTGGTTCGGCGCCGACTTCCTCTGCTACGTGACCCCTGCCGAACACGTGAGGCTTCCCACCCTCGAGGACGTGCGCGAGGGGATCATCGCGGCCCGGATCGCAGCCCACGCCGCCGACCTCGCCAAGGGCATCCCCGGGGCAGAGGCATGGGACAGGTGCATGAGCGAGGCGCGGGGAAGGCTCGACTGGGATGCCATGATGGAGGAGGCCCTCGATCCGGAAAAGCCCTCCAGGATGCGGGCCGAGTCGGTGCCCGGGGATCCCCGTGTGTGCACCATGTGCGGGAGGATGTGCTCGATCAAGCGCATGCAGGAGGCGGCCCCCCACCCCTGATCCCTCACCCCCCTGCCCCGAACACCGCCCGCACCGCCTCCTTCACGTTCCTCACCACCAGGAGGGGGTCCGCTCCGTCACCCGGCGGACTCACCACCCGCTCGAAGCCCAGCTCCCTCGCGGTCCGCACCCGCCTGCGCAGGTCCCGCACCGCCCTCACCTCCCCTGCGAGCGACAGCTCCCCCACCACCACCAGGCCGGCCGGCACCGCGAGCCCGGTGCGCGCCGAGTAGAGGGCCATGGCGAGCGGCAGTTCCACCCCCACCTCCTGCACCCGAAGCCCCCCCGCCACATTCACGTACAGATCCTGACTTCCGAACTGGACCCCCACGTGCTTCTCCAGCACCGCCGCCACCCGGGAAACCCGAGCCGGCTCGATGCTCCCCGCATAGACCCGCGAGACCCCCGACTTCGCCGGCACCGTGAGGGCCTGTATCTCCACCAGGAAGGCCCTCGACCCCTCCACCACCGGCGCCACCACCACCCCAGGCGGCACCCCGCCTTCCCGCTGCACCAGGAAGAGCCTGCTCACCTCCGCCACCTCCACCAACCCCTTCCCCGTCATCTCGAACACCCCTATCTCATCCACCGATCCGAACCTGTTCTTCACCCCCCTGAGGATACGAAGGTTGTGTTCGGCCGCCTCCACGTAGAGCACCGTGTCCACCATGTGCTCCACCTGCTTGGGCCCTGCGATCACCCCCTCCTTGGTCACGTGCGCCACCAGCAGCACCACCCCCCCCTGCTCCCTCGCCCACTGCGCGAGCTCGTAGGCGCAGAACTTGAGCTGGTTCACCGTGCCCGGTGCGCTCCCCATCTGCGGCGAGTAGAGCATCTGCAACGAGTCCACCACCACCACGTCCGCCCTCCGCTGCCTGAGGAGCGCCTCGAGGCTCTCCACCTGCGTCTCCGCCGCAAGCTCCACCTCGGCCTTCCCGCACCCCAGCCGCGCCGCCCGCGCCGCCACCTGCCCCACCGACTCCTCCCCCGCCGCGTACACCACCTTCACCCCCCCTGCGAGACGCGCCGCCACCTGGAGCACGAGCGTGGACTTGCCGATCCCCGGCTCCCCCCCCACCAGCACCACCGAACCCCGTACCAACCCACCCCCCAGCACCCTGTCGAACTCCCCCACCCCCGTCACGATCCGCTCCTCACCCTGCGCCACCACCTCCGGGAGCCACACCACACCCGATCCTCCCCTCCGCTCCCCCCGTTCCCTTTCCCCACCCCGCACCTGCTCCACCATGCTGTTCCACGCACCGCACCCCGGACACTTCCCCACCCACTTCGACACCTCGTACCCGCACTCCGTGCACACGAACCTCGACTTCACCCCCTTGCCCATACCACCCCCCTCACGTCCGCTTCCTCCCCTTCACCCACCTCTCCACCAGCCGCCTGAGATCCTCCAGGCGCACCGGCTTGAGCAGCATATCGTCGAACGCTTCCCTCATGAAGAACTCCTTGTCCTCCGCGAGCGCCTGACCCGTGAGCACCACGAGCACCCCCTCCCCCACCGACCCCTCCCGACGCATCACCCCTGCGGCCGTCACCCCGTCCATGACCGGCATGTGGTAGTCGAGCACCACCAGGTCGAACGATCGCTCCCGCACCCGCTCCACCGCCTCCTTCCCGTTCTCCACCGTCACCACCCGTCCACCCATCCGCGAGAACATCCTGTGGAGGAGGACCCTGTTCGCCTCGTTGTCGTCGGCCACGAGCACCCAGAACCCACCCGGCTCCTCGTCCTCCACCACCTCCTCCCCCAGACTCCCCCGCCACTCCACCTTTTCCTCGAGCCCATCCCTCACGAACGGGAGGACCCGGGCGGAGGACACCGGCACCTGGAAAGGAATCCTCACCGTGAAACACGACCCCTTCCCCTCCTCGCTCTCCACCTCGATCCTCCCCCCCATGAGCTCCACCAGATCCCTGGCGATCGACAACCCCAGCCCCGAGCCCTGGAAACGGCGCGTGACACCCTGATCCACCTGGTGGAACCGCTCGAACACCCGGGGGAGCTCCTCCCTGGGGATCCCGATCCCCGTATCCCGCACCTGGAAGACGATCTTCGCCCGACCCTCTTCCGCCTCCTCCATCCACACCCGCAGCACCACCTCCCCCCGACTCGTGAACTTGATGGCGTTCCCCACCAGGTTGAAGAGCACCTGGGAGAGCCGCGCCTCGTCCGAGACCACCACCGCCGGAACCTCGGAAGCCACCTCCAGCACGAACCTGAGGCTCTTGTGGATGGTCTGAGGATAGAGCGTCTTGTATACGTGGAGGAGCACGGCCTTGAGATCGCACGGCCGTCGTTCCACCTTGAGCTTCCCGGACTCGAGCTGCGAAACATCGAGGATATCGTTGATGAGGGCCAACAAGTTCTCACCCGCGGTCTGGATGGTGCGCGCATACTCGACCAGCTCGCCCGAAAGCCCGCTCGACATGAGCAGCTCGCTCATCCCTATGATCCCGTTGAGAGGCGTACGGAGCTCGTGGCTCATCGTGGCGAGGAAGGCGCTCTTCGCCCTGTCGGCCCGCTCCGCCTCCTCCTTCGCCTCCTTGAGCCGCTCCTGATAGGCATGGATCTCCTCGGTATCCAGGACGATCGCGTTGAGATAGAACGTCCCCTCGGCCGAGGGCGTCACCGACACCGTGACCCTGAACCAGCGATACCCCCTCCTCGTCCGAAGTCGCACATCCCATCCCAACGGCACCGAGATCCGATCCAAGTTCCGGATGGTATGAACGATGGCCCTGAGCTTCTCCTTCGGCATGAACCGCAGGGTGGCGAAGGGGTTCTGGAGTATCCGGTCCACCTTCTCTCCGAAGATCTCGCGGGCCTGATCGCTTATGTAGGTATAGTAGATGTTGCCCGAGACACTCATCTCGAGCTGGAGGATGACCCCCGGGATGTTCTGCACGATACCCTCGAGCCGCTCCTCGCTCTTCTTCAGCTGGATCTCGGAACGGGCCGCCTTGGCGATGAAGTCGATCACCGTCACCAGATACGCGGCCCCGAGACCACTGTAGAAGAGGAGCACGGCCCCCCCCGCCACGATGCCCACCGGATCCAGGAGAAACGAGAAGTACGGCGCCCCCTCTCCCACGCTCCCACTCTCGCGGAGGACGAAACCCACCACCGAGAACCCCACCGCCCCGCACACACCGGCGTATACCGTCGAGAGCGGGCTGTACCGTGCGAGCGAGGAGAAGATCATCCCGAAATACATCACGTAGAGCAGGGTGATGAGCGAGACGAAGGGGAACCTGAGCACGAAGACGAGGAAGGCCCCCGAGACCAGCACGGTATCGATACTGATCGAGATGTACCCTATGTGCTCGATCTTTTTCTTTCGAATCCGCCATTCGACCCAGATGATGTGGAGCACCGAGAGAAGAAGGAGCACGGCACCGTAGCCATGCACCCTTGGAAGCACGTAGCCCTGAAGCGCCACATACCCGAGGAGGGCTAAACCGAGGAGCAAGGTGACCCCTACCCTGGCCCTGTTGATGAGCCGCTCACCCCGAAGGAGCTCCTCCTCCAGGAGGGGGAGTCCGAAGAGATACTGCTTGAGTCTCTGACTCGAGATGAGGGAGACGAGGGATTTCACCCCTTAATGGTAGTAGGACCCCTCTCCGAGGTCAAGGAAGCCCGGACCCATAAGCGACCCGGTACCAGACCATGCCCACGTATTCCCTGAGGGCCGCCTGTACATCCCTGGCCGCCTCGGCGGAGATCCCCAGGTAGAAGATCCAGTGCGCGGGCCGCTCATCCCGGAAGTCCACCGGGGCGGGGATTACCTCCACCCCCTGCGCCCTGAAACACCACACCGCCCGCTGCATGTGATAGGCCGAGGTCACCAGGAGCACGGGCCCCCTCCCCACCATACGGGCCGTGTTGCGGGCATTCTCCCAGGTGGTCCTGCTCTCCCCCTCCACCACCACCTCCTCCCACCCGAGCTCCCGTACCAGATCCGCCATCATCTCCCCCTCGCTCTTCCCCTCATCCCACACACTCCCCCCCGCGAGCACGAGCGGCACCCCGAGCATCCGGGCGTACCGCAGCCCGCCCCACAACCGCGCGAGACTCACCACCCCCGGCACATCCCCGGCCGGGGTCCCCGCCTGTGCCCCTCCCCCCAGCACCACCACGTAGCGCACCCCGCCCCCAGCATCCCACACCGGGAAAGCCCGCTCGAGCGGTGCGAGGAGGAGGTGTTCGACCAGGTGCGTGTTCCCCAGGTAGAGGAGCCCCGCGAACACCCAGGCCGCGACGGCCCCCCGTCGGGAGCCCCGACGCAGAGAGACCGCCCCCACGAGCAGGGCGAAGACCACCCACAGCCCCGGAGGCACGAGGAGCGACCCCACGACCTTGGAAAGGAGGAAACGCACCTCATCCCCCCAGGAACGAAGCGAGCCAAGGGATACCCACGAAGGTCCCTATCACGCTCCCCACGGAAGAGAAGAAGAACACCAGGAGGATGCGAGTGACCCTATTCCGGAAGAACCCCTTCCAGGAGGCGATATCCTCGTTGAGCCGCTCGAGATCGCCCACCCGAGGCCTGCGGAGCGAGGCCTCCACCAGGCCTGTGACCAGCCCCACCCCCACCACGGGTGTCATCGAGGTGAACGGAGCGGAGAGAACCCCGGCGAGTATGGTAAGAGGATGACCGCCCGCCAGGATCGTCCCCAACCCCGCGAGCCCCCCGTTCACCCCCACCCACAGGAGGAACATACGCAGACCACCTTCCCAGCCATGTCGCACCACCCCGCCCGCGATGAGCCCCAGCACCACCGCCGGGACGAGCCACCCCAACACCTTCCCCGCCCTTCCGGAAGGAGGAACCGTCTCCAGATCCCCGAACGCCACCCCCTCATCGCCTGCGGCGCACCGCTCGAGGTGGCGCACGATCCCCTCCAGGTGCCCTGCCCCCACCACCACCACCAGCTTCCGCCCCGGACTCTCCCATATCCTCCGCGCCAGGTACACGTCCCGTTCGTCGATGAGCACCTCCTTGACCTCGGGGAGGTACGAGGCAAGCTCCTCCATCATGGCCTGGAGGGCGTCGGTTCTCTTGAGCCGTTCCACCTCCTCGGCCGATATCTTCTCGTCCTCGAATGCGGAAGCCAGGAGAGCGGCGAGCAACTTCGCCCTCCCCCACAAGGAAGTCCGCGCCCAGGCCCTTCGCAGGGTCACCTGCACATCCCTGTCGCACGTGTGGTACGGTATTCCCAGCTCCTCGGCGCTCTCCACCGCAGCCTTCATCTCCTCCCCCGGCTTCACCCCGGTCTCGAGCCCAATCCTCCGCTGGAACGAGGAGAGGACCAGGTTGGCCAGGAGCATGAACCCCCTCCCCTCCCGGAGCACCCGATAGACATCGAGGTTCGACCACCTCTCCTCCTGCCTCAGGGCGGAAAGCCGCTGTGGATCGATCTCCACGCACACCCCGTCCGGCGCCTCCTCCCTGATCACCCCTCGCACTTCCTCCACGCTCTGCTTCGAGACGTGCGCCGTGCCCACCAGAATGATCTCCCTGCCGGCGAAGACCAACCGCTTCACCGTATCCGTCGTGTGCACATCGCTCATACCAACTCCTTTACCACCGATATGAATCGCTCCCTCATCGCCTTCTCGCCCGGCCACACCCCTGCATCCACCCGTCCCCCACCCATGTGGACGTGTCCTCCTCCCACACCATACCCCTCGAGCACCCGGCGTACCACCATCCAGGCCGGCAGCCGCCCGTCCTCGCTCCTCACCGAGATCCTGTAGCCGTCCCCGTCCCTCGCACAGAGGAAGACGCAGGTGATCTCCCTGAACCGGAGGATGAGGTCCCCCATGACCGCCATGACCTCGCTCCTCGCCGGCCCATCCACGAACACGAAGGCCCCCGGCGGAGACAACTCGAGCCTGCGCCACATCCCGGAGAGCACAGGAAGGTCCTCGATCACGAGCGAATTGGAAAGGATACCCGTCGCCTCGGAGAGATCTCCCTTTCTATAGAGCCCGGCGAGGGCGTCCATCTCCGCAGGCGAGACACCCCTTGCCAGGAACTCGGTGTCCATGAGGATGGCGAGCATGAGGAACGTCGCGAGCCAGGAGGGGGGGGAGAGGTCGAGATCCCGGAGATACTCGTACACGATGGAGGCGCACGCCCCGTACGAAGGCCTCACATCCACGAAGGGAATCCCCTCAGGCGGGGGAAACGCCTCCGGTTCGTGGTGGTCGATCACTCCCATCACCTTCCCGCCCACGGAGGGCACGTGGCCGCTTCCATAGAACCCGTCCACCACCACGAACTGGACACTCGTCTCGTCCACCCCGTCGAGGGACGAAAGCGGCACGGGATAGCGGGAGAGCGCTTCCTTGAGCGATTCACTCTCCAGCATCCCCCTGTAAACCACCTGCGCCTCCCACCCCCTCCGCGAAAGGAGCCACACCAGTCCTGCAGCCGAGGCCACCGCATCATGGTCGGGATAGTCGTGCACCAGGACGCACACCGGCACACCCGGAACGAGCACGTCCAGGAGCTCGGACACCCTCATCGGTACTTCTCCATCTCCCACGACGCCATCCTTCCCTCGATCGCCCGGAGGGACGGGTTGTCCGCCACCTCGGTGAAGTAGGTCTGGGCGAGCCGTGGATGCCCCTCCTCTTCGGCCATGATCCCCAGGAAGAAGTACACCCTCGTCCTCTCGACCTTGTCCGCTATGTCCCGAAGCCTGGTGAGGACCAGGCTGTCACCCTTCCCCTCGAGGTAGTAACGCGCCACGAAGTAGTAGATGGAGTCCCGGGGGATCTGAGGCATCCTCCGGGTGAGATAGTCCCGCATCATCCGGTCGTCCCCGGCACGCTTGTAGGCCGTGGCCGCAAGGAGGATCAGAGGGTATTCGGAGGGGTACGCATCGAACCCCTTGTCGAAGTACACCGCAGCCCCTCGGTAGTCCTTTTCATGGTAGAGCGTCACCGCGTAAGGGACGTAGATGTAATAGTAGTCCGGCCTGAGCTCCAGGGCCCGGGCATAGTCGCTGCAGGCCTCCTTCATCATCTCCTTGCCGTCGTATATCCTCGCCCTGTAGACATAGGCGAGAAAATTGGAAGGATCCAGGAGGATCGCGCGTGAGAGATCCTCCAGGGCCCGATCCATCTGTCCCTCCGAGATGAGGATCCTCGCGCGGTCGTAGTAGTGCCATGAGAACCCCGGATCGAGTTCGATCGCCCGTGAGATGTCCTGCTCCGCCTTCTCGGGCTCATCCAGCATCTGCCAGGCCCTCGCCCTGTCGGCATAGGCGAAAGGATAGTCGGGCGCCTGCCGGATCGCCTGGGTGAGCACCTCGGCCGCCTTCTCGGCCTTCCTGGTCCTGAGGTACACGTTGCCGAGTCCTACGAGGGCCACCAGGTCCCCGGGATCTTCCTCGAGAACCGTGGTGAACTCCTTCTCGGCCCGTGCGTACTGTTTCTTCGAGAGAAGGAGCTCGCCGAGCGCGGCTCTCGCACCCGTGTGATGGGGATCCAGAGCCAGGACGCGCTCGAGGAGACGTCGGTGTTCCTCTTCTCTGCCCCGGGCACCCTCGAGGAGGGCGAGGGTGTAGAGGGCCCCCACGTGGTCGGGGTACTCCTCGAGGAGCCGTGAGAGCTCCGCCTCGGCCTCCGTCTCCTTCCCCGCCATGAGGAGGAGGTTCACGTAGAGGAGTCGCGTCTCGGGATCTTCCGGAGCACGGGCGGAGGCCTCCTCGAAGGCCTTGATGGCGTCCTCGGGCCTGCCGAGTTCCACGAAGTAGCTGATCGCCTGATAGGGGAGCTCCTCCTCGGGCAGCACGGTCTCGGCGGGCTGTGTCGTCCTGCAGCCCATCGAGATCACCACCAGAAACAACGCCGCGCAGACCGGAATGATCCGCAGTCTCATCGGTACCTCCCGCGACCACAACTTTACCCGAGCCCCTCACGAGGTGCAAGGAGTCACTTCCCCTTCACACACCGGTCCTCTTTGACATTCCACCTCCCTGTTGTTAGAATGCGGCCGATGATCGAGGTCAAAAGAACGTGGTACCGTCTCCTCCTCCCTGTCGGCTATCTCTTCCTTCTCTTCCTCGTCGTCCTCCTCTCCTTCTCGGGAGGCAGGGTGCTCACCTCCTCCTGGCACGGTCTCACCGTCCACACCCGTGAGGTACCGGGACCGGAAGGGCTATCCATACTCGAGGAGGTGCGCATCGACTACCACGGTCTCTCCCTTCGCTTTTCGCGGAAAACGCCACTGGAAGCTTCCACCGATTCCGGCGGGAGACTCCCCGTGATACCCCTCTCCTTCACCGCGTCCTCGGATGAACTCACCCTCGAGGCCTCGGAAGGGGTCCGAATCCGCATCATTCCTTCGGTCGGAGACTCCCTTCGGATCGTCCTCAGTGCTCCACCGCGGATGACTAGGCTCACCATACCCTTCTCCCTCTCAGGTGGCCTCAAGGCGCAGGTCGCCGAAGACCTCCCGATACTCGCCCTCAACCCCTCGGGGGACGACCAGTACTACCTCTCCCTTCCCGGAACCTCCCGCATCCTCCTCGAACAGCGGATACTCGAGGTGGGGCTCTCCCGGGACGGGAACGGAACGCTTACCCTCGGCGCGCCCTCCGGAGGGAAAGCGGTCTTCGCCTTCTGGTACCGGAGTCAGAACAGGTCCATCACTCCGCGCCAGGTCGCCGCGGCCATCCAACAGTTCGTGGACTCGGCCTACAAGGGCTGGCAGTCGCGTCTCCTCCCGGACCGGCTCGTCTGGAGCTACGAGACGGAACGAGGGATCCATGAGGAGACGGTGATCGCGTATGCCGCGGAAGCCATACGCAGGAACACCTTCCCGGACGTGGTGGACACCCTCGCCCGCATGAGGGAGGCACATCCTGCGGCCTTCACCTTTCTCTCGAATCCCTATGTGGGAAATCTCCAACGCACCTCCGAGGCCTTCTTCCAGGAACTGGACGACCTCCTCGAGGCCTACCTCGACTCGCTCTCCCCCGGCGCACCCTCCCCGCTCCACACGGTGCCCGATCTCTACGACCTGCTCGTCATGAGCCGGACCCTCGGGGGAAGCGGGAGATGGCTCTCCCGGGTGCAGGGACTCCTCTCGTCCCTCGATCCGGAACGTCTCTCTCCTGCCCAGGCGCTCGAACTCCTCCGGCTCTTCCACCGCGTCCGGCGATCCTCCCCCGCGCTCCTCGATACGACACCCATCGAGCCTCTCTTCGACACCGTCCTCTACCCCGCACTCACCCTCACCGACGAGGGACTCTTCGTGGCGAGCGGCGGACGGGCCGACATCCGGCTCTCCCTGGCCGCCGCAGCCATCCTCTCCATGGAGGGCGCACGGAGGGGAGACCCCCTCATGGAGGAAGTCTCCCGCGACCTCTACGTCTCCTCGCTCAAACTCGTGGGGCCCTCGGGTACCCTTCCCGCCTCGTTCCCGGTGGACGACCCCCGGCAGAGGGAAGGGATCGTCTTCCCCGAAGAAGTCTACCCCTTCGTGATGCCCGACGCCCCCCTTCCTCACATCGTCCCCCTCCTGCAGGGAGAGGATCTCACAGGGTGGGTGTGGACCATCCTCAAGTTTCCCCGGATCTCGGTCTCAGAGACGGAACTGCTCATGGAGTTCGAGTTCCCGGAAGGGTGGATCCATCACATGGTGATCCAGGGCGTCCGCCCCTACACCCGGCTCGAGATACTCAGACTCACCTGGCGTACCACCCCGGTGTTCGAGATCTATCCCATGGGTGCGTACTATACTCCCGGGAACGAGACCCTCTACGTGAAGTACCGGCACAGGGAGCAGAAGGAGCGGATCCTCGTCACCTACTGATCCTCCCCACACGGGAGGGGCCGGTGCGGCCCCTCCCGTGCATGGTCCGACTCACCTACCCGCCCAACACGGTGCGGAGGGTCTCCTTCCACCGTTCGTAGGCCTCGCGGTATCGCTCCATGAGGTCCGGCTCCGGCGAGACCTCCCCCTTCCGGGAGAGCCCCACGTAGGCCTCCTCCGGCCTGGAGTAGATCCCGACACCCACGCCCGCACCCCTCGCCGCACCTTCCGAACCATCCGTATCGAACAACTCTATTCTCGCACCCGTGGTGTTCGCAAAGGCCTCCCTGAAGAGGGGGCTCAGGAACATGTTCGCATGCCCGGCGCGTACCACCTCGGTGGGCATCCCCATCTCCTCCATGATCTCCATGCCATACGCAAGGGCGAAGACGATCCCCTCCTGTGCGGCCCTGAGGAGATGCTCCCGCCGGTGTATGTTGAAGTTGAGGTGATGGATCGAGCCTCCGATGTCCCTGTTCTCCAGGGTCCGTTCCGCCCCGTTCCCGTACGGCAGGATCACCACCCCCTCGCTCCCCACGGGCACCCGGGAGGCCCACTCGTTGAGGACCTCGTAGCCCACCGTACGATCGTCGAGATCCACCGCCTGTTGCTTGACCCACCGGTTGAGGATCCCCGTACCGTTGAGGCAGAGGAGCACCCCGTAACGGGGATGGGTTTTCCCGTGGTTCACGTGGACGAAGGTGTTCACACGGGATCGGGTATCATAGGCCGGTCGGTCGGTCACGCCGTAGACCACCCCCGAAGTACCCGCCGTGGTGGCCGCCTCTCCCGGATTGAGCACCGCCAGGGAGAAGGCGTTGTTCGGCTGGTCCCCCGCCCGGTAGGCCACGGGGACCCCCGCGGGAATCCCCAGTTCCTCGGCCACCTCCTTGAGGACGCGCCCCTGATCGGAGAACGAGGGTACCACCTCGGGCAGGATATCCTCGGGGAAGCCGAAGTACTCCATGAGGAAGCGGGCGGGTCCGTCATCCTTCACGTCCCAGAGGATACCTTCGCTCAACCCCGAAGGGGTGGTCGCCACCCTCCCCGTGAAACGGTACGCGATGTAGTCCCCGGGGAGCATGATCTTCCAGATCCTCTCAAAGACATCGGGTTCATGCTCCTTCACCCACGCGAGCTTCGCGGCCGTGAAATTGCCGGGCGAGTTGAGCAACTCGGCGAGACATCGCTCGGGTCCAAGCGCTCTGAAGGCCTTCTCCCCATAGGGCACGGCCCTGCTGTCACACCAGATGATGGCATCACGGAGCGGCCTCCCCTCCCTGTCCAGCGTCACGAGCCCGTGCATCTGGTAGGAGATCCCGATACCCGCCACCTGGGCCATCCCGGAGGGGGCCTGCTCCCTCAGCATGGCCGCGGCCCGCTTTACGTGTTCCCACCAGGTGAGGGGGCTCTGCTCGGCCCACCCCGGTTTCAGCGCCTTGATCTCCAGTTCAACCTGCGGAGAGACGGCCTGGGCCACCCTCTTTCCCGTGTCCGCATCCAGGAGAGAGGCCTTTATGGAAGAGCTTCCCACATCGAATCCGAGAAGGTATGCCATGACCAACTCCTTTCGTAAAGGTGATACTCACATACTAGCACACTCTCCCGTGTTTTGCAAAACCTTTTAAAAAGCCTCGTACACTATCCCCCACGAAAAAACCGCCCGGTCTCCGGGCGGTCGACGTCTCTCATTGCCCCATGATCCTCTGCTTCACCCGCTCCTTCGAGAGGCCGAGCGCCTCGGCCACCTGGCCCCCGGGACCGGACAGGCCGAATCGATCCAGGGTGACGAGGTCGTCCCTCCGGGAGACGAACCCCTCCCACCCGAGGGCCACACCGGCTTCCACCACCACGGTCCTCACATCGCGGGGAACGATCCTCTCCCGGAAGGCTTCGTCCTGTGAGAGGAAGAGCTCCCTCGAAAGCATGGAGACCACCCTGACCCGCCTTCCCTCCGCCTCTCCTGCGGCCGCAAGGGCGAGCGAAACCTCGGACCCGGTGGCCACCACCACCACATCGGGGGTGCCCTCGCAGTCCTTCACCACGTAAGCCCCACGCCGTGCGTCCTCTTCCCAGGCTGCAGGCTTCTCGTAGACGGGCAGTCCCTGCCGTGAGAGGGCGAGCACCACCGGGGTGGAGGCGCTCTCCATGGCGAGCCTCCAGGCCAGCACCGTCTCCTCCGCATCCCCCGGCCTCAGCACCAGGAGGTTGGGAACGGCACGGAGGGAGGCCAGGTGCTCCACCGGCTGGTGGGTCGGGCCGTCCTCTCCGACGAAGATCGAGTCGTGGGTGAAGATGTACGTCACGGGGAGCCCCATGAGGGCGGCGAGCCTGATGGGGGGACGCATGTAGTCCGAAAAGACCAGGAAGGTGGCGCAGAAGGTCCTCAATCCACCATAGAGGGCGATGCCGTTCGCCACGGCACCCATGGCGTGCTCCCTCACCCCGTAGTGGAGGGTCCTCCCCGTACGATCCCCGACGCTGAAGTCCCCATATCCGGGGAGGGCCGTGTTGTTGGACGGCGCGAGATCCGCGGACCCGCCCACCAGGTTCGGGACACCTGCGGCAAGGGCCTTGAGCACCTCGCCGCTCGCCTTTCTGGTCGCCACCTTGCTCCCACGCTCGAAAGAGGGGAAGCTCACCTTCGAGAGATCGACCGGGCCGAAGAACCTGTCCCATTCCGCCTTCTTCTCGGGGTACGTGCGCGCCCAGTCGGAGAACATCCGCTGCCACCTGTCGTACTCCTCCCTCCAGGCCTTCCGTCGTTCCTCGAAGTAGGCGTAGGCCTCGGGTGCCACGTAGAACTGCGCGTCCTCGGGGATTCCCAGGGCCCGTTTCGAAGCCTTCACCTCCTCGGACCCCAACGGAGCGCCGTGTACCTCGTGGGAACCGGCCTTGTTCGGAGCGCCTTTCCCGATCGTGGTGTGAAGGATGATGAGCGTCGGGCGTTCCCGTTCGGCCTTTGCCTCCTCGACCAGGGAGAGGATCCCCTCCATGTCGTACCCGTCGCCTTCCAGGACCTGCCAGCCATACGCACCGAAACGAGCACCCACATCCTCGGTGAAGGCGAGGTCGGTCTCACCCTCTATGGTGATACGGTTCGAATCGTAGAACACGATGAGCCTGCCGAGCTTGAGGTGCCCCGCGAGTGAGGCGGCCTCTGCGCTCACCCCCTCCATGAGACAGCCGTCGCCTGCAAGGGCGTACACGTAGTGATCGATGAGGGGAAACTCCGGAGTGTTGAACCTGGCGGCGAGCATCTCCTGCGCGATGGCCATGCCCACCGCGTTCGCAAACCCTTGCCCGAGGGGGCCCGTGGTGGTCTCCACCCCGGCCGTGTGACCGTACTCCGGATGCCCCGGCGTCTTGGAACCGAGCTGGCGGAACCGTTTGATCTCGTCCAAGGGGAGATCGAAACCGGCGAGATGGAGGAGTGAGTAGAGCCACATGGAACCATGACCTGCCGAGAGGACGAACCGGTCACGATTGATCCAGGCCGGATCATGAGGCGAGAGCCTGAGCACCTCCCCGAAGAGCACCGCACCTATCTCTGCCGCACCCAGAGGAAGGCCAGGATGTCCCGACTTGGCCGCCTCCACCGCGTCCATGGAGAGACTCCGTACCGAGAGCGCTATCTTCTCCAGAGCTTTCCTGTCCATACAGACTCCTTTCGGTTTGTGGAATAGGGCAGTGTTGATTTATAATCGGCATTTAAAAACTCGTACCACAATGATACACCTATTCACCCTTTCTGCCTACCCCGGCTCCCGGGAACATCCTCACCGGCAGGGAGCGCCATCTCACACAGGAGCCCTCCCGCCACCCCCCTGAATCCAAGAAACCCGCCCTGCAAGGAGAGGATTCTCTCCGCGAGGAGGATGCCTGGGTCCTGCACCCCGGTATCTTTCCCCTCCATGGGCCCACCCCCAAAGGAGGAGGCGAAACCCTCGGCCCCTGCCGGGGTATAGAGCGAAACCATCGTGTACTCGTTCCCCTCGAGGACCCTCCGTGTGGTCCTGCACACCACGAACGCATCCTCGTCGAAGGAGAACAGCACACGCACGACATTCTCCAAGGCGATCGCTGCATGCTCCCGGCTTCCCCTGAAGGAAAGGGAGGGATCCGAAATCACATCCAACCTCCGGACCAGATCCTCACCCAGACGTTCCCCCACCAGTGCAATGAGGCTCACCACCGTCCATACCCCCACATCCCCGGGTTCCCCCCTGGAGAGGATCCGGACCTGGTGCGCAAAGGCACGGGCCTTCGCAAGCTCCCGGGCGAGGACCACGCCCCTCTCGGCCACATCCCCTCCCCTCTGTGCGAGCTCCCCCAGCATCGTCTTCACCATTCCGTACATACCGGTGAAGAGGTTGGAAACCACATCGGCCGTCAATCCCAACAGGGAGAGATCCTCCCCCTTGGATCGGGACACCGTATCGATCGTGGCCCTCACGCGCCCCTCCCCTACCTTCACGCTCAGGAGGATCGCAAGGTAGCCCCCCACGGCGAGCACACCCCACAGGAAGAAGAAGAGCGGAGGAAACACAATAGAGGCCGGACGCATCGCCACGAAAAAGAGACCCACCTCGTCCATCCAGGAAATCCCGTAGTACCACGACCTTCCCTGATACCGCATCCTCCCCACACCCCCATCCCCTCGGCGGAGGATAGAGAGGAATCGCTCCTCCAGGATCTCCTCTTCGAGAGGAGTTCCGAACCCATCGAGCAGCACCACATGGGATCCCACGCGGCGGAGCCTCTCCTCCAGATCATCCAGAGAGAGGTAGACCACCAGGAGAGCCCCTCTCCGGCTCCTCATCCACACCACGGCCTTGTGCGAAAGGAACACGGGAGAGAGGTAGACCCCCTCCCACACCGGACGCTCCGCCTTCGAGGAAGCCCTCCTGAAGAAAGGCTCCCTCCAGAACGGGAGGTCTCCGGCCGGAATCGAAACACGCGCGTCCCCCAGAGGAGAAAGCACACACACACGCTCGAAGAGAGGAGCGCGTCCGAGGAGATCCTCCAGGAAAGGGATCAGGTCGGAGGGGGCTCCCTCCTCGAGAAGGACCGTCCTCACCGTGGGATGAGCCGCCAGCACCTCCACCGCGGCGAGAGCCCCCTCACGCCAGAGGGCGGCCACCTCGTGGGCCCGATCGAGCTCCTGCCGGAGATCCCGCTGCACCCCGCTCTTAGCGGTCTCCACCACGAGAAAGAGTCCCCCCACGTGAATGAGGAGGAGCACGCCCGTGACCACTGCGAGGTGGAACCTTCCTCCCCGCATCGCTACTCCACAGGGTCCAGCAAATCTCTCACCACCGTCCTCCCTCCGGGCAGCCGTTCCATCACGTACAGGTGTCTCCACGGCTCCCCGTCCTCCAGGAACTCGCACGAACCCAACGCTCCGACGAACCCCCTCTTCATCATCAACGCATTCCGCACCTCCTCGGGGGAGAGGCGATCCATCCCCTTCACACCCTCCCAAAGGAAGAAGAGCGCGTCGCAGAAGTATACGTACACGTCCGGCTCCTCCCCTCTTTCGGCGAGAAACCGCTCGAGGAATCGGGAGGAAGGACTCTCGTTGAACGTGAAGTCCCAGTGGGTCACCCAGTACCCGGAAATCCTGTCCTCAGGCGTGAGCGTACCCCACGAATCCGGGCCGAGCAAGAAACCGGTATACCCCGCCGCTTCGAGTTCTCCCGCGACCCGAACGAGCTGCTCCCTGAAGAGGGGAAGCACGATCCCCTCGGGCTCGTACCCCACGAGCCTCTGGAGGGCCTCACTCCGCTCCTCGTCGGAGACGAACCCCTCCACCACCACCTCACCCCCCCCGGCGGGGAAGATACGGGAGATCTGAGCGGCCATATCCCTGCTGTAGTCGTCGGCCCCATCGAAGAGGACCCCCAACCGTCTGACTCCGAGCCGTTCGTACGCATACCGGCAGAGGACTCTGGCCTGGAACTCGTCGGAAGCCACCAGCCTGAAGACATACCGACGTCCTCCCACCACCTCCGGATGAGTGGCGATCGGGGCGATGAGGGGTATACCCAGGCTCTCCGCCACCCCTCCGGCAGGGATGGCCGTCCGGGAGATGTGAGGACCGATGAAGGCAACCACGTCCTTCCCCGAGAGAAGGAGCGATCTCATCGTACGGATCACCTGCGCCGGATCCCCACCGGTATCGAGGAACTCGAAACGAAGCCGCCAGGGAAGCTCCTCCGGCTCCACCACCTCCTCGGAGAAGCGTTCCACGAGGGCCTTTATCCTCCTTCCGATGGGGGCGAGCTCTCGATCCCCCAGGGGAAGCAGGACTCCCACGGTATAGACCGGCCGGCGAGGGCCGGAAGAGGCGATCCAGATCCCTCCGGCCACCACACCGAGAACCACGAGGACGACCACCACGTACCGGAGGACGGAGGACCTCATATCACCTCACCGATCGAACCGGCGGGAGAGCTCTTCCAGCACGTCCCGAAACGCGATCCCTTCCCATACCAGGAGGACCATGAGATGATACAGGAAGTCGGCCGCCTCGTAGACGATCCTCTCCCGGGAAGGTGCGAGAAGGAGCTCGATCGCCTCCTCTCCGGTCTTCTTCCGTATCTTCTCCCCTCCGGACGAGAACAGGTGGGTGGTATACGATCCTTCAGGCATGGCGCTCCGCCTCGCCCGCACCACCCCCTCGAGCCGTTCCAACACCCCCCCCTCATCCCCCCGCACCACCCCCTCCTCCTCCCGCACCTCCCCCCTCCCCTCGCCCCTCACCACCACCCGCACCCACCCCTCCTCCTGCACCACCCGCACCACCGGCCCCATCCCCGCCGGCACCACCCGCCCCGTCGCGGGGTGGACCATCCAGACCTCCTTCTGCTCGAGACTCTTGTCCCTCGCCTTCTCGTTCTGGAGCACCGCCCCCACCACCCGCCCCTCCCCGTCCACACACACTGCAGGGAACACCGCCTCTTTCACGAACGCCTCCTTGGTCTCGCTCTTGTGCATCACATCATCCTCCCCTCGAGTCGGACGAGACCCCCCTGCGGGAACTCCCGGAAGAGCGCAGGCAGGTCGACCCTCCCCTCGTAGACCGCCTTCCCCAGGATCACCCCGCACACCCACCTCCCCCCCTCCGCGGCCACCCGCCGCACATCCTCCACCCCCCCGACCCCTCCCGAAACCACCACCGGGAGCCCCGCCGCCTCACCCACCCGCCGTGCACCCTCCACATCGGGCCCTGAGAGCATCCCGTCCCGTGCGATATTGGTGTAGATCACCCCGCACAACCCCAGGTCCCTCGCCCTCCCCGCGAGAGCCACATCCTCCACACCCCCCTCCTCCTCCCACCCCTGCACCCTCACCACCCCGTCCCTCGCATCGATCCCCGCCCAGAACACCCTCCCGTACTGCTGCACCCACCGCTCCACACGCCCGGGATCCCGCACCAGCACCGTCCCCACCACCAGGGCCCCCGCCCCGACCGAGAGGAGCTCCTCCACGTCCCTCTCCGTACGCACCCCTCCACCCACCTCCACCACCACACCCTCCCCCGCCGCTCTCACCATCCGAGCGATCACCCCCCGATTGTCCCCCCTCCCCCTCGCCGCATCCAGATCCACCACATGGACCCTCCTCGCCCCCGCCTCCACGAAGGCCCGCACGCGGGCCACGGGATCCTCGTCGTACACCGTCACCCGCCCATAGTCCCCCTGCAGGAGCCGCACCCCCCGACCTTCCAGCACATCGATTGCAGGCACACACCACATCCGTGAACCCTCCCGCATAGGATATCCCTTTACCCAAGGAGTATACGCCATTCGCGCAGAAAAATACACACACCCCTCCACAAATCCCGATTTTGGGGTATACTGAAGGGGGATGAAACCTCTCCTCCCGTTCGCACTCCTTCCTCTCCTCCTGTCCACCTGCAGACCCTCCCCGCCCCCACCCGAACGGATCGCATACCACATCAAGGAAGTACTCCTCCTCGGAACCTACGAATACACCTACAGGGACATCATCTACATAGAAGACCCGAACTGGCTCGCCCGACTCTTCAAAGTCGACCACCCGCTCCTCTTCTCCATCGTCTACCACATCCAGGCCGGCATAGACCTCTCCACCCTCACCATCACCCGGCACCCCACCGATCCCGGACACCTCATCATCAGCCACGAACCCGCCCGCATTCTCTCCATCGACGCCGACGAGCGCGCGATCCACGAGTACTTCGGAGCCCCCAACACCTACCCTCATCCCCGCCTCCTCGAGGAGATCAACCGGAGGAAACCGGCCGTGGAACAGCTGGCCATCTCGCAAGGGCTCCTGGAGAAGGCCCAGGCCAGAGCCCACCTCCTCGTGGAGGAACTCCTCCGTGAAGCGGGCTATACCACCATCGAGTGGCACATCGAGAGCGGAGGACCCGAAGGATGAAACGGATCCTCCTTGCCCTCCCCATGGCGATCGTCGTCATCCTCCTCGCCATCACCCTCGTCCTCCTCCGCTTCCGCCTCGACACACCGCCATCGATCGACAACAGCACCCCACAGTTCCTCTCGGAACGCGAGCTCTCCCTCCTCGTCACCACCGAGTACACCGTGAAGATCGTCTTCCCCCACGACTTCCTCCCTGCCGGCACCACCCCCTCGGTCTACCGCACCCTCACGCGAAAAGCCGCCTCAGGAGAGCCCCTCACCCCGGAGGAGACGGCCAACATGGAAGTCTACGACTTCCTCGATCGCATGGGGCACCCCTTCTACCTCTTCCCCTACGACTTCATCGTGGTCGACCTCACCGTACGTGCAGGCTACGACTTCTCGGACCCCACCCTCCCCCCTCCCGCCGCGTGGTGGAACGAAGACGGCCTCCTGGAGGTCCCCCCCACCGCCATCCTCTCCATCACCATGGGGGACACCCCTCACACCGAGGACTACCCCGCCATCAGGCTCAGCGCCTCCCAGTGGAAGGAGACCTCAGCCTTCATCATCTCCCACGCCCCCTCCATCCTCCCGGTGGAAGACATACTCGAACACGCCACCCGCTCCGCCCGCCGCGCACTCGGCGCCCTCTTCAGTGGACGGCGCGCCTCTTCTATGCTATATTGAAAGAAATACTTTATGTAGAGGTGCTTGATGACACACAAACTTACCACCGAAGACTTCAAGGAAAAGGTCTTCGACTACGAGAACGAGACCGAATGGAAGTATAAAGGAGACGTTCCCGCCATCATCGACTTCTATGCCGACTGGTGCGGCCCCTGCAAGATGGTGGCGCCCATCCTGGAAGAAATCGCCGACGAGTACGAAGGCAAGCTCGTGGTCTACAAGGTGAACACAGACGAAGAACAGGAACTGGCGATGGTCTTCGGCATTCAGAGCATCCCTTCCATTCTCTTCATCCCTGTGGAAGAACAACCTCAGCTCGCCGTGGGCGCCATCCCTCGGGAAGTCTTCGATCAGGCCATCAAAGAAGTGCTCCACGTGGAGTGATGCACCCCTGAGGTCTCAGGGAGCGCCATGGAAGACGACGACCCTTACCCACGAAGACAGGCTGCCTTCCCCGTGAAGGTGGCCTTATCCGACAACCCCTTCCCGCATACCCATTCCCTTCCCCCGAACAAAGCGCATACCCCCCACAACACGTCCGTGCATCGAGAAGGAGCACAGGTATGATCGTACCCCTCCTGGTCCTCGCCTTTCTCCTCTTTCTCTCGGCCTTCTTCTCGGGGACCGAAACGGCCTTCACCTCCCTCTCCTTCGTGGATATCCAGACACTCAAGAAAAAGGCCCCGAAGAAGGGACACCTCATAGAGAAGATGCTCTCGCAGCCCGACATCTTCCTCACCACGGTGCTCATCGGAAACAACCTCGCAAACCTCAGCGCCTCCGCCTTCACCACCACCCTCACCATCCGGCTCGCAGGAAGTACCGCGGTGGGACTCTCCACAGGCGTACTCACCATGGTGGTCCTCCTCTTCTCGGAAATCCTGCCCAAACGCCTCGCCTTCCACCACAACACCTTCATCGCGCTCCACACCGTCCGCATCCTCTGGATACTCTCGTTCGCCTTCAGGCCCGTGATCTGGATCCTCTCCGGCATCACCCGCATCCTCCTCCCCCGGAACGAACAACCCCCGCTCACCGAAGAGGCCATACTCCACACCCTCTCCCTCGCCCACAGCACCGGCGCCCTCGAGCCCTACAAGACCCGTATGATGCGGCGCATCATACGCTTCAGCGAGGCCACGCTCCACACCATCATGACCCACAGGACACGCATCTTCAGCCTTCCTCAGGCACTCACCGTGGGAGAAGCCCTCCCCCACGTCCTCTCACGACCCTTCTCACGAATTCCCCTCTACCACCAGAACCCCGAGGACATCAGCGGAATCGTGCACCTCAGGGATCTCCTCAAGGCTCACGCAGGGGGAAAGGCAGACACCCCCCTCTTCAGACTCGCCGTCACCCCCCTCTTCCTCCCCGAGACCATGCGGATCTACGACGCCTTCACCGCCCTCACCAAGGCGCAACACAAGATGGCCATCGTACTCGACGAATACGGAGGCCTCGCCGGTCTCGTGACCACCGAGGACATCATCGAGGAGATCGTGGGAGAACTCTACGACGAGAACGAGCAGAAGGAGGAGACCCCCCTCCGGCGCCTCCCACACGGCTGGTACAAGGTCGCGGGGAAGGCTCCTCTCTATCTCCTCCTGGAGACCTTCGAGCTCGATCTGGAGGAAAAACCGGATGCCTCCACGGTCGCCGGTTATCTCACGGAAGTACGCGGCACCCTCCCCGAGCCGGGAGAGGTGATCGAGACACCTCTCGGCACCTTCAAGGTGACGGCCCGCTCGAAGACATCGATCGATTGGGTCGAGTACCTGCCACCGGGAAGGGAGGAACACGGGGAGGGCCCTCTCCCCCGCTAACCGACGAGCGTCCCTTCCTCCATCAGGACCTCCCAGGAGGAGTCCCGTCTCACCCTGATGGTAGGGTTCTTCACCAGGGCATCCAGGTGGATGAGGGCCTTCGCATCCTCGTCGTAGTTGCTTCCTATGGCGAAATGACACGTGCCGTAGACTTTCTCGTCCTCGAGCATGTTGCCCACGATCCGTGCCTTCTCGTTGAGCCCTATTCCGAACTCACCGAGATGCCGCGCGTTTCTCGCGTAGACCTGCCCCTGCCCCCGAGGGAGCAACCCCTCCTGCTCGAAGTCCAGGGCCTGCTTCTTGCCTGCCTCGAGGGAAGCCGAGAGGAGCTCCGCCGCCTCGTCTTCCCCTTCCACCGAGACGACATACCCCTCCTCGAACGTCACCCGCACCGGAGTGGAAGGGATGGCGATACCGTCCGCAAGGGCGATGCTCCCGTCGAAGGAGACCACCCCCTCGGCCGAACCCACCACGGGCGAGACGAAGACCTCACCCGCCGGGAGGTTTCCCCCCTCACCCGGCTCCCTGAAGAGCCCGTCGTCGAGAAACGGGGTGCGCCCCTCCACCGAAAACCGCAGATCGGTGCCCGAAGGTGAGGTGACGTGCACCTCCACGGCACCTTCGAGTCGCGCCTTCACCTTCCGGCATACCGAGGCAAGGGTCTCGTAGTCGATGTCCACCGTCCTCAGGAAGGTATCGAGTGTGAGCGAAGGAGACCAGAAGCTCCTCATCACCTTCTTCCCCTCGCGGAGGAAGCCGTGTATGTGGTCGTACTCCTTGCCCTCCCAGACGTACGGCCGGGAGAGCCCCCGTCTGTCCTTACCGAGTTTCTCTTCAGAAAGGGAGCAGAAGACCTCCGGCTCGCTCGCGAGGGCCTCTATCACCGCATCCTCTGCGTAGTCGAGGCTCGTCTTCCTGGGCTGCACCACGAGGACCGGCCGTGCCCCCAGCTCTGCCGCTGCATCGTAGACCGCACAGGCGATGCGGAAGATCTCCGCCCCCGGATTGGTCACGATGAGGACCCGTTCACCAGCCTTCACGCCGAGACTCTCCTGCACCACGGCCCGCGCGGGCCTTACGAGACGTTCGTCGTGGATACCCATAGCGAGGAAACGCACCGAGAACTCCTTCTTCTTCGGATTCGGCCGATGCACGTATCGGCCCGAAAAGCTTACTCGAAACCCCTCACATAGGGAAGGCCCGCCGCCACCTTCCGGGTCTTCTCGAGGTTGCTCAGGAGCAGGGCCGTGGAATCCCAATACCCCTTCAGGAAGGCTTCCCTCCTTCCTTCGGGCATGGAAACGGGGTAGGAAAAATCCTCCCCCCGCACCACCATCTCCTCGAGGTCGATCTCCACCCGGGCCTCGGGGCGTGCCTCGGCGAGGGTCTGGAGGGCCTCCACCACCTCCTGCGAGGCCACGACCGGTGGAACCCCTATCATGGTGCAGTTGCCCGCGAAGATCTCCCCGTACGACTCGGCCACGATCGCCCGGATCCCCCAGCGCATCACCGCCTGGGCAGCGTGTTCTCTGCTCGACCCGCATCCGAAGTTGGCGTTCGCCACGAGGATGCTCGCCCCTTTGTAGCGGTTGAACGGATGGTCCGTGGGCGTGCCGTCCTCTCCGAAACGCTCGTCGTAGAAGGCGTACTCACCCATCCTCTCGAAGGTGATCTCCTTGAGATACCGGGCCGGGATGATCCTGTCGGTATCGATATCGTTTCCACGAACCGGCACCATGGTACCCGCTATGCGGATGATGTTCGTCATAAGGCGCTCCTATCCTACCTCTCGTATATCCACTACTTCCCCTGCGATGGCCGCAGCAGCCACCATCTGCGGGGACATGAGCAGGGTACGCCCCTTGGGACTCCCCTGACGACCGATGAAGTTCCTGTTGCTCGAGCTCGCGCTGATCTGGTCGCCCTCGAGCCTGTCGAGGTTCATCCCCAGACAGATCGAGCATCCGGCCCCGCGCCACTCGAATCCGGCATCCATGAAGATCTCGTGAAGCCCCTCCTCCTCGGCCTGCCGCTTCACCTGCATCGATCCCGGCACCACGAAGGCCCGCACATGAGGCGCCACCTTCTTGCCCCTCACCACCTCCGCCGCGGCCCTGAGGTCGGAGATCCGGCCGTTCGTACAGCTCCCCACGAAGGCCACGTCGATCCTGGTGCCGAGGATCCGCATGCCCGGCCTGAACCCCATATGGCGGTACGCCAACTCGGCGATCTCCCGCTCGCTCTCGGGCAGGGCCGCAGGATCCGGGAGCACCCCGTCCACGGGCACACTCTGTCCCGGCGTGATCCCCCACGTCACCATGGGCGCGATCTCGGCAGCATCGAAGACCACCACGTCATCGTAGACCGCATCCGGATCAGAGGCCACACTCCTCCAGTACGAGACGGCCCTGTCCCATGCCTCTCCCCTGGGGGCGAACTCCCTGCCTTTGAGATAGGCAAAGGTCTTCTCATCGGGGTTCACGTATCCGATCCTCGCCCCACCCTCTATCGACATGTTGCACACCGTCATCCGACCATCCATCTCCATGTTCTCGAAGACATCCCCTGCATACTCATAGGCGTACCCTATACCCCCCTTCACACCGAGCCGGTTGATGATGAAGAGGATCACGTCCTTCGGGGTCACCCCCGGACCGAGTCGCCCGTTCACCTCTATCTTCCTCACCTTGAGCGGCTCCATGGCGAGGGTACCCGTGGCGAGCACATCACGGATCTGACTCGTACCGATACCGAATCCGAGCGACCCGAAGGCCCCATGCGTCGAGGTATGCGAATCGCCGCACGCGATGGTCATGCCGGGCTGGGTGAGACCGAGCTCCGGCCCTATCACATGGACGATCCCCTGCCGTCCGCTCTCCAGGTTGAAGAACCTGATGCCGAACTCACGCACGTTCTTCTCGAGCTCCTGCATCATGCGTTCCGCCTGTGGATCCACGAAGGGCCGTCCCTGGTCGTGGGTGGGGACGATGTGATCCACCGTGGCGAAGGTGCGCTCAGGGAACGCCACCTTGAGCCCCTTCTCCCTCAGGGCCGCGAACGCCTGGGGGCTCGTCACCTCGTGGATGAGGTGGAGCCCGATGAAGAGCTGGTACTGCCCCGTGGGCAGTCGATCCACCACGTGTGCCTCCCACACCTTTTGAAAGAGGGTCTTCCCGGCCATGGTCACTCCTTCCTTTTTATGACTAAACATATCAAAAATAGTGAGCCTCGGCTATCATCCCCCGCCCTCTGAGGAGACGAGCGTCACCATCCGTTCGGCGATCCGATCCAGAGGGAGGACCTCCTTCGCTGCCCCCATCTCCACCGCAACCCTCGGCATCCCCCACACGATCGAAGAGGCCTCGTCCTGTGCGATGGTGTGTCCTCCCGACTCCTTTATCCTCAGGAGTCCCTCCGCTCCGTCCTTGCCCATCCCGGTGAGAAGCACACCAAGGGTGTTCTTCCCGGCCACTTCCGCCGCAGACTCGAAGAGCACATCGACCGAGGGACGCTGGAAGTTCACCTTCTCGTCACGGGTGAGACGCACGTAGAGGAATTCCCCCCGTCTCTCCAGGACGAGGTGGTACCCACCCGGTGCGATGTACACCGTTCCCTTCTCGAGACGTTCCCCATCCTCGGCCTCCTTCACCCGCAGCGTGCAGAGCTCGTCCAGACGCCGCGCGAACTGGGCGGTGAACACCGGCGGCATGTGCTGCACCACCACCACAGGCGGCATCCCCCTCGGGAGCCGGGAGAGCACCTCCTCCAACGCCACCGTGCCGCCGGTGGAAGCACCCACCACTACGAGCTTCTCGGTGGTCTCCACCACCGAGAGATGGTGGGAAGGAGGACCTGATCTCGCCCCCTTCTCCTTGAGGAGGCACCACTTGCCGATGAACTGATCCCTGTACCTGTAGGCCGCACGGATCTTCTCCAGGATCTGCTCACCCACCTCCCCCACGCTCGTGCTATCCCCCGGCTTGTTCACCACGTCGAAGGCCCCCAGTTCCAGAGCCCTCACCACCGCCGTCGAGTCCTTCGTGGTCACCGAGCTCACCACGACCACCGGGAGGGGGCGGTAGTGCATGAGCCGCTCGAGGAACGAGAGCCCGTCCATACGAGGCATCTCGATGTCCAGGGTGAGGACATCGGGGTTCGTCCTGAGGATCTTGTCCCTCGCGATGAAGGGATCCGGGGCGGTCCCCGCGAGCTCCATGTCAGGAGCCCCCCCGATGAGCCGTGAGAGGACCTCCCTCACGATCGCCGAGTCGTCCACCACCAGCACACGGATCTTCTCGCTCATGAATCACGCCTCCGGGTCGTAGAGATCATCCACGGTCACGCCCTTTATCTGTTCGACGACCAGCTTGTTGGTGTGAGGTTCGAAGAGAACCCTCCTCCCGTAGTCCCCGCCGGTGTTCATCTGGAGCACATAGACCCCATATTCCTTGAGCAATCTGAGTGCGACCTCCACGTTCCTGTCACCCACGAAGAAGATCTCCCGCTCGTCGAAGACCACGAACGCCCCACCTATCACCGAGGCCAGCAGATCCTCCTTCCGGGATCCCGCCTTCCCCAGGAACTTCGAGAGCAAGACCCGTATGGCCACGTCACCGTACTTGGTGCTCCGCTGTTCGTCCGTGGGGGCCACCGGAAGGAGGTAGTGGCACATCCCCCCTATACGCTGCACCTTGTCGTGTATGCACACCGCCACACATGACCCCAGCACGGTCTTTACGAGCATGTGGCGTCGGGAGAAGATAAGCTCTCCGGGATGCAGGAAGTACTCGTGCATATCACCCTCTCTTGCTGTAGATGGAAGCCTTGAGGTGAAGAAACCGGTGACGCACCCCCACGAGGCTCTCCGAGAGCCCCAGGATGAGATACCCTTCCGGCTTCACCACGTCGTAGACCTTCGAGAGGATCCGCTCCTTCTCGGGAAGGTCGAAATAGATGAGCACATTCCGGAGGAACACCACATCGAACATGCGTCTGAACGGATAGGGTTCCATGAGGTTGAGGCGCCTGAACGTCACCAGCCTCTTCACCTCATCCTTCACCTCGAGGATACCCTCCCCCTCGTCGAACCTGCAATAACGCGCGAGAAGATGATCATACGGCGAGGTCTGCACCTTCCTGATCGGATACACACCCGCGTGCGCCACGTACAAGACCTCGGGCGAGATGTCCGTACCCAGGATCTTGAGATCCCTCGCATCCACATCGGGGAGGGCATCCCTCACCACCATGGCGATACTGTACGTCTCCTCTCCGGTGGCGCATCCCGCGCTCCATATCCTCACATAGGGTTCCTCCCTGCCTCTTCCCTGGAGATACTCCCGTACCACCGAGAAGTGCAGGGACTCACGGAAGAAGTATGTGTAGTTCGTGGTGAGGAGGTGGACGAAGAGTCCCCTGAGCTCCCCCGTGTGGTCCTCACGGAGCGCCTCGTAGAGCTCCTCGAACGAGGAGAACCTCCGATCGGGCCCCACGAGCCGCATGAGGCGGTATTCGAGGAGGTATCGCTTGTACTCCTTGAGCCGTATCCCGGTGATCTCGTAGAAGAGCCCGGAGAGCCGGGTGAACATCGCGGGAGAGAGGGTGGACATCATCTTCCCCTAGAAGATGATGATGGAGTCGTCCGTGGGCGAGACATCCTCTTCCCATTCCTCTCCCAGGAACTTCCTGTAGAAATCCTTGAGGAGGAGACGTTCCCGCTTGGTCGTGATCCTCGATTTGAGTCGCTCGAGGATGGCCCTCACCACCTCCTTGTTCTCCCTGTAACTCTCCTCCCGGGAGACGAAGTCCTCGAGATTCTTCTGGAGCCCCTGCATGAGCTCCTCGACAAAGGCATCCCGGTGGAGCAACTCCTCCTGGACGATCACCAGTTGCTGGGCGATCTCGAAGAACCGCATGAGGAGCCGGTTCGCCTCGCGTCCGTACTCCTCGATATTGCCGATACGCTTGAGCTGCATCTCGAACGAATCCGAGATCCTGCGGACACTCTCGTCGTATCGATCGAGCTCCTGGGTGAGGGAACTCGATTCCCCCATGATCCGTTCGAGTTCCTCGAGTTTCTCGATCTGGATCCTCCTCTCCTTCTCCACGGTCTGGGTGGTGAGGCTCACCCTCCCTGTGATCTCCTTCGCGAAGAGGGAGACCTTCTCGGAGAGGGTCCTGAGTTCCCTGGCGATGAGGGTGAAGCTCCTGTCACCCGCCTTGCTCGCCTCGATGCTCAGTTTGAACGAGACCATCTTCACATTCTCCGCGATCTCTGCAATCTCCTTCACCACGGAGGGGATACCCTTGAGTTCATCGAAGTACCGCTCCATGCTGAGAGAGAACTCGTGCTTCACCTTCTCCATCACTTCGAAGAATTCCTCGAGCCGCCTCCGCTGGAAGAGCAGGAACTCCCTCGCCTCCTCCTGTTGCCGTTTCATCTCGGGGATGTCCCCGGCGAGGACCTTGAGGGTCTTCTCCAGCATCTCCCGCATCGGCGCGATCTCCTGGAAGCTCTGGGAGACCTCCTTCACGATGAGCTGATCCGACAGCTCGTCCCACCGTTTTATGAGGTCGTGGACGATGGAGACCTCCACCAGCCCGCGGGACATGCTCCTGGAGAGCTCGAGCTTCTCTGCGATCACCTCCTTCATCTTCTTTACGACTGTCCCCAGGATCACCAGAGAGGCGAGGATGTACCGTCGGCTGATCACTTCGAATCCCGCCACGCCACGGAGGAGCTTCTTGAGATCGACGCCTTTGAGGCCGTCGATCCTCTTCCGTTCCTCCTCTATGAGTTTCGCGAACTCGGTCTCCGAGGAGAACACCCTATCCAACATGGACCGGGACTCCTCGACCTCGGCAGGCAGAGGAGAGAGGTACTCCTCTTGAAGGGAGAGCATGTCCCTGTAGATGTCGCCGATCGCGAGGAGAAGCTGGAGGGAGACGCCCCGATAGGCATCGATGGTGTGCTCTACCACCTGTTCCAACTCCACTATGTAGCGCCGCTCCCTCCTCAGGAAAACCACGAGGCCGAGGAGGACGAAAAGCACCACGAGGAGGAGAGGGAGGAACGTCCACCCCTCCATGTCGAACACCTGCATCATCACGAGGAGCAACAGAGAAGCGAGAAGCCCTACTTCAGCGAGGACGGTGAGTGCACGGATCGAGGCGAACCAGGAGCTCGTTCGTTTCATGCTCATCCTTTACGCTGTGAGGAAGAGGGTTCCGGTGAGACCTTATGGGTCTCCACCTTCTCCGAGATCTTCACCACTTCTTCGGTGCTCAGGATCTCCTCGAGGTTGAGGAGGAGGACGAGTCGGTCACCCAACTGCACCAGTCCGTAGAGGTAGTGCGACTTCATCTTGCCGCCCACGCTGGGCATCTTCTCCACCCGTGTATCGGGTACCTCCACCACGTCCTCCACCGCATCGACGGCGAGGCCGACCAGGTAGGGGCTGCGGGGACTCAAGACCTCCACCACGATGAAGACCGTTCGATCCGTATAGGGTCTCTCCTCGAAGCCGAACTTGAGCCTCAGATCTATGATCGGCACGATCCTTCCCCTGAGATTGACCACCCCCTTGAGGAAGCGGGAGGTGTCGTGCAACCTGGTGATGGGGATGTATCGTACCACCTCCTGGACCTTGGCGATGGGGATCCCGTAGTGTTCCTCCCCCAGGGAAAAGAGCAGATACTTGTTGAGAACCGGATCAGCCATAGGGCCTCCTCTTCAGATTACCCGAGGTACATCTTCACCACCTTGATGAACTTCTCGCCCTCGAAGGGCTTTATGATCCATCCGGTGGCACCGGACTCCCTGGCAGCCATGATCTTCTCTTTGTCGGTCTCCGTGGTGAGCATGATGATGGGCGTGGTCTTGTCCAGGGTCCTCACCTCCTTGAGGAGGGAGAGACCGTCCATCTCCGGCATGTTCACATCGAAGATGTAGAGCGCGATCTTGCCCAGGTGTTCCTTGATGATAGGCAGGGCATCCTTCCCGTTGGATGCCGTGAGTATCTGGGAATACCCATGCATCTGGAGTGTCTGACTCACGATCCTGAGGATGACCTCCGAGTCATCCACCACCATGATGTGTTTCATTCACACCTCCCTCAATACCGTCTTGGCCGCCGATCCGGCCTCCGCCTCTTCTATCAATCCCTGGATGTCGAGGACGAAACCTATACTCCCGTCCCCGAATATGGTACCACCGGAGAGATAGCGATAGCCGGAGAGCAATCCCCCCAGATTCTTGATCACCACCTCCTGCTTTCCCACGATCTCGTCCACCACCACGCAGTAGGAGGAACGCTCGTGGAGCACGAGGACCCCGAGGAAGGAATCCCCTTCTTCGTGCCTCTCCTCTCCCAGGATGCGATGGGAGAAGAGCACGGGGATGTGCCGCCCCCGATGGAACAGGAGGGTGGCGTTCTGATCCTCCTCCATACGGAGTCGGTCCCGGGGTATCACGGCGATCTCCTCCACCGCCCCGAAGGGGAAGATGTACCGGTTCTTCCCGATCACCGTGACGAGTCCGTCGATGATGGCCAGGGTGAGGGGAAGTCCGATGATGAATCGGGTGAACTTCCCCTCTTCGCTCTCCACCTCGACCCTGCCGTGGATGGACTCGAGATTCTTCTTCACCACGTCCATCCCCACCCCCCTGCCCGAGGTGGTGTCCACCCGCTCCTTGGTGGAGAACCCCGGAAGGAAGAGGAGGTCGTAGACCTCCTTCTCGCTCATCCGCCCCGCATCCTCCTTGCGGACGAGGCCGAGGAGCAGGGCCTTCTCCACCACCTTCTTGCGGTCGATACCCCGTCCGTCGTCCTCCACCACGATCTGGATGCCGCTCCCCCGGTGTTCCGCCCGCAGGGAGATCTTGCCGACCCTGAGCTTCCCCGCCTTCTCCCGTTCCTCGGGGGATTCGATACCGTGATCCACGGCGTTCCGCACGAGGTGGAGCAGGGGGTCGTAGAGCACCTCCAGCATGTTCCTGTCGAGTTCCGTCTCCTCTCCCTCGGTGTCCACGATGATCGCCTTGCCGAGCTCCTCCGCGGTATGCCGTATGGCCACCCTGAGCCGGTTGAAGAGATCGCCCATGGGGAGCATGCCGAGTGAGAGGACCAGGTTCTTGATGGTCGAGGTGGTCGTCTCCAGGCTCGTGAGCGTCCTGTCGAGCCGCTCCCTGTCCTCCTCCGCCAGGAGGTGTTGCTGGAGCATCGACTGATGGATCACCAGCTCCCCCACCAGATCGATGAGCATGTTGAGCTTCTCGTTGGAGACCTTCACGTATCCCAGCCGTCTCGCCTTGGCCCGCTGATCCTGCTGTTTCTTGAGGGCCCCCACCACGTCCTCCGGCATCACGAGCCGCTCCTCAACAGCGAGTTTCCCCAGGGGCATCCGTTCTCCCCCTTCCTTCTCCTGACGCTCGAGGAGCACGTGGAGGTCTTCGGGCTTCAGCTTGCCCTCCTCCTGGAGGATCTCGCCGATCTTCTTCACCGTATATTCCGTGAGTATACGCTCCATGAGGTGGAGGTAGGTGAAGATATCCACCTGGAGGAATGCCTGGGTCATCTTCTCCCGTTCGAATCCGGAGGTCTCCATGATGTCGAGCAAGACCCTGATGAGTTCTATCCCGTAGAACACCACATCGATGAGATCCCGAGAGAGAAAGATCTTGTCATCGCGTACGAGGACGAAGAGGTCCTCTATCCTGTGACTGACCTCCTCTATGTTCCTGAGGCCGAGGAACGCGGAAGACCCCTTGATC
This sequence comes from Spirochaeta thermophila DSM 6578, assembly GCF_000184345.1. Taxonomy (NCBI): domain Bacteria; kingdom Pseudomonadati; phylum Spirochaetota; class Spirochaetia; order Winmispirales; family Winmispiraceae; genus Winmispira; species Winmispira thermophila. The sequence continues at coordinate 131,791 of NC_017583.1, read as the reverse complement.
GTATGGAAGTTCCGGAAAATGTCGTTGACGAGTTCCTTGTTCGTGGGATCGTACTCGAGATCGAGGAGCGTGTACTGGGCCTCGTTGAGGTGGTCGGACGCCTCGTGGAAGAACTGCGAGAGAAGCCGGCCGTCGTCCACGAGGGCGTCGAAGTAATCGGAGGGATAACGGGGACGCCCCTTCTCCTCCCGTGGGGCAGAGGAGGAGAGCATCTCCTTGAGTCGAGGGATGAAGGATCTGAGGTGGGCCGCGAAGGTCTTCGCCTCGATCTTCCTCGTGAAGAAGAGGATGAGATCACTCACCACCCCCGAGAGGAGCTCCACGAAGCCAGCCTCCAACCCCGGATCCGAGGCGAGCCGGTCCGAGATCTGGAGAAAGGTAACGAGCACGCCTTCGAGTTTCTTGAGCGAAGGGGTCCTCTCGAACTCCCTCCGGACCTCACCGAGGAGCTCCCGGATCTCGGCGAGTGCGATCACATCCCCTGGAACATACGAGGAGAGACGCCGTTCCAACGTCTTCAGGTTCTTGAGAAGAGCCTTCACTCTCACCCCCTGGCCGTTCGACACTATACAGTATGGTAGCCTCCCTCGTGAAATTCAAGGAAACAGGGGGGAATGTCCGCACTTTTTCGCCGAGCCCCTCAAGGGATCACGGGATCTCCATCACCCCGAGGGCGTAGAGGAGGACGAGAAGATCGAGTTCGAGCTGCCCTGGATCGTCGGTCTCCCGGGCCTTCTTGAGGAGCCACCACCACACGCCGAGGCGCTGATCCAGCCGGCAGGCCTTTTCGAACACCGTGCCCTCTCCTATGTTCCTCGCCTCTGCACACAGGAGGACGAGCCTCTTGCCCACCTCTCCGAGCGTTTCCCTGCACTCCTCCTTCCTCCCCTCGAGGAAGAGGTCGACCGCTTCCGTGATTCCCTTCCGGATCGTCTCCACCTCCTTCGAAGGAAGGCCCATCCTGAAGAGGAGTCTGCTGCATTGGGCAGGGAGCGACCGGAGCATTCTCTCCCGCACCTCTTCCTGTTCACCCCCGGTCACCAGTCGGTAGAACTCCCCCGGTCTCCCGAGGAGGTTCGCGAGGGCGATGGCGAGCTGTGTCTTGAGTACGCGATTCGGAGAACGGTGCATGAGAGGAATGATCTCCCATGCCGCCTCCAGCACACCCAGTTTCGCCGCGGCCGTGGCCCCCGAGACCTTAAGATGCTCGGGCGACTCCTCGTCCTTGAGGGTGGAGAGGAGCACGCCTGCGGCCTCCTCGCCCCCAATCTCTCCCAGGGCATAGGTACAGGCGAGCTGGAGCTCCGGGGAAGAAGAAGTGAGCCCCTCGATGAGCGCCGGGATGGCCCGCGGGTCACCGATCGCCCCCAGAGCCCGGGCCGCCTCCACCCTGAGGGAAGAGGAGTCGTCACGGAGGTGGGAGACGAGCAGGTCCACGGCCGAGGAGGCCCGCAGTCGGGCGAGCGCCTGTATCGCCTCACGCCGCACCTCCTCGTCGGGGTCGTTGAGCCGCGCCTTCACTTCCTCCAGGAGGAGGCTGTCGCGTTCGTTCACCGCCCTTAGGGCCGAGACCACACGCTCGGAGGGGACGGATCCCCGGATGATCCCCATGTTCACGTAGGTCCGGACCACCCCCGGGTTGGCGAGTCGGGCGAGGACATACCGGGCCGTCTTGCCCTTCCCTTCTTCGATACCCACGAGCACCATGAGGGCCACGGCGCACAGGAACAACGAGAGCGAGAGCACCACCTGGAACCCGTCCACCGGTCCCACTCCCCGGATGGTGAAGGAGGCTGCATCCACGGCATCGCTTATCACACCGCCCAGCGCCGATCCTCCCGCCGATGCCACACCCCACACGAGCCAGAACCAGGCCACGTAGGAGACCCTTCCCCGCTCAGGGGCGAGGGAGAGCATCATCTGTTGCATACCGTCCCAGAGCGGGGGACCGAAGATGCCGGTGACGATGGAAGCGAGGGGGATGATGACCTGGTAGTTCGTCGGCGAGAGGAACAGGAACCCCACCCACGAGAGACGTCCCAGGACGCCGAGCACCACCGCCGGTTTCCTCCCGAACCGGTCCATGGAGAGCCCCCAGAGGGGTGCGGTGAGCACCCAGGTGATCTGGAAGAGTATGAACTGGATCCCCAGCCAGAAGTTGGGGGCCCCCACGTGCCGCGGATCCACGATATAGGGGGACAGGAAGGGCATCGAAAGGTTCACGGCGAAGAGGATGGTCCCTATGACGAAGAGGAAGGGCCTGAAACGCTCGTCCTTGAGAGGTTCCCACAGCCCCTTGAAACCGACACCCTGCTCCCGCTCATGAGGTCTCGCCGGCATGGGCAGATGGAAGAGAATGTCCGCGAGCCCTCCTATCCCCCCGATGATGAACACCACACCCCAGAAGAGGAACACGCCCTCCTCGGGAACCAGATCGAGCGAAAGGCTCACCGCGAAGAACCAGATCATGTTCACCACATTGGAAAGGGCGGAACGTTTTCCGAAGAACTCCGCCCGGATCTCTTCGGGGAAGAGATCCGCCATCCAGGACCACCACCCTGAACCCGTGAGGTTGGTGAGGGCCCAGCTCATCCCCATGGTCACGACAATGATCCAGAACCCCGTCTCCTTGTCGCCCCCCGATGCCACGGAGAAGGCCACACCGGCGAGCACGAAACTGTGGAGCCGATGGATGAGATGCGTGACGAGCCACACCCATTTCGGCGTCTTCACCATGTTGAAGAGGGGCACCGCGAAGATCTGAAGCACCCCCATCATGGAGATGACCGCGATGAGGAGCCCCAGGCCGCTCGCCCCTGCTCCGAGATAATTCTTTATGAACACGTTGAAGAGCGACTGAGGGGAACACACCTGGAACCAGAAGACGAACGACACCCCGCTCAGGAGGGAATAGCGCATGGTCCGCTTGAGCTCTCTCTGGGAAAGCATACCTGCTCCTCAGTATAAGGATCTTCGCGTCCTGTGAAGGCGAGGCGCCCCTATCCCCGCTCCTTGAGATAGGTGGCGACGGTGTTGATCTCCAGGAAGTTCGAGCTGTTGCTCTGATGCGGCGGGGATCCTGCGAGGATCAACACCAGATCCTCGGGACGGACATCCCCTTCCGTGAGGAGAGAGGAGATGCTCTCCTTCACCAGCTCGTCGGTGCTGTCGGGAAGCTCTATCACCCGGGGATACACCCCATACGAGAGGGCCAACCTTCGGGCCACGCGGGGATCATGGCAGAAGACATACACCGGTGTCTTGCCCCTGAAAGAGGACACCAGCCTCGCGGTCCTCCCTGTGTAGGTATGCACGATGATGGCCGCGATGGGAAGCCGGTAGCTCGCCTTCATGGCCACCTGCGAGAGGAAGTAGCGCACAGGGTTGGTATAGCCTACGATGTCGTGCTCAGGGAGCTCGGGCCTCATCTTCTCGGCCGTGGAGGCCACTCGCACCATGGTCTTCACCGCCTCCACGGGGTACTTGCCGTACGCAGTCTCTCCGCTGAGCATGAGGGCGTCCGTACCGTCGAGCACCGCGGTGGCGATATCCGTCACCTCGGCCCTGGTCGGCCGGGGGTTCTCTATCATGGAGTGGAGAAGCTGGGTAGCGGTGATCACCGGCTTCGCCCGCTCCATGCACAGCCGTATGAGCCTCTTCTGGATCGCCGGGACCTCCTCGGCCGGTATCTCTATCCCCAGGTCTCCCCGCGCGATCATGAGCCCGTCACATGTGTCGAGGATACCCTCGGCGTGGTCCACCCCCTCCCGGTTCTCGATCTTGGCGATGATCCCCACCGTGCCGGCATCCCCTCCCGCCCTCTCCAGGGCCTCTCTCACCTCCTCCACATCCTCCCGGCTGCGCACGAAGGAGTGAGCGATGTAGTCCACCCCTTCTTCCACGGCGAAGCGTACGTATTCCCTGTCCTTGCCGGTGAGCGCCGGAAGCGAGAGGTGCACGCCCGGGACGTTGATGCTCTTCCTGTCCTTGACCATCCCTTCGTTCTCCACCCTGCATACCAGCCGCCCTGCCTTCCGCTCCTCCACCAGGAGGCCGATCTCCCCGTCGTCGATGAGGAGCCTCGCCCCTTCCGGCACATCCTCGACGAACCGCTCGTACGAGGTGGAGAACCAGGGGGCATCCTCAATAGGTTCACCCCCCACCCATACCACATCTCCCTCCTGCACCTCGAGCGGGGCCCCACCGAGCCGTGTCCTCACCTCGGGGCCCTTGGTATCGAGCACGATCGCCACATGGGATGAGACCTTGCGGATCGCATCCACCACCCGTTTGCTCGTCTCGGGTGTCTGGTGCGCGGTGTTGAGCCTGAACGCGTCCACCCCTTCCTCGATGAGGGCCTTGATGAAGGAGAAGTCGCACCGACTGTCGGAGATCGTCGCTATGATTTTGGTATTCTTTCTCATGGCCGGCTCCCCGTCAGTATGATCCCAGGTGTTGTAGCACAATTCCGGTGAAAAGAAAATATCGTTTTCTCGTCATCTTCTATTGAAATCTCCCGACTCATGTAAAACAATAGATTATGGTGGTCCGTGTATGAGCACTTCCCGCAGACCAGGAGGAGGCGTCCCATGCTCAAGAACCTGAGGCTGTCCTACAAGATCATCCTCATCGCCCTCATCATCATCGTGCTCTACTCGCTCTTTGTGCTGCTCTACGTCTATCCGGAGGTGAGGAAGGACCTCTACGCGGAGAAATACCTCAAAACCCGACACGTGGTCGAAGTGGCCTACAGCGTCTTCGAGTTCTACGCGCAGAAGGTGGAGGAAGGCTCCCTCTCCCTCGAAGAAGCCCAGACCCTCGCAAAGGAAGAGATAAAGGTATTCCGTTATGGGGATAACGACTATTTTTTCATTCAGGATACGCAGAACCACATGCTCATGCACCCGTTCAATGCCGAACTGATAGGAAAGGATCTCTCCAAACAGGAAGATCCCGTGACAGGAGACTATTTCAATCAAAGGATGCTGAAAATAGCCTTGGAAGAGGGTGAGGGTTTCGTGGACTACCACTGGCCCAAACCGGGGACCGAAGAACCCATAGCCAAGATCTCGTATGTGAAGCTGTTCAAGCCGTGGAACTGGATCATAGGGAGCGGGATCTACCTCGACGACGTGGAGGCCGAGACCGGGGCCCTCTTCAACCTCATCCTCGTCTCCATCACCGTCATCGTGGCCATCGCCCTCGGTCTCGCCATCCTCATGGCGCGGAGCATCTCCCTCCCCATCACCAACGTGAGCAGCAACCTCCTCGCCTCCTCCAACCAGCTCGAATCGGCCGCCACCCAGGTCTCCTCCTCCAGCCAGGAACTCTCCAGCGGCGCGAGCGAGCTCGCAAGCTCGGTCGAGGAAATCACCAGCAACATGGAAGAACTCCAGTCCATCATCGAGTCCAACACCAAGACCGTCACCGAGGCCGAACTCCTCATGAAGGAGACCAACGAGAGCGCCGGCCTCTCCACCCGGCAGACCGAGGAACTCCAGAACGCCATGACCCTCATAAGCGAGAACGCCAGGAAGATCGTCAAGATCAACAAGGTCATCGACGACATCGCCTTCCAGACGAGCATCCTCGCCCTCAACGCCGCCGTGGAGGCCGCCAGGGCCGGTGAGGCCGGCAGGGGTTTCGCCGTCGTCGCCGAGCAGGTCAAGTCCCTCGCCCAGAAGAGCGCCGAGGCGGCAAAGGAGACCACCGAGCTCATCGAGACCGTGGTCGACAGCATCGACTCAGGCCAGGAGAAACTCTCCACCGTCAAGGAAAGCGCCCTCAAGGTGAGCACCCTCGCCGGCAAGGTCAACGTCCTCCTCGACGAGATCACCACCGCCTTCAAGGAACAGTCCAGGGGTGTCTCCCAGGTCACCAAGGCCATCTCCCAGGTCAACACCGTGGTACAGGGGACGGCCGCCTCCTCCGAGGAGACGGCCAGCGCCGGTGAGGAACTCCTCTCCCAGGTGGAACAGCTCCGCGAGGTCGTGGTCGTCCTCAACCGCATCGTGAACGGCGCCCGCGCCGCCGCCCACGCGGACGGCGAACACCACACGGAAAAGGACCGTCCCCCCGCCAAGACACCGCCCCGGACCACACCCCCACCAAGGGAACCCCACAACCACAAGGACGTCGAGATCATACGCCCCGAGGAGACCCTCCCCCTCGAAGACTTCAAGGACTTCTGAGGGAGGAAACCGTCCATGCTCAAGAACCTGAGGCTGTCCTACAAGATCATCCTCATCGCCCTCATCATCATCGTGCTCTACTCGCTCTTTGTGCTGCTCTACGTCTATCCGGAGGTGAGGAAGGACCTCTACGCGGAGAAATACCTCAAAACCCGACACGTGGTCGAAGTGGCCTACAGCGTCTTCGAGTTCTACGCGCAGAAGGTGGAGGAAGGCTCCCTCTCCCTCGAAGAAGCCCAGACCCTCGCAAAGGAAGAGATAAAGACATTCAGATATGAGGAGGAAGAATACTTCTGGATAAACGACATGCGTCCTTACATGGTGATGCACCCCTATAAACCCGAGCTTGATGGCACAGATCTCTCCGACTACGAGGACCCCAACGGCAAGAAGCTCTTCGTGGAGATGGTGAAGGTGTGTAAGGAGGCAGGCGCCGGGTTCGTGGACTACATGTGGCCCAAACCGGGTTTCGACAAGCCCGTACCCAAGATTTCGTACGTGAAGCTGTTCAAGCCGTGGAACTGGATCATAGGGAGCGGGATCTACCTCGACGACGTGGAGGCCGAGACCGGGGCCCTCTTCAACCTCATCCTCATCTCCATCACCGTCATCGTGGCCATCGCCCTCGGTCTCACCATCCTCATGGCACGGAGCATCTCCCTTCCCATCACCAGCGTGAGCAGCAACCTCCTCGCCTCCTCCAACCAGCTCGAATCGGCCGCCACCCAGGTCTCCTCCTCCAGCCAGGAACTCTCCAGCGGCGCGAGCGAGCTCGCAAGCTCGGTCGAGGAGATCACCAGCAACATGGAGGAACTCCAGTCCATCATCGAGTCCAACACCAAGACCGTCACCGAGGCCGAGCTCCTCATGAAAGAGACCAACGAGAGCGCCGGCCTCTCCACCCAACAGACCGAGGAACTCCAGAACGCCATGACCCTCATAAGCGAGAACGCCAGGAAGATCGTCAAGATCAACAAGGTCATCGACGACATCGCCTTCCAGACGAGCATCCTCGCCCTCAACGCCGCCGTGGAGGCCGCCAGGGCCGGTGAGGCCGGCAGGGGTTTCGCCGTCGTCGCCGAGCAGGTCAAGTCCCTCGCCCAGAAGAGCGCCGAGGCCGCAAAGGAGACCACCGAGCTCATCGAGACCGTGGTCGACAGCATCGACTCAGGCCAGGAGAAACTCTCCACCGTCAAGGAGAGCGCCCTCAAGGTGAGCACCCTCGCCGGCAAGGTCAACGTCCTCCTCGACGAGATCACCACCGCCTTCAAGGAACAGTCCAGGGGTGTCTCCCAGGTCACCAAGGCCATCTCCCAGGTCAACACCGTGGTACAGGGGACGGCCGCCTCCTCCGAGGAGACCGCCAGTGCAGGGGAGGAGCTCCTCTCCCAGGTGGAACAACTCCGTGAGGTCGTGGTCGTCCTCAACCGCATCGTGAACGGCGCCCGCGCCGCCGCCACCCACGCGGACGGCGGGCACCACGCGGAGAAGGACCACCCCCCCGCCAAGACACCGCCCCGGACCACACCCCCACCGAGGGAACCCCACGACCACAAGGACGTCGAGATCATACGCCCCGAGGAAACCCTCCCCCTCGACGACTTCAAAGACTTCTAGGAGGAGGAAAGCTGAGCACTACTGAAGAATAAGGAGCTGTCTCCCGATGAAAATAGGGGAAACTCCACTACTCTTCACCATAATGAGTGAAGGGAATCCACGAGGAAACAGGGGAGTAGGAAGTGGGCGGGCTTCTCGAACGGGCGAAACGTTATAGGGCGGAAGGTGGCTTCATCATCATGGAGGAAACCGGTCCTTCGGAGACAAAACGCTCAACTCTCAATAAAGAGGAAGAGCAAGAAATCCTCGAAGAGATAGAGGAGATCGTCGAAAAGGAGCGTCTCCGGGTCGACGAGACCACCTTCCGTATCACTGCGAGAAAGAGAGGAGTGCTCCTTCCGCTCCTCATCAATTGTGTGGCACTCCTCGCCATCGCGGGCGCCTTCATCGGCTTCCGATACCTCACCACACAGGAGCAGGAGAAGATCGCCTCGGGCAGAGGAACCATCAACGCCGTGGAGGCCAGGCTCATCCAGGAGATCCAGCGGGAAGCCCAGGAGAAGCTCAGGGCAAAGGAACAGGAGATAGCTTCGATCCAGAAACGGCTTCAGGAACTGCAGGCCCAGCAGGAGCAGCTCCAGAGCGAGATGGAGGAACGCATCAGGGAGAAAGAGAGCCAGCTCCGGGAGCAACTCTCCCTCGAACTGGAACGAGAGCGGGAGCGGCTTCAGGAGGCCGGTGTACCTCAGGAACAGATAGAGACCAGGCTCGCCGAGTTCGAAGCCCAGAAGCAGCAGGAATTCGACCAGGAACTCGCTCGCTTCAGGGAGGAGGCGGAAGCGGAGCGGCAGCGTCTCCTCGAGACCATCACCCGCCTCCAGCAGGAGTACGAGGGTACCCTCACCCGCCTCACGCAGGAGCGTGAGGCCCTCCAGACCGAGTTCCAGCAGCACGAGGCCGAATTGCGGAGGCAGTACGAGGCCAGGACCGAAGCCCTCCAGGCCCAGACGCGGGAGGCGCAGACCGCACTCGAGGAGGCCAGGGCCGAACTCGGACGTCTCTCCCGCATGGAGGAGGAGGCGCGGGCCGTGGAGAACCAGATCCTGGGCCTCTACCGGGACATACGATCGGCCATCCAGGACGAGGAATACACACGCGCCCGCCGGTTCCTCACCACACTCCAGGACCTCCTGAATCAGCCCCGGGTAGCCGCCCTCTCCCCCCTCTCGGGCAGAAGGCAGATCGACATCTTCATCACGGAAACCCTCTCCAGGCTCATCGAACAGGAGCAGCAAACCCGCCTCGATACCGCAACCCTCCTCGCCCAGAGCCGTCTCCTCTCGAGGATCGAGAATCTCGTCGACCAAGCCCGTACGGCCCTCTCTTCCGGGGATACGGCAAGGGCCGAAGAGCTCTACACCGCCGCACTCAGCACACTTCCGGCCGTCAAGGAGAGTCACGACTATCTTCTCCAGATGGTGAGAGAGGAAGAAACCCGCCGGAGGGAGGCCCTCACCACCGCCCTCTCCCGTGCGGAGGACGCATACCGGCGGGGATCCCATCAGGAGGCACTCGCAGCCTACAGGGAAGCCCTCGCCTATCTCCCGCTTCCCGCCTCTCGGAGGGAGGCCCTCGTATCCTCGCTCCTCGACATAGGGGGTCGCACGGCCCTCTCCCGCGTGGAGAGAGAAGGAGAGGATGCCGCATCCACCCTCCTCGCCCAGGCCCGAAGCCGGGAGGCCGAGGGAGACTATCCCTCGGCCATGGAATTCTATGCGCGTATCCTCTCGCGTCTCTCCCAGACACCTGTGGGGAGGCAGGCCTTCGAGGGTCTCACCCGCAGCATGCGGGCGTACAACAGGCAGGTGGAACAGGAGAACACTGCCCACGAGAGAGAGGCCGCCCGGTTCACGGAGCAGATCTCGTCCCTTGAGGAACAGCTCGAAGCACTCAGATCCGAAAACGCCCGCCTCAAGGAAGAACGCGACCGCATGGCTCGGGAGACGCGCACCCTTCCGCCGGAGGAGGAAGCACGAATCCGAAGGGAGATAGAGCGGCTCACCCAGGAGAACGACGCTCTCACCATGAGGATCCAGGAACTGACCCGACAACTCACAGCGGCCCAGGAAGAGCTCGAAGCACGTCCTCCTGCGACCACGGACGAAGAACTCGAATCCCTCAAGGCCAGAATCGAGACTCTCGAAAAGGCCGAGGCTCGACTCAGCAGTCTGAGTCAAGGCTATGAAACCTATGCCCGGACCGAGGACCAGCTCCTGAGCCGGTACGGCGAACGGGGAAGGGTGGAGGCAAAGTCATATCTCGACACCTTCCTGGGGTCTTCGGAGGTGGAAGCCACGTTTCCGGGACTCCTCGCCCGGATCAAGGAGTACGACCGGGCCTTCGAGAAGGCGGGAAGGGAGGCGGCGCTTCTCGAGGTGATCGATCTGGTGGAGGCACTCAGCGTGCTCCCCTCGCGTGAGGCGAGGGTGCGTTTCCTGGAGGAGCAGGCCCGGGAAACGGAGGAAGGCTCACTCCTCGAAGAGATCATCGAGGCGCTCACACTCATTTTGGAGTGATGAGGGATCAGCGAAGAGGATAGGCGTATACCTCGAAGAAGGCCGCACTCCCCTCTTTCGTCTTGAGGATGTGGGGAAGGGAGAAGAAGAACGCCTCTTTCCCCTCCCATTCGTACCAGCCCGCAGGTGTGAGACGTTCGGCCGAGAAGCGATCCTCGAGCGAGAACGCGGGATCGTAGACGAGGAACTCACCGGTCGATTCCTCATAGGTGAGGAGGTACCCCGAAGGCGTCACCTCCAGCGGCACACCTTCCACACCGATATCATCCTCACGGAGAGCACCTTCTTCCTCATACCACACATGGAGAGAGGAATCTTCCGGCCCCCGGAAGAGGCTCTCATATCGAAACACATCGAAGAGGTAGACTCCTGGTCCGGACACCCCTGAAAGGGATATATCCGACGAACCGAACCCTCTCAAGTCCAGGTTCACATCGTAAGAATAAAGCCCCCACGCACTCCCGGCAGCCACATACTCGTAGTAGGTACCAGCCCCATCCCCGAAGAGGAGAGCCACATACAGCGGTTCCGAAGGGGACCCCTGGAAGGAGAGGAACGCCCCGTACTCTGTGTAACCTGTGGCTGAGAAGAGATCAGAGAGGGAACCGGGAGTCCCCCAGGAGACTGCCTCCCCGTTCCTCTCTCCCGGCATGATCCACCATCCTCCTCCATCGTAGTAGAGGAGGGCTGCCTCCGCCTGCTCCTCGCTGGTGGAACCCATCACCAGCCGGGTCACTTCCGGATGCACACTCTGATCCATGAGAGTTTTGTCCCCAGAGATCCACTTCACCTGCGCATAGTCGCGCCCCTTCATCAGGACCACCCCCCTCTCGATCGCATCCCGTTCCGGAAAGTACGCGAGGTTCTCGTAGGAGGAATCCCAAGGGACCCCCACGACCCCCGTCTCCCCTACCTTCTCCAGCCTTCCATCGAGGGTGAAGAGGGTGAGGAGGAGATTCTCGTCGTACGGCGGAAGCACACATCCCGTGAGCACCGACAGAGAGAAAAGGCCCACCCACAACCTATACCTCATTGTCACCATGTCACCTCCACTCCTGCCTTCATCCCCGGCCGGAAGATACTCCTGGCGATGTCCTCCGCCCGTTCCGCCTCTTCCCCCAACATCTCGTAGAACAACAGTCGATTCTTCGTCATGTAGGCGGTGAGACCCCCTTCCACCACCATCGCCCACCTTCGGGAAAGCGGCAACCTGATCCCGCTTCCGAGGACCACACCGCCCGGAGCCACCGGATCGATCGCCCACTGCCCCTCGGGGTACACAACCCGGAGGAACACGCGCATGGTACCGAAAAGGGAGATCCCGCTCCTCCATCGAATGAAGGTGGTCCGCAGGCCGACCCAGGGCTCGATAAGGGCAAAGGAGACGAAGCCCGCCTGCCGGTCACTCTCCCACGGACGCTCGGGGAGGTAGAGCCCCGCGCCGTACCAGTCCACCCCCCCTCCCGCCGAGAACCAGTCGGGGACCACCTCGTACATGACCGAGAACCCGGGGAACTGGAAGTACTGGAGGTTCACGCCGGTGACAAACCCCACGACCCGCTCCTGCGGGAGCCGTACCTTCGTCTCCTCCCCCACCCGCAGCACGGCCACCATCTCCTCGGTGGTGTAGCCCTCCCGCGTCCCCCTCACCACGTAGGTGGAAGGAGCAGGCAACCTGAACCGTATCACCCCCTCCTCCCCCACCTCCACCGGATCGGTGAAGATCCCCTCGAGGAGCGTCCCCGGCACCGCCTCCACGACGAGTCTCCCCTCACCCTTTGTGGCCAGATCACGCATACCCCTGAACCGGGCATCGAACCTCTCCAGGGCTTCCTTGAGGGCAGACAGTCGGGCCTTCACCACCAGAGGCGAAGAAACGGCCGTATCCACTCGAAAGTCGAACACTTCCTCCTCTGTGTCGAACCGGTAGGCGCGGTACCGGAGGGCTCCACCCTCCGCGGTGATGAGGAGCGCCGCCGCGGCGCCCCGTCGCTTCGCATCGTCACGCCAGTCGGGAGGAACAGAACCGACCTCCTCAACCACCACCCACGAGTAGGAGGTGAGAAGCGCGAGTGTCTCTTCATACCAGATGGCGGCTTCGTGCCCTTCAGGATCCATGTAAACGGCCACCTGCACCGTCAGCGCCCACATGCCGCTCCCCAGGACGAAAAAGAGAGCCACGGCACCCAGCCGACGAAGCCTGCTTCTCACCACCACACCGGCCCCCGGAAGACCTTCTCGACCACGGGATCGAAGACGTAGAGCGCATCCCCCGCAGGGGCATAGGCCCAGAACACCTCGTAGTCCCACGGCATCTCGGTAGAGTCCACGAACTCACCTTCAAGGTTGTACCGCTCGTGGATGCGCACGTCCTCCTCCCACTTCGAGACGAGGATACCCTCCTCGGTCACCGAGACCACGCTGTCGTAGTTTTCGAAGGGAAGGGGAAACCATGGATAGTGGTCGAACAGAGGGGTGGACCATGATTGATACGAATCGAACGGCAGTAAGAGGAAACGGCGCGCACCTTCTTTCCCGCACTCCAAGACCACGTGATCCTTCACCCTCCATCCGTCTCGTACGTCCCACTCGAACGGCAGGGTGTACGTGGTAAGAGTCTCCCAGTTGCGATCCCTTACCTCTATGTTGAGAGAGGCCTCGTCCCCCCACAGCCTGTAGTTGTAGAGGCTTCCCCCCTCTTCCCCCCAGAACCCCCTCCCTCCCTCGATCAGCTTGGGATCCCCGCTCCCCTCGGGATCGATCCAGTAATCCCCGAACACCACCTTGTTCGAGGCATCCACGAAAGGCGTGTCGTAGAGCCTCTCGGGCTCCTGGAAGTCCTCGGTCTCCAGGACACGTTTTATGCCAAGCTCTCCGTCCATCACGAAGAGTCTCCCCCTCATCCCATTCTTCTCCCGTATCCCGAACACGACATACCTCGAAGAGGGCCCGTCCGATACCGCGAAGACCGCCTCGTAGTGTTCATAGAACGGAGTGGCACCAAAGTCTTCCAGATACTCCCCGAGGTCTGTGCTCTCCTCGGCCCACCGGTCGTAGAACGGAAAACGGGAAAGCTCGAAGAGCGAACACCCCGTCACGAGCAGGAAAGAGACCAGGAGTCCCCATACCATAGACGAACGTCCAATTCCTACCATCGGTATCCCACTCCACATGAAAGTGCGGGTCCTCCCTCTGGATACAGGGAGATCGAGCCCTGAGGGAGGAGACCGGTACCCGCGGCATAGTCGTACCCGGTGCGTGCATACAGGGTCCACCCGGGCACCACCACCCACTCCACCCCCAACCCGATGAGGTGGTAGTAGAGATCGAACGGCACGCCCTCCACGAACGAGAGGTACCCTCCGATACCACTCTCCATCCACAGCCGCACGGTCGAGCTCACCCCTCCCACGAGGTACGCCCCTACTACTAACTCACTCTGGTTGCGAACCACCACCTCAGGCATCCACCACCGGCCGCCCCCCTCGGCGTAGACGTAGTCCCTGAGCCCTGCGAAGACCCGATCCGGCAGGGCGTACCATCGTCCCTCCACCCCCGCCCCCTTGAGTTGGCCAAGCGTGCTGAAGACCCCCACCTCGAAGCGATGTTGTCTGGGAAGGGGCGGAAGCTCCACCACCACGGGACTCTCCTCGATCACCACCTCCACATCCCTCGGGAAGTAGCCCTCCTTCTCCACGGTGAGCTTCACCCTGCTTCCCAGCACCACCCTGAACGGATCCCCCACGAGCACCCCCTCCTCGATGGTGCCGAGCACCACATCCCCTACCTTCACCACCGCTCCCTCGTCCGGCCCCCTCACCTCCACCGGAAAGACCGCATCCTCAGGGGCAGCCACCTCCGGGAACCGGCTCAGCCACCGGGACAGAAGGTCCTCCACGGCCCTGTCCACCTCGGCGTAGAAGGAGAGGTTGAGAGGGAAGGAGGCCACCACGGCCGCCACGAGACTCCTCGTCTCTCCTTTTTCCACGTAGAGCCGGAGCGAGACCACGCCCCGTCTCCCGCCGCCCCACATCCTGGTGGTGAGCACGTAGCCCGCATCATCCTGCACCAGCACCTCTCTCGCCTCCAACGAAGCGACGAGGGCCTTCACCACGAGTTCGGGGGATAAATCCAGATCCTCCACCACGGGGTCTTCGAGCCTGACCTGGGGCACGGCGGAGAGGACGGCCACGCCCCAGAGCATCCCCACTATCGTCGGCAGGGCCTTACGCATGTCCATCACACTCAAGTATAGTACGTCCTCGCGGATTTTTCACTTCACCAGCATCTTCTCCACCCCGTCCCAGTCGGGAGGAGGCGGTTCCACGACATAGAGCCTGCACCGCTTGGAGAGCATCTGCGCGGGATAGTCCTGAGGATCGAGCTCGAGGATCCGCTGGAAGAGCACCGCGGCCTCGTCGAACCTTCGGGTATAGTAGAGCTCCATCCCCTCGTTGTGCAGCTTCCAGATCTCCCCCTGCCGTGGTGAGAGCTCACGCTTCACCGTGTAGATGCGCACCCCCCGGTGCTTCCCCTTCACCGCCACGGTGTCGAGGAGCCTCACCGGGAGCTTCCCCTCCACCTTCCGGAAAAGACTCTCCGAGATGACGATCTCCTGATGATAGTACTTCGTGAGTCCTTCCAGGCGGGAGGCGAGGTTCACCATATCCCCGATCACCGTGTAGTCCATCTTCTTCTCACACCCTATGTTGCCCACGGTGACGAGGCCGTAGTTGATACCCACCCCTATCCGGAACTCGGGCTTCCCCTCCTCGACCTGCCTCTGATTGAACTCCTTCACCTTTTCCGTCATCTCTATCGCAGCCAGCACGGCGTTGTATCCGTCGTCCGGCCGCTTCACCGGGGCACCGAAGAAGGCCATGATCGCATCGCCTATATACTTGTCCACGATCCCGTTGCGGGCGGTGATGATGTCCACCATGAGCGCAAAGTAGCGGTTGAGGGCCTCGACCAGCTCGTCGGGGGGCATACCCTCGGAGATGGTGGTGAAGCTCCTGATATCGGAAAAGAGCACCGCGAGCACCCGGTTGTCGCCCACCAGCATGGATTCGGGATGTTCGAAGAACTGATCGATGATGTCCTGCGGTACGTACTTCTGGAAGATGTTTCGAATCTTCATCTCGTTGCGTCTGGCGACCACCGCATCCATGGCATAGTTCTTGATGCTCGTATAGGCCCGATCGAGTCCCTCCACCATCAAGTTGAACGTGTGTGAGAGCTCACCTATCTCGTCGTGGTATTCCACCGGCACCCGCTGGGAGAGATCGGTGGAAGCGATGATCCCCTGCATGGTGGAGACCACACGGGACAGGGGGCGCAGGAGATACCCTACGAAGAAGAACACGAGGAGCGAGGCGAACAGGATACTTCCCGCCACGATGTAGATCGTCTGGGTGGTGATCTTCTCCACATCCTGGTAGAAGGTAGTCCGCGCCTCGGTGAGGACCACATACCAGGAAAAGGGTTCGAAGAAGAATCCCCTTCCCACGCGTTCCGTATCCCCCAGCCTGAGGGTGAAGAACCCTTCCGCCCTCCCGGCCTCGAAGACCTCCCGTATCTTCCCCCAGTCTTCCGGAGCCAGCTCCACCGGAGAAGTGGAGAAGGCGAGCGCACCCTCTCCGTCGACGGCGAGGATGAGCTCAGTGGTGCTCCTTATGAGGGTGGCGGCGAACGAGGCCATCCCCTCCTGCGTGGCAGACCGCATCTCGGGCCTGTCGGAGAGTCCGCTCTCCACAAGCACCTGCCACTGTGTGAGCATGTACTTCTCCAGCTCCTCGGCCTTGAAGCCGAGGAACTCCCGCGCGATCCTGGTGATACCGGATGTAGCGAAGAAGTATGAAGAGAGCCCCGCCATCAAGAGCGAAAGCACGAGGATGGGGATGATGACGAGCACCACCTTTATCCGTATGCTCACGCGAACCTCACTCCTACCTCCAGGACATGAACTGGACGATGGCACCCTTCAGAGCTTGCGCCGTACCGGCGAGCTGACGGGCCATGTCCCGGATACTCCCCATCTGGGCGAAGAGCTCCCGGATGGCGGCCGAGACCTCCTCCGTGGCGGCCCGGTTCTGCTCGCTCACCGCCACCACCTCGTCTATCATGGTGTTCACCTGTTGGGCGTCCCGATCCATGAGGTCGGCCTGCCGTTTGTTCTCCTCTATCACTTCGGAGACCCGCTCCACCGAATCGAGGAACTTCCCGATGAGGACCTGAAAGCTCTCCATGAGCGACGAGAGGCTCCCCATCTGCTCCTGTATCTCGCCGGAGAGTTCCTCCATGGAGGCTGCGGTGAGGCCCACCTGCTCCTGTATCTGGGCAACGATCTGCGCGATCCTTGAACTCTCCACCCCCGACTGCTGGGCGAGTTTTCTCACCTCTTCCGCCACCACGGCGAAGCCCTTCCCCGCTTCCCCCGCATGTGCGGCCTCGATGGCTGCATTGAGGGCGAGCAGGTTCGTACGCACCGCCACGTTCTCTATGGAAGCCACCACCTCTCCTATGGTCTGCGAGAACCCGCCCAGTTCCTCCATCCTCCCCACCACTTCGCTCATCTTCTCCCGCACGTGGGTGAGTCTGTCCACCTGGTGGCCGAGGGTGCGCACCGCATCCCGCAGGTCCCCGCGCAGGGCGCTGGAGGCATCCACCGCCTCCACCTGTCTGTCCACGCCCTCCCTCACACGCTGGATGGACCCCATGAGGTGCGAGACCGCCTCGGCACCCTTCTGCACCGTGGATTGCTGCGACTCCACGCTCTCGGCGACCTCGGTGATGGCGCTCTGGATCTCCCTCATGGCGAGATCCGACTCCTCCGTTCCCTGGGCGAGCACCGTGCTGAGACCGAAGAGATCCTGTGCGGTCTCGGAGATACCGTAGAGCAGTCCTCGAACCGTGAGGGGCTCGGTGTTGTACGTGGCGATGGGGAGCCCCTCATGCGCCAGGTGGTTGAGGAAGGGAAAGATCCTGCGGTCCTTCACGGTGACCGCGAGGGCGTCGGGAGAGGTCTCGGCGATCTTTTCCTTGATGTAGGGGATGAGTTCGTATGCGGAGAGCATCTTCCCTCCCCTCACCCGGTGGGCGGGAGGACACGCCCACTCCACCTCTGCGTTGTAACCGGAGAGGACCCCGGCCACCTGGGAGACCCCCTGTTTGATCTGCTCGAAGACCTCGTACCGCTCGTCTCCTATGAACAGGATTTTCACCGGTCTGTCCGACGGCCCCAGGGGCTCGGCCCTCCGTGCGAGACGTTCCTTTGAGATCCTCACCCCCTTGCCGGGTTCCCAGAAGTCTCTGAAGTTCTCCTTCGTCACCCGGTCCACCGTGGTGGGGATGTGCGAAGAGGCGGGCCTCCAGGAATGGACCACGTAGTTGAAGAGGTGCACCGCCGTATTGTAGCCCTGGAAGAAGAGATCCTGGTCCATGGCCACGTCGAGGGTCCCGTCTTCGAAATAGGGGATGAGGGCATCCCGGAGTTCGTGTACCACCAGATAGAGATCCTTCCTCCCCGACTCCTTCACGGCCCTGCACACACCCTCGGGCGACGTCTCGTCTGCGCAATAGACGGCCGCCACGTCGGGATGAGCGCGAAGCACCTCCCGAACCGACCTCACGGCATCCTCCACCGTACCTCCGGTGAAGAACGGACCGAGGATCTCGAGATCGGGGAACCTCAGGCCCGAGATGTTCCGGAACCCCTGGACCCTGAGCATGTTTCCCACATGGCGGGGAGAACGGGCGAAGAGGGCCACCTTGCCTCTCCCGCCGAGTCTGCCGCCGATGTCCTCTGCGCAGGTAATACCCTCCAGGAACAGATCGCTCCCCACATAGAAGACCCGGTGGAGCGGCTCTCCGGTGATCCTGTTGACCTCCCGGACCACCCTGAAGAGGCGGGTCTGGATCGGCCTGAGAGGCCCGGGCGTGGCCTTGAGATTTCCGTCCCTCGACAGTCGGATCGATGTCTCGAGGTTCCCCTGAGAGATCTCCTCCAGGGCATCCTCCACCACCGAGAGAAGACGCATCGTGTTCCCTACCCCTTTCCCCATCCTCCCCTTGAGCAGGAAGAAGGCCATCCCCCCTCCAACCACGATACCGGCAACGAGCAGCCCTACTTGCAGCATTCCCTTCTCCTTACTAAAGTCACAATTCTTATAGTAGCAGAAAGGGGGACAAGATGCAAACAAATCCTTCCCTGTTCCCGCTTAATGGCGAATTCCCCCTCTTCCTCGCCCCCATGGCGGAGCTCACCCATTCCGGATTCAGGACCCTCATCCATACATGGGGGGGCTGCAGTGTCTACGCCACGGAGATGATAAGCGCTCCCGGGCTCCTCTCGAAGGGACCCTACGAACGTTTCTATCTCGACTTCTCTCCGGACCCGTCGCGTACCATCGTCCAGCTCGTGGGGTACGACATGGACTCCCTCGTACAGGCGGCCGGGATCCTCGCGGAGCACCCGATCCTGGGGGTGGATATCAACATGGGATGCGCCGCCCCCGAGATACGCAAGCGGGGAGGCGGAGCGGGATGGCTCCTCAGAGGAGAAGAGGCCGTACGCCTCGTGGGGGAAGTCCGAAGGCTCCTCCCCCCTCACCTCTCCCTCTCCGTGAAGATCCGCATCCCGGAGTCCCTCCCTCTCGAGGAATTCATCCTCTTCCTTCAGAGGCTCGCGAAGCAGGGCCTTTCCTTCATCACCGTACACCCCAAGGGACTCAAGGAGAAACACGACCGACCCGCGCGCTGGGACCTCATCCCTCCTCTCCTCGAGGAGATCCCGATACCCGTGGTGGGAAACGGGAACATCACCTCCCTCGATGTGTACCGGAAGAAGAGGGAGGAGCTACCGAGGCTCGCAGGCATCATGATCGGACGGAAGGCCGTGGAGGCCCCGTGGTTCTTCGCCTACCTCAGGTCGCGGGAACGAGGAGGGGGAGGACCGTTCACCGTGAATCTCGAGGAGACCGCCCGTTCCTTCCTGGAGCTTCTCTCCCGCCACCAACCCCCCGAGTTCCACCTCTCCAGGGCGAGGAGATTCTTCAGGTACTACACGAGGAACCTCTTCTTCGGGCACACGCTCCTCTCCGAGCTCCTCAAGGCCGATTCCCTCACGGAGATGGAACGCCTGCTATCCGCGTACTTCGAACGGCATCCGGAAGAGATCGTCCACGAAGAGAAGTGACAGGCGGCACGTCACTCCCAGGAGATTTCGTACTCCCTCTCCTCCCCTGCGAGAAGGGGGAAAAAGGGAATCGTGAAGACCGCGGCATCCTGTCCCTCTCGAACGCCCCCCTTCACCGCTGCCACAGGGGCATCTGCACTCACCCTGAGCACGAGTGCGGCTCCGTCCAACATGAGATTCACCTCGTGCGGCGTGGCATACTCCTCGAAGACCCAGTGGAAGTAGGCCCGCATGTCCTCAGGCGAAAGCGCGGGAGGCGGGAGGAGCCGCTCGGCGGTCTCCTCGTCTCCCAGTACGAGCGAGAAGATCCAGACGAACAGATCCCTGTCCGCCTTGATCTTCAACCCCCTGTCCATGGCCGACCCCGCCACCTCATCCCTCTCCAGAGAGGCGAGGAACCTGCGCACCTCCTCCACTTCGAAGGAGAAGGAGAGCACCCCTTCCCCTTCGGGATCGAGCGAGACGAACCGAAACCCCGGATACCGTGCGGCCGTGGACTGCAGACGTGCGAGGTCGAAGAGGGGGGCCTCCTCCACCTGGAGGTCCTTCCAGTAGGCGAGGAGTATGGGATCCACCACCACCCTCCCCACCCCCCGCGCCCCCTGGCCCCCCAGCACCAGATCCACCTCCACCCTGCACCCTCCGAGGGCGAGCATCCCCCCGAGCATCACGAGACCCAGCACCTTCTTCACACCGCCACCTCCTTCCCCTGATCATAGCCCATCCTCTCGGTCCCGCTCAACCGTCCCTTCGAACTCCACCCAGAAGACCGCCCCACCCCCCTCCGCATCCTCCACCCCCACCCTCGCCCCGTGCAGCCGTGCCACCTCCCGCACCAGCGCGAGCCCGAGCCCCATTCCTCCCTCCCTCGAGAGCGACACGAACTCCTGGAATATCCGCTCCCTGTCGGTCTCCTTCACCCCCGGCCCCTCGTCGGCCACCGCGAATCGCACCCTGCCGTCCCGCTCCTCCAGCATCACCCGCACCAGGGTGTCGGGATACGTGTACTTCACCGCGTTGCCCACCAGGTTGTCCATGAGCTCCTCGAGGAGCAGGGGGTCGCCCCGCACCGTCCAGGGGCGCCCCCGGTCGAACCCATAGGCCACGCCCACCCCCTTCGCCCTCGCCCGATCCTTCCATCGCTGGACCACCTGGAGGAGGAGCACCGAAAGGTCCACCGGCGCTCCTCTCTCCAGATCCACGAGACGCCGCACCCGCGCATACCCCAGAAACCCCTTCACCAGACCCAGGATCCGACCCGCCGCCTCCTCTATCCCCGAGAGATACCGCTCCAGCCCCGCCGGAACCCCTTCCCTGAGCAGGGCTGCCGCCTGGAGGATGCTCGAGGCGGGAACCTTCACGTCGTGAGCCACCAGGTTGAAGAGCCGTTCCTTGAGTCTCAGGAGCTCCTGGAGTTCTTCGTTC
Source organism: Spirochaeta thermophila DSM 6578 (assembly GCF_000184345.1). Lineage (NCBI taxonomy): Bacteria > Pseudomonadati > Spirochaetota > Spirochaetia > Winmispirales > Winmispiraceae > Winmispira > Winmispira thermophila. Next base: position 110,846 of record NC_017583.1, on the reverse strand, counting down.
TCCTCCACCGCCCGTTTGAGCCGGATGAGGTTCCGCACCCGGGCGAAGAGCTCGTCCTCCTGCGGCGGTTTCACGATGTAGTCGTTCCCGCCGGCCTCGAGGGCCCGTGCCACCTCGGACGGCTGAGCCAGGGCCGTGAGGAAGAGAACGGGTAACCTGAACATGGGATACCGCTCCCTGATGAGCTCGCACACCTCCACCCCGCTCAAGCCCGGCATCACGATATCGAGGAGCACGAGATCGAACTCCCCGAGTTCCTCCACCCGACGGACCGCCTCTCCCCCCGAAGGCACCCCTTCCACCTCGAACCCCCGCCGCTCGAAGAGCTTCACGAGGAACGAGAGCGTGAGGATATCGTCCTCCACCACCATTATGCGTCCCTCTGACACCGCAAGGCTCCTTGTCGAGACAGTATACTATCACCATTCTAGTACACCCCATGATCCCTTTCCAGTTTTCCATCCCCATTTCCCACACGCACTTGCGTCCCCCGGTCCAACCTGGTATAACCACATCATGAAAGGCGTCATCGTCGCGGCCGGCTACGGCACCCGTTTCCTTCCCGCCACCAAGACCGTGCCCAAGGAGCTCCTCCCTCTCGTCGACATCCCCTCCCTCCAGTTCATCATAGACGAGTTCACCGCATCCGGGGTCGACGAGATCCTCGTCATCTCCTCGCGCAGGAAAAAGGCCCTCGAAGACTACCTGGACAGGGAAATCGAGCTCGAGCTCGCTCTGGAACGGGCAGGGAAGCCGGGCCTCCTCGACCGCATCGCCCCACCCCGAGCCCACGTCTTCATCGTGCGCCAGCAGGAGATGAGGGGCACGGGTCACGCCCTGCTCTGTGCCAGACCCTTCATCGGTGACGAGCCCTTCGTGGTGGCCTACCCCGACGACCTCCACTTCGGGAACCCACCCCTCACCGCCCAGCTCATCAAGACCTACCGGGAGACGGGCTGCTGTGTCCTTGCGAGCATACACGACCCTCCCGACCTCTCCCGGTACGGCGTGCTCAAACTTGCATCAGACGGTCTTCACGTGGAAGACATGGTGGAGAAACCCGCACCCGGCACGGAACCGAGTCGCGAGATCTCCATCGGAAGGTACCTCTTCACGCCCGACGTGTTCCCCCTCCTCGAAGAGGGATGGAAGACGCACACCGGAGGTGAATACTACCACCTCTACGCCCTGCGGCGCCTCATGGCCCAGGGAAAGGTCGTTCACAAACGCGTGGAAGGGAAACGAATCGACACCGGGGAACCGTCCGGCTACCTCGAGGCGATCCTCGACTACGCCCTCACCCGGGACGACCTTCGGGAACCCTTGAGACGGTGGATCTCACGGCACGTCGGATTCCTCGACAAGACCTGACCAGGGATCCGGGGCCCTCTTCTCTCCCCTCCTGTAGGCCTCGACGCACGAGAGGAAACGCTCCGCCTCCTCCATCCTCCCCCGCTTGCGAGCCCCCCGGGCGTGCACCTCGCACTTCCGTAGGAGCTCCTCCCGGGCCACCCCCCTGTGTTCGGGGAGGAACACGTCCTCATCCACGAGGGGCTTGAGGGCCATGATCCTGAAGACCTCGATGTGCCCGTACTTCTCCGAAAGCTGTTCCCAGTCTCCCGCCCGCTTCACCACCACAGGCTCGTCGAGGTAGGCCACGGGATACCTGTCGGTGAGCCTGAGCCAGAACTCGTAGTCCTCGGCGATCTCCAGGTCTTCCCGGAAACCGCCCAGGTCCTCGAAGACGCGTCGTTCCATCAGGACCGTGGAAGGGCCGATGATGCACTTCCTCACGGCCCAGGGGAATACATCCCCCTCCCGTCTGTGCACCTGCCCGGCCTGGGAGACGATCCGTCCCTTCCTCATCCACACCTCGCGGGCATGGACGAGAGGGATACCCTCACCCGCGCGCCCTTCCCAGACCGCCATCTGACGTGAGAGCTTCTCGGGTTCCCACAGGTCGTCGGAGTCGAGAAAGGCGACGAGATCCCCCCTCGCATGTTCCACCCCCACGTTCCTCACCTTCCCCGGCCGGCCGCAGTGCGCCATCCTCACCACTCGGGCCCCCCGGCGCTCCCCCACCTCGGCGCTCCCGTCCTCGGACCCGTCGTCGACCACGATCACCTCCAGATCGCGCCAGGTCTGGCGTACCACGGAGGCGAGGGCCTCCTCCAGCAAGGAAGCCCTGTTATGGACCGGGATGACCACGCTCACCAGAGGCATCGTCCCCGCTCCCCTCGAGCACGTACTCGCCCAGCATGCCGGAGAGACGTTCCACGTACTCGGACGTACCCCGGGCAAGCCGTTCGATCTCCGAGGCGCCCTGGAGTATCTCGCGCGCCCCTCCTTCTATCTCGGTGAGCCCTCGAAGGACGTCCTCCGAGAGGCTGTACACCGATTGGATGGAGCCCCGCAGTACGTCGGCACCACGCGAGACGTCCTTCATCCGCTCGTCGATGAGGCGGGCGTCCCGGGACACCTCCTGGCTTCCCCCGAGGACCTGTGCACCCCCCTTCGCCATCTCCGTGACGTTCGCCACCACCTCGTTGAGGGCGAGCACGGACTCGTCGATCTCCTTCACCACCGAGTCGAAGACCTGCACGCTCTCACGACTCGTGCGAGTGGCGGTGTCCACCTTCTCGTGCATCTCTCTGAGGGTGGCGGTGATCCTCGAGGCGTGCCCCGCCGTGGCCTCGGCCAGTTTCCTGATCTCCTCCGCGACCACCGCGAAACCGCGCCCCGCGTCGCCTGCGTGGGCGCTCTCGATGGCGGCGTTGAGAGAGAGAAGGTTGGTCTGGGCTGCCACGGTGTTGATGATCCCGATGATCTCCATGACGTTGGAGATGGCCGTCCCTATCTCCTCGACCGCATCGTTCGCCGAGGAGAGGAAGGCCCCTCCGCGGTGCACCATCTCTCTCACCTGGTCGAAACGGGCCACCCGCTCCTCGAGGAGTCGGGTGACGCTCTGGATCGAGGCGTTCACTTCCTCGATGGAACTCGTGATGGTCTCCACGTTCTCACGCTGGTGGGAGACCACCTGCGAGAGGTCGGCGATGGCCCGGTGGATCTTCTCGACCTCCTCCACCGCCGGACCGGCCTGTTCGTCGAGCACGCGACGGAAGGCGGTGCTCAGGGAATCGAGGTTCCGATTGATCTCGGTCACCGCGGCCACGGTCTGGCTCGAGGTATGCGCAAAGGCGAGTCGGAGCTCGTTCAGATGGGCCACCGTCGCCCGAACCGAGGAGAAGAAACCCTGCAGGGCATCCAGCACGGTGTTGATGTAGGAGGCCATTTCGGCGAACTCGTCCCTTCCCCTGAGGTCGGCCCGGACCGTGAGGTCCCTGTTGTTCACCTGGTTGAGCACGTGCTCCACCCGGCGGATGCGGCGGGAGAGGACCACCAGGATCCGGGCGATGAGCAGACTCACGAGAAGAAGGACGAATCCTATGGACACGATCACCGAGATCTGGGTCTGTCGTACGAGGAGCGCCACCTTGTCCTGCACTTCTTTCGAGAGGTTCTGCAGCTCGGCCCCCAATTGGTTGTCGAGGGTCCTGAGGTTGTCCTGGAGTTCGGTGATGATGTCGTGGAGCTCGGCAACCCGGGCATCCTGCCCCTCTTCGAGGATGAGACGGGCGTAGAGCACGTAGAGCCCCCGCTTGTACTGGGCGGGGAGGGAGGGATCTTTCGAGAGCGTGCGCACCGTCTCCTTGGTGGGGCGCATCCGCTCCACGGTGTTCTTCCAGAGCCCGTACGAGCCCTCGACCTTGCTCCGTAGGGATTCGTCCATGAGGGCCTTTCCAGGATGACCGGTGAGGAGCGAAAGCTCCCGCTCGAACGAGTTCTCCGCGAGATCCCAGAGTGACATGAGTTGTACGAGCGTGGTGCTTCCCGCCTCCTGGCTCATCGTCATTCTCACGGCGTTGCTGTACTGGTAGAACTGGCCGACGGCCCGTTCCATCTGGATACCGAACCCGGAGGCGTCCTCGAGACGCCGCATCCCCGCCCGGAAGATGAAGATGGAAAGGATGCTCCCCGCGAGGAGCGCCCCGATGATGAAGAGGAGCGTGGTACGTAATCGCATCTTCCGTCACCTCACCAAGTGGTCGAATTCTCTCGTCATTGGATCAACCTCAATGGAAGCCTCCCTTGCGATCGGGTCATATCCTTCCGTCGAAGCGAACACATAAAGAATACTATATTCTACAGGAAAATTCACGCACTGCAGGAAACCCGCCCACATTCCTCACGGCGATCCGCGTTCCACCCTCATCCTCGCGAGCGCCACCTCCCCCTTTCTGATCTCCGCAGCTCCATCGCCGACCCATATTGCGCACGCATCCCCCTCGTGGGCCTCGCCCACGAAGTTCACGTGGAATTCTCTCCATGCTTCAGGCCGCTCCCCTTCACGCACCAACCCCGTCGTACACCAACCGATGTAGCGGGTGTTGTTCACGTGGCCGTTGGGGTCCACATCCACATATCCTGCGATCACCATCGCTGCTTCCTTGAGGCCTTCCTCTGCTCCCAGTTTGCGTGGCGCCTCCTCGACCGCAGCCTCTTCCAGAAGCCCCATTCTCACCAGCCGTTCAGGGCGGACCGGTCTACGGGAAGCGGCATCCAGGAGCAGCCAGCGGCTCGTGGCCCTCACACACACGCGACCCTCTCCATCCTCCACCAGGTAGTCCCTGCAGGCGAAGATCCCCTCAGAGGGGCGCGGCCAGGTCGTCACCACCACCTCTTCCCCCCACCGGGGGACTCGCTCGTAACGCACGAGGAGGCGCGAAAGAACCCACGCCCACCCGTGCTCCACCACGGCGCGGTAACCGAACCCGAGCTCTTCCGCACTCTTCCACGCGGTCTCCTGGAAGTAACCTGCGAGGGCGTCAGGTCTGAGGAACCCCTTTCCGCAGGATTCGTACGAACGCACCACGAACCGCTCCGCATACTTCATGGCTGTGCCTCGTCGGTTTGTTTTTTCAGGAAAAAACCGATATCCTTATATGAGGAGGATACCATGCTACGAGAGGGAGAGAAAGCCCCCGACTTCGCCCTTCCCGACGACAATGGGGAGGTGCGGCGTCTCTCCGATTTTACCGGCAAGAAGAAGGTGATCTACTTCTATCCCAAAGACAACACCCCGGGCTGCACCGAGGAGGCGTGCGGCTTCAGGGACACGTACGAGACCATTCTCGCCACAGGGGCCATCGTCATAGGGATAAGCCCCGATTCGGTACGCTCCCACGCCTCGTTCAAGACCAAGTACGACCTTCCTTTCTTCCTCCTGAGCGATCCGGAGAAAAAGGTGATCCGGGCCTACGAAGCCCTCACGACCCGAAAGGTGAAGGGCGAGGAGAAAGCACGAGTGCGACGGTGTACGTATATCATCGACGAGCACGACGTGATCAGGGCGGTGTTCCCCGACGTGCGGCCCGAGGAGCACGCGCGCGAGGTGTTGGAGATCCTCTCCCGGATGGAGTAGAATGAATAGGGTGAGACATGCTCCGGTGTCACAACTTTCCCTCCTGATGTGGGCAGCCCTGCTCGTGGGGCTGAGTTCCTGTTCGCTCCAGGACTACCTCGCTCCCTATGAGGGGGTCAACCTCTTGGAGAGTATCCCCTTCTCTGAGTGGGCCGCCGATGATGGCACAGGGACCTATATGCGGTGGGAGGAAGAGCCCACGGTCCAGTACGAAGGGGAGAACGCCTACAGGCTCCGCACCTGCAACCTCCTGTCCAACGGCGACTTCGAGGATGTTCCCTCGGGGGTCTCGCCGTGGTCGAACGGCGGCAGCGTCGGGCTCACGAGAGAGGACACCACCCCCCTCAACGGCACGGGGTCCCTCAAAGTGGACATATCGGATCCCTCGACCGACTATGCATACATCGATGCAACGGCTGTGCTTTCCGACGCCTTTGCAGAAGGAAGCTACCTCTTGCGTTTTCTCTATCAGGTTCCAGGCTCAAACTTCCCCGTGGAGTACAACGACACGGTGGACTCGCCCCGACGCTTCACGACCTTCGTGTCCTCCTCCGGGATCACGAACTCCTTCCCCGATGCCGGGGATCCCGACAACCAGGACAACCTCTTCCAGCGGGATCCTTCGTTCACCTCCCACCGTATACTCATAGGGAGCTTGTCCCAGAACTCGAACGCCGCCACCATCCTCATAGACGACTTCAAGATCCTCAGGTTCGACGATCCACCCATCCGGGCCCGCCTCTCCCTCAGGGCCTCGGGGGACACCCCGCTCGACCTCGTCTCCGGCACCTACCGCCTCTCGTTCATGGTCCGGCAGGACCCGGAGGCCGGCACCGACAACGTCTTCCCCGCCTCCAGGATCGCGGTGCGCATCAACACCCTCTACGACCCCCAGACCGGCACCTTCATCGACAACGGGTATATCCACGCCGTCCCCGCCGAGCCGAGCTGGGATACAGGCTGGGTCGAGGTCTCGGTGGAGGAGCACCTCACCATATCTCCCACAGACCCGGACGACCCGGTGCTCCAGATCTGCATCTCGGCCTCGGACCCCTCCTCCCCCCTCACCATGGACGCGGGCAGCATCCTCGTCGCCCGCCCACGACTCGAGCTGGTGCGGGACTAGGGAAGTCGCTCTCCCCGGGCGGCCCTCACTTCACCACCATCACCTTGCGGTACTCGTCGATGCCGGGCCCCACCACCCGGATGAAGTAGAGACCCCGTGCCACCACCCGGCCGCTCCCGTTTCGACCGTCCCACGCCACGGTATACGCACCCGGTCCCTGGACTCCCCGCTGCAGGGTTCGCACGAGCGACCCGTCCAGGGCGAAGACCTGGATGGTGACCATGCCGGCCCGCGAGAGCCGGTAGTTCACCACCGTCACCTCGCCCTGTGTGGGGTTGATCACGTTGTTGAGGATGGTCACCCCTGCCCGCTGTTCCTTGAGGCCTGAGAGGCCGAACGACCAGGGCGCGATGGTGCGAGGGTCGTCCTCGTCGGTGAGCCGGGCACAGTAGAGGTTGTCGATATAGAAGAGGAACTCGACCGTGCCTCCTTCCCTCATCTCGGGATCGGTTCCCGGGATGAGGAAAGTGCGGAGCGCCCCCTGGGAGGAGAAGGGCGAGACGGTCCTCGCCTCGGTGTTGGCGGTGTTCTTGAGCCCGGGAAGGCTCACCGGCCACCACATATCAGGGAACGTGGTACGGTTGTACTCGTCGGTGGTCATGTAGTACGAGGCATCGGGATCCACGTCGTAGACCAGGAGCATGGCATCCCCGGAGATCGACGGGGCGAGTATCCTGGCCTGCAGGGTGATATCCCTGGGGAGAAGAGCCCCCGACCCGTCGAAGCCCCTGAGGGACGAGCCCCCCACCTCGTCGGCGTGCACCCCGTCGGTGGCCCAGAGCGGCGATACCACACCCAAACCCACGTTCGTGATCCGGAAGATATCGGCCGGATCCATGGCATTGCCGGAGGGATCGTAGACCGCGTTGGCATTGGCCCGCACTGTACCCTGCACCACGTCGTCGGCGGTGAGCGGCTGAGCGAGGAGGAGGTACGCCTCCCATGCCCCGGTGGTGTTTGCCGGCCACCGCGTGAGGATCTGCAGACCTGTCACCGTGAGGACCCCAGTAGCACCCGTGACGGTGAAATCGGCCGCGTCTATCTCCACGGAGGCCGCGGTGTCTCCGAACACGGGCTCCGAGAACCTGAGGTACACCTTGTCGTCCCCGGCCCGCGCGAGCGAGAACACGATCCTGGGAGGCACCCTTTCTATGATCGGCACCTCTGGATCGATGTCCTCGAGGAGATTACCCGCGAGATCGGTGAGATAGGCCTTGGTGTGATCGTACCGTACCGAGATGTCGGTGAGAAGACCCCATGGCGCAGAGGAGGAGAGCGAGAGGGAGAAGTAGGGGTCGTCAGAAATGCTGATACTGCCGCCGAACAGGCTGTTGTCCACTCCCGTACCGTACGCCTGGTTGTACGTGGAGACGAAACTCCCCCCGCCGGTCTCGCCCACCATGAAGGCCTCCAGCTCGTTGAGGGAATCTCCCGGGTAGTTGAGGAGGATGTCCCGTATACCGCCCTGGCTGTCGGGGTGATCCGTAGAGGAGTCCCAGGGAGCCGAACCGTCGTCGAGGAAGTGGAAGTCTATCCTGTCGATCCGCCCGTTCCAGTCGGAATCTATGGTGACGCCCTCGTACCTCCCCGCTGCCAGGGTGTACGGCGCGAGTGCGGGCGGGTCCACGTCCCAGTCCAGGTCGAAAGAGCCGGTACTCGAGAGGACAAAGGTAGGGAGCACGCTCGTATCGAGGGGATTATTTGCGGGAGAATTATCCTCTATTTGTCCACCGAGATCGTAGACCTCATCGATCGTGCCGCCTGCGGGGTCGGGGACGTTGCGGTGCCAGCCGGGCCAGCCTGTGCCGTCGTGGTAGCCCGAGAGGAAGATCACCACCTCGTGGTCGGGGCTGGTGATGAGGCCCGGGAGGGTGCGGTAGAGGGCGTTCGAGCTGTTCCCACCCGGCGTACCCGGCCGCACCCCACGCTCCATGGAGACAGGGGCACCGAAATCGATACTGAAGTATCCCTCGACGACGAGATGCGTGCCACCGTCGTCCTCTATATCGCCGCCCTTGTTGGTGATGCTGTCTTCACTGCGCTCATTGGCCGCACCTGTCCCAAGAGTCCCTATCGTCACCTGCTCCGAGTAGTAGAGGTGGAAGAAGTTGTGGCCGTGGTAATCAGTATTTGCCGCGGCTGCAGGATCCGCCCTGCCGTACTCCACCTTGTAGAGCACGGGCGGGGCCTTGTCCACGGCCGAGGTGTCGGGGCCCCCCCCGTTTATGCCATAAGGACCTATGGGGTTCTTCCCGGCATCGAAGAGCGCCCCCTTCTCGATGTAGAGACGAGGAACGAGGGTGCGGTGGGTGCCACCCGTATCGGTGGAGTCGGCATCTCCGGGATCAGCTCCCGTGGCGTCGGTGTTCCAGGCCTCGTTCGGCCCTGTCGCCTTGAGGTAGAACTCATCCGTGTCACCTGGAGGAAGGGGGATGGTGCAGGCTGCATCCTGGTACACCTCGTCGAAGGTGTAGGTGCCGCTCCCGTCGTGGAAGCGTATGAGCCCGGCCTGCACCGCAGCGGTGATCTCGCCGTTGCTGTTCTCGAGATCCTCCGAGAAGGTCACGTGGAGCACGTTGTCACTCAATGTTTCCACCGTCGCTCCAATGGCAGGCGGGGTGAAGTCCCACCCCGAGTTGTTTCCCCCGTCGGTATTCCCGTTCCCCGTCGAGGCGGAGACCACACCGGGTCCGGCGTTGCTGTAAGCGACCGTGCAGTTGTAGGCCACCGCATACGTGCCCGATCCTGTGCCGTAGGCTCCGCCCGGCACCGGATAGGCGATCCTCTGCGAGGCGGAGTTGTCGGGTATGTCGAGGGTCCAGGCCGAGGAGGCGCTAAGATCCACCCCGTTCGCGTAGAAATTCTGTCCCACGTCGATGGTGCTTCCGCCCAGGGAGGCGGCGTCGAAGGTCCCGTCGTAGGAGCCCGGGTCGTAGACGGCCGCAAGGCCCGCCATGTCAGGATAGCGGAAGTTGGTGTCCACAGGGGTGGTCTCGGGGTCGTCCTCACCGTAGGCCGGGCCGAAGAGCACCACATCGCCCGTGGTGGTCTCTATGGTGTTCCCGTTGAGGAACACGGTCCCGTTGTAGAGCACGAAGTTCCCTGCCCGGACGTTCCCCGAGATGGTGATGTCCCCCGCAATGTCGAGGATGAGGTAGGCCGGCTCGTTCGTAGCCCCCACATCGCCCGAGAAGGTGAGATTCCCCCCTCCTACGAGGATGAGGTTGTGCGCACCCGATCCAGAGTCCTCCACAGTAGTCCCAAACGTGATGTTTCCCGTACCGGGTTCTATCCATACATCTGTTGCAGCCGAAGTAAGCCGTACAGGAGGAGCGATGGAGAGATCGGCATCACTGGTATAGACGGATCCGCCAAGATCGACCTGTGCTCCCGAGACAATGGTAAGCGCGCCTAATGGAGTGGTACCTCCTATGTCGCCGGAGAAGACAATATTCCCCGTACCCCCCTGCACCGTGAGGGCCCATGTGCCGTCCACCGTGGAGGAAAACACCACATCTCCACTCCCCCCACTCGTGTCCACCACCACATCCGCCCCCAGCACCACAGGCCCACCCATCACCACATCCCCCGTCGCCACCACATCCCCACCAACTGCTATGCTCCCTCCACTTGCATCCAATCCCGCAAGCGCCGTCACTCCCCCCACCGCCCCTCCAAAACTCACCGCACCACCTGCTCTCACCGTCAGCACATACCCCCCGTCCACCGTGGAGGAAAACACCACATCTCCACTCCCCCCACTCGTGTCCACCACCACATCCGCCCCCAACACCACAGGCCCACCCATCACCACATCACCCGTCGCCACCACATCCCCACCAACCACAATGCTCCCCCCACTTGCATCCAATCCCGCAAGCGCCGTCACTCCCCCCACCACCCCTCCAAAACTCACCGCACCACCCGCACTCACCGTCAGCACATACCCCCCGTCCACCGTCCCGCCCAGGGTCACCCCCCCCGTCCCGGCATCCACCGTGGTGTCGGCCGCGAGCGTGACCGGGGTGTCGGCGTCGCCCAGAGAGACGTCCCCCCCGGCTCCGGCCGTGGAGACCGTGCCCCCCAGCTGGACGGAGGAGCAGGCCGTGGCGGTGAGGATACCTGCCGCCTGGAACGAATCGGCCGCCGCATTCCCCAGGCCCAGGCTCCCCGTGTGGGGGAAGGTGATCCCCCCGGGGAAAGAGGTGGTCTGCCCCCCCGCACCCGCATTGAAGGCCAGGTCGTACCCGGCTGCTGCAAGAGAGGCGCTCGTATTCACCGTGAGGTCACCTTCAAAGGTGACACTTCCTGCACTCACCACCTGGAGGGTGTCCGTGGTCACCGCATCCGTGAACCGCACCACTCCACCCGTGTTCGCCACCCGAAGCGTGGCAGGCTGTGCCCCGCCCAGGGTCACGTCCTGAGATCCGGCACCGTCGAGTACGCATGTCGCACCGGTGAGGGTGAGCGTGCCGGTGACCGAGAGATCACCGCCCACGGTGAGCGTGATCCCCAAAGCATCGAACATCCCTCCCACCGTAACAGTGCCCGCCACATCCACATCGAACCCCGCCGCATCCAGCGTGGTGCCTGGGGGCACCGAAAGGCCCCCCGCGAGCGAGAGGGAAGAGCCCAGGCCCACCGAGGCGGTCCCCGAGAGGACGAGGTTCCCCAGAGCTTGCGAGGAGGTGAGGCTCGTCGACGGGCCCGACATGGTGAGGGTGCACCGGGCCGAAGGATCCGAGAAGGTCCCGCTTATCGAGACATCCCCGGAGGCGGTGATGGTGTTCACCCCCGTACTCGTGAAACTCCCCGTGCTCGTGAAGTCTCCTGTGGTGATGTCGCCCGCGCTCTGGATCGTGCCACCAGAGGAGACCGTGCCGGCACTGACCGATCCACCACCCTGCACCTCCAGGCTCCCCGTCACCGTGAGAAGGCCGCTCACCGTGAGCGTTCCTGAAACCGTCACCGCACCGTCGTCCTGGAGGCCCCCGTTCACCGCGAGGCTCGAGCCTGCATCCAGGGTGAGGCTCCCGCCAGTCGTCACCACCACCTGGGCCACGGTGTGACTCTCGCCCGAGACGAGCTGGGGGTAGTACGTGCACCCGGCCGGAAGGGTGATCTCAGCGGTTCCGTCATCAGGAGGGGCCACTCCTCCCTGCCAGTTGTTGCCGTCGGTCCAGGAGGTGCTCGTATCCCCGTCCCAGACATAGGAGCTCCCCTGGAGCACGATCACCTTGTCGTCCACACTCACCCAGGTCGTCCCCCCGTCCACCGAGAGCTCCAGGTACCCCGAAGAAGGCGAGAGGGTCGCGCTGTCCAGGGCGAGGCCCGAGATGGTCACAGACTCCCCTGCCGAAAAATCGACCAGCACAGGAATGAACACCACCGTGTTCCCGGACTCATAGGTAGGGGTCACCGGATTCGCCACCCTCCCGTTGGAGACCGCAGTCCCGCTCGTAGTAAGGCTTACCACCGCGGCATCGAACTGGGCCGAGAGCCCTCCCCCGAGCCGTATCCGTATCCCATTCGCTGCGGTCACCTGCCCCCCGCTCACATCGGTGACCGTCACATCGGCGAGGGCATAGGGGCCTGTACCGATGGGTATGGTGGTGTTCGCGGCACTCGAGATCACCGGCGGGAGCGAGGCCGCCACATCCACCGTCGCCGTGGCATACGATGAGGTGCCGAACGAATCCGAACCACCGGTACCGTCCCAGTAGACCGTCACCGTGACGGTCTCCGCACTCCCATCGGTCACGGTGAAGGTGGCGATCCCGTCGGATGAGGTGGTAAGGAGCTCGGTCTGGGGTGTACCGTTGTTGTCGGGTGAAATGGTCGCGCTCCCCGAGACCGTGACGTAGAGGTTCCGCACGTAGGGCACCGGGCTACCGGAGGCATCGACGATCTGGAGGGTGAGCGACGCCGTCTGCCCTGTCTGGACGGTCTGAGCGTCTGGCGAGATCACCACGTGGTCGGGGGCCGGGGGGGTATAAGGCGCCGAGTAGGCCCTCAAGGGCACGTCGGTGTCGTCGGCCGTGGTGTCGTTGAGGGTGAACCAGAAGAGCGAGGTGTTGATAGCGGGCTCCCCTCCATTCCCCTCCGTGATCTGGAGATGCCAGGTCCCGTTCGTCTCCGAGCCTATGGTGTACGAGGTGGTCGCCACATCATCGGGCCAGGTAGCGCCATCCCCGGAGGGAGTAGGCGCGGTGAGGGGATTCCCGCTCTTGTCCCACGCGGCCAGGGTATCGGCCCCCCCGTCCATGTCCCAGTTCTTGTAGTCGATGGTATCGGTGGGGCCTGCGCTGTCCGGCACAAAGGGGTAAAGGTCCCAGAGCCTACCCACGTTGTCGAGCAGGGCCAGGGTCCACACATAGGCAAAGGCCCTGATACTCGAATCCCCCGTGGGGGTGCCGGAATTGGAATACGACACATCACACCTGAAGCCGTTCTTGTTTCCATTCGGAGCTTTCGCCACGATCTTGAAGTAGTACCTGTTGCCGATGTGTTCCCCCTGGGAGGGGAGCACACCGTCGAAGTAGACCCATCCGGTCTCGTTCGTGGCCTGGATGGTGGAGAGCACGGTCCCGGCGAGCACCTCGGTATCGTTCGCGAAGTTGAGCATCCTCGACTGGGTGAGGGCCCCCGCCCCACCCACCAGGAAGAACTCCCACGTCCCCCCCGTCCCCTGGTCGGGCGCTGCACCGCTTAGGCCCGGATGCTCCACCGCGAAGTAGAGCGTGCTCGTGATGGTATCCGGCACCTCGTAGAAGAGCACCATGTAGGGGTCCTCATCCCCATTCTGGGGAGTACCCGTGACCTGCAAATAGTTCCCGCTCTGGGCCGGGATGGCGCTCTGGCCGAAGAGCGTCCCACTGCCGAACCCCATCAGCAGGAGGAGACAGAAAAGCCCTTTTCGGCGGAATCCATCGAGGAACGCACGTAGTACTCTCACCAGTACCAGTATAGCCCACCCTCCACCCCTATTTCCAATCCCCTTGCACGATCAAGCCAAATGAAGTACAACGTATATAAACCGGTTTCAGGAGGCAGTACTCCATGCCGTCTTCGCGTTCCCTACGATCCACCCTCAGACAGATCCGTAGCGAGCTGGCATCCCAGCTCTTCGACCACATTCTCCCCTTCTGGCTCGCCCAGCAGGACCCGCACCACGGCGGCTTCTACGGAAGCATCACCACCACACCCGACCCCGGCGCCCCCAAAGGCCTGGTCATGACCGCCCGTCACCTCTGGACCTTCTCACAGGCCTTCCTCTCCCGTCCGAATCCCGCCTACCTGGAGGCCGCGGGGAACGCCTATCGGTTCCTCACCCATGCCTTCTACGATGCCACACACCGGGGCTTCTTCTGGAGCGTGCACCCCGATGGAGCCCCCCTCTCCAGGGTGAAAAAACTCTACGGCAACGCCTTCGCGATATACGCCCTCTCTCTCTACTACGAGGCCACAGGAGACCAGGATGCCCTCAGGATTGCCCGGGAGACCTTCGACCTGGTAGAGACCCGCGGCCGCGACAGGACACACGGCGGCTACTACGAGGCCTTCACCGAGGACTGGTCCACCCCCCTCCCGGAGCCTCTCGGAGAGGGCGAGACCCCTGCGCCCAAGACCATGAACACCCACCTCCACATCCTCGAGGCGTACAGCGCCTTCTCACGTATCGATCGCGAGCCCACGGTAAGGGAGGCCATGGAGCACCTCATCCGGATCTTCCGCACCCACATCGCCTCCTCCGAGCACCTCGGCCTCTACTTCACCGAAGACTGGAGTCCCATGGGAGGGGGCATCTCCTTCGGCCACGACATAGAGGCCACGTGGCTCCTTGCCGAGGCGGTCGAACTCCTCTACGGCCATCCTCTCCCCGACTGGTTCCTCTCGTGGATACGCCCCATGGTGGAAGAGACCGCACAGGCCCTCGAGGCCCACGGGGGAAGCCTTCCCAACGAACAGCGGGAAGACGGTTCCTTCGACCGGGCGCGCGTCTGGTGGGTCCAGGCCGAGGCCTTCGTGGGATTCCTCAACGCCTACCAGGTCTTCGGTGAGGCACGCTACCTCGAACATGCGCTCACGGTGTGGCGGTTCATCATGGACCACCTGGTCGACAGAGAAGGGGGAGAGTGGTTCTGGGCCGTCACGCCCGAGGGAACCCCTCTGGCGGGGTACGAAAAAGGAGGCATGTGGAAGGCGAGCTATCACAACAGCAGGGCATGCCTCGAAGGCATGCGCCGCATCGATGCCATCCTCGAGGAGGAACGAACATGATCGAGCTTTCCTTTGCACAGCGGAAGGCCCTCGTGGAGGAGGAATACGAGAGGCTTGTCTCTCGTCGGAACGAACCGATCCTCCCCGGAAACGGGATCTTCGTACGCTACCGGTATCCTATCCTCACCGGGGACCACGTGCCCCCCACGTGGCGCTACGACTACAACCCTGAGACCAACCCTTATTTCATGGAAAGGCTGGGGATAAACGCGGTCTTCAACGCAGGGGCCATCAAGTTCGACGACACCTACTACCTCATGTGCCGGGTTGAAGGACACGATCGGAAGAGCTTCTTCGCCCTCGCCGAGAGCTCCGACGGCATACACTTCACCTTCACCACACCCGTGCTCATCCCCGACGTGCCGGGTGAGACCAACCTCTACGACATGCGGCTCACCCTTCACGAGGACGGCTGGATCTACGGCATCTTCTGCGCCGAACGGAAGGACCCCGATGCCCCACCCACCGACACCTCCTCGGCAGTAGCCAGGGCCGGCATCGCGAGGAGCAAGGACCTCGTCCACTGGGAACGTCTTCCCGATCTGGTAACCCCCTCACCGCAACAGCGCAACGTGGTGCTCCACCCCGAATTCGTGAATGGGAAGTACCTCCTCTACACCAGGCCTCAGGAGGGTTTCATCGACACAGGATCGGGCGCCGGTATCTGCTACGGCTTCTGCGATTCCATGGAACACCCGGTGGTGAACGAGGAGCATCTCCTCGATTCCAAGGTGTACCACACCATCAAGGAGGTGAAGAACGGCGCGGGGGCCCCACCGGTAAAGACTCCCGCAGGCTGGCTCCACGTGGCCCATGGGGTGCGAGGCACGGCCGCCGGGCTCCGTTACGTGCTCTACGCCTTCCTCACCGATCGTGAAGACCCCACCAAGGTGATCGCCCGTCCGGGAGGCTTTCTCATCGCCCCGGAAGGGGAAGAGCGGGTGGGCGACGTCTCCAACGTCGTCTTCTCGAACGGGATGATCGCGGACGAGGACGGCAGGCTCCTCATCTACTACGCCTCCTCCGACACGAGGCTCCACGTGGCCGAGACCACCATCGAACGCATGGTGGACTACTGTCTCCACACACCGGAGGACGGCCTTCGTACCCACGAGTGCACCACGCAGCGCCTCTCGCTCATCGCCCACAACCGTCGCCTTCTCCGGTCCTCCCACTGATCTTCTCTGCTGTTGTACTTTTCTCACCTTGCGATATACAATGATGGCATCGGGTATCCCCGATGCCGGTATGCACACACGTATCCCTCGAGGTGGAGGTTTCTGGTGAAGATCACCATAAACGAGATCGCACGTCTCGCCAACGTCTCCAAGTCCACGGTATCGAAGGTCCTCAACGATTATCCCGGCATCAACCAGAAGACCCGGGAGCGGGTCCTCAGGGTGGTGGAGGAGATGCAGTACGAACCCAACACCATTGCCCGGGCCCTCTCTTCCAAACGCACAGGAAACATCGGACTCCTCATCCCCCACACCCCCGAGTACTCGGTGAGCGGGGCCTACTGGTCCACGTTCATATCCTGCATCACCGTAGCACTCACCGAACACGACTATCACCTGTTGCTCCTCCTCCCCCACGAGGAAGGGAGGCTCGAGAGTATCTTCAAGGCCGTGATCAAGCGAGGCATCGTCGACGGACTCATCATCGGGTCCGAGTTCCTCGACAAGTACTGGCTCGGCGAGCTCCTCCACCACAGGATCCCATTCGTGATGCTCGGACGGAACCCGGAGTTCGTCCACTACGCGGTGGATATCGACAACAGAAAAGCCGCCTATGAGGCGACATCCCACCTCATCCGGCGGGAATACACGAGGATCGCCCTCGTGGCGGGTCCCGAATCCTACTTCTACAACCTCCAGCGGGCCGAGGGTTACCAGGAGGCCCTTCGCCGCCACGGGATGACGTACCACCGGACCCTCTACCTTCCCTATGAGAACTACCCCCTCGTCCACGAACGCCTCGCCGCCCTCTTTTCCGAATCCCCTCCCCCGGACGCCCTCATCGTGGCGGCGGGCGGCGACTTCATGCTCGAGGTGCTCCAGGCCCTCAAAGAGACGGGACATCACCCGCCTGAGGTTGGTTTTCTCACCTTTGACGACTACCGTTACCTCGATCATACCTCACCGCCCATCACCGCAGTGGCCCAGCCCATGGGCAAGATGAGCCGGAAGGCGGTGGAGATGCTCATGGCTCTCCTCAAAAAGAAAGAGCCCCCCGCAAAGGAGGAGCTCTTCCCCGCAACCCTGGTGGAACGGGAGTCCACCAGGGGACCACGGTAAGAGGTTGGAGCCTGAAGAGAACGAGTTCCTCAGGCTCCCATGCGTATGAAGAAGCTCTCCGTTTACCTCACACGTTCTCCATGGATCTCCATCTCCCAGAGGGAGAAGCCCCACTCCGTACCACGCTTTATCCCGTGCATGCGCACGTAGGAGACTTCCACTGGCTCGAATGAAAGCTCATCCACATCGCCGTCTCCTCCACGCACCTGAACGATGGGGAACCATGCATCCCCATCGAGAGAACCGAGTATGTCATAGTCCTTCCCGTAGGCCACCTCCCAGTGGAGCACGACTCTCTCGATCCTGAACCTCCCCTGGAGATCGATCTGGATGTACTCATCGTCATCGTAGAGGCTCGACCACCGGGTCTTGAGGGTACCGTCGTTCACGTACTCTGGAAGGTTGGGCTCCTCCACGCTGCTCGCCTCCACGGGCTTGAAGAGCGCGATATTCCCTCTGTCCGGATCCAGGGCGTGTACCGTGAAGTAGAGCCCCGACTCGTTCATACCCGAGTCTTTCGTCACAATGAGGATATCGGAGCTCGCAACCCTCGCCTCCTTGAGACGCACGAGGGCCTTCCCCTCCTTCGTGAGCGAGACCTCCACCAGGGCCGGATCGCCCACCTTCCTCACCTCATAGGAAAGGTCGTCGCCGTCCTCCTGGTCCTCGAAGACCTCTTTGAGATCGAGCTCCTTCGCCACCCCCACCTCATTGACCGAGAGGATGAGATGGGATATGGGATTCACCACTTTGGGACTCAGATCAAGCCCCTCTCTGTTGAGTCGCACGTACTCCGGATACCTCATGGCCACCGCCGAGATTCCCGGGGCGGCGTCGTAGATGTTCCCGAACCCGTCGTGTCCGGTCCAGGTCCACGAGAGGGCGCCCGCATACCCGTTCTCGACGAGCCAGAGGTACGCCTCCTCGGTGGTGAGGCTGGTCTTGGGCCGGAACCCGAACCCTATCTCCCTGATCCCCTTGGCCGGGAACTCCGCCACCACTATGGGCTTGTCCAGCTTCCAGTACGAGGCAGGGTGGTGGAACGGCGAGGCGCTCTCGTCCATGTGCTGGGGATAGAAGTGCACGCTGTAGAAGTCGAGGGTCCCCTCCGGATCGCCCCCTGCTGCGATGAGCCTGTCGTCCCGATAGTAATTGATCATCCCTCCCACGTCGGTCTGGTAGGCCATGCCGCTCCCGCAGGTGACGAGGGCATCCGGATCCTCCCGGTGGATGGCGCCGGCTGCCAGGTTGATGAACCGCTGAATGTACTGCATCTCGGTCCGCCTCGGCGTCCATCCCCCTCCGGGGAGCATACCCTCCGGCTCGTTGAAGACCTCCCAGGCGATCACTCCGGGATGTCGCTTCACCATCCGCACCATGGGGACGAGGGCGTTCTCGATGTAGGAACGCGTCACCGCTTCGTCTTCGATGAGCCTGAGGTTCCGCGCCTGATTCACCCCCGACTGCGGCTGGAGCATGTCGAAGGACCAGAGACAGAGGATGAGCCCCACCCCTCTCGAGAAGGAGATGTCGAGGGCCCGCTTGAGGTTGATGAGGGCCTCCTCCGGCATTCCCACCACCATGCCGTTCTCGTCGAAGAGGGGCGTCTTGCTCCCGTTCACATGGAGCCACCACCTGAGGACGTTCCCCCCTGCGCTCGCCACATCCTCGACGGCCTGGGTGAAACGGGCCTCGTCGAACTGTGTAAGATCGTTGGCGAAGTTCACCCATGCGAGGTTCATCCCGTTGAGGAAGATTTGCTTCCCGTTATGGGGTATGAGCGCGCGTGGATCGACCCCGCCCTCAGACACCCCGCTCCCCGTCACACACCCTGCGAGGAGGAGCAATGCACCAAGAAGCAGCAGATATATCCTTCTCATGGTTCCCTCCTGTAGAGGTGCGGGCGATCGAGGCCCGCACCCACTTCATTTCTTTTCCAGCCGCACGTTGTCCACCAGGACCGAGCTCTCGAGGCCCTCCGGCCCCCAGAACTTGAAGGCCACCCGGCGTACGCTCTGGATGTCGGCCACCTGTGCGGTGAACTGCCAGTTGGAGGCCGCACACTTCCAGTTCGAGCCGGTGAGATCGAAGTAGACGTCCCGGTTCTCACCCGGCGCGAGTACCACGGTCGCCGATTCGTGCCACACCCAGTCGGCACCCGTACAGAGCACGAGGGCCACCTCGAGATCCTTGTCGGACTTGTTCACGAAGTCCACCACGAGGTTCTTGTAGGGGCTGAAATCGTTCATCTCCGGCTCTTCGGTGTAGAAGGTGGCCCCGTTCTTCCCGTTCATCCGGAACACACCCTCGAGCGATGCCGTGCCGTGGGTGGCCTCCTGCCGGTTCCACCGCGTCTCGAGCGAGGAGTCGTCATCGTTCCAGGCATTCGCCACCGCGAACCAGAAGGGCTTGGTCTCGAAGTCCTCCCAGACCACCATGGACTGCTGGGCCTGGGCCATACCGGCATCCTGGGCCGGCTGAGGCGCACTCGTGCACCCCGCCACCAGGAGCACCAGAACGCCTGCGATCATCATTATGCGTTGCATACCGACCTCCTGATAAAGGTTATTTGAGCTCACCTATGTTGATCCCACGCTCGAAGTAGCGCTGTCCGACCCCGAAGATGAGGAGCGTGGGGATGAGCGCGATCACCACCGCCGCGAGCTGCACGGTGTACTGCACCTCGGTGGGACTCTCGAAGAACATGATCCCGAGGGGAAGGGTGTAGAGCTCCTTCTTGTTGAGGTAGATGAGCGGCCCCAGGAAATCCTTCCAGCTCCAGAGGAAGCAGTAGAGCCCGGCCACGAAGAGGGCCGGCTTCACCTGTGGGAGCAGGATCGACCGCCAGATCCTGAAGGTCCCGGCGCCGTCGATGAAGGCCGCTTCGTCCATCTCCCGGGGAATCCCCACCATGAGTTGCCTGATGAGGAAGATGCTCCAGGCCCCGCCGAAGAGGTTGGGAACGATGAGAGGGTTGTAGCTGTTGGTCCATCCGATGGCCCGGTAGAAGATGAAGAGCGGGATCATGGTGACCTCTGTGGGAAGGAGCATGGTGCTCAGGAGCACGATGAACAGCGGCCCGCGCAGCCTGAAGTCGAACCGGGCGAACCCATAGGCCACGAACGCCGAGGAGGTCACCTGGAGCACGGTCTGCACCGCCCCGAGCCAGAAGCTGTTGAAGATATACCTGAGGAGGGGGACATAGGTGAAGGCCTTCACGTAGTTCTCCCAGTGGAGAGGCGAGGGGAACCAGATGATCCTGAAGTCCGTGGAAAAGTACTGTCCCATGTCCTTGAGGGACGAAGCGAAGAGCCATGCAAAGGGAATGAGCACGAGCACGGCGAGGATGCCCAGGAAGAGGAACCCTCCCCACCTGAGGAGGATGCGCTCGTTCCGCAAGAATCCATACGAGGAGACCTGCATCACACACCTCCTTCCTGACTCGATCCTCTCATGTACCTGATGATCACCACGGTGAGGGCGAAACCCACCAGGAAGACCACCCATCCTATGGCCGCGGCCGACCCCATCTCCCAGTACCGGAAGGCCTTGGTGTAGAGGTAGAAGACGAGGAAGGCGAGGGAATTGTCCTTCCCCATCATCACCGACCGGGAGCCGCCTATGTTGGCAAGGGCGGCGGGGAGGTCGAAGATCCTCAGTCCGTAGATGAGCCCGCTTATGAGCTGGAAGAGGAGCACCGGAGAGAGGAGGGGCACCGTGATCCTGAAGAGCCGCGTCCACCACCCGGCCCCGTCTATGGCCGCCGCCTCATAGTAGGATCGGGGGAGGTTGGTGATCCCTGCCAGGAAGATGATCATGCTGGCTCCCACGGTCCAGAAGTTCACGATGACCACGGTCCAGATGGCGAGTCCGGGATCCCCCAGCCACTCGACCTGACCGAGCCCCAGCTTCTTGAGGACGAGGTTGATGAGCCCGTAGTTCTCAGTGCCGAAGATGGGTGCCATCATGAGCCCGAGGGCCACCGGCATCACGAGGGAAGGGAGGAAGAAGAGCACCCGGAAGAACCCCCGTCCGGGGACTGCAGGCTCGCTTATGAGGGCCGCCATGAACAGGGAGAGGAGAAGCCCTCCTCCCACGCCGAAGACCATGAAGAGGAGATTGTTCCTGAGGGCCAGGAAGAAGATCTCGTCCTCGAGGAGCCCCCTGAAGTTCTCCCAGCCCACGAAACTGGGGGTACCCAACAGGTCCCATTTCGTGAGACTTATGTAGAAAGAGTAGGCTATGGGGAACACCTGGAGGAAGAGGAACCCTATCACCCAGGGGAGGATGTAGAGGTAACCCATCCTGTTCCGCCTGGTGAGAAGCCTCGATACCGTATCTGTACGTCTCATGCAGTCCACTCCTTGAAGAGGCGGGGAGAGGGGCTCCTCTCCCCGCGAGATCTCCTTCAGCCGTAGATCTTCTTTATGATCTTGTTGCCCTCTTCCTCGATGATCCGCACCGCCTCCTCGGCGGAGATCCTGTCCTGGAAGAAGTCGGTCATCGTGGCCTCGAGGAGACTGCCAAACTCGTCCGTGGGCAGCATGGGCCCGGTGATCACGTAGGGCAGGTCGGAGAAGAAGGCCTTCATGTAGTCGGGAGCGGTCTTCTTGACGACCTCGAGGTACTTCGCGTTCGCCGGCAGGTCGCCGGTCTTGGCGAACTCGGGCTGGCCCTCACCGCACATCCACTTCACGAAGGTCCAGGCGGCATCGACCTTCTGGCTCCCCCGGTAGATGCTGAGGAAGTTCACATATCCCCTCGTGGCCCGCTGCTTGCCTGCGGGATAGGGGAGCGGTGCGGTCCCGAAGTCGATCCCCGCATCCCTGAGAGGCGGCAGTCCCCACCCGCCGGTGTGCATGAAGGCCACCTTGCCGGTCGCCACGGCCGAATCCGGGGTGCCCCACGGCCCCGCCCATTCGGTGCTGTAGGGAGGTTCGAGCTCTTCCTGGAAAGCCCGCTTCGCGAGCTTGAGGGCGGCGATCCCTTCCGGAGAGTTGAGCATCACCCGAGTGGGCCTGATGTCGTCATCGAGGATCTTGCCCCCCATCTGGGCCACGAGGGCCTGCCACATCTCCAGCCAGTGGAAGTGCACCGCGGCCTGCACGATCTCACCCTGGGCGTTCTTCTTGGTGAGCACCTTGTAGGTCCTGATGAACTCATCCCAGGTCATGGGCTTCTCGGGATCGGGATACGGCACACCCGCCTCATCGAGCAGCTTCTTGTTGTAGATGAGGGCCCGTACACCCACACCGATGGGCATCCCGTAGATCTTGCCCTGGTAGACCACCGCGGCCCTGGTGCCGGGCTGCATCTCGTCGAGCAACTCCTTGGCACCGGGAAGGTCGTCGAGCGCGAGGAAGGCCCCCTTGGTCACGTACGGCGACGAGCTCTGGTGCGACATGGAGAGCACGTCGGCCGCATCACCGCTCACCACGGTGGTGCGCACCTTCTCCCAGTACGCGCCCCAGGGGAGGAACTCGGTCTCCACCTTGATCTCCGGGTGGGCCTTCATGAAGGTGTCGACCAGGGCCTGGAAGTCCTTGGCCTCCTGGGTGCCCGCCCACCGGGTGTACCGGATGGTCACCTGGCCCCCTGCACCGCCTCCCTGCTCCTGCTGGGCCCCCGCCCAGAGGAAGGAAGCGGCCATGAGGAACAGCACGCTCAACAGCACACATCGTTTCATGGCTTCTCTCCTTTATGTATGGTGTGCCCGGGGCTACGCCCCGAGATCGGTCGCCTTGATGAACTCGATGAGCTCGTCCACATACGCGAAGGCGAGCGCCACCACGGTGTCCGCCCCGCCGTAGTAGACGGCGAGCCTCCCGGTCTCCCCGTCGCAGAGCACCGCGCAGGGGAAGACCACGTTCGGCACATCGCCCACACACTCGTAGTACGCACGAGGCGAGAGCAGGTAGTGTGCGCTCCGGTAGCGCACCTTCCAGGGTTCGTCAAGGTCGAGGAGGGCGGCCCCCATGCTGTAGACGAACCCGTTGCACGAGGTGAGCACCCCGTGGTAGAGGAGGAGCCAGCCCTCGCTCGTCTCGATGGGAGCGGGCCCCGCCCCTATCTTGGTGTGCTGCCAGAGGCTCTCCACCCCGCGGGGACCCATCACATGGCGGTGCCTCCCCCAGTACTTGAGATCAGGGGATTCGCTGTAGAAGATGTCGCCGAAGGCGGTGTGGCCTGCGTCGCTCGGCCTGTGGAGGAGGGCGTAGTTGTCGCCTATCTTCCGGGGGAAGAGCACGCCGTTGCGGTTGTAGGGCATGAAGGGGCTCTCCATCTGGACAAAGGTCTCAAAGTCGTCGGTGTAGCCCAGCCCTATCCCCGGACCGTGGTACCCGTTGCACCACGTGATGTAGTACCGGGAGCCCAGCCGTACCACGCGGGGGTCGTACTTGAACTCGCTTTGGGGGAGATCGCGGTGTTCGGGGGTGAAGCGAATGGGCTTGTCGTCGATCTCCCAGTGGATGCCGTCCTCGCTGAACCCGCGTCTGAGATCCATGCGGCGGGCCGTATCGTCCACCCTGAAGACGCCCGCGAACCCTTCCTTGAAGGGTACCACCGCGCTGTTGAAGATGCTGTTCGCCCCCTTCGCATGGTCCCTGGTGACGATGGGATTACCCGAATATCGCCAGACCACCTCCCGGGAGCCAGGGGGACGATCCTCCCAGGGGATGTGGGGGAGGGGATCTGCGACAACGGTGTATCTCGTACTCATCGCTGCTCCTTCTGAAACCGGTTTCTCATTCGAACAAAAAAATACTCGTATCTGGTCCCATGATAACATATTCTGATCTCCTGTCAAGCAAAAAAACGATACCTCTTATTCCCAGAGGCATCGCTACTCCTGATTCGGAAGATCGACACCATGTCTTTTTTTCTTATTTTACCTTGTATTATATTCAATGAGGACATTTCCCTCCGGGGCTCGGTAGAGGAGCATGGCGGAGGAGAGAAACCGGTATTCATCCCCCCTTCTCTCGAGCGGATACCGGACTCCTCCACCCGAAACCGGGCGGAGACCCCGAATCCCTCCTCGTCCATCACGTAGAGGGTATGCCACCCGGCAGGAGGGGCTATGGCGATCTGGTGGGGCGCCCGGGTGACGGCCACGAGTTCCCCGTCGAGGTGCCAGTACAGCACGGCCTGCTCCCTGGTGTGCACCGCCTCGCACACCATCGCCTCCCTCCTCTCGTCGAGATCGACAGGTATGTAGACGACAGCCCCGTCCGATGGATAGGCGAGGGTGAGTGCCGGCCGCGAACTGGAGAGCGGCGGAGGCGGCTCCCTGTAGACGTGACCCGATCGCTTGTAGTACCAGGCCTCGAGGGGAGGGAGCACGAACCACTCTTCGTGGCGCATCTTGCCCACAGGATAGGTGCTGCTGTCCACCTGGTGTTCGCCTTCTGCATCCAGGTGGAGGAGCCTGTGGTACGTACAGAGAGAGGCCCTTCGTGAGGCGTACGGGAGCATCTCCACACGCACCTCCGGGCAATGGGGACCTGCACGCATCCCTGAGGTGGCACAGACGGCGACCGGGACCATCCGATCCACGGGCCGTTCGAACCAGACGTCTGGAAGCGGCAGCTCTCTCAACACGTCGAAGAGGAGGGGCCCCGCCACCCTCGCTCCGAGGAGATGGGGATTGCCCCTGCCGTCGGCGTTGCCCACCCACACGGCCACCAGATACTCCGGGGTGATCCCCACGGCCCACGCATCCCGCTGCCCCCAACTCGTGCCGGTCTTCCAGGCCACCCGACGTCCTTCCACGAAGTGCTCCCACCCCGACTCGTTCTCCGGCCGTACCAGGTGGGTCATGGCCTCGATCACGTACCACACGGCCGCAGGATCCAGGATCTGGGTGGGAGAACGGGCCCTCAACGCTTCCTCCTCCCCAAGAAGGTACCGGTGCCTCACGAAGGCCCTGTCCCCTTCCCCCAGGGCGATCCTCCCGAGTCCACCGTAGAGCTCGGCGAGGTCCCAGAGGGAGAGGTCGATCCCTCCAAGGATGAGGGAGAGGCCGTAGTGCTCCGGAGGATGGGGAAACCGGAGGCCGAGACGTTCGAGCATCCCGTAGAAGATGCGGTACCCATACCGGGCGAGGAGGATGGTGAACGGCACGTTGAGCGACTCGATGAGGGCCTGATCCGCGGGCACCACTCCGTAGTACGTACGGTGGAAGTTGCGGGGCGAGAACCCGCCGTAGGACACCGGGACGTCGGAGACCAACTGGTGGGGAAGGAGCAGGCCCTCGGTCATCATGAGCCCGTAGAGGAAGGGTTTGAGGGTACTCCCGGGGCTCCGCAGGGCCGAGACGCAATCCACCTCCGGGCCGTACTCGGGATCGGGCTCAGGCGTGTTGCCCACATAGGCCCTCACCTCGCCGGAGGGAAGGTGCACCACGAGCACGGCCGCATTGTGGATCCCCCGGGGGGCAAGCCGGTGGTGGTGCAGGGTCACCACGCGTGCCGCCTTGCGCTGGAACGAGAGGTCCACCGTGGTGAGGAGGCTCTCTCCGGCATGTCCCTCGGAGAGGGCCCGGAGGAGGAGGTGCGGGGCCTCGGAGGGAAAGGGGTGGAGGCCCGACGGAAGGGGTTCGGCGAGGGAGACCTGGAGGAGGGGGGGAGGGATGTGCCCGGCCTCGGAGAGCCGCAGGAGGAGCTGATTCCGTCGCGTCCGCACCTCCTCGCGACCCTGGGGAGTGAAGGCGTCTGCGGGGTCGCGGGGAAGCACGGCGAGAAAGGCGGCCTCCGCCCATGAGAGGTCTCCAAGCTCGTGGCCGAAATACCGCCAGCACGCCGCCTCTATGCCCACGATGTTACCGCCGAAGGGCGCGTGCGCGGCATATAGCCTGAGGATCTCCGCCTTGGTATACCGCCACTCGAGACGGAGCGCGTACCAGATCTCTATCACCTTGTCCGGAAGCGTACGGGTATCGGGCTTCCGAATGAGGCGGGCGAGCTGCATGGTGATGGTACTCCCTCCGCTCACGACGCGACCTTCCCTCAGGTTGAGCCATGCGGCCCGCACGAGTGCCAGCGGGTCGACTCCACCGTGAAGGAAGAACCGCCTGTCCTCGTAGGCGAGCACCGCCTGGACATAGCTCTCGGGCAGACGATCCGGCGGGGGGAACCGCCACTGATGGTCGTCGGCGATACGCACGTGGAGGAGCCTCCCCTCCCTGTCCCTGAGGACCGTGCAGTAGGGATCGGAGAAGAGGGGCTCCGGGAGCGGGATGAGCACGAGGAGGAAGACGAGGAGCACCGCCCCTCCCAGGATGAGCCCCGTGCTTCGCCGCAGGGTCCGTTCATCCGCCGCAGGGAGCTCGGCGCGGAGCGCCTCCCCCCACCTCCTCACCCTATCGAGCGGCCTTGACCACATCCACGAACCGCGAGGCCGTCTCGGCCTGGATCTCCGCCTCATACATCAGCTCGCAATGCACCCCCGGCAGGAAGTAGCGGCCCTCGTAGGCGGCGTTCGCGAGAAAGACGAAGGTCTTCTCCGCCCCGGGACCGAGATCGAAGAAGGTGTGCACCCTGTCGTCCCTGTAGTCCTGGTAGTCGCCGGTGGAAGTCCCCTCGGCCACGGGGAGACCGAAGAGCCTCCTGTTGATGAGCTCCCACCCTGCCGGCATCGTGACCGTGAGCGCCACATCGCGATACACCCTGGAGGTGTCGGGGTTCTTCACCGTCACCTTGACGATCACATCGGTGCCCTGAGGGAGGCTTCCCACATCGAGGGGACGCCCCTCCGTGTCCAGGAAAGACGCACGCACCTCGAGATCCCGGAAGAACCCCTCCCTCTCCTCTGCAGGAGGATACCCCGAAGAGATCACCCGGACGTAGAGCGATCCCTCCTCCCCGTTCTTCACCTCCAGAGATCCATCCTCACCCTGCAAGGGAATCGATGCCACGACCTTCTCGCTCACCACATCCATACCCTCTCCGTTCCACAACACCTCCACCCGCGAGAGCTTCCCCGAGGCACCGAAGGACTCCACGTACCCCGCGATCGCCGCGAGCGAGTACGCGATCGTCTGGGTGCTGAGCCACCTTCCCGTTCCCATATCCTTTGCGATCTCCTCGAGCACCTTGAAGGCCTCCACCCCATCCCCCAAGAGCACGAGCGCCTCGAGGGCCATGGCCCGATCCCGCAGAGGGGTCCCGTACGTCTCCCAGTCATAGTACCGTCCCCGCACATCGAGGTAGCCGGAAGCCCGTTCCACCAGCGACCTGGCCATATCCATCTGTCTGAGGGTCGCGTATGCCGCGGCGAGACGCCACGCCGTTCGGTTGGAGAGCCTCTCCCGCTGGGCGAGCCTGTTCATCGCCCCGGTGTGCGGAGAGCCGGCCGCCGCGAGGGTGAAGAGCCTGTAGGCCTGGATGAACTCCCTGGTCTCACCCTCTTCGTTCCAGGCCCCTGCGGCCTTCTTCTGGTAGGAGAGCCAGTCCTGCCACATCTCCTCGGGCACGTGGTAGCCCTTCCTCCTTGCCTCGATGAGGAAGTGCCCCACGTAGGAAGAGATCCATGGGTGCGGATCCCCACCGGGCCAGAACGCAAATCCGCCCTCACTCGTCTGGAACGAGGCGAGACGCAAGATGGCCCCGTTCACGTTCTCCTGGATCTCGCGCTGCCGCTCCTCCGTGAGGTCCACGAGCTCCGGCAAGTGGAGCTGGGCAAAGGCCCGAGAGGTGGTCTGCTCGGCACACCCATAGGGATAGCGTATGAGATAGGAGACCCTCTGCTCCAGGTTGAGGGAGGGGAGACGGGAGAGCTCGAGTACATGAGAGGTCGTCCCCGGGATACCCACACGTTCAAGGGAGAACGAGTGGGCACCTCCCTTCTCGAGGAGGGCCTTCTGCACCACGGTACGAAGCGGTGAGGGCGGCACCACATCCATTTCCACCGTGCTCCTCATGGAGAAGCGCCCGGAGGTCACGACGGCATCCACCCGGCCGACCCCCAGGCGATCCGCCCTGAGAGGGTACGAGACGAGATACTCACCCGGCTCGGTCGCATCCACCACCTTCCGCCCCTCCCCTTCGAGCGCGAGGGTGCCTTCCGTCTCCACGCGAACCTCCACCTTCCCCACCGCCTCCTCGTCCACCATGATCTGGAGGGGCATGGAGAACCGATCGCCCATCTTCGCAACCCTCGGGAGGGTGGAGAGCACCATGAGCGGGGCCTTCACCGGCACCGCCTTCCCGGCCGCACCATACGCCCCTTCGTACGCCGAGACCACCATCACCCTCACCGACCCCACGTACTGGGGCATCCTGAGCGTGTGGCGGCGCGTGGCCCCTCCTTCCAGGAAGAACGGGCCTTCCACCATGACCACCGGAGGGAACCGGTTCGCCCGTTGCTTGGGCACCTCCTCCATCCCCTCTCCGCCACCGGGACGCAGAATCCTCCCCCGCTTGAGGAGCTCCGAGGCCACCACCTCCCCATACACGTCCCACAACCTCAGGAGAAGGGCCTCCTTCCCGTAGAAGTAGGAGTGGGGATCGGGAGTCTCGAAGTTCGTGAGATCGAGGAGCCCCTCATCCACGAGGGCGAGGGAGTAGACCATGGGCTTGCCCGACCGTTCGGAGATCACGATCGTGGCATCCTGCTCGGGAAGGAAGTAGTCGTCGCACGCGATCTGTGGTTCGAGCACGGTCTGGGGATCCACCACCGAGACGTACTGCACGCCGTAGAGCCTGAGCGGCCTGTCGTTCGATACCTGTCCGTAGGGCTGCACGAGGAAGACATGGATGTACACCGTGGGGGCCATCTCCTTGGTCACCGTGAACGACACCTCGGTCTTCTCCCCCGACCCTTTCAGTTCCATGGTCTTCAGCACCCTGCTCCCCGAGGAGAGAAAGACATAGAGGTGGGCCTCTGGTGAAGAGGGGATGCTGAAACGAACCTCTTCCCCCACCGTGTAGCTCTGCTCCTCGGGTTCGAAGAAGAGAAGGGCAGGACCCACCTCGGAGGGGACCTCCTCCCCCCAGCTCCACCACACGTACACGATCTTCCCCGCACGGTGTCCGGAGACGGGATCCTCCGCGAGGATGAGGTACCTCCCCCACCTGGGAAACGACATCTTCACGTAGCCCCTCCCGTCCTTCCCTGTGGAGACCTTCCAATCCTTGATCCTCTGTGCATGGTAGCGTGAGAGGAAGTTCCCCCTCTCGTCCGACGTCCGCTCCCACCACCACTGCCAGTCGAGGCGGTAGAGGAGCACGTGGATGCCGTCCCTCGAGACAGGAGTCCCATCCTCGCTCACCGAGGCCACCTGGAGGGCATACTCCTTGTTCGCCTCGTACTCCCTCCACTTGTTCTCCGTCTCCCCCTGCACGTCCACCCCCACGTACGATGTATACGGCGAGACCCTCACCGAGGTGGTGTTGATGCTGAAATCCCCTCCCTCCTCATAGGCCCGACTCACGAAGAGCGCCCGGAGCATGCCCGGCGCCTCGAGATCTCCCTTCAGCCCCATCTCGAAGGAAGCCTTTCCCTCGGCGTCCACCCGGCCGTCGAACACCGCCTCCTTCTGCGCGTGGAAATCGACGGTGGGATCATCGAAGCTGAAATTGGGAAACCCCTCGAACCTGGTGGTCACGGAGGAGAGGATCCGCTCCACCTGGAGTCTCAAGCCCTTCCCGGGGGCACCGTGGAGCCAAGAAACCTGGGCCGAGACTGGCACGACCCCCTTGCCAAGGGAGAGGGTCTGCGAGGGAAAGGTGAGGACCGTCCTGAGCCTGTTGGGCTTCACGGTCTCCACCCTGATGGACTTGTAGAACCTCCTCCCGCCCACCTCCACCTCCACCGACCATACCCCGGTGGGATCTTCGGGCCTCGTCGAGAGGTCGAACCGGTACATCCTCCCCTCGTGCTCCCTGACGACGAGACGCTTCCTCACCTTAGCCTCGGGATCCTTGAAGACACACACCACCGGATAGTCGTCGGGAAGGGTCTTCTCCCTGTCCTCGAGGATGAAGAAGAGCGGGATAACATCTCCAGGACGCCACACACCGCGTTCGGCATAGATGAATCCTTTGAGTCCCTCGGAAGAGGAGATCCCATCCACCTCGAAGGCGGAGACGTCCAACGCGGTATCACCCCTGAGGATCAGGTACCCCACCTCTTCCCCGATCCTTCCCACCAGGAGGTAGGGAGACGACGAGCAGGGGATCCGCACCACCCCCGTCTCGTCGGTCTTCCCCGTGCCGCACGGCTCACCCTGAAAGTCGTAGGCCTCCACCTCCACGTTCTGAAGCGGCAACCCTGTTCGAATATCGGTCACGAACGCAACGACTTCCTCCTTGGACCGCAAGGCCACGAAACCGATGTTCGAGACGAACACGAATGCGGATTTCTCCCTCCTTCGTCCGTAGTAAGCCCTCTGGTAGGGATCTTCCCTGCGGCGCCAGTCGTACTCCAGGTAATCGGGCATGCCTTCACGGTACTCCCCCTTGGTGGGACCCCCGTACTCAGGAACCATGAGGGGATCATCCATCTGGGCAACCTCTTCCTCGGTAAACCCCACGAAGTGGGAAGGTCTGAAATTGACCGCCACCCGATACACCGCCCCGGGTGTGAGCTCCACCAAGCGCGTGAGAGGAAGCCTGAAGGTGGCCCACTCGAAGGGATCGAACGAAGGATCATCGTCCAACCTCACCGTAGTACAGGCAACCACCTTGCCCACATAGGCGAGAGGATCTTCCCACCACTCTTCCTTGTCCCGGAACCCCGCATGCGTGTGGAAGAAGTGTACGATGTTGCCGGGATGCACCTCCACCACGGTCACGTCCACGGCCCTGAGGCCCCTCGCCTTGAAGGGGAAGTAGGCCTCCTCCACCCCTGGTACGATACCGCCCGGGGAGAGGAGTTCCACCTCGGGCGCGGGAACCTGAAAGACCACCTCTTGCACGTAGACCCTGCCCAGCGCGCTTCCCAGACTCGAACGGAGATCCTTCGAGATCCGTACGGTGTATTTTCCCGCCTGGACCTGAGGGAAGTAGATCGAGAGGATGTTGTCCTGACGGACGAGACGGAGAGGCTCAGCCCCTTCGATCCGGACGAACCCTTCGAGGGATTGATCCGGATCGAGGGGGAGGGAGAAGACCACATCCACCCTCCTCGCATTCCGATCCACCCTGGAGGAGAGGACCTTGAACTCGCTCTCGTTCGGTATCTCCACCACCTTCTCCACCGAGCCCTCTCCCCCCAGCACGGAGAGGTCCACCTTCAACCGTGCCCGTGCCCCCGTCTCCCCCCTGGGTATCCCCGTGATCCTGAAACGGTGCTCCTTACCCTCGTGCTCCCACTCGATCCTCCTGAACGAGACTCCCTGCACGGAAAAACTCTTCTCGAGGACATCATCGGCGACGACATCCGACGAGTCGAGCCTCCCGGTGATATCCACCTCTTTGATATCTCCTCCCGCCCTCAGCACCACCTCCTCGAATGATGCATCGAGGGGTACGATCGAAAACGAGAACTCGAACGCTTCCGGCACCTCCTCGTCCTTGGGGAAAAGCCGGGCGAAGTTCACCTTGCACCGGTAGGTCTCGCCCGATTCCCAGTCGCCCTCCGGTTCGAACCGGAGCGTGAACTCGTCCACCTTCCTGAGCGAGCCCTTAACCGCAGGGGAAATGGAGAGAATTCCATCCTTCACCACCGCGCCGTGTTCCACCCCCGGGAGGATCTCCTGAGAGAATTCCACGGTGATGGAACTCTTTCTGGAGATCTCCCCTGTGGTATAGGCGGAGATCCAACGGGATGCCGCCACCACGGCACGTTCCTTTTTCTCTCCTCCACAGGCAGCAAGTGCCGACAGCAAGACGAAGAGCCACATGCCAAGGATCCAGGGGATCGACCGCTTGTCTCTCACACCTTCCTCCTTTTTCGAAAAGAACTCCTCTTTTCAGTCTAGTGCCCCTCAGGAACGGCGTCAATTCCCTTTTTTCGGCCATTGACCGAATAACGACTCTCCTTTATCTTTGCTCACATATTCCCCGAAGGAGTACATGTGATGACGCAGCCTGCCATCCTCTCCACCGGATCCTACGCTCCCCCCCGGCGGCTCACGAACGAAGAACTCGCCACCATGGTGGACACCTCCGACGAGTGGATCCACTCCCACACCGGGATCAGGGCCAGACACATCGCCGCAGATCACGAGGCAGCCTCCGATCTCGGCACCATCGCTGCATCCCGGGCCCTTGAGAGCGCAGGCATCGCTCCCGAAGAGGTGGACATGGTCCTCGTGGCCACCTCCACCCCCGACTACCTGAGCTATCCGGCCACCGCCTGTATCATCCAGGACAACCTCTCCTGCACACGGGCCGCGGCCATGGACATCACCGCCGCGTGCACCGGCTTCGTCTACGGCCTTGAGACCGCTGCCTGCTACATCAAGGCCGGGCGGGCACGCTACGTCCTCGTGATAGGGACCGAGGTGAACAGCAGGATCCTCAACTGGAACGACCGCAACACCTGTGTCCTCTTCGGCGATGCCGCCGGGGCCGTACTCGTAGGTCCCTCTCCTGATGGAAAGAGTCGCGTGATTGACAGCGTGCTCCGCTCCCTCGGAAACGACGCCCTCGCCCTCCTGAGACCCAAGGGAGGATCCCGCCACCCCCTCACCTTCACCCCTGAGGAAGAAAAGGACTTCTATGTACAGATGAACGGCAAAAAGGTCTACCTGTTCGCAGTGAGCGCCATGGGCAAGATCATCGAGAAACTCTTACGACGGAACGGTCTCACGATCGACGACATCGCCTACATCGTCCCCCATCAGGCCAACGTCCGCATCATCCAGTCCTGCTCCCAGCGCCTGGGTATACCCATGGAAAAGTTCTACCTCAACCTGGAGGAGTACGCGAACACCTCCGCGGCCTCCATCCCCCTCGCCCTCGACGAGATGAACAGGAAAAGGCTCCTCTCACGGGGGGATCGCATCCTCACCGTGGGATTCGGTGCCGGGCTCACCTACGGAGGCAACCTCATCACCTGGTGATCCCAAGCCTCCCCCGCACCCATCCCGCCACCTCCTCCCACTCCCCCCCCATCCCCCACTCCCCCCGCCACACCCCACCCCCCGGCACCCCCAGCACACACTCCACCCGTCTCCCCGGCCATACCCTGCTCGCGATGAGCCCGTACAGGAAGAGCTGGGCCCGGTAGCGCTCCACATCCGGCTCCTCCTCGGTCTTCCACTCGTAGATCCGCACCACCCCATCCCCCACCCACACCGCATCCATCACCCCATGCACCACCCACCCCTCCCACTCCGCCGCACACTCCACCTCCCACCCCGCACCATTCCCCAGCACCTCCCTCCCCACCTCACTCCCCGCCCACCTCCGCACCAGCGCGGTCGCCTCCTCACACGCCCTGTCCACCTCTCCCCACTCACCATCCCCCCCCCACGCCAGCGCCTCCCCCCTCAACGCCTCCCTCACCCGCCCCTCGTCCCCCAACCGCGCCCACAACACCATCCCCCGGTGCACCAGGCTCCCGAACACCGCCCCCTTCCCCGTCGCCTCCCCCCTCCGCTCCGCCTCCCACTCCCCCGCGAGCACGCTCACACTCACCGCACCCGGCCTCACCCTCCCCACCCCCTCGTCCACCTCCTCATACCACCGCGCCGCCTCCTCCCATCGCCCCCCCCGACTCCCCGAACCGATCCGCTTCCGCAGATCCTCCTCGGTGATCCCCGGAATCCTCTCCGGATCGCGCCACTCCACCCCTTCGATTCCCTCCCGATCGGCCCGGAACCGCACCTCAGGCTCCTCCTCCGTCATCTCGAAGAGAAGCGACATGAACGAAAGGACCGTTTTCTTCGACCCGTCCTCCGACCCATTCCCCTTCTTCTTCCCCACCGCACCCCTCCACTCACCGGTGACGAGAAGATGACATTCGGCCCTCGTGAGAGCCACATAGAGGAGCCGAAGCATCTCCTCTCCTTCCCTCCTCTTCACCTCCTCTGCGGCCCGCCTGTAGAGGGGGTTCTCCTTCTTCCCCCCATCATCCCCCTCGAACCCGAAGACAGGCGCCCCCTCCACCATGAAGTACGGCATCTTCCCCTCCCCTTCCCGGCGGCTCTCGGCCCCACACGAGGCGAGCACCACCACGGGAAACTCGAGTCCCTTCGCGGCATGGATCGTCATGATCCGCACCGCATCTCCTCCCCCCCCCTCCTCCACATCCACGCGGCCGTAACGACCGAGCTGCTCTTTCACCTCGTCGAGACACCTCGCAAGCGGCCTCTCCTCCCACCTCCGCACGAACGCGACGAGCTCGTCGTAGAACCTGAGAAAGGGGTGGAGATGTTCTTGGCCGAGGAGGACCATACGATACCCGCAGTCGACCCACAGGTACCTGAGGAGACGCTCGTGCACCACCCTGTCCCTGTGCGAAGCCAACCAGTGGTATATCTCCCGCGCCCGCTCATACCGTTCGGCCTCATCCCCCAGCACACCTCTTGCCTCCTCCGGAGGAAGGGAAAAACACCCCTCCTCCCGCTCGATGAGCCTGAGGATACCGGCATCCGAGAGCCCCACGAGCGGTCCCCTCAACACCGCGGCATACGAGAGGAGATCGTGCGGGTACACCGCGATGAAGAGCCAGGAAAAAAGATCGTTCGCAGGCCCTTCGAGGAAGAGATTCCTGCTGTAGGAGGCCGTGTAGGGTATCCCGTGCGCCCTGAAGGCCCGCTCGAAGGCGAGCTGGTTGGTCCCCGTACGCATGAGCACCGCGACATCCCCGTACCGCACCGGCCGCACCCCCTCCCCATCCCTCACCATGAGGGCTCCTTCCTCCACCCACCTCCGGATCCGACCGGCCACCCACCACGCCTCCGCAGTCCCCGCATCCACGAGATCCCGTCCCTCCGCCCTCGCTTCCTCCTCCCCTTTCACGTACACGCCGGCCTCGATCCGGGGCGTGAAACCCGCACCTTCCCTCCCCGCCTCGGCAGGGAGAAACTCGATCCCCCCCCTCATCTCCTCCGGAAAGGCCCCTGCCATCCTGTTCACGGCCTCGAGGAGACCCGGCTCCGACCTGTAGTTGTGCGGAAGCCTTATCACCTCGCCATGGGAGGACTTGTTTGCCCTCTCTTTGAGATCGAGGAACACGCCCACATCCGCCCCCCTGAAGAGATAGATCGACTGCTTCTCGTCCCCCACCACGAAGAGCTTGCCCGGCTCGAGATCCTCGAACGAAGGAACCCCGTCGGCACACCGCCCCTTGCGTTCCGCGAGCAGGTAGAGGAGATCCCTCTGAAGGCCGTTGTTGTCCTGGAACTCGTCCACCAGGATGGCGTCGAACCGGCCCTTGTAGAACTCCCGCACCCCCTTCTCCTCCTTGAGCAGCGTGAGGACCAGGTGCATCACATCCCCGAAGGTGAGCAGGTTCCGCTCCTTCTTGAACCGCTCCACCTCCCTGTGCCACTCCGCGAGCACCCCAAAGAGCGAGGAGGTCTCCTCCCTCCGCTCCAGGAGCGCGACGAGATCCTTGGAGAGAGTGCCGAGCGAAGACGAAGGAGGTTTCTTCCCCACTCCAAGCTCTTGCTTGAGAGTGTCTATCGTATCGCCCAATTCTTTCACACTGACACGGTCTCCGACTTTGGAGACCACCTCATCCAGGGCACTACGCCATTCTCTCACCACCTCTGGAACCGGAGCCCGCCCGCCCCCCTCATCCCACCGGGACCTCACCCGGGCCCACGCCTCCTCCACATCCTCCCACATCGTGCCGGCATCTATGAGCTTCCCGATACTCTCACTCACCTTCCTCTTCTCGCGTTTCCTCTCCGCTTCGAGAATGGCGGCCTCACCTGCGCACTCCCGCACGAGATCCCCACACCTCTCCATCCCCTCATCCACCGAAGTGAAGACTTCCTCCAGCTTCTCCTGGTACCACTCCTCCCACTCCTCCGGATCCGGGGTAGCCCCTACTATGGCGTGGTTCCTCCCGTAGTGGCATAGGAAGTCGTTCACCACCCGATCGAGCCCCCAGGAGTGGATAAGCCGGCTCACCCCGGAAAGCCCCTTCTTCGAACCGAGGAACGAGAGGGCCCTGCTCTCGAGTCCCTCCAGATCCTCCGCCGCACACATCCCGAAATCCGGTCGTATCCCAAACCCAAGGGCATGGGGCCGCAAGACGAGGGCGCAGAAGCTGTCGAGCGTGGAGATGTGCGCGTTCTCGAAATCTTCCAACAGCCCGGGACTCGAACGGGCGAGCCCACGGATCCCCCGGGAAATCCGCTCGTGCATCTCCGCCGCAGCCTTTCGCGTGAAGGTGAGGGCGAGTATCCGGGAAGGCTGCATCCCGTTCTTCACCAGCCTGAGGTACCGCTCGGTGAGGACCCGGGTCTTCCCCGAGCCCGCTCCCGCGATCACCACCGCGGTCTTCTCCGTCTCCACTGCTCGTCTCTGATCCTCGTTCAGGTTCATTCCGCCTCCCTCACGGTATACCGAACCCTACATACCCGACGGAACGGGCATCCCCCTCCTCCTGTGGTACAGACATTGCGGTCCTCCGCATAGGAGATCTCTCCCCCCTCCATCCTTTGCCCGATTTCCACAAGCGTTCGCTCGAGGCGCTCGAAGAGGCCCTCAAGTCCCTCGTCATCCCGATACACTTGCGTATTTTTGTTTCCCCTGTTACCCAGCCGCTTCCTCAGGGAAAGCAAGTCGTCCTTTTCCACTGCCACATAGAGGGCATCCTCCACGAGCCTGTCCTCCTGCTTCTTGAGGAGCAGGGCGTAGAGGAGAAGCTGCATCTCGAACCGTCGCCCCGCTTCGAGTTTGTCCGAATGGGGGAAGGAGGGGACGTTCGTATACTTGAAATCGAAGAGCACCGGGTTGCCCGCACCGTCCTCCACGAGGAGGTCGAGCCTCCCCCTCAAGGCAAGCCCCTCCGCGATCGGCGATCGTTCCCACCCTTCGATCCGCCCCACCTTGGCGCCCGTACCTGGAAAGAGCCCCTTGAGCCGTTCGATCACGCCCTCGAGCCGTGCAGTGACCCGATCCGCGACGATCTCGATGAACTCCTCAACCACCGCCCCGTGGGCATCGAGGACCTCCTTCACTCTGGCCCGGAAGTCCCCGGGAAGCCTCACCTCGGAGAGGAGCCTCCCCACATAGGGAGAGAAGACCTCCTCCAGCAACGCGTGGTACACGATCCCGAGGCTTCGACGATCCACGAACCCGGGACGGAACGAAGCCTCCTCCAGGCCTCCCACCCGCTCATACCACGCCCTGAGCCCGCACTCGTAGAAACCCTGCACCACCGTAGGGGAGAGGAGGAGTTCATTCCCCCTCCGCATCCCGTGCCGCTCCAGAAGTTCCCTCGCCACCCCTCCGAGAGGCTCCGCCCCTTTCCCCCACCATCCCCGCACCTCAGCCGCCCGCCGGAATCCATCCACCATCGCCTGCACCGGCCGCACCTCCACCACCTCCCCTCTCCACACCCTCTGCTCCACCGCAAGGGGGTGGTCCTCGACCATCCCCCGCTCCTCCACGGTCCCCTCCAGGAGGAACACCGAAGGCACCTCGTGGGTCATATCCCCCTGCACCCGGTGCATGCTCATCCTCGCCCCGCTCCTCAGGTACGCGTACACGAACGACTCCGTGAAGCGACGGGTGGAGACCCCGAGCCGCCCCCGCTCGTCTTCGGGCAGGAACTCCACAGGGATCGAGGCCACCTCCACCCCCTCTGCCGAGGCCCCCAACACCCACCGCCGCCCGCCCACCGCCCCTGCACTCACGCGGTAGGGATACACCGGCACACCCTCACCTCCCCCGGGCACATACGGAACCGCCTTCAGGGCCTCGATCCACACCTCCCACGGCCTCTTCACCCTTACGCCGGTCCTGCCCTCGAGCAAGGACAGCTGGACGAGGAGCCCCCTCGCAAACCCCCACGCCCGTCGCTCCGCATCGTCCGCCCACTCTTCCAACCACCTCCGCACCCACGAGTCCAGGGCCTCCCGAAGCGCACCGAACGATTCCGTCTCCATCACACCTCGCGCGTCCCTGAGGAATTCACCCACCCTCCCCACCCGCTCCCACGCCTCACAGTTCCACACCTTCCCCTCCACCGCCTCCCTCACCGCCTCACCCCACCCCTCCCTCCAGGGCACGTCTCCGGCGAGGAACAGGTCCCGCACCGAGTCGAAGTCCCATCCCGCCCTCCGGGCCTCGTCCAGGAGGAAGAGTACGCGCACCCCCGACACCTCCCGCAAGGCCCTCCCCACCTCCGGCGAAAGGGGGATACCGAGGAGATCGGCCTCCTCCGAAAGGAGCCCCACGAGCCCCCTGTCCGCAACCACGAGATCCACCTCCTCCCCCTCCTTGAGCGCCTCCCTCACCTCCATGAGCGCAGCCCGCACCTCGCTCACCGCATCCGGATAGCAGACGAGGACCGGGGCATCCTCCGGAACACACGCACGCAGCGAGAGCCCCAGCCAGGAAGCCCCCAGGTCCTCCCAGGGGACCCCCACCGCGGTGTAGAGCTCGGGATACACCACCGCCACCCGCGCTTCGGGCGCCCTCCCCTCCCTCGCCGCCCGCTTCACCTCGTCCTCGGCCTCGTAGAGCCCTGCCTCCTCGAGCACCTTCCTGTATCCCTCCGCGAGCCAGGAGAGTGCCCGATCCCAAGGGGCATCGCCCCGCCCACCGAGATCCAGGAGGAGGACCTCCGGAAGCACGGAGGCGAGGAACCCCTCGAGCCCCCCCCGCTCCCACACCTCGCCGAAGACCGGCCCGAGATACGACGAAGCCTCTTCCCGGGAGAGGAGCACCCCTGCTGCCCACACCCTGTGGAGAGGACCTGCAGGGAGCCTCCCCTGACCGACGAACCGATCCCTCACGAAACGGTCCCACGTGTAGAGCCGTCCCGCATCGATCCCCCCCCAGCGGCGGGCGAACGTCACCAGGAACGAACGCCGCACCACCTCCGAGGGAAAGACCACGCACCACCCCTCATCGAGAAGACGACCCACCCGTTCGGACACCTCCTCGGGTCGGTCGCACACCTCTACCTTCATCGAAGACTCCTTTCGAGCACATCATGGTCCACGTCCTTCACGAGGCCCGTGTACGTAGACTCTACACGAAAGGATGTGCAGAATCTGCACATCCCGGCATGACCGTCCCCCTCTTCACTCCCCCGTGAGCCCCTCCACCAGCTCCGTCCCATGCTCCCTGAAAAAGACCCGTACATCCTCCACGAGGCCCCTCACCACATCCAGGGCGGCACGATCCTCGGTCGGCCCCTGACCATGCGTGCCCGCCTCCCTGTTCCGCTCCAGCACCTTCTCGTAGAGGAGGGCGCCATCTTCGATGCGCACGAGCCGGACATCCGCCCTCCCCTCGGCTACGTAGAGCTTGTAGGTTCTCCCCCCCAGCTCCAGAGGGAAGACCCCCGTCGACTCCACGAGCACCAGCAGGGCATAGGCGGTATCCTCCGTCTGCTTCACCTGCTCCAGGGCATCCCGCTCCCCCCGGAAGGCCTGAATGAAGAGCCCGGATGAGAGGTCACCCTCGTACAACTGCACCACATAGGGAATACCCGCGAGCGCCTCCTTCAGGACCTCGGCGATCGTTCCCTCCTCTTCCCCCGGCCGCACCAAGGGAAGGAGCACCACCTTCCGGGACGGCGCTCGATAGACGAAACGCACCACGAGCCGGTCGAAGGCCAGGCGGGAATCTCCTTCCTCGACCACCACCCGGGCCTCCACGATCTGTTCCTCCTTGGGATCGTCGAACGAGAGGATCACCGTCCCTGCCTGCCCGTATTCATTCGTGCGTACCACACGCTGTGAAACCCTCCCCCCGCCGCTCACGAAGGAGAACACGACCGGCACGTCCGGCACCACCACCTTGCCGCCCGAACCGGTGTAGGAGAGGATCACCTCGGGTTGGAGCTCGACCCTGAGCGTGGAAGCCGTCCGCTGCGTGAGCCCCTCCTCCAACCACGGGGTCGAGGGCTCGAGCACGAGCTGGTCTTCCAGCCTCTCGAGTCTCTCCCTCACACGGGCCGCAAGATCCCTCCTTCCCTCGGCCTCGGCCCGGGACAAGACCCTCGCCATGAGCGAAAGCCCCTCGGAGAACGCCCCCTCGTCGAGCAGGGAAGAAGCACGGCCCATCATCGCCTCGATCTCGTCCTCCGCAGAGACCGTAGGAGGAGCGGTCGACTCCGTCCTCTCTGCAGGTGGGGTCGTACAGCCCGTCACTACCAATAAGACCGCCACGCACACATGGTACCACCGTTTCATCGTCACCTCCTTGCCTTGAAGATCCGGCATTCACGAGCCTAGCCTTGACACCATATCCTCGTGTTGCTCCCGGATCCACTCGTCGATCCTGTAGGCCGGGAGCGTGAACAACACCTCCGAGGCCGCGGTCTCCCGGGGGAACAGGAGGGAGAGTTCCTCCCACGCCCGCACCGCAGGAGCACGCACCGCGCGGTAGAGGTGAATGGGTCCTACGATCGATAAGAACAATCCCCCGAAGGCACATCCCCACTCTGCGAATGTATGGTTGTTCGCCTTCCGTATGCGGTCCTCTATCTCGCGATGGAGACGGGCGGCCTCCTCGGGTGTATCCGCCGCAAGATAGTCGGGATAGCGTTCATAGGCTTCCGCGAGCAACTGCGCGCTGTCGTCGGTATAGAACAGGTAGACCGCAACGATGTCGAGCGAGACCCCCAACGCCGTCTCGAGTATCGGCAGCACGAGGTCTCGCCCTCTCACCCCTTCGCGGAGGTACCGCTCGTCCATCCTGCTCATGTGGAACCAGAGCCTCTCGTACCAGATCCTCCACGGATCCCTCACGAAGACCAGGAGAGGTCTGAGGGAAGAATACCGGGCCATCGCCTCCCCGAACCGGGACTCCCGGAAGAGTCGGAACACGTGGTACACCTGGGAGAGGAGGGCCTCCTCTGCACAGACTGCGAGCGCATCCTCCACCGCCGGATCGGACCTCACCTCCTCCGGAAGAGCCCCCTCGAGGGCCCTGATCCGCTGGAAAAAGAAGGGATCGGGGTCCAGCACCCGGCCTTCCACCTCCCTGCGAAGATCCCCCACTTGGACGAGAGACCTGAAGGCCTTCACCCTCTCCCTGTAGCCTGCCATCGAAGGGGCGAAGGAGACGTCGCCGAAGAGGGCCTCCCACTCGGCGAGGAGGGCCTCAAGCCGATCCCTCCGACCCTCGAGGGCGGCACCTTTTATCCGATCCTCGAGGCCCTGGATACGCCGTTCCTCCTCGGGGAGAAGACGCGGAATGCTCACGATGATCTTCCCCGTATCCGAGGCAGCCACGTCCACCGTGCCGCTCTGGATCTCCACGATCCGGCCGAAACGCCTCTGGCGCACCGTCCACGAGTGCGTGCCGGTGACCAGGGGAGCGAGGACCTTGAGACGGTCTCCGAGATCCACGCCGTCCACCTCAAGCTGGAAACGACCGGGCTCCCCCAGGTTCTGGACCACGAGCCGGCCCAGAGACACCTCCCGTCCCAGAAGGATCGTGAGCACCTGTCCCATGGGAGCGACGAGGGCCTCGAAGAGGGCCGCTCCTCGGGAGATCCTCACCGAAGGACCTCCGATGGCCGTACCTCCCTTCGTGTCGTACACGAGGATGCTCAGGCGGTAGCCATCGGCCCCCTCGCTGAACGAGAGTCTGAGGAGGCGCTCCAGCCTGTACTCACGCCCCACCTCCCGTACATCCCTCTCCGCATCGTCGACCTCCACTACTACCGGTTCGGTCTCCTCGAGTATCGCGAGATTACACACGAGGGCACGGAGAAAGGTCTCCTTCACTGCCCGGGCCTGCACTTCCCCTCCGGAGAGATCGTAGGGGACCACTCCTACCCTCACTGGCGCAGCGCAAAGGGTTGCCGCAACGAGGATCGAAAGAACGAGGGGAAACACCTTCCTCATGTATCACTCCCGTACAAAGAGCGTCCCCGGAGTCACTCCATCGGTATCGGCGTAGAACACGAGGTACTTCTCGCCCGTGGACACAGCCGCAGCCTCCACTCCCGTGGTGTAAGTGTACACCGGGTAGGGGCTTCCCACCTTGTCCGAGGTGAAGGAGAGGTCCTTGCGCGCCATCCTGAGCACGCCCGCCTCCTCGTAGAGGAGTCCCCATCCGTCCGGCTCACCCCACAGCCCATAGACACCGGTCGCAAAAGGGAGATCCCATCCCTTCGTCCATTCGGCTTGATCCTCTGTCACCGAGATCCCCTGGAGGTCGCTTCCGTCCGTGGACAGGAGGAGGTACGCCCCCGCCCCCTCACTGAACGCCACGGGAAGCGCCCCTATGCCGGACAACGTCGCACCGAAGCCCCCTCCGCTTCCTAACTCCAGCGTATCCTGGGAGAGGGAGAAGGAGATACCGTAGATCACCGTGGCAGTGACCCCATCGTCGTCCCACACCACGAGCAGCCCGCCGCCCGTGCCATCACCTGCCGCGGAGAGGCTCACCACAGTCCCGCTCCCGGGTCCCAGATCCAGGTCCTGCACCACCACCGCAGGATCGCTCGAGCTGTCCAGGAGGACCAGGTGGATATCCCCCGTCCCGTCCACGTACCCTACCACCCACCTCTCCTGGTCCACCCACACCGGCTCGCTCACCGCAGCCAGCCCGGCCACCCCCCATCCCGAAGACTGGAAGGCCGCGTCCACCTGGAGGTTTCCGTCCGAAACCTCCACCACCCCCACCCACACCTCCCCCCCGTCCTCCACCACCAACGCACACGAGCCGTCCCCACCCCCCATCCTCACACCCGCAGGCGACGTCCCTGCATAGATCGACGTCCCCCCTGCGAGAGACGTTCCCTCTCCGGAGACCGCACACGCACGCACCTCCGCAGCATCAACCCACGCCACCACGGCCTCCCCTCCGGTCCACGCAGCGGCGAGAGGTGTGGAGATGGAGACCCCAAGATCCTGAGGTATGCTGTCCTCGTTGAGCAACTCTATGGCGAAGGTGTCGGCGTTCTTTCCATAAGGGTCGAGAGGGTTGCTGAACTCGGGAAGGAGGAATCCACACGAAGAGAGCAACAGGAACGTCGGGAACACGCACCACGGTACACGCTTCACAGGAAAAACATACACCAAAAGGAGGGAGAGTTCAAACCCTTCTTTTCTTCGGCTCTTTCTGCTACTACTATAGCCACGCCGAACGTACAGGAGGTATCGTGCGCAGATTCGTCTCCGTCCTCTGGTTCATCCTCGTCGTCTTCCCCGCGTTCCCCCAAGAGGCCCCCCGCTACCGCCTCACCCCCACCACCCTCTTCACCTCACTCGACGGAGGCGCCGCCTGGCAGGAACACCCCCTCCCCGCCCACCTCTATCCCCTCACCACCCTCACCTGGGACCGCACCGACCCCCACACCCTCATCCTCGCCACCCAGCACGAGCTCCTCCTCACACGGGATGCAGGTCTCACCTGGAAGACCCTCGACCTCCGCGGCCCCCTCAACGCCTCCACCCACATCCGCGCCCTCGCGCTCACTGGGTCATCCACCCTCCTCGCAGGCACCTCCTTCGACGGCCTCTTCCGAAGCCGCGACGGCGGACTCACCTGGGAGGAAGTACCCCTCCCGGAGGAACTTCCCTTCTACCTGGGAGGCGGATTCCACGAGGAAGTGGCGGGCATCGCCCCCCTCGAGGACGGCATCGCCATCCTCCTCGGATTCGGGAAGGGAGCCTATCTCCTCCCCTCGGGCCCCCCGTCACCCCGCCCCATCCCCAATCCCGTCCCCATCGAACGGCGGTTCCCCGAGTGGGGTCTCGACCTCCAGAAGATCCTCATCCAGGGCGAGGTCCTCATCCTTCCCGATGAGACCCTCATCACCCCCGTCGTGCGGACCGAGGGAAAAGACCCGCAGCGCACACGACGCACGGAAAAGGCCTCGGGCAAGCACGCCATCTATCTCCGGTCCCCTCTCGCCACCCCCGAACACCTCCCCCGCTACATCGAGCTCCTCGAGAGACACGGCTTCAACGCCGTGGTCATAGACTTCAAGGACGAGAACGGCTCCCTTCGCTACGAGAGCTCCATCCCCCTCGCGCGTGCCATGGGTGCGGTGCGCCCCCTCTTCGACGCCCGCACGCTCATCGAGACCCTCCACGCCCACGGCATCTACGTGATCGCACGGCTCCCCGTGTTCAAGGACAAGGCCCTCGCCCTCTACGACGGCGGCACCTATGCCTTCCTCGACAGGAAGACAGGAAAACCCTGGGGCGTGTTCCGCACCTACACCGACGAGAAGACGGGCGAGACGAGAACCGAGCAGGTGGAGTTCTGGGTCGATCCATACAACGAGGAGGTACGCGCGTACAACGCCGCCATCGCCGAGGAGGTGGCCTCCCTCGGAGTGGACGAAATCCAGTTCGACTACATCAGGTTTCCCTCCGACGGGGACACCTCCACCCTCACCTCCCGCTACAAACGGCCGCAGGAGACACCCACCGACGCCTTGATCGCCTTTCTCTCCGAGGTGAGGGAAAGGATCTCCGTACCCATCAGCCTCGACGTCTTCGGATTCAACGCCACCAGCAGGATGAGCTACCTCGGACAGGACATCACCCGACTCTGGCCCTACATCGACGTGCTCTGCCCCATGTACTACCCCTCCCACTACAGCAGGGCCTTCCTCCCACACCTCTCCTACCTCGA
The DNA here is from genome assembly GCF_000184345.1 of Spirochaeta thermophila DSM 6578. Taxonomy (NCBI): domain Bacteria; kingdom Pseudomonadati; phylum Spirochaetota; class Spirochaetia; order Winmispirales; family Winmispiraceae; genus Winmispira; species Winmispira thermophila. The sequence goes on along the minus strand of NC_017583.1, from coordinate 65,978 downwards.
AAGGGCGAGGTGGATCTACCGGGAGAGCACCCTCAGGGCCCGCGAGATGACCGAGGGCCAGATCCTCATCAGGCCCTACGTCCAGACATTCCTCATCGGAGGGGAGCGGAACTTCGAGGAGGAGACCTACTACACCTACTTCAGGCTCCAGATCCAGGGACTCATCGAGGCGCAGGCCGGCGGGTTCACCTGCTGGAACGCCTCGGGCAACTACTACATGATCCCCCCCGACTTCACCCTCCGGCCTCCTGAATCCGCATCGGCCGCCCGACTCGACTAGTCCACGAGGAAGACCCGGTTCTTCCCCTCCGCTTTCGCCCTGTACATGGCCTGGTCGGCCCGACGGACGAAGTCCTCTATCGCATCCCCCTCGCGGTACTCCACCACCCCCACACTCGCCGTCACCTTCACCTTCTCCTCCCCACGGAACGAGCACTCCTCTATGCGCCTCCTCACACGCTCGGCCGCGACCCTCCCCTCCTCGGCACCGGTCTCGGGAAGGATGATCACGAACTCCTCACCCCCGTACCTGTAGGCCGAGTCGTTCTCCCTGAGCGACTCCCTGAGCACCCGTGCCACCTTACGCAGCACCCTGTCTCCTGCGAGGTGTCCGTAGGTGTCGTTGAACCGCTTGAAATCGTCGAGATCGATGAACAGGAGTGAAAGCGGCCTCCCGTAGCGACGACTCCGCGCGATCTCCTCCTCCAGCCTCCGGTAGAAGTAGCGGGCGTTGTAGAGCCCGGTGAGGTCGTCGGTGATGGAAAGCTCGATCAGCCTCCGCTGTTTCTCGGAGAGCTCCGAGATCGTCATCCGATACATCCTGATGAGGAGCATCACACCGATGGTGACTCCCGTGAGAGCCACCACGTAGAAGCCATTGAGCACCGCGACGACCACGGGTCCTGTCCAGAAAACCGCGGCGAGGAGCTCCCCCCACACCGCCACCACGAGGGCCCAGATCCCCAGGAAGAGGGTGAGCATATACCGGAGCTGCACGAACTCCTTCCTGAGGAGTACGAACCACGTGAGGGCGATGACGAGCATCGCCACCCTGAAGAACATCCACACATCCCAGTACGGCACTTCAAACGGGAAACTCACCCAGAAGACCAGGGCCTCCGCAACCATGGTCGCCACGAGCACCACGACCGCATGGTATGTTCGCAGTCTCATCTCTCCTCCTCGTCGTATGGACACCCTCGCCCCTGGTCAGTATAGTGCACTCCATGCCTCTTTTCATGGTCACAGGACTCGCCGTGAGCCTCGCGATCGACGCGTGTGCGGCCGCAGCCTCCCTCGCCTGTTCTCATCCCGGCCTCAAGAAGCGGATCCTCCTTCTCATTTCCCTCTCGTTCGGGATCTTTCAGTCTGGCATGACCTTCCTGGGCATCTTCACCGCTTCCTCCTTCATGCACCTCATCCAGCAGTGGGACCACTGGATCGCCTTCCTCCTCCTCGCCGTCACGGGGAGCAAGATGATCCGCGAAGGACTCCTCTACCGGGAGGAAGGGGCGTGCAGGGACGCCGACCCTCCGAGTCCGTGGAAGGTGCTCTCGCTCTCGGTGGCCACCAGCCTCGACGCCCTCGCCGTGGGACTCACCCTGGGCTTCCTCTCCCGCGCCTTCCTCCTTCCCGTACTGCTCATCGGCCTCGTCACCCTCGGGCTGAGCTTCCTCTCCGGGCTCGCAGGCAAGTTCCTCGCCACCTTCATCGAACGCTATGCAGAGATGGCCGGCGGACTCGTCCTGTGGGCCGTAGGGATCCGTATCCTCCTCACCCACCTCCTCTAGCCGTACGCAGGGCCTCGTAGGCGACCGCGTTCCTCCCGAAGAGGAGGAACGAGATCCGGTAGGCTCCATAGGCGAAGAACGGAGCGGCATACACATCGATGGTGTAGTGCATGTGCATGAGCAGGACGCAGGCCGCCTCGAGGAACGCGGAGCCGAGGAATGCCCAGGAGAGGGGACGGGACGAGCGTCTCACAAGGAGGAATGAGAGAAACATGAACGCCGTGTGCCCCGAGAAGAACAGGTCGTTCTCTATGGGATCGAAGGTGTCGAAGATCGCATCGGCGGGTGCCGTGAGGGCGGTGGTGGGAAGCCCGGCGAACTTGAGAGCGTAGAGCAGGGAATAGACCTTGAGGTAGAAAGGCAGCCGTTCGGGACAGGTGAGCACCACGTGGAGTACGAGGAGCGTACCCATGAGCACGATGTACGTGGAGACGAAGAAATCGAGGTTGTAGGGGCCTACGAGCTCGAGGATCCTGTCGGGGATGGGGTTGGGAGGCAGGGCGGCGAGATACTCCCGGAGCCACTCCAGGTACACCACCCGTACGAGAAAGAAGAGCAGGCTCCCTGAGGCGAGGAGATCCCCCAGATACCTTTTCGAGGACAGGAGAGGGTGGACACGACTCCACCACCCGAGGAGGAATGAACGCCCATGATCCTGTACCGACATTCGGCCGCCCCCCTTTCCACGATCCACAGTCATCCGGCCCTTCCTCCCGTCGCGAGACTCCTCCCCCCTGTCATCACCCGGAGGATCCGCTCCGCCCCTTCCCGTATCTCCTCACCCGCGGGACTGTACTTGAAGGCGAAGAACACCCCCAGTCCGGCGTGCAGGGCATCGTGGAGCACGTTGCTCAGGAGCTTCACATAGGCGGCCTTGTGCGGCTCCCCTCCTGACACTCGGAACAGGAATCGCTGGAACCCCCATCGTTGGACGAGCCTCGAGATCTGCTCCATGAAGGGAGGAAAGAGTCTGCCCACGAGATCGACGTACTTCTCGTGGTAGAGGGCGTCCTTCGAGACGAGATACCTGATCTGAGCCGCCCTGTCCCGCCGGATACGCCCGCCCTCCTTCTTCACCGGGACGAAACCCCCGATCAGCCGGTCCACAGAGGGGTTGCCCGCCAACATGTGGAGCGCAAGGGAAGCCAGGAGCATCCCCCCCAGGTTTCTCAGGAACCCATCCTTCATCCCGTAGGGGAGGAGGAGGGTGAGCACATCCCTCACATGTTCGTAGAGTAGCCGATCCGGAACCTTCCGACCCTCCACCCGTGCATCGAGGAGCCCCCTCACCCGGCAGAGTGCCTTCCACAGCGACGTCCTTGCGAGCATCTCCGCGAACCGCACGAGCTCGGCTTTCCCCTCGACGAGCCGTTCCATCTCCTCCACCCCGAGAAGCCTCTCCATGCTCGAAAGGAAGGAGCGCGTCGCATCCCCGGCACCCAGATCGGGGTGTTCGTGAAGCCACTTCGTCCACAGCGACGTCACATGGGAGGGGAGGGAGAGACGCACAGCCCACAGATCCAGGAGTCTGCGGGAGAGCACCTCGAGGGTCTCCCCCAGACGAGCATCGAGCACCACATCGAGCGATGGTTCGGCCTTGAGGAGGTCGAGCGTGGCGTCGTACGGCACACGGGCCACGGTGAGGATACGCTCCCGCTCGGAGGGCGAGAGACGCATCTCCTCTGGAGCGAAGCGGTTGTAGGTCCCCACCACATCGTCCGGGAGGAAACCATCCCAGACCGACGGACTGTACCGGTTGAACCAGAGCATGGCCTTCGCAGAAGACTGCACATCGAAGAGCGCCCTCAGGTAGCCCCCGGTGGAGACATGGGAGGTAGGCTCCGAGGTGGTCACCACCAGGACGTGTGAGAGACAAGGGAGGAAGGTGAGGCTCTCCTCCTGCGAGATACCCGGCGGGAAATCCACGATCACCACGTCATAGCGGGCTTCGACCTCGTGCCACAACGAACGGAAGACCAGGTCGGCGAGCCTGTCCGGCGCAGGCCTGGAGGAGGAAGGCGGAAAGAGGAGATGAAACCTCGGAAGATACCGGTAGGACGCATCATCCAGTCCACTCCCGCCATTCGGATACCGTACCCCCGAGAGTTCGGTGAGGGGTATGTCCAGAACCACATGGAGATTGGCGAGAGGATCGAGATCGAGGAGGGCCACCCTGAGCCCCCTTCTCGCGTACCAGAGCCCCAGGTTCACGGCTGTGGTCGTCTTCCCCACCCCGCCCTTTCCCGAGGCCACACCCAGGACATACGTACCCATCGAGTGGAGTATACGAGACCTCCCCTCCCCGTGCAATAATCACCTGAAGATGAGACGCATACGCTCCTCCAACACCTTGAACCGGATCGGCTTGGCGATGTAGGCATCACAGCCCGTGCGCACGGCCGACTCCACCACATTCCTCTGCGTATCCCCGCTTATCACCAGTTTCTTCGAGAACCATCCCCCGCCGATCTCCTGCTCCCTCCGGATGAAAGACGCGAGAAGCGAGAGCCCATCCTCATCGGGCAGGTGCAGATCGACGCTGATGCAGTCGTAGGGAAGCCCCTCTTCGATGGCCCTCTCGAAGAGGACCCGCGCCTTCTGTCCAGACGGGGCACTGTCCACCGCGCCATAGCGAGAGAAGAAAGCGGAAAGTTTCTCCCGGGAGAGAAACTCGTCCTCAACCACCAGCACCCTCATAGTATCAAGTGTGGAACACCTCTCCCGGGAGCGCAAGTCTTTTTCCTACACCTCGAGGAGCTCCCCCGCCTTCTTCAGCCAGTCGATGATCTCGATCTGCTGGGGACATTTCGTCTCACACTCGCCGCACGCCACACAGTCCGAAGCTCGATGTCCCTCGGGGATCCATCGGTAGGCCCCACGCGCGTTCCCCACATTCCCGAAGATCTCCGCATCGTTGTAGATCTTGAAGATCCGAGGGATCTCCACATCGTGGGGACAGGGCTGGCAGTAGTTGCATGAGGTGCACGGGATCACCTTGGAGGACTCGAGCACCTCCCTCACTCGCACGATCACCTCCAGGTCTCCGGAGGAGAGATTCCCCGGCGCGCCCCCCTCGGTGGAGGCGATTCTCACGTTCTCCTCCACCTGCTCGAGGGTACTCATCCCGCTGAGTACGAGTGAGATCTTCGGATTATTCCAGAGCCACCTGAGGGCCCACTCCACAGGAGACCACGATCTCCCGCTCTGCGCCCACACCGGCTCCAGTCTGGGAATCCTCCCCGCGAGATATCCACCGAGGAGGGGCTCCATCACGACCACCCCCAGCCCCCGCTCGGCCGCATAGTTGAGACCCTCGGTGCCTGCCTGCTCGTGCTCATTCATGTAGTTGTACTGGATCTGACAGAAATCCCACCCTTCTCCCAAAGCGTCCACGTATCTCTTGAACTCGGAAATCTCGTCATGGAAGGAAAACCCGATAAAACGGATCGCCCCCTCCTCTTTCTTCCTCTGGAGCCACTCGAGGGCACCCGAAGCTTCCACCCTCTTCCAGTTCTCCTTGTTGAGGGAGTGAAGGAGATAGAAATCCACGTAGTCTGTCCTGAGCCTCCTCCGCTGTTCGTCGAAGATCCTGTCGAGATCGGCCCCTGTCTTCACCTCCCACATGGGCATCTTGGTGGCAAGGAAGACCCGATCCCTCAGCCCATGTCGCTCCAGAACATTCCCCACGAAAGGCTCACTCCTTCCTCCGTGATAGGGCCAGGCCGTATCGAGGTAGTTCACCCCGTGCTCGATCGCATAGAGGAGCATCCTCTCGGCCTGCGCCTCATCGATCCGGCTGCTGTCCCCTCCCTTCGTGGGGAAACGCATACAGCCGAACCCAAGCGCAGAGACCTCGACACCGGTGCGTCCCATCGTCCGATAATACATAAACCCTCCTCTATGTAGTAAAAATCAAATCCGCTTCGATAATGATAGCACGGGAACCTACTTCTCGACACCCCTGGTCCACCCCGTCTCGACGTCGAGCAGGAGTCCGTCCTCATAGGAGTGCCCCCGCTTCTTGAAGACCACCAACTCCCCGAGAAAGAAGTTGATCACGCCGGACACCGTGAGGGCACCCAGGTTACACCACACCACGTCCCAGTGAAAGAGGCGCTCGAGGAGGAGCAGGAGGACCATCTTCACCCCGAAACCGAAGAGCACGGAGAGGTTGTAAGGGAGGAGCCTGCGAAAGAAGTCCGCCGCCCCCCGGTGGCGTATCCGCTTCCGCCATATCCAGAAATAGGAGATCGTGTAGTTATGGAGCATCGCCACCTCGAACGAGAGGGCAGGGGCGACGAGGTACTTCCCTACATAGGAAGAGAAGAGAAAGGAACTCGCCAGCCACAGCACGAAGGTGTCCACCCCCGTTCCCACCAACCTGCTCGCGAAGAACTTGAGGAATCGCACGAACATGAAAAGACCTCCTATGAACGGGGAGGATCGATCTTCTCATACTCCCTGCGTGCCGTGAGGAAGAAAAAGAAATAGAGGAAGAAAAGGACGAGAGCCACCACCAGGGCGAAGAGATCGAAGTACTTCATGGTGACGCCCAGGATCCTCACCGATGGATTGTCGGTAGGGATAAAGTAGAAGAGACCATTGAGTAGGATGATAACCAACCTGAGTTCGGTAGGTCCGAATCCGCCGTAGGAAATCTTGAAGACCTCGCGGAGATAGGTGTTGATGTACGTGAAGATACTCAAGAGATAGTATCCGATGAGGATGAGGAGCACCACCGAGAGAGAAACGAAGGGAGAGATCCCCGCCCCGATACCGATCACCAGCGCGGTGAACGCATCCACATTGTGATCGATGAAGAACCCGTAGGTGGGTCGCTGGATCTTCCGCACCCTCGCGAGGGTACCGTCGAGGCTGTCCCCGAACCAGTTGATCACGAAGCCCAGAGAAGAAACCCAGAGGAAGCCCTTCCCCCAGTTGGTGAACACGTAGCCGGCTCCTGCCACAAGGGCCCCGAAAAAGCCGAACCACGTGAGGTGATCGGGAACCACCCACCGCGGGAGACGAGCCGCGATCCACTCCAGTACCTTTCGTTCCGGTCCGCTGAGAAAGGACTCTTGAATCCGTCTCGCATCCTTCCGTTCCATGAGAAGATACTACGCCATTCTCCCCGATTCGACAAGGAGAAGGGGGCTGGTCTTCACGTGAGTTCGGACAGTACGGTGTTCCACAGAGGGGCGCACCCCTCTTTTTTGTTGCATACCGCAATACTACAACCATTGCCCAATCGAACAAAAACCCGTACCATTTTCTGCTATGAAAGACTGGCGCGTCATCCTCGAACCCCTCGCCGCAGAGGCCCCCATCCCTCCCGACCCCTCCTCGCTCCCCTCCCGCCCCCTCACCCCCACAGAACGCGCCGCGCTCGAAGCCCAGGGCAACCGGGCCGAGGACTGGGAGGCGATACGCGTCCATCCCTCGTTCACGCCCCGCGGCATCTGGTACTCCACCTTCAGAGGATCCTGCTACCTGGGCCTCTTCGAGCCCTCTGACAACGACCTCTTCCCCGAGGGAATCTACCACTCGGTGATCCGACACACCGTGGTCTGCTCCCACGCGAGGATCCACCACTGCCCTCTCCTCTCAAACCTCTACATCGACGTGGGGGCCGAGGTGATCCACACCACCAGCCACACCCCAGGCCCCTTCCATGCCGGCGTACTTCCCACCATCTCCCCCGGCATAGAGACCGGCGGGCGCGAGATCACCCCATGCGACGTCCTCACCCCGGACCTCGCCATCGCCCTCACCACCCGCCCCCTCCCCGACAGCCTCGAAGAGGCCTACGCGAACTTCCTCACGCACTACCGGGGTACCACCCTCTTTCCCTTCTCCTACATAGGCCCCAAGGCCCACGTGGCCCACTGCAGTACCCTCTCCTCTGTGTACACAGGCCCCCATGCAGCCGTCACAGGGAGCAGCCTCACATACGTGACCATACACTCCTCCGAGGAGGCACCGAGCATCGTGGGCGACCACACCATACTCCAGGAGGCGATTCTCCAGGAGGGCGTCCACGTGACCACCGGCGCCCTGGTGCGCCGTAGCCTCCTCATGGAGGCTACGGGCGTCGAGGATCACGGTAAGGTCGAGACCAGTATCATCCTCCCCAACACCCACATCGCCAAAGGCGAGGTCACCGCGAGCCTGGTCGGTCCCTTCGTGGGCTTCCACCATCAGTCCCTCCTCATCGCCGCATGGTGGCCCGAGGGGAAGGGGAACATCGCCTACGGCGCCAACGTGGGATCCAACCACACCTCACGCCAACCCGACCAGGAAATCTGGCCCGGAGAGGGGATGTTCTTCGGCCTGGGTTGCAGCATCAAGTTCCCCGCCCACTTCAGGGACGCTCCCTACACCACCATCGCCACCGCGGTGATGACCATGCCCCAGCGCATGGAATACCCCTTCTCCCTCATCACCCAACCCATCTCCTACCCCAGCGAGGTGCCCACGGCCTACAACCAGCTCATGCCCGGCTGGATGCTCACCGGCAACGCCTACAGCCTCTTCCGGAGCGAGGAGAAGTTCCGCACCCGGAACAAGGCGAGACGCTACCGCCCCGAGTTCGAGATCTTCCGCCCACGGATCCTCTTCCTCATGGACAGGGCACTCGACCGACTCTCCTCCATAGGAAGCCCCCGACCGTTCTATCTCCCCGAGCACCTTCCCGGGATCGGCAAGAACTACGTCACCGAAGAAGACAGGCTCGGTGCCTTGGAGGGCTACCGCCTCTTCCTCGAGTACGGCATCCTCCGCATCCTCCTCGGTCTCTCCTCGTGTGATGACGCCACCTGGCACAACGACATCCAGCCCCTCGTAGAGAAGTACCAGCTTCCCGAACAACGAGAAGAGCAGATCCCCCGATACCTCGAACTCCTCGATGCGGTGTGGGAGCGCATCGAAGGATCGAGACACAAAGACTCCATACGCGGAAGACGCATCATCGACGACTACACACACACCCATCCTGAAGAGGATAAGGTACTCTCGCATATCAGGACGCGGTTCGACGAGGAACGGAATCGCCTCACTCACTAGGAAAAGGAGCGTGTCGTGGAACCTCGGGATGTCCTCGCCTCACTCGACCGGGCTGGCCACCGACCCCGACTCGCCGGGTATTCCGCCCTCGACCGCTACTTCAAGGTGAAGGGAACCCCCACCCACCTGTGGATCCAGAGCACCGCCGAACTCGTCGACCTCGCCCGCCTCTTCGAAGGACTCGAATACCCCGGCCTGGAGGGAGTGGAGGCGGCCCTCACCCTGGAAGACACCCGCATCTACTTCGTCACCCCCCACACCCCCCCTCCCCACCCCCTCCTCGCCCTCACCCACGACCCCTCGCGCGACGCCTTCCAGGCTCCCGACGCCCTCTACCCGCTCCTCCGCTCCCCCGCCCTCGCCCTCCCCACCCCCTTCACCCTCAGCCACGCCCTCACCTGCGCCGTGCTCCTCTCCCGCTACCCCTACACCCCACCCCCCACCCTCCCCACCCTCATCCCGTCCCCCCATCCCCCCACCGAAACCCAGGCCGCAACCCTCTCCCTCATCCTCACCGGCCGGACACCCTGGCACGGCCTGGCCCTCCTCTCCCGCACCGAAGCCCTGCCCCGACTCTGGCCCCCGCTCGCACGACTCCGCGACGTCCATCACGTCAAGGACTACCATCCAGAAGGAAGCGTGTGGGAGCACACCCTCGAGGCCCTCAAGCACCGCAAACGCCCCGATCTTCTCCTCTCCCTCGCCATCCTCCTCCACGACATAGGCAAACCAGACGCCGTACCACACGGCACCAACCGCTTCCACCTCCACGCCAACATCGGCGCCCGGATCGCCCGCACCTTCCTCCGGGACCTCGACTTCCCCTCCTCCCTCCAGGACGACGTGGCCTTCCTCGTGCGCTACCACATGCTCCCCGGCGCCCTCCCCCGCATCCCTCCCCGGAGCATCGCCGAGATCCTCTCCTCACCCCTCTTCCCCATGCTCCTCGAACTCTACCGGTGCGACCTCTCCTCCACCTTCCGCGGCCCCCAACCCTACTACCAGGCCTGCAGGGCCTACCGCTCCTTCCTCAAGGCACGACGCAACCCCTTCAGGGACCCCCGGCTGAGACGCCTCATCAAGCTGTACGTGGAATGACCTACCCCCACAGATCGAGGAGGAAGGCCTTGAGCGCCTCCAGGGTGTTGGGGATCTTCACGGCCCGCTTCTCCTTCGCGAGCACCTCCTCGAGCTGGGGAGGGAGGGGAGGCCTGATCCCCAGCGCGTCCTCGACCACCTCGAGGAACTTGCCCGGATGCGCCGTGGCGAGCGTCACCACCGGCGCCACCCCCCTCTCCCGTTCCAGGAGACGCTCCGATGCCTTCACCCCCACCGCCGTGTGAGGATCGAGGAAGACCTCACGCTCCCGCCAGTACCGGGCGATGGTATCGAGCGTCTCCTCGTCGGTCACCCGCTCACCCCGTATCACCGCGGCCATCCGGCGGTGATCCCCCTCGAAGAGGGCGAGGAGCCGCTCGAAATTGCTCGGATTGCCCACATCCATGGCATTCGAGAGCGTCCTCACCGACGACCGCGGCGTGAACACCCCGGTGGAAAGGTACTCCGGCACCACGTCGTTCACGTTGGTGGCCGCGAGAAACCCTCTCACCGGCATCCCCCACCACCACGCATACACCCCGGCGGTGAGATTGCCGAAGTTCCCGCTCGGGACACAGAAGAAAGGCCTATCCCCTCGCGCCTTCAGCTGAGCATAGGCCCACACGTAGTAGAACGACTGCGGAACGAGCCTCCCCAGGTTGATGGAATTGGCGCTCGTGAGAGGACACCGCTCCCTGAGCTCCCGATCGAGGAAGGCCTCCTTCACCATCCGCTGGCAATCGTCGAACGAGCCGGCCACCTCGAGGGCATGGACGTTCCCCCCCAGTGTGGTGAGCTGCTTCTCCTGAAGCGGACTCACCCTCCCCGAAGGGTAGAGGATCACCACATCGATGTGCCGCCGCCCGTGGAAGGCCTGTGCCACCGCACTCCCCGTATCCCCCGACGTGGCCGTGAGGATCACGGCCCGCCCCTCCCTCCGGGAGAGGAAGACCTCCATGCAGCTCGCGAGAAAGCTCGCGCCGAAGTCCTTGAAGGCGCACGAAGGCCCATGGAAGAGCTCGAGGAGGAGGATCGAACCGGTGAGCTCCCTCAGCACAGGAGAGAAGGGAAAGGCCCGTTCCACGAGCCGGCCCGCCTCCTCCTCTGAGAACTCATCGCCGAAGAGGAGGCGAACCATCTCGTACGAAACGTCGACGAAGCCCTTCTCGGGACCGAGACGCTCGTAGAGGGAGGCGAGGTCCAGACGCTCCACCGGATGGTAGAGCCCTCCGTCCGGAGCAAGCCCCCGGAACACCGCCTCTTCGAACGAGACCACGTCCTTGGGATTCCTCGTGCTCACGAAACGCATGGCCCCTCCTATCTCCCGAAGAAGGCCCTGTGGATCACCCGGACCGCCTCCTGTCCCCGCTCCTCGTCCACCACGAACGAGAGATTGCGCTCCGAAGACCCTTGGGCGATGGCGTGTACATTGATTCCCCTCTCACCCACGGCCTGGAAAAGGCGGCCGGCGAGCCCGGGCGTACCCCGCATATTCTCTCCCACGATGGCGATGATCTCAAGATCCCTGATGCACTCGAAGTCCGAGATGATCCTCGCCCTACGCTCCGGCTCGAGTGAGCGCTCCAAGGCATCGAGGGCCCTGTCCACCTCCTCCTTCCTGCAGACCACACAGATACTGTGCTCCGAGGAGGCCTGCGAGATCATGATGATGTTCACCTTGGCCTCGGCGAGGGCGGAGAACACGCGCGCCGCGATCCCGGGCACCCCCATCATCCCGCTGCCCTCTATGTTGATGAGGGCCACACCAGGAATCGAGGCGATGCCCGTGATGGGCCAAGGATGCGGTTTGGGATGCTTCACGATACGCGTACCCGGAAACCCGGGATTCATCGTGTTCTTTATCACGATGGGGATGTCCCGCTCCACCGCAGGGATCATGGTGTAGGGATGTATCACCTTGGCCCCGAAATAGGAGAGCTCCATCGCCTCCTGGAACGAAACCTCCTCGAGGACGAAGGCTTCAGGAACCACCCGGGGATCGGCACTCAGGACTCCGTCGACGTCGGTCCAGATCTCCACCTCCTCGGCACCCACTCCGGCCCCCACGATGGCCGCACTGTAGTCAGAGCCGTTCCTTCCCAGAGTGGTCGTCACCCCCTCTCTGGTTGCGCCGATGAATCCCGTCACCACATAGATCGCATCCCCGGCGAGCCTCTCACGGATCCTCCCATAGGTCTCCTCGAACTGCACCACCGCGCTCCCGAACGAGTCGTCCGTGAGCACCACCTCCCTCGCGTCCACGTACTCCGCCCTCTCACCCAGCGAGAGAAGGTAGCGGGTCACGAGGGTGCAGTTGAGACGTTCGCCGAAGCTCGCCACCAGGTCGAGACTCCGCCTGGAACACTCGCGCACGAGCTCGATGCCGTGAAGGATGCTCGAGAGATCCTCGAGCAGTGCGGAGACGGCATCCCACGCCGCCCCGGCCTGTGTCCCATCCCCCATGAGAGAGGAGAGTGTCTCCTTCTGCCTGGAGGTGAGCGAAGAGAGGTCCTCACGGTACGAGGGATCCCCCGATTCGGCCTTGCGGGCCATGGAGAGGAGGAGGTCGGTGACCCCCTTCATGGCCGAGAGCACGACCGCCACCGGCTCCCTCTCCCGAGCCTTCCTCACCAGCTCCACCACGTGGGCGATCTTCGGCCCATCGGCGACAGAGCTCCCTCCGAACTTCATCACCTTCATCTTTCCGGGTCCTCCATCCTGTGCTACAATGATCAGGCTCAATCATTGCAGAGATGAGGGGTTTTAGCAATACACAAACGGTATACTTATGCATTATCGCGGTAGAACGGCCCTGAAAACGAAAAAATATGCAATCCTCGCGTGTGCACTGCTCTGGGCCTCCTGTCGTACGCCGGCACCGTCCCCTCCCATCGCCCCCCCACCCTCCCCCGCCCTCCCCACTCCCGCGGAAAAACCCCTCCCCTCCCTCCCCCCCGATCTCTTCCCCGTACACGGCAAGGACGGCCGGCCGGTGGCGGCCTTCCGGTCCGACACCGGGGAGGCCCTCATCCTGTGCACTCCCGGCGCCCCATACCGCTGGGAAGAGCTCTCCGACATCAACCGTATCTACCAGACCGAAGATCTGCCCGACCTCGCGATCGCGTGGGTCACGGAACAGGGCCTGGAGCGCCTCCCCCTCGGCCGGTATCCCGTGCTCAAGGAGGCACGCTCCCTCACCCTCGCCTCCCCCCGCAGAGGGATAGCGCTCCTTCTCACCTGCCTCAAACCCCAGAAGATCGTGCATCTCCTCGTCTCCTCCGGCGGGAACGGCCTGCCGTCGATCGACACCTTCTTCACCAGGCCCTCCATGACCACCTCCTTCCAGGACCTCGACACAGACGGCACCATCGACGTGCTGGTCAGGGAGACCGTACGCGAGGAGGGCGTGGGCCGGGAGACCTATCTCTCCTGGTACACCTGGAACGGGATCCGATTCTCGCTCGAACGGTCGCTCGGCATCGTACGCAGCCTGAAGGCATTCTTCTCGAAGGCCGGAAGGCTCATCCGCAACGGACCCGAACCCTTCCTCTCCTACGCCTGCGTGGAGGAAGCGGAGACACTGGAGGACGTCTTCGTCATAGAAGAAGGGAACACCTTCAGGCTCCACGGGATCCGAGGGATCACCTTCCCCGAGATCTCGGAGAACCCCTTTCCGGACGGAGGAATGCCGGGGGAGAAGATCCTGGTCCCGGTCCGCATCGAGACCGGGGAAGGATCCTTCGTCGCCACCGCCTTTCTCGGACTCAAGGCCTTCCCCTTCCAGGACCCCCCCTTCGAGTTTCTCATTGACAGACCCCCCACCAATCCGTAGAGTGAGGCACCATGAGATACCGAATCGAAGGCGGCTTCCCGCTCAAAGGCACCATCCTCGCCAAGGGGAACAAGAACGCAGCACTCCCCTGTATCGCCGCCTGTCTCCTCACCGACGAAGAGGTGGTCCTCGAGAACGTGCCCGACATCCAGGACGTGAGGGTGATGCTCGACATCGTCCAGTACCTCGGCGTCCAGGTCACGCGCCTTCGTAAAGACTCCTACAGGCTCAAGACCACCGATATCGTCACCTCAGAAATCCCTCAAGAGAAGGCGAAGCTCATCCGGGCCTCCATCCTCTTCGCAGGCCCCCTCCTGGCCCGTACCGGGAAGGCAGTACTCTCACCCCCCGGCGGAGACGTGATCGGTCGAAGGAGGCTCGACACCCATTTCCTCGCCCTCTCCGCCCTGGGCGCCCGGGTGGAGATCGACGGCGTCTTCAGGCTCACGGCCCACAGACTGGTGGGGGACGAGATCTTCCTGGACGAGGCCTCGGTGACGGCCACCGAAAACGCCATCATGGCCGCCGTGCTCGCCGAAGGCACCACCGTGATACGGAACGCGGCGTCCGAGCCCCACGTACAGGACCTCTGCCACATGCTGAACCAGATGGGAGCGCAGATCTCGGGGATCGGTTCGAACGTCCTCACCATCGAAGGAGTGGAGCGCCTCTCGGGTACCACCTTCGCCATAGGGTCCGACTACATGGAAGTGGGTTCGTTCATCGGACTCGCGGCCGTCACCAGGGGCGATGTGGTCATAGAGAATGCAGACCCCCAGCACCTCAGGATGACCAAACTCGCCTTCGGGAAGCTCGGGATCTACTGGGAACAAGAGGGGCGCACCATCCACGTGCCGGCCGGGCAATCCCTCAAGGTGGTGCCCGATCTGGGAGGGGCCATTCCCAAGATAGACGATGCCCCGTGGCCCGGATTCCCGGCCGACCTCACGAGCATCATGACCGTGGTGGCCACCCAGGCCGAGGGAACCATCCTCATCCACGAGAAGATGTTCGAGTCACGCATGTTCTTCGTGGACAAACTCATCGAGATGGGCGCACGCATCATACTCTGCGACCCCCACCGCGCCGTGGTCTCAGGACCTTCACGGCTTCGGGGCTCCGAACTCACCTCGCCCGACGTACGGGCAGGGATGGCCATGGTGATCGCCGCCCTCTGTGCGGAAGGTGAGAGCCTCATCCACAACGTCTACCAGATAGAACGGGGATACGAGGATCTCGTGGAACGACTCCAGCATCTCGGGGCCCGCATCAGGAAAGAGTCGTAGTCACCGCTCGATTCCGTAGTACGAACAGTACCATGCCACGAACCGCCGGATCCCTTCCGAAAGCGGGGTGGAGGGATGGTAACCCACGGCCTCCTCGAGCGATTCCGTACTCGCATGGGTGGCCACCACGTCCCCGGGTTGCATCTCACGATAGACGATCCTGGCCTCCCGACCCAGCGCCTCCTCGATGGCTCTGATGAAGTCCATGAGGCCCACGGGCGAACCGTGGCCTATATTGTAGACCCAGAAGGGAGCCGACGATCTGTCGGGCCGGGGATCACTCGGATCCCAGTCCCGCCTCTCAGGGAGAGGATGCTCCGCCACCCGCGCGACTCCCTCCACCACGTCTTCCACATAGGTGAAGTCCCGCTCCATACGACCGTGGTTGAAGACCTCTATGGGCTCGCCTTTGAGGATGCGCTCGGTGAAAGAGAAGTAGGCCATGTCGGGACGTCCCCAGGGCCCGTAGACGGTGAAGAACCTGAGCCCTATGGTGGGAAGGCCGTAGATGTGGCTGTAGACGTGTGCAAAGAGCTCGTTCGAGCGCTTGGTGGCCGCGTACAAGCTCACCGGATGATCGACCCCATCCCGCTCGGAGAACGGGACCTTCTCGTTGAGCCCGTAGACGCTCGACGTACTGGCGTACACCAGTCTCTCCACTCCGCAGCGCCTCGAAGCCTCGAGCACGACCCAGAACCCTTCGATGTTGCTCTGCAGGTAGACCTCCGGATGGGTGAGGGAATACCGGACCCCTGCCTGGGCCGCGAGGTGGATGACACGTTCCACCCCGTGACGCCGGAGGAGGGTCTCCAGGAAGCCGCTGTCCCGAATGTCTCCGAAGTAGAAGGTGTAGCCATCGCGGATCCTCGAGGATATCCCTTCCCCCCGCTCGCCTACCACGATTCCGTGCTCCGCAAGACGCGCCTTCTTGAGCCCCACGTCATAATAGGGGGAGAGGTTGTCGATCCCCACCACCTCGTGTCCCTTCCGCAGGAGGAGATCCACGAGATGGAACCCCACGAAACCGGCACTCCCTGTCACCAGAAACCTCATATCGCTTCGTCCTCCCTCTGTCGGTACACCCTGTCACTGCATCGCCCTCACCAGGAGGAGGAGGCTGAGGCCCAGGAGCACGGCGCTCCCCACGACGAGGACGGCGACCGCCGCCCCGCTCCCACCCAGCGCCATGGCCGCCGCGATGAGACGGGCGCCTCCCTTCTCCATCATATCCGCAACCCACCACACCGCCGCAGCCACGAGAGATCCCCCCACCACGAGCAATCCCCACGATCGCCTCGCAGCCCTGTAGCGTCCCCTCCATGCAAGGGCGAGCACGAGAAACGATCCTATCAGAAAGAGCAGCGCCCTGTATATCCGTATATAGATGAGGGTCGTGATCTCCCCTCGGGGAAGGAGCACCCGATCGGGAAACCACACGAGCTGGAAGAGTTCGGAGAGGGTCCTCCCCTCCCACCCTGTGCCACCCAGGAGCAGGATCTGATCCACATCGAGCCCCACCGGCACGAGGAACACAGGGTCGTACGGGACCTCGCCCTCCTCCTCGGGAAGGAAGCGCACCGACCGATCGCTCCGCCCCACACAGTGGAGCACGAGGACACCCTGCTCGATCTTTGCGTAGGGCGCCCGGAGGCGGTAGAGCAGGGCACCCTCCCCTCCCACACCGGTCACCTCCACCCCGAAACCGTAGGTCCCCTCGGCCACCCGGATCACCCTCTCGAGATAGAAGAAGTCGATCCTGTCATCCCCCCTCCTCGCGAAGAAGACACGGGGAATCCCCCCCACGTCGGACAGATTCGCTATCTCCTCGTAATAGAAGGCGTAGGATTCCACCCTCTCCCTGGCCTCCTCGTAGTACCGCACCACATCGGCGTCACGGGGCCGTTCCTCCTTGAGGCGCATGAAGGCATAGTAGGCACCGAGATAGTCTCCTCCCATGAGACGCTCGTACGCCTGCCGCTTGGCGGCGAAGAAGTCCTTGTCCTTCCTGGAGGAGGCCGTCTCTTCCTCCCGCAGGATGGCCTCCCACGCCTTCGCCTGAAGCCTTCTCGCCTCCACCAGGGAGGGCTCGATCGTATGGGCGAGCCGCGCATAGTAGTAGGCCGTATACGCGTCCTCCTTCTGGAAGGCCTCTTCCGCCAGACGAAGGGCCTCCCCCGCCGAGAGGTTGCGTGGTACGGCGGGGAAACCCTCCTCCTCCCCCGCCTCCTCCACCATGGGCCGTCCCCGCTCGAGGGTACGAAGCTCCTCACGGTACGCCTCATCCGAGGGGATCAGCCTCGTGTAACTCCTGAGTGCCTGCAGCATCGTCGCCTCGTCCCCTCGTTCCTTCGCACCTTCGTAGAGGTCGAGAAACTCCTCGGCGAGCCGGGTCCTGTACTCCAGATGTCGTGCATTCCGTATCACGAGCGGCTTGACCCCCTCCTGGAGGAGGAGATAGACCCCCGCCTCCACCACCACGAAGATGAGGAGGCCCTGGAGGATCCTGAAGCGATCCTTCACATCCTGCTGGATGAGCAGGTATCGGGAAGAGAAAAAGCCCACGACCAGGACCACCGAGAGGAGATGAAAGAAGAGGAAATGTCTCAACCATCCGGCGACACCCTCATACAACCGCCACGGAACGGCGAGCAGGGGATGTACAGGAGCCTCACCCTTCCCCATGACATACACCCATCCCATCACGAGGACGAAAGAGATCAGATAGCAGACGAAGAGCCCCCTCACGATACGCCCTGCAGGACTCACCATGCCACCTCCTCCCGGAGGCGTGCATAGGGCAGGAGGAAGAGGAGGAAGAGGAGGGCGCATAGTCCGATGAAGGCGGGGATGCCGAGAACCACGTAGTCAAAGGACAGGGGAATCCGCGACACGACTTCGACGAAGAGCGGCTCTTCGGTGAAGCGCTTCACCCCCCACATGAAGAGCCCGGGGGTCATACCCATACCGACGGCGAGGATCGTGTTGAAGAAAGGCCAGCGGGTGAATCTCACCCAGGTCCACATACCGATCGAGAAGAGGAACCATGAGCCGAGGAAGAGAAGAGACCGTGGTGCCCCCATGGAAAAGGCCTGGTCCCACACCTCTTCCATGGTCAACGTCACCTCTTCCCACACGGAAGCCCAGCCGGGGATCGGAGCGAGGACCGAGGCGTCGTACCTTCGGGAAAGGTCGATCGATTCCGTCTCTCCCAGGACATACCGCCCGGTCTCCTCGTCGAACCACCCTTCCTGGAAGAGGCGGACGACCGGCTCGCGTTCGAACCACACATCCACCACCCCGGCATCGAACCTTCCCGAGGCATACACGAAGAGGTACCGATCCTCCGCCGTTCTCACGAGTGCCTGCGAAGAGACCGGCGAGGTGTAGCGCCACTCAAGGGCGGCCACCCCTTCCTTCAGGGGAGGAACGGCGAAGGCATACCAGAGGTAGAGATATCCCGTCATGAGCAGGGCGAGCTCCAGGATGGAGAGGAAGAGAACGCCCGGACGAACGAACACCCTCGAGAGGCTTATGATGAGCGCCAGTACTCCTGCCGAAGGCCCCAGGGCCCTCAGGGCCTTCAGGAAGAAAGGAAGCACTGTGGTCTTTCCATCCACCGTGACATACACGCCGTCGGCGAGACCCCAGGAGGCCATCCCCCAGGAAAGCACTCCCAGAAGGAGTATCACGAGGAGCCACACCACATAGTACACAGGGAGGAAAAGAGAATCCCTCATGCCTGATTCCTTCATCGATCCTCGTCGATCAGCATGTAGCCCTTTCTGATCACGGAAACGAGCACACCCTCCAGATCGAGTTCGGCCAGTTTCTTCCTCAACAGGGAGACGTGCATATCCACGGCCCGGGACGATCCGTTCCTCATGCCCACGGCATGGGAGAGCGCCTCCCTCCCGAGGGGTTTCCCCCTGTGCCGCACCAGGAGGGAGAAGAGATGCCCTTGAACGGGAGTGAGACGCACCTCCTTCCCCTCCCGTCTGAGGACTCCATTGTGGTACTCACAGACCTTTCCTCGCAACACCACCCGCTGGGGAAGAAAACGTCGGGCCCGTACCAGAAGCTCTCCGACGCTCCAGGGTTCCTTCAAGTAGTCTCCGCACCCGAGGGCGAACGCCTGGGCAACATAGTCGGCCGGACCATAGGGGATCCACACCGGTCCCCCTTCTCCGGTCTCGAGGGATATGGAAAGAAAATCCTTCCAGGGGAGGGAGACCACCTGGCAGCACTTCGCCTCTTCGACATCTTCCAGTATGACGATGTCCTCCTTCTGGGGATGGGGGAAGTCCTTGTAGTCCAGCCAGAAGTAGTACCTCACATCAGCGTCGGGGAGGAACACGCCAATGGGTATCTCACGACCCCGAGGAATCATGCGGAAGCCCCAGTCGTTTCTTGAGATCCTCGAGGAGGACGTCCGCCTTGTCCTCCGGTTTCTCGAGCTTCCTTATCTGTTCCTCAAGCGACAGGGTCGTATCTTCCACCTCGAGGGCCTCGGTGGCTTCGGCCTCGGCCTCCAGCTCCTCGACTCTCTTCTCGAGTTCCTCGAACGCGGCAAAGGCAGAGGTATCAGAGAGCCCCTTTATGGTCTCCTGCAGACGTTTCTGGGCCTGGACCCGTTTCGCTCGTGCGATGAGGATGTTCCTCTTCCTCCTCGCGTCCTCAATCCTGTCCTGGAGGTCTCGGAGCGAGGCCTTCAGCTTCTCCACCGTGGCGTGCTGCTCCTCATGGCTCTTTCGGTACTGCTCGAGCACCTCGAGAAGCTCAGCCTTCTTCACCAGAGCCTGCTTCGCCAGATCCTCCCTGCCGGCCTTGAGGGCGGTCACGGCCTTCTGCTCCCAGTCGTCGACCTGAGCTGCGTATTCGGACACCCTCTTCTCCAGCCTCTTCTCATCCGCGAGGGCCTGGGCAACCGAGCGCTTCGCCTCGAGGAGCTGCTTGTTCATGTCGAGGAGGAGTTGATCGAGAAGCTTCTCGGGATCCTCGATACGCTTGAGAAGGGCATTGAATTGAGCCTTCACGGCCCTCACGAGGCGCTGAAAGAAGCCCATACCCTTCCTCCCTATCCCAGGAAGACCTGGCCGTTGTTGTCTATGGCGAGGATCGTCTTACACTCCGAACAACGAAAGCGCCCAGGACGCGTGGCCTTCAACTTCTTCGAACAGATGGGACACTTGAAGATCTTGGGGAAGATCTCGGTTTGTACCTTCTGCCCCCCTTCGGAGAAGTGGGCGACCGCCTCTTCGAGATTGTCCTTTATGGTGAAGAACTGGGAGAATCCGAGGAGCTGGAAGACTTCGTACACCTTCGGCTGGAT
This sequence comes from Spirochaeta thermophila DSM 6578, assembly GCF_000184345.1. Taxonomy (NCBI): domain Bacteria; kingdom Pseudomonadati; phylum Spirochaetota; class Spirochaetia; order Winmispirales; family Winmispiraceae; genus Winmispira; species Winmispira thermophila. The sequence continues at coordinate 45,581 of NC_017583.1, read as the reverse complement.
TTCGAGGAGCACGATGTCTCCCCCCCTGGGCTTCACGGCCTTGAGGAACGCGGTGAACGACCCTATACCGGTACTGGAGACATAGTTGAGCCCGCCGCAGTGGAAGATGAGACGGATGTATCCTTGTTCGATCGCCCTGGTGACCTTCTTCTGGAAAAAATTCGAATTATACGTATCTATGTAGCCCGTAAGAAACAGGATGAGACACCCAGGCACCGAGTCGACCTTCTGAAGACGTATCTTGAGGCTTTCATCCTTCTCCTCGTCGAATCCTGGGATGATGTCGTTATTTGCCATTCCCGAACCTCGCTTTTTGCTTCATGTGACTATACCTACATAATATAAGTCTATGTATGGTTTGTCAAATCCGCATCCCCTCCGAGGATCACAATCTAAGTCCCTTATCGGCAGAAATCACCGCCCCATTTACAAGAGGAGTAGGCATTTTCACCAGATAGCGGACGAGGTCCACCACCTCTTCCGACGAGGCGATACGCGCCTCTGGGACCTTTCGCCAGCGTTCCCGCTCCTCCCGAGAGGTGTACTCGGTGAACACGACACCGGGACAGATCACATTGCAGGCCACGTTCGAACTCCCGTAGACCACCGCCACCGACTTCGCGAGCACTCCGAGCCCTGCCTTCGCTGCCGCATACGGCGTGATGGAGGTATACCCCCTCAGTGCGTCGCTCCCTGGCCCCCCGAAAAGGACGATACGGCCATGTCCCCGCTCCGCCATCAGTCCCGCCACCATGCCCACCACGGCCCCGGGTAGTACGAGGTTTCCCCGGACCATCCGTTCCCACACCTCCAGGGATGCCTGCCCGAGGCCCACGTACTCCACCGGTCCGGCACACCACACCACGATGTCGAACGGGAGGCGGGATGCCACCTCCCTGAGGAATACCTCCCGCTGGTCAAAGGGACACAGGAATCCGTCCACCTGTTCGGCAGTGCGCGCACACAAGGCACGCGTCTCCTCGAGCCGTGCCTCGTCGTGTCCTCCATGGACGACGACGGACGCACCCTCCTCTGCGAGCATGAGACTCACCCCTCGCCCGATCCCTCCGGATCCTCCGACCACCAGAGCCCTCTTTCCGCCGAGGTCTTTCCGATCCTTCCGCACGCTTGACCTCCTCACGCCACTATCCTATCATGACATAGAGAGCGGGTGAACGACATGAAGCGACTGTTCCTCCTGTACATGATGCTCGGAACCTTCCTGTGGGCATACGACCCTGTCGGGGGTGTGCTCTTCGACCTCACCCTCGAAGAGCTCATCGAGACCCTTCCCGAGGGAAAAGAGGAGATATCAGGGTTCTACCTCGTCCTCGATGGTATCATAGGCTCCGTGAAGGTCCTACATCCCGAGGAAGGAGAGTCCTTCACCGCCCAGATGGAACTCGTCTCGGGCGCATGGCTCTCGGAGGAGGAGGTGGCCCTCTACCGCGCGGACGTCATCCTCAGGGGTGCGGAGTTCCGATCGAGGATACCCCTCTCGAGGAGGGATCCCATCCTCCCCGAGAGCCTCATCGAGAGGAGGAGGGTCATCGTCCTGTGCAGGCTCATCGACGTGGACTCCTCCCCGGACGGGACCCCTGTCCCGGTGCTCCTCGCGAAAGCGGTGAGGGTGATCAGATGACTACTCGAATCTCACCAGATCGGGGGTGATCATCTCGAGCCCCCTGAACCTCGCCTCGAGCACGGCCCGCGTGAGCACGTTTTTCAGTTCCCTCACGTTACCCGGCCAGTCGTACGAGAGAAGGCGGTCCATGGCCCCGGACGAGATCCTGGGCGAGCATCCGTACTGGTCCGCGAGCATCCGGGTGAAATACGAGGCGAGAAGGGGGATATCCTCCTTGCGATCGGTGAGGGGGGGAATCGAGATCTTCAGCACATTGATCCGGTAGAAGAGGTCCGCCCGGAACCGCCCCCGCTTCACCTCCCCCGCCAGATCCCTGTGGGTGGCGCACACCACACGCACATCCACCCGGATCGAGCGATGTCCGCCCACCCTCACGACTCGCCCCTCCTCCAGGACACGGAGGAACTTCACCTGCAGGTCCGCCGGAAGCTCTCCCACCTCGTCGAGGAAGAGCGTCCCGTTGTCAGCCTGCTCAAAAAGACCCGGCCGCCTCCGCGCATCGGTGTAGGCCCCCTCCTCGGTACCGAAGAGTTCTGCTTCGATGAGAGAGGGAGGAAGTGCACCACAATTGACCGCCACAAAAGGCATCTCCCTCCTGGGAGAGAGATCGTGGAGGATCCGGGCCACGAGTTCCTTGCCCGTCCCCGTCGCGCCCTGGATGAGCACGGTCTCCTTCACCCGGGCCACCAAGGGCACATATTCCCGGATCTTCACGATCGACTCGCTCTTGCCCACCAGACGCTCGAGCGGAGACCTGTCCCCCACGCCCGAAGAGGAGTAGCCTTTGCACCGAAGTGCCCGCTGAAGTGCACGATGAAGGGCTTCCCTTTCAGGAGGGAAAGGGAGATAGTCCACGGCACCCAGGTCCATCCCCCTCACCACCGTGTGGGGGGACGGGTCGGGAGAGCAGAGGACGAGGGGAATATGGGGGCAGACATCCACCAGTGTTCTCGCGATCCCCTGCCATTCATCTCCCGCACCATGGACAAGGATCACCGCATCCGGTCTCTCATCACCGAGCCGCACCTTCACTGCGGTCTCATCCAGCAGAACCATGGAGACATCTTCCGGAAGGAGGAGCCTGAAAAAGTCCTCGCTCCCTCCCTTCATATCTATAAGCGCTACTTTAATCATCTCGCGACTTGTTTAAACCGAACACCTTGTACACCATCACCAGAAAACCGAACCAAAGATAATAGAACACCTTCAGGATCCGGAGGGGGTTGAGGACGAATCCCTTCAGCGGGGGAATGCGCCCGTAGAACTCCTCAGGAGACACCCTCTTCCTTCTCCCCGCGAAGACCTGCATCGTCTCGGGATGTACGATCACCATGGCAGGGGGAAGTTCCGCCCTGTGTTGCGACACCCACTCATCCCCACCGCGAATACCGCTCCCTATCAGGATGAGGGCCGGCGTGGCCTTCTTCACCGCGGTGAGGATCGTGTCCTCCACATCCTTTGGGAAGTTGCCGTGGTAACGTCCCACCACACGAAGACCGGGGAACGTCTCCCGGATATTCCGCTCGATGGTGAGGATATCCTGTGGGCTCTCTCCAAGGAGGTACACCCGTTCTCCCTTCTCCTCCAGGAAACGCAGCAGCCGGACGATGAAGGAAAAAGGAAGGTACCTCACAGGGGCCTCCTGGTGGAGCCGTCGAGCCGCCCACACGAGCGAACGATCAAGAGGCAGGACGAGAGATGCTTCTTCCAGTATCCGTCGCTTCCGCTTCGAACAGCGGGCACGCATGCAATCCGAACGCCGTGCGAACACGATATGGTGGAGCCGCCCATCGAGGAGGAAGTGATGGAACACCCGCTCGAGATCCGCATCCTCCACACGATCCACGGGGATGCCCAGGATACGGATCCTCTTCTTCCAAGGTATGTTCGTCGCAGCTGTCATGATCCCCCCAATTCCCCCAAAGCATCAGCGACCGATGATCTGGACGAACACCTTCCGGGTGCGCGGCCCGTCGAACTCACAGAAATAGATTCCCTGCCAGGTACCCAGGGTGAGGGCTCCTCCTTCCACAGGGATCGTCACCGAAGGACCGACGAGCGACGTTTTGATATGAGCCGCGGAGTTTCCCTCGGCGTGAGCATAACCGTCCTGGAAAGGCACGATCCTGCCTGTCTCCATGAGGAAGTCCCGTATCACAGAAGGATCCGCCGCCTCGTTTATCGTTATTCCCGCCGTAGTGTGAGGCGAATAGACCACACAGATCCCCTCCTCGACACCCGAGCGGGCGACGATCTCCTGGACCTCCCGCGTGATGAGCACTACCTGAACCCTCTCTCCGGTACGCACTGAGATCCGTTCCATCAGGTCTCGCCTCCCATCAGCCCGAGGAGGATGCGCATCCCCTCCTGCATCACCCTGTCGTAGTCCGGATCATAGAGTGGAGGATGCGTCGAACGCCTCACCACCTCGGCATGGATGAGACGTCTCAGGATCTCGGGATCGTATTCCGGTCGTTCCGACGCCAGCCGGGAGATGAAACTCCGGATCGCCTCCTCGGAGGGGACCACGTCATGAGACACCACGAACTCCGTGATCCTCCCGGAAGAGAGGAGTTCTCCGTAGAGGGCCATCTGGTCCTCGGTGAAGGTCTCCTCCTCCACCGTCACATCCGGCTCGATCCCATGCTTGTCGATCACCACCCCACTGGGCGTATAGTAACGGGCAACCGTGAGACGGAAACCTCCTCTGGGAAGCAACTGCACCTGCTGAACGGACCCTTTTCCGTAGGTCGTCTCTCCGACCAGCGTTCCCCTCCCCCTGTCCTTGAGCACGCCGGAGAGGATTTCGGCCGCCGAGGCCGTCCCCCTGTTCACCAAGACCACCACAGGGATATCCTCGTCCACCAAAAGATCTCCGGTGGCATAATAGGTGCGTGTAGCCTCGGAAGTCCGCCCCTCCTCCCTGAGCATGATCCCTTCTCTGAAGAAGAAATCCGTGATCTCGAGGACCGAATCGAGGAGCCCTCCTGGATTGGAGCGTACATCGATGAGGAGTCCCCGATACCCCTGTTCCTTGAACGCGGAGATGGCCTCCTCAACCTTCTCCGGAGTGTGCGGAGTGAACTGGATGATCCTGAGGATACCCACCTTGTGCTCGGGAAGGAACTCGTAGCGCACCGTGGGCACCTGGATGATCGCACGGGTGAGGGTCACATCGAACACATAGTCGCCCCCCCTCTTGATGGTGATGGTCACCTGCGTGCCGGGCTCACCCCTCAGGCGGGAGAGGACCTCGTCGATGGAGAGATCCATCGTGGACTCCCCTTCTATCCCTATGATCTTGTCCCCGGCCAGGATGCCCGCGCGGTAGGCCGGAGTGCCTTCGATGGGAGCGACCACATCCACATAGCCCGCATCCCCGCCGTTCGAGGTCTCTTTGGCGATATAGAGGCCTATACCTCCGAACTCCCCTCGGGTGGTGTCGGAGAGATCGCGGAGCTCTTCCTCTGAAAGATACTCGGAGTATGGATCATCCAGGCTCTCGAAGAGCCCTTCCAGAGCTCCTTCCAGAAGAACCTCAGGATCAGGCTCTTCCACATAGTGATCCTGTACATAGGAAAAGACCGTCTCGAAGAGAGAGAGGAGTTGATCCGTCGAACGGTCGAGAGCAAAGAGCCCGTCCGCCCATACAAGGGACATCAGGAACCCGAAGAGGAGGAGGAATCCTCCCCACCATATCCCCCGCAGTCGGACATCCCCTTTTTTCATCATCACCACCTTGAGCGCCTGTGTGAAGTCTATTCTCAGAAATACCTCCCGTTTTGTCAACTCGAGGAATCCTCACTTGACCCACATACCACCCCCTTTTAGACTAGAAGGTGATGATGCGAAAAATTTTCTTTCTCTTTGCCGCGTTGTGGGAAATGATCCGTTTCGCCTTTCTCTTTCTGATCCTCCAAGCCCCGGTGCGCATCGAAGCGGGGAGGGCGTTGATCCTCCTCTGGCTCAGCGGCCCGGCCCTCCTCCTCGCCCTCCAGGCCTTCGCCTCCCTCTTCGAACGCCCCGCGCAGGGCGCGAGACGACTCCACCTCTCAGGGAAACTCCTGCAGGTCCTCATGGGCCTCGCCCTCTTCCTCTCCACTCTCCTCTCCAGCCCCGTGATCCCCCCGCTCTTCGTCATCGCCACCACCGGCATAGACGCTCTCATCTTTCTGGGGCTTCTCCTCGATCGGTCTTCCGTCCCTCCGCCTCACGGAACCACCCCCCTACAGGAAAAGGATGAGCCATGCACATCTTCCCCATAGCCAGTGGTAAAGGAGGTGTGGGAAAATCTCTCATCGCGACAAACCTCGCCATCGCCCTCGCCCAGGCGGGCAAAGAGGTGGTCCTGGTGGACCTCGATCTGGGAGGATCGAACCTGCACCTCATGCTGGGCATCCCCGCCCCCCGCGGCATCGGTAGCTTCCTCACCACGCCGGGCCTCTCCTTCCAGGACATCGTACGTCCCACCCAATACGAACGGCTGAGATTCGTTCCCGGGGATGCCGAGATCCCTGGCGTCGCGAACCTCACCGCCGGACAGAAGAAGAAGATCCTCTCACACCTCAGGAAGCTTCATGCGGACTACCTCATCATCGATCTGGGGGCGGGAACACACATCAACACCCTGGACTTCTTCCTGATGTCCAACAACGGCATCATCGTGACCACCCCCACGCCGACCGCCACGGTGAATGCCTATCTTTTCCTCAAAAACGTGATCTTCAGACTCCTCTATCTCTCCTGCAAGAGAGGAAGCGAAGGCTACCACTATCTCAAGAGGCTCGAGAAAGAGGGAAAGGCCTTCCAGGAACTCTACCTCCCGAAACTCGCCGAACTCATCAAGGAAGTGGATCCGGAAAGCTACGAACAATTCACCCGGTCCCTCTCCTCATTCCACCCACGACTCATCCTCAACATGCTCGAGCAACCCCAGGACACCGTGAGGGCCCAACGCCTCAGACGATCCTGCCAGCAATACCTGGGCATCGACATCGAACACCTTGGCATCATCTACAGAGACGACCTCCAGGACATCGCCCTCTCCTCCAAACTTCCCATACTCGTCTACAAACCGGATTCGGTCCTTTCCCAGGCCGTCTATCGCATCGCCGACAAACTCCTCCAGATAGGTGAAGAGGAGACATCGCTCCTCGACATCGAGGAGATAGACGAATCCTTCCAGGAAGCCGATGTGGAAGCCCAGATCGACTTCGAGAACAAGATGGAATACGTGGAAGAGCTTCTCCACACCGGAACCCTCACCATGGGAGACCTGGTGGAGACCGTGAAGATGCAGCAGCTGGAGATCAACAGACTGAGGAAGGAGAACCAATTCCTCAAAGCCCAGCTCGTAAAGGCGATGCAGAACGGATTCCTCCCTGAAACCCGAGGGGAATAGACCTGCGTATGACCACACAGAAGCTGACCGTCACAGGCAAGGCGCAGATCACGATAGACGAACAGAGACTCAGGGTCTCTCTCGTCTTCACCAAGGGGGAAGACGGGGATCCCCTCTGGAACGTCGCAACCCTCAAAGAAGTCCTCGAACAGCACGGACTCGAGGGAAAGGTACCCGAACAACGCCTCCGGGAGGCCCTCAGGAGAATCGCCCAGAGCAACGATCACATCGTCACACTCACCCTCCTGGAAGGCATCCCTCCGGAAAAACCCGTGCCCGAGACCGTCACCTGGGCGAAAGATCTTTCCGTCCCCTCCGAGATGGAGAAAGACATCGAAAAGGTCCTCGCCAAGGCACCCCCTCCCGAGATCTACAGGGAACTGCAGGAGACGGTAAAAGAAGAAAAGGAAGTCCTGAAAAAGGCGGCACTCCCCTTCCTGCCCCCCAAAAAGGAGAAGATCACCGTCACGCACAAGAAGACGAGGAGGGAAAAGGTCTATGTGGACCCCACCGTGCGCTCTACCTTCTACGTGGAAGAGGGGAAGAAACTGGGGGTCGTATCTCCCGCGGTCCCGGGCCTCCCGGGACAGGACATCTTCGGAGAGGAGATCCCGCCCACAGTACTCGCCGATCCCTCGTTCTATCCCGGTGAAGGCATCCGGAGGGAGAGGAACGAACTGATCGCCCTCACCACGGGGATACTCCGGGTGGGGAGGAACTGGGCGGACATCATCCCCTTCCGGCCCCACAGGTGGGAGGTGGAACTGTCTCCGGACAAGGCCTCCTGTTTCCTCTCCCTTTACCCCGGCACCGAAGACGCTCAGTTTCCCGATGTCTCACTCATCATCCAGAAAGCCGTGTCCCTGGGGTATCCCGAGGAGCGCCTCCTCTCCCCGGAGGAGATCCAGGAAATGATCCGCCTCGCGATCGTTCGCAGGTCGCCGCTGGAACGGGTCCCCATCTCCGAAGACCGGGATGCCTCCTTCTCCATAGACATATCGGAGGACAAGCTCCTCGCCACCCTCACCATACGGAAAGGTACGGGAAAGGGGAAACCTCTCAACCTCAAGGAGGTGGGGAAGGCCATCAAGGAGAGCGGACTCAAACCCCTCGATTACAAAAAGATAGGAGAAGATATCCTCGCCTTCTACCACAGCCCTGAGCTCGAGCTCAAGGACTACGTCCTGGTGAAGGGAACTCCCCCCCAGAAGGGGGCGGACCGCACCCTCGAACCCTCGGTGCACTACCTCCCCGATGAGGAAGCGAAGGCGATCAAGGAGAAGACCGCCGCCGTGGTCGAGGCATACAAGGGCATCCCTTCCATCGTGGAGTTCTCCCTCCAGGAGGTGGAAAAGCTGGCCTATGTGGAAAAGGACCAGCCCATCTTCCTCATCAGCCCCGCAACCCCGGGACAACCCGGAACCGACGTCTTCGGGAACCAGATACCGGGACTCCCGGGAGACACCCCTCCCCTCGTGATCCACGAGAACATCGAAGAAAAGGGCAACCTCCTCATCGCCACCATCCAGGGGATCATGGAACAGGGGGAAAAGGACGGAGTCCTCCACCTCAGGGTCCGCCCCCATCGCGACGCCCGCATCCTGGTGGAGACGAGCCCGGACGACATGGAGGCCTACCTCACCCTGGAAGAGGGAGTGGGCACGGGGCGAAAGCTCACCTTCGAGGACATCCTGAAGGCGATCCGTGAAGAAGGGGTGGTAAAGGGAGTGGACGAAGGTCTCGTGAAGGAGGCCCTGCAGCGCGCTCAGGAAGAGGGGGAGGTGAGAAGGGTGGTCGTCGCACGGGGGAAGGAACCGGTGGCAGGAGGACAGAGGAGGATAGAGTTCCTCGTCCCCCTCCCGTCGGGGAAGCCGTTCAAGGAAGGCCCCTCGGGGCAGGTCAACTTCAAGGAGCAGGACCGCTACACCGTGGTGGACGAGGGGCAGCCCATCGCGAGGATCTTTCCCCCGGCCCAGCTCCCGGAAGAGGGATGGGACCTGAGGGGGAGAGTCCGCAAGCCACTGCAAACCAGACCGTCCGAGATCACGACAGGGGAGGGAGTGAGGGAAGAACCCCAGGAAGACGGCACCACGCTCCTCCTCTCCACTCAACGCGGGGTGCTCTCGTATGTGGGGGGCAGGATCGACATCCTCTCGCGTCAGGTGATAAAAGGCGATGTCGACCTCTCCACCGGAAATCTGCGGCTCACCGGCGACATCACGGTCAAGGGATCCGTGAGGAGTGGGTTCTATGTGATCACCACCGGATCGATCCTGGTGGAAGAGGGCGTGGAAGCGGCCCTTCTCTCGGCAGGGAAAAGCGTGATCATCAAACAGGGCATAAAGGGGGGAGGCAAGGCGGTGGTGAGGGCCAAGGAGGACATAAGCGCCCGGTTCGCAGAACACACCCGTCTCCTCGCCGTAGGCGACATCCACCTCGGCACGGCCTGCTACAGGAGTCTGGTGAAATGCAACGGCAGACTCCTGGTGGGACCCGAGAAGGGAGTCCTCCTGGGAGGGAAGGTGAAGAGCAGGCTGGGGGTGGAGGTGGGAACCCTCGGCTCCGAGAAAGGCCTGCGTACAGAGGTTTCCTTCGGACAGGACTACCTCATCGAAGACCAGATCGAGATAGAGGAGCAGGAGATCACCAAGCTCAAGCAACAGATCGTACAGCTCGACAATGAGATACAACGACTCGCCCGAAACGGTAATCCGGGGAAACGCCAGGAACTCCACGCACGCAAATTCCGACTCCTCAAAGTCATGGAGAAACGTTCCTTCCGCCTTTTCACGCTCAGGGAACGGTTCGAGCAGCACTTCGACTCCTCCATCATCGTCCATGGCACCATTCACCCCGGCGTGGTGATAGAATCGCACGGAAGGATTCACGAAATCAGGAGTCCCCAGAAAGCCGTCCGTATCACCTTCGACCCTCAATCGGGCCGTATTGAAATCAAACCCCTTGCCTCTTCATAATCGAGGAAGGAAAGGAGATCCCATGGCTTACGTCTTCTATCCCTCCTGGCTGAGTCCCGAGATCATCCCCGGTCTGCCTTTCAGATGGTACAGCCTCATGTACCTCGTAGCCTTTGCCGTGGCCTATGTGCTCATGGCCTACCAGGTGCGAGAACGCAGACTACCGGTCACCACGGACGAGCTTCTCAATTTCTTCTTCTGGGGAATCGTGGGACTCCTCCTCGGCGCCCGAATATTCGCCGCACTGGTCTACGATCCCAGCGGCACGTACCTGAGGAATCCCCTCCTCATCTTCTGGCCGTTCGATGAACACGGTCGTTTCGTGGGTCTGAGAGGCATGAGTTACCACGGCGGGCTCATCGGGGGAACACTCGGAGTGCTCCTCTATTGCCTACGACACAAAAAAGACGTGCTCGAATGGGGGGACATGCTCACGGCCTCCATCCCCTTGGGTTACACCTTCGGAAGGCTCGGTAACTTCATCAACGGTGAGCTCTACGGCAGGGTGAGCGCCCTCCCGTGGGCCATGATCTTTCCCGAAGCAGAACGCTTCCCGGCGAAGGAATCATGGGTCCAGGAGTTCGCCCAGAGGACGGGCTTTCCCCTCCCTTCAAGCAACGTGCTCGTGAACCTCCCACGCCATCCTTCCCAGCTCTACGAGGCTCTCTTCGAAGGGATCGTGCTCTGGGCGCTCCTCTGGTTTCTCGTGCGTCCGCGGCGTCCGTTCAAGGGGGCCGTGCTCGCCTGGTACCTCATAGGATACGGCGGCTTCCGGTTCGTGCTGGAGTACTTCAGACAACCGGATGCCGGGATAGGATTCCCCATCATGCTCGAGCCCTCCAAGGCGAACCCACACCTTCTCCTCTCTCTTTTCAATTTCACCACCGGACAGATCCTTTCCTTCTTCATGATCCTCGCAGGGGTGATCCTCCTCCTCGTCCTTCCACGCATAACGGGTCGAACAAGCCGGAAGGGAACGGCGTCTCACACCGAGTAGAGGCGCTTCGCCTTTCTCAGACGCTTCCTGGAAGCCCGGATCTCATCACCGTAGAGCTCGAAGACCCTTTCGAGGCGCTTCCTCAAGGTGTGGAGACCGAATTCCGCCCGCGCCACCTGGAATGTCTCCTCCACCCGAACCTTCCTCTCCTCGGGATGCGTGAGCACGTGGTGGATCTCCTCCAATGTCTGATCAGGAATGATGAGCCTCCCGTCTTCATCATATCGATCACGAACCTCGATGAGGCGCATCCCCGGAAGCTTGATGTCGGTCTTGTAGACCAGATAGGTGGTGGTGACCACCGGCACCCGGGCCGCGACAGCCTCGAGGAGCGCGTTCCCGAAACCTTCCCAGAGAGGAAGGTAGGTGACGAGGTCGGCATTCACCAGCACGTCCCGGTTGGTATAGAGCTTTCTCCCCTCCGCATCACGCCCCCGCACCGCACTCACCCTCTCCGCGATGAGATGGAGGGGGATCCCCTCCCTCTCGGCGAGGGCTTTTATCTGATCCACGTAATCCACGTCGGGTTCATCCCCCTGATACAGAGAGATGATGTAGTGCACCCTCCCCCTCAGATCGGGATAGGCCCGGAGGAGTGCCGCGATGAGACGGATCGAATCCTCGATACGCTTCCTGCGAACGATGCGAGTGGGCTGTACGACGAGGACATCCCGCTCGGAGAATCCCAGCTCCTGTCTGAAATCACTGTTGTAGTCATCGAGGACCACCGGATGATCGAAGTCCTCGCAGTTGGGTACCACATGGGGGGAAACCCTCTTGATGGAGGTGAGGATGTGGGCCGCATAGGAGGAAATCACCACGTGCTCGAGCCCTATATCCGAAGGAGGCATGATCCTGTTGAGAAAGGTCTCTATCCGGTTGTTGCTGAACCTGCTGCGCTCCCACCAGAAGTCGTGATGGTGGAAGATCGTAGCCACCCGCTTTTCGGTGGCCACATGGTGGACCGCCACGCCTCCCAGGAGGGTCATGGGCATGGCGTTGGTGTTCTCAGCGATGAGCACATCCAGATCGAAGTCCTTCACCTTCTCGAAGAGGTGTTCACCCACCTCGAGCCCCTCCCTGATGCACTCCTCCACGTAACCCTTGAGCTTCTCCTCGGTCAGGTATACCGGCACCTTGTTGAGATACGGGAAAAAGATACGCTCGTAGTGCCGCTGAGAGGGAGAGTCGAACCTGATCTCGGGAAACACCACCTGGTGTTCTTCGGGGATGAGCGTGAGAGGGGCGCGATACTTTCCCGCGATCGTCACGACCTCATGTCCCATGTCTTGGAGCACATTGATCCACTTTTCCACCTCCAAGGATACCCCATCTACATCACCCAGTTTTCCGCTCACGAACCCTATCCGAAACGAGTCCATGCGACTCTCCTTTTCTGGAAAAAACGATCTTAGTTTTTTATACTAGAAAAAACCCCGTTGATGAAGTGAGGTCATGAGTACTCTCATCGTCTACTATTCGCACACGGGAACCACACACGAGATCGTGGAAATACTCAGGAGCAATCTCTCATGCGACATCGAGCGGATCTCGCTCCGGCATCCACTCCCCCCACGGGGATGGAGGCTCTACCTCCTCGGAGGGTATCAGTCCATCTTCAGGAGACGACCGCCACTCAACCCTCTCGGCAAGGATCCTTCCCTCTACGACACGGTGATACTGGGATTCCCGGTGTGGGCCGGGCATCTCCCTTCCCCCATGAGGAGTCTCCTCTCCTCCGGTACGATCCACCACAGGCGGTGCGCCATCTTCTGTTCGTACGCCGGGAACCCCGGCAAGGCGCTTGAGGAAGGGGTGCGTCTCCTCGAGCACCATGAGAACCGGGTGGTGAGCATCGCCGGCTTCAGAGAGGAGATGCCGTCGGAAGATCGGGAACAGGCCATCCTCTCCTGGGCGGAGACCTTCCGATGAGAGGCCTCCGTCTCACCTCCTCTTCGCTCAGGGCAAGCCTCATATTCCCTGTGCTCAAGACCCTCGGTCGAGGAATCGGATGGTTCTTCCATCTCTCCGGTGAGGGCCTCGAGAATCTCTCGGCACTCGATCCCCCGTTCCTCATCCTCGCGAACCATGCCTCCAATCTCGACCCCGTGTTCGTCAACCTCTTCGCTCCCTCCCTCATCCGCTTCGTGGCCTCCGACTCCCTCATCCGCACCCCACTCTCCCACATGCTCTTCGCCCTCATGGACATCATCCCCATCACCAAGCAGGTAGCCGACACGGGAACGCTGCGCGGCATCTTCCAGGCACGACGAGACCGTCGCATCATCTCCCTCTTCCCGGAGGGGCACGCCACCTGGGACGGGACGACCCTCCCCCTCACGCCCGGCACCGCCCGCCTCGTCCAGGCCCTCCGCGTCCCCGTGATCACGGCCACCATCCGAGGTGCGTTCCTCGCCGCGGGGAGGTGGCGCCGACGCGCCGTCCGGGGACCCGTCTCCGTGCAATTCCACACTCCCCTTTCCCCGGACGACCTCACCACCCTTTCTCCCCCTGCCGTGGAGGACCTCCTCGCCTCCCGCCTCGCCCACGACGAATGGGAGGCCCAGAAGCAGGAGCCCCTCCCCCTCTTGGGTCCACGGGCCGAGTACCTCGAGCGCACCCTCTTCCTCTGCCCCTCCTGCCTTTCGCACGGGACCCTCCGCTCCTCGCTCCACACCCTCTCGTGCACCGTCTGCGGTCTCGCAATCCAGGTCGATCCCTTCGGATTCCTCCACGGCCCCATCCCCTTCACCACCATGAAGGAATGGAACACATGGCAGCGAGGGACATACCCCTCCCTTCTCTCGTCCCTCCCGGAGCACTCCCCCATCCTCTCCGCACCCGCATCCCTTCTCACCGGCCCTCTCCGCACCCGCCCCCGCCTCCTCTCCTCCGGGACCCTCTCCCTCCACCGGACACACCTTCGACTCACCACCCCCTCGGGGAACCATACGTTTCCCCTCGATCGCATACGCGGGCTCAACATCCAGAAGCACGAACGCCTCGAATTCCTCCTGGGCCCGACCCTCCACCGCATAGCCTTCCATGACCCCCGCACTTCGGCGTACCTTTGGTACTTCTCACTACACCTTCTCAAGGAGCACCCATGAACATGGATTGGACCCTCCCCATGGACTTCGCAGTCCTCTCCCTCCTCCTCCTGACCGCCACCTTGCTCAAGCGAAAGGTCCCCCTCCTGAGGAAGCTCCTCTTCCCCAACGCCCTCATCGCCGGCTTCATCGGCCTCCTCCTGGGCAGGGACCTCCTCGCTCTCATCGAGATCCCGGAGGCACGCCTCGGGACCTACGTCTACCACCTCATGGCCATCGGATTCATCGCCCTCGCCCTCAAGGAACGCACACAGCGTGACATGCCCACCATCGTACGCACCGGCGCCTTCATCGTCTCCGGCTACCTCCTCCAGGGCATCATCGGCCTGGGCCTCACCCTCCTCCTCCTTCCCTTCATCCCCCACCTCTTTCCCGCGTTCGGCCTCCTCCTCCCCCTGGGATTCGGACAAGGTCCCGGCCAGGCCTACTCCATAGGCTCCCGCTGGGAAGCCCTTGGCTTCCCGCACGGCGGGAACATCGGCCTCTCCGTCGCCACCATCGGTTTCCTCTGGGCCTGTCTCGGCGGGATCGTGGTCCTCAACATCCTCTTCGGAAAGAAAGCCCGCAAGGCCGCACCCGACGACGAGGAAAGCCCCCACCTTCCGGGCGAGGTGGTCGAATACGACGCACCGGGCGACATCCCCCTCACCGAATCCATCGACCGCCTCAGCATACAGGGCGCCCTCATCGGCTTCGTCTATCTCGCCACCTACCTTACCCTCAAGGGCGTCGAACTCCTGCTCGAAGGCACAGGAACCTTCGGGCAGACCTTCTCCCAGCTCCTCTGGGGCTTCCACTTCATCGTCGGTTCCCTCTACGCCATAGGACTCCGCCTCCTCTTCAACCTCTTCAAACGGAAGGGCCTCATGCATCGCACCTACCCCAACACCTATCTCCTCTCCCGCATCTCCGCAGGGGCCTTCGACTACATGATCACCGCCTCCATCGTCGCCATCTCCCTCGACGTCTTCACCGCCAACCTCCTCCCCATCCTCCTCATCACCACCACAGGAGGACTCGCCACCGTGCTCTTCAGCCTGTTTGTGGGACGACGCATCTACCACCACCACTGGAAGGAGAACGCCACCGCGGTCTACGGCAACATCACCGGCACCATCTCGACCGGCCTCGCCCTCATCCGGGAAGTGGATCCCCTCTTCTCCTCCCACGCCGCCGAGAACCTCGTCTTCGGAAGCGGCGTGGGCCTCGTCATGGGCCTCCCCCTCCTCCTCGTCCTCAACCTTCCGGTCTACGGCTACCTCACGGGGACCCCCTCGCTCTACTGGATCACCATGGCCATACTCGTCCTCTATTTCGCAGGACTCCTCGCCTTCACCTTCCGGAACGCAGCCCGCACCCGTCGCACCCCTTGAGCAAGGCATCCCTTCCGACTCATAATCGAAGGAGGGAGGAATCATGAACCCCGAGCCGCAGCCCTCCACCGAGGAGAGAGGGCTCTCCCTCCTTCATCTCAAGGATCTCGACATGCTCCTCGAGACCATACTGCGGCACGCCCGGACCATCACCGGCGCCGACGCCGGGTCCATCTATCTGAGAGAAGGAAACGCCCTGAAGATCGCCTACTCCCAGAACGAAACCCTGGAAAAGAACCTCCCTCCCGGCCGCAAGCTCATCTACGAGATATTCGCCCTCCCCATCAGTGCGAAGAGCATCGCAGGATACGTGGCGCTCACCCGGGAACCCCTCATCATAGAGGACGTCTACCAGCTCTCTCCCGAGGCCCCCTACCGGTTCGAAGCCACCATGGACAAGGTGGCCGGCTACAGAACCGTCTCCACGCTCACCATCCCCCTCCTCACCCCGCAACGTGACCTCCTGGGCGTCCTCCAGCTCATCAACGCCAAGGACACCGCGGGCAGGATCCGAACCTTCACCCGGGTGGATCTCGAGGCGGTCTCAGAGCTCTGTCTCGCCGCCTCTTACTCACTCCAGCAGGCCCGCATGATGCGACAGATCATCCTCAGGATGATCCGCATGGCCCAGATGAGGGATCCGCACGAGACGGGTGCCCACGTCAACCGCGTGGCCGCCTATGCCGTCGAACTCTACGAAGCGTGGGCCATCTCTCACTCCTTCCCCCTCCAGGAAGTGATCCACACCCGTGACATTCTGAGGATGAGCGCCATGCTCCACGATGCAGGCAAGGTAGCGGTACCCGACAGCATCCTCAAGAAACCCGGTCCCCTCACATCCGAGGAACGGAGCGTGATGGAGACACACACGTGGAGAGGTGGAGAACTCTTCATCGATCGAGCCTCGGAGTTCGACCAGGCTGCTTTCGAGATCGCGCTCACGCACCATGAGCGCTGGGACGGGACCGGGTATCCAGGGGTCCTCGACCCCGCCACCGGAGAACTCAGACTCGAGACCCGGCGGGCACTCGCGGGAGAGGAGATCCCCCTCCTCGGGAGGATCGTGGCCATCGCCGACACCTACGACGCCCTCACCTGCCGGCGCTGCTACAAGGAGGCCTGGGAAGAGGAGAAGGCCCTCGAAGAAATCCAACGTCTCGCGGGCACAGCCTTCGACCCCTCGCTCGTGGAGACCTTCCTCTCCATCCATCCCAACATCCAACAGATCAGGAAGCGTTACCCCGACCCCGTGAGGGAGGCCTCATGAAACGTCCCGCGACCCGCACCTTCGGGATCCTCACGAGTGGGGGCGACTGCCCCGGACTCAACGCCGCCATTCGAGGCGTCACCAAGGCAGCCTACTGGCGGTACGGCATGAGCATCATCGGCATCTCCCACGGATACCGCGGACTCATAGAGGGGGACGCACGGCTCCTTCATCCTCGGGACTTCGACGGCATCCTCACGAGGGGCGGGACCATCCTCGGGACTTCCCGGGAGAAACCCTTCAAACCCGATCCTGGAGAGAAGGATTCCGAAGCGGGGAGCCGGAAAGTGGAAGCCATCATCGAGAACTACCACAAACTCCACCTCGACTGTCTGGTGGTCCTGGGAGGCAACGGCACGCACAAGACCGCCCACCTCCTCCAACAGGCGGGTCTCAACGTCATCGGACTTCCCAAGACCATCGACAACGACATCTGGGGCACCGACGTCACCTTCGGCTTCCACAGTGCCGTCGACATCGCCACCGAGGCCATCGATCGCCTTCACTCCACGGCCCACGCGCACAATCGGGTCATGGTGATCGAAGTCATGGGCCACAAGGCAGGATGGCTCGCCCTCTATGCAGGGATCGCAGGGGGCGGGGATATCATCCTCATCCCCGAGATCCCCTACGACCTGGCTCACATCGTCCACCACCTCCAGACCCGACAGCAACGAGGAAAGGAATTCTCCATCGTCGTGGTCGCGGAAGGGGCCCTCTCGCGCGAAGAGTCGCTCATGTCAAAAGAAGAGAGGAAAAAGAGGCGCAAGAAGAACCGCTTCCCCACCAAGGGCTACGAGGTGGCCCACCTCATCCAGGAAGCCACCGGTATGGAGACCCGCGTCACCGTGCTCGGCTATCTCCAGCGCGGAGGGACGCCTTCACCCTACGATCGGCTTCTCGCCACCAGGTTCGGGACCGCGGCCGCGGAACTCCTCTATCGAGGCGACTACGGGAAGATGGTGGCCCTGCGGGACGGAGAGGTGGTCGCCATCCCGCTCGGAGAGGTGGCGGAAAAACTGAAGACCGTCCCCCCCGACCATCCCCTCATCGACACGGCCCGTGCGGTGGGCACCTGTTTCGGCGACGGCGTGTAGTATTTTTTGAAGCCCTCCGTATACAAAAAGATACACAAGGGCCCCTCCGATCCATCCCTCTGCGCAACGACCCGACAATTACTTGTTTAAAAAAAAGATAACATCTCCAGCCTCTCTCCCTTCCATGGCACGATTATTGCAGATTCTTCCCCGAGGAGAGAAGATGATCAACCAGTACGTACTCGATCGGCCGGTACAACAGGAAGTATTGAGGAAGTCCCTTCACATGTCCATCGCCCTCTCTCCCGGAGTGGCGAACATCCTCGGTGCCCTTCCTACCATCATCCTCCTGGCCCTCGGGGTGACGGTCTACACCCTTGCGGAGGCCCTCCGCATCTCCGGAAGGAGAGTAGGTCTCATCTCCCTCATCACCGAGTGGGCCTCGCGGGAGAGGGACAGGGACCGCTTCGTCCTTGGTCCGGTGACCCTCGGACTCGGCGCCATGCTGGCCCTCCTCCTCTATCCTGCACCAGCGGCTACCATCGCCATCTATGCCCTGGCCTTCGGTGACGGATTCGCAAGCCTCATGGGACGGAGCCTCGGAGGTCCCAGGATCCCCGGCACCGGCGGCAAGACCATAACCGGAGCCTTCGCGTGCTTCCTCGCCGTGTATGCGGCAGCCTTTCCCCTCACCCGCCATCCCGGGGAAGCAGCGGCCATCGCGCTGAGCGCCACGCTCCTGGAACTCGTCCCGGTGGACGATCTCGACAACATACTCCTTCCCGTGGGAACCGGGCTCATCGCGAGCATCTTCTTCTCGTCCTAGAGACGAGGCGCGCCTGTCACCGTGACCCTGTAGTGCTCCCTCCCGTAGAGGACCATCCCCGTGATGAGAAAGAAGAGGCCGAGGAGCAGTCCTCCTTCCTCGAACCACCCGTAGAAGACCACCGTATACCCGGCCACCATGGAAAACGCCCCCGTCGTCCCCTGGAGGAGGGGCCGCGGGGCATGGACGAGATATGCGGTCAAAAAACCCGCGAGCGTGCCCATCGTGAGCATGCCGACGAGGAGACCGTACGACGGGAGGTCGAGAGGGGGGAAGAGGCCCGCGTACGCGAGAAAGTGTGTATTGGAGAGGGGAAGCGTCCAGGCGAGAAGGGCGCCGGCAAGTCCGATACCCAGGGAAAGCCGTCCCACCCTGGGATACGGAAACCCAAGGGCATAGAGGGATGCCGCGCCCAGGCTCGCAAGGGCGAAGAAGTAGCTCCAGTAGAGGATCCTCACCGCGAAGACCTGGAGGAAAAGGGGCCCTCCCGTCCGATGGGCATACCAGGCGAGCGCCTTCACTCCCCCCATCCCCACCGAGAAAAGGAACAGGAGGAAAAAATAGATCTCGGGGGAAACCGAACGTGCGAAGAGATACCGCACCACCTGCAGTCCGATGAATCCGCTCAACGAGAGCAGGAGCGCCGAGAGGAGGATCGGCAGGGCCTCATCCCCGCCGGGAACACCTTCGAGCCCCCGTACCCGTACGGCGATCGAAACAGAGACCAGGAACACCGCCGCGAGGGCGATCTGGGCTCCTGTGATCACGATATTCCTCTGCTGAAGCGTCATCGAAAAGATGATATACTTTTTGTCACGAAAACACTATAGTAACAGGAAGAGGGTTCGATACTCTAAAAAGGGAGGCCCATGACGATGAAACGCGCCCTTCTTGCGCTCGTGCTCTCACTCATCCCCCTCACGCTCTCGGCGGGGGACGCCGCCGCCTTCCTCAACCTGGGATTCTCACCCGACGGTCGGTACTTCCTCTTCGGCGTACACGGCGTGGAGGAAGAGACATCCCATCCCTACGCCGAACTCTATCTCGTGGACGTACCTCGGAACGAGTTCGTCCCGGCGGGAATCCAGCGGAAAACCTTCGCCGTCTCGCTCCTTCCGGGGCAGGAAAGCATCGGAGCCCTCCTCGCCCTGCTCTACGACGCCCTCCCCCTCGTGGGAAAACACCGGATCGATCACCTCCGTCAGGGGAGGCTCCTCTACATACTGCTCGACGGGGAGCGACCGAAGGAATACCTCGAGTTCAGGGACTTCTACACCTCCACCCTCTATCGGGTGACCCTCATTCAGACGGAGAGGGGGAGTAAGGAGACATCGGAAGCCGCGTTCCACCTCCAGGTCGTCATCACGGGAAGAGATGGGACACACAGAACCTATCTCGTAGGAAGGCCCAACTACTATCGCAAGGGGGTCCAGGAGTACAGGATCCGCCAGGTCATCCTCGCCCCCGACGATGCCTCCCTCGTCTTCGTGATTGAGAAGACGATCTACGCTCCCACCGGGCCCTCCATCCGGTACATGGTGGAAACCATTACACCATAATCCATTTCTTGACATAGACTTCATCCTCACAGTACAATCCTTCCGCACCGCACGTTCAGATTCCCTATCAGAGAAGAGAGGAACGATGGCTGAACAGATTACCCCGAGAGAGGTGAGCTATTCCGACTGGTTCGTCGACATTGTGCTCAAAGCCCAACTCGCGGACTACAGTCCGGTGAAAGGGTGTATGGTCATCCGACCGCGGGGATATGCGATCTGGGAGAAGATCCAGTCACACCTCGACCGCATGTTCAAGGAGACAGGACATCAGAACGCCTACTTTCCCCTCCTCATCCCCGAGAGTTTCCTCCACAAGGAAGCCGAGCATGTGGAAGGGTTCTCCCCTGAACTCGCAGTGGTCACCCATGGAGGCGGCGAGGCATTGGAAGAACCTCTGGTGGTTCGTCCTACTTCGGAGACCATCATATGGAGCATGTACAAGAAGTGGATACAGTCGTACCGGGACCTTCCGCTCCTCATCAACCAGTGGGCCAACGTGGTGAGATGGGAGAAACGGACGAGGCTCTTCCTCCGCACCACCGAATTCCTCTGGCAGGAGGGGCACACCGCCCACGCCACCAGGGAAGAGGCCGAGGAAGAGGCACTCAGGATGCTCCACGTCTACCGGAAATTCGCCGAGGAATACCTCGCCCTGCCGGTCTTCTACGGGAGGAAAACCGAATCCGAGAAGTTCGCAGGAGCGGTCACCACCTACTCCATCGAGGCCATGATGCAGGACAAGAAGGCCCTCCAGGCAGGCACGAGCCACTTTCTGGGCCAGAACTTCGCCAAGGCATTCGACGTGACATTCCAGACCCAAGCGGGCTCCCTCGACTATGTCTGGGCCACCTCCTGGGGGGTCTCCACCCGACTCATCGGGGCGGTGATCATGGCACACTCGGATAACAGGGGTCTCGTGCTTCCTCCCCGTATCGCCCCCACCCAGGCGGTCATCATCCCCATCTATACCAAGAAAACCGTGGATCAGGTGGCCGACTACGCAAAGCGGGTCTTCGCCCGGCTGACCGAGGCGGGGCTTTCGGTGGAGATGGATCTCGACGACCAGAACTCCCCGGGGTGGAAGTTCGCCGAATGGGAACTGAGAGGAGTCCCCATCAGGGTGGAGGTGGGCCCGCGAGACATGGAACAGGAGAAGGCCGTGCTCGTACGCAGGGATACCGGAGAGAAGAGGGCGGTCTCCGTCTCCCGGCTTCCCGAGGAGATCCCCGTGCTCCTCGAGGAAATCCAGAAGACCCTCTTCCGGCGGGCAAAGGACTTCAGGGACGAACACACCCACTATGTGGAAGATTACGACTCCTTCAAGCGGATCATCGAGGACGGCGGGTTCGTCTTCGCTCCTTGGTCAGGATCTCCCGAAGTCGAGGCCAGGATAAAGGAAGAGACAAAGGCCACCATCCGGGTCCTGGAATTCGGGAATGAAGAGAAGGCCTCGGGGAAGAATGATATCCTCACGGGAGAACCGGCGCGACACATCGCCCTTTTTGCAAAGAGCTACTGAACGTGTTATCATATATGTCATGAGGTCTACGAGGGGCATACTACTCGCCGTTGTACTCCTGGCAGGAGGGGGTCCCCTCTCCTCGCTCACCCTTCAATCCTTCGAGGTCACCGACACCATAGGCATCCGTTTTTCCTCGGTGGACGATGCCGCCCCCCCTCAGGTGACCCACCTCCTGAAGGGGGCGGTGCATCTCCCCCTTGGAGAAGACCTCTTCCTCATCCCGGGGATCTCCCTCTGGTTCGGAGAGTACCTCTTCACAGGAGAAACCGCAGCGCCCGCCGAAATGGAAGCACCCGACGCGAGCCTCCTCATGATACCGGGGCTCAGTCTCGAGCTCTCCTACGGCCTCCCGTTGACGAGAGAGCTCTCCGCAGGAATACGGGGCGGTATCCTTCTCCAGTTTCCGTTCGCCGTCAAAGGGTACGGGGAGGACCCGTCCGGGAGCATCATGGGATACTACTACGGCGGGATCCGCCTCCTCTACCTCAGAATCGCCCCTGAGCTCGTCTGGAGACTCTCCTCATTCGGGCTCATTGCAGGACCCGACATCGAACTCCCCCTCTTCCATGCCTGGGATGGAGAACCTCTCGTCCACCACCTCCTCGTGGGACTCCGACTGGGACTTCGCTTCTATATGTGACGCTCCGGCGGTATCGGCTCCCGCTCACCCATGAGACCTGCCACGGTCTCACCCAGAAAGCTCACGCAAAGGACATCCA
Organism: Spirochaeta thermophila DSM 6578; assembly: GCF_000184345.1. NCBI lineage: Bacteria > Pseudomonadati > Spirochaetota > Spirochaetia > Winmispirales > Winmispiraceae > Winmispira > Winmispira thermophila. Next base: position 23,150 of record NC_017583.1, on the reverse strand, counting down.
GAAGGGTGCCCATGCTCACGAGGAGAGGAAAGACAGGCCGGAAGATCAGATAGGCCTCGTCCAATCCCCTGCCATACAGGCGAGAGAGCATCACGAGCCCAACCATCACCGCAGACCCGGGGAGTGCACCGAACAGAGGGAGGAAGAGGAGGCCCATCCCCGCGAGCCAGAGATAATCGAGGGGAGAAAGCCCCAGACTGGAATAGGACGAGAGGAGCACCGTGAACGAGATGAGCACCACCCCCGCACTTCCCGCCCTCGCGAACAGGATGCCCACCGGATAGGCAAGAGCTCCCACCTTCCGGGGAACCCCCCCGTTCTCCTTTCCGAGTCTGATGAGGAAACCCAGAGGAAAGTAGCCGTCACCGGGGAAAAGCCCCAGGAAAAGTGCAGGAAGGTGGTGGAGGGACCATCTTCCGGTACCTCGACGGATCCACACTACGCTCACCAGCACGAGCAAGAGAAACAGGATTCCCCCGAAGATCCCTATCATTCCCAGGAGATTGCCGTAGAGGCTGAGATCGGTCTCCCCCCTCAACGAATAGAGGAAGTGTGCGACCACGCCGACGAAACCGAAGGGAAGGATCTCCACCACGAAGGCATTCACGAGATAGAACACCCTGTTGGCGGCATCCACCACATCCACGAACGGATCCGTGAGATACGAGTCGAGGGGGATGATGCTCCCCAAGGAAAACCCCACCAGCACCACCGGGAGGAGGAAGGAGCCGGAGGAGAGAAAGATCTCAAAGAAGTTCATGGGAACGAGGGAAAGGAGGAGACTCCGTATATCGGGAATCTCCACCGGCTCCACTTCTTCAACGAGTATGGGGATCCGCTCCAGGGGGAGGAACCCCGAGGAAAGGAGGGCGAGGAACACGACCCCTATATCCACCGCACACACTACGAGGAAGAGGCGACCCAGGATCTCTCCGATACGCCCCTCCCGTTTCAGCTCATAGGTTCCGATGATCACCCCCGTGGCCACGAGGGGAAGGAGGAAGAGCCTCCCCAGTCCCACCACCACATCACGTACGAACGAGAGGATCTCCCCTGTCGTATCGTCGAGGGGAAGGAGCAGACCGAGCACGCCGCCGAGAAGGACGGCAAGCAGGATCTTGAGCCAGATCTTCATAGGTCCTCCTACTTGGAAAACCAGAGTCGGCGTCGTTCCCTGATCTCCCGCCACCGATAGAGGGATTTCCCATCCCCTTCCAGTATCGAATCGACGAGAGGATCCAGGGCCGCCTTCTCCCGTCTGAGTCCCCGTGCAGGTATCCCCATACGCCTACAAACTTCGAGAAGGGAAAGAAACCCTGCCTCGAGGAGGGGAGCGAGAGGAGAAGAACCTTCGCCGTCGGCATCGAGCACGAGGACCACTTCGCTCTTCCTCGTGAGTTCCGCCGCTTCCTTGAGGAGGAAGAGCCACCCCTTCAGACAGGTGTCCACCCTCTCCTCGATCTCAGAAAAGGAGAGCGGGCCTCCGCTCTCCGGATGCACACGATGAAGACACACGAGCCGCTCCAGCTCCCCCTTCTGGAGCACCTGGAGGAGGAGGGACTTCGAAGAAAAGGGCGATGAAGGCTTCCAGGGGAGACGGGGTTCGTCGACATTCTCTCCCGGCAACGCGAGGAACACATCGATCCCTCTCTCCCTCAGCCTCGCCTCGAGCCGTTCCGCCTCTCCGGAGAAGTGCGAGACGATAAGCAGGTTTCCCATGTCGGTATAGTACAGGGGTTCCGAAGCCGTGGTCAACATAAAAGGAATGTGCTACCCTCTGCGTGAGGGAGGAAACAATGAGGATCGGACTTGCCCAGATAAACCCGGTGATAGGCGATTTCTCCGGCAACGTGAAGAAGATATGCTCTTTCGCCATGGAGGCCTACCGACAAAAGGCGGATCTCGTGATCTTTCCGGAACTCGCCCTCTGTGGCTATCCCCCCATGGACCTCCTCGAGCATCCCTCCTTCGTCCAGGAGAATCTCAGGGCCCTCAGGACCCTTCAACACGAACTCCCCCCCGAGCTGGGGGTGGTGGTGGGCTATGTGGAAAAGAACAAGTCCGCCGCAGGGAAACCCCTCCACAACACAGCTGCGCTCATCCATCAGAGACGGATCCTCCTGCGCCAGCACAAGACCCTCCTCCCGACGTACGATGTGTTCGACGAGGCCCGCTACTTCGAACCAGCGTCCGAGCGAATCGTGGTCCCGTTCAAACGGCGGCGGCTGGGAATCGCGATCTGCGAGGACATGTGGGGCGAAACAGAACCGCAACCGGGCCTGAGATACCCGATCGACCCCATACAGGACCTCCTCGACCAGGGAGCCGAGATCATCCTCATACCCTCCGCCTCCCCATACTACATGGAAAAGGTCCTCCTACGAGCAAAGATCATGGAACTCATAGGAAAAGGATCAGGGGTCCCCCTCGTCTACGTCAATATGGTGGGAGCGAACGACAGCCTCATCTTCGACGGACAATCACTGGTGACCGACCGGGAGGGAAGGCTCGTCTTCAGGGCCCCGGCCTTCGAGGAGGGACTCTTCCTCATCGATACCGAGGCACTCCCCGCCCCCCTTCCTCCCCTCGAGGTCTCCCGCCTGGAGGAGGTGCGGGGAGCCCTCCACCTCGGCATCCGCGACTACCTCACAAAGACCGGATTCGATCGGGTACACCTGGGTCTTTCCGGAGGGATAGACTCCGCCCTCGTGGCCACCCTGGCGGTGGAGGCCCTCGGTCCGGAGCGCGTGTCTGCCTTTCTCATGCCCTCGCAATTCTCCTCGGAAGGCAGTGTCCACGATGCCATGGCCCTCGCCGGGAATCTCGGCATCCAGGCGCACACGCTCCCCATCCGGGCTGTCTTCGACACCTTCCTCTCCACCCTGGAACCCGTGTTCCAGGGGCTTCCCTGGGACATCACCGAGGAGAACATCCAGGCCCGCATAAGGGGAACCATCCTCATGGCCTATTCCAACAAGATGCGTTCCCTCGTCCTCACCACCGGAAACAAGTCGGAACTCGCCGTAGGATACTGCACCATCTATGGGGACACCGCGGGCGCCCTTGCGGTGATCGGAGACCTCTTCAAGACCCAGGTATACGCACTCGCCCGACATATCAGGGAGGACACCGGGGTCATCCCTGAAGAGATCCTCACCAAACCCCCCTCCGCCGAGCTCAGACCCAACCAGACCGATCAGGACAGCCTCCCCCCCTACGAGGTCCTCGATCAGATCCTCGAGCTCTACCTCCTCCGGAATCTCACGGCAGAAGATATCATCGCCAGAGGCTTCGATCCCGACCTCGTGCGACACGTACTCCTCATGGTCGTACGGGCAGAACACAAACGACGACAGACCCCCCCCGTGCTGAAGATCTCTCCCCGGGCTTTCGGAACGGGACGAAGGATCCCCATCGCCCGGGCCCCGTACGAGCCCTACTCGTAGGAGAGTTCCAGCACCACCGCCTGGTAGGGAGCAAGCGCGAGAGGAAGCCCCTCTCTCTCCACCACGTGCAGATCCCCGCCCCCACGCCGCCCGCTGATCCGGTCGTACCAGGACAGCCTGCGTCCCCCTCCCGAAGGAGGCCTCCATCCCCCCTCCTTCAGGACCACCCCATTCCTGGGAGAAGCAGAATTGTTGTAGCAGACGAGGTGTCGCCTCCCTCCTCTCTGCGAGAAAAAGGAGAAGACATCCTCGACGAAGCGTCCCTCCGTCGAGAACCGGCACACTTCCCATCGCTCAGGACGGGCGAAAAGCTCCCTCTCCTTCAGAAGAGGAGTTATCGTCTCATCGTGCCAGGCTTCGAGCTCCGCACCCTCCTCCCACCCCGGACTCTTCCCATCCATCTCATACTTCTCTCTGAAACCCTCCCACTGGCCATGTGTGAAGAGGATACTCCCCGGAAGGGTGGTCAGGAAGACGACCGCACCCTGATACTTCCTGAGGGGATCGTATCTCATGAGAGGAGGAAGGTCGTCAGGGCTGGAGAGATAGAAGAGCATCCTGCCCGCCCGTTCCGGCCGTCGGGCGAGATCCCTCAATCGATCCTGAAACCGGGAATTCTCCTCCTTGGCCACGTGCGTCGCAAACGAGGCGTCGTACACTGCATCGAAGAAGAACCGGGAGGCACACGCGTCCTGGAGTCCCCAGAAGACTTCGGCCACGGTGAAAAGATGGGGAAGATCGAGACACACCTCCTCCACCTCATCCCAGAACTCACGCGGGTAGAGGGCCGAGAACTCCTCATCCCCGAGTGAGAAGCGTTCCCTCGAGGGAACCATGGTGCCTTCACCCGGGGCGGGAAACCAGAGCCTCCGGTACTGGTCTCTCATGAGGAGCATCGCAGCGTCGAAACGTATCCCGTCGGCCGCCTCTCCCACCCTTCGAATGGTCCTGAGCATCTCCTCTCGAAGATCTCGCCTGGTGTAGTCGAGTTGCGCCGTATCGTTCCACGGCACCGACTGGTTGTCGTTCCCGTGATAGAGGTATCGCACCTCCCCCGTGCGGCTGTCACGTCTTTCGAAGACCACCGCCGCATCCTTTCGGGTGTAGTACCCATCCTCTACCCTGATCTCTATGTGAGGGTGGCTGGAGAGGTTCTCACCCGAAAATCGATACCAGGGGAAGGGCGATTCTCTCGTGGAGATGAACCAGTCGGGATGCGCGTACACCCAGTCACTATCGATGGCGGTGTGGTTGGGTACCACGTCCACCATGAGCCCGACCCCGTACCGATGGAGACGCCTCCTGAAAGAGAGGAGATCCCCCCGGGTGCCTGCCGAAGGATCCACACGGTACGCGGTGATCGCATAGGCCGATCCCAGCACATCCTTCTTCCCCATGAGCTCCTTGAGTCGCTTCGAAGCCTTGCTTCGCTCCCATACGCCTATGAGCCAGAGGAATGTGATCCCCCTCGACGAGATACGCTCCAGCTCCTCCTCGGGCACGTCCCGCAGGGATCGAACTGGTCTCTGGTACCCGACCGAGAGATGGAAGAACCACAGGGGAAGACGCTTCACCAGTACAACGCCATGTCGCCCATGATTCGCCTTCACACGTGCATCCCGAACCGCTTCACTGTGAATTCTTCAACTCCCTCAACCTGTCACGGATACGCGCAGCTTCCTCATACCGTTCGTTCTCTATGGCCTTCTTGAGCTCCTCCTCGAGACGCGACACCTCGAGCTGCCTGGGATCCGGTGCCTGTTCCTCCTCTTCCCCCACGATCTGGACCGAGATCGCCGTCTCCTGCACCACGAAATCCGCGACGTATACCGGGCAATGCACCCTCACCGCCAAAGCGAGGGCGTCGGAAGGCCGGGAATCGATGACAAGGGTTTTCCCTTCATGGGAGAGGACGAGACGCGCATAGAATGTCGCTTCCCTGAGGTCACAGATCTCCACCTTCAGAAGCTCCACTCCCAGCTCCCTGAAGAGGCTGAGTATGAGATCATGGGTGAGCGGACGGGGCATCGGCACGTTTCCGAGACCGATGAGGATGGACTGGGCCTCGAGCTGCCCGATGAAGATGGGGACCACCTTCTCCGAACCCTTGGGACGAACAAGGACCGCATTCCCCCCCTCTGTCCGCGCGACGGTCCAGACCTCCGCTTCGAGAAACTTCACTTCGTTCATCACTTCAATAATACTATCGTTGTCCCTGCTTTTCAAACCTCACACACAGACCCTGTTCCTTCCCTTCTCCTTTGCCATATAGAGGGCCTTGTCGGCACGCTCTATGAAATCCTCGGGAGTGGCGTCCCGTCGGGGATCGTACTGCGCCACGCCGAGCGAGATGGTGATATGCATGACGGCGCCACCATAAGGGATCTCGAGGTGTTCCACCGCGATCCGGATCCGGTCGGCGATGCCCACCGCCGCCTCGAGCGGCGTATGGGGAAGGAGCACCGCAAACTCCTCGCCTCCGTATCTGGCCGCGATGTCGTTTTTCCTCGTATGAAAATGGATCACACGGGCGATCTCCTGGAGTACCTTGTCCCCGGCGAGATGGCCGTACGTATCGTTGAGTCGCTTGAAGTGATCGAGGTCGGCCATGATGAGGGAGAGCGGAGTCTGTTCGCGTTCCACCACCAGCATGAGATCCGCGAGCATGGAATCGAAGTAGTTCCTCAGCTTGAGATGAGTGAGGAAATCGGTGACCGCCATTTCGTAAAGAAAGGCATTGTGAAGTGCGATACTCGCGATACCCGCCAGATCCATGAGGTATCGCTTCTCGTACTGGCTGATGGGTTCCCCGTCGATCCTGTCTCCCAGGATGAGGATCCCATAGAGCACCCCTTTGGCCACGAGGGGAACCACCAGATCGATAGAGAGGGAATAGAACGGCAACCGTTCCATCTCCTCCCTGGAGATCACCCTGCCCATCTCTTCAAGGGTGAGAGGCTGTGAGGTCTTCTCGAGAAGAGAGATGATCGGATGTTCTCCGGGAATCCGGTACTCCACGTCATGGACGAGATCGAAACCGAAGTAGTTCCTGTGAAGGACGAAGTCGTGCTCCCCCACTCCCCGCCTCACGAAGATGCCCACTTTCACCACCCTGAGCTGCCCCATACAGACATAGAGGATGCTGTCGATGAGCGTTTCCAGTTCGAGGTTGGTGTTGAGACCTTTGCTTATCTCGATGAGCTGTCTGAGATCAAACAGCTGCTTCTGATACAGCGCGAGCTGCTCTTTCGTGAGTTCGGAGTCTTCCATGGATGGTACGGGCTCCCCTCCCTCAAGGGACTACTCATTGTACTATTGTACAACCAGCCCCGGGATATTACAAGAGAAAATGCCCTTCCCTTTCTCCGGCTAGAAATCATCGAGTCCGGAGAAATCAAGCGTTGCGAAATAATCGTCGACCGTCTCGGCCCTCCGGATGCATACCGCCGATCCATCCTCTCTCAGGAGAATCTCGGCGGAGCGGAGTTTCCCGTTGTAATTGAAACCCATGGCATGGCCGTGGGCACCCGTATCATGGATGACGATGATGTCTCCAGGCTCGATCGGAGGGAGCGCTCTGTCGATGGCGAACTTGTCGATGTTCTCGCAGAGACTTCCCACCACGTCGTAGACGTCCGAAGGCGGAACGTCTTCCTTTCCGAGGACCGTGATGTGGTGGTAGGCACCGTACATCCCCGGTCTCATGAGGTTCGCCATGCACGCATCCACACCGATGAAGCGCTTGTAGGTATGCTTCCTGTGGATCGCCCGCGTGATCAGAAACCCGTGGGGGCCCGTCACCATCCTCCCGTTCTCCATCACGATTCGTGCAGGGTAGAGGCCTCTCCTCACGATCATCTCGTCATAGGCGGCCTTGATCCTCCGAGAAAGCTCGTAGAGATCCACCGCTTCCTGATCCGGCCTGTAGGGTATACCGATACCTCCCCCCATGTTGATGAACTCTATATCGACTCCCACCTCCTCCTTCACCTCCGCGACGAGGGAGAAGAGGAGCCGTGCGGTGTCCTCGAAATAGTCCACATTGAGCTCGTTCGACACCACCATGGTATGGAGGCCGAACCGTTTCGCCCCCTTCTCCTTGAGGAGACGATATCCCTCTATGATCTGCTCCCGCGTGAACCCGTACTTGGACTCCTCAGGATGCCCGATGATGGCATTCCCCTTCTTGAGTGGCCCCGGGTTGTAACGCATGCATATGAATTCGGGTATTCCCACATGTGCTTCGAGATAGGAGATGTGGGTGATATCGTCGAGATTGATACGGGCCCCCAGATCCCACGCCTTTTGGTATTCCCAATACGGCGTATTGTTCGAAGTGAACATGATCTCCTCACCCGAGAGCCCCACCTTCTCAGCGAGGACCAGTTCGGGCAGAGAACTGCAATCCGCACCCATCCCCTCCTCCTTGAGGATCTTGAGTATATAGGGGTTGGGAAGGGCTTTCACCGCAAAAAAGTTCTTGAATCCGCCGGGAACCCAATCGAAGGCCTCGTAGAGCCTTCGCGCCGTCTCCCTGATACCCCTTTCGTCGTAAAGATGAAAGGGAGTAGGGAATTCCTCTATCAGCCGTTCCATCTGGTCCTTCGAAAAAGGGAGCACTTTCTGCATGGCCTTCCTCCGATCCCTCAGTTGAAGAGCGAGACATCCTTTCCTGTATAGTAACGAAGGACGGTCTCGAAGGCTAGCCGTTGTCCCTCCAGGAAGGCCCGCTCCTCCTGGGACGAGGATCGTTCGTGCTCGAGGAGGAGGCGGATGATCTCCACCTCGAGAAAGGAGGAGAGGCTCTTCTTGCTTCCCAGGAGAGGTCTCGCCGGGACTCCTCCCGGCTCAGGATGTTCGTCGCCTCCCTCCTCCTGGAAGAAGACCAGACATCCAAGAGCCTCATCCCTGTCACTGTAAAAGGGAGCAATGTCGAGGATCACAGAGACCCTCCGTGCATCCTCTCGGAGCAGTACCGCACGAGTCCTATGGCGGGTCTTCGACTCAATGATCTCCTTGAAGGGGGGCTCATGGAGGATGTCCTCTGTCTCCTCGAACAGGGGGACCGCCTTGCTGAAAGGAAGACCCTGGATCCTTTTCGCCTGGCTGAGGAGGAAACCCTCCGCCCCTGAACTCACATATCGGATCCTTCGCTCCACGTCCACGACCACGAACGGCACGTGCAGATTCTGAAGGAGTGCCTTCATCCACACCCTCGTCTCAAAGAGCTCTCTGTCCTTCTTGTACTTCGAGAGAGCCATCCTCACCGCCACCTTCAACTGATGGGGATGAAAGGGTTTGAGTATATAGGCATAGGGAAAGGTCTCTTCCGCACGCATGAGGAGGCCCGGCTCGGAATACGCCGTCAGATAGATGACGGGGACGAACCGCTCCTCCTGGAGTCTCCGAGCCACTTCGATCCCGTCGATCCCTGCCCCAAGGTTGATATCCATGATCAGGATATCGGGAAGCACCTGTTTCGCGAGCCGGACCGCCTCCTCCCCCGAATAGGCGGTATGGACACCGGAGATACCGAGCCTCTCGAGCTCCTCTCTCACCTGAAGGGCGATGACCGCCTCGTCCTCCACCACGAGAATCGTCACACCTTCCATCAGATATGTACTATACCCGAAACTTCGACAGATCGCAACAAAACTCTTACCAGGAAAACCGCGTGCCGAACCAGAAATAGTGGTTCGCCGCCTCCCGACCCTCTTCCAAATCCACGTTCCAGATGTACTCATACGTGTAGCCGCCTTCCAGCTCCAGCACGCCGTGGAAGGCCGGAACCTTATAGGAAAGCTGCTGTGTGATCTGGAGGGTCTTCTCGATCACCTCCTGTGTGAGGAAGCGGGTGGGTTGTGCATCGAACGTGGGATATCCGTCCTCGGTGTACCCGTCATCGAAGATACTCCCATCCCCCGGCTCCACGTTCTCATAACCTTCGGAGGCGTTCCCATGGCGGATGAAACGCAGGGAAGGGATCCATCGAAGGGAAGACACAGGGGTAAGAACCGCCTTGACCTGGATTCGATCAGAATTGGGAGGGAGAGCGGGACCGAGGTTCACCCCATCGTGCGTGTAGTTGAGGTAATTCACATCGGAGGAATCCCTATGGGTGTACATATAGGGGGTTATGAGAAGATAGTCGAGCGAGATCCCTGCGAGGAAGGGGGTGAAGGCGCTCCACTGGAGACCGGCCCGTAGGGAGGCCTTGTAGAGGGTGTTGAAGTTGAATTCCACGAGATCGTAGAACTCCGCATCGTCCACGTACACCTCGAGGGTCGCCTTTATCCCGTGCGGCAGCCTGGCCGCCAGGGAAAGACCGAAGAGCGAATTGTCGGGAGCCCCGGCGTAGATCTGCTGATAGGTGAGCTGCGAGAGAGGAAGGAAGTAGTAGAGATCGAACTCAGGACCCCATATCACCGTCTCCCATATCCCGAACGAGAGCCACGGGAAGATCGGAATGGAGAGGCCTTGGAGACGAAGATGTTTCCCCCTGCAGCTCCCGGCCCCCTCGTTGTCGGTGGCGACGAGCTCCATATAGAGCCATGTATAGGTGAACCAGGGAGTCCTCCACACGAGATCGAAGCGTGGTGCGTGGGGAGCGTCCTGGGAGATCACGATCCCCTCCTCGTCCCACACCCCGTAGCTGCTCCTCATGAGCCCCGCCTGAAAGAAGAGATCGGACGAGCCCAAGGTGACCGCCGAATGGATACTCTGTTTCACGTAGTACGTCCTCTCCCCGATCTCGAAGTCCGAGGAGTCCGCCACCAGATCCATCTGCAGAGTCTCGTACGAGGAGAGTGCCATCCCTTCCATGAGGAGATCTCTCCTGGGGGGGCGGGCAAGAGCGAGCGAGGCTCCTTCCTGCTTGTCCACCAGATAGAGGCCCCAATCGGCGAGGATCTCGACCCCAGAGGCGGGGTACATCCGGGCATCGATTCCTCCTCCTCCGATCCCGAAGAATTCCCCGGATGCATTCATGCGGAGATCGACCCCACCGGAGCCCTCAATGGAGGTTTCCGTGCCGACCTGGTCGAGGTACTGGAGTGCCCGCTCCCTTACGAGCCCGGTACTCCGATCCACCACCTGGGAAAGCAGTTCGCGGAGCACGGTTTCGGGATAGGGTTTGAGGGGAGGAAGGTGATCCACATACCCCGCTCCCTCGCACAGGGCGAGAAACGTGTAGATCTCGTCAGCAGGATCGAGGCCCGGGGATGCCGAACCGAGGAATCCCACACCAACCAGGAGCCACACCACCGTCCAGAGTCGTCTCATGGAGAATCCTCCTCCCACAGCCTATACAAAAAGGGGGATAGATGAAAAGCCAGGGCCTTCACCCTCTCCTTCCAGAGGACTCCATACCACCGCACCGTATCGTCTGTCGGGGGCACTGAAGAAAGTTCGAGTCCGATCTCCACCTCCTTGCCCAGAACCCTCTCAAACACGAGGAGCGTCCTCCAGGCGTGATACCAGTCGGTCACGATGAGGATCTTTGAAAGACCTCTCTCCGAGAGGAAGGACTTGGTGATCCTCGCGTCCTCATAGGTAGAGGCAGAACCCTCCGCACCTATCACGATCGAGAAGGGAGGATTCGAGGCGGAGACATCCTCTAGATATTCGCGATTGTCTTCCAGAAGTACGCAGGGAATGAAGACCAGGGAAATCCCCTCTTTTTCGGCGATCTCGACCCCCTTCTTGAACCTCCGTATGATCTCTCCCTCGAGCGCCACCACCGCCTGAGGGGCTTCTACCCTGGCCGTCACCGCGAAATCTTCGAGACGGAGAGGCATCCTCAGAGCAAAGGGGATGAGCACGAACCCTACATACAGGAGCACACCCAGGAAGGGAACCACACACATCGACCTCCTTCCGCAGGAGGCCGATGTGCACGCCTCCATACTCACATTCCGACTGCGCGCCGTATCTCCTCCACCTTGTCCACCCGTTCCCAAGGGAACTCCTCTCTTCCAAAGTGTCCGTACACCGCCGTGGCCCTGTAGAGAGGGCGCCGGAGATCGAGAGCCCGGATGATCCCTTCGGGAGAGAGGTCGAAGACCTCGTCTATCGCCTCCTCGAGAGCCCTATCGGAGACCTTCCCGGTTCCGAAAGTATCCACCATGATGGAGACCGGACGGGGGACTCCTATGGCATAGGAGACCTGGATCTCGCATCGTTGCGCGAGTCCCGCCGCCACGATGTTCTTCGCTATATAGCGGGCCATATAGGCGGCCGAACGATCCACCTTGGTGGGATCCTTTCCTGAAAAGGCTCCCCCACCGTGGCGGGCCATCCCTCCGTACGTGTCCACCATGAGCTTCCTTCCGGTGAGGCCCGTGTCTCCGTGGGGACCTCCTATGACGAAACGCCCCGTGGGATTGATGTAGTAGACCGTCGCCTCATCGAGAAGTCCCGTGGGTTCGAGCACCGGCCTGATGACCTGATCGATGAGGACCGTTCTGATCTCTTCGTATTCCAATCCGTCGTCGTGCTGATGGGAGAGCACCACGGCGGTGATTCGCTTCGGGGTCCATCCCTCGTATTCCACCGTGACCTGGCTCTTGGCATCCGGCCGCAGCCATGGGATCACCCCCTCTTTACGCAGTCTCGCCGCATGCTGGAGGAGTCTGTGTGCGCACATGATGGGCATGGGCATGAGTTCCGGTGTCTCGTCGCAGGCGAATCCGAACATCATCCCCTGGTCCCCAGCCCCTCGTTCCTTGAACAGGCCGATCCCCTCCAGCACACCCTGAGCGATATCGGGACTCTGCTTCTGCAGCACATTCACCACACTCATACTCCTGTAGTCGAGCCCGTATTCCGCCCTGTCGTACCCTATCTCCTTCACCACTTCACGCACGAGCTCCTGCACGTCGATGCGCGCCTGGGAGGCGATCTCCCCACCCACGAGCACCATGCCGGTGGTGGTGAAGACCTCGCAGGCCACCCTGGATTCGGGATCCTGGGCGAGACATGCGTCGAGCACGGCATCACTCACCTGATCTGCGATCTTGTCCGGATGCCCTTCGCTCACCGATTCCGAACTGAAAAGATATCGCCTCAGACTCATGACCTCTCCCTTCCTGGTTTCGTCGCTAGTACCGGTAGTGCTCCGGCTTGTACGGCCCGTCCTCGGGTACTCCGATGTAGGCCGCCTGCTCCGGAGTGAGCCTGGTGAGTTTCACCCCCAGCTTCTCCAGATGGAGCCGAGCCACTTCTTCGTCCAGTTCCTTCGGAAGACGATACACCCTTCGCTCGTACCGCCGCCGGTTCCGCCAGAGATCCATCTGGGCGAGGACCTGGTTGGTAAACGAAGCGGACATCACGAAGGCCGGATGTCCGGTCGCACATCCGAGGTTCACCAGCCTCCCATCGGCGAGGACATAGATGGAATGGCCATCCGGGAAGGTATAGCGATCCACCTGAGGCTTCACCGCGGTTCTCACGATATCGGAAGCGGCCTTGAGGCCCGCCACATCGATCTCCGCATCGAAGTGTCCGATGTTGCACACGATCGCCTGATCCTTCATCCTCGCCATGTGATCCACCGTGATCACGTGCACGTTCCCGGTGGCGGTCACATAGATATCGGCGATACCGAGGGTCTCCTCCACCGTCGTCACCTGATATCCCTCCATCGCCGCTTGGAGGGCACAGATGGGATCCACCTCGGTCACGATCACCCTCGCGCCGAAGGCCTTGAGGCTCTGGGCGCACCCCTTCCCCACATCGCCATAACCACACACCACGGCCACCTTGCCTGCGATCATCACATCCGTGGCCCTCTTTATCCCGTCGATGAGGGATTCCCGGCATCCATAGATATTGTCGAATTTGCTCTTGGTGACCGAATCGTTCACATTGATGGCGGGGACCAACAGTCTGCCCTGTTCCTGCAACATGTAGAGTCTGTGAACACCGGTGGTCGTCTCCTCTGAGACACCCTTCCACCGCTCCACCACTTTATGCCAGTGGTGCGGATCCTCCTTATACACCCGCCTGAGGAGAGCCTTCAAGGCCCGTTCGTCTTCCGACTGCGAGGGCTCATCCACCCACCTCGACCCCTCCTCCAGTTCGTATCCCTTGTGGATCATGAGGGTCGCATCCCCCCCGTCATCCACCACGAGATCGGGTCCTCCCCCGTCCGGAAAGGTGAGCGCGTTGAGGGTGCACTCCCAATACTCCTCGAGGGTCTCTCCCTTCCATGCATACACAGGAATCCCTGCCTTCGCCACAGCAGCCGCTGCATGATCCTGCGTGGAGTAGATGTTGCAACTCGCCCAGCGTACTTCAGCCCCCAGGAGACGAAGCGTCTCGATGAGTACGGCGGTCTCCACGGTCATGTGGAGCGACCCGGAAATCCTTGCTCCCGCGAGAGGTTTGGCGTCCCCGTACTTCTCCCTGAGCGCCATGAGCCCAGGCATCTCCTTCTCCGCCATCTCTATGGCGGCCCTTCCCGCCTCCGCGAGTCCTATCTCCTTCACCCGGTAGGGATCATGGGTTCCTATCATTGTTTCCCCCTGAAAAGTATTCGTCCCACACCTTCATAGACGAAACCCGTCTTCCTGGCCCGTTCAGGATCGAGCACGTTCCTCGTGTCGAGGATCTTCCTCTCTCTCATGAGCTCCGCGACCCGCTCGAGGTCGAGATTGCGGTACTCATTCCACTCGGTACAGATGAGGACTAGATCGGCCCCACGTGCGGCCTCATACTCGTTCTCCGCGTACTCGATGGAAGGCACGAGGCGCCTGAAGTTCTCCATGGCGAGGGGATCGTGCGCACACACCACCGCCCCTTCCTCGAGCATGGCCCGGATGATAGGATACGCCGGTGTCTCACGTACATCATCGGTTTCTGCCTTGAAGGCGAGTCCCAGCACGGCTATGCGACGACCTTCGAGGGAGCCTCCCAGGAGTCGCTTCGCCTTCTCGACCATCCTCATTCTCTGGGCCTCGTTCGCTCGGATCACCTCCCTCACGAGCGAGAGATCCACCCCGTACCGCTCTCCGATCTTCACCAGGGCCTTCGTGTCCTTCGGGAAGCAGCTGCCTCCGAATCCCGGTCCCGGATGGAGGAATTTCGGACTGATCCTCCCGTCCATCCCCATCGCTTTGGCGATCACATGGACATCGGCTCCCACTTCCTCCGCGAGATTGGCTACCTGGTTGATAAACGAGATCTTGGTGGCGAGGAAGGCGTTCGCCGCATACTTGATGAGCTCCGCAGTCTCCCAGGAACACCACACGAAGGGCGTCTCTATGAGGTAGAGCGGGCGGTAGATCTCGTGCATGACCTCCTTCACCCGCTCGTTCTCGTACCCTATCACCACCCTGTTCGGATGGAAGAAGTCCTGAATGGCCTTTCCCTCCCTGAGGAACTCGGGATTCGAGACCACATCGAAGAGCCGGGGATCGACCATCCGTGAGAGCTCTTCATGGATCCATCGGTTCGTTCCCACGGGCACCGTGGACTTCGTCACCACCACCAGATAATGATCTATCAGGGGGGCCAGTTCCTCGAGGACCGCCTCTATCTGGGAGAGATCCGCTTCCCCGTTCTCCTTTTCAGGAGTTCCCACGGCAAGGAAGACCACTTCCGCATCCCGGAGGGCCTCCTTCATGCTGGTGGTGAACGAGAGCCGCCCCGCGGCGAGATTCTCCCTCAGGTAGTACTCGAGTCCCGCCTCATAGATCACCGGATCCCCTGCGGAAAGCCGGGCGACCTTCTCGCGATCGATGTCCACCCCCACTACGTGGTTGCCGAAATCGGCGAGCCCCACACACGTGGTGAGGCCCACATACCCGGTCCCCACCACCGCTATCTTCATAGGCATGAGCACTCCTTTCGATGAGAGGCGAGCGTGCGGAGCTCACTCCTCCTCTTCCACATACTTTCGATAGTCATCCGCGGAGAGGAGTTCATCCAGTTCAGCCGGATCGGTGGGCTGGACCTTCACGAGCCACCCCTCCTCGAAAGGCGACGTATTGAGGAGATCCGGCCTCTCCTTGAGGGTCTCGTTGATCTCCACGATCTTTCCCGAGACCGGCATGTGCACATCGCTCGTCGTCTTCACGGATTCCACCACCCCGAAGGCCTCACCCCTCTTTTTCACCACACCTACCTCGGGAAGTTGGACGAAAACCACATCCCCAAGGCTGTCCTGGGCATAGTCGGAGATACCGCACACCACCACATCACCTTCACGCCGGGCCCACTCATGGGTCCTCGCATATCGCACGTCGTCTCTGAATTCCATATCCGCCCTCCTTCAGCGTTTTTGGTCAGTATAGTACACTCTCACCTGTTTGATGAGCCCCTCTCCCTCACTCTTCGTCGCCACACCTGGAATGCCGCTTATGGTGGTGTGGATGAGCCTCCTCTCGAAGGGATTCATCGGCTCGAGCAACACGGATCGCTTCGTCCTCTTCACCTTGTACCCTACCCTCTTGGCGAGCTGGACGAGCTGTTCCTGGCGACGTTCCCTGTAGTTCTCGGCGTCCAACACCACCCTCACTGAACTCCCCCCGTCACGGGAGGCGATCACATTGGCCAGCACCTGGAGGGCATCAAGGTTCTTGCCCTTCTTTCCGATGAGAATGTGCGAATACTCCGATTCGAGTACCAGGACGAGCTTTTCTTCCGATCGCTCCTTCACCTTCACCCTCGAAGGGAAGCCCATCCGCTCGGTGATCCCTTCCAGGAAAGCCACCAAGTGTCGTTCGAGTCCGGCCTGCGGAGCCCCTCCACGCCCCCCCTTCAATTTCGCATCGCTTCCATCCGGCACGTGAACCCTGATCACCACCCTTCCAGGTCGGAAGAGCCTGGGCTTCTGCTCCTCCACAATCTCCACGTCGAACTCCTCCCTCACAAGCCCCAGGCTCTCTATCGCCCGTTGCAAGGCCTCCTGCTCGGTTCTGCCTTCAAATTCCTGTACCATATGAGATCTCCTTAGTCTGAGGTTTTTCGCTTCATCACTCTGTTGATGTAGAGCTGTTGGGCTATGGTAAAGATATTCATGGCCACCCAGTAGACGAGAAGCCCCGCGGGCGCATTGTACAGGATAAAGAGGAACACCACCGGGAGGACATACATGAAGAGTTGATTCTGTGACGATGAGGAGGCGCCTTGCGTGATCTTAGTGGAGATGATCTGGGTGACCACGAGGATGAGCGGAAGGAGCCGGATATCGGTCCATCCCAGGAGAGGAAGAGGGGTATCGAAGTGGAATACGCTCTCCGGTACCGAAAGGTCATCGATCCATCCCGGGATGAACGTCGCCCCCCGAAGGTCGAAATGGGAACTGAAGAGACCGTACATGGCGAAAAATATGGGTATCTGGAGGAGGAGAGGGAGACACCCCCCCAGGGGATTCACCCCTTCCTTCTGATAGAGGAGCGCGAGTTCCTGGTTCATCCGCTGGGGATCATCCTTGTAGCGATTCCTGACTTCCTCCATCTTCGGCGCGAGCTGCTGCATCTTACTCGCCGACTCATACGACTTGTGGGTGAGGGGAAAGAGGAGGATCTTCACAAAGAGCGTGAGAAGGATGATGGCCACCCCATAGTTCGGGATGAGCCGGAAGAAGATCTGCAGGAAGAACTTGAGGATCCCTTCGAGCCATCCCAGAAGAGAGGTATCGACCACCTTTTCGAGGTGGAGCTCCGAGAGACCGGCGCTGTTCTCGTTCTTCTTGTTGTATTTCGAGAGTTCCCCGCTGATCTTTGGCCCCACGTAGAAACGATACAGATCGGTGATCCGTGCGCTCCTCGCCGCCGGTCTGTAGAGGTAGACGGTCGATCCCAGTGGGAGATCACCCTCGGCTACGGTGGAAAAGGCCACATCATACTGCGGCAAGAGAGGAATCGCGATGAGGGTGAAGTACTTCCCCGAGATGGCGACCCATGTGGGATCACCCTCCTCGAGTTCGGAGATCTTCCCGGGATCGAGGCGAACCTCCTTCCTCTTGCCGTTGAGGAAATAGAAGAACTTCCTGTACTCGCCGTAACGATCGAGGGCTGCGAACGGAGGACCTATCTGGGGACCGGTGTCAAGCGTGTACATGACGCCCTCGAAGTTCAGAGGAAGGGAGCTGTTCTCGGAGTTGACGAGTTCCACCTCGAGGTCGAAGAGATACTCCCCGGGATAGAACCGATACCTCTTCGTCACCCTGAAAGGAGGGAGCCCGCCGAGCCGCACATCCTGAAAAAACTCGACCGTCCGTTCGTCCGGCCTCCTCACCTGGAACGGCACGTGGAGGAGGAGATCCCCTTTCCCTATCGAGAGGGAAAAGGCGTTCCGCCCCCCTTCGGGGCGATAGACCATCTCGACACTCTCTTCCCCATCCCTGTGGGTGAGGAGCTTGAGCGACCGCACCGTCCCCCCTCTGGAGGAAAACACCACCTCCATGAGCGGGGAGCGGTAGACCACCTCACGATCCTCCGCGGGGAGGAGCGCCTCCACGGAAAGGCCGGAAGGAAGTCCCTCCGAGAGGAGAGACGAGCCTTCCTGTGAGGAGGTCGCCTGAGGTGTGGGTGTCTCTGAAAGGACTTCCTCTTCCACAGGGGTGGGGACCTGAGGAACCTGCGACATGAAAAGCATCTGATTGATCACTGCGCTTGCAATGATCACCACGGCAGAAAGGATCACTGCGATCACCACATTTCGTTCCATACTCGATATACTCCTCTCTTAGGGCACTGGATCGTATCCACCAGGATGGAAAGGATGACACTTGCTTATACGCTTTATCCCCAGAGACAGTCCCTTCACCAGGCCGTACTTCTCGAGCGCCTGGATGGTATAGTGGGAACACGTGGGATAGAACCTGCAACGGGAAGGAAATGCAGGGGAGACAAACCGTTGGTAGAGTCTGATGACGAGGACGAGAAGCTTCCTAGGAAATGCGATCCATCTCACCCACCAGCTCTGCCGCTTTGAGAAGGGAGCGGAACTGCTCCATCCGTGCTTCATATAAATAGTCTCCGGGAAAGAGAATGAGCGCCAGATCATATCCGGGAGGTAGAAGGTCCTTCTGGAGGCGAACGCACTCCCTCGCCACACGCTTGAGACGATTACGTTCCACCTTACTTTTTATGCTCCTGGGGACCACAAACAGGATCCTACAGTAGTCACGTCCATTCTCGATGAACGTGAGACCCGCACCCTTTACTCTAACCTTCCGTCCCTCAAGAAACAGGCGCTGAATATCCTTAGGCCTTGCGAGGCGCTCTTTCTTAGTAAGGCTTCTTTTCATCTGAGACGGTGAGTTTCTTTCTTCCTTTCGCCCTTCTCCTCTTCAGGACGAGACGTCCACCCTTCGTCTTCATGCGGGCACGGAAACCGAACTTCCTCACTCTCTTCACCCTGCTGGGCTGATACGTCCTCTTCATAAAGGTATATCCTCCACTCCAAATGGAAATATCATTCGACCTGGTCGTTCAAGTATAAAAACACGAAGAGATCACGTCAAGGCGCGGCGGGAGAGGGTCTTTCTCAATCGCTCAAGGGCCTCCCTCAGATGAGGGTCCTTTATCCGCTCGGTCTCCGTCGCATGGATCTCCTCGACCTCCACCGGTTCCGTTCCCTCGGAGGACTGCGTACGAACCTGGTCCTGTGAGGACCGAGGGGTCATCGTGGGCTCCACCCGAAACTCGAGGCGGCGTATCCCCAGCGAGGGGAAGTCTCTCTGTAATCGAGAGAGTATATACCTTTCTTTGAAGTGTACTTCGGCGAGCCATGCCGGGTGATCGACGACGACTTTCACGACACCTTTCTCTACGTCCTGGATCCTGCAGTGGTACGCGAGACGTTCTCCGAGGATCCGTCTCCACATGTGAAAGAAACGAAGATACATTTCACCCTGCTCGGGGGCGATATGGGAGAGAAGAGCGCGCACGAGTTCACTGGCTCGTTTCATCCGGAAAGATCCGTCCTTCGACTACATGATACACCAGACTCCTTCCTCCTCCAAGTACCTGGAGGATGGGCTCTTCAGGAAGGAACGTGAAGAAACTCTGTCTCCCATGAGGAATCATTTCTACGACCCGTCTTCGCTTCAACGGATCGAGCTCGAGGAGCACATCATCGAAGAGAAGGATGGGGGTCTTGCCCGTACTCTCCCTCACATATGTGGTCTGCGCCACCCTGAGCAAAAGGGAGAGCAGACGTATCTCTCCTGTGGAAGCATAGTCGGGGACGGGATGTCCGTTCATGGTAAAAACGAGCCTGTCCCTGTGGGGACCGCGCCGCGTGAACCCCACCATCAGATCCTGCGTGCGCTCACTCCTGAGGATCCGCATCAACTCCTCTTTTCCGTCTCCCCTCAATGAAGGACGGTACGAGACATCGAACACGTTCCCTGAGAATCCGAACTCCTCGCACGTACTCCGAAGGATCGAAGAAAAGGCATCCATCATTCGCTCGCGTTTTACCGTGATCTGATGAGCGATGTCGGCAAGTTGGTCGTCGTACACTTCCAAAAGATCCTCCCGTGCTTCCTTGAGGGCCTCGTTCCGAGAGGTGAGTATCCTGTTGTACGTCCTGAGAGAGTCGAGAAAGAGAGGATCCACCAGGGTGAGGATCTGGTTCATGAACTGCCTATGGAGGAGCGGCGACCCTACCACGAACTGGATGTCGTCGTGCGCGAATACGATACATGGAGAAATGGAAAACAGTTCCTTCCTGTTCGCTATCTTCTTCTCGTTGAGGAATATCTCCTTGGAGGTGGGACCTATCTCCACGAGTATGGGGAGTATGTATCCTTCCTCGGTTCTGAATTCTCCATGGATCCTGCAGGAGCTCCGTCCCCTCGTTATCAGAACGGTATTCTGTCGTGTACGGAACGAAACACCATAGCAGAGAAGGTAGACGAGTTCGAGAATATTCGTCTTTCCCTGACCGTTCTCGCCGACAAACACGACCACAGGGGCTCCCACGTCGATCGTACCCGTGACGATATTGCGGAACCCCTCCGAACCGATGGTGAGGAACATATCCTCAATCGAGTTGCATAGGCATGACGATGTGGAAGAACTCCCTCTCCGGCACCGGCCGGACCGTGATGGCTCGACTCGGCTCGGTAAAGGCGATCTCGACCTGTTCCTCTGTCATGACCTTGAGCGGTTCGAGAAGGTAGAGGTAGTTGACGGCGATGGTCACCTCTTCGTCGGCGTACTGCGCGGGGATCTCTTCTTGTGCCACCCCGAGATCGGTCTCCTCGGACCTCACCACGAGCACCCCCTCTTTCACCGTGAGGAAAACCCTCCGTGACTTCTGTTCGACGAGGAGGGACACCCTTCTCAGAGCCTCGAGGAACTCCTCTCTCTGGAGTGTAAATGAATGCGCCTGCTGTTCAGGTATGACCCGCCTGTAGGCGGGGAAATTTCCCTCTATGAGGTTGCTCGAGAGGTAGACATCACCGTATCTGAGGAACACATGTTTCTCCCCGATCGCGAAATCGACCATACCCTCACCGGGGAGTAGTTTCCTCGCAAGATGGAGGATCTTCGGCGGGATGATAACTCCATTGAAATCCGGAACACCACCATCAACCTCTTTTTCGATATAAGCGAGTCTCCGTCCATCGGTGGCCACCATTGTGAGCCCTTTCTCTCCCTTCTCGACGAACACTCCGTTCATGAAGTACCGGGTCTCATCATCCGACACGGCGAAGACCGTATGGGATATCATTTCGAGTAGATCACTCTGAGGTATGGAGAAGTACGAATCTCCATGGAGAGGCATCTCGGGATACTTGTCGGGAGAGATGGTTTTCAATGTGAAATTGATTTTCTTGAAGACGGTTCTTATGTGGAGGGAGTCGTGCTCATCGAGCTCGAATTCGACCGCTCCAGAGGGGAGTGACCTTAGGATACCGAGTAGTTTGTCACAGAAGACCGTGGTGGCACCTTCCCTCGAGACCTCCACAGGGCTGCTCGTTTCGAATCCCACCTTGAGATCCGTGGCCCTGATGGTGAGCTTGGAGTCCTTCGCCACCAGGAGGACGTTCGCGAGTATCGACAGGGCATTTTTCGACGCGATGATGTCCTGCGCGAGTGAGATATCCTTTATGAGTTCATCTCGTTCACAGGTGAATTTCATGACACTCTCCTTTCTATAAGATATAAATTCTAGTAGTCGTAATAGTAGAGGGCGGAGAATTGTGGAAAATGGTGTATCCTTTTATATTGGAATAAAAAACAATTCTTTTTTTCATCTCCCTTTTTCCACCGTCTGTCCAGTTTTCCACCCGTCTCGAGATTATATACAGGAATTCCATAAAAATACCACCTCTTATTTCGTACCCTCCTGGACCTCTCTGATGAGCTGGGCGATGATGGTATCGAGGGTAGGATCCGTCCTCATCTTCGATTCTATCTTCTGTATGGCATACATTACGGTGGTGTGATCCCTGCCGCCGAAGTATTCCCCTATCTCCGTAGTCGAGTATTCAGTAAGTTCCCTTGCGATGTACATGGCGATCTGCCGAGGGAAGACCACCGTCCTGGTCCTCTTCTTGTTTCTAAGGTCGCTCTGCGTGATCCCGAAGTAGTCGGCCACCACCTTCTGTATGAGATCTATCGTGATGTTCGTCTGTTTCGTGGTCGTGAACATGTCCTTGAGCTGTGACTTTGCGATATCGATGGTGATATCCCTATGTACGAGCTCGGCGTATGCGATGAGTTTGGTGAGTGCGGCCTCGAGATCCCTTACATTTGTGGTGACGTGTTCGGCGATGAAGGTGATGACCTCGTCGGGTATATGAATGGGTTTCTGTTCTATCTTTTTTTTGAGAATGGCATACCTGGTCTCGAACGAAGGAGGTTGGAGATCGACATTGAGACCCCGCTCGAACCTGCTCCTGAGGCGATGACTGATGTTCTTCAGTTCGGAGACCGGGCGGTCACAGGTGAACACCATCTGTTTGTTGGCATCGTAGAGCGCATTGAAGGTGTGGAAGAGTTCTTCCTGGGTTTCGGTCTTGTTCATGAAGAAGTGGATGTCGTCGATGAGGAGTACGTCCACGTTTCGGTATTTTGTCTTGAACTTGTGGGTCTCTTTGTTCTGAATCGAGGCGATGAATTCGTTGGTGAATTCCTCCGCAGTGACGTACACCACTTTCAGATTTTGGAATTCCCCATACACCGAGTTGCCAATGGATTGGAGGAGGTGTGTCTTTCCCAGGCCGACGCCTCCATAGATGAGACACGGGTTGTAAGCCGTTCCGGGATTCTTTGCAATCGCGAGTGCTGCGTTCGCAGCGAACGCATTGTTCTCACCGATCACGAAGTTCTCAAAGGTATAGTCTCGACGGAGCTGGGGATGGGGTGGTCTCTCCTTTGGGATTTCCCTTTGGGGGGAGGAAGAGGAAACAGGTCGTTCCTGGGCGAGGGACCTCTTTTCCACCACGAAATCGAGCAGGAGTTTTCTTCCGAGGAGTTCGTAGAACTTGTCTTCTATGAGCCTCTGATACCGCTGCTTGATCTGATCCCGGACGAAAGAGGAAGGGACCCTGATCCTGAGGGTCTCCTCCGATCCGTCGTAGTAGTCCACCTCGAAAAACCAGAGGCGAAACTCCTGTTCGCTGAGGACGCCCCTCAGGAGATTGAGTGTTTCCTTCCATACGATGCTGTAATCCCAGGCGTGTTCCATCTCGTACTCCCTCGCATGTTATCCACAAATTTTCCACATCACATACAGGAA